>OY762897.2:597500-4663458 GCA_963666515.2 Binatia bacterium
CGGTATCGCAGTTGCCGTCCGAAAAGGTGGCGGTGGCCGACGGCCTCGGACGCGTGCTCTGCGAGGACGTCCGCTCCGGAAGGAACGTGCCCGCGTTCGCCAATTCGGCCATGGACGGGTTCGCGGTCCGGTGGGATGACTTGGCCGGTGCTGCGCCGGCCGCGCCGGTTTCGCTGAGGGTGCGCGAGGCGGTGGCCGCCGGCGCGGTGTCCCGCAAACGCGTGCTCCCGGGGACCGCCATCCGCATCATGACCGGCGCGCCGGTTCCCGCCGGCGCCGACGCCGTCGTCCGGGTCGAGTACACCGAGACGCGCGGTGACCGCGTCGCGGTGTTCCGCGCCGACGGCAAGGGCAGTCACATCCGCCCGGCGGGGGAGGACATCCGCAAGGGCCAGTCGGTCCTGGAGCACGGCAGGGTGCTGGGGGCCGCGGACATCGGACTCATGGCCTCCATCGGCAAGGCCGCGGTGCGCGTGCGCCGTCGTCCGGTGGTGGCCATCGTCGCCACCGGCGACGAGCTGATCGGCGTCGAGGACAGGCCGGCGCGGGGAAAGGTCGTCAACAGCAACGGCTACACCCTGTCTTCGGCGGTCCGGGAGATCGGCGCCGTGGCCAGGTCGTTCGGCATCGTGCGCGACAGCCGCAAAAGCCTTGCCGCCACCTTCAGGAAGGCGCTGGCCTGCGATGCGGTGATCACCTCCGGCGGCGTCTCCGTGGGCGACTACGATTACGTGAAGGACGCGCTCGGGGACGCCGGCGTGCGCATGCTTTTCTGGAAGGTCGCCCAGCGGCCCGGACATCCCATGGCGTTCGGCCGCAAGGGCAAGAAACCGGTGTTCGGGCTCCCCGGCAACCCGGTGTCGTCGCTGGTGTCGTTCATCCTCTACGTCCGCCCTGCCTTGCTCAAGATGATGGGACACGAAAGCCTGTTCATGCCCGTGGTGCGCGCGAAGATGGCCCATGACGTCAGGACGGCGCCCGGTCTCACGGAATTCGTGCGGTGCCGTCTCGACGAGGAAAACGGGCGTTTCGTGGCGGCGAGCACCGGCACCCAGAGTTCCGGCGTGCTGCGGTCGCTGTCGCTGGCGCAGGCGCTCGTGGTCGCGCGCGAGGACCAGACGGTGCTGCGGAAAGGCAGCCATGTCCCCGCGATCCTGCTGGACCACCGCGCGCGATGGCTGCAAAGGGAGATGGGGTTCTGAGCGCAAGCTACAGGGTTGGCCAGGGCTTCGACATCCACCGCCTCGTGCCCGGCCGGGAACTCATCCTCGGTGGCGTCCGGATTCCCCACGAGACCGGCCTGTCGGGCCATTCCGACGCCGACGTGCTGCTCCACGCGCTCATGAACGCTCTGCTCGGCGCCATGGGCAAGGGCGACATCGGGACTCATTTCCCGGATACGGATGCGAGCTTCGAAGGGGCATCGAGCGCAAGCCTCCTCGCCCACGTCATCGGGCTCATGCGCGAGGCCGGCTTCGGCATCGTCAACGCCGACGTCACCGTCATTGCCCAGCGTCCCAGGCTCGCTCCGCACTTCGGCGCCATCAAGGCGCGTCTGGCGGATCTCCTGGAGGCGCCGGCGGAAGTCATCAACCTGAAGGCCGGCACCATGGAAGGCCTCGGCTCCATCGGCGAGGGCCGGGCCATGGCCGCGTTGGCCGTCGTGCTGCTGCATGCGCGTTAGGGTTGGGAACCCTGCGCCGCGGGAACGTCATGCAGAAGGTTCGGAAAGGACTGTCCCGGGAACGAGGGCAGGGTTTTTTCTGTTGCCAACCCGACGGGCGTTGCATAAAATCCGTTGGCCGTTGAGGACCGAAGTCCGCTCCAAGGAGGGATCATGGCAGACGACGCAATCGAAGTCCTGTTGGAAGAAGGAAGGACCTTTCCGCCGCCGGACGAGTTCAAGCAGTCTGGAAACCTCAACGACCCCGCGGTGTGGGAAAAGGCCGAAAAGGACCCGGAGGGGTTCTGGGCCGAGCAGGCGCAAGGGCTCGACTGGTTCAAGACCTGGGACAAGGTGCTGGAGTGGGACTGTCCGTGGGCCAAGTGGTTCATCGGCGGCAAGCTCAACGTCTCCTACAACTGCCTGGACCGGCACGTCCAGACCGCGCGCAAGAACAAGGCGGCCATCATCTGGGAAGGGGAGCCCGGGGACGAACGGGTGCTGACCTACCGGGACGTCTGGCGCGAGGTCAACAAGTTCGCCAACGTGCTCAAGAAGCTCGGAGTGCGGAAGGGTGACCGCGTGGCCCTCTACCTCGGCATGGTGCCGGAGCTGCTGATCGCCATGCACGCGTGCAACCGCATCGGCGCGGTGCACAGCGTCGTGTTCGGCGGCTTCAGCGCCGAGTCCTTGAGCGACCGCATCAACGACGCCTCGGCCAAGGTGCTGGTCACGGGCGACGGCGGCTACCGGCGGGGCGGCATCGTCCCCCTGAAGAAGAACGCCGACGAGGCCGTCGAAAACTCACCCTCCATCGAGAACGTGGTGGTGGTGGAGCGCGTGGGCAGCGAGTCCGGCGCGGTCATGAAGGAGGGCCGGGACCACTGGTGGCACGAGCTGATGGCCGACGCGCCGCTGTGGTGCGAGCCCGAGCAGATGGACAGCGAGGACATGCTGTTCAGCCTCTACACCAGCGGCACCACCGGCAAGCCCAAGGGCATCGTCCACACCACCGCGGGCTACCTGCTGGGCGTCTACCTGGCCAACAAGTGGGTCTTCGACATGAAGGAGGACGACGTCTTCTGGTGCGCCGCGGACATCGGCTGGGTCACCGGCCACACCCACATCGTCTACGGCCCCATGGCCAACGGCGTGACCCAGGTGATGTACGAGGGCACCCCCGACTGGCCGGACAAGGACCGCCTGTGGCGCATGGTGGAGAAGTACGGCGTCACCATCTTCCACACCGCGCCCACGGCCATCCGCACCTTCATGCGCTGGGGGACGGAGTTCCCGGCCGGCCACGACCTGAGCAGCCTGAGGCTCCTGGGCTCGGTGGGAGAGCCCATCAACCCCGAGGCGTGGATGTGGTACCACGAGCACATCGGCCACCAGAAGTGCCCGATCATGGACACCTGGTGGCAGACCGAGACCGGACACCCGCTGATCACGCCGTTCCCGGGCGTGACGACGTTGAAGCCCGCGTCCGCCACCAAGCCGTTCCCGGGCGTCGAGGCGGACATCGTGGACGAGCAGGGCAACTCGGTGCCGCTGGGCGGCGGCGGATACCTGGTGCTGAAGCGGCCGTGGCCGGCCATGCTGCGCACCGTGTTCAACGACCCTGACCGGTACGTGGAGACCTACTGGAGCCGATTCCCCGGCATGTACTTTGCCGGCGACGGCGCCAAGCGCGACCAGGACGGCTACTTCTGGCTACTGGGCCGGGTGGACGACGTCATGAACGTCTCGGGGCACCGCATCAGCACCATGGAGGTGGAGAGCGCCCTGGTGGACCACCAGGCGGTGGCGGAGGCCGCGGTCATCGGCAAACAGCACGAGGTGAAGGGACAGGGCATCTGCGCCTTCGTGTCGCTGATCGCCGGGGTCGACAACACGCCGGAGCTGGTGGACGAGTTGCGCGCCCATGTGGCCAAGAAGATCGGTGCCATCGCCCGGCCCGACGAGCTGTACTACGCCGCCGAGCTGCCCAAGACCCGGAGCGGCAAGATCATGCGGCGCCTCTTGCGCGACATCGCCGATGGCAAGGCGCTGGGGGATACCACGACCCTGGCGGATCCGACGGTGGTGGCGAAGCTGAAGGAGCAGTACGAAGACGAATGACCCAAGGACCTGGACGGCAATGAACCCGTAGGGGCGACCCGCGGTCGCCCCCTGTGCACGTCATCCGAACACGCGAAAATACATCTCCGCCAGCGACGGCTCCATGACCGCGGCGTCCTGCATTTCCTTGCGGATGGCGGGGCGCAGGGGGTCGTAAAGGCGGCTCACCTCGGCCAAGATGTCGGCTTCGTCCATTTTCGTGAGGCGGCCGCCTTCCACCACTACCTCCCCGTTCACCAGCACCGTGTCCACAGAGCTGCCGTTCTCGCAGAACACGAGTTGGGTCGTCACATCGTTCAGCGGCGTGAACGCGGGCGTGTCGCGTTTCAGCAGGACGATGTCGGCGAGACGGCCCGGCTCCAGCGCGCCGCAGTCGAGGCCGAAGGCTCGCGCGCCCCAACGGGTAGTCATGGACAGGGCCTGCCGGGCGGTGATCCAGTGGTTGAAGTCATGGTCGCGGGTGTTGTGGATCAGCGCCGCCAGCCGCATGGCGTCGAACATGTTCTGGCTGTCATTGGAGCAGGCGCCGTCGGCGCCTAGCGCCACCCGGCCGCCCGCGGCCAGGAAGTCGGGTATCGGCGCCAGGCCGCTGCCGAGGCGGAGGTTGCTGGCCGGGTTGTGCACCGGTGTTGCACCGCGCTCGACGATGATTTCCACGTCTTCGGGCTCGATCCACAGAGAATGGGCCGTGGAAAGGTTGGGTCTGACCACGCCGAGGTCGTCCAGGTGCTTCAAAAGGGTCGTTCCGTAGAGCTTCGGCCCCATGAGCGACTGGGACTTGGTCTCGGCGAGATGGATGTGCAGGGGCAGTCCGCGCTTTTCCGAGATGGTGGCGACGCTCTGAAGCAATTCATCGGTGCAGCGCTGCACCGCGGAAGGCCCGGGGCAGCAGGTCGTCAGCCCATCGGGGTCGTGCAGCTCATCAATGAAGGCTTCGATCTCGTCGAGCCAGGCCCGGGTGTCCTTGGTCTCGGCGCCGGTCATCCGGCTCACTTCGGCGCTGGTCTCTTCCTTGGGCGCCTCGATGGGGATGGTGGCCTCGTAAGGCCGGTCGGTGACTGTCAGGGCCACCACGTGCCGCAACCCCAGGTCGCGCATGGCGCGGATCGCCTCGCCGGCGCCTGTATAGCGGCTGTTCTGGTTGCCGAAGAAATGGTCCATGTTGGTGGTGCATCCGGTCTTGAGCATTTCCATGGCCCCCAGCAGGGCGCTGATATAGAACATCTCGTCGCCGCAGGCCCTCAAGGCGGCGCGCCAGTACGCACGCCAGATTTCCAGCGGACGCGCGGGCATCAAGCCGCGGAAGATGTTGGCGGGCGAGTGGTTGTGGGCGTCGACGAGTCCCGGAATCGCGATGAAGCGGCTGCCGTCGATGGTTCGGTCGAAGTCCTCCCGCGGGCGGGCGGCAGCCGGTCCCACGTACCGCAGGCGATTGCCGTCGATGACCAGGGAGCCGTCCTCGATCACTTCGTCCCGTTCGTTCATGGTCACGATCAGGGCATGCTCGATCAGTTGTTTCATCATAACCGCCTTTCCGGCTGGGTACTACATGGCGACCCGGCGTAGCGCGAGGCCCAGGAGGAGCACGGTGATCCCCAGGACCGCGTTGACTACCAGCAGGCGCATCCACGGATTGCGGCCGTCGAGCGGGCGTTCCGGGGAGAGATCGTAGCGGAAGGCCTGGAGGCCGTGGTTCAGCATCATCGCCGCCGTCAGCAAGGATTTCGCCGCCAGGACCAGAAAGGCGCCGGAGCCCGGCGCGAGTTGGGCCGCGTTCTCCGAAAGGAGCAACCCGCCGACGCCCGACAGCACCGCCAACGGCGCCGCGGCGCCCGCCACCGCATTCAGGCCGCGGGCGGCCCGGCGCATGACCTCGAGCCTCTTCCCGGCTGGGAGCGAACGGCTCGCCGGCCACACCATGCCCAGCACGAACAGGGTGGCGCTCAACCAGACGCTGAAGGACAGGATATGCACCCAGGGCACGAAGATATCCAAGGTATTTCCTTCTTCGCCGCGACACCTCGCGGCGCCCTCTCCGGGTATATATCGGACCGTCGCGGCAGCCGCTACTCGACTGATTTCGCAGGTTTCCCCGCCGGTCCGGTCACCCTTGATACGCCAAGGGACTTGTGTTAGCAAAGAGCGAATTCCACGAGGAGGGTGTCGAACCTGCCATGATGCATTGGTTGCCCGAGAACGTGTCCACTTACGGTGGTCAGATCGACTACCTGTTCTATCTCATCTACTACATCACCGCGGCCGCTCTGATCATCGTCACGGTCGTGATGGTGGCCTTCCTCATCATGTACCGCCAGAGGGAGGGCCGGAAAGCCGTGTACTCGCACGGCAACACCGCCCTCGAGGTCACCTGGACGGTGGTTCCCGCGGTCATCCTCCTCATGCTCTCCTTCATGAGCATCTCCACCTGGGGGGAGATCAAGATATACGCCCCGCCCGCGGAGTACGAAGTGAGGGTCGTCGGCAAGCAGTTCAACTGGGACGTGTTCCATCCCGGTCCCGACGGCAAGCTGGGCACCAAGGACGACATCAAGATCGAGAACGAGCTGCACGTCCCGGTGGACAAGGTCGTGCACGTCCAGCTCCAGGCGTCGGACGTGATCCACAGCTTCTTCGTGCCCCAGTTCCGGGTCAAGCAGGACGCCGTCCCCGGACGCAACATCCTGGTGTGGTTCGAGGTCACCAAGCCCGGCAAGTACGAGCTTCCGTGCGCCGAGCTTTGCGGCTTCGGCCACTCCGGCATGCTCGGGTGGGTGTTCGCCCACACGCCGGAAGAGTACGAGACATTCCTCAAGGAAAACCAGAATCAGGGCTGATCCCGCCCGCTCGCGGACGAAAGCCGTTCAAGGGAGCGCGTCCGTGAAGGCGGAGGAGGAACATCAAGGATGAGCGAAGCAGCGGCATCGGCACATGCCGATCACGGAGCCCACGGGCCTGCGGGCTTCTGGTCACACTACGTCTTCTCGACCGATCACAAGATGATCGGGCGGCAGTTCCTGTTTCTGGGGCTGTTCATGCTGATCATCGGCGGGATTCTCGCCATGCTGATCCGCTGGCAGCTCGCGTGGCCGGAGACCGAGGTGCCGGGGCTGGGCTGGGTGCCCGAGCCCACCATGTACGAAGGGATCATTCCGCCCAGCACCTACAACATGCTGTTCACCATGCACGCCACCATCATGATCTTCTTCGTGGTGATGCCCATCATGGTGGGCGGCTTCGGCAACTTCCTGATCCCGATCATGATCGGCGCCAAGGACATGGCGTTCCCGGTGCTCAACATGCTCTCCTTCTGGGTCGGAGCGGTAGCCGGCGTGCTCATGGTCGCGAGCTTCTTCGTGGTCGGCGGCGCGGCCTCCGGGGGATGGACGTCCTACACCCCGCTCACCGGGGCGGCTGTCTACACCGGGGTCAACTGGGGCATCAACCTGTGGGTGCTGAGCCTGTTCGTGCTGGCCTTCTCCTCGCTCATGGGCTCCATCAACTACATCACCACCATCATCAACATGAGGGCGCCGGGCATGACCTACTTCCGCATGCCGTTGTCCCTCTGGTCCCTGTTCATCACCGCGATCCTGCTGCTGCTGGCGCTGCCGGTGCTCACCGCGGCCCTGGGCATGCTCTTCTTCGACCGCGTGTTCGCCACCAACTTCTTCCTGCCCGCGGGCGGCATGCCGCTCCTGTGGCAGCACCTGTTCTGGTTCTTCGGCCACCCCGAGGTCTACATCCTGGTGCTTCCCGCCATGGGGGTGACCTCCGATATCCTGTCGGTGTTCTCGCGCAAGCCCATCTTCGGGTACCGGGCCATGGCCTACTCCATGATCGCCATCGCCTTCCTCTCGTGGATCGTGTGGGGCCACCACATGTTCGTCAGCGGCATGAACCCGCTGCTGGGGACTGCGTTCATGCTCACCACCATGGTGATCGCGGTGCCGTCGGCCATCAAGACCTTCAACTGGCTGGGCACGCTGTGGGGCGGCTCCATCCGCTTCACCGTGCCGCTGCTCTTCGCCATCGGCTTCGTCTCCAACTTCGTCATCGGCGGCCTGAGCGGCGTCTTCATGGCGTCCACCCCGGTGGACATCTTCATCCACGACACCTACTTCATCGTGGCGCACTTCCACTACGTGGTGGCCGGCATCATCTTCGCCATGTTCGCCGCCATCTACTTCTGGTTCCCGAAGATGTTCGGGCGCAAGACAAACCACCTGTGGGGCGTGGTGCACTTCATCGGCACCTACGTGTTCTTCAACCTGACCTTCTTCCCCATGCATTTCCTGGGCGTGGGCGGCCACATGCGGCGCATCTACAACCCCCAGCAGTACGAGTACCTGGAACAGTTCGGGGACATGAACGTGTTCATCACCATCAGCGCGTTCTGCCTGGCGGTGTCCCAGATACCGTTCGTGGTGAACTTCATCTACAGCCTGTTCGCCGGCGAGAAGGCGTCCGAGAACCCCTGGGAGGCCAACACGCTGGAATGGTCGGCGCCGTCTCCGCCGCCGCACGGCAACTTCGCGGCCACGCCGCAGGTCTACCGCGGCCCGTATGAGTACAGCGTTCCGGGGGTGGAGGAAGACTGGCTGCCCCAGGACCGGCCGCTCGGCGCCGCCGCTGCAACCGGTCATTGAGGCGCAGGAGAGGCAGCGGAATGGCCAACGCCTGGCTCCATCGGTTGGCGCTGACCACCGCCGGGACCACCCTGTTCCTGCTGTTCGTGGGCGCCCTCGTCACGAGCAAGGGCGTGGGTCTGGCGGTGCCGGACTGGCCCACCACCTTCGGCCACAACATGTTCCTGTTCCCCTGGGCGGGGATGGTGGGCGGCGTGTTCTACGAGCACGGCCACCGGCTGGTGGCTTCCGGCGTGGGCTTTCTCACCCTGGTGCTGGCGGTGTGCCTCTGGCTGAAGGAGCCGCGGGCGTGGCTGCGCTGGCTCGGCGCCGGCGCACTGCTGCTGGTGACGGTCCAGGGGATCGTCGGCGGACTCCGGGTGGTGCTGCTGGAACAGGATTTCGCCATCATCCACGCGGCGCTGGCCCAGGCGTTCTTCGGCCTCGTGGTGGCCATGGCGCTGTTCACCTCCCGGCCATGGTCGGAGGCAAGGACACCGGAGCCTGCGGCGGAGGGCTGGACGATGTTCCAGTGGTTCTGCCTCGCCGCCACGCTGCTGATCTACCTGCAAAGCTTGTTGGGCGCGGTCATCCGCCACACGGGCACGGCCGTGGTCCTGCATGTCCTGATGGCGCTGGTGGTGACGGTCCAGATCGGCCTGGTGGTGATGAAGGGGCTCCGGCTCGGTGACGGAGTGCCGGTCTTCAGAACCCTTTCGCTGGCTCTGGGGCTGCTCCTGGTGCTCCAGCTCGCGTTGGGCACGGGGTCTTTCGCGGCCCGCTTCCTGGCGTTCGGCGCCGTGTGGCAGCCGGGCGTGATCGTCGCCGTGACCACCGCGCACGTGGTGACCGGAGCGCTCATGCTGGGCTTGAGCGTAGTCATGACCCTGTGGGCGTTTCGCCTGTTCGGCGCGGGACGGCTGCCCGCGGTGGACGGAATCGTCTCCGAGAGGGCTACGGTGTGACGCTGCGGACCGAGACATACGCCGTCGGCTCGACCCACGGCCGGAAGCTGCTCGACTACCTGGAGCTGACCAAGCCGAGGCTCGTGCTGATGGTCCTCTTGACCACCCTGGTGGGCTTCTACATGGGTTCGGAGCCCGTGCCGGACTACCTCGTGCTGCTGCACGTCGTGCTCGGCACCGCGCTCGCCGCCGGCGGCACCCTGGCTCTCAATCAGTCCCTCGAACGCGACATCGACGCGGCGATGAAACGCACCCGCAACCGGCCGATCCCCGAAGGCAGGGTGCAGACGGTGGAGTGCGTCCTGTTCGGCAGCATTCTGGTGGCCTCCGGGCTGGCGTTGCTGGTCATGGCCGTCAACGTCCTCAGCGCGCTTCTGACCGCCATCATCTCCGTGACCTATCTGTTCCTCTATACGCCGTTCAAGCAGAAGTCGTCGCTGTGCAGCCTCATCGGCGCCGTCCCCGGGGCGCTGCCTCCGGTCATCGGCTGGACCGCGGCCAAGGGCACCCTCGGCCTGGAGGCCGGCATCCTGTTCGGCATACTCTACCTGTGGCAGATCCCCCACAACCTGGCCATCGCCCGGCTCTACCGCGACGATTTCCTGCGCGCCGGCATCCGTTTCCTTCCCGTCGTGGACGAGGAGGGGAGGAGCACGGGCCGCCAGGCCGTGAGCCACTGCCTGGCGTTGCTGGTGGTGAGCCTGATGCCGACGCTCACCGGTTTCGCGGGCGAGATCTACTATTTCGCGGCAATCCTGCTGGGGGCGGGATTTCTGGTTTACGCGGTGAGGCTCGCGGCCCAGAGGTCGGTGGCCAGCGCGCGGCATCTGCTCTTTGCGTCGCTGTTCTACCTGCCGCTGCTGTTCGTGGCCATGGCTCTTGACCGGATACCGATCTAGTGGCCACTAGCATGGAATCGACCGCGGACAGCCGCAGCCGGAGGAGGAACAGCCGCCTGGGATGGGTGATCGGCGCCGTGGCCGTCAGCTACATCCTGGCGACGGTGGTTTTTCTGGTGGTCTATTGAGGCGTCCTGTCCTGGTATGCGAACGAGTGGGACAGGGCATTGACGGGAAGCACGCATGGCACGGGAGGCGACCGCGAGGGTCTTGAACAGCGACGGCGTGGAGACGCTGGCGTCCGCGTCCGCCTTCGGCGGAGGCCCGCCGCCGCCGTCCCGCCCGGAGCCGGTGATCAGCAACGCGCGCCTGGGGCTGATGATGTTCATCGGCGCGGAGGTGATGTTCTTCGCGGGGCTGATCGGCGCGTTCCTGGTGTTGCGGCTGAGCAGCGAGGTCTGGCCGCCGCCGGCGCAACCGCGGTTGCCGGTTTGGATCACGGGGTTCAACACGCTGGTGCTGCTCGTGAGCGGCCTTGCCATGCACCGGGCATCGCTGGCCGCCCGGCTGCGGGACCAGGTAAGGCTCTCCGGCTGGCTGCTGACCACCGCGGTCCTGGGGGCGCTGTTCCTGTGCATCCAGGGCTACGAGTGGGTGCGGCTGATCGGGTTCGGGTTGACCATGTGGAGCGGCCTGTACGGCTCGACGTTCTATGCCCTCATCGGATTGCACGGGCTCCATGTCATGGGAGCCTTGGTGTGGGTGGCGGTGGTGTGGAGCTTCGCGCGGCAGGGACGCTACGCCGCCGGCCACACGGTGGGCGTCGAGACCTGCACCATGTACTGGACGTTCGTGGTGGCGCTGTGGCCGGTGCTGTACGGCCTCGTGTACCTGTACTGAGAGTGAACGCATGGCGGAAACCGAGCGGATCGCGGAGGCGTTCAACTGGACCGTCGTGTTCCTGATGGCCATGCCCTACGCCACCCTGGCCGGTTGCCTGGGCTGGATCATCTACCGTTACACGCGTTCGCACAGGGCCGGCGAGGACAGGCAGGCCCGGCTCCATATCGTCAAAAAAGGAGAATGCTAGATGAGCGAAGCAGCGACGTTACATCGGGAGCCCGCGGAGTCTCCCCTCACCCCCGAAAGCTGGGGCAAGCTGGGGATGTGGATCTTCCTCTGCGGCGACGCGATGACCTTCGGGACCCTCATCGTGACCTTCGGCATCATGCGCATCGCCGCGCCCGACTGGCCGGTGCCGGCCGAAGTGCTGGGCATCAACCTGACCGCGGCCATGACCTTTCTGCTCATCTGCAGCAGCGTGACCATGGTGCTGGCCCTGTCCGGCATCAAGCGCGGCAATCTGCAGGAGTTCAGGAAGTTCATGCTGCTGACGATCCTCGGAGGGGCCCTGTTCCTGGCGTTGCAGGCCTACGAGTGGAACCATCTCATCCATATCGGCGTGACCATTTCCGCCAACAAGTTCGGCTCGCCGGTGTTCGGCGACACCTTCTACATCATGACCGGCTTTCACGGCATGCACGTGTTCGGCGGCGTGGTCTACCTCGCGGTCATCCTGGTGGGGGGACTCACCGGCCGCATCACCCAGCACAACGCCTCGGTGGTGGAGATCGCCGGACTCTACTGGCACTTCGTCGACCTCGTGTGGATCCTGATCTTTACCTTCGTCTACCTCTTGTAGGATACGGGAGACATCCATGGCAGATACAGCAGCAGCCCATAACGAAGCCCACGCGGAGCCCAACTACTTGGCCGTATTCGGTTGGCTCTTCGTCCTGACGGTGATCGAGGTGGGGGTGATCTTCGTGCCGATCCCGAAGCTGGCCATCGCGGCCTCGCTCGTGATCCTGGCGGCGGTAAAGGCGTCACTGGTGGCCATCTACTTCATGCACCTCAAGTTCGAGAAGCTCGTGATCTGGTGGATCGCCGTGATCCCCGTCATCCTCTGCGTGTTCCTGATCTTCATGCTGATTCCCGAGCTGGCTTGAGTTCAAGGCGGCGCGTGAGTCCGGGCCGGGCCTGAAAGGGCCCCGGCCCGGACCCCGCCAACGCTTCCGTTGTTCCCCGTCTCCTCGCTTCCTCACCTGAACGCGCTGCTCAACGCGGTCAGCGCGGTTCTGCTCCTCACCGGCTACGGCTTCATCCGGCGTGGCAACGTCGCCGCCCACAGACGGTGCATGGTGGCTGCGCTCGGCAGTTCCGGGCTGTTCCTGATCTCGTACCTCGTTTACCACTTCAGCGTGGGCTCCGTCCGCTTCCAGGGACAGGGCTGGATCCGGACGGTGTACTTCGCGGTGCTGGTGTCGCACACGGTCCTGGCCACCGCCATCGTGCCGCTGGTGGTGATCACCGTCGTGCGGGCGCTGAGGGAACGTTTCGACAAGCACCGCGCCATCGCGCGCTGGACCCTGCCGCTGTGGATCTACGTGTCGGCCACCGGCGTCGTGGTCTACTGGATGCTGTATCAGATGGAGTTCTAGCTTGCGTCGAAGGCGGCGACGGCGCGCACGGCGTCGGCGACCCCCGGCGCCGCGGCGATGACGGGGTTGCCGCGCAGCAAGCCGTCGTTGGCGAGAACATCGTTGGTCCAACCGCCGGCCTCCCTGACCAGCAGTATCCCGGCCAGGAAATCCCAGGCGTTGAGATGGGCCTCCAGGAAGCCGAGCAGACGGCCGGCGCCGACGTAGGCCAGCGTCAGGGCGCTGGAGCCATTGCACTGGTACATCCCGCCGGCGGCCAACAGCCGGCGGATGGTGTCGACCGCGGCCTCGCCCGAGGTCCGGGTCGAATAGCCGACGCCGACGTTGCCCTGGGTCAGGCTGTCCGCGGCGCTGGTCGAAATCGGCGTCTCGCCGCAGAAGGTGCCGTGGCCGCGGCGCGCCGAGAAGATCTCGTCCGCGTTCGGGTCGTAGACGACGCCGACCTCGATGTGACCCTGCCGCAGATAGGCGATGGAAACGCACCAGACCGGCACCCGGTTGACGAAGTTGGTGGTTCCGTCGATGGGGTCAACGACCCAGATGCCGCTGGCGTCCTGGTTGTCGCCGCCGCCTTCTTCGCCCAGAAACCCGTCTTCGGGAAAGAGCCCTCGAAGGCGCTCCCGGATAAGCGCCTCCACGGCGTGGTCGGCCTGGCTGACGAAGTCCTGCCGGCCCTTGGCGACCACCTCCAGCGCGTCCGGATTGCGGAAATAGCCCAGCGCCGCCCGGCCCGCTTCGCGTGCAACGTCCTTCGCCGCCCGGAGGCGGTCGGCCTGTTGCTGCTGATCCATACCCCTCAAGCCCGGTTCTCCAGAAGCGTCACGCCGCGTTCGCGGAACGCGATCCGCACGCGGGTCCCCGCCGGGATCCACGCGTCGAACTGGTAGTCCGCGACGAAGATCTCGCCGAGCCCGGTGTCGAGCGTGTACTCGACGTGACTGCCGACGTAGGTGCTCTTGGATACGGTTCCCGTGAGTCCATCCCCGTCTCCGGCCGCCTCCAGCATCACCGCTTCCGGCCGGACCGCGATCTTGACGGGACCGGCGGGAAGCCCCCGGTGGGGCAGACGAAGCTCCACCCGGCGGCCCACGCGGACGGTTGCGTGGTCGCCGTCGCGGCCCAGCAGCTCGGCGTCGAGCACGTTGGCGTCGCCGATGAAGTCGGCGACGAAGATATCACGGGGCGCCTCGTAAAGCTCGCTCGGGGCGCCTTCCTGCGCGATCTCCGCGTTGCGCATGACGATGATCCGGTCCGATACCGCCAGGGCCTCCTCCTGGTCGTGGGTGACGTAGACCGTTGTCAGGGCGAGGCTCTGTTGCAGCTCCCGGATCTCCTCGCGGACCCGGCGTCGCAGCTTGGCGTCGAGGTTCGAGAGCGGCTCGTCGAACAACAACACCGTCGGTTCGAGGACGAGGGCGCGGGCGACGGCAACCCGCTGCTGCTGTCCGCCGGAAAGCTCGCTGGGCAGCCGCTCCCCATAACCGGACAGACCGACCAGCTTCAGGCCCTCCTCGGCGCGGTCCCGCATCTCCGTCTTGCCGATGCCGCTGACCGAGAGGCCGTAGGAGACGTTCTCGAACACCGTCATGTGCGGGAACAGGGCATAGGACTGGAACACCATGGAGACGTCCCGCGCGCTGGCCGGCAGGCGGGAGACGTCGTCGCCGTCGATGAACACGCTGCCCGAGGTTGGCATTTCCAGGCCGGCGATGAGGCGGAGGGTCGTCGTCTTGCCACAGCCGCTCGGCCCCAGCAGGGTCACCAGGTCGCCGGGCTGGACCTCGAAGGAAATGCCGTCCACCGCCACCACCGGCCCGTAGTGCTTGCTGACGTTGTCGAACCGCACCGCTGCAGCCTGTCCCTCGATGCTCATCCCACCGCTCCTCCCGCGCCGAAGGCGACGTTCATGGACTCCTCCCGGCGGCCGATGCGCCTTTGGCCGACGGCCAGTTGAATCAGCGAGATCACCACCACCATGACGACGATCAGAACGGAACTATAGGCGATGGAGAGTCCATAGTCGCCGTTCTCCACCCGGCCGATGATATAGGACGTCGCCATGTCGTAGTTGGCGCTCACCAGGAAGATCACCGCGCTGATGGCCGTCATCGCGCGGACGAAGCTGAAGACCAGGGCCGCGGTCACCGCCGGGCGCAGCAGCGGCAGCACCACCTTGCGGACGGTGGCGAAGGAACTGGCCCCCAACGTGAGTGAGGCCTCGTCCAGGCTCTTGTCTATCTGGGTCATGGCCGCGATGCCGGCGCGGACGCCCACCGGCATGTTCCGGAAGATGAAGCAGATGACCAGGATGATGCCGGTGCCCGTAAGCTCGATGGGCGGCACGTTGAACGCCAGGATGTACCCGACGCCGATGACCGTGCCGGGTATCGCGAAGCTCAACATGGTGCCGAACTCGAACGCCTGCTGGCCCGCGAACTTCTGGCGGATCAGCAGGTAGGCGGTGAGCAGACCCACCGCCGCGGTCAGCGGCGCGGAGATGACGGAGATGTAGATGGTCGTCCAGAAGGAATTCCAGGCGGCGCCCGACCAGACCAGGCCGCCGGCGCCGGTGGTGATGGAGAAGGCGTCGATGTAGTGGCGCAGGGTGAGGCTGTGGTCCCGGCCCCACAGCTCGACGAAGCCGCCGAACATGATCATCAGGTAGATCACCGCGGTAAGACCGGCCCATGGAAGGGCCGAACCGTAGACCAGCCAGGTTACCCGCTTGGGCAGGGCGACGTGCAGTCCGGCATCGCCCTTGCCGGTGACGGTGGCATACGACTTGTGTCCCAGCCAGCGATGTTGGGCCCAGAACGCGGTCAAGGTGAAGGCCAGCAGAATGATGGCCAGGACCGCGGCCCGTCCCTGGTCGTTCTGGGCGCCGACGATGGCGAAGAAGATGGATGTCGACAACACGTCGAAGTTGCCGCCCAGGACCAGGGGGTTGCCGAAGTCGGCCAGGCTTTCGATGAAGCCTACGAGGAACGCGTTGGCCAGCCCCGGACGCATCAGCGGCAACGAGACAGTGGTGAAGGTGCGCCAGTTGCTGGCGCGCAGGGTCTGCGAGGCTTCTTCCATCGAGGGACTGACCCCTTCGACCACGCCGATCAGGACCAGGAAGGCGATGGGGGTGAAGGCCAGCGTCTGGGCCAGCCAGATGCCGGGCAGGCCATAGATGTAGCGTCCCGGCGTCGTGCCGGTAATCGCCTCGATGGCCTGGGTCACCATGCCCGAAGCGCCGAACAGCAGGATGATGGCGAGGCCGATGACGAAGGGCGGAGTGATGATCGGCAGGACGCTAAGGAGACGCAGTAGTCTCTTGGCCCGGAAACCGGTGCGCGTTGCCAGCAGGGCGAAAGCCAGTCCCAGGACCGTCGTGCTCACGCCGACCACGATGGCCATCAACAGGGAGTTCCAGGCGACGCCGCAGTTGACGTTGGCGGTGAGACAGCCCACGCCCCAGATGTCCCGGCTGAACAGCTTCTCGACGAAGAGGTAGGGGACGAAGTTGTAGTCGTTGTCCTGGAAGGCGCTGGCCAGGATGCTCACGACCGGGAAGAAGATGAAGGCGGCAACCAGCGCGATGACGAGGGCGATGGAGCCCAACACGAAGCCGTCGCCGTTGATCGCCCCGCGCGCGGCAAGGCCCTGCGCGAACAGAAAGAGAAACGCGGCCGAGACCAGCAGGGCGCCGTAACCCATGCCGTACTGGCGATCGCCAAGCGGGCCGAAGAGCCCTTCCAGAGCGGGATACTCCCAGCCGCCGATGCCGATCAGGAACCCTTGGGCCAGGAAACAGACGGCGCCCAGGCTACCGGCCGCCAGCAGGACCGTGGAGAAGAGCGGATCCGAGCGCCGGCGCCACAGCACCAGCAAGGGGGCCGCCAGCGGCAGCGCCATCGGCGCCAGCCACCAGCGGCCCATAAGCAGGATCTGAAGCACGGCCGGGGCCGCGTCGGCCCCGGCCGGGTAGTCGAACAGCCAGGCGAATGACCAGAACCCGTCCTCCACGCCGTACCAAGGGAGGAGCGCAAAGCCGCCCCATCCCACGGCAAGCCAAAGCGCGGCGGGCCGATTCATCAGCCTGTCAGGTCAGACGTTCAGCGCGGTAAACGGCAGATGTTTACCTTGGTAGCGTGGAGACGTCGTCGTCCCATTTCTTCAACAGCCGCCGCCGCTCTGCCGACGAGCCGTATTTCTTGAAGTCGTAGTTGATCAGCTTGATCTGGCTCAGGTCCGGCGCCTGTGGCGGCGGAGTGGCCTTGGAGTTCGACGGCACCTGGTAGGCCCTGGCCTTCGCTGCCATGGTCTGAACCTTCGGATCGAGCGCGAAGTCTACCCACTTCTTGGCGCTTTCCGGATTGCGGCCGCCCTTGATGATGCTCACCGAGCCGATCTCGTAGCCAGTGCCCTCGCAGGGCGAGACGATCTTGATGGGGAAGCCCTTGACCGCCTGGGTGACCGCATCGTGCTGGAAGACGATGCCGATGGTGGTCTCGCCCCGGGCCGACGCCTTGATCGGGGCCGAGCCCGACTTGGTGTACTGGTTGATGTTCTTGTGCAGGCCCTTCATGAACTCGAAGCCCTTGTCCTCGCCGAAGACCTGGACGATGGTGGCCAGCGTGGTGTAGGCGGTGCCGGAGGAATTGGGATTGGCCATCTGGACGTGGCCCTTGTAGGCCGGCTTGGTCAGGTCCGCCCAGCATTTCGGCGCCGGCACCTTGTGCTTGGCCGCGAGCTCGCTGTTGTAGCCGACGCCCAGGGCGCCGGCGTAGATGCCCACCGTCTTGTAGCCGGACTGCTCGGCTTGGCGCCGCGCCCAGTCCTGAAGCTCCGGCAGTCGGGGCGACTTGTACTCCTGCGTCAGGCCTTCCTCGGCCGCCTGCAGGTGCGGGTCGCCGGTGCCGCCCCACCACACGTCGCCCTTGGGATTCCGGCGCTCCGCCTTGATCTGGGCGAAGGTCTCGCCGGAACTCTTGCGGGTCATGGCGACCTTGATGCCCGTGGACTTCTCGAACTCCTTGACCATGAGCTGGCACCACTCGATCTGCGGGCTGCAATACAGGGTCAGCTTGCCGGCGGCCGTGGCCGTATTGGCGGTTGCAGCCACGAGACCGGCGATGGCGAAGGCCGCAAACGAATAACCGAGACGGTTCATAATGCTGTCCTCCAATCTGCGTTCTGCACGACAAAGCCCTCATCGGCGTGTGGCAACATGCCTTCACGCCGCGAAACTCACGGCGACGTTACCACACTCGACGCGGAGTTTGTAACCCTTTCACCATGGAGAAGAGTTGCGCGGAGCGGAGCCACCCGGATGCGGCACGGCGTCGTGTTGAAACCATGCCCTCCGGGCTGATATACGGCAGGCAGCATGCCAACAGGGAGTCACTCCATGAAGACCATCGGCATCGTCGGCTGCGGCGCCATCGGCAAGGGACTCTTGAAAGCCTCGGATTCCGGGGCGCTGGCCGCGCGCGTGTGCGTGACCAGTCGCACGGAGAGCACTTGCCGGGACTTCCTCGAGACCCTCGACGCGTCCGTGCCTTTTCTCACCCTCGACGAGCTAATCGCCCGCTCCGACATCGTCGTGGAAGCGGCCGGTGGCGCCGTGGTGCCGGATCTGGCGGGCCGGGCGTTCGATGCCGGCAAGGACCTCATGGTCATCAGCGTCGGCGCGCTGCTGGACCATCCCGAGGTGATCGAGCGGGCGAGGCAGACCGGTTGCCGGCTGCTGCTGCCTTCCGGCGCCATCGCCGCGCTCGACGGCGTCAAGTCCGCGTGCGCCGGGGAAGTGGCCCACGTGACCATCACCACCCGCAAGCCGCCACACGGCCTCGAAGGCGCTCCCTATCTCGTGCAAAACGACATCTCGCTGGAAGGCTTGACCGAGCCCACGGAGATATTCTCCGGCACCGCCCGGGAGGCCTGCCGGGCCTTCCCGGCTAACGTCAACGTCTCCGCGGCGGTGAGTCTGGCGGGCCTGGGGCCGGACCGCACGCGGATACGGATTCTCGCAGTACCCGGGCTGGAGCGGAACTGTCACGAGGTGGAGGCCGAGGGCGAGTTCGGCCGCCTGAACATGCGCATCGAGAACGTCCCCACCGAGAACCCGCGCACCGGCCGTCTGACCGTGCTGTCCATGATCCGCTCGCTTCAGGACGCGTTGGATCCCGTGCGGGTGGGTACTTGATGGGCCACCAGTCTAAGGACAAGCGGCGAGAATACCGCTACACCGTTCGTCCTGAGCGTAGCGAAGCGAAGTCGAAGGAGGCTGTTTGAATTGAGCCGCATTTCATCCAATGTTTCAATGCCATGACCAACGTCGAAACCATCGTCCGCATGTTGGAGCAGGCCGGAGTCCGCTGGGTCTTCGGCATCCCCAGCGGTCCGGTGCTGCCGCTCATCGAGGCCCTGGGCCGGAGTCCGGTAGAGTTCGTCCTCACCGCCAGCGAAACATCGGCGGGCTTCATGGCCACCACGGTGGGCCAGCTCACGGGCGTGCCCGGCGCCTGCGCTGCCACCGTCGGCCCCGGCGCCACCAACCTCACCACCGGAGTGGGTTGCGCCTGGCTCGACTGCGCGCCGGTGCTGGCCTTCACCTGCAACGTGTCCAGCCCCTGGCTCGGACGCAGGATCCAGATGCGCATCGACCACAACGCGCTCTTCCAGCCCCTCACGAAGGCCACCTGGGCCCTGGGCGCAGACGGGGTGGCGGACAGGGTGGCGGAAGCCTTGGCCCTGGCTACCGCGGAACCGCCCGGCCCGGTGCATCTCGACCTGCCGGAGGACGTGGGGCTGGCGGCGTCGACGGGCGCGGCGCCCCCGGATGCGTCCGCAGCGGAGTTGGTGGACGTGGCGGACGAGGCCCGGGGAGCCCTCGCCGACGCGTTGTCCCGCAGCCGCCGACCGTTGGTCGTCACCGGTCTGACCTTCACTCGATGCGCGGCCGCGGAATCGCTGTTGCGCTTCATCGAGAAGCACCGCCTGCCGTTCGTGTCGACCCTGCACGCCAAGGGCTGCCTGCCGGAGAGCCACCCCAACTGGGCCGGGGTCATCGGCCGCGCCCGCCGGACCGACGTGCAGCGGATGCTCGACCGGGCCGACCTGATCATCGCCGTCGGTTACGACCCCATCGAGATCAACTACGAGGAGTGGGTGGGGGACATGCCGGTGTTTCACCTCGACACGACCCCCGCGGAGGTAAGCCCGAGCGTCCGCTTCGTCTTCAACCGCGGCGGCGGCCTCGACCAAGCGCTGCGGCGGTGCGTAGACCTGCCTCCGGCGGCCAACGACTGGACGCCCGAGGAGTTGGAAGCCCACCGTGGTCTGCTGGACCGGGAACTACGGCCGGAAGGAAGCGGGTTCGCGGCGCATCATGTGCTCGACGTCCTGCGCGCGGCCCTGCCGGCGGACGGCGTCCTGGCCTACGACGTGGGCGCCCACACCCACCAGATCGCCACCCAGTGGCGCACCGACCTGCCCCGTACGCTGCTGGCCACCAACGGCTGGTCGTCCATGGGTTTCGGCATGCCCGCCGCCTACGCCGCCAAGATGGTCCACCCCGACCGTGCGGTGGTGGGGGTGGTGGGCGACGGCTGTTTCCAGATGACCGCCGGAGAGCTGGCCCTGGCCCGCCGGCGCAACCTCGCGGTCCCCATCATCGTCCTCAACGACGGCTGGCTGGGCCTCATGAAGGTGAAGCAGGAGCGCAGGGAGTTTCCGCTCTCGGGAGTGGAGTTGGGCGCGCGAGTGAACCCGCCGCCGCACTACTTCGGCGTACCCTGCAGGAGCGCCACAAGCATCGAGGAGGTCGATGCCGCCATCCGCTGGGGCCTCAACCGCTCCGGCCCCAGCGTCATCGAGGCCTTCATCGACGTGGAGCCCTACTCCGTCACGGTCTTCGACTGAGTATCGCTGCTGTCGATTACAGAGCGGGTCGGCCCAGTTGGGATATCGCGGTTACCGATCCGCGACAACAATCGAGTGGAGTGGTTCGGGAACCTATGTTAATAAACAGGAGTTATCTGTGTCGGCCGCGGTAACCGGAGACTCAGAATGGCCACCTTCGCACCCGCCACGCCCGCAGCTATCGTCCACCACGGTGACGCCTATGACGTGCTGCCGGGACTCGATCGCGGGAGTGTCGATCTTCTGATCACGAGCCCACCATACTGGGGCCATCGGACATACGAGCAAGACCACAACTGGAACGTCTTTCAGGATTGGCTGGAGACCGGTGCGGACAAGAGTACCATTCCCGGCTATGAATGGTACCGCCGCAACGGCGGTGTGCTCGGACTCGAGCCCTTGCCAGACTGGTATGTGTACCATCTCGTGGAGATGTTCGAGCGGTCCCGCCCGTCGCTCAAGCCGTCCGGAAGCGTTTGGGTAAACGTCGGCGACACCTACTTTGCGCGCTGGTCCAGCATTCGACAGAATGGACGTCAGGGATTGGGTGACGTGTCCCGACAGCGGCGGCGGACTCCGATGGGCGGCTACCGGCAGGAAAAGCAATTGTTGCTTGTGCCCGCCCGTTTCGCGATCGCCATGCAGGAAAAGCGGTGGATTCTTCGCAACGATGTGATTTGGTACAAGCCAAACGTCCCGCCGCGTCCCGAAACGGACCGCCTGCGTCTCAGCCATGAACATTTTTTTCACTTCGTCGTGCGGCCCACCAACGGCCGAGCCAAGTACTACTACGACATATCCGAGACCGAGACGGGCTCGAACGACGTCATCACACACTTCGTTCGCCCGGGAGAGAACGGGCACACCGCAACTTTTCCCGAGTCCTTGATCCGGCCGCGCATCCGCAGCAGTTGTCCTCCCGGAGGGACTATCCTCGATCCGTTCTGCGGTACGGGCCGCGCATTGGTCGCGGCTGTCGCCTCGGGACGCAGAGCGATTGGGATCGACGTTTCTGCAGACTATGCACAGGCGGCACTTGACGCTACCGAGACGTGTCAACTGACGTTGATGGACTCGGACCGATGACGAGGAATCGTGACAGTGGAAACTTCGTCAGCGAGTGGTTCGGCTACCGCACATTTCCGCAGGTCCATGGAAGCAAAGATGCACTTCGCACACAGACGGCCGGTCAGTGTCCGTTCTTGACAGCAGCGACACGAGAGGAGCGAGAATGCGTCAAGAACGCTTCTTCCTACGGCGTCTGCACGATAAACAACGCCAGCAACGGTAGCAGACAGGATTGGCTCGTCTGCCCTTATCGGGCGCTCGATTCCGACCTGATAGAAGACGTCGTGCGCCGACTCTTTCGCGCCGCGCCCAATCAGCCGCTGCTGGTTGTGCCGGCGCCTGCCCTTGAAAATCCCGCCATGCGGACGGCAGTCACCGGGCAGGCCGAAGACGGTGCCCTGAGTGTCGTCTACTTGCAGAACAAGCTCGGCGGCGAGATCTCCGTAAGTGCGACAAGCCGATCTCCCGAACTGTCGTTTGACATGACGCTCGTCGAACTCGTGGCTGGTGAGAGCGGTTCTGTACGTATAGGACGTTTCGGCGTATTGGAATTGCAGACTATGGACTTTCACGGATCGTATCGCCGATCAGTGCAGAACCTCAAGGACGCGCTACGCCTGCACGGTGCGGATTTCGCGGATGTTCTCCAGAACAACCAGCGGTGGCTGTCAGACCGGATCGAGGGGCCTAACATCGCGAACGTGTTCAAGCGTACATTCTACCAGATGATGCTCAAGTTTCAGGTGGGGGTACATCCGAGGTCAGTCGGTACTGCGCTTGCGATTCCACAGGCTGTCTGGGACAGTTGGCAGCCCCATCTCGGCGGGCCGCATCTTGCTGAGCAAGCTGACGGCACCTACACGCTGCAAGCCGCGGAGGCGCGACATAGCAATGTTCGTGCATGGATCTACGTGTTCGACATCGACGAGAAGCGTGATGTGCATCCGAGCCCGATCGTAGTGCGGCAAGCCATTGAGACGAACGCCGCATCGATTGCGTATCACGCGCTGGAAGAAGTGCCAGAGCACGCCTTCTCGGAAGGCGACTCCGCCCGTACCATTCTAGCCGCGATCCACCGTAGGGTGTCGGCATGGTGGCCGGAACTGAACGACGACGGGGCGATTTGATTCGACGTCGATACACGATCCCAATGCATTCGTCGGTGGGCGTGATGGCGCGTCGCCAGGAATTGCTGTAGGGTAGGGCGCGTATGGCCGCCGAAACCCCCATCCGAAGGAACGTCTTCGTCCTGGCCACGTGTCAGATGCTGTTCGGGTCTTCGCGGACGCTTCTCATCGCCACCACGCCGGTCATCGCCCTGGGCATGGGCTACAAGGCGCTGGCCACCATGCCGGCGGCGCTGGTGATCGTCGGCACCGCCATCGCCACCATGCCGGCCTCGATGTTCATGCGCTTCACCGGACGGCGGCTCGGTTTCATGATCGGCGCCGGTATCGGCGCCCTCTCCGGCGCCATGGTCCTCTTCGCCATCGTCCGGGCTGACTTCTGGCTGTTGTGCCTTGCCGCCATCACCTACGGCGTCTTCGCCGCCTTCGGGCAGTACTTCCGCTTTGCCGCGGCCGATACCGCGCCCCAGGAGTTCAAGAGCACCGCCATCTCCCTGGTGCTGACCGGCGGCGTGGTGGCGGCCTTCGTCGGCCCCTACCTCGCCGCGACCGGAGAGGACCTCCTGGCGACGGGCGCGTTCATGGGTTCGTATGTCTTCCTCATCGGGCTCATGGTGCTCATCGCGCTGGTGCTGAGCTTCCTCGATATTCCCAATCTCACCCCGAGCGAGCGCGCCGCTGCCCAGCGTTCCCTGCCCCGGATCATGGCGCAGCCGGTGTTCATCGCCGCCACCCTGGCGGCGACCATGGGGCAGGGGGTGATGAACCTGTTGATGACGGCGATCCCCATCGCCATGGTCGAGGCCGATTTCCAGTTCGCCGACACCGCCTTCGTCATAAGCTGGCACAGCTTCGGCATGTTCGCGCCGGGGTTCATTACCGGGTCCCTGATCAAGCGCTTCGGCGAGGTGCGCATCATCATGACCGGCGTGGTGTTGCAGCTCCTGTGCATCGGGGTGGCGCTGTCGGGTGAGGGCGTGATGGAGTTCTGGTTTTCCATGCTGCTCCTCGGGGTGGGCTGGAATTTCGCCTTCACCGGCGGCACTTCGCTCCTGACGACGGCCCACAACCCGGCCGAGCGGGCCAAGACCCAGGGCGCCATGAGCTTCATCAACTACGCCTTCGTCGCGGTGGTGTCGCTGTCCTCAGGCGCGCTGCTGCACTACTTCGGGTGGGAATGGGTGAACCTGAGCAGCATCCCGCTGCTCGCCATCGCGGTGGTGGCGACCGTGTGGTTCACGCTCTCCAGGCCGCCGGCCGCGCCTGCGCCGGCCTGATTGCAACCTGCCGGGCTTACGCATCCGGCAGGCCGCCGGCCGGATGCTGCTACAGCACCGCCACCACCTCGATCTGGAACAGCATGTTGCCGCGCACGGGAGACTTGATGGCGTGGCGCGCCGGCCGGTCATGTTCGTCGGGGAACATCTCGAGCCACGGCTTGTTGATGGCGTCCCGGTACTCTTCTTCCTTCAGGTAGACCGTCATTCGCACGATGTCGTCGGGGCTGCCGCCGGCCAGTTCCATGAACTTGCGGATGTTCTCGAACAGCACCTCGGCCTGTCTGTCGGGGTCCGTTGGCAGTTCCCCGGTAGCGGCGTCCCGTCCCGAGATGCCGGAGGAATAGACGATGTTACCGATCTTCGCTCCCATGGGGATCGGCGCGTTGTGGGGCACACCCGGCAACTCGATGCTCACTCGTTTGGACATGGACTGGATCCTCCGTGTTGTGAGTGTGGCGCGCCACACCGGCAAGCCGCCCCTCAACCGGCGGCGGGCTCCAGGGTCTTCGCGCCTCTCGCGGTGATCACGAACAGGACGGCGGCGACGGCCATCACCACCAGCGTGCTGAGCCCCAGCGACCAGTTGATGCCGATATACGCGCCGGCAAAGCCCACGGTCAACCCGCTGAAGCTCCGCAGCCCCTGGGCGGCCATGTTGTATAGACCGATCAGTCGGCCGCGCAGGTTCGCCGGCGCTTCGAGCTGCACCAGCGTCTGCGCCATGGAGAGGAAGGCGAGATTCAGGATGCCGGCGGTGAACAGGAACAGCAGGGCCAGCACGTAGTGGGACGCGGTGGCAAAGGCGATCATCGCCACACACCACAGGATGGCCAGCACCACCGCGGTGGAGGCGCGCGCCGTCAGCAGCCCGCGCACTTCCAGCAACAGGCCGCCGGTCACGGCGCCCGCGCCATTGGCGGCGAACAGCGCGGCGTAACCCACGCTCAGGTCGTCCGCGCCGAGCGACAGGGCGAACGCGGGCATCAGGGCCTGGAACGCGTTGCCCACGAAGAAGGCGTAGAAACCCACGAGCAGGATCATGGACAGCAGGACCCGGTTGTGCGAGGCGCCCCACAGCGCCGAAAGCGCATCCGCCCAGGTCCCTTTCGAGCTCTGCCTCCCGGAACCGTGGCCGGTGTAGGGTACCCGCCGGCACCAGATCACCAGCGGCAGGTAGATGAAGGCGTTGACGACCAGCGCCAACGTCGGTTTCAGCAACAACAGGGCGCCGCCTCCCACCGCGGGGCCGAAGAGGATTCCCAACTGCCGCCCGGTGGCCAGCAGCCGGATGCCGCTCTGCAGCGTCTCGGGTCCCACCACGTCGTAGATCATGAGCTGGCGCGACGGGTTCCACAGGGCGCCCGCCAAGCCGTGGAGCATCAGCAGGACCACCGAGTGCCACATCTCCAGGCGGCCCGTGTAGAACAGCAAGGCCCAGGCGAGGCTCACGGAAATGAACAGCACCTGGGCCCACTCCATCACCCGGCGGCAGTCGAAGCGGTCCGCCAGCGCGCCGAAGTACCATGACAACGTCAGGGCGGGCAGCCAGTGGCTGATGACCGCGAAGCCCTGCAGGGTCTCGGAGCGGAACGTCTGGTAGACGATCCCGTAGCTGATGACGTGCTCGATGTTGTCGGCCATCATCGACAGCATGTTGCCGACGAAAAACAACGCAAAGTCCCGGTTCCGGAGCGCGGCGAACGCGGGCGGGGCCTGGGCGGGGGAGGGTGCGGGTTCGCTCATGGAGTGCAGAAGTCGTCGGACGGGGGTGCGGTACGGTCTCACTTTAGACGAGTTGTCGCGGGTTTGCCAAACGGAGCCGGAAAAACGAAGGGCAGCCGTGAAGGCTGCCCTCGTTCATGGTTGATGGAAAGGTGCGGCTACCGGCGCCCGCGGCCCTTGCGGCCCTGCAGCATGCGTTTCAACATGCCGTCTGCCTTGGCAATCTGTTCGGGCGTCAGCACCTCCCGCACCGCCACCACGGCGTCGGTGCGTGCCCGCAGCAGGTCGCCCCGGATCCTGGCGATCTCGTCGACCTTGGCGCCGATCTTGGCCTTGTCCACGGTCTCCTGCGATACCATTTCCCGGAGCTCGATGCCGGCGACCCGGGCGTCGGCGCGCAGACCGATCCTCTTCTTTCGCGCGTCCGTGAGCGCGCTCTTGATCTTCTTCACCTGCTCGTCAGTCAGCTCCAGCTTCTCGGTCATGCGCTTGACGGCGTTCCCGTGGCCGCGGCGTCCGCGCCGGCCCTCTTGGCCCCGCCGGCCTTCGCGTCCGCGCCAGTGCCGTCTCCCTCGCTCTTCACCCCTTTCGGCGCGGGCGATGCGGTCTCCGTCGCCCCGCCTGCCTTCGCCCTGCTGGCTCCAGGCGACGCCCCCGGAGAGCCCCACCAGAAGCAGCGGTACCATCATCAATGCCGTGCGCTTGTGATTCCTCATCTTCGGTTCTCCCTTTCTCGTTGGCTTGTGAGTGGTTCGATCCGGATCGTGTTGTCAACGATTAGACGCGGCGTGGTTCCCGTGGCGCCGTCAATTGCCGTCGCGTAGCGATTCGAGCCGGGAGATCGTACGCTCGCGTTTCTTCCTTCGCCACTCGCGGAAGTTGTCGGTACGCCGTTCCAGCTTGCGCGCCTGCGCCTCGTCGAGGGCCGGCCTGATCTTGCCGTGGAAGTCGAGGATGATCCGGTCGGTTTCCTCGAGGGAACGGATCCGCGCCCGGTACAGGTCCCGGCGGGTCTGGCTCAGCAGCGGGCCGATCTCGGCCATCTGTCGATCGGAGAGGTCGAGTTCTTTTTGCAGCATGCGGATGTACCGGCCGCTCGATCCGTGCTTCGGACCGCGGCGGTGCTCCTTGCCGTCCCTGAAGTCATGCCATGACCGGCCCCACAGGTGCTTGACGGGGTAGACCTGCCCGACCAGGAGGCCCCCCATCAGGCCCAGGAGGAACACCCCCACCACTGCGATAAAGGCTTTGCGTTTCATGGAACTCGAGCTCCTACCCATGCGATCAGCACCGCGTCGGGTTCGTCCGCGGACAAGGTTTCCTGTCCGGATCCGTTCTCCAGCATGGCGGCGGTTGCGGGCACCTGCTCCCGGGTCTCCGGCAGCATGTCGCGCCACAGGCCCACGCCGCCCAGAAGCAACACCACCAGCGCAAACGCGGGAGCCAACCGGCGGCTGAAGAGCAGCACGGCATCGCTTAGGGATGCGCGCCGGCTCTCTTCCTCACGGATTCTGGCCATGACCCCGGGCCACGCGGGCCGCCCGGCGGACGGCTCCGGCGCAGCGGCGAAGAAGCGCAGCCAACGCCGCTCCTCTTCGAGGACTCCGCGGCAGGCCGCGCACGACTCGGCATGTCCCCTGTGCGCGTCCGGGATCTTCTCCATCTGTCCCGCGCCGGCTGTTTCCAGCCACTGCCTGAAATCATCACAGGTCACGAGTCACCTCCGAGCCAATTCCGAAACATGAGGGGCGAGCATTTGCCGCAGGCGTTCACGGGCGCGGGCGTGCCGCGATTTGACCGTGCCCACCGAACATTTCAGGATCGCGGCGACTTCCTGGTAGGAGTTTCCCTCCATGTCCTTCAAGGTAACGACGACACGCAAGCGGTCGGGCAACGAGGCCACGGTCCGGGCCACCAGGCGGCTGGCGGCGCTGTCCGCGGGCTCGCCGTCTTCACCGTCCCGGGGCTCGTCCGTGGTAAGAAGGTCGCGAAGGCCCTGTACGGCATCCTCCCCGGGCTCCGCGTCGAGATATACCTTGCCCGACTGTTTCTTGAGCTCGTCCCTGGCGCGATTGATGGCGATGCGCGTGATCCACGTGCCGAAGGTCGCGTCTTCCCGGAACTTGCTCAGCGAGAAGAACGCCTTGACGAAGACCTCCTGGACCACGTCGTCCACGTCACCGTGATCCGGCCCGAGGAGCCTGCCGACGAGCCGGTGGAGGCGCGCCTGGTAGCGCTCCACCAGGAGCCGGTAGGCGTCCGAATCGCCGTCCCGGACCCGTCGCACCGCGTCCCTCTCCGCATCTTCCAGCGTGAGCGGATACGGCAGAGCTTCCGTCATCCTCAATCGCTTCCCCCGCTCGAACGGACTGCTTCTCTGAATTAGACGTTGACCGGTTCCAGGCACAGGGTACCAGGAGCCCGTCCGAGTCGTCGTATTCCAGGGTCGCCCCTACGAATTGAAGGCGGGGAGAACGTCCCGGGCGATGCGCCGCATCTGCTCCGGCTGGTCCCTGGATGCCAGCACGATCTGCATGGTGCGGACCCCGGCAGCCACGAACTCCTCCAGGCGGTCGATGCACTCCTGTGCCGTGCCGCAGATCACCCAGCGGTCCACGCTCTCGTCGTCGAAGGGCATGCGGTGGTAGATCTCCAGCATCTCCCGCGACTCGTCCCGGGCGGTCTGCCGGTCGCGGCCGACGTTGATCCAGCAGTTCATGGCGGGGTGGACAGCGCCCGTCGGGCGCCCATGGCGCTCTGTGGCGCCGGACGAGATTTCCGCGTACCGCTCGGCGTACTCCGCCGGACTGATGTGGTTGGTCAGCCAGCCGTCCGCCAGCCGCGCCACGCGGTCGAACGGCCCGGTGTGCTTGCCGGCGTTGGCTTCCACGAAATGGCCGTAGCGGTAGTTCTTGACGTCCACCGGGTTGTAGTGGCCGGCGGCGATCCAGATGGGAGGATGGGGTTGCTGCACCGGCTTGTATCCCAGGGATACGTCCCGGTACCGGTAGTGGCGGCCGTCGAAGTCCACGGAGTCCCGCGTCCAGAGCGCCTTGAGCACTTCCAGGCACTCCTCGAAGACCTTGCCGCGAACCCGGCGCGGGAACCCGGCCACCTCGCACTCCTTCGAGAGCAGTTCCGGCGGTCCGGCGCCGGGTCCGACCCCCATGATGGTGCGGCCCTGCGATACGATGTCCAGTGTGGCCCACTCCAGGGCCGTTACCACCGGGTTCCTGAGGTGCGGCTGCAGGATTCCGGTAGCCACCTTGATGGTGCTGGTGCGCGCCGCGATGGCCGTCAGGGTGACGATGGGATCGTAGCGTGGCTTGGCCAGGAGGCTGTCACCGACCCAGACCGAGTGGTAGCCGAGTTCTTCCGCTTCCACGGCCAACTCTAGCAACCGCTCCATGGAGAAGTCCGGGAGGAACACCGACGCGCGGTTGTTGGCATAGAGCCCGAAGTTCAGCCGTGGAACCATTCCCCGTTCGTCCTGAGCGTAGCGGAGCGCCAGCGAAGCGAAGTCGAAGGACGCAAATTCCTGGATCAGCCAGCGGCGTTGGCGGTGGAGAGCCGCCGCATCAGCGGGCGGGCCAGGCCGGCCGCGGCCAGGACCAGGCCGATGATGTCCGTCATCGCCCCCGGGGCGATGAGCATGATGGCCGCCGCGAACACCACCACCCGCTCCCCAAGCTCGGTCCGGTCCTTGAGGTCGCCCACCAGCGCGTAGGCGTTGAGGATCACCCCCGCAGCCGCGGTGGCGGTGGTCAGGATCACCTCCACGGGATTGCCGCGCATCAGCATCGGCGTGCCGAAGACGAAGGCGTAGGGCAGGATGTACACCGGCAGCGAGATCAGGCCGGCGAACAGACTGGTGCGCCAGAAGTCGCTGCCCGCCACGGTAGCGCCGGCGTAGGCCGCCAGGGCCACGGGCGGCGTCACCATCGACAGCATGCCGGAGAAGAAGATGAACAGGTGCGCGGCCATGGGCCACACGCCCACCTTGACGAGCACGGGCGCCACCATCAGCGCGAGGATGATGTAGGCGATGCTGGTGGGCAGTCCCATGCCCAGGATCATGGAGGCGAACATGGTCAGCAGCAGGATGATCGTGAGATCGCCGCCGGCCATGCCGATGACGAGGCCCGAGAAGCGCGTGGCAAGGCCGGTCATGAGGATGGTGCCCATGATGATGCCGACACAGGCCACCGCGGTGCCCAGGGTCACGAAATCCCTGCCGGTGCCCTCGAATACGTCGACGCCCTTCTTGAGGGCGTTCCAGGCCCCCGTCGGGGCGGCCGAGGCGAAGCCGCGGCGGTCCTGGAGGAACATGGAGATGGCCGCGATCCCCACCCCCAGCACCGCGATGACCGCCATGGCCCGCAGCACCGCCTGGACCGGCGACATCCGCAACAGCAGCAGCACGATCAGCAGGCCTATGCCGGCGATGAACGTCAGCCCCTGGGGCTCGCGCACCACTTCCCTGACCTTGGGCAGCTCACTCGGTGGCAAGCCCGTGAGGCCGGAGCGCAACGCGTAGAAGTAGACGCCCGCCAGCACGCCGATGAAGTACAGCACCGCTGGAATGAACGCGGCCTTGACGATCTGGAGATAGTCCACCGCCAGGAACTGCATCATCAGGAACGCCGCCGCCCCCATGACCGGCGGCATGAACTGCCCGCCGGTGGACGCCGCCGCCTCCACCGCTCCGGCCACGTGAGGCTGGAAGCCCACGCGTTTCATGAGCGGGATGGTGATGGAGCCCGTCACCATGACGTTGGCCACCGCGCTGCCGCTCACCGATCCCATCATGCCGCTGGAGACCACCGCCATCATTGCCGGCCCGCCGCGGTATTTGCCCACGATGGAACGGGTGAACTCCATGATGAAGGCCAGCGCGCCGGTGGCTTCCAGCAGCTTGCCGAACATGACGAACAGGAAAACGAACTTGAAGGTGATGTAGGTGGCGACGCCGAACACGCCGTTGCCGGACAGGTAGACGGTGGTGACGATGCGGTCGAGGTCGAAGCCGCCGTGTCCCCCCACCCACCGCGGCAGGTGCTGGCCGTAGAAGACATAGAGCAGGAACACCCCCGCCGTAACCACCAGCGCCCAGCCGACGATGCGGCGGGTGGCCTCGAGCACCACGATGACGCAGATCACGCCCAGCACGAGGTCGGTCTGGGTGACGAGGCCCGACTTGAACGCGATCTCTTCGTGCTCGATGAAGACGTAGCCGAAGGTCGCCAGGCTGAGGGCCAGCCAGAACAGGTCCACCGCCACCTGAGCCGGACGCTCGCGTTCCGTCGCCTGGGTCAGGAACACCAGGGCGAACAGCACCAGCAGGAACAGGCTCCGTTCCTGAAGGGGCGGCAACGGGCTGAAGGCGTTCCAGACGGCGTACGCCGACAGCCCGATTGCCAGGATTCGGGTGATGAGCCGGCCTACTGTTTCCAGAGTCCGGCCTCCTTCCAGTACTTCACGGCGCCCGGATGGAAGGGTACGTTGATGTCCTTGGTCAGCACCGCCGGGTTGGCCTGGGCGTACTTGAAGTAGCGCACTTCACCGGCCATGCCAGCGAGGTTCTTGTGGATGAGCTTGGTGACCTTGTAGACCAGTTCCGCGTCGGCGTCGGCCCGGACGTAGACGTGCGGGCCGCCGATGTCCACGGTGTCGATGTCCCTGTCGAAGGTCGGAGTGTCCTTGGAAATGCGGATCCTCGCCATGTAGGGCAGTTCCTTCAGCACCTTCTCGACGGCCGCGGGTTCCGGACCGAAGTAGGCCGCGCCCTTTTCGGCGTGGAGCCGCAACGCACCGGGGATCGGGCTCAGGCCGGCCACGATGCCCGGCGTCGCCACGATGATGCCGTCACCTAGTTGCGTGTACAGGTCACTCATGCCCGCGTACACGGGTTTGATGTCCTTGTAGGTGAGGCCGTGGGCCTTGTACAGGGGCTTCAGGAACGCGTCCCAGGTCCGGCCGGTGCCCACGCCCACCCGGTTGCCCTTGAGGTCGGCAAACTTCCGTACCGGGCTGTTGGGGAGGGTCATGTAGGCGAAGGAGTGCGGGTACAGGCCCAGGATCGGCGCGATGGGGTGCTTCTTGTCGAAGCCCTTGAGCCCATGGTAGCCGGGGTAGCCGTTGTTCGACGATATGATCCCCATGAAGATCTGCTTGCGGTCGATCAAACGGATGTTTTCGCGTGAGCCCTCGGTCACCGCCGCGGTCACCGGTATCTTCAACTCGGCTTCCAGCAGCTTGGCGATGCCTCCGGCCATGACATAGAAGCCGCCGCCAATGCTGGCGCCGCCCACTTCCATGCTGGCCGGCAACTTCTGCGCGGTTGCCGTCTGCGGGCCGGCCGCTAACGCCATGGCCGCGACCATGACTGCCGTCAGCAGCAGCCTCGTTGTTGCACGTTTCATGAAATACCTCCTGCCGTTCTTACTTTTTCGGCCAGAGTCCGGCTTCCTTCCAGTACCGGATTGCTCCCGGATGGTAGGGGACCCCGATCTGGGTGGTCAGCACCGACGGATTCAACTCCGCGTATTTGAAATAACGCACGTCCGCGGCGAGCTGCTTGAGGTTCTGATGAATCAGCTTGATCACCTGGTAGACCAGCTCCTCGTCGGCGTCCGCGCGCACGGTCAGCAGCGGGCCGCCGATGTCGAAGGTCTCGACGGCCTTCTCGAACGTGGGCGTGTTCGCCGGAATGGTTTGCCGCGTCATGTACGGGAACTGCTTGACCATCTTGTCGACCGCTTGAGGCTCCGGCGGCAGGTACCGCGCGCCCTTTTCGGCGTGCAGCCGCAGCGCCGCGGGGATCGGGCTCAGCCCGGAGACCATGGTCGGCATGGCCACGATGATGCCGTCGCCAAGCTGCGTGTAGAGGTCGCTCATTCCCGCGTACACCGGCCTGAAGTCCTTCTTGTAGGTGAGGCCGTGGGCTTTCATCAACGGCACCATGAACGCGTCCCAGGTCCGGCCGGTGCCCACGCCCACGCGTTTTCCCTTGAGGTCGGCAAACGAGTTGATGGAGCTGCCGGGCAGGGTGTGCAGCGTGAAGGCGTTGGGGTAAAGGCCCATGGCGAGGGCCACCGGATACTTTCTCTTGTAGGTCAGGACACCATGATACGCCGGATAGGAGTTGTTGGAGGCGATGACCCCCATGAAGATCTGCTTGCGCTCGATCAGGCGCACGTTCTCGCGCGAGCCCTCGGTGACCGCCGCGGTTACCGGAATCTTCAACTCCTTCTCGAGCAGCTTGGCCACGCCTCCCGCCACCACGTAGAAGGCGCCGCCGATGCTGGCGCCGCCGATTTCCATGCTCGACGGCATCGCCGCGGTTGCCCGCTGCGGGCCGGCCGCCCATGCCATGGCCGCCACCGCGACCGCAACCAGCAAGCCCTTGAGTCTCACGCTTCTCATGAAAATCCCTCCTGCGTTGTTTGATGAGCGACGGATCGGGGCCCTGCGGCAAGACAGGCATCCGCCCGACGAACCCGCGTAAAATAGGATGGATCGGTGTGCCAGTCAACCCAAAAGCTCAGAACGGCCCGCCGCGATAACCCAGCACGACGATCTCCGTCTTCCGCGGCAGCGCCGCCTTGCTGATGGCCAGGGAGCCGTCCGGCACGGTCCGGGTGGGAAAGCCCTCGCTGAAGATACGCACGCGCTCCAGATCGTCGCGGTAGTGCATGGGGATGGCCATCTTGGGTTTGAGCTGCCCCACCACCTCCCGGGCGGTCCAGGGTCCCATGGTGGTGCGGCCGCCGATGGGCACCAGCGCCACGTCGACCTTGCCGAACTGCTTCAGGTGCTTCGGGGTGAGCTTGTGGCTCAGGTCGCCCAGGTGCACGACGCACAGGCGGCCCAGGTCGAAGGCGAAGGCCGCGCCCTTGAAGAGGTTGCCGTCGGGACGGCTGACGTAGATGGGCACGCTGTAGACCAGCACGTCCAGGACCGTGGTCCTCACCGGGTTCCACTCGTAGCCCAGGTCGGTTTCCCGGAGGCCCCGAAGGAGCAGCGGCCGGCCCTTTACGATGGGAAACCAGTTGTGGTTCTGGTGCTCCCGGCCGATGGTGACCGCGTGGGCAGAGACGTCGGGAACGGGGTACCAGCCCGGCGCCAACGGGTCCATGACGATGCGCGTGCCCCGGCTGGTGACGAGCTGGAAGAAGCTGTGGCCGAAGTAGTGCAGGGTGGCGTCGGGCGCGGCGGCGTACGCCGGCCGGAGGAGACGGCTGGCGAAGCTCTCCTCCTTGCAGGCGCCGAAGAGTGCACTGTGGCAGAGCAGGAGGAGCAGGGTGAACGAACCGCAGACGAGGCGCGCCTTTTTCATCTTTCCAAGCCTTCCGCGACGCACCGGAACCGGCGTCAGCACTGGCGGCAATTTCGGATCGGCGCCACGAACGCGCCCATCTTCGCGCAATGTCATTCGTTTGACAAGCTGATGACCGGTGACGTAGAAGGGCGTCAAACGCATGCAAAGGCGGCTGTCTGCCGCTGCACGCGCCAAGCTTACGCAGGAGTCAAACCCGAGAGGAGGACATCCTTATGAAGGCACTATACTTGACCGTCGCGCTTCTCTTTCTCACCGTGTCCGCGGCGTGGGGTCAGAGCGACACCATCAAGAAGCTGGCCAACTACAAGGGGGCGGACTACCACGACATGTTGCTGAAGGGCGCCAAGAAGGAAGGCAGGGTAGTCTGGTACACGTCTTTGGGCGGCAAGTCCTACAAGACCATCAAGGCGGAATTTGCCAAGAAGTATCCGGATGTGAAGATCGACGTCTATCGCGCCGGGAGCCGGGACCTGTCGTCGAAGATCCTCGGTGAGCACAGGGCCGGCAAGTACCTGGTGGACGCGACCGAGACCACCCCGGGCCTCATGATGCTGTTCCGCGAAAAGGGGCTGCTGATGCCCTATTCGAGCCCGGAGCACAAACGCTGGCCGGACGAGCACCAGATCAAGGCCAAGAGCGGCGGGGTCTGGTGGGTCACGGACCGTGAGTCGTTCATCGGCCTCGGATACAACACCAAGAAGCTGTCCAAGGACCAGGTCCCCAAGAGCTTCGAGGACCTCCTGAACCCGGCGCTCAAGGGCAAGCTCATGATGAGCATCACGAGCACCGGCGACCGTGTCCTCGGTACCATGCTCAAGGTCAAGGGCGAGGAATACGTCGAGAAGCTCAAGAAGCAGCAGCTCAAGCTCCTGAAGATCTCCGGTACCGCCACGCGGGACCTGATCATCTCCGGGGAGTTCGTGGCGTCGCCCACGGTCTTCAGGAACCACGCGCTGGTGAAGATCCACGAGGGCGCCCCGCTGGGCTGGGAGCCGATGGACGAAGTTCCCACCAACGCCGGAGGGTCCGCGTTGTTCGCCAATGCCCCGCACCCCCATGCCGCGCTGCTGCTGATCAATTTCATCCTGACGGACGGGCAGAAGATCCTGCAGAAGTTCCACTACGGCATGGCCTGGAAGGACTACCCGTTCAAGCGCGTGTATCCCGAGAGGGGAATGACCGTGAAGCAGTACAACCAGTCCCTCAAGAAGTGGAACAAGCTGTTGCGCTCCATCGGCCGAAAAGGCTGATGCGCATCCCGCACCAGTTCGGCATACGATTCCTTTCGTTCCGGGCAACCCGGACGGCAACGGAGACATGGGGGCAAGGCACACCTTGCCCCCATGTTGCGGGTGCGGTCCGTTCGGGGTGACCCCGGCGAATCCGACCGAGGACCAAACCGTTGAGCAGAAACCAGACAGCGCCGGAGGCGTCAGGATCGGCAGGCGCCGGCTCGTCTTCATTCCTCGATGTCCTGCGCCCGAGCAGGCAGGGCCGTGACTATCCGCTGTGGCTGTTCATACCCTGCGCAGTGGTGTTGGTGTATCTGGTCATCCCGCCGCTGGCCTTCATCATCTTTACGAGCTTCGTGCCTTCCGAGGATTCCGACATCGTCGGCCTGACGACTCAGAACTTCGCCAACATCTTCGAGTCCCTCGGGGAGTTCGAAACCCTGATGTGGAACTCCCTCGTGTTCTCGGTGGGGAGCGCGGCGTGGGCGCTGGTTTTCGGCACCGTCATGGCGTGGCTGGCGGAACGCAGCAATGCGCCGTTCCGCGCGGTGGCCTATCTGGCCGCGTTCGTGTCGTTCGCCGTGCCGGGGCTCATCAAGGTCATCGGCTGGATCCTGCTGCTGGGGCCGGAGGCCGGGTTCATCAACCTGGCCTTTAAGTGGGTCACGGGGTACGGCCCGCTCTTCAACCTCTTCTCCATGAGCGGCATGGTGCTGGTGGAGGGGTTCCTCTGGACCCCCATCGTCTTCCTGCTCATGGCGACGCCGTTCCGGTCCATGGACCCGTCGCTTGAGGAAGCCGCGGTGGTGGCCGGGAGCACGGATTGGCAGGTCTTCTGGAAGGTCACCTTCCCGATGGCCATGCCCAGCGTCCTGTCGGTGCTGATCCTCACGTTCATCCGCAGCCTGGAGGCTTTCGAGATCCCGGCGCTGGTGGGGCTTCCCGCCGGCATCGAGGTCATGACGACTCAGATCTATCTCCAGTTGAGCGAGGGCTACCTCCCCGAGTACGGCAACGCCAGCGCCTACTCCGTGATCCTAATCGGCTTGGTGGGGCTGTGTCTGGTGCCCTACTATCGGGTCACCCAACACGCGCACCGCTTCACCACCATCACCGGCAAGGGGTTCCAGCCCCGGCGCAAGGACCTGGGACGGTGGCGCTGGCTGGGCGGACTGGCGTTGCTGGGCCTGCCGGCGCTCCAGCTCCTGCCGCTCACCGCCCTTGTCTGGTCGAGCTTCATGCCCTACCTGATCGTGCCTTCGTGGGACGCGCTCTCCCTGTTTACCCTGAACAATTACGTGGAGGCGTTCAGCGACGACAAGATCGTGCGTTCCATCATGAACAACGTCACCATCAGCATCGTTTCCGCCACTGCGTGCGTGGGCGTGGCCTTCGTGACCGCCTGGCTGGTGACGCGGACCAACATCAAGGCGCGCTGGTCCCTGGACCGGCTCACCATGATCCCGCTGGTTTTCCCGGGCATCGTCATGGGGGTGGCGGTGCTGCAGACCTACCTGACGGTGCCGATCCCCGTCTACGGCACCATCTGGATCATGGTCATCGCCTTCTCCGCCCGCTATCTCCCCTATGCCATGCGGTTCAGCCACGCGGGCCTGATCGGCATCCACCGCGAGCTGGAGGAGAGCGCCACCACCAGCGGCGCAAGCTGGGGGCAGGTGGCCCGGAAGATCATGGTGCCGCTCATGATGCCGGCGCTGTTCGCGGGGTGGATATACATCTTCCTCATCACCATCCGCGAGCTGTCGGTGGCCCTGTTGCTCTACAGCCCGGGGTCCGAGGTCATCTCCGTGGTGATCTGGGAGCTCTGGGAAAACGGCCATGTCGGGACCCTGTCGGCCTTCGCCCTGGGCATCAGCGTCGGCACGGTGCTCCTGGCCAGCCTCTTCTACAAGCTCAGCCGCCGCCACGGTCTGGAAGTTCGATGAGAGGCTGACGGGGAGTAGGCGGGGCATCAAGCTGTCCGTCCTGCCATGCCGATGAGAAATACACCGCCGTTCCGCGCCGACCACGTCGGCAGCCTGCTGCGCCCCGCCGGACTCAGGGAGGCCAGGGTGCGCGTCCTGGGGCCGGATACGGCCGAGAGCAATCTCGGCCCGCACGGAAACGAGGAGCTGGCGCGCATCGAGGACGGCTTCGTCCGAGACGTCATCGCGCTTCAGAAACGCGTGGGCCTGAGCTCGGCCACCGACGGCGAGTTCCGCCGCCGTAGCTGGTTCAGCGAGCTGATGATGACCTGGGATGGCTTCTCCGCCACCCGGCAAGGCGCCTCCTCTCCCTTCAGTTGGCGCAACGAGGAAGCCCGTCAACAGGACTTCACCGTGGTGTGGGTCGAGGGCAGGATACGCTGGCGCCCCAGCGCGGTCGTTCGTGCCTTCGAGTTTCTCAAGGCCAACACCGACGCCGAGCCCAAGGTCACCATTCCGGCGCCTCCGGTGGTCTACTGCTTCGCCGGAGGGGATCCAGGGGTCGTGGGCTCCGCCTACGACGATGTGGATGCCTTCTGGGAGGACCTGGTGGCCGCCTACCGCCAGGAACTGGCTGCTCTGACGGCCGCCGGCGCGCGCTACATTCAACTCGACGACGTCGCCATCCCGTTCCTGTGCGACCCGACGTACGAGGACGTGTTCCGCTCCTGGGGCTCCGGCCCCCAGGCCGTGCTGGCCGAGTACGCGCGCCGCATCAACCAAGCTCTCGAAGGTCTGCCCGGCGACGTCACCGTCACCATGCACCAGTGCCGCGGCAACCGCGAGGGACTGTGGGCCGCTGCCGGCGGCTACGATTCCGTGGCCGAGGTGCTGTTCAACGAGATCAACGTCCAAGGCTACTTCCTGGAATACGACACACCGCGTGCCGGCACCTTCGAGCCCCTGCGCTTCCTCCCCGAAGGCAAGGTGGTCGCCCTCGGCATCGTCTCAACCAAGGGCCCGACCCTCGAATCCGCCGACCACCTCAAGCGCCGCATCGACGACGCCGCCCGCTACGCCCCCCTGGAGCGCCTCGCCCTCGCCCCCCAGTGCGGCTTCGCCAGCTCGGTCAAGGGCAACCCCCTCACCGAAGCCGACGAAGAAGCCAAGCTTGCGCGCATGGTGGAAGTCGCCAGCGAGGTGTGGGGGGACGCGTAAACACTAGCCGCTGACCACGCGGCCGGCATCGACTCGGACACCGTAGTCGCGCACCGCGCCCTCCGGTGTGATGTAGCCGCGGTCGAGGTCGCGCTGAATCAGTTCCATCGCACGCTCCTCCGGCGGCCCCCATCCCCCGCCGCCGCCGGTCTCCAGGATCACGCGGTCGCCGGGCTGGAGCTTGCAGTTCTGCGCCTTGCCCATGGTCTCGGTCTCGCCTGACGCCTTGATGATCGTGATGCAGCCCGGTTGCGCGGCCTTTCCGCCGCGCACGCCCCAGGGCGGACACTTCCTGCGGTCGAGGTTGGTGTTCAAGGTGAAGGGATGGAGCACCGCGTACTCCTTGCGGAAGCCCAGGCCGCCACGGAACTTGCCGGGGCCGCCCGAATCCTCGCGTAGCGACAGGGAGCATACTCGGAACGGCAGCAGGGATTCCTGCAGTTCCATCGGGATCAGGCGCGTGTCGCCGTGCGCCATGGTGCGGAACGGCCCGGCGCCGTCGTGCCCGTCGCCCGCGCCCCATCCGCCGTGGCCGCTGTCATGTCCGTGAAAGCGCCTCCCGTCGGCCCAGTGGCCGTGGATCATGAATCCCGAATGCGTTCCGAAATGTGCGCCAGTGGCGAGGTGCGGGAGCGCGTCCTCCAGGCACCGGATCACCGTATCGATGACGGTCGGGAAGGGGGTCGAATAGTTGGACATGGGTGCGCCGGGCCGGGCGCTCAGGATCTTGCCTTGCGGCAGGATCAGCTTGAGCGGACGGAAGACGCCTTCGTTGGCGGGTTCGCGCGGGGCGATGAGGTACTTGAAGGCGACCCGCGCCGCGGTGACGCCGCCGCCGAAGTAGCCCGAGTTCACCGGCCCCGGCACCTGGTCGGCGAGCCCCGAGAAGTCGATGGTCATTTCCTCGCCTTCGACGATGACCTTGACGCGAATGGGCACGGGCTCAGTGCCCAGTGAGTCGTCGTCCAGGAACGCCTCGCTTTCGTACACTCCGTCCGGGATTTCCCGTATGCGGGCGCGCGACGACGCCTCGCCTTGGGCCATGATCGTGTCGACCGCGGCGAAATAGGTGTCGGTGCCGTACTTGTCGGCAAGCGCGAGCGTGAGGTCGCGGCCCAGGAGACAGCCCGCGAGCTGGGCCGAGATGTCTCCCATCACGTCTACCGGCATGCGCGTGTTGTTCTCGATGATGCGGTAGATTTCCTCGACGGGTTCGCCCTTGGACCAGAGCTTGATGGTGCGGAGCTGGAGCCCCTCCATGAAGACGTCGGTGGAGCCGTGCATCACGCCGCCGATGTCGATCCAGTGGACGTTGAGGGCAAAGAATCCCAGTAACGTCGCGCGCTCCGGCCCGCCGTAGATGGGCGTGTACATGACGGTGTTGTTGAGGTGCTGCCCCTGCACCGCCGGATGGTTGCAGACGACGACGTCGCCGTCGAAGAGCCTTTCCCGTCCGTAGATCTGCAGGCCGTCACGCACCGCGGTGCCGACGGCATCGGCGACGAAAGGCGGCATGCCGCCGGTCGACTGGGCGACGAGTTGGCCGTTCACGTCCACCAAGCCGACGGCGAAATCCTTGTACTCGTAGACATACGAGCTGAACGCCGTGCGCGTGATGTTGGCGTCGATCTGATTGGTGATGGACACGACGCCGCACCGGATCACCTCGAGGGTGATGGGGTCGATCCGTGACGCAGCGTCCGGGATCGTCGTTGCCCTGCTCATTGGTTTCCTCATTCCTGCCCGCACTCGATGCGGATCTCACCCATTCCTCCGACCTCGAAGCGGTCGCCCGGCCAGACCAGCGTCGTCGAGCCGTACTCCTCGATGACCGCCGGGCCTTCGGCTGCGAATCCCGGCTCCAGCCCGTCGCGGTCGTAGATCACGGTTTCAACCACCTCCCCGGCGCCGAAATAGACCTTGCGGGTTCCAGGGTCCGGTGCGGCGCCAGCCGGCGTCCTGCGCCGCAGGTTGGCGATGTTCGGTTGCCGCAGCTTGGCGAAGGCCGAGAGGTGCAAGGCCTGGAGTTCTGTGGGCGCCTTCGAGTCGGCGTGGCCGTAGCGGCGCTCGTAGTCGCGCTCGAAGGCTTTCCTCATCTCGGTGACGCCGCGCAGTCCCGTGATCGGAACATGGATGTTGTGCCGTTGCCCAAGGTACCGCATCTCCGCCTTGCGTTCGAAAAACACGTCGGTTGTACCGAAATCGCGGCGCAGGGCTTCCGCGGCCGCGGCTTCCATGCCGCGAAAGCAGGTATCCATGCCCGCTACGAGGGTGTCATCGAGGACGCCGGTGAAGGTCTCCGACGTATCGACACGGGCGTCCGCCAGCAGCATCCCGATAGCGGAGAAATTGCCGGGCTCCGGCGGGATGACGATGGCTGGGATGGACAGCTCGCGGGCCAGTGCGGAGGCATGCAGCGGTCCGCCGCCGCCGTATGCGAACAGGACGAAATCGCGCGGGTCGAGGCCCCGCTCCACCGAAACCTGGCGGATCGCGCCGGCCATCAGCACGGTGGCGATGGAGACGATGCCCTCCGCCGTCCGGATCAGCCCCTCATCGCCCCGGTAGCCGAGTGGCTCCGCGGTCTTTGCAGTGATGGCACGGCGCGCAGATTCGACTCCCAGGCTCAGTTCGCCGCCGAGGAACCGGTGGGGGTTGAGCCGTCCGAGCACGAGATTGGCGTCGGTGACGGTGGGCTCGGTCCCGCCCCGTTCGTAACAGACCGGGCCGGGCGTCGATCCGGCGCTTCGGGGTCCGACGTGCAGGCGGTTCTGATCGTCCAGCCAAGCGATGGAGCCGCCGCCGGAACCGACCTCCACAATGTCGATCACCGGCCACTTGATAGGGAAGCCCTGCACGTAACCGTTGACGTAGTATACCGACTCGACCGTGAAGCGGCCGTTTTCCACCAGGGCGCATTTCGCAGTGGTGCCGCCCATGTCGAAGGCGACGACGTTGCGGATGCCGAGGGCCTCCGCATAGGCGCCGGCGCCGATGCATCCTCCGATGGGCCCGGATTCCACCAGTCCGACGGGTTGGCGGCAGGTGCGTTCCACCGACAGCAGTCCGCCGTTGGATCCCATCATGAACAGCGAGCCGTCGTAGCCACTTGAGCGGAGTTCGTCTTCCAGACGGCGGACGTAGGTGTTCACCCGCGGCCCCACGTACGCGTTGGCGGCGACGGTCGAGGTTCGTTCGTATTCGTACCATTCTCGCGTCAGCTCGGTGCTGCAGGTGACGTAGACCTCGGGAAGCCGCTGCTTGAGGATCGCTACGGCCTCTTCTTCGTGGGAGGGATCCAGATAGGAGCTCATGAAGAATACCGCCACCGCCTCGACGCTCAGCCGGTTCAGATCCTTCGCCAGAGTTTCGACCGCATCGGTGTCGAGCGGCACCAGCACCTCGCCGTTGGCGCCGATCCGTTCGGGCACCTCGAAACGCAACTCCCGCGGTATCAGAGGCTCGTCTCGCCGGTAGTGCAGATCGAACGGGTCGGGACGGTTGGCCCGGGCGATCTCGAGGATGTCGCGAAACCCCGTCGAGGTGACCAGGGCGCACTTGGCGCCCCGGCGCTCGATCAGGGAGTTGATGACCAGCGTGGTGCCGTGATTGACGAAGTTGGCCTCGGCCGGCGCGAGGTCGGCCTTGCCGAAACAGTCCAGGATTCCCTCCACGAAATCGCGGTAGGTCGTCGGACTCTTCGTGTACATCGCCTGCCCGGTTTCGTGATCGAAGCCGACAAGGTCGGTGAAGGTGCCTCCGATATCCACGGCGACGACGTAGGGCATGAGGTTCTCTGGTGAACGCAGGAAGGATCGCGCCTGGTTGCGGGCTTCGGTCGAGGGGCTCAGTCAGTCGTTGGCAGGATGATGAGCTGCAGCCGGTTGCCCGCGGGATCGTACAGGTAGACGCTCTTCTCGCCGGGAGCGCGGTGGGCGGCGCGGAGGTCGCCTTCGATGTAGGCGCCGTGGGCTTCCAGCTTCTCGTAGATATGGTCGTACTCATCGACGGAGCCGACGCTCATGGCAAGATGTGCGCCCTTGTAGCGCAGCCCGCCGCCGGGGTCCGGGACGTTGTTGGAGTCGGGTCCGGAGAAGCGGGAGCGTTGGGAAAGCTCGTCGACCTTCTCCAGGAACAGGAGCTGGCCCGAGCCGTTCCTGAGGATCAGCCGGCCGTTGCCCAGTTCGCCGGAGTCGCGGCAAAGGACCTCCATCCCGAGGGCACCGGCGTAGAAACGCTCGGCCGCTTCCATGTCCGTGACCTCCATGGCGAGATGGCTGATGTCTTCGTACCGGATCACGACGGCGCCCCTTCCTTGCGCACGGAGAACTCCAGAATGTTGTCGTCCGCGTCGCGCACTCTGATGGTACGGTCCAGCGGCACCTCCGGCGGATACGTCATCGGCCCTTCGTAGGGAATCTCGCTCGCGCGCAACTGCTCCAGCAACTCGTCCATGGCGGCCTCGGTGAGCGAGAAGCCGATGCGCGGCATGGCGGCCTTGCCTTGCGGCGCCAGCGGCTCCTGCGCCAGGCAGATCTCGAACCGATGCCCGCCCATCTCCACGAAGGACATCACCGGAAACCCCTTGTAGAGCCGGTGCGTATTGAGGTTCTGGATGCGCAACGGCTTGGCTCCCAACAGGTCCTCATAGAACCGATGTGCCCGGGGAATGTCCTCCACCACGAACCCGCAGTGATCGAAGGTCTGAATCTGCGCCATGTTGTCTTCGCTCCTCCCGCGCTTCTTCACCACAGGGTGCCGGAGCCGTGGGCGTTGTGGGAGACCGGGGCGAGCACCTGGTAGGGGTCGCCGTAGGCAGACGCTGCTTCCAGCACGTCAGGGTGGTGCAGGAGCGAGCGGTCGAGCATGCCTTGCTCGTGCACGATGAGGCGGTCGTCGATGTACAGCCGCGCGTTCATCACCGAGCCGTCCACGTGGCGGAAGTCCGGGTTCTTGCGGTCCGTGCCCAGGCCCACCCACGGCATCTTGCTGATCAGCTCCCAGTGCATGGGGTCGGCGATGCCGTGCTGGATGGACGCCTTCGGGTGGTAACCGAACATGATCTCCACCAGCCGGTTGGAGCCCGGCACGTTCTTGAAGAGTTGCCGGCACTCCTCGGCCAGTTCGCCGCCCTCCGCTTCCACCACCTCGCTGTCCTTCACCACCCACTTCATGGGCGCGGGCAGCTCGCCGGCCACCCCCTGCACGCAGCTCAGGTAGACCTCGCCGTCGGCCTTGCCGCTGCCGTTGAACACGCCGCAACGGCCCCACGGGAAGTGGCAGCGCCCCGGAGGGTCGCCGGCCCGGAACTGCATGCCGTAGAGCCTGGTGCCGTCGTAGGAGGCGGTGAGATGGCTGCCGAGGTCGTCCTCGATGCGCACCACCTTGCCCGCGGCCACCACCTCCCGGACCTTCTCCGCGAGCTTCCACAGCACGGGATTGGGGAAGCGCGCGTAGTCTCGCGCCAGCAGTCCCGGGGTGCCCTCGAAGTAGATGAAGTAGGGCTTCATGCGCTGCTCCTGGAGCTGCGTGCCGCTCTCCTCGCGCTTGCGTCCCAGCACACGGTGGTCCGGTGTGAAGGTGATGAACACGGGCCACACCCAGATCACCACGTCACAGGCGTGCATGGCGTCGAGCACCGCCTGGGGTACTCGCCCGTACCGCGAGATGGGCTCGGTGATGAGCGACATGGGCTCGGCCCCCATGAACTTGAGCCCGGCGGTGATGGCTTCCATGGAGGCGGCGTCGCTACGGCGGTCCGCCAAGAGCAGCACCTGGTCGCCGGGGCGGATGTCCGACGCCTGGATCATGTTCTTGACGCCGTCCATCATGTCCGCGATGTCATAGTCGATCATGTCCGTGTCCTCAGTGCGGGTGCCCTCTGTTCTCGCCCACCTGCAGGCGGTTGCCGAAGGGGTCGTAGAAGTAAACCGTCTGCATGTCCGGCTCGTGCCAGGGGATGCGGTCGCCGAACGGCCCCCAGTAGCGCTCGACGTTGGTGAGCCGCGACACGAACTCGTCGTAGTCGCCGATGGCCACCTTCACGTCCACGTGGGGACCGCGCGAGTAGTGGCTCCGCTGGGTCATCTCCGGCACCTGGCGCAGGATGAAAAGTTGCCCGGTCTCGGCGATGGCCAGCGTCAACTGGCCGTCGCCCGGCACCTGGTCCGCGTCCACCAGTCCCAGGATGTTCCGGTACCAGTCCTCCGCCTGTGCAAGATCGGTCACCTCCAGGCGCACGTGGCTGAGGCGGCACAAGCCCAGGTAGCCCTGGCCCGGGTCGGAGCAGCGCTGGTCCTCCCGCCGTACCGACAGTTCGAAGACGTACTCGCCCGGCTCCATAAGCCAGAGGGAACCGGCGATGGGGCTCGACGCCGGGTATTCCACCGGGCCTTCGACGGGCACGTTGTGTTCGCGCAGAAGGTCCGCCGCTTCCTCAACGCTTCGTTCGTTCAACTCCAGTCCCCATACCGGCCCTTCCATGGGGCGGACGGGCTTGGGAATGGGCTGCCCCTGGAGCGCGTAGCCGAAGCCGTGGTGGTTGGCCAGCTTGAAGAACGCCATTTCCGGGACTTCCCGGTTGAGCCCCCGCAGGTTGGCGTTCACCAGCCGGCGGAAGTCGGCGCCCAGGACCTGGGTGAGGAAGACGATGGATAGCCCCAGGTCGTTGGTGGCCACCACGCCGTGATCGAGCCGGACAACCGGAGCGCCGTTCGTGCTCATGGCTCCATCCTCCTTTGTCATCGCGCCCTACGGCCGCGCGTACTTGTCCTTGCGCGGTCCCTCGGCCGTGTGCGCCGCCCGCGCCCACTCCGGCCGGTAGCCGTCCTCGGTGACCGCGGCGGTGGTGTAGCCGCCGTCCACGTACAAACTCTCGCCGGCGACGAAGTCGGACTCGTCGCTGGCCAGGAAGATGGCGCCGCCGACGAGGTCTTCGGGCTTGCCCAGCCGCCCGAAAGGGATACGGCGGCGCCTCTCGGCCCGCTCCACCTCGTGAGGGTAGGGGATGGACTCCATGCCGCCGTGCACCAGACAGTTCACGTTGACGCCGTAGTACCCCAGGGCTTGGGCGATGGCGCGGGTCATGGCGTCCACGCCCGATCGCGTGGTGCACCACGCCGCGGCCTCGCCGGAACCCAGCCGGCCGACGATGGAGGACAGGTTCACGATTTTGCCGCCGCGGCCCTGTTCGGCCATCTGCCGGCCCACGGCCTGGCACGTGAGGAAAAAAGCCTTGAGCCCCACCGCCAGCGCGTGGTCGAAGTCCTCTTCCTTGAAGGTCAGGAACGCTTGGTTGTGTGCCGTCCCCGTGCCGTTGAACAGGATGTCGATGCCGCCGAACTCCGCCACCACCCGGCCGACCATCGCCTCCACCGCCGCCTTGTCGGTGACGTCCACCTGCAAGGCTAGTGACTTTCTTCCCAGTTCCCTGACCTGCGCGGCCACGGCCTCGGCCTTGTCTCCGTCCTCGTCCACGGTGGCGACGTGGGCGCCCTCCCGGGCGTAGGCCAGCGCCACGAGGCCGCCGATACGGCCGCCGACTCCGGTTACCACCGCGATCTTGTCTTCAAGTCTCATTCCATAACTCCCCGCGTCAGTGCTCCCGAGGGTCCCATCCCTGCGCGCCCGCCTTGGCCCACTCCGGACGGAAGCGGTCGTCAGTCACCGCGGCCACGGTATAGCCGCCGTCCACGTAGAGCACCGTGCCGGTGACGTAGGCGGCGTCGTCCGAGGCCAGGAACACGGTGGGCGGCCCCATGTCCTCCGGGTACTCGGTGCGTCCCAGCGGCAGGCGCCGGAGCCGCTCCAGCACCCCTTCCGAGTAGGGCGGGCGCTGGGTGTTGCCGCGCGCCACACCGTTGACGTTGATGCCCCAGAAGCCCAGGGCGTGGGCCATGGAACGAGTGAGCCCATCCACCGCGCCGCGGTCCGCGGCCCAGTCCACGGCCTGTCCGGGCCCCAGCTTGGCCACGATGGAGGTGAGGTTGACGATCTTGCCGTAGCGCCGCTTGATCATCTCGTTGGCCGCGGCCTGTCCCGTGAGGAAGTAGGGCTTGACCCCCCGCGCCAGCGTGTCGTCGAAGTCCTCCTCCCTGAAGTTCAGGAATTCCTGGTGATGCGGGCGCGCGGTGGCGTTGACCAGGATGTCGAGGCGTCCGTAGGTCTCCACTGTACGCCGCACCATCGCTTCGACTTCCTCCTTCTCGCGCAGATCGACCCCCAGGGCCAGTGAATTGCGGCCTGCCGAGCGCACGCGCTCCGCGGCAACGTCCGCGTCTTCCTGCTTCCAGTCGGCGCACACCACGTCGGCGCCTTCGGCGGCGAACGCCTTGCTGATGATGCTGCCGAATTCGGCGTTGGCCCCGGTGACGATGGCGATCTTGTCTTTCAGACGCATGCAAGTCTCCCAACGAGTCAAGGTTACGGTCGCTCACGCCGGAGAGCGCACCCGCAGGCGGACTCTCCAGTTGCAGTTACATCTGCACATACTGCGTTGCACGCTGCCGGTCAAATCCCCGCACGGGGGTCCGCGATGGCCTGGCCCGAATGTTGCCAACCGCGTGTTCCGTGGTGTATCGTCCATGCGGAATTGACCGGGGCATCCGTTGCTCGCGCACCGTTCAAGCAATGAGAAGGGAGACCGCCCGCGCACCCCTGCGGCAACCCCTCCCGGGAGGACATCCATGGCCACCAAGGAACAGATCGAAGCCGCCGAGAAGAAGGTCTATTCGCAGCAGGACATCGGCGAGTTCATGACTACGTGGAAGGACTTCCCCAGGCCGGGACTGGCCGCGTGGTCGGAGCGGAAGAAGGCCGGCCTGATGAACACGGCCCGGAGCACCCGCTACACGCCCAAGTTCCGTCCGTTCGACATGCTCAGCGTCCCCAACCAGTCGCTGGTGTTCCTGGAGAACGAGAACCACCGGATCGGCGCGGAATGCGTGGTAGGGGTCCAGGACGCGTTCCACCGCTACGTCGACTGCGACATGGTCTACTTCCAGTTCTGCGGCAACACCACGGTGGAGACGGAGTTCGGCGTCTACGAGATGGAGCCGGGCGAGGTCATGCTGGTTCCCGGCGGCATCTCCCATCGCTCCATCGGGCGCAACGACAGCCTGCGCTACTTCTGCATCAACCGCGAGGCCGTGGACTACGTCCTGGACGAAGAGAAGTACACGAGCCACCAGTCCTTCGTCGTGAAACGGCACGGCGGCCCCAACTGGAGCGGCCTGGAGACCCCCAACGAAGACGCCCGCGGCCGCGTCACGGAGAAGATGCACTTCTGGGACGACGAGCCCGACGACTCCACGGTGGTGGAGCGCGATTACGACTCCCTGGTGGGCGTGTCCACGCTCAAGCCCAAACAGCAGGAGAGCGGCATCCGCAAGCTGCGCGCCTTCGACCACTTCACCATGGTGCTGGGAAAGGCCGGCGGCGAGGCCGGGCTGCTGGCGCTGATGGAGTCCCAGAGCATGCGCGTGCGCACCTACAACATGCAGGACGAGCAGTTCGCCTTCCACCGCGCGCTCCAGAGCGAGGAGGTGCGCATCCAGTTCCGCGGCGACGCCCTGGACCTGTCGGAATTCGAGAACGTGGCGGTGGTGCCGGGTGAGATCACCATCATCCCGCTGGGCATCTCCCACAGCGTCATCAGCGTGCCGCCGGACGGCCAGGACTTCCTGCGCCTCAACTTCTACAGCAAGCTCCGCTGGCGCGTGCCCATCGACCCCACTCGCCACGTCTACGACAGCACGTTCACGGTGGAGACCACGGTCCACAAGGAAGCCGACTGGTGGAAGACCGCGGCCAACGGCTGAGGCGCACGCGCGAAGGAGGAACACGACATGGCCATCAAGGAAATCAATACCTATTCCTTTATCGGCAACCTCGGCGGCCACGAGCCCAAGCGTGAGTGGAAGGAGATCGACGAGGACAGGGACGTGATCAACTGCACCGAGACGTTCGAGCGCCCGTGTCTTTTGCTCAAGCCTCTGAGCGTGCTCACGACGTCCCTTCCAGGCGAGAACGGCGAAGAACGGCGCCTTCCGGTGCTGTCCAATGACGATGTCAGCATCGAGCTTGTCACCGGCGCCTCCGCCGAGCCGGCCGCGGCTTCACGCGACCGGCACCTGGTGTGCGTCCAGGTAGGCGGCTCCGGCACCGTGCCCACCGCGAAAGGGGACTTCGACTTGGCCCAAGGGGAAGTGCTGGCGCTCCCTCCGGGCGTGGCGCGCGCCAACCCCGCGGGCGGCACCCGGCTGGTGGTGTACACCGGCAAGCCCCTGCACGTGGCCAAGGGCTACCCGGCCAAGGACGAGCGCACCACCGCGGCGGAATGCCTGCTGCTCAAGCCCTCGGAGGTGCTGGATCAGGTGGAGGAAGGAGCGTCGGGCGGCCAGCACTTCGAGCTCATCGAAAACGAGGACCTGATGGTGGAGATGACCGTCCGGGCCGACTCCCAGCGCATCTACCACCGGGGCTTCAACCAGGACGAGGTGGCGTTCCAGTTGACCGGCCAGCGCGGCACCCGCACCACCCAGGGCGAGTTCATGCTCGACACCGGCGACATGCTGTGGATTCCGCCCGGCTGCTCGCACCGCAACATCGGCGACATGCTCACCACGCGCATCATCCTGTACACCCGAAACCCGCTGACGCTGTCGCAGGAATACACCAACCGCGCGGAGCAGGTGGCTCAGGCTGCGTCGGGCACTGCATAGACGGCTTCCGTCAAGAACATCTTGGCGTATCGTGGCGCAAGTTCAGGTGTTTGCCCGTACCAAGCCAACGGTCAGCCTCGTGCCGGTCGCTTCGGCGTAGCGACGCAAGGTGTGTATCAATCCGGCGCGACAGTGTCGCCCGTGTAAAAGGCCGCCGTACGCTGCGCGGCTGCGCGAGCAACGTCGGGGTCCGTTCCCGCTGTCTTGGCCGCCCGGCCCCACGCCGCGCTGCTTCCGACGAGGAGCGCCTTTCCGTCACGCATCGTGTGGAACGTTGCGCCATCCAACTTGGGTTCGTTCGGCCGCGTGAGATGCAGTTCCATCCCCAGCAAGACCATCTCCCAACCTACGCCGACACCACCGGGACCGAACTTGTGCCATTGGTCCGACACCAGCGCGGTATGCGTGATCGCGAGGCGCGCGCGGCCAGCCCCCTCGTTTCCCAGACGCGCCTCCACCCAGCTCACGTCGCTGCCGAACTCCCACGTCAGCCCGAGATGCGAGGGAGGCTCGCAGTGCCTGATCGTGCCGCCTGCGTGTCCCTCCAGTTGGTAACGCCCGCCGAGTTCCAGGCGCCCGCTGACCGGCAGGAACCAGTACGGGATTCGTTCCGCGCTCGTCACGGCGTCCCAGAGGTCTTCCACTGTCGTCGCGTAGCTGCGGGCGAGGGTGACCGCGCGAGCGGCCTGTCCGTCGCGCTCCAGGGACGACACTGTGCGCTCCACCGCGCCGAGGAGGCGTTCGACATCCAGGTCCATGGCTTCTCCGTTTCGTCAAGCAGGCGACTATTCAAGTGCATGCTACTGCATACAGTGAATCAAGCCGCGTGGACAATGGCTCGGACCGCCCGCAAGGTCGCAGACCGTCCGACAACAGCAAGTCGGAAGCCCGCCCAACGGGTTTGCAGCGCGCCCGCGCAGCGTTGGGCAGCAGCTCGGTTCCGGCGCGTGGTCTCACATCTCACGCCCCGCCCAGTTGCAGGGTGCGGCGGCCGAAAAAGAAGTACAGCACCACCAGTGGGACCATGAACGCCAACAGCAGCAGCGAGATCGCCGCCGCCACCGTGGATTCGCCACGGGTGACGAAGTTCAGCACCAGCGTGGGCAGGGTCTGATTGTCCTTGGCGGTCAGAAAGGCCGCCAGGGTCAGCTCCCGGTACGACAGCAGCGCGATCCAGATCCAGGCGTAGAGCGTCGCCGGCGCCAGCAGCGGCACCAGGATGCTCCGCAGCACCCCGAACGGCCCAAGTCCCGATACATAGGCGGCCTCGTCCAGCTCCTTGTGGATCTGCAGCAGGGCGTTGTTGTAGACCCGCGTGGGAAAGCTGATGCGGGCGATCACGAACACCACCAGGATGATGTAGACGGTGTTGTAGAAGGGGATGGATTCCGGGACCCAGAACAGCGCGATGACCAGGATGGCCACGGAGAAGATGAGGTTGGGCACCGCGTGGGGCAGGAACGCGATCATGTCCACCAGCCACGCGTAGCGGAACCCGGAACGGATGACCACCCAGGAAATCGCCAGGCCGACGAACATCAGGATCGTGGGCACGGTCAGCGTCAGGATCGCCGTGTTCCTGGTGGCCATCCAGAAGATGTCCCAAGGGATCTGACGGAAGTTGTCCAGCGACACGAGGGCCAGCGCCTGCATGGAGAACGGCTGGTAGTAGGGCATCAGCGACGCCCACACCAGAGCCAGGAACGGGAACACCACCCCCAGCGTCAGCTTGATGCCGATGAACGCCCAGCCCGCGATCCACCACCGCCCCAGCGGGACGATGTTCGGGCGGTAGCTCTTGCCGGTGACCACCGTGTAGCGGTGGGAGCGGCTGATCACCTTCAGGTACCACCAGCTCAGCAGCAGCCCCACCACGATCATCAGCACGCTGGCGGCGCCGACGATGCTGAAGTTCGGCGGCCCTTCCTGCGGGTCCGCCTCGTTGAAGACGAACGTGCTGAAGGTGAAGATGCGGTTCGCCATGCCGATGATGGCGGGGACGTCGAAGGAGGCGAGGCCGATGGTGCCGATGTAGATGCCCGCGGCCAGGATGCCCGGCCACATGAGCGGCAGCGTCACGTGCCAGATGCGTTGTGAAAAGCTCAGCCCGTGGATCTGCGCGCTCTCTTCCAGAGCCGGGTCCATGGCGCGGAACGTCGCCGCCAGCATGATGAATGCCAGCGACGACAGCCCCAGTCCCGAGATGAACCCCATGCCCGACACCGACACGATGTTGATGGGCGGGGTGTCGATGAACGGGAGCAGGTCCATCAGCCAGTGGTTGACGGTGCCGATCCGTGGATGGAACATGAAGAGCCAGCCGAGGGCGCCGAAGGTGCCGGGGATGACCGCGCTGGCGGTCATCAGCGGGAAGACCAGGCTTTTGCCGGGAAGGTCGGTGCGCTCGGCGAGCCACGCGATGGGCACGGCGAGGACCAGGGCGACGAACACCGTCACCGCCGTGAAGACGGCCGTGTTGTAAAGCGCCCCGTAGACGAACGGATCCAGGTAGAGTTCACTGAAGTTGTTGAGGGTGTAGATCGAGGAATCCAGCGGATCCTGGAACGCGATGTCCAGGATCACCGCCAGCAGGAGCAGGACCACCGACAGCACCGCGCCGGTGAACGCGATGAGCAGGAAGCGCGCGCCCAGGAAACGCCCCAGGCGCGCGCCCGCTGCTCGTTCCGCTGTTATGGTGGTGTCCACAACGCCGGCCTCATGGCGGTGCAGCGCCGCACCGCCATACGGTCATTCTCCGGTCTACTTCTTCTGTCCCACCAGTATTTTCTTGTACTCGCTCTTCCACTTCTCCACTTGCGGCTTGACCTTCATGTAGGTCGGAATGCTGATGTAAGGCGGCGCCACGCCCCGGTCCCGTAGGTCCTTGGCGATCTTGTACATGGTGTTCCCGGGGTAGTAGCTGGTATCCGCCAGCTCCCACTTGCGGTTGAGTGCCTGTCCTTCCGGCGTCTGCATGAACACCATGAAGAGCTTTGCCGTGGCGGGATACTTGGCCTGCTTCAGCAGCCCCATGTACGAGTGGGTGAGATTGCTGGTTTCCTCGATGTAGGCCATGCCCAGCGGCGCGCCCTTGGCTTGGCCCTTCCAGACGTTGTTGGCGCTGCACATCATGGCCAGCCCGACGAACTCGCCGCTGGCGATCCGGTTCTCGTCGCCGCAGCCGATGAGGCCGACGATGTGTCCCTTCTTGACCATCTCCGACAGCAGGCCGCGGATGCGTTTTGCTTTTTCCTCATCGAAGGTGCCCTGCTCGCTCACGCTCGCGCGATCCCACACCGCGGCGTAGGGAGTGCCGGCCAGCTTGCCCTTCCAGAAGGGATCCAGCAGGTCCTCGAGCTTCTGCGGCACCTTGTCCTTGGGCACGAGCCGCGTGTTGTAGGCGAAGCCGCCGATGCGGGTGTGCTCGGGGATGGCCCCGCCGCCCGGGACGATGACGTCCGCGGGCAGGCGCGGATAGATATCCCGCCAGTCCTTCACCTCCGCCAGCATGTTGGCCTTGAGGAGCCGCGGGATGGTGGACTGTGTGCCGTTGAAGACGTCTGTCGAGGGTTGCCGTCCCGCCTTGGCCTCCTTCATCAGGCGTGCCGCGAAACGGTTCTGGTTGGGAAAGTCCACGTACTCCCACTTCACGTCGACGCCGTACATCTTCTTCATCGCCGCGACGGCTTCCTTCCTCGCCCGGACATCGTCGATGATGGCGTGGGCGATGAGCGTCCCGCCCTCGGCCTTGGACGCCTTGATCAACGCGTCGAGCGCGGCGGTCCGGTCGGCCGCCATGGCCGGTCCGGAGCCGGCGACGGCGGCGAAGCAAAGCAGCGCCGCGGCGAGCAACGCTTTCCTGAATCCCTGGCGTGAGTCCTTCATGCTCTCCTCCTTTGGTCGCGGCCGATATGTCCATCCCTGGCCAAACGGCCGCAGTCAGTTCGATGCACCGGTTCAATCTTCGAAGCATCGGTTCAATCCAGCACGATCGCTTGTCCACGACCCGTCCGCACGGCTTCTTCGTAGGCGTAGTTCGCCAACGCCACGTCACTGTACCCTCCCTGGGACTCCCGGAAAACCGCGATCCCGTCCTCAATCCGCGCCGGCGGTCCTTCACGAGCCACGAGATCGCCCAGTTCCACGACGTCCTCCCAGTCAATCCGCTTCTCCCGCGAGAGCCGAATGAGCGGCTGGTCGAGTCGGGTGTCATAGTAGCCCAGTTCGTGGGTCTTGCTCGACACCACGATCAGCGCTGCCCGCAGGTAGGTCTCGTCGTCGAATTCGTTGGGGCGGCCGCAGCCGAAGACGGGCTGGCCCAGCCGCAACCACGCGCCGCGCAGGGCGGGCTCCGGGGAGTTGGTGCTCACGAGCACGATGTCCGCCTCGGCGAGTGCCTCACTCGGATCGGAGACCGCCGACACGTCGATGCCGAAATCATTCGACGCACGGCGCGCGAAAGCTTCCCGTCGCTCCGGGCTGCGGCTGTAGACGCGCACGCGCTCGATGGGCCGCAGCCCGGTGGCCGCCTGGAGCAGGGAAGGAGCGAGGCGTCCGCTGCCGATGAGCGCGGCCGACTTGGCGTCCCGCGGGGCGAGGCGATCCAGCGCCAGACCGACGGTGGCGGCGATGCGCAACTCGCTGAAGGGGTAGTTCATGAGCGAGAGGAGCCTGCCCGAGCTCATTTCGTAGACCAGCGCCAAGGCGTCGCCGCCGGTGGGACTGAGACGGAGCCCCACCCGGTCGGGACGGTCCAGGCCGCCGGCCACCAGCCGGATACCGCGGTCCATGAGGCGCAGAGGCGGAATGGCCTTCACCTGCCCGTTTGCCTGATCGACATAGATATCTTCGAGGACCGCCATGGCGGTTTGGAGGTCCATCAGGTCCTCCACCTCGGAGCTTCTCAACAGGACCGTCATGGCGCGCCGCAATCTCCTGAGCCGCCCGTCGATCCCGTGGTTTCACCGGTGTCCCGTCGCATCTACGGTTCCTTCACATCAGCCGCGGGCGCAGCTCCTCGAAGATCAACCGCGTTTGTTCCGCCGGGTCGTCGGACGCGATCCGAACGATCAGCGCCGTGAGCCCGGATTGCGCGTATCCCCGCAGCCGTTCCGCGCACTCGTCGGGTGTTCCGAAAATGGTCAAGTGGTACTCAAGCCTCGCCCTGGGTTGCCGGAAGAAGCCTTCCATCCAGTTCCAGCCCTCGGCGCGCGCGGCATCGCCGTCCCGGTCCATGCGCAACGTCGCGTAGAGGGCGGACGCGGACACGGCGCCGGGCCGGCCGCAGGAGGCGGCGTATTCGTCGATCATGCGGCGGTTCTCGCTGAAATCGTCCAGGGATGAGACCAGGGTCACCCAGCCGTCTCCGAGCCGGCCGACGCGCCTGAAGCCGGTCTCGTTCCGGTCGGCCGCGATCCAGATGGGGATCCCCGGCTGCTGCACCGGCTTGGGCAGCACGCCGATCTCCTCGAAGCGGAAGTACTTGCCCTCGTAGGCAAAGGACTCTTCGGTCCAGAGCCGCCGCATGAGCGTGATGGTCTCGCTCAGCCGGCCTGCCTTCTCGCCGGCGGGTACGCCGCACGCCTCGAACTGGCGCTGGATGTAGTCGCGCGTCGGACCCACGCTCACGGCCAGGATCACGCGCCCCTGGGAGATGACGTCCACGGTGGCCAAGGTGTGGGCCAGGAGCACGGGGTTGCGCAGGGAGCCGAGGAAGGGCACGGCGCCGAGCCGTATGCGCTCGGTCTTGCACGCCAGGGCGGCCATGGTGGTGAGCGCATCGCCCCGGGCGCGGTTGAGGATCGTGACGCTGTCGCCCAGCCAGACGTGGTCGTATCCCGCGTCCTCGGCCTGCGCCGCCTGCGCCCAGAGCGTGTCGAAGGAGGCTGCGCCTTCGTTCCGGATGAGGTCACGCGTGTGCAGCAGCAGGCCGAATTCCATGAGACTCGTGGCTCGCGGTTACGCGGACACGGTGATCAGGTCGAGCTTGCTGGACCCCAGCCGGCGGGCGCCGTCGTCGGTCACCACCACCGTGTCGCCGATGCTCGCGTGGTCCTTGCCTTCGGCCATGCGGATGCGCGGCTTGAGGATGAACACCATGCCGGCGGCGAGCTGGATCTTCTGGAACCGCTCCACGTCGGCGTCGCCCATGAGCGCGGGTCCGTCGTCGCCCAGCCCGCGGGCGTGCATCATCGGGTGGCTCCACATGTACCTGCCGTCTCCGTGTTCCTCGACCGTCTTCATGTACGTGTCGAACAGCGTCCCGAACGTGACCCCCGGCTTCATGGCGCCGAGGATCGCGTGGAAGCACGCGCACGAAATGTCCATCAGTTCCCGGAAGGTCGCGTCGGGCTCGCCCAGCAGCATGGGGCGCACGGCCTGCGCGGCGTAGCCGGCGTACTTGGCCTCGATCTCGTTGACGATGCGGTCGCCGCGCCGGATGACCCGGTTGGTGGGGACGAAGGAGCTCTGGGTTTGCCCGGGTCCCGATCCCAGGAAGAAGAGCGTCGGCAGCTCGCCGCCGTTGCGCAGCATCACGTGGGCCATGTCCGCGTAGAGTTCCTTTTCGGACACGCCCTCCCGCGCCCCTTCGGTCATGGCGTCGATCATGCGCTCGATGATCTCCATGGAGCGCTCCATGCAGCCGATCTCCTCGGCGCTCTTGACGGCGCGGACCTCCTGCATAAGGCTCGTGGCGTTCACCATCTCCGCGTCGGGAAACGCCTGCCGCAGCGCCTCCACCGTGGTATGGGCGACGATGCCGTCCGGGGTGCGGATCAGGCCCGAGAGGCCGGAGATGCCCAGGCGGCCGTTCTTGAAGCCCAGCTCCCGAAGCCGCGACACCGCGTCCTCGGCCCAGCGATTGCGTCCGTCCCTCACGTCCTCGACCCAGTCCTGCACCCGCTTCCACCAGTTCGCACGGTTGAACACGTACGCGGTCAGCGGCCCCTCCGCCGGAAAGACCGTGAACACCTCCGTGGCGAACCCGCCGATGCCGGTCACGTAGCGGGAGTCCGCCATGACCTGTTCCCAGCGGCTGGTGTTGGCCGGCAGCAGCAGCACGTCCAGCCACGCCTCGGCCATCTTTTCACGCACGAGCCTGTGCCGGCGGTCCCGTTCGGCACGGGAGAGGAAAGGAATCAGTTCGGTATCAGCCATGGTTTCGCTCTTTCGATTCAAGGAGGTCGGATGGAAGCGGATTATAGGTCCCTTGGAGCACCTGTCAACCGCGTCTCGGGTTCGCCGCCTCCCTGGCCTTGGCCTCCGCCAGAGCGGGCAGCTCCTCGAACGAAACCGCCTCCACCTCGAACGCCGTGCCTCCTCGCGGCCCGGAGGAATCCGCCTGGGGGTGCATGGGGTGGCGGAAATAGAAGACGTAGCGGAGGAAGCCCTCGCCGCCGGTGATGCGGTGGGCGATGCCCCGGGGCACGTAGCCCATCTCGCCCGGATCCAGCTCGTGCACGCCCCACTCGGTGTCGTTGGTGGCGTGGCCGCGGAACTGGAACCAGATCTCGTCGTCGTCCATGCCCCGGTGGAAGCCGTTCTGCTGTCCGATGGTGTTGTAGGTGTCCGTGCGGAAGTCCTCGCTCTCGTACTGTTGCGGTCCCGGCCCGCCGCCCTTGCCGGTCATGCCGGTGAAGTAGTCGAACACGCGCATCACCGTGACTTCCCGGCTCTTGCCGCGCTCGAAGGTGACGCAGCCCACGAGCCCGGCGTGGTCGCGTTCGATGACGATGGGCTCCAGCGCCGGATCCCAGAAGTCCGTGACCTCGAGAATCCGGCCCGTGCGCGGCGGGATGGCGACGCTCTGCGGTTCCGTCGGCTCGCCGGCCGCGCGGGCGTGGAACTCCGTCCGCGTCAGCGGGTTCTCGGGGTCCAGGGTCGTGCGCACGGGCTTGTGCGCCTTGACTACCAGTTGCCGGCAGCCCGGCGCGCCGATCATCCGGTACGATACGCCCGCCGGCACGTGCATCGAGTACCCGGGCGACAAATGAAACTCGCCGAACTCCGTCTCCGCGGCGCCGTTGCCGGTGAACTGGAACACGAGCACGTCGTAGTCCGCGGGGCGGTGGAAGACGGGCTCGGGGCCGTCGAGCACATGGGCCTCGATGATGCCGTCCTGCCCCTGCCACAGCACCGGCGGCTTCACTCCCGGCCGGTTCGTGGTTCCGTTCACCAGGTCGAACGGCTTGAGGCGCGGCATGGGGCGGCCGCCGCTCCGTTGCGTGCCGATCAACTCGTCCTCGTCCCGCTTGAACCAGATGGGCCGGGGCGAGTCCCAGTGCGTCATGAATTCGAAGAACTGCTTGCCCATAGTCGAGATGCTCCTTTTCGAGGGACGCCCACCACTATCAACAACCGTTGCAGGGCGTCAACTGGCGCCCGTTCTGCGGGCACGTGTTGTGAGGCGTCCGTCCCTGGTGTATGTGCACGGCTATGGCCAACCTGCGCTTGACGCTCTCGTGCGGCGACTACGACCGCACCCGCTTCCTCATCGAGGGCAAGGTGGCCACGCCCGGGCTCGACCTCGAGGTGATCCCCCTCGCTTCTCCCGAACGCCATGCCCGCTTCACGCGCAGTCTCGAGTTCGACGCATGTGAGCTTCAGATGGGCGTCTTCCTGGGCTGGAAGAGCCGCAGCGTGCCGGTGACGGCCATCCCCGTGTTTCCCCACGTGAAGTTCTGTCACGGCGCGGTGGTGGTGCACTCCGAGGCCGGCATCGAACGACCCGAGGACCTGCGCGGCAAGCGCATCGGGCTCCAGGCCCACTTCAATCCCATCGCCGTGTGGATGCGCGGCGTCCTCAAGCACGAGCACGGCGTTGCCCCCGGCGAGATGCGGTGGATCACCAATTCCAAGGAGCAGGTGTCGCCCTGGGAGCCGCCGGAATGGCTGCACGTCGAGCAGGCGCCGGCTGGCCGCCGCGTCACGGAGATGCTGGAGGCGGGCGAGATCGACGCCTACATGCTGCCCACCATCGGGTCGGCGTTCCGCGCCGGCAAGAGCGTCGGCCGCCGGCTCTGGCCCGACTACCGGGAAGTGGAGGCCGACTACTACCGGCGTACGGGAATCTATCCTCTGCGCCACACCGTGGTCGTCAAGGACGAGATCCTGGAGCGGAATCCCTGGGTGGCCGAAACCTTGCTGCAGGCTTTCGAGGAAGCGAAGGTCCGCGGCCTCGAATACATGCGCGACCCCCGGCGTTCCTACCTGGCGTGGTACGGCGAAGCCATCGAAGCAGACGAGAAGGTGCTGGGACGGGACCCGTTCCCGTACTCGGTGGAAGCGCAACGCCACGCCCTGGACACCATGCTGCTCTACGCGTCGGAGCAGGCCGTGACCACCCGCCGGTTGAGCGTAGACGAGTTGTTCGCGCCCTCAACCCTGCGTTGACTGGGGAAAGAACTTGAGGCGCTCCTTCGGCAGGGTGACGTAGACCTTGTCGCTGACGGGCGCCTTGTCCATGGTCTTCACCTGCAGCAGCGTGCCGGATACGCGCACCTCATGGACGAACAGGTCGCCGAGGTAGGTGCGCGACACCAGCTCCCCGGCGAACTCGTTGTCCCGGCCGGTGGGGGCAGGGCTCATCTCCAGATCCTCCGGGCGGATTCCCAGGGTTCCGGTGAGCCCCGGCCGGTCCGTGTGCGGGGTCTTGAGCGTGCCCAACCGCGTCTCCACCGCGCCCTCGGCCCTGGTCTCGCCGTCCAGCCAGTTGATGGAGCCGAAGAACTCGGCCACCACCCGGTTGGCCGGTCCCTCGTAGAGTTCCTCGGGACTGCCCACGGAAACGATGGCGCCCAGGCTCATGACCGCGATGCGGTCCGCCACCACCATGGCCTCCACCTGATCGTGGGTCACGTATAGCACCGTGATGTTGAGCCGCTTGGCGAGTTCGCGGATCTGCACCCGCATCTCCTCCCGCAGGCGCGCGTCGAGGTTGCTCAAGGGCTCGTCCATGAGCAGCAGCTTGGGGTTCACGGCCAGGGCGCGCGCCAGCGCCACCCGCTGTTGCTGGCCGCCGCTCAGGAGCGGCGACGGCCGCTCCGCGTAGTCCTCCAGTTGCACCAGCTTCAGGGACTCGTGGACGCGCTCCCGCACCAGGGACTTGTCGATCTTCTTGCGCCCGCGAGTAAGCGGCAACGCGACGTTCTGGAAGACGGTCATGTGGGGCCAGATGGCGTAGGACTGGAAGACCATGCCGATCTTGCGGTCCTCGGGGGGTGCGGAGATTCCCTGGTCTCCGGAAAAGACCGTGGCGCCGTCGATCTCGATCTCTCCGGCGTCCGGCGTTTCCAGCCCGGCCACGCAACGCAACAGCGTCGTCTTGCCCGAGCCGCTGGGTCCCAGCAGCACGAAGAACTCGCCCTCCTCGACACCTTGCGTCACGCCGCCGAGGGCGGCCACCTCGTTGCCGCCGACCCTGAAGATCTTTCGCAGTTCCCTGACCTGGAGCATGAGGACCTCCGGAAGGGCAGCCGCCTATCCGATGGGATGACGCGCCAGGAAATCCTCCAGCGCGTCGATGGCGCCGGTGCCGTCCCAGAAGGTCATGTGGCGCACTCGCGGTATGAGAGCCAGCTCCGCTCCGGGGATCGCCTGTCCCAGGCGCCGGGCCGTGTCCACTGGCGTGCTGCCTTGCCGTTCCACCTTGTCGTCCTCGCCGCACAGCACCAGCGCGGGCACCCGCACCTGTGGCGCCATGTCCAGCGAGTCCCAGGTGAGGCGTGCGCGCTCGTGGCGGCGGAACATCTCCACGGTGGACTGGCCGGACCACAAGGCATCGGCGAGCGCGGCGGCGGCCGCGCGGTTGGCGTGGTAGAAGGTCGGGTTGAACGCCATCCCGTCGTTGTCCACGTGCGACTTGATGTACTGCTCGAACCCCATTTCCCGAATCTGGGCGTGGGTTCCCGGGGACACTTCCCGCGGCGCGCCGACCAGGTTGCGAGAGCCCGGGCCGGTGGCCGTCATGGTCAGCGTGGCCACCAGGTCCGGGCGGGCGATGGCCAGGGCCTGGAGGATCTGGCCGCCGATGGCGAACCCGACCACGTGGCAGCGCGTGATGCCGAGATGCGCCAGCAACGCCGCGCAGTCCTCGGCGAACTGGCTCACGGTGTAGCCGTCCTCGGGGCCGCTGCTGCGGCCGGTGCCGCGGCAGTCCATGATGACGGTCTCCCAGCGCCGGCTCAGGGCCGGCACCACCTGGAGCTTCCAGGGATCCAGCGGCCACCACGATGCGGGGACCAGCAGCACCGGCTCCCCCGCGCCCTCCCTCTCGTAGTAGATGTCCACTCCATCCAGCTTCGCTATGGGCATTTCAATCTCCGGTTGTTCATTGGCCCGATGGGCGGGACGCGTCCTCGGTAAAGAATTACATGTGACACTACACTAGTCCGCGCGTGAACCGCCACCCCCCTCATCGGAGCGCAGCAACTCAAGGATCTCCCGGCGCGGAAACCCGTCCACGCGGCGCCGCATTTTCGCCTGATAATCCCGAATAGCGGCGCGTGTCCTGGGGCCGACGATGCCGTCGATCTCGCCGATGTCGTATCCTCTCGCGGCCAGCAGGCGCTGTAGCTCCTTGCGTTCCGGTTCGGCCATGGGGCGGATGCCGCCGGGCCAGACAAGGGCGGGTTCCTCGCCTCGCAACCGGTCGGAAAGGCGTCCGACCGCCAGCGCGTACTTGTGCGCGGGGTTGTAGCGCATGATCGCGCGGAAGTTCCGGCGCAGGAGGAAGGCCGGCCCCTTGGGTCCCGCCGGAAGGTCGAGGTAGGCGCGCTCCTCCGGATGCGGCAGTGCCTCGCCTTCGACGCCCCGAAGGCCCATCCGCTCCCATGCACGGACGGTTCTTTCGCCTTTGCGGCCGGCGAGCCCGGTGTCGAACCCTTCCGGAACGATGACCCGGTGGCCCCACGGCCTGCCCGGGAGCCAGCCGTTCTTGCGCAGATAGTTGGCCGCGGACGCCAGCGCATCCTCGGGGCTGTCCCAGATGTCGCGCCGCCCGTCGCCGGTGTAGTCCACCGCGTAGGCCGCGTAGCTGGTGGGAATGAACTGCGTGTGGCCCATGGCTCCGGCCCAGGAGCCGGTCATGCGCTCCACGGTGATGTCGCCGGCCTTGAGGATATCGAGGGCGGCCAGCAACTGGTTGCGTCCGAACTTCGCCCGGCGTCCCTTGTAGGCCAAGGTGGAGAGAGAGCGGATGACGTTGCGCGTGCCGCGCAGCTTGCCATACAGCGTCTCCATGCCCCAGATGGCCGCCAGCACGTGGCGGTCCACGCCGTACCGCCGCTCGATGGCTTCCAGGTCAGCGGCGTGCTCGGACAGCTTGCCGCGCCCCTGCCGTACGCGCGTATCGGTGATCACCAGCGCCATGTAGTGGGAGACCGGCAGCACGAACTCGGGCTGGCGGTTGTTTCGCTCGATGACCTCGGGGTCGGGGGTGAGGCCGCGAAACGCGCGGTCGTAGAGCGCTTCCGGAATGCCGCGCCGCAACGCCACCGCGCGGAACTCCCGCACGAAGGACTGATAGGCGGCCTGGTCGGACGTGAGTGGCCGGGCGGGGGAAGTGGACGGCGCACCGAAAGCGGCCACGATCGCCGAAGCGAGGATCGCCAGGACCGGACCTCGGCGGCGAAAGCACTTCACGGTCGTACGCCGTTTCATGAAGTATACGGGTCTGTCCCTGGCCTACGTGAACAGTTTAACGATGATGGCGATGAGGCCAGCAAGTATGGAAACGCCTCCCAATGCCATCTTGCTTTCCAGCTTGGCGATGTCCGCCTTTGTGGCCAGGTACGGCAGAGTCGACTCGAAGGCCGCCTCCAGCCGGGCGATATCCGTCTTTGTGGCCAGCAGAGTCGATTCGAAGTGCGTCTCCAGCCGGGAGATATCCGCCTTTGTGGCCAAGTGCGGCAGAGTTGATTCAAAGGCCGTCTCCAGCCGGGTGATGCGTTCCTCCGCTCCGTCCGCCATGATCGTTCTCCTTGCGGCCACTGTGACCGCTGTTGCGATGAAAATCAACGGTTTTTGAACAAATGCAGCTAAACCCCACGGTCTTCACGGTTGTTTGCCCAACGAATCCGGGCTGGCTATATTTGGAGCCGCGTTGCTTCCCAGCTCCGCACAAAACAACTTCAGTGGCATCACACGAGAGGAGACTTCACCATGCCCAGACCGCGCCCCATCCAGTGGCCGGACAACGCCAAGATTTGCGTCACCTTCATCATCCCGTGGGAAGTGTGGCCGGACAACTACGCCACCCGCGGCTCGCTCCAGCGGGTCAGCCACCCGCTGCCGCCGGAGAACGCCGTTTTCAAGCAGAACATGGCCGCGGTCACCGAGCGCGAGTACGGCGACCGGGTGGGCATCTGGCGCATCATGGACATGTTCGAGCGCCACAACCTCAAGGTCACCTTCCTGATGAACGGCAAGAAGGTCGAGCAGTTCCCCGACGAGTGCAAGGAATTCCAGGCCCAGGGGCACGAGTTCTCCTCGGAGTGCTACGAGCACGAGTACGCCTTCATGTACACCCGGGAGGAGGAGCGGAAGTCGATCCAGGACACCGTCGCCGCCTTCAGGAACGTGCTCGGAGCGCCGCCCACGGGCTACCTGTCGCCGGGCCACGCTTCCACCGACAACACCCTGGAGCTGGTGGCGGAGGCCGGTTTCGTGTGGTGGGCCGACCCGCTCAACTCCGACATCCCCTACACCGTGGAGGCAGCAGGCCGGAAGGTCGCGGTGGTGCCCTACAACGTGCCGGGCTGCAACGACTACTCCACCTACGGCGGCGGACGCACGCCCAGGGACCTGCTCCAGATCATGAAGGACCAGTTCGACTACCTCTACTGGGAGGGAGAGCAGGGGGCGCCGAAGTTCTTCGCGTTCAACCTCCATCCGTTCGTCTCCGGCGTGCCTTACCGCACCCGGATCATCGACGAGTTCATCAAGTACGCCAGGGGCTTCTCGGACGTCTGGTTCGCTCGGCGGATCGAGATCGCCAACTGGGTCCTGGAGCAGGGCTACTGAGACGGACGGGAGGGCAGGGCTCTGTGGCGCCCGGGCTACCATTCGCCGTTGCCCATCTCGATGGTCTTGCCGCACAGCCCGCCGGCCCGGTCGCTGAGCAGGAAGGTGGCCACACCGGCCACCTCCGGCACCGAGAGGGTGGCCGGCTTCAGGATGTTCAGGCCCACGTTGTCGCCGGCGGCCTCCGCGGCGGTGGATTCGATCCACGCTGACAGCGCGGCGCTGGTGACCGAGTAGAGCCGTCTTTCGACGCCGTTCCCCGCGAGCGGCCGCGGAATCATCCAGAGCACGCGGCCCCACCGCCGGCGCCGCATGGGGGGCAGGAGCGCTTCCGTCGCCGCCTTGAAGCGAAGGAAGCCGTTGTCGAGCTGGGCTTTCCAGGAGAATGCGCGGCCGGGTTCCAGCTTGGGACGCCGGGCAATTCCGAACAGTATGTCGATGGGGCCGAATTCAGCGACGACGCGGTCCACGAGGGCGGTGGCGGACGGTTCATCCCACGCCTCGAGCGGATAGCCGGCGGTCCTGACGCGGCCTCCCTCCGCGGCCTCGGCCGCGACTCTGCGCGCAGCCCACTCCTTGCGGGCGCACACCGCCACGTGGACGCCCTCGGCCGCCAGGGCGCCGGCCACGGCCCGGCCGACGCCCCGCGAGCCTCCGAATACCAGCGCGCGTCTCCCTTCGATGCCGAGTTCCATGAACTCAGGCACGCGAGAGCCGCAAGAGCGGTCTATCCATGGTGCGCCTCCATTTTTCCGCGCGCCGCAAGCGCGAGCGGACGCTCCCCGGTCAGGTGCCGGACCAGCTCCGTTTCCCTGCGCACCATTTCGGCAAAGTATCCGTCGCCCCGGGCCAGTTCCGCGGGCGTGCCGTGCTCCACGATCTTGCCGTGACGCAGGCAGATGACGCGGTCTGCGTGCCGCAGCGCGGACAGCCGGTGGGCGATGACGATGACCGTACGCCCCTGAGCCAGCGTGTGGATGTTCTGCTGGATACGGGCCTCGTCCTGCTTGTCCAGCGAACTCGTGGCTTCGTCCAGGATCAGCAGCGTCCTCCAGTGGAACAGCGCCCGGGCGAGCGCCATGCGCTGCCGTTCGCCGCCCGAGAGGAGCGTGCCGCGGGCCCCCACCCGGGTGGCGTAGCCCTGGGGCGTCCGGATGATGAACTCGTGGGCGCACGCCGCCCTGGCCGCGGCCGTGACCCGGTCCATGTGGCGCCGGCCCGGCCCCAGGGCGATGTTGTCGGCGATGCTGCGCCGAAAGATCGGATAGTCCTGCTCCACCGAGCCGACGTGGCCGCGGATCCAGGCGGGGTCGGCCACCGCGGCGTCCACGCCGTCCAGCAGGACGCGCCCTTCGGTGGCGAGGTAGAGTCGCTGGACCAGGCGGCCCACGGTGCTCTTGCCCGAACCCGACGGGCCGACGATGCCCAGGGTCTCGCCGGGCTCCACTTCGAACGTGACGCCGCCGAGCGCGTCCCGGTCTCCGTCCGGGTAGCGGAAACGCACGCCCTCGAAACGGACGGCCCCCTTGGGGGACGGGACCCTGACGAGGTGTCCGTCCTGGCGTTCGGTGGCCTCGTTGAGCACCGTCCCCAGCTCCTTCACCAGGCCCCGGAGCCGGGAGAAGTCGTAGGTGAACAGGCACAGGCGCATCATGGGCTGGGAGAACCGCATGTTCACCAAGTTGACCGCCACGAGCTGTCCCAGCGTGAGCTGTCCGTCCAGCACCATCGACGCTCCGAACCACAGCAGGCCGGCGGTGCCGAACCGGTTCACGAACTGGTTGTACTGGGTCATGGACTCGCGCAGGTTCTGGGCGTCCTCTTCCGACGATACCGCCTCATCCACCCGTTGGGCGAGGAAGGCCTCCTGGGCCTGCTCTCCTTGCATGCCCTTCACGGTCTCGATGCCGTTGAAGGTGTCGAGCACGGCTTCGTTGCTGTCCCTCCGGCTGCTGCGGCTCCGCCGGCTCCGGCGCTGCAGCGTGGGCATCACCACGAAGGCCGGGGCGACGTAGAGGGGCAGGCAGGCCAGCACGATCATGGACAGGGTGAGGCTGAAGTTCAGCATCAGGGCGAGGAACGCCAGCACGAAGACGACGTCCACGAACACGAACACCACGGCGTTGGTGAGGAAACGGCGCAGGTGCTGCAGCTCTTCGATGCGGGAAAGGGTCTCCACCGCGGTGTTGTGGAGATAGAAGGAGACGGGAAGCTCCAGGGAGTGGCGGATGAGCCTCGAAAGCAGCGCGCGGTCCATGTCCCGCACCGCGCGGCGCAGGGCCTTGTGCCGGGCGCCCCGAAGGACCGCCTCGAAGGCCAGGAAGAACAGGAGGCTCACGATGATGACGTCGAGCGTGGCGGCGCCGCGGTTGGACAGCACCCGGTCGATGATGATGAGGAAGGCGAAGGGATAGATGTATCCCAGGAGGTTGACGAAGAAGGACGCCGCCACCAACGGCCCGAACACGGCCTTGTTGTCCAGCAGGTGCCGGGCGATGGACCGCACCGTGAAGGTTTCTTCAGCCATGGCTCCGGTCCCGGAGGTCGTTTCCGTTCACCAGCATGACGCCTTGGGCGGCAAGACTTTTGACGAGGTCGACGCGGGCGTGGTCGCGGGGTCTGCCGTCATCGGGCGTAAGCGGCGACCAGTTCGTGGAGCTTTCGAGCAGCGAGAACGCTTCCGGCGCCAGTTCCAGCACCCGGGGTTGACGCCGTCCGCGCGAGGCCGCGACGGTGAGGAACAGCGGCCGTCGCGACACCGGCTCACCGGAGCGCGCGGATTCGAACAGGCCCCGCACGTCGTGCTCGCAACGCACCAGCGCGGCGCCGGGGTGAGCCCGGTACCACAGGTCCGCCGACGGTTGCGGGCGCGCCGCCAGGACCTCGCGCTCCATGGCCGTGGGCCGCAGGGTGCGGGCGCGGGCCAGCGCCAGCTCGATGGCCGCCACGTCGGCGGCCCATGCCGGCTCCGGCGGACGCCGGGCGCTGTGCTTCCGAAAGTGGTCGAAGAAACACGCGGCGTCCGGGTAGCGCTCATAGGTGGCCGGCGGACACGCGGATGCAAAGTCCCGTATGAGGGCGGAGAAGCCGTGGCCCAGCAGGGTCGCGGTGCGCTCGAACGTCTGGCGGATGCGCTTCATGCGCTTGTTGTAGGAGAACTCCGCCTCCAGCCGCAGCCGCCGGATGTCCATGCCCTGGAGGTCAGGGTCACGGCCCGCGGACCCGAGGTCCCGGGTGCCGAAGATGAACGCATGGCTGGTCAGGTGACGAAGCAGGTTGGTCTGTGTGTCAATGAGTCTGTGCATGGTGTGCCGGCCTTTCCTGCCTTGCGGCCTTTTGCGTCTGGCGGCGGATTCGCGCCACGTCCGCCAGAAGCTCTTCGCCCTGCTCGAAGTCGTTGTCGCGCTCCAGGATCACCGTCTGCGGCCGCTGCCGCTCCAGGGCGCGCTCCAACAGCGCCAGCGCCTGTTCCGGCACCTGGTGGCTGTGGTTGTCGGCATGGAAGGGCGCGTCGAGGTAGGGCCGGTGAATCAGCGGCCCGCCGGCGGCGTGAACGCCGGTCACCACACCCGCGGGCAGTTGGTCCAGGAATGCGTCCGGGTCGATGCCGTGGTTCCTGGAGTTGACGAACAGGTTCTCTACGTCCAGCAGCATGCCTACGCCGGTCTCCCGGAACAGCAGGTTGAAGAACTCCGCGTCGGTCATCTCCGCGTCCGGGAAGTCGAAGACGTAGGAGATGTTCTCGATGGAGAACGGCACCGGCAGACGCGCCTGGAGCTGCTCGATCTTGGGGATGAGCAGGTCCGCGGCCGCGCGGGTCTTGGGTACCGGCAGCAGGTTGGCGATGTCGATGCCCGGCACTTTGGTCCACGCCAGGTGCTCGCTGTAGGACGGAACCTTGAGGTCCTCGATGGCCTCCGCGACGCCGTCCAGGTAGGTCTCGTCGAGGGGCGCGTCCGTGCCGATGGAAAGGCCCACGCCGTGAAGCACCAGCGGTATCCGGTCCACCAGGTTGCGGATCGCGTTGCGCGCGTATTCGCCGCCCTTGATGTAGTGGTCCACGGTGATCTCCAGGACGTCGAATCGGTGCAGGTTGGCCAGCGTCCACCGGGTGATGGGGACGCGGTAACCGATGCCGATCAGGGGGGATGTGTCTGGTAGTGAAGTGTTCATGCAGCCTCCCGGTTCGAGACGAGTCCAAGCCGTTGACGGCTGCCCGCTCGCCGGCAACCGTCGGACGTCCGTACGGGCCGCCCCGGCCGCGAGGCCGGGGACAACGCCCATAGCAATATTAATCGTCCGGCCGGACCGGAACTTTAGGATGGAAAGCGCGGGAGGCGCAGAAATTTAGCGGGACGGGACCCTTACGCCAGCTCCATGCCCACCACCCTCGCGGGGTTGCGGGTGCAGACGGTGTAGAGTTCGTCTTCGGTGAGGCCGAAGGCTTCCATGTAGCCCCGGATGAGGCGCATGGCTTCCACGGAGTCGGGGAACAGCGGCTCGCCGGCATCGCTGGACAGCGTGAAATGCTCCACCCCCACCTCGCGGATGGTGTTGTACATGATCTGGGGGTCGACGCCGAGGAGCGGCGACAGCTCGTCGAAGGTGAAGTTGAACAGCACGCCCAACGGGGCAAGCTGCTTCATCTGCTCCACCGACACGTCAAGGAAGGGGCTGTAGGGATGGTCGATGACCAGCCGCCGGAGGCCGGCGCGATCCGCCTCCTCGGCGATCTTGAATATCTCCTTGTGGGTGGGATGGCCGAAGAACAGCGCCACGTCGCGCTCCACGCACAGGCGGATGATGTCCCTGACCTCGGGCTTCAACTCGCCCGACTCGTCGAGGTTGTAGCGTCCGTGCTCCAGCGCCTTTTCCCAGGACAGGGGGCCCATCCACCCCTGGGCGTTCATGTCGTGCTCGATCAGTTCCCGGCGGCTGCCCACGATATGCATGGTGTTGGCGTGATTGAACACCGGCAGCCACAGCGCGACGACCCCGCCGTCGATGGCCTTCTCGGCCAACTCGGCCGACACCGGGTCGTCGTTCCTCCCGCACACGAAGCCGGGAAACAGCGCCACCGGCGCGACGCCCTCCTGAGCGGCCCACGCGTCCAGTTGCTCCTGCAGCTCGCGGACCGCCTTGCCGGCGTTGCCGACGATGGACTTGAACAGGATGCCCTTCATCTCGGCGCGTGAAGCCTTCTTCACCAGGTCCAGGGCGTCCTGCTGACCCGCGTGGGCGTGGGCGTGGATGTCGATGGCGTCCTTGACCTTGATGTGGCCGGGATGGACCACGCCGGGCTTGTACTGGGTGCGCGCCGCGTAGGAGGTGACGCAGCGTTCCTGGGTCGGGGTCGAGACCACGTTCTCGCTCATCGTTCGTCTCCCTTCTCTGTTGGTCGAGTTCGGAGGACGGGAGGGCGGCAGACGCCGCTTGCCTGCACCGTGTTTCGATTCCATAGTAGACTCTCGAAACCCGAAACGAAAGAGAGGGCATGAACTTCGCCGGCCTGAACGCCCGCTGGCGAGGACGGCACCCATGTTCGAGACGCTCGGATTCCAGCACGTCACTCCGCTCCAGGCATCCGTGGTCCTGGGTCTTGTGCTCGGCGCCTTCTACGGCGTGCTCGCCCAGCGCAGCCGGTTCTGCCTCCGTCGCGGCCTGGTGGGAGACTGGGACGAATGCCTGCCCGCGCTCGGCGTCTGGGTCATGGGCTTGGCAATGGCGATTGCCGGCACCCAGGGAGCGGCGGCCGCGGGTGTGATCTCCTTCGACGCGCACCGCTTCCTCGCTCCCGACCTTCCCGTCGTTTCGGTGCTGTTGGGCGGCGCGCTGTTCGGCGCCGGCATGGTGCTCAGCGGCGGCTGCGTCTCCCGTCTCACGGTTCTCGCCGGCTCCGGCAACCTGCGGTCGGCTCTCGTGCTGGTGGTCTTTTCGGTCGTTGCCTACGCGACCATGAAGGGGGTGCTGGCGCCGTTGCGCACGACGCTCGGCGGGTGGAGCGTGGATCCCGGCGGCACGGTCGCGCTGACCGCGTTGCCTGGCGGGGCGGTCTGGCCTTGGGGCTTGGCGCTCGCCGCAACGGTGCTGGCGCTGCGCTCCGGCGCGTCGCCGCGCCACTTGGTGATGGCCGCGGCGATCGGCCTCCTGGTGCCGCTGGGATGGGTCGGGACCGGCTTCGTCCTGCTGGACGACTTCGATCCGGTGCCGCTGCAGTCCCTGGGATTCACCGGGCCCATGGCCGACACCCTGTTCTGGACCATGGCGGCCACGGCAATTCCCGCGGGGTTCGGCACCGGCCTTGCCGCCGGCGTATTCACGGGTAGTCTCGCCGCCTCCGTGTGCGCGGGAGAGTTCCGCTGGAGCAGCCTGGAAGGGCCGCGGCAGACCGGCCGCTACATGGCGGGCGCCGCGCTGATGGGAACCGGCGGCGTCCTGGCCGGCGGGTGTACCGTGGGGGCCGGATTGTCCGGCGTGTCGACCGCGAGCCTTGCCGCCATCCTGGCGCTCACGGCCATGGTTGTGTCGGCGAGAATGACGGGAAGGCTTCTCTCTGAAGAGACGCGGACAGGCCCGTGAGGGCCCGTCCGCTGCCTCGCCACTACCCGAAAATGTCCTTGGAGAAGCCCGCGTACCAGCCGAGCGACTCCTCGTAGGTCGCCTTGCGCAGTTCCGCGCTCTCTCCGGTCTTCGAGATGAAGCCGTCGGTCTTGGCGATCTTCTCGTCGGTGGCCTTGTAGGAAGCGCCGACCTTCACCCCGTCGTCGGTTCCGATGAGCGACCAGCAGGTGTTGGAGAAGCGCGCCGGGAACACCTTGGACTTCGTCAGCGCCCCGCGCACCGCCATGGCGCACACCTTGGCCTGGCTGTTGGCGGAGAACCCGGACTTGGGCATGTCCCCCTGCTGCGACGCGTCGCCGAGCACGTGGATGTTCTCGTCCGCCCGGCTCTGCATGGTGTGCGGCACCACCGGCACCCAGCCGGCCTTGTTGGTGATGCCCGCCACCGCGGCGATGCGTCCCGCCTGCTGGGCCGGGATGACGTTGCAGACGTCCACCTTGGTCACCTCGCCGTCGATCACCACCTCCATGGAACCGGGCCGCACCTCGACCTTGTTGCCGCCGAAGTCCGGGCCGACCCGCTCGACCATGCCCGGGTAGAGGCGCTGCCAGCCGTCCTCGAAAAGCCCCTGCTTGGAGAACTTCGCCTTCGGGTCCACGATCAGGATCTTCGCCGTCGGGTTCGACTGCTTCAGCGTGTGGGCGACCATCGAGATGCGCTCGTACGGCCCCGGCGGGCAGCGGAATGGGTTCGGCGGCGCCACCATGCAGTAGACCCCGCCCTTCCGCATCGCCGCCACCTGCGCCTTGAGGAGCTGCGTCTGCGAGCCCGCCTTGTAGGCGTGGGGCATGCGGTTCTGTTGCGACAGGTCCCAGCCGGGCACCGAGCCCGGACGGAAGTCGATGCCCGGCGACAGCACCAACCGGTCGTAGGCGAGGCTGCCGCCGCCGGCGAGCCCTACGGTCTTCTTGTCGCGGTCGACGGAGACGGCCCAGTCGTGAACGACGTTGATGCCGTAGGCGGCCGCGAGGGTTCCATAGCTGTGACCGAGGGACTCGAACTCGCGGAAGCCGCCGAGGTAGAGGTTCGAGAAGAAGCACGAATAGTAGCGCCGGGTGGGCTCCACAAGGATCACGTCCACGGCGCCCTTCGAGTCCTTGGCGATGTAGCGCGCGGCCGTGGCGCCGCCGGCGCCGCCGCCGATCACCACCACCCGCGGGTGGCTCTTGCCGAGGACGGGTCCCGCCCACAGGGCCGCCGATGCCGCGACCGTCGATGCCAGGAAGCGGCGCCTGCTTATGCCGCGGGTTTCAATCTTCTGGTTTTCACTCTCCTTTTTCATGATGGCTCTCCTTTTTTCAGGGACCGGTGAGCGGTCTGCCGAAATACACGGCCAATGAGGCGATCTCTTCGTCGGACAAACGCTTGGCGATGGTCTGCATGGCCTGATGCCGCCGTTTGCCATGCTTGTACGCTTGAAGGGTTATCACGAAGTCCTCGACCGGCCAACCGATGATGGAGGGTATGCCCTCATCGGCGCCGTCGGGCCGGTGACAGGTGGTGCATTCGCTGGCGAGATAGGCGCCGTACTCGGGGTCGCCCGCGATGGCGAGGAGCCGCGGGTCGAGGCCGAACTCGGCGACGGTCATGGTGGGTTCCGCGGCCGGAAGCCCGGCCCGGGTCGCCGAAAGGGCGCGCAGCCACGCCAGCAGATCCGCCCGGTCGCCGGCCGCCGTCATCCCCGCGTAGCTCATGCGCGAGCGCGGCACCAGTTTCCGGGGGTTGGCCACGAAGGCGTCCAGGGTCGCCTCGGTCCACACCAGCCCGCCGGCCCCGGCCTTCTTCATGGCCGGGGAATAGCGGAACTTCGGAAGCGAGCCGGCGCGGCGGCCGAACACGTCATTGAGGTGGGGGCCGATCCGGTGCTTCGCGCCGCGGCCGGCCTGGTGGCAGCGCTTGCACTCCTGGTAGAGCGCCTTGCCGCGTTGTGCGTCCGCGCCCAAGGCTCCGGTGGCCACAAGGACCGCGAGAAGCACCAGCGCAAGCATCGCGAAACCCGCGGGTTTCGTGATGCGCGTCATCCGGCGCCGGGGTTGGGGAGGGTCACGACCGGACCTCGATGCGCCTGCTGAGGCGGTATACCGAGCCGTCGTCATCCTGCCATTCGAATTCCATCTCGCCCGACTCCCGGACGGCCATCTCGAACTGGATGTAGGGATCGGTGGACACCGCAGGCTCCAGGTCCACGGAGATCGCATCTTCGCCATTGTAGCGGGCCGTGAACCGGTTGATGATCCGGCGCGGAATGAGCTTCCCGTCACGGCCGGGGCGGAGCCCGGTGTGCATGGGATGGGTGATGCGGGTCCTGACGGTGAAGGGGACTCCCGCGGACACGGACTTCGGCAACTTCACGCGCGGCCTGGGTTTCTGCATTCCATCCTCCCGGAGACCGCTAGCCGCAGCCGCCCACCGTCACGATGATCCGGCGGGAGGCCGTGCGGAACGTGCCGTCGGCCATCTCCGCGACGGCGATCAGTTTCTGGCTCTTGGCCAGCCGGATGCGGGTCGATGCCGCGGGCGTCGCTCCCTTTCCGAAGGTGAAGACGGCGACGTCGGGATACGGATTGCCGTCGTTGAACACGGCGATGCGCCGGGCGTTCCGGGCGGAGACCCGGATCGGCACGGAGCCGCCGTTATCGGCGATCTCCGGCGCCTCGATGCGGACGCCGCCCTCCACCGGCGCCGCTCCCTTGGTGAACGCGGCGATGGCTCGCGAGGTCTTGTCCTTGGCGGCCCGGGCCGCACCGACGGGAAGGAAACCGGCGAGGCCGGCTGCCAGCGCCGCCAGCGCTGTGCCGGCGAAGGAGAGTATTTCTCTGCGTGTGGCTTTCATGATGGGCTACTCTTATAGTAGACGCTCGAAACCCACAACGAAAGAGGGCGTCCATGAAATTCGGCCTGTTCATCATCGGCGACGACGACCCGGCGCTCAAGCTCGACCTTAAGGGCTACTACGAGCGGATGCTGGAGCAGGTCCGCTACGGCGAGTCCCTGGGCTACGAGTGCTTCTGGTTCGGTGAGCACCACTTCGACTTCCACGGCGTCATCCCGTCGCCCACCGTGCTCATGTCGGCGGCTGCCACGTGCACGGACTCCATCCGCCTCGGTGTCGCGGTAGCGCTCTTGCCGTACCGCGACCCGATCCTGACCGCCGAAGAGTACGCCATGATCGACGTGCTGAGCGGCGGCCGGCTCGACTTCGGGGTGGGGCGCGGCACGCCGCCGGAGCTGGTCGGCTTCGGCGTCAAGGAGGACAACCGGGACCTCTTGGTGGAGAGCCTGGAGGTCGTCGAGATGGCGTGGCGCGAGGGGAGGGTGTCCTACCAGGGACGGTTCCACCAAATCGACGATGTGTCCCTGAACGTGCTGCCGGTCCAGCGCCCCGTGCCGCCCGTCTATTTCGCCGCCTTGAGCCAGGGCTCATACGAGGTGGCCGGGGAGCGCGGCTACCCGATCCTGGGAATCCCCTTCGCGAGTTGCAAGGACTGGGCCGAGGTGAAGCGCAAGGTGTCCTACTACAAGGAGACCCTGCACCAGAACTGCCACGACCCCGCCACCCTGGACGTGGGCCAGACCATCCACACCCACGTGGCCGAATCGGACGCCGCCGCCCGCCGCCGCGCCCGCCCCGCCATGAGCCGCTACTATGAGGCGCGCAAATCCGTGCGCCCCCGCGGCTACGACGAGCTGGACCGCGGCCGCATGCTCATGGTCGGCGGCCCCGGCCGCTGCATCGAGCAGATCCAGGAGATCGCCGACACCGGCGCCAACTACGTCATCTTTTCCATGAACTTCGCCGGCCTCGACCAGGCGAGCATCCTCGACTCCATGGCGATGATGGCGGAGGAGGTGCTGCCGAAGGTCGGCGCTCGCGGGTAGCGTGTGGCGGACCTGACCGAAGGTTCGTCGAGAAGCGACTTTTTGTCAGACAACTATCGAAAAGCCTTGACTTTTTGTCAGTTGGGTGACGAATAGTCGGTCCGGTTCCGAGCTTCGGCAAGACCACGCTTTCCAGGATGCTTCACCCGGACCACCTCAGTCCTGCCAGGGACAGTTCCACCGACATCGACGACGACTCCTTTCGCACGAGTCGTGCGAAGGTTGAACCTGAAACGAGATAGTCAGTGGCGGTACCTTGGTTGAATTGCCTGCGGCAATGCCGAATACTGGAATTCAATGCGATTGTTCCGCACCCGCACATATGAACGCGCTATTCGTAAGCTGCTCTCGAAAGACGCTCGCGCGGAGATGGAGGCGTCGATTGCTGCGGCTCCCCGCGCGGGGTCTGTCATCAGGGGGACCGGAGGAATACGCAAACTGCGCTGGGCGGTCTCCGGTCAGGGGAAACGAGGGGGTATCAGGACGATCTATTTCCACCACGCCGAGCCTGAAGTCGTCTATTTGTTGACTGCCTACGCGAAGGCGGATCGAGACGACCTGACCTCGGGGGATATCAGGGTGCTGTCGCGGCTGGTAGCCGAGATCAAGAAAGCGAGGAAGGAAGAATGACCACGGGACGAACCGACGTGGGACGTGAGATCGAGGAGGCACTGGGCGAGGTCCTTTCTCATGTCCGTGGTGAAACCCAACTTCCGTACCGGATCGTCGATGACCCAGCGGCCGATCGGATCGTCGCGGTTCGCAAGCGCATGCGGCTCAGCCGACAGAAGTTCGCCGACCGTTTCGGTCTGGATGTCCGCGCGTTACAGGACTGGGAACAAGGGCGGCGTGTCCCCGACCGCGCAGCCCGTGTACTGTTGACCGTCATTGATCGCGAACCCGATGCCGTCGTGCGGGCGCTTGGCAGCGTCGGCACATGAAGACGAAACAACCTCTCCGTTGAACTGTGGGAGAACGCCATATTGTTCGGACTGTTTAGCGCGGCTACCAAGCTCGGTGTTTCGTCGGCTGGTTTCGCCAAGAGCGACCGGGAGAACCTGCACCGGAACGAGCTTGAGGTTTTCAGGCTGCTGGCCGACGAGTATCTGGCGCTGGACGGAGCGGGCCTGACGGCCGCGCAGGCCGCCGGTGCGGGAGATGACACCGGAGGACATCCGCACGCTGCGTCTGCGCGAGCAGGCGAGCCAGGCGGTGTTCGCGCGCCATCTCAACGTGACCACGGGCCTGGTGAGCCAGTGGGAGCGCGGCGAGAAGCGCCCGCGCGGCGCGTCGCTGAAGCTCCTCACGTTGGTGGCGAAGAACGGGCTCAGAGCCGTTGTCTGAGGTTTTGATGCGTATTACCGCATCAGCCCGGGCAGAAAGGTGGCGATCGGCGGGAACAGCATGACCAGGGCGAGGGCGATGATGTTGATGAGCACGAAGGGGATGACGCCGCGGTAGATGGCGCCCAGGGTGACGTCGGGCGGGGAGACGCCCTTCAGGACGAAGAGGTTCATGCCGAAGGGTGGGGTGATGAGCGACAGCTCGATGTTAACCATGGTGACGATGGCGAACCACAGGGGGTCGAGGCCCAGGGAGCGGATGACCGGGAAGAAGATCGGCACCGTGATGAGCATGATGGAGATGGGCTCCATGAACGCGCCCATGATGAGGATCACGATCTGCATGCTGGCGATGATGATCCACGGCGACACCGGCAGCTCGGTGGCAAACATCGAAAGGCCCATGGCGGCGCCGGAATGGGCCAGGATCTGGCTAAAGGCGGTGGCGCTGGTGACGATGAGCAGGGCGAATCCCGAGACTTCGACCGTTCCCAGCAGGGCCTTGCGCAGGATCTCCCACGACAGACGCCGGTAGGCCACTGCCAGGCAGAAAGCTCCGGCCACGCCCATGGCCGCGGATTCGCTGGGGGTGGCGATGCCCATGAAGATCGACCCCAGCACCACCAGCACGAGCACCACCAGCGGCAGGAAGTACAGGAGCGCGTTCAGGCGCTCGCTCCAGGACACTCTCTCCAGCTCAACGGCCGGCGCCAAATCCGGCCGGACAGTGCAGACGATGACGATGTAGCCGAACAGCAGCGTCGCCAGCAGCAGTCCGGGCAGGATTCCGCCAATCAGCAGATCCCCCACCGAGAGCTGGCTGATGCCGCCGAAGATCACCATCAGCGCGCTGGGAGGGATCAGCACCGCGAGCCCGCCGGAGGTGGCGAGGGTGCCCACGGCGAGGCCGGTGTCGTAGCCCTGCTTGCGCATCTCCGGCACCAGGATCGTGCCCAGGGTGGCCGAGCTGGCCATGCTGGAGCCGCTGCCGGCGCCGAACGCCGTGCCCGCGAGCACGGCCAGAACGGCGAGGCGGCCGGGCACCTTGCCCAGCCACTTGCCGATGGAGGTGATGGCGAGAGCGGCCAGACCCGAATGAAGCACCAACTCGCCCATGAGCACGAACAGCGGCAGGGCGATGAACGCGAAGGTGCCGATGCTCGTGAAGCTGCTGAGGGCGATGGCCTGGACCGCGCCCGGGCCCACCAGCACGTAGAGGAACCCGAGGTTCAGCACACCGAACGCGAACGCGATCGGGATGCCCGACGCCATGAGCACGATCAGGGCGCCGAACATGATGACCAGAACGATCCACCACTCGAGGAAGATCAGAGGCCTCCCTTCTCGGAAGTCGTTGCGGCGTGCGCGCGCGATCCGGTGAGGATTCTGACCAGGAAGGCGAGGCCCAGCCACGCGGCCCCGATGGGGATGATCACCAGCACCGGGAACTTCGGGAGGTTGAGCGCGGTGGAGAACCGGTAGCCGTTCTCGAACGCGTGCCACGCCACCACCCAGCCCTGCCACGCGAGCACCACGCAGTAGATGAGCCCCAGGAAGTCGGTGACGACCCGCAGCCTGCCTTGCGATGCCGGGCTGAGCCGTGCGGTCACGATCTCCACCTTCACGTGGTGGTCGTTCATGAGGATCCACGCGGCCGGGACGAAGCAGAGATAGACGAGCAGGTATTCGTTGATGTCGAGAACCCAGATGGTTGGTGCGGCGAAGAGCATGCGGGCGAGCACGTCGTAGAGAACGGTCACCGCCATGGTCACGACGAACGCGGCGGAGACGTATCCCAGCACGCGGTTCGTCCTGTCGAATGCGCGGTTCAGCGTATTCAGCATGGAGGTGGTCCTACTTCGTAGGACAGGAGGGCGTCGGCTGCCCTGTCATGCAGGCCGGCAGCCGACGCGGATCAGGTCCGGACGGCCCGGATCAGTTGTAGGGCGCCAGGGCCTTCTGGATCTGCGCGCCGTACTTGGGCGATTGCTTGAGCAGCTCGGGCCAGTAGGCGTTGCGGGCTTCGCCCAGCCGCTTCTTGGCTGCGTCGTCCACCTCGATCACCTTCATGCCGTTCTTCTCGAGCCGCTTGATTGCCGCGTTGTCGTTGGTCTGGAAGTACTTGAGAATCCCGGGCTCCATGTCCACGATGGTCCCCTCCAGCACCTTCTTCACGTTGTCCGGCAGCTTGTCCCACTTCCCCGTCGGCATGTAGACGCCGCCCGGCGCGAACTGGATGGGCGTGGCGATCATGGCCTTGTAGACCTTGTGCTCGCCGAAGCTCCAGGCGTCGTTGGGCGCGCGGTAGGCGCCGTCCACCACACCGCGCTGCAGCGCCGTGTACAGCTCGTTGGCCGGCAGGGTCTGGGGCGAGCCTCCGAGATACTGGATGGCGGCGGCATCCTGGGCCCCCGAGGCGCGGATGCGCTTGCCCTTGATGCCGTCGAGGTCCTTGATGGGCGTGGCCATGAGGAAGCGGAAGCCGGTGCCGGCCACGGTGATGCCCAGGAAGCGCATGGACGATTTCTCCCGGTAGGCCTTGTTGATGATATCCAGGGCGCCGCTCTTGCGCAGGCCGTCCAGGAAACCCTGCAGGCTCTTGGGCGCGATCAGGCTCACGGCCGCGGCCTCGACGGTCTCGCCCACGTAGTAGGCGGGCGCGGAGTTGGTCATGTCGGCGATGCCGGTGCGCAGAGCCTGGAACTGCTCGAACGCGGAGGCCACCTCGTTCCCGCCCAGCAGCCGGATCTGCACCACGCCCTTGCCGCGCTTGTTCACTTCCTTGATGTAGTTCTTGTACCAGGTGTTGCCGTCGATGCTCAGCGGCCAAGCCGAGATGGCGCGGATGACCACCTCCTTGCCGTCGGCCGGCGCGGCGGCGGTGAGGGTCCACACGGGGACGGCCAGCAACAGGGCGAGCAGGGAGACTCTCGCGAGGGATTTCGTACGCATGGTTAACCTCCGGTTATGAGATCGCCTCGTAGGGGTAGCGCTTCACCTTCTCCATGTTCTTGCCCTCGATCCTGATCAGCTTGGTGGTATCTGCGCGCCAGGGCGAATGGAGATCCCCTTCGTTGTACAAGTGAGCCATGCCGCGCTTGAGGGTATAGGTGCGCAGCTTGCGGGCCTTGCCCTTCTTCCCGTCGCTCGCGGGCTCGACCTTCTCCCAGTCGGTCATCTCGGTCTCGCCTGAGGCCTGGCCGTAGATGGCCCAGGCCGGACCGTGGTCGTGGGGGTTGCTGCCCTTGGCCCCCTTGTTGTGGTGCGCAAGGATGCAGAAACCCAACTCGGAATCTTCGTAGATCACCTTGCGCTCCGGCTGGTCATCTTCGATGTGCTCGGCGATGAATTCATCGTCCTTGCAGATATCTTCGACCAACGAAACGATCTTCTGCCGCCCCTCGGGTCCTGGCTCCGCCTTGAGAATGCGATGACAGTCTGCAGCGAACTGTTCCAGCGTATGGCTCATGATACGACTCCTTCGAATGAGAAATGGCGGGCCCGAACGGCCCGCGTATCCGCATTTTGAATCCTTGTACGCTTTCCACCGCGAGGGTGTCAAGCTACTCCGCCCAACCAACAATGGGCGTGAACAGGTCCTCCAGCGCCGGCCTGGGCTCCGCCACGAACCCCTGCTCGACGAGGTACTGCATGAACGTGTCCAGCGTGCCGCGGTTGGCCTCCACCCCGTAAGGATAGGGGTCGCCGCCGAACAGCTCGCGGATCTCGTCCATCTCGGCGTTGAGCCAGGGGACCATGTACATCATGGCGCCGCTGAAGCTCATGTGCTCCAGCACCCATGCCTTGGCCGCCTGGAACGCCTTGAACATGCTCTCGGCGATCCACGGGTGTTGCGCGTGAAGCTCCTCGCGCATGACGATGGTGTGCATGATGGGGAAGATGCCGGTGGCCCGGAAGTACTCCCGCTCGGCCCGCCTGTAGTCCGGGAAGAGCCGCGCGACGGCCGGGTTCTTCCCCAGGGAATCCGGCTGCCGCGCGCCCAGGTAGGCGGCGATGTCGCCCGCCGCCAGCAGGTCGTTGATGGACTTGTCCGAAGGCGCCGTTTCCAGATCCAGGCTGCCCAGCGGCCTCAGGTCCACCTCGTCGTCCGGCGGCCGCGGCGCGTTGACGCCGCCCTCGACCCAACGGATCCCGGACAGGTCGACGCCGTGGCGGTGCTGCAGGATGCCGCGTATCCACACGGCCGCGGTCTGGCCGTACTCCTGCACGCCCACGCGCTTGCCGTTGAGGTCCGCAGGCTCGACAATGTCCAGGTCCCGGTTCACGTACACGTAGGCGTGCCGGAAGAGCCGCGACGGGAACACCGGCAGCGCGATGAACGGGAACGAGCCGCGCGAGCGCCGGCTGAGGTAGGTGGACAGCGACATCTCGCACAGGTCGAAGGCCCGGGTCTTCATCATGCGGGTGAATATCTCCGGTGGCGACTGGATCTGGAGGCAGGTGACGTCGATGCCCTCGGGCCGCACCTCGCCCTTGGCGATGGCTTCGACGCGGTCATACGGGCCGGTGGCAAGGGTCAATGAGAGATTCCCCAAAGTCGTTTCCTCCGTGGCAAGGTCTCCCGCGCGATTTTTGCATCGGCGACATGCAGCCTATATGATAGCGGCGAAAGCGCGGGCGGCTGCGTGGCGAGCCGGTTTTTCGTCGGCTTTCGAGTTCGAAGGCAGCTTTCCAAAGTCGGGCGGAAACCGCAAGGTTCGCCCCATGATCGCCAATCCAACGTGTCGGGAGTCTTTCATGCAGATGCAGTTCAGTCTCCACAGTCCCAACGGAGGCTTGAAGGAAGCGGAGCGGATCCGCGACCGCGTGGTGCGTGCGGAGCAGCTCGGCTTCGAGGGCATCTACCTCGGTTGCAGCCAGCTCAGCACCCCGGAGCCGTTCCAGATACTGGCCGTTTGCGCGGTGGCCACGAATCGCCTGAAGCTCGGCACCGCCGTCACCAACATGGTGTACCAGGACCCCACCGTCCTGGCGGGGTCGGCCGCGACCCTGAGCGACATCTCCGACGGCCGCGCCGTTCTCGGCCTGGGCACCGGCGACGGACCCGTGTACGCCATGGGCCGCAGGGCCACCCGGCTCAAGGAGTTCGAGGAAGGCGTGCGCACCATCCGCAATGTCCTCCAGGGCGGCGAGCTGGTGACCCCCAACAACCGCGTGCGCGTGAACTACCGGATGCTGCCCACGCCCGTGTACCTCTCCATGGAGGGACCCAAGGGCCTGCGGCTGGCGGGACGGGTAGCCGACGGCGTGTTTCTCGGCAGCGGCGTGGAGCCCCGCGCGGTGAGCTGGGCGCTGGCGCGCATCGCCGAGGGCGCGGCCGAGGCCGGGCGCTCGCCGGACGAGATCGCCACCCTGGCCTGCGGCATGGTGTGCATCAAGGACGACGGCGACGAGGCGCGCCAGATCGTGCGCCGCCGCCTTGCCAACCGCGCCCACCACAACTTCCAGTCCACCATCGAGACCGTGCCCGAGGAGGAGATGGAGAGCATCGAGAAGTTCATGGCGGCCTTCGACCAGTCCAAGCCCATGGAGGAACGCTCCGACCCGGCGTTGATCACCGACTATCTCGTGCGCCGCTTCGCCATTGCCGGCACCCCCAAGGAGTGCATCGAGCGCCTGGAGGAACTGGCGGACGCCGGCGTCAAGCGCGTCATGCTCACACCCGCGCGCAGAGTCTACGAGGAAACCGTGGAAGCCCTGGCGAAACAGGTGATGCCGGCATTCGCAGGCTAGGAGTCCGTCCGGGAAACCAGGCGGTACCAAGGGTAGGGGCGACCGGCCGGTCGCTCCTACGGGAGTCCGCTGCCGCGCAGGCTCCCAGGAGCGACCACTGGGGAGACACATGCGATTCTATATCAATATCCTCTCCACCTACTACCCGGACTTGGATCCGCCTTACGAGGTCTACTACCGGCAGATGCTGGAACAGATCGAGCTGGCCGAGGAGCTGGGGTTCGAGTGCTTCATGTTCAACGAGCACCATTTCCTGGGCTACGGCGGCCTCATCGCCAACCCCGCGGTGATGCTTGCCGCGGCCGCGACCCGCACGTCGCGCATTCGTCTGGGTCCATGCATCGCCATCCTGAGTGTGCGGCATCCGCTGCAGGTGGCCGAGGACTACGCCATGGTGGACGCCATCTCGGGCGGCCGGCTGGAGTTCGGCATCGGGCTGGGCAACACGGCGCTGGACTACCGCGTCTTCGAGACTCCGCAGGAGGAGGGAAGGGCGCGATACCAGGAGGCCCACGACATCATCACCAAGGCGTGGACACAAGAGCGTTTCAGCCACGAAGGGGAGTTCTGGAAGTTTGAGGAGATCACGCTCTACCCCCGGCCCGTGCAGAAGCCGCTGCCGCTCACCTGGGTGGCGGGTACGTCACCCGAGGGGCTCGGATGGGCCGGCCGCAACGGCTACCACATCATGACCGTGGGCCATCCCCATCCGCCGGACAAGGTTGGCGCCGGGGTGGCCGCGTGGCGCGAGGGCCTGCTGGCTTCGGGCCGCGACCCCGCGGACTACCACTGCCAGTACCATCTGCGCACCTACGTCAACGAGGACGCCGCGGTCGCCCGGGAGATCGGCGAGAAGGCCATCGACCGCTACGAGGCGATCTCCCAGATCCAGCGCAAGGCGCCCCCTCCTCCGGGTTTCGTTTATCCGTGGAAGGAGATGCTCGAGACCGGCCGTAATCTATACGGAACCCCGGATCAGTGCATCGAGATCATCCACAACGCTCGCCGCCACTACTACTTCGACACCGTGACCCACAACTTCAACTTCGGCGGCCTCCCGCACGAGGAAGTGAAGAAGTCCATGCGCCTCTTCGCCCGGGAAGTCATGCCGGCGTTCCGGTGACATCGTTCCTTACAGGTCCAGCGTGCTCGGTGCGAAGATCTCTTCCGGTGCGAGCTTGCGCGGCGTGAGCTTCTGCTCGAAGGAGTACTCGGTGAGGGTTTCGAGCATGGCGGCATTGTCCTTGATGCCGTAGGGGAAGGGGTCTTCTCCGACGATGGACCGCGTCTGCTCCAGGTATGCGGGACCGAAGAAAAGGTCCGATGGGATGGCGCGCGGCAGTTGCCCGAGCCAGTGTTCCTTGGCTTTTGTGAAGGCGGCGTAGAGGTTGAAGGCGAGCCACGGGTGCTTCTCATGCACGTCGCCGCGGATCACGTAGCAGTGGTTGATGGGGACGAACCCGTGAGCCTCCACGTAACGTTTCCCTTCCGCCATCATGTCCGGGAACAGCGGCCGGACCAAGCCTTCGTCGCCCTCCCGGCGGTCTCCGGTGGAACGGTCGATGACGTTACGCTCCGCGTGGAAGGTGCTGAGCAGCATGGCCGTGTCGAGCTCCCGGTTGACCAGCATGGAGATCAGGCTCTTGTCATCGGGTATCCGGTGGAAGCGGATCCCCTCCGGCGGGGTAAACCCGGTTGCGCCGCCGTGGCTCAATGCCTCGCTGCGCTCCATGTACCAGTCTACGCCGTACTGGGACACGCCGAAGTCGTGCTCCAGGGTGCCGCGGGTCCACAGCGCCGCGGTCTGCTGGTATTCGCCCACGCCAATACGCTTCCCCGCCAGCTCTTCAGCGTGCTCGATGCCGGAATCCTTATGGACGTAAAGCGCCAGGTGCATGAAGCGGCGCGAAGGAAACACGGGGATGGCCACCATGTCGTGCCCCCGGGACTTGGCGATGAGCAGCGAGGACATGGACATCTCGGCGACCTCGAACTCGCCGAACTTGAGCTGCCGCCAGAAGGTCTCGGAAGGGTTCGAGTGGGTCCAGACCAACTCCACTCCTTCCACCGGAATGGTGCCGTCGAGAAGCGGGGCGATACGTTCGTACTTGGCGGAGACGAGGCTGAGCTGGAGTTTCTTCATGTGCGCGGGTTACGGGACGGACCGTAGTGAGTGGTCCGTCCCGGGTCGGATGCGGTTGATGATCGGCTTCGCTACTGCGCCGTCACGCAGGCGGTGAGCACGGACGGAAGCTCGGCCATAACCGGCTCCCAGGAATCCCCGCGGTCGCGGGTGACGTAGAGGGCGCCGAGGCCGCGCTGCTTGGGATCGAAGCCGAAACCGCGGGCGCCGTCGCCCATGGCGGCGAAGACCGTATTCGCGTCTTCTGGGTGGCGCTGCAGCGTCCACGGCATGTACGGCATCATCTCGGCGATGCCGTTGGTGGCGGTGCGCCAGGACGCGCCTTCGTCATCGCTCAGCATGATCACGCCGTGGGGGTTCGTGCTCTCGCCGCGCCACACTCCAGGGGAACCGCGCCCGCCGCACACCATCATCCGCGGGGTGTCGCCCGGCAGGAAGTACCAGTCGTGGGTGTAGCTGTACTTCTCGGTGTAGCCCCACGGCATGCCGTCCTCGACCCGGCGCCACTGCCGTCCGCGGTCGTCGCTGCGGAAGAAGCCCCGGGCGCACGATACGTAGTAGCGGTCCTTGCTGCCCGGATAGTTGTAGATGTGGTGCATGTCGAGATAGTCGATGCCGCTGCTCGCGTCCTCCCAGGTCTTGCCCCGGTCCTCGCTACGCACGACGCCGCCGTGCTCCAGCGTCAACAGCAGGAGGTCCGAGTCGTCCGGATGGATCAAGATGTTGCAGACGTGCGGGAACTGCACGCCGACGTACGGCCCTGGGACGCACCACTGGTTCTGGACCTCCTCGGGCATCTGCTGCAGGCTCTCCAGGTTCTCCCAGGTGTCGCCGCCGTCCTCGCTGCGCATGAGCTGCACCGGACCCAGTCCGGCATAGACCACGCGGTCGTCGCGGGGGTCCACCACGAAGCAGCGGGCGTCGCCCTCGATGACCCTCTTCCAGCTCTTGCCCGCGTCGTCGGTGCGGTAGGCGCCGTCGAAGGGCACGGCGGCGAAGACGCGCTCGGGCCGGGTCTTTGAGCCAGCCAGCCCGTCCACGGTCTGCCCCGGAAAATGCTCGGCGCACGCCTCCAACCCACCGCCGCGATCCTCGTAGACGGTGAGCCCGCCGTTGAACGCCACGTAATAGCGGAGTGAATCGCTCATCGGTCTCTCCTTTCCTCTCTAGCGCGGCGCCACCAGGATTTCTTCCCGTGGGAAGTGGTCCATGATCTCGGCGCCGTCCTTGGTCACCACCACCATGTTCTCCAGTCGCACGCCGCCCACGCGGGTCTCGCCCTCGCGGCTCTCGATGGCGATGGTCATGCCCTCCTCGAAGACCTGCGGGTAGTTGAGCGACCACTGGCGGTTGATGATGGGGATGTCGTAGTTGGTGCTTCCCTGGGTGAGGCCGATGCCGTGGCCGATCTCGCTGGCCAGCACCTCGCACTCCTCGTCGTAGCCCCAGCTCGTCGCCGGCGGGAAGTGCTTGGCGGCGTCGGCGGTGGTGGCGCCGGGCTTGATGGCGTCGATGACCCCATCGATGCTGTCCCGTACGCGCTTGTACCAGTCCTGCTCCTTGGCGGTGGGTTTCCGCCCCACGATGAAGGTCCGGTACGTGCAGGTGGCGTAGCCCTGGTAGGTGAGGCCGCAGAGCGAGCCGTACAGCAGGTCGCCGGTCTGCAACAGCCGGCTGGACTGATGGAAGCCGCGGTCGAAGGTGGAGGGCCCGGAGCGCCAGCCTCCGGGCGGCGCCGACTCCGCGCCCATGTCGTAGCCCGCCTTGGTGGCGATGCCCGACAGCTCGGTGTCTCGGACCCCCGGCTTGGCGTTCTCCCATATGCTGTACCAGACGCCTTCGACGATGGCCGCGGCGGTCTTGAGGCAGTCGATCTCGTCGGGGGTCTTGATCTTGCGGATCTCCTTCATCACCAGGCTGAAGTCCACGAGGTTCTTGACGCCGGCGTTGGTGAGGGCCTCCCGTGCGATGCCGTCGAAGGCGCTGAAGCCGATCTTTTCGTTCAGCAGGCCCCGGCTCTTCAACTCGTCGTGGATGTCGGCGGCGAATTGCCGGGCCTCGTCCTTGGCCGCCTCGATGCCGCAGGCCGCGGTGAGCCAAGCCCGCGCCGGCCGCCACTCCTTGATCCACGGCGCCTGATCCGGCATCTGGTGGAAGTGGCCGCTGTGCTCGTACATGACCGGGTCATGGTCGGCAAAGAACAGGGTGTAGCGGCACATGGGATAGTTGAACCCCTTGAGGCCGGTGAGGTAGCGGATGTTGGCCGAGTTGGCTTCCAGCAGCGCCGGGATGCCGTGCTCGCGCATGATCCGCTTGGCCCGCTCGGCCCGCTCCCGCCGCATGCGGTCCGTGTTCAGCCGCTCCTGCCAGTCCGATATCTCGTTGCCGTAGATGAGCTTGGATGCGTACTGCGGTGCCATGGGGAACCTCCTTGGGTGACTGCGGAAATCAGGAGTCTGTCCGTCGAGGGCGGGTCCGAAATCCGCCCCTACATGGCCACATGAGCCTGTCCTTGTCAAGGTTCGGCCGGGGTACTAGGATGACCGGAAACCCCAAGCGGCAGCGTTCACGGAAGGAGACGAGAGAAGATGAGCAACTACCGCGCCGTCGATGCGGACGGCCACGTGATGGAGCATCCCGGGGAGATCAAGGAGTTCTTCGAGCCGCCCTACAACCAACTGCCCTGGACCGTCTACTCGCTGTTCCCGAGCGTGGACGGTTTCGTCCGCGGCTTCTCGCGTCTGACCGAGGAAGACGATCCGAACGCCGAGCGCTGGGTGGAGTTTCTCGACCGCTGCGGCATCGAGACCTCCTACCTGTATCCGTCGGTGGGCTTGGCCAGCGGCATGATCCAGGACCGGGACTATGCCGCGGCCATCGCACGGGCCTACAACCGCTGGGTGCACGCGAAGTTCATGCAGGCCAGCGAGCGCCTGCGCGCGGTGGCGCTGATCCCGGCCCAGAACATCCCGGAAGCGGTCACCGAGCTTCGCGCCGCGGTGACCGAGCTGGGCATGCCCGGCGCCATGCTGCCGTCGGTGACGGCCGCCGGCAAGCACTATGGCCACCGCGACTTCGACCCCCTCTACGAGGAGGCCCAGCGCCTCGGCTGCTGCCTGGCCATCCACGGCGCCGTGAGCCAGCGCATCGGCATCGACAACTCCGAAAACCTCTTCAAGACCCACACGCTGGAGCACCCGTTGTCCCAGCTCATCCAGTTCACCGACATGATGACCGAGGGCGTGTTCGAGCGCTTTCCCGACCTGCGCTTCGCCTTCCTGGAGGCGGGCGCCGGCTGGGCCCCCTACATGATGGACCGCATGGACGAGAACTACGAGCGGCGAAGGCGCTGGTGCCCGGTGCTGACCAAGCGCCCCAGCGACTACGTGCGCGACGGCAACATCTACTTCAGTTGCGAGGTGGAGGAGAGGACCCTCCCCACCGTGCTGCAGCTCGTGGGCGAGGACCGGATCCTCTTCGCATCTGACTATCCGCACGAGCGCCACAAGGGCGAGTTCTACGGCGACATCGACGAGTTGAACGCCCGGGAAGACCTCTCGGACACGCAGAAGCACAAGGTGCTCTACGCCAACGCCGAGCGGTTCTACAACGGCTGAGGCAAGCAGCCCGGAAGGGAAGCCGACAGGAGGAAACCCAACATGCCGAAGGTCTCATCATTGGGCCACGTGGGCCTGCTGGTCCACGACATCGAGCGCTCCAAGGCGTTCTACCGCGACGTGTTGGGCCTCACGGTCAGCGACGAGAGCGACACCGGCACCGTCTTCATGACCGCCCAGGAACGCCATAAAGAGCACCACGAGCTGCAATTGCGTCCCGGCCGGGAAGAAGGCGGGAGCATCGTCACGCAGATATCCTTCCGCTGCGGCACCCTGGCCGAACTGAAAGCCTTCCACCGCGACTTCGTGGAACGCGGCATCCCCATCCAGCACGTCAACAGCCACGGCAACGCCATCGGCATCTATTTCACCGACCCCGACGGCAATACGGTGGAAGTCTACTGGCCCACCGGCATCGACTGGCCCCAGCCCTTCCGCAAGCCGGTGGATCTCAGCGCCACCGACGAGGATATCCTGGCGAATCTGACGTGACCCTTGTGACGTAGGTGCGCAGTAGTACCTTGCCGGTGTCCGGTTCACCGGCAAGCACACATTCGATCCCTTCCGTGAGCAGGGCTTCGCGAAATACGGGGTCCCGTTCAACGCGCTCCCAGATGGTTTCCCTGAAGTCTCGCGTCAGAGCCATCAACTCTCTCATTTCACGATTCTTCACGACCCCTGCAACGCCGCGTACACTTTCTCCGCGGTGAGCGGCAGGTCGTAGATGCGCGCGCCGGTGGCGTCGGCCACGGCGTTGGCGATGGCGGCGGCGGTGGGGACGTTGGGCAGTTCGCCGATGGCCTTGCCCTGGAAGGGGACCGGGCCTTCGCCCTGGTCGACGAACACGGTGTCGAGGCGCGGGATGTCCTTGGCGCAAGGGAGCTTGAAGTCGCCCAGGTTCAGGGTGGTGATCCTGCCGTCGGACATGGGGTTGTCTTCCATGAGCGCGAAGCCCACGCCGTTGACCACGCCGCCGTCGATCTGGCCCTGGTAGGTCAGGTGGTTGATGATACGGCCGGAGTCGTGGGCGGTGGTCATGCGGGTGACCTTCACCTGGCCGGTTTCCGGGTCCACCTCCACCTCGGCGACCTGGGCCGCGAACGAGGTGATGGGCGGCTGGCCCTCGGGGGCGAAGAGGGTGTCGTGGTGGAACGAGCCGCCGGCCTCGGCGATGGCGGCTTGGGCCGCCTCGGCGAAGGACAGCTCGCCGCCCTCGGGGGCGGCGAAGCGACCGTCCACCCGGCCCACCTGGTCGGGCGCGCAGCCGAGCTTTTTGGCGGCGCACTCCACGAGCATTTCGTGCACCTCCCGGGCGGCCTTGTGGGCGGCGTGTCCGGTGGTGTTGGTGGACTTGCTGCCGCCGGTGCCGGGATCCCAGGGCGAGTTGTCGGTGTCCTCCACCTGGATGCGGATGGTCTCGGGCGCGGTACCCAGGGTCTCGCTTACGATCTGCACGATGGCGGTGTGGATTCCGGGCCCCACGTCGGGCACGCCGACGAGAACCGTAACCGTGCCGTCTTCATCCAGATCGATGCCGGCGTTGGCGTTGCCGCCGCCGGCGCCGCGTTCGTAGAGCGCGATGCCGCGGCCCCGGTTGGGTCCGGGCTGGCTCGCGCGCCATCCGGACGCCTCCACGGCCTTGGCCAGGGTCTCCTTGGCCAGGATGCCGTCCCACTTGGCGCCCAGCGGCGAGGCGTCGCCGGGGTCCAGCAGGTTGCGCATGCGAAAGTCCACCGGGTCGATTCCCATCTCCCTGGCGATGTGGCCCATCTGCGACTCCACCGCGAACACGATCTGTGGGCTTCCCGGAGTCCGTGTCTGCGTGCACGGCACCTGGTTGGTGTAGGCGCACACGGTCTCGATGCGGATGGCCGGCACCCGGTAGTAGCTGGCCAGCCGCCGGGCGCCCAGCACGGTGATCTCGGGGTTGGCCTTCCACGCGGCGTAGGCGCCGCCGGTGAAAGTGACCTTGCCCTCGACGGCCGTTATGGCGCCGTCGTTCTTGACTCCGGTGCGAATCGTGACCACGGCCGGATGGCGGTGCGCCGCGGTGGCGATCTCCTCGGTGTAGGTGAGCACCATGCGCACCGGCCGGCCCGTTTCCTTGGCCAGGAAATAGCACACCGGCGTGTCGATCATGGAAGCCTTGCCGCCGAAGTCGCCGCCCACCGAGAGGATGTGGACGTTGACCTTCTCAGGCTCAAGGCCCAGGTCCGCGCAGAGCCGGTTCTTCAGCGCGAACGGCCCCTTGTTGGAGGCCCAAACCTCGACGTTGCCGGAAGCGTCCACCGCTACGGTGCAGGCGTGGGGCTCCAGGTAGCCGTGGTGCGCCAGTTGGGTCGCGAAGGTGTTCTCGAACACCCGGTCGGCGGCGGCGAATCCGGCGTCGAGGTCGCCGTTCTGCCACACGCTGTGGGACTGGACGTTGGGCCGGTCGGGGTCCACGCCCTCCGCCAGCGGCGGCGCGTTCTTGTACTCCCGCGGCGCGTCGTGCAGCGCCACGGTGCCGGGCTTCACCGCCTCCAGCGGATCGTACACCCCCGGCAGTTCCTCGTAGTCCACCTCGATGAGCCGCAACGCCGCGTCGCAGATCTCCGGCGTGTCCGCGGCCACCGCGGCCACCGGGTCGCTCACGAACCGCACCTTGTCCCTGGCCAGCACCGGCATGTCCTTCATGCGCAGCCCCACGTACACTCCCGGCAGGTCCGCGCCGGTCAGCACCGCGTGGACCCCCGGCAGCGCCTTGGCCTTGCCGGTGTCGATGTTGCGTATGTGCGCATGGGGCAGCGGGCTGCGCAGCACCTTGGCGTAAAGGGAGTCCGGGATCGGCAGATCCGCGGCGTAGCGCGTGGCGCCGGTGACTTTGTCCGCGCCTTCGATGCGGGGCATGGGTTTTCCGACGGTCTGATAGGCCAAGGTTCACCTCCGGTTGGTTCGTCTTCGTGCGTCGGTCCTTCGACTTCGCTCGTCCTTCGGCAAGCTCAGGACTCGCTACGCTCAGGACGAACGGTATCGGGTCAGTTCAGTATCCGGGCCGCGTTCTCGCCCAGGATCTTGCGCTTGTTCTCGTCTGTCAGCTTGTCGCTCTCCACGATGGGGCGGGTCACCTCGCCGGGAGGGGAGGAGTCCCAGTGCGGCGTGTCCGTGGCCAGCACCAGGTTGTCGTCGCCCAGCATCTCCACGGCCAGCTCGAAGTGCTCGTCCTCGAACGGCTCGCAGCCGACGTACACCTGCCGCATGAAGTACTCGCTGGGCTTCATCCTGAGCCACGGCACCAGGTGCGGGAGCTTCTCGTGGTGCTCGTCCATGCGCCCCAGCCACCACGGCATCTGCGAGGCGCCGGTCTCCAGGCACACGAGGTTGAGCTTGGGAAACCGCTCCAGCACGCCGCCGCAGATGAACGTCATCATGCACACCATGGACTCGAAGACGCGGCCCACCATGTGGGAGAAGAAGAAGTTGTCGGCGAAGCGTTCCTGGCCCATGGATTCGTGCTTGGTGTCGTGGATGATGATGGGCCAGCCCAGGTTCTCCAACTCGGCGTAGATGGGGTCGTAGTACGGGTCCCACCACTGGCGTCCGGCCACCGGCACCGCCTTCATGTTGAGGGCCTGGTTGCCCATGTCCGCCATGCGGTGAAGCTCCTGGACCGCCAGGTCCGCGTCCTGCCACGGAACGACGCCGGCCCATTGCAGGCGCTCCGGGAACTCCCCGGCGTACTGCCGCATGTAGTTGTTCTCGGCACGGCAATAGGCGGCGGCCAGTTGCGGGTCGTCCGGGAACCACACCAGGTCCAGTGCCGGCGAGTTGGGGGACAGCACCGCCACGTCGATGGCGTCCTTGTCGAGGTTGCGCACCCGGCCCCCGGCCGCCAAGTCTTCCGCCTTGTGCCAGACGGGCTTCTCGCCGCTCTGTCGGGTCACCTCCGACCCCACCATGATGCGCGTCCCCACAAGGGTCTTGCGCCGTTCGTCGGGGGCGGTGGGAAGCGGCCGGGGAAGGTGTCCCTTCCATTCGTCCTCGATGCAGTCGGCCCAGTTGGCCACGTCGCCCACCAAGTGGCTGTCGAGGTCGATGACCTTGGTACCGTTGATGGCCATGTGGATTCTCCTCTCTGGATGGCCGCTGCCCCGCGCGCCAAGGTGGCGTGCGGACGCACAAGCGGGCGGGATCGGCGGTGCGCCGAAACGACAAGCGTGGAGCATACCGTCCCGCGCATCATGCCGACGCGAATGGCGGGACAGGACACTCGCCGTTGATGTTGAATAGCGTTCCTGGACGGGCAGTTCAAGGGATGGCAGACTGCCGGGACTGCGCCCGGCAGGTTCGGGGGCTCGGTCTGCCGAGTCGTCAAATGCGGGCACACACGAAAGCGGGGGAACTCATCCATGCTGTTCATCAAGGAAACGCCGGTGGAGACCATCATACCCATGTCGCGGGCCATCGAGGCGGTGGAAGAGTCCCTGGCGGAAACTTCGCGCGGCAACGCCGTAGTGCTGCCGCGGCGGCGCATCCACCACGCGAACCGGATGCTGTTCGGCGTGCTCCCGGGCTCCTTCAAGGGCGCCATGGGCGCCTACCTCCAGACCGACCGGAACCGGGCGATCCACCACGAGACCGTGATCCTCTACAGCGTCGAGACCGGCGAGCCGCTGATAATGTTCCAGGACTGCGCCATCAACGAACTTCGCACCGGCGCGGCCGGCGGCGTCGGCGCCAAGTATCTGGCTCCGCTCGACGCCACGCGGGTGGCGGTCATTGGCAGCGAGAAGCACGCCTTCACCCAGCTCCAGGCGGTATGTGCGGTGCGCCCCGTCGACACCGTCAAGGTCTTCAGCCCGACTCCGGCGCATCGGCTGCGGTTCGCAGATCGCGTCCGCGCGGCCCTGGAACTGGAGGCCGCGGCCGTAGACAGCGCCGAGGCTGCCCTGGACGGCGTGGACATCGTCATCACCGCCACCAGCGCCCAGAGCCCCGTGTTCGAAGGCCGGAGCCTCCGTCCCGGCATGCACGTCACCTCCATCGCCAACGGCGACAAGACACGCGTACGCGAGGAGATCGACCACGACACCCTCCGACGGGCCGCACGGGTGTGCGTTACCTCGAAGGCGACCGTGCAGGCCAACGAGAGCGACCTGTTCCGGGCGGTCCGGGACGGGGTTCTGAACTGGGACGGCGTGTCGGAGCTGGGAGACGTGATTCTCGGCAACGCCCCCGGCCGCACCGGGGCGGAAGAGATCACGCTGTTCAAGCTTCAGGGTCTGGGGATCATGGACCTGGCGGTAGGGCTGCAGGCCTACGAGGCATTGAAGGATTCGACGACGGTGGAGAGAATATAGCTGCCACAAGTGCGAGGTTGTGAAGGTCCGCGCGCCTCCACGTCATTCCGGCGAAAGCCGGAATCCAGGGGTGGGGGCGTTCCGGGCTACTTCAGCCGCAGAATTTCCCGCCGCACCATATCCTGCCAGGAGGCTCCGGGGCGGTCGGTCCAGTTGCCGGGCAAATCGATGATCTGCCCCTTGCGCTTGAACGAATGCGCAAGCCCCAAGGCTTCGGCCAGCAGGGACTCCTGCCGGAGGCCTGCGCGCGGCCGCCCGAAGGTCCGGCCCACGGGGTTGTCGATGCACACCGCCCTCGGGGGCTTGACCCGCTCCACGATGTCGCGCACCGTGCCTACCAGCAGCGTCGGGATTCCCGAGGCCTCCACCACGTTGGCGACGAGACTCACGGTCTCGTGGCAGTAGGGTCAGTAGGGGACCATCAGCGCAAGGTCCACGCGCATGGCCGCGAGCCTGCGCGCCAGCTCCGGCGCGAGCGTTTCGGTGATGGCCTCGTGGTCGGAGACGCCGCCGTAGATGGAAAAATGCGCTTGGGCGACGCTGCCGACGACGCCTTTTCGCGCCAACTCCTGGAGCGCGCGCCTGGGAAAGACCACTTCGGCATCCCTGCGAACGTCGGCGCCCACGGGAGAGTGATGGTCGACGGTGACCTCGACGTCCGGGTTCGCGGCGATGCGGCGATGGCTCGTGTCGCCCCCGGCGGTGAACGCGCGCTGGTTGGTCTGGCGGATGGCCGCGCTCGTGACGATGCTCACGCGCATCTCGTCCAGCGTCTTTGCCAAGGGCTGCCACGCGATTTTGGGCGCGCGCCGCAGCTTGCGCGGCGGCCTTGGGGCCGCGTGTTCCGCCAGGATGGGGAGATAGTCGAGGGCCACCGCTAGCCGGCCTTGGTGACGTAGACCGGCCCGCCCTTGCCGATCCGCTCCCGGTCTTCCTTGGGCAGATCCTTGATGTCCACTCGCAACTCGTGATTGATGTGCTTGATGTCCTCGGACGGACCCGAGCGGTTGCCCATGAGGATCATCGGGCCGGTGCCGGTGTTCTCGAGCTGGTAGAAGTCGCCGCCGTGGATGAGCGCTACCATGCCCGGCGTCATCACCGCCTTGCCGCCGTCCGGGAAGTGCATGGTGCACTCGCCTTCCATGACGTAGAAGCTCTGGTCGGCGTTGTGGCAGTGCATGTCGTCCTTGTCGCCGGGTTCGCGATAGACGTGCACCCACGTGTGGAAGCGCTTGGTGTTCAGCACGACCTCACGCTTCAGGTCCTTACGCCCCTTGTCCATCAGATCCATGACTTCGATGGCCATTTGATTCTCCTTTTCAAGAGATATCTCCAATTGTGATCATTTTTCCGTGCGGCGACGGGCGTCGGTCGTGTTTGGCCCGCTGAATACGCTTAGTGTATAGTCTCAATCCGTACGAACACGCAAGTTGTGGAAGGAGGCGACGAACATCATGCCGGATCCCAAGCTGACCATGGCCCTGTCCCACTACGACAGGCACGTGCCCCTGTTCGATGGAAGCGTGACCGCCGAGGGCCTGGACCTGGAGGTGCTGGAGATCGGCCAGTCGCACCCGCTCAGGCACGGCGCCCGGCGCCACGAGCGCATGCTCCAGGACGGCGAGTTCGACATCTGCGAGCTGTCGCTGTCGTCTTACCTCATCTCCCAGAGCCGCGACATGCCCATCAAGGCCATCCCGGTGTTCCCGCGCCGGCTGTTCAGCCTGTCGCAGATGTGGGTCAACGTGGACGCCGGCATCGAGTCGCCCAGGGACCTCGTCGGCAGGACCGTGGGCCTGAGCACCTTCCAGACCACCCTCTCCGTGCTCGCCAAGGGGGACCTGCAGAGCGAGTACGACGTGCCTTGGCGCGAGATCGACTGGGTCATCGACAAGCCCGAGGCGCTGTCCATCCAGCTCGAAGGGGTGAGCATGCGCTACCTGGAGAAAGGCGATAGCATCGGCGCCATGCTGGAGCGGGGCGAGATCGACGCCCTGATGATGCCCCATCCGCCCGACGAGGTGGTGGACGGGTCGGAGAAGATCCGCCGGCTGTTCCGCGACCCTCGGGCCGAGGAACTCAAGTACTACCGCAAGAACGGTTACTACCCCATCATGCATGTGGTGGCCTTCAAGAACGAAGTGCTGGAGCAGTATCCCTTCGCCGTGCAGAGCGTCACCGATGCCTTCGAGAAGGCCAAGGCGGCCTGCTTCGAGTATTACTCCGACCCCAACTGGTCCAGCCTCGCGTGGACCCGGCATCTCTACGAGGAAGAGCGCGAAACGCTGGGCCTGGACTACTGGCCTTACGGCCTCAAGCGCAACCGCGCCAACCTGGAGCGCTTCATGGGCTACTCCCACGACCAGGGGCTCATGGACAGGCAGGTGGCGGTGGAGGAGTTGTTCGTCGAATCGACGCTGGATTCCTGAGACGGAGAGACGCCGCAAGTGCGGCGTTACCGAGCCTTCGGCCATCCATGCCGACCCGATATTGGATATTACGGAATTCAATTCCGTATTTGCAAGGGATCTCGGGGCAGTTCGTGCGCTGGCGCGAGCTGGTCGGAGATGCGACCGGTCGGCCGGTAACGTAGGATTAGCGTGAATTGTTGCCGCTGCCGGCTTCCTCGCGGTAGAGTCCGAGCAGTTCCAGGAGGGGGCGATCGGTGGCGGAGAAAAGGATGGCAGGCTCCGCGTCCGAGCTGTTTCTGTGACGATGCCAGCTCCAGTTGGGAACGACGATGAAATCCCCTTCCTCCCACGCCATTTCCGTGCCTTCGACTTCGACGACGCCCGAGCCGCGGAAACCGTGGTACAGGTGGTTGGCGGTGTGGCGGTGGGGCAGGGTGTGCTCTCCCGGTTCCAGCATCTGAATCCAACATGAGAACGTGGGGAATGTCGGTCCCCCGGTAACCGGGTCCCGGTATTCGAGGCAACGCCCGTCGTAAGGGCTTTTGTCTTCGGCGAGCATCTCGTTCAGAGCAGGCAGGGTCTCGCGCCACTTGTATACCGATTGTTTGAGGCTCGTACCCGGAGGCGCGAGGCCCCCGGGATTACGAACCGTGGTGTCGGTCGTACTGTTGAAGAGTCTCAGCTCCTCGGCTGGGTGCGGCTCTTGAAACATCGTGCGCAGGTGCGCCATCAGACCCACGTCGAGCGCGTCGATCCAGACCGCATCCCGGTCGGATTCGTTGACGTGGTTGTGCCAACTCCAGTTCGGCTGAACGACGAGATCGCCTGTCTCCATGACGCACTTCTCGCCGTCGGTGATGGTGTAGGCATCCTCGCCGCCTTCGAGGATGAAGCGGATGGCCGCGGCCGTGTGCCGGTGGGCGTAGACCGCCTCGCCGGCCTTGACCAACTGAACGGCCATGACCAGCGTGTTGCTGGTGCCGCGCGCGATGTCGGGATGCATCAGTGTGATGGCCCGGCGGGAGCCCTTGAAGTTGGTCGGCACGAGCCTCGCGGCAGCGTCCAGCCCCTCCCGGATCTTCGACCACTTCCACAGCTTGGGGGCGCCGAAGGGTCGAGGCTCGACGATGTGCCTGTCTTCGCCGACCCACAACCCCTGCATGGACTCGCTCTCGAGCAGGTCGTCGAGCGCCTTCAGGTCGGTAATCCGCTCGCTGTTCGTCACTCCGTTACTCCAGGAACCGGACCCGCGTCGCTCACTGCAACTGCGGCATCACCTGCTTGTGGAAGAGGTCCAGGGAAGCCAGGACCTTGCTGTGAGGAAGGTTGCCGATGTGGAACATGCCCATGAAGTGATCGGCGCCCACCGCGCGCATTTGCGCGTTCAGTCTTTGGGCCACGGTGTCGGGGCTCCCGGCGAAGATGTATCCCACCCGGTCCAGGTCCTCCCAGCTCAGCGATGAGAAGTCGTGGCGTTGGCGGTTCTCCTCGCGGAAGTAGTTGAACGACTTGTCGGTGTAGAGGGCTTCTCTCACGCGCGCCCCCTCGGCGCTGGCGGTCTGCTTGAACCCGCGATTGAGGAGCGTAAAAAAATAGCGCAGCGCCGGTTCGGCCACCTCACGCGCCTTCTCGTCCGTTTCGTCCACGTAGATGTGGCGGCACAGGATGAACTGGCCGGGGTCGGCTTCCCAGCCGCCGTCTCGTGCCACCTTGCGGTAGTAGTTGAAGGTATCCTCGATCTGGCTGGTGGTCTGGTACACCTGGGCAATGGGGATGCGCCGCTGCGCGCACCACTCGACGGATTCAGCGCTGCGGGCGGCGACCCAGACCGGCGGGTGGGGCTGCTGGATCGGACGGGGCCAAGTGGCGCAGTTCTCCAGATGGAAAAACTTGCCGTGGTAGCTCCAGGTGGGCTCCTTCCACGCCGTCATGATCAGCTCGAAGGCCTCCTCGAAACGCCCGCGCGATTCGCTCGGATCGACGTTGTACCAGAGGTATTCCGGCGGTATGCCGCGCACGAAGCCCGCGATCAGGCGGCCCCCGGACATGCAGTCGACCATGGCGTACTCCTCCGCCACCCGCACCGGGTGGTGGCGCAGCGGCAGGACGTTGCCGAGCACGCCGATCTTGATCTCGCTGGTCCTCTGGCTCAGGGCCGCGGCAACCAGATTGGGCGACGGCATGGTGCCGTAGGCGCTGTAGTGGTGCTCATTGAACAGGACCCCTTCGAAGCCGAGCTGCTCGCAGTGTTCCATCTCGTAGAAGTGTTCCTCATAGTTGCGGCAGCCTTCGAGCGGGTCGAACAGGTTGCTGGGCAGCGGCGTGCCCGGGATGTCCATGGGCACATGCGGATAGGCGAGCAGGTCGAAGTTATAGATCTTCATTTGTTCTCATTTCCAAGCGGCGGGTGCGCCTACGCATAGCTGTCGTAGATGCCGTCGAATTTCCCCAGCTTCAGCCGCACCGTATGCTGCGCGGCCTCACGGACCAACCGCTGTTGCCGGGGCGTCGTGGCCAGACGGGTGATCACTTCCGAGGCCATCGCGGTGTGTTCCTCGTCCGCGACCATGTGGACCGTGAAGAACTCGCAGGCTTCGTCGCCAAGGCCATAATGCCTTCGCGCATGGAGGTTGAACTCCTCCGAATAGCGGCGGACCATGCTCTCGTCCACCAGGGCTCCGACCCGGTTCTCCGCCGGCGAGCCCAGCAGCATGCCGTGGATCATCCGGCTCGTGTGCACGAGGCACCCGAAGACCGGCGTGGCGTCTGCGAAATCCTCCTCGCTGAGCCCCAGCGCGAGGCCGAAGCGCTTGGCCAGATCGGGATGAGTCCTCTCTTCCTCGAACTGGTAGGCGAAGTGGCTGAAGAGCTGGCTGTCGTGGGCGTTTTTCACCATGCACAATGCAAAGCCCTTCAACAGGACGACGTTGTGCAGATAGTGCTGCAGCGACCATCCCTGGAGTCGCCGCACCGAGAGCTTGCCTTCCCGCAGCTCGGAGAAGTAGCGGTGTTCCATCAGTCGCCGGATTCCGGGTTCGATGATCTCGTTGACGATCGAGTCGACGAAGGTTTCGTTGGCCATGGTGCTGTCCCGACAAACTTCCCATTACTTCCAATCCTTCAGGCGTGTCAAACAGAAGCGAACGTCGAGCACCGAACGGCCTCACCATGGCGGAAAGCAGCGTCCGGTTCGCGGTTGACAATGCTTCCGGCCTCATCGTAGTGTCCGGGAATTCAAAGGGTTCCGTGTCTTCCGAACACGCGCCAGGGGAGGTGTTTATGAACGGTAGAGCACCAACCGGAGTAGCCCTGTTCACCCTCGCCGTCGCCTTGTGCCTGTGGCTTCACCCCGGGGCTTCGGCACAGGCCGCTTCATTCTACGAAGGCAAGACGGTCAAGATGATCGTCGGAGTCAGTCCGGGTGGCGGATTCGACACGTTCGCGCGCATGCTGGCCCGGCATCTCCCGTCCTACATGCCGGGCGAGCCCAGGTTCATCGTGCAGAACATGCCGGGCGCGGGCAGCCTGATAGCGGCCAACCGAGTCTATGCGGAACAACCGGGCGACGGGCTCACCATTGTCAACTTCGCCGCCGGAATCATCATGCAGGCCTTGATGCAGGACCCCGCGGCCAAGTTCGACCCCAAGAAGTTCATGTTTCTGGGCGACCCCTCCCTGCCGGCCCTGCCGAGAGTGCTGTGGGTGCGGGGCGACCTGAAAGTACGCACCCTTGCGGATCTGCAGAAGCGAAAGGAGCCCCTCGCCGTCGGCGCGACGGGCGTGGGTCAGTCCGCCGCCATCATGGGTGAATTTGAGCGTTACCTCGGGCTCAACGTCAAGGTCGTCTTCGGGTACCGGGGCTCCAGCGGCATCCTCGCGGCGCTGGAACGTAAGGAGCTGGAGGGAATGAACCTGTCGCTCCATTTCGTCCAGGACCGGTACGGTCACCTCATCGAGAACGGGACCATCCGGCCGTTCCTCGCCATCGGCACCGGACCCGGGGCGGAAGCGCCGCCGGGGGTGGCAACCCTGAAGGACCTGACCCTCAGTTCCGACCAGCGGCAGATGGCCGATTTCCTGATCGGGAGCTGGAGCATTCTTCGCCTCTACGCGCTCCCTCCGGGGACGCCGCCGGACCGGTTCGAAGTCTTGCAGGAAGCCTTCCTCAAGGCTCTCGCCAGCCGCAGGTTCATCAGCGAGGCCAAGCGCCAGGGCATCCGGGTCTCCCCGCGCTCGGGAAAGGACGTGGCCCGGATCATCAAGCTCATGACCGATGCCCCTCCGGGCGTCGTCGCCCAATACCGGAAGTTTCTGGGCCTCAAGAACTAGGCGGAGTTTGACGGTCCATGTGCTGGCTGGTATCCGTTTGCGCATCGAATCCACGCCGGAACCTTCTGGACAGGGAGCACGCATGGACAGTCACGAATTCGCCAAGAAGGTGCAGAAGCGCGTCAAGGAGTTCTGCAACGGCCTCGACGACAACCTGCCCGCCTACAGCTACATTCCGCTCACCACGGACGAGATGCGCGTCAAGGTGATGCAGAGCCGGCTCTTCAACGAGGTGCGCGCGGCCGAGGTCTTCGGCTCATGGCTCAAGACCACGCCGGAGTTGGAGGTGAAGGCCATTCTGGCGGAAGCCATCCACGAGGAGTTCGTTCACGCGGAGTACCTTTCGGAAGCCCTGAAGAGCAAGGGCGCCGTCCCTTACGACTACAAGCCGGTGCCCGCCCAGATGGCGATGTTCAACGGGTTCGAGGCGCTGACCACGACCTGTGAGCGCATCGCCGCGTTTCCGTTCGCCGGCGAGGGCGTGGCCGACTACCTCATCGGCAAGAGCCTGGAGGCCGGCACGGTGCCGGAGTGGGTCACCGGCCCTTACCAGAAGATCCACGACGACGAGGAAGAGCACGGCAACTACCCGTTCGACCTGCTCGTCAAGTACGCCACCAGCCCCGAGATCCAGGACCGCGTCGTCCGCGCCGTGGAGATGAGCCTCATGCTCCGGCGCCAGTACTTCGACAACCTGGATCGCTGGGTCTACCAGGATAGCTGGTCGTAGGCGGTTGGGGCGGGACAGTGGAAACCGCCCGCGCCACCCCTGGATTCCGGCCCCGTATCGAGTACGGGGTAGGCATTTCGCCGGAATGACGGTTTCCGATAACGCTACGGTAGCAACAGCCCCGACTTTAGCAGCGCCCGCCGGATGCGCTCGCGCTCCTCGTCCGTGATGCGCTTCAGGGGCGGGCGTACCACGGCCTTGTCGATGCGTCCCAGGAGCGCCAGCGCTTCCTTCATGCGGTTGTGCATGTCCACGAACGGCGGGGCGTAGAACACCTCAACCAGCGGAGCCAAGCGGTCGTTGAGCCGGCGGCCGGCTTCCAGGTCCCCGTCCTGCACGGCGCGGAACAACTCCGCGTGCAGGTCCGCGGTGACGCTTCCCATTCCCGAGATGGAGCCGTCGGCGCCGAGCACGTAGCTTGCGAACATGGACATGGTGTAGCTGCTCAGCATGGCCACGGGCCGGCCGGTGCCGCGCAGGGCGCGCAGGTTGGCCTCCAGCGCCACCATGTCGTTGCTCCAGTCCTTGACCCCCACCACGTGGTCGATCTCCGCCAGCCGCGCCAGGGTTTCGGGAGCGTAGCCGATGCCGATGGCAGGCGGATACTCGAAGACGATGAGCGGCAGGTCCGTAGCCTCGGCGATGGTCTCGAAATGGACCACGGCCATCTCCGGCCGCAGCCGTGCGCCCCACATGAACAGCGTCGGCGGAAAGATCAGGAGTCCGGCCGCGCCTTCCGCCTTGGCGTCCCTGGCCAACTCCGCGGCTTCCAGCGTGTTGTCGGTGTAGATGCCGGAGATGAGATCCACCCGGTCGCCCACCTCGTCCGCGGCGATGGCCAGCGCCCGGCGCCGTTCCTCCCGGTCCAGCGACGACACCTCACCCGCATGGCCGTTGCAGACGATGGCGCCGACGCCGTCCACGGACGCCAGCCACGAGAGATGTTTCCGGTAATTGACCTCGTCGAACGACAGGTCCTCGTTGAAGGGCAGCAGATTGGCCGGGATGGCGCCGCTGAAACGGAGAGTGCCGGTCATGGTTCACCTCCTGCGAAGGATTTACGGGCCGCCCGGCTCCGGCATCCGGTAGCCGAGTCCGCGCTCGTTGACGACATAGGTAGCTTCCGTCGCGTGGTCGCCCAGCTTGTGCCGCAGCTTCCTCACGAAATTCCGAACCGGCTCCGGGTTGTCCGTATCCTTCGCTCCCCACAGTTGGCTCAGCAGGGACTCATAGGTGAGGACCCGTCCGGCGTTCACGGAGAGGAGGCGCAGCAGCTCGTACTCGGTGACCGTGAGCCGCACCGGCCGGCCGGCCACGCTCACCCGGCGCCGCGCGTAATCGATGACCAGCTCTCCGAGAACGAAAGGCTCGGGTGCGCTGCGCTTGCGTAGCGCCGCGCGCACTCGCGCCGTCAACTCCGTCGGTGAGAAGGGCTTGACGATGTAGTCGGCGGCGCCGGCCTCCAACGCCCTTGCGATGGTCTCGTCCCGGCCGTAGGCGGAGATGAAGATCACCGGCAGATCGGCGAGCGCGGGAAGGCTCTCCATCAATTCGATGCCGTCGGTCCCCGGGAGCATGAGATCAAGCAGGACCAGCTCCGGCTTCTTCGTCTCCAGCAGGCGGGACACTTCCTGCGGCTCGCCCGTCACCGTCGCGACATACCCCGCCGCCGAGAGCGTGTCGCGCACGTAGCGAAGCGTCTGGGGGTCGTCGTCCACCACCAGGACGCTCGTCCCCGCTTGTCCCTCGTGCGGCCGGGGAACGTGGACCCCGGCGGCGCTTGCCGCGGCGCTCTCGGCCGCCTCCCCGGCCACCGGCAGCGTGAACGTCACGCGCGTGCCCTTGCCCGCTCCGGCGCTCTCCGCCCGGATGCGGCCCCCGTGCGCCTCCACCAGCCCCTTGCAGATGACCAGCCCCAAGCCCGAACCTCTACCCTCCCCGTCGCCGGCCCCGGCGTGCCGGCGGAACAGACGCGTCAACTGCTCCGGCTCCATGCCCTCGCCCTCGTCGGTTACCGAGACCGCGACGTGGGCGCCGTCGCGCGCCGCCGCCACCCGGATCGGGGCGGTCTGCGGAGAATGGCGCGAGGCGTTGGTGAGGAGGTTGTTCAGCACCTGGACGATGCGGCGCCCGTCGGCCATGACGCGGGGCAGATCGGGCGGAAGGTCGATGAGGACGGCCTGCCTGCCGCTTGCGCTCAGGAACGTGGTCCGCGCCCGGTCCGCCAGGACGACGAGGTCCGCCGGCTCGGGCGCGACCGGCAGCGTTCCCGCGGCGATGCGCCCGGCGTCCAGCAGGTCGCCGACCAGGACGTCCATGCGGTCGGCCTGCTCGTCGACGATGCGGAAGAACTGGCGCAGCTCCGCCATGTCCAGGTCTCGCACCGCCCCCAGCACCGTGGCGGCCGAGCCCTTGATGGCGGCAAGCGGCGCCCGCAGCTCGTGGCTCACCATGCCGATGAACTCCGCCCGGGAGCGCTCCAGCGCCTCGAACGGCGCCAGGTCCTGCATGGTCACGACCACCGTCTCGACCGCGCCGCCGGCCGACTGGACCGGGGTGACGTCGATCAGCGTCCGAACGCTGCGCCCGTCCGGAAGAGACAGTTGCACCTCCTCGGCGCGTACCTTCTCGGCGCTCCTGAGTTCGCCCAGATGGACCTCGCGGCCGTCGGCGAACCGGCAGGTCAACATCGCCGAAACCTCCGCCACGGAGAGCCCCGGTATCTCCACCCCGGCAACGATGCGCCTTGCCTCGCGGTTCAACGACAGCGGATGGCCGGTCGCTGCGTCGAACACCACCACGCCGACCGGGCAGGTCTCGACCAGCGCCTCGAGATCGGCCCGCACCCGCCGCTCGGCGCGGTGCGCCCCGGCGTTGGCGATCGCCGTTGCCGCCTGCGAGGCGAACAGCACCAGCAACTCCTCGTCCTCGTCCGTGAACGCCCCTTCCTTCTCGCCCAGGAAGAAGACGCCCACGTCCAGGCCCTGGTGACGCATCGGCATCGCCTGGAACGTCCCGTAGCGGACGGGGAGAGACGAATAGCCGAGCGAGCGGATATACCCGTCGAGGTCCGGCAGTCTCAGCGGCGCCGCAAGGCCGTGGAGGTGTTCGAAGAGTCGCGGCCCGTCGGGCCATTCCATCATCGCCCGGTGTTGCTCGGGTCCGAAGCCGGAGGTGACGAAGTCCCGGACCTCTCCGCGTTCGTCGGTGGTGGCGATGGCGCCGTAGCGGGCGCCGGTGAGCGCGCGGGCGCTGTCGACGACCTCGCGCAGCACCGAATCGACGTCGAGGCTGGCGTTGATCCGCAGGATGGCCGCGACGAGGGTGGAGAGGCGCTCGCGCGGCGTCTCGGTTTCCTGCATCGTTTCGTTGCGTCTCTCCAACGGTCCATCCTTTCCGCGGCCGGGCCGCTACGGCTCGCCCACGCCCGGATCAGTGCGTGTCGAATATCTCCTGGTAGCGCGCAATCGCCGCGATCGCCGCCTCGCGTTCCCGCGCCGTCGGATTGCGAGGGTCGCGCGCCTTGGGCAATCTTCCCAGGCGCAGCATGGCCGCGCGCAACAGCATGCGCGCCTTGGTGGCGTCCAGGTTGCTCCCCTCGATGGTCAGATCGTTGGGATTGGAGGGCAGGGCGCCCTCGGGGTCGCCGCGGCTCACCCGCACCACCGGCATGCCGCTCAAGGCGGCGATGGCGAGGGCCGCCATCTGGCTGTGCAGCGCCGAGCCGGTGCCCGCCGCCCCCTCCAGCACGAACCCGTGGAACCGCGACGCGTCCGGCTCCGCGGACGCTTCCTGCGCGAGCCCGCGTTCGAGGCGCGCCATGATGTCCACCTCCACCTCCGGGTCCGCGGTGTCTTCCTCCGCCATGTAGTGGCCGTACTTCACGACGTGCACCGGCGCGATGGCGTCGCCGCGCAGCGAGCCGTCGTCATCCTTGATGCGGATGGTCGCCGTCCCGTCGCTGTCGCCGTATTCCTGAAACCGGACCTCGGCGGGCAGGCCCTTCACCGCGAGCGCGGATGCGCCCGTGGTCCGGTACGCGGGACGGAACCACACGCGCACCTCGTGGCCGGCGCTTCCGAGCACGCCGCCGTGGCCGCCGGTGGCGCGGTAGCCGCCCGGCCGCGCATCGCCCTTCTTGAACACGCGCGCCGCGAAGATCTGCTCGTCGACGATGCCCACCGCACCCAGCCCCGTGCCGAGGCCCGAGGCGATGTAGCGGGTCGCGTCCACGACGTTGCGGTCGCCGTCGTTGGCGAGGGAGCCGTGGGGACGCTGCGACGAGATGCCCACGAACGGCAGGTCGGTGTCCAGCACCAGGCTCAGCCAGTAGAGCGTCTCCTCCACGTGCGGGCTGCCTTCCAGCCAGATGAAGCCGTCGTAGCGCCCCGAGTCGATGGTCTGCTGGACGACGTTGACCGCACGGGCCATGGCGTTGTGGGGCGGGAACTTGCTGAGGGGCCTGGGGCTGTAGGGGAAGAAGTCCCGCCCGCCCACCTCGCCCTGTTTCGTGTAGCCCGACGGCGGGAGCACGCGCACGAAGTCGAAATCCGCGAGCCGGTCCAGCTCGCTGGCCGCGCCGTCGTGGCCGCGCCCGCCCAGCCCGCGGTCTATGTCCTCGAACAACCCGGACGCATCGGGAAAGTACGATTGTCTCCCGCCGTAGCCGATGCCCGCGTCCCGCTGGTCGCCGTCCTCGAAGGGCGTGCCGCCCTCGGAGCCGTCGGCGCGGCGCGCCACGTAGGGCAGGGGATACGCGCCGTCCTCCGGGCGCAGCTCCACCTCGTAGTACGGCTTGCCGTCGTCGTGGTAGACCTCGGCCGCGTCGGCTTCCAGCGGGTGCGCGCTGAACCTCTCGATGCGCACCCGCACGGGCTCGTGCAGGCGCTGCGGGACCAGGTGGTCGAACCGCCCGTCGAGTTGTCGCTCGCCTGCCGCCCGCCCCTTGTTGCTCGTGACCAGCGGAGGCGTGTTGGCGATGGTGGCGCGCGGCCCCGAGAACACCGCTATGCGTGGCTTGGGCATCCGATCATCCCTCCTGGAACACCACCCGCCCCTCGGCCCACGCCCGGATCAGGTGGTGGGCGATGGCCACGGGGTCCGGCAGCCGCAGGTCCGGGTTCTCGCCGGCCAGGGAGGAGACGACTTCCTCCCGGGAGAACCAGCGCACGTCGGTCATCTCCTCGTCGTCCTTGGCGATGTCCGTGGTCAAGGCCTTGCCGTGGCAGCCGATCATGAGCGAGGACGGGAAGGGCCAAGGCTGGGAAGAGTGGTAGCGCACCTCGCCCACGGTGATGCCGGCCTCCTCCTTCACCTCCCGCCGCACGGCCTCCTCGATGCACTCGGCCTGGTCGATGAAGCCGGCCAGGGCGGAGTAGCGGCCGGAGCGGGCCAGCCGCCCGCGGGACTGGCCCAGCAGGGCGCGCTCGCCGTCGGTGACCACCATGATGGCCACGGGATCGGTGCGCGGGAAGTGCTCGGTGTTGCAGGCGGCGCATTTGCGCACCTGGCCGCCGCGCCCCTGCTCGGTGACGCCGCCGCACAGGCCGCAGAAGCGGTGCCGGCGGTGCCAGTCCACCTGGGCCTTGCTCTGGGCGAGTATGCCCACGTCCTGGGGCTTGAGCTGCGCGGCCGCGGCCCGGGCCTCCACGAAGGTCCAGGGTTCCTCCAGGTCAAGCTCCCGGAGCGGCTCGGCGACCGCGGACACGTCCACCGCGAAGTGGGCGGCGCCGTCCATGAGGCCGAGGAAGACCGGTGGGCCTTCCAGCCCGAGACCTTCGATGTCCGCGGGCCGGACCCAGCCCAACTCGGCCCGGTCGCCGTTCCGCAACAGGATGTCGAGCTGCCACAGCAGCAGGAAACGGGAACGGGGGTCCCTGGCCGCCTTGCTGAGCCATTCCTCGTCCCGGCGCTGCACGTCGCCCCGGTCCAGGGGATTGCCGGAAAAAACGTGTGTGGTCATGACCGAATCTCCGGCGTCGCGCAACGCAGGTCGCCGGCTTCACGCACGGAACTGCCGGACACCGCATTCATACCAGCCCCCAGGTGCGCCGCAGCCACCATTCCGCGGCCAGCAGCAGCACCGCGAGGGTGAACAGCAGCGGCTCGTTCCAGAGCGCCACCCGGCTTCTCGCCTGGATGCTGGACGGCGCTGCCCGCTCCATCAACTGCTCGAACTCCGACCAGTGGGCGTCCGTCAGGGCGGCGGCGGGGACGAACATGCCCTGGCTGCGGGCCGCCACGGCTTCCAGCAATTCCGGGCGCGGCCGGCCGTCGTCGTTCTCCTCCGACGGCAGCGCCACGAGGAAGTTGGCGGCGGCGCTTCCCAGGGGCGTTCCCCCGGACGACGCCTGGGCCTCGATGCGGTGGGACCCTTCCAGCCGGGGCGTAAACTTGGAGCGGTACTCGCCGGGCTGGTCGGTGGCTGCGGACTCCAGCGGCGACCGTTCACCCTCCGGTCCGGTGACCACGACCTGGAGGGCCGGGTCCGTGGCCGGGGCGTGGTCGTCCCGCAGAACCCGGATGCGAAATTCGAGGGGTTCTCCCGGCCGCCGGGAGCCGCCCACCGCCAGGATCTGCACCTGCTCGAAGGCGGGCTCGCGGGCCAGCCAGCGCACGCCGTTCCGAATGAGCTTCAGGTGGATCTGAGGGTTCTGGTTGCGGCCCACCGCGTCGAAGTTCCAGCGCCAGAGGTCGTCGCTGGCGAACGCCAGCGACCGCCCCTTGTGGTACCGGCCCACCGTCAGCAAGGGCGCCTCGCGCCCCGGCGTCCGCGCCGACAGCAGCACCTCGCCGTTGGGCTGCGCCACCTCGTTGAGGGTGGTCAGCGGGGGCAGCGCGCGCCAGGCTTCCTCGTTGGCCGCGGGATCGGCGAACACGCGCGTCAACGGGTGGGCCTTGCCCGCCGGCGTCAGGGCGGCGCGCGCGGCGACGCCGGTCCTGAAGGCGCCGCGTCCGTCGAGCTTCACCGGCAGCACCGGCGCCAGCGCGGTTTCGTGGTATCCGCCGCGGTCGAAGGCGCGGGTCCCGCCCAGCATGGCGATGCCGCCGCCGTCGCGCACGAAGTCGCGGATGTTCTCGAAGTAGAGCGGGTTGAAGTAGGTGCGGTGCGAGAAGTCGTCGAGGATCAGCACGTCGAAGTTCTTGAGTTCCTCGACGAAGATCTCGTCGATGGGGAAGGGGATCAGGCTCAGCTCGTTCTCGCGCACGTCCACCACGTCGCTGGGAGTGCGCAGGAAGACGAACGAGACCAGTTCCAGGAACGGGTCCTGTTTCAGCGCGAAGCGGAGGAACCGGTAGTTCCACGACGGGGACCCCGACAGGGTCAGCACCCGCAGCTTGTCCCGGCGCACCTCCATGCGGAACGCCTTGCGGTTGTTGCCGGCGATGCTCTCGCCGGCCAGCTCGGGCAGGGTCAGGGTAAAACCGTGGGCGCCCAGCTCCCGCGGCGTGTAGTTCATGGTGATGCGGTTCTGGTAGGCGTCCCGGTCGATGGCGATGGGATGCGTCGAGATGAGGTTGCGGCCGAGGTTGAAGTAGAGCGGCACGTTGGCGCCGGCCAGGCCGTACGCCTGAATGGTGAAGTCGATGGTGATGGCGCGGCCGCGAAAGGCCAGCTCCGGGGCGCGCAGGCCCGCGATGCGCAGGTCCTTGAAGCCGTCCGCCTGTCCCACCGCGATGGCGAGGAGCGGCCTGGGGTGGCCCTTGAAATCGTCGAGGGCATCGGCCGGGTTCACGATGCCGTCGGACACGACGATGGTCCCGGCGGCGTCCGGCTCGTGTTTCGCCGCCTGTTCGAGGGCATGGAACAGCCGGCTGGCGTCGCCCGCGGGGGCCGCGGCCCCAAGCCGGTCAAAATCGCGTGGGGCGGTCTCCCGGTCGAAGGCGTAGAGCTTGAGATCGTATTTTCCGGCGAGGCCGCGGGTCAGTCCGGCGGACGCAAGCGCCTCCCTGGCGGCGTCGAGCCGGGTGGCGTCACCGCGGCCGGCGGCGAGCCCCATGCTCTCGGAAGTGTCCAGCAGCACCACCAGCGGGCGCCGCAGCGGCGTGGGCTCCTCCACCGTGCGCACGGGCCCCAGGAGAAACAGCAGCAGCAGGGCGTAGACCACCCCTCGCAGCAGCGTCAGCAGCGAGGCCTTGCCGAGCCCCAGGCTCCGGTGCAGGAAGCGGAACTGGTTGACCAGGAGGCCCGCCGCGGCCAGCGCCAGCGCCGCCACCAGCCACAGCGGCAGCCCTCCGCCGAATACGATGTCCAGTGTTCCCGTCATGACATCCTACTGGGTGAGCCGGCGGCGGATGAACGGCACGTGGATCAGGTCCTGCTTGTAGTTGCCGGTCATGGAGTAGAGGATCAGGTTGACGCCGAGATGGAAGGCGTCGCGACGCTGCTCCTCGCCGTTGGGCACACACGGGTGGCTCCACCGTCCGAGACCGTCCCGTTCCCAGGCGCCCGCCAGGTCGTTGTGGCAATAGACCACCGGCGTGGTCTCGCCGAGTTGGATGCCTTCGAGGTAGGAGCTGGTGGCCACCCGGCCGCCGATCCGCCGGAGCAGGTAGTAGCTCCGCAGGAGCGCGTGGGTGAGGGGAATCTTGCGCATCTCCCGTGCGGGGAACAACCGCTGCATCTCCGCGCGGAAGCGCCGGTCGAAGCCGTAACCGAGCTGCCCGAGGGTGTTGTCGGCCAGCAGGAAACCGCCGAACGACAGGAAACGCCGGAGGTTCCGCAGCTCGTCCTCGGAGAACGGCTGGAAGTCGTACTTGCCGGCCATGTAGAGGAACGGGAACGAGAAAAGCTCGGGGTCGGTGAGCCGCACCACCCGGCGTTCCAGCGCCGCGTTCACGCTGGTCCGGCGCATCAACTCCTCCATCAACGGGGTCACGGCGCGGGGACGCGGGTCCCAGTCGCCGCCGCGGTAGCGCACCTGGGCGAAGACGAACTGGATCCGTTGCGCAGAGTCCGCCGCGGGAAGCGCCGCCGGCAGGCTCCACGCGGCCGCCGCGGTTCCCAGCAGGCTTCGCAGGAATTTTCGCCTATTCATAATTCCGTTGCCCCAGCCAGCTTTCGAACAGCAGCGTGAGGATCAGCACCACCACCAGGCCCAGCGCGAGGTCGGTGCGGGTGCCGCCGCCGGACAAGGCGCCCGCGGCAAGGACCTCGTGGCTCACGGGCCCGAACTTCCGCTGCAGCTCGTCGGCGCCGATGCGCTCCAGGCGCGATTCCATGGGCGGCGGGTTCACCGCGTACAGCGAGGCGATGTCCAGTCCTCCGCCGGGGGAGACCACCCGGTAGACGCCGGCGAAGTGGTTGCCGTCGAAGGAGCCGGAAGCCTTTCCCTCCGCCGGCTCCAGCGTGACCTCTCTCTCCGTGCGGTTCGGGTCCACCACCCGCAGTTGCTTCCCGGCGTGGGCGGCGTCGGCGGACCATCGTTTCGCCGTACCCGCGGTGATGCCGGTGTCGATGGAGCCGCTGCCGCCGCCCGCCATGTAGGTCACCAGGGATTGCATCAGCGGTACGTAGCCGGTCTTGAGAGGAAGGTTGTTCCAGGCGCTGTCCGCGGTGGAGGTGTACAGGAGAATCCGGCCCTTGCCGTGCTCCTTCTCCACCACGAGCGGCTCGCCGTTGCTCAACCGCATCAGGGTGCGTCCGCCCGCGGACGCCAACGCGAAGTACGACGATACCTTGACCGCGCGCAACGAGTCCAGCAGGCGCCGGTCCGCGAAGGCGCGCAGGGCGGGATGCGCGACGTCCACCTCGCCCACGGTGACGTTCCGGTCCAGGGGCGCCCGCCGCCGCGGCCCAAGGGGGCCGGGGAGGAGCGGGGAGGCGTTGCTCCACAGCGCCCGGTTGTAGTCCTCGGCCGCCACCTGGTCGCCCAGGGACAGCAGCAGGCCGCCGCCGCGCTCGACGAAGGCGGCGAGCCGGGCCACGAATGCCGGCGGCAACGCGGCGACGTTGGCCAGGACCACGGCCTGATACCCGTCGGGGTCCACCCGGCCCACGGCGCCGGAGAGGATGACCTCCGGCAGCAGCACCGAGTTGGCCACGTCGCCGGCAGGGTTCAGCGCCCGGCTCAGGAAGAAGGTCTCGCTGGCCACCAGCGCCCTCTGGGGGTCGCCGTCCACCAGCAGGACGTTCAGCCGGTCCCGGGTGTGCAGGGTGAAGTAGTGCCGCAGGTTGCCGGACAAGCCGTCCCCGTGGAGCGACACGTAACCGGAATGGCTGCCGGGCCGGTCGAGCTTGAACCGGAAGTCCACCGTGGACTCCTCGTCCGGCGACAGGGTCACCTGCTTCTCGTCCCGCACTTCGCCGTCGATGGTGAGGCGGGCCGCCAGGTCGGGGATGGCGCCGTCGGCAAAGCCACCGAGTGTGGCCGCCAGCCCGATATCCAGTCCCGGAGCGACGTGGACGGCCCGGGAGGCGAGCGCGGTGACGGTGGCGCTCGGCGGGGCGTCCGGCGAGCCCACGGTGACGATTTTCACCGGGACGGTGGGATCGTACTCGCCCACGGCCGGCAGCGACAGCCGGTCCCAGCCGGAAAGTCCCAGGTCCGTGACCACCCACAGGGCCTTCTGCCCGCCGCTTTGGCCCAGGAGCCCGTAGCCCGTGCGCAGAGCGGCCGTGAAGTCCGCGGCGCCGGCGGTGACCGCCAGCGGCCCGAGGTCTTTGAGGGCGGCTTCCCGCGGGTCCTTGAGCCGGGGTTGCCGGCTGCCCACCGGGTTGGTGGCGACTACCGCGGCCCGGTCGCCCTCGCCCAGCGCCTCCAGGATGCGGCCGGCGGCCTGCTTCGCTTCGCTGAACGTGGCGCCCTGGTCGCGCACCTGCATGCTCAGCGAGTTGTCCACGACGATGACGGTGGCGAGCGGCGCGCCCCGGGCCGCGAGCCCCACGCCGGTTTCCCACAGTGGGTGCGCCATGAGCAGCACGAGGAAGATGATGGCCAGGGTCCGCACCGCCAGCAGCAGCCAGTTGCGCAGGTTGTAGGTGCGCGCCACCCGCCGCTGCGAGATCAGCACGAACCGCACCGCGGGGAAGCGCAGGCGTTTCTGCTGCCGCCGGTTGAGCAGGTGGATGACCAGCGGGATCACCGCGGTGGCCAGGGCCGCCAGGTACAAGGGGTAGAGGAACGCCAGCTTACTTCCTCCAGCTCAGGTAGCTCACCAGAGCCTGGTCCAGCGGCGTGGCCGTGGAGACCAGTTGATAGTCGATGGCGTACTCGTGGCAGCCCGACCGGAGCGTGTCGATGTGGTTCTCCATCACCCGGCGGTACTCGGCCTGTATGGCCTTGGGATCGGCCGTGACCCGGAGCCGGGGGTCCTCGATGTCCTCGAAGCGGGTGTTGCCGGAGAAGGGCAGGGTCAGCTCGGTCTCGTCCAGCACGTGGAACACCAGCACGTCGTTGCCCCTGTAGCGGAACAGGCGCAGCCCCTGGAGCACCGACTCGGCGTCGTCCAGGAGGTCCGACACCAGCACCACCAGGCCGCGCCGGCGGATGCCGCCGGCCACCTCCCGCAGGATGCGGCCCACGTCGGTGTCGCCTCCGGTGGTCTCGGCTTCGAGCCGCTGCAGCAGCTCCACCATGTAGCCGCGGGTGGCCTTGGGCGGAAGCTGCGAGTCGATGCGGTCGGAGAAGGTGGTGAGCCCGGCGGCGTCCTGCTGCCGGAGGATGAGGTAGGCGAGCGAAGCCACCAGGATGCAGGCGTACTGGAACTTGGTGACCTCGCCGGACGCGTAGTCCATGGAGCCGCTCACGTCCAGCAGCAGGTGGGTCTTGAGGTTGCTCTCGTCCTCGAATTCCTTGATGAAGTAGCGGTCCAGCTTGCCCAGGGCCTTCCAGTCGATGCGCCGGATCTCGTCGCCCGGGGCGTACTCCCGGTGCTGCTCGAACTCGACGCTGAAGCCCTTGGCGCGGCTCCGGTGGAGCCCGGCCATGACGCCCTCCACGACCCAGCGCGCCTTCAGATGCAGGTTCGAAAGCCTCGCCAGCACCGCAGGGTCGAAGTAGCTTTGTTCGGGGGTGGCCATGAGCGCCGAAGCGGTAGTGGAATACGGCGTCAGTTAACCACCTTCGCCCGGCGAACTCAAGGCGGCGGAGGCCGGTCGAGGTGGCGCCGTGGTGTGAATGGAGCCGGCAGGCAACGGCGTGCCGGTGTCCCGTTCGGAGATCGGTATGCTAAGATGCGCGAAGCGATGGCGGCGGGCGGGAAGGGCGAAGGACACATCGGATCACCGGCGCACGGGCGTACCCATTCGTGAAACGGAACAGCGGACTTCGGGCCATCGGCAGGGACCGGGTGGCGCTCCTGGGCTATCTCACTGGCGGGCACTTCGCCGTGCACTGGTTCGGCCAGCTCTTTCCCATGATCCTGCACCCCCTGGAGGTGGCGCTGCGGCTGAGCTACGTGCAGGTGGGTCTCCTCACCACCACGCGGGAGCTGACCACCGGGCTCACGAACCTGCCGGCGGGGGTTCTGGGGGACCGCCTGGCGCGTCATCGGACCGCGATCCTGGTCTCGGCCCTGCTGGCCTTCGGGGTGGCCTACCTCACCTTCGGCCTCGCCCCCGGCTACTTCTATGCGCTGGTCGCGGCCGGGCTCGTGGGGGTGGGCATCGCCCTGTGGCATCCCACGGCCATGGCGTCGCTATCGAGCCGGTTTCCGGAACACCGGGCCACGGCGTTCGCCGTCCACGGCATGGGCGCCACCACCGGCGACACCCTGACGCCGCTGGCCGTCGGCGTTCTGTTGACTCTCTATCCCTGGCGCAACGTCATGGCATTGCAGGTCCTTCTGGCCGCGGCGCTGAGCGTTCCCTTGTGGCTCGGCCTGCGCGGCGTCTTTGCCGCGCCGCCGGCCGCGTCCGGGACCGGCGGCGGCACGGAGGGGTCGGGTCTGGGCGAGTTCCTCCGCAACCCTGCCTTCCTGGGCGTGGCCCTGGCCAACGGGCTCATGAACGCCGGCCGGATCCTGATCATGACCTTCTTCCCGCTCTACGTGCAGGAGACCTTGGGCTACGGCTCCACCGGACTGGGCTACTACTACGCGCTGCTGCACGTGTTGGGCACGGTCTCCCAGCCCGTCCTGGGCTACCTGTCGGATCGCTTGGGCCGGAAGGCCGTGCTGTTGCCGGCGTTCCTGATGCTGGCGGTGCTCTACACGCTGATTCCGCTGGTGCGTCCGGGGGTTCCTCTGGGGATCGTGGTGACCCTCATCAGCCTGTTCTTCTACACCCTCAGCAACATCACCGCGGCCGCGGTCGTGGACGTGGCAGGCTCGCGCATTCAGGCCACCTCGCTGGGCATCACGTTCCTTTCCAACAGCCTGTTCACCCTGCCCGGCCCGGTCATCGCCGGATACCTGGTGGGGCTCTACGGCATGGGCTCGGTGTTCTACCTGTCCGGCGGCTTTCTGCTGGCGGCCGCGGTGGCGATCGTCCCGTTGCGGCTTTACCGGGGTTCCGGACGGTGATCCCTCGGCTTCGTTTCGGTCGGGCCCGTCCCGAGGGTGTCCAAGGGCTCGATGTGAGCCGTGACGGGAACGGACCATGACTTCCTGGCTGTCCCCGATCTCGAACATGGAGCTGCCGCCCGATGCCGTCCACGTGTGGCGCACGGCCACCGAGGTTCCCGAATCCCGCGTGGCCGCCCTGCACGATCTCCTGTCGCCGGACGAGCGCGCCCGCGCGGGCCGGTTCGTGTTCGAGGCAGACCGGCGGCGGTACATTGTGGCCCGGGGCGTGCTGCGGACCCTCCTCGGGCGTTATCTCCGCGTGGAGCCGACCTCCCTGGTGTTCCGTTACGGCGCCCACGACAAGCCGTCGCTGGCGGGAACCCCCGGCGGCCGGGACGTGCGTTTCAACCTGTCCCATTCCTACGGGTGGGCGCTGCACGCCTTCGCCGTCGGGCGGGAGGTCGGCGTCGACGTCGAGCGCATACGTCCGGAAACCGACATCGTGGGCGTCGCCGAGTATTCCTTCTCGCCCGTGGAGGTGGCTTCCTTGATGAGCGTTCCGGATGGGCAGCGGCGCGAGGCCTTCTTCAACTGCTGGACGCGGAAGGAGGCGTTCATCAAGGCCCACGGCGAGGGGATCTCGCTGGGCCTCAGCCGGTTCGACGTGACGTTGCGGCCGGGCGAGCCCGCGGCGTTGCTGCGGTTCGACCAGGACCCCGCGGAGGCGGCCCGATGGTCCATGCGCGCCCTGGACGCGGGCGCGGGCTACAAGGCCGCGCTGGCAGTGGAAGGGGAGGGATGGGATCTCAAGTGCTGGGAATATCCGGATGAGGGTCTGTTCTGAGGTTCATCCGGTTCCACCGGAACAAGACAATCGACACGGAAAGGAGAATCACATGGCGCGCATCGCGAAGATCGAGACGAAGGAAGCCCTGGCCCCGGAGCACCATGCAGTGTTCGATGCCATCGCGCAGAGCCGCGGCCGGGTGCAGGGGCCGTTTCCCATGCTGCTGCACAGCCCGGAGCTGGCCGGCCGCGTGGCGCACCTGGGCGCCCACGTGCGCTTCGAGATGGGACTTTCCCAGAAGCTCAAGGAACTGGTGATCCTCACCGTGGCGCGGGAACTGGACTGCGCCTTCGAGTGGTCGGTGCACGCCGGGCACGCGCGCGCCGCGGGGATCACGGACGACTGCATCGAGGCCGTGCGGATGCGGCGGGAGCCCGCGGGCCTCACCCCGGAGGAAACCGGCGTGCGCCGCTACGCCCGTGAGCTGATCCGGTCCCATCGCGTGAGCGCGGAGACCTTCGCCGCGGCGGAAGCGCACCTGGGGGCCGCGGGCTGCGTGGAGCTTTCGGCCTTCATCGGATACTATGTGCTGCTGGCGTGCGTCCTGAACTCCATGGAGGTGGAGCCCGCGGAGGATGGGGACGTGCTGGACCCATGAGGGATCAGGCCGGAATCACCGACGGGACGGACATGACGGAGCGGACATGAGCGACAGACCCAACTTTCTCTTCATCATCACCGACCAGCACCGGGCGGACCACCTGGGCTGCTACGGCAATCCGGTGGTCCAGACGCCACACATCGACGGGTTGGCGTCGTCGGGAGCCCGCTTCGAGCGGTTCTACACGGCCACGCCCATCTGCATGCCCAACCGGGCGACGCTCATGACCGGCCGGATGCCGTCGCTCCACGGCGTGCGGCACAACGGCATCCCGCTCTCCTGGCGGGCCACGACGTTCACCGACATCATGGCCGCGGCCGGGTACCACACGGCTCTCATCGGCAAGTGCCACCTCCAGAGCATCAAGGACGACCTCCCGGTCATCGGCATGCCCGAGCCGGACCCGCGGCTTACCCGGCCCCCCGAGCGGCTCCGCGAGGCGCGCAAGGACATCGGCGGGCGCTACGACCAGGAGCTGCCGTCCACCTGGGCGAAGGATCCGGAGTTCGAGCCGGTGTTTCCCTACTACGGTTTCCAGCACGTGGAGTTGTGCATCAAGCATGCCGACCAGGTGGTGGGACACTACGAGCGCTGGCTCCGCGAGCGCCACCCGGACCCCGACTCCCTGCGCGGGGCGAAAAACCAGCTTCCGGGCAACGACTACCGGGCGCCTCAGGCGTGGCGCACCCGCATGCCCGAAGAGTTGTACCCCACCAGCTACGTGGCGGAGCGCACCATGGCGTTCCTGGAGGAGCACGTGGATTCGGGACAGGAGCGGCCGTTCTTCCTCCAGTGCTCGTTTCCCGACCCGCATCACGCGTTCACGCCGCCGGGCCGGTACTGGGACCTCTACCATCCTGAGCAAATCGAGCTGCCGGCTTCGTTCCATCGCGGCGAGCATCCGGTGCTGCCGCACCTGGCCCGGCTCTACGAGGAGCGCGACCGGGGCGAAGCCAACCGCGACGGCCAGCGCGGCTTCGCCATCACCGAGCGGGAGGCGCGGGAAGCCATCGCCCTCACCTACGGCATGATCACCATGATCGACGACGCCATCGGCCGCATCCGGGCGCGGCTGGAAGCCCTGGGTCTGGCGGAGGACACGGTGATCGTCTTCACCAGCGACCACGGCGACTTCATGGGCGACCACCAGCTCCTGCTCAAGGGCGCGCTGCACTATCGCGGGCTGGTGCGGGTGCCGTTCATCTGGGTCGATCCCGCGGAACCCGCGAAAGGGGTGGTGAACTCCGGGCTGTGCGGCACCCTGGACCTGCCCAGCACCTTCCTGCACCGCGCCGGCCTGGAAGGCCACAATGGCATGCAGGGGGTAAGCCTGCTGCCGGCCATGGACGGGTCGGACACCGGCTACGACTCGCTGCTCATCGAGGAGCACCAGCGCCGCGGCTACATGGGCTTCGACAACAACTTCCGCGCCCGCACCCTGATCACGCCGGACCGGCGCCTGACCCTGTACGAGGGCACGGATTGGGGCGAGGTCTACGACCTGGAAAACGACCCGGACGAGATGCGCAACCTGTGGGACGAGCCGGGCTCCCGGCGCGCCGAGCTGACCGAGGCGCTGGCCCGCAAGATGATGGCCCTCGCCGACACGAGCCCCCTGGCGACGCATCACGGGCCGTAGGAGACCGCATCGGCTGGATGCGCCCTGTGGACACGGGCGGGTTGAAACCCCTGCACCCGCGTGTCCGCGAGGCGCGGCCCGCTTGGTGATGGGTAGGAACTCCATGGGAGACAATCGGCTGGAATTGGGCCTGGGGTTGCGCGCGCGGCATCCGTCCGTGCTGGCCGAACATTCGCGCCAGGCCGAGGACGCGGGCTTCAGCCACGTCTGGCTGTACGATTCGCCGCGTTGCGCCGAGCCGTACGTTTCCTTGCCCTATTGCGCCATGGCCACGTCGCGGGCCATCGTCGGCCTGGCGGTGACGAATACCCAGACGCGCGACCCGACGGTGGTAGCCAACGCCTTCGCGACCCTCGCCATCCTTACCGGAGGCCGGGTCAAGTTCGGCGTCGGGCTCGGCGACAGCGCCGTAAAGTTCCTCGGCAGGAAGCCGTCCCGTTTCGACGCGTTCCGGGAAAGCATCGACGTCGTGCAGGGGCTCCTCCGAGGCGAGAGCGTGCCCTACAACGGCCGCCGGCTGGCGCTTCCGGCGGTGCCCGAGGTCAAGCCGCCGCTGTTGCTGGCGGCCGAGAGGCCGCGAACCTTCAAGCTCGCCGGGGCGGCCGCCGACGGGGCCATCATCAGCCCGGGCGGGTCGCCGCGCTTCCTGCGTTACGCCATCGGGAGGATTCGGGAAGGCGCGGCGCGGGCCGGACGGGACCCGGATGCGCTCCACATCTGCGCCTGGACCCACTGTGTCGTGGGCGAGACAACGGAAGAGGCCATGGATGCGCTGGCGCCCGAAGTGGGCCGGACCCTGTTCAAGGCCGCGTTGCGGGTTCCGCCGGAAGTGCTGGGCGCCTCGGAACCGCTGTTGTCGGACGAACTGCGCGGCCACGTGCTCGACGAGGCCACGCGGCAGGACCACGAGTACGATCTCGCGCGTACCCTGCGCTCCGCCCTGGGCGACGAGTTGTTCCGTGAGATGACCCTGATGGGCACGCCCGACGACTGCGCGCGCAAGATCGCGGAACTGGCGGAGGTGGACGGCCTCAGCCAGCTCATCGTCAACGTCTACGGCCAGGATCGCGAATTCGCCCTGAAGACGTTGGGCAGCCAGATGGCCCGCTGACCTGAAACACACCACCCGCGCCGCGACAGGCGGCGTCCCTACAGCGGTACCGCCTCGCCCTCCGGCACTTTGTCCTTGTCGATGTGCTTCAGCGCCTGGACGACGAAATCCTGCCCGAACACCTCGGTCCAGCCCTTCTGCAGCCTGCCCACCATGGGGCCGGGCTTGCCCTCGCCGATGGCGTTGCCGTTGATGCGGGTGAGCGGCAGCACGCAGCGCGAGGTGGTGGTCATGAACGCTTCGTCGGCGTTCATGATGTCGTACAACTGGAAGTCGGTCTCGTCCACCGGGATGTCCAGGTGCTGGGCGATCTCCAGCACCGCGCCCCGCGTGACGCCCGACAGGATGGTCTGAACCGGCGCCGTGACCAGGGTGCCGTTGCGCACGATCCAGAAGTTGGCAGCGGTCAACTCGGTGACGTTGCCGTCCAGGGTCAACAGCAGGGCATAGGCCTCGGGGTCCACCAACTGGGCCTGCTGCTCCGCCAGCCACAGGTGCATGCGGCTGGTGCTCTTGATCTTGGGGTCCCACACCTGGGTGGGGATGGCGCGGATGTGCGTGGTGATGACGTGGCCGCCGTAGATGTAGTGGTGGGCGAACTTGTTGAAGGCGATGGGCTCGCACAGGATCACCACCGTGGCCCGGCCGGCCTTGTCCGGCCCGCGGGTGACGTAGTGGCCGACGAAGTAGTCCTCGTCCGCTCCCAGCAGCCCCTTGTTCTGCTTCACCAACTCCACGGTGGTCTCGTGCATCTCGTCCGCGGTGAGGCCGGCATCCAGCTTCACCGCCTTGAGCGACCGGTAGAGGCGGGCGATGTGCCGGTCCAGTTGAAATATCTCCCCGCCAAAGGTCCGCGTCCGCTCGAACACGCCCAGGCCGGACAGGAAACCGCGGTCATATATGGAAACGCTTGCCCGACTCTCGGGCAGGAACTCGCCGTTGACGTATGCCGTGCGCTCTTCCATGGAATGCTCCCTTCGGGATATGGTTTGCCCCACATCGTAGGACTTTCGGCGGGCATCTGTAAACCGGATTCCGGTAGACCACAGGCGCCGTCCTCCGAAAGATTTGACAACTGATTGCACAACTCTTAGCCTACGTAGGTAGTTTACGATGAGGAGCACTTCACCATGAGCAGCAAATACGCCCCGCTCGAATCGCACCTGCGTGACTTGGGCCGCGCACACGTGCCCATGACGTTCAGCGACATCGAGCGCGTTGTCGGTCTACGGCTGCCGCCGGCAGCCTTCAAGCACCGTGCATTGTGGTCCAACAACCCTGGCAACTGGGTCATGACGAAGGCCTGGCTGGCGGCGGGATACGAGACCGAGAAGGTCGACATGGAGAAGCGCAAGCTCGTATTTCGGAAGGCCGTGCCGGATGCCCCGGCCCCAGATGCCGGCAGCGACTCGTCCAGGGCCGAACGTAGCGGTTCGTTCGCGGACATCTTTGGCGCGCTGAAGGACACAGTGACGATATCGCCTGGCACGAATCTGACGGACCCGATCGACGAAGACTGGAACGCCGCGCGGTAACCGCCACATGACCGACTATTTGCTCGATACGTGCGCTGTCATCTGGACCGCACACAACGACCCCTTGCGCGAGGCGGCGGCGAGTGCATTGCAAGACGCGTACCGCCGCGGGGCGCGGTTGTTCGTGTCTCCCATCACAGCGTGGGAGATCGCGATGCTCGTTGCGAAAGGGAAGATCGCGCTGGCCCAGGATACGGGCCTGTGGTTCGAGCGCTTCTGCGCGCTGCCTTCGGTAACGTTGGCCGCGATGCCGGTATCCGTGCTGGTCGCATCGACCACCCTTCCGGGTACGCCGCCCCACGATCCGGCGGATCGCATCATCATTGCAACCGCACGTGCCTTCGGATACGTGCTCACGACGCGTGACGCCGAGATCCAGGAGTACGCGGGTCAGGGTCATGTACGGGTCGTCGAGTGCTGACCTTGGCGGCGTCACTGGGCTTCGATCAGCAACCGGAGCAACTCCTCGGGCGAGTCCACGATGTGGTCGGGGGTTTCCTTCGTGAGCGTGGCTCGGCTCTGATAGCCCCAGGTGACGCCCGCGGTGCGGACGCCCGCTGCCTTGCCGTGGCGGATGTCGCCGCGGGTGTCGCCGATCATGAACCCCTGTTCCGGCGGGACATGGAAATGCGCCAGGGAGTGCAGTATCTTCTCGCTCTTGGCGCCCGGCTGTCTGGCATCGAGCACCAGCGAGACGCATTCGTTAACTTCGTTCCGCGCGAGGCCCTGCCGTACCAGGTTCTCGTAGTTGGAGGTGACGATGACGATGATGTGCCGTTGCGACAGGGTCCTCAAAAGATCTGGGATGCCCGGGAACATGGTCGGCTCGTAGCCGTCGGCTTCCAGCAGGGCGTGGGTCCGGCGGGTGTAGCGGTCGATGTCGGCTTCCGGGACGCCCAGCAGTGCGGCGAGGCCGGCGGCGTTCAGGTCTTCGATGGTCTCGAAGTCGTTCCGGGTCGGCGGCCGGCCCAGCCCGGTATCCGCGGCGGTCCGCTGGAAGGCGCCCAGGAGCTGGTCGAAGGAGTCGACGAGGACGCCGTCATAGTCGAAGTGGAGCAGCATGCGGCGGGGCTGCGGTTCACGCCGCGGCGCTGCCCTCCGCCGCCGGCCGGACCTCCTCCATCAGCCGGGCGATGATGTCCAGCGAGGAGAGCCCCTCGGCCTGGGCCTTGAAGTTGGGGATGATGCGGTGGCGCATCACCGACGGCGCCATGGCCTGCACGTCTTCCACCGATACCGCGAAGCGGCCGTCCAGGATGGTCCTGGCCTTGGCTCCCAGCACCAGGAACTGCGAGGCGCGCGGACCCGCGCCCCATTCCACATAGCTCTTCACCACATCGGGCGCCTTGGGGTTGCCGGGCCGCGTGGCCTGGGCCAGGGAGACGGCGTAGTTCACCACGAACGGCGAGACCGGCACCCGTCGCACCAGCTCCTGGTACGCGAGGATGGCGGGGCCGTCCATGGCCTTGGCCGGCGACGGCTTGCCGGAGGAGGTGGTCTGGAGCACGATCTGCACCTCGTCCTCCAGCGGCGGATAGGACACCTCGATGTTCAGCATGAAGCGGTCGAGCTGCGCTTCCGGCAGCGGATAGGTGCCTTCCTGCTCGATGGGGTTCTGGGTGGCGAGCACGAAGAACGGCAGGTCCAGCGGGTAGGTGTTGCCGCTGGCCGTGACCCGGTACTCCTGCATGGACTGGAGCAGCGCCGCCTGGGTCTTGGGCGGCGTCCGGTTGATCTCGTCCGCCAACAGCACGTTGGTGAAGATCGGCCCCCTCAGGAACTGGAACTGGCGGCGCCCGGTGGCGGCGTCCTCCTGGAGGATGTCGGTGCCGGTGATGTCCGAGGGCATCAGGTCCGGGGTGAACTGGATGCGGTTGAACGTGAGGTCCAGCACTTCCGCCAGCGTGCCGATGAGCAGGGTCTTGGCCAGACCCGGCACTCCCACCAGCAGGCAGTGGCCCCTGGAGAAGAGGGCGATGAGCACCTCGTCGATGACCTTGTCCTGCCCGACGATGACCTTGCGTATCTCCGCGAGCATGGTCTCCCGCTTCTGTCCGAACTCCTCGATGGCCGCCAGTTCCTGATCCAGCAGTTGCGTTTCGTCCATGGTGGCAAGCTTCCTTCCGTTGCTTCCAACTAACCGCGCAGCTTCCGCATGGTCTCGCGGGTCTTGCGGACTGCCGCGTCGTCTCCCACGGCCTCGTAGACCCCGACCAGGACCCGGTACACGCCGGGGTGGAACGGATTGATCTGGAGCGCCTCCAGCAGGGCGCCGCGCGCGCGCGCGTGGTCGCCGGCCTCGTGGTGGAGCCGCCCGGTCAGGTAATACGTGTGCACCGCGTCGGGGTCGAGATACCGGGCCTTCTCCAGGTGCGGCAGCGCCTGGTCGTAGCGCCGGGACTGGATCAGGGTCTCGCCCAGCCGGTTGAGGATGACGGTGGAGTCGGGTCCGGCCCGGAGCGCCCGGCGGTACTCGGCGCCGGCCGCCCGCAGCCGGCCGCGCTCGCGCAACCGGTCTCCCAGGTGGGTGCGGTTGCGGGCGATCTCCGACCGGATCTCGGTCAGGTCCACGGAAACCGGCTGGTCTCCCTGCTCCGCGACCTTGAAGCGGCGCAGGCGGCTGCCCTGCACGACCGTGAGCCCCTGGCTTTCCACGAAGCGCCGCCAATCCGCTTCGAAGCCGTCCAGCGGCACGCCCATGACCGCTTCGATGGCTTCCGCGGTGGAGAGCCGCCTCACCAGCGACAGCACCTCCCGGATGCCCCCGGGGCCCTTGCTCCGGGTGATGTAGTCCACGGCCGAGGCCACCTCGGCGTAGGCGAGCTGGACCTGCTCCGGCGTGTCCAGGCGGATGAGGGACGGCTCCATGTCCTTGAAGCTGACGAACTCCTGCCGCTCGACGGCCGTGGCCAGCAGGGTCTCGTTGGCCGGCGTGAGGTAGTCCGGCCGCTCGCCCTGCACCGGGTTCCGCCACACGGTCTCGTAGTAGCGCGCGATGCCTTCGTGCAGCCAGATGGGCGCCTTGTTCCGCGTCAGGTTGACGATGACCCGGTGGATGTACTCGTGGACGAGGGAGTCGAGCCAGCGGTATCCGTGGGCCATCACCCGCGGCGAGATGATCATGACCTTGTTGAACTTGCACAGCCCGATGGCGCCGGTCTCCTCGATGTCGCGCTGCGTGAACGTGGTGATGGCGGTGAAGGACTGCACGTCCGGGGCGATCTCGATCCGCACCTTGCCGCGCGGCCGGTACCCCAGCGCGCGCTCCACCTCCCGGTGGGCCTGCTCCAGCGCCGCCAGCGCGGGTTCCGCCAGGATGCCGTCGCTCTCTTCGTGCAGGTGGAGCAGGAAGTGGTCGCTCTCGTAGCGCTTGAAGTGGCGGGTGACGTCGTGGGTCTGTTGCAGCAGCAGCCGCAGGGCCTGGCGGCGTTCGTCCTCGGCGTCGATGGCCAGGGCCTTCTCCACGGTGGCGAGGGCCTTGGCGTAGGAACCGTCGTAGTAGTACAGCAGCGCGGCCAGGTCCAGCGCGTCCACGGACCGCGGCTGCGTTTCCAGGAGCCGTTCGATGACGGGGCGGGCATCCTCGACCCGCCACTCCCCCAGGAGTTCCCGCGCCGTCTCGACCGCGGAGGCCTCGGGCGCCGGGTCGGCGGCGTGTCCGGGAACCGCGGCGCCGAGCGTGAGGACGCACGCGAGCCACAGCGCGCGGGACGCGTGTCGGAACCCTGTGGAAAGTCTCTTCATCGGTCCGGCGGCGACGGGGTGACGGGGATGGCGCGCGCTGCCGGCGCCGGCCCAGCACGATCGGCTATTGCGACAGCTCCTTGAAATAGCGCTCGACCTGATCCTTGTAGCGTTCCGGCACGCCCTCCTTCAGCGACTCCAGAACCTCCTGGCGAAACCGCTCGGGCTTGTAGTCGTCCTTCCCGGGGAGCTTGAACTTCTCCGTGTCCAGGCCGGTCAGGTTGTCGTCGATGTCGTGGTCGGGGAACTGCGGGGTCCCGGCGGGGGGCAGGAACTGCCCCGTGGGCAGGAACCGGCCGCGGCGGAACACGTGGACCAGCGGCACCCGCCCGAACCGTCCCCGCTGGGCCAGCCGCTGCATCGCCTGCTGCATTTGCTGGCTGGATTCGGACAGGCGGTTGATGGCCTCCTGTTCGGGGGGAATGGCCTGTCCCGGGCGGAGTGAGCCCAGCTCGCCGGTGGCCTCGCCCATGAACGCGCCCGCCTCGGCGATGTTGTTGACGATCTTCGGGTCCAGCGACGGGAAGAGTTGGAACAGGTACCGCAGCCTTTCCACCAGGTCCCGGGTCCGGGTCGCCAGCACGTCTTCCCGCGTGGCAAGCTCCCGGACCTCGCCCTTCTGCGGCGCGGTCAGCTCCGGGTAGGGGAGGCCGGCGATGGCCCGGTACTCCCGCGCCAGCGCCGTCAGCATCGCCAGGGCCGCCTTCTGCACCTCGTCCAGCGCTCCGATTTCCGCAAGCTCTTCGGTCACCGGCCCCAACTGCTTGGACAGCGCGTCGAAGTTCCGGTTCTCGATCATTTCCCGCAGCCCCGACAGCAGCCCGCGGACGGCCGCGCTGCGCTCGCGTTCCGCCGGGGGCCGGGCGCGGTCGCTCTCCAGGCCGGGAGCGGCGAGCAGATGGGCCAGCACCGCCAGGTCGGCCTGGGCGCCCGCCGCAAGCCGCCCGACGGCCTGCTCGCGCTGCTCGTCGATCTCCCGGGTGTTGTCCTTGTGGACGCTCTCGGTTCCCAGCAGGATTTCCTGCTGTTCCCGGAGGATCTGCTGCAACTCGTCGCTGGAGCGGCTCATGGCCCCCTGCATGCGGGACATCATGGACCCCTGGGCCTGCTGCTGTCCGCTCCGCAGCGAAGCCGCGAGCTGCGCCATCTGGTTGAACAGCTCCCGCGCCAACTGCATGGCGCCCTCGATGTCGCCCTCCCTGAGCTTCTGGCGGATCCGGTCCATCATGGACTGCATGTCCGAGAACGGCATGTTGCGCAGGTTCTGCGGGTTGACGAACTGGTTCGGAACCTGTTGGGCGAACTGCATGAGCGATGCCTGCAGTTCCTGGAGTTGCCGGGCGAGTTCCGACAGTTCCTTCAGCACCTCGTCCAGCTCCTTGTTGCCGCTTCTCAGCTTCTCCAGCGAGTCCATGAAGCGCTGCTGGTCCTTGACCATGTCCTTGGCGGTGGCCGCCATGTCCTGTCCCGCGAGCCGCCGGCTCACGTCCTCGCTGAGCATCGATAGCCGTTCCAGCTCCGTGGCCATGGCGTCGTGGGCCTGCTCGCGCTCGGCCGGCGACGCCGCCTGCCGCATCCCCTCCATGAGATCGGTCCGCGCGTGCTCCAGGTTGTTCCTCAGGGTCTCCAGGTCGGACCATGTGGCGAAGTCGCTGATGCGATCCTCCCGGGTGCGCCGCATGGCCTCGTCCACGCGCTGCGCCATCCGGTCGAGGCCCTCCGCCAGCCGCTGCCCCGGCTCGCCCTCCTGCGGTTCGTCAGGAGGAGCTTCGAGGTGGTCGCCCAGCAGGTCCACCATCTTGTCGGAGATGTCGCGGATCATCTCGGCCACCTGGCGGTGCTCGGCCTTGAGGTTCTTGAGGCGGAGGCTCAAGGGCCGCGACTTGACGAGCTTGGGACCGGAAATGGTGTCGTTGTCGAGCACCTCCAGGTGGTAGACCACGACGTCGCCTTCCTTGAGACGGATGGTGTCCAGATCCCAGATGAACATTTCCTGGAGGGTGCGGGCAACCTCGTCGCGCCACACCGGGATGCGCTCCTCCCGGTCCCCGACCGCGGCCACCAGGGTGACTTGCCGGACGCCGTAGTCGTCTCCGGCGCGGTACTCCAGGGCCAGCCTCTCGTCGCCGTTCACTTCCAGGTCTTCCGTCGGCTTGAGCAGCTCCACGAGCGGGAAGCTGTCGGGCACGGCGACCATTTCGTAGGGCACCGGCAGGTTCTCGAAGCCGAAGGCGTCCTCCAGGCGGATGCGGTACGGCTGCGAGCGGAACAGCACGATGCTGCCCTGGGCGTTGTCGCCGGTGATCTTCAGCGGCACCTCCCGGCCGTCCTCCAGGGCGACGGCCGCCTGAGCCATGCTCTTGTTGGTGGTGGCGGAGAAGCTCAGGGTCGAGCCCTTGACGCCGCGGACGTTGCCGCCGGTGAAGGTCCGGTCGGGGAGGCCCGTGTAGTGGGGCGGGTAGAGCGTCACCTTCAGGTCCGTGACTGCCGGCCGGTCCACCGCGGTGACCGCGTACCAGGGCGACTCGAACGGCCCGGTTACGACCTGGTAGACGAGGTTCTCGGTGACCTCGGGCAGCACGGCCGCGTACCGTCCGTCCTCGGCCCGGTCCATGCCGACGGTCTGTGCCGCGTCGTCTCCTTGCCCTGAAGGGGCGGGCTTGAACACCAGCTCCACGCGGTCCGGACGGGCGCCGGAGGTGACGGCTTCGACGGAGACCGCGGCGCCGCGGATCACCCGCACGTCCCGGGTCACCACGCGGATGAATATCTCGGCCGGCGGCAGGTGCTCCAGCGGATGCGCCACCAACGCCACGGCGCGGCCGGGGAAGTCCGGGAGCCAGACGGCCAGGGCCAGCACCGGCGCGGCCGACAGCGCCAGCAGCCGCACCCTGGCCCGCAACGGCCGGGTGTCCACCAGCGCCGCGGGTTGCATGGGACGGATCTGGTCGCGGGTCTGGCGGATCAGCGCGTGGATCATGGGCGCGGAAGCGCCGCCCGTCCGGGCCGAGTCCGCCAGTTGCGGGTAGAGCTGCAGCGAGTTGATGAGGTTGTTGCGGAGTTCCGGGCGCAGCCTCTCGACGGCGCGGGCCGCCCACGAGAGGCTCCGGGACCGCAGGAAATGCCACAGCGTGAGCCCGGTGACCGCCAGCAGCGTGGCGACGGAAAGCAGGCTGAAAGCCAGGGGGGCGTAGGGCAGGTGTTCCTTGACCGCGTCCACGCCCATGCCCAGGGCCGCCAGCACGGCCAGCGCGGTGCCGGCAAGGCACAGCGACTCCAGGCCCCGGACCCTTCGGGACCGGTTCACGAACCCTCGCAGGAAATCGTCTATCGGACGGTAGTCTTCTTCGTGCAACGGAGGATCCTCCCGGCGGTGGCCGCTACCGAATACCCGTTGGAAGTCCGTGTCGTTTGATCCATTCTAGAGTTTTTTCCCGGATTCACAAGGGCGAAGGGCCATGTGCGGGCGGGTCCGAACCCCGTCGAGCGGCGAGACCGGCCGCCAATCTGGCAACTCACCGGGGCTTGTGCTATGACCCTTGTTTCACCTGCATTCCCCGCAAGAACCCCGGCGAAAGGACCCGTTGCATGGACCGCGACCCCACGGCACTGCCCCTCGTCTGTCATGAAGGACACGAAGACCACGACCACGATGAGCCCCTTCCCGATGAAGACCACCCCATGTGGCGTCCGAGCGCATCTCGCTGACCTCCGTCGGCATCGACATCGGCTCGTCCACGTCCCATCTCATCTTCTCCCGGCTGGTCCTCCGCCGGCAGGGCATCTCCCTGTCGAGCCGTTTCGTGGTGGTGAGCCGGGAGATCGTCTACGAGTCGCCGATCCTGCTGACGCCCTACGTGGACAAGCTGACCATCGACACGGAGAAGCTGAACGAGTTCATCCACGACGCCTACGCCCGCGCCGGCCTCACCCGCGGCGACATCGACACCGGCGCCCTGATCGTCACCGGCGAGGCCGCCAAGAAGAAGAACGCGGAGGCCATCGCGGCCTTGTTCTCGGAGGAGGCGGGCAAGTTCGTGTGCGCCACCGCCGGCCACAACCTGGAGGCGATTCTGGCGGCCTACGGCTCCGGCGCGGTGGAGGCGTCGACCCGTGACGGCGACGTCGCGTGCCTGAACGTGGACATCGGCGGCGGCACCAGCAAGATCGCCATCACCCGGGGCGGACAGGTGGTGGACACCGCGGCTCTGGAGGTGGGCGCGCGGCTGGTGGCCCTGGACGAGAGCCAGAAGATCAACCGGCTCGAGGACGCGGGAGCGCGCATCGGAGACGCCAGCGGCGTGCCGCTGGCCTTGGGCCAGGTGCTGGCGGAGGCCGACAAGGAACGCATGGCCGGGACGTTGAGCGGCTGTCTGCTGGAGGTGCTGGGACGCGGGCCGTTGTCGCCGCTGACCCAGGAGATCATGCTGACGCCGGCGCTTTCCTATCAGGACCCGATTCATTCCGTCCAGTTCTCCGGCGGCGTGTCGGAGTACATCTACGGCTACGAGACCGGGGACAAGGGGGACCTCGGCAACCACGTGGGGAGGAAGATCCGCGCCGGGGCCGTGGAGCTGGCGACCCGCGAATCGTGGGAATTCAAGGAACCCGAAGTGCGCATCCGCGCCACGGTCATCGGCGCCTCCCAGTACACCGTGCAGGTGAGCGGCAACACGATCTTCCTGTCCGACGACACCGTGCTGCCGCTGCGGAACCTCCAGGTGATCACGCCGCGTTTCCGCCAGACCGAGCCGCTCACCACCGAGGACGTGCGCGGCGCCATCGAGAGCGCGCTGCAGCGCTTCGACATGACCGAGGGGGACCGCGGCGCGGCGCTGGCGCTCCACTGGGAGCTGGGGCCTTCCTATCCCCTCATCAAGACGCTGGCCACCGGCGTGGTGGAGGGGATGAAGGAGCACCTCCGTCAGGGACGGAATCTGGTGCTGGTGTTCGACGCCGACATCGCCAAGCTGGTGGGCAACATCATCGACAAGGAAATCCGTCCCGGGACCGGCGTCATCTCCATCGACGGCATCGACCTCAAGGACTTCGATTTCGTCGACATCGGCGAGGAGTTGCCGGACGCCAAGGCCGTGCCGGTGGTGATCAAGTCGCTGATCTTCCGTCACGAAGAGTGGGGCAGGGGACGCCTGCTGGCCAACGACTGACGGCGGGCGGCGCGCCACCCTTCCCGAAAGCCTGCCGCAAGTAACGTCCTACCTCTCGGGACGACGGGCGTTCATCCTGCTTCCAAGCCTGATGGGGTGCTCCGGGTGGAGCGTCCTGAAGCCTGCGATGGAGACCCACACCCGCAAGAGATGGCGGCCGGCGCCGTCGGCGGCGAACCGGGTGCGCGTGTGCAGGACCACATGGTTGTTGAAGTATTCGATGTCGCCGGGCTGGAGTTCCAGGGAAACCGCGACCTCGTCGGCTACGGTATTGAAGACTTCGAGAGCGCGGTTCTGGGCCTCGGTCAGCTCGGGGACTCCGGCCAGTTTCTGCGCCCGTCTGATGTGGACCGGGAAGGCGCAGGCGTTGAACACGCCGCGGTGAACGCTCAGGAACGGCAGCCGGGTCCACGGGTGGGCGTGGTCCGGATGCGGGTGCGGCAACGCCACGTGAAACGGCCGGGTGAGCACGCGCAACCGCTCGGGATACTCCGCCGCCAGGATGTTGTAGACGGTGGCGGCGCTGGCGAACCTGCGGGTTCCGCCGGCGCGGGCGGGGCTCAGGCAGAGGAAGCCGATGACGTCTTCGGGGTCGGCGTGAAAGGGAAGCTCGCCGGTCGCGCGAAATCCCAACCGGTCGCGGTTATCGGACTCCGCCCGTACGTGCGCCATCCGCACCCCTCCCGGCTGCTCGGCGATATCGCCCAGCAGTCCGCTCAGGGCCGAGAAGGCGCCGGCGACCTCCGGCTCGTTCAGGCTCGTCAACGGCAGACCCCGGAGGATCCGGAAACCGAGACCGGACTTGAGTTCACGGGCGGTGGCCGCCATCTGCGAAGCCAGCAGCGGCCGGCGGGGCGTCTTCCGAGGCCCGGCTACGGGCGCTTCCCGCGCCAACGCCGAAAGCTCCGCCAGTTCGCCGCCGGTGAAGTGATGGCGCCAGGCTTCCGACCGTTCGATGTCGCCCGGCGCCCAGGCCGCGGGGTCTGCCGTCCTTGGAAACTCTCTCGCGTCCATGGCCCTGCAAGCGATGGCGTCACTTTTCGCGGAAGGCGTCCTGCCGGTAGCCCCGGAGGGGTTGCAGGACGTATTCGATGACGCGTTGCGTGCCGAGGATGAGCGCGGCTTCCGCGGCCATTCCGGGCAGCAGTTCGACTTTCTGCCCCTCGATCTCCATGTAGGTCCGGTCGAGATCGATGAGCGCCTTGAACACGGGGCCGGCCGGCCCGGGCTGCGGAGCGGTTGCCGGGCCGGCGCCGGCCGCGACGTTCCCGGGCGCCGGCGAGCCGCCCTGAGCCCCTGCGTTCACCGCATCCTTGCCCACGTGGCTCACCGTGCCCTCGATGGCGCCGTAGCGGCGGAAGTCGAAGGTCGCCACCTTGAGGGTGACCCGCTGGCCGGGCTTCACGAAGCCGATGTCGGTGTTGGCGACGAAGGCCTCCACGCGGACCCCGGCGTTGCCGGGTACGATCACCATGAGGCGGGCGCCGGGCTCCACCATGCCGTTCTCCGTGTGCACGGCGAGGTCCTGGACCACGCCGTCCACCGGCGACCGCAGGGTGTGCCGGGCGCGGTGCTCCCGCGCCTGGCGGAGATCCTGCCGCAGCACGATCATCCTTTCGCGAACGGCCGCGAGGGTGGAACGGCGTTCCCGGTAGAACTCGGAGGCGGCGCGTTCCTTCTGCGCCCGGATCCCCGCCAGAGAGGCCGTGACCTCGGTCAGCTCCCTGCGGCGCAGCGCGATGTCGCCCTCCAGCTCCACCAGCCGCTCCTGCTCTTCGAAAAGAGCCAGTCGGGAGCCGTGGTCCCTGCGGTACAGGGTCTCGCGCATGGCCGTCCGCTCGCGCAGAATGGGCAGCAGGCTCCTGTGCTTGGCGAGCGCGGCCTCGATGGTGAGGAGTTGCGCGCGACGCTCCGCCATCACGCCGTCCAGTTCGTGGAGACGCGCCCGGTGCGCCGCGACCTGATCCGCCAGGAGCGCCTTGTTGACGGAGACGATCTCCGGCGGGGCGCCGGCGGGCGGGTGGAAAGGCAGGGCCTTGCGCCACGCCAGGGCGGCCTCGAGGCGCGCGGCTTCCACGGACTTGATTTGAAGCTCGGCGGCGAGCTTGGAGATCTCGGCGTCCACCAGGGTCGTGTCGATCTCGATCAGCACGTCGTCCTGCTCGACCGGGGTTCCTTCCTCGACGGCGATGCGGCTGATCTTGCCCTGCTCGAAGGACCGGATGACCTTCACCTGCCCGGTGGGCACGATGCGGCCCGGAGCCACCGCGGCCAGTTCGACCTCCGCCACCGACGCCCACGTCAGGGTGGCGACGAGAAAGACGCAAAGCGCTACGAGCAGGAGGACGTCCGGGCGATGGAATCTCTTCACGCGGAGCTCCCGAGGCCCTCCCCTCTCGACCGCCGCAACCGGACCCCCTTCTCACCGGCCCACAGGAGAGAACAGGCCGCGGCGGCAAGCACAAGAGCGGCCCGCCACCATCCGAGGACGTCCCCGACCTCCCACCAGTGGAACAGCGTCGTCACTTCACCCGCGGCCAGGGCGAGCAACATCAAGGCCGGCAGGGCGTACGGTCTGACGAGCCGGTTCAAGGAGGCTGCGATCACGAAGACGAAGATCGAAAACAGCATCGCGCCGACCACCGCGCTGCCGGCGGACCTGCCGTGGTACTCCACAAGCCACGCCGTCTGCCCCATGAGCCAGAATGCTCCGGCAACGACGGCGAAGCACGCTGCCCGCGATATCCTGAGATACCGGCTGAACTTGTCGTCCCCTTCCCTGTGGCGGAAGGCTCCCATGAACTCGAATTGCATCGTTGCCTCCTGTAACGGTCACGTTTCCATGATTCCTGCATCGAACGGGTAAGGCGACGGGGGATGCGTGAATCCCCCGTCGCCGTTCTGGCCATGCCGCAAACGCTGCTTCGTGACGGCGGTTGACCTATGGCATTCCCATTGCGTTGTTCATGTCCTGGGCGGCCTCGTCGGGATCGATGGCGCAGTTGGGACTGGTTACCAGCGTGCCGATGGCGCCCGTAGCCGCACCCGCGGCGGTTCCGAGAACAGCGCCTCCGCCCGTCACGATGGTGGCGGTCCCTCCCAAGGCCGCGCCCACCGTAGCGTCCACCGCGACGTCGGTGCCACACGAGCCTCCCGAATCGGTGTCGTCGCTGCCACCGAGATTCGATGACACCGCGTCATCGTAGTCGTCCGCGCTCATGTTGTCCTCGTCGTCCGAGCTGCACGAGCAACTGGAACAACTGCAGCTACACCCGCAGCCACATCCGCACCCGCAGCCACATCCGCACCCGCATCCGTGGATCTCCAGGTCCAGCTCGTCCTCCCGCGCATCGAGCAGCCAGGGAACGGCTACCGGCCCCTTTTCGATGGAATGGTTGAAGAGTTGCATTTCGTATCTCCTTCCTGGTTTGGATTGTTGAGCGTGCTATCGCCGCCCACATAAGATTAAATCGGCCAGGTGGAGTCGAAACTTTAGGGGAAATTTCGCGGTCAAGGCATTTTTCTGCACAGCGGTCACCGGCCGCGGGGGACGACGACCGGTGACTGCGCCTCGTTGCTGCGAAAAAGTGGGATGGATGAGTGTGGCGGGCCGGGGCTAGTCTGAAGTTCTGAGGCCAAGACAGCGTAAGTGGTTGAATTTAGGGGGAATAGGATTGAGACGGCAGTACGGGTTCTGACTACACGGGGAGTTTGAGGTGGAGGAGTTCCAAGGCGAGGCGTTGGAGGTCGGTGGGGAGGGTGAGTTGTTGGAAGGTCAGCTTTGAGCCTTGGAGTTGAAGGGTATTGCGGGTGAGGGTGGCCAAGTGGCGGAGCAGACCGCGGAAGTGGTGCACGGGTTGCCCCTGTGGGGTTCGGCGGGTGGCGGCTTTGCGCTCGGAGCTGTGGGAGGGCACGCTGGGGCTGACGGGGGAGGGGCGGCGGCGAGCGGCGTCCTGGGGGTCGTCTTCGGCGAACAAGAGTGGAGCCCAGGCTCGCCGCATGTGCCACTCGACGTAGTAGGCGAGCATGCACAGGAAGACGTGGGCGCGCACGCGCTGGGACAGGCGGTGGTGGATCGGGCGCACGTGGAGGTCCACGGTCTTGAGGCATCGGAAGGCGCGCTCGACTGCGGCGAGGCGTTTATAGGCGCTGACGGTGGAAGTGGCATCGAGGAGGGGCTCAGGGACGGAGGTGCGGATGACGTAGAGGCCGTCGAGGCGGGCCTCTTGAGCGATGGCGTCGGATTTGCGCTGATAGCGGAACGAGGACTCGGTGACGGTCATGTCGAAGTGCTTGGCCATCTTGAAGCGGCCCAACACCCGGCCCACCCGCAGTGCGATGGCGCTCTCACCGCGAAGCGGTCGTTTGGGGCGTTGGGTGGCCCGGACGATCTTGTCCAGTTCCTGCTCGGTGGCGTCCAGCAGGGCTTGGCGTTTGCGCCGACGCTCCTGGCACAGCAGGGGGTTGAGGCAGGCGATGAGGCGTTCGCCGGGGAAGTCTGGATGAGCGATTTCAGCCAGGTCGGTGTGGTCGAACAGGGACGACTGCAAGGGGCCTTGGTCTTGGGCGAGCTTGGCGACGGCATCGCTGCGTAGTGCACTGATCCAGTCCAGACCCTCCACCGGGCGCAGTTCCTCGTCGATGCGCGCACTGGTCAACATTCCCCGATCGCCGACGAACACCACACGCTCGAGCCCGAAGCGCTCGCGGACCTTGTGGATCTGGTCCGCCAAAGTGCTCGGGTCAGCGGTGTTGCCCTCGTAGACCTCCACCGCCACCGGACAGCCGTCGGCGTTGCACAGTAGTCCGTAGACGATCTGCAGCTTGCCTTTCTTGCCGTCCCGCGAGTAGCCGATGCGCCCCAGCGGGCAGCGCCGCCCTTCGAGATAGCTCGAAGTCACGTCGTAGAGCACCAGCGTGCCGTGGTGGAGATGGCGCTTGGCCAGACTGCGTTCGATGCGCCCCTGACGCTCCCCCAGCCAGTCCATGGCCTCATACAACTCTTCGGCCTGCACCGCCTCAAGGCCGAGTTCCTCGCCCAGGGTGGACGTCGCACTCTCGGCATCCAACGCCCGCGCCGTGGCCAGCTTCGAGTCCGGACACAGCACCCGGGACACGATCAAGGCCACACTACGGTCGCGTTGGACGCTGTGCCGAGAGTCCAGCAGCCGCTCCAGCCCCAGCGCCTTGACCGTGCCCAGCACCGCAGCCACGTGTCCATGGGGGCGTGAGCGCAACACTTGCAATGCCTCCTCGGCCGGCACCAGGGTCTTGCCGCCGAGTGCGAGGCGCACCAGTTCCACCACCGAATCGGGCAGGTGGGAGAGGTTGCCGACGGTTTCGTTTTTGACCTTGCCGTTTTCGCGGTAGGAGCGCCTGAGCAGGTGGGTGGTGTAGACTCGGTCTTTGTATCGACGCGTGGTAGTAACGACGTGTACGGCGGCCTTGCGTCTTGGCATACATGGGATTGTAGCACAATCACCGAATGAGTCAAGTCTATTTAGTGACTACATGTTACGCCTGAAATCTGCCCTTGAATCCCCAAATGTCTATCCAATACAATGAGTTAGAGGCTGTCAGGCCGGAATCCGGCCCCAGAACTTCAGGCTAGTGCGCCACCTGGGCCATGGCCATGGTGATGGACTCTTCGATTTCGGCGATGACGGCGCCCACCTCGCGCCCGATGAGGTCCATGACGCGGAGTTGCTCGACACGGGGACGCACCCGCTCCATCTCGCGTTCCGAGAAGATGTCGCTCAGGATGTCGCAGGCGTCCACCAGGCAGACCAGCGCCACGTCCCGCGGGTCGGGCATGTCGTCGGACAGCAGCACGTCCTCCATGCGCAGCTTGACGCCCCGTTGCACCCGCCCGTCGATGGTGGGATAGCGGCGGGAATGGAACACCCACAGGAACTTCTCGTCCTTGGCCTCCAGAATGCCCCGTTCGACGAGGCTGTCCATGGCCCGCTGGCGGACGTCGGCGGCGTGCTCCCGGGCCAGCACCTCCACCCAGGCCTTGGTGCTCATGGTTTCCCCGGCGTTGGCGATGCGCTCCAGTGAGCCGTCCAGCAGGGGGTTGCCGGTGGGTGTCGAGTCGAGGACCTGAAGCTTCTCGGGGTCGGTGTCGATGCGGTTGGCGAAGGCCAGGTCCATCAGCACCGCCCCCACCAGGATGTGCTCCACCGCACCGCCCCGGATGGGCAGGAACAGGCCGTCGTCGTCCAGCATCAACAGCAGGATTTCTTCCGTGAACGTAAGCATGCGCCTGACCTATTCTGCCGCGAGGGCGGCGTCACGGGTTTCGTGGTATTCAAGCATGTTGAGGAAGCCGCTCACCTCCATCACCGATTTGCACGAGGGCTGGAGCGCGCACACGGCCAGCTTGCCGCCTTCGTTCTGGCACTTCTTCGCGCTGACGAGGACCACCCGCAGTCCGGCGCTGCTGATGTACTCCATGTTCTCGCAATCCAGCAGCACGCGATGGTCGCCGCGCTCAATGATCTCCGAGATCCGCTTCTCGAGCTCCGGGCTGGTGAAACCGTCGACGCGCCCGTTCGGGGCCACCACCACCAAGGATCCTTTGGTTTCCTCTTGAATGTCCATCCGGCACCTTTTCTTCCGGTTTCGACAGACCCTGCCAACAGCTATCGCGGCATTGTTGCCAACAAGTGATTGATCGATATCAATGTGGCCCACGTATACCACAGGGGCAAGGCTTGGGCAACAAGCCCGCAGCCGCCAATTCCGCCAGGAGCGGTCACGAAACGTCAACCGTTCATGCCGCGCGGGCGTTACTTCTTGCCGGGCTCGAATCCTCCCTGCTCGTGGTACACGATCTTCTTGTCTTCCTCGAACGCCCGGACCGATGGAATGGTCCCGCGCAGGCCGAGTTCCTTCCAGCGCTCGGCCACTTGGTCGTACATCTCCCGCCTCAGCGTGGTGCGCTTGGAGAACACCGGCAGGTAGCGGTGTTCCTTGCAGGCGTTGATCAGCGCCTTGGACCCGTAGGGCCGCTCTTCCGGCGGGTTCTGGGTCGGGTCCAGCCACGTGCTCCAGGTGTTGCGCAGCAGGTCGATGTCCTCGATGGGGTTGCAGCGGCTGCTCATGGCCCAGATCACTTGGTCCATGTCGGTGGGGTCGATGTCCTCGTCCACCGCGATGATCCACTTGGTGTAGTAGGCGCCGCCCGGCACCTGGGCCGCCAGGGCCAGACACTGGGCCGCGTGGCCGGCGTAGCGCTGTTCCAGGCTGATGACGGTCATGCCGAAGCCCCCGGCGCCGGCCGGGTGGGCGTAGACGCCCTGAACGCCCGGTATGCCGAGCTTGTCCAGGTCGTCCCAGATGCGCGCCGACCGGATGACCGCGAAGAAGCCGCTCTGCTCGCAGGACGGGTAGTCCGCCATGATGGCGTTGGTGAGCACGGGGTTGGAGCGGTAGTGCACCCGGGTGATGTCCACCAGCGGGCATCCGGCTTCCGGCCTGCCGTAATATCCGGGGAACTCCCCGAACGGTCCCTCGGTCTTCACCGAGTTGGGGTGGATGACCCCCTCGACCACCAGCTCGGCGTTGGCCGGCAGCAGCAGGTCGCTGGTCTGGGCCCGCACCACCGGGATGGCCTCGCCCTTGATGCCGCCGGCGAACTCGTACTCCGACACGTTCTTGGGAAAGGTCTGGGAGCCCACCAGCATGAACAGCGGGTCGATGCCCCAGGCCGCGGCCACGGGCACGGACTCGCCCTTTTCCCAGTAGCGGGTGATGTGCAGCCGCGCGTCCTTGCCCGGCGACAGGTAGAGCCCCACCTGCTGCTTGCCCTGGAACATCATCCGGTAGGTGCCCACGTTCAGGTATCCGGAATCCGGATCGCGGGTGAACACTGCGTCCGCGGTGCCGGCGTAACGGCCACCGTCCAGGGGCCAGTGCCTGGGGATGGGAAGCTCTTCCAGGTCGATGTCCGCTCCTTCGAGGGTGTTCTCGTAGACCGGAGCCTCGGCGGCCGGCACCTCGCGCGGCGGGATGCGGTCCTTCATCTTGTCCTTGAGCCGGCGGATCAGCTCCAGCGTCGGCGTCTCGGGGGGCTCCTCGATGGTCAGGGCGATGCGCTTGGAGCTGGGGCCCAGGATGTTCCACAGCATCCGCGCGCCGATGGCGCTGTCCTCATACCCCCTGGGGTTGTCGAACAGGATGGCCGGGGACGGGTTCTGCTTGGCGACGAGGTAGGTGATGGCGCTCATCTCCTCGTCCCGGTCCACCGGCTTGTCGATCTGGACCAGCTCGTTGATGCCTTCCGCGCGGTCCAGCCACTCGCGGAGATCCTGAATCGGACGGCCTGCCGCCGCCGGCTCCGTCCTGTTCGCTTCGGCCATGCTTCACCTTCCTTGTCTTGTGATGTTCGTTTCCTTCTTGGTCAGCGGTATCGCCGCGGCTACTCCTTCATGTCTTCCGGCAGCAGCCCGGCGAAGTAGGCGAACGCGTGGTGGGCGCGCCCGCGGTTGGTGGCCCCCATGACGGCGATGTTCCGGCCCGGCATGGACGGCGCCTCGCCGATGCTGCTGGCCACCCACTGCATGTAGGCGGTGCGCTCCAGGTAGACGGCGTGGCTGGTGGCCTCCTCGACACAGTCGCCCACCGCGGTCATTCCGTGACCCTGCATCAGCACGGCCATGCGGTCGCCCAGCGTGGCCACCAACTCGGCGCCGTCCTGGACGCTGTAGATGAGCCGGGGGCTGTGGAAGATGGGCGTCTCCGGGGCGAACGCCGACGCTTGGTTGTAGATGGGACGGATGGGCACGCCGGCGATGGCGAAGGCTGTGGCCAGGGGCTGGTGCGTGTGCACCACCGAGTTGACGTCCGGGCGCGCCTGCAGGATGGCCGCGTGGATCATGGTTTCCCGGGGCGGGATCTTGAGATTGATCACGGCTTTCTGGTTGCCGGCCTGGGCCCAGTTGGCCTCGCTGTTCTCCATGTAGGCGTCGATGTCCACTTCCATGATGTCCCTGGCGCGGATCGACCCCAGGGGCGCCAGCACCGGCTTGATCAGCAGCTTGTTGGTGCCGGGGATGCGCGCGCTCACGTGGCCGTGGTAGTCGGCGAGGCCCTGGTGGAAGAGGATGCGGGTGGCCAACGCCACGGTCTTCTTGAGCCGACCGAGCTCGCGCGCGTTGAGTTTGCCCTTCTGCGACTTGGCCATGGAGGTTCCTCCTCGATAACGCCGAACCGGGCCCCGCGCCGGGATTCGTGGTTTGCACGGACGAACGGGAAGGCGGAACGCTGCTTCAGCGGGAAAGAAAAACGGGCGGAAAGCCCGTTGGAATCGGGGGTTTCATAGCACACGGGACCCCGCGAATCCAGCCGGCTCCGTAGACTCCCGGCGCGGCTTTGTGTTACAAATGCTCCTGCCTTCCGCCTCATCGGCCCGAATCAATTTTCCACAAGGTCGTTTCGGAGCTCCGGAAGTCGCTTGCCGGCGAGTGAGGGACGAAGTTCATGGACTACAAAGACACGCTCAACCTCCCCAGGACGGCGTTCCCCATGCGCGGCAACCTTCCCCAGAAGGAGCCCGCGTGGGTGGAGAAGTGGGAGCGTGAGGGCATTCACGGGAAGATGGTGGAGGCCAACCGCGGCCGCCCCAAGTTCATCCTTCACGACGGTCCGCCGTACGCCAACGAGCGCATCCACATCGGCCACGCCCTCAACAAGGTCCTCAAGGACATCATCGTCAAGTACAAGAGCATGCGGGGCTATTGCACGCCCTACGTCCCCGGCTGGGACTGCCACGGCCTCCCCATCGAGCTGCAGGTGGAGAAGAACCTGGGGCGGGAGAAGAAGAACCGGCTCAGCAAGGTGGAGGTGCGCCAACTGTGCCGCGCTCACGCGGAGAAGTTCATCGGCGTCCAGCGGGAGGAGTTCAAGCGGCTGGGCGTGCTGGGCCGCTGGGCCGAGCCCTACCGGACCATCGACTTCGAGTACGAGGCCACCGAGGTCCGCGAGCTGGGCAAGTTCATGGCCAGCGGCGCCATGTACCGGAGCAAGAAGCCGGTCTACTGGTGCGCTTCCTGCGCCACCGCGCTGGCCGAGGCCGAGGTGGAGTACGACAACCAGCGCACTCCGTCGGTCTACGTGAAGTTCCCAATCAAGGACGCCAAGGGGAAGCTGCCGGACGACGGGGACGGCGGCTTCGCCATCTGGACCACCACGCCCTGGACGCTGCCGGCGAACCAGGCCATCGCCCTGCATCCGCAGATGCGTTACCGCCGCGTGCGCACCCCCGCGGGCGTGCTGGTGGTGGCGGAAGAGCTGGCGCCTTCGCTGATGGAGGCTTTCGGGTATGACGCCGGGGCCTTCGAGGTGCTGGAGGGTTCGTGGTCCGGGGCCGAGCTTGAAGGCATCGTGTGCTCGCACGCGTGGCTCGACCGGGACGTGATCGTCATCCTGGGAGAGTTCGTCACCGCGGACCAGGGCACCGGTTGCGTCCACGTGGCGCCGGGACACGGGCACGAGGACTTCGAGGCGGGCCGCCGCTACGGCCTCGACGCCTATGCGCCGGTGGACGACAACGGCCGGTTCACCGCGGACGCCGCGGAGTTCCAGGGCGACATGGTCTTCGACGCCAACCCGCGGATCGTCGCCCGGCTCGACGAAGAGCAGCGCCTGCTGGGGTCCCAGGACATCGACCACAGCTACCCGCACTGCTGGCGCTGCAAGCAGCCGGTGCTGTTCCGCGCCACCGAGCAGTGGTTCATCTCCATGGCGCACACGGGCCTGCGACAGGGCTCCCTGGACGCCATCGAGCAGGTGCAGTGGATCCCCCCCTGGGGGCAGGACCGCATCACCGGCATGATGGCCAACCGTCCGGACTGGTGCATCTCGCGGCAGCGTTCCTGGGGCGTGCCCATTCCCGTGCTGTACTGCGCGGACTGCGGCGAGACGCACCTGAGCGAGGCGTTGTGCGAGCACGTGGCCGGGCTGTTCGAGCAGGAAGGGTCCGACGCGTGGTTCCTGAGGCCGCCGGAGGAGCTGGCGCCTTCGGGGTTCCGCTGCCAGAGCTGCGGCTCCGTCCGGTTCTCCAAGGAGGAAGACATCCTGGACGTCTGGTTCGACTCCGGCGTGAGCCACGCCGCGGTGGTGGAACGCCATCCGGAGCTGGGGGGCAGGGCCGATCTCTACCTGGAGGGCAGCGACCAGCACCGCGGCTGGTTCCACACCTCGCTTCTCACATCCGTGGCCAACCGCGGCCGGGCGCCCTACGACGGCGTCCTGACCCACGGCTTCGTGCTGGACGGCAAGGGACACAAGATGTCCAAGTCGATGGGCAACGTCACCGCGCCCCAGGAGATCATCAAGAAGTTCGGCGCCGACATCATCCGGCTGTGGGTGGCGGCCGAGGACTACCGCGACGACGTGCGCATCTCCGACGAGATCTTGAACCGGCTGGTGGAGTCGTACCGCCGGCTGCGCAACACCGCCCGTTTCCTCATCGGCAACCTGCACGACTTCGACCCCGCGGCCGACTCGGTGAGCCCCGATGCGCTGGAGCCCTTGGACCGCTGGATACTGGACCGCAATCAGCGGCTGCTGGGACGGTGCCTCGAAGCCATGGACCGGTTCGAGTTCCACGCCGTCTACCACGCGCTGAACAACTACTGCAGCGTGGATCTCAGCTCCCTCTACCTGGACATCGTCAAGGACCGGCTCTACTGCGAGGCGCGCGAGTCCAGCGGACGGAGATCTGCGCAGACCGCGCTCCACCACATCCTGCAGACCCTGGTCCACCTGATGGCGCCCATCCTCTCGTTCACCGCGGAGGAGGTATGGGAACATGCGCCGCGCACCGCGGCGCGGCCCGACAGCATCCTGCTCTCGCCCCTGCCGGAACCGGACGAGAGCCTGTCGGATGCGGCGCTGGCAGCGGAGTGGGACCTGCGCCTGAGCCTGCGCGGCGAGGTGCTGAAGGCGCTGGAGGCGGCGCGTCAGTGCGGCGCCATCGGCCATTCGCTGGACGCGCGGGTGGCGCTCTATCCAGACGCCTACGGGGAGGCTCCGGCCATTCAGGAGCTGTTGCGCGCCGATGCGCCGATGCCGTGGGAAGACGTCTTCATTGTCTCGCAGGTGTCGGTGACGCCGGGCGAGCCGTCCGGCGATCTCGTCTACCCGGAGCCCAAGGTCGGAGGCGAAATCGACGGCAAGGGGGCTGAGGCGACAACGACTCCAGGGCGGGGCACGGGCTACGAGAGCCTGCTCCTGGGCGGGGCCATCGGCGTTTACCCGGCCGACGGCGGCAAGTGCCAACGGTGCTGGAAGTACCACGCGGCGGTAGGAGCGGACGCCGCCCATCCGGGGGTCTGTCCCCGTTGCGCGGAGGTGTTACGATCTTTACCGCAGGCCGAAAGCGCGCACGCATAGTCTCCCTGCTGGCCGTGATCCTGCTGCTCGACCAGGGCGCCAAGCTGCTCGTTGACCACACGATTCCGCTGCATCACTCGATTCCCGTCATCGAGGGCTGGTTGGACCTGATCCACGTCCGCAACACGGGAGCCGCGTTCGGGTTGCTGGCCGGTCAACACCGCGCCTTGGGCTCCTACGTCCTGATCGTCTTCTCGCTGGTGGCCATCGGCTTCGTGATCCATCTTCTGCGCCGTCTCTCCGACACGGACACCGGGCTCATCCTGTCGTTGACGTTCATACTGGCGGGGGCGCTGGGCAATCTCGTGGACCGCGTGTTCCACGGCGAGGTGATCGACTTCGTGGACGTCTACTGGAATGCCTGGCACTGGCCGGCGTTCAACGTGGCGGACAGCTTCATCACCATCGGCGCGGTGCTGTGCGTCTGGTGCCTCATGCGCACCAAGGGCCGTGACCCGTTCGCTCCCGCCCGGTAGCGCTCATGGAACAGCAGGTCACGTTCGGCAATGCCAAGGGTGAGCGTCTGGCGGGGGTGCTCCACCTTCCGCAGGAGGCCGCCAACGGTTTCGGCGTGATCCTGTGCCACGGCATGGAATCGAGCAAGGAGAGCCGCAAGCTGCTGCACCTGGGCGGGTCCCTGAGCCGCGCGGGATTCACCGTGCTGCGCTTCGACTTCACCGGCGCCGGTGAATCGTCGGGGGACTGGGACTCCATCACCTGCACCCGCCAGGTGGAGGATCTCAGGGCCGCCCATGAATTGTTGAAAGGCCGCGGGATCGTGCGGGTGGGCGTCATCGGCTCCAGCATGGGAGGCACGACGGCGCTCGCGTACGCGAGCGGGGCGGAGAACGTGGCCGCGGTGGCGACCCTGGCGGCGCCCTTCGATCCGCGCGAGTTGCTGGAGCGAGACTTCCATCCCGAGGCCATCGAGCTGTGGCGCGCCCAGGGTTTCATCGAGTTCGGCGGCGGCCGGCTCACGACGGACTTCCTGGAAGAAGCCCTCACCGTGGACGCCGTTGCCACCGCGGCGCGGATCACCTGCCCGGTGCTGGTGATCCACGGGGACGCCGACATGACCGTGCCGGTGAGTCAGGCGCGGGCGCTGTACGCCGCGCTGCCCGGCGAGAAGGAGCTGCTGATTTTCCCCGGCGCCGACCACCGCTTCACGGGAGCGGAAGACCGCGACGCGGCCCTGAGCCGGGCCGAGGACTGGATGACGCGACACCTGGGAGCCGGTCCGGGCAATGCGCCGTAAAGGATTCGGTTTGTCCGGACAGGCTCTTACGGAGGTCCGCGGTGTGACCCGGCGCGGCGTGTTGTGTGCGGTAATGCTGGGAGTCCTCGGCTGCCAAGGCGAAGGCGATACCACGGCCCAGGGAGCGGCGGAGGCGTTCCTGGACTGGCACTATGTGGAGATCGACCTGCCGCGGTCCAGGGAATACACCGTCGGGCTGGCCCGGAGCAAGCTGGACGAGCAGATCCGGCTGACGTCCGGCCACGCCATCGACGCGGGCACGCGCAAGCCCCGGGTCTACTACAAGCTCGTGGAACGAAGGGACGCCGGTGGCCGCAGCGCGTTCGTCTACCGGCTCACCATCCGGCCGGAAGGCGGCGGGGAGTTCTCCCGCAGGCTGCTCATCCGCGTGCGCAAGGAAGAAGCGGGCTGGCGGGTGTCCAACTACATGGAATACTGACGCGTCAGTTGTTATGACTACAGGTGCCATGACTCTGAGTGAAACAGGGCCTCTGGCCCCCTATCGTATCCTGGATCTGACCGACGAGCTGGGCTTCCTCTGCGGCAAGACCCTGGGCGATCTGGGCGCGGACGTGGTCAAGGTGGAGCGTCCAGGCGGGGACGCCGCCCGGCTGATCGGGCCGTATCTCGACGGCGAGCGCCATCCGGAGAAGAGCCTCTACTGGTTCGCCTTCAACAACAGCAAGCGCGGCGTCACGCTGAACCTCGAGGCTCCCGAGGGGCAGGCGCTGTTCAAGCGCCTCGTGGAGAAGGCGGACTTCGTGCTGGAGACCTTCCGGCCGGGCTGGCTGGAGGAGATCGGCCTCGGCCATGACGTCATCCGCGCCGCCAACCCCGGCACCGTGCTGGTGTCCATCACCCCCTTCGGCCTCACCGGCCCCTACAGCCGCTACCGGGCCACGGACATCGAGATCATGGCCATGAGCGGCTGCATGTCGCTCACCGGCGATCCGGACAAGCCGCCGCTTCGGGTGACGTTTCCGCAGAGCTATCAGTGGACCGGCTCCTACGCCGCCATGGCGGCGCTGGTGGCCCACACCCAGCGCCGGCGCACCGGCCGGGGCGAGCACGTGGACGTGTCGGCCCAGGCCTGCATGCTCTGGGGCTTCTCCCACGCCCATACCTTCTGGGACCTCAACCGCTCGGTGGAGAAACGGGCCGGCTCCTTCATGACCGGCCGCACCATCACCGGCGCCAAGATGCGGGTGTTCTGGCCCTGCAAGGACGGCTACCTGAACTTCATCATCTATGGCGGCGAGGCCGGGCGAAAGACCAACCAGGCGCTGGTGGAATGGATGGCGGAGAAGGGCGCGGCTCCCGCGTTCCTGCTGGAGAAGGACTGGCGCACGTTCAACATCGAGCAGGTGACCCAGGAAGAGATCGACGTCATGGAGGAGCCCATCGCGGAGTTCTTCACCGGGGTCACCAAGGCCGAGTTCTTCGAGGCGGTGACGAGCCGCGGCATGTTGGGCTACCCGGTGTCCACCGCCCAGGAGCTGCTCGCCGACCCGCAGCTCAAGGCGCGGGATTTCTGGCAGGAGGTGGACCACCCCGAGCTGGGCCGCTCCATCACCTACCCCGGAGGATTCGCCCGTTTCTCGGAGTTCCCCTGCCGCATCCGCCGCCGCGCGCCGCTCATCGGCGAGCACAACCGGGAGATCTACGGAGAGCTGGGTCTGGATGCCGGGGAGCTTTCCCGGCTGGAGAGCGAGGGCGTGATCTAGGGGTCTTGCTCTGGAAGCGGAAAGGTCATGAAAGCACTGGAAGGTCTCAAGGTGGTGGAGTTCGCCGCGTACGCGGCCGGGCCGGTGGTGGGCAAGCACCTGGTGGACCAGGGCGCCACGGTGGTGCACCTGGAGTCGCGGATGCGCCCCGACGGCTTCCGCACCCACTATCCGCCGTACAAGGACAACATCCACGGGCTCAACCGCTCGGGCCTGTTCGCGCTGTGCAACAGCGAGAAGCTGGGCATCACCCTCAACCTCAAGAAGGGGCCGGAGGCGACGGCCCTGGCCAAACGCATCGCGGGATGGGCGGACGTGCTGGTGGAGAACTTCAGCCCCGGCACCATGGGCCGTCTGGGCCTGGGGTACGAGACCCTGAGCGAGGTCAACCCGAGGCTCATCATGCTGAGCAGCTCGAACCTGGGACAGAGCGGCCCCCACGCCCATCATCCCGGCTTCGGCTCCCAGTTGTCCTCGCTGGCGGGCTTCACCAACCTCACGGGGTATCGGGACGGCTCGCCCCAGATCCTCTACGGCCCCTACATCGACTACATCGCCGTGGGCTACGGCGTGGTGGCGGTGCTGGCGGCATTGGAGCACCGGGACGCCACCGGCCGCGGCCAGCACATCGACCTGGCGCAGTACGAGACCGGGCTCCAGTACATCGCTCCGCTGCTGCTGGACTACACCCTCAACGGCAACATCGCCGTGCGCGACGGCAACCGCCATCCGGAAGCGTCGCCCCACGGCGCCTTCCCGTGCGCCGGCGACGACAACTGGTGCGTGCTCAGCGTGGCGTCGGACCAGCAGTGGCGCGCCCTGTGCCAGGCCATGGACCGCCCGGACTGGGGCGGCCGGGACGAGTACGCCACCGCGGAGCGGCGACAGAAGCGGGCGGACGAGTTGGAGGCCCGCATCGGCGAGTGGACCCGACAGTTCGAGGTACGAGAGTTGGTGGAAAAGCTCCAGGCCGCCGGCGTGCCGTCAGGCGTGGTCAACGGTATGGACCATGTCTACGACGACCCGCAACTCGTGCACCGCGGCCAGTGGAACCGCATGGACCACCCCGAGATCGGCGCCATGTCGTACCAGCGCGCTCCCTACACCCTGTCCGAAAGCGACGGCGGCCCCGACCGCCGGGACCCCCTGCTGGGCGAGCACAACGAGTACTTCTACCGCGAGCTGCTGGGGCTTGCGGAGGACGAGTTCGAGACGTTCACGCAAGACGGGATCATCGACTAGAGCGACGCCTGCCGAATGAACGCGTGCGCCACAATCCAGCTCGGCGACGAGGCCTTCGCCGCCATGACCGCCCACGCCTCGGAGACCTACCCGGAAGAGTGCTGCGGAGTCATCCTCGGCGGCGACAGCGGCGACGAGGTCCATCGGCTCGACAACATCCAGAACCGGCTGCACGCCGCCGATCCCGAGACGTTTCCCAGGGACGCACGCACCGCCTACACTCTGGACCCGAAGGAATTCGAGGCCGTCCTGCAGCAGGCGGAGAGCCGGGGTTTGGCCTTAAAGGCTCTCTACCACTCCCATCCCGACCACGACGCCTATTTTTCCGCGGAAGACAGGGCGTGCGCCACGCCCTTCGGCGAGCCTACCTATCCCGACACGGTCCAGATCGTGATCTCGGTGATGAACGGCCGCGTCGGGCGTGTGGCGGTCTACGCGTGGAGCCCCGATGCCGAGGATTTCGTCGAGACCACCCTGAAGCGGGTGCCGGACCGTTGATGCCGCAGCATCACAACCTGGACGTTCGCGGCCTCCGCATCCACTGGGTCGAGTGGGGCAGGCGGGGACCGCAGCCGGTCATCCTCGTCCACGGCTTTCGTGACCACTGCCGGACCTGGGACTTCTTCGTGAACGAACTGCTGGCCATCTCGCCGGACCTGTGGCTGGTGGCGCCGGACTGCCGGGGCCACGGCGACAGCGGTTGGGTGGGCGCCGGCGGCTACTACCACTTCTTCGACTATCTACTCGACCTCGATTGCCTCGTTCGGCATCTGGACGCCCCGGTCGTGCGGCTCGTGGGTCATTCCATGGGCGGCACCATCGCCTGCCTTTACGCCGGGACGCATCCCAGCCGGGTGTCGAAGCTCGTTTCGGTGGAGGGTTTGGGACCGGCTGGAATGTCGTTCGCCGACGCGCCCAGGCGAGCCGCGCAGTGGCTGGAGGAGGTGCCGGCCGTGGAGGATGGCGCCGGCTATGCGAGCCTGGAGTACACCGCAGACCGGTTACAGCGAGCCTATCCCAGGCTGACCGAGGAGCGGGCGCGTCACCTGGTCCACCACGGGATGCGCCGGATGGAGACGGGCGCATGGCAGTGGAAGTTCGATCCGCTTCACCGGACCACCTCGCCGCAACCGTTCTACGTGGAGCAGTTCCGTGAGTTCCTGCGCCGCGTCGCCTGTCCGAGCCTGGTGATTCAGGGAGCGGAGAGCGAGCACCGGGTGCGGGGCGACGTAAAGGCCCGGTACGGTTGGCTGCCCGGCGCGGAACTCGTCACCTTGCCAGACGCCGGCCACATGGTCCAGCAGGAGAACCCGGAGGCCCTCGCCCGAACCCTGGCGCTGTTTCTCGTGTGAGCCGCGCTGGTATTCTGCGCCCCCAACCCAGCGCGCTCAGGTTTGAAATGCCCACGCGATGTTGCTACCGTGCGGGCCAGGGAGAGCAATCGTGGGCAACGACGTAAGACTGTTCCTGCGGGCGGGAGAGCAGGTCAAGCACAACCGCAACCTCCAGTGGGGCGTCGGAATCGTGGAGGAAGTGATGACCTCTAACGTCCCTGGCGGCACTTGTCTGGCCCGGATCCGCTTCCAGGACGGCCGCCTCCGCGTCTTCCACAACGACCTCGATAACGAAGGCTGCTGCTATTACTTCGGCATCCGCCACTACGACGATCCCGGCCACAAGAGCGTCCGCCGCCAGCTCCTGGCGTACCTCGACTCCGACGACTGCTGACGGATGACCAGGACCTTCGCCGGAGTGCGGGTCATCGATCCTGCGGCGAAGCGATCAGGTCGGAAGGCTCGTGTGCCCGTCAATGCCGGCCGGTCGTCGCCGGCAATCCCCCAGTCGTGCACACGTTGAACACCCAATCACCCCGGCGCACGCGGTATGGCCGTTTGGCCGCGGGACTGACAAGGTAGTTTTCGCCCCGTGGATAGATGGCGCGGAACGCCTGGACCGCGACGATGTTCAGCCTGTCCGGATCGATCCTGCACTCGAAGAGGTCCAACTGGTCGCGGCCCCGACGGACCACGAAGTCCACTTCGCGGTGCGATTTGTCCAGCCAGTAGAAGATGTCCTCATCCCGGTGCCTGTAGCGCAGAGAGTCCAGAACGAGATGCTCCCACAGCAGTCCGCGGTCGTCGTCCCTGACACTATCCCAACCCTTTTCCAGCGTGACGAAACCCGTATCGAAGGCATAACACTTGGGGCGGCTGACGATCTCGCGCCGGCCGCCGCCGTGGAAGGGGCGCACCAGATGCACAGCGTGAGCAATCTGCATGGCTTCGATGTGCGCCTTGACGGACGGACGGCTGAGCTCACTGAGACTGGCCAGTTTGCCGTAGTCGAGCTGCCCGCCGCTCTGGCGCAGCAGCAGCCGGAAAAGCGACAGAAAGCCCTGACGGTTGCGGATCGCGAACAGTTCCAGGATGTCGCGGGCGTAGAAGCTGTCGATCCATTCGCTGAAGAAATCGGGATCCTTGCAGTCCGCCAACAGCGGCTCCGGCAGGCCGCCGTGCAGCAACCGGCGGTCGAGGCTTCCGATCCCGAACGGACCGGAGCATTCCTCCCACAACACCGGGCAAAGGTGCACTTCCGCCTTGCGTCCGGTGAGCGAGTCACGAAACTTGCCGGTGGCCGCCAACGTCGATGATCCCGTGGCCAACACCCTGACCTGCGGATATTCATCGGCCGCGATCTTCAATAGACGGCTGGGGTCGGCCAAACGGTGCACCTCGTCCAACACTACGACCGCCCCCGGAGTCTGACCTTCCAGGAACAGCTCTGGGTCCTCGAGAGCCCGAAGCGAGGACGGCAAGTCACAGTTCAGATAAACGACGTTCTCATCCGGCAACATCCGCGCCAACGTCGTCTTGCCCACCCGACGGACGCCCGATAGCCAGACCACGGAACGACGCGACCAAGCTCGGAGGACTCGGTCCAACCAAAGTGCGCGTTCAATCATACTCGTATTCTACATTCAGCCGTCCAAATGTAAAGTACGATGGCCGTAAAGTCTATGGGGGGAGTCGGCGGACAGAGTGTAGAGGAAAGCGGGACTTGGCAAGTGGTCCAAGCCCTTGCCAAATCCCGCATGTTGCTCGATCGGTCAGCCCGACAGGTTGGCCTTGTAGAAATCCACTGTCCGCTGCCAAGCGTCGGCGGCGGCTTCGGGGTGCCAGCGGTCGGCGTTGGTGTTGTTGTTGAAGGCGTGCTTGGCGCCGTCGCCGTAAATCTTGAGGTCGATGCTCTTGCCGTGTTTGGCCAGCTCGGCCTTCAGAGGCTCGATGCCGGGCATGATGTTGGGATCGTCTTCCGCGTAGTTGCCCATGAGCGGGCAGGCGATGTTGGCCACCTGCTCCAGCGGGTCGGGGTTGCGGCCGTAGTACACCACCGCGGCGTTGAGCTGGCTGCACTTGGTGGCGAAGTTGAGGGACTGGCCGCCGCCCCAGCAGTAGCCCACCACCCCCACCTTGTCGTTGGCGAAGCCCTGGCTCTTGAGGTACTCCAGCGTGTTCGTGAGGTCTTCCACGCAGCCGGCCGGGTCCAGGCTCCGGATGGCGGCGATGGCGTCCTGCGAGGTCTGGTACTGCGCGGTGCCGCCGGTGCGCTGCAGCAGATCCGGGGCCAGCGCGGCGAAGCCTTCCTTGGCGAAGTGCCGCGCCACGTCCTTGATGTGGTCCACGAGCCCGACGTTCTCGTGAATCACGATCACCGAACCCAGGTTGGCGCCGCCCTTGGGCCGCGACAGGTAGCCCGTGCAGCTTCCGTATTCGACCGTTCCCGATTCCAGCTCGGGGTCATTCTCGTCTACGAGATAGGGTATGGTGTCCGCCATATCCAGAGTTCCTCCTTCGTAAACCACTAAATCAGTATAGCAGGTGATGCATTATGCCGCCGAAAAGATAAAGGCTCATGGCTTCGCCATCAACGTCAAGCCGACACGGAAACCCAGGATGGGATAGCCGAGATCCGCTTGCCTGTGATGACGATAGGCAGACCGGAGGACATGGGGCGCATCCCACCAGGAACCGCTACGTTGCATGCGGCGGTTGCACCTATCCCCTTGTGTCCAGGCAGTTCCGTCCCTCGGTGCATTATCGTAGCCCGCGTTTCTTCGTCCGCAGTCTTCTACCCACTCGGTCACATTGCCGTGAGTATCGTGCAATCCAAACGCATTCGGTGGAAAAGACCCGACGGGAACAGTCCTCCTTCTATCGAGCCCTCCCTTCCCCAAGCCTGCGGAACGGCGGCTGCGGCGCTGTCCGTTGTAGTTTGCCTGATCCGTTGATATCGTGTTCCCGAAGTGAAAGGGCCCTGTTGTCCCGGCGCGGGCTGCGTACTCCCATTCCGACTCCGACAATAACCGGTATCGTTCCCCGGTCTTCCGCGACAGCCACTCTGCGTAGGCTTTGGCATCATACCAGCTTACACAAACAACAGGGTCACGCTCGGTTTGTCTGAAGAGGTGGTTCTTCCACGAGAGCCCGTCGTCCTTCTGCCACCTGTTGTTGCTGCTCAGGTAATAGCAACCATGACTCATATCGTGTTGGGTGTCCTTCACGAAGGCTCCAAATTCACCGACGGTTACTTCATACTTACCCACTCCGAACGGCTGGGGTATCGTGACTTCATGCTGAGGACCTTCACGATCACGCCTGCCTCGTTCACCACGTGGGGAGCCCATCATGAACTTGCCGGCGGGCACAACCACTATTTCAGGGCATTCGTCACAGTCGCGAAGCACCTCTCCGGCCTGAAACGCCCAAGACGGCGCTGTGGCCAGTATCATGAAGATCACGACAATTATGGTGGCATGGATGCCATGTCCGATTCGACCAGCCGATCCCGATTCACGCATGATGGGTCCTACGCTCATGGTGTCGTTCCTTTGTAGTGTAACCCATAGACCGTTGAGTTGACTTGTCAGGCTGCTCGCTATGCCGCCGCCAGCCGCGAACCCCGCCGTTGCCTCTGCACCAGGTACAGCCCCGCGAACAGCACCCAGGCGGCGAACTGGACGGTCATGCGCAGGGAGTCGACGTCGCCCGCCACGAGGCCCGGGCGGAAGGCGGCGATGCAGACTACTATCAGCAGAAGCCGTTCGGGCCAGCCGCAACGGTCCTTGAAGAATCCCTGCATGGCCGCGGCAAAGGCCATCATGGCCACCAAGCCGTTCACGATGACCCAGACGACGCTGAACAGGTCGTTGAGCCAGATGATCGTGCCGTCCGGCCCCACGCCGGCGATCAGCAGCAGTTCCAGGTTGAAGATGAACACGAACGGCAGGATCGCGGTGCGCAGGTCGTAGGTGAACCCCTGCATGCCGGTCTTGATGGGATCGGAACCGGCGATGGCGGAGGCGGCGAAGGCCGCCAGCCCCACCGGCGGCGTGTCGTCGGCGAGAATGCCGAAGTAGAAGACGAACAGGTGGGCCGCCAGCACCGGGATCACCAGGCCCGCCTGGCCGCCCAGGGTGACGATCACCGGCGCGGTCAGCGTGGCCATGACGATGTAGTTGGCGGTGGTGGGGAGCCCCATGCCCAGGATCAGGCTGGTGACCGCGGTCAGCAGCAGCATGAGCACCACGTTGCCCAGGGAGATGATCTCGATGGCCTCGATGAACCGGCTGCTGAGCCCGGTCAGGGTCACGGTGCCGACGATGATGCCGGCGGCCGCGGTGGCCACCGCGATGGGCGCCATGTTGCGGGCGCCGGACACGCAGCCTTGCAGGATCTCGCGGATGCTCAGGGCCAGTCCCTGCAATATCGCCTGCCCGAGTGATCCGGGCGCCGGGTTGTCCGGGGCGGGTCGAAGGACCGCGGCGCAACTCTGGACCAGCCGCTGTATGACCATGATGGCCAGGGTCAGGAGAATGGCGTTGAACGCCGCCGAGATCGCGGAGAACCGCAGTATGACCAGCGTGTAGATCAGCGCCAGAATCGGAACCAGGAAGTGAAAGCCTTTGAGGAACGTGGGCCAGAATGGCGGCAACTCTTCCACGGGTATCGCGGTCAAGTTCAGCTTGAGCGCTTCGAGGTGGACCACGTAGAGCAGGGCGATATATGAGAGCACCGCCGGTATGGCCGCAGCCGTGACGATGTCGATGTACGGGAGCCCGAGAAACTCCGCCATGATGAAAGCAGCCGCGCCCATGACCGGCGGCAGGAGCTGCCCGTTGGTGCTTGCGCCCACCTCCACGGCCCCGGCCTTGTAAGCCGGGAGCCCCACCCGTTTCATCAGCGGGATGGTGAAGGTCCCTGTGGTGGCCACGTTGGCGATGGACGAGCCGGATACCATGCCGGTCAGTCCGGAAGCCAGCACCGCGGCCTTGGCCGGTCCGCCGCGGAAACGGCCTACCATGGCGTACGCCACCTGCACGAAGTACTCCGCCGCCCCGGCCCGGTCCAGCAGCGCCCCGAACAGCACGAATAGGAACACGAAATCGGTGGACACACCCAGCGGCACGCCCCAGATGCCGCTGTCCGACAGGTACATGTGGTCGACGATGAACTCGAAGGGGATGCCGGGGTGGGCGAGAAACCTCGGCAGGTACGGTCCGATGAAGCAGTAGACCAGGAAGACCGTGCCCAGCGCCGGCAGCGCCAGTCCCAGGGAGCGGCGCGCCGACTCCAGCAGCAGGAGGACGAACGCCGCGCCGATCCACACGTCCCGCGTCAACGGGAGGCCGGAACGTTCGATGATCCCCACGTAGTCCCACGCCAGGTAGGCGGTGCCGCAGCCCGCCAGGGCCGCGATGATGAAGTCGTACCAGGGAATCTTTACGGGATCGCGCTTGCGGTGGCCCGGAAACAACTGCTGCATCAGGGCGTTGAAGCGCTCCAGTGTCGCGGCCCGCCGTATGGCCGGGAAGGCCAGATAGACCAGCAGTACGGCAAAGGTCAGGTGGATGCTGCGGGCGATGATGGAGTTGATGGGATCGTAGGCGATGTAGAGCTGGAACAGGGACCAGCAGAGCGCAAGCACCCAGAGGAACCCCCCGACCGGTCCGCCGGGAGAACGGGTCTTTCCTTCGCCCTCGCCCAACTCGGCCAACGCTTCAAGGTCGACGTTCTCGCCGGCGGTGTCGTCGCGATCGGATGAATTCATGGGGCCGCCCGGATGGCTTGTGCGCTGGTGTTTCGTCAAGTGGACCGGCCCGGGGCCGGGCGCTTGCGCCCGCGCCCCGAGCCGTGCGTCATTTCGGGGAAGGAGACCGGTTGCCTACTGCCAGCCCTTCTCCTTGTAGTACTTCACCGCTCCCGGATGCAACGGAGCCGAGAGGCCGCCCAGCATGTCCTTCGGCTGCAGGTGCTTGAAGTTGGCGTACGAGTTGCGGAGCGTGTCGAGGTTCTCGAAGATGGTCTTGACTACCGTGTACACGGAGTCGGCCGACTCCTTCTCGCCGGTGACGAAGGTCGCCTTCACGGCGTAGGTCGGAACGTCGTTGTCCACGCCCTTGTAGGTCCCGCCGGGGATCTTGGTCATGACGTAGAAGGGGTTGTCCGCCACCAGCTTCTTGATCGGCGCGGTGTCCACCGGAACGATGTCGATGGCGGTGCTGTTGGCGATCTCGAGGCCGCCGCCCCAGGGAACCCCGATGGTGTAGAAGAACGCATCGATCTTCTTGTCCACCAGCGCGCGGTTGGCCTCGTTCTGCTGCAGACCTTCGGCCTTGATGTCCTTGTCCTTGTCGATGCCGGAGAGGCGCAGCACGTCCTCAGCGTTGCCCCGCTGTCCCGATCCGGGGTTTCCGATGTTGACGCGTTTGCCCTTGAGGTCCGCTATGGTCTTGATGCCCGTGTCCTTGCGGGTGACCAGCATGACCGCCTCGGGATGGACGGTGAAGACCGTGCGCAGTCCCTTGTCCGGCTTGCCCTTCCAGTTCTTCTTGCCGTTGGCGGCGGCCCAAACCCAGTCGGACTGGGCCACGCCGTAGTTCAGCAGCCCCCGCTGGATGGACCGGATGTTGAAGACCGATCCGAGCGCCGGCCGGCCGATGCAGTTGTAGCCCTTGCCGCCCAGCTTGTCGTTGACGATCTTGCAGATGTTCAAGGCCACCTGGTAGTAGACGCCGGTCGTGGAGCCGCCGCCGATAACCAGGAAGTTCTGTGCCGCCGCATCCTTGGCCGCCACCGTCAGGCCGCCGCACAGCGCCAGACCGAGCATCAACGTGAGTAAACGCTTCATGGGATCCTCCTTTGAGTTAGGGTTCCGCCGTCAGACCTCCCGGAACCAACAGCCGTGTCCATGCCACATCGGGTGCCGCAATGCAACCGGGCTCCGAGTGGATATTTCCCGCGTCCTGCGATAGGACACTAGGGACGCCCCCACGGGTCCCGGTACCCGTGTTTTACCGCAGCGACGTCCGGAAAATCCGCAGGAAGGAAGACGGAGTGGCTGAAGTCGCCGGCATGCTCGACATGGCCCGACTGAAAGAAGCCGTGGCCGCGGGCCGGGTGGACACCGTGCTGACGGCGTTCACCGACCTCTACGGCCGGTTCATGGGGAAGCGCCTGGACGCGGGCTTCTTCCTGGACGCCGCGGCGTCGGAGGGCACCCACGCGTGCGACTACCTCCTGACCGTGGACATGGAGATGGAGCCGGTGCAGGGCTACCGTCTGGCCAACTGGAAGAAGGGGTACGGCGACTTCCACCTGGCGCCCGACCTGAGCACCCTGAGGCGGCTGAGCTGGCAGGAGAAGACCGCCATGGTGCTCTGCGACGTGCGCCACAACGCCTCCCATGAGCTGGTGGCGGAAGCGCCGCGGTCGATCCTGCAGCGGCAGGTGGAGGCGCTCCGCGACCTGGGTTTCGAGGCCATGGCGGCGTCGGAGCTGGAGTACTACCTGTTCGAGGACTCGTACCGGCAGGCCGCGGACAAGCACTACCACGACTTGGCCCCGGCCGGCGGCTACATCGAGGACTACCACGTGCTCCAGGGCTTCCGGGAGGAAGGCTTCCAGGGCGCGGTGCGGCGCCACCTGCGGGACTCGGGAGTGCCGGTGGAAAGCTCCAAGGGCGAGTGGGGTCCGGGCCAGCACGAGTTGAACGTGCGCTACGGCGACGCCCTCACCATGGCCGACCGCCACTGCGTCTACAAGGAGTGCCTGAAGGAGGTGGCGGAGCAGATGGGGCTCAGCGTCACCTTCATGGCCAAGTACGACTCGGAGCTGGCGGGGTCGGGCTGCCACGTGCACCTGAGTCTTTGGCGGGACGGCGGCAACGCCTTCGCCGGGAGCGGCGGTGCGGACGGTTTCTCCGACGTGTTCCGCTGGTTCCTCGGCGGCTGGCTGGCGCATCTGCCCGAGACCATGGTGCTCTACGCGCCCACCGTCAACTCCTACAAGCGCTACCGCGCCGAGTCCTGGGCGCCCACGGGCATTGCCTGGAGCCTCGACAACCGCACCGCCGGGTTCCGGGTGGTGGGGCAGGGGGACGGCTGCCGCATCGAGTGCCGCGTGCCCGGCGCGGACTGCAACCCCTACTTGGCCTTTGCCGCGGCTCTGGCCGCGGGCATGGACGGCATCCGGCGGCGCATCGAGCCGCCCGCGGCCTTCGACGGCAACCTGTACGCGGCCGGCGACGTGCCGCAGGTGCCGGGGTCGCTGGGCGAGGCCGTGGAGCTGTTCGAGGACAGCGGGTTCTGCCGCGAGAGCTTCGGCGCGGAGGTGGTGGAGCACTACTCCCATTTCTTCCGCACGGAAGAAAGAAAGTACCGCGAGGCCGTCACCGACTGGGAAAGGAAACGCTACTTCGAGCGGATTTGAACAATGCACGGTGTTGAGGACGGAGAGGCGCCGTTCATCGGCGTGACGACCTACGGGCGGGGGCCGCACAACCGGTTCATCCTGCCGGCGGAGTACGTCGATGCGGTGCGCCGCGCCGGCGGCATCCCGTTGCTGCTGCCGCCGGGGGAGGAGCGCCTGGACGCGGTCCTGCCGCTTCTCAAGGCGGTGGTGTTCAGCGGCGGCGGCGACCTCGATCCCGACCTTTACGGCGGCGGCCAACACGAGACCATCTACATGGTGGAGCCGGAACGGGATCGTTCCGAGATCGAGCTGGCCCGGCGCGTGTTCGGTTTGAGCGTCCCCACCCTGGCCATCTGCCGCGGGACGCAGATACTGAACGTCGCCGAGGGCGGCACGCTGATCGAGCACCTGCCCGACGAAGTGGGAGAGACGGTGACCCACCGCGCGCCGCCGCGGGAGCCCATCGCCCACCCGGTGAAGGTGGAGCCGGCATCCCGGCTGGCCGGCATCCTGGGAGCCACCGACTTCTCGTGCATGTCCTGGCACCACCAGGCCGTTCGCCGGGTGGCCCCCGGATTCGAGGTCGTGGCGCATGCCCCGGACGGCACCATCGAGGGCCTGGAGGCGCCGTCGCATCCCTGGCTCGTGGCCGTGCAGTGGCACCCCGAGCTGACCGCCGCGGAGGACCCCATCCAGCAGCGCCTGTTCGACGCGCTGGTGGAGGCCGCGATCGAGCGTTGAGCACGGTGACCCTTTTCCTCCGTCACCCCGGACTTGATCCGGGGTCCAGAGGGGTTTCGCCTGGATTCCGGGTCAAGCCCGGAATGACGGAGAGGGGGCCGGGGAAGCGGCGCTTGCGGATTTCCGCGCGGGTCCACGAAGGATAGTTGTCCAGTCCGGACCATGGCTATGCGTCTGAAGAACAAGGTGGCACTCATCACAGGCGGCGCCGGCGGCATCGGCCGGGAGACCGCGCTCCTGTTCGCGCGCGAAGGCGCGCGGGTGGTCATCGCCGATGTCGATGACCGGGGCGGCAAGCGCCTCGCCGGCCGCATCAACCGGAGCGGCGGCGAGGCCGTGTATTGCCATGCGGACGTGTCCCGTGACGGCGACTGCGCCGGCATGGTGGCGGCCGCGGAGACGGAGTTCGGCGCGCTCCACGTCCTGTTCAACAACGCCGGCATCATGCGGGTCGACGATGGCGGCGCGGTGGAGACCTCCGAAGAAGTATGGGACGCCACGCTGGCCGTGAACCTCAAGGGGGTGTTCCTGGGCTGCAAGCATGGCATCCCGGCGCTGCGCCGTGCCGGCGGCGGCTCGGTCATCAACACGGCGTCGTTCGTGGCGCTGATGGGCGCGGCCACGCCGCAGCTCGCCTACACCGCCAGCAAGGGGGGCGTGGTCGCCCTCACACGGGAGTTGGCGGTGATCCACGCCCGGGAGAACATCCGGGTCAACGCGTTGTGCCCCGGTCCGTTGCGCACGGAGCTGCTGATGAAGGTGCTGGACACCCCGCGCAAGCGGCAGCGGCGCTTGGTGCACATTCCCATGGGACGGTTCGGCGAGGCCCGCGAGATCGCCCGTGCGGCGCTTTATCTGGCGAGTGACGAGTCGTCTTTCGTAACGGGCACGGAGTTCGTCGTGGACGGCGGCATCACCGCGGCCTACGTCACGCCGGAGCCGGCGCGGCCGCGCAAGGGGAAGGGGTGAGAAGGGGCATGTCCGGGAAGACACTGGAAGACCTCCTGACGGACCGGATCCTGCTGTTCGACGGCGCCATGGGGACGCAGATCCAGGCCCTCGGGCTCGGCGAGGCGGATTTTCGCGGCTCCCGCTTCGCCGAGCACCCCAAGCCGCTCAAGGGGTGCAACGACATTCTGTGCCTGACGCAGGCCCCGGCCATCGAGAATATCCACGAGGAGTACCTGGAAGCCGGCGCCGACATCGTCGAGACCAACACCTTCAACGCCAACGCCATCTCGTTGCTGGACTACGGCATCGAGGACCTCTCCTATGACATCAACCGGGCCGGCGCCGCGGCCGCCCGGAAGGCCGTGGACCGGTTCAACGCCCGGGACGGCGGCGCGCGGCTGGTGGCCGGCTCCCTGGGACCCACCAACCGCACGGCGTCCATGTCCCCGGACGTGAACGACCCGGGGTTCCGGGCGGTCACCTTCGATGATCTCGTGGCGGCCTACTACGACCAGGCCCGGGGCCTCCTGGACGGCGGGGTCGATCTGCTGCTGCCGGAGACCACCTTCGACACCCTGAACCTCAAGGCGTGCCTGTTCGCCATCGGACAACTCCTGGACGAGCGCGGGCTCAGGCTGCCGGTGCTGGCCTCGGTCACCATCACGGACCAGAGCGGCCGAACCCTCTCCGGCCAGACCCTGGAGGCGTTCCTGACCTCCATCAGCCACGCGGACCTGGCCGGAGTCGGCATCAACTGCGCCTTCGGCCCGCACCAGATGACGCCCTTCGTGGAGGAGCTGGCTCGGCTCTCGGAGCTGCCGGTGTTCGCCTACCCCAACGCCGGCCTGCCCAACGAGTTCGGCGGCTACGACATGGGCCCGGACGAGTTGGCGGGCGCGCTGGGCGAATGGGCGCGGGAGGGCTGGCTGAACCTCGTGGGCGGGTGCTGCGGCACCACGCCGGAGCACATCGCTGCCCTCGCGGCCCGGGTCAAGGGGCTCCGCCCGAGGAGCGCCCCCGATGCCGACGGCTTCACCCACCTGAGCGGTCTGGAACGGCTGGTGATCCGCCCCGACACCAACTTCATCATGGTGGGCGAGCGCACCAACGTGGCCGGTTCCCGGAAGTTCGCCCGGCTGATCCGCGAGGGCGAGTACGAGGAGGCCGTGGCCGTCGCCCGGGAGCAGGTGGAAGGCGGCGCCAACGTCATCGACGTCAACATGGACGAGGGCATGTTGGACTCCGCCGAGGCCATGACCGCGTTCCTGAACCACGTCGCGGCCGAGCCCGAGATCGTCAAGGTCCCGGTGATGCTGGACAGCTCGAACTTCACGGTCATCGAGGCCGGGCTCAAGTGCGTCCAGGGCAAGGCGGTGGTGAACTCCATCTCGCTCAAGGAAGGGGAGGAAGAGTTCAGGAAACACGCCCGCCTGGTGAAGCGCTACGGCGCCGCGGTCATCGTCATGGCCTTCGACGAGGAGAAGCAGGCCACCTCGGTGGAGGAGCGGGTGGCGGTGTGCCGGCGCGCCCACGACATCCTGACACGCGAGATAGGCTTCGACGACGCCGACATCATCTTCGACACCAACATCCTCACCGTGGCCACGGGCATCGAGGAGCACGCGGAGTACGCCGTCAACTTCATCGAGGCGGCCCGTCAGCTCAAGGCGCTGTTCCCGCGCTGCCACATCTCCGGCGGGGTCAGCAACATCTCGTTCTCCTTCCGGGGCAACGACCGGGTACGCGAGGCCATGCACTCGGCGTTCCTCTACCACGCGATCCAGGCGGGCATGGACATGGGCATCGTCAACGCCGGGCAGCTCGCGGTGTACGAGGAGATCCCGGAAGAGCTGCGGGAGCTGGTGGAAGACGTGCTGTTCAACCGTCGCGCCGACGCCACCGAGCGGCTGGTGGCGTTCGCCGAGCAGGTCAAGGGCGCGGGCCCGGCCGCGGTGGAGGAGCAGGCGTGGCGCGAGGAACCGGTGGAGAGCCGCCTCTCCCACGCGCTGGTGAAGGGCATCGCGGACTACATCGACGAGGACGTGGACGAGGCCCTGGGACAGTACGAGCGTCCCCTCCACATCATCGAGGGGCCGCTCATGGACGGCATGAACGTGGTCGGCGACCTCTTCGGGTCGGGCAAGATGTTCCTGCCCCAGGTGGTGAAGAGCGCCCGGGTGATGAAGCGGGCGGTGGCCCGCCTGACTCCGCTCATGGAGGCCGAGAGCGCGGAGCTGGGCGGCGCCATGAAGCGCGCCAGGCTCGTGTTCGCCACGGTCAAGGGCGACGTGCACGACATCGGCAAGAACATCGTCGGCGTGGTGCTGCGCTGCAACAACTACGAGGTGATCGACCTGGGAGTCATGGTGCCGGCGGACCGGATCATCGACACCGCGGTGGCCGAGGGCGCCGACGCCATCGGCTTGAGCGGCCTCATCACCCCGTCCCTGGACGAGATGGTGCACGTGGCCGGTGAAATGGAGCGGCGCGGCCTCGCGTTGCCGCTGCTCATCGGCGGCGCCACCACCAGCAAGCGCCACACCGCGGTGAAGATCGCCCCGGCCTATGGAAAGGAAACCGTCCACGTGCTCGACGCGTCACGCGCGGTGCCGGTGGTGCAGGACCTCATGGACCCCGAGGCGCGGGCGGCGCTGGACGCCGCCAACCGGGCCGACCAGGAACGCATGCGGGAGGAGTACGAGAGCCGGGCGGGCACGCGGCTCCTGAGCTACGCCGAGGCGCTGGAGCGACGCTGCCGCATCGACTGGGGCACCTGCGAGGTGGACGTCCCCGAGTTCACCGGCAGCCGGGTGCTGCGGGACTTCCCGCTGGCCGAGCTGGTCCCCTGCATCGACTGGTCGCCCTTCTTCCACACCTGGGAGATCCGCGGCCGCTACCCCGACCTGCTGGACGACCCCGTGCGCGGGCCCGCGGCCCGCGAGCTGTTCGCCAACGCGCGCGAGCTGCTGGCGCGGATCGTGGACCAGGGGCTGCTCAAGGCCCACGGCGTCTACGGCTTCCATCCCGCCAACAGCGACGGCGATGACATCGTGCTGTACAAGGACGAGACCCGGACCGCGGAGCTGACCCGGTTCCACACCCTGCGGCAGCAGAAGGAGGGGCGCAAGGGCACGCCCCAGTACGCGCTGGCGGATTTCGTGGCGCCCCGGGACTCCGGCCGTGAGGACTTCATCGGCGCGTTCGCGGTGACCGCCGGGCACGGCACGGACGAGCTGGCCAAGCGGTTCGAGGCCGAGCACGACGAGTACAACGCCATCATGACCAAGGCGCTGGCCGACCGCCTGGCCGAGGCCTTCGCCGAATGCCTGCACGCCCGGGCGCGGCGCGAGTGGGGCTACGGCAGGGACGAGCGCTTGAGCAACGACGATCTCATCCGGGAGCGCTACCGCGGCATCCGCCCCGCGCCCGGCTACCCCGCCACCCCGGACCACACCGAAAAGCCGATCCTGTTCGAGCTGCTGGACGCCCGCGAAGCAACCGGCATCGAGCTGACGGAGAACTTCGCCATGTGGCCCGCGGCCTCGGTCTGCGGCCTCTACCTCGCCAATCCCGGCGCGCGCTACTTCGCGGTCAGCGCCGTGGGCAGCGATCAGGTGGAGGCGTACGCCGCGCGAAAGGGAATGACCGTGACGGAGGTGGAGCGGTGGCTCGGTCCGGTGCTGGGGTACGATCCGGGTGGAGCGTGAGGCAAAGCCTGAGCGGGGACGAAGGCTATAGTGGTTTCCCGACCTCCCTGTCCAGATACTCCAGGGCCATCCGCGCGGCCTGATAGTCGGGATCGTGCCGCAAGGCCCGTTCGAAGGAGCGCCTCGCCGCGTGGAAGTTCCCCTGCATTACACGCACACGGCCGAGATTGAAATGCGCGAACTGGTAGCAACAGTATCGCTTGGCCGAGATCGCCTTCTCGAGCCACGGGACCGCTTCGTCCGGGCGGCCGAGATCGATCAGGTACGCCCCGATATCGTTGTAAGGATTGCCGAAGTCCGGATCGAGCGCGATGGCTTTCTCGCATTCGGCAATGGCTTGTTCGAGATGCCCGAGCATGCTGAGCGACCAGCCCAGGAAGGTGTGGCCCTCGGCCGTCGGCAGAATCTCGATGGACTCCCGGAAACTGTCGACCGCAGCCTGGTATCGGCCGTTGAGATGCAGGAGGTAGCCTTGCCGCCAAAGGGCGTAGGCGCGCATCTTGTCGGGAACTTCCGAAGGCTCGCCTGACTGTCCGTGAGCCGCAGGGGTCAGCGACAGCGCCACCAGGAACACCGCGGCCAGGAATGAGCGGGACCCGATCATGGGAGCACCTGTTCCAGCATGTCCGGCACGCGCCCTCCCGGGCCGTTTCAGCAGCAACTTGGTGTCAGCAGGTCTCTACCCGCTGAGAAAACCTGTCACCAGCGCCGCCGTGTCCTCCGGCCGTTCGGCCTGGGGGCTGTGGCCGGCGCCCTTCACGAGCTTCACGCCGTTGGAACCGGAGATGCCCTCCGCGTAGGCTTCGCCGTGCGCCAGCGGCACCATGTGGTCCGATTCGCCCCACACCACCAGGGTCGGCGCCGCGATGCGGTGCAGCCGGCTCCTGAGCGAGCGGTTGTAGAAATAGGGCGGGTTGAAGCCGAACCGGTTGGTGAAGCGTATCATCTGGTAACGCCGCAGCTCGTCCTCGATGTTCTCGGCCCGGCCGTCGGGAAACAGCGCGTGTCCCGCCGGCGTTTGGTCGTTCTCGAACAGCATGGCCCGCAACTCGGAGTAGTCGGTGCCGCGCACCGGGTGGGACATCATGAAGATGTCGCCGATGGGAGCACCGGACACGAACAGGCCCGATGCGTCGATGAGCACGAGCCGGCGGACCTTCTCGGGGTGCCGCGCCGCAAGCTCGGCAGCCGCCCAGCCTCCCACGCACGCGCCCACCAGGTCGAAGCGTTCCAGGCCGAGGGCGTCGATCACCTCCAGGTAGTGGAATACCAGGTCCTCTGCCGACTCCAGGTACTCGATCTCGTCCGATGCCGCGCACCCGGGATGGGCCGGAGCGTACAGCCGGCAGCTCTCCACGAGCTTTTCGTGGAAAGGCATCCAGCCTTCGGTGACGGCGTGAACGTCGGCGAATCCGTGGAGGTAGAGCGTGGGCTCGCCGGAACCGTCTTCCAGCACCGAGACCTTCCGGCCGTTGACGTCGAGGGTCCGCCCGCTCATGCGACCGCTCCGGCCGCAAGGGTCTCTTCCATCCTCGGGTAGGCATTGGCGAAGACCCGCGCGGAGTCTTCCCTCAGCGCCGGCGCCACCTCGGTGGCGAACAGGCGCTGGCTCTTGAGCGCCAACTCACCCGGCATGTTGCCGAGATGGAACTGGATCAGCAGGTTCCCCACCTGGGACTTCTCGATGAGGTCCAGGATCTTCCGGTGCACGGTCTCGGGGCTCCCGACGACGATGGACTGGGCCTTGTCCAGCTCGTCCCAGTCGTTGACGTCCCCCAGCATGGAGCGGTTCGGGTCGGAATGCTTCAGGAATTCCTTCCACGCCGGGGCCGGGATGTAGGGCACGCCGGCGCCGAAGGTGAGCTGGCGCCCTTCCTTTCGCAGATGCCCCTTGAGGCAGTTGCGCAGGAAGTACCAGACTCCCTCTTCGCATTCCTCCCTGGCCTGGGCGTCGGTTTCGCTCACGTAGGCCGACATCAGGATGCCCATGCGGTACGGCTGGTAGCTGTCGCCGTGCTCCTCCAGCACCTTGGAGAACTGCTCGCGGGCCTTGTAGGTCTCGCCGCCGTGGCTCCGGGACGAAAGGAAATAGCAGTAGCCGCGCTTGGCCACCTCGGTGAGGGTCGATGCGCTCCGGGAGCCCGGCACCCAGATGGGCGGATGGGGCTTCTGGGTGGGCTTGGGCCAGGGATTGACGTAGCGCAGCGGATAGTAGTGGCCCTCGTGGTTGAACGGGCCGTCGTCGGTCCAGGCGCGCACCACCAGGTCCACGGCCTCCCAGAAGCGTTCCCGGGAGGTCACCGACGGGATGTCGTAGTTGTAGTTCTCGGGGCCGCCGCCGGGCGCGAATCCCGCGATGATGCGCCCGTTGCTCATGTTGTCGAGCATGGCGTACTCTTCCGCCACCCGGAGCGGGTTGATGTGGAGCGGCAGCAGGTTGCCCAGGACGCAGATCTTCGCCTTGCTGGAGCGCTGGGTCAGCGCCGCGGCGATGAGGTTCGGCGACGGCATCAGCCCGTAGATGTTCTGGTGGTGCTCGTTCAGCACCAGGCCGTCGAAGCCCAACTCGTCGGCGTAGGCGAGCTGGTCGATGTACTCCTGGAACAGGCCGCGGGACTTCTCCGAGTCCCACAGGCTGTTGGGGACCGTCACCCAGCCGGTATCGTACTTCTCGTCGAAGTCCTCGGGCAGGTGGGGATAGGCCATGAAATGCCAACAGAAGAGCTGTACCGGATGCATGTTCCCTCCCAACGTGATGCGGCTACGACGCGGAAAACCCTCTAGCCCATGGTGTAGGGGCCGTCAATCAGGTGAAGCTCCTGGCCCGGGCTTTCCGTCTCAGACGGACTCGCGTCCAGCCCATCAACCAGCCGATGAGCAGGACTCCCGCGCCGGCGACGAACCACCACAGCCGCATGTCGCGCTGGAGGTTGCTGCTTTCCTGCCGGAGACGCCGGAGCAGGCGTTTGTCGTTCACGGTTTCCTTGCTCAGCTTGTCGTTGTCGGCCGCGAGCTGCAGGTTCTCGCCGCGAAGCTGTTCCAGCTCCGCCGCCTGGGCTTCGACCTTGGCGGTCAACTCTTCGACGCGCCGCTGGGGCGGCGCCTCGGTGGTCAGAAAGTTCTTGAGCACGTAGCCCCGGCGCCCGTCCGGGAGCGATACGAGACTGTATTCGCCTTCCTCTCCCTCGACCTCCATCTCGTTCCCGGTCTGCAAGGCGGCGATGATCCTGTGCGCGACGCTCGGTCCCGAACGCAGCATGATCTCGCGATGGCCGCTGACGTAGACCGTCTGCGCATGGGAGAGCGGGCCGGACAAGAGCATCACCAAGCCGAGGAGCCATGCCGGACGGAGCGCGCCTCGGATCCGGTTCAACCTGTTACGTGGGTGGTTCATGGGCATGCGGGCGGTTCGAGGCGGTCGAGACCCGTTGCTACGAGGGGGCGTCCGCCGGTAAACCCATCTGCGACAACACGGTGCACGCCATCAGGCTGCCCCTCTCACCCAGTTGGCCGGAAACGGAGAAGTGGTGCGTTCCCGGCACCTCCAGGTAGGAGCAGTCCAGGCCCCGCTCCCGGCACAGGGCGAAGAAGTCCCTGGACATGCCGATCCACCCGCGCGTCTCCGCTCCGCCTACGGCCACCACGAACGGAGTCCGATCCAGGGGCGGATGGAGCATGGCGCTGATTTCCCGGGCGGTGTCGGGGGTCAGGCGGATGTCCTCGTTGGACGAGACGTAGAAGACGGGGTCCGGGTCGTACACGCCCGTGATCGCCACCGCGCCCTTGATGAGGTCCGCGGGCAGGCCGTCGTCCTCCCAGCGGTGGCTCAAGGCCCTGGCGGTCAGGTGGCCGCCGGCCGAGGACCCGGACAGGTAAAGCCGCTCCGGGTCGCCGCCGTACTCCGCGATGTGGCGGTAGACCCACGCGATGCCTTCCCGGGTCTCGCGCATGATGTCGGGCACCGTGACCTGCGGGCAGAGGTCGTATTCCAACAGCACCATGGTGGCCCCTGCCTCCACGAACGGCTCGGAGATGAAGCTGTAGGCGTCCTTGCTGCCGCCGCGCCAGTAGCCGCCGTGGATGTACACCTGCACCGGCGCGCCGGGCTGCGCGGCCGGGAAGATGTCCAGCAGCATCTGGGGCCCGTCGCCGTAGCGCACGTCGCGGAAGTGCTTCAGCTTCGCGCGGGTGGCTTCGCTGGCCTTTTCCCGCTCCACCGCCAACTGCGGATACTCGGTGACGGTGGTGCGGGGATTGAACTGGTACTCCATCTCCTCCCGCTTGAAGTCCTTGTAGACCGTCTCCGCCATGAGAACTCCTCCTTGACAGCGCGCCCGCCTTCACTCCCAGAGCCATTTGTGTATCAGATACGATCACGTGAAGCGAGAAGATTTCCGCGCGCGGAGCGCCGGACCGTATCCCTTGCCACCGGATGGAACATGCCGTAAGGAAGGGCGGCATGGATATGTCGAGTTACGCAGAACGTCGCCGGGCGTTCGTGAACGGCATGGGCGAGGGAGTGGCCATCATCGCGGCCGCACCCCAGTCCACCCGGTCCAACGACGTGGAGTACCGGTACCGGCAGGACAACGATCTGCTCTATCTTACCGGGTTCCCCGAGCCCAACTGCCTCTGCGTCCTGTCACCGCAGCACGAGCGGGAGCGGTTCATCCTGTTCGTGCAGCCGCGGGACCGGGAGAAGGAGACCTGGACCGGAAAGCGGTACGGCGTCGAAGGGGCGCAGGACGTGTTCGGCGCAGACGCCGCCTATACCATCGACCAGGTGGGGGAGGTCCTGCCCGCGCATCTGGCGCAGACGGACAACGTCTACTTCGCGCCCGGCCGGGACGAGGGCGTGAACACGCTGATCCGGGGGCTCATCGACCGCAGCCGGTCGGGGCGCGCCCGGACGGGCCGGGGTGTGGTGTCCCTGGTGGACCCGGGGGCGATCCTGCACGAAATGCGCCTCTGCAAGTCGGCCGGGGAGCTGGACCTCATGCGCAAGGCCGTGGCCGCGTCCGCGCGGGCGCACGCGGCGGCCATGAGAGAGGCGCGGGCCGGGACCTTCGAATACGAGCTGGAGGCGCTGCTGGAGTACCACTTCCGCTCCGCCGGCGGATCGGGTCCGGCCTACCCCTCCATCGTCGCCTCCGGCGCCAACGCGACGATCCTCCACTACACGCAGAACGACCGCCGCATGGGCGAAGGCGACCTGGTGCTCATCGACGCGGGCGCGGAGTTCGACGGGTACTGCTCGGACGTGACCCGCACCTTTCCGGTGGGCAAGGGCTATTCGCCGTCCCAGCGGCGAATCTACGAGATCGTGCTGCGGGCGCAGGAGGAAGGCATCGCCACGGTGCGTCCGGGGGCGTCCATGGAGGACATCCACCGGCGCGCCACCGAAGTGCTGGTGGAGGGCTTGCTCGATATCGGTCTTCTGTCCGGGGAGGCCGGCGAGCTTGTCGAGAAGGGGGAGCACACCCGCTTCTACATGCACCGCACCGGCCACTGGCTCGGGCTGGACGTGCACGACGTGGGCCGCTACCGGGTGGACGGCGCGGCGCGTCCGCTGGAGCCCGGAATGGTCCTCACCGTGGAGCCCGGCCTCTACGTGGCCGAGGATCTGGAGGAGGTTAGCGACGACTACCGCGGCATCGGCGTCCGCATCGAGGACGACGTGCTGGTGACCGAGGCCGGGCACGAGGTCCTGTCGGCCGCCATCCCCAAGGAAGTCGACGAGATCGAGGCCATCCGGAGGGAGGCGCTCGCTCGGTCGGCGCTCACTCGCAGCCGAGGCAGCGGATGGTCTCGAAGATGACCGTCTCGTCGCCCGCGGTCCGCGCGTGGTCCAGCACCACGCGAAGGGCCTTCGACGGGTCGGGGAGCCCGTACTTCTCGGCCATGGCATCCAGCCATTCCTGCTGTACCCGCTCTATCTCCAGGCTCGCGTTGATCTTGTCCTTCATTCGATGCTCCTTTCCGAATCGGTGAGATCGGCCTCGTGGGAGGGCCGGGGTTCAACCGCGGGGCGTCACCTGTCCGCCCAGCGGCCGAGTTCTTCCAACAGGGTCATTCCGGTCTCGTCACGCCAGTCGCGGCAAAGACCGGCCAGGGAACGCTTGAGGGCGGGCAGGGGATCGGCCGCCGGCGTCATGAATCCGGCTTCCGCGCGAAGCCAGCCCAGCAGGTCGTCCAGACCGGCGAACCTTCCGCTGCCCATGGCCTCCCGCAGTCGCGGCACCGTCTCGCCGGCGAAACGCTGCTTGTTCTCCAGGTCGATGATGTCCGGGAGCAGCAGCGCGGCCTCGTCCAGCGACACGCCGATGCACGACAGCAGTTCATTGTAGAGGGACCGCGCCATCCGGTCGGCCTTGCCTCTCACCTGTTCAAGCAGTCCGGTTCCGGCGGCGTCAAGGGGTTCTCCGTCCGGGAGGAGCTGACAGTACAGCTTGAGCTTGGGCTCGGTGCCCGACGGCCGGACGGTGATGATGAAGTGGTCGGTATGGGCCTGGAGCACGTTCCGCGGCAGCCGGTCGGTGTCGCCGGCGATGGGGCCGAAGCGCTCCGGGTCCCAGTAGTCGACGAAACCCCGCACCGGCTGTCCGGCCAGCTCCCGGGGAGGCGCTTCCCTGAGGCTGGCCATGATCCGGTCCTTCTTGCGCGTCCCCTCGGCGCCCGCCAGGGCGATGCTGCGGTTGACGTTGTCGTAGCTTCCCAGCTCCCGGAGCATGTCGACGTAGTAGTCCAGCAGGGTCCGGTCCTCGTCCAGCAGCCGCTGGTAGAGGCCTGCCAGGACCATGCAGGCCGGGGTCGCGTCCTTGTCCCGGATGCCGGGTGCCATGACCACCCCGTGGCTCTCCTCCGCGGCGAGCACCAGGTCTTGCGGTGAGCAGGCGACGTCCCGGTAGCGGCCGGTGCGATCCAGGGTCTTGAGTACGTCCGCCACGTACTTGAACCCCACCAAGAGGTCGTCGATGAGCCACGAGTCGCCCGCTTCGGCCACGATCCGTCCGAGCAGGCGGGTGGTCACCAGTGTCTCCATCACCAGGCCCCGTCGGCGCGGGCCTTGGGGGTCGAGCATGAGATGGTGGCAGAGGATGGCGGCGATCTGGTTGCCGTCGAAGTGGTACCAGGAGCCGTCCGCCAGGCGCGCCTCCATGCCGATGCGGTCGGCGTCGGGGTCGCTGGAGAGGACAATGCCGACGCCGTGCGTGTCGGCAAACTCCCGCGCCGGCTCGGTGGCGTGGGGCACTTCCGGGTTGGGCGCCTTGAAGGGAATGGCCGCGAAGCTGCCGTCCAGGCCCTGGTCAGGAGGGATCAGCAACGGGAAGCCGAGACGCTCCAGCACCGGCTTCACCGTGTTCACGCCGCAACCGCACAGCGGCGTGTACACCACCGGCGCTTCGGGATCGGGCGGGCGGAGGTTCCCGTAGAGCCGGACATAGGTGTCCACGTACGCCGCCGGGAGGTCCGCGGGCAGCGGGCGGATCATTCCCGACCGAAGGCCCTCCTCGAAAGGGACGGTGCGCACGTCCGTGGCATTCTCCATGGCGTCCACCAGCCGCTGGTCCTCGGGGGCGATGGGCTGGCTGCCATAGGCGTCGTAGACCTTGATGCCGTTGTCGTCCGGCGGGTTATGGGAGGCCGACACGTTGACGCCGCCCGCGGCGTCAAGCTGGACGATGAAGCACGACAGCTCCGGCGTGCTGGTCACCGCGCCGTCGTCCTCGGGCTCGGCCAGGTAGGAGACGATGCCGTTGGCGGCGTAGATCTCGCACGCCAGCCGGGCCAGCGACCGCGACGAAAGCCCCAGCAGGGGGTGCCCCGGACCCAGGAACCCGTACACGCCGGCATTGTCGGTGAACACCCGCACGTCGTTGGCCACAACCACGCTCAGCGGTTGTCCGGGCGAGTGGTCCTCGGCCTTGTCATGGAGGCTCCCGGCGGGACTGTCTTCATGACGGATATTTTCGGGGAAGCTTGCCTTCAGGTAGTTCGAATGTCCCTGGGCGGTCATGGCCACCGTCGAAGGATTCATCCGGTTGGGGCCGTAGCCCATGGGGCCGCGCCGGCCTCCGGTGCCGAAGGGCAGCACCTGACGGAACGAGTCGAACACCAGCGCCAGACGCGCGTCTTCGAGGTGCCGGGCGATGATCTCCGGCTCCGCGTACGGAATCTCCCCGCTCATCCAGCGGCGCAGGCGCGCCGCGGCCTCCTTTCCGGCCGGGCCGTAGCGCTTCTCCAGCAGCGCCGACGTCCGTTCCAGTCGCGCGGGGCCGGTCATCGCTTGGACATTCCCATGGGTCCGAGTTGCAGGCGCAAAAAAGGCGGCCCCGGAAGGCCGCCTTTTCGTTCTCGGCGAGTGCTACCGTCCCGTGCGGGCCAGCGAGTGCACCCAGCCGTGCATGCGGGACCTCGCGTTGGCGATGTCGTTGTCGCTGAAGAAGTTCTTGAGGTCCACCTTCTCCACCGCGTAGACCGGGCGCAGGAAGTCGCTCTCGTAGCCGAACGGCACGGTGGCGTCGATGCCCATGCCGCCTTCGAACACGGTGTTGGAGGCGGTCCACTGCCGGTCGCCGGCGGTCATGCGCTCGGCCGGCATGAAGGTCTGGCCGCGCCCGCCCGGGATCGGGTTCAGGATGTCGGTCTTGGGGTTCACCCGGGTGGTGAGGCACCACATGATGTCGTCCATGTCGTAGATGTCGGTGTCCTCGCTGGCGGCCACCACCAGGCGGGAGCCCTGGGAGGTGGACAGGATGGCCGACATGAAGTTCCGCTGCCAGCCTTCCTCGATGCGGTTGCGCTTCTTCACCTGGATGATGGCGCCGCCCCAGTCGGTCATGCAGTAGGGGATGTTGACGTCCTGGATGATGCCGGGCTGCATGCGCTCGCACAGGAGGTACATGCAGGCCTCGCGCACGGTGGTGTCGATGTTGTGGTCGTCCAGGGTGTGGACGCCCAGCGGGAATATGATGGGCTTGCCCTCGCGCTTGCGCGTGGTCACCGCGGTGACGTGGAAGGTGGGCGCCTTGTAGGCCTTGCCCATGTAGCCGGCCCATTCCGGGTGGAAGTGGAAGCGGCCCTGGATGTCGGCTTCCTCCGATTCCGCGGTCTCGTAGCGGCGGTCGCGCGGGTTGACGTAGCCTTCCAGCACCACCTCGCAGTCGGCCAGCGCCAGCGCGTCCACGGTCTTGGCCTTGACCACCCGCACCGGCGAGCCCTGCACCGCGCCGGCCACGCCCAGCTCGTCGCAGCCCTGTGGCAGCACCACGTAATCGAAGCCGGCTCCCGCCAGGAGCGTGCAGGAAGGCGGCACCCCGAAGCACATGGTGATGGGGACGGGCTTGTCGGCCTGGTAGTACTTGGACACCACCTGCCACATGTGCGATCCCGGCGAGATCTGGAAGGTGGCGACGTTGCCCCAGCGGAAGTTCATGCGGTTGTAGCCCAGGTCGGTGCCGCCGTCGAAGTGCTCGCCGGAGATGAGCCGGTTGCCCGATCCCACGGTAAGTTCCGGCTCGTACTCGGTGTGGCGGATGGGCAGCATGTACTCGTTGACGTCCTTGGGGTCCTTGATGATCTCCTCGTGGACCGGCGCCTCCTCGGAGCTTACTTCCACGGGCGGGATCTGGTTCTTGATGGCGTCGGCGAGCTTGCGGGTGCGGTCGGTGTGGCTCTCCCAGCCGAACATCTTGTTGATGACGCCCATGTCGCCGAACAGGTTGGTGACCGCGCGGTGGTAGGGCTTGTCCTTGACGTTGTTGAACAGGATCGGACAGCCGCCGTCCAGGTTCTTCTGGATCGCGGTGATCTCCAGGTCGGGATCGACCTCCTTGTCGGTCTCGATCAGGTCGCCCTCGGCCTTGAGCCACTCCAGCGCGTTGCGAAGGTCGTGGATATCTTCCGCCGCGGCGCCGAGTTTCTTTGCTGCTTTTGCCATTTACAACTCCTCTTGTGTGATTTGCGTTTGATGGGATGCGTGCGTCAGATGCGATACAGCCGGCAGGATAAGCCATGAAGCGTCCCCGTGGGGACATCACTCCCCGTCATTCCGGCGAAAGCCGGAATCCAGAACGTCCAAAATGGCCTCTGGATTCCGGCTTTCGCCGGAATGACGGAATCCGCGAACAGCGATAGTTCCCACTTTAGTTAACGAATGGGGCCGTTGCTGTCAACTGAGTCGCGTTGTTTCACCGTGTCCCGGCCCGATCGGCGGCCGGGAGCGCTTTGCCCTCTCACCCAGGGCCGGGCCGGAACCGCCGCTTCCAGGTCAGGGCGGCCCGGATGCTCAGGTAGACCACCGCGAGGCACAGCAGTTCCAGCATCCACGCGTATTGATACGAGCCCGTTACGTCGTAGGCGAAACCGCCGAACCAGGTGCCGAGAGCCGCGCCGAGTCCGAAGGTGATCTCCAGGAGCCCGACGATCATGGCGACGTTCCGGCCCCAGAAGATGTCCGCGATGGTGGAGGCGTAGACCGGGTTGCTGGCGCTGTGGCCCAGCCCGTACAGGAGGGCGAACGCCGCCGGCCACCAGCCGGGCGCCTCGGGGCCCAGCGCCATGAGCACGCCGACGCCGCCCAGCCCCATGAGGGTGGCGAGGCGCAGCGCGCGCTCCCGGCCGATGCGGTCCGAGGCAAAGCCCCAGATGGCCGTGCCGGGGACCCGCGTCACCCCCACCAGCCCGAAGATCGAGGCCGCGGCGAGCTTTCCGAACCCGCGGTGGATCAGGTGGGCGACGGCGTGGGTGTACACCAGCGTAATCCCCGCGCCGACGGCGAGGTGGCCCACGGCGATGCACCAGAACGGGAACGAGGACAGGGTCTGCCTGAGCGTCCAGTCCCGGTGGCCGGCGGGCCTTGCCGAGGGGGACGTGACGGCCGCCGCGCTCCGGTCCGGCGCGTCGACGGCGCCGCCGTCCGGAAGCTGGCCGATGTCCTCGGGCCGGCGCCGCTGCAAGAGCCCGTTGAGCGGCACGTGGACCAACAGGATGGCCGCCCCCAGCAGCGTCATGGCGCCTCGCCAGCCGTAGCTCGTGATGAGCACCTGCACGCCGGGAACGATCACGATGCCGACGCCCAGTCCCATGGCGGCGACGCCGATGGCGGAGGCCCGCCGCCTGCGGAACCAGTGGGCCAGCACCGCAGTGGTGCCGACGAAGTCGATGCAGCCGACGCCGAATCCCGCCAGCAGGCCGTAGCAGAGGTAGAACTGCCACAGGGACCCGCTGCCGGCCGCCAGCACCAGCCCGATGCCGACGAGACCGCAGCCCACGGGCATCATGACGCGCGGCCCGAGACGGTCGAACGCCCACCCCGCCACCGGCGCCATGGCGCTGTAGACGATGCCGTTCACCGAGGCGATGGTGGCGGTGGTGGCGCGCGACCACCGGAACGCCTCCAGCAGCGCCACGTTGAACACGCTGAAGCCGGCCATGAGGCCGCCCACCACCACCAGGTTGAGGAAGCACAGGGCGACGATGACGTAGCCGTAGAAGAAGGGGCGGCGAAGCATGAGGCGTTCAGACGGGGTTCAGGATGGTTCCGGTTCTCCGGCCACCGGGTTGTCTCACCGCGTCTCGTGGCGAGACCGCCGCTTCCACACCATGCACGCCTGGACGCTCAGGTAGGCTATCGTGAAGGATACGAGCCCCAGGACCCAGGCGTGCTGGTATGAGCCGGTCACGTCGAACGCATAGCCGCCGAACCACGATCCGAGCGCCACCCCGATGCCGAAGGTGACCTCCAGCCAACCGAGGATCTTGCCAACGTTTCTGCCGCCGAAGATGTCCGTGATGGTGGCGCCGAAGGTGGGGTTGCCGGAGCTGTGGCCGATGCCGTAGAGGACGGCGAAGGCCACGAACCACCACGCCGGCGCGTCCGCGCTCAGGGCCATGAGCACCCCGATCCCGCCAAGGGTGAACAGGGTGCCGAGGCGGTAGGCGCGGTCGCGCCCCAGGCGGTCCGAGATGAACCCCCAGATGGCCGTGCTCGGAATCCGCGCCACCCCCACCAGGCTGAAGGCGTTGGCGGCTACCTGTTTCGCCAGTCCGACGTGAACCAGATGGGCGACCGCGTAGGTGTACATGAGGGCAAGGCCGGTGCCGAGCCCCAGGTGGCCCACGGCAATGGACCAGAACGGGAACGAGCGGAACGCTTCCGCGAGCGTCCAGTCCCGCGCCGGTACCGACTTCGCGGCGGCGGGTTCCGCCGTCACCACGGGAGCGCCCGTCGCGACCGCGGCAGCATCCGCGGCGCCCGGCGAATCGCCGTCCGGCCGCTGTCCGACATCCTCGGGCCGACGTCTTTGGAACACGGCGTTCAGAGGCACGATGGTTACCAGAACCACGATCCCCAGCAGCGCCATGGACGCGCGCCAGCCGTACCGGGTGATCAGGACCTGCACCAGGGGCACGATCAGGATGCCGAAGCCCAGTCCCATGGTGGACAGGCCGAGGGCCATTCCCCGCCGCCGGCGGAACCAGTGGGACAACAGGGCGGTGTTGCTGACGAAGCCGATGCAGCCGATGCCCAGTCCCACGAGCAGGCCGTACGCGAGGTAGAAGTGCCAGAGCGACCTGCCGGCCCCCGACAGCAGCAGCCCGCAGCCGATGAGGAAGGCTCCCAAAGGCATGAGAATGCGCGGCCCCAGCCGGTCGTACGCCCAACCCACCAGCGGCGAGGAGGCGCTGTAGAAAAAGCCGTTCACCGAGGCAATGGAGCCCGTCGCGGCACGAGACCAGCCAAACGTTTCCACCAACGCGATGTAGAAGACGCTGAACGAGGCCAGGATGCCCCGCATCAGCACCATGTTGAAAAAACAGAGGGCGACGATGACGTAGCCGTAGAAGAAGGGGCGCCGAGCCATGGGATTCAGGGTCGTGCCGAACGCAGCATCAGATGTGCGGCAGCGTCTCCTCGGCGAACCGCTGCATCTGCTCCAGCCGGTCGGGCCAGCGCGGCACCATGAACTGCAGCGCCAGGTGCTCCACGCCCGCGTCCCGGTAGCGCGCGATGGCCTCCACGAGTTGGGCCGGAGTGCCGGCCAAGCGGTCAGGCTCCTGGGGCACGGGCTCCGGGGTCACCTCGATGGGGAGGCAGCAGTTCAGCCGCAGGCCGTCCGGTTCCCGCCCGGACTCCGCGGCGTGGCGCCGGGCGTTGTCGAACCGCGCGGCCAGCTCATCGGGCTCGATGCGAACGAAGTAAGGGAACCACGCGTCGCCGTAGCGGCCCGCGCGCCGCTGCGCCCGGCGGCCCTCGCCGCCGATCCAGACGGGGATGCCGCGCGGCGCCGGCGGCTTGGGCAGGAAGGCCACGTCCTCGAACTCGTAGAACTCGCCGGAGAAGCTGGCGTGCTCGGCGCTCCACAGTTCCCGCAAGACCTTGAGTTGCTCGTCGGTCCTGCGTCCCCGGTCCTCGAACGGCGCCTGCAACGCCCGGAACTCTTCCTCCATCCACCCCACCCCGACGCCCAGGATGAACCGGCCTTCGGAGAGATGGTCCAGGGTCACGGCGATCTTGGCCCACACCAGCGGCTGGCGGTAGGGCAGCACCAGGACGCTGATGCCCAGTTCGACCCGGCTGGTGCAGGCGGCGAGGAACGTCAGGCAGGTCAGGGAATCCAGGAACGGGCGGTCCGGCGGCACGATGAACGCTCCGTCCTTGCCGTAGGGATAGGGCGTGTCGATGCGCCAGGGGATGATGATGCGGTCCGCCGCCCAGATGGAGTCGAAGCCCCAATCCTCGGCGCTCCGGGCTGCCTGACGCAGGGTTTCGGGCGTAGCGGCTCGTCCTGAGATCGGCAGGAAGACTCCGGTTTTCGTGGCGTGGCTCCGTTCGAAGGGGGATACGGTCAGTGGTTGCACTACTAGCCGAACCCGGGCGGGGCTGTCAAACCAGCCAAGGTTGACGCGAGCGGCGCAAAGGGGCTATGGCTTTGCTACGCCACGCGGTCGCGCGGGCCGCCGGAAACGCGGCGCGGGCGTCTGGCGGAAACGCGTCAACAACACACACCGAGGGGAGAACACCACATGGCAAAGGCCGCAAGGACGGAGAAGAAGCAGGCAGAGTACGGCTCGGACGTGGTCGTCGACATGCTCAAGGCGTTCGACATCGAGTACACGGCCTTCAACCCCGGAGCGAGCTTCCGCGGCATCCACGACTCCATCGTGAACTACGGCGGCAACCACCACCCGGAGGTGATCTTCTGCTGCCACGAGGAGATCTCGGTGGCCATCTCCCACGGCTACGCCAAGGCCACGGGCAAGCCCATGGTGGCGATCCTGCACGACGTGGTGGGCCTGCAGCACGGCAGCATGGGCATCTTCAACGCCTGGTGCGACCGGGTGCCGGTCATCTGCCTGGGCGGCACCGGCCCGGTGGACACCACCATCCGCCGCCCCTGGATCGACTGGATCCACACCGCGCTGACGCAGGGCAACCAGGTGCGCGACTACACCAAGTGGGACGACCAGCCGGCCACGCTGGAGAGCATCCCGGAGTCCTTCATCCGCGGCTACCGGCTCGCCGTCACCGAGCCCACCGCGCCGGTCTACATCAACTACGACGCCGGCCTCCAGGAGATGGAGGTGGCGAAGCAGATCGAGGTCCCCGACGTGAGCCGGTTCGCGCCCCAGGCGCCGGTGCAGGGAAACCCCGAGGCCATGCGCCGGGCCGCCGAGCTGCTGGTGGGCGCCAAGGCGCCCCTCATCATCGCCGACTTCATGGGACGCAAGCCCGCGGCGGTGGCGGCCCTGGCCGAGCTGGCGGAGCTGCTGGCGATCCCGGTCATCGACAAGGGCAACCGCCACAACATCGCCAACACCCATCCGCTGGACGTGACCAACGTCTCCGGCGACTTCCTCAAGAAGGCCGACGTGGTGCTGGCGCTGGACGTCCAGGACCTCTACGGCTCGCTGACCACCGTGGACCGCACCACCCGGGAGATGGGCTACGTCATCCAGCCCGGCACGCAGATCATCCACATCAACCTGAACGACATGCTGGTGCACAGTTGGGCCACGGACGTGCAGCCGCTCCAGGCCGTGGACGTTCCCATCAGCGCCGACACCGCCATCGCCCTGCCCGAGCTGACCCGCCTGTGCCGCGAGTTGATGGGCTCGGACAAGTCGGCCGTCGAGGCCCGCGCCAGGGAAGTGAAGGCGGTGCACGATGCGGCCCGCGCCCGCTGGCAGGAGGAGGCGCGGCAGACCCTGACCCGCAACGACATCTCCACCGCCTGCCTCGGCTACGAGTTGGGCGAGGCGGTCAAGAACGAGGACTGGGTGCTGGCCAACGGCAGCGCCAACGGCTGGGCGCGGAAGCTATGGGACTGGACCAAGCCGGGACAGTACCTGGGGCGTAGCGGCGGCGCCGGCGTGGGCTACGGCATGAGCGCCGCCATCGGCGTGGCCCTGGGGCACATGGGGACGGACAAGTTCTGCGTGGACATCCAGTCGGACGGCGACCTGCTGATGACCTCCAGCGCCCTGTGGACCGCGGCGCACCACAAGATCCCGCTGCTGATCGTCATCCACAACAACCAGTCCTTCTACAACTCGGAAGAGCACGGCATCAAGCTGGCCGAGTTCCGCAACCGCCCGGTGGAGAACGCCGGCATCGGCACCCACGTGAGCGACCCGCTGGTGGACTACGCCAAGATGGCCGAGTGCTTCGGCGTGTGGGGCGAGGGTCCCATCACCACGCCGGCGGAATTGGGACCCGCGCTGGAGCGGGCCTGCAAGGTGGTCAAGGAGCAGCGGCTCCCCGCCGTGGTGGACGTGGTCTCGGACCCGCGCTGACCGGAGAATGGACGAGAGCGCGCAGCATCCGGCCTTCGCCGAGGCGGTGGCCGGACCCGACTTCGACCTGGCCCGGGCGGCCCTGACCATCGCCCTGGCCGAGTACCCCGACCTCGACATACCCGGGCACCTGGAGCAGTTGCGTAAGCTGGCCGACCGGGTAGGCGACGCGGCCGGCGCCGAAGAGGGCGCCTACCGGCGGTTGGCGTGCGTCGATTACGTGCTGTTCCGGCAGGAAGGCTTCAAGGGCAACGAGGACGACTACTACGACCCGGAGAACAGCTTCCTCAACCGGGTCATGGAGCGCAGGCGCGGCATTCCCATTACCCTGTCGGTGCTCTACATGGAGGTGGCCCGGCGCGCGGGCCTGGACGCCCAGGGGGTGGGCTTCCCCGGTCATTTCCTGGTGAAGACGGTGTGCGAGGACCAGGAGGTCTTCGTGGACCCCTTCCACGGCGTCAGCATCCTGTCCCCGTCGGACCTCCAGGAACTGCTGGACAAGCTGTACGGCGGCCGGCTGGAGGTTCAGCCCGAATTTCTCTCCGCGGTGCCCAAGCGGCAGATCGTTCAGCGGATGCTGAACAACATCAAGCTCATCTACTCCAACCGGCAGGACCTGAAACGGTGCCTCCGCACGGTGGAGCACTTGGTGATCCTCAACCCGGACGAAGCCGACCAGGTCCGCGACCGCGGCCTGTTGCGGTTGCGGCTGGAGGACAGCGCCGGCGCGCTGGCCGATTTCGAGCGGTATCTGGAACTGGCGCCGGACGCCGAAAGCGCCCCGGCGGTGCGGGAACAGATCGAGCGCATCGGGAAGCACGCCCGCGTGGTTCACTGAGGGCAGGGACGGCGGCCCGCGTTTGCAGGGTTTTCACCACGGCGCAGGCTGCCGGCGCCGCCCGCGCTCGCTCCTCACTGAAACGCCTTCACGTACGCCCGCTGCACCCTCTCCACCCGGGTGGTGTACAGCAGGCCGAGGCGGGCGAACGCTTCCAGGGCGGCGCCGTCTCCCTGGTCCATGGGGAAGTGGACCACCTTGCGGAAGCGCTTGATTTCCTTCTGTGACTCCTCGGTGAGGTTCTCCACTGCCTGTTGCAGTTCTTCGCGCCCCTTCAGGACCTTGTTGAGGATGGGCAGCACCAGCACGTCGGCCTTGTCCTGGATGCGTGACAGGGCCGCGCTCGCCACCGGCACCACGTCGATGCCGAGGTCGGACAGGAAGTTGCTCAGCCGTTGCCCCACCTGGTCCTTCAGGAAAGCTTCCGGCACCGCCACGGCGTGGCGCAGCCGGCGCCGCATCCACCGCCACGGCGTGGGGTAGACCTCGCGCCGCATCTTCCGCAGGTATTCCTTGCTCAACTCGCCCCAGGTCTGCTCCACCTCGGCGCTCTCTACGAAAGGCGCGGCGGCCACGGTCTCGGGGTCGCCGTGGGCCTTGTCCACGTAGTCGTGGAAGTGTTTCTCCGAGATCATGTAGCTGATGGCGTAGTCCAGCTTCTCGAAGTTGGGGCGCGGCCACATGACCTGCCGCAGGGTCTTGAGGAAGAAGCGGCGCCGGGCACGGTCGGTGGTGAAGACGTAGTGCCGTACCGCCTTGGCCACGATGCCGAGGATTTCGCGGTCCACTTTTCCGCGGCCGCGGCGAATATATTCGGGCCGAAACGCCTGGACTCCGGTGGCCAGCCGCGCGCCGTAGTTCTCGTACTTGTAGAGGCTCCGGATCAGCCAGTTGTAGCCCTGCTGCACCTCCTCGATGCTCATCAGCTTGGGGACGAAGTTCAGGTCCGCGGAGCCGTGCCCACTCATCTGCGCGGAGTCGTAGGGGATCAGCCGGCCTTCCTTCTCCATGCGTTCGTAGAGAGGCGTCTTCTCGATCGCGGTCAGCACGCCGCTGGTGGTGAAGGCGATGCCGGCCTCCTGCAGGAACTCGAACTGCTCCCGGAAAATGTCCTTGTCGTCGTTGTCGAAGCCCACGATCATGCCCGCCAGGATCGCCATGTTGTGGGACTGGATCTTGCGGATGCTCTCCATCAGCGGCGAGGTGGTGTTCTGCCGCTTCTGGGTCTCGTTGAGGCTCGCCACCCGCGGCGACTCGATGCCCAGGAACATGCTGGTGAAGTTGGCGTCGTGCAGCAACTGGAGCAGCTTGGGCTTCTCCGCCACGTTGATGGTCATCTCCCCGGAGAAGTTGATGGGATACTTGTTGGCGCGGCCGAACTCCGCCACCGCGGTCAGCAGTTCCTCGGCGTAGCGCATGTTGCCGATGAGGTTGGCGTCGGAGAAGCTGATGTGTATTCCGCCGACGGACCGCACGGCTTCGATCTCCGCGATCACGTGGTCCACGCTCTTGGTGCGCGGCACCCGCCCGTCGGTGATGATGATGTCGCAGAACTCGCACTTGAAGGGGCAGCCCCGGGTGGTCTGCAGGAAGTAGTAGAGGTAGTCGTCCCTGGACGCCAAGTCCACCCGCGGCACCGGCGACAGCGTGATGTCGACGTTGCCTTCCTGCTTGTAGAGGGCCTGGTGGCTGCCCGAGCGGAGGTCGTCGCAGAACTGCGGCCAGGTGATCTCCACCTCGCCGTCGAAGACCACGTCGAACGATCCGTCGGTGAAGCGCTCGGGGCACAGGGAGGGGTAGGGGCCTCCCACCACCACCATCTTCCCCTGCTTTCGGAACGCTTCCGCGATCTGCCGGGCGCGGCCGTACTGGATGTTCCAGCAGGCGATGGCCACGACGTCGGCGTCGGTCTCGAAATCGAGCGGCCGGACGTTCTCGTCCCGGAGTTCCACGTCGAAGTCCGGCGGCGTCAGCGCGGCCACCGTGAGAAGCCCCAGCGGCGTCTGCGCGCAACGCTGCGGCAGGATGTCGGTGATCCCGGTCAGGCGCCACAGCGAGTTCGGGAAGCGCGGGTTGACGAACAGAATCTTCATGGCGTGAAACTCCTCATCGGGTCGGTGTGTCTGACCGTGCTCTGCGGCTCTGCGGTTTTGCTTTTTGTTCCCGCGATGGTTTATTGATGACTGCGTCGGGAAGCGCCGTCAGACCTCACAATAAACCGAATTTGCGCAACGTTATCAACCGTAAACCGGCGCTGTCAATGCTTTTTTCCGATTCCGCCCGAACATGTCCATGATCCGGCTCCACAAGGTCTCCAAGCTCTATCCGCCCGACGACACCGGGGTCCGCGACGTCACGTTCGAGGTGGAGGATGGAGAGTTCCTGTTCCTGTGCGGCCCCAGCGGAGCCGGCAAGACCACGCTGCTGCGCCTGCTGTTCCGCGCCGAGCCGGTCACCGAAGGCCAGGTCATCGTCAGCGGCCGAAACATCACGCGCCTGAAGGGCGACGGGCTGGCGGCGTTCAGGCGGAGACTGGGGCTGGTCTTCCAGGATTTCAAGCTGATCCCCCGCATGACCGCGCTGGAGAACGTGGCGCTGGCCGCGGACGTCACCGGGGTCTCCTGGCGCGAAAGCCGGCGCAAGGCATTCAGGCTGTTGGCGGAACTGGGGCTCAAGGACAAGTACGGCGCCTTGCCGCCGGCCCTTTCCGGCGGAGAGCAGCAGCGCGTGGCCATCGCACGCGCGCTGGTCAACGACCCGGAGCTGGTGCTGGCCGACGAGCCCACCGGCAACCTGGATCCGGAGATGGCCGAGGAGACCATGCGGCTGTTCGCGCGCATCCACCGGCAGGGCACCACCGTGCTCATCGCCACCCACGATCACCGTTTCCTGCAGCGCTTCGACGGGCGCGTCCTGCTGATGCGCCAGGGACGTCTGGCCGGCGTCCACGGCGCGGTCCCGGCGGTGTCGGCGTGATGAAATCGGTCTACGTCCTGTTCGTGGCCGGGCGCGTCGGCAGAAGCCTGCGGGAGCTGTTCTGGACCCACCTGCTCACCGCCGGAGTCATGGCCATGACCCTGTCCGTGTTCGGCGGATTCCTGATGATCCAGGGAAACGTCGGCCGGCTGGTGCAGGGCTGGAGCGACCAGGTCCAGGTGTTCGCGTACCTGAAGGACGGCGTCGACGCGGCCGCGGCGGAAGCCATGCGTTCCCGGGTCGCCGCCTACCCGGAGGTGAAGGCCGTCCGCTACGTCTCCCGGGAGCGCGCCTGGGACGAGTTCAGGAAGACCCTGGGATCGCAGTCCGGGATCCTCGAGGGCCTGGAGCCCGACGTGCTGCCGGCCTCCCTGGACGTGGAGGTGCGGTCCGGCCACCGCTCGCGCGAAGCGGTGCTGAGCCTGGCGCGACGCATGGCGGCCCTGGAAGGGGTGCAGGAGGTGGAGTACCCGGAAACGTGGCTGGAGAAGGTGCGGCTGCTGATGATCGGCATCGAGTGGCTGAAGTGGCTGCTCGGGGGCTTCCTTTTCCTGGTGGCTTTCCTGATCGTCGGCAGCACCATCAAGCTCGCCATCGTGGCGCGACAGGACGAGATCGAGATCATGCAGCTCGTGGGTGCCGCGGACGGACTGATCAAGGCGCCCTTCGTCATCGAGGGTATGATCCAGGGGCTGGTGGGGGCCGCCCTGGCCCTGGCGCTGCTCCGGGGAGCGTTCTCGCTCCTGACCGCGGAGTTGCTGGCGCCGTTCGGCGCCCTCGTGGCCGGCCGGCAGTTCGCCTTCCTCGGAGCGGGCGAATGCGCGCTGCTGGTGCTGATGGGGTGGCTCCTGGGCGCCGCCGGAAGCATGCTGTCCGTGAAGAGGCACCTGGCGTGACGCCATGCAAGCCCTTTGCCGCGCCCTGACCGCCGCCGCTCTCTGCCTTGCCGTCGGCGGCCCGCCGCCTGCCGGGGCGGAGGGGGCCGACGAGCCCGCGGACCTGAGGCAGCGCATCCGCGAGGGACGGGCCGCGCTCGACCGGGTCCGGCGCGGAGAGTCGTCGGTGCTGGAGGTGCTGGACGAGATCGGCGCCGCCCTGGACCGCAAGCGGCGGCGGCTGGATACCCTGAATTCACGGTTGCGGCAACGCGAGCGCGACGTGGCCGAAGCGGTGCGCGCGGCCGGCGAGGCCGCCGAGGCGTTGGACGAGGGACGGGCCGCGCTGGCCGGCCGGGTGCGGGCGCTCTACCGGTGGCAGCGGGCTGGAACGCCGTTCGTGCTGCTCAACGGCGAGTTCTCGGTGGTCGAGCTGATGCGTCGCAGGCGGCATCTCGAGGCGGTGCTGTCCCGGGACCGCGCGCTCATCCGGACGCTGTCACGGAACGTCCGCCGGAGCCGGAACCTTCAGGCCAGCGTGGAAGTCCGGCGCCGGGAGCTGTCGGAGGAGCGCGACGCGGTGGCCGCGTTGCGGGACGAGCTGCGGGAGGAGCGCGCGCGCAGACAGCAGACCCTCGGCGCGCTCCGGCGCGAGCGCGCGCTTCGGGAGCGGGCGTTGGAGGAGCTGGAGCAGGCCGCCCGCCGTCTCCAGGGCATCATCACCGGCTCCGGGAAAAGCCCCGCGCCAGCCCGGGGGCCGCGGCCGGCCGCCGGCCTCGCCGCGGCCGGTCTGGACCTGCCGGTGGCCGCGGGCAGGATCGTCGGCGGCTTCGGCGTCCACAAGCACCCGGACCTGAACGTGGACGTGCACCGTCCGGGGATCGAGATCGCCGCGCCCGCAGGCGCCGAGATCCGCGCCGTGGAAGGCGGCAGCGTGCTCTACGCGGACCGCTTGTCGGGCTACGGAAACATGCTCATCATCGACCACGGCAGGCGCTACTACACGGTGTACGGCCACCTGTCGAGGCTCGACAAGGCGTTGGGCGACCGGGTGGAGCGGGGCGAGCGCATCGCCTGGGTCGGAGAGGGCGCGCCGTCCGGCCGCTCCCGCCTCTACTTCGAGGTCCGGAAGAACGGCAAGCCGGTGGACCCGGTCCCCTGGTTCCGCCGGCGGGCGCGTTGACCGGGGTTTGCGGCGCAGGTCCCGGCACACTAGAATCGACTGCAATCGACGTGCAATCGACGCGAGGAGATCCTGTGATGAATCTTTGGAATCGACGGCGCCGCCTCTTCGGCTGGTTTCTCGCTCTGGGCTGGGTGCTGTTCCTCGCCGGACTGCTGGCGCCGCGGGTCGCGGCCGTGGGTTCCGGCGCCTATCAGAGCCTGGAGACCTTCGCCAACATCCTCGCCATCGTCCAGCGGCACTACGTCAAGGAGGTGGAGACGGAAAAGCTCGTCACCGGGGCCATCGAGGGCATGCTGGAGTCTCTGGACCCCCACAGCTCCTACTTGGCCGGGGAGGCGTACCGGGAGCTTCAGACCGAGACCGAGGGGCGGTTCGGCGGGCTGGGGCTGGAGATCACCGTGCGCAACGGCGTCCTGACGGTGATCTCGCCCATAGAGGACACCCCCGCGGCCCGCGCCGGAGTTCAGCCGGGCGACCAGATCGTCGGCGTCGACGACCAGTCCACCGAGGAGATGAGCCTGTCCGAAGCCGTCAACCGGCTGCGCGGCCCCCGTGGTTCCAGCGTCACCATCTCGGTGCGGAGAAAGGGCCACGACAAGCTGCTGAAGTTCACCATCGTCCGGGACGTGATCGAGATCAGCAGCGTGCGCGCGCACGTCCTGGAGCCCGGCTTCCTGTACGCGCGCATCGCGCAGTTCCAGGAACGCACCAGCGACAACCTGAAAGCCGTGTTGAAGAAGAACCAGCCGGAGGGAGAGGCCATCAAGGGTCTGGTCCTGGACCTGCGGAACAACCCGGGCGGGCTTCTGAGCCAGGCCGTGGGCGTTTCCGACCTGTTCCTCGATTCGGGTCTGATCGTGTACACGGACGGGCGTCTGAGCCAGCAGAAGCAGAAGTTCTCCGCCAGCCGGGACGGCTCGCGGACCGACTTCCCCATGGTCGTGCTGGTGAACGGCGGCAGCGCCAGCGCCTCGGAGATCGTCGCCGGCGCCCTCCAGGACCACAAGCGCGCGCTGGTGCTGGGCGCCAGGACCTTCGGCAAGGGGTCGGTGCAGACCATCCTGCCGCTGGACGGCCGCTCGGCCCTGCGCCTCACCACCGCGGAATACTATACGCCCAACGGCCGTTCGATACACGAGACCGGGATCGAGCCCGACATCGTCATGGACCGGAGCGCGCAGCCTTCGCCGCCCCGCGAAGAAGCGCAGGGCGAGGACGCCGGCGCGGCGGGCGAGCGCCCGGATCGGGAGGCGGTCGGCTCGGACAGCATGGCGCAGCGGGTGAAGAACGACCCCCAGGTGGGACGGGCGCTGGAGCTGCTCAAGGGCTGGGAGATGTTCCGCGGCCTCGGCGGCTCGGACAAAGCCACCTGATGCCGCCAGGCAGCGACCCGATGCGGCCGAGCGCGATGTCCCGTCCTTCCTATCACTACCGTGTCTCACCGCCCGCCGCGGTGCTCACGGTCAGCGAGCTGAACGAGGTCATCAGGGACCGGCTGGAGACCGGCCTCGACGCCTTGTGGGTGGCGGGCGAGATCTCCAACGTGCGCTTCCCCCCGTCGGGACACGTCTATTTCACCCTCAAGGACGAGCAGTCGCAGATCGCCGCGGTGCTGTTCCGCCGCCATGCCGAAAACCTGCGCTTCCGCCTGGAGGACGGCATGGATGTGGTGTGTTCGGGACGCGTGGGCCTGTACACGGTGCGCGGCGCGCTGCAGTTCTACGCGGTCGAGGTGGAGGCGCGCGGCAAGGGCGCGCTGGCGGTCGCTTTCGAGCAGTTGAAGAAGCGGTTGTCGCAGGAAGGGCTGTTCGACGTCGAACGCAAGAAGCCGCTGCCGTTCCTGCCGCGCACCATCGGCATCGTCACGTCGCTTCATGGCGCGGCCGTGCGCGACATGCTGACCATCATCGGCCAGCGGTTTCCCGACCGCCGGGTGGTGGTGCGGCCGGTGCGGGTGCAGGGCGAGGGCGCCGCCGAGGAGATCGCGCAAGGAATTAGCGAGATCGATGAGGCCGGCATGGCGGACGTCCTGATCGTGGGCCGGGGCGGCGGTTCGCTGGAGGACCTCTGGGCCTTCAACGAGGAGGTGGTGGCGCGGGCCATCGCCTCGGCCCGGGTCCCGGTCGTGTCCGCGGTGGGACACGAGATCGACGTGACCATTGCGGACTTCGTGGCGGACCGGCGGGCCGCCACTCCCACGGCCGCAGCCGAGGCGGTCCTTCCCCTCCGGCGCGAGCTGGCGGACCGGGTGGCGGGGCTCACGCGGCGGTTGCGGCGCGGGGCGCACGGCCGCCTGGAGCGCCGGCGGGAGAGCCTGCGGCACTGGATCCACCGCCTCGCGGACCCCAGCCAGCGTCTCCGCCAGGGGCAGATGCGTCTCGACGACCTGTCGCTGCGGCTGTGGCGCCGCCAGGAGGACCGGCTGTTGCGGCTGCGGGAGCGCCTGGGCCATCTCGCCGGACGGCTGGGCGGCGTCGATCCGCTGGCGGTCCTGCGGCGCGGCTACAGCATCGTCTACCGGGTCTCCGACGGCCGCATCGTCAAGGACGCCGCCTCGCTCCGCAAGGGCCATCGCGTACGCGTGAGTTTCGCCGCCGGGCGGGCGGTATGCCAGGTGGAGGAAGTGGAGGACTAGAGACCTGGAGACCGATCCAGGCCGACAACCCAGGGAGTCAGGATGTCCCAGGAAGACAAGACCCAGGACGACGACAAGCAGGACGAGGAGACGCAGGAGGCGAGGAGTTTCGAGGAGTGTCTCGAGGCGCTGGAGAAGGTCGTGGAGCGCATCGAGAGTGGGGAGTTGAGCCTCGAGGATTCGCTGGCGACCTTCGAAGAGGGTGTGCGGCTGGTCCGGTCCTGCAACCGGAAGCTCAACGACGTCGAGCGGCGAATCGAGGTGCTGACCAAGGATTCGGACGGCCGCGCCCGGTTGCAGGAGCTGGTGGAGGACGAACCTCCGGACTGACCGGCGCGTCCGGCACGGCGACGATGGGAGCGAACGGACCGTGACGCGAAGCACGTCGGGGAAGGAACGGCTCGACCGGGTGCTGCTGGAGTCCGCGCTCGTCAGGAGCCGCGAGGAGGCGCAGCGCTACATCCTGGCCGGCGCGGTGCTGGTGGACGACCGGCCCGTCACCAAGGCGGGAGCGCTGGTGAAGCGCGGCTCGCGGGTGCGGGTCAAGGCCTCGTCCCGTTACGTGAGCCGGGGAGGAGAGAAACTCGAAGCGGCCCTGGAACACTTCGGGCTGAGGCCGCGGGGCCGGGTGGCGCTGGACGTGGGCGCCTCCACCGGCGGCTTCACCGACTGCCTCCTGGCTCACGGCGCGGCGCGGGTGCACGCGGTGGACGTGGGTTACGGGCAGCTCGACTGGCGGCTGCGGCAGGACGCGCGGGTTGCGGTGCTGGAGCGCACCAACATCCGCTACCTCGAAGCCGGCGCGCTTCGGGAGAGGCCGGATCTGGCGGTGGTGGACGTCTCGTTCATATCGCTGCGGCTCGTGCTGCCGCGGGTGTGCGGTCTTCTGGCCCGGCCCTTCGACGTCGTGGCCCTCATCAAGCCGCAGTTCGAGGTCGGCAAGGGCAAGGTGGGCAAGGGCGGTGTGGTGCGTTCGGAGGAGGAGCGCCGGCGGGTCATCGGCGAGATCGGGGAGGCGGTGGACGCGCTGGGGCTGGAGCGCCGTCCGGTTTTCGAGTCGCCGCTGCCCGGCCCCAAGGGGAACAGGGAGTTCTTCATCCACTGCTCCTCGCCGCCCTTGCCGGTGGCCGGTCCGAATGCGGCCGGCGGGGTTGACTTGAATGGCTGATTGGCTATAGTTCGACTGACCCAAGGAGAGAACACATCGTATGACAGGGGTTCGGATCAAGGACAACGAGTCCATCGAGAGCGCCATCCGGCGTTTCAAGAAGCAGTGCGAGAAAGCCGGGATACTGGCGGAACTGCGCAAGCGGGAACACTACGAAAAGCCGAGCGTCAAGCGCAAGAGGAAGGCCATCGCAGCCAAGAAGCGCGCCATGAAGCGCGCGCGAAGTCACCAGTGGTACTAGTGTGGCGTCCTGCGTGTGACGCGGGGCGCGGGTTGCCCCAATAGGCCGTTGTGAACATCGTTGACGCAGTGTTGGCAGCAGTCCTGTGCGTGTTTGCCGCAAGGGGGTACGTCAAGGGGCTGTTCCGTGAAGTGTTCGCCCTGCTGGGCCTTTCGGTCGGCTTCGTCGTGTCCTGGCGGTACTACGAACCGTTTTCCCTCTGGGTCGATTCCTGGCCCTACTCGCCGTTCATCCTACAAGGCATCGTTTTCGTCGCCCTCTTCTTCCTGACTTACATCGCGCTCAACTGGGTGGGGTCCGTGCTCCATCGGTCGGCAAGCGTCCTGTTCCTCGGCGGGTTCGACCGGCTTGGAGGCCTGCTGGCGGGCGGCTCCAAGGGCGCCCTGTTTCTCGGCCTGGGGCTTTTCTTCGCCGTCTCCCAGGCATGGATTCCGCAGAATTTTCAACAGCAGTTCGGCAAGGCGGCCCTGGTCGCCCCTCTTTTCGGCTTTGGGGCGTGGGTAGTGGAGCAGGGCGCCTCCTTTACGCAGCCGGATGCACCGGCACCGCTGCCGGCGGCGAGCGGCCTGCAACGCGGCGCATGATCTCGGATCAGACCACTCAAGAGGTTCGCGCGCGCGCCTCCATCGTGGAGGTCGTTTCCGACTACGTGACGCTCAAGAAGGCCGGCCGGAACCATTCCGGGCTGTGTCCCTTCCACTCCGAGAAGACCCCGTCGTTCACCGTCAACGAGGAAAAGGGGGTCTTCTACTGCTTCGGATGCCAGGCCGGGGGCGACGTCTTCAAGTTTCTCATGCTCTATGACGGGCTCACCTTCCCCGAGTCCATCGAGCGCCTGGCGGAGCGGTACGGCATCGCCGTCGCGGTTTCCGAGTCCGGCGGCGGCAGCAGGCGCCGCGACCTGTTCCGGTTGAACGAGCAGGCGGCGGACCTGTTCCATGACCTGTTGCTGAATCCCTCCCAGGGCGTGCGCGCGCGCGCCTACCTGGAGCGGCGCGGCGTGGACGAATCCCTGTGGCGGCGTTTCCGTCTCGGCTTCGCGCCGCGGGGCGACGCCCTGGCCCGCCGGTTCCGCAGCCACGGCGTGGCGCCGGCGGATGCCGCGGAAGCGGGACTGGTGGTGGAGAGGGAGCCGGGCAACTACCGCGACCGGTTCTTCGACCGCGTCATCTTCCCCATCACGGAGCCGGGCGGCAAGGTCGTCGGCTTCGGCGGCCGGGTCATCGACGACGGCGCCCCCAAGTACCTCAATTCGCCGGAGACGCCGCTCTTTCACAAGGGCGCGCAGGTCTACGGCCTGCGGGAGGCGCGTGAGGGAATCCGCGCCAACGACCGCGTGGTGGTGGTGGAGGGCTACCTGGACGTGCTGGCGTTGGCGCAGTTCGGCGCAACCCACGTGGTGGCCACCCTGGGCACGGCCCTGACGGCCGATCACCTGCGGCTTCTGGGGCGGTACACGCGCAACGTCACCGCGTTGTTCGACGGCGACGCCGCGGGGCGGAACGCCGCCGCCCGCAGCTTCGAGGTGTTCCAGCAGGCCGGCCTCTGGGGCCACGCCGCGTTCCTGCCCGAAGGCTCGGACCCGGACACGTTCGTCAGGACCCAGGGGAAGGCCGCGCTGGACGGCGTGCTGGAGCGCGCGACGCCCATCGTGGACTTCTATCTCAACTGGCTGCGGGACCGCCACGGCAGCGACCTCGGCGGCAAGAGCCGCCTGGCCAGCGAGGTCAGCCGGATGCTCGCGAAGGTGACCAACCCCCTGGACCGGGACGTGCTGGCGCGGCGGGCGGCGGACCTGCTGGGCATTCGCGAGGAGTCGTTGCGCCGGCACGCGGCCAGCGCGGCGTCCGGTGGGAGCGCGCGCACGGAAGCCCCCGGCCGGAAACGAGAGGGTGGTTGGGCTCTGGGCGAAGACCGCGCGGAGGCCGTGCTGGTAGCGCTGATGCTGCGGTTCCCGTCGGTGGTGGAGGCGTTGCGCCGGCAACCCATGGACAAGCTCGTGACCGAGAAATGGCGCGACGTGATCCGGCGCATCCTTGCGGCTCCCGAGGCCGGCGGCGCGACGACGGCGGGCATGCTCACCGAGGGCCTCCAGCCCGAGTTCGCCGCGGAGATCAGCGCCCTGGTGTTGCGCGGGCAGGAGATCGACGAGAAGGAGCGGGACCGCATGACCGCGGACTGCCTCTTTCACTTGCAGCAGCGGTATCTGAGGCGGCTCGACCAGGAGCTGTGCAGGGCGATCCGCGTGGCGGAAGAGACTCGTGACGACGAGGCCAAGAAAGAGAGGATGCGGCAATGGCAGGAGGTCATGCAAAGGAAACTCCGCTTGGAACGCGCGAGGCCGGGTTTGTAGACGCTGCGCCAGTCAGAACCGCCCGTGCGGTGTCCCGGACCCGCCTGACCAAGCGGGAGCAGGACGTCAAGCGGCTGATCGATCTCGGCAAGGAAAAGGGCTACGTGACCTACGACCAGGTCAGCGACATGCTGTCGCCCGAAGCCGTGTCGCCGGAGCAGCTCGATGACGTCATGTCCATTTTCGGCGAGATGGACATCGAGGTGGTGGACGCCAATCAGCGGGTGGCGTTGAGCGCGCAGGCGGAGGACGGCGCCCCCGAGGAGCCGGAGGACGGCGAGGTCGAATTCGACGCGGAGGCGGACGTCGCCGGCAAGACCGGCGACCCGGTGCGCATGTACCTGCGCGAGATGGGCAACGTGTCGCTCCTCAGCCGGGACGGGGAGGTGGAGATCGCCAAGAAGATCGAGGAGGGTGAGGGCGTGGTGGCCGACTGCGTGCTGTCGTGCGCGGTCGCGGCCGAGCACGTGCTCGAGTTGGGCGAGCGGATCGAGCGCGGCGAGATCCGGGCGCACGAGGTGATCAAGGGAGTCGAGGCGGAGGGCGACTACACCGAGGAGGAAGCTCACGAACAGCGGCTCCTGGACCAGATCGGCAAGCTCCGCCGCGTGGTCGCGGAGCGCGAGCTGGTCAAGCAGAAGCTGGGCAAGCGCGCATCCATGGAGGTCCGGGCGGGGCTGGAACGGCAGTTGAAGCGGTGCCGGACGAAGATCGTCAAGGGATTGACGGAACTGCGGCTCAACCGGATTCAGATAGACGCCGTGGTGGCACGGCTCAAGGGCGACCTGCGGCGGATCGAGTCGGCCAACGCCAGGGTGGAGCGCTACGAGAGGGAGACCGGCAAGACCGCTCAGGAAATCCTCGACATGGCGCCGGGGAACGGCAGCAAGGACAACTGGCAGAGGACCGTCGGCACCTTCCGGATGAGCCTGAACGCCTTCGGAGAGATGCAGGACAGCATCAGGAAGGCCAGGGCGGACGTGGAGGGGACCGAGCGGCGGCTGGAGATGTCGGGCGAGGATATCCGGCAGCGGGTGCGGTCCATCCACGAGGGGGAAATTCGGGCCGACCTCGCCAAGAAACAGTTGATCGAGGCCAACCTGCGGCTGGTGGTGAGCATCGCCAAGAAGTACACCAACCGGGGCCTGCAGTTCCTCGACCTGATCCAGGAAGGCAACATCGGCCTCATGAAGGCGGTGGAGAAGTTCGAGTATCAGCGCGGCTACAAGTTCTCCACCTATGCCACGTGGTGGATCCGCCAGGCCATCACCCGCGCCATCGCCGACCAGGCTCGCACCATCCGCATCCCGGTGCACATGATCGAGACCATCAACAAGCTGATCCGCACCTCGCGCTACCTCGTCCAGGAGATCGGACGCGAGCCCACCCCCGAGGAGATCGCTGCCAAGATGGAGATCCCCCTGGACAAGGTCCGCAAGGTGCTCAAGATCGCCAAGGAGCCCATTTCCCTGGAGACGCCCGTGGGCGAGGACGAAGACAGCCACCTGTGCGACTTCATCGAGGACAAGCGGGTCTCCACGCCCTCCGACGCCGTCTCCAACCTCAACCTTTCGGAGCAGACCAAGAAGGTGCTGGCCACCCTCACGCCGCGCGAGGAGCAGGTCCTGCGGCTGCGCTTCGGCATCGGCGAGAAGTCGGACCACACGCTGGAGGAGGTCGGGCAGCAGTTCGCCGTCACCCGCGAACGCATACGCCAGATAGAGGCCAAGGCCTTGCGCAAGCTCCGTCATCCTAGTAGAAGCAAGAGGCTCAAGAGCTTCATGGAAGGATAGCGGTCGATGCGGCGCCCGCGGACTTCCAACAACCGCCTGCACGCCATTTCCGGGCCCATAGCTCAGTTGGTTAGAGCCACCGGCTCATAACCGGTAGGTCCCTGGTTCGAGTCCAGGTGGGCCCACCATTCCCCTCACCAAGTCACAACCCGAGGCACGCAGCAGGAGCGAACTGGTTCGGGAGGCATTGCTCCGCTATATTGAGGAGTGTAAGCGGCGGAGAGAATCCAGTGAGCGCCCTGAACATCAGCAGCTTCATATGGAGCATCGCGGACGACGTGTTGCGCGATGTCTACGTGAGGGGCAAGTACCGCGACGTCATCCTGCCCATGACCGTCATCCGGCGCCTCGACGCGGTTCTGGAACCGACGAAGGACGCCGTGCTCCGCATGAAGGAGCAATTGGATGCCGCCGGCATCGCGAACCAGGAGCGGGCGCTAAGCCAGGCCTCCGGCGAGGCTTTCTACAACACGTCCCCCTTCCGGCTCCGCGACCTGACATCCCGCGGACGGCGCCAGCAGTTGCGGGCCGACTTCGAGTCATACCTGGACGGCTTCTCGCCCAACGTTCAGGAAGTCCTGGAGAAGTTCAAGTTCCGCAACCAGATACCGACCCTGGTGGACGCGGACGCGCTGGGCTTCCTGCTGGAGAAGTTCCTGGACAGCTCGATCAACCTCAGCCCCCGGCCCGTCCTCAATGACGACGGCTCCGTGCGCCTGGAGGGGCTGGACAACCACGGCATGGGCACGGTCTTCGAGGAACTGATCCGGCGTTTCAACGAGGAGAACAACGAAGAGGCGGGGGAACACTTCACGCCCCGGGACGTGGTGCAACTCATGGCGCGCCTCGTCTTCCTGCCGGTCGCCGATGAGGTCACGTCCGGCACCTACCTGGTGTACGACGGCGCGTGCGGCACCGGCGGCATGCTTACCGTGGCGGAGGAAACGCTCCTGGAGCTTGCCGCCGAGCAGGGCAAGGAGGCGTCGGTCCACCTGTACGGGCAGGAAGTCAACCCGGAGACCTACGCCATCAGCAAGGCCGACCTCATCCTCAAGGGTGAGGGTGGCGAAGCCAGCAACATGCGGTACGGCTCAACTCTCTCCGCCGACGCCTTCCCGGCTCACGAGTTCGACTTCATGCTGTCCAATCCTCCCTACGGCAAGAGTTGGAAGAGCGACCTGGAGCGCATGGGCGGAAAGTCGGGCATCAAGGACCCGCGCTTCGTCGTGGAGCACGACGGCAACCCGGCGTACTCGCTGATCACCCGGTCCAGCGACGGCCAGATGATGTTCCTGGCCAACATGCTGAGCAAGATGAAGCGGGATACGCCGATGGGCAGCCGAATCGCCGAGGTGCACAACGGCAGCGCCCTCTTCACCGGCGACGCGGGGCAGGGCGAGAGCAACATCCGCCGCTGGATCATCGAGAACGACTGGCTGGAGGCCATCGTCGCCCTCCCGTTGAACATGTTCTACAACACGGGCATCGCTACCTACATCTGGGTGCTGAGCAACCGCAAGCCAGCGCATCGCCGCGGCAAGGTGCAGCTCATCGACGCAACGCAGTGGTCCCGACCGCTACGCAGGAACCTGGGCAACAAGAACAGCGAGTTGTCGGACGAGGACATCCGGCGCATCTGTGATGTATTCCGTGCCTTCGAGGAGACGGAGCAGTCGAAGATATTCCCCAACGAGGCCTTCGGTTACTGGAAAGTCACCGTGGAGAGGCCCCTGAGACTGGAGGGGATTGATCCCGAACGGGTCTATACCTCCAAGGAGGTTCGGGACCTCAAGGACAAGGGGGAGCCCTCGAAGGATGCGCCGCCGATCATCAGGAAGGTCCACAGAAGGGTCGGCGACGCGGACCCGCTACGCGGCCTGTTCCAGATGACCGTTGCCGGTAAGCCGGTTGTCGTGGAGTACGAGCCGGATACCGCGCTTCGAGATACGGAGCAGGTGCCGCTTCTGGAAGAGGGCGGCATTGACGCGTTTTTGCGCCGCGAGGTTCTGCCATACACCCCGGACGCGTGGTACGTGCCGGACAGCGTGAAGGTCGGGTACGAGATCAGCTTCACACGCTATTTCTACAAGCCGCAGCCCATGCGAACGCTGGACGAAATCCGAGCCGACATCCTGGCCCTGGAAAAGGACACGGACGGGTTGCTTGGGGAGGTACTGGGGTTCGAAGTCCGGCTTGGCGAAACAGCTAAAGAGGACGAAACGCCGACCGAGGCCGAACCGTCAATCCACGGCGGAGACAACGATGGACGTCAATGAAATAGTCTTCAAGGTCACTGAAGCGGATGAACGTGGAATCGAAGCCCGGGCTCTTGGCTACGGCATCTTCACGCAGGGAGATGACTTGGCCCTGGAGAAGGAAGCCGTGGGACTGTTCGCAAAAGACTTGGAAAGATTGTAGGGGCGACCGGCTGGTCGCCCGCTGCGGTGCACACAAAGATGACCCGAGTTCTACAGACTTATCCTGGCTACAAGCCCTCTGGTGTCGAATGGCTCGGTGATGTGCCGGTGCATTGGGAGGTGCGGCGGTTGTGCACCGTCGCTGAAATGCGGGTAAGCAGCGTGGACAAGCATACTACGGAGGGTGAATTTCCTGTTCGCCTGTGCAACTACGTCGATGTCTACAAGAATGACCGTATCACTCAGGCTATGCCATTTATGAGTGCAACAGCGTCGCGGGATGAGATCGCAAGATTCCGGCTAGCACGAGGTGATGTGCTCATCACAAAGGACTCCGAGGCTTGGGACGACATTGGTGTCCCAGCTTTAGTGACGGAGCCGGCCGATGATCTTCTCTCTGGCTACCATTTGGCCTTGCTACGGCCCTTCAAGGAGATGCTAGGAGCATATCTAGATCGAACTTTGCAGAGCAAGACTGTTGCCTACCAGTTTCATGTCGAGGCGAATGGTGTTACGCGATATGGCCTTACCCAAATGGGCATTCAATCCATTCGTGTTCCTCTTCCTCCTCTCCCAGAGCAGTCTGTCATCGTCCGCTATCTCGATTACGTGGACCGGCGCATCCGGCGCCATGTTGCGGCCAAGCGAAAGCTCATCGCCCTGCTGGAAGAGGAGAAGCAGGCCGTCGTCAATCGGGCCGTCACCCGAGGCATCGATCCTAACGTGCCCGTCAAGCCGTCCGGCGTTGAGTGGCTGGGCGACGTGCCGGCGCATTGGGAAATGCGGAGGGGCAAACGGCTATTTAGTCCCCGCCGAGAATTGGCCAAGCCAAACGACGTCCAGCTATCTGCAACGCAGGCATACGGAGTCATCCCCCAAGACGAGTACGAGCGGAAAGTAGGTCGGAGGATCGTGAAGATATCCCTGCACCTCGACAAGCGCCGCCATGTCGAAGTGGACGATTTTGTCATCAGCATGCGCAGCTTCCAGGGTGGTTTGGAGAGGGCTTGGGCAACCGGATGCATCCGCTCATCCTACATTGTTCTTCGCCCGACCATTGAAGTTGATGTGGAATTTTTTAGCTATGTATTCAAATCACGGGCCTACATACAGGCGCTACAGTCAACAGCCAACTTCATTCGGGACGGGCAGGACCTAAACTTCAATAACTTTTGCGCAGTGGACTTACCTTTTCCTCCTGCTGACGAGCAAAGGGAGATCGCCGTGGCTCTCGGAGAAGCCACCGCCAACATTGATACGTCTATCGCCCGCGCGCGCCGGCAGATCGCCCTAGTGCAGGAATACCGCACCCGCCTCATCGCCGACGTGGTGACGGGCAAGCTGGACGTGCGCGAAGCGGCGGCGCAACTCCCGGATGAGTCCGGCGAGGAAGGCCCTGTAGACGAGGATGGCCTCATCCTGGACAATATGGACGACGGCTCCGATGACATCAGTGAACCACGAGAAGAGGAGCCGGAAAGGGAAAGCGAGGTGATCCCATGACGGACTGGAGCACGTGCCCCGCGGTCGAGAGCGTGCCCGGCAAGGTGAGCGGTAACTGGGTGTTCACTGGCACCAGGCTGCCTGTATATGCCCTGTTCGAGAACCTGGAGAGCGGTGCTACCGTCGAAGAATTCATGGAATGGTTCCAGCCCGTGGACGAATGGAAGGTGCGAGCCGTTCTTCAACACGTGGCCGATTCCCTGAGAATGCCTTGCCGGTGAGCAGCCTTGAAGATACTCTTTGATCACGGAACGCCTGCGCCTCTCAGGCGAGACCTCCACGGACACTCGGTCGATACGGCGGCAGAGAGAGGGTGGGAAAGCCTTGCCAACGGCGACCTTCTGGACAGGGCTGAACAGGAGGGCTACGAGCTGCTGATCACCACCGACCAGGGCATAAGGCATCAGCAGAATCTCGCAGGCAGAAGGCTGGCCGTCATCGTTCTGCTCTCCACCGCTTGGCCTTACGCCCAGTCGAGGATCGAAGACATTCGCGCTGCCATCGCAGAGGCGCGGCCCGGTGAGTTGAGGGAAGTCCCCATTCTGATTCGAGGCGAGAGGTAGCGTGACCGCGGACACCAGCGAGAAGGGGTTGGAGCGCCTCATCTGTGAGGCACTGACAGGCGCGCCCTGCGACGCGCCACGGCTCGATATGGTCGGCGAAAGACCGGCCAGCTACGGCGCCGGCTGGATATGCGGCGACCCCCGGGACTACGACCGCGAGTACTTCGTCGACTTGGCCCAGCTCTCTGCCTTTCTCCACGCCACACAGCCCGTCGTCGCCGCATCGCTGGACCTTGGCGAGGACGGCCCGATTCGGCGCAGGTTCCTGGCCCGTCTGCAAGGGGAGATCGCCAAGCGCGGGACCATCGACGTGCTGCGCAAAGGCGTCAAGCATGGGCCGCATCAGATCGACCTGATGTACGGCACGCCGTCGCCGGGGAACGAGAGGGCCGGGGTCCAGTACGGTCACAACCGGTACAGCGTCACCAGGCAGCTCCGGTACAGCAACGACAATGCTTCGCTCGCCCTTGACCTGGGCCTGTTCGTGAACGGCCTGCCCGTCGCCACCTTCGAGTTGAAGAACAGCCTGACCAAGCAGACGGTGGAGGACGCCGTAGAGCAATACAAGCGGGACCGCAATCCCAGGGAGAAGATCTTCGAGCTTGGCCGCTGTGTCGTACACTTCGCAGTCGACGACCACGAGGTGCGGTTCTGTACCCACCTGCGGGGCAAGGAGTCCTGGTTCCTGCCCTTCAACAAGGGGTGGAACGACGGCGCGGGCAACCCGCCCAACCCCAACGGCCTCAAGACCGACTACCTCTGGAAGCAGGTGCTCACCCGTGACGGGTTGACCGACATCATCGAGAACTACGCCCAGATCGTCGAGACCAGGGACGAGAAGACGGGCCGCAAGAAGCGAGAGCAGATATGGCCCCGCTACCACCAAGTGGACGTGGTGCGCAGGCTCTTGGCCGACGCATCCGGTAGGGGAGCCGGCTCCAGGTATCTCATCCAGCACTCCGCAGGCAGCGGCAAGTCCAACTCCATCGCCTGGCTGGCACACCAGCTCATCGGGCTGGAACGGGAGGACGCGGCCGTCTTCGACACGGTGGTCGTGGTGACGGACCGGAGGGTGCTGGACGGGCAGATTAAGGGCACCATCAGGCAGTTCTCGCAAGTCGGCTCCGTAGTGGGCCACGCCGAGGACTCAGACCGTCTCCGGCGGTTGCTCCGTGAGGGCAAACGCATCGTCATCACCACCGTCCAGAAATTCCCCTTCATCGTGGACGCCATCGGCAACGAGCACCGGGGACGCAAGTTCGCCATCATCGTGGACGAGGCGCATTCGAGCCAGGGCGGACGCACGTCGGCGTCTGTGTCCATGGCGCTGGGAGGGGCCGGCGCCGAGGAAGAGGACGAGACCACCGAGGACAAGATCAACCGCATCATGGAGTCGAAGAAACTGCTGGCCAACGCCAGTTACTTCGCCTTCACCGCCACCCCCAAGAACAAGACCTTGGAAATCTTCGGCGCGCCCGTTTCCGGCGGCGACAAGACCCGGCACGTGCCCTTCCACTCCTACACCATGAAGCAGGCCATCCAGGAGGGGTTCATCATCGACGTGCTGAAGCACTATACGCCGGTGGACAGCTACTACCGGCTGGTGAAGACCGTGGCGGGGGATCCGGTGTTCGACACCAAGCGGGCCGAGAAGAAGCTGCGCCGGTACGTGGAGAACCACGAACACGCCATCCGCCTGAAGGCGGAGATCATGGTGGACCACTTCCACGAACAGGTGGCGGGCTTGCGGAAAATAGGCGGGCAGGCACGGGCCATGGTGGTCACCGACAGCGTCCAGCGGGCCATCAGCTATTTCTGCGCCATTCGGGACTACCTGGCGGAGCGCAAGAGCCCGTACCGCGCCATCGCCGCATTCTCCGGCGAGCACGAGTACGGCGGCGCGAAGGTTACCGAGGCGTCCCTCAACGGCTTCTCGCCGAACCTGATCGCCGACAGGATTCAGGAAGACCCGTACCGCTTCCTGGTCTGCGCCGACAAGTTCCAGACCGGCTACGACGAGCCGTTGCTGCACACGATGTACGTGGACAAGGTGCTGTCGGGCGTCAAGGCGGTGCAGACGCTGTCGCGTCTCAACCGGGCGCACCCCAAGAAGCACGACGCCTTCGTGCTGGACTTCAACAACGATGCCGGCGCCATCCAGGATGCCTTCGCCGACTACTACCGGACCACCCTGTTGGCGGACGAGACCGACCCCAACAGGTTGCACGACCTCAAGGCGACCCTCGACGGCTATCAAGTCTACGGACCGGCGCAGGTGGACGAATTCGTGGAGCGGTACCTTTCGGGAGCCGACCGGGACAGACTCGATCCCATCCTGGACGCTTGCGTTGCGGTCTACCGGGAGAAGTTGAACGAGGACGGCCAGGTTGACTTCAAGGGCAAGGCAAAGGCGTTCCTCCGGCTCTACGGGTTCCTGGGAGCCATCCTGCCCTACACCAGCGCGGAGTGGGAGAGGCTCTCCATCTTCCTGACTTTCCTGGTCCCCAAGCTGCCCGCCCCTGTCGAGGACGACCTGTCAAAGGGGATTCTCGAAGCCATCGACATGGACAGCTACCGGGTAGAGAAGCAAGCAGTGCAGGACATCCAGATTCCCGACGAGGACGCGGAGATCGAGCCGGTGGTCGCCGACGGCGGTGGTCAGAAGCCGGAACCCGAGATGGACCGGCTCTCCAACATCATCCGGGACTTCAACGACCGGTTCGGCAACGTCGAGTGGAAGGACCAGGACAAGATCGAGAAGATAATCTCCGAAGAGTTGCCCGCGATGGTAGCCGGGGACAGAGCCTATCAGAACGCCATGGCCAACTCGGACAGGCAGAACGCGAGGATCGAGCACGACAAGGCCCTGGAGCGGGCCATGACCGATCTCCTTGCAGACCATACTGAACTGTTCAAGCAGTTCAGCGACAACGAGTCCTTCCGCCGTTGGCTCTCGGAGGCGGTCTTCGCCGCCACCTACCAAGGGTCGGCCACGGTCGCCGATGCCCTGATGCGCAGACAGCCGTCGCCAGAATGACGGCAGGTCCCGGTCCTGAAGGGAGAAATGAGCGGGAGCATCGCGGTTCCAAGGGGTAGCGAAACAGGAGGCACCGTCCATGGCCGAGAACTTCGAAGCAGGCATCGAGAACTGCGTCGCGACGTGCGCCAGGGTCGAGCGCGGCCAGAGCGTCTACATCGTCACCCAGGAGGAGGCCGCCGATCCGGCGGTGGTGGAGGCGTTGACCGAGTCGGCGCGGGACCGGGGCGGCGACGTTCACGTGGTGAACGGCCCGGTCATCCCCAAGGACAGGCCCGAGGACATTCCCGCGGCCGTGCTGGACGCCTACGGACGCGCGGACGTGCTGTTTGCGCACTACCCGTCGCTCAAGCGCGAGGAGTTGCACCACCATTTCCCGGGAGAGGCGCGGGTGCGGGTGCCCAACCGCGCGCGTACCGTCGCCCTCATGTCTTCGGACTGGGCCGCGTTTCCCTACTCGGTGCAACGGGCTCTGGCCGACACCCTCGATGCGCTGTCGGCGCCGGGCAAGTCATGGCGCATCACCAGCCCTGGTGGCACGGACGTAAAGGGAACTTTCGGCGCCAGCGAGAGCACGGTGGCACAGGCCTATTTCGTCGAGGACGAAGGCGGCCGCGCCCGCCGCAACTTTCCCGGCGGCGTGCACAGCCCGGTGGTGGCCGTGGCCACCGAAGGCGTTATCGTGGCCGACCACATCGCCAAGTTCGGCGGCATGCCGGAATCCGTGCGGCTGGAGTTGAAGGACGGGCGCGTGGTCTCGCTGGAGGGCGGCGACCCGTCGATGCACGAGTCGTTGAACGCCACGGACGGCTTCATCGACTCGTGGCACGCCGGCGTCAATCCCAAGACCATCGTGCCCATGGCCCGGGCCGACAACCCCGTGGAATGGTACAGCTACTCCCATTGCAGCCCGACCATCGTGCACTTCCACGTGGGCCGCTCCCACGATCCCGTGGACGTCGCCTGCTTCGACCAGACCATTGAGATCGACGGCCGCACCGTCTACGACCAGGGCACGCTCTCCATATGGGACGAGCCCGAGGTTCACGGTGCGGTGAACGCGTCCGGGATGACCGACTCGATGATGGTGAACACGCCGATGACACTGGGCTGACGGCCGCGGCCGCCGCTACCGTCATTCCGGCGAAAGCGGCTGTGTCGAAACTCCGTCCTGGGTGCGAAGGGCGACGACACTCGAATCGTCATTCCGGCGAAAGCCGGAATCCAGGGGTGGGGAGTGGCCAGGCGGCTCCGCGGTCACCCCTCTCCCAGGTAGAGCCTCCTGGCGTTGTCCCGGGTGATCTTCCGCACCACCGCCTCGTCCATGCCGGCCATGTCCTGCTCGACGGTCTGGTGCGAAAGCGGCCAGACCGAGTCGCCGTGCGGATAGTCCGAGGCCCACAACACGGTGTCCGCGCCCAGCACGTCCAGGAGCTTCAGCCCCACCGGGTCCTCCTGGAACGTCGCGTACATCTGCCGCTGGTAGTATTCGGACGGCTTCATCTTGAGCGCGCCGGCCCCGGTCGGGCGCATGCGCGGGCGGATCTCGTACTCCTGGTCCATCTTCTGGAGAATGTAGGGGATCCAGCCGAGAGAGCTTTCTCCGAGCACCGCCCTGAACTTCGGGTGGCGTTCAAGGACACCGGAAAGCACCAGCGACGCCAGCACCTCGTCGAGCTGGGCCGCCACCACCGTGATCCGGATCAGGTCGACGCCGCGTCCCGGTGGGACGTCGGTCCTGCCGACGCTCCAGAAGCCGGCGCCCTGGTGGAACGAGATCGGGAGGCCGGTGTCCTCGGCTGCGCTCCACAACGGTTCCCACGCTTCGTCCCAGACGCGCCGGGCGGCGTCGAACGCCTGGAACTGCACCCCCTTGAGGCCCAGCCGCGCGCAGTGGAGCAGTTCCTCCACGGCCGTCTCAACCCCGTGGACCGGGAGGAAGCCGAGCCCGATCAGGCGCTCGGGTGAAGCGCTGCAGAACTCGGCGATCCACTCGTTGTACGCCCGCAGGCTCACGGTGTTCAGCTCGGGCTCCTCCAACTGAAACCCCGAGATGAGCCCGCCGTACATCACCTGACAGTCGACCCCGTCCCGGTCCATGTCCTCAAGGCGCAGTTCCGGCGTGGTCGGCCGCCACCGGCCCGGCTCCTGTGTGACCGGCGTCGTGGATTTTCCGAACCGGATGCTCGTGTAGTTGTCGTAGCGGTAACGGGCGCCGAAGAGCTCGCCGTCCGCCTCCCAGTGCCACTCCTCCGCGTTCTCCACGAGCCGCGGCACCCGGTCACGGAACTTCCGCGGCACCCGCGCGGTCCAGAGGTCTCCCGGAAGGTACGGCAGGTCCACGTGGTCGTCGGCGGAAAACATCTTCCAGTCGGGCATGGTCGCCTCCGTTCATTCCAAGCACCCCTCCGTGTCGGATGGCGCTTCGCAATTTCGGCCTACGGTGTTCCGAGACTCCCTGTCAACCGATGGAGACCGCATTGCCCCGACGGTGGCCGGGTGGTAGCTTCTTCAACCGGACAGGACTCCGGCGGAGCGAACCGCCAAGCCGCGTACAACCAAGGGGGGCATGATGGTCATCGACATACACCGGCATTTCTGGCGCGGGGTTCAGCGTTACTACGACGCGGATGCATCCCCGGAAGCTCCGGCACCCGCCAAGCCCGACTGGGAGGAGACCACGCGGGAGCTGGTGGAGGAGATGGACGCATCGGGCGTGGATGCGTCCGTCATGCTGATAGCCGACTACGGCGACCGCCTCGGCACGCCGCATTTCCCCATCGACCAGGAGAACTGGATCCTGGCCCAGGCCCAGGAGCGGCACCCGGAGCAAATCATCGCCTTCTACGGCATCGACCCGCGCCGCCCGGGAGCGCCCGAGAAGTTCGAGCGGGCCATCGGGGAGTGGGACATGCACGGTATCAAGCTCCACGCCACCGCCGGCTACTTCCCCCACGACCGGGTCTGCTACCCGATCTACGAGATCTGCATCAAGCACGACGTGCCCGTGCTGCACCACTCCGGCGAGCGCTTCCACCCGCTGCTGTACAGCCGTTTCACCCATCCCCTGGAGTTCGATCAGGTAGCCGTCGACTTCCCGCGCCTCAAGTTGATCCTGGGCCACGCCGGCGGCCTGTGGTGGGAGGACTGCGCCACCATCGCGCGCGTCCACGAGAACGTGGTGGTGGATCTGGCCGAGTGGCAGACGAAACTGCGTGACAAGCCCGCCGAGGCCCTCGCCGCCCTGGACCACATGCGCAATTTCCTGGGCGCCGAACGCATCCTCTGGGGCACCGACTTCCCGCACATGCGCCAGCAGATGTCCCTCAAGAACACCGTGGACATCTACCGCCGGCTCCCGCCCTGGCCCAGGAGCACGGCTACAAGTTCACCGACGGCGAGGTCGAGGCCATGCTGGGAGGGAACGCGGCGAGGGTCCTGCGCCGGGGTGCGTGAAGGAGCACGTTCAAAATAGGCCCTTGTCCTTTTCACTATTTTTAGTATATTCAGCGTATGCTGAAAGCCACTAAAATAGTGAACAAGCTGGAGATCCAAGCCGTGGATGCGGTTCAGGATTTGCTCGGCGAGGTGCCGAGCGTGGAGATCGAATCGGTCGAGTATGAACGAAAGGTCGGCAACGCCTACGGTGTCGATGGGCTGATCGGTTTGAGCTACCCGGGTGGAACCTGCTCGCTCGTCCTCGAAGTGAAGTCTAACGGAGCCCCCCGCTTTGTCCGTTCCGGGGTCTTTCAGCTTGAGAGCTGTGTGTCGCAGTTGCGCCGATCCGGTGAAGCCAATGGCGGACGGCGACTCATCCCCATGCTTGTCAGCCCTTACCTGTCTCCGGAGTCGCGAGCCATCTGCACCGACCACGATGTCGCCTACCTCGATCTGGTCGGGAATGCGCGGCTCGCGTTCGATACCGTGTACATCGAGCGCACCGTTGCGGACAGGCCCCGCTCCGAGGCCCGTGCGCTCCGTTCCATCTTTACCCCCAAGGCGGCAGCCATCCTGCGCGTCCTGCTAAGCAAGCCGGATCGGGCATGGCGCGTTGCCGATCTGGCCACACGGGCCAAAGCGAGCTACGGCCATGTAAGCAATGTCCGCAAGGCCCTGCTGGAACGGGAATGGATCGAAGTGCGGGATGACGGCGCCGTTCTCGTCCAGCCGCACACGCTGCTGCGGACGTGGCGCGAGAACTATCGTCGCCCGCCCGGCCAGTCCATCACCGGATACACCCATCTCCATGGAACGCAGCTTGACGAGCGGCTGCGGGGGAAGCTCAACCCGTTCCCTGGGCGCCCTCGCGCGATCTACTCGTTGCACTCTGCTACGCAGTGGCTTGCGCCCTTCAGCCGAAGCGGCACCCAAACGTTCTATGCCGACGAACCCGGCGCCGAGGTGCTGAAACAGGAGTTGAAACTGACGCGCGCCGCACGGGGAGCGAACGTCGTCCTGCATGTCCCGACGGATGAGAGCCTGTTCGACGACGCGAGCGAACCGGCGCCGAACGTATTCTGCACCAGTCCAATCGTGACCTATCTCGATCTCTGGAACGGCAGTGACCGCGAGCGGGAGGCTGCGGAACACTTGGCGGGAGAGTTCTTCCCATGGCTGCAGTAGAGCCGCGATACGCCTCCGACTACGACGACCGCACCACCGTCGCCGTCAGGTCCGTGCTGGTCGAGATCCGTCAAGTCCTCGGAAGCTACAAGGGCAAGTTCGCCGTGATCGATAAATGGCAGCAGGACGCTTGGCTCTCTGCACTGGGTTTGAGGTGATTCGTAACCGTGGCGCTCAGCGCAACTCCGGGTAGCCGTGGGCGGCGGCGAGGCGTTGGAACTCGATAATCCGGTCGTACGCGGAAGACGGCAGGATCTCCACGCCGCCGATGAACACGGCGTTGCCGGCGGCGCGGACATCGGGCTTCTCGAAGGCTTCCAGGAGCGCGTCCTGCAACTGCCGTATTCGATCCGGATCGCTCCCGGCCCGCGTCACGAAGGGGATTCCGGGCGCGCGCTCCGTGTAGCAGAGCCGGCGGGTCCTGTTGAGCAGGGAAGGGCGGTAGCGCTCGATACAGGCATACGTGACGCAGTCGATGGCGGCGATGTCGGCCTCGCGCCGTGCGACTATGGCGACGCTCGCGGGGTGGGAGCCGCTGATGACGATCCGCGAGAAGAAGCGGCCCCGCCGGCTCAGCGGGGCGACCATCGCCCGCAACGCATTCGCCCCCGAGTGAGACTCGGGGCCGTTGACCACGCACACGGCATTGCGCAAGTCCGAGAGCTCCGTGGCGGGTGAATCCTCGGCCACGAGGACGACGCTGGAGTAGAGGCAACCGTCGCAGCCGGGCGCGCGGTAGAGCGGAGTGGCCACCAGGGTAAGCGTTTCGGAATAGCGGCCCACGAGGTCGGCCCCGCAGCATTGGCTGAGCAGCAGCCCTGGGTCGGTCCAGAGATCGTGGACGCTACGGGATAGATCGAGAGCCGCCGGAACCCCATCCACTCCCGCCTTCTCCAGCTTTTGCGCGATACCTTTCCAGAGGATCTCGTGGGCGCCGCGCACCTCCTCGAAGTCGTACATTGGGAAACTTGCGGTGAGTGTCATCGGTTCCTTATCAGGGGCTCACGGTTGTCAGGCGGCAAACGGTTCGGCCTCTGAAGAGTGGAATTCCTGCCTGCCGTGCAATCTACCTTTACATGCCTATGATCCTGAACATCAAGAATGAAAGATACCTGCCAACTCGGCCCTTGACGGGAAGCAATTCATGGGTCATCTTACTAGTAAGACTCAGTAAGAGATAAGGAGAACATGCCCCGATCAACAAAGACCGTTACGTTTTCCCTCTCCCCGGCAATGGCGGAACGTGTCGATCACATCATGAAGCAGCAGGGACGAAACAGGAGCGAGTTGGTCCGTGAGGCCTTGCTCCGTTACATGGAGGAGTGCGAGTGGCGAGAACTGCTCCAATACGGAGAACGCCGTGCGAGGGCTTTGGGTATCGGCCCTGAAGACGTTTCGACCCTGGTGGAAGAGTACCGGGCGGAAGTCGGCCCTTCCTCTCGCAAATGAGGGTCGTTCTAGACACAAACGTCGTCGTGTCCGGTCTGAATTTTCCTGGGAACGAGCGGTTGGTCCTGGAGTTGAGCCTCCGCGGGCGTTTCGCAATGTACTTCTCGGCGTTCATCTTGGAAGAAATTCAAGGAGTGCTAGGTCGCAAGTTCGGTTGGGGTCAAGACCGTGTATCGGAAGCTCGGCGCACTTTGGAAAGGGCCGCTACCGTCATCGAGCCCCGGCGGCTCCCAAATGTGATCGAGTCCAACGAAGCGGACAACCGTATCCTGGAGTGCGCGCTGGAGGCCTCCGCCGACTACCTGGTGACCGGCGACCGACGGCATCTGTTGCCTCTTAGAGAACACCGGGGCGTCAAGATACTTAATGGCCCCCGTTTTCTGGCTGTTTTGGGCTATTAGTTAAAGAAAATCTACATTCCAATGACCCAATGAACTTTGGTATTGCAAAGCGCAACAATTTCAAACGTTCAAGGAGGTCCTCATGGCCATTGAGCTCAACCATACGATCGTGCCTGTCCACGACAAGGAGGAGTCGGCCCGTTTCTGGGAGAAGATCTTCGGGTTCGAGCACCAGAAGCCGCTGGGGCACTTCCAGCCGATCCATATTTCCTCCCAGTCCTTGTCGCTTGATCTCGACGACCGCAAGCAGGTGGAGCATCACCACTATGCCTTCAAGGTGAGCGAGCAGGAGTTCGACGAGATATTCGGCCGCATCCGGGAGGCTGGGCTGGAATACGGCAGCGGTCCCAGGAGTTCCACCGACATGAAGACCAACACCTGGAACGGCGGGCGCGGCGTTTACTTCCGGGACCCCAACGGGCATCTGCTGGAGTTGCTCACACAGGACTACGCCTGACGGCCGGACTTCGATTGTATGCTTCTACGGCCGCGCCGGCTCGGGCAGCGGGGCGTCGTCGGAGCGGATGGTGATGTAGACCATGGCGGCCGACGCCAGCAGGATCAGGCTCATCATCTGCATGAAGCCGTCGTAGCTTCCGTACACGTCGAAGTAGACGCTGGCCAGGATGGGCCCGCCGCTGGAGCCGACTTGGTGCACGAGGAAGCTCAGGCCGAGGATGAGTCCCGCCAGCCTCGGCCCTACCATCTCGAAGAACATGACGTTCTGGACCCCGATGGTGCCGAATGTCGGCCCCATGGCCAGCGCCACCACGATGTAGAAGGCCAACGGGTTCGAGAAGTCCAGGGACAGGGCAAAAGTGCCCACGCCCCGGAAGACGTAGGTGAGGGCCAGCGCCTGCGCGCGGCCGTAGCGGTCGGAGACCCAGCCGAAGGCCACCGCGGAGACCGCGGCGGCGACTCCGAAGACGGTGACGGCATCCCGCCCGACGACCTGGTCGAAGCCCTTGCTCAACGCGATGGCCACCAGGTGCACGCTCTGGAACAGGGCGAAACCGCAGGAGAACCGCGCCGCGAACAGCAGCAGCATGTTCCGGTCCCGCAGATAGGGCAGGCAGCTTCCCCAGCTTGCGCGTTCGCGGCGCGTGGAGGAGGAGGGGTCGGGATCGCGCGCGCCGACCCACCCGAACGGGAAAGCCACGAACAACAGAAGCACCCCGCAGAACATCGCGGCCATGCGCCAGTCATAGTTCACGATGATGTAGTGCAGCGGCCACGCCAGGAAGAAGGGGCTCATCGGCGACGCCGTCTGGACGATGCTCACCGCCAGGCCGCGGTTGCTGGCCTCGTAGTGCTTGGCCACCAGCAGCGAGATGATCACCAGTCCGCAGGCCCCCTTGGCCATGCCGGTCATGATCCCGAAGGTAAGGGATAGCTGCCACAGGTTCTGCGACAGGCCCATGCCGAAGAAGCCCGCGGCCATGAGGAGCACCCCGCCCAGGATCACCGGGCGGGTGCCGAGGTCGTCCGCCTTCTTCCCGAACAGCACGCCGCCGACGGCCCAACCCAGCATTGCGAACACGTAGGGAACCGTCGCCGTGGTGCGCGACCAGCCGAACGCCGTCTCGATGGGCGTCAGGAACAGGCTGAACGCGTTCATGCTGATGGACGTGATGACCACCACCGCGGCGGACATGACGACGATGACGATACGCGGGAGCCGCATGGTTGTTTCAGGATCGGGTGAGAGGGTTTCCCGTTGTATGGGCGCGACGCGTCCGGGCGGGGCCGGCCCGGGCGCCGGCGCCGTTGAGTTCCGCCCGGACCTCAACGGCCCGGGCGGGTTTGTGTTCCACTCCTACAGGCCGTAGAGCGCCTTGGGATTGTGGTACAGGATGTTGTCCTTCCGCTCCTGGCTGACGTCGTCCATCTTCTTCAGGTCGAGGATGGCGTCCATCTCGCTGGACGGATCGGTGTGGCCGTAGTCGGTGCCGATGACCAGGTTGCCCTCGCCCGAGTACTTGAGGACGTAGGGGATGTCGTCGTTGGTCTGGCAGGTGACGTAGATGCCGTACTCCTCGAAGAGGTCCTTGGGGAACTCGCGCCCGGCCGCCTGGTACCGGTTCTCGCTCTCCAGGTAGATCCACGGCACCCACTGGGAGGAGGCTTCGATGAAGCCCCAGCGGAGGTTCGGGAAGACCTGGGGGATCTCGCTCATGATGAGGCCCAGGCACGACGTGACCGTAGGCGCCCGGAACATGGCGAAACGGCCCGCGGTGGTGGGACGGTAGGTGTCGCAGTTGCCGGGGTTGCCGTTGGCGATGTGCACGGCGACGGCCATGTCCAGGTCCGCGGCCGCCTGGTAGACGGGGTAGAAGTACGGATCGCACATGTCCCGGTCCCCCTCCAGCGGCCGCATGCAAACCGCCACCGCGCCGTCCTCCTGGGCCTGCTTCATCTGCGCCACCGCTTCGTCCAGCGCCAGCACCGGCACCACGCAGGACCAGCGCAGCCGGCCCTCGCTCTGTCGGTAGATGTCGCCCAGCCAGCGGTTCCAGCTCCGGCACAGCGCGGCCTCCACATCCGGCCGGGTGGTGATCTGCTCGATCCAGAAGGTGTTGTGGAGCACCTGCACGTCCACCCCCAGCTTTTCCATGTGGTCGAGCCGAAGCTGGACGTCGTCCAGCTCGCGCGCGGCCTGGGGCGACTCGACGTTCCGTCCGAACTGGTCCGACAGGTCCCTCAGTTGCTGCTCGCTGTAGGTGGGGAAGCGGAACCCGCGGATCTTTTCGTCGATGACCCAGTACTGGAGGGTGGGTTCCTGGGGCGAGGAGAAGAGTGTAGGGCGGAACTTCTCCTCCGACGGCTCCAGGTAGTCCCACGTGTGTTCGGTTTCGATCACGTGGGCATCGGCATCGATGACCGGAAGGCTTTCCTGGCTGGACATGGCGCGTCTCCTTGATACGCGGCCCGGAGGATTCCGGGTCGTCAGGGTTTTTGCCCGGCGCCGCACGGCAGCCGGTGCTCAACCGTCAAGTTCGACCAAGAGCCCGCGTTTGTCAACCGCTACGCGGTGTTCTTCCGTTCGTCCTGAGCCCTTCGACAAGCTCAGGACAGGCGTAGCGAAGCGAAGTCGAAGGACCCCAATCTTCCCTGCCGTCGTATGCCGCTCAGTGCAGGTTGGCCCCGCCGTTCACGAGAATCGACTGGCCGGTGACGAAGGCGCTCAGGTCCGAAAGGAGGTACAGCGCGGTGCCCACCACGTCCTCGGGTTTCTCGATGCGCTGCAGCAGGCGCTTGGCCGCTGACCGTTCGTAGTCCTCCAGAGCGGCGGCCGTGGGCTCCGGCTCGCTGGCGGTGGAGCCCGGCGCCAGCGTGTTCACCCGGATGTTGTCGGGGCCCAGCTCGCGGGCGAGCACCCGGCTGAAGCCCACCACCGCCGCCTTGGACACCACGTAGTGCATCATGCCGCCGCCGCCGTTGTAGGCCATGTTGGAGGCGATGTTGACGATGCTACCCTGGCGGCGCTCCTGCATGGCGGGGGCCACCGCGCGGCTGCACAGCCACAGCCCCTTGACGTTCACGGCCATTACCCGGTCCCACTCATCTTCCTGGATGTCCTGGAAACCCGAGCGCGTCACCGGCACGCTCATGAAGACCGCGGCGTTGTTGACCAATCCGTCGATCCGTCCGAAGGCTTCGAGGGTGGCCTCGGCCATGGCCCGGCAACTCGAAGAGTCCGCCACGTCCGTCTGGAGCCCGAGGCCCCGGCCGCCTTCGCGCGCTACCTCCCCGGCCACGGACTCGGCGGCGGCCCCGTCGATGTCCGCGGCCACCGGGATGCCGCCCTCCCGCGCGATGCCCAGGCAATAGGCGCGGCCGATGCCGTTGCCTCCTCCGGTGACGATGACGACTTTCTGATCCAGCAGACCCATGATCGTTCCTTTCTTCGCGGACACGCGCGTAGAACCTCGCGGCAGGTTGCAACCATCGGGATTCCTTGTCAAGGCAGCCCTCGGCTGCAAGCCGCACCCATCACCGTGCGTCCTCCCCACCCCAACCCCCTGGACCCCGGGTCAAGCCCAGGGTGACGTGAACGTCGGCCACCTCTTCTACAATACCGCCCCGATTGCTAGTTTGTCCGTATGGACCATCATGCAAATCTCCTTGAACGGAACCAGGACATCAGGGACCTGCTCGCCTCCGTCCATCGCATAGCCGTGCTCGGAATCAAGACCGAGCAGCAGGCATCCCAGCCTGCATTCTACGTGCCGCGGTACATGCACCGCGCGGGTTTCGACGTGATCCCCGTGCCCGTGTACTACCCGGAGGTGACGGAGATTCTCGGCAAGACGGTGTACCGCCGGCTGGCGGACATCCCCGGCGCGGTGGACTTGGTGAACGTGTTCCGGCGTCCGCAAGACATCGAGCCGCACCTCAATGACCTGCTGGCCGCGAAACCCGCGGCGGTGTGGTTCCAGTCCGGCATCCGCCATCAGGCGGTGGCCGAGACGCTGGCGCGGGCGGGCATCAAGGTGGTCCAGGACCGCTGACTCATGGTGGAACACCGGTCGCCGGCGGCGACCATCCCATAACCCTCTCCGGCCTGACTCAACCCAGGGCCAGAATCCAGCACAGCAACACGGCCGCGGCCCCCAGGACGCCGATCCTGAGCTGCATGCGTGCGTTCTCCGGATGGTCCGCGGTGGCGGCCCGCGCGCCGCCCACGGCTCCGCCCGCGGCCAGCCCCCAGAAGTGCGCCCACAGGTCCACGCGCTGGCCGCCGGTGCCGAGCATGCCGAGAATCGCCAGTCCGGCGGCCAGCGGCACCCAGGCCCGCCGTCCCCGCAGCCCGATGCGCCGCCGCCGCACCACCCCCGTCCCGCCCAGTACGCCCAGCGCGCCGAAGACCGCGGTGGAGGCTCCCACCGAGATGTGGTCGAAGCCGTAGGACCACGCGTTGCAGAAGTTCCCCAGCGCGCCCGCGCCCAGCACCAGGGCGGCCCCGACCCCCGGGCCTTCGGACCGGCAGACCGCGGTCAGGAAGAACACCATGGCCACCGCGTTGGAGCCCACGTGGGGCAGATCGGCGTGCAGGGTAAGGGCGGTGACCGTGCGCCACAGCTCGCCGCCGAGGATCAACTCGGCGGAGGCGGCGCCGCGCGCGACCCAAGGCACCAACCCGTGGGTCCAAGCCTCAACGAAGAAGAACGCCAGCAGCCCCGTCGCCACCCCCACGCCGGTGTAGAGGGGCGCCTTGCCGGTCCACACCTGCTCTTCGGGCGCCGTGGCGCGGGTCTCGCTCTCGTAGTCCCAGAGTTCGGTTACCGCCTGCTCCAGGTGCCGCGAGGGAACCGACAGCACCCAGCCGTTGGAGGTGCGCTGCAGACGCGGAGCCAAGCCCTCCGCTTCCAGCACCAGCGCCCATTCCTCGGCCCGGCGCAGGTCCGTCGTCCTGCGTACGATGATTTCCCGTCTCGCCTGCATCATGGCGTTCTACAACGTCACCTCCGGGCTTGACCCGGATCAAGTCCGGAGCAGACTCCGGGGTCCAGGGATGGGGCGAGCGGGCCAGAATGACGGGTGCCGGCATTCGGATCCTGGCGCATGGGACGTAGATACAAGACGCGACCAGCGGCTTCAACTTCCGCCGGCGCGGCCTCAGCGCCAGGTGATGAGCACGATCCCGGTGACGATCAGCACCGCCCCGGCGGCCACCCGGGCGTTTACGGTCTCCAGGTCCCGCAGGAACAGGGCGCTGAAGAGCACGATGAAGAGCGGGTTGGTGTTGATGAGCGGCACCACCACGGATACGTCCCCCTCGCTCAGGGCGATGTAGCCCAGAAGCTGGGCGGTGGCCGATACCACCGCGGCGGTGCCGTAGAACGGCAGGCACTTCCGGTCCCCCTGGAAGGTGGCCCGCAACTGGCCCGTGGCCGCCAGGCTGAGGGAGAACACCGCCAGCGACGTGGTGATGGTGACGGCGGTGGCGACGTAAGGGTTGGGCATGATCAGCAGCCCGGTCTTGCGGAAGTTCTGCGAGATGGCCGTGAGGAAGGCCGCCCCCAGCGGGTAGGCCAGGTGAATGGCCTTCCACTCGCTCTCCCCCTCGCGCCGGGTGGAGGTGAGCCACACCCCCACCACGCTCAGGAGCGATCCCAGGTAGACCGCGGCTTCGGGCCGCTCGCCCAGGAAGGTGAACGCCAGGGCGATGGCGAACAGCGGCGTCACGCTGCGCACCGGGCCGGCGCGCGACGCGCCCAGGCGGACGATGCCCGTGTAGTGGAGGAAGCGGACGATGGCGGGCTGGATCAGCCCGCTGATGATGAAGTACCAGGTGGCGTCGGTGTAGAGCAGGCTCAGCGGAAAGAACAGCCAGATAGCAGTCCACAGCGCCACCGTGCTCAGCACGAACCCCATGAGCGCGGCCAGCGCCACGCTGGCGTAGCGCGAGCCCCGGCGCACCAGGATCGCCTCGGAGCCCCACGCCACCGCCGAGGTCAGGGCTAGGAACTCGGGACCCATGACGACCGGCGTTGAAGCGTGAGACTCACTCCAGCACGAGCGGGGTGTCGTCGCGGTTGGCCCACTCGCCCATGGAGCCGTCGTAGTTGCGCGCCCGCTCGTAGCCCAGCAGTGTCAGGACGAAGACTCCGTGCGCCGCACGGATGCCGCCCTGTCAATAGGTGACCACTTCCTTGTCCGGCGGAACCCCCGCCTGCTCCAGCAGGCTCCGAAGCTCCCCGGCCGGTTTCAGGGTCTTGTACGGCTTGTCCTGGAGGAAGTTGAGCCATTCCAGGTGTACCGCGCCCGGGATGCGGCCCGCCCGCTTGTTGCCGCGGTCGTTGGCGCCCGTCCACTCGCCGTCCGAGCGCACGTCGAGGAACATCACGTCCGGGTTGCCGACGTTGGCCGTCCCGTAGTCCAGCGTGCACACGAGGTCCGGGTTCGCCTTGGGGTTGAACACCGCGCCATCGGGCTTCGGCACGTCCAGGGTCATCGGCCGTCCCTCGCCGAACCACTTCTGCCAGCCGCCGTTGAGCACGGTCACCTCGGTATGGCCGTAGTAGTTCAGCACCCACCACAGGCGCGCGGCCCACAGCGACCCGTTGCTGTCGTAGGCCACCACCCGCGTTCCGTCGCCGATGCCCAGGCTCTCCATCACTTCCTTCGCCGTGTCCGGCGGCGCCACCAGGGGGTACTTGCGCGGTTCCTTGTCGTATCCCGGCTGCTTGATGTAGTGGTGCACGCGGATACCGACCGCGCCCTTGATGTGAGCCCGGCGGTAGACGTCGAACGGATCGCAGTCCACGATGCGGATGTCCGGGTCGTCGAGATGCTGCTCCAGCCAGTCTGTCTCCGTCAGCAGCTCCGGGTGCGCGTAGCCTTCCTCTGCCATGGGTCCACCTCCTGGTGTGGCGTGTCGAATCTCTAACAGATCGAACGGCGGCGCGCGAACGCGCCCGGCTTGAACTGTCGCGCCGTCTTGGGCGAGAATGGCACACTGCAATCTATCGGAGGGAAACGACATGTCCATGTTCATCGACGCCGACGCGCACGTGATCGAGACCGAGCAGACCTGGGAGTTCATGGAGGAAGAGGACAAGCGCTTCGCGCCGGACCTGCTGGTCTCGGAGCGAAGCGGCCTCCGCTACTGGCGCATCGACGAGCGGGTGGTGCCCAACACCAACATCGGCCTCAACACCACCGCCGAGTCCCGCGAGCTGGCCGACGTGTCGGCGCGCATCGCCCACATGGACGAGCTGTCGGTGGACGTCCAGGTCATCTATCCCACGCTGTTCCTGCGGCCGCTCACCGCCCGGGCCGACGTGGAGCGGGCGCTCTGCCGGGGCTACAACCGCTGGCTGGCGGAGATCTGGAAGCAGGGGGGCGGCCGCATCCGCTGGGTGGTGCTGGCGCCCGTCCGGTCCATGGACCGGGCCATCGAGGAAATCCGCTTCGGCAAGGCCAACGGCGCCTGCGGGGTCTTCATACATGGCTTCGAGGGCGAGCGGCTGCTCTCGGACGACACCTTCTTCCCCATCTACCAGGAGGCCAGCGACCTCGACATGCCCATCTGCATCCACGCGGGCGGCGGCAACCTCGACCACTACGACCTGTTCGCCCAGGACGTGTTCTCGCGCTTCAAGCTCCCCGCGGTGGGCGCGTTCAACAACCTCATCTACAAGGGCATCCCCGACCTGTTTCCGAAGCTTCGCTGGTGCTTCGTGGAGACCACCTCCCAGTGGGTCCCCTACGCGCTCAACGACCTGCAGATCCGCACCACCGCCGAGCTGACCTTTCGCCGGAAACACGCCGACAGCAAGCTGGCCGGCGTGCGCGGCGCGCCCCGGGAGCTGGGCGACGGCAACCTGCTCAAGGACAACCGCATCTACGTGGCCTGCCAGACCACCGACGACCTCCCTTACGTGATCCAGCACGCCGGCGAGGACAACATCATCGTCGGCACCGACTACGGCCACGCCGACTACTCCAACGACATGGAGGCCATCGCCACGCTGGCGAAGGAGGGCGTACTCGCCGAAGGCGTGGGCGACAAGATACTGAGCGACAACCCCCGGCGGCTGTATGCCCTCTAGGAGTCTGAGGCAACCATGTCCAAATGCTCCTTCGGCGTCGAGATTCACCCCTACTACGACGTTCCCGCCCTGATGCACGAGGTGACGCTGGCGGAGGAACTGGGCTACGACCAGGTATGGTTCGGCGACTCCCAACTCATCTGGCGGGAGATGTACGTGCTCCTGGGCGCTGCCGCCCAGGCCACCTCAAGGGTCCTGCTGGGCACCGGCGTCACCAACCCGATCACGCGGGTCTCCGCGGTCACCGCCAGCGCGGCGGCGACGCTGCAGGAGCTGTCCGGCGGCCGGCTCACCCTGGGCATCGGCAACGGCTTCACCTCGGTGAATACCATGGGCAGGAAGCCCGCCACCCGGGCTCAGCTTGAAGCGTGCGTTGACGAAATCCGCATGCTGTGCCGCGGCGACCGCGTGCCGGTGGAGTCCGGAGACATGCGGCTGATGTTCGGCGCGCCGGAGAAGTGCCCGCCCATCGCCCTGGCCGCCAGCGGCCCGAAGATGCTGCGGCTGGCGGGCCGCATCGGCGACGGCGTGATCCTGGCCCGGGTCGCCATGGAAGGGGACATGCTGGCCCGGATGCTGGAGTGCGTGGACGGCGGCCGGAGGGAGGAGGGCCGCGACGCTGCGCCGTTCCAGAGGTTCCTTTCGGTCTCCGCGGCCGTGGACGAGGACGGTTCCAAGGCGGTGTCTGTGGTGCGGCCCCACGTGGCGCGGGCCATCCTCAAGCCGTTCTGGGGGCTGAGCCCGGCGGCCGCCGCGGCAGCGGAAAGGATGACCGGCCAATACGACAACTACCAGCACCTCAACCCCAACGCCGCCCACGCCGACTCCGTCCCAGACGAGGTAGTGCCCGAATTCGCTCTGGCGGGCACGCCGGCCCAGTGTATCGAGAAGGCCCGCCGCATGTTCGAGAGCGGCATCGACCAGATCACCATCCGTCCCTACGCGGTGGACGGCCTGCCCCGGGCCAGCATGATCCGCGCCTTCGCCGAGCAGGTCGTGCAGCCCATGCTGCGGGGTGACGGCTGACCGGACGACCGGCATGTCACGCGACCACCTGAACTTCCTCTTTCTCAACGTCGCGCACTTTCTCGATCATCTCTTCATGCTGATCTTCGCGACGGTGGCGGCGTTGCGGCTGGCCCACGAGTGGGACATGAGCTACGGAGCGCTGATCCCCTACGCCACGCCGGGGTTCGTCGCCTTCGGGGTCTGCGCGATTCCGGCCGGATGGATCGGGGACAAGTGGAGCCGTGCGGGGATGATCGTCATCTTCTTCATCGGCACCGGCGCGGGCTCGATCCTGACCGCGCTGGCGGCCACGCCGGTGGAGATTGCCTTGGCGCTGCTGGCGATGGGGGTGTTCGCCGCCATCTACCACCCCGTGGGAATCGCCATGGTGATACAGGGACGGCGCAAGACCGGCATTCCCATCGCCATCAACGGCGTGTTCGGCAACCTCGGAGTCGCCGCCGCCGCGCTGCTCACCGGCTACCTGATCGACACGGGCGGCTGGCGCAACGCGTTCGTCTGGCCCGGCGCGGTTTCCATCGCCCTCGGTGTCGCATACGCGGCCTTCGTATGGACGGGACGGTGGAGCCGGGCGCCCGGCCTCGCGGACGCCGCGGCCGGCAGGCAGCCCGCCGCCGACATCGTGTCCGTCGGGCGTCCGACGTTCGTGCGCGTGCTCTGCATCATCGTGTTCACCACCGCCATCGGCGGCCTGATCTTCCAGAGCACCACGTTCGCGCTGCCGAAGATCTTCGACGAGCGGCTCCACGGCATCGCCGGCTCGGCCACCGCGGTGGGCGGCTATGCCTTCATGGTGTTCGCCATCGCCGCTATGGCGCAGCTCGTGGTGGGGTATCTCGTGGACCGATACTCCGTGCGCACGGTGTTCGCGTTCGTCGGCGGGTTGCAGGCCGCGCTCTTCGCCATCATGTACCAGCTCACCGGCCTGGGCGCCCTGGTGGTCGCGGTCGCCTTCATGCTCGTCGTGTTCGGACAGATCCCCATCAACGACGTGCTCATCGGCCGCATCACCAAAAGCGAGTGGCGCAGCCGCGTCTTCTCCCTCCGCTACATCGTGACCTTCTCGGTCATGGCGTCCACGCTGCCCTTCGTGGCTGGCATCCACGCAAGCTGGGGTTTCGGCGCCCTCTTCGTGGTGATGGCGGTGGCCGCGAGCGGCGTCCTCGCCGCGGCCCTGATGCTGCCGCGCACCGGCGTGGTCGTCGGGCAGCCTGCGGCGGCGTGAAGCTGCGCTCCGCCGGGATGACGAGTCCGACTCAACGCGGCATGACTTTCATCTATGGCTGAAAGGAAACCCGCATACCGCATCGGCGTAGACGTCGGCGGCACCTTCATCGATCTCATGGTGTCCGACGGCGACCAGCGCCGTATTCGCAAGACCCTGTCCGATCCTGCCGACCTTGCCGGCGCCCTGCTGGCCGGCCTGGATCTCGTGGGGGAGGAGTTGGGCTTGACCCTGAACGAGTTGCTGGCCCGTACCGAGCAGATCGTCCACGGCAGCACCATCGCCACCAACGCGTTGCTGACGCGGAACGGCGCGCGTACGGCGCTTCTCACCACGGCCGGGTTCCGGGATGTGCTCAACATGCGGCGCGGCCTGCGCACCGATCTTTACGAACCCAAGCAGGCCCCGCCCGACCCGCTGGTTCCGAGGCAACGGATTCACCCCGTCACGGAGCGTGTGGACAGCGACGGTGCGGTGCTGGAACCGTTGGACGGTGACTCCGTTGACCGGGCCGTGGCCGCGCTCCGTCAGGCAGGCGCGGAGAGTGTCGCCGTGGGGCTCGTGTTCGCCTTCGCCAACGACGCCCACGAGCGCGCCGTGGCGTCGCGCCTCAGGGACGCGCTCCCGGACGTGCACGTCTCGCTCTCCAGCGAGGTGTTGCCCGAGGTGAGGCTCTACGAGCGCCTCAGCACCACCGCGGTGAACGCTTACGTGACGCCGGTGCTCGCGGCCTACCTTGAGTCCCTCGAACGGCGGCTGGCGGGCAACGGGTTCCGCGGCCGGCTGCTGGTCATGCAGTCCAGCGGCGGGGTCATGGGCCTGGATCCGGCGAGGCGGTTCGGGGTGCGGAGCATCCTTTCCGGACCGGCCGCCGGGCCGGTGGCGGGCCTCTGGTACGCCGGCCTCCACGGCATCTCCAACGCCATCACCGCGGACATGGGAGGGACCAGCTTCGATGTCTGCCTCGCCGAGGGGGGCGAGGTGGAGGTGACCAAGGAAACGGAGATATCGGGGCACCGGATCGCGCTGCCCATGGTGGCGGTGCACACCATCGGCGCCGGCGGCGGCAGCATCGTCACGGTGGACGGCAGGGGGCTGCTACGGGTGGGACCTGAGAGCGCCGGCTCCACCCCCGGTCCCGTGTGCTACGGCCGGGGCGGCGACCGGCCCACGGTCACGGACGCCGACCTGCTCATCGGCTACCTGGGCGCGGAGCGGTTCTGGGGCGGGCGGCTCAGGCTCGACGAGGACGCGGCCCGGGAAGCGTTCCGCCGGCACGTGGCCGAGCGCCTGGGCGTGGACGCGGTGCGTGCCGCCTACGGCGCCTTCCAGGTGGTGAACGCCAACATGGTGGACGCCATCCGGGAGGTGTCGGTGCGGCGCGGCCACGACCCGCGCCGGTTCGTGCTGGTGGCCGCGGGCGGCGCCGGCCCCATCCATGCCTGCGCCATCGCGCGGGAGCTGGACATTGGCCTGGTCCTGGTGCCACGGGAGGCGTCGGTCATGTGCGCCGCCGGACAGCTCCTGTCCGACCTGCGCCACGATTTCGTGAGGAGCTGTGTGATGTCGCTGGAGCGGTTCGACCGGGACATGGTGGAATCGCATTTCCGGGAGTTGCGGCGTGCGGCCACGGAAGCGCTCCTGGCCGAGGGTATCCCGCCGCATCGCATTGCGGTAAGCTCGGCTGCGGACGTGCGCTACGTGGGACAGTTCAGCGAGGTGGAGGTGCCCTTGTCCGATACCGCGATGACCGAGGCCGTGGTGGCGAAGCTGACCGGTGACTTTCACCGGCTCCACGAGTCCCTGAACGGCTACAATATGCCGGAGGCGGCGGCCGAGATCGTCAACCTGCGGGTGGTGGGAAAGGGCCCCGCCGATGCCGAGGTCACGCCTGACCAGCGCGGCACACCGGGCACGGCCCTGACGGGCCGCCGCGGAGCGTTCTTCGAGGACGGTTTCCGCGAGGTGCCGGTCTACGACGGTCACCGGCTGGCTTCCGGGGAGGACGTCGCCGGCCCGGCCATCGTCGAGCAGGAGACCACCACCGTGGTGGTGCCGCCGGAGTACCAGCTCACCTGCGACGCTTTCGACAACTACCTCGTGTACCTGAAGGAGCGCGGTCTGGCCGAGAGCTTGGCGCGGGTGAAGCCCGGGCCGGAAGACGGGAGGTAGAATCATGGACCCCATTCTCGTGACTGTCATCGCCAACCGTCTCGAAGGGGTCACCCGTGAGATGGGCGCGGGCATGCTGCGCAGCTCGCGCTCGCCCATCTTCGCCGAGAACAAGGACTTCGTGACCGCGGTGTTCGACCGCCGCCTCCGGCTGGTGGCGCAGACCGCCTACATTCCTGTGCTGATGGGTGCGAGTCCGTTCGCGGTCAAGGCGGTCAGCGACCACTTCGGCGACGATGTGGAGCCGGGGGACGTGATGATCCTCAACGACCCCTACCGCGGCAACAACCACGCGCCGGACATCTCCGTGATGAAGCCGGTGTTCTTCGAGGGTGAGCTTCGGTTCTGGGTCCTCAGCCGGGGCCACCACGCGGACATCGGCGGCGGTGGAGCCGCGGGGCGGAACCCTCACGCGGCCACGGCCTGGGAGGAAGGTCTTCGGATACCGCCCGCGAAGCTCTACCGGGGCGGCGCCTGCAACCGGGACGTGTGGGAGATCATCCTGCTGAACGTGCGCCTGCGCAGCTCGGTGGAGGGCGACCTCCAGTGCCAGGTGGGCGCCTGCAACGTGGGCGAGAAGTCGCTGGAGCAGATGCTCCTGCGGTACGGCTGCGAAAGCGTCGAAGGCGCCATGGAGGAGATGCTGGACCGGAGCGAGGCGCAGATGCGGGAGCGCATCGCGGCCGTTCCCGACGGAGTCTACCATGCCTCCCGGCAGCTCGATCACGTGCTGGAGGACGGCCCCGGCGGGCGGCCCGCCATCCGCGTGCGGCTGGAGGTGGAAGAGGACGGGCTGCGTTTCGACTTCGCCGGCTCGGACCCGCAGATCCCGGTCTACTACAACAGCTCCTACGCCAACACGGTGTCGTCGTGCTACATCGGGCTCTTTTCCACCATCGCCGCGGACGTGAGCGTGAACGAGGGCTGCATGCGCCCGGTGGCGGTTTCGGCGCCGGAAGGGTCGCTGGTGAATCCACGGGAAGGCGCGCCCACCACCCAGTGCACCGTCGCCACCTGCGCCACCATCGTGGAAGCCGTGTGGATGGCGCTGTCCCAGGCCGTGCCGGATCGGGTGCAGGCGGGCTGGGCGCGCACCAACGCGGGCGCCGGCACCGCCCTGAACCGGCGGACCGGGCGGCCGGGCGCCTTCATCCTCCATTTCGCCAAGGGAGGCGGCGGCGCCACCCAGGGGTTCGACGGCTGGAGTCACATCAGCCCGGTGTCGTCCATGGGCGGCTCGCGGGTGCCGGACCCGGAACTCTACGAGCTGACCTTCCCGCACCGCATCCTGAACTATGAACTCCGCCCGGACAGCGCCGGCGCAGGAAAGTGGCGCGGCGGTTACGGGGCGCTGTTCTCCCTGCGATTCAACGAGGATGGCAGCGCCCTCTCGGTGCAGATCGGCAGCGGCGCCGAGGAGACCGCGCCGTTCGGTCTGGCCGGGGGTTCCCCGGCCGCGGCCGGCACGGTGCGGGTGCGCTCGGAGGACGGCGAGGAGGTGGAGTTCCACCGCGCCGCCATGCACCACCCGCGCGGCGGCGACGTGGCCGAGATACGCTCCGCCGGAGGCGGCGGATACGGCGACCCGTACGAACGGCCGGTGGAGGCCGTCCTGGACGACGTGGAAGCCGAACTGCTGTCGCCAGAGAACGCACGGCAGCAGTACGGCGTGGTGGTGGACCCGGAGACGGGCACCGCGGACATGGAGGCGACCCGGAGGCTGCGGCAAGTCGGTTGGACGAAGGCCGCGGCGTCGTGCGGTCAATGATGATTGCCGGCTCGGTACATGTTATAATCCCGTCTTCCTGTAGTGATTTGCTGGTCATTTTGCCGGCGGCGGCGTTTGCGGACTATACCGGGATGATGAAGATGAACGTAATGAAGGTCGCCGTCCTCGCCGCGGCTTCGTTCCTGCTCTCCGCTTGCCTCGGTGGCGGTGGCACGACCGGAGGCAAAGTCGATCCCGTGCCCGGAGGTAACGGTGGCGATGCCATGCCTGGTGACACGAGCCGTTACATCGAGAGAGGTCCGCGTCTGGCATCCTCCAACCTGTCGCCGATTCGGGAAGCGGAAGACGACTTCGGCGCGGATGTGATCGAGGCCTTAGTCCGCGCAACGGGGGCCACACCACGCGGCTCCTCGCAATCGTCGCTGGTCGACGAGGATGGGCGCACGGCTGATGAAGTGACGGCCCGCGTTGTCCGCGATGATGACGGGAACGTGGTCTACGAGGTCACCGACCGCGCCCGCATGATCGTCCGCGTACCCGTACCCGCCCGCCAGAATTTCCACTTGGCTCTCTTCACCACCCTGCTCCCCGGTATCGAGCCCGATCTGACGAGCTACCCGCATGAGGTTCTCGGCCTGTGGGCGTGGGACGGCGAGACCGGGTCGGAGATCGGGGCGTTCTGGGACAAGAGTCCATCGGGACCGCCCACGACTTTAGGCTCGCCGTTGCCGACGGGTACAGCCACCTACGAAGGCGACGCAGTGGGACTCCATGCCGCCGGCGGAGCGGCGACGAAGTTCCTGGCCGACGTGACACTGGTCGCCGACTTCGGCGCCCATTTGGTGAGCGGCAAGGTTGACACGTTCCGTTCCATCGCCGGGATGTCGTTGGGCGACCTGTCCGTTACACTGAGCGAGACCCCCTTTTCGCCTCAGGGGGAGGCCTTTTCGGGCGAGACGACGGCGACGGCGGTTTCCGGGAGTGGCAAATGGGGAGCGCGCTGGAGCCACGATAGCCGCTCGGCGATGGGTGGGACGTTCGGCTTCGCCGCAGCCGACGGGAGTGTGGCTCTTCTGGGAGCGTTCGATGCGTCCGCACGTGCCTCCGCGGCTGGTGGGGATCCCAACGACCCCGTGGCGACGGGTCGGTAAAGAAAGAACCATAAAGAACGGACACATCACGCACGCGGAAGCTCTCGACCAACCCGCAGCGTATCCGTAACAGGAGGGCACCATGTCGAAGATCGTCACACGCGCGCTCACGCAGGAGCAGGACGGGGTGCCCGGCTTCATCGCCTCGCCGGAACGGCAGACGCTGGGCCCGGCGCTGCTCATCGTCCATCACCACTACGGAGTGACGGGCCACATCAAGCACATGGCCTGCGAGTTCGCCGAGCGCGGGTACACCGCTATGGTGCCGGCCCTCTACGACATGCTGGGTTTCTCCGACTTCCACGGCGTGCAGAAGCAGACCACGGACGGGCGTTTCGTGGAGGTCATCGGCCAAGGATGGCGATATCTCTGCGGGCGCGACGACGTGGACGAGAACCGCGTGGCGGTCATGGGCCTGTGCATGGGCGGGCGCATCGGCATCCACTTCGCAGCGGCGACGCCGCAGGTTGCCGCATTCCTGGGCTACTATCCCTCGGTACGCGACGAGGGTCCTAGCGAGCTGCGTCCGCGCCATCCGAACGAATCTGCACGGGAGATTCACTGCCCCTCCATGATCCTGTTTGGAGGTCATGACCGTGTGGCGCCAGTGCCCGTGCAGGAGAAGCTTCGAGCAGCGTTCCTGGAAGGCACCCCCGACGTCGAGTGGCATTTCTTCCCGCCAGCCGGCCACGGCTTCGCCCTGGCAGACGGCGACGCCTACGACCCTACGCTGGCCAAGCTCACTTGGCCGCTGTCGGTCAACTTCCTGGATCGCGTGCTGGGAGCGGAACCTGTAGCCACGACGATGCGTTCGGTCGCCTGAGCCTGCGGCCGTATGGATGCGGGCTTGCGAACGTGAGGGGCGATCAGCCTCCCACCGGCGGCGTGCGCCGGAACCACCCGGCCGCCTGCTCGTAGGCATGCGCGGCCCGCAGCACCCGTTCTTCCATGAAACGCGGCCCCACGAGTTGGAGCCCGATAGGCAGTCCGCCGTCCGTGAACCCGCAGTTGACGCTCAGGGCCGGCAGCCCGGTGAGGTTGAAGGGCGTGGTGAAGAGCGAGCGGAAGTTCACGCCCGGGCTTTCCAGCCGGATCTCCTCTCCGTCCACCATCATTACCGCCCGATTTGATTCCTCGATGGTGGGCGCAGGCACCGCGGCCGTCGGCGCGGCGATGATGTCCGCGCCCTCGAAGACTTGGTCGAACTCCCGGCACAGCAGGCGGCGGATGCGTTGGGCGGCAACGTATGCGTCTGCGGGGATCAGCATCGAAGCGATGTTCTGGCGCAGCAGGCGCGGGCTGTAGTCCCGCGGCCGGGCCGTCAGGTAGGGCAGGTTCTCCACCACGTTCTCCGGCCGCGTGATGCACGGCCAGACGAACCGCGTCGTATCCAGGTGCGGCACCTCCACCTCCACCAGCTTGGCGCCGAGGGACTCCAGTTGGCGCTGTGCCTCCTCGAATGCCTCCCGCACCGCTCTCGTCATGTACCGGTCGAAGTAGTCCTTGACGATCCCGACCCTTAGACCCTCGATACCCGCGTCGAGGCCGTCGCCGTAGTCCGGCACCGGCTCGTCCGCGCTGTTGGGGTCCTTCGGGTCCTTGCCCGCAATTGCCTGCAGGATCAGCGCGCAGTCCCGCACCGTTTTGCTGAATACCCCCAGGTGGTTGGTGCTGAAGCCACCCTCGCCGGGCACGTGTCCGAAGCGGCTGATGCGCCCGTAGGTGGGCTTGAATCCCACCGTGCCGCACAACGAGGCCGGGTTCCTCACCGACCCGCCGTTGTCGGTCCCTATGGAGCCCAGGCACAGGCTCGCTGCCAGACCCGCGGCCGAACCCCCGCTGGACCCCCCGGCGATCCGCTCCATGTCCCAGGGGTTCCGCGTGGTGCCGTAGAACGGGTTGATGGTGGTGCCGCCGTTGGCCCACTCATGCATGTTGGTCTTGCCCAGGATCACCGCCCCCGCCTCCCGGAGCCGCGCCACCACCGTGGCGTCGTAATCCGGAACGCACTGCTCCAGCACCTTGGACCCCGCCGTGGTCCGGATGCCGCGCGTCGCGATGTTGTCCTTGATGGACAGCGGAATGCCGTGCAGCGGCCCGCGATACTTCCCGTCCCGTATCTCCGCCTCCGCCGCCCGCGCGTCCTCCAACGCCTCGTCACGCGATACCGTGACGTAGGCCACCAGCTCCGGGTTCAGCCGCTCGATGCGCGCCAGCATGAGTTCGGTGATCTCCACTGGCGAAAGCTCTCCACGCCCGATTGCCACCGCCGTGTCCTCGATCGTCAGCTCCGCCAAATCATGGTCTGTCATCACGTGGCTCCTTCTGGATATTCCCGTCGCCGGGTCCGGCTTGCGGTAGGGGAAGCCTATGCGTAGGAAGGTTCGGGATCAAGGGCGGCTGTTTGTAGTGGATTCAACACGCTATAATGTTTGAAACCGTGTCCAGGGACCACTTGTGCAAGTCTTTAGTTGGAGAACCATTCGGGAGGACTGTCATGGCAGAGCAGATCACGGTATCGGTAGATTCCGATGTGGCCAAGCTGTACCGGTCGGCCTCTGACGAGGAACGTCGAAAACTCGACTTGCTCGTCAATTTGCGATTGCGTGATGTTGCAGATTCCGGGAGGTCTTTCCAAGACGTCATGGAGGAAATCAGTCGCAATGCCCGGCAGCGTGGTCTGACTCCAGACATCTTGCAGTCCATCCTGGACGAAGAATGACCCGTTTCGTCTTCGATACAAACGTCACCGTTAGCGCATTGTTGTTCAATGAATCCGTGCCGGGGCGGGCGTTCTTCCGCGCGTTGGGACATGGAAAGTATGTCGTGATCCCAGTGATGACCATGTCCTGGAGTTGGCGGTCAGTGGTGATGCAACATACATAGCCACCGGTGATGCCGACTTGCTCGTCCTGAACCCGTTTCGTGGGGTACAGATTTTGACGCCTGCCGACTTCCTGGAAGCACCGGTATGAAGGCTGAGGTACAAACAAGATGCGCATCGCCGCTGTAGACTTGGTCAGCAACACTTGCTTCCCGGCCTTGGCCGCCCAGGAGTTGGGCTTCTACCGGGAAGAGGGTGCGGACGTGGAAATCGAGCTGGTGTCCCAGATCGGCGCCACCCGGGCGCTTCGGGAGGGCGCTGCGGACGCCATGATCGCCGGGTCGGTGCACGACCTGCTGCGGGAGTTTCCTGGTTGGAACGGCGCCAAGCTGCTGGTGGCGCTGTCCCAGGGGACGCCGTGGCTTTTGACGGTGAGGGCGGACCTTGAAGCGGAACGCGGTGACCTCGACGCGCTCAAGGGACTGCGCGTCACCGCCGCTGAAGGGCCGGACTTGGTGTTCAAGACGCTGTTGGCCGCCGGGGGACTCGATCCAGAGCGCGACGTGAGCATCGTGCACCTGCCGGGCTCCGAAGCCAGGGATGTATCGTTCGGCGTCTACGCCGCGCGCGGCCTGGAGTCCGGGCAGATCGACGGCTTCTGGTCCAATGCAATGGGCAGCGCCACCGCGGTTTCGCTCGGCGTCGGCAAGGTTCACGTGGACGTGCGGCGGGGCGACGACCCGGCGGAGGTGCGTTACTGTACCTTCGCGGGCCTCGGCACCACGGACGCGTTCATCGAGCGGGAGCCGGAGCAGGCGGCGGCCGCGGTGCGGGCCATCGTGAAAGCGCAGAAGGCGTTGCGCGCGGATCCGTCCAAGGCGGCCCAAGTCGGGGAGGGGCTGTTTCCGGAGGACGCCGCCGCGCTGATCACGGGCATCGTCGAGCGGGACGTGCCGTTCTACGAGCCGGCCATCTCCGAGGAGGCAGTGGCGAAGCTGAACGCGTTCGCGCAATCCGTAGGCCACCTGCCGGGGCCGGTGGCCTACGAGCAGGTGGCGGCGGTGCGGTTCCGCGATCTGTGGCAGGGTTGAGCACGAACTGCGGGCCGTCCATCCCTCGCCCCTGGATTCCGGCTTTCGCCGGAATGACGGGTTTCGGGCCTCGGTGCGGTTGCCGGGCTCAGAACCCCGCTGCCGGCTCCAGCGCTCCCTCCGGCGGCGTCCGCGTCTCGTAGGCCCACTCGGGCATGCGGCTCTCCATGCCGTTGGCTTGCAGCTCGGCCTCGTAGGTCTTTCGGATCTGCGGGTCCTCGTCCATGTAGGAGATCGCGTTGCCGCCTTCGCGGGTGTCCACCGCGCCCACGTCCTTGGCCTGGGCGCCCGGTGCGCCGCCGCGCCGGAAGCCGGGTCCGTAGGGGCCGTCGAAGATGAGCAGGCGCAGGCCCTCCGGGTCGGTGCCGAAATGCTGGTGGAACCAGTCGCCGCGCATGGGTGCGGCGCTGATCATGCCCACCGGCTCGTAGGTCTGCTGCTTGACGTCGTCGCCGCGTCCTTCCTCCCACGGCCGCATGCCCAAGGTGTCCGGCCACGTGTAGCTGAAACCCTTGCCCTTGATGCAGACCAGGATGGCGCCGGAGGTGTGCTTGTGGGCCTTGGAGTATTGCCCGGTCTCGTACTGGGCGATCTTCATGTAGAAGTTGGCGCCGGCCATGTGCGGCTCCACGCGACGGTAGCTGAAGGAACGCCGGTTGTCCCGCGGCAGCTCGCAGGTGACGATGTCCGGGATGACGTTGGTGAGGCGCATGGCGAGGCCGCGCACCGGGTCGGCGTGGATTTCTTCCACCTCCTTGAAGTAGTCGTCCTGTCCTGCGAACCGCTTGCTGAACTCGTACGGGCAGTTCATTACGAACTCGGCGTCGCGGACCAGGTTCAGGATGTTGGGGGCGGTGGTGGCGGCCAGCAGCAGAGCCGGCGCGGAGGTGGCGTTGACCACCCGGTGCCAAGCGTTCAGCGGGATGCCGAAGAGCGAGCCCGGACCCCATTCGAAGGTGAGTTTGTTGTTCTCGCTCTCGTGCCACACCTCGGTGGTGCCGCGCCCCTCCACCACGTAGTAGGTCTCCTCGTAGAGATGGCGCTCGGGGTTGAGCGCGCCCGCGCCGGGGACCTCCACCACGTACATGCCCCAAAGGTGCTCGGTGCCCAGGAGCTGGATGCCGATGCCGCGTCCGCCCAGCCGTTTCCAGGGCTTGAACGGCAGGTCCTGGACCTTGTGCACGCCGATGTCCCGGTGGATGGCGATGCCCTGGTCCTCCATGAAACGGTCGTAGGGCGACTTGGGGTTCTTCCATGTCCCGAATCCGGCCTTGCCGGTGGCCGAGGGCTCGTTGAAGTCGAAAAGTTCCGCGCCGGGTTCAACTCCCATGATGTCCTCCTTGGCTTCCAGGTCGTTGTCCGAAGGGATGTTAGCCGTGGTCCCCGGCACGGTCAAGCGAGCCCGTCAGGCCCAGCGCAGGCGGCCTTTTCCCCGCGTGGACACGGGGTCTCCGGCATTTGATAGGGTAGGGGCTTTGATCTATAGTGGCAGTGCTTCGGCGGACCGTGGCCGAGGCGCTTTCCAAGGGGCAAACGAGACACCGGAGATACTCGGCAACGAGGCGGCGCGCCGCCCGTTCGAGGAAGGAGCAGATCCATGAAGGACGGATTTCGCGTGATCGATTCGGATCGACACATCATGGAGCCTTCGGACATGTATGACCGCTACATGCCGAAGAAGTTCCACGGGCGGGTGAAGATCACCGGACCCAACCAGTCCAACCGTTTTGTGGACGGCAAGCCCGTCTCCGATTCCAACAGGCGGCCCGACCGCGAGGTCACCGACTACGGCTTCATCTTCGCCAGCAACGCCGCCTGGCGCGAGACCTTCGCAGAGGCCATCGCCACCGGTTTCGACCCCGCGTCCAATCTCCGCGACATGGACAGGGAAGGCATCGACCTGAGCGTGCTGTTCCCGACCATGGGCCTCTACGTCATGTGGAGCTCGGACATCGACCCGGAGTTGAGCCAGGCCATCTGCCGGGCCTACAACACCTGGCTCGCCGAGTACTGCAGCCATGACGAGTCGCGGCTGCGCGGCGTCATGCTGCTGCCCTTGCAGGACCCCGCCCGGGCCGTCGAGGAGCTGCGCTACGCGCGCGAGAAGCTGGGCCTGGTGGGCATCTTCTGGCGCCCCAACAAGCTCTGCGGCCGCACGCTGGCCAGTCCCGACTACTACCCCGTCTACGAGGCGGCCCAGGACCTGGGCGTCACCGTGTGCGTCCACGAGGGCGCGCGCACGGTCCTGGACCAGGCCGGAAGCGACCGCTACAGTGAGTTCGGCCGCCACGTGGCCTGCCACCCGCTGGAGCAGATGCTCGCGTGCCTGAGCCTCTGCGGCGACGGCGTGCTGGAGAAGTTCCCGACCCTCAAGGTCGCCTACCTGGAGTCCGGCTGCGGCTGGGTGCCCTTCTGGCTGGAGCGCATGGACGAGCACTGGGAGCACGAGTCCCACGGCTCCGCCAAGACCACCCCGGAGAAGCCCAGCTTCTACTTCCACCGCCAGTGCTGGGTGAGCTGCGAGGCCGGCGAGGAGTTGGTGCCGAGCTTCGTCGAGCACGTCGGCAACGACCGCCTCACCATGGCCACGGACTATCCCCACAGCGACTGCATCGACAAGTGGCCGGACCTCACCGTGGGCGCCCTCAGCGCCAACGACAAGCTGTCGGAGGAGACGCGCCGCAAGATCCTGTGGGACAACCCGGTGCAGATGTTCAGCCTGGGAATGTAGGCGGGATACGAGCGATGGCGAAATACCGGGTCGTCTACTGCGGCAGCAACGATGTTCCCGTCGACCTGATCGAGCCCATCCTGCGCGAGGCGGACGCGGAGATGGTGATCGCCAGGCCGGCCAACGACGAGGAGCTGGCGGAGGCCGGGCGCGACGCCGACGGCATGATCTTCCACGGCGCCCTGCCGCTCACCCGCGAGATCATCGAGAAGCTCAACCGCTGCAAGGTGGTGTGCCGCACCGGCGTGGGCGTGGACCGACTGGACCTGGAAGCGGCCAGGGAGCACGGCGTCACCGTGTGCAACGCCGCCGGCTGCAACTCCATCGAAGTGTCGGAGCAGATGATCGGCCTCATGATCGCCATCTCCCGCAAGCTCGTGCGCATGAACCAGTACGTGCGCGAGGGCCGCTGGCGCCGCCACACCGCGGAGCTGCACTCCTGGCGCGGCCCGGTGTCGCGCATCGCCGGGCAGACCCTGGGCATCGTGGGCCTGGGCAACGTGGGGCGCCAAGTGGCGCCCCGGGCCCAGGGCATGAAGATGAACGTCCAGGCGGTGGACCCCTACGTGGCTCCCGAGATCGCCGAGGCCATGGGCGTCAAGCTGGTTTCGCAGGACGAGCTGGTGCGCACGTCGGACGTCATCAGCCTGCACGCGCCGCTGGTGCCCGCCACCCGCAAGATGTTCGGCAAGGCCCAGTTCGCCGCCATGAAGAAGACGGCCTACCTCCTCAACTGCGCCCGCGGCGGCCTGGTGGACACCGACGCCCTCTACGAGGCCCTCACCACCGGCGAGATCGCCGGCGCCGCCCTCGACGTCACCGACCCCGAGCCCATGCCCGCCGACCACCCGATCCTCACCCTCCCCAACGTCATCGTCACCTGCCACACCGCCGCCAACTCCAACGAGTCCTACGTCGACTGCCAGACCCACGCCGCCAGGGAAGTCGTGCGTGTCCTCCAGGGCGAGCCCCCCACCACCGAGATCAACGACCCGTGGCTGGTGGGCGAGGCCCAGGACCAGGGGTTCGGAGGGGTGTGAGCGGAATTGGAAGGTTGGTGATGAAGAAGCCAGTTGAAGTACAGCGGAAGAGCCGGCGCAGATTGGGCATCCTCAAGGAAATGATGAGCGAAGAGGAACTGAATGCGCTCATCGAGGCGGTCGAACAACCGTTGTCGCCGGAAGATCAGGCGGCTCTGGAAGGTGCGCTCACGGACGATCTCGGCATCGCCAAGCCGCAAGCCCTCAAGGACTAGCGTCGGCGCTACGGCGCGGGCGACCACCCTTGCGACCGTTTTCCCTTGCGGCCGTCGCCTTGGCCGACGAACGACTCTTGCCGCCGGCCGCACCCATACGCGCCGCCATCCAACTCCTGGAGCCAAAGACGCCCTGCAACAAGGCCGGGACGTAGAGATCGGCATCGAGTCGGGGCCAGTGCAGGCCCAACCCGGTGGGGCTGATCTCGATCTCAGCGAGATCATCGGGCGACGCCCCGGCCAGTCCCTCTGCCAGCGTAGCGGGAAAAGTCAGTTCCACACCGGTGTTAAGCCGCACGATCACGCGTTGTCTGCGCCGGTCGAACCGGGCGGCGTGGACATGGCCGGCATCGCGCTCGACTCGCGCTTGCGCTTTTTCGAATTCCGCTTCAGTAACGGCCATGGATATTTCTCCATTCCTCGCACAGTGTTTGAAGGGCCTGAGCCAGACCTTCGTTGATGCGATTCACTTCCCGATGTCCGAAACCATAGCTGGTGCGCAACTCCGGCGGACCATTTGGACAGTGCAGTGCGAACACAGCTTCTTTACCCGCTCCAATCACGTGAACGTGAGGTGGGCGATGGTCGTTCGGATAGATGACCACACGCATGCCATCGAAACGGAGCACCGTCGGCATGGCTCAAGATAACAGAACCCAAGCGTTTGGGAAAGGGTGATGAAGCGTAGATTGGACGTGCCAGCGCCGCCTTTGGTAAGGTGGCACCGGAGCTAAAGACGCGACGCCCTAAGGCTTCAAGCCGGAGACCAGCAGCCCACCTCGACGCGGTTCCCTGATCCGGGGTCAAGCGCGTAGAAAACCGCCATGTCGTCGCGGTCGAGGATGGCCATATCGAACGTGATCCCGGCTGCTGCAAGGACGGCGTACTGCTTTTTCACTTCCTCGATGGTGTCCACGGTGAATCCGAAGTGGAGCCACTCGGGAGGTTCTCCCCGTTCCTCCACAGGCCTGAGGGCAAGGAGAAAACCGTCCTTGTCCGCTTCGCGCACGAGGAACGTTTCACCGTCCGCTTCCCACCCTTTTCTGAATCCGAAGAAGCGCTCGTAGAACGCGACGGAAGCATCCACGTCGTACGTCGAGACTTGAAGGTGATTGAGCTTCATGGTCGGGTGTGCGGAATCCTGGTCGCTAGCCCTTCCGCGCTTCCTTGATTGCCCGCCACAGCTTCGGCGCGGTGTAAGGCATGTCGATGTGATCGATGCCCAGCGGTGACAACGCGTCCATGACGGCGTTGGCGACGGCCGGCGGGGCGCCGTTGGTGCCGGCTTCGCCGACGCCCTTGACGCCCAGGGGATTGAAGGGGTTGAGGGTTTCGGTCTCGCCGAGGATGAGGGGCGGCATGGTGCTGGCGCGCGGCACGGCGTAGTCCATGAGGGTGCCGGTGCGGGGCTGGCCTTCCTCGTCGAAGACCATTTGTTCGCACAGGGCTTCACCCAGGCCTTGGGCGAGGCCGCCGTGGACCTGGGCCTCTACGATCATGGGGTTCAGGACTACGCCGATGTCGTCCACCAGCACCAACTTCTCGATGGTCAGCTCGCCGGTGTCGGCGTCGATGCGCACCAGCGCCACGTGGGCGCCGAAGCCCCAGGCCTCGCGGTTGGGGTCGAAGAAGGCGATCTCGTGAAGACCGGGGTCCATGCCTGCCGGGGTGCCCTTGGCGTGGGCCGCGCCGGCCACTTGGCGCCAGGTCACGTTCCGTTCCGGCACGCCGGCCACGGCGAAACCGCCCTCGACCTGGACCACGTCGTCGGGCGAGGCTTCCATGAGGTTGCCGGCGATGGCCTTGGCCTTGGCGACCAGGCGTTCGGCCGCGGTGGCAAGGGCGCCGCCGCCCATGACCGCGCTGCGGCTGCCGAAGGTGCCGGTGCCCTGCTGGATGGCGATGGTGTCGCCGTGACGCACCACCACGCTTTCCATGGGCACCTTGAGCAGGTCCGCCGCTACCTGTGCCCACACGGTCTCGTGCCCCTGTCCGTGGGAGCTGGAACCCGTGAGCACGGTGACCGCGCCGGTGCGGTCCACGCGCACGGCGCCGCTCTCGAATCCGGCGCCGCCGCTGGGCTCCACGAAGGTGGAGACGCCGACGCCCACCAGTTCGCCGCGTTCCCGCGCCTCGTCGCGCATGCGGATGAGCCGGTCGTAGTCGGACAGCCTCAGCGCCTCGTCAAGTGACTTCTCGTAGTCTCCCGAGTCGTACACGACGTTCACACCGGTGCGGTAGGGGAACTGGTCCGGCTGGATGTAGTTCTTGCGGCGAATCTCCAGGGTATCCATGCCCAAGTCCCGCGCGGCCTTGTCGGCCAGCCGCTCGATGTTGAGCACCGACTCCGGCCGCCCGGCGCCGCGGTACGGCCCCGTGGGCACGGTGTTGGTGAAGGCCGAGACGATCTCCACCCGCACGTCCTGGATCTGGTAGCAGCCCGGAGCCATCACCAGCATGCGCTGGGGCGGTCCGGCGGTGGCGGAGTGCAGGTACGCACCCAGGTTCGCCACCACCCGCACCTTGAGGCCCAGCATCCTGCCGTCCTTGCTCAAGGCCAGCTCCGAGGTCATGGCCTGGTCGCGTCCCTGGCAGGTGGTCAGGAAGTCCTCGCTACGGGTGGCCATCCACTTGACGGGCCGATTGAGCTTTTGGGCCACGTGGCACACCAGCACGTCCTCGCGGTAGACGCAGCCCTTGCTGCCGAAGCCGCCGCCCACGTTCGGCGCGATGACGTGGATGCGGTTCTCGGGAAAGCCCAGCGAGTTGGCCAAGTCCGCCCGGGACCGGTGCGGTCCCTGGGTCGACATCCACACCGTCAGCTCGTTGCGGATGGGGTCGGGGTACGCCAGCACCCCCCGCGCCTCCATGGACATGGCCACGAGCCGCGGGCTCTTCATGTGAAGGCGGCAGATGTGGTCCGCCTCGGCGAACGCCTTGTCGACGTCGCCGTTCTCCTTCTTCATGGTGTAGCAATGGTTGGTGCCCAGCTCCTCGTGGGCCAGCGGCGAGCCGTCCTCCAGTGCCGCCTCGGCGTCGGTGACCACGGGCAAGGGATCGTACTCGACCCCGATGACCGCGGCCGCGTCTTCCGCCAGCGCACGGCTCTCCGCCACAACCGCCGCGATGGGCGCGCCCACCGCGTGGACGGAGCCGCGGGCCAGCACCGGATGCTCCGGCATGTTCATGTCCGGCGTCAGCATGGGCGCCCGCAGGGCCAAGTCGCCGGTGTCGTCACCCGTGAGCACGCACACCACCCCGGGCATGGCCGCGGCCTCGGCGGTGTCGATGGACACGATGCGCGCGTGGGGGTGGGTGCTCCGGTGAATCGCCACGTGCAGGATGCCCGGCAGCTTCACGTCGTCCACGTAGCATCCTTGGCCGGTGAGCAGGGGAGGGTCCTCGACCCGGCGGATGGAAGCGCCGATGAGGCTGTCGGGGTTGTTTTGCTCTGTGCTCATGAGTGGTCCTCGAAGGTTTGAACGCGCATCGCGTCGACCCTGAACCTCTGTGCCGAAGGTCTATACCCGCGCCGCGGCGGCCTCGATGGCGCGCCCGGCGTAGACCACCGCCATGTGGCGCTTGTATTCCTCGTCGGCGTAGGAGTCCGCATGGGGATCGATGCCCTCACCGGCCTGCCGGGCCGCCTCAGCGATTACGTCCGTCGTGAGCTGCTTCCCCACGAGCGCGGCTTCCGTCCCGGTGGCCCGGTGCGGCGTTCCGCCCACGCCTCCCAGCACCACCCGCGCGCCCGTGCAGGCGCCGCCGTCCACGGTCAACGCCGCTGCCGCGCTTACTACCACATAGCCCGAGGCCGGGTGCGGTAGCTTGGCGTAGCTCGTACGCGCAGGCGTGGAGGGCAACGGGATCCGTATGGACGTAAGGATCTCGTTGGGCTCCAGCGCGGTGGTGAAGAAGTCCACGAAGAAGTCGTCCGCCGCCACCGTACGCTCGCCGCCGGACGAGGTCAGCACGAACGACGCATTCAGCGCCGTGAGGGTCACGGGGAGATCGGCGCCGGGGTCTGCGTGGGCGACGCTGCCGCCCATGGTGCCGCGGTTCCGCACCTGCAGGTCGCCGATGACCGAGGCCGTGTCCGCGAGCCCCGGCAGAAGGCCCCGGACGGTCTCCGACGTGGCCACCTCGGTGTGGGTGGTGAGGGCGCCGATGACCAGCGTGTCGCCGTCGGTGCGGATGCCGCTCAGTCCGGGAATCCGGCTCAGGTCGATGAGCACCTCCGGCTGGGTCAGCCGGAGCTTCATGGCCGGCAGCAGGCTGTGTCCTCCGGCCAGCAGCTTGGCGTCCTCGCCGTGTTGCCGCAAAAGGCCGAAGGCTTCCTCCAGGGAGCCGGGTGCGTCGTATCCGAAGCTGGCTGGGTGCATGCTGTTACCTCATCTGCTCGGCCGCCGCGCGGATGGCCTTGACGATGTTCACGTAGCCCGTGCAGCGGCACAAGTTGCCTTCCAGGGCGTGCTTGATGGCGTCGTCGTCGGGATCGGGCTGGGTCTCCAGCAGGTGCGCGGCGGTCATCACCATGCCCGGCGTGCAATAGCCGCACTGGAGGCCGTGCTCTTGCTGAAAGGCGGCCTGGACGGGGTGCAAGTCGGCGCCGTCCGCCAGCCCCTCGATGGTGGTGACCTCAGCGCCGTCGGCCTGCACCGCCAGCACTGTGCAGGACTTCACCGCGGCGCCGTTGAGATGCACCGTGCACGCGCCGCATTGGCTCGTATCGCAGCCCACGTGGGTGCCGGTGAGCCCCAGGTTCTCGCGCAGGAAGTGCACCAGCAAGAGGCGCGGCTCCACTTCGGCCGCGCGCGCCTTGCCGTTCACGGCAACGTTGATGGGTAATGCGGCGTGTTTCATGGTTTCCTCGCTGCCGTGTATTTTACGCCCGCCCGACATGGGTTCCCGCTTTCCAGGCTGTGTCGAAACTCCGTCCTGCGTGCGGAAAGGCGACGACACTCGAATCGTCATTCCGGCGAAAGCCGGAATCCAGGGGGTGGGGGAAGGCGGTAACGGCCTTACATGGCCACTCCGACTTCAAGCACTCTCGCCCGTTTTCGTCAAGGGTCCTGGAGAAGCGCCGTCAGGGCTGTTCAGTGATCGGGGCGGCCTGACGGGGCACCGCTTCCGCATGATGACCGGCGCTTCCACCGGTTCGGCCGGCGCGTTTTCGGGCACGCCGGCGTTTGCCGGCCGGTCGCGCCCGCTTGGCTTCGACGCTCTCGGCGCCCGTGCGCCGCTTCCTGTCCGGCTGTCCCGCCGACGGCCGCGGGATGGACTTCCCCAGGATGTTCTCGATGGCGCGTACCGACTGGCTGTCCGCGGCGGTGGCGAAGCTCGTGGCGCGGCCCACCGCGGTCATCCGGGCCGTCCGGCCGATGCGGTGCACGTAGTCCTCGGGGGTGTAGGGCAGGTCGTAGTTGATGACGTGGCCGATGTTGTCGATGTCCAGGCCCCTGGCGGCGATGTCCGTGGCCACCAGGATCCGGTAACGGCCGCGCCGGAACCCCTGCAGCGACGCCCGCCGCCGCTCCAGCGAGAGGTTGCCGTGAATCTCCGCCGCCCGATGGCCGTTGCGCCGCAGGGTCTCGGCGATGAGGTCGGCGCGGTTCTTGGTGCGGGTGAACACCAGCACGGATTCGTCGCCGTCCTTGAGCAGGGACAGCAAGAGCGACGTCTTGGCCCCCGGGGTGGTGTTGTGGAGAGTATGGGTGACGCCGTCCGCCGGGGTCGCCGGCTTGGCGACGACGGCGTGGAACGGGTCGCGCAACGACATGCGAACCAGCTCTTCCAGGTCCGTGGGCAGGGTTGCCGAGTAGAGGAAGCTCTGGCGTCCGGGCGGCAGCGCGTCGATGATCTGGTTCAGTTGATCGGCGAACCCCATGTCGAGCATGCGGTCGGCCTCGTCCAGCACCACCACCTCCACCTCCCGCAGGTCGATGTGGCCGTCCCACATGAGGTCCAGCAGCCGGCCCGGCGTGGCCACGATGATCTCGGGGCGCTGCTTGAGGCCGCGTAGCTGCGCCTGGACGTCGGCGCCGCCCACCACCGTGGTGGCATAGACCCGCGACGAGCGTCCGAGATCGTCGATGGTCTCCTGGATCTGGAACGCCAGCTCACGGGTGGGCGCCAGGATGAGGCCTCGGGGCGGTCCCGGGGGCGAGCCTGCGAGCCGCTCCACCATGGGGATGACGAAGGCGGCGGTCTTGCCGGTTCCGGTCTGCGCGCAGCCCAGGACGTCGCGGCCTTCGAGGGCCGCGGGCAGGGCCTTTTCCTGTATGGGAGTGGGGGTGACGAAACCGATCCTGGCGAGGTCCTTGAGCAGCGGATCGGACAGGCCGAATGCGTCGAAAGATGCGTCGTCTGAATTTGACATAAGAGAAGTTGTGGATGGATTGCGCTACCAGCGGCCTGGTCTGCCGCCTCCGCCCGACCGCCTGTTGCCGCCGCCCCCGCCTCCGTTGCCGAAGCCGGACCGTCTCTCCTGCGGGCGCGCCTCGTTGACCGTCAGCGTACGGCCCTGAAGCTCCGTTCCGTTGAGGGCGTCGATGGCTTTCTGCCCTTCTTCACCCGAGCCCATTTCCACGAAGCCGAAGCCGCGCGACTGGCCGGTAAACTTGTCCGCGATGACTCTTGCGGACTCCACCGTGCCGTGCTCGGCGAATACCTCCTCGAGCTGGCCGTCGGTGACGGAATAGGGCAAACCGCCCACGTACAATTTCTGGCTCATGTTCTTCCTCCAATGGCTGAGACAAAAGAAAACCAGTCTGTTCGACCCTGGGAATCGGATCGCCGCATCGGGCAAGAACATGCCTCTTTCACGGCACGCGATGGAACTTTGCTTGGACGAGAGCTTCGTCGGGCAGATTAGGCTGGAACACAGTTCGAATAGGGAGACTTTAGCTGCATCCGGCGTCCGTGTCAACGGCACGGTCGCCTCGGTCGCAACTACTCGTCACGTCGCTACCGGGTGACACACCGATAGTGAACCGGGACGAGATCGGCAGACGGCTGCATGGCCGGCGCGGAACTAGAGATCCTCGATAGGGGGTTGCGGACCAGGGACGATGTCGGCGATGTCGGGATCGACGTCGTCTTCGCGCTCGGGCCGTTCTTGCCGGGCTTCCCGGCGTTCGGCGCGCCGCCTGGCCTTCTCCTCCTTCTTCTCCTGTTTTGCGCGTTCCCGCTGCCGCTTGGCAAACGTGGTTCGTGGTTGAGCCATTTCGCCAGTCTATCGTTTCTTGGCGCGAACGCCAAACGGTTGACGGTTTGCGGCCGGGCGGCGTGGCTCCTCAGCCGCCGGACTCCATCAGCCGGTACACCCGCTCGGGGCTCATGGGCAGGTCGTGGACCACGATGCCCACGGCCTGCCGCAGCGCGGCGGCGATGGCCGGCGCCACCGGGGCCAAGCCGCCCTCGGCCATGCCCTTGCTGCCGAAGGGGCCGGGGCCTTCCCGGTTCTCGATCAGCACGGAATCGAGCACCGCGGGCAGGTTCTTGAACCGCGGCAGGGCGTAGTCGATGGCGCTGGGGTTGAGCAGCAGGGCGCCGTCGAACACCTGCTCCTCGGTGAGTGTGTTGCCCATGCCGAACATGATCGAGCCCTGCTCCTGGCCCTCGCACCGGAGCGGGTGCATGGCCTGTCCGATGTCGGCCGAGGAGACGTAGGTCAGGCAGCGCGCCCTGCCGGTGTCCGAATCCACCGCCATCACCGCGATGCCCGCGTTGATCTCCCAGGTGCGGATGTCGATGCGGTCCCGGGTGAGGGCCTTGTCCATGCCCCGGCCCACCAGCGTGCCGGTGGTCCTTTCCGCCAGTTCCTCCAGGGTCATCACCGGCTCGCCCCCGCTCGAGAAAGCGTCGTCCTCCAGCGAGAGGTCCCGGGCGTCCCGGTCGGTCAGGGACGCCGCCTGTTGCAGCATGATCTCCCGCAGCTCCTCGGACGCCCGCTTCACCGCGTTGCCCATGAGCACGGTGATGCGGCTGCCGTAGACGCCGGAGGCGCCGGGCGTGGTGCTGGTGTCATAAGGGGCGATGGTGATCCGGTGGATGCCCACGCCGAGCGCCTCGGCCGCGGTCTGGGCCAGCACCGTCTTGGCGCCGCCGCCGATCTCCGGGGCGTTGGCGTGCACCGTGAAGGTGGCGTCGTCCTCGAACACGATCCGGGCGTTGTACTGGGTGGTGGACAGGTCCTTGATGGCGCAGGCGACGCCGGTGCCGATCTTCTCGCCGGGCCGCGCCAGGGACTCGGGCGCCCGTGCGCCGCGGGTCTTCTCGAAGAGGTCCAGGCAGGCCGTCAGCGCTCCGTGCGGGTTGCCGTCCAGCGGCGGCCCGCCGAGCACGTATTTCTCGCCGGCCCGCAGCAGGTTCTTGAGCCGGAACTCGACGGGGTCGTAGCCCAGCTCGGTGCAGATGTGGTCGGTGTGGGCCTCGCACGCCCAGCCGAGCTGGACGCTGCCGATGCCGCGGAAGGCGCCGGCGGGCACCTTGTTGGTGTAGACCGAGTAGCAGTCGGCCCGTGCGTGCTCCACCCGGTAGGGCCCCACGGAGCGGAAGGCCGCCTTGCGCGTCACCTGGATGCCGAAATCGGCGTAGGCGCCCGTGTCCAGGTAGATTTTCGCTTCCCGGCACAACAGCGTGCCGTCCTCCCGCAATCCCGTGCGGATGTCGATCTCGGCGGGATGGCGCCGGGCGGTGAACGCGGTCTCCTCCATGGACATGCGGAGTTGCACCGTCTCCCCGGAGGCGGCCGCCGCCAGGGTCGCCAGGTGCTCGACGCCGATGTGGCCCTTGGCGCCGAAGCCGCCGCCCACGTAGGGGACCTTCACCGTCACCTGCTCCTGCTCGAGCCCGAACATGCGCGCCAGCTCGTCGCGCACCGGAAAGGGGGCCTGCGAGGAGGTGTGCACGGTCACGGACCTGCCGTCCACCGCGGCCACCGCGCAGTGGGGCTCCATGGGATAGTGGAACAGCGACGGGAAGGAGAAATGGTCCTCGATGACGTGGGCGGCCTCGCGGAACGCCCCCTCCGGGTCTCCCTGGACGAAGTGGGTGCCGCCGCAGTTGTTGCGGCCGTAGTCGTGGTCGAAGTCGCTTTCGCCCTCGCGGTCGTAGGCGGAGTCGGCGTCGTGCACCAGCGTGCCGCCCTCCATCGCCGACATCATCTCCGACACCTGGGGCAGCGGCGTGTAACGCACCTCGACCCGCGCCGCCGCCTCCACCGCCGCGGTCTCGCTGTCGGCCACCACGATGGCCACGGGCTCGCCCTGGAACCGCACCTTGTCGTGGGCCAGCACCGGCCGGTCCTTCACCGCCTGGCCGTACGGCTTGAGGGTGCGGAGGCATCCCAGCCGGCCGAAGTCGAGGCTCTCATGGGTCACGATGGTGCGCACGCCGGGGACGGCGCGCGCGTCTTCGAGGTCGAACCCGTCGATGCGCGCGTGCGCGTGGGGACTGCCGATGACCCGGGCGAACTTCATCCCCGGGATGCTGAGGTCCGCCGTGTAGACGGCGGTTCCGGTGACTTTTTCGTCCGCGTCGAGGCTGCGTACCGATTGGCCCACGTATTTCATCGAGAGGTCTCCAAGGTTGAAGTGTTACTTCTGTATACCGAACCCGCCATCGTTTCGGAACCGTCCTTCGACTTCGCTTCGCTCAGGACGACCGATTGGTCCAGAAAGGACACCGCAGGCGTGGCGGAAACTGTCATACGTTGATAGACTGTCATGGATCGGCGGAACAAGCCGACCACCTGCCGAGGAGCCGCGTTCAGGGAGCCGCGCGGTCACGGGCCGCCAGCGGCCCGTGTGACGTCTCCTTAACAAAAACGTGACAGCTACTGAAACCGGGGCCATTTTATGGTATTCCGGCTTGTTCCGAATATCGACAGGACGAGAAGCGGATCGTCTTGCCATAGGCTGTTCGACATGAAGAAGAAGCACCAGGGACTCTACGATCCGGCATATGAGCACGACGCCTGCGGCGTGGGCGTCGTGGCCAACCTCGACGGCCGGAAGTCCCATGACATCATCCGCCACGCGGTCGACGTCCTGATCAACCTCGAGCATCGCGGCGCCTGCGGCTGCGACCCCCAGACCGGCGATGGCGCCGGCATCCTGTTCCAGATTCCCCACGCGTTCTTCCAGCGGCATTGCAGGCCGATGGGCATCCCGTTGCCGGCTCCGGGCAGGTACGGCGTCGGCATGGTCTTCCTGCCGCGGGAGACCGAGCAGCACCGGTGGTGCGAGCGGATGGTCGAGGACACCGTCCGGGACGAGGGCCAGAAGTTCCTGGGGTGGCGCGACGTGCCCGCGGACTTCACCCAGTGCGGCGAGGTGGCGGCCCAGGTGGCGCCCCTGATCCGGCAGTTCTTCATCGGCGCCGGCCCGGAGACCGCCACCCAGGAGCAGTTCGAGCGCAAGCTCTACGTCATCCGCAAGGTCATCGAGAACGCGGTGGACGCCGGCCTCGCCGCCGAGGTCCGGGACGACTTCTACATCTCCAGCCTGTCCAGCAAGACCGTGGTCTACAAGGGCCTGCTGCGGGCCGACCAACTGGACTCCTTCTACCGGGACCTCTCCGACGACTCCATCGTCTCGGCCCTGGCGCTGGTGCACTCGCGCTACAGCACCAACACCCTGGGCTCGTGGCGGCTGGCGCACCCCTACCGGATGCTGTGCCACAACGGCGAGATCAACACGATCCGGGGCAACCAGAACTGGATGCGCGCCCGGGAGGCGCTGTTCTCGTCGCCGCTGTTCGGCGACGACATGGCCAAGCTGAGCCCGATCATCCGCGAGGGCGCCAGCGACACCGCGGGCTTCGACAACGCGCTGGAGCTGCTGGTGTCCACCGGCCGCTCGCTGCCCCACGCCCTGATGATGATGATTCCCGAGGCATGGGAAAACCACGAGACCATGTCGGACGAAAAGAAGGCGTTCTACGCCTACCACGCCTGCCTCATGGAGCCGTGGGACGGCCCCGCCCTGATTGCGGCGTGCGACGGCGACCGGGTGTGCACCACGCTGGACCGGAACGGCCTGCGGCCCTTCCGCTACGTGGTCACCAAGGATGACTTCATCGTCGGCGCCTCCGAGGCGGGGGTGCTGGACATACCGGCCGAACGCATTCTGGTCCGGGGCCGGCTGCAACCGGGACGCCTGTTCCTGGTCGACACGCTGGAAGGCCGCATCATCGAGGACGACGAGATCAAGCACGAGATCAGCACGCGCCGGCCCTACCGGCAGTGGCTCCGGCAGGAGATGGTGACGCTGGAGGACCTGCCGGAGCCGGAGGACGTGCCCGGGTACGATGCGGAGACGCTGCCGGAACGCCAGCGGGCCTTCGGCTACACCAGCGAGGAGTTGAAGATCCTCATCGGACCCATGGCGATGCGGGGTGAGGAACCCGTCGGCTCCATGGGCAACGATGCGCCGCTGGCGGTCCTGTCCGACCGGCCCCAGTTGCTTTTCCACTACTTCAAGCAACTCTTCGCGCAGGTGACCAATCCGCCCCTGGACGCCATTCGTGAAGAGCTGGTGACCGCGCTGCGGACGTCCGTCGGCTCGGAGCAGGACCTCTTCGCCGAGACCGCGGAGCACTGCCGCCAGCTCCAGCTCATGCGGCCGATGCTGACCAATCGCGAGCTGGCGCGCATCAAGGCGCTGGACCGGCCCGGACTCAAGGCCGAGACGCTGCCCGCGGTGTTCCCGCGCTCCGCTCCCGCGGGCGCCCTGGAAGAGGCCGTGGACGCGCTGTGCGCGGAAGCCGGCCGGGCCATCAAGGAGCGGGGCGCGACGGTGGTGATCCTGTCGGACCGGAAGGCGGGGCCGGACTGGGTGCAGATCCCCAGCCTGCTGGCCGCCGCGGCGGTCCACCACTACCTCATCCGGGAAGGGTTGCGCACCAGCGCCGCCATCGTGGTGGAGTCGGGCGAGGCCCGTGAGGTCATGCACTGCTGCCTGCTCATCGGCTACGGCGCCAACGCCATCAACCCGTACCTGACCCTGGAGACGGTGGAGTGGATGTGCCGCGACGGCCTGATCCCGGACCTGGCCGGAGAAAAGGCCCGCGCCAACCTGATCAAGGCCCTGGGCAAGGGCGTGCTCAAGACCATGTCCAAGATGGGCATCTCGACGATCAAGTCCTATCACGGAGCGCAGATCTTCGAGGCCATCGGGCTGAAGCAGTCGGTGATCGACAAGTACTTCACCTGGACAGCGTCGCGCATCGAGGGCATCGGCCTCGACGAGGTGGAGCAGGAGTACCGCCAGCACCACCATCACGGCTGGCCCGAGCGGGCGGTGGCCAGCGACGGCACCCTGGACGTGGGCGGCTACTACCAGTGGCGCAAGGACGGGGAGCACCACCTGTTCAACCCCCACACCATCGCGCTGCTGCAGACCTCCACGCGCACCGCGGACTACGACCTCTTCCAGGAGTACTCGAAGCAGATCGACGACCAGACGCGGCTCCTCGGCACGCTCCGGGGCCTGTTCGAGTTCCGGCCCATGCAGCCGGCGGTCCCCATCGAGGAGGTCGAGCCGGCGGCGGAGATCGTCAAGCGGTTCTCCACCGGGGCCATGTCCTACGGCTCCATCAGCAAGGAAGCCCATGAGAACCTGGCCATCGCCATGAACCGCATCGGCGGGCGCAGCAACTCGGGCGAGGGCGGCGAGGACCCGGACCGCTACTATCCGGACGACAACGGCGACTGGCGCAACAGCGCCATCAAGCAGGTGGCTTCCGGGCGTTTCGGAGTCACCAGCAACTACCTGGTGAACTGCACCGACCTTCAGATCAAGATGGCCCAGGGGGCCAAGCCCGGCGAGGGCGGACAGTTGCCCGGCCACAAGGTGTTCGAGCCCATCGCGAAGGTGCGCAAGTCCACCCCTGGAGTGGGGCTCATCTCGCCGCCGCCGCATCACGACATCTACTCCATCGAGGACCTGGCCCAGCTCATCCACGACCTCAAGTGCGCCAACGACCGCGCGCGCATCCACGTGAAGCTGGTGGCGGAGGTGGGGGTGGGCACCGTCGCCGCGGGGGTGTCCAAGGGCAAGGCGGACGTGGTGCTCATCAGCGGCTACGACGGCGGCACCGGCGCCTCGCCGGAGTCGTCCATGAAGCACGCCGGCATCCCCTGGGAGCTGGGCGTGGCCGAGACCCAGCAGGTGCTGGTGCAGAACGACCTGCGGGGCCGCATCGTGGTGCAGACCGACGGGCAGCTCAAGACCGGCAGGGACGTGGCCATCGCGTGCATGCTGGGGGCCGAGGAGTTCGGCTTCGCCACCACCGCGCTGGTGGTGAGCGGCTGCATCATGCTGCGCAAGTGCCACCTCAACACCTGCTCGGTGGGCGTGGCGACCCAGGACGAGGAGCTACGGAAGCAGTTCACCGGAAAGCCGGAGCACGTCGTCACCTTCATGATGTTCGTCGCCGAGCAGATGCGGGAGATCATGGCGGAACTGGGCTTCCGCACCGTGGACGAGATGGTCGGACGCACCGACTGCCTCGACACCCGCAAGGCCGTGGAGCACTGGAAGGCCAAGGGGCTCGACTTCTCCCGGCTGCTCACGCTGGTGGAGGCGCCGTCGTCGGTGGCGCGGTACTGTAGCGAGGCCCAGGACCACGGCCTGGACAAGAAGCTCGACCAGCGCCTTATGGAGGCGGCCAGGGAAGCCCTCGAAGAGGGCAAGCCCGTGGTGGTCCGCCACGAGATCAACAACATCGACCGCACCGCCGGCACCATGCTCAGCGCCGAGGTGTCGCGTCGCTACGGCGAGGAAGGGTTGCCGCCCGACACCATCCGGGTGAACCTCTTCGGTTCGGCGGGACAGAGTTTCGGGGCGTTCCTGGCGCCGGGCGTGTCGCTCCTCCTCGAAGGCGAGTCCAACGACTACACCGGCAAGGGGCTGTCGGGCGGACTGATGGCGGTGTACCCGCCGGAGAACGCCGCGTTCAATCCCACGGAAAACATCATCATCGGCAACGTGGCCCTCTACGGCGCCACCGCCGGCCAGGCCTTCTTCCGCGGCCGCGCCGGCGAACGCTTCGCGGTGCGCAACAGCGGCGCCGAGACCGTCATCGAGGGCGTCGGCGACCACGGTTGCGAGTACATGACCGGCGGGCGCGTGGTGGTGATCGGGCCGGTGGGCCGCAACTTCGCCGCGGGCATGAGCGGCGGCATCGCCTACGTGCTCGACGAGAAGGGCGTCTTTCCCGGGCTGTGCAACCAGGAGATGGTGGACCTGGAGCCGCTGGAGGACGAAGACGACATCGCCCACGTCCGTCGCCTGATCGAAGCCCACGTGCGGCACACCGGCAGCGACCGCGGCGAATACGTGCTGGACAACTGGTCCGAGCTGCTGGGGTCGTTCGTGAAGGTCATGCCGGTGGACTACCGCCGGGCGTTGCAGGAGATGGCCGCCCGCCAGGCGCAGCCGGCCGAGACCTCGGAAACCGCGGCGTCCGCCCCGGCGTAGGGGGCGGGTTTCAAACCCGCCCGTGTGCGGGCCGCTGACTCACTCGAGACAGCACGCTGAAGACCGAAGCACAGGGACGTTTGGAGCAAACGTCACCGGGTTACTATGGGTAAAATTACCGGATTCATGGAATATGAGCGGGGCAAGCAGCCCTACCGCGACCCGCTCGAACGGCTGAAGGACTGGAAAGAGTTCGTGCTGCCGATGCCGGCGGAATCCTTGCGGGAGCAGGGCGCCCGCTGCATGGACTGCGGCATTCCGTTCTGCCATACGGGCGTGCCCATGGGACGAGGCCCGGGCGCCTCCGGCTGTCCGTTGAACAACCTCATCCCGGACTGGAACGACCTGGTTTACCGGGACCACTGGAAAGAGGCCCTGGCGCAGCTCCACAAGACCAACAACTTCCCGGAGTTCACCGGCCGCGTGTGTCCGGCCCCCTGCGAGGGGTCCTGCGTGCTGGGCATCAACAGCAACCCCGTCACCATCAAGACCATCGAGTGCTCCATCGTCGACCGGGGCTTCGAGGAGGGCTGGATCGTGCCCGAGCCGCCCCAGCAGCGGACCGGAAAGCGGGTGGCGGTCATCGGCTCCGGCCCCGCCGGCCTTGCGTGCGCGGCGCAGCTCAATCGCGCCGGCCACGACGTCACCGTGTACGAGCGCGCGGACCGGCCCGGCGGGCTGCTCATGTACGGCATTCCCAACATGAAGCTCGACAAGGAGAAGGTGGTGCGGCGGCGGCTCGACCAGATGGAGGCCGAAGGCGTCGAGTTCGTCACCGGCGTGGAGGTGGGCAAGGACGTGCCCGCGGACGACCTGCAACGGGAGTTCGACGCGGTGGTGATCTGCACCGGCGCCACCAAGCCCAACGACTTCGTGCGCAACGCGCCGGGCCGCGATCTCGGCGGCATCCACTTCGCCATGGAGTTCCTCCACGCCAACACCAAGAGCATGCTGGACTCGGGCCACGGCGACGGCAACTACATCTCCGCCAGGGACAAGCACACCATCGTGCTGGGGGGCGGCGACACCGGCACCGACTGCGTGGGAACCGCCCTGCGCCACGGATGCGCCAGCCTCCAGCAGTTCGACGTGATCCCCAAGCCGCCGCCGGAGCGGGCACCCAACAACCCCTGGCCTCAGTGGCCGGTGGTCTACAAGCTCGACTACGGCCAGGAAGAGGGCAAGGCGCTGTTCGGCGACGACCCGCGCCGCTACGACACCAACACCGTCAAGTTCATCGACGACGGCCACGGCCGCATCAAGGCCCTCCAGACCATCGACCTCGACTGGAGCAAGCCCGCCAACGGCGCCCCCTTCAGCCCGGTGGAGGGCAGCGAGCAGGAGTGGCCTGCGGACCTGGTGCTGCTGGCCATGGGCTTCTCCGGCCCCGAGGACGAGGTCCTCACCCAGCTCGGCGTCGAGCGCGACCCCCGCTCCAACGCCCAGGCCGAGTACGGCAAGTACGCCACCAACGTCGGCAACGTCTTCGCCGCCGGCGACGCCCGCCGCGGCCAGAGCCTGGTCGTCTGGGCCATCCACGAAGGCCGCGGCGCCGCCCGCGAAGTGGACCGCTACCTCATGGGCAGCACCGACCTGCCCTGAACTCTATCCACTCGGGTCCGCGGCCGGAATCCCCATTTCCCGTCATTCCGGGCTTGACCCGGAATCCAGGAGGGGTGGGGTGGCGGGGATTCAGACCTCCCACAACCACCCCTGGACCCCGGGTCAAGCCCGGGGTGACGGATAGGAACGCCCGGAATGACAGGAAGGGCGCCATGCCGGCCGGAGCCGTTTTCACGTCCACGCCAGCAGGAACACCCCGCCGACGATCAGAACCGCGCCCACGCCGTCCTGCACCCTTACGATCTCGATTCCCTTCAGGGTGAAGTGCGCCAGCGCGAAGGTGACCAGGGGCTGGATGTTCCAGATGGGACCCACGATCACCGCCGGGGCATGGACCACGGCCAGGAAGGTGAGGATGGTGCCGATGGCGTGGACGACGCCGGAGGCGGCGAAGTAGACGGCTCCGGCCAGCGGCACCCCGCGCCAGACGATGCGGATGCGCACCGTCTTGCCCAGCAGGCCGATGAACATCAGGCCGGTGACCTGGGTGATCACCGCGCCGACGATGGGGTCGCCGCCCTGCAGCACCCCGAGCCGCTTCAGGATCGGGCCCAGGCTGTAGAAGAGGAAGGAAAGAGCGGCGTTGCCGAAGCCGGCCAGGGGCGCCCCGGGTTCCGCCTCGGATCCCTTCGTGTGCGTGATGAGGAGGATGCCGGCAACGATCACGATGACGCCGCCGAACGTCCCCAGCGTGGCGCTCTCGCCGAGGAAGGTGACGCCGATCACCGTGGTGAGCAGCGGTGAGGCGTTCTTGATGGACTGGGCTCTGGAGGCCCCGATCTGGTCGATGGCTCTAAGCAGGAAGACGCGGCCGAAGAACGCGCCGATGGCGCCCAGGATGACGAAGGTGACGACGGCGGGAAGGGGAATCGGCAGTCCGCTGGCGCCGTAGCCGGCGATCCAGACCACCAGCAGGAACGCCACCATGGCGAGTTGCTGGACGGTGACGGCGGCATCGACGTCGGAGTGGACGAGTCCCCGCTTCACCAGCGGGGGCACGAACCCCCAGACGATCCCGCCGGTGATGGCGTAGATGATTCCCGTTCCCACGAGGGGCAGTGTGGTCCGGCGGCCGCCTGGGGGTCAAACCCGGCAGGCTGGATGTCGTCGGGGCGATCTCCGGCAGGGGCGACCGGCGGGTCGCCCCTGCACGCCTGCGGTCACTTGGCGGGCAGCACCTTGATCTTGATCGTGTGCGCCATCTTCTTGCCGAAGGAGCGATGGAGGCCGTCGGCGAACTGCATGGTCAGCGTGTACTCTCCGGGCTCGAGCTTGATGGTGGCTTCGGTCTGCCCCTTGCCGTAGTGCAGGTGGGTCTTGTCCGTCGGAATCACCTTTCCGCCGCGCATGGGGCCCTGGTTGAGCAGGATGTGGTGATGCCCCGTCCCGGCGACCACGCCGGCTTCGGAAGGTTTGATCGTCATGCCTTCCACGCCCATCACCACCTTCACCGGGCTCCGCACCTCGGCCCCATCCTTCGGCTCGATGAAGTAGACGCGCTGTTCCTGTGCCGCGGCAAAACCCGCAAGAGCCAGGGATGCCGCGAATACCGCGGCGGCGATCCGCCAAAGTGCTGGTCCGTTCATGATGGAACTCCTTTCCGGTAGAGTGACGGAGATCCTATCAACCGCTTCTCACGTTGACAAGCCACGGATGATGACCTAGTGGGTTCAAGGTCGCGAATCACCCGTCAGAGAAAGGTTTTTCATGTCGGACATCAAGAAATCGGACCAGCGCTGGCAGTCGGACGTCATCGTCGACCTGATGAAGCTCTACGACATCCCCTACGTCGCCCTCAATCCGGGGGCGAGCTACCGGGGTCTCCACGACTCCATGGTGAACTACGGCGAGAACGACCCCGAGATGCTGCTGTGCAACCACGAGAAGATCGCGGTGCAGATCGCCCACGGCTACGCCAAGGCGTCGGGCAAGCCCATGATCGCCATCGTGCACGACGTGGTGGGGCTGCTGCACGCGCCCATGGGCGTCTACTACGCCTACATCGACCGCTGTCCGGTGTTCGTCATCGGCGCCACCGGGCCCATGGACGAGAAGTACCGGCGCCCGTTCATCGACTGGATCCACACGGCGTTCGCCCAGGGCGACGCGGTGCGGAACTTCACCAAGTGGGACTACCAGCCCGGCAGCATCCACGGCGTGCCGGATTCCTTCGCCCGGGCCTACTCCATCATGATGAGCGAGCCCCAGGGGCCCATCTACATGTGCTACGACTCGGCGTTGCAGGAGACCCCGCTCACCGACGATATCACGATCCCGCCGGCGTCCGCGGTCAAGGTGCCGTCGCGCATCGCGCCGGAGCAGGCGGCGGTGGCCCAGGCCGCGGAGATGCTGGTGAAGGCGGACAATCCGCTGCTGCTCACCGAGTACGCCGCGCGCATGCCGGAGGGCTTCGAGCCCACGGTGGAACTGGCGGAAACGGTCGGGGCGTCGGTCTTCGACGTCTGCAAGCGGCTGGGCTTCCCCAACCGCCACGCCCTGAGCATGAGCTTCAACCCGGACGCCTTCGCGGGGGTGGACCTGGTGATGGCGCTGGACGTGGTGGACTGGACCCGGGGCTCTCACAAGCTCAACACCCAGACCCGCGAGATCACGGTGGTGACGGCGCCCGACTGCAAGTGGGTCGACGCGGGCTTCGCCGACATCGAGATCAGCAAGTGGGCCACGGACTACAACAAGCACAACAACTGGGACCTGCGGGTCATGGGGGACACCGCCATCACCATCCCGGCGCTCACCAAGGCGTGCGGCGCCCTCATCGACGCCGATCCGGCGCTGAAGGAGCGCGTCGCGGAGCGCAGGAAGGCGCTGGCGGACAAGCACGAGCAGCAGTGGTCCAAGTGGCAGAAGCAGGTGGAGTCGGAGATGGACCAGCGGCCCATGACCGAGTCCCGGCTGGCCTGGGAGGTGTGGCAGGCCATCAAGGACGAGGACTGGGTGCTGACCGCCGGGACCCTGAAGGACTGGGTGCAGAAGATATGGGACTTCGACAAGCCCTACCGGCACCCGGGCCGGGAGCTGGGCACCGGCACCCAGATCGGCATGTCCATCGGCGTGGCGCTGGCCCACAAGGGGCAGGGGAGGCTGGTGGTGGACCTCCAGCCCGACGGCGACCTCATGTTCGACCTGGGCGCGCTGTGGATGCCCATCAAGTATGACATCCCCATGCTGGTGGTCATGTACAACAACCGCGCCTACTACAACGACTGGGCGCACCAGATCCACATGGCCCACCAACGCGGCACCGACCCCAACCGGGCCTACATCGGCATGGACCTGGAGGCGCCGCCGCCGGACTTTGCCCACATCGCCCGTGGCATGGGCTGGTATGCCGAAGGCCCCATCGAGGATCCGGCCGAGGTAGTGCCGGCGGTGCGCCGCGCCATCGAGCAGGTCAAGGCCGGCAAGCCGGCGCTGGTGGACCCCATCGTCTGGCGCCGGGACATCAACACATGAGGGCCTCTGAGAGGAACAGGACATGAGCAAAGCGGAAAAGATCGAAGCGGTCGAGATCAAAAAGTCGGACCGCAAGTGGCAGTCGGACGTTATCGTGGACATGGTCAAGCGCTACGGGTTCGAGTACATCGCGCTCAACCCCGGGGCCAGCTACCGGGGCCTGCACGACTCGCTGGTGAACTACGGCGAGAACGACCCGCCGATGATGCTGTGCAACCACGAGAAGATCGCGGTGCAGATCGCCCACGGCTACGCCCGCGCCAGCGGCAAGCCCATGATCGCCATCGTCCACAACCTGGTGGGGCTGCTGCACGCTCCCATGGGGATCTACTACGCCTACCTGGACCGGGCGCCCATCTTCATCATGGGCGCTACCGGCCCCATGGAAGAACCCAAGCGGCGCCCCTTCATCGACTGGATTCATTCGGCCAGCGTCCAGGGCGAGGCCATCCGCCACTACGTCAAGTGGGACTCCCAGCCCACCACCATCGACGCCGTGCCCGGCGCCTTCGCCCGGGCCTATGCGGTGATGATGAGCGGCAAGCAGGGGCCCATCTACATGTGCTACGACGCCGGCCTTCAGGAGGCCGCCCTGGACCACGAAGTGGCCATGCCGCCGGAGGACAACGTGCACGTGCCCGCGCAGGCGATGGCGGACCCCACGGCGCTGGAGAAGGCCGCGGACACGCTGGCCGCGGCCAAACGGCCCGTGATCGTGGCCGATTTCGCCGCCCGACCGCCCCACGGCTGGGACCACGTGGTGGAGTTGGCCGAGACCCTGGGCGCGGCGGTGTGGGACTGCGACTCGCGGCTCAACTTCCCCAGCGAGCATCCGCTGAACCTGAGCATGGACAGCGAGGGCTGCTACAAGGACGCGGACGTGGTGCTGACCCTGGACATCGCCGATTTCGAGAAGCCCACCCACGTGCGCGACATCGCCACCCGCACGGTGGTGAGCATGGTGCCCGAGGACGCCACCTGGATCGACATCGGCTACACCGACACGGAGATCAGCAAGTGGGCCATGACCTACGCGCGGCCGTTCTACGCCCACCAGCGCATGACCGCGGACCCCGTGACCGCGGCGCCGGCGTTGACGAAGCTCGTGAAGGAGCGCATCGCCGGAACACCGGGTCGGGCCGAGCAGATCGCCAAGAGGACCGAAGAGGTCGGCAAGCGCCACGCCGAGGTCCGGGCCGAGTGGCTCCGGCAGGCGCGGGAGGACCGCTGGGCCGCGGTGCCCATGACCGTGCCGCGGCTGGCGCTGGAGGTGTGGGACGCCATCAAGGACGAGGACTGGGTGCTGACCTCCGGCACGCTCCACGACTGGGCGCGCCGGCTGTGGAACTTCGACAAGCCCTACCGCCACGGCGGCCGCGAGCTGGGCACCGGCACGCAGATCGGCATCTCCCTGGGCGTGGCCCTGGCCCACAGGGGGAAGGGCCGGCTGGTGGTGGACCTCCAGCCCGACGGCGACCTGATGTTCGACGCCGGCAGCCTTTGGATCGCTGCCAAGTACCAGATCCCCATGCTCATCGTCATGTACAACAACCGCGCCTACTACAACGACTGGAACCACCAGATCGTCATGGCCCGCAACCGCGGCACCGATCCGAACCGCGCGCACATCGGCATGGACCTGTGCGGCCCGGACCCCGACTTCGCCACCATGGCCCGCTCCATGGGCTGGTACGGCGAGGGCCCCATCGAGAACGCCGACGACCTGAGGCCGGCCCTCGACCGCGCCATCGAGCAGGTCAAGCAGGGAAAGCCGGCGCTGGTGGACACCGTCACCCAGCGGCGCTGACCCGGGGCGCGGATTCCGGCATTGCCGGGCTGTTTCGACGGTAATGCCGTATGAATACTACGACATAAGGGGTTACGAGCGGCTCATCGTCCGCATCACGCTGGGGCTCGACCCCGACACAGCCGATGACGTGGAGCGCTACGGCGCCGCCTCCGTCCTGTGGAGCCTCTACAACCGCCTTCGGGAAGATCAGCGGGAGGTGTTCCTCGTGGGGCTGGGCAACGCGCTGGAGAAGAACGCCAGCCGCAAGGCGCTGTCCCAGATGGTGCTGTTCGCGTCCAACCCGGTGGTGGACGTGGACCACAGCATCGACATCCTCGGCGACTGGTTCATCAAGAACAAGAAGGCCGATCCGCGCCTGTACGAGGCGCTGGACGCCTACTGGCGCCGGCGGTTCAGACGCGGATTCGACGATGCCGCCTGATGCCGCCTGATGCCGCCCTCGCCGAAGGTTCGTTGCCTTCACAGTCCAGCGATCTGCTATCCAGGTGGAGCAAGAACCGTTCTGGCCAACCGCGAGCGTCCTTCAGGGAAGAACACCCAACACCCGGCTGATCGTTCCCGACGAGCAATTCTGCGGCTCAAGAAGGTTCGCGTCAGAACAAAGAGGAAAGGCAGTCCCGCTCGTTCGAACCGTCCGGCTCAGCGTGACGGCACCTCCCCGGGAACGAGACAGGCCAAGTTCTCGACAACTGGCAACGTGAACGGGAGTTCCAGGGCTTCTATCTGCGACTCGACGTACTGCTTTGCCTTTGTCATCAGATCCGCAACGTCACACGATGGGTGCACGTCCGCAAACATCGGGCTGCGGGGTTTGTCGGCCAATGGGTTCAGGCGCTGCATCAGTTCCCAGTCACGAACCAGGACCCATTCACCGTCGCCCTCCAGCCTGGTGGCCACGACGACGGCACGAATGGGGGCCGCCGAGCCGGTGACGCGGTCCTGTACCCTGAACACGAAGATCGGCGCGTCCAGGCCCCGGACTGCGCCGAAAGCGCCGTTCAGTTCCACCGCATCGTGAACCGCTCGGTCGACGACCCGCAGTCCGACGCCAGCGACATCTTCCCCGTCCTTCGGTTGTGTTTCCCGGGCGAAGATAAGGTCGTAGCGATTCACCACGGCGATGGAGAAGTCGTCTCTCCACTCTTCCGGCGGAAGGAAGCTCAGACGCACATCCTCCGGCTGGTCGGGGCGCCGACCACGGACCGCCAGAATCGCCTTGAAGAACGGCACGAGATCCGGAAGATCCACTAAGGGGATCTGGCCCACTACCGATCCAAAGTCGAAGCGTGCGACATGGCCGACGAGATGGCGGACTGCCTTCACTGCGTCCTCGCCGCCAAATGTCGCGGTTTCCGTATCGAACCAGTCGTGGAGCGTTTGCCCACTGAGCGTGGGATCAGCGTAGGCGAACACCTTGGTGAACATGCCCGGCGATGCCATCCCGATCACGAGTTGGCGAATATCCTCGGGGTCGTCCATTGCCCCCCGAAAAGCCAAGTTGATTCGCTCCAGCTTCTCGTCCAGGAGATCCCAGATCCGGCTCTCCACCGTGTCCGGGTTTCGCACCGTGACTACATCGACGGGGTCAGTTTGGCCGTAGCGGCTCAAGCGGCCGACACGTTGATGCAGGCGCATCGGGTTCCACGGCAGATCAACGTGAATCAAGGCGCTACAATGTCCCTGAAGGTCGACGCCCTCGCCAGCCGCTTCGGTCGAAACAAGGAAGCGCGCGTCCCCCCGGTTGAACCGTGCTGCCGCATCCTGCCGGTCTTCCTTCCAGCTCGAGATACTGCCAGACGAATCCTGCACATCGTCAAGGGCCCCGTCTCCGTTGATGAACGTCACACATCCGTCGCCGTAGCGCTTGTTCAGCGCGCTCATAAGCAGCGCCTGGGTCGCCTTGTACTCTGTGAAGAAGAGCACTGACCTGTCGCGGAACTCTTCGTCGACCAGCGCAAGAATCCGTCCGATTTTCGTCTCTTCAGTCACCGCGTTTGCGGCCGCCAGCAATTCCTCGAGGGCTGGAATTTCGTTTGGATTGAGATCAACTCCACGCAGACTCTCCGCCACGCGTTCTTCCAGTTGACTGATCTCGTCCATATTGGCCGGATCGTCCTCAGCCTGCAGCTCTTGCAGTCGTACCAGATCCTCGCGCGAATCCTCCAACTTGGCCTTCGCCTGCTGCAGCCGGGCAAGTCGTCGAGCGAGGGCTCGTCGCACCGCCGCCACGGAGCTCGACGCCAGCTTCTGCATCGTAATCAGGATTAGAATCACCATGCGCCGATCCTGGAAACCGAGACCGGCCGCGTATGCTTTTCCGGTCACAATGAACTGAGTAAGCTGCTCGTAGAATCGCGCCTCTTGCGGAGAATATGCGTACGTCTCTCGCCGTGACTGCACCGGGGTGAACAGCGGCTTGCCCGACATGTTCGTGACGGATTGCTTGTTGTTGCGGATCATCACGGTCCGGAGTTTTTCGACCTGATCCTCAAGAGGCTCCCCGGGATCGAAGTCTTCTGGTCGAAGCAGCTTCAGCAGCGACAAGAATCCCGTGTCCTTGCCCCGATGGGGCGTACCCGTAAACAGCACCAGGGACTGTACTTTGCCTCGTTCCTGTAAGCGCTCCACCAGTTGATACGACAGCGTGCGGTGACCCTGTTCATCTACGTTCAAGTGGTGGGCTTCGTCGATGAGCACCAAGTCCCAGGGTTTTGCGTCGAATAGGCGCTCCCAACGATCACCTTTGTCGAGACGCAATGTATGCGCCGAAGCGACTATTCGGTCTTGGGTATTCCAGAAGTCCGAGGTTTTCGTATCGGCAGCGGGAACGTAGATCGAGACCCGGATGTCAAACATCTCCCGCAAACGCACTTGCCACTGTTCGACCAAGTTGGCTGGCGCCAGAATAAGCACCCGGCGCACGCGCCCCGCCGACAGGAGTGGCGTGAGGATGAGACCCGCTTCGATGGTCTTGCCAAGTCCTACATCGTCCGCTACCAGCCATCGCGTAGGCCACGATTCGAGCACGCGCTTGCAGACCCAGAGCTGGTGCGGCAGCAAGGCGATACGGGATCGGGAAAAGACGCCCCAAGCGTCGTTGACGGAACGAATGCACTCGCCCAGGATTCGCGTGACGACATCCAGAGCGGGGTCGAGATGTCCGGTGGCCACGCGTTCCGCGATATCCTCCAGCAGTTGGAGGTCGGTGGCCAGGCATTCCTCTATACCGTGCTCAAATCGGACCACAACGCTGTCGCCCTGATCCACGACGACTTGGCCGGGGCCGAAGCGGGGATGTCGCACTGCGGCCTTCTCGTCAAGTTGTGTCATCACTGCTCCAGGCCGAACCGACGGCGCAGTTCCGCGTTCAAGGCCACGTGTCGAAGGGGTATGTCGAAAGCACAATGGAGATTTGGGGTTTCCGTCCCCAACTTGGACGCCAGAAAGTTGAATATGGCACGTGCCTTCTCCGGATTGGAAAGACTTTCTTCCGACCTCAACCCGAGAGGCCTTAGGAAATCCAGGACCTGTTCGGAAGGAACCCAGCAGTACGGGAAGAGATGTTCGCCCGTAACAACTTCCAGACGCACTAGTTCTCGAAGTACCCAGTGGAGACCCATGTTGAGGGGCGCAGGCGGGGCATCGAAGTGTGTACCCGCGCCCGTGAGCGCTTCGTCGACGCGTGGCGCAAGCAAGTGAGTGACTGAAGAAATGCTTTCAGGACGTCGGCCCGCCGATTTGAGCAAGCGAACATATACTGCCCGATACCGACTGAGTTGGTAGATTGCGGGAAACAGCGACATCCAATGCGGATACGTCAGCTTGGCCAAGGCGGTGTCGTGCCAGTCTCGCAGCACTCCCATCCAGGCATCGGCATCGTCAGGTGCCCTGAACACGCCCCACCATCCTTTCCTGTGGGCCAGCTCGAGAAAGTTTCGGTGTTGATCGTCATTTGTACGACCAAGGCTTCGGCACGCGCCTAGCACCAGCAGGGCGAGCCAATCATCTTCAGAATCGGCTTGCAGCCTGCCCGCTAGCCCGTCTCGCCGCAACCACTCGGGCCATACGTGCTTCTCGTAGGCAGCGATCACTGCCTTGCGCTCAGTGGCATCGTCCCACCATTCCACTAGTTGCCGATAGAATGCCTGAGAATCGAGCCCAACTGGCGCTGGCGGCTCCTCTGGAACCTGGGACCGGTCGGGAAACAGGGCACCCAGAAGTCTCTGGCGACGCCAAGGTTCCTCGCATAAGTCGCCGAGCATTCCGCGGACATCCTCGTAGTGCCGAAGCCACGGTGGGCGGGCGTTGAGAGGGACGAGATACGGAAGAACACGCTCTTGCAATTCTCCATCCAACAGATAGCGAACCGCAGCGGGGCGAAGGCCTGTTTCAAGGTCCATGTACCATTTCGCAATTTCGGCGGCATCAACGCGATGCTGCATCCGAAACCATCGGAATACGCTCCAATCTTCCCTGCATTCAATGTATGCCGGATCAAGAACCCGGGCGTCGGGAGCGAAGGCAGACCGCAGGAATTCCTCCCAGTGGTCTCCGTCGGCGTCATCCCGCAATACGGAGACTTCTCGCAGCAGCAATCTTCGCAGTGGCTGAAGGCTTCCGTCCGCTGCTTGGGCTTGAATCTTGCCTCGCCAAGCTGCGCCGTGCGGATCGTTGGACATCAGGTTCCAAGCCGGATCTTGAGAAAGAGGGCGAATTGCGTGCAGCCGAGCCGGCGTCAAACGGTAATCCCACCGTCGAGCCAGTTCCGCCAACAGGTCGCACGGGCGAAGCGGGGTCGAGCGGATGTGATCGTCCATTCCTGGGAAGTTGCGCAGTGGAAGGAGGAGCCGCTCGGTTTCCTCCGATACGACGAGGTGGCTTTCCAACAAACGCGCGAAATCTTCATCGTCCACTTCAGCGAGGGCGGCGCATAGCTCCGGGTTGTCCAAACCATCGACTGCGACTTTCCACGACATCCCGGAATTCAGCGGGGGCAACAGTGGGGAAAATGGCGCCGGAAGTCCGGTTGGCACGACGCCACGGGCGGCCATCCATGCGGATAGCCCGCGACCGTTCCCATGCAATCTGCAAAGAAACATCCGGCGTAGCTTGTCGGAGGTCGCCGTGCCGGAAACGAGAGCCTTCCAGAGTGACGGCAGAAAGCTTCGACCGTCAACCCCAATCATGGGTCCATTGGGTTCATACGCTGCCTGTCGAGTATCGGCCAACACTTCGTGAAGGTTGAGCAGGCCTTCTCCGAGCGCTTCGCCGAGGTCACTGACGGCTCGAAGGGTCGTATCGTCATCGAGCGACACATGGGTTCTGCCAGGGTCGAGCTTGAAGGGTCCGTTAACGACGTATCCGCAGCCCCAACTCTCGCTCGTGGGCGTGACGTTCCAGAGAAACGGCACATCCGGGTTGAAAGCGGTGGGAACGCCATCTCGAAGCCCGATGGCCAACGCTGTGGTACCCATATTGTCCCGTCCCGCGTCCGCAGGTCGGAAACGAAGGACTCGCCAGCGGCCGGGATGGTTGGGGAAATCGGTCTCGGCACCGATCGACCACCCGGGCGCGCCGTCGATCTGCTTTCCGTCGAAGACGTGGGTCCCGGGAAACGGTCCGCCCTCCACAACGACTTCTTGCACCTGCCGTGCGAATACTGGCAACAGGACACGCGCGCAGGCAAAACGACCGAACATCTCCGAGATCAGCGTGTGTGCTTCGACATCCGAGCGCAGGGGCAGCCGGACGCGCGTTGCTCGACGGCCTTCAACCATCCATGAATCCACATTGTCGGCGACGGCCTGTTCCTGCGGCAGTAACCCTCCGGCAATGGAGAAGGCGATGAAGCCGCTGACCACGGACGGAGACGACGAGACGAGGTGGACGGATTTGAAGCCGAGGCCAAAGCGCCCGGTGGTCGAAGATGAAGAGGACTCTCCAGGAGCCTCGCCGGGTTTGCCGCTCAGATTCATGAGCATCATGAAATAGAGGTCCTGATCCCACTGACGCTCTCGCCCGGCGGGGAATACAGCGCCGCCAGAGTCGTTGATCGGACGCCCCCAGTGCATGATGTCCACGGTGGGTACGCCGCCATGTTCGTGGATTCGGACAAAGAGACGACGGGTGGCAAGAGGCAGCGGTCCGCCGTTGATCTCGGCGGCCTCTGCAAGCGCGTCGTCGGCGTTCTGCACGAGTTCCAACAGCACGCTGTCGCGTCCGTAGCCGTAGCGCCGCATCATCTCGTTGACTCGCTTCCAAAGGAATGTCCGATGCTCGGGCGCTTCGACGAGGGACGCCAAGTGGTCCAGGGCTTCTCTCTCGATCTTGAGCTTGACCAAGTTGATCGGCTGTGCCTGCTCCCGCTTCCTTTGCGCCTGCTCGGCCTTCCTGAGGGCGTCCCTGAGCGGTTCGTTGTCCTTGACATCGAGCTGTTGAAGCGTGAGCGGCAGATGCGCCTTGATAGAGGCTAGCACGGGAGCGAGGTTCGCTTGGGAGGTGGTGCTCCATCGGGACCACCAACGGTTTACCTGCTCGCGGTCCAGCTTAAGGTACCCGCAGGCCCATCTCTCGACGGTGCCGCCGAGCAGGTGCAAGAGTTCGGACGTGGAGCGGTTCTGCGGCTCGACGTCACGCAGAGTGATCTCCCAGAAGGGGCCAAGCGGCTTGAGCATATACTGCGAGCGGGGGTACCGAATGGGGTCGATGGCGAACAGCGTGTCGTCGTCGGGTTCGGCTTCCATCTCCAGCTGTGATCCCAGGACATTGACCGCACTCACACGGTCACTATGCGCGACCTGTGGTCGGACGAAGACACTGATATCTGCACAGGGATCCTGTCCGCTCGGGCCGACGAATTCGCTACGTATTGCGTCGATGCTGACGTCTTCGCCAAGCCATTGCTCAGCAAGCGTCGCGATAGTCCCGTGCAGGCCGCTGCCCAGCAAACTGAGGAATGCACCGACAGCGGCGGGCTGGAGTCGTCCACGCCAAGGCTCGAAGTACTTTTCCAACGTGTCCAGTCCGTAGCCACCCCAGCCGGGTTGGATAAGTTCCGGTCCAGGGCTCCGGTCGTCGCCGGTAAGTTGGAGAATTGGGCGGAGTTCGGAAACCAGGCGGTGCCGACGCGCGATGCCGGTTTCGGATCGTGCGACGTCGCGGCTCTCATGCCAATTGCCGTCCTGGGTCGGTAGGTGGATTTTTGGCAGGACATGCGTGAAAAAGTTTTCCGTCTTTGCGAAACAGCCCAAGAGTGTGAGGAACATACGCCCGTCGGAAGATCCCTTCGGCGGTCTTTTGTCGGCAAGGCCGGTCAGCATTTGGATCTGACGGTTCGGGGGGATAGGCGCACAGAGTGCTTTTGCCAACCTCAAGAGCAGTTCCGAATCATCTCCGAGTCCACCGTCACCGTGTCGCAGAACATTCTTGACGAAGTGCACCAGCTTCCATCCGCGATGGCTGCTGGAGAGCGTCGTTTCAAGTGCGCACTCGAGCAACGGAACGGTGACCAGTTCTGGTTGCGGTAGGACAAGCCACGCGCCGTCATCCACCTGCGCAACCTTGTCGGAATCCAGGGCGTCGACCATCCGCCGTACTTGGATGTTGCGATTTGGTCGCCCAAGTGCTTCGCGGACCACCGGCTCCGCTACGCGCCAAATCTCTCGCTCGACGATGTCGGGAAGCCGCTTGTCCTTAAGGGCACCGGCCGCCGCGAGGTCGGCGATGGCATCCAGCACTGCTTGCGGGGCGACGAGCACCGCATCCGGCGCAAGACCCCCGCCATCGCGACGCGGGAGCCAACATCCGTCCCTCAGTAGTCCACGCAGTACACGGACTTGCGGCAGCGTCATTTGGCCGTCGGCGGGACATACCGCCTGCACGATCTGCCTGGCAAAACGCCACGGACGCGAATCCTCCAGCATGAGTCGAAGGACGCCGTCGCGGTCCATGACGGGAAGGGACTCGTAGAGATGGGCAAGCTGGGGATACGGATCCAGGATGCGCACTTCTGCAGCGAGTTCCGGCGGCAATGGAAATTCGTCCGTCGCCCCCGTCGAACGCCGTGCGAGTTGATCGAACGCCCCGCGACTTCCGTCAACGCCCCGGTGAAGTGGCATCCTTTGCCAGCGTCGGCGATCCTCCGGTTCAGGGCTGTACAAGCTTCGGAGTAGAAGCAGTGCCTCCTCGTTGCCAAGCACCGTCCAGTCGACAGGTTGTTCCAGGCAGAGGCAGTCACCGAGAATCCGATGTAGCACTTTGAGGTCGGCCCGACTGACGGATAGTGCGTTGGCGAGATCTTGTGAAATCGTATCGACCCACCTGCCTTGAACCGTGCGCCATGACTGGTCCATGAGTCGCAACAGGATGGCCAGTGCTCGCGCATTGTCGTCGTCGCCGTGGAAAAGCTCGGTATCCTGCCCGACGACATCTACCGCGCGCCCTGCAAGGAGCGCACGTGCGGCCAAACGAACACTGTCGTTGTCCGTGATGTTCGGCGCGAGCCGATTGAGCAGCCGTGTCCGATGGGCAGGCTCGGCGAACCGTTCGGCTCGAAGCACTGCAGCGGCCAATGCCTCTGGTGTGGGTGACGGCGCATCGGCGATGGATCCCACCACGTCACCGCTCACGAACCAAGCGGCTTCGTCGAGCGCCTTCGCAAGTTCCATGACGGCCTGCTTCGGATCGGCGAGTCGTTCCGGCCGGATTCTGTCTGTGCCGTTGGAGTCCGTAAACTCCGAAGCCGGACTGGCGAATACCCGGCGGTTCTCGATTTGGCGGCGCAACTCGACGATGGACCAAGCTTCCTCCCGATCCTCCGGTAACCTGACCGCCCGCAGCAACGGCACCTTAACCAGATGCTGAACCATGGGGTGGTTATGTCGTCGTCTGGATAGCAGCGTCTCGGCAAGGACAAGCCGGGAGTGCCGCAATGGCTCCGATTCGCCTTCCACTTCCAAGCGTCGTCCCAAGGTCAACAGCGCACGATCCAACCGTTCCTGGTCAAGCTGCGGGGCCGTCGGCGACCCCTCTGGACGCCGTCCGAACGGCAGCGGGAACAGCCCTTCGCCTATCATCTCTTCTGCAGCAAGCTCGACAACGGCCTGTTGGCTTTCCACAGGTGTTTCGACCAGCCACGCCTTCGGCAGCCCGTGGCACAGATCTCGCCACGCCTCCCGCAACTCGTCGCGAGATTCTCTCGAGACTGAACGTCGGGTCGTATGGGCAAGCGCGCCGTCGCCGATCTTTCCCGCAAGCCATCGAGCGACTGCGGCGGCGCGTATATCTCCGTCACGGGCGTCCTGACCGATGACATGGAAGACAACTCCCTTGATCCAATGCAGAGATTGCAGAGACCCGAACACGTCGCCCGGAATGCAGTTCAGGAGGCGTTCGAGCGGGTCGACGGTCCAATCGTCGAGGTCACCTGCGAAACGGGGGACAGCGTCGTCGATGAACACGTCATCGCCCGTGCGTTGGCTGCAAGGGTCCACGAACTGCCTGCGAACAGCCTCGGGCGCCTGACTCCACTTTGGGATCGACAGAACAGGACGTGCATTCGCGTCAAGCGCTCTCCATCGAACCCCGTCGGTCGCAACAACTGGTAGGAGCCAATGTCGTCGGGTGACGAACTCCAAGCGGTTCTTGACCATTTCCGAGCCGATGACCGCCTCTAGCAGCCTCCGTACTGCGCGCTCGCCGACTCCATCTACCGCATTGGCGAGGGCGCTTGGCAGCAAAGGAAGCAGCAGCTCTTCGCACAGCGTCCTGTTCCAACGAACGCGCATGTCACGTTCACTTGCGGCATCGCCAATATCGTCGGTGACGCCGGGAATGGACCGGCGGTCCTGGGACGGCCAGAAGTAGCCGCACAGGATGATTTCCCAGGCAGGCGAGGGACCGTGGCTCTCCACGATCGCACTGGAACTCGGCTCGGGATCGTCGTCCAGCGGCAGGAACACGGCCCAGCGGAGCCGTGTTCCCGAAAGCTGGTCATCCAAGTCGCTGGGTCGCAGTACGGTAACTGCGGCGTGAGCGAGAGCCTTCCGCGGCACCGGGGAGTAGCGACCGTGTCGCCACTGCGGGGATTGCGGCCAATCGGGCTGCGACCGGAGTCGAGACAAGCTTTCGTTGCCGCGTACCTCGATTCCTGCGACGGACCAGCTCCGATTGTCGGAGATAATTTCGCCCTCGAAGGCCTGGTCCGAGAAATACCCGCGGTCGTCCGTATATCGCCCGACCCATCCCACCGTCTGCCGGGTCACACACACTAGCGAGGCTTCGCCTCAGACCGACGAGGGGGTAAGGGGATTGGCTCCGGTCGCTTGTAGCAGGGATTGAATCCCTGGTCATGGGACCTTGCAAGGTCGGACCTCAAAGGGTCAAATGGGCATAAAAGCCCGAAGCAACCGGAGCCGGACATGAGCCTACCACAAACCGTAGCGGAAGTATTGCGCGATCACGTGACGCTGGAATACGAGTCGGTGGATCGCCTGTACTTGAACCTGTATGTGCCGCAGTTGCAGAGCGTGGGCGGGGTAGTGGGGTATCTGCACAAGCACCATGGCCAGCGGTTTGCGTCGACGGTGGCGCTGGCGCCCAAGAGTCGGGAGTTCGTGCAGGCGGTGAAGGACTTTGCGGAGCGGGAGCAGATCGAGGTGGTGCACTTCAAGAAGGGCCAGCGCAAGGACGAGGTGACGCAGGAGTACCTGGGGCGGTTCAAGGGAACCGAAGGGGTTTTGTACATCGGGATAGCGCAGGAGAAGGCCCGTGTGATGCGCACCGAGCGGCGCCGGAACCCGGACACCGGGGTCACCTATCCGTGGGTGGTCTCGTCTACCGCGATGGTCAACCATGTGTATTTCTATTGCGTGGACAAACAGGCGGGGCCGTTCTTCATCAAGTTCTGCACCTACTTCCCGTACAACGGCAAGCTGTGCCTCAACGGCAACGAGTACGCCAAGTGCCAGTTGCGCGAGCGCGGCATCCCGTTCGAGGCTTTGGACAACGGCGTGCGCTGCTGCGGAGACCCCGAGGCGCTGCAACAGATCTGCGAAGGCTTCGATGCCGCTTTCATCGACAGACTGGCGCGCAAGTGGTTCGATCGCCTGCCGCATCCGTATACGCCTCAGGACCGTCGCGCCGGTCTGCGCTACGACATCTCCATCCTGCAAGCGGAGTTCAGCCTGACCCAGGTGCTCGACCGCCCGGCCTCGGGCCGCGTCTTTTTCGAGGACGTGATCCGCGAGAACCTCGATCTCGGTCGCCCCAGCCAGGTGCAGTTGATCTTCCAGCGCCGGGTCACCCGGCGCACCCCCGGTCGGTTCCGTACCCGGGTCATCACCGCAGGCGTCACCCCTTCCTTGCACGTGGACTACAAGCACTCGCGCATCAAGCAGTACCACAAGGAAGGGCAGGCGCTGCGCACCGAGACCACCGTCAACGACACCTATGACTTCGCCCTGGGCCGGCGGCTGTCTAACCTGGCGGCGTTGTGCCAGGTCGGCTTCACAGCCAACCGTCGTCTGTTGCAGATAGAAACCATCAGCCACGACTGTGCCCTGGGTGAAGACGAACTCCAACGCCATCAACGCGGCCTGGAGTTCCACGGACAACGCGCCTCGGCCCTGCGCTTCGCCGATGAGCGCGTGCAGGCTCTGATGCAGGCCCTGCTCTTGTTCACTCTTTCGGCCCGCGGCTTCTCCAACCGCGACCTGCGCGGGCACCTCGGTGCACTCCTGGGCCTCGATCCCAGTCCAATGCGCCCGGGCCGAATGAGTTACGACCTGAGACGCCTGCGCCTGCACGGCCTGATCGAGCGCATCCCCGGCGCCTACCGCTACCACTTGACCGAACACGGCCTCAAGGTGGCGATGTTCTACACGCGTGTCTACAACCGCATCCTTCGCCCCGGCCTGGCCCATCTTGCGCCCGACGCCGTGAGCGGCAATACCAAGACCCATCGGCGCTTTGCCGCCATCACCAGGAACCTCGATGCCATTTGCGATGAGGCGAAGCTCGTCGCTTAAACTACCGAGCGTTACAACTCGCGATGGCCTACGATAGTATTCATGTACGAACGAAGTCCAGTTCAAATATCTTGTCTTCCTGAGTCAAGATCCTGTCGATCAAGGATTCTAGTCTTTCCAGGTTGCGTAGACTCTCCGGCCCTGCTGCACGCTCTGCTTCGATAGTGTGAAGATGCCCGCACTGCGCCAGCAGCAATGCGGCGGGCGTCGCGCATCTGATCCAGGCGCAGAGATCATCCGTTTGCGGGCAATGTGTCCCCAACCCGTACTGGTGACCTTCCACACCGCGATCCAGATGTTGGGGAAGTCGCAACGGTACCCACAGCAGGAGGCCGTTGCTCGAATTCCCAATGAGTTCCGTCGTCACTGACCGCAGCCGCTCGACGTCAATCTCGTGCCAGTCGGGATGCAGGGGATCGGCTTCTCCGCTTTCTCCGGTCCCCGCCCACGGGTTCAGAACGCCGGCACGCCACTTCCCATCCTGGGCTCCGATGTAGAGAAATGCCTCGCATATATGGAAGACGCTCTTCAACCCAATACCGAAGGTGCCGATCTTGCCAACCTCGTCCTCCTTGGATCCGCCGACGGCCTTATGCAGCGCCTCACGATCTTGGTCGGGGAACTCCCCGTCGTTCGCAACCAGGAGTGCAGGTCCGTGGAGCAGACTGTTTCGCGCATCGGTCCAACCGCGCTCCAGCACCGCGAGCTTGAGACGGCGTGCACCTGCGTCGTCGGCATTTTGGACCAGTTCCCGGAACAGGGCGCGTCCATCCCCGGCATCCTTGTAGACGTCAGCCAGAAGGGTCTGGATTGCCTTGATCTCGTCGAGCGGGCTTCGGACGATGCCGGAGTTTGGTCGGACATCGACGTCGGGCAGCCGTGCTTGGTCAGACCCGACCGTAGGCATCAGTCGTCGAAGAATGCGAGAGTCCGGATCTCGATGCTCTCCCGCGGCGGCGCGTCCGCCGGGGTGCTGGGGTGCTCGAAGGCGGAATGGGCGGAAAAGCGCGCCCGGCCGTCGGTCTTCGAGTCGTAGCACTTGAAGACGATGGCCTCGTCGGGCTGCATGTCCGGGAAGTAGTAGAACCGGTGGCCGGGGCTGTAGGTCAGGTGGTAGGTCTCGCCGAGCCGGTTGGGGTGGGGCCGCACGGTGGGGATGAGGTCCTCGGTGGCGATGCTCTGGGCGTCGCACATGGCCAGGGGATCCCGCAGCACCGGGTTCAGCATGCCGCGCCACACCTGGACCACCGCGAAGCGGCGCTTGAACAGATCGTCGGCCTCGTCGGGCAGCAGGTCGCGCACCCGTTCCGGGCCGGACCACTCGGTGTAGTCGTTGTGCACGTTCTGGACCGGTGCCTTGGCGCCCTTTTCCTCGTAGCCGGAGCGCAGGGTATGGTCGAAGATCAGCACCCGGCAGGCGCCGGTGTTCTCCTTGATCAGCGCCTCCATCTCGGGATAGTAGACCGCCCGGATCTCGTCCTCGTCGAAGAAGTCGGTCATCTTCGTGGGCTGGGGCCGCAGGGCGAAACCGTGGTGCTCAATGGAGAGCTCGGGGTGGTTGCGGCCGTTCCGGACCGAGGCCGTGTGGGTCTCGTACGTCCGGTCCTTGTGCGGATAGCCGAGGCTGGGCTTGTCCCAGGTGGTCACGGGCCGAGGGCCGGTGTGCACCATGTAGTTGAAGCTCGCTTCAACGGCGTCATCGAGAGTTTCCGCTACCGCTGTGGCCATTGTGATCTCCTTCGGGATTCCGCTGGATTCCCATTGGGCGACCGAGGGTCGTCCCTACCATCGCTAAAATCACACTGCTCGGACAGACTGCTAGCCCGCCAGCGCCCCCTGTTCCGCCCACGTGCGCTGCACTTCGCGGCTGGTGCTGATGAGGGCGAAGTGGGTGGCCATGTTCTTGAGCGAATAGCGCTGCAGGTCGGCGTCGTAGGCCGCCACGCAGTCTTCCAGCACCACGTTGTAGTAGCCCCGGGCGAACGCGTCCCGCACCGTGGCCTCGACGCAGCCGTTGGTGGCGGCGCCGGTGAACAGCAGCGTTTTTATGCCCAGGCGCCCCAAGGTCGAATCCATCTTGGGGTTGGTGAAGCCGCTGTGGTGCCACTTCTTGATCCGGACGTCCTCCGGCGCGGGCGCGACGAAGTCGCAGACGTCCCATCCCGGTGTTCCCGGGACCGTGTACTTGGCGTTGGCCAGCCCCACCCGCGCGCGCCGCGCCAGGATCGGGCCGTTGTCGTGCTCGTTGTCGTTGGAGGTCTGGGTGTAGATCACCGGCACGCCCGCGGCCCGTGCCGCTTCCACCATCACTTTCAGAGGCTCGCGCATGGCCTCGACGAAGCTCAGATCTCCCTTCATGCGCGCGCCGCCGGGAGCGCAGAAGTCGTTCTGCACGTCGATGACCACCAGGGCCGTGTGCTCGGGCTTGACCGTGTCCGGCAGCTCGGTCCACACCTCCTGCACCTGGGGCTCCCACATCTCTTCTTCGGGGTCGAACTCGAAGTCGGCGATCTCCCGGCTCTGGAAGATCGGCCGCCCGACCTCCTGCGCCACCTGCCGGTGCACAGGGTGGTCCACGTAGCGCCGGAGGGCCTCCGCGTCCTCGCAGATGGCCACCATGGCATAGTCGTAGTCGCCGTCGCGGCGCAGGTTGGGCCCCATGGACCAACTCAGCAGGTCCGGGATGGAGTCCTTCATGGAGTTGTAGCCCGCGATCATCCTGTCGATCTGCTCGGGAGATGCGTCCGGCTTCAGCTTGACGAGAACGACGTGCTTGATCATCGCAAACCTCCGAAGGGCTCCGGTGAAACTACGCGACGGTCAGGACGGAGAATATCCGATGACCCCGCTGCAAGTCAATTTCACGGCCGCGACCGCGGCCTCTACACCGCTCAGCTTCCGCCGAAGCCGACGGTGACCCGACCGTCCTCGACGATGACCGGGACGTCGCGGCGGCCGTGGTTCAGGTCCATCATGCGCCGGAGGCCGTCCTCGTCTTCCAGCACGTTGACGTATTCGAAGGGAATGTTTCTGTCCGAGTAGTCCCGCCGGGCACTCGCGGTGTAGTCTCAATGGTCGTGCCCGAAGATCGATACCTTGTCCGGCATGGGTTCGTCCTTTCCGGGGTCGTACCCGAAGGTTGTCCTTACCCCGTACCGCCAAATGCGGTTCATGGCAAATCGAGGCGGAACGGTATCGACGACGAAAAAATCATTTGGGGGTTTCTTGCGCGGAAACTTGTGGTATGAAAGCGGGCTGAACGGCTGTCCTGCGCCGTCTGCCATGCGGGGAAATGAATGGTTGAACGTTTCAAGGAACTCGGCACCATCACCTTCAGTCTCGTCCTCTTCACCCTGCTTTGGGAGGTGTCGGTGTGGCTGTTGTCGGTCTCCGAGTTCCTGCTGCCCGCGCCGTCGAAGATTTTCTGGACCATCATCGAGAAGTTCTTCCCCCTCATGCAGAACTGCCTCGTGACTTTCCGGGAAACCATATACGGGTTCCTCATGGGGCTCGTGCTGGGGGTGATCTCGGCCATCATGATCGTCTACTCCCGGTTGCTTCAGAATCTTCTCTACCCGCTGATCCTCGTGGCCCAGATCGTCCCCAAGGTGGCCATCGCGCCGCTGCTGCTGATCTGGGTGGGTTACGGCGAGATGTCCAAGGTGCTCATCGCGTTCCTGGTGTCGTGGTTCCCCATCATCGTCACCACGGTCCAGGGCATGCGCATGGTGCAGCCCGAGATGCTGGACCTGGTCAAGTCGCTCCAGGCCTCGGACTGGCAGATCTTCGCCAAGGTCCGCCTGCCCAACGCGCTGCCGCACTTCTTCGGCGGCCTCAAGATCGCCATCACGCTGGCGGTCATCGGCGCCATCATCGGCGAGTTCGTCGGCGGCAACACCGGCCTCGGGTACCTGGTCATGGTCGCCAACTACGAGGTCAATACGCCGTTCATGTTCGCGGCCCTCGTCGTGCTGTCGATCCTGGGCCTGGTCCTTTACGGCGTTCTGGTGCTGCTGGAAATGTGGCTGATCCCGTGGAGCATCGACGAGGATGAGCAGGAGTTGACGGGCTTCGGCATGTAGGCCGGCTCCGGGCGGATGGAGAACATCCGGCCGGCCGCGGCGTATCGAGTTTGGAACCGATTTCCATGACGAACGGGAAAGCCATCGAGGTCAGGAACCTCACCAAGGTCTATCCCTCCAAGGATGCTCCCATCGTGGCGCTGGAGGACGCCTCGTTCGAGGTCTACGAGCAGGAGTTCATTTCCCTCGTGGGCCACAGCGGCTGCGGCAAGACCACCATCATGAAGATCATCGCCGGGCTGCTCGACAAGACCCGGGGCGAGGTGCTGGTGAACGGCGCGCCGGTGACCGGACCCAAGTCGAGCACCGGCATCGTGTTCCAGACCCCGGTGTTGTTTCAGTGGCGCTCGGTCATCGACAACGTCCTGTTGCCGGTGGAGATCCTCGGCCTCTCCAAAGAGGAATACCATCCCAAGGCCCTGGAGTTGCTGGAGCTGACCGGACTCACGGAGTTCAAGGACAAGTACCCGCGGGAGTTGTCCGGCGGCATGCAGCAGCGCGCGTCCATCAGCCGGGCGCTGGTGCACGACCCCTCGCTGCTGCTGCTGGACGAGCCCTTCGGCGCCCTGGACGCCATGACCCGGGGCGAGATGAACATGGAGCTTCAGCGCATCTGGAGCGAAAAGAAGAAGACCAGCCTGCTGATCACCCACAGCATACCGGAAGCGGTCTTCCTGGCGGACCGGGTGTTGGTGATGACGCCCCGGCCGGGCCGGATCACCGACATCATCAAGATCGGGCTGCCGCGGCCCCGGACCCCGGAGATGCGGCTTTCGGCGGAGTTCAACGACTGTGTCAGGCAGGTGGGAAAGACCATCGGCTTGCAGTATCTGTGATGGAACAAACTCTAACGCAGGGAGGTAAATGAAATGAAACGCACATTCATCGCGCTTGCGATTTTCCTGCTGTACGTGACGAGCGTCGGCAGCGCCTCGGCCGCGGACAAGGTCAAGTTCGCGCTGGACTGGATCCCGTACGGCAAGCACGCCATGTACTACGTGAGCATCGACAAGGGGTTCTGGAAGGAAGCCGGCCTCGACGTGCAGATGACCCGAGGCTTCGGCTCCGGCGACACCGTGAAGCGGATCGCCTCGGGCACCGACGACTTCGGCTTCGCGTCCGTGGGCAACATGATCGCGGCCATGTCGCGGGGCGCCGATCTCAAGATGGTCGGCATGGTCCACGACAAGACCCTGGAGACCCTGGCCACGCTGGTGGGAAACAAGATCACCAAGCCGTCGGACCTCGAAGGGAAAACCATCGGCTCGCCCGAGGCCAACGCCGCGCGGGTCATCTTCCCGGCCTTCGCCAACATCAACAAGTTCGATGCCGGCAAGGTCAAGTGGATCAACATGACGGTGCCCGCCACCGTCCCGAGCCTCCTGGCCGGACGGGTGGACGCCATCCTCATCTTCTACACCGAGAAGCCGACGCTGGACGCGGCCGCCGCGAAGGTCGGCAAGAAGCCGCTGTACCTGCTGTTCGCCGACCACGGCATGGCCACCTACGGCAACGGCCTGATGGTGTCCGGGAATACCCTCAAGAACAAGCCGGACCTGGTGAAGCGGTTCCTGGCGGCCACCTACAAGGGCATCGCCTGGTCGGTGGAGAACCCGAAGGAGGCCGTGGACATCTTCATCAAGCACAACCCGGCCATCAGCCCGGACCTGGCGCGGAAGCACTTCGACATCGCGGTGGACTCGCTTCTGTCAAAGAACGCCTTGAAGGAAGGCATCGGCCACATGACCACGGAACGGATGGCGTTCACCAACGATCTCATCACCAAGCACATGAAGCTTCCGAAGAAGTCGGCGGTGGAGGACGTCTTCACCAACGAGTACCTGCCGAAGCTCTTCCCGAAGCGGGGCAAGTAAAAATCAGCCGGGCCGGCCCCAAGGGCCGCCTGGCAGCCGATCGAAGAGACGGGTGGGAGTCCGCCGCGGATGCGGACTCCCACCGTTGCGCCCTTACGCCGTTCGCCGGAAGGAAATCGCAATGAGTGAACAATTCGTCAGCAACCAGGAGCTTGTCGTACAGGCGCGGCGCAACCTGCCCCAGCCCGTCTGGGACTACCTGAGCGGCGGCAGCGAGTCGGAGACCACCATGCGCCGCAACCGGCTGGCGCTGGATTCGCTGGCGTTGCGTCCGCGGGTGCTGGTGGACGTCTCCGAGGTGGACACCTCCACCACCGTGCTCGGCCACAAGCTGCGCATCCCCGTCATGCTGGCCCCCATCGGCTCGCTCCAGCAGATCACCCCGGAGGGGGCCGTGGCCGCGGCCAGGGCCGCCAACGAGTTCGGCACCGTCAACTTCGTCAGCTCCGTGACCCAGCCCGCCCTTGAAGAGACCGCGGCCGCCACCCCGTCGGACAAGATATTCCAGCTCTACATCCGCGGCGGCCTGGACTGGGTCGAGGAGATCCTGGGACGGGTCAAGCAGTCCGGCTACAAGGCCCTGTGCCTCACAGTGGATTCCGCCCACTACAGCAACCGGGAGCGGCAGTTGATGAACCGCTGGCTGCCGCCCAGCAAGCGGCGCGAAGCCGCCAACCAGGACCGGCTGTGGCAGGCCAAGCTCACCTGGAAGACCATGGACGCCATCAAGGAGATCGGCGGCATGCCGTTCATCCTCAAGGGCGTGGCCACCGCGGAGGACGCGCGCATCGCGCTCGACCACGGCGTGGACGTCATCTACATCTCCAACCACGGCGGTCGCCAGCTCGACCACGGGCAGGGGACCATGGACATGCTGCCGGAGATCGTCCAGGCCGTGGGCGGCAAGGCCGAGATCATCATCGACGGCGGCTTCCTGAGAGGCACCGACGTGCTCAAGGCCGTGGCCCTGGGCGCCAAGGCCGTGACCATCGGCAAGCTCCAGGGCTGGGCGCTGGGGGCGGGGGATCACGAGGGTCTGGTGCGCGCCCTGCAGCTCCTGGAGAACGAGATCGTCATCGCCATGGGCCTCCTGGGCGTGACCAGAATCGATCAGATCACTCCGGCCCACGTCTGCAAGGCGCAGGCTACGGCCATGCCCCACGAGATGAGCACCTTCGTCAATCTGCCGGAGCGGTTGCGGTAGCCGCGAGACTCCGAACGGATCAGCCACCCCGCCTGGACCCCGGATCAAGCCCGGGGTGACGGGTGGTTGGCCCCCCGCAGCAGCGAGCACGCCACCGCGGCCAGGGCGATGCCGGTGGTGACCAGGAACGTGTCCTGAAGCGCGAGCACGAAATGAGCCCGGTCCGCGGCTGCTGGCAGCGCGTCGGGATTGCCGGAGTGCATGCGGAAGGCCACGGTCATGAGGAAGTTGCCCACGGTGACGCCGAAGACGTTTCCCAGGCCGAACATGGTGTAGAGGGTGCCGGTGGCCACGCCCCGGTGCTCCAACGGCACGGACGATATCAGCGCGGTGTGGTTGGGCGGGAAGAAGAGCGCGCTGCCCAGTCCCACCAGCACCAGCGCCAGCGTCGGCACCATCCAGTGCGAACCCGCCGCGAACCAGACCCCCAGGAAGGATGCTCCGGCGTACAGCGCGGCGCCCGCGGTGGCCGGTATGCGCGGTCCTACCTTGTCGGCGATGATGCCGCCCACCGGCGACAGCGCGGCGGCGAAGATAGGCGCGCTGAGGAACAGGATACCCATGAACGAGGGAGTCAGCCCCAGCACGTCCTGCAGGTAGAACGGCAGCAGGTAGACGTGCAGGGTGTTGACGATGGAGACCAGCAGCATCGCCACCGTGCTGAAGGCGAACATGCGGATCCGGAACAGCGCCAGGCTCAGGATGGGGCTCGCCGCCCGGCTTTCGCGCCACAGGAACCCCGCGGCCAATGCCGCCAAGGCCGCAACCGCGCCCGCTCGCCAGGCCGGCGTGAAGGATTCCATGATCTGGCGGTCGAGGACGCCCATTAACGCCAAGGTGACGCCCACCAGCAGTGCGGCGCCGAGATAGTCGATGGCCGGGCGTCCGTTCTCCGTGCGCTCGGTGGCATCGCTCCCCTGGCTCCGGCGAAAGCCCAGAGCCAGGGCGGTGGCGACGGCTCCCAAGGGGACGAGGAAGAAGAAGACGCCGCGCCAGTGGACGTACTGGATGATGAACCCGCCCAGGCCCGGACCGACCAGAAAGCCGCTGTGATGCGCCGTGGTCATGAATCCCTGCACGCGCCCTTTGGACTCCTCGGTGGAGGCGTCCATGGCCAGGGCCCGCCCCTGGGCCTGCATCATGGCCGCGCCGACGCCCTGGAGCACGCGGTAGAAGATCAACTGCGCGATGTCCCCGGACAGCCCGCACAACAGCGAGCTGACGGTGAAGAGCACGATGCCCCAGATGTAGACGGTCTGGCGCCCGTACACGTCCCCCACGCGCCCGAAGACCAGCGACAGTGCGGCGGTGGCAAGCTGGAAGGAAATGAGCGCCCACGATATGCCCACCATGTCGGTCTCCAGACCGGTGGCCACGGTCGGCAGCGAGATGGCGAAGATGCGGCTGGCGGTCCCGGTCGTGAAGGTGACGAGCAGGGCGGTGGCCAGGAGCAGGGCGTTGGCGCGCGATGTCATCTTGAATCGTGGGCGAGTGGTAAAGTAAGAAGTAATGCAGGAAACAGGACAGTAGCTACCAGATCGACATGAAATTCCTACCCTTGACCCTGATCGTGGCCGTTGCGATGGCCGTGTGGGCCGCGCCGCCGGGCTTCGGCCAGACGCCTCCCGGCGTCGCGGAGACCCCGGAGGCGGCGCAGAGCATCGATTTCGAAGAAGAAGTGCTCGACGACCGCATCGCGTTCATCCAGAGGCGCCTGACCGAGACCGGCTCCCGGGTGGTCAGCCTGCTTATGACCCTCGAGCTGGAGGTGCTGAAGGTCCAGAAGGAAACCCTTGCGCTCCGCCGGGAGCTGGAGCGGGTGCGCGCCGAGCTGGCGGAGCAGGAACGGCTCACGGCCCAGGACCTGCGCAACAAGGAACGGCTCGTGGACCTGGTGGAGCGTTACGGCGCCGGCGACTGGGTGGCCCGTCACATCAAGGTGGAACTGGAGAAGTTCCGCCACCGGGGCCAACGGGGCCCCGCCCGCTCCACGGATGAAGAGTCGCTGCGGCAGCGCCTTCGAGAGCACCGGCAGGCGTTGTTCGAGCTGGGCACGCTGCTGTTCCGCGCGGATTCCGACGCCACGGGCTACGCCCGGGCGCTGGCCGCGGAGGGGAGGCCGTCGCCCGCGGTCAGCGGCCGGCTCGGCGACATCGTCAGGGACCGCAAGGAGGCGTTGCAGGCTCAGGAGAACGTTCTCAACGAGCTGGCGGATGCGGCCACGCGCCTGGCGGACCTGAAGCGCCAGAGGGAAGACCAGATCGAGAGCCTCTACGCGTTCGTCCTGGGCCGGATGCTGTGGCTGCGCAACCGCGAACCCGTGGGCCTGTTCCCTCCCAACTGGGCGCTTGTCGGGCAGGCCGCGGACGGCGCCGCGACCTTGCTGGGGCGCCTCTACGAGCTGTCCCACCTGGAACGTCAGGTCGCCCAGATCCGCTTCGCGGCGTCGACGTGGCCGTGGGTTGCGGCCGTGCTGGTGTTCGGGCTGTTGCCGTTGCTTGCGCTGAGAGCCCGCCGCTTCCTCCGGGAGCGGGTGGCGGCCACGATGGCCCGCGGGCAGGCGGCGCCGGCGCATCGGGTGGCGCTGCTGCTCGCTGGCCGCGCCGCGGTATGGCCGGCCTGGGTCGTGCTCGTCACGCTGGCGCTGCCGCAGTTCGGACTGTCCCAGAACGATTCTCTCGGTCCGGTGTTGGCGGGGGCGTTGCAGCTCGCCGCGCTGGTGCTCTGGATCGGATCGTTCGGCGACGCCGTGTTCCGTCCGGACGGCCACGGCGAGCGCCGCTGGGGGCTCACGCCGGAGGCGGGCCGGGTGCTTCGGACCGCGGTGGTGGCGGTGAGCGTGGCCGCAGTGGCGCTGATCGTCCCGCGCTACGTGGCGCTGAACGCTCCGGGCGACGACGTGGCCGCGAGCCTGGCGCTGGCCCGCCTGCTGATGATCGCTTTCGCCCTGGTGGTGCTGGTGCTGGCAACGCTCGGATGCAGGCGGCGGGGGACGCTCATGCAGGCGGTCCTGCGGCACAGCCGTTCGCAGGACGGCTTCCTGTGGTCGGTATGGCCCCTGGTCCACCTGCTGGTCTTCGCCGTGTTGGCAGGCATCGTCGTCCTGAACCTGGCGGGCTACCAGTACGCGTCGCAGTTCGTGTGGCAACGGGTCACGGGCTCCGCACTCCTGCTGCTGGCCGCGCTCATCCTGTCCTTCTACGTCAAGAGCGCGGTCCGGGCGGTGTGGAAGAGGGTCCTGGCCGGACAGGGCGGGCTCGGACCGGAGGGCGGCCGGGCCGCGGACGAGCGCGCCGGCCTGTTGCGCACGCTGGTGGACCTGCCGCTGGCGGTCGTGGCCGCGGCCGTCCTGCTGGAGATATGGGGCGTTTCCGTGGTGGATTTCCTGAGCACGCCCGCGGGTGAGACGATGCTGGTGAGGACGGCGTTGATCACGCTGGTGATCGTGGCCGGGTTGGCCATCATACGGCTCAGCAACGCCACGGTGCTTTCGCTGCTTCGTCCCCGGATCCTGGACCGGGTGCGCAGCCGGGAGGCCGGGAGGAAGCTCCAGACCCTGGCGCCGCTGGCGCAGACGTCGGTCAAGCTGCTGGTGGTGCTGGTGGGCGCTCTGCTCGTCCTCCAGCTCGTGGGCGTCGAGACCGGGCCGCTCCTGGCGGGCGTCGGCATCTTCGGACTGGCCGTGGGCTTCGCCGCCCAGTCGCTCATCAAGGACATCATCAACGGCCTCTTCATCCTCACCGAAGGCAGCGTGGGCGCCGGCGACGTGGTGGACGTGGGCGGCGTCACCGGCGTGGTGGAGAAGGTGACCCTGCGCTCCGTGCGCATCCGCGACCTGAGCGGCAACGTGCACTTCGTACCCAACAGCACCATCGAGCACGTGGAGAACATGACCAAGGACTACTCCCGCTACCTGCTGGACGTGGGGGTGGGCTACCGCGAGGACACCGACGAAGTGGTGGCGGTCATGAAGGAGGTGGACGAAGCCATGCGCGGAGACCCGGAGTTCCGCCGGGACATGCTGGAGCCCATCGAGATCATGGGCGTGGACCGGTTCGAGGACTCCGCGGTGATCGTGCGCGCGCGGCTCAAGACCCGCCCGAGCCAGCAGTGGGGCATCGGCCGCGAGTACAACCGCCGCCTCAAGAAGGCGTTCGACGAGCGCGGCATCGAGATACCGTTCCCGCACCGCACCGTCTACTGGGGCGAGACCAAGCAGGGACAGATTCCGCTGCAGGTGGAAGCGAAGGAAAAGGAGGAGACCCTTGGCACGAAGCAGCTCAAGACTGAGCCTTGAAAGGGCCGCGATCATCGTCGACGAGACCCTTGCCGAAGCCCGCCGGCTGGACCTCAGGCCCATGTGCGTGGCCGTCCTCGACGACGGCGGCCACCTCAAGGCCCTCAAGCGCGAGGACGGCGCCAGCATCCTGCGCCCCCAGGTCGCCATCGGCAAGGCCTGGGGTTCCCTGGGCATGGGCGGCTCCAGCCGCTCCATCGCCGACCGCCTCAACGAGCGCCCGACCTTCCTCGCCGCCCTCACGGCACTGGCCGACGGCAAGGTGGTCCCCGCGGCCGGCGGCCTGCTCATCCGCGACGGCGACGACGTGGTGGGCGCCGTGGGCGTCAGCGGCGGCACCTCCGACGAAGACGAGGACATCGCCCGGGTGGGAGTCGCGGCCGCCGGGCTGGAGTGCTTCGACTGATCCGGCACGGGGCTCTCCACGGAAGGATCGGGGATGCGAGCGGTGGTGCTGACGGGCCATGGCGGCCTCGACCGGCTGAGCTTTCGGGACGACTGGCCCAAGCCCTGTCCGGGACCCGGCCAAGCCCTCATCCGAGTGGGTGCATGCGGGTTGAACAACACCGACGTCAACACCCGCACGGCGTGGTACTCGGCCAGCGTCGCCGGCGGTACCACGGGTGACGCGCTGGATGACGCTGCCGAGGTGGACGCGACCTGGGGCGGCAAGCCGATCACCTTTCCCCGTATTCAGGGCGCGGACGTATGCGGACGGGTGGTTGCTCTCGGCGCCGGTTGCGACGCCGCGCTCCTGGGCAGGCGAGTGCTGGTGGACCCCTGGCTGCGCGACTGGAGCGATCCGCTGGATCGCGAGAAATGCGGTTACTTCGGCTCCGAATGCGACGGCGGCTTCGCCGACTACACCCTGGCTGATGTCCGGAACGTCCATGCGGTGGGCAGCGACCTCTCCCACGCCGAGTTGGCAACCTTTGCCACGTCCTACCTGACCGCGGAGAACATGTTGAACCGCGCCGGGGTAGGGGAGGATGACCGCATCCTGATTTCCGGCGCCTCCGGCGGCGTCGGCTCCGCCCTGATCCAGCTCGCCCTGCGCCGGGGCGCCGAGACCGTTGCGCTCTGCGGCGAGGACAAGGCCGAGGCGGTCAGGGCCCTGGGCGCGGATCACGTGCTGCCGCGCGCCCCGGAAAACCTGAGGACAGCCCTCGGGATGGCAACCGGCGCCGAAGAGGTGACAGTGGTCGCGGACGTGGTGGGCGGCCCGTTCTGGCCCCGGCTGATTTCGGTCCTGTCGCGGGGTGGCCGGTATACGTGCGCCGGCGCCATTGCCGGGCCGATGGTGAGGTTCGATCTGAGAATGTTCTACCTGCGCGACCTTGTGTTTACCGGCGCCACGGTGCCCCCGCCGGGGGTCTTCGGCGACCTCGTGGGCTACATCGAGCGTAACGAGATCAAGCCGGTACTGGCGGCCACCTACCCCTTGCGGGAGCTGGTGGCCGCCCAGCAGGCATTCATCGCCAAGCGCCACGTAGGCAACATCGTGGTTACGATGAATGAGGCGTGACGATCCACCCGCATTGACAAAGCACGTGTACGGAGGCAGGTTGTTTGGTGAGGCGCAATCCTGTATTGCCCTCCTTCCGAGGCTCGCGCTCCGGCGCGAGCTTTCGTGTTTCTGGAGGCCCATCCGGCCCTGTGGGAAAAGAAGGGTCCAGCCTCTACACTACGACCAGCGTGATCTGGTATTCGGAACTCCGCAGGTCTACGAGCCGGATGTTCAGCAAGATCGAGCGGCTGGGCGGCTTCGTATTCTACGAGGGGATCAGGAAGTCGACGGCACCGCCCCACCGAAGAATCGGAAAGATTGGGACTATCTGAAACGCCAAGAGGATCCAAATCATGAAACGTGACCCTAGCTATATGCGAGAAATCCTCCTCGAATACGAGGCGTCAACTTCCAGTGATGTGATGGAACGAGACTTTCTTGGGATGAGGGGAAGCGATCAAAAACGTTTTCACCATGTTCAACTGCTTTGCGATGCCGGTCTTCTAGAAAGAATCAGCCAGTCGGTGTTCCGTCTAACCAATCAGGGCCATGACTTCCTTGATTCGATCCGGGACGAAGGGCGGTGGAAGAAGGTAATGGATAGAATCGCAGAGCACGGAGGGGACTGGACGATGGAGGTGCTCAAGACAGTGGCTCTCAATATTTTCAAGGAAACTTTTTCAAACTGAGACAAGATCAAAGGCCACCGCTGGCCCCTTCTTGGTTCAGAGTGCACGCCGTACCTTGCGCACCCGTACACTGAACCGCCCCGGGTCCACGAGGCTCAATAACCCTATCGGGCTTTTCGGAGATTCAGAAAGACCGCTGGTCTCAGGATCGGTATGTTCTGAAACGGGTACATCTCCAGGAGGTCCCGGTCTCCCGTGACCAAGCAATCCGCTTCACCCATCAGGGCCGTCTCGAGCAGTTTGTCGTCATCCGGGTCACGGCACCCCAGCTTGGCGCCGGCTATCGACACCCATTCCGAGACCGCTTCGAGTTGCGCCAGATAGACCGCCCTGCCTTCCCGGCTGATGTAACGGTCGAACCTCGGAAGGTGGAGACGGCTTCGAAGCTCGTCCAACGTCTCGTCCGAGAACAGCAATACGCCATTGTCCGACCGCACCGCGTCCACAACCGCGCGTGGCGCCCCTTCCGGTCGAAGCGCCGCGCTGATCAGGACGTTGGTGTCGAGAACGACACGCTCAGCTTTCATCGGCCAGTAGCGCTTCGAGCCCGGCCTCTGTCAATCCTCTCGCCGATGCTTCCCTGCCCAGAGCGTCCATCGTCGTCGTCAGACGCTCCCATGCGGCGCCACGAAGCCGTTCATATTGCTGCACCGACATCATGACGCCGACCGACCTGCCGTTCCTGGTCACGCGTACAGGCGCGCTCTGGGCAGCGTCGAGCAAACGGCCAAAACGATTCTTGGCGTCTTTGGCTGCCATTTCCTTCATGGGAGCCATAGTAGCTAAGATGGTCCCATCTCACAATGACCGTGTATGGAGTCCTTCCGCGATTGCAGCCCGTGGTCGTTGGCCGTGACGACGTGGCAGGCGCCGTGGGCGTCAGCGGAGTTTCCGGCGCTTGCGTATTTTTTCAAGGCCGATCCGGGCCATTTCGAGGGTTGGGTCCAGGGCGAGCGCGCGCTCGAGGCTTTGGCGGGCGTCGTCGAGCCGGTCGAGGTAGAACAGGGTAGCGCCCAGGTTGGCGTGGTTCTGGGCGCTGTCGGGCCGGATCTCCAGCAGGGTCCGGTACAGGCGAAGCGCCTCGCGGTAGCGCTTCTGTCCGAAACGCAGCATGGCGAAGCGATCCATGGCCTCGGCGTTGCGCGGGTCGATCTCCAGGGCGCGCTCGTAGTGATTCGCCGCTTCCCCGGGCCGCGCAAGCTCCTGCAGGACACGGCCCGCGAGAAGGTGAAGGGAGCCCGCCATCCGCAGGTCCGGCTCGATGGTGAGGGCTCGGGTCAGGGACGCCGCCGCCTCCTCGTATCGTTTCATACGGAACAGCGTGTCACCCAATCCGGCGTGGGCCAGCGCGTACTGCGGGTCGACGTCCAGGGCAGCGCGGTAAGCCTCGATAGATTCGGCGTACCGCCCCTGCTTCCTGAGCGCCTCGGCCGCGTTCTGGAGGACCGCCGGATCCTGTGAATTGAGATCCCGGGCGCGGTTCAGGTATTCGTCCGCCTCTTCGGTGCGTCCCTGCGCAATTCGCAGGTTGGCCAGGGTCACGAGCGGCTGCGCTTCACTCTGATCCAGTTCCACGGCGCGATGAAGGTGTTCCGCCGCGGCTTCGAGCCGTCCAAGCCGTTTCAGCGCCTTGCCCAGGAGGAAATGGAGCACTGCGGTAACCTCCGGGTCCGTGCCCAGCGAGATGGCCTCGGTCAGGGATTCGACGGCCTCTTCGTATCGTTCGAGACTGAGCAGCGCATCGCCGAGTCCGGCATGGGCGAGCGCGTAACCGCGGTCCAGTTCGAGCACCCTGTGGTACGCCTCCACCGCGGCTTCATGGCGCTTCTGTTTCCTGAACGTCTCGGCCATGTTCTGGCGTGCGTCGCGGTTGCGGGGGTCGAGTTCCAGGGCGCGGCGCAGGCTCTCCTGCGCTTCGTCCAACCGGTCGAGATGCATGAGCGCGTTGCCGAGGTTGGAATACCCTGCGGCCATATCCGGGCGTTGCTCTACGGCCGTCCGTGCCGCGGCCACGGCTTCGTCCGGGCGGTCCGCCTCGATCAGCTCGTTGGCCAAGTTGAGGTGGGCGTCACGGGCGTCGGGGTTGTGGGCGATGATATGGCTGAAGAACGTGATCCCGTCCCGGTAGATGCCCGTCTGGCGCCACGTCAAGGCGCCGAGGACCACCAGGACCGCGGCCACGAAGTACGGCGCGCTCTTCCGGACGGCGTCCGGCAGCCTGCTGGCGGCCTCGGCCGCGCCGCCGACGAGCACCGCCATGACCGCGATACCCGCCAGATACTGAAAGCGGTCGGCCACGAAAGCGAACTGCATGTAGCCGTAGTCCACGAAGCCCAGCACCGGCGACAGGGTGACCGCGTAGAACAGCGCTCCGGCCAGGGGTCCCGGGCCGAACCGGCGCCGTCCGAACCAGAGGAACGCCGCCAGCACAATCGCGCCCAGGAGATAAGCCCAGGCCAGCGGATCGTCGGCGCGGATGTCCCAGAGCGGATAGATCACGGCCAGGTCCGCGGGCCACAGGAGCTTGCCTACGTAGAACCACAAGGCGCGCGCGGCGATCAGCATCCGTTCCACCAGCGAGTAGCCCAGGGAAAGGGGCTCACGGGAGGTGTAGAACGAGAGGTCGCCCAAGGCGATGCCCAGTCCCACCGCGAAGAACGGCGCCAGCCGCAGCAGGTCCGTGGAAGTCACGCGCTCCCGCTTCCACACGTGCCAGATGAGCAGCGCCGCGGGCAGGGTCACCACCACCGACTTGGAAAGCATCCCCGCGGCGAAGAGCGCCAAGCTGAGGACGTAGCGCCCCCACCCGGGTGTCTCCACGAACCGGATCCAGGTCAGCGCCGCGGTGAGGTAGAACAGCGCCGACAGCAGGTCCTTGCGCTCGATCACCCAGGCCACCGACTCGACGTGCAGGGGATGCACCGCGAACACCGCGGCCGCCACCCACGCTCCGGGCACGGCCAGCCGCAGCAGCAGGCGCCAGACCAGCACCGAATTGACCAGGTGCAGCAGCACGTTGACGAGGTGATAGCCCAGCGGCGCCAGTCCCCACAGCTTGTGCTCCAGCCAGAAGCTCGTGTAGACGACGGGCCAGTAGTGACCTTCCTTCTTGATGTCCGACGGCGAGAACCAGATGTTCCACAGGCCGGAGGCCCTGTGGATCACCGGCTCCTCGACGACGATCAGGTCGTCCCAGACAAAGCCGCCCCACAGCGCGGGGAGGTAGCTCACCACCACCATGAGACCCAGGGCCACGGAGGCGAGCGCCTCCCGGCGTGAGAAGTGGAGGGGAAACGCCGCGGGCGCGGCAGGTGTGCGTGTCGGTGTATCGCTCGCCGGCATCAGCCAAATCCCCGGCTCTTTGTAACGTGTGTTCGGCCCCGGCGACAAACGGCCCCGGTCCGCCGCGGGTTGTTTCCGACGCTGGACGCTCCCGCGTCTATTGTCTATATTGGCTGACTCACCACGCGGAGTCGGTTCACCATACATTTCAGGGAGGCACCTTTATGGCTGGCAACGGAAAAGAGAAATGGCAGGAGCCCACGGGCGAGATGCAGAAGGCGGGCTACGGGAAGTTCCTTCGTCCCAACACCGCCTACGACACCTTCATGGAAGAGCAGGAGATCCCCATCTACCGGGACATCGGGGTGGAGAAGGTTCAGAACCTGCCCAGGAAGATGTGGAAGCGGCTCGGAGGCCACGCCAGCTTCATCCAGCTTCTGGGGACCGAGGGGCTTTGGGGCTCTTACGTGGTCGAGGTTCCCGGCGCCGGCGCGCTGAACGAGGAGAAGCACCTTTACGAAGAGCAGTATTTCGTGGTGGAGGGGCGCGGCACCACCGAGGTGTGGGCCGAGGGCAGCAGCAAGAAGCATACCTTCGAGTGGCAGCAGGGGTCGCTGTTCGCGATTCCGATGAACGCCAGCCACCGCATCGTCAACGCCACTTCCAGCCCGGCGCTGCTGCTGGCCGGCACCACGGCGCCCAACATCATGAACCTGTTCAACAACACGGACTTCATCTTCAACTGTCCCTACACCTTCACCGACCGCTACAAGGAGACCGAGGACTACTACAAGCCCAACGAGGAGATCGAGCCGGATCCGGTGCGCGGGCTGGCCATGCGCCAGACCAACATCATCCCGGACATCGTCGCCTGCGAGCTGCCGCTGGACAACCGCCGATCCCCCGGCTACCGGCGCATCGAGCCGCACATGGTGGGCAACAGCTTCTACCTGTGGATCGGCCAGCACGAGACCGGCCGCTACTCCAAGGCTCACGCCCACGGCTCCGCCGCCGTGCTGATCTGCGTCAAGGGCAAGGGCTACACCTACACCTGGCCCTCCACCCTGGGTCCGACCCCGTGGAAGGACGGCAAGGCCGAAGGGGTGAGGCGGCAGGACTACGAGCCCGTCGGCATGGTGAGCGCGGCGCCCATGGGCGGCAACTGGTTCCACGCCCACTTCGGCGTGAGCGCGGAGCCGCTGCGGCTGTCGGCGTGGTTCGGCCCCAACGCCCCCGGCCGCGAGCGCGGCCGGCCCGGCGAGAAGGCCATCGACTACGGCGCCATCGAGATCAAGGACGGCGGCACCGCCATCGCCTACCGGGACGAGGACCCGTTCCTGCGCAAGGAGTTCGAGGAGACCCTGGCCAAGGAGGGGATGAAGTCCAAGATGCCCGCCGAGATCTATCAGCCGGAAGCCTAGGGACCGCTCGTGGCCGATACAGGATCCCTCGGTTTCACCGGTTCCGGCAGGCACATCGTTGACGAAGACGAGATCAAGCTCACCAGCGTGGGCGTGGACATCGGCTCGTCCACGTCCCACCTAGTGTTCTCGCGCCTGGAACTGAGTCAGGAAGGCACCCGCTACGTCGTCAAGAAGCGCACCGTGCTGAGCGAATCGGAGATTCTGCTCACGCCGTACACCGACGACCTGACCATCGACACGGAGCGTCTGGGCCGGTTCATCAACCAGCAGTACGAGCACGCGCAGCTCAAGCGGGAGGACGTCGACACCGGCGCGCTGATCCTCACCGGCGTGGCGGTGCGGCGGCGCAACTCCCGCGCCATCGCCGAGCTGTTCGCCGAGGAGGCGGGCCGGTTCGTGTCGGTCACCGCGGGCGACGGGTTGGAGACCACCATGGCGGCCCACGGCTCCGGCGCGGTGGCGCGCTCCGGCCGGGAGGACGCGGTGGTGCTGAACATCGACGTGGGCGGCGGCACCAGCAAGATCGCGGTGTGCGCCGGCGGCAGGGTACGCGAGGTCACGGCCATCGACGTGGGCGCCCGGCTGCTGGCCATGGACGGCGGCAACGCGGTGGTGCGGGTGGAAGAGGCCGGGCGGCGCCACGGCGGCAAGGTGGGCGTCGAGCTGGAGCTGGGCCAGCTCATGAACGAGGACACCCTGCAGGCCATCGCGTCGGAGATGGCGGACCGCCTGTTCGAGGTGGTCAACCAGCAGGATCTCACCGAGGATACCCGTGAGTTGCTGCGCCTTCCGCCGTTGTCGTACCGGGGCAAGGTCGACGCCGTCACCTTTTCGGGCGGGGTCTCCGAGTTCATCTACGGCCATGCCGACAACGGCTACGGCGACATGGGGGCGGTCCTGGGCCGGGAGATCCGCCGGCGCGTGGAAGGCATGGGGGTCCCCATCCTGGAGCCCTCGGCCCGCATCCGCGCCACCGTCATCGGCGCGTCGCAGTACACCATCCAGGTGAGCGGCAGCACCATCTTCATCTCGCCGCCCGACGCCGTTCCGGTCAGGAACGTGCCGGTGGTGAGCGTCGATTTCCAGTGGGACGACGACATTGACCCCGCCAAGGTCATCGGCGCCATCGACAACGCGCTCCGGCGCCTGGATCTGCAAGCCGGCCGTCAGCCGGTGGCGCTGGCGTTCCACTGGCAGGGGTCGGCCACCTTCGCCCGCCTGCAGGCCTTCTGCGGCGCAGTGGCGGAGGGCCTTAAGCAGGTGCTGGACAAGGGCCACCCGCTCATCCTGGTGAACGACGGCGACATCGGCGGCATCCTGGGGCTTCACTTCAAGGAAGAGATGAAGCTCGACAAGCCCATCATCTCGGTGGACGGCATCGTGCTGCAGGAGTTCGACTACATCGACGTCGGCGCCCTGATCCCGTCATCGGGCGCCGTGCCCGTGGTCATCAAATCGCTCGTTTTCCCAAGCGCGGAGCAGAACGCGGCCATCCGGCAGTAGGCGGTGCTCCGTCGGGAGTAGAGGACGGTTCATGCAGGCGGAAAAAATCCAGGCGGCTCCACCCGATCCCTACCGGGCTTGGTTCCAGTGCATCGCCGGCTGTCCGGGCCGGTACAGCCTCAAGGAGATCATCTACGCCTGCCCGCGCTGCGGCAACCTCCTCGAGGTGCGCCACGACCTGGAGCTGCTGCGGAAGAAGTCGTCTCAACACTGGCGTGACCTCTTCGACCAGCGGCTGATGCGCAACCAGTGGCCCTACGGCAGCTCGGTGTGGGGCAAGCGCGAGATGGTCTGCCCCGACGTGGAGGACGCCAACGTGGTGTCCACCCTGGAAGGGGGCAGCAACCTCTTCTGGGCGGAGCGCCTGGGCAGGGAGATCGGCGTCGAGGACCTCTGGATCAAGCTGTGCGGCAACAGCCACACCGGCTCCTTCAAGGACCTGGGCATGACCGTGCTGGTGTCCATGGTGCGCCAGATGCAGTCCGAAGGGGTGGATATCCCCGCGGTGGCGTGCGCCTCCACCGGCGATACCTCAGCGGCCCTGGCCGCCTACTGCGCGGTGGCCGACATCCGCGCCATCGTGTTCCTGCCCAAAAACAAGGTTTCCACCGCGCAACTCATCCAGCCCATCGCCCACGGCGCCGTCACCCTGGCCATCGACACCGATTTCGACGGCTGCATGGAACTGGTGCGGGAGTTGTGCACGCGCCACAACATCTACCTGGCCAACTCCATGAACTCGCTCCGGGTGGAGGGGCAGAAGACCGTCAGCATGGAGATGGTGCAGCAGTTCGACTGGCAGGTGCCCGACTGGGTGGTGATCCCCGGCGGCAACCTGGGCAACGTCAGCGCCCTGGGCAAGGGGTTCAAGCTCATGCACGACCTGGGCATGATCTCCAGGCTGCCGCGCATCGCCTGCGCCCAGGCCGAGCGGGCCAACCCGCTCTACCGGAGCTACCTCAAGGGCTTCGACGAGTTCGAGCCGGTGCAGGCCCGGCCCACCCTGGCCAGCGCCATCCAGATCGGCAACCCCGTGAGCATTGAGAAGGCCATCCGCGCCCTCCAGTACTTCGGCGGCGTGGTGGAGCAGGCCACCGAGGACGAGCTGGCCGACGCCGCCGCCCGCGCCGACCGCACCGGCCTGTTCAACTGCCCCCACACCGGCGTGGCCCTGGCTGCGCTGTTCAAGCTGGTGGACCGCGGCGTCATCGGCAAGAAGGACCGCGTGGTGGTCATCTCCACCGCCAACGGCCTCAAGTTCCCCGAGTTCAAGATCAAGTACCACGAGGGACGCCTGGAGGAAGTAGCGTCCCGCCACCCCAACACCCCCATCAACGTCCCCGCCGACTACGACAAGGTCCGCGACGCCGTGTTCCGCGCCATCGAGGACCGCCCGCAGTAGAGCCGAAATTCCCTCGCCAGCCGTCGCGCCTCAGGCTCGGCGCAATCTCTCTCCGTTTCAGCAGGACTTGCAGCAGAAGACGTAGTTGTCGAAAGAACCCGTGATTTTGTCAATCATGATGACATTATACGGGGATCTTTTGGCGAAACCGCCAAGGCATGAGTACTCAGGCTTTGAAATTGTCCTTTTTGCATGGTTCTTAGCCATATGGCCTTCAACAAATCGCATCTTGGAGTTATTTCGATATCGTGTTATTTTGATGGTTATGAGCCATCAAAGAACCCCGCGTCTGAAACCGCTGCTGGATACCGTCCCCCCCGGCTTCATGGTGGATACGCCGTGGCTCAAGGCCCAAGGCATCGACCCCAAGTCCATCCACGGCTACGTCGCCCGCGGGTGGCTTGAGCGCGTCGTCCGGGGGGTGTATCGCCGCCCCCTGCCGGAAGGCGCACAAGGCGCCTGGGGGGAGTCCTGGGAAATTCCGCTTCTCTCGCTCCAACGGCTCATGAGGTACGCCGTGCATCTGGGTGGGGAGAGCGCCCTCGACGTGGTCGGCTACACGCATTACTTGAACCTCGGAGGAAAGCCCCGTGTCCGGTTCTACGGGGAGGCGCCGTCTTGGCTGAGGCGGCTGCCCATGCGGACCCAGATCGTCGTGCGCCGGCGGACGCTCTTCGGCGAGGATCCGCTCGGCATCGACGACGTCGGTTTAGAGGCCGGAGTGGGAGGATCCGCAGTCGGCGTGTGGCGCTGGCCCCTCAAGGCATCTTCTCCCGAACGAGCTATCTTCGAGGCCCTTGACGAGTTGCCGCGGGACGCGAGCTTCGAGAACCTGGACAAGGTCTTCGAGGGACTGGCATTGCTGCGGCCCAAGAGGCTCATGGCGCTGTTGACGGCCTGCCGGAGCGTGAAGGTGCGCAGGCTGTTCTTTGTCTTCGCGGACAGGCACGGGCACGCATGGCGCAAGCATCTGGACACTTCGAGGATCGACCTCGGGTCGGGACCGCGGGCCCTCGTGAAGGGCGGCAGGCTCCACCCGGCCTACCGCATCTACGTGCCCCGGGCGTTCGTGCCCGAGAAGCCTTCAGTGGCGGCCGGCGATGCTTGACAGGTACGTAGCGCAGGTCGGCCTGCTGCTGAGCGCGTTGCCCGACATCGCGAGGGAGACCGTGTTCGCGCTCAAGGGCGGCACCGCGATCAACCTGTTCTACAGGGACATGCCGAGGCTGTCGGTGGATATCGACCTGACCTACCTGCCGGTGGCGGACCGCCGGTCGTCGCTTGAGGAAATCGACGGCGCGCTCGACCGCATCGTCACGGCGGTCAACGCCCGCAGCCCGCGGCTCAGGGCGCGCCGTATCGCGGGCCGCGGGGACAGCGACACGCGCATCATGGTGAGCGACGGCCGGGTGCGGATAAAGATCGAGACTTCCCCGGTGCTGCGAGGGGCGGTGCATCCGGCGAGGCGGATGGCTGTGTCCGATAGGGTCACGGAGCAGTTCGGCTTCGTCGAGACGAGCGTGCTGGCCTTCGAGGATCTGTACGGCGGGAAGCTCCATGCGGCGCTCGATTGTCAGCACCCGCGTGACTTCTTTGATGTGAAGCTCCTGTACGACAACGAAGGCGTGACGGACGACCTCTTCCGCACTTTCATGGTCTATGTGGCGAGCTCGAACCGTCCGATGCATGAGCTCCTGGCTCCCTCTGCGCCCCCCGAAGAGGACCTGTATTATGAAGAATTCGTCGGGATGACCCGCGAGGCGGTATCCAGGGATGATCTGGCCGGCACGCGCCGCCGTCTTCACGCCGACATCGGATCGCGGTTGAAAGGAGACATCGCGGCGTTCCTGCTCTCCCTCCACGATGCGGAGCCCGACTTCGGCCTGATCGGTTTGCCCGAGGCCGCGGATATGCCGGCTGTTCGCTGGAAGTTGGTAAACTTGGAGAAGCTCAAGCGCGAAAATCCCGACAAGCACGCGGTTGAGCGCGAGGCGCTCGAAAGCCTTTTCCGCTAACGGCGAAGCCCGCTTGGTGGAGGACGGCGGTCAAGGTTCGGGCATTCGGGCTGCATCCCTTGAAGGGCGACCGCGGGGGCCAGTGGAGCGTCGGCGTTTCCGGCAACTGGCGCGTGGTATTCCGCTTCGGGGACGGCGAGGCCGTGGACGTGGATCTGATCGATTATCACTGACCGAAGAGGAGAGCTGACCATGAACGGCATTACGAGCGATCGCGTCGGCCCGATGATGAACCCGCCGCATCTAGGCGAACTGATCCGCGAGAGCATGGACGAGGTGGGTTGGAACGTGACCGAGACCGCGGCGCGTCTCGGCTGCGAGCGCGGAACACTGTCTCGTCTGCTGAACGGCAAGGCGGGCGTGTCAGCGAACATGGCGCTGGCGCTGGAGGATATCGGCTGGGGCACCGCCGATCACTGGATGCGGATGCAGGCGAGCTACGAGCTTGCGCAGGCGCGCCGGGACCGGGCCGCTGCCGAGCGGCGCACAGGCGCATTGCACACATGATCCGGTCTGTCGCCTTCGCCAAGGCCATTTAATTTACGTAAGCCCCGAAGTCCGAAAGCGAGGGACTTACCTTGGAAGCACCGTGCGCCAGCACTCCGGCAAGGGTTCTTCTGTCACGGGACACTACGCCTCCGGCGCGAACTGCAACGAAGCCAGCCGCGCGTACAGGCCGCCGCCGCCCATCAGTTCCTCGTGGGTGCCGGTGGCGACGATGCGGCCCTGGTCGATGACGACGATGCGGTCGGCCTTGAGGACGGTGGCGAGGCGGTGGGCGATGATGAGGGTGGTGCGGTTGGCCATGAGGCGGTCCAGGGCCTCGTGCACCAGGTGCTCGCTTTCGGCGTCCAGGGAGCTGGTGGCCTCGTCCAGCAGCATGACCGCGGGGTCCCTGAGGATGGCCCGGGCGATGGCGATGCGCTGGCGCTGGCCGATGGAGAGGCGCAGGCCCTTTTCGCCCAGGAAGGTGTCGTAGCGCTCCGGCAGGCTCTGGATGAAGTCGTCGGCGAAGGCGGCCCCCGCGGCGACCGTCACTTCCGCGTCGGTGGCGGAAGGGCGCCCGTAACGGATGTTCTCCCTGGCGTCGGCGGAGAAGATGACCGTTTCCTGGGGTACGAGGCCGATGCGGCTTCGCACGGCCTGGGGGTCCGCGTTCCGCAGGTCCACGCCGTCGAGCCGGATGCACCCTCCAGCGGGGTCGTAGAATCGCAGCAGCAGCTTGAACACGGTGCTCTTGCCCGCCCCGGAGGGGCCTACCAGGGCCACGGTTTCGCCGGGTTCGATGGCCAGGGAGAACGCGTCCAGCGCCCGTTCGCCGGGGCGGGAAGGGTACCCGAACTCCACCGAGTCGAGAACGACGCTGCCCCGCGGCGGTTCGGGCAGGGGCCGGGGCGCCGCCGGCGGGGTGACGGCCGGCCGGGCCTCCAGCAGCTCCATCAAACGTTCCGTGGCGCCCGCGGCCCGCTGCACCTCGCCCCACACCTGGCTCAGGCTCGCGGCCGATCCCGCCACGAAGATCGCGTAGAAGACGAACTGGATCAGGACGCCGGCGGACATGCGGCCGCTCAGCACCGCCTCGGCCCCAAGCCACAGCACGCCCACCACGCCGCCGAACATGAGCGTGATGACCAGGAAGATGAGCAGCGCCCGGTTGCGGATCCTCACAAGCGCGGCGTCGTAGGCCGCCTCGGTGGCATCGCCGAAACGGTCCTTCTCGGTGCTCTCCTGGGTGAACGCCTGCACCGTCTCCACCGCGTCGAGGTTCTCGCCGGCCAGGGCGCTGGTGTCCGCTATCCGGTCCTGGCTCACCCGCGACAGCCGCCGCACCCGCCGGCCCAGCACCAGGATGGGCAGCAGCACCAGCGGGATCAACACCAGCACCGCGCCCATGAGCTGCGGGCTGGTGACGATCAGCATGACGAAGCCGCCCGCGAAGATCAGCAGGTTGCGCAAGGCCATGGACGCGCCCGAGCCGATGACCGTCTGGATCAGCGTGGTGTCGGTGGTGAGGCGCGAGAGGATCTCGCCGGTGCGGGTCACCTCGAAGAAGGTGGGGTTCATGCCCAGCACGTGGCCGTGGATCTGCTTGCGGATGTCCGCCACCACGCGCTCGCCGATCCGGGCGACGAAATAGAAACGGCCGGCTGACGCCACCGCGAGGACCGCGATGATGCCGAGCAGAAGCTGGAAGCGCTGGCCGATGAGCGCGCGGTTTTCCTCGGTGAACCCGGTCTCCAGAATCTGGCGGGCGGCGATGGGAAGGACGAGGGTCACCAGCGCGGCGGTGAGCAGGGACACGACGGTCAGGACCAGCAGCCACGGGTACGGCTTCAGGTACCGGACGAGGTGGCGCAGGGGCCGCAGGTCCCGGCCGGCGGGCCGGGAGTGGAGGACATTTCCGGGCGCTTGCATGTGCTCAGTGCGCGTCCACACCAAAACGGGTGCCACCGTTGCTCACAGTGGCACCCGTTCAATGGCTTCGGGCTCGTCCCGCCTACACGTTGACCACCACCACGCCCTTGGGCTCCAGGTAGTAGTCCAGCGCCTCGGGGCCGTGCTCGCGGCCCACGCCGCTGGACTTGACCCCGCCGAAGGGCAGCTCGTCGTAGCCGTAGTGGAGCGAATTGACCCACACGTTGCCCGCCTCGAGCCGGTCGATGGCCTTGTTGGCGTAGTTCATGTTGCTGGTCCAGATGGACGAGCCCAGGCCGAATTCGGAGGCGTTGGCCCGCTCGATGGCCTCGTCGATGTCCTTGAAGGTGAACACCGGCAGGGCCGGGCCGAAGCACTCCTCGGTGGCGATGCGGGCGTCGTCGGGCACGTCCGTGAGCAGCGTCGGCAGGTAGAAGTGGCCGTTCTTGAACTCGTCGCCCTCGGGCCGGGCGCCGCCCGCCACCGCCTTGGCACCGCGCGCCTTGGCGTCCTCCACCTGCTCCTCCACCTCGGTGCGCTGGTAGTCCACGTGGAGCGGCCCCATGCGGCTTTCCTTCTTCATGCCGTCGCCCACCGCCTTCTTCTGCAGGCCCGCGGCGAGCTTGCCGACGAAGTCCTCGGCGACGGATTCGTGCACGAAGAGCCGCTTCACCCCCAGGCACATCTGGCCGCAGTTGAAGTACCGTCCGATGTCGGCCATCTTCACCGCCATGTCGACGTTGGCGTCCTCCATGACGATCATGGGGTCGCTGCCGCCCAGCTCCAGGGTCACGCGCTTGATCTCCCTCCCGGCCACCTCCATGACGTGGCGCCCGATGGGGGTGGAGCCGGTGAAGGCGATGCGGCGGATGCGGGGGTTGCTGAGCAGCTCCTCGCCCACCGAACCGCCCGGTCCGCTGACGAAGTTCACCGCGCCCTTGGGCAGGCTCTTCTTGCCGCCGGCGTAGGTGGCCTGGGCGATCAACTCCATGCACAGCGCCGTGGCCAGCGGCGTGGTGGAGGCGGGCTTCACGATGATGGTGTTGCCGGCCGCCAGCGCCGGGCCCACCTTGGTGCCCATGAGCGTCAGCGGGAAGTTCCACGGCACAATGGCGCCGCACACGCCGATGGGCTGGCGCACCACCATGCCGTAGGCGTTCTTCTGCGGCAGCGGCACGTGGGAGCCCCGCACCTTGGAGGCCAGCCCGGCGTAGAATTCCAGGCCGTGGATCAGGTGGTGGATCTCCAGCCCGGCCTCGAACAGGGTCTTGCCCTGCTCCTGGGTCAGCAGCGCCGCGATGTCCTTGCTGCGCTCCTGGATCAGCTCGCAGGCGCTCTCCAGCGCCTTGCCGCGGTCCTCGGGAGTGGTGTCGGACCACTCCTTGAACGCCTCTTCCGCGGCGTCCACTGCCTGCCGGACGTCCTCCTCCGAGCCCTTGGCGGCGTGGTCCACGACCTGGCCGGTGGCCGGGTTGCGCACTTCGTAGGTTTCCTTCTTCACGGCGTCGACGAGCTCGCCGCCGATCAACAGCTTGGACATTCTTTACCTCCGGATTGTGAACCTGATGAGATGTTCGGCGTGAAGCCCCGGCCCGGGCCGCGCGGCGGGGGGGCTTCGAACCGCCGTTCCGTCTACTGGCCCTTGAACTTGGCCGTCCGCTTCTCCAGGTAGGCCTGGACGCCTTCGTTGCCGTCGTCGCTGGCGAAGGTCTGGGTGAGTACTTCGCGCTCGAACGCCAGGCCCTCGGGCAGCGAGGTCTCGATGCCCGCGTGGACGGCGCGCTTGATCTTGCCCACGGCCATGCTGGCCTTGTTGGGGGGCACGAACTGCCTGGCGTAGTCCATGACGTCCTGCATGAAGCTGTCGCGCTCGTAGATGTAGTGGAGGAGCCCCATGTCGTGGGCCTCGTCGAAGGCCACCTGCTTGCCGGTGGCGCACAACTCCAGGGCCTTGGCGCGGCCCACCAGGCGCGGCAGCCGCTGGGTGCCGCCCATGCCCGGCATGACGCCCAGGTTCACCTCCGCCAACCCCATGCGGCCGCCGTCCTTCTTGCCGATGCGGATGTCCGCGGCCATGGAGATCTCCAGGCCGCCGCCGATGGCGTGGCCGTTGACCGCGGCGATGACCAGCTTGGGGGTGTTCTCCATGCGCATCAGCACCTCGTGGCCGTGCAGCGCGAAGTTGGACTTGTAGGAAAGGTTCTGGGTGCCGAGCATGTTGATGTCGGCGCCGGCCGAGAAGAACTTCTCGCCCTTGCCGGTGATCACGATCACGTGGATGCCGTCGTCGAAGCGGGCGGCCAGGAGCGCATCGTCGAGTTCGCGCAACATCTCGTGGGTGTAGGAATTGACCGGCGGGTGATTCAGCTCGATGAGGGAGATGCCGCCTTCGTTGGTCTGGTCGATGCTGCCGTCTGCCATTTGTGCCTCCTGAAGTAGCGGGAAAAAGGACTCTGTAACGGGGGGCTGCCGGTGCTCGCCGGTTCCCATCTGAATTAGCGGGCAGGGCCGGACAAGTCAACCGTTGACGGGCTCCGTTGGAAAACCCGCTGCCGTATGGCAAGAGTAACACGATGGCCAGTCAGAACACGCGACAGAAAACCCTCCGAAGCGGCCTGAAAGCGCTTCGCAACGAAGGGCTGGAGACGGAATCGCCGGATGCAGCCACGGTGGAACCGCTGCTCCAGCGGTTCGGAGCCGATCCTGTGGTTTCCCTGGCCGTGGCGCACGTGCTGGGCCGTGTCCGGGACGCCGCCTCGGTGAGCGCGCTCAAGGACCTGGAGCAACGGGCGGGGAGCAAGGAAGTCCGCCGGGAGATCCGGCGGTCGCTGTTCAAGCTGGCTCAGGGGGGCCTTTCGTCCGACAAGCCGGGAGCGGCGGCGGGGGAGGGCGGGGCCAATTTCAGCCTCGCGCCGGAGATCGAAGGGTACCTGTCGTCGGTCACGGGCGGCGGCTCGCGCATGGTCATCCTCACGCGGCCGCAGCCCGGCGGCGGGCTTCTGGTCATGCAGGCGGCCGTCAACGACCGCCGCGGCCTCGAAAGGCTGGCAGGCAACGTCATCCGCCGCAAGGAACTGCGGCAGATGATGGACGACATGAAGACCCGGTTGGATGTCTCCCTGACTCCCGTGCCTTGGGAGTATGCCGACTGGCTGATGCACGACGCTTACGGAAAGGTGAAGGATTCACCCGGCGAGGGGGTGTCGGACTATCCCCGGCTGCGGACCCACCTGACCGGCGCCAAGCCCGCGCAGCGCGCCCACCCGGTCTACGATCTCGTGGACGCCGCCGGCATCGGCTCCACCGCCCTGTCCGAGACATCGGAGAAGCTCCTGGAGGAGCCGGAGTTCCGCACCTGGTTCGTGGAGAAGGACCTGCTGGAGCCCTACCTGCAGCGCCTGGAGGAGGCCGAGCAGAGCCGCATCGTGCTCAACCCGATGCAGAAGGAAGAGCGGTTCCGCAGCATCGTCCGGGAAGCCGTCGAGGGTATCTTCCTCGGAGCGGAAACGCGCGCGGTCTTCGAGGGACGACTCGAAGACGCCGCGCTCCATCTCCACGTCTCCGGCCAGGAAGAGAAGGCGAGGGATATCCTGGGCGTCGCCCTGGCCATTCGCCGCGGCGACCTCGGGCGCCTGGGAGTCCCGTTGCTCGAAGCCCTCGTCATGCGGAGCCTCGGCCTGCACGAGGCGCAGGAGAAGCAGGAAGCCGAGGAAGAGCCGTCGCTGATCGTCAAGCCGTAGCGTGAGAAACCGCAAGCATACGGCATCCACCTACAGCAGTCCGTTTAGTGCTTTGAAGGCTTGCTCGAAACGATCAAGTTCCTGTTCACTCAGTCGAGCCACCAACGCCCCGACTTCGCTGGCGAAATAGCGAGCTGGTGCGTAGTGGTTGAATTTGGCGTTTTTCGGAAGCGGATTGTCTTTGATGTGGCGCTCAAGACGGCGGAGGATTCGAGGAGGGTTCTTGGGCAAATCTGCCAAAGCAACTGATGAACCGAAGGTCCCGTTCACCAACTCCAGGTAGAAGTTGGGCTCGAACATGTCCTCAATATCGGCTTCGCTTTTGCCCACATAGTCTGCATATGTCAGGACCTTTTGCTTCTTGAGTAGTTTTCTCTTGTAGAGGTTCTCAAGGGTCTGTTTATCCTTTTTCTGGAAGTCGAGGAGAACGGCCATCTTAAGACGTGTCTGGGCGCCAATCAGCGCGACGAAGGTTGAGACCTTGTCGGAGCCACCGACTGGAGTGATAGTCCAATCGCTACTCAGGCCCACCCTGCCTTTTTCCTGGAGAATGGTCGAGATTGTTTGGATGTAAAGTAGGTCGGATACGCCTTCAACAACGAGGCAGTTTGGGCCGACGAACAGTGTCTGGTAGATCTCGTAGCCGAGAGCACCTTGGAGGGGGAAGAGGCTATCCGGTGTTGCATCGAGGACTTCCGTTATGACCTTCGTGCCTTCTTCGTCTTCCGCGAGATCGTTAGCATCTGGTTCGAGGCTCCTGTCCTGGACGATGCGGACGCGATCAAAATGTGTCGGATCGACCATGAACGGTGAATGGGTTGTGTAGATGAGTTGGTGATACGGTTTCAGTTCCACCTCAAAGTAACGAAGGAGGTCTTCCTGGGCTTTCGCGTGAAGAGAGAGGCCAGGTTCATCTAGAAGGAGGATAAGGTTCTCCTTCTTTGCTCGGAGTTGAGAATACCATGCAAGAAAGGAAAAGAACCAGATGAAACCGCGAGAGCGAGTGCCCAACGCTGTGCTTACCATGTGCTTCGTGTCATGTACACGGCCCCAGATATTCATTCCGTTGGTCATGCCGGGCGGGTCCTGGGATTGACCCGGACGGATATCAAACTTCAATCTGAGGTGGCGGTTTTGGGACCAGTATTTTAGCACCTTCTGCGTAAGCTGATTTTCGGCAGCTTCGAGCTTGGCTAGTAAGCTTTCAGTTCTGTCTGGTGCGAGTATCTGTTGCAAGTTCAACCCAGCAAGAGCAATTAGCCCGAGGAGTGGGTGATCCCGCTCTTCAAGCTCATTGCGATCGACACGGCTCACGAGAGCGTCAAGATTATCGTGGCCCTTCATCAAGTAGTACTCGTCGAAGTATACCCGATTGTTGCAAAAACCACGGCTGAATTTGAGAGTCAGGCGCGGGGCGTGAGGACTGCGAGAGCATGACGCATCTCAGCTTCGAGTTTGGGATTGGTGTTCATCGACAGGATGAGTTTGCCGGCGGGGCGAATGATACGCCCGGCCCGTTGAATGAGGGTACGGCGAAGGGTTCCGATTTCGCGAAAGCACCAAAGGGCGGAGCGTTTTGCCGTGGTCGAACGCTCACGCGGGTGGATTCGCATCTGGAGTTCGCGGGTGAGGTTGTGAGCGAGGATGCTGGCGAACATGTACAACTGGTTCCCCACGCGGGTTTTGACGGGCACCGTAGCCCATTTGGCAGTGGGTCTTCAACTCGGCGAAGATGCCCTCTTGGGAGCCCCGGCCTTCATGGAAGAGAGCGACCTTGCGTGGGCGGATTCTCTTGTTGGTAACGATGACCTTGAACTCGTACCCATAGGAGACGGGCTTGAAGAGGTCGAGTTGGATTTCGTCCTTGTTCTGGTGTCGGACGGGTTTTCTGATGAAGACGAAGCGATAGCGGGTGTTCCAGGACTTGGGCTTCCAGCGGCTCTCGAAGTAGCCGAGTCCATCCCCCATGGGCCACCATTGTCGTCTGCCCTGGACCATCCCCTTCAGTTCGGCCAAGCGCTCGAAGGGCACCGAGACGGTGAAGGTGACGCCCAGGGAGTGAAGTCGATCGATGATGTCCCGGTTGAAGAAGGCGCTGTCCATGCGCACCTCGATCCTGGCCCGGGGCAGGCTCGCGCGCACGATGCACACACAGCGCTCGATGAAGGCGTCGGCGCCCTTGGAGTCGTGGACGTTTCCCGGCCGATGGTGCACGTCGAGCACCTGGTCGGTCTGGGCGACGGTGCAAAACAGGGGGTAGTAGCTGCGCGCCCCTTTCTTCTTCTTGTTGAACCCCACCGCGGTGCCCTCGGCGTGACGCCCGGTGCTCAGGACCGAGCCGTCGAAGTCCAGGGTGATGGTCGCGAACCCTTCGGCCACCAGGCGCTCGATGACCACCGTTCTCGACTCGGCGCGGACGTTGTCGACGCTGCGCACGTCGGCACTCTTCAGCGAGCGGCTCATGGTAGACACCCCCGGCAAGCGTTTCAGCCCAAGCAACCCCTTGACCAGTTCATCATCCCGGTAGTACGCCAAGTCTTGCAACCGTCGGTGTCCGATGATCAGATGCACCACCAGCAGGAGCAGCACCACGTGGTGACCGTAGATCGGGTTGGCTTTCAGGTGGCGGAAGCACCGCCGCAGCCGCTCCTTGAGGCCCAGGTGGGAAAAGAAGTGCTGAAAGAGGATGAGCCCCGAATACGATGTCAGTTTCTGCGGCTCGAATCGAACATCCATGCCCAGCGTGGCTTTACCTCGAACCGCGGTTCTGCTAAGTTTCATTTCGTGGTCTCCGTTTCATCGGGTATTGGGATTCACTGCTGTCCCACAAACTTTAGGTACCCGGGAGGGGGAGTTGGGGTGGCGGGGGAGCCGGGGGCGGCGGGTAGAGGAGGGAAAGGAGCGGGCGGCGGTCGAAGAGGTTGAGTTGGAGGAGGCGGAGGATGTGGTAGAGGGAGAGGGAGATACGATTGAGGAACTTGATGTAAGCGATGAGGAGATAGACACAGAGGGCGATCCAGAGTTGAGTGAGGACGGCGTTGCGGGAGGTTCCGAGGAAGCTTTTGACTTTGAGGTGCTGCTTGATCCACTTGAAGAAGAGTTCGACTTGCCAGCGGTCTTTGTAGATGTCGGCGATGGTTTTGGGGGCCAGGGAGAAGTGGTTGGTGAGGAAGTCGTAGAACTGGCCGGTGGCGGCATCGACATAGCCGACGCGGCGGAGGGGGCGGGGATACTTGGAATGGCTGGAAGTGAGTTCGATGGTTTGATCGCAGATCACGCCCTGTTCGGGGTGGACGGGCCGGCTTTCACAGACGCGGTAGCAGGCGCCTCTTTTGAGGCGGGTGACCAGGAAAATCCCTTGTGAATACAGGTGGTTGAGCCAACTGAAGTCCACGTAGCCCCGGTCCGCCACCAGGATGCTGCCCTGGGGCAGGGTGAGTGCCCGCGCTCCTTTGATGTCGGAGGTCTTGCCGTCGGTGAGGTTGACGAAGGTGGGCAGATAACCGTCATGGTCCAATCCCAGGTGCACCTTCACCGCTCCCTTGGTGGTACGGAACTTTGCCCACGGAAACAGCGACAGACACAAGTCGATGGTGCTCCCATCCAACGAGTAAAGCTTGTTCTTGAAGCGAAACTTGTGCCCCGGCGCCTGACTCCGACAGCGGCCCAGCAACTTGCCGAACACCGCCTCGTATAACGTATACGGCTGCTTCTCGTTCACCCGCGCCAACGACGATCGGCTCACCCGCTTCACCCCAAGGTGATACTGCTTGTCCGCTTGCACGTCCAGATTCCCCACGATGTCCCGCAGACTGCTCCGCCCCGCCAATTGCCCCAGCACCATCGCCACGAACTGCCCCCACCGCGTCATCTTCCGCAGCCGCCGCCCCTCGTGGTGCTCCCGCGCCTCCCTCTCAAATTCATGTCTCGGCACCAGCTTGAGTATTTGCCCCAATACGGTATGATTATACGCCATGGACCTGAACCTCCCTGTTGATGGGGTTTTTGCTTGTTCCATCTTAACACAGGCGAGCTCTTCAGGTCCTCCCCCGTTCGTATTTTTGTGGGACAGCAGTGATTGGGATTATACCAACGATGATTATAGCAGTTTCGGAGACCACATCCTCTAGATCACCTCGTTTTGTTCGCAAAAAAACGTCGCAACAACCCCCCTCGATTTTAACTCACGGGCGGCTGTGGCTTAGCTTCACAGATGGTGAGCCTGAGCTACTTGCCCGCACGAACCGGAAACCCTATGTAGGACGGCTTCAGCGGGTTCTTCAAGTCAGTTTTTTTGCAACTGACGGGTATAGGAAGTTCGGTATACGGGCGCGGAGCACCGAATTGTAGACTACATGGGGAAGGTCGTTGTCTGTTATCTCGCTAAGCCTTGAGGTGAGTTGTTGGACGGCTTCGGTCTGCTCAGCATTGCGCAATGCCTCTATCATGTCTTCGAGTTTCAGACGGCTTATCTCTGAGGCCAGCGGTTGGGAAAGCCCTGCGGCCTTTATCAAATGCTTTATGGTTTCTTGCTGGTTGACATTCAGGTTAGAGAATGTACATTTGTTTGTATACCCTTTGCGGAGGGTGACGGTTGGGTTGGTCTCTGTGAGACAACGAGGACCAAAGACCCTCTTCACTTCTTCTACATCGGGTGGTTCGAGGGTGTACGTGGCTTGCACTACTTGTGCAGGCGGTCGCTGTCCAGCTTCCACATCGGTTTGGTAGTCGGTTACGGATTGACGAGGATAGTCGTCGGTTACATCAAAGTTCCCTGCTCCATCAACTATTGGGTTTAGTCGGTACAATGCCTTAAGCAGCGCAGTTTTGCCCGCTTCATTCTTTCCAACTAGGCATGTGACGTCACCGATAACGAACTCAGTGGAGTCGGTTATGCTTTGGAACTGCGTGATATGTACATTCGTGAGTCTCATACCCTCTCCAAGGGAATTACATACATAGCAGTTTACCCCACCTCGCTCGTCAGTGGGGCTTGTTCTTGTGGTAGCGCCAATCACTCTCGGGCTTCGAGGGTTTCTTTCTACATGATGGCTTTCGCCACGGTTTCTGGCGGAGTGTCAATGCGGACGGTTTCCTGATACTTCGGTTTCTCCAGGCGACCGCTTTTCATCTGTGGATTGCATCAGCCATCACGCGGTTCGCCTCGCGATCGTTCACTACCGACCACGGCGGTCTTGCCCAAGGCCTCGGGTTCAGCCCTCAGCTTCTTGGAGCCGTGCTTATTCTTCTCCTTGCCGCCCATGTAGGTCTTGTCTACTTCAATTGGTCTCTGATGCGCCCTGGCCCAGGAGCACGGCCAGTTTCTCCAGCACCTCCGCCATCACCTGCGACGGCGCCTGAGCCTCGAAACGGGTTCCCCGTGCTCGCCAGTCCATGCTCTTGACCTGGTCAGCCAAAACGACTCCCGTGACGGCGTCTCCCGGTGGGAGGGGAACCTCAAAGGGATAGCCCTTGACCCTGGAAGTGATGGGGCAGAGCAGCGCCAAGCTCGTCTTTCCGTTGTAGCCTCGTGGGCTGAGGATCAGCGCGGGCCGGCGTCCGGCTTGTTCGTGCCCGGCCTGGGGACTGAAGGTGAGCCAGACGATGTCCCCTGCGTCGGGGACATACCGGCGCTCTACCATTCCTCGTTGCCTTGTGGTGGCCCGGTGTCCACTTCCGGATGGAGGTTGTCGTCCGAAATCTCGGCGAGCATGTCGGCGAGGTTATAGGTTTCCTTGCGCATCACGAGCCGGTCGCCGCGCGAAACCATTTCGATAGCGGAGCCTTCTTGTACACCCCATTGCTCGGCAATGGGCTTGGGGATACGGATGGCCAAACTGGTGCCCCATTTGGCGATATGCGACTTGGCGCCCATAACGACGATCCTCCTCGAAATCTATAATATATAGTTAGAGGAGGTTTGCAAGAACAGTGCGTGACCGTGTCGGCCTGTCAATCCGCTAGCACCGCGATCGCCTCGATCTCCACCAGGAAGTCCGCGTTGGCCAGGCCGGCGCAGACTACCAGGGTGCTGGACGGCGGGTTGTCGCCCATGTACTTGAGGCGCGCCGGGTTGATGTCGTCCCGGTAGCGCGGGTCGGTGATGTAGGTGGTGATCTTGACCAGGTCGGCGAAGCTGGCGCCGGCCTCGTCGAGCACCGCCTTCATGTTCTTGAGCACCTGCTCGGCCTGGGCCGCGGCGTCGCCCTTGCCGACGACGTTGCCGTCGGCGTCCACCGCGGTCTGGCCGGCGATGAAGAGCAGGCGTTTCCCTTCGGCCAGGATGCCCTGCGAGTAGCGCGGCCGGGGGTCCGGAAGGCTCTTGGGTTGCAGCACCTTTCTCATGGCTTCCTCCTGGGCTGGATACGACCAGCGGGTTACCGGTACAGGCGCGGGTCGTCCACGGACGACCTCGGCTTGCGGATCTGGGGCGTGAGCGACGGCAGGCCCGGACGGGCGCGCAGCATGAAGTCCACCGGAATGAAGTCCTTCAGCAACGGAATCGGCATGCGCACGCCGGCGTAGGGGCTGGCGGCGTCGTTGCCCACCACCAGTTCGTCCGCCAGGAACGACTTCGGCGCGTCCGCGCGCACGCTGACTCCCGAGGCGGTGACGCTGCCGCGCACGGTGGGCAGCCCGAGGGCCTTGTGGGGATCGGTTTCCCTGGCGCTCAGAAGCTGGTGGTCGAGAATCGGCGAGCGCGGGTCCGCGTTCCGGCCGGTGCGCCGGATGAACCGGAGGTCCGCGTCATTGGAGGTGCGGTCCCTTGCCTCGACCTGCATGAGACGGGACGGGAACTCACTGAGCCCGTCGCCGCGGGTCCGCTCCCGCTTGTCCGCGTCCAGCGCCGCAAGCTCGTAGTGTTTCTCCCGCAGCAGGGTTTCCAGGTTCTCGATGCGACGCTCGGCCACCGGGTAGGTGCGGGTCTGAACGCCCCACGGGGTGTCGTAGTGCAACATCACCGCGTCGCGGCCCAGGACGTTGAGCCCCTTTTCGGCCAGCTCCACGTTGTCGGACCTGCCGTCGAACAGCACGGCCTTGAGGCCGAGCCCGCGAGGCCCGTGGAGTTGAGGGTTCTCGGCGAGAAACTGCTTGCTGAGCCTGAGGCCCCGGTTCTCCGCAGCCGCCAGCCGCGCCAGCAGGCCCTTGGCCTGCTTTCCCGCCGGCGTCTCCGGGTAGTGCTGGATGAGGGCGGCGTACAGGGTCCGTTGCTGCGCCTTGGAGCCGCTCTTCTCCGCGGCCTTCAGGAGCGTGCGGCCGGCCTTTTCCTCCAGTTCCCGCATTTCGTCCGCCGACAGCTTTCCCGACAGCCGGTAGTAGTACAGGGCCTTGTGGAGGTGGCCCTTGCCCTCGTAGGCTTTCCCCAGCACTTGGTAGACGTCGCCGGTTTCCTCCGAGTCCGACCGGAAACGGACGTGCCGGGCGGCGGCGTCCATGACCGTCTGATCCGACACCGGATTGCCGCTGAGCATCTCCAGCAGGTTGCTGCTCACCATCAGGACGTTGGCGGTGCCGAGGGTGGCGGCTCCGGCAACGCCGTGGGTGATCAACGGCGCGGCGCCGATCAATACGTTCTTTTCCAGGAAATTCCGCCCGAGCAACACGAAGCGTACCTGCTCCAGGCGATGGCGCGCGCGGGTGCGGTCCAGGACTCCCAGGAGGTTGTACTCCGGGCTGTCCAGCAGGATCCGGGCGCGCTTCTGCTGGCGCTCGGTTGAACCGGTGCGGGCGATCTCACCGAGGGTGCGCTTGGCCTCTCCGTGCCGGCCGTTCAGTTCCTGGGCCGCGGCCCGCACGTCCTTGGCCAGGGTGCCCAGGGGCTCGCCGGCGTAACGCCGCTCCATGTCGCGGGCCCGCTCCGCGGCTCCGGCCGCGTCTCCCCCGGCCAGCGCGTAGAGCAGCGCCCGGACGTCCTTCGACTCTTGCGGACCGGGTTCGTAGAGGCCGTCGGCGTCCGCTACCGAGAGTTGCCGGCGCCGCGTTTCCTCGCGCGCCGTCCTGGCGGCGTCGATCTCCCGCAATTGCTCGTCAACCTCCCGCGCCTGCGGATCGACGGCGGCTGCCAGTTGCGCATGGAACTCCGCCTCCTCGAGCCGGCCCTCGTCCAGCGCCTGCCCGGCCTTCTCCACGTGCCGGTGAATCCAGATGCCCTTTCGATCCGCCTCCAGCGCCGTCACCTTCCCGGCTACTTCGCCGCTTCTCGGGTCGTTCGGGAAACGCTCGACGAAGCGTTTGTAGAACGCCAGGGCCTTGCGTTCGGCCTCCGGCATGCGCGGCGCGCGCGTCCGTTGCACTTCCGTGAAGGCGGTTTCCACCGCCGCGGTGACGTAGGAACCCGACGCCAGCGTTATCAGGTCCACGGAGGCGAGCAGCCGGTTCAGCAGTGCGTTCCATCGCCCGATGCGGTGCTCGGCCACCAGCGCCTCGGCCTGTTCCAGCTCGTCTTGGCGCAGGCGGGCGCGGATCAGCCGTTGCGCGGCGTCCGTCGGGGCCTTGGCCAGGGCCTCTTGCTGTGCGTCGCGGTACGTTTCGCGGTCGGCCACGTTGCCGTGGTGCAGTTCCCGTACGTGGTGGGTCAATCCGCTCGCGTTGCCGCCGCCGGCGACTCTCTCGTCGTCCTTGTCCTCGAAGTAGCGCACGTGTCCACGCAGCCGCTCCGTGCGATGGGTCAGGGCGTCGACGATGGCCACGCGCACGCGTTGCTCCAGCTCGTCGGGGAAGTAGCGCTCGGCCGTGGCCGGCGCCTCGAAGGGATCGAAGTCGCGCAGGGGGTCCAGCATCCGCTCGTTCGCCGTCCGCACCGACTGCGCCAGCGCCGAAGCCGGCAGCACCAGGAGCAGGCAGAGCAGCAACGCACCGGTCTTCATCGGTTGAGCCTCCTCGTTCGTTCCATGAGCCCCTTCAGGCCTTCGAGCCTGGCGCCGGCCTCGAGCTTCTCGATCGCGCCGTCCTGCTGAGCCACTTCGGCGTAGAGCTTCATGGCGGACCGGGCGAACCCGTCGAAGGTCTCGATGTCGAAGTCGAGGCCCTGCGGGTCGTTCCGAAGAGCGTACTCCCTGGCCAAGCTCACGTAGTAGTCGCCGAAGTCCAGCAGGTAGCGGTGGTAGTTCCTGCTGCGCACGTGTCGCGACAGGAGCTGGCTGTAGCCGAGCGCCACCAGTTCGTTGCCCTGGTTCAGCCGATGGCGGTTCAGCTCCACGAACGCCACCTTGGCGCGGTCGATGGCCTCCGCTTCCACCCGCGCCAGGTATTCCAGCGAAGTTCCCTCGTGTTCCCGGACCAACGCGTTCCAGGCCAGGACCACGTCGTCCAGGACTTTCATGTACTCGAACGGGTCCTCTTTGGGAAGGGCCGTGCGGGAAATTCGTCGAAACGTCTCCAGCGCTTCGACCCGGCGTTGCGCCGGGTCCGCCAGCTCGCCGCCGCCGCGCGTCACGTTGCGGTAGTGGCGGATGGCCCGGCCGTAGTCCCGGAGACGCTCGTAGGCGGCGGCCCGGGTGAACTCCACGATGTCGTTGTAGCCGCTTCCGTGCCTGCGCTGGTAGTCCTCCAGGCGCAGCAGCGTGGCCTTCAGGATGTTGGTGCCGGTCACGTCCTTGGGGACGTCGAACCGGTAGACGTCCTCGCGCGAGAGCCTTTGGAACTCGTTGATGATTTCCAGCAGGTTCGCCGGTTGCACGTAGCGCGGGTCGGGCGCTTCCGTGCGCGTGCACCCGGCGGCGCCGAGAAGCAGCAGCGCCCACAGCCAGATCGCGGCTACCGTTTTGTGGTGATGAGCGAATAGCACAGGACCAGCTCGCCCTCTTCGGCCGCGAAGTCGTGGGGGACGCCCCTGGGAATGTGGCAGAGCATGCCGGGGCCGAGCCGGGTGACCTCTCCGGCGGCGCGCAGCCGGCCCCGCCCCCGCAGCACGTGGCAGACCACGTCCTTGTCGTCGTGGACGATCTGTCTGGGGTCGGCGGCGGCGGTGGCGCTGAACGAAACCAGGCCGACGTTGAAGCCGTCGCCTTCGATGCATCCCTTGTGGCGGATCTCCGAGTTGATCTCGGCCAGCTCCGCCAGGGCTTCGTCGACGTTCACGATCGTTGGACCGGACGGTGCATCGCTGGACACGGCAACCCTCTGCTTCCTCCGGCCGCGGCCTACGCCGCCGGTTCCGAGATGTGGCGCAGGATCGCGTCGACCGCTCGCCCGGCTTCGCCGTCCGGCACCCTGCACGACCCCACCACCCGGTGGCCGCCGCCGCCGTAGCGGCTCAGCAGGTCGCCGACGTTGACCGTGGAGGTGGTGTTGAAGATGTTGTACCCCACCGAGATGGCGGTGGTGCGGGCGCGCTGCGGGTCGCGGGAGATCTTCATGGAGATGTTCCCGTCCGGGAACAGCGTATAGAGCAGGAACCGGTTGGCGTCGGTCAGGTCTTCGGTATCCCGCAGATCGAGGTAGATGACGTTTCCCCGCAACTCGGCGCGCTCCAGCAGTTGCCGCCGCAGCCGTTCCTGGAGGCTCAGGACGCGGTCGCAGCGCGCGCGTACCTCCGGGTCGTCCAGGACCTCGTCCAGGGTGCGGTCGCGAACGAGGTCGATGAGGCGGCGCCAGTAGGGCTCCTCGGCGCTTTCCTTGCCGTAGATGGTCATGGAGACCAGCACGTAGCCCGCGGGATGGAGCACGTCGTCGCGGGTCAGGGTGCCGCCGTCGATCTTGTCGGTGTCCCGCAGCAGCTCGGTCACGCGGCCGGTGCGCATCATGCCCAGGCCCGACTCGTAGCGCGGCGAGCCGCCGGGCACTTGGGTATAGTACTCGTACACCACCCGGGCCGCGCTCGGCGCCATGCGGAAGGCGCCGCGCCCGGCCACCACCGGGCGGTCGAAGCCGGCGGCGCCGTTGGTGAAGTGGTGGTCGAACCACAGCGTGCAGGCCGGATGATAGGGGAGGTTGGCGATGATGTCGCCCTCGCGTATGTCCACGGCGCCGTCCTGCATGAACTTGGGCTCCACGAACAGGTAGGAGTCGATGTCCTCCAGCGCGGTGATGAGGGCGCCGCAGACGATGCCGTCGAAGTCGGGTCGCGTGACCAGCCTCATGCGCAGAGGACCTCGTCCACCGGCTTGAGCGGCACCTGCAACGCGCTGGCGACGCCGGCGTGGGTCACCCGCCCGTCGTGGACGTTGAGCCCCCGCGCCAGCGCCCGGTTCTCCTGCATGGCGCGCCGGAGCCCGTTGTCGGCGATGGCGAGGCCGTAGGACAGCGTGGCGTTGGTCAGGGCGTAGGTGGCGGTGTGGGGCACCAGCGCCGGCATGTTGGTGACGCAGTAGTGCACCACCCGCTCCTCGACGTAGACGGGGTCGCGGTGGGTGGTGGGCCGGGAGGTCTCGGCGAAGCCCCCCTGGTCGATGGAGACGTCGACGATGGCGGCGCCCCGCTTCATCCGTCTGACGCGGTCCCTCCCCAGCAGCATGGGGGTCCGGTCCCCGGTAATGAGCACGGAGCCGATCAGCAGGTCCGCGCCGACGATCTCCTCCTCCAGGTTGGCCTGGTTGGACATGAGGGTGGTCAGCCGCCCGCCGAGGATGTCGTGGATGTAGCGCAGCCGGGCGGGGTTCACGTCCAGCACGCTCACGTCGGCGCCCATGCCGGCGGCGACCTGGCATGCCGAGGCCCCCACGCTCCCCGCTCCCAGCACCACCACCTTCCCCGGCCGGACCCCGGAGGCGCCGCCCAGCAGCACCCCCCGGCCGCCGTTCTCCGATTGCAGGCACCAAGCCCCCACCTGGAGCGACAGCCGCCCGGCGATCTCGCTCATGGGCGTCAGGAGCGGCAGGGAGCCGTCGTCGAACGCGATGGTCTCGTAGCCGACCGCGGTGACGCCCGTCTGGCACAGCGTCGTGGCCAGCTCCGGCAGCGCCGCGAGGTGGAGATAGGTGAAGAGCGTCAAGTCCGGCCTCAGGTGGCCGAACTCCTCGGGCACCGGCTCCTTGACCTTCATGACCAGGTCGGACCGGCTCCAGACCTCTCCGGCGCGGTCCACCACCGTGGCGCCGGTGGCCGTGTAGGCCCGGTTGGGGATGTGGCTGCCGCGGCCGGCGTTGCGTTCCACCAGCACCTGGTGGCCGTGGGCGATGAAGGCCGCGGCTCCCGCGGGCGTTAGCGCGACCCTGTTTTCCTCGATTTTCAACTCTTTGGGCACGCCTACGACCATGGATTCATTGGTACGTGAGCGCCCATGGAGTGTCAAGAAGGCCCCGGCGGCTCGATGACCTCGCAACTTCATTGACCTTGCAACCCCGGCGTGTTAACCGGAAATTTGACACCCTGACGGGAGCGCAACACGATGATCATAGACGGCAAGGCGGTGGCGAAGCAGGTGCGCGACGAGGTGCGGGAGGAGACGGAGCGGCTGCGGAACGCTCACGGCGTCGTCCCCGGTCTCGGCGTGGTGCTGGTGGGGGACGACCCCGCCTCCCGCATCTACGTGCGGAACAAGGAGAAGGCGTGCGCCGAGGTGGGCATCCGCTCGGTGGAGCACCTGCTCCCGGCCTCCGTGACCCAGCACGAGCTGCTCGACCTGATCGGCCGTCTCAACGAGGATCCGGCCATACACGGCATTCTTGTCCAGTTGCCCCTGCCCGAACACATCGCCGCCGGCCGCATTCTGGAGGCGGTCTCTCCGCGCAAGGACGTGGACGGCTTTCACCCGGTCAACCAGGGGCTGCTGCTCTCCGGCGGCGCCGGTTTCAGGCCCTGCACGCCCCTGGGGATCATGAGGATGCTGGATTCCGTGGGCTGCGAGTTGAAGGGCAAGAACGCGGTCGTGGTGGGCCGCAGCAACATCGTCGGCAAGCCCGTGGCCCTCATGCTGCTGGAGCGCCACGCCACCGTGACCCTGTGCCATTCGCGGACCGCGGACCTGGCCGCGGAGGTGGGCCGCGCGGACGTGGTGGTGGCCGCGGTGGGCAAGGCCCACGCCATTCGCGGCGAGTGGATCAAGCCCGGCGCGGTAGTCATCGACGTCGGCATCAACCGGCTGTCCACCGGCAAGCTGGTGGGCGACGTGGAGTTCGAGCCGGCCCGGGAGCGCGCGTCATGGATCTCGCCGGTGCCGGGGGGCGTCGGACCCATGACTATCTGCATGCTGCTGTCCAACACCCTGCTGTCGGCGCAACGATCTCTGGAATAGCTGTCATGGCCGCGGAAGCGGAGACGCAAGCGCTCAGGAGAACTCCCGTCCACGCCCGCCACGTGGCTCTCGGAGCCCGCATGGTGGAGTTCGCGGGATGGGAGATGCCGGTCCAGTACCGGGGCATCCAGGCCGAGCACGCTGCGGTGCGGTCACGGGCCGGGCTCTTCGACGTGAGCCACATGGGCGAGATCGAGGTGTCGGGCGCCGGCGCCTCGCGGTTCTGCCAGCATGTCACCACCAACGACGTCCGGCGCCTCGACCCATCGCAGGCGCAGTACACGCTGTTGCTGAACGACCGCGCCGGGGTCATCGACGACCTGGTGATCTTCCGGCTGGAGGCCGAGCGCTACCTGCTGTGCGTCAACGCCTCCCGGCGGGAGGTGGACTTCGAGTGGCTGGCAGGCCACGCAGGGGACGGCGTGACGGTGCGCGACGTGAGCGATTCCTATGCGCTGCTGGCGCTCCAGGGACCGGCAACGGAGGATATCCTCCAGCCCCTGACCGCGGCGGAGCTGTCCGCGGTGAAGCCGTTCAACTTCGTCACGGCCGAGGTGAGCGGGGTGCGCTGCATGGTTTCGCGCACGGGGTACACCGGCGAGGACGGCTTCGAGCTGTACTGCCCGGCCGAAGACGGAGCCCGGTTGTGGGACGCCCTGGTGGATGCCGGCGAAGTGGAGCCCGCCGGTCTGGGCGCCAGGGACACGCTCCGGCTCGAGAAAGGGTTCGCGCTCTACGGCCACGAGATCGACGAGACCACCACCCCGCCGGAAGCCCGGCTCGGGTGGGTCGCCAAGCTGGACAAGGGTCCGTTCATCGGGTCGGACGTGCTGTCCCGGAAGGAGCCGTTGCAGCGCCGGCTGGCGGGCCTGGAGATGGCGGACGCGGGCATCGCCCGGCAGGGCTACCGGATATTCCAGGACGACCGCGAGGTCGGACGGGTCACCAGCGGGACGCTGTCTCCCACCCTGGGCAAGGCCATCGCCCTGGGGTACGTGCCGGCCGACGCCGCGGCGGTCGGCGCCGAGGTGCGGGTGGAGATCCGCCGCCGCCGGGTCCCGGCCCGTATCGTCCGCGTGCCTTTCGTGCGATAGTGGCGGAAGGGCTCGCCGCCAAGGAGGAACAGATGGAGTACCCGAAGGGTCTGAGGTATTCGAGGGAGCACGAGTGGGTGTCGGTGGAGGACGGCGACAGCGGGATCATCGGCATCACGGACTTCGCCCAGAACGAACTGGGCGACGTGGTCTACGTGGAGGCGCCGGAGGTCGGGGAGAAGATCAGCAAGGACGACCCGTTCGGCGCGGTGGAGTCGGTGAAGGCGGTGTCGGACCTCTACGCCCCGGTGAGCGGCACCGTGACCGAGGTCAACGACGCGCTCCCCGACACGCCGGAACTCATCAACGAAGACCCCTACGGGGAAGGCTGGATCATCAAGGTCACGCTGTCGGATCCCGACGAGCTGGACGATCTGATGACGCCGGAGGAATACACGGAGTACTGCGAAGGCGAGCAGGATGACGACGACGGCGACTGACTCCTGCTGAGGAGCATGCCGTGGATCACGCGGATCACAGGAAATCGTTTCGGGAGCTGTTCTCGTCGCGGCACATCGGCCCGAGCGCGGCCGAGATCCGGGAGATGCTCGCGGCCCTGGGCCTGGAGTCCCTGGAAGAGCTGGTGGACCGCGCGGTGCCGGAAAGCATCCGGTTTTCGGGCGGCCTGGACCTGCCCGCGCCCCTGACCGAGGAACAGCTCCTGCGCGAGGCCCGGGGCTTGGCCGGCGCCAACCGCCCCGCCCGGTCGTACATCGGCATGGGCTACTACGACTGCTACACGCCCGCGGTCATCCTCCGCAACATCCTGGAGAACCCGGGCTGGTACACCGCCTACACGCCCTACCAGCCGGAGATCGCGCAGGGCCGCCTGGAGGCCCTGCTGAACTTCCAGACCATGGTCACCGACTTGACGGCCATGGACATCGCCAACGCCTCCCTGCTGGACGAAGGGACCGCGGCCGCGGAGGCCGTGTTCCTGGCCTTCAACCTGGAACACGGACGCGCGCGCGGCGCCGCTCCGCGCTGCAAGCTGTTCGTCTGCGAGGACTCCTTCCCCCAGACCCTGGAGGTGGTGGGCACCCGCGCCGCGCCCATCGGCGTGGAACTGGTGACGGACGCCGCGGGCCCGGAGCCGCCGGACGACGCCTTCGCCGGGTTCATCCAGTATCCGGCCGCCAGCGGGGCGATACCGGACCTGGACGCGTTCGTCCGCGGCTGCCGCGAGCGCGGCATGGCCGCCATCGTGGCCACCGACCTGCTGAGCCTGTGCCTGCTGACCCCTCCGGGGGAAGTCGGCGCGGACATCGTTGTCGGCAGCGCGCAGCGCTTCGGCGTCCCCATGGGTTTCGGCGGCCCCCACGCCGGCTTTCTCGCCACCCGCGACGAGCACAAGCGCATGATGCCCGGACGGCTGGTGGGCGTGTCCAGGGACGCCCATGGGGAGCGGGCCCTGCGGCTGGCCTTGCAGACCCGCGAGCAGCATATCCGCCGCGAGAAGGCCACCAGCAACATCTGCACCGCGCAGGTGCTGCTGGGGGTGATGGCTTCCATGTACGCGGTCTACCACGGCCCTTCCGGACTGCGGAACATCGCCGAGCGGGTTCATGGCTACACGGCGTTCCTGGCGGAACGGCTGCGGCAGGGCGGGTTCGCGCCCGCGGCGGACGCCTTCTTCGACACCGTGCGGGTGGCCGTGGACGCGGAGCGGGCCGACGAGATACAGCGTTCGGCCGCGGAGCAGGGCATCAATCTCGGACGGCCGTCCCGCGGACAGTTGCACGTCTCGCTGGACGAGACCACCGGCGCGGACGACGTCCGGGACCTCCTGCGGGTGTTCGGCGCGCCGTTGGAGGACGGGGACCCGGCGGTCATGGCGCGGGAAGCGAAGCCGCACATCCCGGAACGGTGCGTGCGCCGGAGCGGCTACCTGGAGGAGGAGGTGTTCAACCGGCACCACTCCGAGACCCAGATGCTGCGCTACATGGCGCAGCTCCAGGCCAAGGACCTGAGCTTGGTTCACTCCATGATCCCGCTGGGGTCGTGCACCATGAAGCTCAACGCCACCACCGAGATGATCCCCGTGACCTGGCCGGAATTCGCCCGGATGCACCCCTTCGCTCCCGCGGACCAGACCCGCGGCTATCGCCGGCTGATCGCGCGGCTGGAGGAGTGGCTGGCCGCCATCACCGGCTTTGCCGGGGTGTCGGTGCAGCCCAACGCCGGCTCCCAGGGCGAGTACTCGGGGCTGCTGGTGATCCGCAAGCATCACGCCGCCAACGGCCAGGGGGAACGGGACATCTGCCTCATACCCGCCTCCGCCCACGGCACCAACCCGGCCAGCGCGGTGCTGGCGGGCATGAGCGTGGTGGTGGTGGACTGCGATGACGACGGCAACATCGACCTGGACGACCTGCGCGCCAAAGCCGACCGGTCCGCCGGCCGTCTCGCCGCGCTGATGGTCACCTATCCGTCCACCCACGGCGTGTTCGAGGAAGGCATCACGGACATCTGCCGCGTCATCCACGAACGAGGCGGCCAAGTCTACCTGGACGGCGCCAACCTGAACGCGCTCGTGGGCGTGTGCCGGCCGGGGCGCATCGGCCCGGACGTCTGCCACCTGAACCTGCACAAGACGTTCTGCATCCCGCACGGAGGCGGCGGCCCCGGCGTCGGGCCGCTGGCGGTGGGCGAGCACCTCGTGAAGTTCCTGCCCGCGCACGGAGTGGTGCCCGAGTGCGGCCCCGCCGAGGGCATCACCGCAGTCTCCTCCGCGCCCTGGGGCAGCGCCGGCATCCTGCCGATCTCGTGGGCGTACATCGCCATGATGGGCCCTGCGGGCCTGACCCGGGCCACCCAGGTGGCGGTGCTCAACGCCAACTACATCGCGCACCGGCTGTCGTCGGACTACCGGGTCCTCTACCGCGGCAAGAACGGCATGGTGGCCCACGAGTGCATCGTCGACGTGCGCCCGTTCAAGGCATCCGCCAACGTGACCGTGGACGACGTGGCCAAGCGGCTCATGGACTACGGGTTCCATGCGCCGACCATGTCGTTTCCGGTGGCGGGCACGCTGATGATCGAGCCGACGGAAAGCGAATCGCTGGAGGAGCTGGACCGCTTCTGCGACGCCATGCTCGCCATCCGCGAGGAGATACGGGAGATCGAGGCGGGGGAGGCCGACCCCGGCGACAACGTGCTCAAGAACGCGCCGCACAGCGCCGGCCACCTGCTTTCCGACGACTGGCGGCATCCCTATTCGCGGGACAAGGCGGCCTTCCCGCGGGAGTGGGTGAGGGAGCGCAAGTTCTGGCTTCCGGTGGGCCGGGTGGACAACGCCTACGGCGACCGGAACCTGGTCTGCACCTGTGCGCCGGTGTCGGCCTACGCCTGAAGGCCGTCCACGTCTGTCAATGTCGCCTCTTTTGGGTTAGAGTGACCTCATGTTTGGCCTCGGTATATGGGAACTGCTGATCATCCTGGTGATCATTCTCGTGCTCTTCAGTCGCAGGCTTCCGGAGCTCGGCCAGGGGCTCGGCAAGGGGATCAAGGGTTTCCGCAAGTCCCTGAACGAGCCGGACGAGATCGACGTAACCGCCTCCGACAAGGGCGAAGGCGAGGGGTCCAAAAAGGAATGAGCGGAGGGCCGGCGCGGGACTACGCGGCGGCTTCCGCGGAGAGAACCCGGCAACTGAAGGATTCCACCGCCGCCTCCGGCTTGGGAAAGACGATCGTGAAGCTCGCCGATTCGTTGGCGGGAATCCGGTAGGCGCTCTGGGGCTTGAGGCTCTGCAGCAGCTCGATCTCCCGAAACGTCATGTCCTGAATGATCCTGGCCGAGATCGCGTTCCCTACGAACGTGACCTGCCGGCCCACCTCCTTGCCTTCCGCATCGAAGAGGCGAGCCTCGATACGGACGCCGTGGACGCTCCGGTCGTTGCGGTTCACCAGCTTGCCGGAAACGACGAACACCTCCGTCTGGTTCATCACCGGCTGCACTCCCGACGCCAGCGACTCGAACACCAGGGTCTTCTTGAAGTGCCGGTTGTCGAACAGGGCGCCGCCGTACCACGGGATTCGTTGCAGCAGTGAATCCAGCGGTTGCGGGTTGACCTGGTAGATCAGCGTCACCAGAACGAAGGCGGACACCGCCAGGGCCACGACGCTCACCACCGGTACGAAGGAACCCCTGGACGAGGTCCGCACGGGCGGCGGCGGCTCGGCCTCCTGCCTGGGCGGGATCAGGAAATCATCGTCAATCTCGAAGTCGGGCTGCGAAAGCCGGGCGTCGTCATTGTCTTGGGCCGTTGCCGTCTCGCCCGCTTCATGGGTTGCCGGCTCGGCTTCGGCGTCCGGCAACTTCAGAACCCCCTGGCCCGTTTCGAGGTCCGGCGGCGCCGGCTCCTCCTCCAGGGCCGCGCTCTCGAGGGTATCCTCACGGTCTTGATCGGGCGGGTCCTCGCTCACAACGAAGGCGTCACCGGCATCCGGGTCGCCGCCGGCCGCACTCGTCTCGGGTGCCGGGTCGCCGGCGTCGGGGTTCAGGTCGGGGTCCGCGTCCTGCAACTGCAGGCGCACCTCGAAGGTGAAAACGTGCTTGCAGCGCGAGCAACGGAAAGTGGGGTTGGGCGCGTCGAAAACGCTGCCGTCCACCTTGTAGGTCGTGGAACAGCTTGGACAGCGGATGATCATCGTCGTAGAAGTTCTATATCGAGAAGTTCCGGTCGCCGACGTCGAGGTTTTCCTGCCATGCGGTCCAGAGGTTCGTCGTCATGTACCGGCTGCCGAAGTCGGGGAACACCGTGACCACGGTGCCGTGAGATAACCGGCGGGCGACCTGCAATGCCGCGTGCATGGCGGCGCCCGAAGACTGGCCCACCAGCAGCCCTTCTTCCCGGCCCAGGCGGTAGACCATGTCGTAGCCGTCCTCGGTGGACACGGGGATTTTAAGGTCCAGCTCCTCTTCGTGATAGATCCCGGGGACGATGGAGCTGGCCATGTGCTTCAGCCCCTCCAGCCCGTGCAGCGCCGCATCCGGCTCCGCGGCGATGACCCGGATCCCGGGGTTCCGTTCCTTCAGGTAGCGCCCGGTGCCCATGACGGTGCCGCCGGTGCCGATCCCGGCCACGAAGTGGGTGACGCTCCCCTCGGTTTGCCGATAGATTTCCGGGCCCGTGGTCTCGTAGTGGGCCTGGCTGTTCATGGGGTTGAAGTACTGGTCGGGCTTGAAATAGGCTTCCGGGTCTTCGGCGACGATCTCGCGGCAGAGTCGGATGGCCCCGTCGGAGCCTTCCATCGGATCGCTGTACACGGTCTCCGCGCCGAAGAACCGGATGATGCCCTTGCGTTCCTCGCTGACGTTGGCCGGCAGCACTAGGCGCACCGGGTAGCCCAGCGCCGCGCCGATCATGGCGACGGCGATGCCGGTGTTCCCCGAGGTCGAATCGATGATGGTCCGGCCCGGTCGAAGCCGGCCCGTGCGGATCGCCTCCCGGATCATCCTCAGCGCCGGCCGGTCCTTCACCGAGCCGCCGGGATTGAAGCCTTCGAGCTTGGCCAGGACCCTTACGGCCGGTGAAAGGCCACGGGTGACGTTGCTGATCTCCAGCAGCGGCGTATTGCCGATAAGCTCGGTAACGGCTTCGGCTTTCCCGGGAGCGCGCGCCGCGGCCGGCGGCGCCGGTTTCCTCAATGCGGCGAGCATGGAACCGGCTACGCACCTCCGGCGATGGCCGGCACGATGGAGATGCTGTCGCCGTCCTTCAACGCGGTGTCCACGTTCTTGAGAAAGCGGATGTCGTCCCCGTTCACGTAGACGTTCACGAACCGCCGGACCTTGCCGGCGTCGTCCATGACGCGCTCCTTGATGCCGGGGTGGTTCTGCTCCAGGTCCTCGAACATGGCCAGGATGGTGTCGCCGCTGGCATCGACCTCATCCGAGCCCTGGGTGAATTTTCGCAACGGTGTAGGGACGCGTACTCGAACACTCATGAGAGACCTCCGTTCCGTATCAGGATAGACCCTGGACACGGGCTTTTCAACTTTTCGATGCGGGAGAGGCCTCGCGGCGGCCCTGCTACCCGCTCCGCCGGCGCCCCGGTCAGACTGCCTTTGCCTTCTCCTGCGGTTCCTGCGACAGCTCGCCGTACAGCGCGTCGAACGTGCCCAGGGCCGCGTCGATGCTGTAGGGCCGGTCGATGATGTGGGCCACGGTCTCCACGGTCTTGTAGCCGTTACCGGTGATGGAGATGACGATGGACTCGTCCCGCGGAATGCGGCCCTGCTCGATGAGCTTTTTCGTCACCGCCACCTCCGTGCCTCCCGCCGGCTCGGTGAAGATGCCCTCGGTGGACGCCAGCAGCCTGATGCCGTCGAGAATCTCGTCGTCCGTGACGTTCTCGCCCCAGCCGCCGGACTCCTTGACGGTCTGGATCACGTAGTACCCGTCGGCCGGGTTGCCGATGGCGATGGAGGTGGCGATGGTGTCGGGCTTCACCGGATCCACCACGTCGGTGCCCTTCTTCAGGGCGTCGATGATGGGCGAGCAGCCCGCGGCCTGGGCCGAGTAGATGGCGCAGGGCTCGTCCGGGTCCACCAGCCCCACCTTCCGAAGCTCCTTGAACGCCTTGCCCAGCTTGGGAAGGATGGTCCCGCCCGCGGAGCCCACGACGATGTGGCGCGGCAGCTTCCAGCCGAGCTGTTCGGCCACCTCGAAGGCGTGGGTCTTGGCGCCCTCGGAGTAGTAGGGCCTGAGGTTCACGTTGACGAAGGCCCACTGGTACTTGTCGCCGATCTCGCTGCACAGGCGGTTCACGTCGTCGTAGGTCCCCTTGATGGCGACGGTGCGCGGGCCGTAGATGGCCGAGCCGACGATCTTCGCCTCCTCCAGCCCCTCGGGGATGAAGACGTAGCAGTTGAGCCCGGCGCTGGCGGCGTGGGCCGAGACCGAGTTGGCCAGATTGCCGGTGGAGGCGCACGACACGGTCTCGTAGCCGAACTCGACGGCCTTGGAGATGGCCACCGACACCACCCGGTCCTTGTAGGAGAAGGTCGGGTGGTTCACCGAGTCGTCCTTGAGGTACAGTTCGTCCACGCCCAGCGCCTCGCCCAGCCGGTGCGCCCGGATGAGCGGCGTGAACCCCGAGTAGAGGCCCACCCGGGGCTCACCCTCGATGGGCAGCATCTCGCGGTAGCGCCACAGGTTGCGCGCCCGGGAGGCGATTTTCTCCCGGCTGACGCTCTTGCGGATGCCGTCGTAGTCGTACTCCACCTCGAGCGGGCCGAAGCAGTCCTCGCACACGTGGAGGGGCGCGATGGGATACTCCCGCAGGCACTCCCGGCATTTCAGTCCCTGGACGAAGCTCATGCGTGACTCCTTTGGGAAGCCGGCGCCCCGACGAATGCGCCGCAGGCCTTGCAGCGGGGGTTGGGCGGCACCGGCACGTTGCGTATTTCCATGGTCTTGGCGTCGTAGGTCAGCAGGCGGTTCACCAGCAGGTGCTCCTCCAGGCCGACGATGTACTTGATGGCCTCGGTGGCCTGGATGGAGCCGATGGTTCCCGCCACCGCGCCCAGGATGCCCGCCTGCTGGCAGCCCAGCACCTCGCCCGGCGCCGGCGGCTCCTCGAACAGGCAGCGGTAGCAGGCGCTGTCGGGCGGCGTCACCGTCATGGTCTGGCCCTGCAGGCGGACGATCCCCGCGTGGGAGAAGGGCTTGCCCAGGGAGACGGCCACGTCGTTAACCAGGAACTTGGTGTCGAAGTTGTCGCTGCCGTCGATGATGAAGTCGTAGGGCTCCATCAGCTCTGCGGCGTTGTCCCCGGTCAGGCGCACGTCGTGGACCTCCACGTCCACCTCGGCGTTGAGTTCGCGCAGCCGGGACCTGGCCGATTCCACCTTGTGGCGTCCCCGGTCCGCGGTGGTGTGGAGGATCTGCCGCTGCAGGTTGGAAAGGTCCACCGTGTCGCCGTCCACGATGCCGAGCCGTCCGAGGCCGGCGGCGGCCAGATAGAACGCCGCGGGGCTGCCCAGGCCGCCGGCGCCCACCACCAGCACGCTCGCCTGCCGCAGGCGGATCTGCCCGCCGCCCCCGATGTCGGGGACCATGATCTGGCGGCTGTACCGCTCGACTTGCTCAGGCGTAAGACGCATCGCCGTGTGCTCCGGGCGAAGATTCAACGACACTCAAACGAAAAAAAACCTCTTCCAAGATGAGAAGAGGTTTTCTCCTCACCTTATCTGTCCCTTGCGGGCCGGAATTAGCACCTGTGTCCCCTCCGGGAACACGGTTGCTGTGGCTTCGACGGGCCTGTCCCTCCACCACTCTGGATAAGGTGTCCAGTTCTTTGCAAGGATTCTACACGGTTTTTCCCGATTGCGCAATTTCCCTTGTGCTTCGCATGGAGGGGACCTGAAGGCCGCTCGCTGCTTCTCTCCAGTTTATTTGTCGGAGGCCGACAGACTATCCTTGAGGGCTTGAAACCGGGATTCGTCGAGCCCTGTCGCCGTTTCGATCACATCCCAGGCCACTCCCGCCCTCAACATACCTTCAACCGCCTTCAACGTGCCCTGCCGTTCCCCCTCTTCCCGACCTCCCCGCCAACCTTCCTGACGACCTTCCTGACGACCTTCCTGGCGGCCTTCCTGACGGCCTTCCTGGCGGCCTTCCTGTCTGCCTTCTTGCAGGAGTTGTTGGGCATACGACATGATCTCACCTCCTTGCTCTCGACCATGGCGCCGTAGCGCTTCACCGAACGCCTCCACCACCTCGCGCTCCTGGGTCGCCATCACATACCTGATGAAGACCCTTACATAGTTCATCCCGCCTGCCATCGGCAACGACGATGCCAGCCGCGCCGCCTGCTCCAGAGCCTCCCGCAAATGGCGGTCGAACGCCGCCATCATCAACAACTGCGCCACGCGACCCCTCTCCCCGCCTCCCACTCCCCCGGGCTCCAGCCCCGTCGCGTCCAGCAGCAGGTGCTCGAACCGCGGCACCCACGGCCACCGCCGCAACCCCGCCGGGAACAGGTCCGCAAACTCCCTCGAATGCCGCCACCCGTCACGCCCCTGGTAGAATACCAACGGCACGATGGGACGTAACCCCGGCTCTCCCGTCGAAGTCTCTCCCTCCCGAAGACTCGCGTCCCATATCCGGCAGCAGTACTTCAGCAGCCGAAACCGCATCCACCCATCCGGCGTCGATTGATGCTCCAGCAGCACGTACAGCCACACCCGCTCCCCACTCCCCGCGTGCTCCACCTCGTACAACAGGTCCGATTCGCTCTCCCGCAGGGTGTCGTCCAGGAACGTCCCCTCCAGCAGCGTCAGCGTCTCCCAGTCCAGTTCCTCCCGTAGCGCCGGCGGCAGAGCCGTCTGCATCAGACTCCCGGCCTCCGCAGCATCCGAGAACACCGCGCGAAACAGCTTGTCGTGGGGATTGCGGACTTCGTCGGCCATCCCTTGTTCTCCACCTCTTCTCCACCTCTAGTCCATGGAGCACGCTCCCGGTCCCCGCGGGTCGCCGCAGCTTCCGCAGGCGCCAGCCACGGGCATCGGATCGTCCCCGCCGCCGTTGACCGCGAACACCGAAAGCAGCCGCTCTAGCTGTTGGCTGTTGCAGGAAGGGCAGGCCGGGTTGGCGGCGCCCAGGACCAGATCCTCGAACTCGTGGCCGCAACCCTTGCACTGGAATTCATATAGGGGCATGACTGTTCTCCTTCCGCCGGCCCGATACGCCGCGCGTCACGTTGTAGCAGTATACTCTGCCGACAGCCGGTGTAAAACAAGGAGAGCCCATGCTGTTCCTGAACAACGACGATGTAGCCCGCGTCATCGACATGCCGCTGTGCCTGGACTCCCTGGAGAGGCTCTTTCAGGAGTTGGCCAAGGGGGACGCCGTAGGCATGGGGCGCATGGACATGTACGTGCCGTCGGAGCAGGAGGCCCCCTACCACCGCCTCGCTCTGATGGTCGGGGGCAGCCGGAACGACGGCTACGCGTGCATCCGCATCATCTCCGACATGGTGAGCTGGCCCCTGGTGCACGGCCACCGGAGGGAGAACAAGTACGCCCGCGAGCCCGGCACTTGGTGCGGCCTGCTGCTGCTCTTCAGCACCCGCGATGCCACTCCCGTGGCCATCATGAACGACGGCCGGCTCCAGCACGACCGCGTCGGCGCCGGGGCGGGACTCGGGGCCAAGTACCTGGCGCGGGAGGACAGCCATACCGTGGCGATGATCGGCTCCGGCGGCATGGCCCGGAGCTATCTCGACGCGCTCTGCCACGTGCGGCCCATCGACAGGGTCAAGGTCTTCAGCCTGAATCCGGCCAACGCGCGGCAGTATGCCGAGGAGATGAGGGCGCGGCACGAGATCGACGTGGAAGTGGCCCCGGACCCGCGGGCGGCGGTGCGCGGAGCCGACATCGTGTGCTGTTGCGCCTCGGCCATCGAGCCGGTGTTCTTCATCGACTGGCTGGAGCCGGGCATGACCGTCATCGACGTCAACCGCAACTCGGTGGAGCCGGGCTTCCTTCAAGCGGTGGACATCGCGGTCCGTCCCGGCGACGCCACGCCCTACCTGGAGAAGCTTCCGCCGGAGGCTTTCTACGCGCGGGGAGGCTACCTCGGCTACGTGGCGGGTCAGGAGGACGAGCGGGCGCTGGTGCCGCGGGTGAACCTGACGCCCGAAATCGTGGACATCTCCAAGCTGCCCGATCTCATGAGCGGCCGCATCCCGGGGCGGACCAGCCCGGAACAGACCACGTGGTTCATGAACATCGGCGCCATCGGCCCCCAGTTCTGCGCCGTCACCGCGGCCGTCTACGAACGCGCGCGCGAGCAGGGGCTCGGCCGGGAGATTCCCACCGACCTGTTCCTGGGGAATATCCGCGCCTGACCGCCCGATTTCCGGCCATGCCGTTGCGCCCGCGGGTATGTCGTGCAGGGGCGGGTTCAGACCCGCCCACGCCCTCCCCTCGACGCGCGCGCGGACGGCTACGAAGGCTTCGTCAAGGCGTCCTCCAGCTCCAGGAACTCGTCCATGCGCAGCACTTCGTGGTATTCCGCCAGCGACGCCATACGGTCCCGGCGGCTCCGGGTGGTCCCTTCCTGCCGCAGGGCGGCCAGGGCGTCGCTTACCGCCCTCACCAGGGTGTAACGGACGGTTCCCGGGAACAGCGCCAGCTTGTAGCCTTCCGCGGCCATTTCGGGAACCGTCAGGGCGGACGCGGGGATGGCTTCGTCCATGTTGACCACCAGGGGACCCGGGATGCCGTTGCGTATTTCACGGAGTTCATCGAGAGTGCCCGGCGCCTGCACGAAGATCGCATCGGCGCCGGCCTCGTGGTAGGCGCACCCGCGCCGGACGGCCTCGCCCAAGCCGCCCGAGGACCAAGCCAGGGTGCGCGCGACGATGACGGTGTCCGGGTCGGTTCGGGCTGCCGTGGCGGCGCGAACTTTCTCCACCATCTCGGTTGCGGGAACCAGCGGGTGTCCGCCTTCGAGCAAACCGCATCGCTTGGCCGGCGCCTGGTCCTCGATCTGGATCGCCGCCGCGCCCGCGCGCTCCAATGCCGCTACGGTCCGGTGCACCTGCAGCGGGCCGCCGAAGCCGGTGTCGGCGTCCACCACCAGGGGAATGCGCAGCACCCGGCAGATGTTCCCCACGTGCGCGATGAGCGCGTCGGCGGACAGGAAACCCAGGTCCGGAAGCCCCAGGATGCTGGCCGTGGCGGCGTTGCCGCCGAGCAGGGCAACGCGGAAACCGGCCCGCTCCGCGAGCAGCGCCGTCAAGGCGTCGTGAACGCCGGGCGCTGCAAGGCAGCCGTCCCCGGCCATTGCATCCCGCAACCGTGAGGCGCTAGTCATGGTGTATCCTCCCTGACCGTTCGACCAACCGGGTGGTTGTGGGTATCATTCAGTAGCCCGGGGCCGGCCGCAAGGCAACGCGTGGCCCCGGGAGGTTGAGCCGGGCGGCAGGCCGCCAAGTCCCATGAGAATCACCGGCATCGACATCCATCCCCTGCGGATTCCCCTGAAGGGGGTTTTCCGCAACGCCCATGACACCAAGACCCGGCAGGACAGCATCGTGGTGCGGGTGCGCACGGACGAGGGCGCCGCGGGTCTGGGCAACGTCGACCCCGACCCCGGCCACTCCGAGGAGAGCTTCGGCGAGACCCTGAAGGCGGTGCGGGCGCTGGCGCCGAGTCTCACCGGCCGCGACCCGCTGAACGTCTCGGCCGCGCTGGAGATCATGGACCGCTGCCTGCCGCGCCACCTGGACGCCAAGGCGGCTCTGGAAATGGCGCTCTTTGACCTCAAGGGCAGGGTCATGGACCAGCCGGTGCACGCGCTCCTGGGCGGGAAGCTCAGGGATGAGGTACGGCTCAACGGCTGGATCGGCATGTTGGAGCCGGACGAGGCCGCGCGGGAGGCACTGGGCTGGCGCGACGCCGGCTTCGGCTCGGTGAAGATCAAGTTGGGCTCCGGCGTCGAGTCCGACCGTGACCGGGTGGCGGCGGTGCGCGGAACGGTAGGCGGCAGTCTGAAACTGCGGGTGGATGCCAACGAGGCCTACGGCGTAGATGACGCCATCCGTCTGGGCAGGGCGCTGGCGCCGCTGGACGTGGCGCTGCTGGAGCAGCCGGTGGCCCGCGCCGACTACGCGGGCCTGGCGCGGGTGCGGCGCAGCATCGACATCCCGGTGATGGCCGACGAAGCCATCGTCGGGCCGGAGACCCTGGTGGAGGTCATTCGGAAGGAAGCCGCGGACATCGTCAAGGTGAAGGTGATGAAACAGGGCGGGATCACCCGCACCGTCCGCATGGTCCACATGGCCGAGGCCGCCGGCGTCCAGTGCGTCATCGGCCACGGGTTCGGTCTCGCCATCAACACGCTGGCGGAGATTCACGTGGCCGCGAGCTGCGCCAACGTCATGGACGGCTGCGAGTCCGTGGGTCCGCTCAAGATGGGCGGCGACGTGGTGGAGCAGCCACTGGACCTGCGAGAAGGGCGGGTGCCGGTCCCCAACGGCCCGGGGCTCGGCGCAGAGCTGGCGGAGTCGGAACTGCGGCGCTGGGCAATGCCGGCGCCCTGATCCACAGGTAGCAACAGTCAACCCGCGCGGCGCAAGCAACGTGCAGGGGCGGGTTTCAAACTTGCCCGTGCCCGGTTCTTGCCATCGTCGCGGCACTCCAGGGAGGCACATCATGAATCAGACCGTAGGCGCGAAGTTTCCGGATCTGGCCCTCAAGGACCACACGGGCCAGGAGGCGGCATTGTCGGGGATCACGGAGGGCAGGTTCCCCCTCATCGTGGCGTTCTATCGCGGCTACTGGTGAGGGAAGTGCGTGGTGCAGTTGCGCCACTTGGTCACCCTCCAGGAGGAGCTTCCCTCCGCCTATTGCCGGGTCGCCGTCGTCAGCGTGGACCCGCCGCCGGTGAACGGTGCGCTCAGGAACGGCCTCGGGGCGACGTTCCCGTTCCTGAGCGACCACGAGCACAAGGCCATCGAGGCCCTGGACATCGTCGACACCTCGGACAAGAAGCACGGGACCATCGCGATTCCGTACGCCTTCTCGTTGCTGCCCGACCTCACGGTCCATCGCATCTACAATGGCTGGTACTACGTGGGCCGGCCCACCAACGAGGAGCTGCGGGCCGACATGCGGGCCATGATCCAGCAATGCCGGAAAGACTACGACCCGCAGGCATGAGCTTGGAGTGGGAGACCGCTTCCCGTCACCCCGGGCTTGACCCGGGGTCCAGGGGGCTGGGGGCGGGGCCAAGCCCCGTCCCCGGTGGTCCGCCCGCCGGTTTTGTGCTAATTCCAGCCCCATGATTCAGCCACAAGAGATCGAGGATACGCTGGGGCGGGTGTTCCCGGGCTGTCTGGTGCCGATGATCAAGGACCTGACCGGCGGGGGAGACCACTACCAGGTGGTCATCGTGCACGATTCCTTCGCCGGCAAGGGTCTCATCGACCAGCACAAGATGGTCTACGAGGCTCTGAAAGACGAGCTTGGCGACGAACGCATACACGCGCTTTCGTTGAAGACCTTCTCTCCCGAGCAGTGGGAGAAATACGGCGCGTGACGTCCACGGGAACGGCATAGCGCCTGGAGCGCTCGCCGGCGTCTCTTTCTTTCCGCCGCTCGGCGGAAGAACTTCAACGGCCTTCCGGGAGGTAACATGCTGACCATCGACTCCGACGGCCACCTGCACGAGCCGTTCGACCTGTTCGACCGCTACATCGAGAAGGAGTTCCACGCCGTCCGTCCGCGCGTCGTGGACCTGCGCGACGAGCCCCGGGACCAGGGCCGCTGGGTGGCCGAGGGGCGCGTGGTGCCGCGGATTCCCTTTTCCCGGGGCGTGGGCGGCGGCGGTTTCAACTACCCCACGCCGCGGCACAAGCAGATGAAGGCCCGGGACAACTCCCTGGATGACGTCCCCGGCCGTCTCGAGGACCTGGACCTGATGGGCGTGGACTACCAGGTGGTGTTTCCCACGGCGCTGGTGTGGGTGTTCGACCTGGAGAACGCGGAGTTGGCGGGCGCCGTGTGCCGCGCCTACAACAACTACGTGGCCGAGCAGTGCTCCCTGGCCCCCAAGCGGCTCAACGCCATCGCAATGGTGCCGATCCAGGACCCGGCCGGAGCCGCGGAGGAGGCGAGAAGGGCGGTGAAGGAGTTGGGTCTGGCCGGGGTGCTGTTGCCCGGGATGGTCGGCAACCGGCCTTTGCACGACCCTGAATACGAGCCGTTCTTCGCCGCGGTCGACGACCTCGATACCCCCATCGGCTTCCACGCCGTGACTGGCATGCACGACACGCCGTGGGCCGACTGCTTCACGGACTTCTTCTCCACCCACGTCACCGCCATGCCCTTCTCCATGATGGTGGGCATGATGTCGGTGGTTCGCATGGGCATCCTGGCCCGCTATCCCAACCTCCGTTGCGCCTTCCTGGAGATCGGCGCCACTTGGTTTCCGTACTGGGCTTGGTGGGTGGGCAAGCACATCGAGCACGTCCGGGGACCTCGCGGCGACGGACGCCACGAGGGCAACTGGGGCAGGGCGCCCTACACCCTGCCGGAGACCATCCGGGAACCCATGGAGGACATCCTGACCGGACGGATACTCTCGGGCTTCGAGGACGACGAGAACCTGAGGGCCGTCATCGACCAAGTGGGCGCCGGATCGCTGATGTACGCCAGCGACTACCCCCACAGCGACATGGACTGGGGCCGCGTCGATGCCATCAAGAGCAACGATTCGATTACGCAGGAAGAGAAGGACGCCCTTCTGGGCGGCAACGCCCTGCGGTTCTACAAGCTGGAGTTGGGATGATCCCCACCGGCGCTTTCACCGGACGGAGCGCCGGGACCGCGCTCACGCCGCCAGGCTGCCCATCAACCGCCCATAGCCCGTCACTGCCTCCCTTATGCGGATCAGTTTGAGCGCGTACCAGATGTAGGCCTGGCAACTGGTCACCACCGGCTTGCCGATCTCCTGCTCCAAAAGTTCCACGTCCTCGATGGTGGGCCAGCGAGGGCAGGGGATGAAGATGCCGTCGGCCTCGGGCGCCTTCTCGTAGAGGCGCTTGGCGATCTTGTACGAGGCGTGCACCGGCAGGTCGGAGATGGCGGAGTTCTTTCGCACCCCGTAACCCTCGATCTGCAGCACCTCGAAGCCGGAAGCTTCCAGAAACGCCTTCATGCGGACGTTCAGTTCGTCCTCGTGCGGGGTAGCCACCACGAGGCTGCGGAGTCCCATGGCCTTGAGCGCCTCCACCTCGCCGGTGATGCCCGCGGTGATGGGCACCCCGGTCTTCTCCGTGAGCCGCTGCCCCATTTCGGTGTCGCTGCCGTGCCCCAGCTTGGTGAAGAGCGGCGAGCCGCCGAGGATGATCACGTCGCAGCCGTTGTCCACCAGATCCAGCGCCGCCTCCTCGATGCGCTCGAGCTGCCGCTCGAAGTCGGCGTCCACCAGTTGCCGGATGGTGCCGGTGCTGTTGAGCAACTGGAACCCCTCGGGCAGCATCCGATAGAACTCGTAGACTAAGGTGTCTCCGCGGGACGGGGCCACATGACCGACACGCGCTCGCCAACCGTACATGATGAGCCTCCTCCGGTTTGTCGCGTGTCCTCAGAGCGAAGTCGTTGCCGGAAGGTCCAGGCAGCGCTCGATCTCCGTGAACACCTCGTTGAAATGCATGATGCGGGTTACGTCGGGATGCGAGAAATGGCGGTTGTATGGATGGTGCGGCATCAGCACCCGCGCATCGGTGCGCTCGGCGACATCCTGGCAGTTTTCGTAGTTGTCGTCGACGAATAGCGCTACTCCGAGCTTCTGCACCACCGCGGATTTCTCGTTCTCGACCAGGTGCACGTCGGGGTTGGTGATGCCGTGCCGCCGGAACCACTCCGAAGTGACCGCATGAATATCCCAGCTTTCGTGGCCCCTCCGGTGCGTGATGAACGAAAGCCGGCCGGATTGGCTAAGGTGTTCCAGCCGCCGCCACTGTTCGGGGCCCAGCAGCGAATCTAGCCCGTCCCAGAACCCTGGGTCCTGCCGCGCGGCTTCGGCGCACTCCCTAACCGCTTCCTCGGTCAACGCCGGATGCGCCGAAAGGCGGACGCTCCGGAGCGATTCCGCCGGTATCGGCCCTTTGCCGATGCGCTTTTCGAGACGAAGCAGGAAGGGAGAAAGAAAGTCGGCCACCACGCCGTCGATGTCCAGCCCCACCATTTCGGCGTCCAGCTTACGCAATCGCGGGGTGCACCGCAACGCGCCAGTACGATTATCAAGGATCTCACCGACGGTCAGGGTTGACAAGCGTCAGTTATTTCGTCATTTTTACCGTAAAAATAACGGAATCACCGACATGTATTCCAGGATACTCGATCTGCCCGAAAAGAGTTTCTTCCTGTTCGGCCCGCGTGGCACCGGGAAATCCGTGTGGCTGGAGCAACGTCTCAGCCACGCAGACCTGAGCATCAATCTCCTGAAGTCCCGCGAGTATCTTCGATACAAGCGGGACCCCTCCCTTCTCGCTCAGGAAGCAGCCGCGTTGCCCAACCCGCGGCCCTGGATCATTATCGACGAGGTGCAAAAGCTGCCGGAGCTGCTCGACGAGGTGCACGCGCTCCTGTTCGAGAGCGGACAGGGCTATCGGTTTGCACTGTCCGGGTCCAGCGCCCGGAAGCTCAAGCGGTCCCATGCCAACATGCTTGCGGGCCGCGCCCTTTTGAAACGGATGTTTCCGCTCAGCATGCTTGAAGTCGGTGAGGACTTCAGCCTGCCGGACGTTCTGCGTTACGGACAGTTGCCCTTGAGCGTGACATCGGTCTCCCGAACCGAGAAGGTCGAGTTCCTGGATGCCTACGTCGAGACCTATCTGAAGGAAGAGATTCAGCAGGAAGCTCTGGTCAGGAACCTTGACAGTTTTTACCGGTTCCTGTCAGTCGCCGGCGTGATGAGCGGACAGTTGCTGAACATCACCAATATCGCCCGGGATGTGGGCGTCGCCAGGTCCACCGTCCAGGGTTATTTCGGCATCCTGGAAGACACATTGCTGGGCTGGTACCTGCCCGCCTACCGCAACAAGGCCAAGGTCAAGGAGGTGGCCCACCCCAAGTTCTACCTGTTCGATTGCGGCGCGCAGCGTGCCCTGATGGGGAGGCACCGGGACGAACCCTCGGCGGTCGAGACGGGTGCCTTGTTCGAGGCCTTCGTTCTGAATGAGTTCAGGGCGCTCAACGCGTGGCGGTCTCACGGCGCGCAGTTCTTCTACTGGCGCACGGAAGCAGGCAACGAAGTGGACCTGATCTGGAAGAGAGGAGAGCAGGCCGCGGGCTTTGAAATCAAGTCGTCCAATATCTGGCAGGAGAAATTCAACAAGGGATTGAACGTCCTGTTGCAGACCGGTGACATCGGGCATGCTTTCGGCGTGTATCGCGGCGAACGGGTTCTGAAGGTCGGGAAGGTGACCGTGCTCCCCTACAAGAAGGCCATGGAGATGGCCCTGGAAGGGAGCTTCGTTCCTTGACGAACCGCAACCGGTCGGATACAAAAGATTTTTCTTCAGGCACACCGCAACACCCGCCCGCTCTTTCTCTGAATCAACCGGAGCTGTAAGCGCAGGACCATCGGGTCGTCGGTGGCGGCGCATGGCACAAGCCACCCGCCGCGCACAACGCGCTCACCGGGGCATGAATGATCGTGAGCGGTTGCGTTCAACAAGTCAGGAGACGTCATGGCCAGAGTCGGTTTCGCACTTGGATACGGAAAGTTCACCAACGTCCGGGAGATCGCCCATCTCATGCGGCGCGCGGAGGAGCGGGGCTTCGAGATGGGGTTCTTCTCCGAGACCATCGAGCTGATGCGCGACTCGGTCTCGGCGCTGTCGGCCATGGGCCTGGCCACCTCCAAGGTCACGCTGGGAGCGACGCAGATCGTCCGCCTGCGCACGCCCATCTGCATGGCGCAGTCGCTGATGACGCTGGACGAACTGACCGGCGGGCGCATCACGCTGGCGCCGGGCGCCTGCACCCGCAGCCACGCCCGGGTCCATGCGATGGAGCACCAGGATCCTCCTCAGGTGCTCAGGGAGTACATCGAGTCCATGCGGCTGCTCTTCACCGGCGAGAAGGTGGACTACGAAGGACAGTTCGTCAAGTTCAAGAACGTCGGCATCGGCTGGAAGCCGTTGCGCACCCACATCCCGCTCTACATCCCCGCCACCGCGCGGCCCGGCCTGAAGCTGGCCGGCCAGATCGGCGACGGCGTGGTGCTGAACGCGGTCTGCTCGCCCGAGTACACCGCCAACGCCCTCAAGATCATCAAGGACGCCGCGGAGGAGGCGGGGCGCGACTTCTCCAAGTTCGAGGTCGCGCAGTTGATCAACTGCTCCATCGCCGACGACCACCAGAAGGCGCTGGACGCCATCCGCTGGGAGGTGGCCACCAAGCTCGACCCCATCCAGCTCCCGTTCATCGCCCGCCCCAAGATGAAGGTGGGCGAGCCCTACATCCACGAGGAAGACATCCCGACGTTCGAGAAGGCCCATGCCGAGGGCGGCATGGAGGCCCTCATCAAGGCCATCCCCGACTCCTACGTGGAAGGCATGACCGCCAGCGGCACCCCCGACGAGGTCAAGGCGCGGGTGCAGCAGTACCGCGACGCGGGCGTCAAGATCCCGCTCTTGCGGCCGGCCGCGGCGGACCAGACCGACGCCCTGATGGACCTGTTCGCGCAGTAATCCATGTATCGCGTCGGCGTTGACATCGGCGGGACCTTCACGGATCTGCTGCTGGTGGCGGATGACGGCACTTCCTTCATCGGCAAGACCCTGACCACCCACGGCGATCCGAGCGTGGCGGTGGAGACCGCCATGCGGGAGGGCCTGGAGACGGGCATCGTGGACCGCGCCCAACCGGGCACGGTGGTGCACGGCACCACGCTGGTCACCAACGCCCTGATCGAGCGCAAGGGCGCGCTCACCGCGCTCCTCACCACCAAGGGATTCCGGGACGCCCTGGAGATCGGCCGCGAGCACCGCTACGAGCTTTACGACCTCGACCTGGAGTTCCCCAGGCCGCTGGTGCCGCGCTACCTCCGGTTCGACGTGCCCGAGCGCGTGGCCGCGGACGGGAGCGTGTTCGAGCCGCTGGACGAGGACTACGTGCGGAGCCTGGTGGCGGAGCTTCGGGACAAGGGCGTCCGGGCCATCGCGGTGTGCTACCTCAACAGCTTCCGCAACCCCACCCATGAGCGCCGCACCCAGGAAATCATAGCCGAGGTGGCGCCGGACATCCGCGTGTCCGTGAGCGCCGACGTGGTGCCGGAGATCCGCGAGTTCCAGCGCACCAGCACCACCGCGGCCAACGTCTACGTGCAGGAGCGCGTCGCCGCCTATCTCCGGGAGCTTCAGCAACGGCTGGACGGCCTGCGGTTCAGCGGCAGCTTCTTCGTGATGCTCTCCAGCGGCGGCATCGGCACGCCGGAGACCGCCGCCCGGTTCCCGGTGCGGATGCTGGAGTCGGGTCCGGCCGCGGGTGCGCTGGCCGCAGCCGCGCTCGGACAGCGTGCGGGCTATCCCGACCTGCTCTCCTTCGACATGGGCGGCACCACCGCCAAGCTGTGCGCGGTGGAGAACGGTTATCCGCTCAAGGCCCGCGAGTTCGAGGTGGACCGGGTCTACCGCTTCCGCAAGGGCAGCGGCCTGCCCATCAAGATACCCGTCATCGACATGATCGAGATCGGCGCCGGCGGCGGCAGCATCGCGCGGGTGGACGCCCTGGGGCTCCTCAAGGTGGGCCCCGACAGCGCCGGGGCCGAGCCCGGCCCGGCCTGCTACGGCCGCGGCGGCACGGGCGCGACCGTGACCGACGCCAACCTGATCCTCGGCTACTTCGATCCCGACTACTTCCTCGGCGGCGAGATGAAGCTCGACGTGGAAGCTGCACGGCAGGCCCTCGGCGCCGTCGCCGAAAAGCTCGGCATGCGGGTGGAGGAGGTGGCCTGGGGCATCCACCAGATCGTTAACGAGAACATGGCCAACGCCGCGCGCGCACACCTGGGAGAGCGCGGCAAGGACCCGCGGGAGTTGCCCATGTACGCCTTCGGCGGCGCCGGGCCGGTGCACGGCGGTCACGTGGCGGAGCTGCTGCGCCTGCCCACGCTGATCTCGCCCATGGGAGCGGGGGTGGGCTCCACCTTCGGCCTTCTGGCGGCGCCCCTGGCCTTCGACTTCGTGCGCAGCGCCTACAGCCTGCTGGACGAGCTGGACTGGTCCTTCGTCAACGGCATGTTCGACGAAATGTGCGCCGAGGGGCGCGCCATCCTGGAGCAGTCGGGGCTGGCGCCGGACGAGATCGTCTACGAGCGCACCGCGGACATGCGCTACACCGGCCAGGGCCACGAGGTATCGGTGCCCATCCCCGACGGGGTGCTCGGCGCCGGCCATCTCGCCGCCATCACCGAAGCCTTCGAGCGCACCTACGAGCACATGTACGGTCGAACCGTCCCCGACGTGGTGGTGGAGGTGATCAACTGGCGCGTGGTGGCGCGCGGGCCGGAGCAGCCGCTCAACTTCTCGACCCGTGGCGCCAGGGCGGCGGGGACTGAGGCCCGGAAGGGGACGCGCCCGGTGTACTCGGCAGGCCGGGGCGAGTTCGTCGAGACCGCGGTCTATGACCGCTACGCGCTGACGCCGGGCATGGCCTTCCCGGGGCCCGCCATCGTGGAGGAGCGGGAGTCCACCCTGGTCGTGACCGCCCGCAGCCGCGCCCGGGTTGACGATTATCTGAACGTGATCGTAGAGTTCGACTATGAGTAAGCCCGTCATCGACCCTGTAACTCTCGAGGTGATCTGGAACCGGCTCCTGTCGGTGGCCAACGAGCAGCAGGACGCGCTCATGCGCACGGCGTTCAGCACCATCGTGCGGGAGAGCCAGGACTTGGCCTGCGGCCTGTTCGACACCCAGGGACGCATGGTGGCCCAGTCGGTCAGCGGCACGCCCGGACACATCAACGCCATGGCCACGTCCATGGGGCATTTCCTGCGGGAGTTCCCCGCGGAAACCCTGGTTCCGGGAGACGTGCTCATCACCAACGACCCGTGGCAGACCGCGGGACACGTCAACGACATCACCATCACCACGCCGATCTTCCGGTCCGGTCAGCTCGTGGCGTTTTTCGCCAACACCTGCCACGCCGCGGACATCGGCGGACGCATCCTTTCCGCGGAAGCGCGCGAGGTCTACGAAGAGGGCCTGCGTATCCCCATCATGAAGCTGTTCCACGGGGGCGAGCCCGATCCCATCCTGCTCAAGATGATCCGCGCCAACGTCCGCCTTCCCCACGAGGTGGTGAGCGACTTCTACGCCCAGTCGGCGTGCAACGACGCCGGCGGCCGGGCGCTCATCGAGACCATGGACGAGTTCGGCCTCGACAGCTTCGATCCCGTAGCCGAGGAGATCATCAGCCGCTCGGAGAAGGCCGTGCGCGCGGCCATCGCCGAGCTGGAAGACGGCGAGTGGGAAGGGGAGACCTGGAGCGACGGCTTCGAGGAGCCGATCCACATCAAGACGAAGCTCGCGGTGCGCGGCGACGAGATCTTCATCGACTTCACCGGCTCCTCGCCCCAGAGCCATCGCGGCATCAACGTGGTGATGAACTACACCCACGCCTACGCCAGCTTCGCGGCCAAGGCGGCCATCTACCCCGACGTGCCCCACAACGAGGGCAGCTTCCGGCCGGTGCACGTGAGCGCGCCGGCGGGCTCCATCCTGAACGCCAACGAGCCCGCGCCGGTAGCGGCGCGGCAGACCGTGGGCCACTTCGTGCCCACCGCGGTCTTCACCGCGCTGGCCAAGGCGCTGCCCGGAAAGCTCATGGCGCCGAGCGCGGACCCCATCTGGCTCAGCGTGTGGCGCGGCCAGGACCCGGCGTTCAACCTGACGGTCTTCCAGGTGGGCGGCACCGGCGCCCGGCCCACCAAGGACGGGCTCAGCGCGGTGGGGTTCCCCAGCGGCGTGGCCGGCGTGCCCGCGGAGGTCATCGAGAGCCTTTCGCCGCTGGTGATGCGCCGGCGCGAGCTGCGGGTGGATTCCGGCGGCGCCGGCACCTGGCGCGGCGGCCTGGGCCAGTTCACCGAGTTCGCCAACCGCGCCCATGGACAGTGGAGCGTCAACGGCATCCTCGACCGCACCCGCTACGCCGCCCCCGGCATCATGGGCGGCGGCCCGGGCCTCCCCGGCGAGTTCATCCTCGACGGCGGCGAGCGCCCTAACCCCAAGGCCCAGACCCACCTGGGCGGGGACCGCAGCGTCCAGTTGAACCACCCCGGAGGGGGCGGCTACGGCGAACCTTTCCAGCGCGACCCCGAACGCGTCCGCGACGACGTCGTCTACGGCTACATCAGCCCGGAGGCTGCCGAGCGGGAATACGGCGTGGTGGTGCGCTTCACCGGCCGCGATGACGAGAAGGTGCGTCTGCCCGATCAGTGGGTCATCGACGATGCCGCCACGAAAGGGTTGCGGGAGGAACGGAGTTGACAATCGGATTGAAAATCCGCCAATGCCCGAACCCGTCATTCCGGCGAAAGCCGGAATCCAGGCGGGGCGGGGAATCGCTGCCGTCGGCCCCTCCCACCCCCTGGATTCCGGCTTTCGCCGGAATGACGATTCGAGTGTCGTCGCCTTTCTGCACGCAGGACGGAGTTTTGGCACAGCCTGTTTCGCGGGAATGACGGAGGAGTCGCGGAAACCGGAAGCGGAACAGTGGTCATCCGGAAAGTTCGGTAGTGGTTATGGCGGATTGGATTTCGTCGGCATGAAACTCGAGGAATGCATCGCACTCATCACCGGGGCAGCCACCGGCATCGGCAGGGCCACGGTTCTGGAGCTTGCTCGCGCCGGTGCCGCCGGCATCGCCATCAACTACCGTTCGGCCAGGGAGCAGGCGGAGAGCTTGGCGGAGGAGGTGCGGGAGCTGGGTGTGGAGGCCCTCTGCGTGCACGGCGACGTCCGGGACGACGGCCACGTGCGCGACATGGTCCGGCAGACGGTGGAGCGGTTCGGGCGCCTGGACATCCTCGTGAACAACGCCGGCATCACTCGCTGGGTGCCGATAACGGACATGGAGGCGCTCACGGACGAGATATGGGACATGACCCTGGACGTCAACGTCAAGGGCGCGTACCGTTGCGCCCGCGCCGCGGCGCCGCACCTGAAGGCCGCCGGCGGGATGATCATCAACGTGTCGTCCATCTCCGGCGTCATCGCGCCCTCCACCATGTCGTCGCTCGCCTACGGCACCGCCAAGGCCGGGCTCATCTACCTGACCCGCGGACTCGCCGTGGCCTTGGGCCCCGAGATCCGGGTCAACGCAGTGGCGCCGGCGTTCACCGACACCCAGTGGATGCGCGACCACTACGGCGCGGACTACGACGGCATCATCGAACGCGCCTCCGCCAACTACCCGCTCAAGCGCATTGCCAAGCCGGAGGAGGTGGCGGGCGCGGTCCTGGGCCTCATCACCGGCGGCGATTTCGTCACCGGCCAGACCCTGCTGGTGGACGGTGGCCTGAGCCTGAGCTAGCGCGCCCTTCCTCCGAATCCGCCGCACGCGAGAGAGACCTTCCATGACCAAGACGGAGTTGATGACGGCCATGCAGGCGCACCGCCTGGTGGCGGTGATTCGTTCCAGGACCGCGGAAGAAGCGCTGGCCACCGCCAGGGCGGTGGGCGAGGCCGGCATCCGGTTCGTGGAAGTGACTTTCAGCGTGCCCGGCGCCGCCGAGGTGATTCGCACGCTGGCCGGGGAAGGCCAGGTGCACGTGGGCGCCGGCACCGTGCTTTCCGAGGAGCAGGCGCGCACGGGCATCGAGGCAGGCGCGCGGTTCATCGTCTCGCCCAGCCTGGAGCTGGACCTCGTGCCGCTCTGCCGTGAGGCCGGTGTGGCGTCCATCCCCGCGGGAGCGACGCCCACCGAGGTGGTCCGGGCGATCCGCGCCGGCGCCGACCTGGTGAAGATATTTCCCGCGGACTGCGTGGGCGGGCCGCACTTCATCCGCCAGATGCTGGGCCCGTTCCCGGATGCCCGCTTCATGGTCTCGGGCGGCGTCAACAAGGACAACGTGTCGGAGTACGTCACCCTGGGGGTGACGGGCATCGTGCTGGGCAGCGCCTTCCTGGCGGACGTGCTGGCCCGGGAAGGTCACGACGGGCTTGTGACGAAGGCGGGGGAGTTCGTGGCGTTGGTGGAGGAGGCGTTCGCGAGACTGTAGAAACGTCGTCCCGGACCCCGGGTCAGGCCCGGAGCAAGCTTGATCCGGGACCTGGAGGAGGGGCCGCGAAAAGGTGATTTCGGGGGAATCATGGCGAATATCGAACTGACGCTGGCATGTGAGGACTACGACCGCACCCGTGCGCTCAGGGACGGGCTGGTGAAGCCCGAGGGCATCGACCTCAACTACGTGGCGCTGCCGGTGGAGGAGATATTCTGGCGCATGCTCCATTTCCAGGAGTTCGACGCCGCCGAGATGTCCATGGGCGCGTACCACGTCGATGCCTCCCGCGGCCATCGTCCGTTCATCGCCATTCCGGTGTTCCCCTCCCGCATGTTCCGGCACCGCTGCATCTTCGTGAACACCGCTTCCGGCATCGAGAAGCCCGAGGACCTCAAGGGCCGGCGCGTGGGCGTGCCGGAGTACACCATGACGGCGTCGGTGTGGGTGCGCGGCATGTTGCAGCACGACTTCGGCGTCGAGGCCAGGGACGTCCACTGGATCCAGGGCGGGGTGGAGCAGCCGGGACGCAAGGACCGCGTGCCCTTCGACGCCCCGGACGGGGTGGAGATCGACACCGAGGAGGAGCGGACCCTCGACGACATGCTGGAGAAGGGCGACATCGACGCGCTGGTGTCGGCGCGCATGCCTTCGTGCTTCGTGCGGCGCGCGCCCGGCATCACCCGCCTCTTCAGGGATTGCCGCGCCGCGGAGATGGACTATTTCCGCCGCACCGGTCTGTTCCCCATCATGCACTGCATCGTGGTGCGCCGGGAGATCTACGAGGCGCACCCGTGGGTGACCCAGAACCTCTACAAGGCGTTCTGCCAGGCCAAGGACCTGTGCGTGTCGCAGATCTACGACACCAACGTGCTGCGCACGCACAACCTCTGGTATCTGTTCGAGTACGAGGAGACGGTGGATCTCATGGGCGAGGACTACTGGCCCTACGGCTTCGAGAGCAACCGCAAGACCCTGGAGACCTTCCACTCCTACCTGTTGGAGCAGGGCGTGATCAAGAACCCCGTGGACCTGGAGAGCCTGTACGCGTCCAACACCCGCGAAGCGTTCAAGATATAGGGATCATTGGAAGGGGACGCCGTAGGACGGCCGGACCCGGAAGTAGTCGCTGACGTACTCGTTGGCGGGGTGGCGCATCAGGCTCTCGGCGGTCCCCACCTGCTCCAGCCGGCCCTCGTGCATCAGCGCGATGCGGTCCGCCAGCTCCAGGGCGTCCTCCAGGTTGTGGGTGACGAGAAGGGTGGTGAGGCGCTGCTCCTTGTGAAACGCGCGGATCTCGGCGCGGACCCGGCGGCGGTTGGGCGGGTCCAGGTTGCTGAGGGGTTCGTCCATGAGCATGATCTGCGGGTAGGTGGTCATGGCACGGGCCAGGGCCACGCGCTGCTGCTGGCCCGCGGAAAGCTCCGGGGGCTTGCGTTCGAACAGCCGCTCCTCGATGTTGAGGGCCTTGGCCAGCGGCCGAATGAGTTCGCGGATGGCGCCCACGGACCATTTCCGGATGCGTAGCGGCAGCGTCAGGTTGGCGTACTTGCGGTCGTCGAAGACGCGCATGTGCGGCCACAGCGCGTAGCTCTGGAAGATGAGCTGCACGTCCCGGCGGCCGGGCGGCACGTCGTTCACCGGCACCCCGCCGATGAGGACCTCGCCGGTGTCCGGGGTCTCCAGCCCGGCGATGATGCGCAGCAGCGTGGTCTTGCCGCAGCCGCTCTCGCCGATGATGACCAGGAACTCGCCCTGGTCCACCTCGATGTCGAAGCCGTCCACCGCGGTTACCGGACCAAAACGCTTGCCGATGTTGCGCAGAACGAGGTTCTTCACGCCGCCATGGTAAGGCAACGGCAGAGGCAATACAATCTTGACAAAGGAACGCGCTCTGGATCACTCCGAGGCGCCGCTACGTCATTCCGGGCTTGACCCGGAATCCAGGGAAGGTGGGGCGGGCCGCTCGCGGCAGTTTGAAGCAAGATCCATGCGAAAAACCAAGGAGACGATCCAGCACCTGATCCGGGCCAGCATGGGCGAGGTCAAGGCCGACTTGGTGGTGACCGGCGGGCGTTTCGTCAACGTCTACAGCGGCGAGGTGCTGGACGGCGTGGAGATGGCCGTGAGCGCGGGCCGGGTCTGCTACGTGGGGCCCAGCGCCGATCACACCCGCGGCGAGGAGACACGGGTCATCGACGCGGGCGGGCGGTGGGTCGCGCCGGGGTTCATCGACGCTCACACCCACATCGGCCACTTCTGCCGTCCCTTCGAGCTGCTGCAGGCGTACGCGCCCCACGGCGCCACCGCGCTCATGGCCTCCTGCGACGAGCACACGGTGGCCTTCGGCCTCGCCGGCATGGAGCTCTTCCTGGACGAAGTCGAATCGCATCCGGTCCGGGTCTACGCCCTGATCTCCATGGCGGCGCCCCAGGACCCGCTGTTGTGCCGCACCGAATCGATGTCGGACACGGAGGTGGCCGAGATTCTGCGGGACCCCCGGGTGCTGGGACTCGGCGAGGTGGTCTCCTGGCTCCGGCTGGTGCAGACAGATCCGGATCTCCTGGAACGCATCGGCATGACCCTGGACCAGGGGAAGATCGTCCACGGCCACACCGCCGGCGCCCGGGACCGCCGGCTCAACGCCATCGCCGCGGCGTCCGTGTCGTCGTGCCACGAGCCCATCAACGGCGAGGACGCCCTGGCGCGGCTCCGGCTCGGCTACTGGACCATGCTGCGAGAGGGCTCCTTCCGGCAGGACCTGGAGGCGACCCTGAAGCCGCTCCTGGCCGCGGGCGTGGACACCGGCCGGTTGATCCTGGTCACCGACGGCATGGCTCCCGACGACGTGGCCGCGCACGGCCACATGGACCACGTGGTCCGCCGCGCCGTGGAGTGCGGCCTGAGCCCCGTGCGCGCCATCCAGGCCGCCACGCTGCATCCGGCGACATACTCGGGCCTCGATCAGGACATCGGCGGTCTGGCGCCGGGGCGGTTCGCCGACTTCGTGCTGCTGGACGACCTGGAGACCGTGCGGGTGGGCGCCACCTTCATCGGCGGCGAGCTGGCGGCCGAGCACGGCGAGTCCAGGGTGGACGCGGTCCCGCCGCCGTTTCCGGACGGCATGGGGCTCAAGACCGCCTTCCGCCTGCCGGTGTCCGCGGACGACATGAGGATCCGCTGTGAGACCTCCCGCGCGCGCATCCGGGTGATGGACCTCGTCAACCAGACCATCACGCGGGAACGGATCGTCGAGGTGGCCTGCGCCGGCGGGGTGATTCCAGCGGACGTCGAGAACGACCTCCTCAAGGTCGCCGTGTTCGACCGCCAGGACGGTTTCAGCCCCGCCTTCGGCTTCGTCCGGGGCCTGGGCGCTGACATCGGCGCCGTGGGCACCACCGTCAACCTCGACGAGTACACGTTGCTGGTGGCGGGCTCCAGCGACTACGACATGGCCCACTGCGCCAACCTGCTGCTGGAGTCCGGCGGCGGCGTCGCCCTGGTGGACAAGGGGCAAGTCCTCCAGGAGATCCCGTTTCCCATCGGCGGCCTCTTCTCCCTGGAGCCCTGGCGCGACGTCGGCGAAAGGCTCGCCGCCGTGCAGCGGACCCTGAGAGATCGCGGCAGCGCCTTCCCGAAGCCCCTCTACGCCCTCTGCTTCCTGACCTTCGTCACCCTCCCGGAACTCCGCATCACCGGCCGCGGCCTGGTGCGGGCCAAGGAGCGGCGCATCGTGCCGCTGCTGGCGGAGTGACGGTCACCTGGACAACTCAAGGGTTCCCCGCAGGCCGGCGAAGAATCCGATGCCCGTGGTGTGATAGCCGGGCACTTCCTCGTAGTCCGTGTCGAACAGGTTGTCGACCCGTCCGAAGAGCTCGATTCGTTCGGTTACCTTGTAGGCTGCCGCGAGGTTGACCAGCGTGAAGTCGTCCAGCATCACCGGATTGGCCTTCCGGTTGAGCTGTTTGCCGTTGTAGTCGATGCCGAGGTCGACGCTGGCCTTGCCGTCGAGGAAGGCGTAGCCGAAGTTGAGGCTGGCCACGTGCTCGGCCCGGCGCGGAAGCAGCTCGCCGTCCGGGTCCTTGGCGTCGGTGTAGGTGTACTGGGCCGAGAGGCTCATTCCCTTCGCCGGGCGCGCCGTCGCGGTGAACTCCAGGCCGCTGATCTTCGATGTCCCGTCCAGGTTGTCGTAGAAGTCGTCGTCGCCGGTTCCGGGGTTTTGCCAGTCGTAGGGGGTGCCGGCGTCGTTCCAGTAGATCAGGTTCGTCGGGCGGTTGTTGAACCAGGTCATGTCCAGGGAGAGCCGGCCTTCGAGCAGGCTTTGCTCGATGCCGATGTCCCAACCCTTGCTCTCCTCGGGTTCCACGTCGGGATTCGGGCCCACACGGCCGAACTGCTGGAACAGTTGCGACAGGGTGGGGTTCTTGACCCCGGTGCCGTAGCTGCCGTGGAACCGTGTTCCGCTTCCGTCCAGCACGTAGGCGGCCGTGACTCGGAACGTCGTGGTATCGTCGAAGCGCTCGTTGTCGTCGTGACGCACGCTGCCCGAGAGAAAGAGCCGGTCCGAAAACCCGACTTGATATTCGGCGGAGTAGCCGTGGCTCGCGACCTCGGAGGACGCCCCGCCCGAGGTCTGGGAGTCCGTTTCCCGCTCGGCGACGAAGGTCACGGCATGTGTCGCGTCGGCCGCCGCCGGCGTCTCGAAGAAGTAGTTGGTCTCATAGTCAAAGCGTGACTTCCGACCGTCGTATTCGCTGGTTCCCCAACTGCTGACCACGGTGCGCCGCTTCCGGTGCATGGCGGCGCCGACGGCATGCCGCCAGTCCCCGTCCAGCAGGCTGTAGCTCAATCGGGTCCGTCCCATGGCATGGTCCGAGCCGGTGCGGTCGTCGTTGTCTCTCGGCACGTTGTCGGTTTCCACGTTTCCCTTGACGTAGCGGCCAAACAACCGGAACTCGAGATTCTCCCCTGGCCGCAGGCCGAGCTTCGCGCTGTAGGTCTGATTCCGGTACCCGTCCTTCTCGTTTCCCGCGGCGATGGATATCCCGGAGGTCCTGAAGGCGGCCGCGTTCAGGGAGAAATCGTGGCCGTCGCCTCCGCCACGAACGCCTGCCGACACGTTCCCGGTTCCGAACGAACCGCCCTCCACGCTCAGGCTCGCCGTCGCCGGGCCGCGCCCTTTTTTCGTGACGATGTTGACGACGCCGCCGATGGCGTCGCTGCCATAGATTCCGCTCTGCGGCCCCCGGAGCACCTCGATGCGCTCGATGTCCGCGGCCAGCAGATCGGCGAAGTTGAAGACGGCGCCGCTGCTGCTCGGGTCGTTGACCTTCACGCCGTCGATGATGACCAGTGTGTGCCCGTGTTCGGTGCCGCGCAGACGCACCGCCGTCAACGTCCCCGCCGTGCCGGAAAGATGCACCGCGACCCCCGGAACCTCCCGCAGCAGGTCGGATACGACCCGTACCTGCTTGCGTTCGATCTCTTCCGCGGTGATGACCGTGACCGAGCTGCCGACGGCTTGGGCCTGCAGCGGCACGCGGCTCGCCGAGACCACGATCTCGGGGAGCTGCTCGATGTTGCCACCGGCGACCGAAGTCTCGGAAGGTTGGTCAGAGGACGTCTGGGCCGCGCCCGGCTGAACCGTGAAAAAGATGAGAAGGGCGATGACACCCGCAATCGGAAACTTCATGGCAATCTTCCTTTCCCGCGAAGGCGCTTGTCCTCCTCGAGCTTGAACGCCACCGGGATACGGACCCAGCTCGCCACGGCGTCGATGCCGCGGCGCGCGGGATGGAACTTCCAGCTTCGGACCGCCTTCATCGCAGCGGCGTCGAGAATCTCGAAGCCAGAGGTCCGGTCCACCGCGACGTGTTCCGGGGCGCCCGCGGGGTCCACCCGCACCCTGAGCACCGTGGTGCCCTGCCATCCTGCCCGGCGCGCCTTTCCGGGATACCGGGGGGGCGCAGTCCGCGCATAACGGGCCGGACTGAAGCCGGCGCCGGTCCCGGGGCGACGATCGGGGGATGTCTTGTTCGCAAGGCCGCGGGAGAGATGCTCATTCGTCACCGCGCCGTCGTTCCCGCCGGTCTCGCCAGTCGGCTTCCGCGCCGGAACGGTGGCGTCTGCGGCGCGGGCCGCCTCCGCGGACTTTGCCGGCGCTGCCGGTTCCGGCGGCCGCGCCGGTTCGGGCCGGGGCCGTTTCGGCCGCATCTTCGCCGCCGGTCGCGTCCGGGCGGGCGTCGGGGCCACTCGTTTAGCGGCCTCGGGCGCCGTCTTCGCGACCTGGATCACGGACCGGGCCGGAGCCTGCGGCTGCTTGGGTTTCGGACGTGTTTCCGCAGCCTTGGCCAGCGGGGCCGCGTTGGATGTTTTGGCCTGAGCGGGTCGTCGCGAAGCCCGCTTCGGAGCCTCGGACATGGGCGCATACATTAGCTCCACTCGTACGGGTTGAAGGGTGTCCTCTCCCGCGTCGCCGGCGCTCATGGGGAAGGGCATCCACAGGAGCGCGCCGTGGAACAGCGTCGAGCCCAGCAGGGAATAGAGAAGGCGGCGCACGTCGGTCTCGTCATCCGGCGGCGGTCAGGGCCGTCTCGACCGGACGGATGCGGGAACGAGCGCGTCTATTGTGGCGATTACGAATGGCGAGACCTCCTCTCTCCTCGGAGAGCATGGTTGCTTTCGGTCCTCAGGTAGGTCTCCTGGCTCATGGGCTGGCCGCTCGGGCCGCCTTGCCGCCTTCCCATTCCCGGATGGGGAACAGTGGCACGCTGGCAAGGGTTCCCACTTACAGTGGCGGGACCGCACCGGATTTCAACCGGTTTCCCTTTTATCCCGTGAGGGACCTGAGGACCGGGCGGCCGGAAGGGCCGCCCGTGGCGAATGTAGTTAGCTTTACGGGGAGACCTTGTCAAGCCGGCAAGGCCTCCCCGCGGGAAGGACGCCGGCTTACAGCGCCGACTTGATGTCCTCGATGTAGTCCTTGAACCCGTCCTCCACGCTGTACTCGGGTTCCCAGCCGAGGACGTCCCTGGCCCGGGTGATGACCATGGGCTGCTTGGACGAGCGCGGCGGCTTGCCGGGGATGATTTCCACCTCCAGTTTCGGCAGCAGCCCCTGGACCATGTCCACCAGGTCGTCGAACTTGATGACCATGCCGGTGCCGATGTTGAAGGTGGTCTCCGCGGGGGCCGGAACGGTGGCCGCCAACTCGATGGCCCGGCCCACGTCCTTGAAGTAGACGTACTCGAAGTCCCGGGTGGATTCCTGCGGGATGTTGGCGACGCCGCCCTTGATGCCGGCCTCCACCAGGCTCTGGAGCATCTCGCCGCCGGCGGAGCCGCCGGCGAAGTGGCCGAAGCCGAACACGTTGGCCAGCCGCAGCACGATCAGCTCGAAGCCGTAGAGCCGCTGGTAGGCCTCCACCATCAGCTCCTTGGCCACCTTGGAGTTGCCGTAGGCGTTGCCGTCGCCGCGGTTGAAACCTTCGCCGATGGGTTCGTCGCCCTCCATGCGGCGGTTGTACACCCCCATGGTGCTGATCTGGAGCAGCCGCTTGACGCCGGCGAGGCGCACCGCTTCGGCCACGTTGACCGTGCCCATGACGTTGATCTGAAGGCCGCTGTAGACCGGATTGGCCACCGCGCCGCCGATGAGGCCGGCGGTGTGCAGCACGGTCTCCACCTTGTGGGTCTGCATGGCGTCGATGAGCGCCGGCAGGTCGCGGATGTCCCCCTTGATGACGGTGACGTCCGTCTTGCCCAGCTTCCGTTCCAGGAAGTCCATCCGGGGCGCCATGTCGAAAAACACGATCTTCTCGCCCCGCTGGAGGGCGCGCTGCGCGAAGGCGGTGCCCACGAGGCCGACGCCGGTAATCAAAGTACTCATTATGACTCCCTTCTCAATTGTCTGGATGTCCAAGTTACGTGCAACAACCCCCGCGAAGTGTCAAGGCGCCGCGTCTCGCGGTCCGTGTCCGTGCACCGCGTCAGGCCGGCCCGCTCACCGCCACCACCCAGCCGTCCTCGACGCGGCGCACCGCGGCGCGCACTCCGTAAACCTCGGCCATGCGTTCCGGCGTCAGCGTTTCCTCGGGCGTTCCGTCCGCGACGATGCGCCCCCCGGAGATCCAGGCCAAGCGGTCCGCGAAGCGCGCGGCCAGCGCAGCCTCGTGCAGCACCACCAGCGCACAGTTGCCGGCGTCCGCGTATGCGCGGAGCAGGCGCATCACCTGGTATTGGTGGAGCGGGTCCAGCGCTTCGGTGGGCTCATCGACCAGCAGGAGCGGCGTTTCCGCGGCCATGGCCCGAGCCAGGTGGACGCGGGAGAGTTCCCCGCCGGAGAGGGTGTCGCACCGGCGCTCGGCCAGGGCGACCAGATCACAGGCGGACAGCGTGCGTTCCACCGTCGCCGCATCTTCGCCGCCGAGCCGTCCGGGTGAAGCGCCGTGGGCGAAACGTCCCAGGGCCACGACGTCACGCACCCGGACGGGCCACGCCAACGGCCGCGACTGCGGGAGATAGGCGATGCGCCGGGCGCGTTCGGCCGCGGGCAGACTCACCGGGTCGTCGCCGCCGGCGGTGACGCTGCCTCCGTCGCGCTTCACCAGCCCCAGGACGGCTCGAAGCAGCACCGTCTTGCCGGCGCCGTTGGGCCCGAGCAAGACGACCATCTCGCCCGGCGCTGCCTGCAGCGACACGTCTTGCAGCACGGCACGCCGCGCGAGCGTCACGCCGATTTCGTGGATCGACAACTCAGCCACTGGGTACCCGCCTCGCGGCGACGATCCATATGAAGACCGGCGCTCCCAGCAGGGCCGCCACCACGCCGAGCTTGAGCTCCGTGTCGGTAGGGGCCACCCTCACACCGATGTCCGCCAGCACGAGAATGAGCCCCGCCAGCAAAGCTGACGGCGCCAGCGTGCGCGCCGGGTCGTGGTTCACCAGGGGCCGCACCAGGTGGGGCGCGACGATGCCGACGAAGCCGATGGCTCCCGCAATGGCCACCGCGGCACCGGTGGCCAGCCCCGCTCCCAGCACCACGAGCCGCCGGGTCCGGGGCAGGTCGAGCCCTACGCCCGCCGCGGCTTCCTCGCCCAGGGTCAGCGCCGAAAGGCCGCGCCGTCCGGCGAAAAGGATCACGAGGCCCGCCGCCAGGAAGGGCGCAGTGGGCGCGAGGTCGGCGAAGCTCCGGTTGGCCACGGTGCCCAGCATCCAGTTGAGCATGTCGGACAGGGAGAACGGGTGCGGCGCCAAGTTCATCAGCAGGGCCGTCAGCGCCCCGGCGAAGCTCGACAGCCCGACCCCCACCAGGATCAGCGTAATCACCGAGCCCACGCGCGGCGCCGCCGCCGTCAACAGGACGGTGGCGGCCAGGGCGCCCACTATGGCGGCCATGGGCAGCGCCAGGGCGCCGGCGCTCGCAAGACCGTAGTAGATGACGAAGGTGGCGCCGAGTGCGGCGGTGGCGGAAACGCCGAGAACGCCGGGTTCGGCCAGCGGGTTGCGCAGAAGGCCTTGCAAGGCCGCGCCCGAGGCCCCCAGGGCCGCGCCCACCGCGAACGCCGCCACCGCCCGCGGCAAGCGGATCTCCCACACCACCACGCGGTCGCCGGCCGATGCGCCACCCGCCAGCGCACTCAGGACGCGTTCGACGCCCAGGGGAGTGGACCCCACCAGGCAAGCCGCTGCCAAGGCCAGGAGGGTGACGCCCGTCAGCGCCATGAGCAGGCTGCGATCGCTCACGGCGTTGCCTGGGGGAGCTTGTCGTGAAGGGCCGCCAAGGCTGCCACCGCATCGGCCAGGAACCACGCCCCGCACGAGGTGGTGGCGCCGTCGATGACCGCGGCCGGGACCGACCGCGCGGCGCGCCGGACGACGGGGTGGCGGAACGAGGTCCAGGCGTCGTCGTGACTCGTTCCCTCCCCAAAGGCGGCCTTGGCGACCATGTCGGGGTTCTCGTAGGCCAGACGCTCAAGCGGAATCGGCCGCCACCCGGCCCGCGACTGGAAGTTGTCGAGCCCCGCGGCCGCGAACAGGTCGTCCACCAGGGTGCCGGGCCCGGCCGTGTAGCCGGCCGGCGTCATGTACAGCGCCCGGGTGCCGGGTGCATGGACTCGCGCCGCCCGGAGCCGCGCGTCCATGCCGGCGATCAACGTTTCACCGCGTTCCGGCGCACCGAGCCCTCGGGCCGCGTGCCGGATCACCGCCCGCGCGCCGTCGATGTCATCGGCGAACCCGATTTGCAGCACCGGCACTCCCGCCCGCTCGAAGAACGCCCGGGCGTTGGGTCCGCCGCCATAAGAACGGACCACCAGATCCGGCCGCAGCGCCAGCACGTCCTCCGCGCGGGGGCGCACCGCCGGCAGCCCGGCAGCGGCCGCGCGCATGTAGGAGAACGCCGCGCCTGCGTCCGGCGACACCGCCACGATGTCCCGGCGCTCGGCGAGCCCCAGCACGAACTGGTCGGCGCAATAGTCCAGGCTCACGATGCGGCGGGCAGTGGAGCGGTCAGGTCGCGGCTCCGTGCATGCAGCCAGGAGAATGCAGACGGCCAGCGCCACCGTGACGGGCTTCGCCACCAAGGCCAAACGCTCCCGCAGCCGTCGGGTCTGGCGCGGCGTCAACTCATCCCCTTTCCTGCTCTAAATTTTCTTCGGCCGGTGCCGAAAGACGATTATGTAGGGGTGGAACCTACGCCGGGCAATGACCGTCGTCAAGCCGATACAGATGGCTTGACATTGTGTATCCCACAGGATACAAATGGAGGACTTGGTGGCTACCGTACACCGGACCCAGGAGTTCACCAAGTGGTTCGAGAATCTACGTGACACCCGAGCCAAGGCGCGAATCAATCTTCGAATCAGACGGTTGTCACTTGGTAACCCCGGGATGCCCGGGCAGTGGGCGAAGGTGTTTCGGAACTGCGTGTCGACTACGGGCCGGGCTATCGAGTGTACTTTGTGCGTCGAGAGTCCGCTTCGGTCGTTCTCCTCAATGGCGGGGACAAGGGTACCCAAGTACGGGACATCGCCAGAGCCCGCGCGTTGGCACGGAGCCTTCGAACGTAAGGAGACCATCATGACTGATACGCAACCATGGGATGCGGCGGACTACCTGGAAGAAGAGGAAGACATCGTCGCCTACCTCGAAGCAGCTTTCGAGGACGGCGATCCACAACTCATCACCGCCGCGCTTGGCGACATCGCGAGGTCTCGGGGCATGACGAAGGTCGCATCGAAGACGGGCTTGGGTCGCGAGAGCCTCTACAAGGCGTTGTCACGCGACGGCAACCCCGCTTTGGCTACCGTGCTCAAGGTGATACAAGCGCTGGGCCTTCAGCTTCGCGTGACGAGCCTGCATTCGAAGACGACACCGCCGATGGCGGGTGACGGTTTCGGTTGACGTCGGTTTGTCGAGTCTGCGAACATCGGGTAGACTCGCCGCACCGTGTTGCACGTCCCGCCCGTCTCCCGCGCCCTCGACCCCGCGATTCAGCGAGCCATCGATACGAAGACCAAGCCCTTGGGAGCCCTCGGGGTTCTGGAGGCCCTTGCCGCCCAGGTCGCCCGCATCCAGAACACCCTGACGCCGTGGCTGCAAAGCTGCCGCCTCACGCTTTTCGCCGGCGATCACGGCATCGCGGAGGAAGGCGTATCCGCGTATCCGCAAGCCGTGACCCGGCAGATGGTGGCCAACTTTCTTGCTGGCGGCGCCGCCGCCAACGTGCTGGCCCGGACCAACGGCGTGGACCTCCAGGTGGTGGACGCCGGCGTCGCCGGCGATCCTGTCGAGGCGCCGGGTCTGGTGTCGCGGCGCATCGCCGCCGGCACGCGCAACTTCGCGGCGTCGCCGGCCATGACCGCCGGGCAGCGCGACAGCGCGTTGAGCGCGGGCGAGGCCCTCGGCGCCGCGGTGGCCGCGGACGCCGCGGCCTTCGGCGAGATGGGCATCGGCAACACCTCCTCGGCCACGCTGGTGGCGCACAAGCTCACGGGCGCCGGGTTGGAGGACCTGGTCGGGCGGGGCGCGGGGCTCGACGACGCGGGTCTGGCGCGCAAGCATGAAATCCTGGAACGCGCCGCCCGCCGCACGGCGCCCCGCCTCGACCCTGCGGACGCGTTGCGGGAGTACGGCGGTTTCGAGATGGTGATGATGGCGGGCGCCATGGCGGGCGCGGCCCGGACCGGAGCAGTGGTGCTGGTGGACGGCTTCATCGCCGGCGTGGCCGCCCTGGCGGCGGTGGGGATGGCGCCCGCGCTCCGGGACTACCTGGTGTTCGCCCACTGTTCCGCCGAGCACGGTCACGGGGCGGTGCTGGCGGCCCTCGACGCGCGTCCGCTTCTGGACCTCGACATGCGCCTGGGCGAAGGCACCGGCGCCCTGCTGGCGTGGCCGGTGCTGCAATGCGCGGCCGCCATGCTTTCGGAGATGGCGAGCTTCGAGAGCGCGGGCGTGAGCGGTCCGGTCTGATGCGCCAAGCCCGTGAAGAGATCGCGGTGTTTCTCCTGGCGGTGCAGTTCCTGACCCGCTGCCCGGTGCCGTTCCCGGACCTCTTCACCGAGGCGCGTCTGACCGCGGCAACGCGCTACTATCCGCTGGTGGGGGTCCTCGTCGGCGGGGCGGTGGGAGGGGTGTTCTGGCTGGCCCATCTGGTCTTCCCGGTGACCCTGTCGGTGGTGCTCGCCACCGCCGCGTCGCTGCTGGCCACGGGGGCTTTTCACGAGGACGGGTTCGCCGACGCCTGTGACGGGCTCGGCGGCGGCGCCACCCGCGAGCAGGCCCTGGAGATCATGCGCGACAGCCGCCTCGGCACCTACGGCGCGGCCGGCCTCGGCCTGATGCTGGCCGCCAAGATACTGGCGCTGGCGGCCGTGCCGGCGGTGGTGATCCCGTGGCTCCTGGTGGCGGCTCACGCCGCGAGCCGCGCCTCCGCGGTGCTCGCCATTGCGACGGGCCGGTACGTGCGGGATGCCGGTGCGGCCAAGCCGGTGGCGGACGGCGTGACGCCGGCAGGTCTGGTTCTGGCGCTGGCCACCGGGGCCGCGGCCGTGGCGGCGCTGTGGCATCTGGCGTCCCCGGCTGCGATGCTGGCCGGTTTCACCGGGCTTGCGATCGGTCACGTCGTCATGCGTGGATTGTACGAACGAAAGCTCGGCGGTTATACAGGGGACTGTCTCGGGGCCGTGCAACAGACCGGCGAGTTGGGGCTCTACCTCGGCGTCGTCGCGGTTGTGTAGTGGCGGCCGAGTCGTCCTCTTTCGCCACTCTTGCATCCGGCACCATGCGCTTGATTCTCATTCGTCACACGCGGCCCGCGGGCGCGGACAACCTGTGCTATGGCGTCACGGATGTCGACGTGGCAGCGACGTTCGAGCAAGAGGCGGTGCGCGTGGTGGCGGCGCTGCCCGCGGTGGAGCGGCTCGTGACCAGCCCGTTGCGCCGCTGCATGAGGCTTGCGGAACGGATCGGCGCGGCGCGCGGACTCGTTCCGGTGGTCGACGACAGGGTCCGGGAGATGGACTTCGGTCGTTGGGAGCGCGTGCCCTGGAACGACATCCGCCGGACGGAGCTGGACGCGTGGGCGGCGGACTTCCTTCACGCCCGGCCCCACGGCGGCGAGAACGTGGCGATGGTATCGGAGCGGGTCGGTTCCGCGCTGGCCGATTACCGCCGGAGCGGTGTGGCCCATGCGGTGGTCACCCACGCGGGCGTCATCAAGGCTGCGCGGGCTGCGGGGGGCTGCGCGGACGCCTGGACGACATCGGTGGGTTTCGGCGATGCGGTGAACATCGAGTTTCCGGCCGAGGCGGAACGCTCACCGTCGGGTCCGCGCGAGGCGAAGCCGTGGGATTGATCTCCTTTCAACCGCGGCACGGCGGCGATCTTGCGGCTGCCCGGCGGACGTTCGGCTCGCCGCCTTGCGGATGGCTCGATCTCTCCACCGGCGTCAACCCATGGTCCTATCCGTACGGCGCCATCGGCTCCGAAACCCTCACCCGCCTGCCGCAGGACGACGCGATGGAGGCGTTGCTGGCGGCGGCGCGGGAGGCCTACGGCATCGCGCCCGCCGCCGGTGTGGCCGCGGCGCCGGGGAGTCAGGCCTTGTTCCAGTTGCTGCCAACCATGAGGACCCGGTGCCGGGTGGCTGTCCTGGCGCCCACCTACGAGGAACATGCCGTGGCGTGGCGCTGCCTGGGGCACGTCGTGGACGAGGTCGGCTCGCTCGGGAAGTGTCCTGACGCCGACGTGGTCGTGGTGGTCAACCCCAACAATCCCGACGGCCGCACCACGGACCGGGAGACGCTGGCGCGAGCGGCCGAGGAACTGGCGCGACGCGGCGGCTGGCTCGTCGTCGACGAAACGTTTGCGGACGTCGCGCCCGATGTCAGCCTGGCATCGGCTCCGGGCCTTCCCAATACGTTGATCGCGCGCTCTTTCGGAAAGTTCTTCGGCCTCCCCGGCTTGCGGCTGGGTTTCGTAGCCGGCCCGCCAATGCTGGTGGACGGCATCGCGCGGCGTCTGGGCCCCTGGGCCGTCTCCGGGCCCGCCCTGGAGATCGGCAGGCGGGCGCTGGCCGACACGGACTGGATCGTCCGCACCCGCGCCCGGCTGGCGGAGAAGCGGCTACAGCTCGACGGCGTTCTCTCGGAAGCCGGCCTGAGCCTTGTCGGCGGCACCGACCTGTTCCGGCTGGTGGAAACGGCCGCGGCTCACAACCTCTCTCAACGCCTAGGCCGGGCCGGTATCCTGGTCCGGTCCTTCGACCGTCATCCAGGCTGGCTCAGGATAGGTCTGCCCCCGTCGGCGGATGCTCTGCAACGCCTTTCGGCGGAGTTGAAGGGGGCTTGGTGAGGCCGGGACGCTAGCCGGGCGTCTTGAGCCGGCGGACCGATGTGAACCTCTCCGACACCGCATCTCTCTTGCTGGCGGCGATGGCATTCGACGCCTTCATCGGCGACCCCCGCTGGCTCTACTGGATCGTTCCGCATCCCACGGCGGTCATGGGCCGGGTGCTGGCGTTCTGCGACAGCCGATTGAATCGCCCCGCCTTCGGCCGCGCGGGACGCCGCTTCGCGGGGGCGATCTCCACAGTGGCCGTCGTCGCCTTGTCCGCCGTGCTGGCGGCGCTGATCAGCGCCGGCCTGAGCGGATGGCCGGTCGGATTCTGGGTGGAGGCTTTGCTGGTCTCGGTGCTGATCGCCCAGAACAGCCTGTACCGCCATGTCGCCGACGTCGCCCGGGCGCTGGAGCGCGACGGGGTCGATGACGGCCGGAGCGCCGTCGCCCACATCGTCGGACGCGACCCCGAATCCCTGGATGCCCACGGCATAGCCCGGGGCGCGGTCGAATCGCTGGCCGAGAACTTCAACGACGGCGTGGTGGCGCCGGTCCTGTGGGGTCTGCTTCTCGGCCTGCCGGGCATCGCGGCCTACAAGGCGCTCAACACCGCCGACAGCATGATCGGCCACCGCGACCACTGTTACCGCGACTTCGGATGGGCGGCGGCGCGGCTGGACGATGTCGCCAACTGGGTGCCGGCGCGCGTCGCCGGATTCCTGTTGGCCGTCGCCGGCGTGCAATCCAAGGTCGGCAGCGCGATGCACGGCCTGAGGATCATGTGGCGGGATGGCGGCGCCCATCGCTCGGTCAACGCCGGTTATCCGGAGGGCGCCATGGCCGGCGTGCTGGGCTTGCGTCTGGCCGGACCGCGCCGATACCGGGGCGTCGTGACGGCCGATCCGTGGCTGGGCGACGGTGCCGTCGAGGCGACCGCGGCCGACATCCGGCGCGCTCTCCGCGTCTATGTCGGCGCCTGCCTGCTCCTGGCCGTGCTGGTGGGAGGACTGTTCGCCGCGTCGTTGTTTCTGGCCGGGGCGCCGATGCCGTGGTACGGGTGGGTTTGAAACTTGGTCGTGTAGCGTGCGTCCTACAAGTTGGGGACCAATTTATGGGCGAGCCGTGAAATTCAGAGGGTGGACTTCCTGAAGTAGTCCGCTTCGTGTTTGAGCACGGCCTTTACTTGCCACTCCTGCACACCGGGGAACCACTCCAGGAATTCCTTTACCGTGGCGCCACCTTCCAGGTTTTCAAACAGGGCATACACCGGCACTCTCGTTCCGGTGAAGGCCCACGCTCCGCTGATCTTGCGCGGGTCGCGTTCCACTGCCGGGCACGTTTCCCAATCCGTCATTTCGGATTCCTCCGTTCGGATTCCAGCGTTATCCTCGACTGGCAGGCGTGGCTTCCGGGACCGGGCGCTTATGCCCGGCCCCCCGTGCGTTCAATCAAGACCCGGAGCGCTTCGGCCTGTTGGTCCAGGCGCGCCATGGCTTCGGCGTGGCGGGCATCTTCGCTGGCGGCCCGTTGGTCTCCGGCGTGGCGCATTTGCCGAATGCCTACGAAGATGGCGGCGACGACCCCGAGGCTGGCCCCGGCCTGAACCGCACTGATGATGAGAGTTGCGAGTTCGTACCCGGTCATTCTCCGTCTCCGTTCCGGCGAGGAAGAATCGGAAGCGGCAGGCACGGGCAAGCGACCCGGAGTCGACCGTGCCCATGTTCGTCTCCATGACGACATGCTACCCGGAATCAGTGGGCTAGTACAGAACGAGCGTGGTCGTCCAGCCTTTCAGCGATCCGCTGTGCCAAACCAACGGTCAGTCGCGTGCCGGTCGCTTCCGCGTAGCGGCGCAAGGTAGTCAAGGACGGTGACACGCCACCGCCCTCCAGCCGCGCGATGGTGGATTAGGTCGTTCTGAGGCGCCGGGCGAGTTCTGCCTGTGTCAACTTCGCGGCTCTACGGGCATGAATCAATGCCTCGATCAGCCTGAACTCGTCATCGGCCCGCGCGTACTCTTCCCGGAATTCCAGATCTTCCATAAAGCGCTTCTTCAGGTCCTTCAGTCTCGTCATGGCGTCACCTGCTTCATGCGTTCCCTGGCGGTCGCGAGCGCTCGGGGCGGCGCCCTCCGCGACTTCGTCGCTTTAACGCCCATGGTTGCAGGTGTTATATATGTGGCTTCCCAAGGTGCGTTGCAAGCGGCTTGACCGCGAGGTCGCCAACTCATCGCAGGGAAGAAGGACGGAGGCATCAAATGGACCGAATCGCCGTTGATCCAAGAATTCACTTCGGTAAACCATGCGTCGCCGGCACGCGTATTGCGGTGCAGGATGTCCTGGAACTCGTTGACGAGGACATCCCCTTCAACCAGATCATTCGCGACTACTATCCCGACATGACCGTCGAAGATATCCATGCGTGTATTCGCTACGCGATCGCCCTGGTGGGCGCCGAGGATTATCACTGAGAGGTAGACATGGAACCGGTGCACGGCTTCCGAATGAAGAGCCCCGTCCATCCCGGCGAGTTCGTCAAATGCGAAATCATCGAGGCTCTCGATCTGACGGTGACTGGGGCGGCGAAGGCGCTCGGCGTCACGCGGGCGGCGCTGTCCGCCGTTCTGAACGAGCGCGCGCGCTTGTCGCCGGAGATGGCGTTGCGGATCGAGAAGGCCTTCGGCGTGTCGATGGACACCCTCATGCGTATGCAGAACAGCTACGACATCGCCAAGACCCGCGGGCGGGCGGGCGAGATTGAGGTTGCACAATTCGAGAGACAGTCACGCGGCAACAAGCCTCGTGTGGCCCTCCATACCGAAAGGTGAAACCCGCCCCGCCGCCAAGACGCTGCACCGCCTAGCGAGGCTTCGCCTCAGACCGACGAGGGGGTAAGGGGATTGGCTCCGGTCGCTTGTAGCAGGGATTGAATCCCTGGTCATGGGACCTTGCAAGGTCGGACCTCAAAGGGTCAAATGGGCATAAAAGCCCGAAGCAACCGGAGCCGGACATGAGCCTACCACAAACCGTAGCGGAAGTATTGCGCGATCACGTGACGCTGGAATACGAGTCGGTGGATCGCCTGTACTTGAACCTGTATGTGCCGCAGTTGCAGAGCGTGGGCGGGGTAGTGGGGTATCTGCACAAGCACCATGGCCAGCGGTTTGCGTCGACGGTGGCGCTGGCGCCCAAGAGTCGGGAGTTCGTGCAGGCGGTGAAGGACTTTGCGGAGCGGGAGCAGATCGAGGTGGTGCACTTCAAGAAGGGCCAGCGCAAGGACGAGGTGACGCAGGAGTACCTGGGGCGGTTCAAGGGAACCGAAGGGGTTTTGTACATCGGGATAGCGCAGGAGAAGGCCCGTGTGATGCGCACCGAGCGGCGCCGGAACCCGGACACCGGGGTCACCTATCCGTGGGTGGTCTCGTCTACCGCGATGGTCAACCATGTGTATTTCTATTGCGTGGACAAACAGGCGGGGCCGTTCTTCATCAAGTTCTGCACCTACTTCCCGTACAACGGCAAGCTGTGCCTCAACGGCAACGAGTACGCCAAGTGCCAGTTGCGCGAGCGCGGCATCCCGTTCGAGGCTTTGGACAACGGCGTGCGCTGCTGCGGAGACCCCGAGGCGCTGCAACAGATCTGCGAAGGCTTCGATGCCGCTTTCATCGACAGACTGGCGCGCAAGTGGTTCGATCGCCTGCCGCATCCGTATACGCCTCAGGACCGTCGCGCCGGTCTGCGCTACGACATCTCCATCCTGCAAGCGGAGTTCAGCCTGACCCAGGTGCTCGACCGCCCGGCCTCGGGCCGCGTCTTTTTCGAGGACGTGATCCGCGAGAACCTCGATCTCGGTCGCCCCAGCCAGGTGCAGTTGATCTTCCAGCGCCGGGTCACCCGGCGCACCCCCGGTCGGTTCCGTACCCGGGTCATCACCGCAGGCGTCACCCCTTCCTTGCACGTGGACTACAAGCACTCGCGCATCAAGCAGTACCACAAGGAAGGGCAGGCGCTGCGCACCGAGACCACCGTCAACGACACCTATGACTTCGCCCTGGGCCGGCGGCTGTCTAACCTGGCGGCGTTGTGCCAGGTCGGCTTCACAGCCAACCGTCGTCTGTTGCAGATAGAAACCATCAGCCACGACTGTGCCCTGGGTGAAGACGAACTCCAACGCCATCAACGCGGCCTGGAGTTCCACGGACAACGCGCCTCGGCCCTGCGCTTCGCCGATGAGCGCGTGCAGGCTCTGATGCAGGCCCTGCTCTTGTTCACTCTTTCGGCCCGCGGCTTCTCCAACCGCGACCTGCGCGGGCACCTCGGTGCACTCCTGGGCCTCGATCCCAGTCCAATGCGCCCGGGCCGAATGAGTTACGACCTGAGACGCCTGCGCCTGCACGGCCTGATCGAGCGCATCCCCGGCGCCTACCGCTACCACTTGACCGAACACGGCCTCAAGGTGGCGATGTTCTACACGCGTGTCTACAACCGCATCCTTCGCCCCGGCCTGGCCCATCTTGCGCCCGACGCCGTGAGCGGCAATACCAAGACCCATCGGCGCTTTGCCGCCATCACCAGGAACCTCGATGCCATTTGCGATGAGGCGAAGCTCGTCGCTTAAACTACCGAGCGTTACAACTCGCGATGGCCTACGATAGTATTCATGTACGAACGAAGTCCAGTTCAAATATCTTGTCTTCCTGAGTCAAGATCCTGTCGATCAAGGATTCTAGTCGGCCGCCGCCAGCAGCCGGTCGATGTCCAGGGCCTCTTCGAAGGCGTCGGCCACGGCGTCCAAGGCTTCTTCCACGCCGGCTTCGTAGGCCGGACCGAATGCACCGTCAACGCCCATGGAACGGAGGAACTCGCGGCGGAAGGCGTCGCCGGCCAGGAGCCCGTGGACGTAGCAGCCCATGACCCTTCCGTCCGCGGACACGCTCCCGGGATCGTGTCCCTCGCCCTCGGGCACGAGGAACGGCCGGGAGGCGTCGCCGCCGGTGCTCTTGCCGACGTGCATCTCGTAGCCGGCAAAGGCCGCGTCCACGGTCGCGCCGGCTCCCGCCACCTGTCTGAGCGTCTTGGCGCCGGTGAGCACGGTCTCGTGTTCCAGGAAGCCAAGCCCCGGTTCCTCGCCGGCCAGCCCCTCGATGCCTTGCGGGTCCGCCACCCTTCGGCCGAGCATCTGGTATCCGGCGCAGATGCCCAGCACGGCGCCGCCCCGGCGCCGGTGGGCGAGTAGGTCGATGTCCCATCCCTCGCGCCTGAAGGCCCGCAGATCGGAAAGGGTGGCCTTGGAGCCCGGCAGGATGACCAGGTCGGCATCGCCCGGGAGCGGGCGGCCGGGCGCCACCATGTCCACGGTCACCGCGGGTTCGGCTAGCAGAGGATCGAAGTCGTCGAAGTTGGCGATGTGCGGCAGCCGCGGAACCGCGACGCGGAAGGCTCCGTTGCCGGCCCGCGCCGGCCGGTTGTCGAGTGAGAAGGCATCCTCCTGCGGCAGGCGCAGCGCGGCGGGGAGATAGGGGATGACGCCGAAGGACGGCAGGCCGGTGCGCGCGGTGATGATGCCGAGCCCGTCAGCGAACAGGTCCGCATCACCGCGGAACCGGTTGATCAGGTACCCTTGCAGCAGCGTGCGCTCGTCGTCCGGCAGCAGCTCCCAGGTGCCCGTCAGGTTGGCGATGACGCCGCCCCGGTCGATGTCCGCCACCAGCACCACCGGTACTTGCGCAGCGGCGGCAAATCCCATGTTGGCGATGTCATGGGCGCGCAGGTTGACCTCGGCGGCGCTGCCCGCGCCCTCCACCAGCACGAAGTCCGCCGCGGACCTCAGCCGCTCGAAGCTCTCCAGGACCACGGGCATCAGCTCCCGCTTCACTTCCTGGAAGTCCTGCGCGTCGTGGTTGCCGCGCACCTTGCCGCGGACCACCACCTGGGCGCCCACGTCGGACTGCGGCTTGAGCAGCACCGGGTTCATGTCCACCGAGGGTGGGACCCCGCAGGCCCTGGCCTGCAGCGCCTGGGCTCGTCCGATCTCGCCGCCGTCGGGCGTGACGGCGGCATTGTTGGACATGTTCTGCGGCTTGAACGGCCGCACCGTGTGGCCGCGGCGGGCCAGCAGGCGGCAGAGCCCGGCGGTCACCAGCGACTTGCCGGCGTCCGAGGCCGTTCCCTGGAACATGATCGTCCTGGCTCGCATGTCTGCTCAGGAAGGTTGCGACGGGATGCGATGATCGCGCCGGGTCAGGTCGTCGGAGTGAACCGCCATCAGTCCGCCGCCGGGCCCTTGAGGGCCATGGGGAGCCCCGCCGCCACGAAGTAGACCCGCCGGGCGACGCCGGCCACGGCCTGGTTGAGCCGTCCGGCGTGGTCGCGGAAGGCGCGCGCCATGGCGTTGTCCGGGACGATGCCGAGGCCGACCTCGTTGGCTACCAGCACCACCGGTCCGGGCGCGGAGGCCAGCGATTCGCGCAGCGCTTCGCCGGCGGCGTCCACGTCACGGCCGTGGTGCATGAGATTGCCGAGCCATACGGTCAGGCAGTCCACCAGAACGCAGTTGCCCGGCGCGCTTTCCCGCCGCACAGCGGCTGCTAGCTCCACCGGCTCCTCGACGGTGCGCCAGTCCGCGCCGCGCCGGGCTCGATGTGTGGCGATGCGTTCGGCCATCTCGCTGTCCGTGACCACGGCGGTGGCGACGTAGACGCGCCGCTCCCACGCCCGTGCAAGCCCTTCGGCGAAGGCGCTCTTTCCCGCCCGGGCGCCGCCCAGCACAAGGGTCACGTCGGAGCCTGCCGGAGCCGTGTTCACTGGCGCACCGCCCGGATCCAACGGCGGGGTGCAGGCGGACGGCGAGTTGCGTTGCAATCGAACATGTGGAGCGCATCCTACAACGCGGGATGGACAAAGAGAAATACGCGATCTCGGAACGGCAGGGCACGGATCCGCACGGAATGCTTCCCGCCACGGCGGGAATCCAGGTTGACACCCACACGCCGTTTCCGTATTGCTGAATCCCATGGAGGACGCCATGCGAAGCACCCATGACATGGGCGGGGACCCCCATGCCGGACCCATCGACCGCTCACAGCACCAGTTGGACGACTGGGAGATTCTCGCCGACGCCCTGAACCAGGTGGTGGGGGTCAAGGGCATCAAGCGCACCGACGAGACCCGGCGGGCGCGCGAGGAGATGGACTCGGAGGCGTACCTCTCGCTCAGCTACTACGAGCGCTGGATCGCCAGCCTGGAGACGATCCTGGTGGAGAAGGGCTTCATGACCCGTGACGAGATCGACCGGAAGGTGGCGGAACTGGAAGAGAAGTGGGGCGAGCCGTGAGCGGTGACGCGGGTTTCACGGACGGCCAGGCGGTGCGGGTGAAGTCGCACTTCAAGCCGGGCCACGTGCGCACGCCGTTCTACATCAAGGGCAAGACGGGGTGGGTGGAGCGCTGCTACGGCGAGTTCCGCAACCCGGAGTCCCTGGGACACGGCGGCGACGGCCTGCCTCGGGTCCGGCTGTACCTCGTCGGCTTTCACCAGAAGGACGTGTGGGACGGCTACGGCGCCGCCGGCAGGGACAAGGTTTTCGTGGACATCTTCGAGCACTGGCTGGAGCCCGCCGCGGAAGCGGGCGCATGAAACGCGGGAGGGAAGCATGGCGCACGAGCACGGTCCGGGAGAAGAGCACGAGGCGGGCCCCAGGCACGAGCTGAGCCACTGGGCCAAGCGGGCGTACGCCATACGCGACATCCTCATCGAGAAGGGCGTGCTGACCGAGGAGGACGTCCGGCAGCAGGCGGAGTTGACCGAGTCCAAGACGCCGGCCAACGGCGCCCGGCTCGTGGCCCGGGCCTGGACCGACCCCGAGTTCAAGGCGCGCCTCGTGGCCGATCCCAAGAAGGTGTGCGCCGAGATGGGCATCGACGCCACCACCCTGAACGAGTTCGTGATCCTGGAGAACACCGAAGGCGTGCGCCACATGGTGGTGTGCACCCTGTGTTCGTGCTACCCGCGTCCGATCCTCGGCCGGCCGCCGGACTGGTACAAGAGCTTCAACTACCGCAAGCGCGCGGTGAACGACCCCCGTGGCGTCATGCGCGAGTTCGGCCTGGAGTTGCCCGACGGCGTGGAGGTGCGGGTGCACGACAGCACCGCGGACATGCGCTACCTGGTGATCCCGGTCCGCCCCGCGGGCACCGAGGGCTTGAGCGTCGAAGAGCTGGAGAAGCTGGTGACCCGCGACAGCATGATCGGGGTGATGGACGCGTTGCCCTCCGTTCCGGAATGAGGGACCATCATGTTTCACGTTGACCTGGCGCCGTTCGGCGTGGACTCCGAGCGGCTCAAGACCGACCGTCTGAGCCGCCTGCAGGGCATCATGCGCGCCCGCGGCCTGGGCGCGCTGCTGCTGACCGACCCGCTCAACATCCGCTACGCTACCAACACCGTGTTGTGGCTCAACCTGCGCGCGACCGGCGTGCAGCGCTTCGCGCTCGTGCCCGCGGAGGGCGAGCCGGTGGTGTACGAGCGGCTGTTCGGCAGCGAGCGCGCCGCCGGGCTCAAGAAGGAAGGCTCGATCCGGGGCTTCGGCTCCTACATGTTCGGCATGCGGCCGCCCGCGGCCACCCAGGACTTCGTGAATCTGGCCGCGGACGGACTGGCGCAGATGGGCGTTTCCGGCGAACGGGTGGGGATCGACGCCCTATGTCTCGGCGCGGTGGACCTCTTGCGGGAGAGCGGCTTCGCGGTGGTGGACGGGCTTCCGGCCCTGGGCGAGTCCCGTGTGGTCAAGACCCAGGACGAGGTGGAGCTTATCCGCTGGACCAGCCGCGCCAAGGAAGGCGGCTACGACTTGGTGCGCGAGGCCATCCGCAAGCCGCCGGTGGTGGAGGAGCGCCTGAGCCGCATGATGCTGGAGTACCTGCTGGAGCAGGGCTTCGAGGCCGGCAGCGAGTTCATCTCGATCTTCGATTCCTCACAGATGGCCATCCGGCCGCACCGGGAACCCATGGGCATGGACCTCGTGATGACCGAGGGCGACCTGGTCATCTGCGACGCCACCGTGGCCGGCCCTGGCGGCTACTACAGCGACTTCGCCCGGACCTTCTGCCACGGCACGCCGTCCCAAGCCGACAAGGACCGCTACGCCGAAGCCTACGCCACCATACAGGAAGCGCTCGGCCATGTCCGGCCCGGCCCGTGCACCGCCCTGTTCGAGCGTTTCGGCAGGGACTCGACCTCCCGCCTTCCGGGCCTGGACGGCTTTCACGGCGTGGGAATGTGCATCTACGAGGCCCCCTGGCTCCGGGGCTACGACCCGCCGGAGTACCTGTGGTCGCTGGAAGAGAACATGATCATCGCGCTGGAGATCAACCACCACCCGGTGAAGCTGGAGCACCTGCTCCGGGTGACCGCCGACGGCGCGGAGATCCTCTCCACCTATCCGATGGAGGCCGAGCTGGCTCCGGCGTAGGAGGCTTCACCTCACCTGCTTCGATTCTTGTGCGCTTCGACAGCCCGCTTCGACCACAGCATTTGGTTGTGGACGGCGACGTCTTGGAGTGACAGAACGTGTTGCTTCTCGTCGAATACAGAGACGGAGTGGAGAGCTTCAACGCGAGCAGCTTCGTCCCTGGACAGAAATACTTCGACGTGCAGCCCCAAGTTGGTGGCTTCCCAGTTTGGAGCCTCTTCCACCTTTCCCGCAATCCCTTCGAATGGCGGTATGTCGTCGGTCTGGGCTATGTATACGTACTTGCGTTCTCGATCCGACTTGCCCGCAGCCGCGGACATCGCCGCTGCTTGATCACCGTCCCAGTCAGTCGGCATGATCGTTGGCAAATCGACGCCGAGGGCTTGACTGATCTCCTTCGCCGTCCGAAGACGGATACTCTGTCCCTGTTCTGCACGCTGAATGGTCCGAGAATCGCATCCAACCTTTTTGGCGAGGCCTTCCTGGGTCAGTCCAAGCCTCAATCGAAGCCGACGCAAGACTTTGCTATCCATGACGGGCATAAAGAGATTATAGTGTCGTGGGACTGAACGCGCAATGTCTGGGGCAATCGGCACAAACGCCTTGGACTCGCCTTCGGGCACGCGCCGTTTCAATCAATGAAGCGTTGAAAGCCATGTGGGCAGACTTCAGACTTCACGCGTCACTGGCGCTGCACCCGAAAGCTATTTTGCCAAGTGTAGCTTCCCTTCGGCTTCATACGCAACGGTGCCGTTGCGGCGCGTCCTTCGAAAACTCAGGGTAACGCCACCCTCCCCATCAAACGTGTAGGTTAGGGTAGTTCCCCGCCAAGGGGTTCGTGCAGTCAACGTCTGGCCTTCAATGGAGCCAACCATGGGTTGACAAAACAAGTTCCTTCTACCACGCCCCGCATAGATGAGCAGCACTCGGTTCGTTGGCGTGGTCTCTATCACAACGAGTACCGCTTCACGGGGAGGGTGGGGTCCCGGGTATGTCCCTTCGTATGTGCCGCGGTAGACTTTGCGGTCAGGACTCTGCAACCACGCGAAGTCCCCGCATTCCTTCTCTAAGTCGAACCCGTAGGCGCTTCCCGTCATGACTATGAGCACTCCCAGTGCAAGAAGGATTCGTCGCATCACCTGCCTCCGTCGTTGTCTACCGACCGAATCGGGGATCCTTGTCGTCGTCGCAACTGTTTTGCTTGGGGTCAATCACAGGGCTGACTGTCAGTGGGTGAACAATGCCGCCGCTTGCGGGTTCGAATCCCGCCGCTCCCTCTCAGGCACTATCGTCCGTACGACGCTCGCCACTCGTCGGCCCGTTTCTTGGCTTCGGTGATGTCGTCGTAGGTCAGCCGTTTTTCGAGCCATCCTTGCCAGTGGGCCAGTTCCTCGCTGGGCTTCTTCTCCAGGGAGAGAGTTGCCCACTTGTGCGCCTCGATGTAACCCTCGGTGGTGCCCATCTTCCGGTACATCCGTTGCAGGCCACGCATCGATTGAGCATGACCCTTCTGGGCAGCTAGCCCGTACCACTTCAAGGCCATCTGGGTGTCGACGCTTACGCCCCGCCCCCTCTCGTACATTTGGCCAAGCCGGTATTGTGCGCGGGCATTGCCGCGGTCCGCAGCGGGGCGAAACTCACGGAGTGCCGTCGCGTAATCCTTGGCTCTGTACGCGCGGAGGCCCGCTTTGTATCCCGCCCAAGCAGGGGCTCCCATTGACAGCACAAGGGCAAGTGCAACGAGTGCGCTGAGAATTAGTCTCATGATTCACCTCCAGTATATATTGATCCGCCGATGGCAGATTATTTCTGGCTTCTTGGAGCCGTAGCCTACAAGCGGTCGGCCACGAAACCGGTTCGGAGCATTCGTTGCAATTCCCGCCAATACCGTCCGGTGCCTGCCCGGCGGCATGATTGCTATTCCGAAGCGCAACTCCGCCTCGCTAGCGTTAGCGTTAGCGTTAGCCGCTGTGACGTAAGGGCTCGATGTCGCCCGGTCCGTGACACAGGCGGCGATCATGTGATCAGCCGTACGTTGCCCAAAAGACACCGCGTGCCTTGCGACGCCGTATCGTTGAGCGCGGCCTGGCGTCTGTTCGCGTTAATCAGGTAATCGCTCCAGAATCCGTTGTCAGACTCCGCCCTTGCGACGGAGGGCTGGAAACAAGCCCGATCATCAGCGCGGCGGCCCATGCAGCCCCGGACATGGCGGAGACGAGACAACTTGTCGCGAACCTTGGCGATCCTGCTCTCCATCATCGGGTTTCTCCGTATCTCACGACACACCGTTGAGTCTTTCCACACGAAATACGGAAGCGCCTAACAACTATGATTCCTTACCTCTTCGCCGGGAAGGGCAATCTCTTCCCTCCGCGAAGGCCGCGTCGGATTCGTCCCCGTTCCTTGCTCAAGGTCAACCGGCACTGCGTTGAAACTTGCGAAACCGTAGCGTGTCGCCAGCAGCGACAGCACCTCGGTCAATTCCTTCATCCCGTACTCGCCTGCGCCATCAAGGGTTTTCCGGATCGCATCGTTGGCGGCCCTGAACGCGGCCACCACCCTGTCCTCGTGCGTATCATTGTCAATCCGTCGTGGCTCTGAGGGCCACTCCTCAATGTCGTGTAGGCGTTCGTCGTCGGACGCAGGCTTCAACAAAATGATGGTCCGCAGTTCGACATCAAGAGCTTCGGCGATATCCCTTGCGGTCCCGAGCCGGACTCTGGCTCCTGTCTCGGCCCGTTGGACGGTTCGCTCGTTGCACTTGGCCTTGACGGCCAGTTCGGCTTGGGTAAGCCCGATCTCGGTCCGCCGTCGGGTCACCCGTTCGCCAATAATTGCGACACTTCCGTTGGTCCTGGCCACGGGAGAAGGATACTAGACCTGGAACTACACGGTCTACGCCAGAAAACTGACACTTGGCCGACAGAAAGACGACAAAATACGAATCAACCGTTCTGAACGGCCCGTAGGTATGAGGAGGAGCCGCCCAATAAACGGGACCGAGAGAGCGGAATTAGTGTCGGAGCAGCTTCTCGACGAAGAATTCCGCGGCCCGGTAGGAGCTACGCACCATGGGGCCGGCGGCGACGTAGCGGAAGCCCAGCCGCATGCCCTGTGCCTCGTATTCCCGGAAACGGTCCGGGTGCAGGAACTCGGCTACGGGGACGTGTTTCCTGGTGGGCCGGAGGTACTGGCCGAGGGTGAGGATGTCGACGTCCCGCTCGCGCAGGTCCCGCATGGTCTCCAAGACCTCTCCGGGGGTTTCTCCCAAGCCTAGCAGGACCGCGGTCTTGGAGTAGATGCGGGAATCAAGGGTCTTGACGTTGGCGAGCGCCTCGAGGGTCTGCTCGTAACCGCAGCGCGCGTCCCGCGCGTAGCGGGTCAGGCGCCGGACGGTCTCGATGTTCTGGCCGATGACCTGAGGAGCGGCGCCGACGACCTTGCGGAGCGCGCGGGCGTCGCCGCGGAAGTCCGGGATCAGCGCCTCGATGACCAGGTCCGGGCAGCGGCGTTGCGTCTCCCGGATCGTGTCGGCAAAGACACTGGCGCCGCCGTCGTCCAGGTCGTCCCGGTCCACGGAGGTGATGACCACGTAGCGGAGGTTCATGCGCGCCAAGGCCTCGGCCACGCGCCTGGGTTCGTCGTGATCGACGGGAGTGCCTGCCTTGGCGGTCTTGACCGCGCAGAACCGGCACCCCCGGGTGCACACGTCGCCGAGGATCATGATGGTGGCGGTGCCGGACTGCCAGCACTCGGCCAAGTTGGGGCAGCGCGCCTCTTCGCACACCGTGTGCAGCTTCAACCCGCGGAAGCTGTCCTTGAGGCGGTTGTAGGTGGCGCCTGATGGGAGCCCGACCTTGAGCCAGGGGGGCTTGCGAACTCGTTGCGGGCGCGCGTCGATCATCAGTTTCCAAACTAACCCACGATTGAAGAAAAGACCATCGAGCCCCCCGACCATGGATCAGGCCGTGAAGTAGCCCCCCACGATGGCGTCGTGCCAGAGCCGGCACACCGGCGGTATGATGCCGCGCGGGAGGTCGTCGTAGGTGAGGCCCCAGGTGTGGATGCCGGCGCCCAGCGAGACGCACGCGACCTTGGGCGCCGGGTCCATCTTCGCGTAGAGCGGCAGCGCGTCGCAGCACCGCTGGAGCGTTACGGTGTCGTCGTCCAGTCCGTGGAGCGAGAGCACGGGCGGAACCGGCTTGGCGCCGGGGCCGGACAGCTCCCGCAGATAGGCCAGATACCGGTCCACCAGTTCCTGCTCGGCCGCCGCTGCCATCCCGAGCCGCCGGGCGGTGACGCGCGCCGCCTCTTCCAGCGCGCCGGCGCCGTTCTTGTGGACGAAGTCCTCGGCCTTGAAGTTGGTGCGCTTCCTGGACACCTCCCACTTCTCCATGGTCAGCTCCATCAGCATGGGGAGGCCGTAGCCCTTGTCCTTGAGGCCCTCGTAGAGGTAGCGGGCGGTGTCGCGCCAGGTCCGCAGCCGCAGGTGGTTGAACGGAAACTCCCATTGGTCGCCGGTGGTGGCGGTGTAGATGTAGCCGAAGGTGGACGAGCCGTATCCCAGCACCCCGGTCACGTTGGGTACGCGCTGCGCGGCGATCATGGCGAAGGGGCCGCCCGTGGAGTGGCCGTGGACGTAGAGCGAGTACTCCGACTCGGGGAATTGGCGGCGGCAGCTCTCTTTCAGCGCTTCCTCAAAGGCCACGGGCCACGCAGCCATGCGGTGGTAGAACTCGGTGCCCTCGCGGGCTACGAGCGAGATGACGGTGCCGTAGCTCGCGCGGCGGGCTTCGTCCCGGGCCACCTCGTACTGGTCGGGGGTGATGCGGGTCTCACGGGTCCACAGCGGAGTCCGGCCGGTGCCGTCGGGCTCCAACGTGTCGCCGGGCCAGTCCCGGGAGGTATCCAGCAGGTAGAGGCGACCGGGAAAGGTCATCAGCGTGACCTTGAAGCCGAACTTCGCGGCCAGCATCCGCGCCACCGGCTCCAGCGACTTGTAGTCCGAGGTGCCGCCGTGCAGCAGGAAGATGCCGGCGCGTCTTCCGTCCGGGGCCTTGGGCACGCGGTCCGGTTCTTCCGGCTCGTAGGTCATGGTGCCGATGTCCCAGTCCATGTCCAGCGCCTGGATGCGGAAGACGTCCTCGCGGTTGCCGACCGGAATATCGGGGAGGGTCAGCGTCTCCTCGGACAACCTGACGACTTCGGGACGCGGGATGGTGTCGGGCGGCGACCAGGCGGCGGTTCGTTGGGTCATTCAGCGGCCTCCGTTGGGTTGGGGCGGACCATCAGATGCCGAGGAGCCCTTTCTGGCCGTAGTAGTAGAACCCGGCGAGGGCGCCCGTCATGAGGGTGGCGATGGTGGCGCCCACCAGGGCGCGGAGGCCCAGCGAGGAGAGGTCGCCGCGGCGCGTGGGCGCCAGGGCGCCGATGCCGCCGACGAAGACCCCCACCGAGGCCACGTGGGCAAAACCGCACAGGGTGTACGAGAGGATCAGGATTCCGCGCGGCGACATCGCTCCTTCGGCGCCGAGCCTTCCGAGTTCCTGGTAGGCCACCACCTCGGTGAGGATGGCCCGGCCTCCCAGAATACGCCCGGCCGCGGCGAGGTCGGTTCCGGGCAGGCCCAGCAGCCACGCCAGGGGCGTGAACAGCCATCCAAGGATGCGGCGGAGGTCCACCGGCCCGGACAGCGCCTCGCTCATCGGGGCGGTGAGCCTGGCGAGCCCGTAGTCGATGAGCGCCACGGCTCCCAGCACCGCAATGAGCAGCGTGGCGATGCCGGCGGCCAGCTTGAGCCCTTCCCAGGACCCGTCCATCAGGGCGGCCATGGTGTTGGGCTTGCGCTGCTCTTCCGCCATGGGCGGCACGGCGCCCAACGTCTCCGGGGTCTCGGTTTCGGGCAGCATCAGCTTGGAAGCGAGGGCCGCGGCCGGAATCGACATGATGGATGCGGACACGAGGTGTCCGGTAATGAGCGGGAAGCTGTCCTTGAGGAACAGGACGTAGAGCGCCAGGGTGGTGGACGCGACCGTCGCCATGCCGCAGGTGAGGAGCGTCAGCAGCTCGGAGCGCGTCATGCGGTCGATGTAGGGGCGCACCGTCATGGCCGATTCCACGCCGATGAAGATATTGGATGAACCGGCCAGGGACTCGGCGCCCGAGAGAGCCATGGTCCGGTGGAACAGGACGGCGAAGAGCTTGACGACGGGCTGCAGGATCCGCAGGTGATAGAGCGCCGCCATGAGCGACGCGAAGAACACCACCGCCGGCAATACCTGCGTGGCCAGCACGAAGCCCACCGACGGAGACCCTCCCGGAGTGGTCTCGCCCGGGTTGAGCGCCAGCGGACCGAAAAGGAAACGGGCGCCTTCGTTTCCCGCCCTGAGCACGGCGATGACCGCGTCGTTGATCCAGATGAGGGCGGTGCGGGTCCAGGGGAGCCAGAACACCACCGCGCCCAGGACCAGCATCAGGCCCCCGGCCGTGAGCACCGTGCGCCAGGGAACGGGACGCCTGAAGCCGCCCGCGGCCCAGGCCACGAATGCCAACGCGACGAGGCCCGCGAGGGAGCCGAGGTTGAGCCAGCTCATGGTACGGTCCATAGCACGAGTCGCCGTCGGGGGCGACCGTTCCGCTTCCGGCAGATCGCGCCGCCCTCAGAATCTTCTGGAGACCCCGAAGACGGCGCCGTGATTGCGATATGTGTGGAGGGGAATATTGGAGCGGTTCCACTCCACGGCATATCCGGCGTAGGGGGCGAAGCCCTGGTATTGCAGGGCGCGGTGGAGGATGTTGACCGCGACCCGCAACTGCCGGTCGCTGCGGGTCGTTTGGAACAGCGGATCCGGTCCGCCGTGACGCCGGAAGGAAGCCGACACGCTCGGCGAAATGGAGAGCCCGCCCCGGAACGCATGTGAGACGGAGATGCCCAGTCCGGCCGTACGGCTGGCGTGGTGGCTTTCGCGGGTGTCGGCGAGTTCCAGTTCGAGGAAGGTCTCGATGGACGTGGGTGCGCGCGGCGTGTAGGTCCATGCGGGTTTCAGGCTGAAAAGCCAGCCGTCCTGAGCCTTTTGCCCGTGGTGGTCCCGGTTTACCGCGCTCGCGCTCACCTCTAGGCGGGTCTCGGGAGACAGCCGCAGCCGTCCGCGCATCCACGGACCGACCTCGCGGCTGTAGGGGTCCGCCGCCAACCACCTTCGTCCCAGCCGCAACCCTCCCGACATGGTTCCTCTGTCAAACAGCCGTGCCAGCCCGATCTCTCCATGCAGCGAGACGTCGTTCCAGTCCGGCTGCTTGTAGAGCTTCGCGGCGGAAGATGCGGCGAACACGCCCCGCAGGTCGTCGGTGAGGGCGGGCGAAAAGGAGACTCCGGTCGTGAACAGGTAGCCGACACCCGACGACTCCCTTGCATCCGGATTCAGTTGGAAGGGAACGCCGCCGATGCGGATTCGCTCACGGTTGGTGCGCTTGACCGGATTGGATTCGGGGACCAAGGACGCGGAAAGGGACAGCGACCACCGCTTTCGGGCGTCGATCCGGTTGAGGAAACCTTCGACCGCGGTCTCGACGGTGGACGGGAGTCTGTCTGCCAGCGATGCCTCGAAATGAAACCGCGCTTTCTCGTCGCGGCCGAGGGCATGGTAGACCTGCGCCAACTCCAGGCGCACCCGGGTGAGCTCCGGTCTTTCCGCAAGAATCGCCTCGAACCGTTGGGCTGCCCGTCTGGGAAGGCCGAGCCGCGCGTCGATGAGGCCGAGCAGGAATAGCCGTTCGATGCGCTCCTCGTCGCTTTCGGGCTGCGCCCGTTCCAGCAGCTTGCGCGCGTCTTCTATCTGACCGGCCCGGAAGAGGAGTTGTCCGGCCCGGATGGGCGAGATTTCAATGCGCTCGCCCGCGGCCTCGCCCGCGTGAATTGCCGGCGAGACCGCGAGGAACAGGACGACTGCCAGGACTCCAGCGTGAGCGAACGGTCTCACGGGTTCGTGGCCACCGGGGGTCTCCCGCACGTTATTGTTTTTGGCCTCCGAAATAGCCGTGCAGCGCCTTGTTCTCGGCGCCATCGGTAGCGTCGAAGACGCCGGCCACCTCAGTGGCTCCGGGCCCGTAGAATGCCCCGTTCACCCGGCCGCTGTAGCCGGCGAGGTCTCCCGACCCGGACAGGTCGGTGGCAGACAGGCCGTTGCCGTTGATCGTGGCGTTGAAACTCAGCCCGCCTGACGCGGGAGCATAGGTGCCAGTGTTAGCGGGACGGGATTCGAGAAGGGTAGCGCTGCCGGTTACCGCGGAATTCCCGAAGTCCGCGGACAAATCGAGGTCGCCACGATAATGCCTAAAGCTGGGATCGGAGGAACCAACCGCCCGATCAGTGGGCCATTCGTACCCCCGAAATCGGCCAGCATAGCTCGCGGTGCCGGTTGCCGGCATATCCGTGCTTCGGTTGCCGTAGAGGATGTAAGCCCGACGGACCAGTAGTGGGTCATCTGAAGCGTCTCGATGTACGGTTGACAAAGCAATCACATCGAAATGTTCGGGACGAAAGCGGCCCACGAAACTACGCCTGCCTTCGAAAGCCTCGGTTACGTCCCAAAGAAGATAGTCGAGACCGTCCTGTTCCTTGTCGTACCTCGTGGCTCTGCCAGAACTAGTCGGGTTGGAGCCGAAGTCGCTTTCGCCAAGCTCTACCGTTTGAGCCTGGCCGTCGACCATGTAGGTGATCCTGTAACCATCAGCGGTCGCTTCCACGGTAGGCCTCTCAACGGCCGTGAGAGCTGTTGAGCCAGCTTCGAAGTCGCGGTCGACCCCCGAAGACAAGGCTTCCCCGTCATTGACACCCGTGAGCCGATCGGTTTTTCTGGCGCCGATGTATCCGTAAAGCACGCGATCATCCGCCGTGCCGGCCACATCTCGTGTCGCGCTCACCACGCCCCCGACTTCCTCTGCGTTCGGTCCGTAGAACTCTGCGAGGACATGCCCCATGAAGTCCCGCACGCTTTCGTCAAGAGGAGTGTTGGGCTCGCTGTCCACGCCGGTCAGGGTCGCCGTGAACTGGCCGTTCACGATCCGGCCATCCGTCAGGGTGAAGCCGCTGGTCGGCCAGGTGCTTCTGGAATCACCACCAGGCTCGGTGCCGCGGATCCGGTAGACGCGGCCTACCAGGGTCCGCATGTCGAAATTCGCCACTATGCGCATGGTCCCGGAAATATATTGACGGGCATCGGAACTCGGATTATCCCTCTCCCAAGTTCGGGTGTCCAACTCACCATGGTAGGTGGCAGTTCCCATGGGAAGGTTTTCGTTTCTCACGCCGAACACGAACCACATGCGGCCTTGCGAACCGTGGGGCTGGTAAATGACGCGGTGGGATGCAAAATATTCGTACTCACCAAGTCCATCCTCAAACGACGCCGTGTCGTCGTCGTTATTGGTGGCGTTCCAGAAGCTAAAATCCCGTCCATTCACGGTGGCCCGGCAGCCGTCTGCGCAATCGGTCGCATTATTCGGGATCGTCACTTGTTCGTCAGCACCGAAAAACACATAGTCCAAGACATATTCGCCACTCGCGTTCCTGCGGATGCTCTTGACGAAGAATTCGTCGGTTAGCTCGGTGCCCTGTTCGTCCCCGCCACGATGACGAACCAAAGTTGTCGCCAGTACGGGAATGACGTTGTCAGGGTCCGCAAGCGTTGCCTTCAGCGTGCTCGTTTCGTCCGTTGCGAAGACAGGAGTCGTGTCACTCAGGTTCTGTCCGGGGCCTGCCATCAACGGCAATATCCGTACGCCTGGCATGCCGCCGGTTTTTGGGTAGGAGGCGGAGCCGTCTTCTGCGACGTTGAGGACGCACGCCGCGCCGTCGGCGGGGCAAGTGATCGTCACGTGCCCATGTTCCTCCGACTCCCCAGGCGCGACGGTAACCTCACCAGCGCTGAGTCCGTGGCCGGGAGGCAGAGTCTTAGCAGCGAAAGCGGGCATGACGGAGGGCATTCCGCCGGTTCGAGCATAGGAGGCGGAGCCGTCATCTGCGACGTTGAGGACACAGGCATTCCCGCCAGCGGGGCAGGAGATCACGACGTTGCCGTGTTCCATGGACTGGCCTGGGGCGACGGAGATCTCGCCAGCGGAGAGCCCGTGGCCTGTCGGCAGAAGCAGGGGTAGGGGTAGGGAGCTCGACGGGGAATCGCCGCCACCGCCACTACAGGCAGCAAGAAATAGCAGCGCACTGATCGCACTTGTAATCGCCTTGCAAATGGTCGAAAGGAACATGGGACCTCCTGTGGCAATGAAGAGGCCCCCGTGAAAGAGGCCCCTGTGAAAGTTCGACTGGACTAGTGTCGAACGGGTGGGACTGCCTCCACAACGTCAGAAGAACGTAAAATGAGCGACAAAGAGGCAAACTCGTTGCTACCTTGACCTACCACCGGTCATACTGCGGCACCTACCGTACCAGCGCGGCCGGTTTTCTTGACAAAGCCGCCGGAGCGGGCTAGTACCCGGAACTAGCCGGTGCAATTGGGCGCGACACGCGGTCATGTGTGCGCGTGAGACACAAACACAACGGGCCGACCAGGAGGTTACTGATGGCGAACAAGTACCAGATCATCGACGGCGACGGTCACGTCGTGGAGGACATGGAGGCCATCACCAGCCGCTTTCCGAAGGCGGTGCAGGAGCAGATGCGCTGGTCCAACCCGTTTCCGCCGCTGGACCACCTGCATTCGGCCAACGCCCACAAGCTCCCGGAGGGCTCGTTCCAGCAGGTGGGCTTCGACGGCTGGGTGGAGTTCCTGGAGGACGTGGGCATCGACCGCACGGTCCTCTATCCCACCGTGGGCCTTTCCTACGGCAAGGTGGTGAGCCAGGACTGGGCCATCGACCTGGCGCGGTCCTACAACGACTGGATCGCGGAGAACTACATCCACAAGAGCCCCCGGTTCCAGGCAACCGCGCTGATCCCGCTGCAGGAGCCGGACGAGGCGGTGAAGGAGCTGCGCCGGGCGGTGGAGGACCTGGGGATGTGCGGCGCCATGCTGCCGTCCACGGGGATCCAGTTGCATCTCGGCCACAAGTACTACTGGCCCATCTACGAGGAGGCCGACCGGCTGGGCTGCTGCCTGGGCATCCACGGCGGCGCGCACGAGAACCTGGGCATGGACGACCTGCATCCCTACGCCCCGGTGCACGCGCTGGGCCATCCCTTCGGGCAGATGATCTCCTTCGGCGGCATCGTCTTCAACGGCATCTTCGACAAGTATCCCAACGTGCGCATCGGCTTCCTGGAAGGGGGCGTGGCATGGCTGCTGATGTGCCTGGAGCGCTTCGACCGTTCCTACGAGACGCATATCCAGCACGATCCCCGGAGCGAGTTCCTGCAGCTCAGGGAAGGCGAGAGCGTCAGCCAGTACTGCAAGCGGCACATCGAGGACGGCCGCATCTTCGTGGGCTGCGAGGGTCACGAGCCCGACTTGGCCCACGCCATCCGGACGGTGGGCAACAAGCCTTGGGTCTACTCGTCGGACTTCCCTCACGAGGTCAACAACGAGTTCTGCAAGGAAGAGCTGGGCGAGGTCATGGAGAGCGAGGAACTCTCCGAAGAGGACAAGACCGCGGTGCTGTCGCGCAACGCCGAGCGTTTCTACAACCTGCCCAGCGGGCTGTAAGCCCGTCGAGACAAGGAAGCGGAGAGGATTCCCGGAGTCATTGCTTCCGGAGAATCTTCTCCAGCTCCTTCCGTTCACTCTCCGTGATCTTGCCGCCGGCAGCGGTCTCCCCCGCGGGACCGGTGAAGTCGATTCCCCTGAACTGGAAGGTAGCTAGATTCATGATCTCGCTCCGGTAGAGCCACCCCAGCATCGCCGCCAGGATGATGGCGGGAATGACGAGCCACGTGCCGCGGCCCTTCCGGCTTTTCTTTCGGGATCGTCGCTTCGCAGCCATCAGGCGGGCATTCCTTTCGCGCACGGTTCTCGATGACCGCTCAGCTCCAGCTCGACAGCAGCAAGGGCTCGGGCCACAGGACGTGCAACAACTGATCGAATACCAGATAGAGGTAGCCTTCGGCCAACGCGCCGAGCAGGAGGGCCACGCGCCAGCGCGCGCCGTAGGTAAACGCGTAGCCGGCGGTGAAGAGCGGCAGGGTTGCGTGGAAGCCGATGAGGAGGATGCCGCCCACCAGCGCGGCGATCCAGAGCAGCACTTCTCCGGTGCGGCGCAGCACGTCGGGCGGTCCGTCTCCGGTTGCGGCCTCGGGCGCGCCGCCGCGTCGGTGCTTCCGTATGCGCAGGAGGTCCAGCGTGACCTGGAGCAGCGCAAGGGGAATGCCGACCCCGGCCAGGGAGTAGACGATGAGCGCGCTCCGCAGCGGCCAGTCCAGCGCGACGCTCGCCGCCCACGCCAGGAGCGCGACGAAGCACAGCGTGAACAGGCTGTTGCCGGCGTGCAGACGGGGATCGTCCGGCGCCGCGGCCGGTGCGTTGTCCCGGGCCTTCTCGCGCCGCTTTCGGATGGCCGGCAGGAGCAGGGTGAAGACCACCAGCACCAGCAGCAACAGCACGGACGGGCGCAGCAGCCAGGCGAACTCGTAACGCGCGATGGAGAGCCACAGGTAGGTCTCCATCTGGAACCCCAGCACCACGGCCACCAGCACCGGCGGGCGGGGCCAGTCGAACAGCTTCATCAGGTAGCCCACCGCGGAGAAGACCAGGAAGGCGTACAGGTCCTCGTGGGCGTAGCTGGCGGCGAAGGAGGCCGAGGCGCACAGCACCAGGGTCACCGGCACGATGGCGTAGAAGGGCTGGAGCGAGAGGCGGGCAAAGCTCCCGGCAAAGCTCATGGCCAGGGATGTGGCCATGAGATTGGACAGCACCAGCACCCACACCATCGCCAGCGTAAGGTGCAACTGGTCCGTGAGCATACGGCTGCCCGGGTGGATGCCCACGGAAACGAAAGCGGCCAGTATGATGGCCAGGGACGTGCTGCCCGGGATGCCGAAGGCGATGGTGGGAATCAGCGCGCCGCCTTCCTTGGCGTTGTTGGAGCTTTCGGGCGCGATGACGCCGCGCACGTCGCCGGCGCCGAACCGTTCGCTCCGTTTCTCGGTTTGGACCGCGTGAGCGTAGGCGAACCAGTCGGCGACGCTGCTGCCGAGGCCCGGAAGCACGCCCACCCACACGCCGATGGCGCTGCAACGCACCACCAGCCACCAGTGGCGGAACACGTCCTTGATGCCCTCCACGAGACCGCTGCCGAGGTTCTCGGTCTCGGAGATGCTGGTCCGCCGCACGGCCAGGTCGATGAGCTCCGGTACGGCAAAGAGGCCGAGGCCGATAAGGATGACGTTGACCCCGTCCCAAAGGTAGGCGGTGTCCAGGGAGAAGCGCTCGATGGCGGTCTTCTCGTCCACCCCCACGGTGGCGATGAGGAGACCCAGGATGGCCGCCATGAGCCCTTTGACCGGGGCCTTGCCGCTGAGGACGCCGATGGCGCTCAGGCCCCAAAGCACCAGCACGAAGAACTCCGGGGAGCCGAAGCTCAGCACCAGCGGACGCAGGATCGGAAGGGACGCCAGCAGCACGATGGCCCCCAGCACGCCGCCCACCGCCGACGCCATGAACGCGGCGCCGAAGGCGCGCTTGGCCTCGCCCTTGCGCGCCATGGGATAGCCGTCGAGGATGGTGGCCTGGGAGCCGGCGCTGCCGGGCACGGCGATGAGCACCGACGGAAAGGTGTTGGCCGTGTTGGAGACCGCGCCGATGCCCAGCAGGAAGGCAATGGCGTGGTAGGGGCTCATGGTGAGGCTGAAGGGGAGGACGACGGTGAGGATGAGCAGCACGCCCACCCCGGGAAGCGCCGCGAACACGCTGCTCAGCAGCACGCCCCCCACCATGAGCATCATGGCCTGGGGCTCCAGGATCCCCAACAGGCCCTGGTATGCGGCCTCGATCAATGGATCAAGGTTTCCTTGACGATCAGCGCTCGGGCACGTCGTACTTCTTGCGCAGCTTCGACGCGTAGTCGAGGACTTCCTTGGGGACGTCGACGATCTGCGGGAGGCGCTTGTTGAGCGACTCGCCGGTAACGGAGATCAGGTCGAGGCTGAACTGCTTGCGCGCTAGCTTGAGGAACTCGGGGTCGTGGACGGCCTTCTGGAAGGCGTCGCGGTAGACCTTGACGTACTCCGCCGGGGTCTTCGGGGGCAGCGCCTGCCACTTGTCGATGGTCGACGGGCCCATCCACGACTCGTACGCCGCCGTGGCCAGTTTGCCGATCTTCTTTTCCGCCATGAGCTCGGGGAAGATGGGCACGTCCTTGAACGACGAGCGCGGCGTGTACCCGTCCGGGCTCCGGATGCCTTCCTGGGCGATCAGATCGATGACGCCCTCGCCCTTCAGCTCGTTGATGATGTAGGCGTTCTGCGTCGCCAGGACGTCGATCTCTCCCTGGCTGATGGCCTTGACCAGCGCGCCGGTGCCGGGGTAGCCCACGATCCACTTGAGGTTCCACCCGAGGAACTCCGCGCCCCACACGTTCATGGCCTGCCACGCGCGCGCGCCGCTGATGCCGCCGACGTTGACCTTGGCGGCCTTCTTGTCGGTGAGCCGCTTGTGCGCGTCCTTGCGGATGAACAGCACGCTGCCGCCGCGGTGGATGCCGCCGATGGCGATGAACTTGCGCGGGTCGTACTTGATCACCTTCCGCCGCAGCACGTGAGGCTGGATCGGACTCGAGTCCGTCTGCATGAAGGTCATGCCGTCCGGCTTGATGCGGTTGGCCAAGTAGTTGGCCGCCTTGATCTTGCCGCCGCCCGCGCCCATGTACTGGTACACGAAACGCGGATTGCCGGGCAGGTACTTCTGCATGAAACGGTTGATGAGGCGCCCGGACAAGTCGGTGCCGCCGCCGGCGTTGGAGGCGACGATCACCTTGACGGTCTTGCCCTCGAAGGACACATCGGCCTGGGCCGGCGCCGCCAGAGCCCACAAAGCGCAGAACAGAATTGCACCCGAAAGAATGCGTGCCATGTCACCCCTCCCGTCAAACCCGGCGTAGCCGGAACACAAACGATGACGCCCGCCAATGGTGTTGCGAGCCGTTGGTATCCGTGGAGAGCCCGGCCTCAGTGCTCGCTGATGTCGATCATCACCCCGTCAGGGTCCGCAAGTTGGTACTCCCCGAACTTGCACTTGGCGAACAGATCGAGGCGCGCCTCCGCCTCCGGGCCCGCGCCCACCGGACCGGGGCTCAGGTAGGGGTTGCGCTTGGACAGCTCCTCCAGCCGGTCCTTGACCGCCTGCACGCTTTCCACCTTGAAGCCGAAGTGGTCCAGCGCCGGCCGCTCGATGCCCGTTCCCGCGTAGTCGGAGATCTTCCAGGGGGAAATGACCAGGGTGACCCGGCCGTCGGTCAGGTAGCAGTTGGGATCGTTCGCGGGCTTTTCGGTCTCCAGCAGGTCGAAGACGTCCCGGTAGAACTGCGCCACCCGTTCCGGCTCCACCGCGCGCAGCACGAAGTGATTGACGTGGCGGTCCGCCTGGCGGTCGCCGTCCACGTACACGTCGGTACGGTTCTCCATCCCTTCCTGGGAGAGGTCGAACACGTTCCCCGCGGGGTCGTGGGTGCTCAGGCCGGCGAACGGGCGGTTGCTCGGCCGCTTGAGGATGTGCACCTCCGGGTACTTCTCCGCCATGCGCGCGGACACGGCCTCGACGTCGTCCACCTCGAAGCCGAAGTGGTCGAAACCTGCCTGGCGCCCGGGCCTGCGCGGGTTGATGTTGATTCCCACGTAACCGTCGCTCACCACCGACGCGCTCTCGATGCGCGCCCGCTCCGCGGTCTTCATGCCGAACACGGCCTGGTAGAACTTCTCCTCGATGGCGTAGTTCGAGCTGACGATGGCCAAGTGCTTGATCTTCGTGGTCATGGCGGTTCTCCCTTGTATGCGGTTATTCCCTTTGCCGTCCTGTGATCGGGTTGCGTAGCCGAGAATGCACCAAGTCTCCTGCTTTCCGCAACCCTGCCTCGGGCGCGATGTTACGCCCGTCCGCGCGCCCCGACCGAATCAGCCCGTTCGTAGGACCAGCTTGCCTCTGGCGTGGCCGGTCCTGCTCGCCTCGTGCGCCTTTCGCACTTCGTCCAGCGGAAACGTCGCGTCGACGTGGACCCGGAGCCGGTCCGCCGCGGCCAGGTCGGCTATGGCGCGAAGCTGCGCCGCATCGGCGTGGACCGACACGTGCTGCGCCTGCACTCCGCGGACTCTGGCTTGTTCTTCGCTTGGTCTCCCGCGAATCGAGGCCAGCACGCCGCCGTGCTTGAGAACGTTCCAGGAGCGGTCCTGGACTTCGCCGCCGACGCCGTCCAGCACCACGTCCACGTCGGATACCGCCTCCTCGAAGCGGGTGCCGTTGTAGTCTACGACCCTGTCCACGCCCAGTTCGCGAAGAAACGCCTCATTGCGCGCCGAAGCCGTGCCGGTCACGTGCGCGCCCTTCCACTTCGCCAACTGGGCCGCGATGTGGCCGACGCCGCCCGCGGCCGCGTGGATCAGCACGGTCTGGCCGGCCTCAAGCCCGGCCGTGTCGAACAGCGCCTGCCACGCGGTCAGGGCCGCCAGTGGCAGCCCGGCCGCCTGCGCGTGGTCCATCGTGTTCGGTTTCGCCACGAGGTCCGCGGCCGGCGCGGCGACGTATTCGGCATAGCCGCCGCCTCCCCAAGGCCAGCGCACCATGCCGCACACCGCGTCGCCCACGTGTAATTCGGAAACTCCCGCACCCAGCGCCTCCACCACGCCGGAAACATCCCACCCCGGTATGAAAGGGAAGGGGTCGTCCAACCGGGACGCCACCCCCTCGCCCGCGCAGGTCTTCCAGTCCACCGGGTTGATGCCGGCTGCGTGGATGCGCACCAGCACCTCGCCGTCCTTCGGCTCGGGCCGCGGCGCCTCCTCGACCCGCAGGCTGTCGATGCCGCCGAACTCGTGTATCCGTACGGCTTTCATGAGACCTCACTAACGACTGGGACTCTCGTGACCTGAAATCCGTGCTTTCTCATCCTGCCACGAGATTGATCTCCACCTTCATGCCGACAGCCTTGGCATAGCGTTCCAGTGTTCTCAGTGACGGCTTTTGACCGCTTTCCAGGCGAGCTACTGTGGGTTGGCTCGTCCCCATTCGGGCTGCGACCTCGCTCTGGCTCAATCCGGCCTTAGATCGTGCCATTATAAGCTTGCGTGCCAGTTCGAACTCGGGTCTGAGGGCTTCGAATTCCCTGTGGAACGCAGAGTCATTTTCCCACTCACTCCGAAGATCATTATATTTTACCACTGTATTAATCTCATTATCCTTAATGTACGGTCTAAAACCGAATTGTGAAGCACCGGACACGATAACGACAGGACTGTCCTCCACAGCGGATTTCGAGCGAATGCGGGGGTCACGAGCCGTTTTCCGCGTCCCAATCGAACATGCGCCGCCGCCGGCGCGCGTTGAAGTTGATCACCTCCAGCAGCAGGCCGTCGGGGTCGGAGAAGAAGGTCGCGTAGTAGTCGGCAGAGTACTGCGTATAGGCTTGCGGCTCGGTGGCCTCGACACCGGCCGCCCGAAGCTCGCGGCAGGCCCGGTCCACGGCCTCTTCGTCGGCTACGCGGAAACACAAGTGCGACGGCGCCCCGTGGCCCATGCCCGGCTCCGCCGCGGTTCCCTCGCGCAGCACGACCCAGTAGGTGAGGTGCCGGTTGTCGTAGCGCGCCCGCGGTGACACCTTGTCTGAAGTCCTGCCCTTGCGGAAGCCCAGTATCGGCATCACCCTGTCGTAAAAGGCTTCGGCCGCGGCGAGATCCCGGACGGGGATGAACACGTGGTCGATGCAGATGACTTCAACCGGCATGGCGATTCTCCGTCAGGTTCAGGGCCGAGAGCCCTTGTCGTCTGATGGCGCCCGGCCCGGACGGGTTTGAACCCCGCCGCTACACCCGGCCGTCCAGCGGCGTGGTCAGTGCGCCCGGCAGGTCCGCTCGGCGCCGCCCCACAGGTCGGTGGCGCCCAGGAGGGCGTCGGCGGCGTCGAGGCTCATGGGGTCGAAGGCCGACACCACCGGGGCGCCGGGGTAGTTGAGGACCTGCAACCGTTCGTAGGCGCCCACCACCCGTTCCGCGGCGGGCAGCTCCAGGGTGCGGTCCCGGGTCCCGGTGCTCACCACCGCATCGGCCGTGTCGTCGTAGAACAGGAGCGGCGAGTCCGTGCCGTCCCTGCCGCCGTACTCGTAGGTGACCAGCACCGTCTTGATCCCTTTCTGCTCACACGCGCGCACGGTCAGCATCACCTCCAGGAAGGCGTTGCCGGAGCCGAGCCAGGTGATGAGCGCGGCTTCCGCTCCCAGCGCCCGTGCCACCTGGGCCGCGTTCTGTGCCGCCACCTCCTTTTCCCGGAAGCTCTCGAAGCGGATGCGCTGCAGGACGACGCCGGCGAAATCCAGCCGGCGGCCGTGCTCCCGGGACAGGCGCAGGGCCAGCGGATGGTTCTGCCAGTCCCAGGTGGTGGGGTAGTAGGCGATGGTCTTGAGGGTGTTGCCCGTCACCGCGCCGTCCAGCAGCTCGTTGGGGTGTACCACCGTGGCCAGGGACTCGCGCACCGGCAGGCCGTAGTACCCCAGTCCGGTGGGCAGATGCTCCGACTCGGTGATGCAGCCCACGATCACCACGGTCTTGGGCAGACCGGGATTCCCGTGCGCCGCGCCGTGCGTTTCGACCGCCGCGGGCTCGGCGCCCAGGGTGGCCTCGGCGAGCCGTTGGGCAACCCGGTACTCCGCGGCCTGTATGGCCTGGTGGGCTTCGGCCTCGATCAGGTCCGGGGGCAGCCCGAAGGTCAGCACGAGGTGGGGGAGCCGGCTGAAACCCGTCAACTCGGCCCCCGGACCCCACATGTCCAGGATCGCGCTCCGCTGGGCGGTGGTGCCGGTGCGGACGGTGCCCTCGTACTCGGCCGCGGTCAGGAGCGTCATGCCGGAGAGCCGGTGGGTGCGGCCCGCGCCCACGGGAGCCACCGGGTTGGTGATGCCGGGGAACACCTGGCCGCCGCCGTCCGCCTTGACCCTGGGCTCCACCGAGTCGCGGATGCCGGTCACCCGTACCGGCTGGCCCGGCCGCACGATGTCGAGCCGGGCGGAGAGGATCCTGGGGTCCCGCGACGCGGTCTCCACCACCTCCGCCTCGTCCACCTCCAGGGCGCCGCCGGCGTACCGTAGCGTCCCGCCGAACCGGAGGTCCTCAACCGGGAACTCCGCGAGTTCCAGCGGCGTGGCGTGCCGGCCGCCGCTCATGAGGCCGCGTCCGGCGTGAACACGGTGCTCTCCTCGACCTCTTCCTCGAGGGCCTGGAGGGCGGTCTCGACGATGGACTTGCGCAGCTTCTCGTCGACCTCCGGCGGCAGGCTCGGGTCGCCGCAGGGATGGGGGATCTTGACGCCCTTGACGATGCGGCTGGCGCCCACCTGCTCGGCGAGCGGGAACATGGCGCTGATCATCGACACGGGAACTCCGGCACGGTCCAGTTCTTTGCTGATCACAGCTCCGCTGCGACTGCAGGTCCCTCACGTGCTGACCAACAGCGCGGCGTCCACGCTGTTGGCCTTCAACTCTGCGGCGATCTCCTGGCCCACCCGCTGCATGGCCGCAGGCGAGCCCTGGTTGCCGGGGATGACGTAGTAGGCGGGGTAGAGGTCGTCGTACTTCCCCTCCTGCTGCAGCTCCCGCAAGGCGTCGAGGGGGACGCCGTAGAGCGGATTGGCGTTCATGTTGGCCACGTTGTAACCGCCGTGCACCGCCTCCCACATGCCCGGCTCCATGGTCTTCAACTCGGCCACCGGATACTTGCGCCAGAAGGTGTTGCGGAAGGTCTTGAAGCCGTCGGGATTGCCCCACGGCACCACGCCGCTGGTGGTGACCAGCGCGATCTTGGCCTTGCCCACCTGCGCGACCGCGGCCGCGGGCGCCACCCGGTCCCAGGTCTGCATCGGCACCTCGGTGGCGAAGGGCCTGCCCTCCAGCTTGTCGAACAGCATGTCGAGGGCGCGGTCGGCGCCGGTCCGGTCGCTTGTTTCCTGGATACGGATGCCCCGCGGCAGATAGCCTTCGTCCTCGGCCGCAGCAACGGGCTCGTCGCGCAGCCGCTTGATGACGAACCGGGCCAAGTCCTCCAGGGCCTTGCCCATGCCCGCGGCCGTTTCGGTCGTGGAGAAGAGGAACAGCCTGGGGTCATGGTATTCCCGGTACGTGTCCACCGCGGGATTGTCCTCGTGCATGGCGGTGACGCACACGCGGTCCAGCTCGGTCGCTGCCATGTGGCCGATCTCGACGCAGGCCAACCCGTAGCGCCCGGCATTGAAGGCTGGCCCCAGCACCACGATGTCCACCGCGGCCGCGGTGACCTCCCGCAAGAGAGCCGCCCGCGCCTCCGCCGGCTTTTCGTGAAAGTGGTTGTCGCCGAAGTAGATGGTAGGAGCCACTTCCGCTTCGCCCTGGAGCAGCCGTTGCAGGCCGCGCGACGGGCCCGCGAGGGTGTCGAGGGTTCCGGCTGCCACATCGGCCTTTTCCTCCCCGCCGATTCCGGCGAAGAACTGGTTGACGACATGTGCCACGCGCTTCATGGTCCGCCTCCTTCCCCTGGGCCGATTGAACATTACCGACCACGGTAGCGAAGAGCCGAACTCCACGCAAGGGAAGGGGAGAACCCTTGACGCGCCTTGACGACCTGACCTATAGGGAGGTCGCACCCGGCGCGGCCTGGAAACACCACGGGAGGTGGCCCATCATGGAGATGACGACGCGGCAGGAGAACGCGACTCTCACCCAGACAGGGCGCGGCACGCCCATGGGGGAGTTGCTCCGCCGTTACTGGTGGCCGGTGGGGATATCGGCGCATCTGAAGGACAAACCTACGTTCATCCGCGTCATGGGCGAGGACTTGGTGCTGTTCCGGGACGGCAAGGGTAGGGCGGGGGTGTTGGGGGCGTACTGCGCGCACCGGCGCGCGAACCTGTGCCTCGGCGACGTGGAGACGGGCGGCCTGCGCTGCCGCTACCACGGCTGGTTATACGACGTCGAAGGACGCGTTCTTCAAACTCCCGGCGAGCCGCCGGAAAGCACGCTCAAGGACGGCATCCGCCAGCTCGCGTACCCGGTGGAGGAGTTGGGAGGGCTCGTGTTCGCCTATCTCGGACCGGAGCCGGCGCCGCTCCTGCCCCGGTACGATTTCCTCGTGGGTGACGGCGAGACCTACGTGACCGTGCAGGGCCTCCAGGACTGCAACTGGCTCCAGTGCGTGGAGAACGGGCTGGACCCGGTTCATCCGAGCTTCACCCACGGCGGCGCGTGGCCGGACATCCGCAGCACCGAGCCCGACCTGGGGTTCGAGGAGACCCAGTGGGGGCTCGTTTACAAGGCGTACCGCAAGTCGGACACGCCCGGAGAGTTCAACTACCGCGAGCACCACCTGCTCATGCCCGGCATAAGCTGCGGCGGCAGCGGCGGACGCTATCTCAAGGGTCCGTCCGGCGGCACCCCGGTTTCAGCGGCGCGCTGGAGCGTGCCCATCGACGACACACACACGCTGCTCATGCGGGTGCGGTTCAAGCCCGCGGACAACCCCGGCAAGTACGAGGGCGATCCGTTCAGCAAGCGCTGGAAGCCTCCCAGGGACTTCATCGAGCCCTACAAGGAGTACCGGGACTCGGACACCCCGGTGCTCGGCTACGACATCCCGCCGCTCCACTTCATCGAGGACGGCATGGTGGTGGACAGCCTGGGGCCGCGGGTGGACCGGGAGAAGGAGAACCTCGGCCCCACCATCGACGACGGCATCATCCGCCTGCGCAGCATGTACCTCCGGGAAATGGAGAACGTGCGCCTCGGACGCGATCCCAAGAACGTCATGCGGGATCCCGAGAAGAACCGGACGGTGGTCATCACGGCCTATGAGAGATGGGTTTCCGAAGCCGAGCGTCAGGAGCTCGAAGAATCGACTTCATCCTGGAGGGGGTAGGGGAGATGACCGTCCACCACGTCAACGAGAACGGCGCCGAGATGGTCAGGACCGCACGGGGACAGACCAAATACCTCTATCGCAACGAGGGAGGCGCAGGGCCGTCGATCATGATCCGCCACTGGGGGCCGGACACCGACATCCCGGTACACAGCCACCCGTTCAACGAGATGTTCTACGTGCTGGAGGGGGAGGTGGAGATCGGCGATATCCTGTACACCGCGGGGTCGTGCGTGTTCATCGAGGGCGGGACGCCTTACGGTCCCACGCGCGCGCCCAAGGGCGTGAAGGTGCTGCGGTACGCGGAGGCCTACCAACGGTAGGCCGGCGCCGCAGGGCTCCGGCGCCATTCAGCGGGTTCACGGATTCGGGTCGAAGACGGTTTCATACGGCAGGAAAGGGGGAACGACGATGAGGATACGCAAGCATTGGTTGTGTGCGTTCGCGATGGTCGGGCTCTTTCTCTTCGGGGCGCAGTCCGCGTACGGCGCCAACGCCTACGAGCAGCTCGTGGCCGCGTCCAAGGCCGAGATGGAAAAGACCGGCGGCAAGCTGAGGATGTCCCTGGACTGGCCCAAGCGGGACACCAAGAACGTGCTCCCGGCGTTCAGCAAGGCCTACCCGTTCATCAAGGAGATCTCCTACAAGCGCGAGGTCGGCATCGGGCCGTTCGGGCAGTTCCTCATCCAGTACAAGCAGGGCAAGAACCCGCCCTACGACATCATGCACATCGCCAGCGAGTTCCAGGCGCAGTACCTGAAGGAGGGCGCCTTCGTGAAGCCTCCGTTCAGCTACACGGAGTTGAACAAGCACATCCCTGCGGGTTGGCCGAAGCTCGATTCCAGGGCCATGGACCCCGCCGGGAACTTCCTTTCCACCACGGGCAACGTCAGGGGCAACGCCTACAATCCCACGCTGGTTCCCAAGGGCAAGGAGCCCACGGGCTGGGATGCCTGCCTCGATCCCATGTGGAAGGGGAAGTTCATGGTCGACACGCGGAACAAGCTCCAGGCGTTCCAGCATGATTCCAAGACGCGAGAGACGCACCTCAAGTGGCTCAAGGGGATCATCGCCAACGGCGCGGTGCTGACGCGCGGCCAGGGGACGATCCTGCGCAAGATCGCTTCCGGGGAGTTTCCGCTGGCGTGCGGCATCAACTACCACACGGCCAACCGCATGATCGACAGCGGCGTGAAGAACCTCGTGTACACCCAGCCGGGCCCGGTTCCGCTCGAGATCGGCACGCGGGTGTACGTGGCCGAGTGGTCGAAGACGCCGGCCACCACCCAGCTCTGGGCGGTGTGGATCTCCACCGGCGGGCAGGACGTGCTTGAGAAGTACGCCTACCGCGGCTTCCCGTGGGATCCGTCGTCCAAGAAGTATCCCCTGGCCAAGGGGAAGGACGTCGCCATCTGCGGCGCCGATTGCGCGCGCAAGTGGGACAACTACAACCGCGAGTACCAGGAAATGCTGGGACTGCCCGCGGCCAAGAAAAAGAAGTGACGCCTGCCTCTCTGCGTCCGTCAGTCGCGGACGCTGGGCAGTCGTCGTGACGGTGGATTCTCGTAGGGGCGACCCGCCGGTCGCCCCTGCGGTCGCTGCATTCGGGCTGCCCGGACAGGCTCCCGGTCAGTCCGGCTGCGACAGGAAGTCGCCAACGAGCCGGTTGAACCGCTCTGCCTGGTCCCAGAAGGCCCAGTGGCCGCAGTGGTTGAAGACGTGGAGTTCCGCGTCCGGGAGCGCCTCGAACAGCAGCACCCCCCTTTCCAGCGCCACGCCCCGGTCGTTCCTTCCCCAGATGAGCAGCGTCCGGTTCCGGATCTCCGACAGGCGTTCCCCCACGGGCTTCGAGGGAGGCGCCTCCCACCGCTTCACCATGGCGTCGAAACGGGATCCCGTGCTCATTTCATAACGTTCCGCCACCAGTTCGTCGGTGACCAATTCGCTCCTGAGCAGGGTCTTCAGGGTCACCGCCCGCATGTTGTCGAGCGAAGGGGTGTATTCCCGCAACTCCTGGTTGTGCTTCTTTCCCTGGGCCACGGCCGCTGCCGATCCCGGCGGCGACAACGTGCCGCTGGAGATGAGGACCAGGCGCTGGGCTCGCGGGTCGTCCAGCGCGATTCTTGCCGCGATGTAGGCGCCCATGGAATTGCCGAGGAGATGGAAGCGTTCCAGCCCCAGCGCGTCGATGAACTTCCGTGCGTGGGTAACCCGGTACTCCATGGAGTAGTCGGCGGGGTTGTCGGTGTTCCCGAACCCGGCCTGGTCGAAGGCGTACAGGCACAGCCCCGAGGCGGCCAGCGGCTCCATGTTCAGCTTCCAGGCGACGAGGGAGCAGACACCGGGCGCACCCCCATGGATCATGACCACCGGATGCCCGCTTCCCGCGGTCAGGTAGAACGTCCTGAGCCCGTCGACTTCCAGGTACCGGTGCTCAATGGCCATGACAGCTCCTCCCATGCTCGTTCGCCGTCCTCTTGAACGGGGTTCTCCGGTCGTAGTAGAAGCCCCGCGAGAGCCATACAACATTGAACCTTCGCTGAAAAGATGAGGTCGGGATGACCGCGGCACCCTCAAGACCATCCGTCTCCGGCGGCGCACCGGGCTGGCTCGGGTGGGCGCGGGAGCATTCCGTGGCGGTGCTGAGCGTCGTGCTCACCGTATGGCTCGTCATCGTACCCCTCGCTACCCTGATCATCTTCAGCTTTCGCCTGGGCAACCCGTGGGAGCCGGGCGGCTTCACGCTCGATCACTACGCCAGCGCCTATTCCGATCCGCAAACCTGGTCGATGTTCTTCAACACGGCCCTGCTGGCGGTATTCAGCACCGCCATCTCCGTGGGGCTGGCGACCTTCTTCGCCTTTCTCACCGAACGCACCGACATGCCGTTCCGGAACGTCGCCTGGGGCCTGATCCTGGTGCCCATGGCCATGCCGGGGCTCCTGTTCGCGGTCTCCTGGACCTTCCTCCTCTCTCCGCAGATCGGTCTCTTCAACGTGTGGATGCGCAGCGCGGCGGGATGGTTCGGCGTGGAGCTGACCGCCGGGCCGCTGAACATCTACAGCCTCTGGGGCATGGTCCTGCTGGAGGGTCTGCGCGGCGTCACCACCACCTTCCTGATCATGGTGGGAGCCTTCCGGGCCATGGATCCCAGCCTGGAGGAGGCGGCACGGGTCGCCGGCGCCTCCGGGCGCAGGACGTTCTTCGGCATCTTCCTGCCGCTGCTGACGCCGGCCATCCTGGGCGCCACCATGTACAGCTTCATGACCCACCTGGAGTCGCTGGAGGTTCCGCTGGTCATCGGGCTGCCGGCGCGGATTCACGTATTCCCCACCTATATCTTCTATACGACACAGCGTTATACGCCTCCCGAGTACGGCCTCTCCGCGGCCCTCGGGGCCAGCTTCCTGCTGGTGAGCATCCTCCTGGTCTACGCGTACCGCTACGCCATGAGGCAGGAAGGGCGCTTCGCCACCATCACCGGGAAAGGGTACCGCCCGCGCGTGATGGCGCTGGGGAACTGGCGTTACGTCGCGTTCGCGGTCTTCTTCCTGTATTTCGCCCTCACGATTCTGGCACCTAGCTTCGTCCTGCTCTGGAGCTCCCTCCTCCCGGTCTACATGACCCCTTCGTGGGAGCTGTTCTCCGACCTGAACCTGGAGCACTACCGGGAGATTTTCTCCGACAGCGATGTCTGGGACGCGACTGCCAACACCATCGCCGTCGCATTGGGCGCCGCCACCCTGACCATGCTCCTTTCCCTCGTCGTCGCCTGGGTCATCCTGCGGAAGCGCTTCCGGGGAAGGACGCTCCTCGACGCCGTCACGTTCCTGCCGCACGCCCTCCCGGGGGTGATCATCGCCATCGCCTTCATGTTCCTGTACCTCCAGCCGCCGTTCAGCGGACTGCGCCTCTACGGGACGGTGTGGATCATCGTGCTGGGACTCACCGTGAGCTACATCGCCTTCGGCAGCCGCAACATGACCGCGGCGCTGACCCAGGTCCACGTGGAATTGGAGGAGGCCAGCCACGTATCCGGCGGAAAATGGCTCACGCTCATGCGGCGGATCGTGCTGCCGCTGGTATTGCCCGCGTTCATCGGCGGCTGGATCTGGGTGGCGTCTCATTCCCTGCGCAACTTCTCCGTGCCGCTGATCCTGGCCACCCGCGAGAACTGGACGCTGTCGGTGATCATGTGGCGTTCCTGGGAGGACGGCTATCCGGGGCAGACCTCGGCCCTGGGTGTGCTCTTGATCGTTGCGCTGGCGGTGCTGACGGTGGGCGGCCGCTGGCTGGTGGCGCGCATGAGCCGGCGTCAGGAATCGTGAGGGTCCAGGCGCGGGAAGCTTGGTTGACGGCGGGAATGGCGCTAAGTTAATGGAAACGTCCTGTGCCGGGATGGTGGAATGGGTAGACACACGGGACTTAAAATCCCGCGGGCCTCGGCCTGTGCCGGTTCAAGTCCGGCTCCCGGCACCAGCATTCGGAATGACGGAGGGGCCGGAATGACGATGGGGGCTAACCTTGTTCGTAAAGGACCTCGCCGGTGCCCCCGGTATCGTAGCCGCCGAGAGATTCCATCGCCCGCCTGAACTCGTCGGAACGGAGCACCGCCAGCAGGGTGGCGCCGATATCCGATTCGTAGAAGGATCGCAGCAACAACAGGTCGTACTGCTCGTCGCCCACCGGGATGAAGTCGAGATTCAGGGCATCGGCCGCGGAAAGAATCCCCAGCCCGGTGTCGGCGAGGCCGCTGGCCACCGCCACCGCCACGGCCATGTGGGTGAACTCCTCGTGCTCGTAGCCCTGGATGCTGCTCGCTTCCATACCGAGCTGTCCGAGCTTGAAATCCAGCAGCACGCGGGTGCCGGAACCGGGCTGGCGGTTGACGAACCGCAGCCCTTCCTTGCCCAGGTCGGCTATGCCCGACAGCCCCCGCGGGTTGCCGCGCGGCACGAGCAGTCCCTGCCGGCGCTGGACGCAGTGCACCAGCACCACGGGCAGGTCCGGGACCACCCGTTTCACGTCCGGGACGTTGTAGGCGCCGGTGGCGGGGTCCAGCAGGTGGGTGCCGGCCATGTGGGTCTCGCCGCGGCGGATGGAATGCAGGCCGCCGAGGCTGCCGACGTTGGCGGTGGCGATCTTGAGCCGCGGGTCCCGGCGTTTGAGCCGGTCCTCCAGCACGCTGATGGAGAGGTCGTGGCTGCCGGTGCACAACACCGTGTGCTCGATCTCCTCCGGCGATCGCAACAGCTCGACGTCGACCTCCTCGCCGGCGTTGATCCCCTCCACCATGCCCGGGATGCGCAGGAAGCCGTCGGCCCGCACCATGGTGCTGATGACCCCGGCCCCGCGCGCCAGCGGCACGGCCATGAGCCGGTCCTCGACCCTGCCGAGGGTGACCCGGACGAATTCCTCCAGGCCCAGCCGGGAGGGAATCTTTCGGGGCGCAACGGCGCGGGCCGTGGGAGGGGAGGCGGGGCCCGCGCCCAGCATTTTCCGCAGCGCCGGTTGAAGGATCTCGCGGGCGATGACGATGGCGGACACGGGGTAGCCGGGAACGCCGATGACGGGTTTGCCGGCCGCGGCTCCCAGGACCGCGGGTTTTCCCGGCATGACCTCGATGCCGTGCGCCAGCAGCTCGCCGGCGCCGGCGATCACCTCCGCGGTGAAGTCGTGCTCGCCGGCGGACGATCCGGCGATGAGGGCGACCAGGTGGTGGTCCGGCAGGGCGTCGCGGAGGGCCTGCTCCAGCAGCGCCGGGTCGTCGGCGACCGCGGGAAAGACCTCCGGCGCGCCGCCGCACTCGGCGACCATGGCTCCCAGCACGGTGGAATTGAAGTCGATGATCTGCCCGGGCCGCGCCGGCGCTCCCGGAGCGGTAATCTCGTCGCCCGTGGGGATGATCGCCACCCGGGGCCGGGCCTTGACGCGCACCGTGGTATGGCCCGCCGCCAGCATGGCCCCCAGGTCGTAGGGCCTCAAACGGTGGTTGCGCGGCAACAGCAGCTCGGTCGCCACCACGTCCTCGCCTACCAGGCGCACGTTCTGCCAAGGGGTGGCGGCCTCGTCGATGGACACGGCGTCCCCGCCCTGGTCGCGCACCTTCTCGATCATGATCACCGCGTTGGCCCAGGACGGCAGCGGCTGGCCGGTGTCCAGCCAGGCGAAGCACCCTTCGGGGTGATCCTCGTCGGCAAGCAACCGGAGTTGCCGGGGCGCGAATTCGGTGGCCCCGAAGGTATCCTCCGCGCGCACGCAGATGCCGTCCATGGCGGAGCCGTGGTAGTGGGGCGAGGAGATCCGGGCGAACACCGGCTCGGCGGTGATCCGGTGCAGGGCCTCGCCCACGTCCACCGTCTCGTCCTCCAGGCGCGCGCCGTCGACGCGGCCCAGGAACAACTCCCGCGCCTCGGTCAGCGGAGTCTTCTTGAGGTATCGTTTGCGTGCCATGAACGTCCGTCCCCTACCGCGCCTGCATCACCCCGTGGGCGGGGGCAGGCTCCCGGCGCATCAGAACAGCAGCACCTCCACCTCGTCACCCTGCTCCAGCCCCTCGCGGTTGAGGTCAATGCGGACCATGCCGTCGGCCTTGACCAGGGTGAAGATGGCGCCCGACTTGCTCGGCAGCGGGGAGGCGAACAGGACGTCGCCCCTGCTTTCGAGCGTGACCCTCACGTAGTCCTCGCGGCCGGTCTGCGACGGCACGTTGGTGTCGAGCACGGCGCGGACGCTCCTTCGCGGAAGCGGCGCCCCGGGGACGCGCTCGCCCTCCAGCGCCTGGATCAGCGGCGTCGCGAACAGGTCGAATATCACCAGGGCGGATACCGGGTATCCGGGAAGCCCGAGCACGGGTTTCCCCGCGGCCTCCGCGTAGATGGTGGGTTTGCCCGGGCTGACGGAGATGCCGTGAAAGAGGATCGTGGCGCCGGTCAGCGACCGGATGACCTCCACCGTCACGTCGCGCGTCCCCATGGAGCTGCCGCCGGACAGCAGCACCAGGTCTCCCCACTCCAGGCCTCTCGCCAGCGCCCGGCGCAAGTCGTCGGCGTCGTCGGCCACCACGCCGAGGTCGTTCAGCTCGGCGCCGCATTCGTCGATGAGCCCCGCCAGCGAGTGCTGGTTGATGTTGCGCACCTGTCCGGGGCGGGGCTCCCTTTCCACGGAAACGATCTCGTCGCCGGTGGAGACCAGCGTCACCCGGGGTCGCCGGTAGACCGGCACCGACGCGATGCCGATGCCGGTCAGCGCGCCGAGGTCGTGGGCGCGGAGCCGCCGTCCCCGGGAAAAGACCGGATCGCCGGCCCGGATATCGTCGCCGACCCGGATGACGTTGTGCCAGGGAGAGGCGCTCCGCTGGATCTCCACCATGCCGTCGCCGGTCTCATCGGCGTATTCCACCATCACCACGGCGTCGCTCCCCGGCGGGAGCATGCCGCCGGTGGAGATGCGCACGGTCTCGCGGGGGCCGATCCGTCGGGTGGCCTCCTGACCCATCTCCACCGTCCCCGCGAGCTTGAGGTAGGCCGGCAACGCGGGCGCGGCCCCGAAGGTGTCCCGGGCCGCCACCGCGTAGCCGTCCATGGCCGCCCGGTCGAAGTGGGGCAGGTCCACCGTGGAACGGAGGTCGTCGGCCAGGACCCGGCCTCTCGCGTCGAGGGTAGCGATGACCTCGGAATCCACGGGGTCCACCCGGCAGAGGATCGCCAGGGCCTCCGCCGGGGTCACCACCTTGAAGAACGCCTTGGGGTTGCTCGTCGTGTGCATCCCGTGAGTGGGGTACGGACCCCTGGGACCTGCGCCCCGGGGTGTCGTCACCGCTGCGCCAGCGGCACGTTGCCGAACTTCTCGCGGATCTCCCCGGCGATGTGCTCCAGCGCCTGCTCGCGCGTGTCGTAGAGGCGCTTCAACGCTCGCGGCGGGTGCTTGTTGACGGCGTAGGCGGTCATCAACGGCACGGCGATGGTGCTGTCCACGTAGCAGACCACCGAGTCGGGAAGCTGGTCGGGGTCCACCTTGCCCCAGCTCACCGCCTCCGCCGGCGTCGCTCCCGACAGCCCGCCCGTGTCTACGCGCGCGTCGGTGATCTGGATGAAGTAGTCGAAGCCCTTCTCCTCCAGGCCGAGCACTTCCTGGATGTGAGGCTCGGTCTGGAGCAGGAAGTTCTTGGGCGATCCGCCTCCCAGGATGACCGCGGCGCTCCGTCCTCCGGCGCGCTTGGCCTCCAGCACCAGGGCGGCGGATTCGTTGACGTCGCGCGAGACGTCGAAGCGCAGGCCGTTGCCCTTCAAGGCCAGCGCGGCCACGTTCATGCCGATGGAACTGTCGCCGGGCGAGGAGGTGTACACCGGCACGCCGCTCCGGTAGGCCGCGGCCAGAAGCGAGCGTCGCTCCAGTCCCAGGATCTTCTCCCGCTCGTCCAGGTACCGGCCCACGCGGTGGTGCATCTCCGCGGTCCCCATCTCCTTCTGGAACTCCGGGGCCTTCAGGATCTCGCGGAAGAAGTCGTCGGTGGAGATGAGCACGTCGTAGTCGAAGAAGATGTCGTAGATGCGCACCACGCCCTGCTCGCGCAGGTCGACGTCGTCGGCGTCGAAGGCGCCCCGGTGCATGGTGAGGCCGATGGCGAAGTGGGTGTCGTGGTAGAGGTTCGCGCCGGTGCTGACGATCCAGTCCACGAAGCCGTTCTCGATGAGCGGAATGAACGCGGTCATGCCGAGCCCGGCCGGGGTGAGCGCGCCGGTGATGCTCAGTCCCACGGTGACGTCGTCCGCGAGGATCTTCTCGGTGAACAACTGGCACGCCTCGCGCAGCCGCCCGCTGTTGTAGGAGACGAAGTTGTCGTCGACGAGGTCCACGATGGTGGTGCCGGCGTCGATGGGCCTGGGATCGATCTTCCGGCCCGATAGGAGGGATGGCTTGCTCATGGCGTCATCGCAAGGGCTTCGGAGGTTAGTACCCCCCGGCGCGAGCCGCCTTGAGCCTGCTCTCCCGGATTTGCAGGTAGGCGTTCCGGACGGCGCTGTAAGGGTCGACGCTGCGCTCCAACTGCTCGTAGACCTTGTTGTTGAGGGAGCGGTTGTTGACGACGTCGGCGGCCCGGATGGACAAGGGCACATAGTAGGGAACGAAGTATCCCAGAGGATTCATGAACGAGTCGGCCGCAATGCCCACGCCGTCCCGGAACGTGGTCGGCCCAAGCAGCGGCAGCACGAGATAGGATCCGTGGCTGATGCCGTAGACGCCCAGCGTGATCCCCATGTCCTGATTGCTGGGCTCCAGCCCCAGTTTCACCGCCATGTCGAAAATGCCTGCGATGCCGACGGTGCTGTTGACGACGAAACGGGCCAGCTCACGGCTGGCGCTGACGGGCTTCCCCTGGAGCGTGTTGTTGACCACCTTTCGGACCACGTCGAGGTTGTGGATGGCATCGCGGACCCCTTTCTGCGCGGGCAGAGGGACGATGGAGCCATAGGTGAGGGCCACGGGCTTCAGCAGGAACCTGTCGAAGGCGGCGTTGAACAGGAACATCGTTTCGTTGAACCACTCGACCCGGTCGTAGTGCTGGTCGCGCGTGCTCAGCTCCGCGGGGACGGGCGGGGCCTGCGCCGGCCCTTCCGCGGGTTCCACCTGGGAAGCGGCGGGTTGGACGACGCTCAGGTGGAGCAGCAGGACCAGGAGCGGCAACCGTGATTTTCGCATGAGTGTCGCGGGGGAGCGGAAGTTCTCCAAGAATAGCATTGCCGCCCTTGAAAGCAAGTTTCCGCCTGGTTTGAAAACCGCTCATCGATGGGATACCTTGGCGTTCGGGTTGCGCGCGCAACGCGCCAAGGAAAGCGGGACCGTGGAGAAGCCGAACATCGTCCTGGGCGTGACCGGGGGAATCGCCTGCTACAAGGCCTTGGAGCTGGTGCGGCTTCTGGTGCAGGACTCGTGTACCGTCCGGGTGGTGATGACTCGAGGGGCCGCGGAGTTCGTCACCCCGTTGAGCTTCCAGACCCTGTCGGGCGCTCCCGTGGCCACCGACCTCTTCGACCTGACCCAGGAGTCGGAGATCGGCCATATCAACCTCGCGGACGGCGCCGACCTGCTGGTGATCGCGCCGGCCACCGCCAACGTCGTCGGAAAGCTGGCCGCGGGCATCGCCGACGACCTGCTCACCACCGTGGTCCTGGCCACCCAGGCGCCTCTGCTGGTGGTTCCGTCCATGAACGTGCACATGCTGGCCCATCCCATGGTGCAGGCGAACCTCACGAAGTTGAGGGGCGCCGGCTACCACGTCATGGAATCGGACGCCGGCTATCTGGCCTGCGGCTACGAGGGCAAGGGGCGTCTTCCGGAACCGACGGCCATCGTCGAGGAGATCCGCCGGCTGCTAAGGCCCAAGGACCTGGCGGGCGAGAGGATCGTCGTCACCGCCGGGCCGAGCCGGGAAGCTCTTGACCCGGTCCGCTTCATCTCCAACCGGTCGTCCGGGAAGATGGGCTACGCCCTGGCGCGGGCGGCCGCACGGCGCGGCGCCCAGGTAACGCTGGTGAGCGGCCCCACTGCGTTGCCGGCTCCGGAAGGGGTGAGGACGGTGCAGGTCGTCACGGCCGAAGAGATGCGCGCCGCGGTCCTGGCCGAGTTCGATGCGGCGACCGCGGTGTTCATGGCGGCCGCGGTGGCGGACTACCGGCCGCGTTCCGCGTCCGGCAGCAAGATCAAGCGGGGCGATGACAGCGTCCGCCTCGAGTTCGTCCCCAACCCGGACATCGTGGCGGAGTTGGGCGCGCGGAAGCGGCATCAGATCGTGGTGGGGTTTGCCGCGGAGACCGAGTCGCTGCTGGAAAACGCCCGGAAGAAGCTGCACCGGAAGAACCTCGACCTGCTGGTGGCCAACGACGTGACGCAGGAGGGCAGCGGCTTCGACGTGGATACCAACGCCGTCACGCTGCTGGACAGGGACGGCACGGTCACGCCGCTGCCGGTCATGAGCAAGGACGACGCGGCCGGCCGCATCTGCGACTGGTTCCTCCAGCACAAGAATCAATCCCAACGCCGCGGCGCCTAGGGCGACCGCGGGTCGCCCCTACGGCATCCCACCTCCGGAGGGAGCGTTGCCATGCCCACGGGATTGTCGTAAACAGAAATCAGGCGCACAGTCGAAGGCGGTTTCACGGGAGCGACATGGATACGGTCGGGCCACGGCAGCATTTGGCGGTTGCGACAACCTCCCTCAGGAGTTGCCTGGAGCAGTACCGGGACGCCGGGATTCAGGTGCTGCCCGCGCGCACGACGGCTGCGCCCGCCGTTGCGCGGGAGGAGGCCGCCGCCGGTCACGGCGAGGCCGGGTCGGCTGCGGACCTGCGGCAACTCCGGGAGGTCCTCGGCGACTGCCGCCGTTGCGGACTGTGCCAGGGGCGCACGAACATCGTCTTCGGGGTGGGCAACCCCGATGCCGACGTCATGTTCGTCGGAGAGGGGCCGGGAAGGGACGAGGACCTTCAGGGAGAGCCTTTCGTGGGACGCGCGGGACAGTTGCTCACCGACATCATCACCAAGGGCATGAAGCTCCGGCGTGAGGACGTCTACATCGCCAACGTGGTCAAGTGCCGCCCTCCGCAGAACCGTGATCCCGAGCCGGACGAGGTCGCATCGTGCGAGCCGTTCCTCATCCGCCAGATCGAGCTGGTGAAACCGAAGGTGATCATCGCGTTGGGGAAGTTCGCGGCCCAGACCTTGGTGCGGTCCGCGGCGCCGATCTCCCGGCTGCGCGGACAGTGGCGCGACTACCACGGCATTCGGCTGATGCCGACCTTTCACCCGGCCTACCTGCTGCGCAATCCAGGGGACAAGAGGCTGGTCTGGGATGATATCAAGAGCGTCCTGCGGGAGCTCGGGACCGCGGCGGCTTAGACGATGAGCAGGCGGTTGAAATCGGGCACGTGGTGGGTGTTGCTGTTGGCAGGCGTCGCCTGGATTGCCCTGAGCTCCGGAGGCGCCGCCCGTGAGTCGGCCCCCGGTTCCCACGTGAACCTCATCGTCATCGACGGCGGCATCAACCCGGCGGTCAACGACTACATCCGCGAGAGCATTCAGCGCGCCCACGAAGGCAAGGCCCGGGCGCTGATCATCCAGCTCGACACGCCGGGGGGGCTCCTGTCCTCCACCCGCTCCATCGTCAAGGAGATGCTGAGCGCGCCGTTGCCCGTGATCGTCTACGTGGCGCCGAGCGGAGCGGGCGCGGGGTCGGCGGGCGTCTTCATCACCATGGCGGCCAACATCGCGGCCATGGCGCCCGGGACCAACATCGGCGCGGCCCATCCGGTGGCGGGCGGGGGCCAGGAAGTCAAGGGCGTCATGGGCGAGAAGATCGAGAACTTCACCGCCTCGTTCAGCGAGACCATCGCCAAGAGGCGCGGCCGCAACACCGATTTCGCCATCCAGGCGGTGCGCCGGAGCATTTCCATCACCGACGTGGAGGCCCTGGAGAAGCAGGTCGTCGATATCATCGCCACCGACGTGAGCGATCTCCTCAGGCAGGCCAGCGGCCGTGAGGTGGAGGTGGCCGGGACCAGGCGCACCCTCGACTTCAACGGCGTGTCGGTGCTGCGCTTCGAGATGGGGCTGAAGCAGGAGATACTCAACATCCTGGCGCACCCCAACGTCGCCTACCTGCTGATGATGGCCGGCATCCTGGGCCTCTACATGGAGTTCTCGAACCCCGGGTCGCTCTTCCCCGGCATCGCCGGCGGCATCGCTCTCCTGCTGGCGCTGGCCTCGTTCCAGGTGCTGCCCATCAACTACGCCGGCCTGTTGCTGATCGGGCTCGGCATGTGTTTGCTGGTGGCGGAGGCGTTCCTGCCGAGCTTCGGGCTGCTGGGCATCAGCGGCGTGGTGTCTCTCGGCCTCGGCTCGCTGCTGCTGTTCGATGTCGAGGGATCGGACCTGTCGGTGGACCCCGCCATCATCCTTGCCGCAGTGGGCACCCTGAGCGCGTTCGTGCTGGTGGTGACTTTCCTGGTGGTCAAGTCGCAGAGGCGGAAGGCGACCCTGGGATTCGAGGGGCTCATCGGCGAGTTCGGCGAGGTCCGGGAGCGTCTGGACCTCAAGGGCAAGGTGTTCGTGCACGGCGAGGTGTGGAACGCGCAGGGGGCGGAGCGGCTGGAGCCGGGCGACCGGATCGAGGTCGTCGGATACGACGGGATGATACTCAAGGTCAAACGCGCCGCGGAGGCGTGACGGACGCAGGCCCGTCACGCGGGCGCAGGAGAAACGCATGCTCGAAATAGGACCCGTTGCCATCGTGCTCATCATCGTCCTGGGGCTTGCCGTCAGCGGCATCAAGATCCTCAAGGAATACGAGCGCGGCGTCATCTTCCGCCTGGGGCGCATGGTGAACGCCCGCGGCCCGGGAATCATCTACGTGATCCCCTTCATCGAAAAGATGGAACGGATCGAGTTGAGGACCGTCACCATGGACGTTCCCTCCCAGGACGTCATCACCCGCGACAACGTGTCGGTGAAGGTCAACGCGGTGCTCTATTTCCGGGTGCTCGACCCCAACCGGGCGGTGCGGGAGGTGGCCAACTACCTGTTCGCCACCTCGCAGCTCGCCCAGGTGACGTTGAGGAGCATCTGCGGCCAGGCGGAGTTGGACCAGCTCCTGTCGGAGCGGGAGCGCATCAACGCCGACCTCCAGAGGATCCTCGACGAGCAGACGGACCCGTGGGGCATCAAGGTCGTCCTGACCGAGATGAAGCACATCGACCTTCCCGAGGAGATGCAGCGCGCCATGGCCCGGCAGGCCGAGGCCGAACGCGAGCGGCGCGCGAAGATCATCCTGGCGGACGGCGAGTTCCAGGCTTCGCAGAAGCTGCAGGAGGCCGCCACGGTCATCGCCAAGGAGCCCATGGCCATGCAGCTCCGCTTCCTGCAGAGCCTGCAGGAAGTGGCCAGCGACAAGAACTCCACCACCATCTTCCCGGTGCCGGTGGACCTGCTGACGCCGTTCCTGAGGAAGGCAACCGGGGACGACTCCTGACCTGACCCGTTGACCCGGAGCGGCCGGCGCGTGCCGGGTCCGGTCATGCGCCATGCTGCTGGAAGAACTGGCCTACGATCTTCCTGAATCGCTGATCTCCGCGTACCCCGCGAAGGATCGCGCGTCGGCGCGTCTCCTGGTGCTGGACCGGCGATCGGGCTCCCTCACCCACTCCGGTTTTGCCTCCTTGGGGGAGTTCCTTTCGCCGGGCGACCTGCTGGTGCTCAACGACTCCAAGGTGATCCCTGCGCGCCTCGAAGGGCGCAAGGAAAGCGGCGGCCGGGCGACGGTGCTGCTGGTGGAGCCCTTCGACGTCCAACGGGGACTGTGGCTCGCGCTGGTGGACGCCTCCAAGAAGCCCCGGGTGGGCGGACGCATCGTGTTTGCCGGAGAAATCACGGCGACGGTGCTGGGAGATATGGGATCGGGCCGGTATGGCCTGCGGTTCGAGCCGCCGGAGCGTTTCCGGGAGGCGCTGGACGAGTTGGGGACGCCGCCGCTGCCGCACTACATCGAGCGGGTGCGGCGCGTGGAGGAAAGCGACCGAGACAGCTACCAGACGGTCTACGCCTCCAGCCCGGGTTCGGTGGCGGCGCCCACCGCCGGACTCCACTTCACGCGGGCGCTGCTGGACGAGCTGGCCGCAGGCGGCGTGGACAGCGTGTACGTGACGTTGCACGTGGGGTTGGGGACTTTCCGTCCGGTACGCGAGGCGGTGGTGGAGAATCACCGCATGGACGGCGAGTGGTACACGTTGAGCGGGGCCGCGGCCGAGCGCATCCGCCGGACCAGGGCGGCGGGAGGACGGGTGGTGGCGGTGGGTTCCACCACCACCCGCACGCTGGAGAGCATCGCCCGGCGCAAGGACAGGGTGGTTGCGGACTCCGGCATCACGCGTCTGTTCATCACCGGCGGCTACCGCTTCCGCGCCATCGACGCCCTCATCACCAACTTCCATCTGCCGCGCTCGACGCCGCTGGCCATGGTGGCGGCGCTGGCCGGCCTCGACCTGGTGCGCCGCGCCTACGCCGAGGCCATCGACAAGGGCTACCGGTTCTACAGCTATGGCGACGCCATGCTCATTCTCTAGCAGCGGGCCATGAAGTTCACGGTTACAGGCAACGACCCGGATAGCCGGGCGAGAACCGGCCTGCTGGAGACGGCCCACGGCATGGTGGAGACGCCGGCGTTCATGCCGGTGGGGACCCGCGGCGCGGTCAAGGCGCTGTCGCCCCGGGACCTGCGGGAGGTTTCGAGCCGGATCGTTCTCTGCAACACCTACCACCTGTACCTGCGGCCCGGCGAGGAGGTCATCCGCGACCTCGGCGGCCTGCACGCGTTCATGGGCTGGGAGCGGCCGATCCTCACGGACAGCGGCGGCTACCAAGTGCTGAGCCTCGCCGCCATGCGCAGGATCACCGAAGAGGGAGTCTCCTTCCGCTCCCATCTCGACGGCGCGTCGCACTTCCTGAGCCCGGAGAAGGTGGTGGGGATACAGCAGGCGCTGGGCGTGGACGTGGCCATGGTGCTGGACGAGTGCATCCCGTACCCGGCGAGCCGCGACTACGTCAGGAAATCGACCGACCGGACCGTGCGCTGGGCGCTCCGGTCGCTGGAGGCGCCCCGGAACCGTGACTGCGCGCTGTTCGGGATCGTGCAGGGGGGCGTGTTCAAGGACCTGCGGGAGGAGTGCGCGGCGCGCCTGCGCGAGTTCCCTTTCGACGGCTTTGCCGCCGGCGGGCTGGGCATCGGCGAGGGGCCGGCGCTTCTGGCGGAGATCGGGAGCTTCACCGCGGGGCTATTGCCGGAGGACCGCCCGCGCTACCTCATGGGTCTGGGGAAACCCGAAGACTTGATTCATGGGGTCCGCTCCGGCTATGATCTGTTCGATTGCGTTCTGCCGACGAGGAATGCCAGGAACGGTACGTTATACACCGCCACCGGGAAGCTCAGCATCAAGAACGCGGCTTTCGCCCGGGACCCGCGTCCCGTGGACGAAGGCTGCCCATGCTACGGTTGCCGGCATTTTTCGCGTGCCTATCTTCGCCACCTCTACATGGCCGGCGAAATCCTTGCGGCCTATCTGAACACGCTGCACAACGTCTGTTATTACCAGCGGTTGATGACGGAACTGCGCAGGGCCATTCGGGATGGGTCGAGTCTGGAGGACGTCGCAGGCGGAATCTGGAAGCTCCCGGAGGCGGCCGTTTGAGCCCCGCCCGGGGTAAGGGCGGAATGCCTTGACACCTGTTTTGAAGAAACCTTGGAGGGGATCATGTGGGACGTAGCCTATGCCCAGGCCGGAGGCGGCCCCAGCACCTTCATCAGCATGCTGCCCCTGGTGCTGATATTCGCGGTCTTCTACTTCCTGCTGATCCGGCCGCAGCAGCGCAAGGCCAAGGATCACCGGAACATGCTGGCCCAACTCAAGCGCAACGACGAGGTCATGACCACGGGCGGCGTGTTCGGCAAGATCCAGGCGCTCACGGAGACCGAGCTGACCCTGGAGATCGCCCCCAACGTGCGTATCCGGGTGAGCCGGAGCCATATCGCCCAGCTCTTCAGGGGTGAAAAGGCAGCCGGGGCCAAGGACGCCAAGGAGGTCAAGGGCAAGTAGCCTGGAGTAACGAGCATGCGTCAAAGCCTGGTCATTCGCCTGATCCTGCTGGTGGTCTGCCTGGCGGCAGCGGGGGTCTATCTCGCTCCGAGTTTCGTGTCCGGCCTCTGGTTCCTGCCCGAGAACGGCATCCGTCTCGGACTGGACCTCCAGGGTGGGTCGCACCTGGTGCTGGAAGTGGAAGTGCAAAAGGCGGTGGAGAACCGCCTGCGGCGGGTACGGAGCGTGCTGCGCGACGAGCTGAGGGATCGCGGCATCGCCTTCAAGGGCCTGGACATCAGCCCGTCCGGCGAGCTGATCGTTTCCACCGCCCAGGGCAACATGGAGCGCATTCGCGATCTCCTGTCCACCGAGTTCACGCAACTGGAGGTGTCCGCCGCCAGCCCCGCGGAGGTACGGGCGGTGTTCGAGAGCCGGGAGTTGGAGAACATCCGCAACTTCGCGGTGGACCAGACCCTGGAGACCATCCGCAACCGCATCGACCAGTTCGGGGTCACCGAGCCCACCATCCAGCGCCAGGGGCAGTACGACATACTGGTCCAGCTTCCCGGCATCCAGGATCCGGAGCGGGCCAAGGCGCTCATCGGCAAGACCGCGCTGCTGGAGTTCAAGCTCGTGGATGAGCGGGGGGACGTGGAGGCGGCCGTGCGTTCCGGCCCGCCGCCCGGACGCGAGGTGCTGTACGGTTACGACGACGCCGCAGGAGGGGTGCGCCGCGAGAAGATACCCTACCTCCTGGAGGCGCGGACATTGATGACGGGCGACGCCATCGCCGACGCCAACGTCCGCCGGGGCGACCAGTTGGAGGGCCTCTACGTCGAGCTGGCGCTCAACTCCGTGGGCAGCACCGCCTTCGACCGCCTTACCGCGGAGAACGTCGGCCGGCTGCTGGCCATCATCCTGGACGGCCGGGTCTATTCGGCGCCCCAGATCCGCGAACGGATCTCCGGCGGCGTGGCCTCCATCACCGGCAACTTCAACTTCCAGGAAGCCCGGGACCTGGCCATCGTGCTCCGGGCCGGCGCGCTGCCGGCGCCGGTGAAGATCCTGGAAGAGCGCACCGTGGGGCCGTCGCTGGGGCGCGACTCGGTGGAGCAGGGAGTCTTTTCCTTCATTCTCGGGAGCATCCTCGTGCTGGTCTTCATGATGGCCTACTACCGCGGCGCGGGCATCCTGGCCGACGTCGCGCTGGTGCTCAACATCTACTTCATGATGGCGATTCTCGCGGGCTTCGAGGCGGTGCTGACCCTGCCCGGCATCGCCGGCATTATCCTGACCCTGGGCATGGCCGTGGACGCCAACGTGCTGATCAACGAGCGCATTCGCGAGGAGGTGCGGAACGGGAAGTCTCCGCGGTCCGCGGTGGACACGGGTTACGAGCGCGCCATTCCCGCCATCCTCGACTCGAACCTCACCACCTTTCTCGCCGGCGTCATCCTGTTCCAGTTCGGCACCGGCCCGATCCGCGGCTTTGCCGTCACCCTTTGCGTGGGCATTCTCACCACGGTCGTCTCCGCGGTGTACGGAACCCGCATCTATTACGACTTCCGGCTGACCAGGCGGAACCTGGTCAGACTCTCCGTTTAGGGCGCCGGGACTATGGAAATCATCAAGCCGGGAACCCAGATACCTTTCTTGAGCTACCGCCGATGGGGGTTCATGCTGTCGTCGGTCCTGGTGGCCGGGGTGCTGCTGCTGCTGTCCACCAAGGGCCCGAACCTCGGGGTCGACTTCGAAGGCGGCACCATGGTGCACGTGAAGTTCGCGGACGCGGTGACCATCGGCCAGCTTCGGGCGGCCCTGGACCAGTCGCCGCTGGGCGGGGTGGTCCAGGACTTCGGCGGCGGCGGAGCCCACGAATATCTGATCCGCATGGAGAAGTCCGCCGCCCAGATAGGCACGGTGGGCCGGGACATCCGGAACGTCCTCGACAACGCGTTCGGCCAGGGCTCCTACGAGGTGCAGCGGGTGGAATCCGTGGGCCCCAAGGTCGGCGACGACCTCCGGCGCCGGGGCATCCTGTCGGTCATCTTCGCCACCATCATGATGGGCGCGTACATCTGGCTCCGGTTCGAGCTGCGTTTCGGGCTGGGCGCCATCATCGCCCTGGTCCACGACGTGCTCATCACCCTGGGGGCGCTGATCATCGCCGACTTCGAGCTGGACCTGCCCATCGTCGCCGCGCTGCTGACCATCGCCGGCTACTCGGTCAACGACACGGTGGTCATCTGCGACCGAATCCGGGAGAACATGCGCAAGCTCCGCCGCGACTCCATGGAGAAGATCATCAACATCAGCATCAACGAGACCCTCGGGCGGACCATCCTCACCACGGTGACCACGCTGCTGGTGCTGACCGCGCTCCTGGTCCTGGGCGGCGGCGTGATCCGGCCCTTCGCCTTCACGCTGTTCGTGGGCTTCCTGGCCGGGCTCTACTCCACCATCTTCGTGGCCACGCCGACGATCCTCCTGCTGGAAAGAGGCCGGAGGCGATAACCGCCGCCGCCTGAACGTTGGAAGACGCTCCGAAGCGCTGGATCCTCAAGGAGGCCGACGAAAACGCGGCGGACCTCCTCTCCCGGGATCTGAAGCTTCCGCGGCTGCTCGCCCGGATCCTGGTGCAGCGCGGTTTCGCGGACGCGGATTCGGCCCGCGGCTTTCTCTCCTCCAGCCTGAGCCAGGACCTGCCTTCGCCCCGCCTGCTGGCCGGGATGGACGACGCCGTGAGGCGCATCTGCCGCGCCCTGCGCGACGGCGAGCGGATCTGCGTCTGGGGCGACTACGATGTGGACGGCACCACCGGCGCCGCGGTGCTGGTGTCGTTCCTGCGCGAGATCGGCCGCGAGGCCATGTTCTACATCCCGCACCGGATCGACGAAGGCTACGGCATGAGCCGCCAGGGCATCGAGCACCTCCGTTCCCAGGAGGTGGCGCTCATCATCACCGTGGACTGCGGCATCTCCAACGCCGACGAGGTGGCCTACGCCAGAACCCTTGGCATGGACGTGGTGATCGTCGACCACCACCAGTTGCCGGAGCGGCTGCCGGACGCGGCGTCGGCCGTCATCAATCCCCAGCGGACCGACTGCGACTTCCCGGACAAGGGCCTGTGCGCCGCGGGGCTGGCCTTCTATCTCGTAATCGGCCTGCGGGCGAACCTCCGGGAATCGGGCTGGTTCGAGCCGGACGGCGTGCCCGACATCCGCCGTCACCTGGACATCGTGAGCCTGGGGACCATCGCCGACATGGTGCCGCTACGGGGCGCCAACCGGGTGCTGACCCGCCGCGGGCTGGTGGAGTTGGGCAGCTCCCGCCGGCCGGGTATCGTGGCGCTGCGGGAAGTGGTGGGCGTGCCCCCGGGCGCGGTGGACGCCGGCACCGTGGCCTTCCAGCTCGGGCCGCGGATCAACGCCGCCGGCCGCATGGACGCCGCGCTCAAGGTGGTGGAGATGCTCACCACCGATTCCCGCGAGACCGCGGACGAGATCGCCAAGGAGCTGGACAACCACAACCGGGAACGGCGGGAAACCGAGGCGCAGGTGCTGGAGGAAGCGCTGGCGCAGATCGAGGAGAGAGGTCTCCGGGACCGATGGTCCATCGTGGTGGGGAGCCGGGGCTGGCACCCCGGCGTGCTCGGCATCGTGGCCTCGCGCATCGTCGAGCGGTTCCACCGGCCCACCATCGTCATCGGCTTCGAGGGCGGCGAGGGCAACGGGGAAGGAAAAGGCTCCGGCCGGAGCATCCGCGGCTTCCACATGGTGCAGGCCATGCGCCGGTGCGCGGATATCCTGGGACGTTTCGGCGGCCACGAGCACGCCGGCGGCCTGAGCATCCGGGAAGAGAACCTGGAGGCCTTTGCCGGGCGTTTCGAGGAGGCGGCCAGGGAGGTCCTTGACGAGGAAGACCTGCTGCCGTATCTCGACGTGGACACGGAAGTGGATTTCGGGCAGTTGAGCCTGGGTCTGGTGCGGCAGATGCGGCTCCTGGGCCCCTTCGGGGTGGGCAATCCCGAGCCGGTCTTCCAGACCCAGGGGGTGGAGGTCTGCGAGCGCCGGGATTTCAACACGGTCTCGCGTTTCCGCCTCAGGCACAACGACTATACCGCCACCGCGGTGGCCTTCGGGCCTCCCGAGAAACTCCCCGTTCGGGTGAACGAAAACGTCGACATCGCTTATCGCCTCAGGGAGAACGAGTGGCAGGGCACCTACGCCCTGGAGTTGCGTTTGCTGGATGTCAGGGCGCGGCCTTGATCCCGCTCCCGGGGGCACCCTATATTGAACTTGGGCTAAAGTTCCCTCCCGCGACGCCGATTAGTAGATTGTAGGGAACGCATTCGCCTGCATGTAGCGGCGGGGTGGCCGCGGCGTTTGATTTCCAGTAGCGGCAAGACCTATCATGGTCACCCGGGAACCGGCGGACCGAGGGAAGGCGGGTCATGTCTGTATCGGAATGGACAGGAATCATGCAAGCCGCCATCAGCCTGCTGATGGTCGGGGTTGTATGGGTCGGCATCGTGCTGATGCGCCGGGCCGGGGACCAGCGCTCCAAGCGCGACGACCAACGCCACGCCGAAGCCATGGCCGCTCACGAGGAAGTCATGGCTGAGCACAGGGAAGCCATGGCCGCGCACAAGGCCGCTCACAAGGAAGTCATGGCCACTCACGAGGAAGTCATGGCCGGGCACAAGGCCGCTCACAAGGAGGTCATGGCCGCTCACAAGGAATCCGTGGTCGTGCACGGCGCCTCGCACGCCGAAGCCATGCGCGCGCTCGAAGCCCTCATCGAACGCACCGCTCGCGGGTGGACGGCCTCCCGGCGGAACCGCCGCGAGCGTTTGACATCGGCGCGCTTCTCCATTAAAAAGTCACGCAACCATGGTACGTTACGCAGTCGTAAAGACGGGTGGAAAGCAGTACCGGGTCGCCGAGGGCGAGTTGGTGGACGTGGAGCGCCTGGGCGGCGACGTCGGCGCCACGGTCACCCTGGACGAGGTGCTGCTGGTCAGCGCCGAGGGTGAGGACGAGGCCCGGATCGGCACGCCGCTGGTGGCGCAGGCCCAGGTGACCGCGGAGATCGTCGAGCAGGGGCTCGACAAGAAGATCATCGTCTTCAAGAAGAAACGGCGGAAGGGCTACAAGCGCAAACAGGGCCACCGCCAGAGGCAGACGACCCTGAGAATCGTCGAAATCCAGGCTTGAGGCGGAACAACCGATGGCGCACAAGAAATCAGGCGGCAGCTCGCGCAACGGCCGCGACAGCCAGGGACAGAGGCGTGGCGTGAAACGCTACGGCGGGCAGCACGTCAAGGCCGGCAACATCCTGGTCCGTCAGTTGGGCACCAAGATCCACCCGGGCAAGAACGTCGGCATGGGGCGGGACTACACCCTGTTCGCTCTGGTCGAGGGCACGGTGGAGTATCAACGCTGGGGCCGGTCGCGCAAACGGGTCGCCATCCTTCCTGCCTGAAACTCCTTCGTGCGCATGCAAGCGCCGTGGGAGGCTCCGATGCTCGCGGACTCGCCGCGGCATTCCTCATCTCGTATCCCTGTCCCCGTTTTGTCATAATCGGTATGGGCACGCAGTGACCGCAGCAGAGGGTTGCCGGGAACCCACGCGCCATGAAGTTCGTCGACGAGGTTGAGATCACGGTAAAGGCCGGCGACGGCGGCCGGGGCTGCATGAGCTTCCGGCGCGAGAAGTTCGTTCCGAAGGGAGGTCCGGACGGCGGCGACGGCGGCGATGGCGGCCACGTGCGGGTGGCGGCGGACCCTCACCTGACCACCCTGCTGGACCTGCGTTACCAGCGGCTCTATCGCGGCGACCGCGGCCAGCACGGACGCGGCAAGGACCAGCACGGGAAGAACGGCGCGGACCGGATCATCCGGGTGCCCGTGGGGACCCTGATTCGAGACGCGGACAGCGGCGAGATCATCGCCGACATCAACGCTTCTTCGGAAGACGTGATCGTGGCCCGTGGCGGCAAGGGCGGCAAGGGCAACAGCCGCTTCGCCACCGCCACGCGCCAGGCGCCGCGTTTCGCCCAGCCGGGACTGCCCGGAGAGGAGCGGGAGCTTCGGCTGGAGCTGCGGCTGCTGGCCGACGTGGGCCTCATCGGCCTGCCCAACGCCGGCAAATCCACGCTGATATCGGTCATCTCGGCGGCGCGGCCCAAGATCGCGGACTATCCATTCACTACGCTGGTGCCGAACCTGGGGGTGGTGCGCCACGGCGACGGCAGCTTCGTGGCGGCGGACATTCCCGGGCTGATCGAAGGGGCTCATCGCGGCGAGGGGCTGGGACACCGGTTCTTGAAGCACGTCACCCGCACCGGGTTGCTGGTCCACCTTCTGGACGTGTTCCAGGCGGGCGACGGGGATCCCAGGAGGGACTTCGAGACCGTGAACCGCGAGCTGGCGCTGTTCGACGAGGAACTGTCACGCAAGCCCCAGATCGTCGCGGCCAGCAAGGTGGACCTGCTGCCGGACCGGGACGCGCTGGGTCCGCTGGAAGACTTCTTCCGGTCGCGCGGCTATCGCTTCTGCGCCGTCTCCGCGGTCACCGGGGAGGGCCTTGACCGGCTCAAGGACATGATCGCCGACGGGTTGGCGGAGCGGAACGCGCTGGCCGCCGGCATGGAAGCGGCAAGGCACATGGAGTCTCATGGCTGATCTGAGACGCAAATACGTTCACCGGGCCAAGCGTGTGGTGGTGAAGATCGGCAGCCGGGTGCTCTCTTCCGAGCGCGGCCTGCACGCGCGGCGCATCGGACGCCTGGTGCGTGAGTTGGCGGCCTTGCACGATCAGGGAAAGAAGCTCGTGGTCGTCAGCTCGGGCGCCATCGCATCGGGCATCAGCCGGCTCGGCCTGACCCAGCGCCCGCGCGAGCTTCCCCAGGAGCAGGCGCTGGCGGCCGTGGGGCAGATCCGGCTCATGGCGCTGTACGAGAACTCCTTCGGCGGCTACGGCAAGCACGTGGCGCAGGTGCTCCTGACGCACGAGGACCTGGCCAACCGCAAGCGCTATCTCAACGCCAAGCATACCCTCAAGACGCTGCTGGACTGGAACATCATTCCCATCGTCAACGAGAACGACACGGTGGCGGTGGAGGAGGTGAAGTTCGGCGACAACGACCAGCTCTCCGCGCTGGTGGCCACGCTCATGGAGATGGACCTCCTGGTGATCCTGAGCGACGTGGATGGGGTCTTCGACCGCGACCCGAGATCCAGCGAGGAAGCCCGGCTGTTGCCAGTGGTCGAAGACCTCGCCGCGGCCAAGAAGCAGGCCGAGGCCGCGCAGCCGTCGGACCTGGGCCGGGGAGGCATGTTCTCGAAGCTCTGTGCGGCCGAGCAGGCGAGCCAAGCCGGCATACCCACGGTTATTGCCAGCGGACGGGAACGGGAGGTCCTGAATGGCCTGTTCGACGGCAGCCGCGAGTCCGGCAGCCTGGTGCTGCCCGAAGAAATCCGCCTGACCAGCCGCAAGCACTGGATCCTGTACAACCTCAAGCCATCCGGCGAGGTCATGGTGGACAACGGCGCTTTCGTCGCGGTGACCGCCAAGGGCAAGAGCCTGCTGCCATCGGGGGTGAGGGACATACGGGGCTCTTTCGGCGCCGGCGAGTGCGTGCGCTGTGTGGACGACAGCGGCCGAGAGTTCGCCCGCGGCCTGGTGAACTACAGCTCGCAGGAGCTCATGAAGATCAAGGGATCGCACTCGGGCAAGATCGAGTCCATTCTGGGGTACAAGGCCTACGACGAGATCATCCATCGGGATGACCTCGTGCTATTGTAGCTCAACGTATGGGGTCCAAGAGAACTTGGGCCGGTCGATTGCTCAAGGCGTGCGAGGCTAACTTTGGTAGTGTTCTCGGGGGACAAGAAGAGGAATCAGATGCAGGAACGTGCTCCCAGGAACCGGACCCTGTCGTGCACGGACGAGGAAGTGATGACGTTGTCACGTGACATTATGCACGTGAAATCGGCCGTTGCTCTGTCGGACATCGAGGGCCAGCTCTTGTCAGGAGATATCTTTGAGTTGGCGAGATATCTTCCCTCTGCATTTGTCGATCTCCTCATTCTGGATCCACCGTACAACCTTTCCAAGAACTACGACGGCAACCTGTTCAAACGGAAAGAACGGGACGAATATCGGTCATGGTTTGAGGGCGTCGTCGATTTGCTGGATCCGATGCTGAAGCCGGATTCGACGATTTACGTGTGCGCCGATTGGAAGACGTCGACACTCGTGTTGCCGGTCCTGGACTCCAGATTCCACGTCCGTAACAGGATTACCTGGGAACGGGAGAAGGGGCGCGGAGCCAAAAAAAATTGGAAGAACAACACAGAGGACATCTGGTTTTGCACGAAATCGGATCGGTATTATTTTGATGTTGACGCAGTCAAGCTCAAACGTCGGGTCCTCGCGCCATACAGGGTCGATGGACGGCCGAAGGATTGGGTTCAAGAAGAAGATGGCAACTATCGCCTTACCTACCCCTCCAACATCTGGAGTGATGTCACGGTTCCGTTCTGGTCCATGTCGGAGAACACAGATCACCCAACTCAGAAACCGGAGAAGTTGATAGCGAAACTGATCCTTGCCAGTTCGAAAAAGGGAGGTTTCGTGTTCGATCCCTTCCTCGGCAGCGGTACGAGCGTAGTCGTAGCGGCGAAGCTGCAAAGAAGCTGGTGTGGAGTGGAGATCAATACCCGTTACCTGTGCTGGGCGCACAAGCGCGTGACCGCCGCAAAGGAGGACTCGACTATCCAGGGCTATGAGAAGGGGGTGTTCTGGGAGAGAAACTCGGCAGCCGGCCAGCGCACTCAGAACAAGTTGAACGAACGCCAGGAAACCCTGTTCTCATGAGGTCCGGCTTTTACTACGAGGGGCACCACCAAGCGGTGGCAATAGCAGTCAGAGACTACGTCAACTCGTCTCAGGACTTTCTTTCGCCGCGCACCGCTGGGAGCCCGAGAGCGGTGGGCGACGCGATCGAAGCACTTGTTGCCGAGAAGTTTGGCGGTTTTCTGGGCGATTGGTGCACCCAGTATTCAAGTGAGTTCGCTCGTCGTGCCATGGCGGACATGGCCTTCACCGACAAGGAGGGCATCTACTCTGTAGTGGATGTCAAGACACACAGAGAAGACGCCCGATTCAGCATGCCCAACCTCACGTCTGTGGATCGACTGGCCCGATTCTACGAGTCAGATGCCAATGTTTTCTCACTTCTAATGGTCAAATATGCGATTGAAGACACCAGTGTCACGGCGTCTGAGGTGGTCTTCTGTCCCATTGAGTTCTTGGATTGGTCGTGTCTAACTGTCGGCGCGCTTGGTTGGGGCCAGATCCAGATAGCGAACTCCAACAACATTCGCGTGATTGAGCGAAATTCAAGGAAGGAGTGGATGTTGCAGTTGTGTGATGCATTGCTAGCGTTCTACCCGAAGGAAATTGGCAAGATACAAGACAGGATTGAGCGTTTCAACGGCGTGCGGAAGTACTGGGAAGCGAAGGAAGACTTATGGCACTGACGACGTCAGGATTGGAGTTGCCGTGGCAGTAGCCGAGGAAGCAATCGCCATCGGACGGCGCGCCCGTGAAGCGGCCGGCGCGTTGGCCAATCTTTCCACCGACTCGAAGAACCGGGCCTTGCTGGCCATGGCCGACGGCATCGAGGCGCGGCAGGACTTCCTGCTGGCCGAGAACGCCAGGGACACAGGCGCGGCCGGGGAGAAGGGGCTTTCGAAGGCGGTGATCGACCGGCTCACGCTGAATCCCCAACGGGTGGCGGCCATGGCCGCGGGTATACGGGACATCGTGGGTCTGCCCGATCCGGTGCGGCAGGTTACCCGCAAGTGGCAGCGCCCCAACGGCCTGGAGGTGGGGCGGATGCGCATCCCGTTGGGGGTCATCACCATCATCTACGAGGCCCGGCCCAACGTCACCGCGGATGCCGCGTCGCTGTGCGTGAAGTCCGGCAACGCGGTGATCCTCAAGGGGGGCAGTGAGGCCAGGTTCTCCAACCAGGCCGTCGGCGACGTGCTGCGGGAAGCATGCGCGCAGGCCGGGGCGCCGGAGGACGCGGTGCAGGTAGTGGGTTCCACCGACCGGGCGATGATCCACGAGCTGCTCAAGCTCGAGGAATACGTGGACCTGATCATCCCGCGGGGCGGCGAGGAGCTGATCCGGTTCGTGGCGGCCAACTCCCTGGTGCCGGTGGTCAAGCACTACAAGGGCGTGTGCCACGTCTACGTGGACAGCGATGCCGACCTGGAGATGGCGGAGCGCATCGCCCTCAACGCCAAGGTCCAGCGTCCGTCGGTCTGCAACGCCATGGAGACGCTGCTGGTGCACGAGGCGGTGGCGCCGCAATTCCTGCCAGGGGTGGTGGACAAGCTGAGGGACAGCGGGGTGGAGGTGCGGGGCTGCGACAGGACGCAAGCCCTGGTTGCCGGGGTATCGCCGGCCAGCGAGGCGGACTGGCACGAGGAATACCTGGACCTGGTGTTGGCGGTGCGGGTGGTGGCGGACATGGACGAGGCCATCGGGCACATCCGCAAGTATGGCTCGGACCACACCGAGACCATCGTCACCGCGGACCGCGCCAAGGGCGAGGACTTCGTGGCCCGGGTCAACTCGTCGGCTGTGCTGGTGAACGCCTCCACGCGCTTCAACGACGGCGGCGAGCTGGGTCTGGGCGCGGAGATCGGCATCAGCACCAGCAAGATCCACGCCTTCGGCCCCATGGGGTTGGAAGAGCTTACCAGCACCAAGTTCTTCGTGTTCGGCGACGGACAGGTCCGTACCTGATACACCCATGAGACTCGGCCTTTTCGGCGGCACCTTCGACCCCATCCACTTCGGACACCTGAAGAGCGCCGAGGAGGTGAGAGAGGCTTTTACGCTGGACGAGGTCCGCTTCGTGCCGTGCGGCGTGCCGCCGCACCGGAGCCGGAGGCCCGGCGCCGCGGCCCATCACCGCCTGGAGATGGTGCGGCTCGCGGTGGCGGACAGGCCGAGGCTCGGGGTCTCCGACGTGGAGGTCACGCGCCCGGGCGCGTCCTACTCCATCGATACCGTGCGCCACTTTTCGGCCGCGCTGTCGCCCGGCGACGACCTCTACCTGATCCTCGGCCTCGACGCCTTCCTGCTTATCGGCTCGTGGAAGGATTGGCGCGGGCTGCTGGCCCTCACCCACGTTATCGTGACCTCGCGTCCGGGCTTCGGCGACACGCTGCCCTACGAAAAGATTCCCGTTGTCGTGCGGGAGGCGTTTTGCTATGATCCGAGCCGGTTCGGTTTCCGGAACGAGCTAGGAAAGGAGATCCTGTTCAAGCGCTTGACCGATGTCTCCGTCTCCGCCTCGGCCATCCGGGAGCTGCTGGGAAAGGGGAAATCGATTCGCGACCTGGTTCCCTCGGAAGTGCAACGCTACGTGGAAGATCAACACCTCTACAACGAGTCGCCGGAGCGCTAGTGCCCGACACGCCGGTTCTCGACGCAAGAGAGAAGGCGCTGCTGCTCTGCGGCTTCGCGCTCGAAAAGAAGGCCCAGGACCTCGCGCTCCTGGAGGTCGGCGGGCTCACCACCATCGCCGACTACTTCATCATCTGCTCGGGCCGTTCCGACCGGCACGTCCAGAGCATCGCCGAAGGGATCAAGGAAGACGGCCGCCCCCGCGGCCTGCGCCCGCTATCCAGCGAAGGCAACGCCCGGGGCCAGTGGGTGCTGATGGATTTCTCGGACGTGCTGGTGCACATCTTCTACGAGCCCGTGCGCCGCTTCTACGACCTCGACGGCCTCTGGGCCGGCGCCGCAGCGGTGGAACTGCCCGAGCCCTACGCCACGCTTGCCGCGCAGTTCACCGGTGAGGACGCTCCGCAGGAACCCTGGCCCTCCGCGGAGGGCGGCTTCGATTCACGCTACATCGGAAAGCCGGTTCGCTGAGAACCGCGACCGGCCTGCACGCATCAAGAAAGAGTAAGTGGGGTGGTGATCCCAACGGGACTCGAACCCGTGTTTCTGGCGTGAGAGGCCAGCGTCCTAACCGCTAGACGATGGGACCGTGGCTGAGGAGGTAGGACTCGAACCTACAATCGCCTGATCCAGAGTCAGGTGGCTTACCAATTAGCCGACTCCTCAATGTGATTTCCAAGGATAAATCAATACGCTTCAGGCGTCAAGGTTGGAATCGGGGCCATGGACCATCGCATGCTCGGGATCGCCTGCGTCGTCAGCGCGGTGACCCTCTTCATCCTCCAGGATGCCACCATCAAGTGGCTGAGCGGTGTCTATCCGCTGCATGAGATCATCCTGGTGCGGGCGACCAGCGCGGTGGCGGTCACGTTGTTCGCCATGCGTCTCGAAGGCGGTCTTCGGCTGTGGCGCACCCGCCGGGTGGGCCTCATCCTGGCCCGTTCCACCCTGCTGGTCATCGCCAACAGCACGTTTTTCCTCGGCCTGGCCTCCATGAGTATCGCCGAGGCCACGTCGATCTTCTTTATCGCGCCGGTGCTGATCACCGCGCTGACGGCGTTCGTGCTGCGGGAGACGGTGGGCCTCCGCCGCTGGGCCGCGGTGTGCGTCGGCCTCGCGGGCGTCATCGTGATGCTTCGTCCCGATGAGGGCGCCGTGCGGCTGGTGGCGCTGTTCCCCTTGGCCGCGGCCTGCTGCTACGCGGGCATGCAGATCATGACCCGCCGCCTCGGGACCACCGAGCGCGCCTCCACCATCTCCTTCTACTCCCAGGTGGCCTTCATCGTCGCGAGCGTTACCATGGGGCTGGTGGCGGGAGACGGGCGGTTCGCCCCCGACGACAGCGCAATCCTGGTGTTTCTGCTGCGGGCCTGGACGGCCCCGTCGATCGCGGACGGCGCGCTGTTCCTCGGCATCGGCGCCCTCAACGGAGTCGCCGCCTACCTCATGTCCCAGGGATACCGCGTCTCGGTGCCCGCGGTGTTGGCGCCGTTCGAGTACGTGGCGCTGCCCATGTCGGTGTTCTGGGGGGTGCTGTTCTTCGGCCACTGGCCGGACACGGTGACCTACGCCGGGATGGCCCTGGTCTGCGGCGGCGGCCTCTACGTGCTGAACCACGAGAGAGTTCGCAGGAGACGCGGCGGCACCGCCGCGTAAGCCGATTGCCGGCGGGGCGATCCATGGTCTATCTTACGGGACACCTCGTGGCCGGGAGGATGGAAATGGACAAGACGGAGAAGAAGCCCAAAAAACGGAAGGACAAGGCGGGGAAGGCGGCGGCGTCTCCGCCGGGCAAGATCGACAACAAGCGCTACGAGAAGGAGTTGCTCCGGCTCCAGATCGAGCTGGTGACCATGCTGGAGTGGATCAAGGAAAAGGGGCTCAAGGTGGTGGTGTTGTTCGAGGGCCGCGACGCCGCGGGCAAGGGCGGCGTCATCAAGCGCATTACCCAGCACTTGAGCCCCCGCAACTGCCGGGTGGTGGCCCTGCCGGCGCCCACCGAGCGCGAGCGGACCCAATGGTACTTCCAGCGCTACGTCGCTCACCTGCCCGCGGCCGGCGAGATGGTTCTGTTCGACCGGAGTTGGTACAACCGGGCCGGCGTCGAGCGGGTCATGAACTTCTGCAGCGAGGAGGAGTACCGCGAGTTCCTGCGCACGTGCCCGGAGTTCGAGCGCATGCTCATCCGCTCCGGCATCAACCTGATCAAGTACTGGTTCTCCGTATCCGACGAAGAGCAGGAGAGGCGCTTCCGGGACCGGCTCGATTTGAAGCACAAACGCTGGAAGCTGAGTCCCATGGACCTGGAGTCGCGGCGCCGCTGGGTCGATTACTCCAGGGCCAAGGACGACATGTTCGCCCACACCGACACCAGGCAAGCTCCCTGGCACGTGGTCGATGCCGACGTGAAGAAGCACGCGCGGCTGAACTGCATCCACCACCTGCTGAGCATGATCCCGTATCAGGACCTGGAGCAGGAGTCCATCGAGCTGCCGGAACGCACGGAGGCCGGCTCGTACGTCCGCCCGCCCATGACCGACCAGACCTTCGTCCCGGAGGTGTATCCGGAAACCGGAGAGAAGTAGCATCGGACGCGACGGGGTGTCGGTCGTTCAGCTTTGGGTTGACACGCGGGCGTCGATGTAGCGGATTCCTGCGGCTAGCCGCGCCAGGGTGATGTCCCGGCCGAGGACGTCGATGACCTCGTAGATGCCGGGGCTCACGGTCGAGCCGGTGAGCGCCACCCGCACCGGCTGGGCCACCTTGCCGAGCTTGATGTCCCGTTCCGCGACGATGTCGCCGAACACCTGCTCGATACCGGCCTCGTTGAAGGCCGCGAGATTTTCAAGTCTTATCGACACTTCTTGAAGCAGATTCTTGGCTTCGGGAACCAGGTGCTTGCGTCCGGCCTTCTCGTCGATCTCCACCGTGTCCGCGAGGAAGTAGTGCGCCATGTCCACCAGCTCCACCAGGGACTTGGCCCGTTCCCTCAAGGTCTCCACCATCCTCTCCAGCCACGCCCGGTCGTCGGGGTTCGGGTAATCCTTCGCTGAGAGGTAGGGGAGCACGTCCTCGGCCAGTCGGGACGGCGGCCGCTCTTTGAGGTAGTGGGCGTTGAGCCACAGCAGTTTCTCGGGATTGAAGACCGCCGAGGACCTGCCAACGGCGTCGATGTCGAACTTCTCCACGAGTTCAGGGCCATCGAAGATCTCCTGGTCGCCGTGGGACCAGCCCAATCGCACCAGGTAGTTGTTCAGAGCGTCGGGATAGTACCCCATATCCCGGTAGGCGGTGACCGAGGTGGCGCCGTGGCGCTTGCTGAGCCGCTTCTTGTCCTCGCCCAGGATCAGCGGCACGTGGGCGAACACCGGCGGTTTCGAGCCCAAGGCTTCGTAGAGTTGCATCTGCCGCGGCGTGTTGGACAGGTGGTCGTCGCCCCGGATGATGTGGGTGATGCCCATGTCGAGGTCGTCGCACACCACGCAGAAGTTGTAGGTGGGGCTCCCGTCCGAGCGGGCGAGGATGAGGTCGTCCAGCTCGGTGTTGTCGAACTCCACCCGGCCCTTGACCTTGTCGTCCACCACCGTGGCGCCGCGCTCCGGCGAGCGGAACCGGATGGTGTAAGGGACGCCCTCGGGCAAGGGCACCTCCGCCCGTTCCGGCGGCCGGCACGTGCCGTCGTACATCGGCTTGCGTTTCTCGGCCAGCGCCGCCGCGCGCTTGGCCTCCAGAGTTTCCGGGGTGCACACGCAGGGGTAGGCGTCCCCGGCGTCCAGGAGTGTGCGGATCTTCTCCCGATAGAGATCCATCCGATCGGTCTGGTAGAACGGCCCCTCGTCCCACACCAGGTTCAGCCACTCCATGCTCTCAAGAATGGCGTCGATGGCCACCGGCGTTGATCGCTCACGATCCGTGTCCTCGATGCGCAGGACGAACTTCCCGTCGCAGTGACGCGCGTAAAGGTAGTTGAACAGCGCCGTGCGCGCGCCGCCGATGTGCAGGTAGCCTGTAGGGCTGGGGGCGAAACGTGTTCGGATTTCGGGCATGAAATTGGTGCTTCGGGATCGGGGCAACGCCGGTCGGCGTGGCAACACCTTTTGCCTTCGGCGTGCAGCCGTGCCGGCGGTGAGTCTACTTGTTACTGTGGTGCTCGGGCGTTGTCAAATCGCGTCGGGCGAGCTTGACCGGTCAATGCTGGGTGAGGTGACCGCGGAGACCGAAATTTGACCCGGTCGGCCGCGTATGCCATATTCCGGTTCGGGGCCTGCTTCGGAGAGATGGCCGAGCGGTCGAAGGCGCACGCCTGCTAAGCGTGTGTACCTCAAAAGGGTACCGAGGGTTCGAATCCCTCTCTCTCCGCCACCTTCAATGGCAAGTGGGGTCGCCTACCAAGTATGAGCGGTGGTGTCCGCGAGGCATTGCGGTTTCCCCGCCAGTGTGGTTAATTCCTTTCAACTCTCCCCGACAATTTGCGCCCGTAGCTCAACTGGATAGAGCGCCAGACTACGGATCTGGAGGTTAGGGGTTCGACTCCCTTCGGGCGCGCCACCTCACACCGTTGAATATCTCTTCAACAGATCCTGCTCTTGTGATTCCGAGTTTTTCTGGTTGCCATAACGTCTTTGATCTTATACGCTCCAGCTAGTAGCGTAAGGGTATGTGGACGTTATGCCTGCCAGATCACAGGCAGCACTGCCGATCCCGGTCCGGCGTGCCCTGAGGAAACTCGGCACGGACATCCGGGATGCGCGCCGTCGCCGCCGCATCCCGACGGCGGTTATGGCCGAGCGCGCCTTCATCAGTCGCATGACTCTCAATAAGGTAGAGAAGGGAGACCCGGGCGTCTCCTTGGGCATTTACGCCACCGTGCTCTTCGTCCTCGGGATGACGGACCGTTTGGCGGAGTTGGCCGACCCCAGGCACGACCCGGTTGGATTGGGTCTGGAAGCAGAGAGGCTCCCGCAACGTATCCGCATCCGCCCGCTTCTCAGGCCAGAAACCAAGAGTGACGGTTGACGGATGGGGAATGTCCCTCATTCCTCAACCAGCACCACCAGCCGTAGCGGCCGGCTTTGCCATTCCGGAAAGCGGTTGCCGCGTCCGGGGCACGACGACACGGCGACCAGGCAGTCCTTCTCCGCGCGCAACTCCAGGTAGTCTCCGGCCACGGATTCGGCGGGTTCCTCGAACAGGCGGTCATCCTCGTTGATGCCGGTCTTCATGAAGATGTTAAAGGCGTCGTGGACGTTGTGCGCAGTGAGGCCGTAGGATTCGATGGCGCGCACGAGGTTGTCCTGGCAGTTGGGGGCGTTGTCGACGCCGCGGAGCTTCCACAGTCCCGAGCTGCAGCGCGCGTAGATGAGATCGTGGGAGATGCCGCCCAGGGGCGAGTCGACGCGTTTCACGGTGTCGTCGGTGATGGTGAACAGCACCTCCATGTTGGGCGAGGAGAACAGGCGGTTGCCCGTGGATAGGTGCGCTCCCTCCACGATCCGGGTGCGCCCGGACCAGAATTGCTCCTTGTAGTCGGGCAGCGTCCAGGCATTGAAGTCGGCCACTTGCCCGCCCTCGACGTCGACGACCCGCACGTACTGGCCGGCCTGGACGGTGCATGCCGCCCCCTGGCCCGCGGGAACCTGAACGGAATTGATTTCGCGTAGTGCCACGGCCTTCCCTCCCATTGGTCAAAGGCGTCCTTCGACTTCGCTTCGCTACGCTCAGGACGAACGGTTCGATTTCCTCAGGACAGGCGTAGCGGAACGAAGTCGCAGGACACAGATATCCACGGACTCCTATCCGGCACCGCTCCGGTCCCGCGCTCGCAGTCGCTCAAGCGCGTCCTCATAGTAGTGCTGGTAGTACCAGTCGGCGATCTCCTCGGCGGTGGCGGCCCACACGCCGTCGTGCCCGAGGATGTAGTCGAGCCCCTTGTCGATCCACTTGGCCCGGAATGCCTGCCCGCCGATGAACGGGTGGAGGCAGAGCCCGAGGATGCGTCCCGTGTGGGCGCCTTCTGCGTGCAGCACGTCGAACTGGTCGCACATCATCTTGAAGAAACTCTCGGCGTCCAGCCCGGCGCCGACGAAGGCGTAGACGTCGTTGATCTCCATGCAGTAGGGTACGCCCACCAGCCGGCTGCTGCTCACTTCGATGGGGTAAGGCTGGTCGTCGTTGCACCAGTCGGAGACGTACTCGATGCCCGCCTCGGCCAGCAGATCGAGGGTGTTGAAGGTCTCCACCAACCCCGGTCCCAACCAGCCCTTGGTGGGACGTCCGGCCGCCGCCGTCAATTTCGCCACGCTCGCCTGAATAACCTCGCGTTCCTCTTCCCGCGACAGGCCGCCCAGAGTACGGGAATTGTTGAACCCGTGGCCCATGAGTTCCCAATCGCGCCGCAGGGCCTCCCGGATGATATCGGGATAATAGTCACATACCTGGTCGTTGGTGGGCGCGGAGGCGCGGAGGCCGTGCCGGTCCAGCATCTCCATGAGGCGCCAGATGCCCACGCGGGCGCCGTAGTCGCGCCAGCCGGCGTTCTTGGGGTCGGGGATGGGGCCGGGCGAGCGGCTGGGCGGCAGGGTCATGCCGGGGCCGTCGATGTCGAAGTGCTCCAGGTTCATCTGCACCCACAGCGCCACCCGCGCGCCGTCCGGCCAGCGCAGGGGAGGGCGCTCGATCAGAGGGGAATATCCGATGAGAGGTTCCATGTCCCATTCCGTGGGCGACGCCGCCGGCAATCCGTGCTACGACGCCGGGCCGCACAACTCCATGGCGGCCAGGGCGTAGACGCCGGCGGCCTTGACCAGGTGCTCGATCTTCAGCACCTCGCTGTGTTGATGGGCCGGGTCGTAGTTGGCGAACTGGCCGCCGGTGGAGATGCCGCCGGGGCCGTACGTCAGGCCCCGAATGCCGTACTCGAACATGGGGCCGGCGTCGCTGGAGACCGCATAGCGGTTGGGCGCGGCAAAGGGGACGGGCTCGCCGTAGACGTTCTGGTGGGCCCGCTCCATGGCCTGCACCAGGGGCTCGTCGCGCTCCAGCTCGAAGCCGTTGCCCGTGAGGTACAACTCGACATCGGTTTGCAGCTCGGGGTCGTCGACCTTGAGCTTGTCCAGCACCGCCTCGATCTCCTGCTTGACTTCCATGAAGCTCTGTCCCGGCACCACGCGCACGTCCACGTAGAGGTTGCAGAAAGGCGCGGGACACTTGGAGGGTTTGTAGGGGTGTCCGCCCTGGATGGCGCCGATGCCGATGCGGGCCTCCATGAAGGGATGGGGATGGCGTTCACGGAACACGGGCTCCCACGCTTGGAGGGCGGTGAAGACGCGCATCATCTTCTCGATGGGGTCGATGCCGTGCTCCTTCGACCAGGTGTGCTGCGACCTGCCGTAGACCGTCACCTTCACGAAGCAGTAGCCCGTCTCGCCGATCTGCAGGCGCATTCCGGTGGGCTCGCCGATGACCGCATAGTCGGCGGTGACGCCGTGGGTCACCAGAAAACGCGAGCCGACCTTGCCGCCGCGGAATTCCGCCCCCTGGTACTGGTCCACCGGCGCCTTCTCGGTCTCGCCCACCACGCCGGTTATGAGGAGGTCGCCGGCCAGCTCCACGCCGGCCCGCTGGAGCGCCCGCACCGCGCCCCAGTAGGCGGCGAAGGCGCCCTTCATGTTGCTGGCGCCGAGCCCGTGGATCCACCCGTCCGCGGTGGTGGCCCGGGGCACGCCGCCGCCCACGATGTCGGCCGTATATCCGCTGCCCAACACCTCGGCCTCGCGCCCGGTGGTGCTGGTGTCGAAGTGTCCGCTGAAGAGCAGCGTAGGCGAGCCCTTGCTGCCGGGCAGCCGGCCCACCACGTTGTTGCGTCCGGGCTCCACCTCCTGGAGCTGCACGCGCATGCCCAGTTCCGCAAGGCGTCCGGCGAGATAATCGCCGGCCGGCGCCTCCGCGCCCGGCGGGCTGGAAATGCTCACCAAGTCCATGGCCATGGTCACCAGCTCGTCCTCGTGGATTTCGGCCAGCACCTGCTTCTGAAGATCATCCATGTGCTTCCTCGTTGGCGAACGGGCTCCTACCCGGCCTCGTGCACTACCTTGCCGTCCACCACGGTCATGTCCACTGTGATGTCCCGGATTTCCTCTCTCGGTGCGGTCAGGATGTCCCGGGACAACACGGCCAGATCGGCGAGCTTGCCTTCCTCGATGGAGCCCTTGTCGGTTTCCTCGAAGTGCGCGTAGGCGCCGTTCCAGGTGTAGATCCGCAGGGCCTCCATGACCGTCAGGCGCTCGTCGGGGTTCAGCACCGTGCCGCCCGGTCTCGGGTCGAGGCGCCGGTTCACCAGGCAGTCGATGCCCACCATGGGGTTCGCGGTGACGATGGGCATGTCGGAGCCGCCCGAGGAGATCACCCCGCGCTCCAGCAGCGACTTCATGGGAAAGGCGTACTGCGAGCGCTCCGCGCCCCAGGGCTCCAGGGTGCAGGCTTCGCCCAGCACTTCTAGGATCGGCGGCTGGGCGTTGTAGACGACGCCGAGGCCGGCAGCCCGGTCGAGCAGCTCGGCGTTCCACAGGTAGGCGTGCTCCAGGCGGTGGCGCGCGTCCGGGCGCGGGTAGGCGCGCTGGGCCTTCTCAATGGCGTCGAGGGTGACGGTGATGCCGTGGTCGCCGTGGGGGATGGCGGCGATCTGGAAGCCTGCCTTGTGGGCCTCCAGGCAGAACTCGTCGGCCATCTCCTGGGAGCAGCGGAAGCTGCCGCGAAACGTCCCGTCGGGGTCGTTGGAGTAGGGCTCGAAGAGCGCCGCGGTCTGCCCCTGCACGCCGCCGTCGATGCCGATGACCGCGGGTCCAAGACGGATCCAGTCGTCACCGAAGCCGGTGCGCATGCCCGAGCGGAAAATCCGGTAGGCCGCGGTCTCCACGTCCCACTGGGTGCCGTAGACCGGATAGATGTTGAGATAGATCCGCGCGGTCAGGCCGCCCCGGCTGCGCAAGAGCTGCCACGCGCGAGATTCCTGCTCGTTGCGGATGGAGGCCTCGTCCACGCTGGTGATGCCGAGTCGGTTCAGGTACTGGCACGCCCACCCGTAGCCCTCCGCCAGCTCTTCCAGCGTCGGCGGCGTGATGGTGGGGAAGATGTACACCACCCGGCAGTTGTCCCACATGGGCCCCAACGGCGCCCCCTGATCATCCCGGAGCATCGGCCCGCCGGGAGGGTCCGGGGTATCGTCCTCGATGCCCATGCGCCGCAGGGCCGCGGTATTGGCGGTCCAGCTCATGGACTCCCGCTGGCGCAGCAGCACCGGGTGGTTGGGCGAGACCGGGTCGAGGTCGCGCCGCGTGGGGTAGCGCCGTTCCCGCAGCCGGTGGTGGTCGAAGCCCCATCCCACGACAAGCTCGCCGGCGGGGGTCTCGTCCACACGTTTCTTGACGGCGGCGGCGATCTCGTCGATGGAGGAGGCGACCTCGGGAGTGACGTCGATCCACTTCCGGTCCTCCACCGCGTTGATGATGTGCATGTGGTTTTCCACGAACCCGGGAGTCAGCGCGCGCCCCGCCAGATTCACCACACGGGTCTCGTTGCCGACCAATGCCTCGACGGATTCGTTGGAGCCCACCCGGACGATGCGGTTGCCCGACACGGCCACCGCCTCGGCCACGTCGTCCCCTTGGTTCACCGTGATAACGCGTCCGTTGACGAACGCCAGATCCGCGTTGCTCGCCATGAGTCTCCTCCTCGGAGCGTGGCACGAAATATCTTCGCCCATACAATTTTTGGCGAGTCCCGTGCAACCTTGACACCCCCGGAAAGCCTGTGCGAGTATCGCGCCCGAAACAGGGTTGAGGGAGACTGTGACGGTCGGTTCGACAAGGCGCCGTAGGCGCGGCGCCTGCGTAACGGGCGGTGTTTCCAACCTGTGCCTCGCGATTTCGGATGGGACCCCGCCGAGGAGGAAACCAAGATGCAACGCACGAACCTCATGAGAAGGTTGGGCTGTTCTGATTCCTCGCCGAAGTGGTGGTATCGAGCGCTTGCCATCGCCGTGGTCCTGGCCGTTGTCTGCGTCTCCGCGGCGCAGGCCGCCAAGTCCGGCGGCATCCTGCGCATCGGCGGGGAGCGGGACGTGAGCGATCTCGATCCCCATACCACGCGCATAGGCTGGGACATCAACATCATGCAGAACGTCTACTCGGGGCTGGTCCGGGCCGGCACCGACATCCAGCCGCGGCCGGATCTGGCGACGAGCTGGGAGTTCAAGTCGTCGACCCGGCTGGAGTTCACGCTGCGCCAGGGCGTGAAGTTTCATAACGGCCGTGAGTTCACGTCCGCGGACGCCAAGTACTCGCTCCAGCGGATTCTCGATCCCAACGTCCCGGCGGGGTACGCGAGCACCATCAAGTCCATCGACACCATCGAGACTCCCTCCAAGTACAAGCTGGTCCTGACCCTGAAGCGGCCCGATGCCGCCATCGTGACCAACCTGTCGTTGCCGGCCATGGCCATGGTGGCCAAGGAAACGGTGAAGCCGATGCCGGTGGGTTTGAAGGACGGGATGACGGGAACCGGCCCCTACATGTTCAAGGAGCACATCAAGGGCCGGCGGCTGGTGCTGGTCAAGAACCCCGACTACTACGACAAGTCGGTGCCGCTACTGGATGAGCTCCACTTCATTCCGCTCATCGACCAGACCGCGCGCACCAACGCGTTGCGCGCCGGCCAGGTGGACTACATCGAGCCGGTGCCGCCGAAGGACGTCAACGCCCTCAAGCGCGACAAGAGGATCAACGTGGCCGGGGGGCCGAACATCAGCTTCGTCAACATCTCGCTCAACGTCGCCAAGAAGCCCTTCGACGACGTGAGGGTGCGGCAGGCGGTGGCCTACGCCATCGACCGCAAGGAAATGGTGGAAAAGGGCTTCGACGGCTTTGCGCAGCCGCTCTGGGGACCGCCGCTGATACCGCCGTACTGGGCGGGAAACGACGACAAGTACTACAACCTGGACCGAGAGAAGGCGAAAAAGCTGTTGGCGGAGGCCGGCTACCCCGATGGGGTCGACGTGGCCATACGGATCGGCACCACTTCCTACCATGCGCCGTTCGCCGCGGTAGTCCAATCCGAGCTAAAGAAGGTCGGCATCCGGGTCAAGATCGACGCGTCGGACAGCGCTAGCTCCTCACGCGACTGGCGCACGGGCAACTTCCAGATGTATCCGATTCGCTGGTGGGGCTCGGACTTCGTTGACCCGGACGGCGCGCTGACGCCGCTCTTCACCTGCGAGGGCAGCTACAACAACAGCAAGTTCTGCGATCCGGAGTTCGACAAGCTGCTTGCCAAGGGGGTGGTGGCCACCACTATAGCGGACCGCAAGGCCGCCTACCGGGTCGCCATGAAGCGCCTGGCCGAACAACAGCCCTGGGTGTTCCTGGTCGCCTTCGACCGTTTCCAGGCCATGCGCACCCATGTCAAGGGTTACACTCCCTTCCCGAACGCCAGCCAGTATTCGCTGCGCGAGGTCTGGCTCGACAAGTAGGGTAGGGCACGTGCCGGCGGCCGGTTTCCGACGGGGATTGTCGGAGATCGGCCGCCGGTGTTCCGGCACGTCACAGGCTCGCTTCCCTTAGCCCCTGACGTTTCTCAGACCTGACGGGGTCCCGGTGAACCGATACATCGTGCAGAAGCTGATCTCCCTGCTGCTGGTGCAGTTCGGCATCTCGGTGGTGGTCTTCTACATGATCCGCCTGGTTCCCGGCGACGCCGTGGACTACATCTACGGACTGTACATGAGTTCCGGGCGCATCGAGGAGATACGCGCGCTCTGGGGACTCGACCGCCCGCTCGTGGTCCAGTACCTCGAATGGATCGGGCGCGTGCTGCAGCTCGACTTCGGGCGTTCCCTGATCTCCGGCTACCCCATTGCCGACGAGATCTTCTCGCGCCTGCCCGTGACGCTGCACCTGTCGTTCATGGCGGGGACGTGGAGCGTCATCTTCGGGGTGACCCTGGGCGTCATCGCCTCGCGGTACCCCAACGGCAAGATCGACGGGCTCGTCACGACCACCGGGATACTCGGGCTGGCGATGCCGCATTTCTGGCTGGCCACACTGTTGGTGCTGGTCTTTGCGGTCTACCTCAACATTCTTCCTTCCGTCGGCTACGTGTCCCTGTTGGAAGATCCCGTCGAGAGCACGCTTTCCCTGATGCTGCCATCCCTCGCCCTGGGCACGACCATGGCGGCGGCGGTGATGCGGATGGCGCGTTCGGCCATGCTGGACGTGCTTGCCCATGAGTACATCCGGACGGCGCGCGCGAAGGGAGTGCGCGAGCGCCGCGTGTTCTCCAGACATGCTCTCAGGAACGCCTTCATCCCCGTGCTGACGTTGATCGGCACCGAGACCGGCAAGCTGCTCGGCGGCTCGCTCATCATCGAACAGATCTTTGCCATCCCGGGCATCGGCCAGTACGCGGTGGAGGCCGTGCTGAGCCGGGACTACCCGGTGCTTCAGGCCACCATGATCGTCATCGCCGGCAGCTACGTGATCATCAACACGCTGGCGGACATTGGCTACGGGCTGCTGGATCCGCGGGTACGGTACGATTAGGAGCGCCATGACGCCGCGCGTAAAATTCAACCCTTGTGGGGGAGGGCACTAACCCCGTGGCGGAAGCTGTGAACACCGCCGATATGCGGCAGCCGGCCGCGCGCCGCCGCGAAGGCCCCGGTCGGGCATGGCGCCGGTTCGTGCGCCACCGGCCGGCCGTGGTGGGCGCGGCCGTCATCGTGGTGTATCTCCTGGCGGCGCTCCTGGCGGACGTGTTGGCGCCCTACGATCCGCTCGACATGGGCGCGGGGTCGCGGCTGAGCGGGCCGGACGCTGCCCACTGGTTCGGCACCGACGAGTTCGGACGGGACGTGCTCAGCAGGGTGATCTACGGCGCCCGCATCGCCTTCGTCGTGGGGGTGCTCTCGGCCATGGGCGCTGCGGTGGTGGGCATGTCGATCGGGGTGCTCGGCGGCTACTTCGGCGGCTTGCTGGACCGCGGGGTCACCATGCTCATCGACCTCGTGTTCGCGTTTCCCACCATCCTTCTCGCCATCGCGGTGGCGGCGTTTCTCACCGGCGGGGGCATGCCCCCGTCGGTGCCGGTCATCATCGCCCTTTGCGTGGTGCAGGCGCCGCACTTCGCCCGGGTCGCGCGCGGGGCTACCATGGCGATCAAGGCGCAGCCGTTCGTGGAGGCCGCCCAGGTGCTGGGAGGTTCCCATCCGCGCATCATCCGCAGCCACATCGCCCCCAACGTGGTCGCGCCGTTGCTGGTGCAGTTCGCCCTGTCCTTCTCCTATGCCATCCTCGCGGAGTCGTCCCTGAGCTTCCTCGGCGTGGGCCACCCGCCTCCGGCGCCTTCCTGGGGCGCTATGCTGACCGGCGCCTACGGCTACGTGGAACGGGCTCCGTGGGCCGCGTTTTTCCCCGGAATGGCCATCACGCTGCTCATCCTGGGGTTCAATATACTGGGCGATGGACTGAGGGATTTCTTCGATCCGACAAGGCGTTAGCAGGATTATTTCATGTATGACAACAACGTGGACGGCAGCCGTACCCGGCCGCGGCAGGGGCGACCGGCGGTCGCCTCTACTTGCGACGCCACCGGCGAGCGGCTATTGTCCATCAAGGTGCACTGAAGGCGCCTTTCGCGCCTTCCAAGGAGGTGTCCAATGCCAGAATCGAGCGTGTCGACACCGACTCCCACCGCCGACGTCGCCTTTGTCGGCGGCCCCATCGTGACCGTCAATGCCCGCGACGAGGTGGCCGAGGCGCTGGCCATCCGCGGCCGGAACATCCTTCGGGTGGGCAGCCGGGCCTACGTCGAGCAGACCATCGGCCGGGAGACGGAGGTGGTGAACCTCGACGGGCGCGCGGTGACGCCCGGGTTCATCGACAACCACATCCACATGACCAACGGCCAGCAGCGCCACTGGGTGGACTGCACCTACGCCGCCTGCCCGTCCATCGCGGACATCGTCGCCAGCGTCAAGGAGCGCGTCGCGCAGGTCAAGCCCGGCGAGTGGATATGGGGGCGGGGTTTCCAGGCGACGCGTCTCACCGACCGGCGCAACCCCAACCGCTTCGACCTCGATCCGGTGTCGCCCGACAACCCGGTGGCCATCTCCAACCGCGAGTCCATGGGTTGGACCTTCAACACCGCGGGGTTGCGGCGCATGGGGGTCCAGGACGATACGCCCGACCCTCCCGGAGGCCCGATGGAACGGGACGACCAGGACCGTCCCCTGGGTCCCATGTGGGACAACACCCGCACCGTGTTCATCATGCCGGTCCTGCCCAAGTGGGGCGTGGACGAGATGATGGACGGTTTCCAGTGGATGGCCGAGGAGCTGAACCGCAACGGCGTCACCACGGCGTTCGAGGCCGCCATCCGCTACCGCCGGGACACCGCGGCGTTGCAGCGGCTGCACCGCCAAGCGTCGCCGAGCCTGCGCGTGGTCATGGGCCCCTATCCTGTGCACGGCGAAGGTTGGGACCTCGAGGGCGCCGCCGGGAAGATATGGGAAACCGGGTTGGCGACCAACTACGGCACCGAGTGGCTCAAGCTCGGCGCGCTTCAGATCGGCATCGACGGCGGCGTGATCGGCCAGACCGCGGCCCTGTTCGAGCCCTACAGCAACGACCCGGAGGGGAAGAAGCTCGGCAGCTTCCGGCTCACCCAGGAGGTGGCCAACGACTTCATGGAGCAGGTCCAGGCCAACGATTGGCAGGCCGGACTCATCTGCCACGGCGACCACGGCATCCATCGGTCGCTGGAAGCCATCGCCCACGGCCGCGAGAAGGTGGCGGCGCACGACCTGCGCCACCGGCTGGAGCACGCCTACCTCTGGAACCCGCGGGTCATGGACCGCATGGCGGAACTGGGCGTCATCTGGAACACGCAGCCGCCGATCCTGGAGAGCATCGGCAGCGAGGGAGTCCACGGCCAGTGGGGCGACCGGGCGCGCTACGCGTTCCCGTTCAAGTCGCTGACCGACCGGGGCGTCATCATCTCCGGCGGCTCGGACTGGCCCGTGGGGCTGTACAACCCGCTTCAGGGCATCGACATCCTGGTGAACCACCGTTTCGGACCTGAAGAGGGCGGCGAGGTGCTCAACGCTGACGAGGGCGTGAGTGTGCTGCAGGCTATCCGGATCTATACGTACAACTGCGCCTACACGTCGTTCGACGAAGATCGGACGGGTTCCCTGGAGGAGGGCAAACGAGCCGATCTGGCGCTCCTCTCGGAGAACATTCTCATGGCGGCGCCCACGTCGATACGGGACATCAAGGCCGACCGCACCTACGTGGACGGCCGCCTCGTGTTTGAACGGAAGGAGTCCGCGGCCGGCGGAGACGCGTAGACGGTCTCTTGCGCGCGGCTTGCGGTTCACGCGGGGATTGAAGACAGGAGGGAATCATGGCGCTGGCACTCGTGGGCGCCCGCATCATGACCGCATCCAACGGCGTGATCGACGAGGGCACCCTGCTGATCGAAGGCCGAACCATCGAAGCCATCGGTGCCGGCGTTCCCACGCCCGCGGGCGCCGAGGTCTGGGACGTGCGGGGCAAGGTGCTCATCCCGGGGATGATCGACGCCCACACCCACCTGGGGCTGTGCCAGGACGGGGTAGGGGCGAGCCAGAGCGACGAGGACGAAGTGGGCGACCCGGTGGTGCCGCACCTGCGCGCGCTGGACGCCATCAACCCCGAAGACATCGCCTTCCAGGACGCGCTCAAGGGCGGGGTCACCACGGTGGGAGTGATGCCCGGCAGCTACAACGTCATCTGCGGTCAGCCCGCCGCGGTGAAGGTGGTGGGGCGGACGCTGGAGGAGATGCTGGTGCGCGCCCCGGTGGGCATGAAGATCGCCTTCGGGGAGCGTCCCAAGCAGGTGTACGGCGGCATGAAGAAGAGCCCGATGACGCGCATGGGCATCGCCGCCATCCTGCGGGAAGGGCTGATCCGTGCCCAGGAGTACATCGCATCGCAGGCGCGCACCAACTTGGCGGGTGGTTTTCGACGGGATCTTCGGCAGGAGGCCATGGTGCCGGTGGTCCGCAAGCAGATTCCGCTGCGCGCCCACGCGCACCGGGCCGATGACATCATGACGGCCATCCGCATCGCGCAGGAGTTCGACCTCGACCTGATCATCGAGCACGGCACCGACGGGTACAAGGTGGCCGCGGAGCTGTCGGAGGCCGGAGTCGGGGTGGTCCATGGCCCGTGGCTCAAGACCCGCGGCAACCTGGAGCAGTCGGGCCGCAGCCCGGACTCGCCGCGCATGCTCATCGAAAACGGCGTGCTCACGGCCTTTTCCACCGATCACCCGGTGATTCCCATCCAGAATCACCGGATGCAGGGCATGACCGCGGTGGACCACGGGGTGAGCCCCGACGAGGCGCTCAAGGCGCTGACGCTCAACTCCGCCCGGCTCATGGGCATCGACGAGCGGGTTGGAAGCCTGGAGAAGGGCAAGGATGCGGACGTGGTGGTGCTGTCGGGTCCGCCCTTCGACGCGGCGACGCAGGTGGAGGGCGTTGTCGTGAACGGAAGCATCGGCTGGAAACGCGAGTCGGACGGTTGACTCTGTCCAGGCGCGCGAACCCTTTGTCCAAAGGTCTTGGGAAGGAGACCCTCATGGCACGCATCCGTCATATCGCCATTCTCACGGACGACAAGGAAAAGCTGGTGGAGTATTACACCGGCGTGTTCGGGCTCAAGGTGGTCAAGGGCGTGGGCACGGCCACCTACCTTTCGGACGGGCACGTGAACTTGGCCATCATCCCCAAGGGGCCGGAGGAGCAGGTGGAGGGGCGCGCGCTGGACAGCGGCCTCAATCACATCGGCTTCGAGGTGGACGACGTCCAGGCCTTGAAGTCGGTGTCGGACCGGATGGGAGCGGCCGACGACGTGAGGAAGAGGCCGCCCAATCGCGAAGCGGAATACCGGGTGCAGGACCCCGACGGCAACCTTATCGACCTGTCGCAGCACGGCTGGCCGGTGTGAAGGACGCCGCTTTCTGACTTTGGAGACCCCACATGGCTGAACAGGAACGGGTGCTGCTACCCGACGACGTTGCCCCGAAGCGTTACGACCTCACTCTGAAACCCGACCTGGAGCGCTTTTCCTTCGACGGCAGCGAGTCCGTGGATGTCGAGGTGAAGACGGCCACCCGCCGGGTCGTCGTGCACGCGACCGAACTGGATATCCACTCGGCGGTGCTGGAGCGGGACGGGGTGTCCCGCGAGCCCGAGTCCATCGAGGCCAACGAGGAGGAAGAGACCGTCGCGTTCGTTTTCAGCGAAGCGCTGGAGCCTGGGCCTGCCCGGATCGACATCGAGTTCACCGGGCAACTGAACGACAAGATGCACGGCTTCTACCGCGGCGTCTACCACCAGGACGGTGAGAAGCGGATCATGGCGGTGACGCAGTTCGAGGCCACCGACGCCCGGCGCGCCTTCCCCTGCTGGGACGAGCCGGCGCGCAAGGCCGTGTTCGCGGTGACGCTGGTGGTGCCGGAGGACCGGACGGCGGTCTCCAACATGCCGCCCAGTGAAGTCGAGACCGGAGACGATGGGCTCAAGACCGTGCGCTTCGCCGACACCCCGGTCATGTCCACGTATCTCCTGGCATTCATCGTGGGCGAGTTCGACCACGTCGAGACTCAGACTGCGGAAGGCGTGACGGTCCGGGTCTACACGCCGGTGGGCCGGCGGGAGCAGGGGCGGTTCGCCCTGGACGTGGCCGCCCGCACATTGTCGTTTTTCCACGAATACTTCGACATCGCCTATCCGTTGCCCAAGATGGACCTGCTGGCGATTCCGGACTTCGCCGCCGGGGCCATGGAGAACTGGGGCGCGGTGACCTACCGCGAGACCGCCATCCTGGTGGACCCCGAAGAGTCGTCCGCGGGCACGCGCCAGCGGGTGGCCATCATCGTCGCCCACGAGCTGGCGCACCAGTGGTTCGGCAACCTCGTCACCATGGAGTGGTGGACCCACCTGTGGCTCAACGAAGGCTTCGCCTCGTGGATCGAGTTCATGGCGGTGGACCACCTGTTCCCGGAATGGGACATGTGGACGCAGTTCGTCTACAGCGATTTCGGCCGCGCCCTCTCCCTGGACGGGCTCAAGAGCTCCCACCCCATCGAGATAGAGGTGCGGGACCCCAAGCAGATCAGCGAGATATTCGACGGCATCAGCTACAGCAAGGGCGCTTCGGTGATACGGATGCTGGCCGCCTACCTGGGCGCGGACACCTTCCGCAGCGGATTGCAGCGCTACCTCGAACGGCACCAGTACGCCAACGCCACCACCGAGGACCTGTGGCAGGCCCTGGCGGAGGAGTCCGGCAAGCCGGTGAAGCAGATCATGGACACCTGGACCAAGCAGACCGGCTATCCGCTGCTGTCCGTGGACGCGAGCCGGGGAGAGGTGGAGCTTCACCAGACGCGGTTCTTCCTGAGCGGCGTCCCGGATCGGGACGACAGCAGCCGGTGGTCGGTTCCGCTGGGCATCCGCACGGAGGGGGCGGAGGATACGTTCCGCGTCGTGGAGGACGAGAAGACGAGGATCGGCCTCGGCGGCAACCGCGGCGGATGGGTCAAGGTCAACCCGGACCAGACCGGGTTCTACCGGATCAACTACAGCGCCGAGCTGTGGGACCGGCTCGGGGCTGCGGTGCAGGCGGGGGAGCTTTCGTCGGCCACGGACCGGCTGGGTCTCCAGAACGACGCGTTCGCTCTGGCGCGGGCCGGCTATCTCGACCCGGGACGGCCCCTGGCCCTGGCGCCGGCCTACCTGAACGAGACGGACTACACGGTGTGGGCCGACCTGTCGGAGAATATCCGCGCCTACGACATCCTGCTGCTGGGACAGCCCTGCCACGAGCCGTTCCGCGCTTTCGCCCGCAGCCTGTACCAGACCATCTACGGCAGCCTGGGGTGGGACGCCCGGCCGGGCGAGAGCCATCTCACGAAGTTGCTCCGGCCCATGGTGATCGGTCTGCTGGCGCGCTACGGCGGCGGGCAGGTGAACGCCGAAGCCCTGCGCCGGTTCGATCAGGGCGCCCGGGACGGGACGCCGGTGGCGCCGGACCTGCGGACTGCGGTGTACGGCCAAGTGGTGGAAAGCCGCGGGCTGGAAGGATACGAGGCGGTGCTGGGCATCTACAGGGAAGCGGAGCTTCACGAAGAGAAGAACCGCTGCCTGCGGTCGTTGGGCAGCAGCGCCGACCCGGACCTGCTTCGGCGGACGTTGGAGTTCTCGCTGTCCGACGAGGTGCGCGGACAGGATACCCCGCTGGCGATTGCCGGCGTCGCCATGAACCCGTTGGGACGGGACCTGGCGTGGGATTTCCTGCGGGAGAAATGGGCCGAGTTCGACCGCCGGTACGGGCAGGGCGGCTTCATCATCGCGCGGATCATCTCCATCACCACCGAGGACTTCACCACCCTGGAGAAGGCCGGAGAGGTGGAAGCCTTCTTCGAGGCGCACCCCGCGCCCGCGGCGGCGCGCACGGTGCGCCAGTCGCTGGAGCGGATCCGCTCCAACGCGCTCTGGCTGGAGCGCGACGGCGACGCCATCGCAAGCTGGCTCGACGCATATGAGCCGGCGTCGTAGGCGCGGGTCTCAGACCCGCCTGTGTCCGCACCATTGCCCGGCACGGAGGACACAATCAGACAAGGGAGACACCTTATGGCGGGAAATGCCGAGTTGCTTTCGTTCGTAACCTCGGACCAGGAGACGCTGCACGGTGCGCTGTTTCGCATGGAGGACTCGCCTCGCCCCGACTTGGCGCTGGTGCTGATCCACGGCGTCGCCATGAGCTTCTACACCGGCCCGCTGCCGGTGTTCGCCGAGGCTCTGGCCGGACGCGGCCACCATGCCTTCTCCATCAACACGCGCGGACATGACTGGATCTCCCGCGGCGGCGACCTCACCGCTTTCCGGGGCGCCACCTACGAGAACTTCGAGGAATGCCTGCTGGACGTGGACGCGGCCATCGACCGTTTGAAGCAGGAAGGCTATGCGCGCTTCGTGCTGGTGGGCCACAGCCTGGGCTCGGTCAAGTCTCTCTACTACCAGGGGACACGGCAGCGCGACGATGTGGTCGGTGTGATCTCATGCTCTGCCCCCAAGCAGTTCTACGCCGCCCGCTGCGCGGAGGACCCGGAGTTCGAGGCGCGCATGGCCGGCGCCGAGAGCCGGGTGGCCGCAGGGGAAGGGGAGGAGTACCTGTGGGCGCCGGCCAGCGGCGCCACCGGCCTGTTCACCTACAGGACCTACGTCAGCAAGTACGGCCGCCACGAGACCAACGACGTGCGCCCCCACGCCGCTCGGCTGGGCTGTCCCCTACTGGTGACTGCGGGAGAGATCGAGGCCGCCTATTTCCGCGAGTACGCCCATGAACTGGACAAGGCAGCGGGTCCCGACAACTGCACCTGCATCATCGTCCCCGGCGCCAACCACTTCTACGCCGGCTGCGAGGCCTTCATGATCGACGCCCTCGACGGCTGGTTGAAGGAGCATGTTGCCTAGCGCACTCGCCTCCTTGTTGGCGCAATGTCGTGCTTGTGCGAAACTCAGGGGCTTCGATTCAATGAGCGCATCCGAACCCGATCCTCGGTGACCACGGAGAAGAAGCCCTTCCATTCGACGTGAGACGAGAGGCTCGTCGTCATGAACTCCGCAAGGGACGTTTTGGGTACGTTCGACAGCCGGAAAAGGACGATGCCACACGTTACCGGCAAGCCCACAACGTAGGCCAAGTCTCCGAAATCCTTGTCAAACGTTACGAGAACCCGGTCTTGTTCGGTAGCCTTCTTCAGGACATCGGAATCATCCGAGCCCGGAGCCTCCTCCGACACCCACGCGACATCGTGCCCAGCGCGCCGCAAGCGGTCTACCGCGGCGCGTGGAATGTTCTCGTCGGCGAGGATTCTCATGCGCCCGTTGGGCGTTGTGCAGAGTCAATGGGGAAGACCTTCTCCGACCGGAGCAACTCGCCCGCGTAGTGCAGACAGGCCCTGACGTCCTGGATTCCCAGGGAGGGATAATTCTCCAGGATGTCGGTTTCGTTCCACCCTTGGGCCAGCAGTCCGATGATAAACTCCACGGTCAGCCGGGTGCCTCGGACCACCGGTTTTCCGACCATGACGTTCGGGTCCACCACGATGCGGTCTTGCCAACTCATCGCGCACCTCCGCTGTAAAGCCGGATGTTCGTCTCGGTTTCTCCAAGGCTACAGCCGCGCCAGCAGCCGTCCGTATCCCTCCACCGCCTCGTTCAGCTTCATCGCCTTCAGCGCGGTCCATATCCAGGCCTGGGTGTTGGTGACCACGGGTTTGCCGAACTCCTGCTCCAACTGCTCGATGATGGGAGTGATGCGCCACTTGTTGCAGGGCATGTAGAGGCCGTCGATATCCGGGTGTTCCTTCAGTAGCGGGCGCGCCACCTCCAGCCCCGATTCGGCGGGCAACGCCCATATCTCCCTGGAGTTGGCGCAAGCGAGGCCCCGGAATTCCTCGACGTGGATGTCGTCGTGCTCCAGGAAACGGACCAGCCGGGCGTCCTGGTCTTCCGGAAAGGGCGTCGCCATCACCACGCGCTTCATCCCCAGCTCCCGGCAGGCGTCCACCACCGACGTCAACACCGTGGAAGCCGGCACCGGGGTGACCTCGGCCACGGCCTCCAGTAGATGCCGGTCCGAGCCGGGTCCCTTGTAGGACAGGAACAGCTCGCCGGTGACCATCAGGAAGTCGAGAGCATACCCGGTCAGTTCCCGGACCAGTCCGAAGAACTCGCTCTCGGCTCGGGCGAACTCGTGGTCGGTGAACTCGCGCACCTGGAGTCCGCGGCCCTCCACCGTGATGTCCGGCGGCAGGATCCGGTACACGTCGGTGAGGAACTCGTCACTGATGTTGGGAGATATCAGGCCAATGCGTTTCATGTTCCACCCTCGCGTGCGTCGTTCTTGCAAGAACCGAACGCCGGTTCACACGTTTCCCAGAGACAGCAGCGACAGCGACGTCACCTCGAAGTCCTTGACCCAGTACTCGCCGGTGTACATGCCCTCCGCGCCCTTGGCGATGTTGGCCCGGGCCGGACTGGTGACGTAGTTCTGCATGTCTTCCTTGGTCTCCCAGAAGGTGAGGGAGATACCTTCGTCCGGATTCTCGGAGCTCCGGAGCAGTTGTCGGCCGCGAAAACCCGGCATGTTCGCGGTGGCGGGCACCACCACCTCGTTGTAGTACCGTTCGTATTCCGTCCACTTCCCGAGTCGAAGCTTGCCCCAGAAAATTCTGCAGACCATGGTTTCCTCCTGACAGAGCGATTTAAGAGCCGCGGGGTCGAAGCCGTGTCCTCGCGGACGCGTTCACTACCTGTATTGTAGACGCGAAACCGCGCGGCTCGCAATCGGCGGTATCACAAAGGCGGGATGATGCCGCCCCCGAGAATGCCGGGCGCCACCTCGGGGACGCTCCCGGTCCACAGGTCCACGCCCAGGAACGCCATGCCGGCATACAGGCAGGTTGAAGCCACGAGGCTGGCGAAAAACGCGCCGGCAAGGCGCATCCGCGCTTCGGTGACGAGGTAGGCGACGATGAAGAGCGGCGGGATCACGAACATCCCCAACAGAAAGACGGCCGCGAAGAATCCGATGGCCCAGCTCATCATGCGCACGACGGGCCCCCACGAAGTCGAGGACTGATCCACCGCCGCGTCGGGGGTCTCCTGCCGGCCGCCCCACAGGTCGTCCAGCGCGGAGTCGAGCCATTGCATGACGGGGGGATGGAACTCGCCCGCCAACAGCACGATCGTCAATGCCAGGGTAGGGAGGCCCACCACCAGCGGCAGCATCTGGACTTCCGGCGGATAGCCGAGTCCGGCCCACAGCAGGAGTGCGATGAATCCGCTGACCGACGCGGTGAAGAGCAGGGAGCCTCTCATGACCCCCCGGTTCCCTTCTCCGTTACCCAACGGCGTAACGACTTCACAAAAGGCAGCGTCACGGTGGCGAGCGTCAGGATCATGAGCACGATGACGATGGGCTGGGTGTAGAAGATGTCGTAGCGGCCGTCGGAGATCATGAGCGATTGCAGGAATGCCTGTTCGGCCAGCGGCCCCAGTATGAAACCGATCACCACGGTGATGAGCGGGAAACCGTAGCGGCGCATGCAGTAGCCGAACATGCCGGCCGCCACCGCCAGCCCCACGTCGAAGATGCTGGTCCGCAGCATGTACATGCCGACGAACACCAGCACGAGGACGAACGGCGCGATGGCCCGCGAGGGGAGGGTGCTGAGCCGCGCCAGCCAGGGCACCGCCATGAGTCCCAGCCCGCTGGTGAGGATCTGGCTGATGACGATTCCCAGCAGCAGGGCATAGACCAGGTCCATGTGATCCCGAAGCAGGAGCGGCCCTGGTTGCAGGCCATGTAGCACGAAGGCGCCGAGGAGCAGGGCCATGTCGGCGCTGCCTGGGATGCCGAAGGCCACCGTCGGCAGGAGCGAGCCCCCGTCCTTGGCGTCGTTGGCGGTCTCGCTGGCGATGATCCCTTCGAGGTTTCCCGAGCCGAAGGTCTCGGGCTTGTCCGAGCCCTGGATGGCGACGACATAGGAGAGGAATGATGCCACACCGGCGCCCACCCCGGGGATCACGCCGATGCCGGCGCCGATGGCCGTGGCGCGCCCCACGGCGAGGGGTCTGGAGAACGTATCGCGGATTCCCTGGAGGGTCTGGCGCCGCCAGTCCGCGCCGGTGGCGCCAGCCGCGGCGCTCGCGGTTACGCCGCCGCTGGCCGAGTAGCTGATCAGCTCGCTGACGGCCAGCATCCCCACCACGAAGGGGACCATGGGAATGCCGTCCCACAGGTACTCGCTATCCAGGGTGTAGCGGTAGACGCCGTACATCTCGGTGTACCCGATGAGGGACAGCAGTATCCCCAGTCCGCCGCCCACAAGCCCCTTGACCATGTTGCCCTTGGCCGCGAACGCGATGGTGACGAGCCCGAACACCACGAGCCAGAAGAACTCCGGCGGGCCGAAGGCGTACACCACGGGCTTCACCACGGGCAGGAGGGCGAGGAGGATGACCGCGCCGCCCAGGGAGCCCACGAAACAGGCCGTGGCGGACACGGCCAGCGCCCGGGCGCCCTCGCCCCTGCGGGTCATTGGATAGCCGTCGAGGCAGGTGGCGGCGTTGGGAGGGGTGCCGGGGGTGTTGAGGAGGATGGCGGGCACGGACCCGCCGAAGGTGCCGCTGCTGATGATGCCCGAGTACATGAACATGGCCAGCATGGGGTCCATGCCGAACGTAAACGGGAGCACCACCGCCAGGGCCGTGATGGTTCCGAGCCCGGGAAGCGCCCCGAAGATGACGCCCAGCGTCGTCCCCATGAAAAGCATGAGGACCGCGGCCGGGTCGGCCACCCTCAGGGCGGCTTCTGCGAGTGCCGTCTGCATCGCGTCCGTCGAGACGCTTGCTTATCGGTAGGCTACTTTTTCTTCAGCAGCGGCTTGAGCCCTTCCATGATCTTGGCGTTGGCCTGCAACACCTTCCAGGTTGCGTCGGGGCCGTCGGGATTGAGGAAGAAGCCCCCCTTCAAGGCCCACTCCTTGAAAGCGGCGTCGTCCACGATCTCCTGCATCGCCTTGCGGATGACCTGCAGCTTGTCGTCCGGCGTTCCCGGCGGCGCGGCCATGATGCGCGGGACTCCCAGCACCGACAGTTGCGAATACCCCAGCTCGGTGGTGGTGGGGATGTCCGGCAGGTTGGGATCCTTCTTGTCCGAGATGAAGGCCAGTATGCGCAGGTCGTCCAGCACGTTGCGGACGTGCACATAACCGCCGGCTCCCGCCTCGGCGTCGCCGCGGGCCACGGCAAGCGCCGCCTTCGGGAGGTTCTTGTAGCCGGTGACGAACTTGACCGGGAACCCCAGGGTGGCGCCCAAGGCGTTGGCCTCGACCCAGGTGACGGCGCCGACTCCGGTGGTGGCGAACTTGATGGGGCGCCCGGCTTTCTTGAAGTCCGCCAGGCTCTTGATGGGCGATTTCTTGTTGACGAAGACGAACTGCTTGGCGTCCGTGAGCTTCAGGATGATCTTGAACTTGTTGTAGTCGATGGACGCCTTCTTGCCGCGAAGGATCTCGTTCGACTGGAACGAGACGAAGTGGACGAAGCCGATGGTGTATCCGTCGGGCTTGGACTTGAACAGCACCACCGCGCCCTTGCGTCCACCCGCGCCCGGGTTGTTCTTGACCACTACGGGCACGCCGAGCTTCTTCTCCAGGTCCGCGCCCATCTTGCGCCCGAGGCGGCCGTAGGCGCCGCCGGCGCCGAACGGCACGATGACGGTGATGGGCTTGTCCGGGTAGGCGGCCGGCGTTTCGGGGGCGTTCGCCAGCACCAACGCGCCTGACACCAGGCCGATTGCCAACAGTTTCACAAAATGCATGTTCCCTCCTTGAAACAGGTGTTTGAGTAATTCGCCGGCGAGGATGAGCCGCGGCTCAGCCGGCGGGGTTACGGCATATCACGTTCAACAGGGCCTGTCGCCCATCTTCCTTGACGGCCTTGAGGCTGCGCTGCAGGGCGGACGGGAGGTCCGCCGGATCGTCCACGCGCTCGGCGTAGGCGCCGCACGCCTGCGCGGTCAGCTCGAACTGCGGCGACGGCGACAGGTCCGTGCCCGGGAAGTTGCTGGTCTGGTGGGCGACCCCGTCCGGGTACAGCTCGCGCACGGTGCTGAGCGTCGCGTTCCAGGCCTGGTTGTTGTAGATGACGGTGAGGAACGGCACCTGGTACTTCTGCGCGGTGAAATGGCATGCGGTGGGGACGCAGAACATGTAGGAGCCATCCCCCTCGCAGGCGATGACCGTGTGGTCGGGGGCCGCCAGCTTGGCGCCGATGGCCGCGCCCATGCCCCAGCCCAGGTGGCCCGCCGGCGCCTGGTCGAAGAACGATCCGGGCCGCTCCAGCCCCAGCACGGGACCCAGGGGCGAGGTCACGGCCTCACCCATGACGATGGTCTTCTCGTCCACCACGTCGGCGATGCAGCGAGACACCCACAGGGGATGGATGGGGCGCTCGTCCTTCACCTTGTCGATGCGCGCCGCCATCTCCGCGCGCGTCTCTTCGTGCGCGGCCCTGACCCGTGCGCGCCGCTCCTCCACGGCCTTGCGTAGCGTGTCCGAGCCCTCCAGTCCCTGCCGGACCAAGCCGTTGAGCACCGGCAGCGTCACGTCGGACGAGCCGGTCATGGCGTGATCCACCGGGAATCCCCACACCGGAATGGACGAGAACAGCGGGTCCACCTCCAGTTGCAGCACCGCGGCCTCGGGCCGGAGAATGTCCCGGGTGGCGGGCGTCCACGGCACGTCGATGTCCACCAGAAAGACCACGTCCGCCTTCTTCACGTGCCCGGGAATGTCGTGGCCGCCGTGGCATGGGTGGCTCGACGGAAAGTTCATGTACGGCGACTGCGGGTGCTGCACCACCGGTATGGCCAACAGGTCCGCCAACTCCACCAGCGGCGCCACCGCGCCGGGGGTCTTTCCCAGGTAGCGCGTCACGATCACCGGCTCGGACGCACCCATGAGGACTTCCGCGGCGCGCTCCAGGTCCCCTGCGGGCGTCTGGATCTTGCTCGGCGGCTCGAATACCTCCGCGGACACACGGGTGGTCTCCATGGACTCGTACAGCCATTCACGAGGGAGCGAGAGGTACACGGGGCCGCGGGGCTCGGCCATGGCGATCTTGAAGGCGCGAGGCACGATGGCGCCGAGCTGCTCGTTGGCGCGGTTCTCGAAGTCCCACTTGACGAACTCGCGCACGATACTGCCCTGGTCGCGGGACTCCTGGCGCCAGTGGATGTGGCGGCTCTTGCCGCCCGCCACCTCTCCCTCGGTGACCGGCGTCCTTCCCGCCACAAACAGCATCGGCACCTGGCACGCCTTGGCGTTCATGAGCCCGCCCAAGCCGTTGGCGGTGCCCGGCAGGGTGTGCACCAGCACCACCTGCGGCTTGCCCGAGGCGCAGTAGTAGCCGTGGGCCATGGACACCGCGGCCTGCTCGTGCGGTACCACGACGATCTCCGCCCCCTTGGACTCGCTGCGGTGCATCTTGGCCAGCGCCTCCAGGATCGGGCCGTGGTCCGTCCCGGTGTTGGCGAAGATGTAGTCCACGTCGGGATTGGCGTTGAGTTGCGCCAGAAAGGCTTCGGCGCCGTTGGCCACGGTCACGTCTTCGAATTGAGGTCCCGGCATATTGAGTTCTCCGTTCGTTTCGGTGCTCATCAAGTATCAACCGCATCCCTCGCCTGTCAAATCGACGTTCCGGCGTGGTTCGGGTTTGACCGGGTATTCGAATCATTTTATGTTCGACGTTCAGCACACGGGAGACACGGAGGGAGCGGCCATGAGCGAGTCTGGAAAGGATTCGGAGAAGATCGAGGGCACCTACGTGTTCGACGGAGCCCAGTCGCGCAAGGGCTACCGCCTCAACAGGTTCTTCTTCTCCCTCAACAAGGCCGAGAACCGCGCGGCCTACAAGGAGGATGCCGAGGCGCTGATGGACAGCTTCGGGCTGTCCGACTGGGAGAAGGAGAAGCTGCGCGAGAAGGACTGGCTGGCGTTGGCGCGGGAGGGCGGCGCCAACATCTACTTCATGTACAAGATGGGCTCGGTGACGGGCGACAGCCTCCAGCATATCGGCGCGGCGTTCCGCGGGGAGACGCTGGAGGAGTTCCTCAGCACGCGAAAGGTCCAGGGGGCCAGGTAACATGGGCAGGATCGTCGCAGGAATCGGATCGTCGCACGTCCCCGCCGCGGGCGCGGCGTTCGACCAGGGCAAGCAGGACGCTCCCGAGTGGAAGCCGCTGTTCGACGGCTACCGGCCGGCCATGGAGTGGCTCCGGGAAGCCCGCATCGACGTGGCCGTCTTCATCTACAACGACCACGGCTCGGGCTTCTTCTTCGACAAGTACCCCACCTTCGCCATGGGCGTGGCCGACAGCTACCCGCCGGCGGACGAGGGCTGGGGCCCGCGCCCGCTGGAGCCGGTGCCCGGTGACCCCGAGTTCTCGTGGCACGTGGCCGAGTCGCTGATCCGTGAGAGCGAGTTCGACATGACCGTGTGCCAGGAGCTGACGGTGGACCACGGGCTGCTGACGCCGTTGCCGATGCTTTGGGCCCACCAGCCCAGTTGGGACATCAAGGTGGTGCCGGTGGCGGTCAACGTGGTGCAGCACCCGCTGCCCACGGCGCGCCGCCTGTGGAAGCTGGGGCAGGCCCTGCGCTTGGCCGTGGAGAGCTATACCGAGGACATCCGCGTGGCAGTCCTGGGCACCGGCGGGTTGTCGCATCAACTCCACGGCGAGCGCTTCGGCTTCCGCAACGAGGAGTGGGACCGGCGCTTCATGGAGCGCATCGTGAACGACCCCGAGGAACTGGTGGGACTGTCGCACCACGACTACATGGTGCAGGGGGGCGCAGAGGCGGTGGAGATGATCATGTGGCTGGGCATGCGCGGCGCCATGTCCCCCGAGGTGAAGCTGGTGCACCAGAACTACTACGCGCCGATGCTGACCGGCATGGGCCTGCTGCTCCTGGAAGACACCGCGACGTCGTGAATATGGAGCGCGCGCAGGAAGGAACGGACGCGCTCCGGGTGACGCTTCTGGGCACGGGCCGGCCCAAGCCCCAGCCGGGGCGCACGGGTCCTGCGGCCATGGTGGAGGCGGCCGGAAAGTATTTCGTCTTCGACTGCGGCCGCTGCACCCTGCAACGTCTGGAGGAAGCCGGGGTCCCCATGGGCGAGCTTCGGTACCTGTTCCTTACCCACCTCCACTCCGACCACATCGTGGGCATCCCCGATTTCTGGCTGACGCCGTGGATCTTCGGCCGCGGCGACCGTCCGTTGCGCGTGTGGGGACCTGAGGGCACCAGCCGGATGATGTCCAAGCTGGCAGAGGCCTTCGAGTACGACATCCACCTGCGCCGGGACGTGGACGAGCGCCTCGACCCCGGCGGCGTGGAGGTCATCGCCGAGGACGTGAAGCAGGGCTTCGTCTATGAGGAGGAGGGCCTGAGGATCACCGTCTTCGACGTGGACCACGCGCCCATCAAGCCCGCCTTCGGCTACCGCATCGACTACAACGGACGGTCTGCGGTCCTTTCCGGCGACACCCGCTACAGCGAGAACCTCATCGAGTTCTCGCGCGGCGTGGACCTGCTGGTGCACGAGGTCGCCGCCGCCCCTGCGGCCGAGCTTCAACGCTCCGAGCGGCTGGCCCACGTCATCGGCCACCACACCTCGCCCGAGGAAGCCGCATCGGTCTTCTCCCAGGCCAAACCCAAGGTCGCCGCCTTCACCCACGTGGTCGCGTACGGCGTCGAGCGCGGCGAGATCCTCGAACGGACGCGGGCAGGCTACTCCGGCGAGTTGGTCATGGGCGAGGACCTGATGCGGTTCGAGATCACCGACGAAGTGACGGTCGTCCCGCCGGGGTCGTGACGGCTGCCATGTCGTTGCGTTCGAATCACGAAAACGGTTTACTTGGAAACCGCATTCGCGGTAGAGGGGGGGTATTCCGGTGGGATAAGCCAAGACCATTTTTCCCGAGCAGAAAGGTGCTGAAGATGAAAACCAAGACCTCCGTATTGGTTATTGTCGGCGTGCTCCTGCTGGCGAGCGTCCTTTCCAATGCACGCCAAGCCTCGGCACAGCAAGCCTGTCCGCCCCTTCCCGATGGATCCCCTTCTGCGAACCTGAGTGTCACGGCACAACAGGTAGAGGCAGGCGACGCTAGCCTCAAGGACTTCGTGCTGGCTGCGAGAGATCGATATAGCGCCTTGGCCAAAGAATTCCCGCCTATGGAAGCAGTAGCACGCTTCGGATGTCTCGTCAGGCACGAGGTTTCTCCTTCTCGTTCCACCTACATTGTGGCGCTGACGCTTGACGGCAGGGTGTTTGTTCACGCGAAGGACATGTCCTTGTCGGGCAGGCAGATAAACTTCTTGATATACGGCGAAATTCTTTCCGCGCTCGGAGCATCCTCCAGCGATCTATTGGGCCTGGCTTCCTCCGATCCCGGTGTCCGCGACCAAGCTGGTGCCTCCATCTTCAGGACGCTTGCTCAGCAACTGGATGGCCCGTTCGATGCAACCACTGCCGTGCCAGGCCTGCGGCCAGGGATTCCGGGTGCCTCCGGATATGCTGGCGTATACCTGTCGGGCAATGTAGGGGTTCCGCTGGTGCTGGTCGCCGGTTTCGACCTCAATGAATCTCATGTGACCCGCGAAGACATCGACTATGGCGATCCGGCCATAACTGCCAAGGACGTAGTGGATCGCGAAACCTTGAAAGCCTTCGTCGCGGAGGCATCCAAGTTCATTGTCGATACCATCGAGAGCAGCGATCCAAACGCTCTTTCGAAAGCCCGGATCGCCTTGCGGGATCCGGACGGCCCTTGGCGACACGGTTCGGTGTACCTCTACGTACTGGATCGCAACAGCAACATCATCCTGTCCCACGGCGCGTTTCCGGACAGATTTGAGCTTCGACCTCTGGTACCGACGGTCCGAGATGTCGTGACCGGAGAGTTCGTCCTGTCCCAGGTCCTCGCCGCGGCGGCCAGCAGCCCGGAAGGCGGCTTCGTGCAGTATTACTTCGACAATCCCACCGACGACACCGACAGCGCCGACATCCCCAAGGTGGGCTACGCCCGCCAGGTCACCGGTGTCACCAGTAGAGATGCAATCCCCTACGACTACGTCATCGGGTCGGGTTTCTATCTGAGCGCACCCAACGTGACCGCCGCGCGCCAGAACACTGCCGTCACGGTCGTGCTGCCCCAGGTCATGCGGGCCATGACCGCGAGCACGGTCGATGCCGTCTCCGGCCGCATCCAGCAGGCCACCGCCGCCGGCGCCGCGCCGGCCAAAGGCTTCCGCCTCGGCGGCGCCTCCACGCTCTCCGATGCCCTGCTGGCCAACGGGCGGGCACTGGGGAACGGCACTTTCGACCTCAGCCGGCTGCTCGCGGGCTCGTCCTTCACCCTGCCGCTCAACGCGGCGAGGACCAAAGGGAGCGGGCCGTTCGGGAACCTGACGCTCTGGGGCAGCGGCGACTACCGCAACTTCGACGGCGGCAACAGTAATACGATGACCTACGACGGCAACGTGGTCAGCGCCAACCTCGGGGTCGATACCCGGCTGGGCGCGGACCTGCTGGCGGGGATGGCGGTGGCGTGGGCGCGGGGGGCGGTGGATTACATCGACTCCAGCCTGACGGGCGAGTTCACCACCACCGTGACGAGCGTCAACCCCTACGTGGGCTGGCAGGCGCCGAGCGGCATGAACCTGTGGGCCACGGCCGGCTATGGCTGGGGCGAGGTGGAGATCGACGATCCGGCGGAAGACGCGCAAGCGAGCGACCTGACGCAGCGGATGGTCGCGGCGGGGGTGAGCGGGCCGCTGGCGTCCAGCGATCAGTTGATCGAAGGCGGCACCACGAGCCTGCGGCTGAAGGGCGAGACGGCCTTCACGTGGGCTGATATCGAGGGGGCCGGAACCCTCCAAGGCGTGAAGTTGAATGCCAGCCGGCAACGGCTGATGGTCGAAGGGGTGCACGACCGGACACTCGCCTCGGGGGCCACCCTCACCCCCTCGGTCGAGGTGGGCATGCGGTATGACGGCGGGGACGGCGACACGGGCCAGAGCCTGGAGATCGGAGGCGGCCTTCGCTATGCCGACCCGGCCACCGGGTTGACCGTCGAAGGCCGTGCCCGGACCGTGCCGGTGCATGGCGGCGACTACCGGGAATGGGGCGTGAGCGGGCTGGTGCGGCTCGATCCCGGCGCGTCTGGTATCGGGCTCGCCCTCAGCGTGCAGCCGGCGTGGGGCCGGACGGCCAGCGGGGTGCAACGGTTGTGGGAGACCGGCATGACCGGAGGCGTGGCAGCCAACCCGGCGGCCGGGCGCGTGGACGCGCGGCTCGCCTATGGCATCGGCACCACGTGGGGCGGCCAAGGTGTGCTGACGCCCTACACCGACGTGTCGCTGTCCGGGGAAGGGTCCCGGCGGCTGAGCGTGGGCGGGCAATTCAACATCGGGCCGTCAGTGAGGATGAGCCTGGAAGGCGTGCACAACCGGCCGGCGCGGGGCCTCACAAGCCACGGCGTGATGCTGCGCGGCAGCATGAACTGGTAGACGTACCCGGTTAGATGGATAAATCCAGGTAACTCCACTCTGGGACTCGGTCTAAGCGCATACAGGGGGAATGTGATCGTCTATAATTCATGTAATATTCATGTAAAAACCATGATTATTAGTGCTAAGTTCACACATTTTTGATATACTAACAAATGCAATTTATAAATTTACAAAGACACGCGGGCAGAGTCATGCGCGCTCACACGGAGGTAAACCGAGGAGGAAACGATCATGAAGGTTCCGGGCTGCGTTTATAAACTGGCTGTTTTTCTGGTTGTCTGTACTTGCGGGTTTTTCTCGGGCGCGCCCTCCGCCTTCGCAAGCGAGAGTGACTGCCCACGCCCTGCGGGCGTGACCATTAATCCTCTTGCCACGCCGGCGGTAAGGGCGGACAGCGGCGACGTGACGGGCCTGGCGCTGGCGGCAAGATCATACAGGAGTGTCATCACCAATCACCTGGAACGAACCTACTTCTATTGCCTCATCAGGGAGGACAACGGCGTCTGGCGTGCCGGCGATACCTACCTCATCTTCCTTCTCCCGGAAGACGCCAGCGGCTCGCCCGGTTCGCCCGGGTGGCGGGTGTCTGTACACGCGAAGGACATGGGCTTGGGCGGCAGGCTGCTCAATCCCGCTGCCACCAAGGCCATCCTTCAAGCGATCGGTGAAGTCGATAGCGACGGCGGCCGGGTATCCGGGGGAGGGCACGCCGTCTGGTATAAAACCCCCCTGTCCCATATTCCCGGTATCCTGCTCGCCGGCGTGGATATTCAGGAATCCGACCTGGTGGACGAACCATACGACCCCGCAATTATCCCGGACGTAACGGCCAGAGACGTGGTGGACCGCCAAACGCTGAAACAATTCGTGAACGGGGCGATAGCCGAAGTGGCCGAGATATACTTGGAGGAAGATATTATTGGCCAGGCAAAAATAAGGCGTGTCCTCCGGGACCCGAACGGCCCCTGGAGGCACGGCTCCGTCTACCTGTTCCTGATGGATGACACCGGCTACGTGACCGTTCACGGGGCGTTCCCGGACAAATACGAATACCAGAGGCCCACGGACACCCTGCGGGACGCCGTCACCGGCAAGCTCATCCTGCCGCAGATCATCGAGGCGGCGAAAAGCAGCCCGGAGGGCGGCTTCGTGGAGTATTACTTCGACGACCCGAACGACGACACCGACAGCGCCGACATCCCCAAGGTGACCTTCGCCCGCGCGTATGAATTCGAGGCCGACTTTGCCGGAAGGCTTGTAAAATTTGAACGAATCGTGGGCGCGGGCATTTACTTGGCCTCACCCAACAGGTGATCCCGGGCGGCACCACGAGCCTCAGACTCAAGGGCGAGACCGCGTTCACCTGGGCCGAGATCGACGGGGCCGGGAGCCTGGAAGGCATGAACTTGAATGCCAGCCGGCAGCGGCTGATGTTCGAAGGGGTCCACGCCCACACCCTCGCCTCGGGGGCTACTCTCACCCCCTCGGTCGAGATGGGGATGCGGTATGACGGCGGGACGGGGACACCGGCCACAGCCTCGAGCTTGGGGGCGGCCTGCGGTATGCCGACCCGGCCACGGGGTTGACCGTCGAAGGCCGGGCCCGCACCGTGCCCATCCATAGCGGCGCGTACCGGGAATGGGGCGTGAGCGGGCTGGGGAAGGGTCCCGGCGGCTGAGCCTGGGCGGGCAATTCAACCTCGGCTCGGCGGTGCGGATGAGCCTGGAAGGCGTGCACAGCCGGCCGGTGCGCGGCCTCACAAGCCACGGCGTGATGCTGCGTGGCAGCCTGAACTGGTAGTCGTGCCGGTGAAACGCCAGCCGGCCGCTACTCATCGGCCGGCAGCCCCACCGTGTCCGCTACGCGTTGGGCGTAGTGGTTCCAGGTCCACTCGTAGACCTTCGATACCGCGGCCTGAAGGCCCTGCTGCACCACGAAAGCGAAGGCGTCGATGTCCTCCTGAGGAAGCGGCTCCGGCGCACGTCCGCCGGTGGCGCGGGCGGCGTCCAGGGTGATCTTCGCCAGCATCTCCAGGCGGAGCGCCAGCAGGGTCACGGCTTCCACGGTGGGTCCGATGACGGTGAGGCCGTGCCCGCGCATGAGGCAGCAGTCCCGGTCGCCCATGACCGCGATGAACTCCGCGGCCAGCTCCGGGGTGTCGATGAGCACCGAGCGCGGATAGAGGGGAATTCCCTGGATGGCCCTGCTCAGGCTCAACGGATCGTAGGAGCCGTAGATGGGCTTGAGTTCCAGGCCGGCGATGGTGGCGATGAGGCAGTGGTAGGGATGGGCGTGGAGGACCACCTGTGCTTCCGCCCGCGCCTTGTAAAGCTCGCCGTGGATCGGCAGTTCCAACGGCACCCGGTATCCGTCCACCTGCTCCACGGTGCGGTCGAAACCCAGCCTGCGCACGTGGCGCACGTCGCTGTAAAGAAGCCCCTTCTCCTCGTCCCCGAGCAGCCGCATGAACATCTCGTCCGTGCCCGGAATGCGCGCCGACAGGTGCCCCAGTATGTCGCCCAGGCATCCCTGGCTGGCCAGGATGCGGGTGCCCAGCGCGATCTTGCGCCGAAGGATCTCGAGCGATTCATCCATGGGTTACTCCGATGGCGTGGTCCATCCAGACGTGTAAACCGTGAACCCGGCGGGGTGTCAACCATCATTCGCCCAACCCCGAACCTGACATTCCCGCGGAACAAGCTGTGTCAAACCCGAGGGCAGGGACGTACCGAACCCGTCATTCCCGCGGAACAAGCTGTGTCAAACCCGCAGGGCAGGGGCGTACCGAATACGTCATTCCGGCGAAAGCCGGAATCCAGAGGCGGTGGAGCGGCGGAAGCCTCCCAGCCCCGCCCCTCCTGGATTCCGGCTTTCGCCGGAATGACGGAGGGGGCTATCGGGAATGACGGTTGGTGCTCCGTGTCACAATTGAAACGAAGGTTGCCTTGATCTATGGTCGGTTCGTTCATGATCGTGTATTCCACCCTGTCGCAACTGTTGTCCCGTCAGGTCGAAGAGAGGCCCGATGCGCCGTGTCTCGTCCACGAGGATCGGAGGTGGAGCTATGCTGAGTTCGCCGGCGAGGTGGAATGGGTGGCGCGGGCCTTTGCGGCGTTGCCCCTACGGCCCGGAGACAGGGTCGCGATGCTGTTGCCCAACTGTCCGGAGTTTCTCTGGACGGTGTTCGCCATGGCCCGCACCGGCGGGGTGTTCGTTCCTCTGAACACCGCCCAGACGGCCGACGAGCTGCGATACCTTCTGGCGCACTCCGAGGCGCGCTTTCTGCTGACCACGGATGCGTTCCTGCCGGTGATCGAGAGCATCCGGGGCGGCTGTCCCTGGCTGGAACACGTGATCACACTCGACGCCGGTAGCGGCGGCGACGTGACGGGATGGGATGCGTTCATTGGAGCGGCCCGTCCTGGAGCGAAACTCGCCGATGCGTCCCCCGAGGACCTCGCCTCGATCATCTACACCTCCGGCACCACCGACCGCCCCAAAGGTGTCATGCTCAAGCACTATGCTTTCGCTTTTGCTCCGAGCCACCGTGCCCGGGCGCTCGGTTGGACCGAGGACGACCGGGTGATGGTAGTGATGCCGCTGTTCCACGTGAACGCGCTGTGCCACATGACCATCGCCATGATGTCGGTGGGAGGGGTGGCGGTCCTGAAAGAGCGCTTCAGCGCCTCACGTTTCTGGAACGACGTCAGGAAGCACGGCGTTACCACCTCCAGCATCATGCAGACGATTCCGCGCATCCTGCTGAACCTGCCGCCGGACCCCGCGGACGCGGACACGCCGTTGCGGCAGGTGATGGCGCTGCTGCCGCCGGACGTGCACCTGGAGTTCGAGCGCCGTTTCGGCGTCACCGCGGTGCCGTCCTACAGCCTTACCGAGGACCTGCTGAGCGTCCTCGGGCCGCTGGAAACGTCCGTGCGGAAGCTCGGCAGTTGCGGCGTCGCCATCGCCCCGGGCGTGCACCGGCTGCGCATCTGCAACGAGGAGGGGGAGAGCTGCGCCCCCGGCGAGCTGGGTGAGATCGTCAAGCAAAGCCCTGCGGTCATGATGGGCTACTACAAGAACCCGGAGGCGACGGCCGCGGCTCTCCGGGACGGCTGGCTCCACACCGGCGACCTCGGCTACCTGGACGAGGACGGCTTCCTCTACTTCGTCGACCGCAAGAAGGACATGATCAAGCGAAGCGGGGAGAACATCGCCTCCGCCGAGGTGGAACGGGTGCTGAACTCCCATCCGCTCATCGCCGAGTCCGCGGTGGTGGCGGTGGACGATCCCATCCGCCAGGAGGAGGTCAAGGCGTGCATCGTGCTGGCGGAGGGCGCTTCTTCGGACGGCCTGCCGCCGGCGCAGCTCTGGGAATTCTGCGCGGAGCACTTGGCGCCGTTCAAGATCCCCCGCTATCTCGACTACCGGCCGGAACTCCCTAAGACGCCCAGCTCCAAGGTGCAGAAGAACCTGCTCCGGGAAGAAGGGCTGGCCGCGGGCGTGGTGGATCGACAGGCGCCTTGACATCGAAGCGATCAACGGACGATGATGACCCGAACCCGAAGCGGCGATGCCGCAACCATTCCGAACGGAGAAAGGAAGACGCAGTGGCAAAACGCAACAGCACCGCACTGAAGCATCGCCCCGAGAGCCTGGGCACTCCCAAGATGAGGTGGGGCAGCGACGTGGTGGCCGCGGTGGCCCGCACGCTGGACCTCAAGTACATCGCGCTGGTCCCGGGGGCCAGCTACCGGGGATTTCACGACAGCCTGGTGAACTATCTCGGCAACGAGAACCCGCAGATGGTCACCTGCCTTCACGAGGAGCACGCGGTCTCCATCGCCGACGGATATGCCAAGGCCACGGACGAGCCCATGGCGGTGGCGCTGCACTCCAACGTGGGGCTGATGCACGCCACCATGACCATCTTCAACGCCTGGTGCGACCGCACCCCCATGGTGATCTTCGGCGCCACCGGCCCGGTGGACGCGCACAAGCGGCGCCCGTGGATCGACTGGATCCACACGGCCGCGGACCAGGGGGCGATCATCCGCAACTACACCAAGTGGGACGACCAGCCGGCGTCGCCGCAGGCCGCGGTGGAGTCCGTGCTGCGGGCGAACCAGATGGCGCGGACGGCCCCCTGCGGCCCGACGTACGTCTGCCTGGACGTGGGTCTTCAGGAAGAACAGCTCACCGAGGAGGTGCTGATCCCGGACGCTTCCCGTTACGCTCCGGCGGACCCCCCGTGCGCGCCGGCGGCCGCGGTCAAGCGGGCGCGCACACTGCTCAAGAGGGCGAAATTCCCGGTGATCCTCATGGGGCGTGTGTCCCGGAGCAAGGCCGACTGGGAGCGCCGGGTGAAGCTGGCCGAGGCGCTGAACGCGCCGGTGCTGACCAGTTCCAACGATCCGTCCTCCTTCCCGACCACGCACGCGTTGCACCTGGCCCCGCCGGGACTGCGGCCTTCCAAGCAGGCGACGGCGCTGGTCCAGAAGGCCGACGTCATCCTGAGCCTGGACTGGCTGGACTTGGCGGGCTTCCTGCGAGGCTGCCTGGGGTCGTCGCAGACCCAGTCGCCGCCCGACAAGACCATCATCCACTGCTCCATGGACACCTACCGCACCAACGGCTGGAGCATGGATCACCAGGCGCTGCCCGCGGTGGACGTGCCGGTGGCGTCAACCCCGGACACCTTCGTCGAGCAACTGCTGGAGGGCTTCGGCCGCAAGCGCGCCGCGGCCGCGGGCTTGAAGTACATCACCCACTGGACCCGCACGCCCACCGGCAAGGCGCGGCCCAGGCAAGGCAGCCCCATGACGCTCATGGACATGGCCCTGACCGTGCGCGAGTTCGCTCGCAGCAGGCCCGTCAGCTTCGCGCGCCTGCCCATCGGCTGGCCCGGCGAAGGGGCAGAGCACAGCGGCCCCTTGTCCTTCATGGGCAACGACGGCGGCGGCGGCGTGGGCAGCGGACCGGGACACGCGGTGGGGACCGCGCTGGCGCTCAAAGGCAAGGGCCGGTTGGTGGCGGCCGTTCTTGGCGACGGCGATTACCTGATGGGCTGCAACGCGCTGTGGACCGCCACACACATGGACCTGCCGCTGCTCGTGATCATCGCCGACAACCGTTCCTACTACAACGACGAGATGCACCAGGAGCGGGTAGCGCAGATCCGCAAGCGCCCGGTGCAGAACCGCTGGATCGGCCAGCGGCTGGACGATCCCCCGGTGGACCTCATCGCCATGGGCCGCGCCCAGGGCTTCGACGGCGAGGATCCGGTGTCCACGTCTGAGGACTTGGCCGCCGCGCTGGAACGCGGGGCCAAGGTGGTGGCTCGGGGCGGCCGCTACGTCATCGACGCGCTGGTGGAGCCGGGCTACGCCGAAACCGGCGTGGACCAGCGGGTGGGGATGACCAAGAAGAAGTGATGCGGGAATGACGGAGGAGAGGCGGCAGTCTACACGTCGAAGAAAACCGTCTCCTGCGGTCCCTGGAGGTGAATGTCGAACTCGTAGACAGGCGGTGTGCCGTCGCCTTCCTGCTTGACGGCCAGGAGCGTTTCGCGCCGATCGGCGTCGTCAATGGATAGCAGCACTGGGTCCTTGTCGTTGGCGGCTTCCTCGTCCGAGAAGTAGATCCGCGTCACCAGGTGTTTCAGCAGCCCCCGGGCGAATACGCACAAGGCGATGTGCGGCGCCTGCACCGTGTCGCTAGGTCCGGGGACGCAGCCCGGCTTGACGGTGACGATGGTGAACCGGCCCTCGCCGTCGGCGATGGCGCGGCCGAAGCCGTCGAATCCCGCCACAAGGGGCACTTCGCGCGTGTCCTCGGTATGGGCGTAGCGGCCGTGGACGTTGGCCTGCCAGACCTCCACGACGGAGTCGTCCACCGGTTGTCCCGCGCCGTCGAGGATCCGTCCCTCGATGCGTATGGCGTTGGGATCGTCCGGTGCCACCAACTCGGCGCCGCCTTCCCACGGCACCATGATGCGGTGGAAAGGGCCGACTGTCTGTGAAGGAGTGGTTCCGCGCCGCGCCGACATTTCTCAACCCTCCATGGGCGTGGCGTCCCGTCCCCGCAGCACGATGTCGAACTCATAGGCCAGCGCCCACTCGGGTTCCGTGTGTTCCAGGTCCAGGCTGCACACCAGCCGTTCCCTCGCTCCCGCGTCGGGAATGGATTGGAAGATCGGGTCGCAGGCAAGCAGTGGATCGCCGGGGAAGTACATCTGCGTGATCAGCCGGGTGGCGAAGGCCGTGCCGAAGAGCGAGAAGTGGATGTGCGCCGGCCGCCAGGCGTTGGGGTCGTTGCCCCAAGGATAGGCGGCGGGCTTGATGGTCACGAAACGGTAGCGGCCGTCCGCGTCGGTGGTGCAGCGTCCGCCGCCGCTGAAGTTGGGGTCCAGCGGGGCAGGGTGGTTGTCGGCGTCGTGGCGGTAGCGCCCCGCGGAGTTGGCCTGCCAGATCTCCATGAGCGCGTCCGGTACCGGCCTGCCGTTCGAGTCCATCACCCGTCCGAGCACGATGATCCTTTCGCCCAGCGGTTCCCCGTCATGCTGGCGAGTGAGGTCGTGGTCCAGCGGCCCCACCTTCTCGTGCCCGTACACCGGCCCGGTGATCTCCGACAGCGTGTGGGGCAACGGCACCAGCGGCCGCTTGGGCGCCCGCAGCACCGTGGAGCGGTACTCTGGATGGAGATAGGGCGGTTGCTCGCCCGCTTCGTCGCGTTTGTATCCGATTGGCTGGTCCATGGTCACCTCTCCTCCTCCAAGGGATTACGCCGTATGCCGGGCCTTGTAAAGCAGCGCCACAAATGCCCCCGCAAGCGTGAAGACGCCGACCCAGACGAAGCCCATGTCGAAGGCGCCCAGGTCGCCGCACAGGCCCAGGAACCAGGGGGTGGCGCCGCCGCCGATGACGAACGCCATGGGCACCACCAGGGACACGGCGGTGCCGCGGGTCTGCATGTCGCCCAGGGTGGACAGGGCGGTAAAGCCGGCGGGGAAGAAGCCCACCGCCACCATCGGCTGGATGACCACCGCCAACGTCAGCCAGGAATCCGGGACCAGCCCCACGAGGGCCACGGTGACACCGCTCAGGGCCAGTGTTGTCGACAGGGTGCGGCGGACTCCGAAGCGGTCCGCCGCCCATCCCGCCACCAGGGCCAGGACCGGACAGGCGCCCCGGGAAAGACCAACCAGCGCGTTGGCCCAGCCTTCCCCCAGGCCGCGTTCCGATACCAGGTAGAGGGGGAGCATGGTGAACACGCCCAGGGTGATGGCGACTCCCAGGATGAAGAGCGCGAGGATGATCCACAGCATGGGGTCCTTCAGAAACCGCCAGACCACGGCAGGGACGGGAGGTTCGCCCGCGAACCGGCCGCCGCGGCCGAACGCGGCGTAGAGCCCGGTCGCAAGGAAGTTGACGAGGCCGAAGTAGAACAGGATGGCCCGCCAGGAGAGACTTCTGAGCAGCAGCTCCCCGAGCAACGGCACGACGACGAAGCTTGTGTTGGGCGCCAGTTCGTGGATGGAGATGGCCTTGCCCCAGTGCGGCCGGGTGACCAGCGAGGTGATGGTGGCGATGGCCGACGGAAGGTACAGGCCGGCCCCCAGGCCCATGGCGAAGAGCCCGAGCCGGATGCCCGTCAACGTGGAGGCTTGCGCCACCCACAGTGTCGAGAGTCCCAGGAGGGCGAAGGACAGGACGATGGTCCGGTGGTGCATCAAGCGGGCCGACACGTAACCGGCCCCGGACATGGCGGTCAGGTACCCCGCGGAGATGAACAGGAAGAACATGCCGGCCTGAGCATGGGTGATGCCCAGGTCCGTCTCCACGGAGGGCAGCAGCGGCGCCAGGATGACGCGGCCGGTGAAGTTCAGAAAGAAGATCACCGCCATCAGCAGCACCGCGGCGGCCTGCTGCCGGAAGGCGTCTTCGGTGAGGGCGTGGGAGAGGCCTATTGCCTGCCTCCGTCCTTGAGCATGGATTCGTAGCTCAGGCCCATGACCTCGCTGACGGCGCGGCCCTTGCGGATCTCCGCGGCCATGAGGCTTTCCCGGTGGGCGATCTGCTCGGCCGCTTCCAGCACTTCCGTTTCCTTCTGGCGCGGAACGAACACCACGCCGCTGCCGTCGGCGATGACGACGTCTCCGGGGTGCACCTGGACGCCGGCGAACTGGACCTCCTCGTTGCAGGACTGCTCCAGGATACGGCCCCGCGCGGTCATGGGCGCGGCGCTCCTGGCGTAGACGGGGAACCCCAGCTCGCGGCTCTCGTCCACGTCGCGGCAGGCGCCGTCCACGATGACGCCGGCGACGCCCTTCAGCTTGGCCGCCAGCGACAGCAGCCCGCCCCACGCGGAGATCGGTCGTCCGGCGTTGTCGATGACGATGATGTCGCCTCCCTCGGCGGCTTCAATGGCGCGGGTGCCCAGGTGCTGCTTCGACTGGTCCAGCCCCGCGGGCTTGAGCTTCATGGTCACGGCGCGGCCGCAGATCCTCGGGCACGGCCAGAGCGGGCCGACGCCGGTGGTGGCGCCGCGCAGGCCGAGACGATCCAGGGCGTCGGATACGGCGCAGGTATCGAGGCGGGAAAGGCGTTCGATGATATCTCTTTCACCGGACATGGTTTGTCGTGTTGTTTGGAGCCGGAGGTGGTCAGGTCCAGTAGGCGAAGCCCATCCCGCAGCCCGTGCCCGCCGGGGAGCGGTATCCGGGCACGTAGTCCACCAGCGTCATTTCCATGGGCTCCACGGCGCCGCCCAGCGCCACCCAGTTGAGAATCTCGGAGGTGCCGCTCCGTAGCTTCTCCCGCGGAAGCGAACGGAGTCCGTTCACGTCCTTCTCGGCAAGGGCCTTCAACGTGGCCCGGTCGATTTCCTCGTCGACCACGAAGTGGCTCAGGCCGCCGGAGGCCATGACCGCCACCCGGGCCTCGGAGTCCCAGGATTCGATGGCGTCGCGGATGCACCGTCCCAGCGCGTAACAGCGCCCGGGCGTGGGCTGGTTCGGCGGGTAGTAGGTGTTGACCATCACCGGCACCATCGGCAACGTGCAGCCGGGCAGTATCCGCCGGTAGAGGAAGCTGAACGCGTGTCCGATGCCCTCGCGCAGCCGGTTGGTCCGGGCGATGTCGAACTCGTGGTCCGAGAGCCACGCGATGAGATGCTCGGCCAGCTCCGTATGGTTGGCATACACCAGGGCGGTCTCGGCCCAGCCCCGCTGCTCCGCCTGTTTCCATTCCGGCATGTCCCCCGTGCGCGGGGGCACCGGCAGCTCCGCCCCGTGATAGACGGCGAAAGTGGGCATGTTGTCGTCCAGGAACTGCTCGTGTTGGTCGTCTCCCAAGGTGACGACCACGTCCGCTTCGGCCGCCGTCAGCTTCTCGCCAAGAACCCTCAGCGCGCTCTGACACGCCTCGTACCGCTCCCGGAATCTCTCGGGCGTGGTCTCCCGGCGGATGTTCGCTCTTGCCGCGGCCACCAGCCCCGGATAGTCCAGCCGGGGGTCCGTCTCGTCCTTGACCTGCAGCAGGCGCCAGTCGGCGATGCTCAACTGTGGGGTGTGGGAAGTCGCCAGCGCCAGAACGATTTCTGCCATGGTGGGTCTTTCAGGCGTGGCCCGGTATCGTGTCCCATGAGCGCACTCCCGTCTACGAGAGCGCTTATTGGAAAAGGAAGGGGCTGTCAAGTTGAGAGGTTAGCGCCGCTCGCGCACGGCACACACGGTCCATCGAACACCACAACCATCGAGCCAACCCCTGTTGACTTGCTCCCCGAGCTGTGTATGATCGGCGCTTCAGATGATGCTTTCAATTGCGACCAAGGTTCTACTCAGTTCCGTAATCGACAGAAGCGAGGACGCTTCAGTGCCCCCCCCCCCAACTTATTGATTTATAACGGCTTTTCCTCAAAGTCCGCGTCTTTCTTTCAATCAGTTCCTTTTCCGTTCCACGCGGGTACAAATTCGCCTGAAGGAGCCGACGGGCATTCCCGTTGCCGCCCGCTTCACTTCACCCGGCCGTACACGGAACTTGCGCTCCGCCCTGCCAATACGCACACCGGCACGGTCGATACGCTTCTGCACTCGTTTGCGTACGGCACGGGTCCCGGATGGTCGTTTGTGACTCACGGTGACTGACGGAGGGTACGAGATGGTTACGACAGTGCGACGGATGGCTCGCTACGCGCGTTTCCTTTGGCTCATGGCGGGATTGGCCGGCGCCTCTTCCCCCGCGCTTGCCGACATTGTCGAGCGGCTTCAGGCGGAGTCGTGGACCGTGGCGAGTAGCTGCGGGACGGAGTTCACCGATGATGCGTCCGTGGGCGCCCGCTGTCTCCTTCGGCACGGCCTTGATTTCATGGTGGACGAAGGGCTGCGCTATGCCGACGCGATGGGAAAGGGGGCGTTCGGGGAGCGCTTCCAACTCGTCGGCGACTTGGCTTGGTCTTCGACTTCGACCGGCGTGGGGTTCGAGGGCGTTCTCGATGCCGTGGTTCCATTCTCCATCTCCGCTTCGTCGGACGGTCCGAGCGCGGGTTCGTCCCTGTTCTTACAGCAGGGAATCACGCGCTGGCAGGACGGTGGCGGCTCAATCCGCAACGACCTGCGCCACGGCGTGACCCGCCGTTTCGCGTTGTCGGGTGGTCCGAATCTGGCAGTTGTCGGCGTGTCGCTACTGTACTTGCACAGCGCAGAATTAGGTCACCGGGTGATGACTCCCGTCGTTGACTACGCGGGACGTTGGGGAACGGGTTCGTTGCGCTACTTCCTGCCGACGACGAGTTGGCGGGCCGCGCGTCGCGGTTACGAAGAGCGCGCTCTGGAGGGCCTCGAACTCGTGATGCGCCTTGACCTGACGACGACCATCGGGTTGAAAGCGTCCGCCCATCGCTGGGAGGACGCAGACGGATCAGCTCGGTGGACCACCGGCGCCCGGGTGGGCCTCGACTGGCGTCCCCATCCGTGGCTGAAGCTGGGCGCGGGTTATCATGGGATCGGCCGGGACGACGATTCTGCATCGTTCCGCGCGATGCTGACGATTCCGTTGGGAGCCGGGTCGAAGCCGCCTCGCTGGGACGGCCTGGGTGTGGTAGCGCGAGGCTCTTCGCTCGATTACTCGGCACTATGGCGGAGGGTTGAGGACATAGGCCCGATCCGGGTCGCCACACGCGTTAGGACGTTTGACTCCTCCGGCGACGTAAAGGCCCGATTCCTGCAAGATAGCGTGGGCAGCGGTGAGGCCGTCCAAGTGGAGGTTTCACTTCGAGACGCGGTCCCGCAAGACGTCAAGGTGATCGTACGCCTAGTGCCGGGGCCGGGGAAGCACCCTGCCGTCGCCGGAGAAGACTTCTTCGATGAGCCAGTCGAGACGACGATAAGGGAAGGCACGAAGAGTACGGTGGTCTCGATTCCACTCCCGCGAAACCAGCATATCCAGGAGGTCCGAAGCCTGGGCGTTACCGCGTCGGTGGCGTCGTGACGGGTTGTCACAACGGTCCGTATCCTTGCCAAGGAGTCTTGTTGCAATGTCTTGGAAACGCTTCTCGATACAGTCGTTGGCACTCGTCGGTATTGTGGTATCAGGATGTTCTGGCTCAGGCCCTGATCCATACCGCGGCCCCGTCGTCGGGATAACTCCACCGGGCCTGTCGGTGACTTGGCGGGACGGGTGCGCCGACGGCCGTGAGATCGATACGCGTTTCTTCGAGTTCTCGGGTGGAAGACGGACCCGGACGTGGCCATCGGACAGCTCCCGGGTGTACAGGGTCGGGACATCTTCCCGCACGGTCCGGTTGGACTGCACTCCGGGTCGCACTGTCGCCTACGGCGCACGTCCTCGGGGTATGAGCCAGGGGCAGTACTGGGGACTGGGCTTGGCTGGCGACCAATCCTGCCCGGCCGGAGTTTCCTGTTCGGTCACGTGTCCGCAAGGGAGTGAAACCTGGAGCATTGGTGCGCTTGTCTGCACACAGCCCACGAACAACCGGCCGGAGGTGCGGCGGTCGATCCCGAACACTAGAATCCTTGATCGACAGGATCTTGACTCAGGAAGACAAGATATTTGAACTGGACTTCGTTCGTACATGAATACTATCGTAGGCCATCGCGAGTTGTAACGCTCGGTAGTTTAAGCGACGAGCTTCGCCTCATCGCAAATGGCATCGAGGTTCCTGGTGATGGCGGCAAAGCGCCGATGGGTCTTGGTATTGCCGCTCACGGCGTCGGGCGCAAGATGGGCCAGGCCGGGGCGAAGGATGCGGTTGTAGACACGCGTGTAGAACATCGCCACCTTGAGGCCGTGTTCGGTCAAGTGGTAGCGGTAGGCGCCGGGGATGCGCTCGATCAGGCCGTGCAGGCGCAGGCGTCTCAGGTCGTAACTCATTCGGCCCGGGCGCATTGGACTGGGATCGAGGCCCAGGAGTGCACCGAGGTGCCCGCGCAGGTCGCGGTTGGAGAAGCCGCGGGCCGAAAGAGTGAACAAGAGCAGGGCCTGCATCAGAGCCTGCACGCGCTCATCGGCGAAGCGCAGGGCCGAGGCGCGTTGTCCGTGGAACTCCAGGCCGCGTTGATGGCGTTGGAGTTCGTCTTCACCCAGGGCACAGTCGTGGCTGATGGTTTCTATCTGCAACAGACGACGGTTGGCTGTGAAGCCGACCTGGCACAACGCCGCCAGGTTAGACAGCCGCCGGCCCAGGGCGAAGTCATAGGTGTCGTTGACGGTGGTCTCGGTGCGCAGCGCCTGCCCTTCCTTGTGGTACTGCTTGATGCGCGAGTGCTTGTAGTCCACGTGCAAGGAAGGGGTGACGCCTGCGGTGATGACCCGGGTACGGAACCGACCGGGGGTGCGCCGGGTGACCCGGCGCTGGAAGATCAACTGCACCTGGCTGGGGCGACCGAGATCGAGGTTCTCGCGGATCACGTCCTCGAAAAAGACGCGGCCCGAGGCCGGGCGGTCGAGCACCTGGGTCAGGCTGAACTCCGCTTGCAGGATGGAGATGTCGTAGCGCAGACCGGCGCGACGGTCCTGAGGCGTATACGGATGCGGCAGGCGATCGAACCACTTGCGCGCCAGTCTGTCGATGAAAGCGGCATCGAAGCCTTCGCAGATCTGTTGCAGCGCCTCGGGGTCTCCGCAGCAGCGCACGCCGTTGTCCAAAGCCTCGAACGGGATGCCGCGCTCGCGCAACTGGCACTTGGCGTACTCGTTGCCGTTGAGGCACAGCTTGCCGTTGTACGGGAAGTAGGTGCAGAACTTGATGAAGAACGGCCCCGCCTGTTTGTCCACGCAATAGAAATACACATGGTTGACCATCGCGGTAGACGAGACCACCCACGGATAGGTGACCCCGGTGTCCGGGTTCCGGCGCCGCTCGGTGCGCATCACACGGGCCTTCTCCTGCGCTATCCCGATGTACAAAACCCCTTCGGTTCCCTTGAACCGCCCCAGGTACTCCTGCGTCACCTCGTCCTTGCGCTGGCCCTTCTTGAAGTGCACCACCTCGATCTGCTCCCGCTCCGCAAAGTCCTTCACCGCCTGCACGAACTCCCGACTCTTGGGCGCCAGCGCCACCGTCGACGCAAACCGCTGGCCATGGTGCTTGTGCAGATACCCCACTACCCCGCCCACGCTCTGCAACTGCGGCACATACAGGTTCAAGTACAGGCGATCCACCGACTCGTATTCCAGCGTCACGTGATCGCGCAATACTTCCGCTACGGTTTGTGGTAGGCTCATGTCCGGCTCCGGTTGCTTCGGGCTTTTATGCCCATTTGACCCTTTGAGGTCCGACCTTGCAAGGTCCCATGACCAGGGATTCAATCCCTGCTACAAGCGACCGGAGCCAATCCCCTTACCCCCTCGTCGGTCTGAGGCGAAGCCTCGCTAGAATAGAGGAGAGGCAGACTGCGAGCCTGTCCGGTGTCTTCGTTGACCCCGACGGCGATACGCTCAGCATCTCGGCGACATCGAGCGCGATCGAATACGTGACCGTGAGCGTGTCGGGAGGTGAGGTCAGGTTTACCGGGAGAAAGGCCGGCTCCGCGACCATAACGGTGACCGCGCGGGACCCCGGCGGCCTGAGCGCCCAGGTTCGATTTGTCGTGACCGTCAGCACAAGCACAACACCGCCCCGGAACGGCGGCACTAACCTGTTCGCGAAGCATTGTATTCGGTTTGAAAGGAAAGGACAAGTCGGGTCTCTTAAGGATCCTGACAAGTACGGTTTCCGAAACATTTGCAATCGTAAGGTTATTGTAAACTGGTGTACAGTATCCGGCGCTTCAAGGCTGTGGCACCGCTGCGTTGGTGAGGGGTATGAGGCTGCGACGACTTTGGACCCTCATGAGATAGCATGGTCTTATAATCCCATTATTGGTGAAGATGATGAACGTCGTTATACTTACGGTGTCCATTATGCGGCATGTTACTGGCATCACCATGCGGTGGCGGCCGAATTCAATGGAGTTATTCCGACCAAGTACAGGTGCCGTTGAATGCGGTCTCAACACATGCTGGATTATTCCGCTCGCTCGCCGTGGCGTGGCGACTTTGCCCACACCGGTTGATTACGACATGAAGAGGGGAAAGTGACAGATACCCCACCCTCAGGACGACGAGAGTCGTCGGAGCTTTGCTGCTGTAGCTTTCTGGACGCTGAGCGCCGTGCCCTTTTCATTGCAGTTTCACGCTACTGGTGGTAGGTTTCGCGAGTTTCGTGGAATTCGGAGACGCAACTTCAGCGCCGTGGTCTGTCGAGCCTGAGGTCTTGGACACCGATGACAATAGGCGCCTCCGCTCTCTTCTTACGGCGCGATGCGAAAACGCGCCGAAGTCTTCGCGGAAGAGTGAACACCAGGGCCAGGGCGAAGAGACAAGTGAGGGCCGGGACAGGCGCTGGCCCGACGCCAGTCGCTATGAAAGAGGCATGAAACTCGTTTTGAGCATCGCAGGCGTTTCCGTCGGCGTCATGGGATTGTTCGGTGATTCCCTGCAGCCGGCCCGGATACCCGACGTCCTCGTCCGCATTCTCGGAACGGGGAGTTCGGTTTCGACCTACCTGGCCGTGCTTCTGTTCCTGGCCTTTCTCCACTTCCCGAATATCCTCAGACTCGCGGCTCCAGGTAGTCGGCAGGACTCTGTAGGGGCGCTGGTCGCCACCACAGGGGTCTATCTCAACGCAGGCTCCCTGCGTGCGCTGTTGAAGGTGGAGGCGAGGCATGGTGCGGCCGGTTGTGGATGTTGAACTGTACAAGTTGAAAAGCTCCCCCGCTCTGGCTTGACACCCCGAAAGATACGTGGATAAAGTCTCCCGGTGCGAAAGATCAACCCTGACAGGAGGTACCGATGAGACTATTCATGGCCATGATGGCCCTGCTTTTGGCTGTCATGATATCGAGTCCGCTCCACGGCGCGGATTTCTACAAGGGCAAGAAGATACGCCTGATCGTGTCGTCGTCTCCGGGCGGCGGTAACGATACCTACTCCCGGCTCATCGCGCGGCACATCTCCCGGCATATTCCGGGCAATCCTTCCATCATCGTTCAGAACATGCCGGGCGCGGGCGGCGTCATGGCGGCGGATTACCTTTACCGCAAGGCCAAGCGGGACGGCACCGTGATGGAGCAGATCAACTGGGGCGTGTGGTTCCACCAGGTGGTCGGCGACAAGCGCGCCCGTTTCGACTTCAACAAGATCAACGCCCTCGGCGTCGCCGCCATCGAGAGCGCCATCCTTTTCACCCGCAAGAGCGAGTTCCCCACCTGGGAGTCGGTGATGGCCTCCAAGAAGCTCATCACCAGCGGCAACAGCGGGCGCCAGTCGCTGGGCCACACCATGGGCAAGGTGATGGAGAAGCTCGTCGGCAAGAAGATCTTCGACTACATCTTCGGTTATCCCGGCGCGCGCCAGTACAGTCTCGCGTTCCGGCAGGGCGAGGTGCAGTCTTCCGGCAACACCCCGGGCTCGTTCAGGGACCAGCTAGGCGACATGTGGGACGATGGCAAGATTGCCATGCTGGTGCAGGCCCCCACGCCCGAGGGAGGCAGGACCAAGGAGTTCCCGAACACGCCGACGTTGCTGGACTTCGCCAAGACCGCCGAGCACCGGCAACTCATCAAGGTGACCTTCGGCCTCACGCACTACGGCCGTCCGTACGCGATGCCGCCGGGCACGCCCAAGGACCGTGTCGAGCTCATGCGCAAGGCCTTCACCGCCACCATGAACGACCCCAAGTTCCTGGCGGAGGCCAAGCGGCTCAAGCGCGACATCATCCCGTCCACGGGCGCCCAGCTCCAGCAGCTCTGGAAGGACGTCCTCAGCGCGCCACCCGAGAACGTGGCCATCATCAAGGACATCTGGCTGTAGGGTATCGACACGCTGTTGAGCGGTACTTACTGTAAGGCGGCGCCGGGAGTGAAGGCTCCCGGCGCCTCAAAAAAACCAGGGAGGTAACAATGAAGGCAGTATTGGGTCTCGCGACGCTCGCGTTGTTCCTTTTCGGAGTTGGAAACGCGGCGGCGGCGGACTTCTACAAGGGCAAGAAGATCCGGCTGATCGTTTCGTCTTCGCCCGGCGGCGGCAACGACACCTACTCGCGGCTGTTGGCGCGTCACATCGGCCGGCACATACCGGGAAACCCCTCCATCATCGTGCAGAACATGCCGGGAGCCGGCGGCGTCCGCGCGGCCAGCTACCTTTACAACAAGGCGAAGCGCGACGGCACCGTCATGGAGCAGATCAACTGGGGCGTGTGGAACTGGCAGGTGGTGGGTGACAAGGCTCGTGGCAGCCAGTTCGACTTCAACAAGATGCAGGCCATCGGCGTCATCATCATCGAGAACGGTCTGATCTACAGCCGCAAGGACCGCTTCAAATCGCTGGACGACATCAAGAAGTCGGGCAAGCTGGCCAGGGTGGGCATCAGCGGCAACCAGTCCAGCGGCTTCGTGATCGGCAACATCCTCGAGAAGCTGCGCGGCGAGACGCTGTTCGAGTACGTCTTCGGCTATCCCGGCGCGCGCCAGTACAGCCTCGCGTTCCGGCAGGGCGAGGTGGACGTCTCGGGCAACGTGACTTCCTCGTTCATGGATCAGCTCGGGGACATGTGGAAGGCGGGGGACATCATCATGCTCGCCCAGACCGGTACGGTGAAGGGAGAGAAGGCCCCGGAGTTCCCGAACGCTCCGTTGCTCGAGGACTTGGCCAAGACCGAGAAGCAGAAGAACCTGGTGCGGGCGACTTTCCTGCTTTCTCGCTACGGGCGGCCGTACGCCTTCCCCCCGGGAGTTCCCGCGGACCGCGTCGCGCTCGTGCGCAAGGCGTTTGACGCCACCATGAAGGACCCGAAGTTCATCGCGGAAGGCAAGAAGCTCGGCCGCGACGTCGACCCCACCAGCGGTGCGGACCTGCAAAAGATGTGGAAGGATTCGCTGGGCGCCTCGCCGGAGGACAAGGCCATCGTGTCGCAGATCTTCAACCCCAAGGGCAAGAAGTAGCACCTGTCAGGACTGCCGGGTGCAGTAAATCGGGGTGCCGGGGGCCGAGTGTCCCCGGCACCCTTCGTTTGAAAGCCGGGAGGTGACCATGAAGGCTGTACTGAGTCTCGTAATGCTCGCGCTGTTCCTGTTCGGCGCGGGCCCGGCAGGGGCGGCGGACTTCTACAAGGGCAAGAAGATCCGGCTGATCGTCTCGTCTTCGCCCGGCGGCGGCAACGACACCTACTCGCGGCTGCTGGCGCGTCATCTTGGCAGAAACATTCCGGGAAACCCTTCCATCATCGTGCAGAACATGCCGGGGGCCGGCGGCGTGCGCGCGGCCAGCTACCTCTACAACAAGGCCAGGCGCGACGGCACGGTCATGGAGCAGATCAACTGGGGGGTGTGGAACTGGCAGGTGGTGGGCGACAAGAAGCGCGGCGGCCAGTTCGACTTCAACAAGATGAACGCCATCGGCGTCATCGTCATCGAGAATGGCCTCTTCTACACCCGGAAGGACCGCTTCAAGTCGCTGGACGAGATCAAGCAGTCGGGCAAGCTGGCCCGGGTCGGCATCAGCGGCAACCAATCCGGCGGCTTCGTCATGGGCAACATCCTGGAGAAGCTGCGCGGCGAGAAGCTGTTCGAGTATGTCTTCGGCTATCCGGGGGCGCGCCAGTACAGTCTCGCGCTCAGGCAGGGCGAGGTGGACGCCTCCGGCAACGTGACCTCGTCGTTTCTGGATCAGCTCGGCGACATGTGGCACGAAGGGAAGCTCGTCATGCTCGCCCAGACCGGCACGGTGGAGGGCAAGAAGGCTCCCGAGTTCCCGGACGCTCCGTTGCTGGAGGACATGGCCAAGACCGAGAAACAGAAGAACCTCGTAAAGGCCACCTTCCTGCTCTCGCGCTACGGGCGTCCCTACTCCATGCCGCCGGGAGTGCCGGCGGAGCGCGTCGCGCTGGTGCGCAAGGCCTTCGACGCGACCATGAAGGACCCCAAGTTCCTGGCGGAGGCCAAGAAGCTCAAGCGTCCGGTCAACCCCACGAAGGGCGCGGACCTCCAGAGGATGTGGAAGGATTCGATCGCCGCCTCACCGGAAGACAAGGCCATCGTGTCGCAGATATTCAACCCCAAGGGCGGGAAGTAGTACCGGTCGAGAACAACCGGAGTCACAAAGAAGGGCGCCGGGGACATGCAGTCCCCGGCGCCCTTTGTATTCTGGTCGGAATCGTCATTCCGGCGAAAGCCGGAATCCAGGGGGTGGGGGAGGGGCGGGGCCGAACCCCGGTCAGCCCAGCCAGGGCATGATGCTCTTGAGGAAATTCTCCGGCCCCGTAATCAACGGCTCCAGCCAGTGGATGTGCAGGATCTGGTCGAATACGCCGACGAAGAACACCAGCATGATGGCGGTCAGCCACAGGGTCAGCGTCCATCCCTCCTTGGCCTGGTACTTGAGGTACAGCAGGGTGAACACGGGCACGGTGATGAAGAAGCCGATCAGCAGGATGCCGAAGAACATGCCCAGGAGCCACCCGGCGAAGGCGAGGCCCCGGGCCGCCACCTCGGCGGCCGACATGGTCCAGTCCACCTGCAGGTCGCCGGTTTCCCGCTCCTGGCTGGCGGTTGTCTTCATGGAGCGGTAGGCGTCCATGACCAGTTGAATCAGCGCCATGACCAGGACCGGGACGCCGACGGAAAGGGGAAACAGGCCGGTGCCCATGGGCCAGTCCCTGGCGGTGTAGACCATGGCGGCGGCCACCACGGCGACGAACAGCGTGAACAGGAGCGACGGTGTAGCGCGCATGGCTAATCTCCCTCCCGCGTGTCGCCGGTGAGCTGCCGGACCTTACGTTCCTGCTTGACGCTGTAGTAGATGGTCGCGATGGTGACCGCGAGAACCACCAGCACCAGCGGCTGGATCAGGAAGGAGGCGCCGTAGGCGCGGACGGAGATGAACAGATACCGCTCGATGAGCCCGCCCAGCAGGAACCCCAGGAGGAGCGGCGGCCGGGGCCATCCGCACCGTTTCATGACCCATCCCAGCAGCCCGAAGAGCAGCACCGTCACCAGGTCGAAGATGCTGGCGGTGGCCTGGTAGGCCGCCAGGAACACCACGACGGTCACCAGCGGCGCGAGGATGTTGATCCGTACCGAAGAGATCTTGGCGAGCTGGTTGGTGAAGCACAGCGCGATGACCGTGGCCATGATGTTGGCGATGGCCGTGCTCCAGACGATGGCGAAGGTGATGTCCAGGTGCTGCTCCAGCATGGCCGGCCCCGGTTGCAGGCCGTGGATCATGAAGGCGCCGATGAGCAGAGCCATGGACGCGCTGCCGGGAATGCCGAAGGCCAGCGTGGGCACCAGCGCGCCGCCCTGCTTGGCGTTGTTGGCGCTCTCCGGCGCGATGACGCCGCGCACGTCGCCCGAGCCGAAGGTCAGGGCAGCGTCCTTGCAGGTGGACTTGGCGTGTCCGTAGGCGAGCCAGTCCACCACCGCGGAGCCCAGGCCCGGGATGATGCCGACCCAGGTGCCCAGGAAGGCGCAGCGGAGCATCAGCCACCAGTTGGTGAACACGTCACGGATGCCGTGGCCCACGCCTTTCATGGCCTGCTTGGGCACGCTGCTGATCTGCTTGCCCTCGATGACCATGTCGGCCAGCTCGGGCAGCGCGAAGATCCCCAGGCTGATGACGATGATGTTCAGGCCGTCGAACAGGTAGAGCGAATCGAAGGTCCAGCGCAGCAGCCCTTCCTGCTTGTCGATGCCGATCATCGACAAGAGCAGCCCCATGCCGCCGGCGACGATGCCCTTGAGAGGCACCCGGCCGCTCAGGATGGCCACCATGGAGATGCCCATGATGCCCAGGGAGAACAGCTCGGGGGCCCTGAACAGCAGCACCAGCGGCTTCAGGATGGGGATCAGCATCCCCAGGATGACGGCGCCGATGACGCCCCCCAGCAGGGAGGAGAAATACGCGGCCCCGAAGGCCCGTCCCGCCTCGCCTTTCCGGGCCATGGGGTGGCCGTCCAGGATGGTGGCCTGGGAGCCGACGGTCCCGGGCACGGCGAACAGCACCGAGGGGATGGTGTCGGTGGTCACCGGCACCGAGGACAGGGCCACCAGCATGGCGATGGCCGCGGTGGGATCCATGTCGAACGTGAACGGCAGCAGCAGGGCCAGGCCGACGACGCCTCCCAGCCCGGGTATGGCTCCCAGCGCCATACCCACCACGACGCCGAACATCATGAATAGAAACCGTTCCACGCTCAACAGCGCGGTCAGGCCATCGGCCATTGCTTCGAACACGTCATGCTCCTATTTCATGGAATACGGGTGCGCCATCGGAGGGAATCGGCCGATACCCCCATGGGCCGATATCAGCCGAGGTTCTTAACGGTTAAGCCGCGAGTCTGTCAAGGCGAGGGGCGGCGCCTCACGGCTTGAACTCATACGCCTCCGGCGCCGGCTTGTAGGCGCGCAGGAGCCACAGGGGACGGCGCAGGTTCCCCGGACCGGGGGCCGGCCGCGTCAGCGTGAGCCAGCGCTTGTAGACCTCGTGGGACTTGTTGGTGTCCACGAAGATGTCGCCGTAGCGGTCGTCGGCGCCGGGCTTCTCCACCCGCACCTTCTGGTGCCAGCAGTGCTGGCCGCTGATGTTGTCCGGCTGCACCGGGAAGGTCAGGTTCTGGTGCACCCCGGCCTCCTGCCACCACACCCGCCCGGAGTCCTTGTCGTCGCTCTCGAAGGGCTGGACGCCGTGGAGTTGGCGCATCATCCACTGTCCGGGCTCCACCTGCTCCAGGTTCACCAGCGCGGTGGCGAAACGGCCGCCGCCGGTCTCCTCCTGGAGGCGCCAGCGCCCCAGGTGGTGCGAGCACGCCACCACGCCCGGCCGGATCCCCTCGGTCACCCACACCCGGTCCACGAAGTAGCCGATCTCGGTGTGCACCTTCACCAGGTCGCCGGTGTCCACCGCGAGCCGCTGGGCGTCCTGTGGATGCAGCCACACCGGGTTCTTGTGGGATATCTCGTAGAGCCACTTGGCGTTGGCCGAGCGGCTGTGGATGAGGGTCGGCAGCCGGAAGGTGGGCAGCAGCAGCATCTCGCCCTTGGCGGCGTCGATGTTGGAGCGGTGGACGTGGCTCTTGATGTAGCCCGGGTAGCGGTGCTCGGGCCACTTCCAGTCCTTCAGGGTCTCGGAGTAGAACTCCAGCTTGCGCGACGGCGTCGGGAAGCCGGCGTAGCCCTTGCCGTCCACCTCCACGCCGATGACCGCGCCGCCCTTGGATACCACCTTGGTCACCGGGTCCACCGCGGCCTCGGCCATGTCCGCTTCCTTGATCTCGGTGGCGTGGCTGCTGTAGATGTTCTCGGCCACCAGGAAGGCGCCGTACCGGCGCATGTATTCCAGCGGCGAGATGCCCTCCGCGGCCGCGGCCTCCGGCAGTCCCGGCACGCTGTTCTCGAACATCCACTGGTAGTACTCGGACACGGTGAGCTTCTCGCCCGGCCGGTAGGGCGACTCGAAGTACTTGCGGATGCCCAGGGAACCGTCCGGGTCGATGCGCCAGGACAGCTCGATCCAGAACTCGTCCTCCTCCCACACCTCTCCGAGCCCGGCTTCCGCGTGCGCCTCCCAGGTGGTGTCGAAGGTCTTGCCCTGCCGTTCCAGGGCCACCCGCAGCACCGGCTGGCGGAAGCCGATCCAGCGCGCCGAGTGGGTTTCCTGGCTCATGAGGTCGTGGCGCTCGGAGGCAAGCCCCATGGGCAGCACGTAGTCCGAGAACCACGCGGTCTCGCTCCAGGTGGGGGTGAGGCAGGCGTGGCGCTCCACCTTGGCCTCGTCGCTCAGCATCTCGATCCAGCTCATGCCGTCCGGGTTGGTCCACACCGGGTTGTAGACCCGGGTGAAGTACACCGAGAGCTTGCCCCGGCCCTCCTTGACGAGGTGCGGCAGCAGGAAACTCATCTCGAAGAAGGCCAGCGGGTATTCCGGCGGGTACATGAGCGTGTTCCAGACCTTGGCCGGCGGCGGCATCATGGGCGGGGCCGGGATGAACTTGTTCCAGGCGTTGGGAGCGGTGCCGCCGGGAGTGCCGACCGCGCCCATCAGCACCACCAGGAACTCCAGCGCCCGGGCCACCTCCCAGCCGCCCAGGTTGCCGGCCGCGGCGTTGCGCCACACGTGGGTGGCCAGAGCCGAGCCGGCGCGTGCCACCTCGCGGGCAACCTCCACGATCATGGCCGCGTCCACGCCGGACTCGGCCGCGGCGAACTCCGGGGTGTATTCCCCGTAGATGTCCTTCAGGATCTCCTCGAACCGTTCGAAGGTCTGCGGCCCGTCCGGGTGCTCCTGCCGCAGGAACTGCTCCCAGTTGACCCACTTCCGCACGAACTCGCGGTCGTAGAGGCCCTCCTGGAGCAGCACGTTGCAGATGGACAGCAGCACCGCGGCCTCGGTGCCGGGCCAGGTGGGCAGCCAGTAGTCGGCCTTGGACGCGGTGTTCGACAGCCGGGTGTCGATGACGGCGACCTTGGCGCCCCGTTCCTTGGCCTCGATGATGCGCTGGGCGTGGGGGTTGAAGTAGTGGCCGGTCTCCAGGTGCGAGCTGAGCAGCAGCATGAAGCGGGCGTTGGCGTGGTCCGGCGACGGGCGGTCGATGCCGCACCAGAAGGCGTAGCCCGTGCGCGCCCCCGCGGAGCAGACGTTGGTGTGGCTGTTGTGGGCGTCTATGCCCCAGGCGTGCATGATGCGCTGGTGGTAGAGCAGCTCATGGCCGGGGCGTCCCACGTGGTACATGATCTCGTTGCGCCGGTCTTCCTCGATGGCCTTGCGGATCCTTCCGGCCAGGTCGTCCAGGGCCTCGTCCCATGTCACCCGCTCCCACTGGCCGCCGCCGCGCTCGCCCACCCGCTTCATGGGGTAGAGGATGCGCTCGGGGTCGTAAACCTGGTTGATGGTGGCGGGTCCCTTGGCGCAGTTCCGGCCGCGGCTTCCGGGGTGCTCCGGGTTGCCCTCGAACTTGCGCACCTTGAGCGTTTCCTTGTCCACGTAGGCCAGCAGCCCGCAGGCGGCCTCGCAGTTGAAGCAGATGGTCGGCACGAGGTCGTAGTTGCGTTCCACGCGCCTGGGCCAGGCGGCCGCGTCGTATTCGGTCCAGTCCGACCAGCGTTCCCGGGGCGGAAAGCTCCGGAGTCCTCCCTGCGGCGGCTCGAGGTTGGCGGCGTCGGGGCTCAGAGGTTGCGGTTCGTTCTTCATTGCGGGGGATTTCCTTGTTCGAAGTCTGTCCGAGTCGAGTTGGCTTGTTCGGCAGCCTAGCTGAGCGGCACGGACTGCCCGGCCTCGACCCACAGGTTCTCGAACGCCCAGAGTCCTACCAGGGCCAGCACGGCGGACAGGGGATGCAGGAACCATGCGGCTTCCGCCTGCATGCACGCCCACAACAGGAACACCGCTGGGAGAAGAACGCCCACGGCCATGAACAGGCCCCAGAACTTCTCTCGCAGCGCGCCGCAGGTCAGCAGTTCGGTGGCGCGACGGACGTCCTCGCTGACAGGCGTCAGAAACACCTCACCGAGCACCAGGCCGCCGGTCATGGCCAGCGAGACCAGCAGGATGGTGCCGACGGCCGTCATCACCTGGGCGTCGAGGCCGGCCGCCAGCCCCACCAGCAGCAGCGTGGCGGCGCCGGCGCTGACCGCCTGGGCCAGCAGGTGCCAGAAGAAGAGTGGACTCTGCCACAGGTCGCGGCCCTTGGCTTGGGCGAAGAGGAACGCGGTATAGCCCGCTGCGCCGATGCCGAAGACGACGCAGGCAGCGACCACCCATTCCGGCATCCCGCCTGTGCCGATGCCATAGCCCAGCCACAGGAGGCTGGCGAGCGAGTAGGCCATGAGGATGTAGCCTCCAAGCACCAGCCACGAGCGCGGGTTGGGCTTGGTCAGCAGGTAGTAGAAGCGGTCGGGCCGCTTGAGGTCGAACACCAGAAGGCCGGTGGTGAGCACGGTGAAGACCAGCGCGATGAGCGGACTCACGGTGGTCAGCACCGCACCTTCCTGAAGGCGCCCCAGGACCATCAGCAACGCCGCTACCAGCAGGACGCCCGAACCGATGGACTTGGTCCACAGGTAGGCGGCGATCTTCGACCCCCAGGGCCGCGGGTGCGGCACGTCGTAGACCTCGCGGGCGCCGCCCGGCACCGGGCTCCCGTGTCTGGAAGCGGAGAGGGCGTACAGGTCTTCGCCGGGATACTTGTCGGCCCAGAAGTGGGTGTCGCCGGTCTCCGTCATGGTGGGCTGGAGCGCGTCTTCCTCGACGCCTACGTAGAAGAGCTTGGGGTGGGTGCCCTTGTGGGGTTTTCTGAGAGACACCTTGCGCGTCGCCACGGTGCGGGCGATGGGGCTCTCCGGATCGTCGAGGTCGCCGGACATGATGGCCTGGGTGGGACACACCACCTCGCAGGCCGGCTGCAGCCCCAACTCCACCCGGTGCGCGCAGAAGTTGCATTTGGCCGCGGTGTTGTGGTCGGGGTCGATGTACAGGGCGTCGTAGGGGCACGCCTGCATGCACGACTTGCAGCCGATGCAGCGGTCGTTGTCGAAGTCCACGATGCCGTTGGGGCTCCGGTAGAGCGCCACCGTGGGACAGATCTCGATGCACGGAGCGTCGTCGCAATGGTTGCACCGGAGCACCGCGAAATGGCGGCTGGTGGCCGGAAAGGCGCCCTTCTCGATGTACTTGACCCAGGTCCGGTTCACCCCCACGGGCACGTCGTGCTCGTCCTTGCAGGCCACGGTGCAGGCGTGGCAGCCGATGCAGCGGTTCTGGTCGATGACAAATCCATAACGCATGAGTGCCTCCAAGCGGCTATATATCCACCTGCACTCCGGGCAGTCAAACAGCGGGGCAGTGAGATGGGTCCAGAATGTCCGAAGATTGCCGGATGCATACCTCTTGCGCTATGGTACTCCATCAGAGCACCACAGCGAAGGAGTCCCACGGCGAAAGGATCGGTCATGGGTGTCCACAAGCAGAGCGTCTCTTTCACCGAAGCGGCATTCGCATTTGCCCGGGAACTCGTCGATCGGGGCGAATACCCGAATGTCAGTGCTGCGGTTTCTGGAGAACTCGTGCGTGCAAAGGCGGTAAGGGAGAGGGAGCGGACACTTCTCGACGCAGAAGTCGAACGCCGCCTGCGCCTGCCGCTCGACCGGTGGGAGCCGGTTGGCGCACTTGATGAGGTGACCCGGGGCGCCCGCGCCCTTCTCGGCAAGATCGCCAAGTCAAAGGACGGCGTCTCGCAAGAATGATGCGCCAGATTCGGCATCCCCTTGTCGAGCGAGATGTCATCGCGATAGCCGAGCACATCGTGGAGACTACGGGCGGGGACATCGGCGCCGCAGAGCGCCGGCTCGATGAGATCGACGACCTGTTGTCCGACATCGCCCGAAATCCGTTTTCCGGCGTCCGTCTGTCCGGCCAGCTCGAAGGCTGGCTTGTACGCCATGGCGGGCGAGATCGCAGGATCACGATCGTCTTCCGTCCGGATCCCATCGCGCAACACCTCCATATCGCACTCATCGCCTTCGGGGGTCAGGACTGGTTGAGGAAAAGCATCGCCAGACGAGACGTCGAGTGAGTGGTCGAGGCGGCAACAGATTTTCGCGGTCGGATGGCTGCTCATGGCAGCTTGCCTCGCCGCGGCCGAACCGGTAGAACCTTCCGCCATGCCGAAGCTCCGCAGTCTTCGAGAGGCCATTGCCGAGGAGATCGAGGACGGCATGTCCGTCTTCATGGGGGCTGCGTTGGAGTCGCTCATCCCCTTCGCCGCCGGCTACGAGATCATCCGCCAGCGCAAGCGCGATCTCACGCTGATGACCACCATCTCCGACATGCAGTTCGACCAACTCATCGGCGCGGGCTGCGCCGCCAGGGTGTGCGGGGCATGGGTCGGCAACGTGGCGGCGGGCCTTGGGCACAACTACCGGCGCGCGGTGGAGCGGCAGGAGCCGGGGCCGCTGGCGGTGGAGAACCATTCCAACTTCTCCATGGCCCTGGGCCTCAAGGCCGCGGCCTTGGGCGTGCCGTTCCTGCCCACGCGGACGCTTATGGGCAGCGACTTCCGGGAGGAGAAGTCGTTCGCCAGCGTGGTGTGTCCGTTCACCGACGAGAATATGCTGGCGGTGCAGGCGGTCAAGCCGGACGTCGCCATCCTGCACGTGCAGCGCGCGGACGAGGAGGGCAACGCTCACGTCTGGGGCAATCTCGGAGTCACCCAGGACGCGGCCATGGCGGCGGGGAAGGTGGTGCTTACCTGTGAGGAGATCGTCTCTCACGAGGTCATTTTGAGCGACCCCAACCGGACGTTGGTTCCGGGATTCCTGGTGGCGGCGGTGGCGTGCGTCCCGTTGGGCTCCCATCCATCGCCGACACAGGGATACAGCCGCCGCGATGACGACTTCTATTTCAGCTATCATGCCCAGTCCCGCGACCGCGCCGGATTCGACGACTGGCTCGACCGATGGGTGCTGGGGGTAGACGCGCACGACGGCTACCTGGAGCGGCTCGGGAGCGAGCGGGTGGCGCAACTCAAACCCGCGCGCAGCCACATGGCCGCGCCGGTGAGCTATGGCTACTAGCGGCCTGCCCATTGAAACCCGTCGCCGGGAATGCTACCGGGAACGGAACGCGGCGGCGGTGGAGGCATCGTGACCCTTCCGTTACGGACCCCATGGACTACACGCGGCGAGAGTTGATGGTCATTGCAGCGGCCCGCGAGATTCGCGACGGCGAGCGCGTGTTCGTAGGCATGCGGCTGCCGCTGCTGGGGTTCGCGGTGGCGAAGGAGCTGCACGCGCCCGGCGCCATCGGCATCTTCGAGAGCGGCGTGGTGCGGGACTGGCCGGCGCTGGAGCCGATCTTCACCATGAGCGACCCGCCCAACGTGGCCGGCGCGCTGTTCTGCTGCGGCCTGATCGAGGTCATGAGCCTGCTTCAGAGCGGACGTGTGGAAATGGGATTCATCGGCGGCGCGGAGGTCGATTGCCACGGCAACCTCAACACCCATTGGGTCGGAGACGACGGCAAGCGGCTGCGCCTTCCGGGAAGCGGGGGCGCCGCGGACATCGCCACCCTGGCGGGCCGGTGCGTCATCATCATGAACCACGAGCGGCGCCGTTTCGTGCCCCGGGTGCAGTACATCACCTCGCCGGGTTACGGCGACGGCGCCGGCTGGCGCGAACAGCACGGCCTTTCCGGCGGCGGACCGAGCCGGACCATCAGCAGCCTCGGCATCTTCTCGTTCGACCCGGCGACCCGCGAGATGCAGATCGAATCCTATCATCCCGGAGTGACGGTGCAGGAAATCAGGGACGAGACGGACTGGCCGCTCAAGGTGGCGCCGGACGCCGCCGAGACCCCCGAGCCGTCACGGGAAGAGATCCTGGCCGTGAGAAAGTACGACCCACAAGGGGTCTGGACGTCATGACCGCCGACCGCGCCGCCGGATAATCTCCCATGCTCATCGTCGTCCTCTCCGGTTTCGTCCTGGCCCTGCTGGCGCCGACTCTGTACCGACTGAGCGCGCGCTGGTCGGGATGCGTCTTCTCGCTGTTCCCCGCGGTCCTGGCGCTCTGGTTCCTGAGCCACATGGGAGAGGTGGTGGGCGGCCACGGGCTCCGGTTCACCTATCCCTGGATCCCGGCCATGGGGCTGGAGCTGTCCTTCAACCTGGACGGCCTGGGGCTGCTGTTCGCCCTGGCCATCACGGTGGTGGGGACGCTGATCATCACCTACGCCGGCAGCTACCTTCACGGCCATCCGTCGCTGCCGCGTTTCTACCTGTTCATCCTCATGTTCATGGCGTCCATGCTGGGCGTCGTCCTGTCCGACAACCTCATCGCGCTATTCGTGTTCTGGGAACTGACCAGCGTCACGTCCTACTTCCTGATCGGCTTCGAGCACGACAAGGACACGGCCCGGGCCGCGGCGCTGCAGGCGCTGATCGTGACCGGCACCGGCGGCCTGGCGCTCATGGCGGGCGTGCTGCTCATGGGGCAGATCGGCGGCAGCTTCGAGATATCCGCGCTGGCCGCGGACAGCGCCGCGGTGCAGGGGCATCGCCTCTATCCGCTGGTGCTGGCGCTGGTCTTCGCCGGCGCATTCACCAAGTCGGCCCAGGTGCCGTTCCATTTCTGGCTGCCGTCGGCCATGGAGGCGCCCACGCCGGTGAGCGCGTACCTCCACTCCGCCACCATGGTCAAGGCCGGCGTCTATCTGCTGGCGCGGCTCAGCCCGGTGCTCGGCGGCAGCGACATCTGGCTCTACGTGGTCACCGGCTTCGGCGCCGCCACCATGCTGGCAAGCGCGTACCAGGCGCTCTACCAGACCGATCTCAAGAAGATCCTGGCCTACTCCACGGTGAGCGTCCTGGGCACCCTCACCATGCTGCTTGGCCTCGGCAGCAAGTATGCCATTCAGGCGGCCATGGTCTTTCTCATGGCCCACGTGCTCTACAAGGCGGCGCTGTTCCTGGTGGCCGGGTCCATCGACCACGAGACCGGCACCCGCGACGTCCGGCAGCTCGGCGGGCTGCGCAAGACCATGCCCATCATCTGCGCCGGCGCCGCGGTGGGCGCGCTCTCCATGGCCGGTCTGCCGCCGTTCTTCGGCTTCATCGGCAAGGAGGCGCTCTACGAGGCGCTGACCCACGACAACGTGCTGGTGACAGTGGTGGGCGTGTTGACCAGCATGTTGCTCTTTGCCGTGGCTTGGCTGGCGGGCATCCGGCCGTTTTCCGGTGAGGAGACCCACACGCCCAAGCACCCCCACGACCCGCCCTGGACCATGTGGCTCGGTCCGGTGTTCCTGGGTTGCCTGAGCGTGCTGTTCGGGCTGATGCCGGCGCTGCCGGAGAAGCTCCTGTCGGCCGCCGCGGGGTCGGTGCTGGCCAAGGAAGTGCACATGCACCTGGCGCTGTGGCACGGGTTCAATGCGCTACTGGTGCTGAGCCTGGTGACGTTCGGGCTGGGGGTGCTGGTATACCTGAACCTTGCCAAGCTGCAGAAGGTCACGGAGTTCGCGCTGCCGGCAGTCCGATGCGGACCGTCCCACTGGTACGCGTTGTGGCTCCGTTTCCTCAACTGGTCGGCGGTGGGCCAGACCCGGGTGCTTCAGAACGGCTACCTGCGGCTCTACCTCGCCACAATCATGACGGTCACCGCGGTGCTCGCCTGGTACACCTTTCTCGCCCACGGGGACGCCGGCGTGATCGAGTTCAACTGGGGCGACATCGGCGTCCACGAGTGGGTGCTGGGTCTCGTGGCGCTGGCGGCGGCCATCGCCACGGTCAGGGCGAAGACCTTCCTGCGCGCGGTGGTGGCCCTCGGGGTGGTGGGCTACAGCGTGGCGCTGTTCTTCGTCCTCTACGGCGCCCCCGACCTCGCCATGACGCAGTTCCTCATCGAGACCCTGTCGCTCATCCTGTTCGTGTTCGTCTTCTACTACATGCCCCCGTTCAAGCGGTTCTCCACCCGCCCGGTGATGGCGCGGCACGCGGCCATCGGCGCCGCGGTGGGCGCGCTGTTCACGCTGCTGGTGCTGGTGGCCACCTCGGTCCAGTGGCATCCGACCATCTCCACCTACTTCTCGCAGAACTCGTACCTGATGGGGCAGGGACGGAACATCGTGAACGTGATCCTGGTGGACTTCAGGGGCTTCGACACGCTCGGCGAGATAACGGTGCTGGCGGTGGCCGGCATCGGCGTCTACTCGCTCATCAGGCTCAGGCTCGGGAAGAGGAGGGACTCGTGAACTCGCTGATTCTCAGGACGGCCAGCCGTTTCCTGCTGATCCTGCTGTTCCAGTTCTCCATCTTCCTGCTGCTGCGGGGGCACAACGACCCCGGCGGCGGCTTCGTCGGCGGGCTGGTGCTGGCCGCGGCGCTGACCCTCTACGCCATCGCCTACGACGTGCGCTCCATGCGCCGTTTCCTGCCGTGCCGGGCCCAGACCATCATCGCCTGGGGCCTGCTGGCCGCGGGCGGGAGCGGCCTGTGGTCCATGTTCAAGGGGCAGCCGTTCATGACCGGCCAGTGGGCGCACGTCTACATCTTCGGCCTGGACCTGCACCTGGGCACGCCGCTGCTCTTCGACATCGGCGTCTACCTGACGGTGGTGGGGGTGGTGCTCATCATCATCATCAGCCTGGCGGAGGAAGTGGAGGACGACTAGTGGAAGCCCTGCTCGCCATCGTCATCGGCGTTCTCTATGCCTCCGGCGTCTACATGCTCATGCGCCGGAGCATCGTGAAGCTCATCATCGGGCTGGCGCTCCTGGCCCACGGCGCGAGCCTGCTGGTGTTCACCGCCGCGGGCCTCACCCGCGCGGTCCCGCCGGTGATACCCGAGGGGGCCAAGGCCATCACCGGAACGGTGGCGGACCCGCTGCCCCAGGCGTTGATCCTCACGGCCATCGTCATCAGCTTCGGCGTGCAGGCCTTCGCCATGGTGCTGGCCTACCGGGCGTATCAGACCGTGGGCACCGACGACCTCGACGACATGAAGGCAACCGACACGTGAACTCGCTCATCGCCCTGCCCATACTGATCCCCCTGTTCGTGGGGGCCGCCTGCGTGGTGGTGTGGCGCTACGTGAGCGCACAGCGGATCCTCACCCTGGCCGGCAGCATCGTCTACCTCGCGGTCGCCGTGGTGTTGCTGGAACGCGTCGCCTCGGAGGGAATCCAGGCGGTGCAGAAGGGCGCCTGGATCGCCCCCTTCGGCATCACGATCGTGGCCGACATGTTCAGCGCCGTCATGATCGCCACCACCGGGGTGGTGACGCTGGTGATCGTCGTCTACTCGCTGGGCTCCATGGACCGCGACCGGGAGGCCTGGGGCTACTACCCGCTGTTCAACATCCTCATCATGGGCGTGTCCGGCGCCTTCCTGACCGGCGACATCTTCAACCTGTTCGTCTGGTTCGAGGTGCTCTTGATCTCGTCCTTCGTGCTGCTGGCGCTGGGCGGCGAGCGCGCGCAACTCGAAGGCGCCATCAAGTACGTCACCCTCAACCTGGTGGCGTCGGCGTTCTTCCTGGCCGCGGTGGGCATCCTCTACGCCATGGCCGGCTCCCTCAACATGGCGGACCTGTCGGTGCGGCTCCGGGACGTGGCGCAGCCGGGCCTGGTGACCACCCTCGCCATCCTGTTCCTGGTGGCTTTCGGCATCAAGGGCGCCATCTTCCCGTTGTTCTTCTGGCTGCCGGCCTCCTACCACACGCCGCCGGTGGCGATCTCCGGAATCTTCGGCGGGCTGCTGACCAAGGTCGGCGTGTACGCGCTGATCCGGGTGTTCACGCTGCTGTTCCTGAACAACGTGGACTACACCCACACCATCATCCTGTGGGTGGGCGCCATCACCATGGTCACGGGCGTGCTGGGCGCGGTGGCCCAGTACGAGTTCCGGCGGCTCCTGTCGTTCCACATCGTGAGCCAGATCGGCTACATGGTCATGGGCCTCGGGTTCTTCACCCCGTTGGCCTTGTCGGGCACGGTGTTCTTCATCGTCCACAACATCTTCGTCAAGACCAACCTGTTCCTGGTGAGCGGGGTCTCGCACCGGTTCCACGGCACCTACGACCTGAAGAAGCTGGGCGGCCTCTACCGGGCTCACCCGTGGGTGTCCATGCTGTTCCTGCTGTCGGCGTTCTCGCTGGCCGGGGTGCCGCCGCTTTCCGGGTTCTTCGGCAAGCTGGTGCTGGTCAAGGCCGGGCTCGGCCTGGAGCAGTTCGTGGTGGTGGCCGCGGCCCTGGGGGTGAGCCTGCTGACGCTCTTTTCCATGACCAAGATCTGGGCCGAGGCGTTCTGGAAGCCCCTGCCGGAGGGGACCGCGGTGAACGCGCCGGGCGGCGGCTTGGCGCTCATGCTGGGCGCCATCGTGACCCTCGCGGTCCTGGCCGTGGTCATGGGCGTGGCCGCCGGACCCTTCTTCGAGCTGGCGCAACAGGCGGGCGACCAGTTGACGAACCCGGAGCCGTACATCCGGGCCGTGCTCGGAGCGAGGGGGGGATCATGACCGTTCTCCTTTGGAACATCCTGCTGGCGGTGAGCTGGGCCGCGTTGACCGGAGAGGTGACGGCGCTGAGCCTCGCCGTGGGCTTCGTCTTCGGCTTCGTGATCCTGTACGCGGTGCGGCGGCTGCTGCGGCCCTCCCGGTATTTCGAGAAGCTGTGGCAGAGCGTCCGGCTGGCCTCGCTGTTTGCCTGGGAGCTGCTGCTGGCGAACCTGCGCATCGCCTACGAGGTGGCGACCCCGTCCCACAACATGAAGCCCGGGGTGGTGGCGATCCCGCTGGACGCCGAGACCGACGCCGAGATCACGCTGCTGGCGAACCTCATCACCCTGACCCCCGGCACCTTGAGCCTCGACGTGTCGGACGACCGGCGGGTGCTCTACATCCACGCCATGTACGTGGACGACGCCGAGGAGATGGTCCGGTCCATCAAGGACGGGTTCGAGAAACGCGTCATGGAGTTGCTGCGATGACGACCCTGGCTTTCGTTCTGCTCGCTGTCATGAGTCTTGGCATCGTGCTGGTCTTCATCCGCCTGCTGCGGGGTCCCAACATCCCGGACCGGCTGGTGGCGCTGGACCTGCTGACCACCGTGGGGGTCGGGGTCGCCGCCCTCTACGGCATCGCCTTCGACGAGCCGGTGTACCTGGACGTGGCCATCGTGCTGGCGCTGGTGGCCTTCCTGGGCACGGTCACGTTCTCCCGCTACATCGAGAAATGGGCACACCATGGTGACTGACATCATCTGCGCCGCGTTCATGATCATCGGCACCGCCTTCATGTTCCTGGGGTGCCTGGGCATCCTGCGCATGCCGGACCTGCTCACCCGCATGCAGACCGCCACCAAGCCCCCGACCTTGGGTGTGGCTTGTCTGATGGTGTCGGTGGCGCTCTACTTCCCGGACATCGGCGTCACCGTCCGGGTTCTGGCCATCACGCTGTTCGTCTTCCTCACCGCGCCCGTATCCGCGCACATGATCGGCCGCGCCGGCTACCAGGTGGGGGTCAAGTTCTGGAAGGGCACGGTCCAGGACGACCTCAAGGACAAGTACCGCGGCACGTCCCTCGATTCGTGAAAGGGCGGAGCGCGCCCGCGCGATCATACGTTGGCGAGGGGGCCGTATTCGAGGATGACGTACACGGCATAGACGGCGAGGAAGAGCACGCCCGCCGGACGTCCGAGCCGCCCCTGCAGCGCCAACCAGGGGATCAGCACAATCGTCGCGCCCATCATCGTCCAGACGGCGAGATGGAGCAGGTGCGCCGGAATGTCGAGCGGATGGACGACCGCCACGAGACCGCCGATGGCCAGCAGGTTGAAGATGTTGGCGCCGAGCACGTTGCCGACCGCCACCTCGGAATGGCCGCGGTAGGCGGAGACCACCGCGGTGGCAAGCTCCGGCAGCGAGGTCCCTACCGCGACGACCGTCACGCCGATGACCGCCTCGGACACGCCCAGCAGGCGGGCAAGCCCGATGGCGCCTTCGACCAGCAGGTGCGAGCCCAGGACCACGCCGCCCAGACCGATGGCGAGCGTGCCGACGGCCATCCAGGTCGGCCGGCCGCTCCCGTCGGCCTCCGCCTGAGCCTCCGGGGGGTTGCGGAGCGCCCGCCGGTAGGAGATCACCGTGAACGCGGCCAGACAGGCCAGCAGCAGCACGCCGTCGAGACGGCTCAGACTGCCGGCCATTCCCAGCACGAGGAACAGCGCCGCCACGCCGATGGCGGCGCCGCCCTCGAAGCGGACCTCGCGCGGGTTCACCACAATGGGAGAGACGCAGGCGGCCGCGCCGAGAATCAGGAGCAGGTTGCAGATGTTGCTGCCGACGATATTCCCGATGGCGATTCCGGGCGCGCTGCGGATGGCCGCCTCCAGGCTCACCAGCAACTCCGGCATGGTGGTGCAATAGGCGACCACGGTGAGCCCGATGATCAGGGGCGAGACGCCGAGACGCCGTGCGAGCTGCACCGCGCCGCGCAACACGAACTCCGCACCGCCCAGGAGCAGGACGAAGCCGCCGGCCAATTCCAGGTAGATCATGAGGGTCAGCTTTGATGGATCGGGAAAGCCCCAAGGTTCTCCATTTGAATAATATGATCCCCGCCGTCGGTCAATCGCGCGCGTGGAACGCTCGTGCTTGAAGCGCCGGGGTCCCGCCGGACGGTGGATTACCCGTAACGCGATCTGGTAGTGTCGGAACCGGACCTTGAAGGGGAGAAGGGGACATGGGAATCGGCATTGGCATCGGCTTCACCGGCTGGCCCTTCGGGGAGCCCGACCCGGAGGCGTTCTGGAGCGCCGTGGACCTGGCGGAGGACTTGGCCATCGACTCGCTGTGGCTGAGCGACCGGGTGGTGTCGGAGACGTTGAGCCTGGAGCCCGTGGTGGCCCTGTCGTGCGTGGCGGCGCGCACGCGCAAGATGAAGTTCGGCACCAGCGTCATGGCCCTCCCGCTCAGGAACCCCACGGTGCTGGCCAAGGAGCTCGCCACCCTGGACTTCCTGTCGGGCGGGCGCCTGCTGCTGGTCGTGGGCCTCGGGCGCGACGACGACACCGAGCTGCAAGCATGCGGCATCCACCGCTCCGAGCGCGCCGGCCGCACCGAGGAAATGGTGCACCTGCTGCGCGCTCTGTGGTCGGGGAACGGGGTCAGCTTCGAGGGAAAGTACTACCGGCTCGAGGACGTGTCCATTCAACCCAAGCCCGCCCAAGCCGATCCGCCGATCTGGGTGGGGGGCCGCAGCGGCCCCGCCTTCCGGCGCACCGCCCGTCTGGCCGACGGCTGGCTGGCCTCGCAGATGATTCCCTCGGAAGTGGAGACCGCCATCGCGCGCATCCGGAAGCACGCCGCCGACTACGGCCGCCGGATCGACGACGACCACTTCGGCGTGCTCTTCAACTACTGCTTTGCCAAGGACACCGAGGAAGCCGCCCGCCTCGCCCGCCCCTACGCCCTCCGCAACCGTACGGACGTCGATTTCACCGAAACCTCGGCTCTGGGAACCGCCCAGGACATCGCCGCCGCCGTCCAGCGCTTCATCGACGCCGGCGCCTCCAAGTTCGTCGCCCGCCCCGCCTGCCCGCCGGAGGCTGTCCACGACCAACTCAGGCGTCTCGGCACGGAGGTCATCCCACGGTTTGTGTGAAGGCGGCCCTTCCCCCGTGGAGCTTTTCGTCGTCGGGCACCGTGTCGGTCACCAGGTCGCGGATCAGAGGCCGCTTGGGCAGCGGCTCGACCTTGGCCCCGGCAGGGGCCAGGCGGGCGGTGCACATGTAGGCGACCTCGCCGTCCACCAGCGCCATGCAGGTCTTGCACGCGTTGGCGTTGACGCACCCGTAGCGGAAGGCGAGGCTCGAGTCCACGTGACCGCGTATCCATACCAGCGCGTCCAGCACGGACATGCCCTCTTCGTAGGGAACGCGGTACACGTCGTAGCGGCCGTCGTCCTCGCTCCGGCCGCGCCACACGCGAAGCTCCGTCGTTTCGGCGGTGGCTGTGGTAGTTTCGTCGGTCATCGGGAATTCTCGCTGCGTGCCCGCCAGAGTCCGGCCTCGCGCGGCCACCGGGCGGTGATCTCCGCGCCCCTCATCTCCACCGCCTGGTTGCTGACCAATCGTGGGTCGCTGTCCGGGAAGTCCAGACGCTGGTGCGCGCCGCGGCTCTCGGTGCGGCCAATGGCGGCCCGCACCACCGCTTCGGCGGTGGTGAGCATGGCCCTGAGCTCCAGCCGGTCCTGGAGGTCGAGGTTGAAGCCCTCGGCGGGACGGACGGCAACCGGCGATTCCCGCAGCGCGTGGATGTCGTCGAGCGCCTGCCGGAGTTGGTCCCCGGTGCGGAAGGGTCCGGCGTTCTCCCACATGATGCCCTGCAGCTTTCGTCCCAGCACGTTGGCGGGCGCGCCGCTGTCGCCGTCGGCGCCCAGAGCCAAGTGAAGGCGCTCCACCGCGCCTTCGGCGGCCCGCGCGTTCCACCCGTGCGGAACACCGGCGACCGCGGCGGCGGCTTTCTGGCCGGCGCGCTCCCCGAACACCAGCGCCTCGGTGATGGCGTTGCCCGACAGCCGGTTGGCGCCGTTGGCGCCGCCCACGGCCTCTCCGGCGGCGTAGAGGCCGGGGACGCGGGTCTCCATGCGGCCGTTCACGCGGATGCCGCCCATGTGGTAATGGGCCGTTGGCGCCACCTCCACCGGCGTCTGCGTGAGATCGATTCCGTTGTGAGCCAACCGGTCGATCACGGGACCGAAGGCCAACCTCAGGGTCTCGTCGGGCACGTGCCGGAAGTCCAGGTAGACGCCCCCGTGCGGCGAGCCGCGGCCGGCCTCTACTTCCTTCAGGATGGCGTAGGAGGCCTGGTCCCGTACAGTGGTGTAGGTGCCGCTGTCCTGGCCGCCGTACCGGTGCATGAACTCTTCGAAGTCGCCGTTGAGCAGGCGTCCGCCGAGCTTGTAGCGGAACGGGTCCCACATGATGGGGTCCATGCCCACCAGCCGCGGCGCCAGGTGGGCGATGGGAAAGAACTGGACGAACTCCATGTCGATGAGATCGGCCCCGGCCCACAGGGCCAGGGCGTAGGCTTCGCCGCCCATGTTGGTGGACGCGCTGTTGCGGCGGTAGATCTTGGTGAGGCCGCCGGCGGCCAGGACCACGGCCTTGGCGGCGAAGGTGACCACGTCGCCGGAGACCACGTCCATGCCAACCGCGCCCACGGCGCGGCCTTCGTGCACCACGATGTCCGTCACCGCGACGTTGCTCACGCGACGCACGGAACCCAGGGTGCTCACCTGCCGCCGCAGGGTGCCCGCCACCCCCGGGCCGGTGTTCAGGAAGTCCACGTAGCAGCAGCGGGCGCGGCCGTGTCCGGGCGCCTTGACCTGGCGGATGCGGTCGTCGGCGCCGCGCGCCCAGTGGGCGCCCCAGCCGTCCATCTCGAAGATCCTTGCCGGGCCGTTCTCGCACAGCAGCCGGGCCAAGCCCTCGTCGCACAGCTCGCGGCCCGCGGCCAGGGTGTCCTGGAGGTGGTCGGTCCAGTGGTCGGGCTCTTCGTGGCCGATGGCCGCGGCCACGGTCATCTGGGCCATGATGGTGGCGCCGCCGCGGCCCACCAGGGACTTGTCCAGCAAGAGCACCGACGCGTCCTCCCGGGCCGCGGCGATGGCCGCGTACATTCCCGCGCCGCCTGCTCCCACCACCAGCACGTCTGCCGTCAAATGGGTCACGTCGAGAGTCTAGTCAAAAGCGGGGAGACCGTCCAGCCGGCGGCTTGCGCGGCAACTGCCCTGACCGGCTCCGGGAAGCCTCGGGGTTCGGCTCCGCGCCCGCGCTTTCCTTGACGCAACCGAGACTTTCGGTCTAACTAAGGGAATCGGAAGGGCAGCTACGAATTCCACACCCGGCAAAGGGGGAACAAGACATGGCGCATGATCTGGTTGTGAAGAACGGGCTCGTGGTGGACGGCACCGGCAGTCCCGGTTTCGAGGCGGACGTGGCGGTAGACGGGGGAACCATCGCGGCCATCGGCAAGGACGTGGGGCAGGGCGCGACCGAGATCGACGCCCGCGGACAGGTGGTGGCCCCGGGCTTTATCGACTCCCACACCCACATGGACCTGTTCATCGTGCAGTATCCCCACGGCAACCCCGTGGTCAACTACGGCGTCACCTCCATAGTCATCGGCGACTGCGGCGCCTCCATCGCGCCGGTGCCGCCCAAGGGCGAGCCGCGCGACGTGCTGATCGCCTACCTGCGCCGGGTGCTCGACGACTACGTCAACGACAACGACTGGAAATGGACGACTTTCCCCGAGTACCTCGACTACCTGGAGGGCCGGGTCGGCGTGAACGTCGCCGCGCTGGTGCCGCACTCTCCGGTGCGGCTGATGGTGATGGGCGAGGCCGCCTACAAGCGGGAGTCCACCCCGGAGGAGCTGGAGAGCATGAAGCAGATGGTCCGGGAGGGCATGGAGGCCGGCGGCATCGGCTTCTCGTCCAGCCCGCGCGGCGGCCCGGCCATCCATGCCGGCACCCCCAGCACGCTGGCCACCCAGGAGGAGATGGCGGCCCTGGCCAACGTAGCAGGCGAGTACGGCGGCTGCTTCCAGTTCAACGGTTTCGGCAACCTGCTCAAACCCGAAAGCGGGTTCCCCGAACTGGTGGAGAAGATCAACGTGCCGATGATCGGCAACGAGTTCCGGGTCAGGCCCGGCGAGAAGGAAGACGGGCTGCGGGCCATCCAGCTCATGAAGGAAGCCAGGGAGAGGGGCAAGGACATCTACGGCGTGGTCATCCCCTACTCGCACATCCGCCGCTTCAACCTCGACGATTGCTTCATCCTGGACGGGCTGCCTCTGTGGGAGGAGATCAAGGGCGACCGCAAGGAGCTGCCGCGCAAGCTTCAGGATCCCGAGGTGCGGCGCAGGCTGGACGAGCAACGGCGCGAGAACGCGGGCGAGCCGGCGTATCCCGAATGGCTCGGATGGGGCGGCGTGTACTTCGATGTGATGCAGCGCGAGGACCTCAAGTCCCTGGAAGGCCAGAACGTGGCGCAGATCGCCGGGGGCAACGGCAAGTCCGAGGTGGACGTCTTCTTCGACACGTGGCTGGAGGACGGCTTGGCTTCCAAGCTCTACTACCAGGGCTTCGCCAACGGACACCAGGATCTGCTGGCCGAGATGATCAAGACCACCGAGGGGCTCATCGGCACCGACGCCGGCGCGCACCTGGACCGCTTCTTCTGGCACGGCGCGCCCACCCGTGTGCTGGGCTACTGGCGCCGCGACAAGAACCTGTTCAACCTCGAGGAGGCCGTCCACAAGGTGACCGGCCATCCCGCGGCCAAGCTCAGGATGAACCGCGGCATCCTCAAGACCGGCCTGCCGGCCGACGTCACGGTGTTCGACCCCGACAAGATCGACGATTTGGCCAGCAAGCGCATGCCGGCCAAGCTCGATGAGGAGGAGATCCACCGCCATCCGCCCGGCATCGCCGCGGTGGTGGTCAACGGGGAGGTAGTGCTGGAGAACGGCGAGTGCAAGGACGTCTTCCCCGGCCAGGTGAGACGCCAGGATCTCTTCGTTCAGGGACAGTAGCGCCGGACGTGCCGGAAGCGGGGGACAGGAGGTAGCATGGAGGTCCTTGAGCCGGAAGCGCTGATCGACGATCTCCGCCGCGTCCTGCGCGGCCGGTATCCGGTCCATCCCCTGCGCACGTTGCTCCTGGGCGGAGACCTTACCCGGGAGCAGTTGCATGGGTGGGCCAAGAACCAGTTCCACGAGTTCCGCAACATCCATCGGTTCTTCGGCATCCGCTACCAGAAGTGCCCGATCCAGGCGTTGCGGCGCATGCTGCTGGAGAACATGGTGGAGGAGGAGGGCGAGGACCTGTTCGGCGGCGAGTACCCCAGCCACGCCGAGTTGTGGACCCGCTTCGGCGAAGGGCTGGGAATCCCGCGTGAAGAGATGCAGGGCTACGAGCCCCTGCCGGGGATCAAGGCGGCGCTGGAGATGTACGTGCAGCTCGTCCAGCAGAGCCACTGGGCCGTCGCCATCGGCACCGGCCTCGTCTTTGAAGGAGAGGGGCCCAAGCGCATGGGCGAGGAGCGCCAGGCGCTGGAGGAACGCTACCCCTGGATACCCTCCGACTCCCTGGCCTTCTTTCGGGCCCACGAGTATCACGACGAGGGACACGGAAACTTCATCGTGGACGTGATCAAGGATCACGTCATGGACGGCGGGCTGCAGGAGGAGATGCGGGCCGCGGTGCGGACCCGCGTGGACATCATGTGGCTGCAGAACGAGACCATCTACCAGGCATTCGTTCGCCCGCAGCTCAGCCCCGAGACCGTTGCCCGACTCGAAGCCGCCTCGAACTGACGAGTCCCGGTCCGAGTCGAGTACGCGCAGGCCGATGAGTTCACGGAGCGGTAGAGCCCTCACATTCCTGGTCCTGGTGTTGGCGGTTGCGGTCGCATACACGGCGTGGGAGACCCGGAACCTCACGGTCTCCCTGGACGGGATGGCCGTGGGCAACGAAACCAACATCACGGAGATGATGATCTCTCTCGCCCGCACGGAAGGGCAGATCGCGAGAGTACGGGAAACCGTGGAGTTGCTTGGCAGGGACGGCGCGGCCGGAACGGCCCCGGGCGCCGACGCGGCCGCGCTGGAAGGGAAGCTCACCGCCGCCCTGACGGCCGTTCAGCGGGAGGTCCTTCAGCAGGAACTGAACAAGTGGGTCCGGCAACTCGAGGACCGAAGGGAGAAGAGCTGGGCCGCGTTGCGCAAGGGCCTGGAGGAGAAGCTGGGCCGCGGCGACGCCGGTTCCGGGGAACGGGACCAGCGCTGGGCGGAGTTGAAAGCGCTCGTGCAGCAGAACCGGAAAAGCCTGACGGCGGGGTTGAAGGAGCTGGGCGACGGCCTCTCCGATCCCTCCGGCGCCATCGAGAAGCAGGGCGCGACCCTGACGAACCTGGAGAAGCGCTTGGCCGCGGTCATGAAAGCCGCGGAGGAGAATCGGACGGCGCTGGCTCGGCGGAACGAACGTGACGAAGAGCGCTGGAAGGAGTTGTTCCTGGAGTTGCGGGAGAGCAAGGAGGCAACGCAGCAACGCTACGCCGAGCTGGCGGCCCGCCTGGAGCGGAGTCAGGGCGAGGCAGGGCAGCCGGCGAATGCGCCGGCGGCCGGGCAGCAGGAACAAGGCTCCCCCCAGCAGCAGGACGAGATCATGCAACGCGAGAGGCTGGAGGAGTTTTGCGCAGAGGTGCCGCAGTCCTTGCTCTGCAGGAACCTCTAGGCACGTGGCTTGGGAGCCGCCATGCGGTACTATGACATTTCGCTCAAGCTCAGCCCCGACACCGCGCGCTGGGTGACCGCGGCGCCGTTCGAGTTGGTGGACCGGCGGCGGATGCAGCGGGGCGACCACAACAACTCGTCGAGCGTGAACATGAGCGTCCACAGCGGCACCCACATGGATGCTCCGTTCCACTTCGTCCCCGATGGGGCGGCCATCGACCAGCTTCCGCTGGACCTGTTCATCGGGCCGGCGCTGGTGCACGAGGTGGCCGCCGGCCGTTACATCACCGCCGAGCACGTGTCGGCGCTACCGCCGGGAGAGCGCGTCCTGTTCAAGACCGGCAACTCGGGGCTTCTCCGCCGCGCCGAGTACGATCCGGATTTCACGGCGTTCTCGGTGGAGGCGGCCGCCGCCCTGGTGGCCAAGGGTTACAGGCTCGTGGGGCTGGACTACCTCTCGGTGGCGCACGCGGACGAGCAGGTGCCGGTGCACCGGGCCTTTCTGGATCACGGGCTCGCGCTGCTGGAAGGGGTGGACCTGACGGAGATCCGGCCGGGCCGTTACGAGTTGATCTGCTTCCCCGTGTGCATTGCCGGCGCCGACGGCGCTCCGTGCCGCGCGGTCCTCCGCGACCTGCCATGAACAAGGTGCAAGCCGCCATCCTGGACGACTACCAGCACGTCGCCCGGTCCCTGCTGGATGCGAGGGAGATCCCGGGGAACCTCGATTTCACGGTGTTCCACAACCACCTGGATGACGAGGACGCCCTGGCCGAGCGGTTGCAGCGGTTCGAGATCGTCTGCGTCATGCGGGAGCGCACGCCGTTTCTGCGCACCCTGCTGGAGCGTTTGCCCAACCTGAGGCTGCTGGTGACCAGCGGCATGAGGAATGCGTCCATCGACGTGGCCGCAGCCGGGGAACGGGGCGTGACGGTCTGCGGAACTCCCAGCGTCGGCGGGCCCACGGCCGAGCTGGCCTGGGGCCTGATCATCGGGCTGCTCCGGCACATCCCGCGAGAGGACCGGGCCACGCGCGAGGGCCGCTGGCAGGAGACGCTGGGCGGAGGCCTCCTGGGCAAGACCCTTGGAGTGGCCGGCCTGGGCAAGCTGGGGGCGCGGGTGGCCCGCGTGGGCTTGGCTTTCGAGATGGACGTGATCGCGTGGAGCCGGAACCTCACCGAGGAACGTTGCCGGGAGGTCGGCGTGTCCCGCGTGAGCAAGGAGGAACTGCTGTCGCGCTCCGATGTCCTGACCATCCACCTGGTGCTGAGCGACCGCACCCGCGGCCTGTTCGGCGCCGCCGAGCTTGCGATGATGAAGCCCACCGCGGTGCTGATCAACACCTCCCGCGGCCCCATCGTCGAAGAGGATGCGTTGGTGGAGGCGCTGGAGCGCGGCGCCATCGCCGGCGCCGGCCTCGACGTCTATGATACCGAACCGTTGCCCCCGGACCATCCGCTCCGGCGTTGCGGCAACACCGTCATCACGCCCCATCTGGGTTACGTGGAGGAGGCGAACTACGGCGCCTACTTCGACGGCTACCTGGCCGCCATACGAGGCTACATCGAAGGCGCTCCCGTAAACGTCATCAAGGGGTGAGCCGTGGCCGAGAAAGCACAGAACGAAAACATGACCCCAACACAGACCGAAAACATGACACAAACAGAAAACCTGGCACTCTATTGCGACTTCGAGAACATCGCCATCGGCGTGCGCGACGCGCGCTACGCCGACTTCGACATGCGGAAGGTCCTGGACCGGCTGCTGGTCAAGGGCAAGATCGTGGTCAAGAAGGCGTACTCCGACTGGGAACGCTACCGCGAGTACAAGCCCGCCATGCACGAGGCGTCCTTCGAGCTGATCGAGATTCCCCACGTGCGCCAGTCGGGCAAGAACTCGGCCGACATCCGCATGGTGGTGGACGCGCTGGACCTCTGCTACACGAAGTCCCACGTGGACACCTTCGTGATCATCAGCGGCGACTCCGATTTCTCCGCGCTGGTGAGCAAGCTGCGCGAGAACAACAAGGTGGTCATCGGCGTGGGGGTGAAGAACTCCACCTCCGACCTCCTCATCGCCAACTGCGACGAGTTCATCTACTACGACGACTTGGTGCGGGACTCCAAGCGCCGTAGCGGGGCCAAGCGCACGAAGTCCACGGGACGCAGCCCGCGCAAGACGGCCGCAGCGCCGGCGGAGGAAAAGGAGAAGGAGGCCAAGGAGGAGAAGGAGGCCAAGGAGGAGAAGGAGGCCAAGGAGGAGAAGAAGGAGGCGCAGGAGGCCCTGGACCTGGTGGTCGAGACCGTCACCCACCTCTTCGACGAGCGTGGCGAGAAGGACAACATCTGGGGCTCCATGGTCAAGCAGGCGCTGAAGCGGCGCAAGCCCGGCTTCAACGAGCGCTACCACGGCTTCCGCTCCTTCGGCCGGCTGCTGGAGGAAGCGCAGTTCCAGCGGCTGCTGGACCTGGAGGCGGACGAGAAGTCCGGCGATTACCTGATCAAGGGGCTCGTCCAGGAAGACTGACGGATGCGCCGGCGGGCCTCCCTCCCGATGAGAACCATTCGTGGGCAAACCCCTCACTCGGCAAGCCCGCGCTCGTGAAATCCGGGTGCTGAGCGTTCTGTCCGCGGGCACCTTCCTGTTCTTCAACAGCTACGGCAGCATCAACGTCGCCATCCCCATGATCCAGGCCGAGTTCGGCAGCAGCCTCTCGGCCGTCCAGTGGATCGCCACCATGGGGCTCGTGCTGTCCGCCAGTGTGGCGCTGTGCCTGGGACGGGCCGGCGACATCCTGGGCAGGAACCGCCTCTACAAGCTGGGGGTTACGCTCTACGGCGCCGGCGCGGCGCTGGCCGCGGCCTCGCAGACCTTCGCGCAACTGGTGGTTTGCCGGGTGGTGATGACCGTGGGCCTCGCCATGGCCATGCCCATGTCCACGGCCATCACGGCCGCGGCCTCGCATCCGGAACGGACCGGGCGGAGCCTGGGCATCCTGCTTTCGGCCGCGGGCGTGGGGCGGGCCACCGGACCGGCCCTGGGCGGTTTTTTCATCCACCTGGCGGGTTGGCGCGCGGTGTTCCTCGCCAACGCCGTGATCGGCTTGGCCGTAAGCGTCGCGGTCTGGCAGATGCTCCGGGGCGGAGAACGCCGCAGCGGCGAGTCCTTCGACTACCCCGGCGCCGCAGCGCTGATCCTGGGCTATCCGTCGATCCTGGTGGGCCTGAGCCTGGGCGCCAACAGCGGCTGGAGCTCTCCGTTGGTGCCCTGGTGGTTCCTGCTCGGCGGCGCCGGCATGGCGGCCTTCGTGCTGCGGCAGTGGCGCGCACGGCGGCCCTTGATACCGTTGCGGCTCATGACGGATATTCCTCTAGTGCTCGCGTTCCTGACTATGGTGCTGTTCTCCGCGGCTTACTTCCCGATCTTCATGCTGTCCCCGTTGTACATGAACAACGTCTTGGAACTGGCGCCGCTTCAGCTCGGGCTCATCCTCACGACGCTGCCGGTGGTGGCCGCACTCTGCTCGCCCGTGAGCGGCCGTCTGTCGGATCGTGTGGAAACCTGGATCCCGGTGGCGGCGGGACTCGCCGCAGGCGCAATCGGGATTGCGATCTACGCCGGCCTGAAGGACGGATCGAGTCCGGTCACCGTGCTGCTGGCGCTCGCACTGGTGGGAATCGGCGTGGGCGTCTTCCTGCCCGCCCATCAGAAGATCGTGTTCACGCTGGCTCCCCGCGAACACTACGGCCTCGCCGGCGGGTTGCTGTCGGCGTGCGGGCCGGGGGCGGGCGCCTTGGGCATCGGGCTGGCGGTATCCCTGATGGAGGGTACAGCCCCGGTCGATGCGGCTGGGTTCGTAGCGGCGCAACGGGTCGCCATGTTCACGCTGTTGCCGCTGCCCTTCCTTGCGCTCGGTCTCGTTATCATCGGGCGTTTGCGTGGGAGGGAGAAGACGCCCGCCACGCCCGCATCCACACCTGCCACGTCCCGGTCATTGCGGACGCCAAGTTCCCGTCATTCCGGGCTTGACCCGGAATCCAGGCCGCCCGCGCCCCGAACTACCGGTAGGGAATGATGCGCAACCTGCTCTATTCGTTGTCCGCCGTCTGCATGGCCTCGGGCGCCATCGGGGCCTCCATGCTGGCGCCGTTCTACATGGACGCCAAGGGATTCCCGCTGGCGGTGGTGGGTATGCCGCTCCTGGTCAACGGCGTCGGCGCGCTGTGCTCGGATGTGGTGTCCGGCACGCTGGCGTCGTATTTCCGGTCGAGCTTCCTGCTGCTGGCGTCAATGGTCATCGCCGTGGTCACGGCGCTTCTGGGTTTCGCCTTCCGGGACAGCCTGACCGTGTTCCTGGTGGCCTTCACCATCCTTGGCCTCACCGAAGCCATGTTCAGCCTCGCCATCCGGCGCATCGTGTTCGTGCAGTCCGCGCCGGAAGAGCAGGGAAAGGCGCAAGGGCAGGTGGCCGCCGCCCTGGGGCTCGGCTTCGCCCTGGGTCCCACCATGGGCGGGTTCGTTGGCGAGTGGTGGGGGCTCGACAAGCTGTTCCTGCTGGTGGCAGTCCCGCAGAGCATCGGTCTGGTCTTCATCCTGCTGGCCCGGGGGCACCGCACCGAGAAGCCGGTGGAGCGCAGCTCGCTGCCGCTGTGGCGGGTGGGCACGGGGCTGATGAGCCGGCCCGGCTTTCTCGGCGCCTGGCTGGCCATCTTCCAGTCGTTCCTCTGCCTCATCGGCGTGACCCGCATCGCCTTCCCGTTCCTGGCGGTGCGCCGGGGCCTGACCCTCGACATCATCGGCACCATGGTCAGCATCTCGCGCCTGACCGACACCGCCGGCAGGCTGGGCGGCGGCTGGCTCTCCGACCGAATCGGCACCCGCGCGGTGATCCTCCTGGGAGTCTTCGTCACCGTCCCCGCCTTCGTCCTCCAGATCTTCGGCCAGAGCTACATCGCGCTGCTCCTTCCCCTGTGCCTCATGACCGCCGGCTTCGGCCTCTCCAACGTGGGCTCCACCACCCTGGCCCTGCAACTCGCCGACGACTCCAGCAAGGGCGTCGCCCTGGGACTCATCCGCGGCGGCAGCTCCATGGGCCGCACCTTCGGCCCCCTCTTGGCGGGCATCCTCGTGGCCGACCTGGGCTTCCACTGGGGATTCGTGGCGCTGGGTGTGATCTCGTTCGTTATCGGCGGGGGCGTCGCGGGGCTGTTCCGGCGGCAACCCTAGCCGTCTGGACAAGCGACTCATTGTGACATCCCTACAAGACGGAGCCGAAGCGGTGACTCCTATTGACAGTCGCTGAGATTTTTCTAACAGTTGCTCTTGGCAACAGTACTGGCGTGGTCAAATGGGGAAGGAGGTCCAGGGGTGCAGACTGCAAAGGAGTCCGCTCGTCAGGCCATCGACCGGCTGTCGGATCAGGCGACCTGGGAAGACATCATGTATGAACTATATGTGAAGCAGAAAGTCGACGCAGGAATTGAGGCGGTCGCAGAAGGTCGTACGATCCCTCACGAGGAAATGAAACGGCGGTTGCTCGCCAAGAAGCGCCACGTATGAAGCTCTTTGGTCGGATGTCGCCGAGGCCGATCTCGACAATATCTACGACCACATTGCGCGCGACGTGCCCTACTACGCCGAACTGTTCATAGATCGACTCATTGAAGCCACAGACAAGCTCCAAGACCATCCAAGAATCGGACGGCAGGTGCCATGCACCGCAAACACCCGCGCCGGTGCTGACGGCGCCGAGAATCCCTACGCTGCAATGATGGACTCCACTCTTAGCTCTTTCCTGCGCTGCTCGGCGTGCCACAAGTCATAATTGGACTGCATGTTCATCCACAGCTCGGAGCTGGTTCCCAAGGCTATAGAGAGCCTTACCGCCATCTCGGGACTGATCCCGGTGTGCTCGTTGACGATCTCGGAAAGCGCCTTCCGGGAAACGCCGAGGTGCTTGGCAGTCTGGGTAATGGAGATACCCAAAGGCGAAATCCACTGTCTCAACAGTACACCGCCGGGATGAGGCGGGTTGTGCATTCTCATGATTGTCTCCTAATTTGTATCCAATCTGGTGTAGATGGAACCAGGGGCCGATCGACAAGCGCTTGTTTGTCGTCTTGTTGAGAAGTTCACAGGTCTGGGACTAATGGTGATCCACGTAATCCACTGCTTCGGCGTGCCCGCCAACGAAACGAAAGTCTACACTCCAGTTCTTGGCGACATACACTGACCAGATATTGGCGCCACGAGGCTCCAGAGGATGCAAACGGAAACTGGGTGCACCCATGTCCCTGGGAGATGTAGCGGCGTCCAGAGCGGCCAAGACATCCCTCAAGTGGTTGGCGTGCCTGGGTTGTATACCCTTCTTGCTCCCGGTCTCGAAGAACGTCTGTAACCCTTTATGTTTGAAGCCTTTTATCACGTGGCAGAGTATCACATATCACGTAACGGGTTACAACACCTGACAAGAAACTTGGCTCAAGGCACTGGAGCGGGAGAACCGAGAGCCTCGAAGGATGAAGACAACCAGGGGAGCGAAAGAACTTCCCGTCTCCGATAAACCCGGCGCGGTTCACATTGAGAAATGCCTCCAGACGTTGTAGGTTCCAGGTTCCGGTAACAAAGCGCTTCATGCCTCCAGGAAACGATTGAGTCCACGAACCATGCGCAACTTCGATCTCCTTGAACCCAAGACCGTCGCCGAAGCCTGCCGGATGCTCGGCGCGGGTGGCGACGACGACGTCCGGCCCGTCAGCGGCGGGACGGCGTTGCTCATTCTCGTGAAGCAGGGGCTTCTTCGACCCCGCGCCCTGGTGAACCTCAAGAAGTTGGAGGGCGCCAGCGCCATCACACGGGACGACGCCGGGGCCGTCCGCATCGAGGCCATGGCGACCATCCACGAGGTGGAGACCTCGCCGGTGGTGCGGGAGCATCTGCCGGTGCTGGCGGCGGCCTGTCATCAAGTGGCGAACATCCGTATCCGCCACTTGGCGACCATCGGCGGAAACTTGGCCCACGGAGACCACCAGTCGGACCCGCCGGGGGTGCTGGTGGCGCTGGACGCGGAGGTGGAGTTGAGCGGCGCCGGCGGCACGCGCACGCTCAAGCTCGCCGACTTCCTCTTGGGCACCTACGAGACGGCGCTGGAGCCGGGCGAGATGGTCACCGCGGTGACAGTGCCGCCGGTGCAGGGGCGGCTGGTGGGGGACTACCTCAAATTTACCACCGGCTCGTCGGAGGAACGGCCATGCGCGGGCATCACCGCGCTGGTGCGGCTGGAGGGGGACCGTCCGGTGGAGGCGCGGCTTGCGGTGGGGGCGGTGGCGGCTCGGCCGCTGCTGCTGTGCGAAGCCGGTCCGACCGAAGCGGCCCTGGAGTCGATGGCCGATCGGGCCGCAGACGACATCGATCCCATTCCCGACCTGCGCGGCTCCGCGGACTACAAACGCCACTTGGTGAGGGTGCTGGGCCGCCGGGCGCTGACTGCGGCGTGGAAGGAGGCGTGCCCGTGAGCGCGGTGGGCAGCGACACCCCGCGGGTGGACGGCAACGCCAAGGTTTCCGGCGCCGCGCAGTACACCGCCGACATCGATCTGCCGGGGATGCTTCACGCCAAGGCGCTACGCAGCCCGCATCCACACGCGAAGCTCGTCAGCATCGACGTGAGCAAGGCCGCGGCGTTGCCGGGCGTCATCGCAGTGGTGACCCGCGACGACCTCAACGGCCTGAACCCGTACTACGGCGCGGTGGTGGAGGACCAGCCGGTGCTGGCCATGGACCGGGTGCGCTGCGTCGGCGACATCGTCGCCGCGGTGGCGGCGGAGGAACGGGAGATCGCGGAGGAAGCGGTGGAACTGATCGAGGTGGAGTACAAGCCTCTCCCCGCGGTCTTCGACGTGGTGGAGGCCGCGCAAACGGGCGCGCCCATCATCCACGAGAAGCGTTTCGAGACCCAGGCGGCCATTTTCCGGGAGCAACTCAACCTGAACGCCGGCGGCAACGTCTGCAGCGTGTTCCGGGCCGGAGACGGCGACGTGGACGCGGGTTTCGCCGAGGCCGACGAGGTCTTCGAGAACACCTACCGAATGCCGCCGGTGCAGCATGGCCACATCGAGCCCCACGTGGCCGCAGCGGTGTGGGAATCCCCCAACCGGCTGGTGGTGCACACGCCGTGCCAGAACGCCGTGGGGCTCCAGGAGCAGTTGGCGCGCATCTTCAACCTGCCCGAGAGCGGCGTGCGGGTGGTGGTGCCGCACGTGGGCGGCGGCTACGGCGGCAAGACCCATGCCCGCCTGGAGCCGGTGACGGCGCTCCTGGCCCGCAAGGCCGGACGCCCGGTCCAGTGGGTGCTCACCCGCGAGGAGGTGTTCCTCACCGGCCGCCGCTACGGCGCGTTCGTGCGGATGAAGACCGGCTTCAAGCGCGACGGCAGCCTGGTGGCGCGGGAGGTGGAGGTCTTCTACGACCTCGGCGCCTACGCCCTGTCCGGGCCGGCCAACGCCAAGACCGGCTCCTATGTTGCCAGCGGGCCGTACCGGGTGCCCAACCGGCGGCTGACCACGTACGCCGTGTACACGAACCTGCCGCCCGCCGGCCCCTACCGCGGCGTGGGCGTCCCGCACGTGGCCTGGGCCTACGAATCCGAGATGGACCGCATCGCGCGGCATCTCGGCATGGACCCGGTGGAACTCAGGCTCAAGAACTTGCTGCAGGAAGGGGACGTTTTCGTCACCGGCGAGTCGCTGGTGTCGGTGGGCATCTCGGACTGCCTCCGGCAGGTGGCCTCGGGTATCGGCTGGCGCGGTCGGGAAGAGCAGGGCAACGGCGCCTCTGAAGGGTCGCTCCGGCGCGGCAAGGGCGTGGCGGTGATCATGAAGAGCACCACCACGCCTACGGCCTCGGCCGCCAGCGTGCGGCTCAACGGCGACGGCTCGGTGATGCTGCTGACCAGCAGCACCGAGATGGGCCAAGGGGTGCGCACCTGCCTGGCGCAGATCGTCGCCGAACGCCTCGGCTTTCCGGTGGAGCGGGTGACCGTGTCCGCACCGGACACCGACGTGACGCCCTACGACAAGTCCACCAGTTCCAGCCGCACAACCTTCCACATGGGCAACGCCGCGCTGCGGGCGGCCGAGGAAGTGCGCGAGCAGCTTCTGGAGGCGGGCGCCCAGGCGCTGGAGGTGGACAAGGCGGACATGGAACTGGGCGCCGGCGGAGTGCGGGTCAAGGGCGTGCCCGACCGCAGCCTGACGATCCCGCAACTGCTGCGGGTGAAGTACGGCGATTCGGTGGGCAGCATCTTCGGGAGCTGCAACTTCCAGGTCAAAGGCGGGCTCGACCCCAGGACCGGCAAGGGCAAGGCCGCGGCCTTCTGGTTCTTCTCGGCCTGCGGCGCCGAGGTGGAGGTGGACGTGGAGACCGGCAAGGTGCGCGTGGTCAACGTGGCCACCTCGGTGGACGTGGGCAAGGCCATCAACCCGCTCCAGTGCGGGCTCCAGAACGAAGGTTCCATGCTGGAAGCGCTGGGGGCGGCGTTCTTCGAGGAGATGGTGTTCGAGCAGGGCCAGCCCGTGAACGGCACCCTGCTGGAGTACATGCTGCCCTCCATGGAGGACCACCCCGAGCGGTTCCAGTCGCTGCTGGTGGAGACCCCGCATCCGGACGGCCCGTTCGGCGCCAAGGGGGTGGGGGAAGCGGTCATCCCCGCGGTGGTGCCCGCCATCGGCAACGCTGTGGCCAACGCCCTGGGCGGGATCAACATCACCGAATTGCCGCTCCGGCCGGAGCGGGTGGTGGCGGCGCTGGCCGAGCGCGAAGCCGGCGTAACCGGAGAGCAGCAGCCATGAGACATCTCATCACCGCCAACGTGAACGGACGCGAGCGCGAGCTTTCGGTCAAGTCCAATCAGACCTTGCTGGAGGTGCTGCGCGACGACCTCCGGCTCAAGGGCACCCGGGAGGGGTGCAGCGTGGGCGTCTGTGGCTCCTGCACGGTGCTGGTGGACGGCAAGCCCGTCAGTTCGTGCCTGATGCTGGCCAGCAACGCCGAGGGCCGGGAGGTGCTGACCATCGAGGGGCTTGGCGCCGGCAACCTCGACCCGGTGCAGCAGGCGTTCCTGGACCACCAGGCGTTCCAGTGCGGCTTCTGCACCCCGGGCATGATCATGGCGGTCAAGGGGCTTCTCAACGAGAACCCCAAGCCTGACGAAGCCGAGGTGCGCGACTACCTGTCGGGCAACATCTGCCGTTGCGGCACCTACGTGGAGGTGATGGCCGCGGTCGAGGACCTGACCCGGAGGAACGACAATGGCTGAACGGATACTGGCCGGAACGCAGGAAGGCTTGCAAATCTGGCGCGGCAACGGAAGCGCCTGGGAGGAGTTGGACGTGCATCTTCCTCCCGGCACGGTGGACGCCATCGACGGCCCTGCGCAACGGCCCGGGACCGTGTACGCCAGCGTGGCAGGCGAGGGTCTCTGCCGCAGCGACGACGGCGGGCAACGCTGGCGCACCGTCTTCTCCGGCAATGTCCGCGCCGTGACCGTGGACCCCACGGACGCCGACGTGGTCTACGTGGGCACCGAGCCCATCCACCTTCATCGGAGCGAGGACGGAGGCGAGAGCTGGGAAGATCTGGACGCCCTTCAGGAGCTGCCCTCCGAAGTGCGCGCCAAGTGGACCTATCCCCGCCCGCCGCACCGGGAGCACGTCCGGCACATCTTCGTCTCGCCCGACGACCCCCGCATGATCTACGTCTGCCTGGAGCACGGCGGCATCGTGCGCACTTTCGACCGCGGCGCCTCCTTCGAGGACGTCAGCAGCGGCATCGACTACCTCGACATCCATCACATCAGCACCACGCCAGCGGGGGCGGGGCCCATGTTCGTGGCCACGGCCAGGGGCTTCTTCCGTAGCGACGAACCGGGCGCGGGCTGGCAGCGGGCGGAATACGGCATGACCCGGGACTACTTCCACGACTTCGTCTTCCTGCCGGGAGACCCGCCCGCGATGCTGGTGGCCACCGCGGACAAGTCGCCCGGCTACTGGGACCGTCCCGAGAAGGCCCAGGGGGCGGTCTTTCGCAGCCGCGACCTGGGCTCCAACTGGGAGCGGGTGGGCGTGGGCCGGGGTCTGCCCGATCACATGCTGCAGATGGTCTGGGCGCTGGCCCAGCACCCCGCGGAGCCGGAACGGGTCTACGCCGGACTCGGCGCGGTCTCGCGCGGGCGTTCCAGCGACGCGAGCCAGAAAGGGAAGGGCGACATCCTGGTCTCCGAGGACGAGGGCGAGTCCTGGGAGCGCCTGCCGCTCGACCTTCCGGCCGACCGGGTGCTTCTGGTGCGGCCGGAGTGATGAACTACGCGATCTTCGACATCGAGACCCGCATCGACAAGGCCCTCGTCAAGTCGGTCTACGCCCCCAACGAGGAGGTCTCCGAGCGGGTGGCCTACGAGCGCTTCCGCGCCGAGCAGGTGGCGAAAACCAGCAGCGACTTCCTCCCCATCTCCTTCCATGTCCCCGTCTCCATCGCCGTGGGCATCGTCAACGCCGACGGCGTCCTGGCCAACGTCGAGACCCTGTGCGAGGACGACTACAGCGAGGAGGCCATCGTCCGCGACTTCTGGGAGCGGGTGGAGCGGTTCACCGGCACCCTGGTGTCGTTCAACGGACGCAACTTCGACCTCCCGGTGCTGGAGCTGCACGCGCTCAAGTACGGCTGCCGGGCGCCGCGCTACTTCAACGAGCGCTTCGGGCACCGCTACCGCTACTCGGAGGACGGCCACTACGACCTCTACGAGTTCATCGGCAACCACGGCGTCAACCGCATCCGCGGCGGCTTCAACCTCCTGTGCCGGCTCGTCGGCCTGCGCGGCAAGGGCGATATCGACGGCTCCATGGTCCAGGGGCTGTGGGAAGAGGGCCGGCTCGCGGAGATCCACGAGTACTGCCGCCAGGACGTCATCCAGACCTACTTCCTGCTGCTCCGGGTGGAACTGATGCGGGGCCGCATCGACCAGAGTCGGCACGAGGCGGCATGGGCCGCCACAGAAACCTTCCGCGAGCAGTTGATTGAGGAAGGAGGTACACGCGAGGAGCCATGACGGTCCCGACGATATTCGACACATGCCGTCCACGGGAGGACGTCCTTCAGGGAGCCATTGCCGAAGCCGATTTTGCGGCCGATCTGGCTCAGGTCATAGTGGGGAAGGGCAGCGTTGAGTACCTGGACCCCGTGCGGTTCTTTGCTCATACGTGGCCCACGCGGGGCCTCAAGAACCTGCTGGCCAACGTTTGCCGGCGCTTGACGGGTTCCGGTGGCGAGGTTGCCGCGATCTTTCGCCTCGACACTTCATACGGCGGCGGCAAGACCCACGGGCTCATCGCGCTTGCCCACGCGGCCCGCGGCATGACGGACGTGCCCAACGCCGCGGAGTTCATCGAACCTGCTCTGCTTCCACAACGCCCCGTCCGTATCGCGGCGTTCGACGGCGAGAACGCGGACCCGGCCAACGGGCGCGCCATGGGCGACGGCGTTCTGGCTTTCACGCCCTGGGGTGAAATCGCCTACTCTCTCGCCGGACGGGAAGGATACGAACGGGTCCGCAACAGCGACGAGCACCGGGTCGCGCCGGGCGCCGAGACCCTGCGGGAACTGTTCGGGGGCGAGCCCGTCCTGATCCTGCTGGACGAGTTGTCCGTCTATCTGCGCAAGGTGCGGCAGTTCGATGATGCCCACGACCAGTTGACGGCGTTTCTGACGTCCCTGTTCAAGGCCGTGGAGGGAGCGCCCAATGCCGCTCTCGTCTACACCCTCGCCATCGGCAAGGACGGCCGCGCCACCGACGCCTATACTGCGGAGAACCAGTTCATTGCCGACCGCATGGCCGAGGCCGAGAGCGTCTCCGCGAGGAAGGCGACCCTGCTCAATCCCACCGAAGAAGACGAGACCGCACAGGTGCTGCGCCGCCGCCTGTTCGAGGGCATCGACGATTCCCAGGCGGCATCGGTGGTGGCCGCCTACCGCGACCTCTGGGCCGCTGCCGGCGAAGCCCTGTCGGGAGAGGCTGGCCGTCCCGAAACGACCGAGGCGTTTCTCGCCAGCTACCCCCTGCATCCTGAGGTGTTGGGCACCCTGACGGCCAAGACCGCAACCCTGGGAAACTTCCAGCGCGTGCGCGGAATGCTGCGGCTCCTGGCCCGCACCATCGCCCATCTCTGGCAAGAACGGCCCGCGGACGCCACCGCGATCCATCTCCACCACATCGACCCGGGCTACGAGCCCATCCGGCAGGAGATCGTCACCCGTCTCGGCCAGACAGCCTACCTGCCGGCCATCGCCAATGACGTGGCCGGTACGGAGAAGAACGCGCTTGCCGGAGAGATCGACGCCGAGCATCACCGCGGCCTGCCGCCTTACGCCACGTACGTCGCGCGCACGATCTTCATGCACAGCCTAGCCTTCAACGACCCGCTGAAGGGCCTGTCTCCTCATCAACTGCGCTACTCGGTGCTGGCCCCGGCCACGGACATGAGCTTCATCGAGGAGGCGCGCCAGAAGTTCGTCGCCGAGTCGGCCTATCTCGACGACCGGCCCGGCGCGCCCATGCGCTTTCTCGCCGAAGCCAACCTCAGCCAGATCATCCGCCGCGAGGAGCAGCACGTCGATGCCGGCGAGACCCGCGCGCACCTGGACGACTGCATTCGCGGCATCTTCAGCGGCGGCGCGGGCGGGACCTTCGAGGCCATACCCTTTCCCGGCGGCCCCTTCGACGTGCCGGACGAGGTCGGCGACGGCCGCCCCAGGCTGATCGTGCTCGCCTACGACGGCGTCGCCATCGGCAGCGCCGTGGAGAGCGTTCCCGAGCTGATCGCCCGCATCCATTCCCGGAAGGGTTCGGAAGGCTCGGCCCTGCGGGCGCTGCGCAACAACCTGGTGTTCCTGGCCGCTGAGGATGCGCGCAAGGAGGAGATGCGGCGCAAGGCGCAGCGGCGGCTGGCGTTGCAGGACCTCAAGAAGCCCGAACGGCTGGTGGACCTGGCCGAGCACCAACAGGACAAGATCCGCGAGCTCGAAGCCCGCTCCGAGCAGGAATTGGCGATAGCCGTCCAGCAGTGCTACCGCCACGTCTTCTACCCGTCGCGGAACCGCATCGGCGGGAGTGATGTCGATCTGGCCCACACGGCCATCGACGTCCAGTCGACGTCGGACCGGCCCGGCTCGGGGCAACGGCAGGTGGTGCGGGCGCTCCGCGACCTGTCGAAGCTCCGCCTGTCCGAGGACGAGCCCGACTCACCGGCCTACGTGCGCGACCGTACGCCGCTCCGCAAGGGCCAGATCACGACCCTCGCCTTGCGTGAGGAGTTCCGTCGCGACCCCGCGCTCCCCATGCTGTGCGGCGACGACATCTTCATCCGCGGCATCCTGCGGGGCATCGAGCGGGAGGAGTACGTCTACCAGCGCGGCGACCTGTTGTGCGGTCCGGGCGATCCATTGCCCACTATCGTCACCGACGAGCAGTCCGCGGTCTTCACCATGGCCTACGCCAGGAACAAGGGGCTCTGGCCGCGAAAGCCACCGGAGCCGCCCGGCGGAGGGACGAGCTACGTCGAGCCCATTGACGAGGGCGGAGGTCAGGTCATGGAGCGGCCGCCCGACGAGCCACCTCCACCCGGCGCGCTGTCGGCAGAAGGTCTGCTCACCGAAGCCCTGGCCAGACTCTGGGAACAGGCCCGCGACCGCAACATCGGGAAGATCGCCGTCCTCACCATCCGCCTGTTCGAGGCCGGCGACGCCTTCCGCCTGCTCGGAGCCGTGGGTTCGGTTCCCGGAGCCGACAAGCTCGTCACCCTGTCCGGCGGCTACGAGACCCGCGACCAAGGCTCGTTCGAGCTGGAGTTCCGGGGACCGGTGCCCGACGCCCAACCGGTTCGGGAGTTCCTGGAACCGCAGCTTCGCGACGCCGTCTCACAGACGCTGGAGGTCGGCTTCACGCTGACCTTCACCGAAGGATTGCCCATGCAGGGCGACGCCGCGGAGAAGATGACCGAGCGGCTGTCGCGATTCGCCAGCGGCGCCGCGTTCGTCATGGCCACGGCCAGGGAGGCCGGAAGCTGATGGCGCGTCTCAAGCGGGTCGCCCAGATCGACACACCGGAGTCGGCGCCGCGTTACGAGCTTCGCATTGCGCGCCACGGTCCCGCCGACACGGAATACGAAATCTGGCAGATGCCGGGTCCGGCCACCCCGCATCTGAGCGCGGCGGCTCGGGTCGCGGGCCTGAAGGGCCGCAACCTGCAACTCGTGGAGCACCGGGTGCTGAAGCGGTTGTCACAGGCGGGCGTGAAGCCGATCCTCGGGGACCAGCGGAAGCACGGCTATGCCGTCTCCGAAGATCTGGCGCTGACGCTCGGCCTTCTGTTCCGCACCCTCGCCCCCATGCGAAGCCGCGACAACATGCGCGCCGTTGCCGAAGGCATCGAGGCCATGGGACGCGAGGAAGCAGCCTACTGGCTCGGCATGGCCATGCACCGCAGACACCCGCGCCGGGTGCTGACGGCGCTTCGCTTCTTGCTGACGGAGCCGAAGCGGTGACTTCTATTGACAGTTGCCGGGTTTTTTCTAACAGTTGCTTTTGGCAACAGTACTGGCGTGGTCAAATGGGGAAGGAGGTCCAGGGGTGCAGACTGCAAAGGAGTCCGCTCGTCAGGCCATCGACCGGCTGTCGGATCAGGCGACCTGGGAAGACATCATGTACGAACTATATGTGAAGCAGAAAGTCGACGCGGGAATTGAGGCGGTCGCAGAAGGTCGTACGATCCCTCACGAGGAAATGAAACGGCGGTTGCTCGCCAAGAAGCGCCACGTATGAAGCTCTTTTGGTCGGATGTCGCCGAGGCCGATCTCGACAATATCTACGACCACATTGCCCGCGACGTGCCCTACTACGCCGAACTCTTCATAGATAGACTCATTGAAGCCACAAACAAGCTCCAAGACCATCCAAGAATCGGACGGCAGGTGCCCGAAGCTGGTTATCGGGATGACATCCGGGAGATTATCCTGCAAGGGTACCGGATCATCTATCGGATCACCGCAGAAGGGATATACATCCTGACAGTCATCCACGGTAGCCAGGACTTGGCACGACGGTCGTCTGTTCCTTGGGAGGATAACTGATATGGCAGTGGACCGTTGCCGAAGGCATCGAGGATCCCCGCCGAATGCTGACGGCGCTACGCTTCCCGTTCACTGAACCGAAGGCGCCGAGAACCCCTACGCTGCAATGATGGACTCTGCCCTTAGCTCGGAGGGATGGGATCATGAAGCTGAAAGCCGTCGAGATCGAGAACTTCCGCGCCATCGTGAAGCTCACCCTGCCGCTCGATCCTCAGCTAACGGTGCTGCATGGCACCAACGCCCACGGCAAGACTAGCGTGCTGAGCGCGATCGCGGTGGGGCTCGGCGCCATTCCTACTCGGCTACCCGGTGTTTCGGGCATCAGTTTCCGCAAAACCGATCTGCGTGAGGGTGCGCAATCGGCGCGGGTCACATTGACACCAGTCGGCGGACATCCCTGGAATCGGATTCGAACCAAGCAGGGTAGCGCACAGGGGGGAGCGAGCGGATTGAAGTGGTTGAGGGAACAGACTGGAAGGGTCGTCGACGCTGAGAGGGAAGGACCGCCGATCGATCTGCCTATCGTCGCCCTCTACGACACAGACCGAGTCGTGTTCGATTTGCCGCAGCGACGACGCGGGTTCAGTAAGGAGTTTCCCCGTTTTGCTGCGTTGGAGGGGGCACTTTCCGCCCGGACGAATTTTCGGACGCTCTTTCAGTGGTTCTATTTCAAGGAAAACGAAGAGTTGAGAGAACAAAAGAAGCAGCGCGACTTCGGGTATCGTCGGAGGGATCTGTCCGCTGTCCGCGATGCAATGTCGGCCATGCTTGACGACGTGTCTGATCCTCATATCGAGGTGAATCCCCTTCGGTTCGTAGTGACTCTCGACACGGGACAGAATGGCGAGAAGCTGGCTCTCGACCAGTTGAGTGGCGGCTATCGCGCAGTGCTTGCTCTCGCGGCCGATTTGGCGTGGCGGATGGCCCAGGGAAACCCGCACCTTGACGACCCGCTCCGAGCCGAGGCGGTCGTCCTGATCGACGAGATCGAGTTGCATCTCCATCCCTCGTGGCAGCAGCGGATACTGGACGACCTTACGCGGACGTTTCCGAACGCACAATTCATCGTTTCCACCCACAGTCCACAGGTGCTGACCACCGTGGAGCCGAAACACATTCTGGAACTCTCTCGGAAGGATGGGCGCATCGTTGCCGGATCTCCAGCGGGATGGACCTACGGGGCCGAAGCGGGTGATGTGCTGTCGGCGGTGATGGGCGTTAACGAGCGACCCGACAACCCCTTTACCGAGGCACTGGCCCGGTACGGCCATCTGGTAAGTGAGGGCCGGGGTGAATCCGAGGAAGCTCGGACCCTGCGGGAGACTCTCGATGATTTCTCTCCCGAGGACCCCGCCCTTGCCAGTGCCGACCTTGAAATCAGGCAACGCAAGTTGTTCAAGCGGATGGCGGAATCAAAATGAAGCGCATCAGGGAATTGGAGGACGCCCCACTTGGCTTTGCCGAATTCCGCCATGCCGAGGGTGACAACGCGCCCTGGAGTAGATTTCGCTCTCGCAGATGGCGTGCTGAGGGCCGCGAACTCCAGGATGCTTTGGCGGGAAACCAACATGGACTTTGCGCCTATTGCGAAATCGATATCTACGAACCGGGTCGGCCGAACAGATCGCGCCGTCAGATTGAGCATGTGATTCCGAGGAGTGCTGCCGACAGGGCACTCGACCCTACCAACATGGTTGCCTGTTGCATGGGCGGTACAGTGCGAGCCCTTGATGAGGAGGAAGATGGGGGCGAGGGCCATTTTCGGGAACCCATAGCGGACAACATGAGCTGTGGCCAAGCAAAGGGCGACCGGAACGATCCGGCTTTTGTGGACCCGCGGACACTACCAGATTTACCATCGCTCACGAGAGTGGGTGACGACGGATCGATTGAAACGGACGAGGGTGCGTGCCAGTCTGCCGGGTTTTCGCCTGAGGGGATGAACCGCACCCTCAAAATCCTTAACCTGAACGCCGAACGCCTCCGGTTGGCGAGGAGGAAATGGCGGAATGCCCTCGTCGAACAGTCGCGCGATATTGACGGTCCCGATCAGATGGATGTTTGGATACGGTCCGTCTTGACACCGGACGCGGATGGCCGACTGCTTCGATTCTTCACCACGAGCCGGTGCTTCTTCTCTCCACTGAGTGAACGTATTCTCAAAGAGTACCCTCAGACGTGGATCTGACTACTGGATTGGCAACCTTTCAGTCTGCAACAAATCTGCTGGCAATACCCCTTGACACCCATCTGATCTTCCACTAAATTTGCTGGCAGCAATTCTGTTGGCAATCGTCTTGTTGGAGATTGGATCATGACCCTCAGGAAAGCCGGGTCCAATTGGGTCGAGGGGGATCGGTTCTTTGACCGGGACGCCGAGATTAGAACTCTCACGGAGCGGATCCGGGAGGGGACCCATACATTGCTGACCGCCCAGCGTCGAATGGGCAAGACGAGTCTGGTTCGGGAGACACTACGCCGCTTGGGTGAAGATGGTCGCTTCGAGACGATATTCGTCGATCTGGAGAGCGCTAGCACCCCGGCGGACGCCATCGCCGAGATCGTGCTCCAGTCGAGGTCAGCGCGGGGAATATGGCAGCGACTCAAATCCTGGTTCGCCAACATCCCCGATGCGGTTGGTGCTCGGCTCGATACCCTTGGCGTTCCCTTCTTGCGATTGAAGCTGAGAGGCGGGATCGATGCCGGAAACTGGCGACAAAAGGGTGATCAGGTCTTCGCGGCCTTGGCGGAAAACGATCGGCCGGTAGTACTCGCAATCGACGAGTTGCCGATTCTCGTCAATCGCCTGCTCAAGGGGGACGACGACCTCACCACACCGGAGCGAAGGCAGGAAGCTGAAATTTTCCTGAGCTGGCTTCGAAAGAACGGTCAAGAACATCAAGGACGGGTCTGTATGATCCTTTCCGGCAGCGTAGGTCTTGGCCCGATCCTGCGGCATGCAGGACTCAGTGCCCAAGCGAACATCTATTCCCCTTTCGATCTGAAACCCTGGAACGAGCAGACGGCCGTCGCCTGCCTTGGCGCGCTGGCGGAGACGTATGATCTGGACCTTTCCCTTGCCGTGCTGCGGGACATGTGCCGTCGGCTGCGGTGTCAGGTTCCCCATCACGTACAGCTATTCTTCGACAATCTTCACGAAGACCTGCGCCAACTCGGCCGGCGTGAAGCCTCACTGGAAGATGTGGATCGCGTGTACACCGGTGCGATGCTTGGCGCCGGGAGAGAGATGGTTCTGAAGCACTATGAGAGCCGACTGAAGATGGTGCTCGGGAAGGAAGGGTATGGGATCGCCATTGAGTTACTGACCGAGGCAGCGGTCAACTGCGGTCGGCTGCGCCATGATGCCATCGGCCGTTATCGAAGGTATTTCCTGGCCAAGATTTCGACGCCAAGTCAGGACGAAGCCGGCATCGTTCCGATAGAGGAAGTGCTCCATGTGCTCGAACACGACGGATATCTGGTGAGGCGTGGCGCCGACGGTTACCGATTCGTGTCGGGTCTCCTCGAGGACTGGTGGCGAGGGCGGCACGGCCAGTCCTTTGTCCCCATCGGCCAGCGTCGGGTTTGAACGGGGACTGGAACGATGGCCGTAACCGCAAGGAAATACAACCCGGGGTTCCTCACCGACGACGAGTTGGTGGCGTCGTTCTGCGTGCGGACGAGCGAGTTCGAGTCGATGGTCGAGATGCTGCGCGATTGCACCGGAAGCTCGAACCCGCATCAGATCGTGACCGGCCCCCGCGGCAGCGGAAAGACGAGCCTGCTCCTGCGCATTGCGGCCGAGGTGCGCAGGGATTCCGAGTTGTCGTCCCGCTTCTTCCCGATCGTTTTTGCAGAGGAGAGCTACGAGGTCGCCACCGCCGGGGAGTTCTGGCTCGAATGCCTGTCCCGCCTAGCGGCGCAGGCACCCAGCCGAGAGGGCGGCCCTGATCTGCAACGGACTGTCGAAGAGCTGCGAACCCATCGTGACGACCGAACTCTAGCCGAGCGTTGTCTTGTCTCCCTGCTGGACTTCTCGGACAGGGAAGACAAGCGGCTGGTGCTGATGGTCGAGAACCTGAACATGATGTTCCGAGACATGGCGGACGCGGACACGGGGTGGCGGTTGCGGCACACCCTCCAGAACGAGCCCCGGATACTCATGCTTGCCAGCGCCACCAGCCGTTTCGACGAGATCGACAACCCGGAGCATGCACTTTACGACCTCTTCAGGGTACACACCCTGCGCCCCCTCAACACGAAAGAGTGCGCTGTTCTTTGGGAAACCGTATCCGGTCGATGCCCCGCACCGAAGACGATCCGGTCGTTGGAGATTCTCACCGGCGGAAGCCCGCGACTGCTCACCATCGTCGCCCGCTTCGGCGCGGTCCGGTCCTTTCGTGAACTTATGGCCGATCTTCTCGACTTGGTCGACGACCATACGGAGTATTTCAAGAGCCATATCGAATCGCTTCCGCCGCAGGAACGTCGGGTCTACCTTGCACTTGCGGAACTATGGAAGCCAGCGACCACAAGGGAAGTCGCGGATCGATCCCGGCTGGAGACAAGCAAGTGCAGCGCCCAGCTCGCGCGCCTCATCGAACGGGGCGTCGTCCAGATAAAGGGCGGCACGGCTAGGCGCAAGCAGTACTACCTGACCGAGCGCCTGTACAACATCTATTACCTGATGCGGCGCTCCCGCGGGGCTAGTGGCTTGGTGGAAGCGCTTATCCAGTTTATGGCGTCGTACTACTCACCTTCTGAGCTCAAGGATTTGAGTACTCGCGTTGCCCGTGATGCGCTGGTCTCTGACCCAGAGACACAGCCGTTACATCGGGCCGCTCTAGTGTCCTTGATGGCGTTGCCTGCATTGGCTGGATATCGCAGGGAGCTACTTGCCATGATTCCGTCGGACCTCGCCGAGGTCCTCGATTTGGCCCGTCTGGGTGCAGCGAAACCGGATCACTATCGAGACGATCAGTTTGACGAACAGCCGGAGGCGGCTTCAGCGAAGGCTCTCTTGGAGGAGGCGGTTGCACTTGATGCACAGAACCGGCCTGAGGAGGCCGTAGCAGCCTATGATGCGGTCATACAGAGATGCGTAGGTAATGAGACTTCGACTATTCTCGAACTGGTAGCGGCGGCCCTGGTAAACAAAGGGGCCATGCTACTAATCAGGTTGAATCGACCGGAGGCCGCATTGGCCGTCTTTGACGAGGTGACACGTCGATTCGCGAGTAGTGGGAATCCAAATCTCTGGAGATCGGTCGCGGTTTCGTTCCTCAACAAGAGCGCAGCCCTCAGCGTATTGAATCGCACCGAGGAAGCGTTGACAGCTTTTGACGAGGTAGTGCAACGGTTCGGAAGCAGCGAAACGACAATCCTCCTCGAACAAGTCGCAGTGGCCCTCGTGAACAAGGGAGCCATGCTTGGAGAGTTGGGCCGACCGGAGGAAGCCCTGACTGCCTGCGATGAAGTGGTGCGTCGATTTGGTAGGAATGGTGCGCCGGCGTTTTGCAGGCCGGTCGCGAAGGCTTTCGTCAACAAAGGTATGGCCCATAAAGTGTTGAATCGGATGGAAGACGCACTGGCGGCCTTTGATGAGGTAGTGTGTCGGTTCGGTCACAGCGAGTCGTCAGCCTTCCTCGATGAATTTGCGACGGCTCTCGTCGAAAAAGGGATTGCACTAGGCAGACTGGATCGCCCCCTGGAGGCACTGGCGACCTTCGACACGGCAGTGCGTCGATTCAGAGATGGCAAGGACCCCAGCCTCCTTAGGCAAGTCGTAAAGGCCCTCGTCAATCAAGGCGTCGTACTTGCCGAGTTGAACCGTCCAGAGGATGCACTGGCCGCTCTCGACGAGGCGGTGAATCGATTTGGGTCTGACGACACACCGGCCTTTCGAGATCTAGTCGCAAAGGCATTCGTCAGCAAAGGGGCCGTACTAAGCCGGCTGAATCTGTGGGATGAAGCCGTGGTTGCTTATGACGAGGTAGTGCGCCGATTCGGAAGTAGCGGAGAGCCAGCCCTCCTTGAGTTGGTAGCGACCGCGCTTGTCAACAAAGGATTGACGCTCGGAATACTCAACAGGCAAGAGGAGGCACTGGCCACTTTCGACGAGGTGACTCGCCGATTTGGGACCAGCAAGGAGCCTGCTCTTCTTAAGTTGATCGCGGCTGCGCTCGTGGCTCGGGGGGTGGCACTGGACGCGTCAAATAGATCAGACCAAGCGCTAACTGGTTGGGATGAAGTGGTGCATCAATTTGCCGCGAGTGACGTACCCGCGGTTCTTGAGCAAGCCGCAATAGCGCTCGTCAACAAAGCGTCCGTGCTCCTCAGGTTGAACCGGCCGGAGGAAGCACTGATCGTCTGTGACGAGTTGGTGAATCGATTCGAGGCAAGTGAGACGCCAGACATGTCCGAACAAGTTGCCAGCGCATTCCTTGACAAGGGGGCTGCACTCGACACTCTGGATCGGCCAGAGGACGCACTGGCCGCCTATGACGAGGTAGTGCGTCGCTTCGGAGCCAGTGAGACGCTTGGCCTCCTTGAATCAGTCGCTAAGGCACTCGTCAACAGCGGGTCGATACTGAGTGGGCTAAACCGGACCGAGGAAGCACTGGCCGTGTACGATGAGGTGGTGCGTCGATTCAATGACACCGAAGGGCCGGTTATTCTTGAAGAGGTCGTAACAGCTTTCGTCTGCAAGGGATACGAGCTCGGTAACTTGAACCGTCCAGACGAAGCATTGGCCACCTGTGACGAAGTGGAGCAGCGATTCGGAAACAGCGACTATGTCCCTATCCGCGGACTGACCGAGGACGCGCTCTTAGTGAAAGCGAATATTGAGTTGAAGGATCAGAGATACAGGGCCGCAATCGACACGGCTGGTCACGTACTTGACCAGCACCGCACGGAATCGCCAGAGAACCGATTGGCAGGTCACCAAATCCGCGCAGTGGCGGCCCTTGCGACCGGCAATTTGTCCGGATGCGAGCAGGACATCAAGGCGATCCTTGCAATTCTTCCGGAAGTTACGTCTCTCTCGAAGCCGATATTCAACACGTTGATGGCCTTCAGCATCGAGCTCGGTCCGTCGCGTATGCGGCAAATCATCCAGGCATCGCCATCCGCCAAGTTGCTGTTGCCTCTCACCACAGCTTTGGAACGTGAGCTTGGAATTGAGTCCCGGGTCGCACGCGAGGTTGAGGAAGTGGCCCAGGACATCCAGCGGGACTTGGCGAAGTTGAGAGAAGACTGGACGATGGCAACGAGTGGGGAGAAGTTGGCGAGTCCCGCGTCAGTGCATACGGATCCGAAGAATGGCTGACACGCGCCTGATCGAACGGTGGTTGCCGATTGCGGAGATCGGTATCGAGAGCATTCGTGAGCGGACTCCGATGACGCCGTTCCCTGCACCGAACCGACTCCACGTCTGGTGGGCGCGGCGTCCGCTGGTGGCGTCCCGGGCGGCGGTTCTGGCGTCCCTGCTGCCGAAGGATGCGGACCGAAGTCGGTTTCTGCATGTGCTTGGAATTCACGGCGATCCGGTGGCGGTCAAGCAGACACTCAACAAGGCGAAACGTAGCGGGGAAAATCTAGGACCGAATCCATATGGCTATGGACGTGCTTTCAGCTATGTGCCGGATAACGAAGACAAGGGTTGGTTAGCGGATGCCACAGGAAGGTCTTTATCGCGCACGTCGGTGCTTGATCCGACCTCTGGCGGTGGCAGCATCCCCATGGAAACTGTACGGCTCGGGCTTGCGCCAGTAGCGAACGACCTGAATTCTGTCGCTACGTTGATTCTCAAGGCGACTGTCGATTGGCCGTTCCGGCATTCCTCCGAAATGCTGGAATCCTTCCAGACATTGAGTCGTGAGTTCGTTCGCCGGGCGGAGCCGAAGTACGAAGGCGTGTTTCCCGCTGAGCACGACGGCACTCGGATCGTCGGTTATCTTTGGGCGCGAACTATCGTCTGCCCGTACTGTGAAGGGCTGGTGCCGCTGTCGCCCAACTGGCGGTTGGCACCCAGCGGGACGGGCATCCGCTTGAAGCCTGTCCTCGGTGCCGGGCCGGGGTCACCGGGGCGTGTGTGTTCATTCGAGATTGTCGAGGACCTTGCAGAGCAGTCGCCCGGCACAGTGTCACGCGGGTCGGGTGACTGTCCTTATCCGGACTGTCGGCGAATCATCGACGGCGATACGATCAAAGCCCAGGGGCAGGCCGGAAGGATGGGCGAGCAGCTTTACGCTGTCGTCTACAAGCAGCGAGTCGAGTACGAGACGAAGACGGGCCAGATTCGAGTGAAGTGGGTGCGCGGCTACCGGGCGCCGTGTCTGGAGGATGACAACGATGTGGATGTCCGGGCGCGACTCGATGAGAAGCTGGTTGAGTGGGATGCTTTCGACATCGTGCCGACCGAAGACTATGACCATATGTACAGCGACCGGTCGAGAATCTATGGTGTCAACAAATGGCGCGACCTGTTTTCGCCCCGCCAACTCCTTTGCCACGGCACGAGCGTGGAAATCTTCCGGGAAATGCTCGACGCGGATCGGGCCGCCGGCCATCTCGACGGGGTTCGGAAGGCTGCCTACGGGTATCTTGCGCTGGCCCTGGACAAGCTGCGCGATTACAACTCCAGGATGACCCGGTGGCATGCGAATCGCCAAGTGATGGTCAATACCTTCGACCGGCATGATTTCGCGTTCAAGTGGTCCTACGCCGAGATGGCGCCCTTGATTACCGGCCTTGGGTACGACTGGGCCATCAAGCAGACCGCCAAGTGCATCAGCGAGCTTGTCGCCCTCGTCCGTCCTGACGCCCGCGTCAATGCCGCCGACCCCGGTCTTTTCGACCGGGTTGACGAGGAGGCCGATCGACCTCCGCCGCCACCCTCGGTCACCATCACCTGCAAGCCGGGCGACAGCCTCGACCACATCCGCGACGCATCCATCGACGCCGTGGTGATGGACCCACCGTACTATGACAACGTGATGTACGCTGAGCTTTCGGACTTCTTCTACGTTTGGTTGAAGCGCACCGCCGGTCACGTCTTTCCCGAGCTGTTCCGCCGCCAGCTTACGGACAAGGAGAACGAGGCGGTGGCCAATCCGGCCAAGTTCCAGGGAGAGAAGGGGGCGCGGGCGCGCGCCGGTCAGGACTACCAGGAGCGCATGGCGGCCATCTTCGCGGAGTGCCGCCGGGTCCTGAAGTCCGACGGCATCATGACCCTCATGTTCACCCACAAGGCCACGGGGGCCTGGGACGCGCTCACCAAGGGGTTGATAGAGGCGGGTTTCACCATCACCGCCTCCTGGCCCATCAATACGGAGGCGGAAGGGAGCCTGCACATCAAGGACAAGGCCGCGGCCAACAGCACCATCTTCCTGGTGTGCCGCCCGCGCGTCCGTGATCCGTTCCTGGTTCGGGATGAGCCGGAACTTTACTGGGAAGACGTGGAGCCGCGGGTCGCATCCGCAGTGCGTTCGCGGGTCTGCGAGTTCCAGGAGGCGGGCATTGCCGGGGTCGATCTCTACCTTGCCTCGTTCGGGCCGGCCCTGGAGGAGTTCTCCCGTCACTGGCCGATCAAGCGGGGCACGCCGCGCGAGCTTCCCGTCGAACGCCGTCGCCGGCGCCAGCACGTGCTTTTCGAGGAGGAATGGGACCCCTACGTCGCCACGCCCGAAGACGCCCTCGGGGTCGCCCGGCGGGAGGTCAAGCGCTGGCGTCTGGAGCAGTTGACTCATCTCAAGGCCAACGCCGATTTGGATGCCGCGACGGCGTTCTTCGTGCTTGCCTGGGATGCGTTCAAGGCGCCCGTGTTCTCTTACGACGAGGCGCTCAGGCTCGCGCACGCCGTGGGCGTTGATCTTGATAGTGACGTGGTCGGCCGGCTGGCCGAGAAGAAGGGGAGCGACATCCGGCTCTGGGACAGCGCGCGGCGTGCCGCCAAGGGGGCGCTCGGTCCGCCTGACGGCTCCCGCGGCATGATCGACGCGATCCATCACGCGGCCAATCTGGCGCGTCTTCGATCCCTGGACGCGGCGCGGGAGTTGCTGGCCACGACCCTGGTGGACAAGGACCCGCGCTTCTTCGCCTCCCTCGAAGCGGTGCTGGAGGTGCTGCCCGTCTCTCGTGCCTTCACGGGGATCGAGTTGACAGGGGAGGCCGCAGCGTCGGGTACGGACTTCGAGACGCTCTACAATCTTTCCCGCCTTGCGTACCGCGACCGCATCGACGAGCCTGAGCAGTTGAAGGAACAGTTGAAGCTGTGGCAGGACGGCGATAGCTGAATCATGCTTCGGGACCGCAACTGGAAGCTCAAGTACACGCCTGACGACGGTGATCTCGTCCGGCTTTTCTACGTTCCGGCCCTGGAAGACGCAGAGCGCTACGACCGTCTGACCGGCTACTTCAACGCCGGCGCTCTCGCGCTGGCGGCGCGCGGCATCGAGGGCTTGGTGCGCAACCGTGGGCGCATGCGGCTCATCGTCGGCTGCACCCTGGCGCCGCCCGAGATCGAGGCCATCGAGCGGGGCGAGGAACTGCGCACGCGGGTCGAGCAGCGTCTGGCGGACCTGCCTCTGGCGCCCCCGGACGCGGAGGCCTACGGTGCTCTTGAGTTGCTGGCCTGGATGGTGGCCCGCGGCCATCTCGACGTGAAGGTGGCGGTGCCTTGCGACGCGAGCGGTAAGCCGGTGAGCGACGACGGCATCTTCCACGAGAAGGCCGGCATCATCGAGGACCGCACGGGCGAAAAGATCGCCTGGAACGGCAGCCTGAACGAGACCGCGGCCGGCTGGCGCACCAACTGGGAGAGCATCAACGTCTATACGAGTTGGGGACCGCAACCCGAGCGGGCCGTGGCCGAGGAGACGAACTTCGCGCGCATTTGGGCCAACCGCAGTCCGCGTCTTTCGGTGTTGGACGTGCCGGACGCGGTGCGGCGGGACCTGTTGCGTTTCCTGCCTGCCGACGATGCGCTGCCGGAACGATTGAAAGGGGTGGTGGAGGGGACGGCGGAGGTAACGCATGCCGATCCGGTCCCTGAACTGCTGGCAGTCCCGTCAGCCGATTGGCGGACCCGTGTGTGGGCTTTCATCCGGCGCGCGCCGACCCTTTCGGGTGGCGGCGCACGTGTCGGCGAGGCTACCGCGGCGGTCACGCCGTGGCCGCATCAGGTACGCGCCTTCGAGCGCCTCTACGGCAATTGGCCCCCGAAGCTGCTGATCGCCGACGAGGTGGGGCTCGGCAAGACCATCCAGGCCGGGCTGCTCTTGCGGCAGGCGTGGCTCGCGGCCCGCGCGCAACGCATTCTCGTCCTGGCGCCCAAGGCCGTGCTGGGGCAATGGCAGATCGAGCTGCGCGAGAAGTTCAACCTCAACTGGCCGATCTACGACGGGCGCAAGCTCACTTGGTATCCGTCGCCGGCGCAACGCGGCCGCCACGAACGCGAGGTGAGCCGCTCTGACTGGCACCATGAGCCGGCCGTCATCGCCTCGAGCCAGCTCATGCGGCGGCACGACCGCGCCGACGCGCTGCTGGCGGAAGCCGAGCCTTGGGATCTCGTGGTGCTCGACGAAGCGCACCATGCCCGCAGGCGCGGGGCGGGAAGCCAGAGCGAAGGCGGGCCGAACGCCCTGCTTCAGCTCATGCGCGGGTTGAAGGAGCGCACTCGGGGTTTGGTGCTGCTGACCGCGACCCCCATGCAAGTGCACCCGGTAGAGGTCTGGGACCTGTTGGATCTCCTGGGTCTCCCGCCGGAATGGACTGCGGAAGCGTTCCTCAGTTTCTTCGACGATCTGGAGCAGCCGAGCCCTTCGACAGACGCCATGGAGCGCATGGCGCGGCTGTTCCAGGCGGTGGAGCGCGGCTACGGCCCGATCACGGCGGAGGACGCGCGAGGTCTGGCCGACCTGTCGCGCCTCAAGGCCAACAAGGTTCTCCGGGCGTTGCGCGACGGTTCCAGCATCCCGCGCAGGCAGTTGGAGACGCCGGAGCGCCGGGCCGCGGTGCGGATCGTGCAGGCGCATACTCCGATTCGGCGGCTGGTCTCGCGCCATACGCGGGAGCTGTTGCGCCGTTACTTCAAGGCCGGAACCCTGACGACCCCCATCGCCGACCGCAAGGTCGAAGATCGCTTCGTGACGATGAGCGCCGGCGAGCGCTCACTCTACGAGGCGGTGGAAGAGTACATTTCGGGGACCTACAACCAGGCCGCGGCGGCCGAGCGAAACGCCGTGGGCTTCGTCATGACCATCTATCGCCGCCGGCTGGCCAGCAGCTTCCGCTCGCTCGGCAGCACGCTCCAGCGGCACATGGACACCATTGCCTCGGGCCAGGGATTGATGTCGCTGGACGAGGACGCCCCGGACGACGAGACGCTCGACGAAGCGCCGGACACCGAAGAAATGGCCGCCATGGAGCGGCAGGCGCTAGCCATGGAAGAAACCGGCGACATCCAGGGCCTGCTCGACAGCATCGGCCGTCTTCCCCCGGACAGCAAGCTGGCCAGTCTCAAGCAGGCGCTCGACGCGTTGCGCGGCGACGGCTACCGGCAGGTCATGGTGTTCACCCAATATACGGACACCATGGATTTTCTTCGCGAGGAACTCGGCAAGGACCCGAATCTGCGGTTGCTGTGCTTCTCGGGCCGCGGCGGGGAGGTCGCCGGAGCCGATGGCGTGTGGCGGCGAATCGGCCGGGACGACGCCAAGCGCCGATTCCGAGACGGCGAGGCAGACTTGCTGCTCTGCACGGACGCCGCGGCCGAGGGGTTGAACTTCCAGTTCTGCGGCGCCCTGGTCAACTACGACATGCCGTGGAACCCCATGCGCGTGGAGCAGCGCATCGGCCGCATCGACCGCCTTGGGCAGCACCATTCGGTGATCCGCATCATCAATCTGCATTACGAAGGCACGGTCGAGACCGATGTCTACCGCGCCTTGCGCCAACGCATCGGGCTGTTCGAAACGGTGGTGGGACGCCTGCAACCGATCCTGGCGCGGCTCCCGCACGCCATCACCGGCGCCGTGCTCGCCGGTCGGGAACGAGAGCGCGTGGAGGTCGTCGAAACCATCGAGCAACAGGCAAGCGCCGCCGAACGCGGCGGCTTCGACCTGGATGCAGTGTTGGACGAGGATGTCGTCATGCCGCAACGGCCGCCGTCTCCGGTTCTCATGGAAGACCTGGATCGGGTCATTTCCTCTGAGGACTTGATGCCTCCGGGCACCGAGATTCAGCCGATGGCGAACCGGGAATACAGCCTGCTGGCGCCCGGAATGACCGAGCGCCTGCGAGTGACGACCGACCCAGCGTACTACGAGGAACACGCCGAAAGTGTCGAGTTATGGTCTCCGGGGAGTCCGTTGTTCAAGGCTCCCGAATTCGTTGCCCCACATGATGAGGATCTTCCCGAAGGCCGGACTTTGAAGGATGTCCTCGATGGACAAAGATGACAGAACCGCCCCGGGTTTACCGCGCTCAACGAATGAGACGGTCCCGCCGGGCCATTATCGCTCCAGCGTCTCCTTCGCAACGAACGCCAGCAGCAGGGCAGACAGCCATAGAACGGGAGTGAGGGCAAGGAACGGGATTCCGGGGTTGAACGCATTGGCGAGTATGCCGCCGCCCGCGGGCGCGCCCAGGCCTATCAGGTCTGCGATGGTGCGGCGCATGGCCTGGAGGCGGCCCCGGGCGTGTTGCGGCGCCAGGTCATAGGTGGTGGTGGCGAGACAGCCCAGGGAAAGTCCGTTGGCGATCCCCATCAGTGACACCAGCACGGCCAGCTCGGCAAAGGTGTCGGCGAACGGGATAAGGAGAAACACCACGGCCGGAATCAGATTGCTGGGCACGGTGGCCCACTTCCTGCCCACCTTGTCGAGCACGAATCCCGCGGGCACGATCATGAAGAACACCACCACCCCGGAGATGGAGAACAGCGCGCCCACCTCCACCGGGCTGAACCCGAGGTATCCGCCGGCATAGAGGGGCAGCATGCTCTGGAGGGTGAGCCGGCACATCAGGCTGGCGGTGGTGGCGACCACGAGGACCGCGTAGGTGCGGCGAAGCGCCGGCGCCACCTCGCGGTACAGCGCGACGACGCGGCCCGTCCAGTAACCGAGTCGGAAGCGCCGGACCGCGGTTCGCGCGGAAGGCCGCGGCATCCCCGCGCCGGACGGGCGGTCCACCGCGAGGCCGCAAAGCGCCGCGAGAGCTGCAACCAGGGCATAGGCGACGAACACGTAGCGAAAGCCCGCCGACACGGTGAGGAAGCCGCCCACCAGCGGTCCCAGAGTCATCCCGGCGCTGTGGACGCCGTGGAAACCGCTCATGACACGCCCCCGCTGGTTCTGCGAAGCGAGGTCGATGCCCGCCACCTCACGGCCCAGGTTCCATGAGGGCTCCACCACGCCGACGACGAACAGCGCCATCAGCAGCCACACGAAGTCGGGGCTTGCGAACGCCGCGATGGCGGCTACGGCCGTGACCGCGGCGCCAACGACCATCATCACGCGCGGCTCGGTGCGGTCGAGCACGATGCCGCTCACCGGCGTGCCGACGAAGCGGCCCGCGGCCCAGGCCGTGACCGTCTGGGCAGCGGCCCCCAGGGATACGTCGAAGGAGGCCGCCAGCACCGGGATGGTGGGCAGGACCATGCCCCAGCCGAGTCCGGAGAACAGCGTGCTGCCGTACAGAAACAGGAAGTTCCGCAGCACGCGCGGTCCGAGGAAAGGGGTCCGGGCCACCGTCAAAGGTTCCTTGCCGGAATCGGGGCGCCGGTGAACTCGCCGCGGTTCATCCGGGCGCTCCTCCCAAAGTGATGGCCAGGGTCCCGGCCACCACCGCCAGACTGCCGCTCACGGTCCGCACCGTCACCATCTCGATGCTGCGGAGAAACACCACGGTGAAGATCAGCACCCACATGGGCTGGGTGGCCACCATGGGCGTCACGATCACCACCGGACCCACGCTGAGGGCGGTGTTGAACAGGAGGAACCCCAGGTTCTCCAGGACCGCGGCCGCCAGGAACGGTTTCATGGCGCGCCGGTCCCACACGGGGCGGCCGAATCCGCGCGGCAGCGCCAGGAAGCCGGCGAAGGTCACCAGCGACACCGCCCCGACGACGGCCGCGAACAGGATGGGATAGGCCGCGGACTTGAGCGAGAAACGGGCGATGTTGTGGACCACGGCCGCGGTAAAGGCCGCGGAGAGCGAATACGCCCCGTGCCACCAGCGCGCCGTGGAGAGCCGCTGCTCCTCCCGCCAGGAGATCAGCACGATGCCCGCCACCACCAGGCCGATTCCGGCCAGCAGGGCCGCGCCGGCGGTCTCGCCCAGGAACGTCAGCGCCAGCAGGGCGCTGAAGAGGGGATGGGTGGAACGCAGCGCCGTGCCCCGCGCCGCGCCGATCCTCGCGATGCCCGTGTAGGTGAGCCAGCGCAGCACCGGCATCAGCAACCCGACGATCGCCGCCGCCCACAGGAACCCCGTGCCGACCTCGGGAACGCCGGTGACGGCCCCCACGATGCTCCACAGGATCACCGTCTGGGACATCAGCGACAGCAGGGTGACCGTGCTGGCGTTGGAGTACTGGAGGCCCCGGCGCGCCGAGATGATGCTGATGCCGTAGGTCCACGCCGTCAGGAGGCCGATGGCCTGTGGCAGCAGTTGCGTCATGGGCGCGGCGTCGCGCTAGTTTCGGATGTCCTGCTGGAACCACTCCAGCGGCAGCTCGTGGCCGAGGCCGTTCTCCTTCGCGTAGCGGTAGACCAGGTAGCCCACCGCGGCGAACTGGATGCCGGCCGAGAAGTTGTGGTGCAGGGTGGTCTGGGCGTCGTCCTCCCGGCCAGCGGCCTCGCCAGTCAGCACCTCGGACAGGGTGGTGTGGTTCCGGTTGGTGTAGCGCCGCATGTAGTTGTCGTCGATGGGGCGCCGGTCGCGTTCCTCCTGCGTCCCCAGGGCATAGTTGAGCACGGCCTGGTTCGAGGTGCCGATGACCACGTCGGCCTTCTCGTAGGTGTCGGCTTCCAGCTCCTCGGGGCGCACGTCCACCACGTGCATGCCGCTCTGGAGCCAGTCGCCCTGGAACAGCGGGACGCGCGAGTCCGTGCAGGTGGCGCCGATGTCGACGCCGCTCATGGCTTCGCGGCCGGAGTTGACCGCGGTGACCTTGATTCCCAGCGTTTCCGCCATCTTCTCCGCGTATTTCTCCCGGTTGGCCTGGGTGGGGCTGAAGATCTTGATGTGCTCGATGGGCCGGACCGCGCACGTGGCCATGGCGTAGGTGCGGGCCATGGCGCCGGAGCCCAGGACTCCCATCACCTTGGAATCGGCGCGGGAGAGGTGCTTGACGCCGACGCCCGCGGTGGCGCCCACGCGGTAGCTCTGGAGGTAGCCGTCGTTCATGATGCACAGCAGCTCGCCGGTGCGCGTGTCCACCAGCAGGATGATGCCGCAGTACTTGCCGGGCTCGACGTTGAACCAGTGTTCGGTGACCGCGCCGTTGTATTCCTGCCAAGTCATGATGTCGAGCTTGAAGCGGAACGCCAGCACCGGCGGGTCCTTGATGGCGCCCAGCAGCGAGCCCCAGCGGAAATAGTCGCCGACGGTGGCGGTGGGAGACCACAGGTCGGTCCGGGGCTGGTAGACGGCGTCGCCCTCGGCGAGCTGCCGGAGCGCGCTCTCCATGGCGCCGATGGCGTCCTCCATGTTGAGCGCCTGCTTGGCGATTTTGTTGTCGATCATCAGCGGCATGTGGGTTCTCCGATGGCTTGAAAGGGTTGGTGGAACTTTGTGCTAGCAGCTTTTCGTTGCGAGTGTCCACCCTGGACCCCTGGTTCCTGCAGCCTGTCCCTGACGGCAACGGTTGTGAAACGGTTGCTGACCGCCATGGCACAACTTATACTAATGTTTTTGCCGTGTTTGATGACCCTGGGCCTTTCTGGAGGGGCTGTGGCGATACTCAATCGGCGGCCTTCCCTGGCCCATCGGACCGATCTAGCGTCCTGACCGGTTCGCTTGGGAAAGCAAGGGTCCTACATGCTCGGATTCCTCAAGAAGCTGCTCATAGTGGTGCCCGTCGGTCTCGGCGTGCTGGCGGTGATGTTCGCCATGAAGTCGCGGGAAGAGCCGAAGCGGCTCCCGTCCGAGGAACGGACGGCGCTCGTGCGCGTGGTGGAGGCGAAGTCGCTGGCGGTGGTGCCCCGGGCGGTGGGCTACGGCAGCGTGAAGCCGGGGAAGGTGTGGGAGGCCGTCGGGGAGGTGAGCGGCACGGTGGTTTTCCGGCACCCCGAGCTGCAGCGCGGCGCCATCCTACAGGCCGGCACCGTGCTGTTGCGCATCGATCCCGCGGACTACCGCCTGGCGGCGGCCGAGATCGAAGCCAACATCCGCGCGGTGGACGCCCAGATCGCCTTGCTCGACGTGCGCGCCCGCAATACGAAACGCTCCCTGGCCATCGAGGAACGAAGCCTGGCGCTCGGCCGCAAACAGCTAGAGCGGACGCGGGAGCTGCTGCGCCGCGGCGCCGTTTCCCAGTCCAACGCGGATCGCGAAGAGCGCTCGGTGCTGGCCGGTGAGCAGGCGGTGCAGAACCTCCGTAACGCCGTGAGGCTTTTCCCCGCGGAGCGCTCGGTGCAGCAGGCTCAGCGAGACCGTCTCAAGCACCAGTTGGAGACCGCCCGGCGGAACCTGAGCCGCACCACTATCGTGGCGCCGTTCACCTGCCGCATCGCCGCGGTGAACGTCGAGATGGCGCAGTACGCCGTCAAGGGTCAGGTGCTGGTGCAGGCCGACAGCCTCGACGTGGCCGAGGTCGTCGCCGAGGTGCCCATCGGCAGGGCGCTGGCCCTGTTGCCTCCGGGCGTGGAGCATCTGCGCCGCGTGGACGCCGTCATGTCGCAGTTGAGGGAGGAGATCCGGGCGGTGGTGCGCCTGCGTTCCGGTGACGTGGATATCGAGTGGCCGGCGCGGTTCGCACGGGTGAGTGACAGGATGGATCCGCGCACCCGTACGGTGGGCGTCATCGTCGCGGTGGACAAACCCTACCGGCAGGCACCGGCGGCCCGCAGGCCGCCGCTGGTCAAGGACATGTACGTCGAGGTCGAGCTCCGGGGGCCGCCGCGGCCCGAGGCGGTGGTGATTCCCCGGGCGGCGTTGCTGAACGGCAGCCGGGTTCATGTGGTGGACGCCGGCGAGCGGCTGGAGTTCCGCGACGTGGAGGTGAACTTCTCCCAGGCCGACTTCGTGGTGCTGCGCTCGGGGCTTGAAGCGGGCGAGCGCGTGGTGATTTCCGACCTGCCGTTCGCGGTCGAAGGCATGCGACTGGGCGCGGAAACCGACCAGGCGGCGTCGGCGAACCTCGTGGCCCAGGCCGGCGGCGCGGCGCCGGTTCAGTGAGGCTGCGCTATCCTGACCATCGTGGGGTGATGATGCACAGAGACCGTATGATCGGAACGTGGCGCCTGCGCGAGTTTCGCTTCACCGACGCCGAAGGCAACGCCGGATCGGGCGAAGACGCTCCCGTGGTGGGCCGGATGGAATACACTGCGGACGGCCACATGGCCACCGCCACCCGACGGCCCGACGGTTCCTATTTCAGCTACTTCGGGGAGTTCGAGCTCCAGGGCGATGTGGTGCTGCATCACATCGAGTTCGCGGCCGACCCCCGCCTGGACGGCACCACCACGCGGCGGGAAGTCTCCTTCGAGGGGGACTGGCTGGTGTTGACCGCGGCGCCCCCGGTCATGGGCGGACCGGGCAGCCGGGCGTCGCTCATCTGGGAAAGGGTATCCTGACCATGGCAAGACAGACCGCGATTCCCTGTACGATGATGCGCGGCGGCACCTCGCGCGGCCCGTATTTCCTGGCCGGCGACCTGCCGGAGGACGCCGCGACGCGCGACCAAGTGCTGCTGGCGGCCATGGGGTCCCCGGACCACCGGCAGATCGACGGCGTGGGCGGCGCCACCACCCTCACCAGCAAGGTCGCCATCGTTTCGCCGTCGGACCACGCCTGGGCGGACGTCGACTACCTCTTCGCCCAGGTGTCGGTGGACCAGGCCTTCGTGGACTACAGCCCCACCTGCGGCAACATGCTGGCGGGCATCGGCCCCTTCGCCATCGAGCACGGGCTCGTGCCGTCGGACGATCCCCGGACCGTAGTGAACATCCGCAACGTGAACACCGACTCGCTCATCGAGGCGCTGGTGCAAACCCCGGGCGGCGACGTCGAGTACGATGGCGATACCGCCATCGACGGGGTCCCCGGCACCGCGGCGCCGATCCTGCTCAACTTCATGGACGTCATCGGCTCCAAGACCGGCGCGTTGTTCCCCACGGGGCAGCGCAAGGAGATCATCGAGGGCGTGGAGGTGAGTTGCGTGGACGTGGCCATGCCCATGGTGCTGACGACCGCGGAGAGCATGGGCGTCCGGGGCGACGAGAGCAAGGCCGAGCTGGACGCCAACCGGGAGTTGCTGGAGCGGCTGGAAGCGGTCCGGGTCGTCGCCGGCGAGAAGATGGGCCTCGGTGACGTGCGCGGCAAGGTCATTCCCAAGTTCGGCATCCTCTCCCGGCCGCGCCGCGGCGGCGCGCTCACCTCGCGCTACTTCGTGCCCACGGACTGCCATGCCGCCCACGCGGTGTCCGGCGCCATCTGCGTCGGAAGTTGCGCCTTGGTGCCTGGGACCGTCGCCGAAGGCATTGCCGAGACCGGGAGCGGCTTCTCCGAGCTGGTGGAGATCGAGCATCCCAGCGGCTCCATCACCGTGGCCTTCGAGTTGAGCGGGGTGGGAGATGATTTCGCGCTGGAGAAGGCGGGGGTGGTCCGCACCACCCGCAAGCTTTTCCAGGGACAGATCTACGTGCCGGGGCGGGTGTGGAGCCCGCGGATGTGAGCCGGCGGAATGGCGTCCTTCGACTTCGCTTCGCTACGCTCAGGGCGAACGGTTGATGGGGCCGAACCAAACCCCGTTCGCCCTGAGCGTAGCGAAGCGAAGTCGAAGGGCGCATCATCATGCAAATTCGTGGGCAAGACGCTTGCGGTGACACATGTACGTGACGTTTCTGGAATGTTCGAGGTGCGGAATACGGCATGAACGCGGGAAGCTTCACAACCTCTGCCGGGAGTGCGCCAGTCCGCTTCTGGTGCGCTACGACCTGGCGCGGGCCGGGAAGACCCTGACGCGCGACAGCCTGCGGGAACGGGTAGCGAGCCTGTGGCGCTACCGTGAGGTGCTTCCGGTGGCCGACGACGCGGCGATCACGACCCTGGGGGAGGGGTGGACGCCGCTGGCCCATGCGCGCCGGCTGGGCCAACGGCTCGGCATGCCGAGCCTCCTCGTCAAGGACGAGGGCCTCAATCCCACCGGCTCGTTCAAGGCCCGCGGCATGACCGTCGCCGTATCCATGGCGCGGGAGCTGGGGGTGGAACGTCTGGCGGTGCCCTCCGCCGGGAATGCGGCCGGAGCGCTGGCCGCCTACGCCGCCAGGGCGGGTCTGGAGGCCCACATCTACATGCCCCGCGACGCACCCCGCGCAAATTTTATTGAATGCATTCAATATGGCGCAGAAGTAATTGAGATTGATGGATTTATCAGCGATTGCGGCCGTATCATTGGGGAGAGAAAGGAACGCGAGGGGTGGTTCGATGTGTCGACGCTGAAGGAGCCCTACCGGGTCGAGGGCAAGAAGACCATGGGCTACGAGTTGGCGGAGCAGATGAACTGGACGCTGCCGGACGTGCTGGTATACCCCACCGGCGGCGGGACGGGTTTGATCGGCATGTGGAAGGCCTTCGATGAGATGGAAGAGCTGGGCTGGATCGATTCGCGGCGGCCGCGCATGGTCTCGGTCCAGGCCGAAGGCTGCGCCCCCATCGTCCACGCGTTCGAGGCCGGGGCCGACACCGCACAGGAGGTCGCCGAGCCGGCCACCGTGGCCGCAGGTCTGCGGGTGCCGGGTGCCATCGGCGACTTCATGATTCTGCGCGTCCTGCGGCGGAGCGGCGGCTGTGCCGTCGCCGTGTCGGATGCGGAGATCCTCGACGGCGTCCGGGAGATGGGGAGCGCGGAGGGGATCTTCGCCTGCCCGGAAGGCGCCGCCTGCGTGGCCGGGCTGCGCCGGCTCCTGGACGACGGTGTGGTGGGCCGGGACGAGCGGGTGGTGCTGTTCAATACGGGGACCGGTCTCAAGTACCTGCACCTCTGGAGCGATCTTCCTTGAAGACCTTCGTCGGCACCAGCGGGTTCGCCTACAAGCCCTGGAAGGGGAAGTTCTATCCCGCCGCACTGCCGGACAAGGAGATGCTGCCGTTCTATGCCGCGCGCTTCGACACGGTGGAGATCAACAACACCTTCTACCGAATGCCGGCGGACCCGGTGCTGGCGCGCTGGCGCGAGCAGGTGCCGGAGGGCTTCTCCTTCTCCATCAAGGCGTCCCGCGCCATCACCCATTTCAGCCGGTTGAAGGAGGCCGGCGACGCCGTCCGTTTCTTGTTCCAGCGGCTGGAATCGCTGGGAGACACCCTCGGCCCGGTGCTGTTCCAGTTGCCGCCCAACCTGAAGCTGGACCTGCCGCGGCTGCGGGACTTCCTCGCCACGCTTCCCGCTGGGCGCCGTGTCGCCGTGGAGTTCCGCCACCTTTCCTGGTTCGACGACACGGTGTTCGACATGTTGCGCGAGCACGACGCGGCGCTGTGCGTGGCCGACGGTGAGCTGGAAGGCGAGGCGCCCTTCGTGTCCACGGCCGGTTGGGGCTATCTTCGCCTGCGCGCGGTGGACTATACTGACGAGGCCATCGGCGCTTGGGCGGACCGGGTGCGCGAACAGCGGTGGGAGCGCGGCTATGTCTTCTTCAAGCACGAGGACGAGGCCACCGGCCCGAAGCTCGCGGCCCGCTTCATCGAGCTTCTGAACGAACCCGGGGCCGGCGGCTCGGAGCATGGACCTGGGAGCGGGTCCGAGCGAGGGTAGGGGCGACCGGCCGGTCACCCCTACGGAGATCCATCACAATACAGGGCCGAGGGGAGGGGAGAGAGTGTCAAACATCGAGAAATGGCCCGACGGCGCCAAGGTGGCGGTGCTGGTGACGCCCATGTTCGAGACCTGGTCAGTGGGCAAGGCGCCGTCGTACTCGCCCATGTCGTCGCCGCTCAAGCCGGGGGTGGTGGACCGCCTAGGGGTCTCGTGGTCGGAATACGGCGGGCGCACCGGGGTCTGGCGCTTCATGAAGATCTTCCGGGAGTTCGAGGTCCCGGCCACCGTATGTGTCAGCGGCCGCTCGGCGGAGCTTTTTCCCGACGCGGTGAAGGCCCTGCACGAGAACGGCCACGAACTGGCCGGCCACTCGTACACGCAGGATACGTTCCTCACCGATCTCTCCGCGGACGAAGAGAAGGAGGTCATCGGCCGCTGCTTCGATCTCATCGAGGGCGTGGCCGGAGTGCGGCCGGTGGGCTGGCTGAGCCCCAGGGCCACCCCCACCGAGCACACGGCCGGTTTCCTGGCGGAAGCCGGCTGCGTCTGGCACGGGGACTACAACGACACCGACGTCCCGTACACGATCCCCACCGGGTCCGGGAGCATCGTCGCCATCCCCCACAGCGACTTCGCCGACAACCGGGTGCTGCGGGGCAGCCCCCGCGACTTCCTGAACGTCTACAAGGACACCTTCGACTTCCTGTACCGGTCCGAAGTCCCGGAAATGATCAATCTCACCGTGCACGCCCACTTCGGCGGTCGCCCCATGATGGCCGCGGTGCTGACGGAGATCCTCCGCTACATGAAGGGCTTCTCCAGGGTGTGGTTCGCGCGCCACGACGAGGTGGCGCGCTGGGTGCTGGAGCAGGGGTAGGCTGGGCAGCGACGCCCCGAATTCGTCATTCCGGGCTTGACCCGGAATCCAGGCGGGGAGGGGTGGTCGCCAAGGGCACGGCCGCGCCGTTGAGGGTAAGCTCCGGCACCACCTCCACCGGGCGCCGCAGGGTGTTGGTGGTGTAGCACGACCGTTCCAGCGCCTCGGCGAACTCGACGATGCGGTCGCGGTTGTCGGGGCTTTGCAGGTCGAGCCGGTAGACCAGACGGGTGCACGCCGACGGCACGTCCGACAGCCCGAACTTGCCCTTCTGGTCGAACTCGCCCCGTACCGACATCTCCGCGCGCTCGATACGGATGTCCATGAATGACGCCAACTGCGTCACTTGGCTGAGCATTCAGAAGCCGATGGAGGCGACGAAATACTGGAGCGGGGCCGCGCCCTTGCCGGTGCCGCCGCGCGACTCCGGCTCGTCGCACAGGATGGTGTAGCCTTCCGAGGTCTTGGCCTCTTTCAGGTGGTCGTTGACCAGACGGATGCACGCCTCGTGCACCGTGACCGCCTTGGACGGATCTTCCCGGTAGACTTCCCGGCGGCGCTCGAACACCGCCTTGTGGTGGCTGTAGTCGATAGAGCAGCAGCCGGGATCGTCGAGTTCCCGTTCTTCGTCAATGGCCATGTTTCCTCCGTTTCCGTTGCGTCCGTCCCTGATTCTTCGCCGGAAACCCCGCCGTGTGTCAAACCGGCGGCAACGATCCCTTGCCTGTCGCGGAATTCCCGAGTAACAGGTGACCCATGTCGCAGGACCTCAGAAGTTATCTGGAGTTGGTGGAAGCGAAGGACGAGCTGGTCAGGGTCGCCGACCCCGTGGACCCGCGCTACGAGGTGAGCGCACTGGTGGCGAAGCTGGCGCGGGAACGCCGCCGCCGGCCGGTGCTGCTGCTGGAGAACGTCAAGGGCAGCGCGCTCCCGGTGGTGACCAACCTTCACGCCAGCCGGCGGCGCATGGCGCTGGCCATGAACTCCGAGCCGCGGGAGGTACAGCGGGCCTTCCTGAAAGCCATGGAGCGCCCGGTGGCGCCGGTGGTGGTGGACGCCGGACCGGTCAAGGAGGTGGTGCGAACAGGCGCGGACGTCGATCTGCTGGCCCTGCCGCAGATCGTCCACCACGATGCGGATGCGGGCGCCTACATCACCGCGGCCATCTCGTTCGCGAAGGATCCCGAGGACGGCACCTGGAACTGTGCCTACAACCGTCTGATGATCATGGGGAAGGACCGGACCTCCATCCATATCACGGCGTCGAAGCACCTGTGGGAGTTCTACCAGAAGGCGGAGGCCAGAGGCGAGGTGCTGCCCGTGGCCTTTGCCGTGGGGGTCCACCCCGCCATCGGCCTGGGAGCGCTGGCCATCGGCTCCATCGACGAGGACGAGCGCGCCATCATGGGCGGGGTCTTGGGGAAGCCGCTGGAGCTGGTGCGTTGCGAGACCTCGGACCTGCTGGTGCCGGCCCACGCGGAGATCGTGCTGGAAGGCGAGATCCTGCCGGGCGAGCGTACGCCCGAGGGGCCGTTCAGCGAGTTCACCGGCTACAGCCTGGGCGAGCGCCAGCGCGAGGTGGTGCGCTACAACGCCGTGACCATGCGGGAAGGAGCGCTGTTCCACGATATCTCGGTGGCGCAGGTGGACCACCTGCTCTTGTCCACCATTCCCATGGAGGCGAACCTCTACCGCGCCGTGCGCGCCATCGTGCCGTCGGTGACCGCGGTGCGCGTGCCCGCCCCCTATAGCTGCTACGTCGCCATCGAGCAGCGGGTCTCCGGGCAGGCCAAGAACGCCATCCTCGCGGTGCTGGGAGCCGACATGTACATCAAGCGGGTGGTGGTGGTGGACCACGACGTCAACATCTTCGACGACCGGGAGGTGGCTTGGGCGTTGGGAACGAGATGTCAGGCGGACCGCGACATCACGGTCATCTCCAACACCCGCGGCTCAGACCTCGACCCCTCCACGGACTCCGACGGCTACACAGCCAAGTGGGGCGTCGACGCCACCGCCAAGCCTTCCCTCGCGAAGTACACGCCTCGCAACCGTATCCCCCAAGACGTTCTGGAGCACATCGACCTGGACAAGCTGGGGTTTTAAGCGCCTGCGTCGCAATGTCTTGGGCGGATTTGGCTTCTCCCTGGCCGCATTCATTCGCGGTGCCGCGCCCCCAGCAAGTACTTGAACCGAGGCACCCAGGAGCATTTCCGAAACTCTTTCGGGAACACGTCCTCGAACGCCGTGAACTCCGTCGAGTGCCGTCTTCCCTGGTTTCCCGGGAACAACACCACCGGGAGGGACCTCAACTTCGGGGACCCGGGGTTGTCGTGCCGGTCCGCGTCCCAGATGCGCAGGCAGCACCCCAACAACCGGACCCGCATCTTCGCATCCGGTGTCGATGGATCCTGGAACAGGATGTACAGCCGCGTCCGACCCTTTCCCTCCCTGATGCCGACCTCGAACAGCAGGTCGGCTTCGTTTTCCAGCGGGGCGCCGTCCAGGAATGTTCCCTCAATGAGTCTGAGGCTGTTCCAGTCAATCTCGTCGCTGACGTGCCGGGGCAGGACTGAACGGAGAAGGCCGGCGGCTTCCGCGGCGTTGGAGAAGTCTCTGCGGAACAACCGGTCATGGGGGTGTTCGATGTCTTCGGCCATGTTTCAATCTCCCGAATGTAAACAAGAGTGGCGGGGAGTGGGAACATCCCGGTCCTATAGACAGGAATCGGCGCGGCGCCACGAAACTTTAGCTTTTTGCCCCGGCCGACTCGTCCAGGGGTGCCGTTGCCTCTGAACACTCTCTCGGCGACCGCGGGGCCTAGCCGTGGGCCCTTCTTTTTTTCCGGATTCACATGCGGCATTATTCCGTTCTTCGGCGACCCATATGACGCCTTCTGAACCTATTGCGCCTACGCGTAACTTCGTCTGCCTGCTGGAGGAAACCGCGGCGCGCTTCCCGGACAAGCCCGCGCTGGTCTGTCCTGACGAGACGCTCACGTACCGCGCGCTGCATCAACGCGCGGCCGGGTTTGCGCGGGGACTCGCGGACGAGGGCATCGCGCCCGGCCACCGAGTGGCGTTGGTGCTGCCTAACCACTGGACCTTCGTAGTGGCGCTGTTGGGCATCTGGAAACTCGGCGCCACAGCGGTGCCGTTGAGCCCGTTGCTGAAGCCCGAGGAGCGGGCGGCGATCCTGGCGGACGTGGACCCGGCTTGGGTGGTGGAGCGTGTGGAGGCGGGGGCCGGCCTGTGGACCACGGCGGCGGACGGCGCCGCGCCGTCTCATTTCGGCTACAGCTCCGGCAGCACCGGCCGGCCCAAGGGCGCCGTGTTCAGCCACGCGGCCCTGACCTTCGCGAACCACTCATGGGCGGACATGATGGCGGTGGTGCCCGAAGACGTGGTCTTGTCGGTGCTGCCGCTGCCCCATTCCTTCGGTCTGAACGGCTCTCTGCTGGCTCCGCTGCTCAGGGGCGCTACCGTGGTGCTGCCCGGTGGATTCGCACCGGACAAGGTGCTCGCGGCCTTCCCAGAGCACCGCGTCACCCTGTTCCTGGGCGTCGCTACCATGTTCCGGCGGCTGTTGAGCGCGCCGGAGTTCGCCGGCGCGGACCTGTCTTCGTTGCGCCTGTCGGTGTCGGGCGCCGCGCCCTGTCCGTGGGACCTGGCGTCGGAGTGGCGCCGCCGTGCCGGCCACCGCATCCTCCGGGGTTACGGCATGACCGAGTTGTTCCGGCCCATCTCGTACCTGGCGTCGGAACCGGAGGACCGGCCGGAATGCATCGGGCGCGCGGTTCCGGGCGTCGATGTCCGGGTGGTGGCGGACGAGGGCGCGGAGTCCGGGGAAGGGGACACGGGGGAACTCTGGATCAGGACGCCGGCGGCGCTGCAAGGGTACTGGAACGATCCCGCGCCGGTGCTGGAGGACGGTTGGTTCCGCACCGGCGATCTCGCCCGGATCTCGGCTGGCGGGTTCGTGGAGATCACCGGGCGCTTGAGGGAGCGCATCCTGCGGGGCGGCTATTCGGTCTTCCCCCAGGAAGTCGAGGCGGTGCTGGCCGAGCACCCGGATGTTGCCGAGGCCGCGGTGTCGGGGGTGCCGCACCCGGAACTGGGCGAGGAGGTGGCGGCTTTCGTGGTGGCGAAACCGGGTACGAGCCCGGGAGCGGACAGCCTTGCGGCCTGGTGCGCGGAGCGTCTCGCTCGCTTCAAGTACCCCCGGCACGTCCGTTTCGTGCCCGAGCTGCCCAAGGGGGCCACCGGGAAGGTGCTGAAGGCGGAGCTTCTGCGGGGTTGGGGCGCGGAGAAAGGGAAGGGAGAGGAGCCGCAGGCTCCCCGCCCCTCCCTCAAATGATGACCTACTTGTTCGACTTCCTGACCAGGAAGGACAGGCTCTCCCGCACGTGCTGCGGCATGTTGATGATCCCGTCCACGAGCTTCTCCACCTCGGCGCCCGAGACAGGGGTGATCAGGATCTTCGACTTCTTGGCCTCGGCCAGCAGGTTCGGGTCCTTCAGGGTCTTCGCGTAGGCCGTCCGCAGGATCTTCACGCGGTCCTTGGGTGTGCCCGGCGGCAGCGCGAGCATCCGCTGGAACGCCATCTGGAACGCCCACGAGTTGTAGAGCTGGAGGGCTTCCTTGTTCAGCACGTCCTTGAACAGCGGTATGTTCTGAATCTCCGGGTCAGGGTAGGTGTGACTGTCGATGACGAAGGGGACCAGCTTCTGGTCGCCCTCGGCGTCCAGCATGCTCCGGGCGGTGACCCGCATGGATTCCCACTGGGAGCAGAAGCCGTCCACCTCGCGTCCCTCCAGCGCCAGCCGTATGGTCGCCGTCCCCCGGTAACCGGTGACGATCTTGAACTTGGTGCCCATGGCCTTGTTCAGGATCGCCGGGATGTCGTGGCCGGTGGAGCCCGCCCGGGTGGCGCCGATCTTGATGGGCTCCTTGGAATTGATGACGTCCTTCCAGGTGGTCTTGCCGGAGAAGGCCATCATCATGCACACGATCTCGCCCTTGCTGGGGGCGCCCGCCCATTCCATCTTGTCGAACGGCACCGCGCCGGCCTTCTTGTCGCCCAATGCCGACTGCACGATGAGGGAGTTGTTGAAAACCGCGCCGGAGAGGCCGTCGGGTTTGGCCCGCCGGCCGATGTAGGTGGCCGAGATCAGGCTTCCGGCCCCGGTCATGTTCTGCACGAGCGTGGTGGGGTTGCCGGGAACGTACTTGCCGAAGTAGCGGGCGATCAGCCGGGTGTAGGTGTCGTAGCCGCCTCCGGGGGAGAAGCCGACGATGAAGCGGAACGTCTTGTTCTTGTAGAAGTCCTCGGCGTGCGCCGCGCTACCCGCGAACACCGCGGATCCCAGGATGATGGCCGCGGCCAGGGAACGTAAACCCTTGCGTGTCATGGATGTCCCTCCGTTCTGTGTTTTGCGGCGTCATCGACACCGAGCCCCTTCGCTACAGAAGTGACGCGGCCATGTCAAGACGCTCGTTGAGAAACGCCCGCGCCGGTGCTATGAAACCAACCACGGAGGCACACATGGCAGAATCCATCGTCCTGTTCACGCAGCCCGGTTGACCGCCTTGTCATCGAGAGAAGGAGTATCTTTCTCAAAAAGGCGTCGATTTCGTTGAGAAGAACATTCGCGAGGACCAGGAGGCCCTGAAGGACCTGCTGGCGCGAGGGTTCCAGAGCACACCCGTGGTCATCATCGACGGGGAGGCAGTGGTCGGCTTCGATCAGGAGCGGATCGACTCGCTACTCGGGCTCTGACACGGAGGCCGCGCCCGCGGCCTCCGGACTCACAGACGACGTACTCTCTTTCCGGCGCGTCCCCGGCGGCCATGCCTTGGTGCGCGCATGGCGCGGCGTCACCGCGGCGCGGGTTCCGGCTCGCCGCTACGGCCGTGGCCGGGCCTTCAACGCCCGGACGATCTTCTCCGGCGTGATCGGGAGGTCGTGGATGCGGACTCCGACGGCGTCGGCGACCGCGTTGGCGACGACCGCGGGCGGCGGAATGATGGGCGGCTCGCCCACGCCCTTGGCGCCTAGCGGACCCGTTGCGCACGGATGCTGGATCAGGTGTACCTCCACCGGCGGCGCGTCCAGCGCGCTGAAGATCTTGTAGTCGAGCAGGTTGGGATTGTCCATCTTGCCGTCGGTGAAGGTGCAGGCCTCGCTCAGGGCCTGTCCGAGCCCCTGCATGACCCCTCCCTCGATCTGCCCCCGCACCGACAGGGGATTGACCGCGGTCCCCACGTCCTGCACCGCCACGTAGCGAAGGACGCGCACGCGGCCCGTCTCGGGATCCACGGCCACCTCGGCCGCGTGGGCCGCCACCGCGGGGTGGGGGATGAGCCGGGACACCGACTGCGTGCTCACGATGGGGCCGCGTTCATGCTCCAGGGCCTTGCTGCCCACCTCCCGCAGGGATACGGACCGGTCCGGGCTGCCCTTGACGAAGACCTTGTTGCCGTCCAGTTCGAGATCCGCGGGGTCGGCTTCGAGCGTGTCCGCGGCCACCTGCTGGATCTGCTTCTTCACCTCCCGTGCCGCCAGCAGCACCGCGCCGCCCATGCTCTTCAGGGCCTGGCTGCCGGCGCTGATGGTGGAGTGGGGCGCGAAGTCGGTATCCGCGGTGCGCACGTGGACGTCGTCGAGAGACACTCCCAGCACTTCCGCGGCGATCTGCGCCAGCGAGGTGCTGGCCCCGCTCAGGTCCACGACGCCAGTGAGGATGGCGACGGTGCCGTCTTCGTTGAGCTTGACGCCGGCGCTGGACGCCTGGCCCCCGACGAGCCAGTGGGCCGCGGCCATCCCGCGCCCTACATGGTCTCCGGCCGCCCTGGGGACGGCCTCCATCGCCTCCGCCGCCTTGACCAGCGTCTCCCTGGCGTGAACGTCCTCCAGCCGGGCGCCGGCGGGCGTCTCGTCGCCTTCCTCCATGACGTTCCGCAGGCGCATCTCCACGGGGTCGATGCCCAGCTCCCGGGCGATGATGTCGATCTGCGACTCGGAGGCGAAGGTGAGCTGGGGTCCGGCGGGGCCCCGGTAGGCGCCGCAGGTGGAGGTGTTGGTGTAGACGCAGTAGCTGTCGATCTTGAGGTTGGGGATGCGGTAGGGGCCCGGCGCCCGTACCGCCGCACCCTGGCTGATCATCACGCCGGAGCCGGCGGAGAAACCCGTCCCCAGCACCACCTCGATCTCCCGCGCCGTGATGGTGCCGTCGAGCTTGACGCCGGTCTTGTAGCGCAGGTGGAACGGGTGCCTGGGGTTGGTGGTCTGGAAGTCCTCGCCGCGGCTCATGACGATGCGCACCGGCCGGCGCGCCTTGCGCGCCAGCGCCACTGCCGCAGGCTCGATGGTCGGCGAGATCTTGCCGCCGAAACCTCCGCCGATCTCGGTGGGGATGACCCGCACCTTGGTCATGGGCATTCGCAGTATCTGCGCGATGGCGGCGCGCAACGGGAACTGGGCCTGAGTCGGGACCCATACGGTGGCCTTGCCCGACGCGTCGAAGCGCGCCAGCGCGGTGTGGGGCTCGATATAGGTCTGGTGCACCATCGGCACGTGGAAGCGGTGCTCGAAGACTTGGTCCGCCTCCGCGAAGCCCTGCTCCAAGTCGCCGCGTACGATCTGCCGGTGGCCGCAAATGTTCCCGCGCCGGTTGAGATCCGGTTGCGACCAGTACTCGTCGGAGTCTTCATGGAGCAGAGGCGCGTCCGGCGCCATGGCTTCCAATCCCGACGTGACCGCGGGAAGCACCTCGTAGTCCACCTCGACGAGACGCGCCGCTTCCTCCGCGGTCTCCTCGTCCACCGCGGCCACCGCAGCGACGCGGTCGCCCACGTAGCGTACCTTGCCGCTGGCGAAGTATTCCTCGTCGCGGACGAACCGCCCGTAGCGTACGGCCGGGAAGTCGGCCGCGGTGACCACGGCCCGGACGCCCGGAAGCCGCTCGGCCCGCTCGGTGCGGACGGCAACGATGCGGGCGTGGGCGTGGGGGCTCAGCACCATCTTGCCGCAGAGGACCCGGCCTCCCGGCTCGACGTCCGCGCCGAACACCGACTGCCCGGTGACCTTCTCGAGGATCTCGACCCGGGGTAGCTCCTGACCGACGACTTTCATGATTCCTTCGCCGCCTCCATGACCGCCTGGATGATGGTGCCGTAGCCGGTGCAGCGGCACAGGTTGCCGGCAATGCCGTGGACGACCTCTTCGCGAGTGGGCGAGGGGTTCCGGTCCAGCAGGGACTTGCAGGCCATGAGCATGCCCGGGGTGCAGTAGCCGCACTGGGCCGCTCCGGTTGCGGCGAAGGTCCGCTGGAGCGGGTGCAGGTCTTCGCCGTCGGCCAGCCCCTCCACGGTCTCCACGCTTCGTCCGTCTGCCTCCGCGGCGAAGATCAGGCAGGCGTCCACCAGACGCCCGTCGAGGATCACCGCGCAGGCGCCGCACTCCCCTTCGCTGCATCCTTCCTTGGTGCCGGTGAGGCCCAGGTCGTCGCGCAGGAAATCGAGGAGGGAGCGCGTGGCCGGCACTTCCTCCCGGAAGGGTTCGCCGTTCACCGTCACCGTGATCGCGATGCGTTCTGCCGCCATCAGGACTCGCCTCCCGCGCGCTGACACGCGTCTTCGATGGCCCGGCGTGTGAGCACACGGACCATCTCCGTCCGGTAATCGGCGCCGGCGCGCACGTCGTCGATGGGTTGCGCGTCATCCGCGGCGGCTTCCGCGGCCTCCGCGGCGAGGTCGGGGCCTGGCCGCCGGCCCACGAGGCGGCTTTCCGCGGAGGCCGCCCGTAGCGGCGTCGGCCCCACCGCGCCCAGGGCGATGCGCGCCTCCCCGATGAGGCCGTCTTCGTCCAGCCGCACGAAGGCCGCGCAGTTCACCACCGCGATGTCCATGGCGGTGCGCACACAACGCTGAAAGGCGCTTGCGGCGCGGGCGGGCATGGCCGGGATGAGGATTGCCGTCAGGAGTTCGCCGTGCCGGAGCGCGGTCCTGCCGGGGCCCAGGAAGAGCTGGTCGACCGGCATCTCCCGGGTTCCGCTGGCGTCCGCGGCTTCCACCGAGGCGCCCAGCGCCAGCAATGGGGTCGCCGTGTCCGCGGCGGGGGAGGCGTTGGCCAGGTTGCCGCCGATGGTGGCGCGGTTCCGGGTCTGGGTCGAGCCCACCACCCGCGCGGACCGGGCCAGGGCGTCGTACTGGTTGGCGATCATCGAGGAGGCGCTCAGGCGGTCCATGAGAGCAAGCGCGCCGATGCGAACTCCGCCGTCCGCCGCCTCGATCCGGTCCAGTCCAGGAATCCGTTTCAGATCGACCACCGTGTCCGGCTGCGTTTGCCGGCGCTCCATCTTGAGAAACAGATCCGTTCCTCCGGCCAGGGGAACGGCCTGGGGCGTCAGCAATGAAAGGGCTTCGTCGAGGCGGCGCGGAGCCAGGTAGTGGAAGGGCCTCATGGTTTCAGCGGCCATTCATCGCACTTTTTGGCGGGTGATGCAATTCAGCCAAGGTTTCGGAAGCGGATGGGGAACCGGCGTCAGTCCAATAAGGAGAGCAAAGGGTGCTTGCGCGGCCCGTATCTTGGCGGGCGCCGGCCTTTCCTGATAGTTCTTGGGCTGTCGACGCGCGGGCCGCTGGATCGAGGGCGCTGTCTTGGCGCGTGAGGAAGAAAGGGGAAGATGACCATGAACAAGGTATGCTTGCGGGCGGTTCTTCTGCTGCTGTTGATTCCGATGGCTGCCCATGCCGCGCCGCCGGACCTGAAGACGCCCGCGCCGGTGATCTACCTCGCCGACAACCTCGATGAAAAGGACAAGCTGGGTTGGTGCATCGACACGGTCGGACGGGGGTTCGGCGAGCGGTTGCATGCCCACTCGTGCAAGCCGCGGGGCGGCGACGTGCAGTTCCGCTATGACAAGGACGCGCGGCGGATCGCCTCGGCCACGTACGACGGCAAGTGCGCCACGCTGACGGCGCCGCCGGCGGCCGGCGGTTCGCTCGGGCTGGTGGATTGCTCGAAGGACTCGGCCGCGCAGGACTTCTACTACGACGGCGGGACCATGGAGTTCCGGCCCGGGGCCGACCGGACCCTCTGTCTCGCGGCGGGCGCCGCAAGCAGGAGCGCGGGTCCGTACATGTCCCGCAATCTCGAGCTGGCTCCATGCGCCTCCACCGACGCCGCGCTCAAGCAGTGGCGCATCAAGTGAAACGGGTGCCGAAGGCCGGCATCGGTGGGCGCGGGAGCAGCCGGAACCCCCATAACCGCTTCGAGCCCCTCGCCTTCGTCCCGGACGGCGCTCCCGTGGGGCCGGCCACCCGTTTCCTCAAGGATACCTCCCGGTCCATCATCGCCTACAATGACAGCCCCGACGTGGGCTTCGAGGCCAGCGTCAATCCGTACCGGGGCTGCGAGCACGGCTGCATCTACTGCTACGCCCGGCCCACCCACGAATACCTGGGCTTCTCCGCGGGCCTGGACTTCGAGTCCCGGATCCTGGTGAAGGAGGAAGCGCCGGAGCTTCTGAGAAAGGAGCTGGCGTCGCCCCGGTGGAAGCCGCAGGTGATCGCGCTGTGCGGCGTGACCGATCCCTATCAGCCCGTGGAACGGCGCCTGGAACTGACGCGGGATTGCCTGAAGGTGCTGGCGGCATTTCGCAATCCGGTAGCTATCGTCACCAAGAACCACCTGGTGACGCGGGACGTGGACATCCTGAAGGAGTTGGCCGACCGGGACGCGGCCGTAGTGTTCATCTCGGTCACCACGCTGGACGGCGACCTGTGCGGCCGCATGGAGCCGCGGACCTCCCAGCCTCATCTGCGCCTCGACGCCATCCGCGCCCTGAGCGAGGCCGGCATACCCGTGGGGGTCCTGGTGGCGCCGGTGATCCCGGCGCTGACCGACCACGAGATGCCGGCGATCCTGGCCGCCGCGGCCGAAGCGGGCGCGGGATGCGCCGGCTACGTGCTCATGCGGCTGCCGTTCGCCGTCAAGGAGCTGTTCGAGACATGGCTGGAGGAGCACTTCCCCGACCGCAAGGAGAAGGTGCTGAACCGCATCCGGGAGATCCGCGGCGGCAGGCTCAACGACCCCGGTTTCGGGACGCGGATGAAGGGGGAGGGGATCTTCGCCGAGCAGGTGGAGGCGATGTTTCGCGCCACCTGCCGGAAGCTCGGTCTGACGCGCAGAAGCTGGAGTCTTTCGACCGCTTCATTCCGCGCCGACCGCGATCAGCTTTCCCTGTTCGGGGACGCGTAGGGCCACCGCGGGTCGCCCCTACTGGGTTCATCGCTGGGTATGTGTAGGGGCGACCCGCGGTCGCCCCTGCGATACTCCTCACGGCATCAACTCGCCGCCGTTCACTCCCACCACCTGCCCGGTCATGTAGCTGCTGGCAGGGCTCAGCAGGAAGACGGCCAGGTCGGCCACCTCGCTCGGCTCGCCCAGCCGCCCCATGGGGACGATCTTCGAACGGTCCGACTTGCGCTTCTCCAGCGCTTCGCCGGTGAGGCCGCGGCGCCACATGGGCGTGTCGATGGGTCCCGGCGCCAACGCGTTGATGCGGATGCCGTGCCCGGCCACCTCGCGGGCCACCGCCTTGGTGAGGGCCGCGATGCCGGCCTTGGCCGCGGAGTAGTGGGACGCCCATTCCTGGCCCTTGAGACCGTGCATGGAGGACAGGCTCGCGATGACGCCGAAGCCGGCTTCCATCATCAACGGCAGGGCCGCGCGTATGCAGTAGAAGGTTCCGTTCAGGTGCACGTCTATCATGCGCGCCCAGTCCGCGTCGCTGATTTCGTGCACGGGCTTCTGCTGGGATATCCCGGCTACGTTCATGAGGTAGGCGAGGCTGCCGAACTCGGCGCGGGTCCTGGCGATAGCGTCGTTCACCTGGTCCGAGCGGGTGACATCCAACTCCAGGGGCAGGGCGGCGCCTCCGTTGGCGCTGATGCGCGCGGCGGTCCCCTGGGCCTTGGCCGCGTCCACGTCGGCCACGGCCACCTTGACTCCCGCCTCGCCCAGCTTGAGCGCGATGGCCTGGCCGATGCCGCTGCCGCCGCCGGTTACGAATGCGCTGTCACGTTCCATGTCCCACTGCATGAGGGCCTCCGGTTTTCATATGGTTGAGGCGAGGACAGTAGCAGCCGCCCATCGGGCCGGTCAAACAATCAGACGGACGGGCCGCCTGCCTGTCGCGACCCGCTGCCTCCCGTCCTGGATCCCGGGTCAAGCCCGGGATGACGAAGAGGGGGTTCCTGTCGCGCCTCCCGGACCGATCTGGTAAACATCACGTCACCCAACGCAACGGGAGGTTCTCCGTGGAGTATCGTCAGCTTGGAACGTCCGGGGTCCGTGTTTCCGCCATCGGCCTCGGCACCAACCGGTTCGGCTCGGCGGCGTTGCCGCAGGACGGCGTGACCGCCATCATCGACGCGGCCGTGGACCTCGGCATCAATTTCATCGACACGTCCAACAGCTACCAGGAAGGCCGCTCCGAGGAAACGCTGGGGAACGCATTGAAGGGACGGCGGGACCGTTTCGTGGTGGCCACCAAGTTCTTCTTTCCCACGGGTGACGGCGCCAACGACCGGGGCACGTCGCGCTACCATCTCATGAACGCGGTGGAGGGAAGTCTCCGGCGGCTGCAAAGCGATCACATCGACCTCTACTACATCCACCGGTGGGACGACGCCACTCCCATCCAGGAGACCCTGCGGGCGCTGGACGACCTCATCCGGCAGGGCAAGGTCCGCTACATCGGCGGCTCCGACTTTGCCTCGTGGCAACTGGCCCACGCCAACGTCCTGGCCGAGTTCCGCGGCTGGACCGCGTTCGCCGTGATGCAGTCCCACTACCACATGCTGGAAAGAGACGTGGAGCGCGAGATGCTGCCCTATTGCCGCGCCCACGGCGTTGGCTTCGTCCCCTATTTCCCGCTGGCCGGCGGGTTCCTCACCGGCAAGTACGTCAGGGGCGAGAAACCGCCGCCCGGGTCCCGCGGCGAGAGCGCTCCGTACGTGCAGAAGTACATGACCGACGCCAACTACGACGTGGTGGAGCGCCTGACGGCATGGGCCGCGGCGCGGGGACGGGGGCTGAACGAGCTTGCGCAATGCTGGCTGCTGGCGCAGCCGCGGGTCTGTTCGGTCATTTCGGGCGCGACCCGGCTTTCGCAGGTCCAGGACAATGCCGGGGCGGCGGAATGGGAGATGACGCCGTCGGAGTTGACGGAGGTCGGCGAGATGCTGGGCGTGTGACGCCGCGGTCGCGAAGAGGTTGGGCGGGTCAGTGCAGGACCCGTACGAAGGGCTTGATCTCGATGATGTCCACGCCGCCGGCGTCCTCGGCCGCGGTTTCCCGCTTCCGTCTGTGCGAGGACTCGTTCAGCAGCAGCACCACCATGCGCCACAGTTCCTGTTTCTCCACCGGCAGGTGCAGGAACAGGTCGGCGCCGACAGCCAGACCCCTGCGATGGTCCGATATGAGATGACCCGAGAGCATCAGGATGATGGGGGTGTGCTGGTGGGCGTCCAGACGTCGGAGGGCTCGACAGAGGTCGAACCCGTTCAACGGTCCCTTGAGAAAACCGTTCACGAGGAACAGGTTCACTTCTCGCGCGGTGGTCTCGGACAATGCCTCTCGACCCTCCGCGGCCCTGAGCACCTCGATGGCAGGCGAGAGTTCCTTCAGATGTCCTGACAGCGTCTCGGTGTGGCTCCTGTAGCTTTCCGCGATCAGTATCCTGGGTTGTACGCTCTGTGCCATAACGCTTCCGTCACTAGCAAGTTTCATCGCCGCCGAGCCGGGGACGTGCCCCGTTTTCGAGCCCGGCTCAAGCCCTGCAAGGCTTTCTCCTCCCAAGGAGAAGAGCAAAGACCGCATTCAATAATGCCGATCAAGCGGAGTCAAGACCTGCCGGCGAAAAAATTTCGTCAGTCGACGCGCGCCAGGAAGCGCCGGACGGCGGCGTGTGCGGCCTCCGGATTGGCGAAGAAGTAGCTGTGCCGTTCGCCCGGCAGCACTACCAGTTCCGCGCCCGGTATGCCGTTTTCGAGGATCCCCGATGAGGTGCGATGGTTCATGTCGCTGGTGACGTTGCGGTCGTCCTCGCCGACGAGTATCAGGGCAGGGACGCGGATCTCGCCCAGCCGGCCACTGGTGTCGTGTCCCTGCCGGGCCAGCAGGTGGCGGAAATAGAACTCCACCGGCCCCATGTTGGCCATGCGCACGCGCAGGTAGTTCTCAACCCGGTCGGGGTGTCGCGCCGCGAACTCGTCGGTGAAGCCCACCAGGATGGAGTGGTCGCGGACGTACTTCTCGTAGCCCCACTCCACCATCTCCGTGGCGATCTTGAGGGGGATGCCCTTGGTGTCGGGAAACGAGGCTCCCGTGGATGCCAGGACCAGGGCCTTGATCCGCGAGGGATGGTCCAGGGCCATGAGCTGAGCCACGCGGCCGCCCATGGAGTGGCCGCAGACGACGGCCTCGGGCGCGTCCAGATGGTCGAGCAGCGTCATGGCGTCGTCGGCGAACATCTGCGTGGTGTAGGGGATCGCCGGCTTGCCCGACCGGCCGGTGCCCCGGTAGTCCATGATGATGACCCGGTGGTCCCGGGAGAACTCCGGCACCTGGTGGATCTTCCAGACCTCGCCGTCACAGTGGGTCTCGCTGAGGAACAGGAACGGGTCTCCCTGGCCGTGGACCTCGTAGTACAGTTCGGTGTCGTTGACCTTGAGCAGGGGCATGGAACCTCCGGGGGATGTCGGGTGCGGATGGCGGGCGCTAGTCGAAGTACCCGGTCTCCAGCGCCCACAGCCAAGCGTAGGCGATCTTCTCGTTGTAGAGCGCCCAGTGGCCCATGTGGGTGTACTTGGGCACCAGCCCCACGTGTATGTCCGACCCGGCCGCGGCGTACTTCCCCGCCATGAACATCTCGCGCTTGTCGCCCAGGCTCTCGCCGCCGATCCAGTGGCCGTGGTCGTTCTCGCCCACCATCAGCAGGACCTTGAGGCCGGCGAGCCATTCCGCGGGCGGGTCCTGCAGGTGGTCGAAGTACTCCTCCCGGGGCAGCCCGGTCACCCGGACGTATTCTTCCAGCCTTTCGGGGAAGACGTTGTGCTGGTTGTCCCGCAGTCCGATCTTGATCTGAGGCCGGGTCTTTTCGGTGAGTCGGAAGAAGTCCTCCATGCGGCCCCACGGCGTCAGCTCCGGCAGGTCCTCGTAGTGGGACCTCCGGTACGCCTCCACCGTGCGCCGGGAGATCTGCGTGAGCCCGTAGGGCTTGGGCGACTCCATCCCGGTGGCTTCCCGCCATTCCCTGCGCCAGCCGTCCGGCCCGCCGCTGCCCCAGCCGACGATGCCGATGACTTCCGCCTCCCGGGTGAAGCGGGTGATGTGGGCCGCCATGGGTCCGCCGGTGGAATGGCCGAAGGAGATCAGCCGCCGCCCTCGCAGCAGCCGGTCGGTGAGTTGCCCGGCGCCCTGGAGGATGACGTTGAAGGTGCACTTGAGCAGCCGGTCCTGAAGCTCCTCCTCGCCGGTCTCCACGTCGAGCAAGTAGACGGGCACGCGCTCCGCGATGGGCTTGTCCCATTCTCCGCCCGGCGGCCACAGCCCCGGGTAGCTCAGCGTCAGCACCGTGAAGCCCTGCGCGGCCAGCCGTCGGGCCAGTCCGGGGCGGCCGTCGGGGGTCACGTCCATGACCTTCTCGTTGGCGCCGCCGCCGTGGAACACGACGAAGGCCGGCCGGTCGTCCCGTTCCGTCGCGGGAGTGTAGAGGGAGCCGTGCATGTCCCACTCGTAGCCGTTGCGCCGGTAGCGCTCCACCACCTCGGTGACGGAGTAAGCGCCGTCGTCATGGGGCGGCGGCATGGCGAGCCAGTCGTCCCAACCGATGGGCACGAGGGTCTGGTCACCATCGAGGCCCCGGGTGAAGGCCCGGGTTCCGGCGGGTGCTTCGGGCATGTTATTCTCCTGTGACGCAATGGGGGTCCGCGCGGGCCCGTGGGGCCACGCCGGTCAGGCTGCGATATAGCGGTTACCGCAACGGAAGACAACGAACGTGGCGGCCTGCAACGTCCGGATTCCCGATCTGGACGGTACAGGCCACCTGAGGCGGAATGCATCATGGAGATGGGTCTTTCCCTGTTTTCGACGGAGCAGTCGGGTCCCGTAGGCGATATCGCCAGGGAGGCGGAGCGGCTGGGCTTCGAGTCCCTGTGGTTCCCGGAGCACATGCTGATCCCGGTGCACTACCAATCCCGCTACAAGCGCAGGGCGGACGGCAAGGTGCCCGAGTCCTTCGCGCACCTGCCGGATCCCTTCATCGCTGCGGCGATGGCGGCCCAGGCCACCGAGCGCCTGCGGGTGGCCACCGGCATCTGCATCCTGCCGCAGCGCGACATCATCGCCACCGCCAAGGCCGCGGCCACCCTGGACCTTCACAGCGGCGGCCGTTTCATCATGGGGGTGGGCGCCGGGTGGTTCCCGGAGGAGGCGGAGATCCTGGGAGTTCCGTTCAAACGCCGCTGGAAGATGCTGCGCGAGGGGGTCGAGGCCATGAAGCTGCTGTGGAGCGAGGACGAGGCCTCCTATGAGGGCGAGTTCGTCCACTTCCCGCCCGTTCGGGTCTTCCCCAAGCCGGTGCAGCAGCCCTACCCGCCGATCTATCTGGGCATACACGACCCCAAGTATGCCCCGGCGCGCGTGGCCCGCTACGCTGACGGCTGGTGTCCGGGCGACCTCGCGCCGGACGCCGCCGCCGATGCCGTGGCGAGCGTGCGGCGGGCGGCGCAGCAACAAGGGCGCGACCCCGACGAGATAGAGTTTTCGGCGCTGCTGACTCCGAACGCGGGTTTTCCCGCCCTCGACGACATGGCACGGTACCGCGCCGCCGGTATGCGCCGCATCATCCTGCGGGTGACCGTCCTCCCCACCGAAAGCGGGATCGAGGCGGTCCGGCGGCTCGAACCGTTTCTCCGGCAGGCCGAACGCCTGTAGAGCTCAAGAAGAGTTAGCGGCGGCCCTTACCCGGACAGGCCGGTAACCGCCAGCACCGCGACCCCGAGACCCCAGCAATAGCAGGCGAACCACGTGAGCCGCCGCGACAGCAGCACCTTCAGCAGCACGCCGATGCTGAGGTAGCCGGTGGCGAAGGCGGCGAGAAAGGCCAGCCCGTAGCCGGCAATGTTCACCTCCCGCGCTCCGTCGAGGCCGTGGGTCGCCAACTGGAGCACGAATGCACCGAAGATGGCGGGTATGGAAAGCAGGAAGGAGTAGCGCAGGGCAAGCTCGCGTCCAATCCCCGAGAAGACCCCGGCGGCGACGGTGGCCCCCGATCGGGAGATGCCGGGGACGATGGCCAAGCCCTGGACGATGCCTATGAGGATGGCATGGGTTCCGCGCATTCGCTCAATCGCGCTGGTCCGTTCCCTCGCACGGTCGGTGGCGAAGAGCAGCGCCCCAGTGACCAGCAGCATGCCCGCCGCGGTGGAGACGCTGGAGAACAGGCTTTCGAGCGTGTCCCTGAAGAGCAGGCCGATCAGCGCCGTGGGAACGGTGCCGAGGGCCACGAGCCAGAGAAGACGGGCGGTGGCCGGGTCGGCCTTTCGAGGCATGATCGCGGCGCGGGCGAGAGCCGCGACGTCGTGCCGGAAAAACAGAAGAACGGCGCCCATAGTCGCCAGATGCACGGTCACATGGAACAGCACGCCCGGCTCGTGGAACCCCGGGAGCAGGGCCTGGAGGATCACCAAGTGGCCGGAACTGCTGACCGGGAGGAACTCGGTGAGCCCCTGCAGAATTCCGAGCGCGGTGAGGGTCAGGGTGGGAGTCACGCCTGCCTGCATGACAGGTCCGGGTGAGAAGGTCCAGCGGTGCGGGCCTCGACCGTTTGTCTGACGTTGCATTCTGTCGCCCGGTTGACCTTCTCCGCGAACAGGTTCCACAATGGGTGTGTTCGAAACCTCGCGACGAGAAAGTATCATGGCGGCATTCGACGGCAGGCTCAGCCTCCAGTTCGTCACCCATCTGGCGAACCACTACACGGTCAACCGGTTCGTGGAGCTGGCCGCGCTGGCCCATGAACGGGGGTTCCAACGGATATGGCTTAACGACAACGCGCGCTACCGGAGCCAGGTGGTGGTGCTCTCGGCCATCGCTGCGCGCGTCCCCATCGGAATCGGCACGGCCGTCCTGGTGCCCTATTTCCACCATCCCATCGAGGTGGTGGACTCGCTGGCGGCCCTTTCCGAGCTGAGCGAAGGGCGTGAGGTGGGCTTCGGACTGGCGCGCGGCTCCCTCACCCAGACGCCGCAGCACGTCATCATGCACAAGCCCCTCGCGCTGGTGCGGGAACTGGCCCTGTTCGTTTCCCGGGCGCTGGCCGGGGAGCGCGTGGCCTACCGGGATTTCCCGGTGCTGTGCGAGCACTACCACTTCAATCCGGAGGGCGCGTTCGAACTGGCGTTCACGCCCAAGTCCCCGGTGGTGGTCTATTCGGGCGGCAACGGCCCCCGGTCGCTGCGCATGGGCGGCGAGGTCATGGACGGCCTCATCAGCTCGGGGACGTTCATCCCCATGCTGCGCGCGGGCCGGCTCAAGGGGATGCTCGCCATGGCCGAGGCCGGCGCCCGCAGCGTCGACCCGAACAAGACCCTGCGCAAGATGGTCGAGTTGAACGTCTCGGTTTCCCGCGACCGGGATGCGGCCCTGGAGTTTCCCAGGCGCCAAGTGGCGCACTCGATCCCTCAGTGGGAGTCGCTCGGGTTCACCCCGGAGGAGTACGCCCGGCTCGGCGTGGAACGGCGGAAGGTGCTGGACCTGAAAGACGCTTTCGCCCAGGGCGCCACCATCGAGGAGGCCGCGGCCCTGGTGGACGAGCGCATGGTCCTGTCCTATTACGTCGCCGGCACCCCGGCCGAGGTGGCCGACCAGGTCGTGGAACTGGCCGGCCAGGCTCAGGCGCTGGGCTATGACGAGATCGCTTTCGCCAAGCTCGGGCCGGACTACGAGGAAGCCATCGAGATGCTGGCGGAAAGCGTGATGCCGCGGCTCACCGGGTAGGCCCGGGGTCCGGTTTCATTACAACGGAGAAACAATCTCATGGCAGCATTCGACGGCACGCTCGGTCTCCAGTTCGTTATCCACTTGGCGAATCGCTACACGGTGAACCAGCTCGTGGAGCTGGCCGGGTTGGCGCACCGGCGCGGCTTCGAGCGCGTCTGGGTCAACGACAACGCCCGCTATCGGAGTCAGGTGGTGGTGCTGTCCGCCATCGCGGCGCGGGTGCCCGTCGGCATCGGCACCGCCATCCTGGTGCCGTATCTGCACCATCCCATCGAGGTGGTGGATTCCCTGGCGGCGCTGTCCGAGTTGAGCGAGGGGAAGGAGGTCGGCTTCGGGCTCGCCCGCGGCGACCTGGCGCAGACGCCGCAACACGTCGAGGTGCGCAAACCCATCGCGCTGGTGCGGCAGTTGGCCGTGTTCGCACGACGCGCGCTCGCTGGCGAGCGTGTCTCCTATGGCGATTTCCCCGTGCTCTGCGAATACTACCACCTGAACCCGGCCGGCAGCTTCCAGTTGGCCTTCGAGCCGAGGTCTCCCGTGGTGATGTATTCCGGCGGCAACGGCCCCCAGTCCCTGCGCATGGGAGGCCAAGTGATGGACGGGCTCATCAGCTCCGGCACCTTCATCCCCATGCTCCGGGCGGGCCGCCTGAAGGAAATGCACGAGATGATCGAGGCGGGCGCCCGCAGCGTCGATCCGAACAAGAGACTGCGCAAGATGGTGGAGTTGAACGTGTCGGTGTCGCGGGACCGTGACGCCGCCATCGAGTTCCCCAAGCGCCAGGTGTCCCATTCGATCCTGCAATGGGAAGCGCTCAAGTTCACGCCCGAGGAATATGACCGCCTCGGTGTGGAGCGGGATAAGGTTCTTCAGCTCAAGCAGGCGTTCGCCCGCGGCGCCACCGTCGAGGAAGCGGCGGAGATGGTGACCGAGGAGATGGTGTTGAACTACTACGTCGCCGGGCGTCCGGAGGAGGTGGCGGACCAGATCGTCGATCTGGCGGTGCAGGCCCAGGAGATGGGCTACGACGAGATCGCGTTCGCCAAGCTCGGCCCCGATTACGAGGAGGCCATCAACATGCTGGCGGACAGCGTGGTGCCTCGGTTGAGGGGGTAGGGGTTACAACGAGCGCTTCTTCTGCTGCTCCCGCAACGCCTCCAGGTTCTGCCGCGCCCCCTCGGCGAAGGGATGCACGGCCAGGGTCGCCTCGAAGGCGCTGATGGCGGCCTCTTCATTGCCCATGGCCGCCATGATGAGCCCCAGGCCGGACAGCGCGCCGAAGTGGCGCGGTTCGAGTTCCAGGGTCTTGTCGATGTCCTTGACCGACGCGCGGTAGTCGCCCATCAGATAGTAGACCGTGGCGCGCTTGTTCCAGGCCTCGGCGAAACCGGGTTCGAGGTCGATGATTTCACCGAAGGTTTGGATTGCGGCCGGGTAGTCCCGGGCCGACATCTGCACCAAGCCCCGGCGCATCAACTCGTTGATCCGGTCGTCATCGGATCGATGCCAGATGGCCCAAATGAGATTCGTCACCCGGGCCGCGTCGTCGGTGTCGTCGGTGGTCTGCAGGCGGTTGAACAGGGCGTCCAGCCGCGGGTCTGTCTGATCGGCCATGGGGTTCAGCGGTGCGCTTAGCAGCAACGCGACGATAACGGCAGCCACATTTCGCACGGTTGCAGCATATAACGCGGTCGTCCTGATCGAGTCAAACTCCCCGTCTTGGCACGATGGGAAGAATTTGCTAATTTTCCCGGAAACAAGGATATAGTGAATCCTTGTTCCCTTGTTTTCTTGGCTTATTTTCGTTGGCTTGCTTTGTTTCCGTGGGGAGTGGCCGATGCTCGCAAAACTTACCTCCAAGAATCAGTTGACGTTGCCGAAAGCCATGTTGGCCGGTCTCCAGGGCTGCGAGTACTTCGACGTCACCAGGGAGACGGGCCGCATCGTCCTGACACCGGTGCGGGTGACCCGCGCTGACGCCGTACGCGCCAAGTTGGCCGAACTGGGCGTGGAGGAAGACGATGTGGCCGAGGCGGTGGCGTGGGCGCGCCGGCCCGGATGACCGCCCCGCGTCTCGTGCTCGACAGCAACGTCGTGTTGTCGGCCTTGCTGTTTCCTGACGGATCGCTTTCCTGGCTGCGCCGCCGGTGGCAGGCCGGGGAAGTCGTGCCGCTGGCGGGCCGGGATACCACACTGGAGCTGATCCGAGTGCTGTCATACCCGAAATTTGCTCTGACCTCCGTTGAGCAGGAAGATCTGCTGGCCGACTACCTCCCCTGGTGCGAGACGGTCGTCGTGTCGAAGCAGCCTTCGGTGCCGCATTGCCGCGACCCCTTCGATCGTCCGTTTCTTGAGTTGGCGCTGGCAGCGCGGGCCGACGCGCTGGTCACCGGCGATGCTGATCTGCTGGCGTTGGCGCCGGCGTTCTCCGTTCCCATCATCACGCCCAAGGCCCTGAGAGATCAACTGGACGCGCGATGAGACCGCGCCACCGCTGTAGCGGCCGGTGTCCGGCCTCTGGTTCGGTTGCGGTCCGCGAATGCCCGGGTTGCAAATCGGTTTGATGTATCTCATATCAAGCGCAATAGACGGCAGTTGACCGGGATGGTGCCCGGTGACCCTCAAACCGAAGGGAGCCAAGCGATCATGGGAACCACACTGATCACGGGAGTGGGCCTTGTCGGCACGTCTTTCGCCCAATGCGCCCTCAAGCGGAACGAGAAGCTGGTCTTCTACGACTTCATGCCGCGCACGGAGTACCTGCACCGTAAGCTCGGCACCGCGGACGTGGCGGTGGTGCAGAAGGACATCCGCGACCTGCCGGCGCTCACCGAGACGATGCAGCGCTACCGCCCCGAGACCGTCGTCCACACCGCCGGACTCATCGGCGGACGGGTGCAGGAGTCGCTCTACAACGGGCTCCAGATCAACGTCATGGGGACCATCAACGTGCTGGAGGCGGCGCGGCTCACCGGGGTAAAGCGTTTCGTGCTGATCAGCACCTTCGGCGCCTATGACCGGCGGCGCCAGGGGGACAAGCCCACCCACGAGGACATGCCCCGTGGTCCGGGAGCCGGCTACGGCAACTCCAAGGCCACCAAGGAGCTGATGGCCGAGGCGTACCAGCGGCTGTACGGCTTCGAGCTGTTGACGCTGCGGCTGGCCAACGCCTACGGGCTCGGGCACTTCTGGGGCGGCTCCGGCGGCGGCGAGAAGGTGCAGATGCTGCTGGAGGCGGGCATCCGCGGCGAGGTCGCCCGGATCCCCCAGGCCCAGACCATGACCTTCGAGTACGTCTACGCCAAGGACGTGGGGCGCGCCGTGGACCTGGCAACCACGGTCCCGGTGCCCGAGAAGACCACCTTCAACATCGGCGTGGGCGAGGTGACGACCTTCGACGACCTCGTGGCCGCGGTGGAACGGCAGTTTCCCAAGCTGGAGGTGGAGGTGATTCCCGGCAAGCCGCCGGACGTGGCCGTCAGCGTGCCGCTGGACATATCGCGGGCGAAGCAATACCTGGGCTGGGAGCCGGAATACACCATGGACGCCGCGTTCGAGGACTACGTCAGGGACCTCCGGGCGGTCATGGAGTGAGCATGGAACTGCTTCACTGCGTGTACGAGCCCGAGGGCGAGGGTCCTCATCCGACCATCCTGGCGCTGCACGGCCGGGGCGCCAACGCCATGGACCTGCTGGGCCTGGCGCCGCACCTGTGCGCCGGTGCGTTCCGGGTCATCTGCCCCCAGGCGCCGCTTGAGGTGGCCGTCGGCCCGGGCATGATGGGCTACGCTTGGTTCCCCATGTCCACGGGCGGCGACATCGACACCGCGGCCTTCCTTTCCGCGCGTGACCGGCTGCGCACGTTCGTGGACCAGTGCGCCGGACGGTACCCCCTGGGAGGCCGCAAGCTCGTCCTGCTGGGCTTCAGCCAGGGCGGCGGCATGGCCTACAGCCTGGGATTGTCCGAGCCGGACCGTTTCGCCGGCATGTGCGTCCTGAGTTCCTGGCTGCGGGAGGGGACGTTGAGCGCTCTCGGCGTGGCCGACCGCGTGGATTCCCTGCCGACCCTCGTGCACCACGGCAGGCGCGACGAGCTGATCGAGCTGGAGCGGGCCAAGCACTCCATAACCCTGCTCAAGAAGCTGCACGTCCCGGTGGACTACACCGAGTACGACATGGGCCACGAGATCACCTCCCAGAGCCTCGCCGACCTGTCCAAGTGGCTCCAGGAGAAAGTGCTGCCGGAGCCGATCCTGCTGTAGGGCCGCCTCGCCCATCCGTCATTGTAAAACTCTTCTCGTTGTCGGGGGGTTCGGCCAAGGGCTATACTGGGGCCATGCGCTTCTTCAACACGACCGGCCCCGTCGTTCCCGCGGACCACTACTGCATCCCGCCCCTGGAGCGGCTGGATCTCGACGACGTGCTGGGCTTGATTCGCGACAAGCGCTATTTCGTGCTGCATGCGCCCCGGCAGACCGGCAAGACCTCGACGCTGCTGGCGTTGCGAGACCTGCTGAACAGCGGCGCCGCGGGCGGTTACCGTTGCGTGTACGTCAACGTCGAGGCCGGACAGGCGGCGCGCGAAGATGTGGGGCAGGCCATGCGCGCCATTCTGAGCGCGCTGGCCACCTGGGCGCGCTCGACTTTGCACGACGAGTTCCCGGGCAAGGCTTGGCGCGGCATTCTGAGCGAGTCCGGTCCGCACGGTGCTCTGGGCGAGGCTCTGACCCGCTGGTCCGAGGCTGACCCGAAGCCGCTGGTGCTGCTGATCGACGAGATCGACGCGCTGGTGGGCGACACCCTGCTGTCGGTGCTGCGCCAGCTCCGGGCGGGATACGTCCTGCGCCCGCAGGGCTTTCCACAGAGCGTCATCCTGTGCGGCGTGCGCGACGTGCGCGACTACCGCATCCATTCCAGCGCCGAGAAGCAGGTCGTTTCAGGCGGGAGCGCGTTCAACGTCAAGGCTCGCTCGCTGCGCCTTGGGGATTTCTCCGGCGAGGAGGTTCCCTCGCTGCTCGCGCAGCACACCGCGGAGACGGGGCAGGCGTTCATGGAAGAGGCTCTGGAGGCGGTGTGGACGCAAACCCAGGGGCAACCGTGGCTGGTCAATGCGCTGGCTGACGAGATATGTTTCCGCCACAGACCGGGCCGTGACCGCAGCCGGCCCGTCAGTGCGGACGCGGTGATCGAAGCCCGGGAACGGCTGATCGGGCGCCGGGAGACCCACCTGGACCAGTTGGCCGACAAGCTCCAGGAGGACCGCGTGCGCCGGGTGGTGGAGCCGTTGCTGAGCGGCGGCGACGAGCGCGAGTTCTCGGCGCGGGACCTCGAATACGTCCGCGACCTTGGACTGGTGGCGGGGGATGCCCCGCTACGCATCGCCAATCCCATCTACGCCGAGGTGGTGCCGCGGGAGCTGACCTTTGCGGCCCAGGCCGGGCTGGTGCAGGACGTGGCCTGGTACGTGGACGCGGTCGGCGGACTGGAGGTGGGCAGGCTGCTCAGAGCCTTCCAGGAGTTCTTCCGTGAACACTCCGAGCACTGGGTGGCGCGATTCGACTACCAGGAGGCCGGGCCGCAACTCCTGTTGCAGGCGTTCCTGCAACGGGTGGTGAACGGCGGCGGCCGCATCGAGCGGGAATACGGCCTGGGGCGGGGCCGTACCGACCTGCTCATCGTCTGGCCCCAGGGGGAGCGGACGCGCAAGTTCGTGATCGAGTGCAAGGTGCTGCGCAGGACCCTGAACCGCACCATCACCGACGGCCTTGAGCAGACCGCGGCCTACATGGACTGTTGCGCCGCGGAGGCGGGCCACCTGGTCATCTTCGACCGGGACGCGGGCAAGACCTGGGAGGAGAAGGTGTTTCACCGCCGGGAGCCGGTCGGGAGCGTCGAGATCGACGTGTGGGGCATGTGACTCACGCCAGGTAGATGGCGACGATCCCCGTGATCACGAACAGCGTGGCGACGCCGGTGCGGAGGTTCACCTGCTCGATGTCGCGGGAGAAGAGCAGGGTGCCCAGCAGCACCCACAGCGGCGCCACGCACACGATGGGTCCCACCACCACCACGTTGCCGATGCCCAGCGCCTTCACCAGCGACCAGATCCCCACTGCCTCGAAGACGCCGGTGACCAGGAAATAGGGCATGGCGCGCCGGTCGAACACGATGTTCGCCCTGGCGCGCGGGTTCATCAGGTTGAACACCATGGGGCTTAACGCCGATATCCCCATGACCGCGCTCAGGAACAGCGGCTCGTTGGCGAGGGTCAGCCCGTAGCGGCGGATGGGGTGGTTCACGCCGGCGGTGAGGGCGGCCGCCAACGGGAAGATGAGTTCCCAGGTGCGGTAGGTCGTCTGCTGCTGGGGTTTCCACGAAAGCTGCACGATGCCGAACACCACCGAGCCGGTGCCGAACAGCAGCAGCGGGGTCACCGTCTCGTGCAGGAAGATCACCGCCAGCGCGGTGCCGAACAGGGGGTTGGTGGCCTGGACCGTGCTGGTGACACTGGCGCCGAGGCGCGCCACGCCGTGATAGGCGAACATCCGCGTGCCGAGCTGGATCCATCCGCCGGCCACGAAGCAGGCGGTGGCCAGCAGCGGAATGGCCGGGATGCCGCCGGTCATGAAGACGATGGCCCACAGGATGGCGCTGTTGACGGTCAACGCCACGTAGGCCGCGGTCGCCGGCGTGGAGTACACCAGCCCCCGCCGGGTGGCCAGAAAACAGCCGGCGTAGAAGAACGAGGTTACCAGGGCGAGGAACTGTGGCGACATGGACGGCCCGTCATCCTTCTTGACACCCAATCCAAGGGTTCGTTAACTAGTGCTGGTGTGCGGGGTAAAGGAAGATACCGGTTTCGAGTCTAGGTGAATTCTGCCGAGGAGACAAATCATGGCACGGAACGGACACCCTCTGGTGGTGGATGCCGACGCCCACGTCATCGAGACGGAGCGGACCTGGGACTACCTTGAAGGCTCCGACAAGAAGCACCGGCCCGCGCTGTTCGGCGGTCCGGACGTGGACCGGCAGTACTGGGTCATGGACGGAAAGATCCGCGGGGTGCGGTTGCCCACCCTGAACGAACAGCAGCTCGAGGAGTTGTCGGAAAAGACCGGCCGCAGGCTCACCACCCCGCAGGCGTCCCGCGAGCTTGACGACGTGGACCTGCGCGTGGCCCAGCTCGACGAGCTGGGAGTGGACGTCCAGGTCATGCACAACACGCTCTGGATCGAGCGCGTGGCGGACCGGGAGGACGCCGAAACCGCGCTGTGCCAGGCGTGGAACCGCTGGATGGCCGACGTCTGGAAGGCCGGGAAGGGAAGGCTGCGGTGGTCCTGCGTCATCCCGGCCATGACCCTGAGCGAGGCGCTGCCGCAGATCCGCTTCGCGCGCGAGCACGGCGCGGTGGCGGTGTGCCTGCGTCCGTTCGAGGGCGACCGGCACCTGGTGGACCCGTACTTCTACCCCGTGTTCGAGTTGGCGCAGGAACTGGACATGGCCATCGGCGTGCACATCGCCAACGGCAGCGCCGGGCTGATCTCCCACTTCCGGCCCCGCTACGACCGGACCGGCGGCTTCGCGCCGTTCCGCGTGCCCACGGTGCTCACCTGCCTCCAGCTCATCATGAGCGAGGTGCCGCAGGTCTTTCCGAAGCTCCGCTGGGGTTTCATCGAGTCCTCGGCCCAGTGGGTCCCCTGGATCGTCAACGAGGCGAGGCGGCGCGCAGGCGCTGCCGACTACCCCGACAATCCCCTGAAGGCGTTCAACATCTATGTCACGGCGCAGACCGACGACGACTTCCCGTTCGTCCTGAAATACGCGGGCGAGGACAACCTCGTCATCGGCACGGACTACGGCCACATGGACGCCTCCAGCGAGGTGGACGCCATCACCCGGTTCAGGGCGGATACGACGGTGGAAGACGAATCCAAGCGCAAGATCCTGAGCGACAATCCCATGGCGCTCTACGGCATCGAATAGCGGCGGGCAGGGACGAAAGGAGAACGGCAATGTCCGGCAACGGAACGCACATGGTAGTGGACTCGGACGCCCACGTGGTGGAGACCGAGCGCACGTGGGACTATCTGGATGCTTCGGAGAAGAAATTTCGCCCGCAGCTCTTCGGCGCCCCGGAGGATTTGACCACGCAGTACTGGGTGCTGGACGGCAGGGTGCTGGGATTCCGTTTCCAGAGCCTGAGCGAGAAGCAGCTCGACGAGGTGTCGGCCAAGGCCGGGAGGCAGATGCAGACGCCGCAGGACGCCCGGGAACTGCGCGACGTGCAGTTGCGTCTCGATCACCTCGACGAACTCGGCATCGATGTCCAGATACTCTACAACACCATGTGGATCGAGCAGGTGACGGACCACGCCGACGCCGAGATCGCCCTGTGCGGGAGCTGGAACCGCTGGATGGCGGACGTGTGGAAGCAGGGCGGCGGACGCCTCCGGTGGGTCTGCGTAGTGCCGGCCATGACCATGAGCGAGGCCCTGGAGCAGATCCGCTTCTCCAGGGAGAACGGCGCCGTGGGCGTCTGCCTTCGCCCCTTCGAAGGCGACCGGCACCTGGTGGACCCGTACTTCTACCCCATCTTCGACGAGGCCCAGCGTCTCGACATGATGATGGGCATCCACATCGCCATCGGCAGCCCCAGGATGGCGACGCAGTTCCGGCCCCGCTACGACAGCGGCGGCGGATTGCCGGTGTTCCGCATCCCCACCGTCTCCCAGTGCTTCACGGTGATGATGAGCGAGGTGCCCAAGGTATTTCCGGACCTGCGCTGGGGCTTCATCGAGTCCTCCGCCCAGTGGGTGCCGTGGGTGGTGAACGAGACCATCCGGCGGTCGGGGACCGCGGAATACCCCGACAACCCCATGAAGGCGTTCAACATCTACGTGTCGGCCCAGACCGACGACGACTTCCCCTACGTTCTCAAGTACGCGGGCGACGACAACATCGTCATCGGCACCGACTACGGCCACACCGACGCCTCCAGCGAGGTGGACGCGTTCACGATCTTCAACGGCAACGACACCATTTCGGCCGAACAGAAGCGGAAGATACTGAGCGACAACGCCAAGACGCTTTACGGGCTGTAGGGCGTGTCGAGACCCCGCTCAGCCAAGGTAAAGGACACCGCACCCGTCATTCCGGCGGAAGCCGGAATCCAGAGGTGGGGAAGGGGGGTGTCGGCGTTTTACATCATCAGCCCTTGAACGGGCTCGTCACTTGGTAGCAGAAGCTGCTGAAAAGCGGGCTCGTGCTCAGTCCTGTCCAGACGAACAGCTTGCCTTCGGCGAAGAAGATGTGCATGCCGCAGTCGAACACCAGCACGACCCCGGCCAGCACGGCTACGGTGATGCCGATGACCGCCGACCACCTCTCGCCGGCGCACTTGAGATAGAGCAGCGTCACCAACCCGATTCCGAACTGGAAACCCACCAGCCAGATGGACGCGGCGAAACCCAGGATCCAGCCGATGATGCTGGCCGTCCGGCGCCGTTCCTCGGCCGGGTCCATGGCTTCGGCAGCCTGCTGGTTCAACAGCGCGGCCCCGAAAGGGTCTTCGTCGCCATCGCGGGCGGCCGCGTCCGTTCGTCCGAGGATCTCCCGAACGAGTTGCAGCGCCAGCAGCGTCGCGGTGGGCAGGCCGATGAGCCAGGCCATGAGGCTTGCCTGGATGTCCCAGGCGCTGGCTTCCCACAGCGCCCAGGCCATGAGCAGGAACAGCGCGCCGGTGAAGACGGCGGAATAGCCGCGAAAGCTCATGGGATCGTCTCCAAGGCGCGGTCGTGGAAGCTCATGAGCCTCCCTCCGAAGCCCGGCGGCGCAAGCGGGCGCTCACCGCCGGGTAGAAGATGCTGGCCAGGATGACGCACAGGATGATGAGCACCCCGGGGCGCGTGAGGAAGCCGAAGTCGTAGCGCGAGTAGGTGATCCACAGGTAGTTGTCGGCCAGCCGGCCCAGCACCAGGCCCAGCAGCAGCGCCGGCCGGGACCAGTCGAACACCACCATGAGCCAGCCCAGGGCGCCGAAGACCAGCGTGACGAGGATGTCGCCGAAGCTGTTGGTGTGGGTGTAGGAGCCCAGGTAGATGAACAGCAGCAGCGGCGGTATCAGCAGCGTTCCCTTGATGCGCGTGAGGCGGGCCAACTGGTTCAGGAACAGGAAGCACACCGAAACGGTGATGACGTTGGACACCACCAGCACCCACACCAGCGAGAAGGTCACGTCCAGGTCCTTGGTCAGCATGGAGGTGCCGGGGCGCAAGCCCAGGATCAGGAACGCCCCCAGCAGGATGGCGGTGGTGACGTTGCCCGGGATGCCGAAGGCGATGGTGGGGATGAGCGCGCCGCCCAGCGTGGAGTTGTTGGCCGCGCCCGGCCCCACCACGCCCTCGATGACGCCGGTGCCGACCTTGTCCTGCTTGCCCGATGATTGCATGGCCAAGGCGTAGGCCACCCACTGGGACACCGGCCCGCCCATGCCCGGGATGATGCCGATGTAGGTGCCCACGGCGCTGCACCGCGCCACCAGCCACCAGTGCCGAAACGCGTCCTTGACGCCCTGGAACACACCCCCGAGCCGGCCCACCTGGGCCTGGGCGATGCTGCCTCCCTTGGTGGCGAGGTCGATGATCTCGGGGATGGCGAAAAGCCCCACCGTGGCCGGCACCAGCCCGATGCCGGCGCCGCCGGTCTCGCCTCCGCCCCAGAGGTACATGGTGCCGAAGGTGTAGCGTTCGGTGGCGGTCTGCATGTCCATGCCCACCAGCGAGAAGATGAAGCCGAGTCCGCCCGCGGCCAGCCCCTTGACCACGCTGCCGCCGCTCAGGGCGCCGACGAAGGTGACCCCGGCGACGGTGAGCATGAAGAATTCCGGCGTGCCCAGGGCCAGCACCAGCGGCGTGACGATGGGGATGGCCACGGCGATGGCGCCGGCGCCGATGATGGCGCCCATGAGCGAACTCATGAGCGAGGCGCCCAAAGCCCGGCCAGCCTCCCCCTTCTTGGCCATGGGGTGGCCTTCGACGATGGTGGAGGCCGTGGACCCTTCGCCCGGGATGCCGAACAGGATGGAGGTGATGTCGCCGGTGGTGGCGGTGACGGCCATCATGCCCAGCAGGAAGGAAAAGGCCTCCACCGCGTCCATCTTGAGCTGGAACGCGAAGCCGAGCATGAGGGCCATGGTGACGGGGCCGCCCAGGCCCGGCAGCATGCCCACGGCGAAGCCGATGGCGTTGCCCAGCAGCAGGTAGCCGAAGGCCGGCCAGGAGAAGACCCGCACCAGCCCCTCCACCGAGGCGGCGCCGATCTTCCCGGCCATCCCCTGGGCCAGGAAGATCCACACCGCCAGGACCGTGAGCAGGGCGAGCCAGCCCAGGCTTCGTTTGAGGGTCACGATTCAGGCGCGGTCACGGCTTCTGCGCCATGCCCTTGAGGATCTCCAGGGCTTCGGGGTCGCGCTTCTGGATCTCCACCACCTTGTCGATGATGGCCTGGGCCGCGGGCGCGTTCAGTGACACGAGCTGGAAGCCGATGGCCTTCTTGAAATGGGCGATCATCTCCTTGTCCTTCAGGAACCGGTCGAAGCTCGCCGCCATGGTGTTGAAGACGTCCTTGGGGACCCGCGCCGCGTAGACCCAGCCGCGGCGGACGCCGCCCAAGTAGGCCAGCAGTTCCATGGCGCGGTAGTTGGGGTCCTTCCGGATGGATTCGCCCTTGAGCTCCAGGACGATCTCGTAATAGGTGGGCAGGTCCGGCAGCCGCGGGTCGCGGACGATCTTGCCGTCCTGGACGGTGCCTTCCTGGGCGATGGGCACCACAGCGCCTTCCTCCACCATGGGCAGCACCGCGGCGAAGTAGCCGCTCTGGCTGTCGTTGGTCATGTTCAGTTCGCCCCGGCGGATGGCCGCGCGCATGTCGCCGCTGCTGCCGTAGCCGGTCACCAGCTTGTGGTCCTTGCCCAGGATCTTCAGCAGCAGCCGCGGGATCATGGAGCGCGGGCTCTGGATCGACGTGGTGCCGAAGAAGAGCTTCTTCTTGACGGCGCCCAGCTCGGTGCCCTTGGTGATGCCCAGGTCCTTGCTGACGAACGTGACGGTGGTCTCGCGCACGCCCCCCAGCCACTGGAGCTTGGCCAGCTCGAACTTGACCTTCTTGGGCTTGAAGATGGTGTCCGTCACCGAAGTGGAGAACTGTCCGATGATGGTGCCGTCCGCGGGCGCGGAGTTGTACACCCAGTTCTCGCCCACGATGCCGCCGCCGCCGGGCATGTTCTTGATGATGGTGGTGGGGTTGCCGGGGATCTGCTTGCCGATGAACGGCAGCATCTGCCGCGCCATGATGTCGGCGGCGCCGCCCACGGAGTAGGGGATCAGGATGGCGACGGTCTTGCCCTTGAAGGAGACGTCGGCGGCCCCCGCGGTTGCGGCTCCGAAGGCGAGGCACAGGGTAACGACTGCGGCTGCGAAAGTTGCGGAACGTCGGTTCATGGCGTGCTCCTTCCTGGGTTGGTCCAATGTTCGGGTGTCGTGTTCGGTATCGACCGTAGGCCCACTACTTATTGCGGGCGGACTCCGCCTGTCAACCGCAAATGCCCGCGCCCGCGCCGGTTTGACAACCTCCGGTGCTTCGGCTAAGAACCCGGAAACTTCAGAGAATCCCGCAGACAACCCAACACATCGCGAGAGAGGTGACACATGCCCAAGAGCCTGGGATCGTTTCTGGAAGACTGCCGCCGGGAGATTCCCAACGAGGTGGTCCACGTGACCAAGCAGGTGGACCCGGCCCACTACGACGTGAGCGCGCTCATCAAGCACCTGGATGAGCTGCGGAAGTTCCCCATCCTGGTCTTCGACAACCCGCTGAACCTTCACGGACAGCCGTCCGACATCAAGCTGACCATGAACTGCGAGATCTCCCAGGGCAAGACCCAGGTGGCCCTCGGCCTGGACAAGGACACGAGCCGGGAGGTCATGACCGACATCTGCCTGGAGCGCGAGGAGCACCGCATCGAGCCGGTGGTCATCGAGCGCGACCAGGCGCCGGTGATGCAGAACGTCCAGACCGGCAAGGACGTGGACATCTATCAGATCCCGGTGATGCGGCACCACTACATGGACGGCGGCCCCTACATCGTCATGTCCACCGTCACCAAGGAGCGGACCTCCGGCATCTACAACTGCTCGTACCACCGGATGGAGGTCAAGTCGCCGCAGAGCACCGCGCTCTACGCCTCGCCGCGCCACCTGTGGAAGATCTTCAGGGACTACGAAGACAACAACATGGAGTGTCCCGTGGCCACCGTGCTGGGACACCACCCGGCCTACCACATGGGCGCGTGCTACAGCGGCGCGTTCGAGGTGAGCGAATTCGACATCATCGGCGGCTACATGCAGGAGCCGCTACGGCTCACGCCGTCCTCCACCTGGGGCGACAACTTCCTCATCCCGGCGGACGCCGAGGTGGTCATCGAGGGGTTGCTCCAGCCCAACAAGCGGGTGGTGGAAGGCCCCTTCGGCGAGGCCCCCGGCTACCTCGGGCCGCAGCGCTACACCACCTGCGTAGAGTACAAGGTCACCGCCATGAACTGGCGCAAGGGCGCCATGTTCCAGTCCATCATCACGCCGGAAGGCGACAAGCCGTGGATGGACCTGCCGCGGGAAGGCGCCTACCTCCGGCGCTGCCGCGAGGCCGTGCCCGGCGTGACCGCGGTGTGCAAGATGGGCCGCCACGCCCACTACAACGTGTTCATCGCCATGAAGAAGCTGTCCGAGGGCGATCCCGGCCGGGCGGCGGCCGCGGCCCTCACTTTCGACCACACCAAGAACGTCTTCGTCTTCGACGACGACATCAACGTGTACAATCCCACGGACATCCTGTGGGCGCTGGCCACGCGCGTGCAGCCGCACCGCCAAGTGTCGATCCTGAAGCCGCTCTTCCGCGGCAACTTCCTGGATCCCTCGCTGGTGGACGAGATCAAGACCTCCGGGATGATCGTGGACGCCACGCGTCCGCTGGACCGGCCGTTCTCGCCGGTTTCCAAGGTGCCCGACGAGGCCATGGAACGGATCAAGGTCGAGGATTTCATCCCTGGAGAGATTCTCTCGCACATTCCCATCGACCGGACCACGTACTGGTCGTAGCCGTCGTAGTGAAAGGAGGCATCCATGGGTCAGGCTGTTGAAGTGACGTGTCCGAAATGCCCTGAGAAGTTCGTGGTGAACCCGCACATGCTGGGTTCCGGCATGCTGTTCCACTGTCCCTTCTGTGACGTTTATTTCCCCGAGGAAGAAAGCCCCAGGATCTGGAAATAGGAGGCCTCGTCGCGGCACGACTTTTTCGACCTTGGGCGCCTCTTCGGTTTCCGTGAGGCGCTGGAGCGCGTTGAGGCCGCGGCGGCGCCCGAGGCCGTCCTCGTGGCCGGTCCGGACCGCATCGGAGGCGGCCGGGTAGGCATTCTTCCGGGCTCCTTCAATCCGCCCACCATCGCCCACACCGACCTGGCCGCCGCCGCCAAGCGCCGGTTCGAGTTGGACTGCGTCGTATATTCCCTGAGCAGCGTCATCGTCGACAAGGAGCGGGTGGAAGGCCTCTGCCGCGAGGACCGGCTGCTCTTGCTGTCGCTGCTCGCCCGCGACCACCCGTGGCTGGAGGTGGCGGTGGTGAACCGCGGGCTGTACTCCGAACAGGCGCCGGGGTTTCGCGCGAGATTCGGCGGCGACCCGGACCTCCGGTTCATCGTCGGCATGGACAAGGTGCTGCAGATCTTCGATCCGAAATACTACGATGACCGTGAGCGGGCGCTGGACGCCCTGTTCGCCCACGTGCGGCTCGTGGCCGCCAACCGCGAGGATTGGGGCGCCGCCGAGCTGCGGGCGCTGCTGGACCAACCCGCCAACACACCCTACCGCGACTGCGTCGAACCCTTGACGCTTGCCGCCCACCTGAAGGACCAGTCCTCGAGCGCGGTGCGGCGCGGCGTCGAGGGGGGGGCGTCCTGGGACGGCGACGTTCCCGAGGTGGTCCAGGCATTCGTCGCCGCCACGGGCGCGTTCCGGGACCCCTATGACCTGCGGGTGGCGGCCATCGATACGCTGTATCCCGTGCGGCAATGGGCGGGAACGGAGGTCTCGCTTGAGACCTTGCTGGCCCGGGCGGCGGAACCAGGTGAGGTCGGGGAGCCGGTGCGCAGTCTGTTGCACACCCGGATGGCCCCGCAGGCTCTCAAGGACCGCCTCCGAGACCTCGGTCTGACGCGCTCGGGTGGGCTCAGAAGGCCGTGATCGGCTGTTCCCCCTCCATGATGTAGCAGACGGGCATCTCCTCGGCGTTGTGGGCGTATCCGACCGCGCCGGACCGGTCCGCCAGGATGACACCGCCCCGGCCGCCGGTTTCGCGCGCCAGCAGCGCCACGGCCTGACGGGCCGCTTCCCCGGGCCCGATTCCCGACTCCAGCAGATCCAGCGACGTCCTGGCCAGCAATACCTTGATGATGGCCTCGCCCTCTCCGGTGCACGAAGCGGCGCCCGCGGGATTGGCGTAGGTGCCGCAGCCGATGAGCGGGCTGTCGCCGACGCGGCCGGGAAGCTTGCCCATGATCCCGCCGGTGGAGGTGCCGGCGGCGATGCGGCCTTGCCGGTCCACCGCCACGCAACCCACCGTGCCGTGGCTCTCTTCCCAGCGTTCCTGTTGGTCAGCGGTGACGAGGGTTTCGGGAGGGACCGGAGGAATTTCCGCCTGCCGGGCGAAATCGCGGGCTCCCGGTCCCGCCAGCAACACGTGGCGGCCGTCCTCCAGCACCTTTCGCGCGAGCCGGATGGGATTGCGGATCCCCGAGACCGCGGCTACCGCCCCGGCCTGAAGGTCGCCGGACATCAGCGCGGCGTCCATCTCCACCTTCCCGTCCCGATTCAGCGACGATCCGGTGCCGGCGTTGAAGAGCGGGTCGTCCTCCAGCGCCGCCACCGCGGCTTCCACGGCGTCCAGCGCCGGCCCCCCGGCCTGAACGACCTTCCATCCGACAAGGGCGGCCTCCCTGCATCCGGCGAGCCGCGCCTCCCGCCGCTCTCCGGAGCCGCGGCCGGCGCCGCCGTGGACGATGATGGCGGGTCGATGACTCACCATGCCGCCAGCTCCCCGCCGTGGCCGGCGGTGATGTGTCCCAGGTCGTAGCGCGGGCCGTCCGCGGTATACCCGCCGAGCACCGGGTCCTCCGCGAGCAGCATGGGGGTGTCGAGGTCGATCCACCGGAAGGCGCCGGTGCCCGCGGCCAGATGCGCGCTGAACCCCATGGCCAGACGCGTCTCCACCATGCCGCCGATCATGAGGCCGAGGCCGGAGGCGCGGGCGATGGCGATGATCTCCAGGGCCTGCGCCACGCCGCACTTGGCCACCTTGATGTTGATGACGTGGGCGAGGCGGTCCCGGGCGATGTGCGCGGCGTCCGCGGAAGAGCGGCAGGATTCATCGGCGGCCACGGGCACGCCTGCTTCGCGCACCAAGCGGGCCTGTCCGTCCCAGTCTTCGCGCGGGAGCGGCTGCTCCAGAAGAGCCGGTTCCAGCGCCTTGCGGCGAAGGGTCTGCAGCACCTCGATGGTCTGCGGCACGTCATAGCCCTCGTTGGCGTCGAGGATGAGGTCGCTCGTGGGGTGGCCTTCACGGATGGCCTTGATGCGCTCGATGTCGGCGTCCACGTCCGCGCCGACCTTGGTCTTGAGGGTGACGAAACCCCGGCCCCGATACTCGGCGGCGAGCCGGCGGGCTTCTTCAGCCGCGCAGATGGGGATCGTGATGTCGGTGACGACGCGGTCGGCGGCGCCGCCGAAGAATGTGAGGAGGGGGATGTTCCAGTTGCGCGCGAGGGCGTCGAACAATGCCATCTCCATGCCGGCACGCACCGTCGGCGTCGCCGGCAGGCTGCCGGCCAGCTCTTCCACCAGCGGCCGCCACCGCCCCGCGTCCCGCCCGGTCCATGCCTCCGCCGCCTGCCGCGTTGCCTCCAGCGCCGTGTCCTGGTCCTCCGGCGTCACCGTGGGCAGGGTCGGGATCTCGCCCCAGCCGCTGGCGCCGCCGTCGAGGTCGAGCCGCACGGCGACGTTGCGCACCGCATCCAGCCGGGTTCCGGCGATGGTGAAGGGAGCCTTGAGCGACGCGTTCAGGACGCGTGCTTCGATGCGGGTGATCTGCGGCAAGGTCGGTTTTCCCGGAAGACGACGCGCTTGCGAATGGATTACGACAGGACACTAGCGCGAATGCGCGAAATAGACCAGCGGGGCGCGTCTGTCGTCGCTTCATCCGGTTCGATCTGCTACGTTTCCGGCAAGGTGCGCCGGGCGCGCGCCGTCAAGGTCCTGAAGGAGGGTTGGACATGATATCCGAAGTCGAGTTCGCTCCGGGCAAGAAGGGCTTTCTGGCAAGAGCGGGGGAGAACGGCCGCGCACCGGTCGTGGTCCAGCTCCACGAGCGCTACGGCATCGTCCAGCACACCACGGACATCGCCGAACGGCTGGCCGCGAACGGCTACGTGACCCTGGCCCCCGACATGTTCTCGCGGTTCACCGGGGATCGGGAGGCTCTCGCCGCAGGCGACGTGGGCGTGGGTATCCGCGACGACGAGGCGCTGGTGGACCTGGACGAGTGCATCACCTACCTGCGGGGCCTGGACTACGTGGACGGCGACCGCATCGCGGTGATGGGGGTGTGCCAGACCGGGCGCCAGCCGCTGCTGGCCGCGGCCCACCGGGACGACCTGCGCTGCGCCGTGGTGTTCTACGGCGGCATCTACCAGCGGGACTGGGAGCCTCACGAGGAACGCCCGACCCCGGTGGGCGAGTTCATCAGGCGGTTGTCCTGCCCGGTGCTGGGGGTGTTCGGCGACAACGACCACATCATCTCGGTGGACGACGTGCTGCGCTTCCGGCGCGCGCTGGAGGAGTCCTGGAAGAGCTACTCCATCCGCATCTTCCGGGACGCCCCTCACGGCTGGCTCAACGACACCATGCCCGGCCGCTACCGGCCCGAGGCCTCCGAAGCGGCCTGGACGCTGCTGTTCCGGTTCCTCAAGGAGCACCTCGACGGGGACGGAAACGGGCCGCGGGTAGCATGGGAATTCGAGGGCGACGTCCCGCGGGACTACGACTTCTCGAAGATGGTGAGGCTCGCCTGACGCGGCGCCGCGCCCGGATGCTCGTGGATTGGATTCACAAGGATTATCACTTACATTGGCGGTGTCGGGGAGTCATGGGGCAAACACTTGCGGAGAAGAAGGGGGCGCGCGGAAGTTCCACGCGCCGGTGGCTCTCCACGGTCCTGGTGGCGGCGGCTTGCCTCGCGTCGACGGCAGCGGCGGCCGAGGGTCCCCGGCGCGAGATCGAGAAGGCATTGCGGCTCGGCGTCTCGATCCTCGGCGATCCGAAGCTGGGAGAGGAGGCCAGATTCGACCGCCTTCGGGCCGCGGTCCTGCCGCTCTTCGACTTTCCCGAGATGGCCCGCCGGTCGCTGGGCGCCCACTGGCGCCGCCGGACCCCGGAGCAGCGCGAAGAGTTCACCCGGATCTTCACCCGGTTGCTGGAACGGACCTACGCGAGCCGCATCGCCTCGTACAACGGCCAGCGGATGCACTTCGTCCGCGAAGAGGTCGACGGCCGTTTCGCCCAGGTCGATACCAGGATCGTGGACCGGGCGGGACGCCGGTTCGACGTCGCCTACCGCCTGCACCGCGTCGGCGGCCGGGGCGAATGGCGTATCTATGACATCGTCATCGAGAACATCAGCCTGGTCAACAACTATCGTGCGCAGTTCAGCCGGGTGATCAGCCGAACCTCCTACGAAGCCCTGCTGGCGAAGCTGCGAGGCTGACCCGCCGCGCGCCGAGGTGCACCGAGGGTACATGCAGGAAAAGCGAACTCCCAGAAGAGCCTCCACCATCGTCCTCGCGCGACCCGCGGCAGACGGCGCCTTCGAGATCTTCATGACCCGCCGGCCCCAGGAGATGCGTTTCCTGGGAGGGTTCTTCGTGTTCCCCGGCGGCAGCGTCAAGCGTTCGGACGCCGCTCCCGCCATGCTGGCGCTGTGCCGCGGTCTTTCGCCCGAGGACGCCCGCGCCCGGCTGGGAGACGAGTTGGGCGCCGAGGACGCCATCGGTCACTGGGTGGCCGCGGTCCGGGAGCTGTACGAGGAGGTCGGCGTGCTCCTGTGCCTGAACCGGGACGGCGGCGCGGTGATGGCGGAGGAGACGCGGGAACGCTTGGCCGCCAAGCGCGCGTCCCTGTTGAGCGGTGACGTGAGTTTTCCGGACCTGCTGGCGTCCGAGGAGCTTTTCTGCGACCTCGGCAGTCCGGTCTACTTCTACCACCGGGTCACCCCGGAGCGGTACGCCATGCGGTTCGACACCAGGTTCTTCCTGGCCGCGCTGCCGGAGGGGCAGGCGCCGCTGGCGGTATCGGAAGAGGTGACCGAGAGCCTCTGGCTCACTCCCGAGGAGGGACTGAAACGGGCCGAGCGCGGACGGATGGCCATCATCCCGCCGACCCTGAACACCCTGCGCACCCTGGCGGACCTCGGTACGTGGGAGGCTCTGTGCCGCGGCTTCGCGTTGCCCGGCGGACGGAAGGAGCAATCGACATCATGAGAACGGTGGACGTGATCGCCCATATCCTGAAGCGTGAGGGGATCCCGTACCTGAGCGCGTTCCCGACCTCGACGTTGATCGAGGCGGCCGCGGAGGTCGGCATTCGTCCCATCATCTGCCGGCAGGAACGGGTGGGGGTGGGGATCGCCGACGGCTACAGCCGGGTCAACAACGGCAGGCCGCCGGGGGTGTTCGCCATGCAGTTCGGCCCCGGCGCCGAGAACGCCTACGCCGGCGTCGCCACGGCCTTCTCCGACGCCGTGCCGATGCTGCTGCTGCCGCTGGGACACACCCGTGACCGGGACGGTGTGTTCCCCCAGTTCAGCTCGCTACGGAACTACGCGCCCGTCACCAAGTTCATCGAGCAGGTCACCACCGCGGACCGGGTGGTCGATACCATGCGGCGGGCCTTCGCGAGGCTCAAGATGGGCCGTCCGGGCCCGGTGATGGTGGAGATACCAGCCGACGTGGCGGGAGAGCAACTCGACGCGGGCGTGATCGAAGCCTACCGGCCGGTGAAGACGGCGGTGGCCGCGGCGGACCCCGCCGCGGTCATGGCCGCGGCCAGGGCCCTGCTCGACGCCCGGGATCCCGTGATCCACGCCGGCCAGGGCGTGCTTTACGCCGGGGCCGCGCCCGAGCTGCTGGAGCTGGCGGAACTCGCCTGCGTCCCGGTGGCCACCACCATGGGAGGCAAGAGCGCGTTTCCCGAGGCGCATCCGCTGTCGCTGGGCAGCGCCTCCGGGGTCATGAACCGGCCCGTGTACCATTTCCTGAAGAAGGCCGACTTGGTCTTCGCGGTGGGCACGAGCCTCACCCGCCATCCCATGACCACGCCCATTCCCCGGGACAAGACGTTCGTGCAGGTTACCGACGATCCCATCGACATCGGCAAGAACTATGATGTCGACCATCCCGTCATCGGTGACGCCAGGCTGGTGCTGCGGCAGTTCGTCGAGGCGGTCCGGGAGCTGTTGAACGGCGCCTCCCGGAGCGAGCGCTCGCCGGCCGCGGAGATCGCCTCCTTGCGGGCGGCGTGGCTGCAGGAGTGGAACGCGAAGCTCGCGTCCGACGAGGTGCCGATCAACCCCTACCGGGTGATCTCGGAGTTCATGAAGGCCGTGGATCCGGCCGAGGCCATCGTGACCCACGATTCCGGCAGTCCCCGGGACCAGATCATGCCGTTCTACCGGTCCGCGGGACCGCGTTCCTACCTGGGCTGGGGCAAGTCCCACGGCCTGGGTACCGGCCTGGGGTTGAACCTGGGGGCCAAGCTGGCGGCGCCCGACAAGTTCGTGGTCAACTTCATGGGAGACGCCGCCTTCGGCATGACCGGCCTGGACTTCGAGACCGCGGTGCGGTCGGATCTCCCCATTCTGACCATCGTGCTCAACAATTCCACCATGGCGGTGGAGACTCGCCACATGGCGCTGTCGCACGAACGCTACGGCACCCGGGACCTCGGCGGCCACTACGCCGACATGGCCCGGGCCATGGGAGGCTGGGCCGAGCGGGTGGAGGACCCCGCGGCCGTGGGCGACGCCATCCTCAGGGCGCGGCGGGCAACGGAGGAGGGCAAGGCGGCCCTGCTGGAGTTCATCACCAGTTCGGAGATCGAGTATTCCCACAAGGGCGCTTTCTAGTGTCCCGTATCAAGGCCGGAGGCTCGCGCGCGGGCGCGGGGGCCTCCGGGACGTGAAGAGGATTCCATGCGAAAATCCATCGGTCTGATCCTGCTCGGCGCTTTTCTGCTGTTCTCGCTCCTGGGCGAGGCCATCTATCTCTACACGGACTATCTCTGGTTCGGCGAGATCGGCTATGCCGGCGTGTTCACCAAGACGCTGTGGATCAAGGTCCTGCTGGGCGTGATCTCGGGCGTGCTGTTCTTTGCGCTCTTCTACGTCAACATCAAGCTCGCGGCCCGGCTCCGTGAGGGCGTCGTCCCGCTCAAGAGCACGAATCCGGAGGTTCCGGGACCCGAGGAGCTGGACCCGCTGATCAGGCGGCTGCTGCTGCCGGTGGCCCTGGTCCTGGGATTCCTGGCCGCGCCTCAGGCGGCCATGCACTGGGAGTCGGCGCTGCTGTACTTCAACGGCTCGCCGTTCGGCATCCAGGACCCGCTGCTGGGCAAGGACATCGGCTTCTACCTCTTCCGCCTTCCGGCTTTCGACGCGATCTACCGCTGGTTCCTGGTGTCGCTGGGTCTCATGCTCGTGGCCACGGCCTTCGTTTACCTGCTGTACGGCGGCATCCAGTACGGCGAGGACGGGCTGTCCGTCCACGCCGCCGCAAAGGTCCATCTGTCGATCCTGCTGGCGCTGCTGCTCCTGGTGCAGAGCGGAGGCTACCTGCTGGACGCCTACAAGCTGCTGTACTCGCACAACGGGGTGGTGTTCGGCGCCGGCTACACCGACATCCACGCCCGGCTTCCCGCGCTGCGGGTGCTGGCGGTTCTGGCCGTGGTCGCCGCCGGGCTCTGCCTGTGGCAGATGCGCCGTCCCGGACTCAGGCTTCTCTTCATCGGGGTCGGGGGGCTGGCGGCCGTTCACGCCATCGGCATGTTCGCCTACCCGTCCTTCCTGCAGCAGTTCCACGTGGTTCCCAACGAGCTGGTGGCCGAGACGCCCTACATCGAGCGCAACATCCGCTCCACCCGCCACGCCTACGGCCTCGACCGGGTGGAGGCCCAGGAGTTCCCGGTCAGCGAAATGCTGACTGCCGCCGACCTCCAGGAGAACGACGCCACGGTCAAGAACATCCGGCTGTGGAACTATCTGCCGCTGCTGTCCACCTATGCCCAGTTGCAGCAGATACGCACCTACTACGAGTTCGTGGACGTGGACACGGCCCGCTACAAGATCGGCGATTCCTACCGGCAGGTGATGCTCTCGGCCAGGGAGCTGTCCCACGAGCAGCTTCCCAGCCGCATCTGGATCAACGAGCACCTGGTGTACACCCATGGCTACGGGGTGGTCTTCAGCCCCGTGAACCAGATCAGCAAGGAGGGCCTGCCCGAGTTCTTCGTCAAGGACATCCCGCCGGTGTCCGACGGCTTCGTCAAGGTGACCCGGCCGGAGATCTACTTCGGCGAGGTGGCCAACGACTACGTGTTCGTCAAGACGCAAGCGCAGGAGCTGGACTATCCGGCCGGCGACCAGAACATCTACACCACCTACGAGGGTGAGGGCGGCGTGCCGTTGCGGTCGTTCTGGCGCAAGCTGCTGTATTCGGCCCGTTTCGCGACCTTGCGGATATCCCTCTCCAACGACATCACGCCGGAGAGCCGCATTCTCTACTACCGCAAGATACAGGACCGGGTGCAGAAGCTGGCGCCGTTCCTGGACTTCGACGAGGACCCGTACCTGGTGGTCACTCCGGAGGGCCGGATCTTCTGGATCATCGACGGCTACACCACCTCCGACCGCTATCCGTACTCCGAGCCCACTGAAGGGGTCGGCAACTACATCCGCAACTCGGTCAAGACGGTGGTGGACGCCTACAACGGCACCGTGGACTTCTACATCGCCGATGCCGGCGACCCGGTGGTGAGGGCCTATGCCAACGGTTTCCCGGGCCTGTTCAAGCCGATGGAGGCCATGCCGGAAGCGTTGCGCACGCACGTGCGCTATCCCCAGGACCTGTTCAAGGTGCAGGCGCGGATGTACGCCACCTACCACATGCGGGACCCGCAGGTCTTCTACAACAAGGAGGACCTGCTGAGCATTCCCATGCGCAAGGTGGGCGAGGAAGAGCTGGAGATGGAACCCTACTACACCATCATGCGCCTGCCCGGAGAGGATAGCGAGGAGTTCGTCCTGCTGCTGCCCTTCACTCCCAACAACCGCGACAACATGAGGGCATGGCTCGCCGCCCGGAGCGACGGCACCCACTACGGCAAGCTGCTGGCGCTCAACTTCCCCAAGGCCCGGCTCGTCTACGGCCCCAAACAGGTCGACGCCCGCATCGACCAGGATGCGTTCATCTCGCAGCAGTTGAGCCTGTGGGGCCAGCGGGGCTCCCAGGTGATCCGCGGCAGCCTGCTGGCGATTCCCATCCAGGACTCGCTGCTCTACGTCCAGTCCCTCTACCTGGCCGCGGAGCAGGGCTCTTTGCCGGAGCTCAAGCGGGTGGTGGCGGTGTTCGGCAACCGCATCGCCATGCGTGAGAACCTCGATGACGCGTTGCGCGAGCTGTTCGGCGACACCGTGGAGGGCACGGTGGCGGCGGCGCCGGCGGTTCAGGCCGCGGCCTCGAAGGAAGACGCCGGCGATCCGGCCGCGCGCGCCCTGGAACACTACCGGCGTTCGGTGGAGATGCTCCGGGCGGGAGACTGGGCCGGGTTCGGGGACGCGCTACGCCGGCTCGAGCAGTCGCTGCAGGCCCTGCAGGCGACGCCCTAGGGGCGACCGCGGGTCGCCCCTACAGGGGGTTCATCGCTGGGGCATGTGTAGGGGCGACCCGCGGTCGCCCCAGGGCGAAGGGGGGCTTATGAGAAGCATGACCGGTTTTGGTCAGGCGATCCTCCAGGACCGGCAGGTCAAGGTTTCCGTGCAGATCCGCAGCGTCAACCACCGGCACGCGGACGTCCACCTGCGCGTGCCGAAGCTCTACCTGAGCCTCGAAGACGAGTTGCGCGAGCAGGCCCGCGCGAGGATCCACCGGGGGCGCGCGGACATCTTCGTCGACCGGACCGCGCTCAAGGGGCGCGGCTATCGGCTGGAGGTGGACGACGCCCTCATGGAGCAGTACTGCGAAGCGCTGCGGCGCATCAAGCAGCGGTTCCACCTCCAGGGCGACATCGATCTCCAGTTGGTGCCGCGGCTCCCCGACCTGTTCCAGTTCAAGGAGCCGGACCACGTCGAGGGAAGCGAGAAGCGCCTGGTGCTGCGGGCGCTGGACAACGCCCTGAAGAACCTCACCCGCTCCCGCGACCGCGAGGGGCGCAATCTCAAGCGCGACATGACCGCGGAGGCGCGCCGGCTGAGCCGCGCGTCCAGGCAGTTGGGGCGTTGCGCCGAGGCCATCGACCAGCGCCTTCAGGAACAGGGCGCCGCAGCCGCGCCCGGCGAAGCCGGCAGCGGGACCTTCAAGGGCAGCATCAACGAGGAGGTGGTCCGGCTGGGTAGCCACGTGGAGATGCTCGCGGGCCTCATGCGGGAGCGTGAGCCGGTGGGCAAGAAGATCGATTTCCTGCTCCAGGAGGTGCAGCGCGAGCTGACCACCATCGGCGCCAAGGCGCCGCAGCTCGACGTGGTCCGCCTGGTGCTGGGCGGCAAGGAAAGCGTGGAGAAGATTCGCGAACAGGTCCAGAACGTGGAATGACGGTCTCGATTCGAAGCTTTGCCGGGCGCCGTCCGGGGATCGTGTTCATCGTCTCGGCGCCCTCCGGCGCGGGCAAGACGACGTTGACCCGGAAAGTCCTCAGCGTCTATCCGGAGATGAGCCTGTCGGTGTCCTGCACGACCCGGCGTCCAAGGGAAGGGGAGACGCCGGGCGAGGACTACCACTTCGTCTCGGAGAAACGTTTCAGGCAGATGCTCTCGGCGGGCGATTTCGCCGAGTGGGCGGAGGTTCACGGCAGTCTTTACGGGACGCCGCGCCGGGTGCTCGAACGGCAACTCGGGCGCGGCCGGGACGTGCTGCTGGACATCGACGTGCAGGGCGCCCGCCAGATCAAGCGGCACTTCCTCAGCGCCGTGGCCATATTCGTGCTGCCGCCGTCGCTGGACGAACTGCGCCGCCGCCTTTCGGCCCGGGGGACCGATGCGCGCAAGACGATCCAGCAGCGTTGGCGCAACGCGCGGCATGAAATTCAGGAAATTCAGGGGTATGATTACTTCATCGTCAACCGGGACGTGGATGAGGCGGTAACCAGGCTTGCCGCCATCATCGCGGCCGAAAGGCTCAAGGTGTGCAGGTACATTCCGAAACAGAACTAAGGCCCCGGCAACGGTCGAAACGCGTCGCCGCCAAAAGCGCCATCGGCGAGCTGGTCGACAAGGTCCTGCGATATCAGCCCGAGGCCGAAATCGAGCAGTTGCGCGAAGCCTACGAGTTCTCCTCGCGCGTGCACGAAGGACAGAAGCGCCTGTCCGGCGAGCCCTACGTGACCCATCCCCTGGCTGTGGCCGCCCTGCTCGCGGACCTGAAGCTCGACCTTCCCAGCATCATCGGCGGGATGCTCCACGACACGGTGGAGGACACGCTGGCCACGCTGCCCGAGATCGAGGCGGAGTTCGGCAAGGAGATAGCCACTCTGGTGGACGGAGTGACCAATCTGAGCCGCGTGGATTTCACGAGCCACGAGGAGAAGCAGGCGGAGAACTTCCGCAAGATGATCATGGCCATGGCCGCGGACATACGCGTGGTCCTCATCAAGCTGGCCGACCGCACCCACAACATGCGCACGCTCCAGCATCTTCCCGTGGAGAAGCAGCGGCGCATCGCCCAGGAAACCCTGGACATCTACGCTCCCATCGCGCACCGGCTGGGCATCTACTGGATCAAGAGCGAACTGGAGGACTTGGCGCTCAAGCACGTCCGGCCGGAGATCTACACGCAGTTGAAACGGGACGTGGCGCAGAAGAAGAAGCACCGGGAGAAGTACACCAACGAGGTCATCTCGCGCATGGGCAAGGCGCTGGCGGAAGAAGGCATCGACGCGGAGGTCAGCGGCAGGCCAAAGCACTTCTACAGCATCTTCAAGAAAATGGAGAACCAGAGCCTGGACTTCGGCCAGGTCTACGACCTGGTGGCGTTCCGCATCGTCGTGGACACCGTGCGCGAGTGCTACGAGTCCATGGGCGTGGTCCACGCCAAGTGGCGGCCGGTGCCGGGCCGGTTCAAGGACTACATCGCGCTGGCCAAGCCCAACATGTACCAGTCCCTGCACACCACCGTCATCGGTCCCAACGCCCAGCGCATCGAGATCCAGATCCGCACCCACGAGATGCATCGGGTGGCCGAGGAGGGCATCGCTTCCCACTGGCGCTACAAGAAGGGCAAGGACCTGCCGGTGACGGACATCCAGCGGTTCGCGTGGCTCCGGCAACTGCTCGAATGGCAGCAGAACCTTTCGGACCCGCAGGAGTTCCTCCACAGCATCAAGGAGGATCTGTTCCCGGACGAAGTCTACGTGTTCACGCCCAACGGCGACCTGCAGAGCTTCCCGAAAGGGGCCACCGTCGTCGATTTCGCCTACCGCATCCACTCCGATATCGGCCAGCACTGCTCCGGGGCCCGAGTGAACGGCCGGCTCGTGCCGTTCAAGTACATCCTCAGGAGCGGCGACACCGTGGAGATCATCACGACGCAAGAGCAGACGCCCAGCCGGGACTGGCTGAAGGTGGCCAAGACCCCCCGCGCCAAGTCCCGCATCCGCGCCTGGATGGCGTCGCAGCAGCGGGAACGGAGCGTGGCCCTGGGACGCGAGCTCCTGGAAGGAGACTTCAGCCGTCACGGGCTGGAGTTCCACGACCTCCACAGCCGCGGCGCCGTCGATACCCTGGGAAGGGAACTCGGCGTCAAGAACGAGGAGGGACTCCTGGCGAGCGTCGGCTACGGCAAGATCATGCCGCGCCAGGTTCTCGCCAAGCTGCTTCCGGCGGAGCAGCTCAAGGGCGACAGGAAGCAGCTCGAGGGCGGGCTCGAACGGCTCTTCCGGCTGGTGGGCTCACGGGACCGGGGGGTCCGCGTCAAGGGCATCGAGGACGTGCTGGTGCGTTTCGCGCGCTGCTGCCACCCGCTTCCGGGCGAGGATATCGCCGGCATCATCACCCGCGGGCGGGGCGTGACCGTGCACGTGGCCAGTTGCCCCACGGGACTCGAGGCGGACCCCGAGAGGAGGGTCGAGGTGAGCTGGTCGGAGGACGCTCCGATGCCCCGCGCGGTGAAGATCGAGGTGAGCTGCGCAGACAAGCCCGGTCTGCTGGCGGCCATCAGCTCGGCCATCTCCGAGGCCGGCGTGAACATCGCCCGCGCTCACATACGCACGTTCGACGACAGGGCCATCAACACGTTCGAGATCATGATCGGAAGCTCCGATCAGTTGCGGAACGTGCTGCAGGACATCTCCAGGGTGAAGGGGGTGTACCGGGCGAACCGGGTCCAGGGGTAGGACCTCCCCGGCGTCAGGCGACCTTCTCGACCTTCCCCGAGCGCAGGCACCGCGTGCACACGCGGATGCGTTGAACGGCGCCGTTCAACCTCGCGCGTACCTGCTGCAGGTTGGGGAGCCAGCGGCGCCGGGTCTTGTTGTTGGCGTGGCTGACGTTGTTTCCGACCGAGGGTCCCTTGCCGCAGATGGAGCATCTTCTTGCCATGGCTGTTTTTTCGAATCCTTTCCGTCCGTTCAGTAGCAGTTCGGATGATATCACAGCGACGCCCGTTTGCGAAGCGTCGGCGATCCCGCACTCCTCTGTCACGCACCTGACGTATGTAATTGTCTTTTGAATCACGTCATGCTAGTCATGAACGCATTCTTGAACAAGGGGGAAGTATGGCTCTGGATTTGAAGGTCACCATAAGGCGAGAGATCGACCGTTTGAAGAAGGACTTGGCCGCCGCCAACGCGCGAACCGCCACGTTGCAGGACGAGATCAAGCAGCACGAACAGATCTACGACATGCTGGAGGGCAAGCCGAAGCCGGCCAAGCGGCCCGGGCGGCCCCGCGGTCCGAGAGCCGAAACGCAGAAGCGCGCTCCCCGTGGTCCGAGAGCCGGGACGCAGAAGCGCGGTCCCCGCGGTTCCATGATCGATTGGAACGCCGTTTTCGCAACCTTGCCCGGCGAGTTCACGCTCGATACCATCGAGGCCAACAAGACCGCGAACGAGAAGCCGCGCGCGTACCTGAGGCAGGTGGTCGTCCGCTGGTCGAAAGAGGGGCGCATCAAGCGCACCGGCCGCGGCGTGTACCAGAAGACCTGACGCGATCGGATACGGGGCGGCTTCGGCCGGAACGAATGACTTTCAGACGGAACACTGCAGCGAGTGGAGGTAACGATGCAATTCAATGACTGTCGCGAGTGGATCGACAAAGCGGATGCGATGGGAGAGCTCAAGACCCTGAAGGGCTGCGACTGGGATCTCGAGATCGGCGCCATCACCGAGATGGTGATGCGCAGGGAAGACGGCCCGGCGGTGCTGTTCGACGAGATCAAGGACCACCCCAAGGGCTACCGCGTGCTGTCCAACTCGCTCAGCTCGCGCAAGCGTATCGGCTTGACGCTGAACCTGCCGCCGGGCGACAGCAAGATGGAGTTCGTCAACACGTGGCGCGAGCACTACAAGAACATCAAGCCCATCCCCGCCAAGGTGCTGAAGGACGGTCCGGTGTTCGAGAACGTCTTCGAGGACGGCAACATCGATCTGCTCAAATTCCCCACGCCCCGCTGGCACGAGCGGGACGGCGGCCGATACATCGGCACCGGAAGCATCGACATCACCGCGGACCGGGACGAGGGCTGGACCAACTGGGGCACGTACCGGGTCATGGTCCACGACTCCGATACCGTGGGCTTCTACATCTCTCCGGGCAAGCACGGCCGCATACACCGGGACAAGTACCAGCAGACCGGCGAGTCCTTCAAGATGGCCATGTCCTTCGGCCACGACCCGCTGGTCTTCCTGGGCGGGAGCATCGAGGTGCCCTACGGGGTGCCCGAGTACGACTTCATCGGGGGTATCCGCGGAGAGCCCCTGGAAGTCGTCAAGGCGCCGTACTCGGGGCTGATGGTCCCCGCCAACGCCGAGATCGTCGTCGAAGGCGACGTCATCTTCGGCGAGGACCGGGTGGAGGGCCCGTTCGGCGAGTGGACCGGCTACTACGCCAGCGCCGAGCGGAACGAGCCCATCGTCAAGATCAAGCGCATGTACCACCGGAACGATCCCATCATCCTCGGCTCGCCTCCGGGAAGGCCCCCGGCCGAGCTGGGCTGGTACCGTTCGTATCTGCGCTCGGCGCTGATCTGGGACGAGATGGAAAAGGCCGGGGTGCCGGACGTGAAGGGCGTGTGGTTGATGGTGGCCGGCGGGAGCCGCCTGGTCATGGTCGTGTCCATCAAACAGCGTTATCCGGGCCATGCGCGCCAGGCCGCGGTGGTGGCCTCACAGTGCCACGCCGGCGCCTACCTGGGCCGCTACGTCATCGTGGTGGACGACGACATCGACCCCTCCAACACGGACGACGTGATCTGGGCTATGGCGACGCGTTCGGACCCGGACGCCGACATCGACATCATCCGCCGCGCCTGGAGCGGACCCCTCGATCCCATTGTTCACCCCACGAAGAAGGGCTTCAATTCCCGCGCCATCATCGACGCGTGCCGCCCGTACGAGTGGATGAGCGAGTTCCCGCCGGTGGCGGAATCGAGCCCGGAAGTGCTCGACGCCACCGCGAAGAAATGGGGCAAGGTGCTGTTCAGCAGCAACGGAGCCGGTTCGTAGCCGCGGGCGTCGTCCTACGGCTTCTCTCGAGGCGGCGGGTCCACCACGACGGTGCGGGGCCCGCCGCCTCTCTGTATGCGGAAGGTGTGCCGGCGCCCTTCCGGGGCGGCGAGAGCTTCTCCCAACTCGCCGGTGTTGCGGACGGGCCGGCCGTTCACGCCGGTGATCACGTCGCCGCGCCGGAACCCGTGCTCCGAAGCGGCGCTTTCGGGTTCCACGTGGGCCACCAGCACGCCCTCCCGCAGTTTCGTGTCGAAAAGCTTTCCCAGTTCGGCGGTGAGGTCCTGCACGTGCATTCCCATGAGGCGCGTGACGCCGCGGCGTTGCCGGAACGCCCGGCTGTGGAACTCGGCGCTCTTCCGCAGCACTTGGGGCGTGGCGTAGATGGGCGCGCCCGTGCGCAACGCAACGGCGATGGCGTCGCTGGGGCGCGAATCGACCGTGATCCGCCGCGGTCCCGCCCTGATGGCGATGGCCGCGAAATAGGTGTTCTCCTTCAGTTCCGTAATGGTGACCCGTTCCGGCGCCGCGCCGAGACCGTCCAGGAGGTTGCGGATCAGGTCGTGCGTATTGGGCCGGGAGGAGTGTTTCCCCTCCAGCGCGCGGGCGATGGAGGATGCCTCGGCCGCGCCGATCCAGATGGGCAGCAGCTTTCCGGTGCCTTCGAGGATCACCACCGGCGTCCGGCTGAAGGGATCGACCACGACCTGCCTCACCTTCATGAGGACGTCCTCGCCGGTCGCGGCGGCGCCGTGGAGGGGCAGCAGCAGGCAGGCTCCGAGCAGGAGGGCCGGGAGGGCCGGTCCGCGCGCGGCCGGAAAGCGGCCTCGCGGGACCGGGGGCGCCGGTCGCGCATCTTCCATGGCGCCGACCTTATCCAGCGCGGGTTCGGGGTGTCAACAGGCCGCGCGTTGACCCGGAGGAAACCCGCGGGTTAGTCTCCGGGAATGGTTCCGGGAACGAGGACGCCATGAAGATCGCGATGCTGCCGGACAACCTGATCGACCGCATCGCCGCCGGCGAAGTGGTGGAGCGGCCGGCGTCGGTGGTGAAGGAGCTGGTGGACAACGCGCTCGACGCCGGCGCCTCCGAGATCTCCGTCCTGGTGGAGGGCAACGGCACGTCTCTCATCAGGGTCAGCGACGACGGCGAGGGCGTGGCCGGCGAGGACGTCTCGCTGGCCTTCGAGCGGCACACCACCAGCAAGATCCGCAGCGAGGCGGATCTGGCGGAGATCGCCACCATGGGTTTCCGGGGGGAGGCCTTGCCCAGCATCGCCTCGGTCGCGGCCGTGGAGATGGTGTCGCGTCCGGCGGCGCAGGAAACCGGCTGCCGTTACCGCGTCGAGAACGGACGCAAGGGCACTCCCGCGGCCGCTGGTTGTCCGGCCGGGACCACCGTGGAGGTGCGGGACCTGTTCTACCACGTTCCCGCCAGGCTCAAGTTCATGAAGTCTCCGCGCACGGAGATCCAGTACGTCAGCGACGTCGTCAACCGCACCGCGCTGGCCCATCCGTCCGTGCATTTCCGCCTGCATCACGGCGGCAAGAGGCTTGCGGACTACCCCGCCGCCAAGCAGCTCCGGGATCGGGTGCGGCAGGTCCTCGGCGACGCCGGCAGCGACCTGACGCCGTTCTCCCTCGACCGGGAGCACCTGCGCTGTGAGGGCTTCGCCAGCCAAGCGCCCAAGTCCTTCGGCAACTCCCGGTACATGACCACTTTCGTCAACGGCCGTTTCGTCCGGGACAAGTTGCTGAACCACGCCGTGCTGAAGGCTTACGAGACGTTGCTGATGAAGGGGCGCTACCCCGCGGTCGTCCTCTACCTGGAACTGCCTTACGGCCACGTGGACGTGAACGTCCACCCGGCCAAGACCGAGGTGCGGTTCCGCCGGCAGTCCGATCTCTACGAGACGGTCCTGTCCGCGGTGCGGGGCGGTTTGAGGGCGGCGGCCCAGGGAAGCCCGCCGCCGAGCGGCCTGCCGGCGCCGCCGGAAGCCTGGCGCGGCGCCGGCGTCAGCGAACCCGCGGCGGAGTACCGCGCTTCGGCCGTCCACCCGGACCTGCCCCTGGAACCGGTCCGCGCTCCTGCCGGCGCCGGATTCCGGGCCGGCGCGGAAGCGGCGCCGGCGGAGAGAGCGACTTTCGGGTCGTTGACCGTGGTCGGACAGGTGCTGGGCTGCTACATCCTTTGCCACGGCGACCCGGGCATGGTCCTCATCGACCAGCACGCGGCGCACGAGCGCATTGCGTTCCAGCGCATGCGCCAGGACCTCGAACGGGGCCGCATCGAAAGACAGGAGTTGTTGATGCCGCAGATCCTGGAGCTGCCCGTCACCGAGGCGGTGGTCCTGGAGGAGCGGCTCGGCGCCCTGGAGCGGGCCGGGTTCACCCTGGAGTCCTTCGGCCGGAACACCTTCTCGCTCAGGGCGGTGCCGGCCCTCCTCGCCGAAGGCGACTACCGCGACGCGGTGCGCGCCATGATCGGCGAGTTCGCCGAGACCGGCCGGTCCGCGGAGCTGCACCAGGGCTTTCAGGAGCGTCTCATGACCATCGCGTGCCACAGCGTGATCCGGGCCAGCCGCGTGCTCCAGAGGGAGGAGATGGAAGCGCTTCTCCGCCAGCTCGACGAGACCGAGTTCGCCACCCAGTGCCCCCACGGACGGCCGGTGATGGTCCAGTTCAGCCGCGGCCAGTTGGAACGCATGTTCCGGCGCGCCTGACGGACCCCGGATCGGGATCATGGCGGCCAGACCCAGGGTCATCCTGATGGTGGGCCCCACCGGCGTCGGCAAGACCGAAGCCGCGCTGGCCCTGGCGGAGCGGCTCGGCGCGGAGATCGTGAGCGCCGACTCGATGCAGGTGTACCGCTACATGGACATCGGCACCGCCAAGCCCACCGCGGCCCAACGGCGGCGCCGCCCGCACCACCTGCTCGACGTGGTGGATCCGGATCAGGACTTCAACGCCGCGCTGTACCGGGCGTGCGCCCTGGAAGCCCTGGAGGGGGTGTGGGCGCGGGGCCGCGCCGCGCTGGTGGCGGGCGGCACCGGCCTGTACGTGAAGGCGCTCACTCGGGGCCTTTTCGCCGGCCCGGCGCGCGACCCGGCCCTGCGGGCCGATCTCGAGTGCGCCGCCGTCGATCACGGCCTGGGACACCTCTTCGAGCGCCTGAGACGGGTGGACCCGGAGGCCGCGGAGCGGATTCATCGCCGTGACCGCGTCCGCATCGTCCGGGCGCTGGAAGTGTTTCAGGGCACCGGAAAGCCGCTGAGCCGGTGGCAGCGTGAGCACGGGTTCGGCGACCGCTCCTTCGACGTGCTGGGGGTGGCGTTGGATCGGCCGCGCGCGGACCTGTACGAGCGCATCGACCGCCGTTGCCAGCGCATGATGACCGAGGGGTTGCTGGACGAGGTCCGGGACCTTCTCAGCCGGGGCTACGCACCGGCTCTGCGCAGCATGCAGAGCGTCGGCTACCGCCAGGCGGTTCAATGCCTCACGGGCCGCGTGAGCGAGAGGGAGGCGCTGTCGTCGATGCAGCAGGCCACGCGCCGGTTGGCAAAGCGTCAGCTCACCTGGTTCCGGGCCGACCCGAGCCTCCGCTGGATGCACCCCGCCGGCATCGACGCCATCGACGAGCTGTGCCGCCGCTTTCTCGACGGCGCTTCAGTTGACTAGCCTCAGGTTTGATGTTAGCAGCCTGTGGACATGATGAAATCGGCCGATTTCGTCGAGGCCCGGCGGAGGCTCGAGGCCAAGCCCCAGTCCACCGGTGAAAAGCTCACCACCCTGTCCCATGCCGTCGAGAGGGTTCGGGACGGCGACCATATCGCCATAGGAGGGTGCCTCTTCTCGCGCAGCCCGTGGGCGGCCCTACTGGAGGTGTTGCGCCAGCAGAGACGCGGGCTGACCTTGTCACGCAACCTCATGTGCTACGAGGGCGAGCTGTTCATGGCGGCCAAGGCCGTGGACGGGCTGATGACGAGCTGGTTCGACATCGCCCTCCCCTGGGGCCTCTCCCTCAAGCTCCGCGAGGAGGTTGAAGCCGGACGGATACGTTTCGAGGAGTGGAGCCATCTGGGACTTGGACTTCGTTACCGCGCCGGGGCCATGGGCGTCCCGTTCCTGCCCACCCTGACCATGCTGGGGTCGGACCTGATGGGCGTGACCGATACGAAGACCATGCAGTGCCCGTTCACGGGAGAGACGCTGTGCCTGGTGCCGGGCCTTTTCCCCGAGGTGGCGCTGCTCCACGTGCACCGGGCCGACCGCTTCGGCAATTGCCAGATCGACGGCTACCCGCACATGGACACGGACATCGCCAAGGCCGCGGCCACCGTGATCGTCACCGCGGAGGAGATCATCGACGAGGAGGAGGTCCGCCGACGGCCCGACCGCACCGTGATACCCGGGCTCGTGGTGGACGCGGTGGTGGAGGCCCCCTACGGGTCTTTCCCGCACGAATGCTACGGCCTGTACGAAGCCGACTTCGCCCACTTCGAGGCCTACACCGATGCCGTCAAGGCCCGCGGCACCGGCGCCGTCAACGACTATCTCGACCGCTACGTCTACGGCGTCTCCGGTCACGAGGAGTACCTGGCGTTGTTCGGCGACGAGGCGCTGGCGCGGCAGCGGCGGTGCGCCGAGGAGTTGCTGGGGCCGAGATGAACTACTCCGCCACCGAGTTGCTGGCCGTGGTGGCCGCCCGCCAGCTCGCGGGCGTGAGTTCGGTGTTCGCCGGCGTGGGCGTGCCGCTCGTGTCCGCGGTGCTGGCGCAGAAAACCCGCGCGCCCCAGCTCGTCATCGTGGTGGAAGGCGGCAGCATGGGGCCGCAGATGGTGCCGGGGCGGTTGCCGTACTCCACCAACGAGATGCGCACGGCGCCCAGGGCGCAGATGCTGCCGGGCATCACCGACACGTTCCTGTTCGCCCAGAGAGGGTTCCTCGACGTGGGGTTCGTGGGCGGCGCGCAGATCGACTGCCACGGCAACCTCAACTCCAGCGTCATCGGCAGCTACGAGCGCCCCAAGGTGCGGCTGCCGGGCAGCGGCGGCGCCAACGACATCATCTCGCTGTGCCGCAAGGTGATGGTGGTGACCATGCACGAGCGGCGCCGGTTCGTGCCCCGGGTGGACTTCATCACCAGTCCGGGATTCCTCGAGGGCGGGGACTCGCGCCGCAAGGCGGGCCTCGTGTTCGGCACCGTCAGCCGCATCGTGACCCATCTGGGCACGCTCGCGTTCGACGACGAGACCAGGCGGCTGCGGCTGGAGAGCCTCCATCCTGGCGTCACCGTTCAGGAAGTGCTGGACAATACGGGGTTCGAGCTGCCCGTGCCCGATGACGTGCCTGTGACCGAGCCGCCCAGCGAGGAAGAGTTGGAAACCCTGCGGAGCATCGACCCGGAGAGGAATTTTCTCGGTTAGAGGGAAGAACACAAGGGAGCCTCATTTCATGCCGGTACAGTTTGGAGTCGCCATTCGCAATTTCGTCGGTCCGGGCGAGACCCCGGACGTGGACGGGTTGATACGTTATTCCCGCCGCGCCGAGGAGCTGGGCTTCGAGTCGCTCTGGGCCTGGGACCACGTCCTCCTGGGGGTGGAACCGAGCTTCCCGGTGCTGGACTCGCTGACCATCCTCACGGCCATCGCCGCGCGCACCGAGCGCATCCGGCTGGGCACCGGGGTGATGGTGCTGCCGTTGCGCAACCCGGTGGTGACCGCCAAGGTGCTGGCCAGCCTGGACCAGATATCCAACGGGCGCCTGCTGCTGGGGGCGGCCTCGGGCTGGTACGCGCGGGAGTTCGACGCCGTCGGCATCTCCTTCAAGGACCGCGGCCGCATCTTCGAGCGCAACCTCGACCTGCTGGTGCGGCTGTGGACCGAGGACATGGTGACCGAGCAGGTGGACGAGCTGAACCTGCGGTCCGCGGTGCTCCTGCCCAAGCCGGTGCAGAAGCCCCATCCGCCCATCCTGATCGGAGGCTACATCAACCGCGTGCTGCGCCGCGCGGGTCAGAAGGGCGACGGCTGGCTCACTTACTTCTACACGCCGGAGGGTTTCTCCAAGAGCTGGGCCAGGGTCCTGGAGGCGGCGGAGAAGGCCGGGCGGGACCCGTCGAAGCTGACCGCCACCAACCAGCTCGCCATCTACGTGGGGCCCTCGAAAGAAGCGGCGGACGAGCCCATGCGCCACTGGCTGACCACCGAGTGGGACATCGCCAAGTGGAGCGACTCCACCATCGAGCACGCCATTCGCGGCACCGCGGACGAGTGCGTGGAGCAGCTCCAGGCCCACGTCGACGCCGGCGTCCACCGGATCATCCTGATCCCCTACCGGTACGAGCCGGAGCAGTTGGAGCTGATCGCCTCGGAGGTGATCCCCAGGCTGACCTGAGGGGCGCGACGACATGCGGTTTGACTATTTCGAGCCGACGACGCTGGAGGAAGCCAGCGACCTGCTGCGGGAAGGGAAGGGCGCCCGCAAACCGCTTGCCGGCGGCACCGACATCGTCATACAGTTGCGCCGTCGCGCGGCCGGGGCCGAGGGTCTGGTGAACCTGAAGCGGATACCGGAGCTGTCAGGCTGGACCTGCGAACCCGGCGGCGGGCTTAGGCTCGGAGCCTGCACGCCCATGCGGGATCTGGAGACCTCGGCCGCGGTGGGCGAGCGGTTCCCCTCCATCGTCGAGGCGCTCCGGGTGGTGGGGTCGCTGCAGTTGAGGAACATCGCCAGCGTGGGCGGCAACCTGTGCAATGCCTCGCCGTCCGCGGACACGGCGCCGCCGCTCATGGTCCTGGGGGCCGCGGCGAGCCTGCGGACCCCCGAAGCCCGGCGCGAGACCGTGCCGGTGGAGGGTTTCTTCGCAGGGCCGGGCGCGTCGGTGCTGGGCACGGGCGGGCTGCTGCTGGCGGTGGAGGTGCCGGAGCCGGCGCCGCGCTCGGGCGACGCCTTCGAGCGGTTCACGCCGCGCTCCGCCATGGACATCGCCATCGCCAGCGCCGCGGCCGCGGTGACGCTGGACGCGGCCGGTGGAAGGATCGAGGCGGTGCGCATCGCCCTGGGCGCGGTGGCGCCCACGCCGGTCCGGGCGTCCAAGGCCGAGGAGATGGTGCTGGGGAAGGAACCGGCCCCGAAACTCCTGGAGTGGGCCGGGGCCGCGGCCATGGAAGAATGCCGCCCCATCGACGACATCCGCGGGTCCGCGGCCTACCGCAAGGAGCTGGTGCGGATCCTCGTTCAACGGGTATTGCGGCAGGCGGTGGAACGGGCCCGCGCCCGGGCAAACGGCGGGACGGAAACGGTATGAAACAGCGTTACGCTCTGCGGGTGAACGGCGGCGTGAGGGAAACGGAGGCGGAGCCCCACGAGTCCCTGCTGGACGTGCTGCGGGAGAACCTTCGGCTGACCGGCAGCAAGAAGGGCTGCAACGAGGCCGAGTGCGGCTCGTGCACGGTGTTGCTCGACGGCCGGCCGGTGGTGTCGTGCCTGGTGCTGGTTCCGGATGCCGTGGACCGGGAGATCGTCACCATCGAAGCCCTGGCCGGGGACGGCACACCGCATCCGGTGCAGCGGCAGATGGTGGAGCAGGGGGGCGTGCAGTGCGGCTACTGCACGCCGGGCATGATCATGAGCGCCTACGCGCTTCTCCAGGAAAACCCGGATCCCACGGACGAGGAGATCCGCTTCGCCATTTCCGGCAACATCTGCCGCTGCACGGGCTACGGCAAGATCGTGAAGGCCGTGCGCGCGGCCGCGGAAGAGATGGGGAACGAGGGAACATGAGCGAGGATGCCTCTCAAGAGACGGCCGGCCCGTATCACTGGATCGGCAGGAACGTCACCAAGCCCGACGCGCTGGAGAAGGCCCTGGGCGCCACCGAGTACGTGGGCGACATGGTGGCGCCGGGCATGCTCCACGCCAAGATCCTGTGGGCCGGTATGCCCCACGCGGTGATCCGCAACATCGACACCCGGGAGGCCGCCCGGGTGCCGGGCGTGGCCGCGGTGCTCACGGCCGCGGACGTGCCCGGCACCAACCGCTACGGCCTCGCGGTGCTCGACCAGCGGGCGCTGGCGGACGACAAGGTGCGCTCCGCGGGCGACGCCCTGGCGCTGGTGGCCGCGGAAGACGAGGAGGCGGCCGAGGAGGCGGTGTCGAAGATCAAGGTGGACCTGGAGCCGTTGCGCCCCATTCTCACCTACGAGGACGCCCTGGACCCCGACGCGCCTTCGGTCCACGACGGCGGCAACGTGTTCCAGCACACCACGGTGCGGAAGGGCGACCTGGAGAAAGGCATCCAGGAGTCCGACGTGATCGTGGAGAACGCCTACCACACCCACCGCATGGACCACGTGCCCATGGAGCCGGAGGCGGGGCTGGCCTACGTCGATCCCTCCGGGGTGCTCAACATCCTGGTGGGGACCCAGTACCCCTACCGGGACCGCCGGCAGATCGCGCCCGCCCTGGACCTGGCCATGAACAAGGTGCGGGTGATCCAGGCGCCCATCGGCGGCGGCTTCGGCCGCAAGGACGACATCACCGCGGAGATCCACGTGGGCCTGCTGGCCTTGAAGACGCGCCGGCCCGTGCGCTTGGTCTACACGCGTGAAGAGTCCCTCATCGCCAACACCAAGCGCCATCCCATGGCCATGAAGTTCCGCACCGGCGCCCGCTCGGACGGACGGCTGACCTTCCTGGACGGCGACATCTACGGCGACACCGGCGCGGGAATCTCCCTGGGGGCTTACGTGATCAAGAAGGCGGGCATCCACGCCACCGGACCCTACGACGTGCCCAACATCCGGGTGGACACCTACACGCTCTACACCAACAACCTGGTCTCCGGGGCCATGCGCGGCTTCGGGGTGATGCAGGCGGCGGTGGCCCACGAATCGCAGATGGACCAGTTGGCCCATAAGCTCGGCATGTCGCCGCTGGAGTTCCGCATCAAGAACTGCCTCAAGCCGGGGCTGGCGTCCTCCACCGGGCAGTTGATGAACGAGGGTTGCGGCATCGAGGCGACGCTGCAGCGGATCAAGGAATACATGAGCGCGCACGACCTGCGCTTCAAGCGGTCTCAAGCGGCTTCGTGAGTTCCGCGGGCTGGACGGCCATGGCGATAAGAAAAGGCTTGGGCATCGGCTCCATGTACTACGGCATCGGCTACGGCTTCAGCCGGGCCGACATCGGCTCGGCCGAAATCGAGATGGCCGAGGACGGCACCACCACGGTCTACTCGGGGGCGTGCGACATGGGCCAGGGGGTCATGACCGTGGTGACCCAGGTGGCCGCAGAAGAGCTGGGCATCGAGCCCGAGCAGATACGGGTGGTGGCGGCCGATACCGGCAGTACGCCCGACGCCGGCCCCACCTCCGGGAGCCGCGCCACCTTCGTCCAGGGCGTTGCGGTGCAGAACGCGGCCCGGGAGCTGCGGGAGCAGATCCTGGACATGGCCTCGCGGATGCTGGAGTGTCCCAGGGAGAACCTCCACGTGCGGCGCGGCGAGGTCTGCGAGGTCGGCACCGACCGGCCCATGGTGTCGGTGGGCAAGGTGGCGCACCAGCTCCACTTCCACGGGCGGCGGGCCGCGGCCTGGGGCTGGCACGACAACACCACCGCGGACGTGGACCCGGAGACCTCCCAGGGCGACGCCTACGCTACCTACGGCTGGGCCACCCAGTTGGCGGAGGTGGAGGTGGACACCGAGACCGGACGCATCCGTCTCACCAAGCTGGTCTCCGCCACCGACGCCGGCAAGGCCATCAACCCGGTGGCGGTAGAGGGCCAGATCGAGGGCGGCGCCGCCATGGGCCTGGGCTACGGCCTCTACGAGCAGCACATCCTGGAGAACGGCGTGCCGCGCACCGCGTCGCTGGCGTTCTACCTGGTGCCCACGTCCATGGACGTGCCGGACATTGAGTGCGAGATCGTGGAGGTGCCCGATCCCAGGGGGCCGTTCGGCGCCAAGGGGGTGGCGGAGCCGGCCACCATCCCCACCACGCCGGCGATCCTGAACGCCATCTACGACGCCATCGGCATCCGCATCACCGAGACGCCCATCACCCCGGAGCGGGTCTTCTTCGCCATCCAGGAAGCCAAGGCCAGGGGCGAGTTCACCGACGACTGATTCGCTAAGCCAGGAGGCAGCCAAATTGGGTAAACGGGTCGGACTGCTCATCCCCTCATCGAACACCGTCATGGAGGTGGACTTCTACCGCCACCTGCCGGACTCGGCCACGGTCCACACCGGGCGCATGTACATGGAGGCCACCACGGTCAAGGGCGAGGAGGAGATGCTCGACGACCATTGCCTGCCCACCGCCGGCGATGTGGCCACGGCCAAGCCCGACCTGGTGGTGTTCGGCTGCACCAGCGCCGGGGCGCTCCGGGGCAACGCCTACGACGCGGATCTGTGCCGCCGCATCTCCGACGTGACCGGCAAGCCCACCGTCAGCGTCATCGAGTCGGTGCGGCGCAAGCTGATGTCTTTGGAGGTACAGCGGGTGGCGGTGCTGACGCCCTACATCGAGGACTTGAACGTCCGCATCAAGGCCAGCGTGGAGGACGACGGCATCGAGGTGGTCTCGATCCACGGCATGGGCATCGACATAAACTTCAATCTCGCGCTGGTGGAGCCGCCGGAGATACTGGCCTTCGCCCGGGAGAAGCTGGGCCCGGACCCGCGGGCGGACGCGCTGTTCATCTCCTGCACCAACTACCAGGCCGTGGCGACGCTGCCGCGCCTGAAGGAGACCTACGACCTGCCCATCGTCACCAGCAACCAGGCCGCCCTCGAAGCCGTGGGCCGGGCGCTGGACCTGGAGCTGGTGGGCATGGGATGAGGGAGGAACCCCCATGGAATTCATGAAGCTCGACGGCGCCGTGGACCTGCACGTGCACTCCTACCCGTGCGTGTTCCAGCGGCGGGTGGATGACCGCGAAGCCGTCAAGGCGGCCTCGGAGGCCGGGATGGCCGCCATCGTGCTGAAGTGCCACCACGAGAGCACGGTGAGCCGCGCCTACCTGATCCAGAAGGAGTTTCCCGACATCAAGGTGTTCGGCGGCGTGGTGATGAACCAGTTCGTGGGCGGCATCAACCCCGCCGCGGCCGAGGTGGCCCTCCGGCTCGGCGCCAAGGAGGTCTGGATGCCCACCATCGACGCCGCCCATCACGTGGATATCCATGGCGCCCGGGGCAGCTACGACACCCAGACCAGCGGCTCGGACTTCGTCTGGGGCGAGCCCATCTCCGCTGTGAAGGACGGCAAGGTGGTGGACGAGGCCCTGGTGGTGCTGGAGCTGATCGCCAAGCACGACGCCATCCTCGGCACCGCTCACCTCTCCCTCGGCGAGATCGAGCTGCTGGTGAAGGCGGCCCACGAGCGCGGGGTCAAGAAGATCCTCATCACCCATCCCTACTTCCGCGTGCCCGCGGGCATGAACCTCGACTTCCTCAAGCAGATGATGCGCTACGGCGCCATCGGCGAGTTCGGCTACTGCACCATCTCGCCCATGTGGGCCTACGTGAACCTGGAGTTCACCAAGGGCATCATGGACTCCATGGGCTTCGACAACTGCCTGGTCATGAGCGACACCGGCCAGTCCCACAACCCGCTGCCGCCCGAGGCGCTGTGGCTCTATGCCCAGGGCCTGTACGAGAAGGGGGTCTCGCCCCGCAACGTCGAGAAGCTCATCATCGACAACCCCCGGGCGATGCTCGGCCTCTGAGGAAGGTGCTGGCGGCGCCGGACGAACGGAAACATGGCTTCACCCACCGTTCGTCCTGAGCGTAGCGAGGGCCACCGAGCGAAGTCGAAGGGCGCAAGCTTGGAGAGGACAACCATGACCGATTGGGCATCGCGAGGACGGATCGCGGAGGACATTACCGAGGCCGCGGGACTGACGCCGCTGCTGCGGCTCCGCAAGGTGGGAGCGGGGCCGCAGACGCTGTGCGGCAAGCTCGAATTCATGAACCCATCGTCGAGCCTCAAGGACCGCATCCTGCGGCGCATGGTCCGGAGCGCGGAGGAGCGGGGCGATCTCAAGCCCGGCATGACCATCCTGGAGGCTTCCACCGGCAGCACCGGCATCGCCACTTCCATGATCGGCGCGGTGTGCGGCTACCCGGTGGTGGTGGTGATGCCCGAGGGCATGAGCGAGGAGCGCAAGGCCTCCATGCGGGCCTACGGCGCCGAGTTGGTGCTCACCCCCGGGGCCGAGAGCGACGTGGACCTGTGCCTGGAAAAGGTCGAGGAGTTGAAGCGCGCCGAGCCGGACCGCTACTGGGAGCCCGGCCAGTTCTCCAACCGGGACAACATCGCAGCCCACTACGAGACCACCGGGCCGGAGATCTGGCAGCAGACCGGCGGCCAAGTGGACGTGTTCGTGGCCTCCCAGGGCAGCGGCGGCACCGTGTCCGGCGTCGGCAAGTACCTGAAGGAGCAGAACCCCGACGCGAAAATCTACGCCGTGGAACCGGAAGAGTGTCCGATTCTGTCCGGCGGCACCTGGGGCCCCCACGCCATCGAGGGCATCGGCGACGGCTTCATCCCCGAGAACCTGGACCTGGACTACGTGGACGGCGTGGTGACGGTCTCCTCCGAGGACTCCATCGCCATGGCCCGCCGCCTGGCACGCGAAGAGGGCGTCCTGTGCGGCATCTCGTCCGGCTGCAACGTAGTGGCGGCCAACAAGCTCTCCGCGGCGTTGCCCTCCACCAAGATGATCGTGACCATGATCAACGACACCGGCATGCGCTACTTCTCCACCCCGCTCTTCGGCAACGACGAGGCCGTGGATATCCCCGACCGCGAGCACCCCATCCGCGAAGAGGACAAGGCCAACCTGGCGCGGCGGAACCTGCACATCGTGCGGTAGCCTCCACAGCATGCCCGTTCCCGCAAGCCTCACCTGCGTTCTGTGCAGCGGCGTGTACCCGGAGGGTGCGGATCAGTACAGTTGCCCGAACTGCGGCGAACTGGGCACCCTGCGGGTTTCCTACGACTATGACCGGATCGGGGCGTCGGTGAGCCGGGACGGCGTGGCCGCGGCGCCTTTCCGGGATCACTGGCGCTATCTGCCGCTGCTCCCGCTGGCGGCGGACGAGGTGGCATTCCCGTTGTCAGTGGGAGGAACGCCGCTCTATCCGGTCCCCGGTCTTAGGAAGGCATTGGGCTTGCACAGTCTCTGGATCAAGGACGATACCGCCAACCCCTCCGCTTCCCTCAAGGACCGGGCCAGCTCCGTGGTGCTGCTGAAGGGGCAGGAACTGGGCCGCCGGGAGTTCGCTACCGCCTCCACCGGAAACGCCGGCGCGTCGCTGGCGTGCCTTTCGGCGTCGCTGGGGCTGCCCTGCCACATCTTCGTGCCCGAGTCGGCTCCCCGGGCCAAGGTAGCGCAGCTTCTCATCTTCGGCGCGGACGTGCTTGCCATTCGCGGCAGCTACTCGGAGGCCTTCAGCTTGTGCGTCGAGGCCAGCGACCGTTTCGGCTGGTACAACCGCAACACCGGATACAACCCCTACACCGTGGAGGGTAAGAAGACCGTAGCGCTGGAGATCGCCGAGCAACTCGGCTGGGATCCGCCCGACACGGTCATTGTCGCCACCGGGGACGGCTGCATCCTGAGCGGAGTCTGGAAAGGGTTCACGGACCTTCATCGGCTGGGGTGGATATCCCGCTTGCCGCGGCTGGTTGCGGCCCAGGCCGAGGGCTCGCAGGCCATCAAGAATGCCTTCGAGGGCGACGGGACCATTCGTGCAGTGGTGGAAGATACGCTGGCCGACAGCATCAGCGTGGCGTTGCCGCGCAACGGGGTCATGGCGGTGCAGGACCTTCGGGCCTCCGGCGGCAGTGCCGTCAGCGTGGCGGACGGCGAGATCCTCGAAGCCATGGCGCTGTTGGGCAGGACCGCCGGGCTCTTCGCCGAGCCCGCAGCCGCCGCGGCCGTCGCCGCCCTGGTAAAGCTCGTGGACAGGGGCGATATCGCATCCGGCGAGCGCGTCGTCGTGCTTTCCACGGGCCACGGCCTCAAGGACGTCGATGCCGCGTTGCAGGCGGTTGATCCGCCGGAGCCCTTCGACTGTTCCATCGACGCGGTGGAAGGGAGGATTCGGTAAAGCGGTGAGCCGCTACGTATCCGTCATTCCGGCGAAAGCCGGAATCCAGGAGCGGTGGGGATGGCCCCGCTGTGCTTCTCCGTCAATCCCCTGGATTCCGGCTTTCGCCGGAATGACGGATTCCGACTGTCCGGGTACGGTGCGACATGTCGCACCGAGACCGATGACGGAAAGGTAAGGAGATTCGAGTGCCACAGGACTTGCAAAGTTTCTTGAAGCGATTGAAGGATGAGTGCCCGGAGCAGTTCCTCGACGTGAACGAGCCCGTGTCGCGGGAGTTCGAGGCCACGGCTCTGGTCATGGAGGCCGAGCGGCTGGCGTCGTGTCCGGCGGTGATGTTCCGAAACGTCTCCGGCAGCCAGTTCCCCATGGCGGCCAACGTGCTGGCCCACCGGCCGCGGCTGGCCTGGGCTTTCGGCGCATCGGAAGAACGACTGGTGCACGAGTTCAAGGAGCGTATCCAGCAGCCCGTGCCGCCCAAGGTATTCAAGGACGCACCCTTCCAGGAAAACAGCCTGCTGAACGAATCGGTGGACTTGGGGCAACTTCCGATCCTGACCCATTTCGAGCAGGACGGCGGCCCCTACGTGACCGCCGGGCTGGTGGTGGCGCGGGACCCGCAGTCCGGCATGAGCACGGTGGGCTTCCACCGGATGCAGCTCAAGGGGCCGCGCAAGCTGGGAGTCAGCCTCCATTCCCGGCGCCGCATGTTCGAATATTTCCGCCGCGCCGAGGAAAAGGGCGAGTCCCTGGAGGCAGCGGTCTGCATCGGCGTGCACCCGCTGGTCTCCTTGGGGGCGTTGACGCTGCCGCCGGCCGGAATCGAGAAGTTCGCGCTCCAGGGCGGGCTTTTGGGAGAGCCGCTGGAGTTGGCGCACTGCGCCACCGTGGACGTCGACGTGCCGCGGTGGTCGGAGATCGTCATCGAAGGACGGATTCTCAAGGACGTGCGCGAGAAGGAGGGGCCGTTCGGCGAGTTCACCGGTTACGCCTCCAGCCGCAGCACCGAGAACGTCTTCGAGGCCACCGCGCTGCACTACCGCAACGGCGCCGTCTACCAGGACATCAACGGCGGCGACAGCATGGAGCATTGCCGCTGCCTGTCCATGCCCCGTGAAGTGGAGTTCACCAACGTGCTGGGCAAGACCATTCCCAACCTCAAGGCGGTGCACGTGCCGGTGCGGTCGGGCATCGGCAGCTTCCACTGCTATGTCTCCATGCGCAAGACCGCGGAGGGGCAGGGGAAGCAGGCCATCTTCAGCGTGCTGGGGGCCGACCACTACGTCAAGCTGGTGGTGGTGGTGGACAACGACGTCGACATCTTCGACGAGGAGCAGGTGTTGTGGGCCATCGCCACCCGGATGCAGGCCAACCGGGACGTCATCATCGTGGACGAGGCCATGGGGACGCTGCTGGACCCGTCGGCCACCGACGCCATCACCGCGAAGATGGGCATCGACGCCACCAAACCTTTGGGCGAGTTCGCTTCTACCCTTTCTATCGAGCCGGGCGCGGTGGAGCGCGCGCGTCGGCTCATGAGCAAGCTGACCGGATAGCGGGATGGAGAGCTTCCGGACTTTTCTGGACGATCTGCGGAACGCCGGCCAACTGGTTGACATACGCAAACCGGTCGATGTCCGGCATATCGCGGCGCTGGTGGACCAAGCTTCGACCGCGCTGCTGTTTCACAGGGTGCGCGGCTACGACTTGCCGGTCGTGTCGGGTCTGTTGAACGACCGGACGCGGATCGCGCTGTCGGCGGGCTGTGACTACTCGCAGATGGAGCAACGGCTCAGCCATGCCCTCGACCATCCCATTAATCCTGTTGAAGTCAGCGATGACGGTGCGCGGAGCTGGTATCGGGAAGGGGCCGCCGTGGACCTCTTCGACCTGCCGGTGCCGGTCTTCTCCGAGTTCGATGGCGGTCCTACCATTACCGCGGGCGTTACCCTTGCCCTCGACCCGGAGCACGGCCTCAACGCCGGCACCTATCGCTTCCAGGTCAAGGAAAGGGCGCTCACCGGCATCGACATCGTCACGCCCAACAACCTGCGCAGGCTGGCGGAGAAGGCACTGGCGGCCAACGCGCGGCTGCCCATCTCCATCAATATCGGCACGCACCCGCTGGAGTTGATGGCGTCGCTCTACAAGGCGCCCCTGGGCCGGAACGAGCTGGGGATCGCCGGCGGCATGATGGGGCGGCCGGTACGCCTCGGCGCTTGCAGGACAATCGACGTGCCCTGTCTGGCGGACGCCGAGATCGTACTGGAGGCGGAGATCCTGCCCACGGGCTGGACCCGCCAGGAGGGACGGTTCGGGGAGATGACGCGCCTCATGGGCGACGTGCACTACAACCCGCATGTGCGGGTCAAGGCGATCTCGCGCCGCGAAGACGCCGTCTACTACGCGCTGCACATGCCTTGGGAGAACATCTGGATCAAGGAGCACGGCTTCCAGGCGGTGCTCAAGCGGGTGCTGGACGCAGCCGGGGTAACCGCGACCGCGGTGAACGTCACGCCCGGAGGCTGCTGCCATTGGCACGCGATCATCGCCATCCGAAAGCAGCCGGGCGACCCCCAGAACGCCATCATGGCGGCGTTGTCGGTGGCGGACCTCAAGCACGTGGTGATCGTGGACGACGACATCGACGTCTACGACGCCATGGAGGTGGAATGGGCCATGGCCACCCGGGTGCAGGCCGACCGGGACATCACCATCCTCTCTGATGCCCGCTCCAAGCCGCTGGACCCCAGCCTGCCCCTGTCGGACGGCATTCCCACCACGGCCAAGTGCGGTATCGACGCGACGATTCCCGACGGCGTCCCGAAGGCACGTTATCAGCGCATCACCTACCCCTACGCGGATGAGCTGGACCTTGCCAGTTATCTCGGCGCGACGAGCGCCGGCGAGGAGACCCACGGCATGGACGGCAGCGGAGAAGCCGCCGACCTTGGCGTCACCGTAACGCGGGTTCGCGATTTGCTGGCGGTGCGGGCGATGTACTTCAGCGAGATCGCACAAGGCGTCCCCGGGGCCGATTTCCAGTCCGTCGCTCGTGCCATGGGCGAACTCCACGCGGCTGAGGAGATCGATCAGGACGCCGAGGGGCGATACCGGCTCGCCGCTGGCGTCCCGTAGCGCAATGCGAGTAACGTCAGTGCCCCCCTTGACTTGAGGTGGTTCAATAGATAATCCGTCCATTGGAGGCTCGGCCCAGGGGCTGCTTTCGGGTGGCTCCGACGGCGTTGCCTCCTTTCGTTATCCTGCCTCGCGGTGTACGGATCCGGGCGACTGAGCCCCAGCGACTTTTCTTCGTTTCTGTCCATTCCGCCTCATCCCCCTGTTTCGTACTTCATGGGTCCGCAAACACAAGTTGACAGCGTTCATGGGCTGGGATAACAGCCTGTGAGTCGAAAGGAGAGGGATTGTCCATGCCCACCATCAACGACGCGGACGGCCACATCAACGACTACTTCTTTGGCGAAGAGATCGCCAAATACATGCCCCAAGGGAACCAGTTCAGCCAGTTGTTCCCGGTGTTCGACCACCTCCATTTTCGTTACCTGATGAAGAACCGCGTGCCCAAGTACGTGGGTGGCAGCATGAAGACCGCTCCGGGACCGGAGGAATGGCTGGAGTTCATCGACGAGACCGGCATCGCCTGGAGCGTGCTCTACCCCAGCGCCGGCCTGGGGGTAGGCCGCATCGTCTCGGTGGAGTGGGCCATCGCCGCCTGCCGGGCCTACAACAACTGGCTGCACGACCGATTCACCAGTACCACCCCTCGCCTCAAGGGCGTGGGGCTCATCCCGATACAGGACGAGGAGGAGGCGGTGGTGGAGTTGCGGCGTTGCGTCCGGGAACTGGGCATGGTGGGCGCCATGCTGCCGTCCAACGGCGAGGGCATCAAGGGCCACCTGGGAGCCAAGGCGTACTGGCCCATCTACGAGGAGGCGGAGAAGCTCGGCTGCTGCCTCACCGTGCACGGCGGCGCGCACCATCATCTCGGTCTCGATGGCTTCAGTGTCTACTACCCGGTGCACGCGCTGGGCCATCCTTTCGGGATCATGGTGCAGGCCGCGGCGATGCTGAGCCACGGCATCTTCGAGCGCTTCCCCGGGCTGCGGGTGGCCTTCCTCGAAGGGGGCGCCACCTGGGTGCCGTTCTTCATGGACCGGCTGGACCGCTCCTACAATGAAGGGCACCTGCAGATCGACCTGTCGGGCAATCCGGTGCCCGGTCCCGGGCCGGGCGAGAAGGCCAGCGAGCACTTCAAACGCCACGTGCGAGAGGGAAGGCTCTTCGTGGGTTTCGATTGCGACGACGCCGGGCTCGCCTTCGCGGTGCAGCAGGCTGGCGCCGAGCCTTTCCTCTTCGCCAGTGACTTTCCTCACGAGGTTTTCGACGCGGCGTCGTGCCGGCACGAGATCGACGAACTGCTACAGCGGGACGACCTGACCCGGGAGCAGAAGGAGGCGGTGCTGGGCGGTAACGCGGCGCGGCTGTACGGGCTCGGTTAGGAGAATCACGGCAAGGGTAGGGGCGACCGCCGGTCGCCCCTACGGCGAACCACCACAACATGGACTGCCAGGGAATTCGGGTATCATGCTCTTTCTGACTGAAGCAGACGTTCTCCAGGCCATCGAAGGCCGTAGCGCCTACGCGGAAGCGGTGGCGGTCATCGAGGAGGTGCTGCGCCAGCAGTCCGAGGGCAGCACGTTCCACCTCAAGCGCCTCACCATGGAGCATCCCGACCACCCGGGACACCTCTGGCACAACATCCGCATCCTGCCGGGCATGGCGCCGGAGCTGGGGTACGCGGCGGTGCGGGTCTATTCGGGATACCAGGGGACGAACCGCTCGGAAGTCATCTGCCTGTTCAACTGGGAAGACATGGAGATGTCGGCGATCATCTCCGACTACCATCTGCACGCCATCCGCACCGCGTCTCCCTACGGCGTGGCGGCCAAGTACCTGGCGCGGGAGAACGCGCAGACCCTGGGGGTCATCGGCACCGGACGGTACGCCAAGGGTTTCGTGCAGGCGTGCTGCGCGGTGCGCGACATCCGGCACATCAAGGCCTACAGCCGGAGCGCGGACAACCGTCGCCGTTTCCGCGAGGAGATGACCGCGGTCCTGGGCATCGAGGTGGTGACGGTGGAGTCCGGCCGGGAAGCCGTCGAAGGCACGGACATCATGCTGCTGGCCACCTCCGGCAACACCATCGTGTTCGAGGGGGACTGGCTGGAGCCCGGAGCGCTGGTCATGTCGCTGGCCCCCGGCGAGTTCGACGAGGCCACAGTGCTGGGGTCACGGGTTTTTCTGTCCGGAACCGACCAAGTGCTGGGTGATTCGCCGCCCCGGAAACCCTTCCCGTCGCTGCTGGCCGGCGGCAGGTTCTCGAAGGACGACGTGGCGGCCGAGTTCTGTGACGTAGTTTCGGGAAAGAAGCCCGGACGCTTGAGCGACGACGAGGTGATCCTCTACGAGTCCCCGGGCATGGGCATCCTGGACGTGGGGGTAGCGAGTTGGGTCTACCGGCTGGCCGGGGAAAAGGGTCTGGGAACCGAGCTGCCCTTCGGAGAAGAAGCAACTTAGGGGATCTCTGGTCAATGGCGTCCTTCGACTTCGCTTCGCTACGCTCAGGACGAACGGTTGGCTGCAACTCCGATGAACCCATATCCGTTCGTCCTGAGCGTAGCGGAGCGCCAGCGAAGCGAAGTCGAAGGACGCCATTTTTAGGCGGAGGCGTGACATGCGTACGTTGATTCGCGGCGGTTGGGTCGTCGGCTATCAGGGGGAGAATCATGCGCTCCTGCGGGACGGGGTGGTGGTGTTCGAGGACGGGCGCATCCTGCACGTGGGAACGGGCTTCGACGGCAACGTGGACAGCGAGATCGACGCCCGCGGGATGCTGGTGGCGCCGGGCTTCATCGACATGCACGTTCACGGCGGCCACCGGGCGTCGCACCGGCTGATCACCGACATCGGCCGGCCGGACTACTTCGGCCAGCCGTTCCTGGAGATCAGCGTGCCGCGGGAGGGCAAGCGCCCGACCGGCGATCCCCGCTACACCAGGCCCGACCAGGCCGGCGCCAGCGAAGGCACCGACCTGCACGCCACCTTCACGGTGGCCGACCTGTTGCGGAACGGCGTCACCACGTTCATGGAGATCGGCAGCCAGCTCCGGGTCCAGGAGGGACTGCTCAAGGAAGTGGACCGGCTCGGCGCCCGGGCCTACCTGGGACCGGGGTTCGATTCGGGCCGCTGGGTGGCGGACGACAAGGGCCGGCTCAAGCGGGCTCTGGACGAGGCCGCGGGGTGGCGCGAGTTCGAGGGCGCCGTCGGCTTCATCAAGCGCGTGAACGGCAGTTGCGGCGACCGCGTCCGCGGCATCCTGATCCCGCGCGAATCCGAATCCTGCACCCTCGACCTGCTGCGGGCCACCCGCAAGGCCGCGGACGAACTGAAGGTGCCGATCTCGACCCACGCGGCCTACAACATCATCGAGTTCTACCAGCTCGTGACGGATCATCGCATGACTCCGGTGGAGCTGCTGGAGTCGGTGGGCCTGCTGGGACCCGACCTCACCATCGGCCACGGGAACCTGGTGGCCGAGAACCCGCAGCTCAACTTCTCGGGCGGCCGCGACATCGAGCTGATGGGGGAGTACGGCGTGTCCATCTCCCACTGCCCGGTGAACATCGCCCGCCGCGGCCGTTGCCTCGACTCCTGGGAGAAGTACCGCAAGGCCGGCGTCAACATCGCGCTGGGCAGCGACACCTACCCGCGCGATTTCATGATGCAGATGCGCGTCGCCTCCTACTTCGGCAAGGTCATCGGCCACAACCTGCGGTCGGCCACGGCCGCGGAGGTCTTCGAGGCCGCCACCTTGGGCGGGGCGCGGGCGCTTGGGCGGGACGACCTGGGGCGCCTGGCGCCGGGAGCCCGGGCGGACATCATCATCGTGGATCTGTCCGGTCGCGGCACCCTCCGGTACGGGCCGGTGCGCGACCCCATCAAGGCCGTGGTGGAGTGCGGCATCGGCGACGACGTCCGCACGGTCATCGTCGACGGCCAGGTGTGCGTGGAGGAGGGAGAAGTCCGCGGAGTGGATATGGAGACCCTGCGGGCGCAGGCGCAAGAGGCCGCGGAGTCCGCCTGGGATCACTTGGCGGACTGGGACGCGCTGGGCCGCACCGCGGAGGAGATGAGCCCCTGGTCCTATCCGCTCATGAAATGAACTTGTCCATGAAGTGAACCCGTCCGCCAACGCCCGCAACGTCATTCCGGCGGAAGCCGGAATCCAGGGGAGGCGGGGTAATGCGATTCCTGTCCCCCGCCACACCCCACCTGGATTCCGGCTTCCGCCGGAATGACGGAGGGGCTGCGGGAATGACGGTTTCGCGGGGTGGTCAGCCGGTCCGGCGCTGCAGCAGGATTCCACCCACGATCAACGCCAGCCCCGCCACGGTGCTCGGGTAGATGGGCTCTCCCACGATCAGCGCGATCACCAGGAGCGAGAGAAACGGCGTCAGGTAGACCAGTTGCCCCACCTGCGCCGTGGTGCGGGAGAGCTTCAGAGCCCGGAGCCAGGCGACGAACGCGATGCCCATCTCGAACGTGCCGATATACAAGGCCCCCGCCAGACCCGGTATCGCCGGCGTCTCCAGGGTGCCCGCGAGCCACGCGAAGGCGCCCGAGAAACCGCACCCGAACACGAAGTTGACCAGCAGCCGCGTCACCGGGTCGCGGCGGTCCTTCACGCCGTAGATCCAGTAAAGCGTCCAGATCAGCGTGCTTCCCAGCGCCAGCGCCACGCCCCGCGGGTTGGCCAGGTCGAGCGCCAGCAGGTCTCCCCGGGTGGCGATCACCGCCACGCCGGCGAAGCTGATGGCCATGGCCGCCACCGCGCGGACGCTGATGGGTTGCCGGAGCAGCAGGATGGAGAACAGCGCCAGCACCATGGGCCAGGTGAAGTTGAGGGTCAGAGCCTCCTGCGCCGGCAGCAGGTCGTAGGCCCTGAACAAGACGAGGTAGTAGAGGAAGGGGTTCAGGAGGCCCAGGCAAAGCGAGGCGCAGAGGTCGCGGAGGTCCCACTCCCGGAGCTGCCGCATACGCCCGGTAGCCAGGGTGATGCAGAGCAGCACGCCGGTGGAGACCAGCGAGGAGTAGAACACCAGGGCGTCGGCGCCCACATGGCGCAGAGAGAGCTTGAACGCGGTCGCCACGGTGGACCAGCAGGCCACGGTGGCGGCGGCGTAGAGGTAGGCCTTGGTCTGGTTCTGCATGGACGGTTCGCCGTTCCGGCAACGCTACCACGATTCCGGTCCGCCATCGACGCCGCCCCGAATCCCCGGCCTCGACAAAAACCTTTGGCGACGCGGAGTTGCAATTGCACCGGCATTCCGCTACCGTAGCCTTTCGTTCGCAGTTCATCCCTCGAGGTTTTCATTGAGTCGTAGAGAATCGGTAGATGCCCTCCGAAAAAAGATCGACCGAGTTGATTCCAGGATTGTAGAGCTTCTCAACGAGAGAGCATCCCTTGCCCTGAAGATCGGGCATCACAAGCATCAGACAGGAAAGCCCGTTTACGTGGCCAGCCGCGAGCGGGCCGTGTACCGGCAGATAACCGAAGCCAGCACGGGGCCGTTGCCGGCGGCGTCCCTCCGCGCCGTCTTCCGGGAGGTGTTGTCGGCCTGCCGCGGCATCGAGGCGCGGATGAACGTGGCGTTCTTCGGCCCCGAGGCGACCTTCACCCACATGGCCGCGCAGCGGCATTTCGGCAGCACCGTAGACTACTCCCCCGAGCCCACCATCGACGACGTCTTCCGGGAAGTGAGCGCCCGCAACGTCGACTACGGCGTGGTCCCCGTGGAGAACTCCACCGAAGGGGTGGTGACCCACACCCTGGACCTGCTGCAGGAGTCGGACGTCCAGATCTGCGGAGAGGTCAGCATCGATATCGAGCTGTGCCTGCTGTCCCGGTCGGGACGGGCGAAGGACGTGCGGCGCATCCTCTCCCATCCTCATGCCCTGGGCCAGTGCCGGCGCTGGCTCGCCGCCCACCACTCCGACGCCGTTGTCGAGGAGGTGTCGAGCACGGCGCAAGCCGCCAAGGAGGCGCGCTCGGACCGCACCGCCGCGGCGGTGTCCAGCCGGCTCGCCGGCGACATCTATGGGCTCAGGATCGTCCAGGCCAACATCGCCGACAACCACGACAACATCACGCGGTTCTTCGTGATCGGGGACGATGCGCCGTCGTCCACGGGCGAGGACAAGACCAGCATCGTCTTCGCGGCCAAGGACCGTGTCGGCGTGCTCCACGACATGCTGGCGCCGTTCGCGAAGCACGGCATCAACCTCACCAAGATCGAGTCGCGTCCGTCGCGCCAGAAGGCTTGGGAGTACGTGTTTTTCATCGATTTCAGAGGCCATCAACAGGAACCCCGAGTGAAGCGCGCCCTGGGCCAGCTCGCCGCGAGCTGCGTCTTTCTCAAGGTCCTCGGATCCTATCCCAGCAGCCTATGAGCATCGTCGAAAAGGTTCCGGACCATATCCGCCGCATCGTGCCGTACGTGCCAGGCAAGCCCATCGACGAGGTGGAGCGGGAATACGGCATCCAGGGATCGGCCAAGCTGGCGTCCAACGAGAACCCCCTGGGGCCGTCGCCCAAGGCCGTGGCCGCGATGCGGGAGCGGCTGGAGGAGTTGCACCTCTATCCGGACGGCGGCTGCTTCCATCTCCGGCAGGTCCTGGCCGCCAAGCTCGACGTGGAGCCCGAGCGGCTGATCTTCGGCAACGGCTCCAACGAGTTGATCGAGCTGGCGGTGCGGACGTTCCTGCGTCCGGGGGACGAGGCTCTGATCTCCCGGGGCTCCTTCGTGGCCTACGGCCTGGCGCTGGACGCCCTGGGCGCCACGGTCCGGGCGGTGCCGCTGAAGGACTACGGTTTCGACCTGGAAGCCATGGCCCGGGCCTTGACGCCGGAGACCCGTTGCGTCTTCCTGGCCAACCCCAACAACCCCACGGGCACCATCTACAGGCGGCCCGAGTGGGAGGAGTTCCTCGAGCGGGTGGGCCCCGAGGTGCTGGTGGTGGCGGACGAGGCCTACTGCGAGTACGCCGCGGACCCGGACTACCCGGACTCCCTCGATGATCGCCGCCCGGACCGCACGGTCCTGACCCTCAGGACCTTCTCCAAGGTGTACGGGCTCGCGGGGCTCCGCATCGGGTACGGCATCGCCCAACCCGAGGTGGTGGCGATGATGAACCTGGTGAGGGAGCCCTTCAACGTCAACGCTGCGGCCCAGTGGGCGGCGACCGCGGCGGTGGACGACGCCGAGCACCTGCGCCGGAGCATCGAGGTCAACCGGCAGGGGCTGGAGTTTCTGACGGACGGCCTCACGGCCCTCGGCGTCGAATGGGTGCCGAGCCAGGCCAATTTCATCCTGGTGCGCACCGGCGAACCGGGCCGCGTGTACGAAGCGCTGCTGCGCAGGGGCGTCATCGTGCGGCCCGTGGGCCCCGACTTTCCCGAGCACGTGCGCGTGACCGTGGGGACCCCGGACGAGAACCGCAAGTTCCTGGACGGCCTGGCGCAGATCCGGGAGGCGGACGGGGGCGGGCGCTGATGTTCCGGACCATGGTGATCGCGGGCGTGGGGCTCATCGGCGGCTCGATGGCGCTGGCGGCCAGGGAGCGCGGGCTGGTGGAACGGGTCGTGGGATACGGCCGCAACGAGAAGACCCTGCGCCGGGGACGGAAGATAGGCATCCTGGACGGCTATTTTCTGGACCCCGGTGATTTTCCCGGGGAGGCCGATTTCCTGGTGCTGGCCACGCCGGTGGGCGCCACGGCGCCGGTGACCCGGTCGTTCCTCCCGCGCATCCACCCGCGTTGCCTCATCAGCGACGTCGGCAGCGTGAAGCGCCGGGTGGTGGCGGACATGGAGCGGTTGCTGAAGGGGGGTCCCCCGTTCGTGGGCGCGCATCCCATCGCCGGCAGCGAACAGTGGGGTCCCGACGCGGCCAGGGCGGACCTGTTCGTCCGCCGCCGCTGCATCCTGACCCCGACCGGAAAAAGCGATCCCCGGGCGGTGAGGAAGCTGCAGGCGTTCTGGCGCCGGGTCGGGTCCAGGGTCGAGCTGATGGACGTGCGTCTCCACGACCGGATACTGGGCGTGGTCAGCCACCTGCCTCACGTGGCCGCCTCGGCGCTGGTGAACGCCCTGGAGCGGACGAGGATCGATTCGCTGGACCTGGCCGAGTATTGCGGGTCGGGGTTCCGGGACACCACCCGTATCGCCGCGGGGCGGCCGGAGCTGTGGCGCGATATCTGCCTGCTCAACCGCGAGGCCGTGCTCAAGGGGCTCCGGGAGTACGTGCGGGCGCTGGAGAGGATCTCGGACAGCATCCGCCGGGACGACGGGCCGCGGCTGGAGCGGGAGCTGGAACAGGCGTTGGCGACGCGCAAGAGGATGTCGTAGGACATGGCGGTCAGGGTCGAACAGGCGACGCGGCCCCTGCGGGGCGAGCTGGAGGTTCCCGGGGACAAGTCCGTCGGGCATCGCGCCGTGATCATGGGGGCGGTGGCGCGGGGCGAGACGCGCATCGCCAACCTGTCCCGCGGGGCCGACAACTCCAGCACGGTGACGGCGTTCAGGGGCATGGGCGTGCGGTTCCGGCGCGACGACGACGTGTTGTGCATCGAAGGCCGGGGCTGGGACGGGTTGCAGGCGCCCGGCGAAACCGTCGACTGCGGCAACTCCGGCACCACCATGCGGCTGCTCGCGGGAGTGCTGGCGGGCCGGCCCTTCGAGGCCTGCCTCGACGGCGACGGCTCCCTCCGCACCCGGCCGATGAAACGGATCATCGAGCCGCTGACGCGGATGGGAGCCCGGGTGACCGGCAACGACGGCAGCGCGCCCCTGGAGATCCACGGCGGGGGCCTCCACGGCATCGAGTACGCTTCGCCGGTGGCCAGCGCCCAGGTGAAGTCCGCGGTGCTGCTGGCGGGCTTGCAGGCCGGCGGGGAGACCTGCTTCGAGGAGCCGCACCGGTCGCGGGACCACACGGAGATCATGGCCCGGGGCTTCGGCGCCTCGGTGGAAAGCGACGACCGGACGGTGAGGGTACGGGGCGGACAGGAGCTTTCGGGGACGCGGCTCAGGGTCCCGGGCGACCTGTCGTCCGCCGCGTTCCTGTTCGTGGCCGCGGCGACCATACCGGGTTCCGACGTGTGCGTCCGCGGCGTGGGCTGCAATCCCACCCGCGGCGGCGTCATCGACGTGCTGCGGGCCATGGGCGCGGACATCGAGGTGACGCGGACCTGGGAGGAAGCGAACGAGCCGGTGGCCGACTTCCGGGTCCGGGGCGGCGTGCTCAAGGGCACGGAGGTCGAGCCGGAGCTGGCCCCCCGGACCATTGACGAGTATCCGGTGCTGTTCGTGGCCGCGGCGCTGGCCGAGGGGTCCACGCTGTTCCGCGACGTGGGCGAGTTGCGGTTCAAGGAATCCGACCGCATCGCCACCATGAGCCGCGAGCTTTCGAAGATGGGCGTGAAGGTGGACGTGAGCGGCGACGACGTGCGGGTCGAGGGCGCCGGCGCGCTCAGGAGCGCGTCGGTGGAGAGTCACGGCGACCACCGGGTGGCCATGGCGCTGGCGGTCGCCGGCCTGTCGACGCCGGGCGGGATGCTCCTGTCGGACGAGGAATGCGTCAAGGTATCCTTCCCGGGTTTCTTCGAGAGCCTGGCGAAGATCCGCGCCTGAGAGGGTCGGTGCGCGAAGTTCGGTTCCGGGCCACCGGTTGTGCCCGGTGGCGAGTGAGGATAGGATAGTTGATCGTGGCCATCGACGGCCCGGCCGGCGCCGGCAAGAGCACGGTCGCCAAGGCCGTGGCGAAGCGTCTCGGATACCGCTATATGGATACCGGTGCCATGTACCGCGCAGTGGCATGGAAAGTCATGCGCCGCGGAGCGGATCCGGACGACGAGAGCGCCCTGGGCGGGATCCTGGAGAGCACGGAGGTGGACCTCGGCGCCGACCACTCGGTGATGCTGGACGGCGTTGACGTGAGCGGCGCGATCCGCACGCCGGAGGTGGGGCAGATGGCGTCGCGGGTCTCCGGCCTGCCCGTGGTGAGGCGGCGGATGGCCGACCTGCAGCGCGCCATGGGCCGCAGCGGGTGCGTGGTCGCCGAGGGCCGCGACATGGGCACCGTGGTGTTCCCCGACGCGGAGGTGAAAGTCTACCTGGACGCCTCACCCGAGACCCGGGCGCGGCGGCGGTTCAGGGAGCTGGCCGGGCGGGATCCGGCGCTGACGCTGGAGGGGACGCTGGCGGACGTGACGCGCAGGGACCGGCGGGACAAGGAGCGGGCGGTGGCGCCCTTGCGCAAGGCGGATGACGCGGTGCTCATCGACTCCACCACGCTGTCGGTGGACGCGGTGATCGAGAAGATACTCGAAGAAGTCAAGACGAAATCCAAGGAGAATGGGAGAATTGTTTCATGACCGAAGGTGAGGAGAACAGGAGCGAGGAGACTTCGCAGGGCCACGAGACTTCGCCGGTCGAAGAGACTTCGGCGGTGACGGAGACTGCGGCGGCGCAGGAAGAGCCGGCGGGCCAGGAGCAGCCGGCGGCCGAGGACGACTTTCAGTCGCTGTTCGAGGAGAGCCTGCAGGCGGTGAAGCCGGGCGGCGTGGTCACCGGAAAGGTGGTCGATGTCAACCCGACCCACGTGGTGGTGGACGTGGGCTACAAGACCGAAGGCCGCATCCCGGTCCAGGAGTTCCAGGACCGCACGGGAACGCTGCAGGTGGGCATCGGCGACGACGTGGACGTCTTCTTCGAGTCCCCCGAAGGGGACCGGGGCGAGATCGTGCTGTCCCGCCAGAAGGCCGAGAGCATCAAGGTGTGGGACCGCATCGAGAAGGCGCACGACCAGATGACCCCCATCGAGGGCACCATCGTCGCCCGGGTCAAGGGCGGCTTCAAGGTGGACCTGGGCGTGGACGGTTTCCTTCCCGGCTCCCACGTGGACATACGGCCGACCCGGAACCTCGACCAGTTCGTGGGCAAACGGGACCGTTTCACGATCCTCAAGTACAACAGGATGCGCGACAACGTCGTGGTTTCGCGCAAGGTGCTGCTCGAGAAGGAACGCGAGGTGCTCAAGAAGGAGACTCTCGCGGTCCTCGACGAGGGCGTGATCCTGGAGGGGGTGGTCAAGAACATCACGGACTACGGCGCGTTCGTCGACGTGGGCGGCATCGACGGGATCCTCCACATCACCGACATGTCGTGGGGCCGCGTGAACCACCCGAGCGACCTGTTGAGCCTCGGCGAGACCATCCGTGTGGTGGTGCTCAAGTTCGACAAGGAGAGAGAGCGGATCTCCCTGGGGATGAAGCAGATCACCCCGGACCCCTGGGAGTCGGTGGCGGAACGGTATCCGGTGGACTCGAAGATCACCGGCAAGGTGGTGGGCCTGACCGACTACGGCGCGTTCGTGGAGCTGGAGAAGGGCGTCGAGGGGCTGATCCACGTGTCGGAGATGTCCTGGGCCAAGAAGCTGTCCCACCCCTCCAAGGTGGTCCAGGTGGGGGAGACCGTGGAGGCCATGGTCCTGAACGTGGATCCCGGGCGCCGGCGCATTTCGCTGGGGCTGCGCCAGGTGCTCCCCAACCCGTGGTTCCTGGCGAAGGAGAAGTACCCCGAAGGCAGCATCGTCAAGGGCCCGGTGCGCAACATCACGGACTTCGGAGTGTTCGTGGGGGTCGAGGAGGGGATCGACGGACTGATCCACATCTCGGACCTGGACTGGACCCGGAAGATCAAGCACCCCTCGGAGCTCTACAAGAAGGGCGACATGGTGGAGGCCAAGGTGCTCGGCGTCGACCCGCAGGTGGAGCGCTTCTCGCTCGGTGTGAAGCAGATGACCATGGATCCGTGGGAACGGGTGGTCAAGGAGAACCCGCCGGGGTCGCGGGTCACGGGAGCCGTCGTGCGGGTGCTCGACTTCGGAGTGTTCGTGCGCGTGGCCGAAGGCGTGGAGGGGTTGATCCACGTGTCCCAGCTCAGCACCGAGCACGTCGAGAAGCCTTCGAGCCTCTACCAGGTGGGCGACGAGGTCGAGGCGGAAGTGGTCAACGTGGACCTGAAGGAACGGAAGATCGGGCTCAGCATCCGCGCGCTCAAGCGGTCCGAGGAAAGGGAGGAGCTGGAGACCTATCTGAAGCGCGAGAAGGAGGCGGGCCGGTTCTCGTTCGAGACCATCCTGAACGAGGAGCTGAAGCTGGACCGGGAAGGTCGCCCGGAGGCAGAGACGCAAGACAGCGACAAGGACAAGGCATAGAGGCCGCCAGCTTGCGCCGGATGCACCTTTTCGGGGAACGGCATGACAAAGCGAGACCTGATCGAAGAGATCAATGAACGATTTCCCCACCTCTCCCGTTTCGACGCGGAGGTGATCGTCAATTCGGTCTTCGACTCCCTGATCGCCGCCCTGCAACGGGAAGAACGCATCGAGATCCGCGGCTTCGGCAGTTTCGTGGTAAAGCACCGCCGGGCTCGCGACGGGCGCAACCCCAAGACCGGGGAGGTCGTATCCGTGTCCTCCAAGCGAGTGCCGTTTTTCAAGGTTGGCAAGGAGCTTCGCCTGCGGGTCAACCAGAGCCCTGCTGCCGAGGATGGATGAAGCTTCAAGAAACACAGCGACAGGATCGAATGGTCTGGCAGGAGGAACCCGAGTGGAATCCATCGACACCCTGGGCGAACTGAAACGCAGCGGAATCGCCGTGAGGTCCGTGCGCGACGAGATGCGCAACAACCTCATGAATCTTCTCAAGTCCGGGGAGCGCATGCTGCCGGGCATCGTGGGCTACGACGAGACGGTGGTCCCGGAGATCGAGAACGCCATCCTGTCGGGCCATCACATGGTCTTTCTCGGCGAGCGGGGTCAGGCCAAGTCGCGCATCATCCGCGGCCTCACGCTGTTGCTGGACGAGAAGATCCCGCGGGTGAAGGGTTGCGAGATCAACTGCGACCCCTTCCAGGTGATCTGCGCTCCGTGCCGGCGCCGCCTCAACGAGCAGGGCGACGACCTGGAGGTGGAGTGGATCGGCCGGGAACACCGCTACGGCGAGAAGCTGGCGACCCCGGACGTGTCCATCGCCGACCTCATCGGCGAGATCGATCCCATCAAGGTCGCGGAAGGGCGCTACTTGGCCGACGAGGAGACCATCCACTACGGCCTGATCCCCCGCACCAACCGCGGCGTCTTCGCGGTCAACGAGCTGCCCGACCTGACGGAGAAGGTGCAGGTGGGGCTCTTCAATCTCATGGAGGAGAAGGACGTCCAGATCAAGGGGTACAAGGTCCGTCTTCCCCTCGACGTGGTCATCGTGGCCAGCGCCAACCCCGAGGACTATACCAGCCGCGGCCGCATCATCACGCCCTTGAAGGACCGCTTCGACGTGCAGATCCGCACCCACTATCCGCGCCAAGTGGAGCACGAGATCGACATCATGGAGCAGGAATCCGCCTCGCTCGACGGCCGCAGCCGGGCGGTGGTGATCCCCGAGTTCATGAAGGAGGTGCTGGGCCACCTGACCTTCGAGGCGCGCAACTCCAGCGAGATCAACCAGTCCTCCGGCGTCAGCGTCCGCATCAGCATCAACAACTACGAGAGCATGATCAGCAACGCGGAGAAACGAGCGCTGCGGCTGGGCGAGACCGACATCGTGCCGCGGGTCAGCGACCTGCACGCGGTGCTTCCCTCCACCTGCGGAAAGATCGAGGTCGAGTACGTGGGCGAGGAGAAGAACGAGGAAGAGCTGATCGAGCGGCTCCTGAACCGGGCGATCCTCAAGACCTTCGACGCCCGCTTCGACGTGAACGCGCTTCAGAGCGTCATCGAGTACTTCAACTCGGGCTGGGGGGTGGAGGTCTCCGACGAGATGCGCTCGGAGGACTACCTGGAGGGCATCAAGGAGATACCGGGCCTGCAGGAAGCCATCCGCTCCCTGGGGGAGGTGGACTCGCCGGGTTTCCTGGCCTCCGCCACGGAGCTGGTGCTGGAGGGCCTGCACCTGCACCAGAAGCTCAACAAAGAGGCCGAAGGGGGCCGCATCACCTATGGCAAGTGATTGCCGGCTCACGGGCCGAAGCCCGCTCGCAGGAACCGCCGTCCCGCGCCGCGCGAGCCGCGGTTGACCCGTCATGATACACGCCCGCTACAGCCGCTGGAACGGCGCCCAGGAGAGGTCCCTCAGGCCGGACGACGTGTTCGACCAGCTCAACGAGCACCTGGACGAGACCGGCGACCTGCAGCAGTCCATGCGCCGCCTGATGCAGCGCGGGATGGGCGAGGACGAGGAGCGGACCGCCGGCCTCGACGACCTGCTGTCACAGGTGGCCCGCGAGAAGCGGCGGATGTACGAGCAGTATCAGATCCGCTCGGCCCTCGACGAGATCCAGGAAGCGTTGCAGGACATCGTCGCCAGGGAACGCGATACCCTCAAGCAGAAACCCGACCGGGCCGAGGCCGAGAAGAAGGACGAATTCCTCCAGCACCTCCCGCCCAAGCTGAGCGACGCCATCGAGCGGCTGGCCGGCTACGGTTTCGAGAACCCCGAGGCCAAGAAGGATTTCGAGGAGATCCTCTCCCAACTCGACAAGATCCGCCGCCTGGAAAACTACATTCGACGTGAAGGAAACCTCTTCAGAGGCCAGGAATCGTTGAACTTCGAGGAAGCCTCGGAGCTCCAGGAGCGTATGGAGGGCCTGCAGAAGCTGGAGGGCCAGTTGTCCAGCAGCCAGCCCAAGGACGTGGACATGGACCTGCTGAACAGCCTTCTCGGCGCCCAGGCCCAGGAGGACTACGAAGGGGTCATGCGGCTGGAGTCGTCGCTGGAAGACGGCGGCTACGTGGTGGACAAGGGCGACCACTTCGAGCTGACGCCGCGCGGGGTGCGCCGCATCGGCCAGATCGCCCTCCGGGACATTTACAAGCAACTGGCCCGGGACGCCGCCGGACGGCACCAGATCGCCCGTCACGGCTCCCAGGAGATGGTCCCCGAATCCAGCAAGCCCTACGTCTCGGGCGACCCCCTGAACCTGAACCTCAACGAGACGCTGCGGGCGGCCCTGCGTCGCGACGCGAAACTGCCGCTGAGTCTCGATCCGAGGGACTTCATGGTCTTCGACTCGCAGTACTCGACGCGGGCCGCCACGGTTCTGCTGCTGGACATGAGCTGGTCCATGAGCTGGGACGGCCGCTTCGCCGCGGCCAAGAAGGTGGCCCTGGCCATGGAGTCCCTGTGCCGCTCCAAGTACCCCCAGGACTATTTCGGCATCGTCGGCTTCTTCACCCGGGCGGTGGAGTTGAAGGCGAAGGACCTGCCGGAAGCCACCTGGAACATGGGAGACCCGTTCACCAACCTCCAGGACGGGCTCCATCTCGCCATCGACCTGCTGAAGAAGCGGAGCGCCACCCGCAACCAGCAGATCATCGTCATCACCGACGGCCAGCCCACCGCCTACTGCCGCCAGGGACGGCTCTACTGCGAATGGCCGCTGAGCTTCGGCGGCATCAGCCAGCGCGCGGCCGAAGAGACCCTGAAGGAGGCCAAACGGGTCACCCAGCGGGGCATCACCATCAACACCTTCATGCTCGACGACAGCCCGGTGCTGAAGGGCTTCGTGGACGAGATGACCCGGCTCAACAAGGGGCGCGCCTTCTACACACGTCCCGACCGCCTGGGACAGTACCTGCTCGTGGACTACCTGCTGGGCCAGCGGCGCAAGGTTTAGCGTCGCCGAACAGCCTGATCGCGGAAGCGCTGGAGGGCAGGGCGCGACGGGGAACGTGATGGAGCGGACACGGCTCACGCCCATGATGCACCAGTACCTGGAGATCAAGGATCGGCACCGGGACGCCATCCTGTTCTTCCGGCTCGGGGACTTCTACGAGATGTTCTTCGAGGATGCGGAAAAGGCGTCCAAGGTGCTCGACATCGCCTTGACCAGCCGCGGCCAGAGCAACGGCGCGCCGGTGCCGCTGTGCGGCGTGCCGCACCATGCCGCCACCCCGTACATCGGCAAGCTCCTGTCCGCCGGCTTCAAGGTGGCGGTGTGCGAGCAGACCGAGGACCCCAAGCTCGCCAAGGGCGTGGTGCGGCGCGAGGTGATCAAGGTCATCAGCCCGGGCACCCTCACGGAGGGGGAGGGGCTCGACGCCGAGGTCAACAACTTCCTGGCCGCGGTGACCGCGGCCCGCGACGAATACGGGCTCGCGTTCACCGACGTCACCACCGGCGAGTTCCGCTTCACCCAGATGAAGGGCTACGCCGCCCTGACCGGCGAGCTGGGGCGGATCCAGCCGCGCGAGCTGCTGGTTCCCGAGGCCCATTCCGCAGCCCTCGGCAGCCTGCGCGAAGACTACGCCGGCGTGCACTGCACGCCGGGACCGGACACGTGGTTCTCGGGCGCCGCGGTCCAGAGGCTGGACGGCGCCGGCCTCTACCGGGGGCCGCAGGACGAGTGGCCGCTGGGGGTCCGCGCCGCCGCCGCCATTCTGGCCTATCTGGAGGACCGCTCGCCCGGCGCGGCGCAGGTGTTGACCGGGCTGGAGCCCTATCGCGCCTCCGGGTTCCTCATGCTCGACGAGAGCACGCAGGCCAACCTGGAGCTGCTGCGCAGCTTCGACGGGAGCAGGCGGGGCTCGCTGCTCGGCGTCCTGGAGCCGCCCCGCACGGCCATGGGCGCGCGGGAGCTGCGCAAGTGGATCCTCTACCCGTTGCTGGACGAACACGAGATCCGCCGCCGGCAGGACGCCGTGGAGGAACTGCTGGACGATCCGGACGCGCGCCGGGGGCTTCGGGAGGCGCTCCGGGGCGTCCAGGACCTGGAGCGGTTGTCCGGCCGCATCGCCTCCCGGAGCGCGTCGGCGCGGGACCTGACCGCCATCAAGGACACGCTGCGCGCGCTGGAAGGGGTGCGCGAGCGCCTCGACAGGTGCCGTAGCGAGTTGCTGGCCGAGGTCCGGTCCGGGCTTCACGCGGTGCCGGAAGTGGTGGATCTGGTGGAGCGGGCGGTGGTGGACAGTCCGCCGGCCACGGTCCGGGGCGGCGGTTTCGTGCGCGCCGGATTCGACGAGGAGCTGGACGCGCTGTCGGCCATCCGCAGCAACGCCAAGGGCTGGATATCGGAGCTGCAGCACAGGGAGCGCCAGCGCACCGGCATCCAGTCCCTGAAGGTGCGCTACAACAAGGTGTTCGGCTACTACATCGAGGTCACCCGCGCCAACCTCGCCAACGTGCCGGAGGACTACCTCCGAAAGCAGACCCTGACCAACGGCGAACGGTTCATCACGCCGGAGTTGAAGGACTACGAGGCCCGGGTGCTGGGCTCCGACGAGGAAATACTGAAGATCGAGGCGCGGATCTTCGCCGAGCTGCTCGACCGCATCGCGGTTCACCACCCTTCCATCAAGCAGTCCGGTCTGGCGCTGGCGAGGCTGGACACCTTGCTGGCGCTGGCGGAGACCGCCGAAAGCGGCCGTTTCGTCCGCCCGCGGGTGGACTCCAGCCTGACCCTCTCCATGCGCGGGGCGCGGCATCCGGTGGTGGAGGCAGTGTTGGGCCGCGGCGGCTTCGTCCCCAACGACTGCGAGATGGATTCCGAGACCACCCAGATCAAGCTCCTGACCGGTCCGAACATGGCCGGCAAGTCCACCTACATGAGGCAGGTGGCGCTGGTGGTGATCCTCGCCCAGATGGGCGGCTTCGTGCCCGCGGACTCCGCCCACGTGGGCTTGGTGGACCGCCTGTTCACCCGCTTCGGCGCCACCGACGCGCTGGCGTCCGGAGAGTCGACCTTCATGGTGGAGATGAAGGAGACGGCGCGCATCCTGCGCCTGGCCACGCCGCGAAGCCTCATCCTGCTGGACGAGGTGGGGCGCGGCACCAGCACGTTCGACGGCATCTCCATCGCCTGGTCGCTCGCCGAGTTTCTGCACGAGTCGCCGCACCGGCCGCGGACGTTGTTCGCCACCCACTACCACGAACTGACGGGCCTGGCGCGCACGCGCGAGCGCGTGAGGAACTTCAACTTCGCGGTCAAGGAGTGGCAAGGGGAGGTGATCTTCCTGCGCACTCTCAAGGAGGGTCCGGCCAGCCGCAGTTACGGCATCCAGGTAGCCGGCCTCGCGGGGTTGCCGGGTTCCCTCATCGAGCGGGCCAGGGAGATCCTCGGGAACCTGGAAGGCGAGGAGCTGAACGCCTGGGGACGGCCGCGGCTGGCGGGGGCCGAGCCGGCCTCGGAAGGGGTCCAGTTGGAGCTGTACGAGCCGCGCCCCGACGGGCTGCGGGAGAAGCTCCGGGACATCGACACCAGCGGTCTCACTCCCCTGGAGGCATTGAACGTGCTGGACGGGCTCGTGACGGAGGCCAGACGGGGGCCCGGTTGATACGTTTGCTGGCGTCGCTGTTGCTGCTGTGCAGCGTTGGCGCGGTGTCCGAGGCGTGGGCGGCGCGCCTCACGGGCGTGCGCCACCTGTCCTCGTCCAACTATACGCGGGTGATCCTCGACCTCACCGGCCGGGTGAGGTTCACGGTGCAGACCCTGGCGGCGTCTCCCAAGAAGGGTATTCCTCCAAGGGTCTACATGGATCTGGCGGGGACCCGTCTGGCGACGCGGCGGCGTCGCGTGGAGGTCGGGGACCGCCTGGTGCGGCGGGTCCGGCTCGCCCAGTTCAAGGCCGACGTGGTGCGGGTGGTGCTGGACCTCAAGCACCCGGGCAGCCACGACGCCGCACTGATGGCCAACCCGCACCGCCTCCTGGTGGACGTGGAGCGCCGCCGCGGGTCCGCGGCGCGCCGGCAACGGGCGGTGCGCAGGATCGTGCTGGACCCCGGTCACGGCGGGAAGGATCCCGGAGCCGTCGGCGCCGGCGGCCTCAGGGAGAAGGACGTGGTGCTGCGGATCGCCAGGAAGCTCGCGCCGAGGCTCCGGCGCGCCATGGGCGTGGACGTGGTCCTTACCAGGAAAACGGACGTCTTCGTGTCGCTCAAGGCGCGCACGGCCATGGCCAACGCGGAAAGCGCGGACCTCTTCCTTTCCATTCACGCCAATGCCAGCCACAATCGCAGGGCGGGAGGGCTGGAGACCTACTATCTGGACAAGACCACGGACGAAGCCACCATGAAGCTGGCCGCCAGGGAGAACGGGACCGCGCGCCGCAACCTGACGGACTTGCAGATCATGCTGAGCGACCTCAAGCTGAGCGCGTACCTCAAGGAGTCCATCAGCCTGGCCAAGCACCTGCAATCATCGGTGGTGCGGAATACCCGGCCCCACTACCCGCGCGCCAAGGACCTGGGAGTGAAGAAAGGGTTGTTCTACGTGCTGGTGGGCGCGCGGATGCCGTCGGCGCTGGCGGAGCTGTTTTTCGTGAGCAACCGCCGCGAGGCCCGCGCGCTGCAACGCCCGAAGTTCCAGGACGCCATCGTCCGGGGACTGTCCCGCGGCATCACGGACTACGCCGACAGACTGCGGCAGAGGGAGGGGTTTTGAGCGCGGGAGCGCGGTCGGGGGACGGCATGCCCGACGTGGAGAACCACGCTGAAGGCCACGGAGCGTTCTGGCCGCGGCTCTCGGAGCAGCACCTCCGGAACCCCGTGGCGCGGGACGGGGTGCGGACCTACATCGACCTGGGGCGGCAGCGGCTGCTGGAGGCCCACCGGGCCGGGGCCTCGGGCACGGACGTGGTGCGGGCCCACGGGGAGATGGTCGATTGCCTCCTGCGGCGGCTGTTCGAGACGGCCGTGGACGAGTGCCGCGCTACGCGTCCGGGGCTCAAGGGCCGTTGCGCCCTGGTGGCCCAGGGCGGATACGGGCGGGGCGAGCTGAACCCCCATTCGGACATCGACGTCCTCTTTCTCTACGGTTGGCGCGCGGCCTCGTACGTGGAGTGCGTCGCCGAGAAGATCCTCTACCCCTTGTGGGACGCCGGCCTGACGGTGGGCCATGCCACCCGGACGGTGGCGGAATGCGCGCGGCACGCACGGAGCGACCACGTGATCCAGACGGCCCTGGTGGACGTACGCCACGTGTGCGGCGACGCGCGCCTGTACCGGGACCTGGAGAAGGTGGTGTGGCGGCAGCTCAGCGGAAGCGCCCGCGACCGGTTCGTCGAGACCAAGGTCGGCGAGCACGGACGGCGGCGCCAGCGGTACGGCGAGTCGGTGTTCCTGCTGGAGCCCGACGTGAAGGAGGGCCAGGGCGGCCTGCGCGACATCCATTCCGCCATGTGGATCGCCCGCGCCAAGTGCGGCGCCGTCGGGCTCCGGGACCTGCCGGGAACGGGCCTGCTGGAGCCCCGGGATACGGCCGCCCTGGAGCGCGGGCGGGACTTCCTCTGGCGCACCCGCAACGAGTTGCATTTCCTGGCCGGACGGCACCAGGACCGGCTGACCTTCGAGTCCCAGGAGCACGCCGCCCGGGAGCTGGGTTTCGAGCGGGAGGAGCGGTTGAGCGAGGTGGAGACGTTCATGCGGTCCTACTACCTGCACGCCGAGGAGGTGAGCCGGCTGTCTTCGCTCGTCATTCACCGCGCGGTGGAGCACGACCCCTCCCGGCGCAGGCGGCCCCGGCCGGGGCGCGAGCTGCGTCCCGGCGTGCGGATCGTGGGACGGACCCTGGCGGCGGCGCCCGAGAACGGCGTCGAGCGCGGTCCCGAAGAGTTGCTGGGACTCTTCGCGGACCTGCAGAAGTACCGGCTGAGCCTGGGGCAGGACTCGCAGGAGATCGTCAGGGCGCGGGTGAAGGCCACGGGAGAGGAGTTGCCGGGCTCGGCCGCGGCCAACCGCGCTTTCCTCGGCATCCTGCGCGGCAACGAGTGGATCTACGAGACCCTGCTGGAGATGCATCGGGCCGGGGTGCTGGATGCCCTGGTCCCCGAGTTCGGCCGGGTGCGCTGCATGGCGCTGCACGACCTCTACCACATCTATACCGTGGACCAGCACCTGATGCGGGCGGTGAAGGAGTTCGAGCGGCTGCGCTCGGGGGAGTTCGAGGATTCGCTGCCGCGCCTGTCGCAGCTCGCCCGGGAGGTGGAAAGGCCGGAGATCCTGATCCTTGGCATCCTGTTCCACGACATCGGCAAGGGGCAGGGCGGCGGCCATTCCGAGCTGGGACGGGTGATGGCGCTGGAGGCGGCGCGGCGCATGGGCCTCAACGTGGACGAACAGGACCTGCTGGCGTTCCTCGTGCTTCATCACCTGCTGCTCACGGGCACGGCTTTCCGCCGCGATATCCAGGACGAGAAGACCGTCGCGGACTTGGCCGACATCATGGGCAGCGCGGAGAACCTCAAGGCCCTGTACGTGCTGACGTACTCGGACGTGAAGGCGGTGGGGCCGGACGTGTGGAACACCTGGAAGGCGTCGTTGCTGGAGGAGCTGTTCAGCCGCACGCTGGAGGTCCTGGAGGAGCGCGAGAAGGGCGAGTCCGGCCGGCCGGACCAGGACCTCAAGGTGCGGCGGATACAGGACCGGCTCATGGCCCGGCTCGACGCGGAACACCCGGCGGACGAGGTGCGGCGGGATTTCATCGAGGCCATGCCCGGGCGCTACTTCCTCACCACTCCCGAGGAAGCCATGCCGTTCCACTACCGGCTGCTGCGGCGGCTCCGGGGCGAGCCGTTCCTGGCGGCCGTGTTCCACCATCCGGAGCACGGCCACAGCGAGGTGGCCATCTGCGCCCAGGACCAGCCCGGACTGTTCGCGTCCATCGCCGGCGTTTTCGCCGCCATGGAGATGAACGTGCTGAGCGCGCGCATCAACACCCGCCGGGACGGCCGCATCCTCGACGTGTTCCGCATCTCGCACCAGGGCAGGGCCGAGGTGCTCATGGACCCGGGGAAGTGGTCGCGCATGGAGCTGACGCTGGGGCGGGTCCTGAAGGGCCAGACCGGCGTCGCCGAGCTGGTGGCCCGGTCGCGGCCGGCGTTGTCGCGGAGGCCAGCGGTGAAGGCCCCCACCCAGATCCGCTGGGACAACGCCGCGTCGGATGACTTCACCATCATCGAGGTCTACACCCGGGACCGGCCGGGGGTTCTCTTCACCATCACCTACCTGCTCTCGAAGCTGGAGTTCTCCATCCACCTGGCCAAGATCTCCACCGACGTGGACCGGGTGGCCGACGTTTTCTACGTCGCGGACGCGACGGGGAAGAAGATCCTCGACGAGGGACGCCTGGAAGGGTTGAGGGATGCCCTGCACGACGAACTGGACCCCGAAGATGACCGACGAGCTTACCCGGCCGGTTGACCTGTTCATCGAGATGTCAGCCGTGGAGCGGGGGTTGGCGGCCAACACCCTGGAGGCCTATAGCCGCGACCTGAACCGCCTGGCGGAGTTCCTCTCGCGGCGCGGCGTCCGCGCCTGGGGGGACGCCGGCAAGTCGGACCTGAGGGCGTACATCGCCGATCTCAGGGACTGCGGGCTGAGCGAGCGCTCGGTCGTGCGCCTGTTGGGCAGCATGCGGCGGTTCTATCGCTTCCTGCTCAAGGAGGAGTTGGTATCGAGCGACCCGCTGCCCGAGTTTTCGTCCCGCGGCGCCGCCGGCCGCCTTCCCGACACCCTGGGCAGCGCGGACATGCGCGCGCTGCTGGAGCAGCCCGAAGAAGCGAAACCCCTGGGCGCCCGGGACCGCGCCATGCTGGAGTTGCTCTACGGCAGCGGACTGCGGGTCTCGGAGCTGGTCTCGCTGACGCTCAGGCAGGTCAACCTGGAGGGCAACTACCTGACCGTCAAGGGGAAGGGGGCGAAGGTGCGCCTGGTCCCGTTCGGCCGCTGGGCGCGGGACCGCCTGCAGCGTTACCTCAAGGAGGTCCGCCCGCGCTTCCTGACGCGCGGTTACAGCGACTACGTGTTCCTCACGCGTTCGGGCAAGCCGCTCACGCGCCAGGGGTTCTGGAAGCTGCTGCGCGGATACGCCCGCCGGGCCGGGTTGCAGCACCGCGTCACCCCCCATACGCTGCGCCATTCGTTCGCGACCCACCTGCTGGAGGGAGGCGCCGACCTGCGCGCGGTCCAGTCGATGCTCGGGCATTCGGACATCGCCACCACCCAGATATACACCCACGTGAGCCGGAGCCGCATCAAGAAGGTCCACCGGCAGTTCCATCCCCGCGAGGCCCCGGACGCCAAGCGTTAGCGGCTTCCGGGACGCGGAAGCCGTGTTGTGTTTTCGCAACGCGTCACTTAAAAATGTCCAATGCCTCAAGAGTTCCTGTGGCAGTTGTCCATCTGGGCGTTCCCGGTCCTGGTGGCCATCGTCTTTCACGAGGTGGCCCACGGCTGGGTGGCTTACCGATTGGGCGATCCAACCGCCGCGGTCATGGGGCGCCTGACCCTGAACCCCTTGTCCCACATCGACGTCATCGGAACGGTGCTGCTCCCGGCCCTGCTGATCTGGGCCGGCGGGCCGGTGTTCGGCTACGCCAAGCCGGTCCCGGTGGACTACGGCAACCTGAAGGATCCGCGGCGCGACATGATATGGGTGGCGCTGGCGGGGCCGGGCGCCAATCTCATTCTGGCCGTCCTGAGCCTGATGCTGGTGAAGTTCATCCTGATGGGCGGGGGCGTGGTGACCGGCTCGGTATCCGAGTACCTGTGGTACATGTGCCTGACCAGCGTCCGCATCAACGTCATGCTGGCGGTGTTCAACGTCCTGCCGGTGCCGCCGCTGGACGGGGGCCGGGTGCTGGTGGGCCTTTTGCCGGAGCCGCAGGCGATGCAGGTGGCCCGCGTCGAGCCCTTCGGCCTCATCATCGTGGTCGCGCTGCTGATGACCGGAGCGTTGACCTACACGCTGGTGCCGATCATGGACTTCGTGGTCTGGTTTCTGGCCGTCCTCGTCGGAGTCGTGTAAGCTGAGACCCATGGAAACCATCGTAAGCGGGGCGCGCCCCACCGGACTTCTTCACCTCGGTCATCTCCACGGCGCCCTGCGCAACTGGGCCGCATTGCAGGAGAGCTACCGCTGCTTCTTCTTCGTCGCCGACTGGCACGCGCTGACCACCGACTACCAGGCCCCGGACAACATCACGGAAGGGACCCGGGCCATGGTGGCCGAATGGCTCAGCGTCGGCCTCGACCCGGCAAAGTGCACCATCTTCCGCCAGTCCGACATCAAGGAGCACGCCGAGCTTCACCTCCTCCTGTCGATGCTGACGCCGGTGTCCTGGCTGGAGCGGAATCCCACCTACAAGGAGCAGTTGCGGGAGATCAGCGAACGGGACCTGTCCACCTACGGCTTCCTCGGCTACCCGGTGCTGCAGGCCGCGGACATCATCATGTACAAGGCCCACCGGGTGCCCGTGGGCGAGGACCAGGCCCCCCACGTGGAGTTGACGCGCGAGATCGTCCGCCGGTTCAACAGCTTCTACGGCCCGGTCTTCCCGGAACCGGAAGTGCTGCTTACGGAGACCCGGCGGCTGCCGGGCCTGGACGGGCGCAAGATGAGCAAGAGCTACGGCAACTCGGTGCTGCTCTCGGATACTCCCGAGGCCATCGACCGGAAGCTGAGCCGCATGGTGACCGACACCGCGCGCGCCCGGCGGACGGACCCCGGCGAGCCGGAGAAGTGTCCGGCCTTCAACCTGCACAAGATCTACTGCACTCCCGAGGAGATCCAGGAGGTGTCCGAGGGATGCCGCAGCGCCGGCATCGGCTGCCTCGACTGCAAGAAGGTGATGATCCGCCACGTCATCGACGACCTGGCGCCGTTCCGGGAGAAGAAGGCCCACTACGAGAAGCGTCCGGACGACATCCGCGACGTGATCGCCGAGGGCAACCGGGTCGCCGGCGAGCAGGCCGCGGAGACCATGAGCGAGGTGCGGTCGGCGTTGACGCTCTGAGCGGCTCCGGTCATGGCGGTGCACGTTCAACTGCAGATCTACGAAGGTCCCCTGGACCTGCTGCTCCACCTGATCAGGAAGAACGAGCTGAGCATCACCGACGTTCCCATCGCGTCCATCACCGAGCAGTATCTCGCGGCGCTGGATCTGATGCAGGGTCTCAACCTCGACGTTTCCGGGGAGTACCTGGTCATGGCCGCGACCCTGCTGCACATCAAGTCGAAGACGCTGTTGCCCGCCGAGGAAGCGGACGACGACGAAGACGAGGAGGGCGGCGATACCCGCGAAGAGCTGATCCGCCGCCTGCTGGAGTACGAGCGCTTCAAGAACGCGGCGCGGGAGCTGGAAGAGCGGGAGATACTCAACCGGGACGTGTTCGTCCGGCAGGGGCGCTCCGAGCGCGTGACCGACGTGAGCTTCGAGCAGCTTTCGGTGTTCGACCTGATGTCGGCGCTGCAACGGGTGCTGGAACGGTTTCCGGGGCCTTCCGTGCACACGGTGGTGCAGGAGACGGTGTCGGTGCGGGAGCGCATGACCTACGTCCTCGACGAGCTGCACCGGAGGTCGTCGGTGGCGTTCCACGAGCTGTTCGACTCGGCGCGCACGCGAATGGAGGTGGTGGTGACCTTCCTGGCCCTGCTGGAGCTGATCCGCATCAGGGCCGTGCACGCCTTCCAGAAGGAGCGCCTGGGCCCCATCGTCATGGAGCCGATGCTGTCCCTTTCCGAAGCCAACGCGGCCATGGACGCCGGGACCCCGGAGGACTGACCCGGACGGCCTCCTGTCAGCGGGGACACCATCATGGAGAACGAGCAGCTCAAGGCGGTCATCGAGAGCCTCCTGCTGGCGGCGGATGGCCCGGTGTCCGCGGACCGGTTGCGGAACGCCGTGGGCGACGAGATCCCGCGCAAGCAGATCACCGACGCCCTTGGGGAGTTGCGGGACGAGTACGAACGGACCGGCCGGGGCCTGCGGCTCGCCGAGGTGGCCAACGGCTACCAGTTGAGGACCCCCCGCGAGCACGCGGAGTTCGTCCGGCGGCTCACCGCCGTCAGGCCCGCGCGTATGAGCCGGGCGAACCTGGAGACCCTGGCCATCATCGCCTACCGCCAGCCCGTGACCCGGGCGGAGATCGAGGATATCCGCGGGGTCAACGTGGACGGCGTCGTATCCACGCTGCTGGAGCGGCGGCTGATCCGCATCGTGGCGCGGAAGGACGTGCCGGGAAAGCCCTTTCTCTACGGCACCACCCGCGAGTTCCTGGAGGCGTTCAACCTCAAGGACCTGAAGAGCCTGCCGACCCTCCAGGAGATGGAGGACATGCCCCAGGCGTTGCGGGAGCCCGGGGACGGCGAACCGGATGGCTCCGCGACCGACGCCGAACAAGCTCCCGACGGCGGAGAAGAATCACCGGCGGGCGAGAAAGGCGATACGGATTGAGCCGTGGAACGGCTTCAAAGGATCATCGCGCACGCGGGGCTGGCTTCGAGGCGCCAGGCGGAACAGTGGATCCTCGAAGGTCGCATCACGGTCAACGGACGCCGGGTCCGGGAGCTGGGGACCCGCGCCGATGCCGCCCGTGACAGCATCCGGGTGGACGGACGGGTGCTGCGGCCCGCGGCGTCCCGGATATACCTCGCGTTCCACAAGCCCGCCGGCGTCATCACCACCATGCGGGACACCGAAGGTCGGCCCTCGGTAGCGGAGTACCTCCGCGCGGGCGGCCATCCGCAAGGCGTGGTTCCCGCGGGGCGCTTGGACTACGCCACTTCCGGCCTCCTGCTGCTCACCAACGACGGCGACCTGGCCCACCGCCTCACCCATCCCCGCTACGGCGTCCCCAAGACCTACGAGGTCAAGCTGAGCGGGATGCCTTCCGAAGCCCAACTGGAGCGGCTGCGGCGCGGGGTGAGGCTGGACGACGGGGTAACGGCGCCGGCGGACGTGAGGGTGTTGCGGCGGCTGAAGCAGAAGGTGTGGCTCCAGGTCGAGCTGCGGGAGGGGCGCAACCGGGAGATCCGCAGGATGGTGGAAGCCGTGGGACACACGGTGGAGCGGCTCGTGAGAAGCCGCTTCGGCCCCGTCGCCCTCGGCCAACTGGGCCGGGGCGAGATGCGTCCCCTGACCGAGGCGGAGGTGGTGCGGCTCAGGCGGGCGGTGTCGCTGGCGTAGGGCGGTTTACGATACCGGGGAGAGCAGTCCATGGCGACCCACGATCATCATCACCACGCGCATCACCACCACGGAGGCGGCGGCTACCGTTTCTGTCCCCGTTGTGCCGGGACGTTGACGCCGCGCGTGGTCAAGAGCAACGAGCCCAAGCGCTTGGTCTGCGAGAAGTGCTCCTTCATCTTCTACCAGGACCCCAAGGTGGTGGCCGGAACCATCTGCACCCTGGACGGCGGCGTGGTGCTGCTGCGCCGCGGCATCGAGCCGGCCATGGGGATGTGGGTCTTCCCCGGCGGCTACGTGGACCGGGGCGAGAGCACCACCGAGGCCGCGGTCCGCGAGACCTGGGAGGAGAGCAACCTGGAGGTGGCGACGCGGTCGCTCCTGGGGGTCTATTCCTACTCTGGCTCGCCCAACGTGATCATCGTCTACGTCGCCGAGGTGCTGGGAGGGACCCTGACGGCCGGGGACGAGAGCACCGAGGCCGGGACCTTTCCGCTGTCGCGGATTCCCTGGGACCATCTCGCCTTTCCCAGCACGGTGGAAGCCCTCAGGGATTTCGAGCGTTTCTACGGGAAAGGACAACTGTGTTAATGAAGAAGAGGTTCGCAGAAAATCAATTCGGAAAGGAGATTCTTTGATGGCGATGCCAAACGTGGGGGAAAAGGCCCCCGAGTTCAGCCTGCCAGTCACCCGGGAAGAGAACGTGTCCCTGAGCGACTACGCGGGCAAGAAGAACGTCGTGCTGGCGTTCTATCCGCTGGATTTCACCGGCGGCTGAAAGCAGGAATTGAGCAACTTCGAGGCTGACAAGGCCAGCTTCGAAGCCAAAGACGCTCAGGTCCTGAGCGTAAGTGTCGATTCGGTGTTCGCCCACAAGGCGTTTGCCGAGCAGATGGGCGGGATCAGCTTCCCGATGCTGTCGGACTTCTATCCCCACGGCGCGGTCTGCGAGCAGTACGACTGCCTGCGCGACCAGGGTTTTCCCAAGAGAGCTGTCTTCATCATCGACAAGCAGGGGACCGTGCGGTACTCCAAGCTCTACGAGGGCGGCATCCCGGAGAACGCGGAACTGCTGGCGGAACTCGACAAGCTGTAGCCGCGTTTATCGCAGAGAATCGGAACAGGGGCGGCGTGTGCGTCGCCCCTGTTTCCGTTTGCGGTCCGGGAATCCTTCGCCTTGCGTCGCTTCTGGCGTCGCCGGCCTCGCGTGGTGGCGGTGTCAGAAGGGCAGCGAGTGCACCACCGCTGGGATCTTCTCGTCCCCGTGCCCGATGGTGACGTCGCTGCCGGGCTCGATGTAGTCTCGATGGACGTAGCCGAGGGCGATGGGGCACCCGAGCCGCGGTGAGGTCGCGGCGCTGGTGACGCGGCCGATGCTGCGGTCCTCCCCGAGCACCGGGTCGCCCGGGTCCGGGACGGTGCCGCCCCGGATCTCCAGACCCACGAGCTTCCGGTTCACGTGGCCCCGGGAGTGGATGCGCTCCACGGTTTCCTGTCCGAGATAGCATCCTTTGGTGAAGCTGACGGAGCCGTCCAGGCAGGTCTCCAGCAGCAGCGTGTCCGCGTCCATGTCGATCCCGTACCGGGGAATCCCGGCCTCGATTCGAAGGGTCTCCTGAGCCTCCAGCCCGATCCACGGGATGTTCCGCGCCGCCGGGTGCGCCGCCACGGCCGGGAGTCCATCCCGCGACACCACTAGATCAAAGCCGCTTTCTCCGGTGTGCGTCGCCCGCACGACCCGGAGCCGGATGCCGGCGCATTCGACTTCCCCATGGCGCAACTCCCCGGCCGGCAACGAACCGGCATCCAGAAGCTCGGACAGGGCGGTTTCCGCCCGCGGCCCCTGGACCGACAGCATGGCCAGACCGGGGGACAGGTCTGCGATTTCCACTTCGTCCGCGATCAGGTAACGGTCCAGGTGCTCCAGGACGCCGGAGACGAGGGGCTCGTCCAGGTCCACGAGGAAAGCGTCGCCGGTGCGGAACACCCGTACGTCCGCCAGTATCTTCCCCTGGATGTTCAGCACCGCGGCAGGCACGCCTTCGCCCGCGCCGAGGGCCTTGACGTCGTTGGAGAGCATGCCCTGAAGCCACTCGGCGCTGTCCGGCCCGCTGACGGAGAGCAGGGTCCGGTCCGCCAAGTCGTGCCAGCCAGCGGCGGAACGTACCGCGTCGTACTCCGCGGCGGCGTTGCCGAAACGGGCCGGCAGCCTCCATCCCCCGCGCTCGAGGAAGACCGCGCCGTTCCCTTTGTGGAAGTCGTCGAGGGACGATATCTTCATGGCGACGGTTACCGTAACCGGGTTGGCGCCGCATGGCAACGGGCTTCGCCGGCGGCCCGTGACGAACGGGGGACGAGAGCATGGCCAAGACCGCAAGGGACCTGGATCTTCGCAAGCTGGAGATATTCTACTGGGTGGCCGAGCTGCGCAGCTTCTCGCTGGCCGCGGAACACTTCTCCCTCAGGCAGCCTACCGTGACCGCGCACGTGCAGACCCTGGAGCAGCAACTGGGCTGCGAGCTGTTCAGGCGATCCGGCGGCCGGTTCGACCTGACGTCCACCGGGTGGATGCTCTACGAGCAAGCCGGCGCGGTGCTGAAGCTCAAGAACCAGGCGCTGGCGGCGCTGGACCGCATCCAGGGAAAGGTGGAAGGGGAGTTGCGGTTGGGGGGCAGCAACGTCCCCGGAGAGCACATCCTGCCGGGCGTGCTGGGGAGCTTCGTGGCGCGGTTTCCGGACGTGCGGCCCGTGCTCCGCATCGGCGATTCCGCGGCCATCGTGGCCGAGATCCTCGACGGCACGCTGGAGCTGGGTTTCACCGGCTTCCGCACCCGCGACGACCGGTTGAGGTACCGCAAGACGTGGCAGGACGAGATGATCGTGGCGGTGCCCGCGAACCATCGTTGGGCGGGCTTGAAGCAGGTGGCTATCCAGGACCTCGGCAAGGAGCCGTTCATTTCCCGGGAAGGCGGGTCGGGGACGCTACGCTCGTTCCTGCAGCTTGTGTCCAAACGCGGGGAGGACCCGGAGCGGTTCCTCAGGGTGGGCATGGAGCTGGGCAGCACGGCCGCGGTCAAGGAAGCGCTCATGGAGGGGTTCGGCTTCTCCGTCCTTTCCCGTGCCGCCATCCGGCGAGAGGTCCAGCAGGGTCTCATCAAGGAGGTGCGCATCAAGGGCCTGGACCTGGTCCGGCCTTTCTACCAGGTGACCCACCGCGAGCGCCCGTTGGCGCCGGTGCCGCGCGCCTTCGTCCGGTTCCTGAACCGCGCCCCCCGGACCCATCTATGGGAGCCTGTGAACCATAGCTAATGCCTATTTGACATATAGGTCATCTTGATATCCAATCTACCGAAAATCGCTTCGGGAGGTACGCATGAGACAGAAACTGACTTGGCTGCTTGGTTTGGTGGTGCTGGTTGTCTGGATGATCTGCGGCGTTGCCGCGGCGGACACTCTGAGGGTTTCGGCCATCCCGGACGAGGACCCGCAGGAGCTTTTGCGCAAGTACAAACCCTTCACCGACTACATCGAGAAGGAAGTGGGGATGAAGGTCAAGTTCGTCCCGGTGGTGGACTACGCCGCCACCGTGGAGGGGCTGGCCGCCGACCGCCTGGACATCGTCTGGTACGGCGGCTTCACGTCGGTCCAGGCCGTCCTGCGGGCCAAGGGCGCCACGCGGCTGGCCATGCGCGAGGAGGACGCGAGCTTCAAGAGCGTCTTCGTCGCGCGCACGGATTCCGGCATCAAGACCCTGGCCGACCTCAAGGGAAAGACCTTCGCGTTCGGGAGCGTCAGCTCCACCTCGGGTCACCTCATGCCGCGCCACTTCCTCAAGGCCGCGGGCATCGAGCCGGAGCGGGACTTCAAGAAGTTCGGCTTCAGCGGCGCCCATGACGCCACCGCGGCGTGGGTGGCGGCCGGGCGCGTGGACGCCGGCGCGCTCAACTTCCTGGTGTGGAAGAAGCTGGCGGACAACAAGAAGATCGACACCGGCAAGACCAACGTGTTCTGGACCACCCCGCCCTACGTGGACTACGTCTGGGTGGCCCGCGGCGGCGTGCCCGAGGAGGTCCGGGAGAAGTTCAAGCAGGCTCTCCTCAAGCTCGACTACTCCGATCCCGCAGACAAGAAGATCATGGATCTTCAACGCACCAAAAAGTTCATTCCGGCCAAGGACTCGGACTGGGACGGGATCCAGAAGGCGGCCATCGCCGCCGGGATGCTCAAGGTCAATTGACGGGCTCGCAACAATATCACCTGGAGAAGCTCCGAAAGGTGTTCGGACGCGACCAGGTGGCGCTGGAGGGCTTCGACCTGAAGGTCGCCCGCGGCGAGCGGGTGGCCCTCATCGGGCCCAGCGGCGCCGGGAAGACCACGCTCTTCCGCATGCTCAACTGCACCATCCGCCCCACCTCCGGCAGTCTCCGCATCGGCGGCCAGGAGGTGGGGGAGCTGTACGGCCGGCGGCTGCGGGAGATGCGCCGCCGCATCGGCACCATCTACCAGCAGCACAACCTGGTGCCGCGCCTCCGGGTGGTCCATAACGTGCTATCCGGGAGGCTGGGGAGCTGGTCCCTGCTCGGCTCCCTGGCCTCGCTGATGCGGCCGTCCCGGCTGGAACCCGCCCACCAGGCCCTGGCCGAGGTGGGCATCGGCGAGAAGCTCTTCAGCCGCACGGACGAGCTTTCCGGAGGCCAGCAGCAGCGGGTGGCCATTGCGCGGGTGCTGATGCAGGACCCCGACGTGATCCTGGCGGACGAGCCGGTGTCGTCGGTGGACCCGTCCCTGGCCGAGACCATCATCAAGCTCCTCATCGCCATCAGCGACGGCACCCGCAAGACGCTGCTGGTGAACCTTCACAGCACCGACCTGGCGCTGGCGTACTTTCCCAGGGTCATCGGCATGAAGGCGGGGGTCAAGCTGTTCGACACCTCTGCGACCCGGGTCACCCCGGAGCTTCTGCAGGATCTCTATTCCGGCCATGCGCCGGAAAACGGCGCCGGCGAACCTCTCCATGAACCGGAGCATCAGCGGGTCGCGATCTAGCCCGGCGTCCGCCGGCCGCGGTCCCTGGACAATCGGGTCGCAATCGATCTTCCCCTACGTCTTCGGGGGCCTGTTCCTCCTGCTGCTGGTGGATAGCTGGCGCCGCGCCGAGGTGAATCCGGGGATCTTTTTCGAGCCGGAGGGCAGGGAGCACCTGTGGCAGTTCGTCACCGGCATGTACCCGCCGGAGCTGTCGTGGGACTTCCTGTCGCTGATGATCCGGCCCACCCTGGAGACCGTCCAGATCTCGGTGATGGGGACGCTGATCGCCGTGGTCATCGGATTTCCGCTCGGCTTGCTGGCCACCAGCACCTTCAGCTTCCAGGGCATCCTTCACGAGACCGAGCACCGGGGCTTCGGCCTGCGGCACGGCTTCAAGGTCTGTCTCTACGGCCTGGCGCGGGGGCTGCTGAGCCTCTTCCGCTGCATCCCGGAGTTCGTCTGGGCCTTCATGTTCGTGCGCGCGGTGGGGCTGGGGCCTTTCCCCGGAGTGCTGGCCATCGGGGTCGCCTACGGCGGCATGCTGGGCAAGGTCTACTCCGAGATATTCGAGTCGGTGAACACCCGCCCGCTGGAGGCCATCCAGTCCACCGGCGCCGGTCGGCTGCAGATATTCTTCTACGGCTGGTTCCCGCAGGTGCTGCCCAACATCACCTCCTACACGCTGTACCGCTGGGAATGCGCCGTGCGGACCTCGGCCATCCTGGGGCTGGTGGGCGCCGGCGGCATCGGCCAGCAGATCGAGATCTCCATCCGCATGTTCAACTTCCACGAGGTTACCACGCTGCTGGCGATCCTGTTCGCGCTGGTGGCGGGAGCCGACTACGTGAGCGCCAGGGTGCGGTCGCTGCTATGAACCACGCCGTCACCACCGCCGAAGAGGTGGCGGCCCTCAAGGCCGGCGCCCGCGACCGCTCGCGATGGTCCACCTTCACGCTGCTGGCGCTCCTGGCGGCGCTCTTCGTATGGAGCTACCAGGGATCGGAGATTCGTCTCGGCATGCTCTTCAGCGCCGAAGGAGGCGGGGCCATCGCCGGGTACGTGGAGCGGCTGTTCCCGCCGGACCTGTCCGGGAAGGTGGTGGCCGACGCCGTGGCCGGCGCTTGGGAGACCTTGGCCATCTCCTTGATCGGCACCCTGCTTTCCGTGGTCATCGCGCTGTCTCTGGCCTTCTTCGGCTCCCGCAACCTGGTGTACGCGGGACTGCTCTACGAGATGGAACCCCGGCGCCATCGGGTGCTGCTGCTGCGCATCCCATACCTGACGGCCAAGGCCATCCTCAACTTCCTGCGCACCATCCCGGAGATGCTGTGGGCGCTGGTGTTCGTCTTTCTCGTGGGCCTGGGCCCCTTTCCCGGCGTGCTGGCCCTGGGAGTCCACACCGGCGGCGTGCTGGGGAAGCTGTTCGCGGAGGTGCTGGAGGACGTGGACCTACAGCCCGTGGAGTCGCTGCAGTCCACCGGCGCCGGCAAGATCCAGATCCTGTTCTACGCCATCCTGCCGCAGGTCCTGCCGCAGTTCATCTCCTACACGCTGTACCGCTGGGAAGTGAACATCCGCGTGGCCGCGGTCCTGGGCTTCGTGGGCGCCGGCGGCCTCGGCCAGCGCATCCACATCGCCATGAGCCTGTTCCTGGAGCAACAGCTTCTGACGCTGCTGATGGCCCTCTATATCCTGGTGACCGCGGTGGACTACCTGAGCGCGTACCTGCGGCGCCGGGTGGTGTGAGCGGGAGCCCGCCCGGTGCGTCAGGGCCGGACCACCACCTTCAGAGCCTCCTTCGCCATCATCGACCGCAGCGCCTTCTCCAGATCGTCCAGCGGCACCTCGGCAGACAACAAGGGCCGCGGGTCCAGCACATTGCGGCCCAGCATGTCCAGGGCTCGTGAGACCGTGGCCGGCCGGTGGTGATAGGCTCCCTTGAGGGTGATCTCGTTGTAGTGGACCTGCGCCGTGTCCAGGGACACCTGCGTCCCCGGCGGGCAGCCGCCGAAGAAGTTGACCACGCCGCCGGGACGGACGCAGGCGAGAGCGTCCTCCCACACGGCAGGGACGCCGGTGGCGTCGATGGCGCAGTCGAAACCGAGTCCGTCCGCGGAACGGGCACGAAGCCGCTCCGCCCCCCCGCCCCCGCGGGCTACTTCGACCAGCTCCCGGGCCCCGAGGGCGCGGGCCACGTCGAGCCGTTGCGGATTCGGATCGGCCGCCACCACTCGATGTCCTCCGACCGCAAGCACGGCCGTCAGCAACGCTCCCATGGGACCGGCCCCGTACACCAGCACCTCGGAATCGTCCGGGAGACCGCAGGCGTCGATGGAGTGGATGACGCAGGCCAGCGGCTCCGTCACCGCGGCGATCTCGTAAGGGAGATCAGGGCCGATCGGGTGAGTGCTGGCTTCGACGAACCGCCGCGGAAGCAGGACGTATTCCGCAAACGCCCCGTTGATATACTGGAGGTCCCGACACAGGTTCTCGCGGCCCGCGCCGCAGTACGCGCAGCGCCCGCACGACGCCGAGTTGACCACCACCACCCGGTCGCCCCGATTGTAACCGGCCACCCCCGGCCCCACTTCCTCCACCATGCCCGCGAACTCGTGCCCGAACGGCGTCGGCACCCGCAGCATCCGCGGATGCCCGCCCCGCCGGAACACCTTTACGTCGGTGCCGCAGGTGGTGGCCGCCCGTATCCTGACCAGCATCTCCCCCTCGGCAGGGGAAGGCACGGCCTCTTCCCGCAACTCGATGTGCTCGGGGCCGAGCAGGTATATGACCCGGTGTTTCATGGCAAGGAGGACGCGCAACGAGCCGTCCCCACGGCGTAACACTTGTGAAATGGAACGGGCAAGCGGGTTCGGGGCGGGAGATGCCCTCCACTTGGCCCGGCCCAAGTTTCCAAGCCGTGGCAGGCATGATAGGTTGAAGGTCCTACAGCAAGCGGAGAGGTGGCCGAGTCCGGTTGAAGGCGCCTGACTCGAAATCAGGTTTACCTACGGGTAACGGGGGTTCGAATCCCTCCCTCTCCGCCACTGTCTTTCATCGACCTCCACCGTGCCCATATTCATAGTCATCATGCCACTGGAGGAAGGGCATTCGGTCATGATTGAATGGCTCGGCATCGGCCACCTTTTCGAGCTTTCCCGGGCGGAAGCGGTTGCGGGGCTTTTCACCCCGCTGGCGGTCTTTGCCGTATTCTTCCTGGCGCAGCTCGTGCTGCCGGGAAGGTGGGTTCCGGGCTACGTCATCAATCCGGAGACCGGCGAACCGCGCAATTACCGGCTGAACGGTCTCCTGGTCTTTTCCATCGCGGTGGTCGTGTGGGCTTTCGAGCTCACCGGGATGCCGCGTGACTGGTTCTACCGGTCCTCCATTCATTCCGTCGCCGGCGGAACGGTCTTCGCCAGCATCGTTACCGTCATCGCGGTGTTCCGCCAGCCGCAGGGCAAGGTACGGAACCCGCTCCTGGCGCTGTGGTTCGGTCGCGCCCAGGAGCTGTCCTTCTTCAACGAACGCTTCGACGTGAAGATGTACCTCTATGTCGTCGGCGGGACGATGTTGTCGCTCAACGCCCTGTCCGGGGCCGTGTACCACTACCAGCTCTTTGGTGAAGACTCCAATCCGGGCGTTTTCCTGTATGCGGCGTTCTTCACGTTCTACATACTGGACTACTTCATCTTCGAGCGGGTCCAACTCTACACATATGATCTGATCCACGAGAATCTCGGCTTCAAGTTGTTCTGGGGCTGCTTCGTGGTCTACGGGTGGCTGTTCATCCTCCCGTTGTGGGGCATGGCCGCTTATCCGCACCCCGGATTCTCGCCGGCATGGACGAACGTCTGGCTCATCGGAACGGCCGCGCTGTTCCTGTTCGGCTGGGGCATCTCGCGCGGCGCCAACATGCAGAAATACACGTTCAAGCGATGGCCCGACCGCCGGTTTCTCGGCTTCATGGAGCCCGAGTACATCGAGGCCGGCGACCGCAGGATCCTGTGCAGCGGCCTGTGGGGAGTCGCCCGCCACTTCAACTACCTGGGCGAGGGCTTCCTTGCCTTGGCCATAGCCCTGGTATTCGGCTACTTCACCAATCCGTGGGCCTGGACCTACTTCGTCTTCATCGTCTCGCTGTTCACCTACCGTCAACTCGACGACGACAAGCACTGCGCCGAGAAGTACGGCGCCGACAAGTGGGCGGAGTACCAGGCGCGGGTGAGGTACCGGATCGTTCCCGGCGTTTACTGAGGCAGAATCGGTTTCTTCCGAAACGTGCCGGGTTGCTGGTTGTAGCCCGGAAAATTTGATAAACACAGGGTCCCGCCGGCGCCACGGCAACCGTCGCCGGGATGTTGATTGCTGGCAGTCGGGTCCCGTGCAAGTGGGTCCCGCAAACCCCGTCAGGTCCGGAAGGAAGCAGCGGTAGCGGACCGCCCCTGTGCCACGGGGAAGCCTGGCTGTCGGCAATGAGCATCCCGCCACGCAAGGGGCTTCGGGTGCGCAATCGCAGCGGAAAATTCACCTCCTGACGGCGCCTCCAAGGCCCGCCGGGGACACTCGGAGCGGCCTCGACGTCATGTCTTATCTCGTTCTGGCCCGCAAGTGGCGCCCGCAGAGCTTCGCGGACATGGTGGGGCAGCAGCACATCGCCCGGGTCCTCACCAACGCCATCCAGAGCGGCCGCATCGCCCACTGCTATCTCTTCACGGGCGTCCGCGGCGTGGGCAAGACCAGCGCCGCGCGCATCCTGGCCAAGGCCCTGAACTGCGAGGGCGGACCCACGCCCACGCCCTGCAACGAATGCGTCCGTTGCGCGGAGATCAACGAGGCCCGCTCCATCGACGTGTACGAGATCGACGGCGCTTCCAACCGGGGCATCGACGAGGTCCGCCAGATCATCGAGAACGTGCGCTACCAGCCCGCGGCAGCGCGCTTCAAGGTGTACATCATCGACGAGGTCCACCAAGTGACCAAGGACGCCTTCAACGCACTTCTCAAGACGCTGGAGGAGCCGCCGCCGTTCGCCAAGTTCATCCTCGCCACCACCGAGGTCCACCGCCTCCCGGAGACCATCCTGTCCCGCTGCCAGCGCTTTGATTTCCGCCGCATCGAGGTCCGTGACATCCACCAGCGGCTGCGGCAAATCGCCGACGTGGAGGGTTTGAACATCACCGACGGCGCGCTGGCGCTGATCAGCCGGGCGGCCCAGGGCAGCATGCGCGACGCCCAGTCGTTGCTGGAACAGGTGCTTTCCTTCGCGGATCCCGAATCGGAGGGCGTGAACGAGCCGCTGTTGCGGGACATTCTCGGCGTCGCCGAGCGGCGCGTGCTCCACGAGATTTCGGCTGCGGTGGTCGCGGGGAATGCCGCGGAGTGTCTCCGGCTGGTTGCGGAGGTGGCTGATCACGGGGTGGACTTGGCAGCCCTTTCCCGCGAGCTGGTGGAGCACTTCCGCAACCTCCTGGTGGTTCGCCTGATGGATGGGAGGGCGGACCCGGGCAACGATGGCGGAGACGAGGCCCGGTCCCGGCGGCTCATGGACCTGACCGGCGAGGAAATTTCCCTGCTCCGGGACCAGGTGGCGTCGGTCGATCCCGAGGCCCTCATCGGTTACTACCGGTTCATCGTCCAGGGGGATGAGATCGTCGCCCGTTCGCCGTATCCGAGGTTCGACCTGGAGGCGTCGCTGGTCCGCGTGGCGACCTTGCCTCGAACGGTGAACATCGCCGACGCCATCGAAGAGTTGCAGCGGCTCGAACGCAAGCTGGAAGATGGCGCGCCTTCCCGCGGTGAGATGCCGCGCACCGAAGGTGGTCCGACTCGGGAGACGGGACCGGTTCAGGAAGTGGAGCCGGTTCGAGAGGCAGAACCGGTTAAGGACGCGGAGCCAGTGACGGACCCGGAGCCGGCCACGGACCCGGAGGCGAGCACCGGCGCTTCACCGGACCGCGCGGCCCAGGAACCGGCGCGTCCGCCCGCGGCCCCGGAGGAAGAAGCAGGGGCGGAGCAACCGGTTCCCGAGCCGGTTGCGGCCGAGTGGAGCCGCTTTCTCGATTTCGTGGCGGGCGAAAATCCATTCTTGGCGTCGACGTTGCGTCAGGGCAGGCTCCTCGAGATCTCCGCCGCGGGCGTGCGGGTCGGCCTCGATGAGCTGTTCCACCTGGGCTATCTTCGGGATGGCGAGAACATGGCTCTTTTCGAGCGGTATCTTGAGCGGTTCTTCCGGCGCAAGATGACGGCGGCGGTGACAGCGGCGGAAGCGGACGATGCCAAAGACGCGCCGGCTCCGGGCCAGGAGAGCGCGGAAGACATCATCGACGAGGCGGTAAGGATATTCGGCGGCACGGTGAAGTAGCGTGCCGGAGGGAGTGGTCTCATGAGCGAGGGTTTCGGCGGCATGGGCGGCCTCATGAAGCAGGCCCAGGAGATGCAGGCGAAGCTTGCGAAGATCCAGGAAGAGCTGGCGAAGAAGACGGTGGAAGCCACCTCGGGCGGGGGCATGGTGCGCGTCACCGTCAACGGCCAGTTCATGCTTGCTTCCATCAAGGTGGACCCCAGCGTCATCGATCCGGACGACGTGGAGATGCTGGAGGACCTGGTGCGCGCGGCCGTCAACGAGGGGCTCCGGCGCGCCCGCGACATGGCCTCGGAGGAGATGAGCAAGCTCACGGGAGGGTTCAAGATCCCCGGGTTGACGCCATGACCGGATATCCGGCGCCGCTGGCCCGGGTGATCGAGCAGCTCGGCAAGCTGCCCGGCATCGGCGAGAAGACCGCGGGGCGCCTGGCCTTCCACATGCTCAAGGAAGGCAAGGATTCGGTGCTGGCGCTGGCGGGGAGCATGGAGCGGCTCAAGCGCGAGATGGGCCTCTGTCCCGACTGCTTCGGCCTCAGTGAAATCCCGCCCGGAACGGAAGAAGTCGCCCGCTGCAAGGTCTGCCGCGACCCCGGCCGCGACAGTCACACCATATGCGTGGTGGAGGAGCCGTCGGACCTCATGGCGGTGGAGCGTTCAGGGGAGTACAAGGGGCTTTACCACGTGCTCCACGGCGCCATCTTCCCGCTCAACGGCGTCGGCCCCGATGCCTTGAAGATCAAGGAGCTCATGGCCCGTATCCGGGCCAACCCGCCGGCGGAGATCATCGTCGCCACCAACGCCACGAGAGCGGGCGAGGCCACCGCCCTCTACCTGGCCAAGATGGTGAAGCCTCTCGGCATCCGCATCACCCGCATCGCCCGCGGCCTGCCCATGGGCGGAGAGATCGAGTACACCGACGCCGGCACGCTTGGCGAAGCCCTTGACGGGCGGCGCGAGTTGTAGGTTGCCCCGCCGGATGGCCGGGGCGCCTTTTTTGTTGCTTTTTCTGGATGGCCCGTTAAGATTTGAAATTAACCGCCGATATATATGATTGGAGAGGATCGAAGGAGGTTTCATCGCGGCAAAACGAAGGAACGGGTGAGGAAATGAACGTGGACACCATCAGTATCATCATCTCCGTCGTTACGGTCGGCGTAGCGGGCGGCGCTTTCACAATGGCCGGGTTCAGGCATGTGCGTGAGGATATGGACCGGCGTTTCGGTGAAATGCGTGACGACATGGATCGGCGGTTCAGCAACTCGGACGCACGCTTCGCGGAATTGCGCGAGGACATACGCGAAGTGCGACGCGACGTCAATACGCTGCAGGAAGCAGTGGGCGCCTTGAGAGAGCGCACCGGCAGCACCCTTCCCAGCTAGTGCTCTGTCAGCAGCACGGCATCGGGTTCTCGATCAGGTTGTAGACGCTGTCGAAATTGACCTCGTTGATGGTCTTCTGGATCTTGTAGAAGCGCGGCGGCTCGTTGTCCAGGAACACCATGATGGCGGTCTCGATGGGCGGGCAGTCCGGCTTCACGCAGGGGACTTCCTTGATGGTGATGGGGGTCTTGGACGGGAACTCCAGCGCCTGCCGCACCCAGATGCGGATCTGGTCCAGGGTGAAGGAAGACACGTCGCGATAGATGTCCAGGTCGCCGTCTGAGGCGGCATCCTCCTCCGAGCGCAGGCAAGTCTTGAGGCCGCCTTGCAGCTCTTCCCCGTCCAGGTTCCGGCCGATGAAGACAAGCCGGTTGAGGCGTTCCTCGCCGTCCTCCCACTCCCGGCCGAGCTTTCCCTGAAACAGACTGTGCACCCCATGGAACACGAACTGGTGCGAGTCGCCGTACATGTTGAGGATGCCCTTCATGCGCAGAATGTCGGGCCCCTTCTCCGCCAGCACCGAGCGGAACCAGTGGCTCAGGCGCGTCTTGTTGAGATCTCCGGCCTGCACGAACGAGACGGTCTTGACCGAGGGCTGGTGCTCGTGGTGATGGCCATCCCGTAGCGCCTCCCGCTTGGCCTCCAGGTCGAAGGCGTGCATCTCCAGTAGTTCGCCGATATCCACTTCGGCGTTCAGCGTGGGGGTCAAGCGGGCGGTGGGGTTTATTTCCCCGAGCCTGGCCGTCAGCTCGTCCACTTCTTCCGGCGTGATGAGGTCGGTCTTGTTGAGCAGGATAGCATCGGCGCAGGCGATCTGGTCCCGTGCCTCGTGCTGGACGGCAAGCTGCTGCTCGATATGTAGGCCGTCCACCACGGTCACCACGGCCTGGAGCTCGAAATCCAGGCCGATGCGTTCGTCCAGCAGCAAGGTCTGCACGATAACCGTGGGGTCCGCCAGACCCGAGGTTTCCACCACGAGATAATCGAAGGTGTCGCGCCGTTCGAGTAGTTGCAACAGCACCCGCAGCAGGTCGCCCTGGACCGCGCAGCAGATGCAGCCGTTGTTCATCTGGAAGATTTCCTCTTCCGAGGAGATGATGAGGTGGTGGTCGATGCCCACCTCGCCGAACTCGTTGATGACCACGGCGATGCGGTAGCCGTGGGGTGCGGTGAGGATGCGGTTGAGCAGGGTGGTCTTGCCCGCTCCGAGAAAGCCCGTGAGGATGACGACGGGTATCTTGGCCATGACAGCCTCTGTGCGGGTCCCGCCTCGGGGGACCCATCGCCGGTGGTTTCGTCCGGTCCCTGCGGAGTGCTACTTCCGGTCGCGTTCCTCCAGCGCCCAGAACACCCGCTCCGGCGTCAGCGGCAGGTCGCGGATACGCGACTTGATGGCGTCCGCCACCGCGTTGCCGATGGCCGCCGGCGTGGGCGCCAGACCCGGCTCGCCCAGCCCCTTGGCGCCGTAGGGCCCTTCGGGCTCGGCGCACTCGACGACGATGGGAATGATCTCGGGCACGTCCAGCGACGTCACCAGGTGGTAGTCCAGGAACGACGGGTTCCGCACCTTGCCGTTCTCGTCGATGACCAGGTTCTCGTGGAGCGCTGAGCCGATGCCCATGGCCACGCCGCCCTCGATCTGCGCCACGCAGTTGAGCGGGTTGATGGCCTTGCCAACGTCGTGGGCCGCGGACAGCCGGTGCAGCCGCACCCTGCCGGTCTCCTCGTCCACCGAGACCTCGGCGGCCTGGGTGGCGTACATGTAGAAGGCCGAGGCGTGGTCGCTGTGGCCGGTCTCCAGGTCCAGGTCCTTGCCGATCTCGTAGGTGTAGGAGCCGTCGCCCCGGAGCACGGCTTCGCCTCCGAGCCCGCGCCGGACCAGCTCGCCGTAGGTCAGCGCCATGTCCTCATGGTCCTTGAGGTGGACCTTGCCGCCGGTCACCACCAGCTCCTCCTGCTTGCCTTCGAGCGCGGGTCCGGCCATCTCCAGGAGCTGTTCGCGGGCGTGGATGGCCGCCCGGCGCACGGCGTTGCCCATGTGGTAGGTGCTGCGGCTGGAGGTGGTGGATGCGTCGAAGGGGATCAGGTCGGTGTCCAGCGGCGCCACCTGGACCTGCTCGATGGGCACCCGCAACTCTTCGGCGGCCACCTGCGCCAGGATCGTGTTGCATCCCTGGCCGATCTCCACCGTGCCCGCCAGCACGGTGATTTCGCCGTCGGCGTCCACCAGCACGCCGGCGTTGGAGGTGGTAGGCGACCGGGTGGGCTTGGAGATGCAGGCCAGTCCGCGTCCGACCCCGGCAGGCTTGGGCTTGCCCCAGTCGATGGCCGCCGCCGCCTTGGTCAAGGTCTCGGTGAGGCCGACGTTGTGCAACTGCTCGCCCCAGTAGGCCATGTCGCCGTCCACGAAGACGTTCTTGAGGCGGAAGTCCACCGGGTCCATGGCCAGCCTGCGGGCCAGCTCGTCCATGTGCTGCTCGGTGGCCCAGGCGCCCTGGGGGATGCCGTAGCCGCGATACGCTCCGGCCACGGGCTTGTTGGTGTACACCGCGTAGCCGTCCACGTGGACGTGGGGGATGCGGTAGGGGCCGGGGGAGGGGAGGCTGCCGCGGATGCACACCGTCGGGCTCTTCTCCGCGTAGGCGCCGCCGCCCCAGTAGAGCGTCATGTGGCGGGCCATGAGCGTGCCGTCGTTCTTGACCCCGCTCTTGATGTGAACGGTGGCCTCGTGGCGCACCAGCGTGGAGATGAACGTTTCCTCGCGGTTGAACTTCACCCGCACCGGACGGCCATTCGTATGGAACGCAAGGCCCATGGCGATGGGCTCCAGCTTGAGGCCGCCCTTGGAGCCGAAGCCGCCGCCCTGGAGCGGGTTGATGAGACGGATCTGCTCCTGCGGCAGGCCCAGGGCCTCGGACACCTCGGTGAGCGCCCGGAAGGGCGCGTCGTTGGCCACCCACACGGTGACCCGTCCGCTGTCGGGATCCACCTGGGCGTGGGCCGAATGGGGCTCCATGGCGGCGTGCTGGATGATCGGCACGTAGTACTTTTCCTCCAGCACCATGTCCGATTGCCGAAAACCCTCGGCGGTGTCCCCGGTGCGCAGCTTGAAGTGCTCGCACACGTTGGGCATGGGCGCGCCGACGATGAACGGGGCCTTGCGATAGCCCTCGAACTCCTCGTGGATGGCCACGGCGCCGGGCTGGCAGGCGTCCTCAGGGGTGAAGTAGGCGGGCAGGTCTTCGTACACCACCTCGATGAGCTTGAGCGCCGCCTGCGCGGTGTCCTCGTCCACCGCGGCCACCGCGGCGACGGGCTCGCCGATGTAGCGGACCTTGCCCTGGGCCAGGAACGGCTTGTCCTTGATGGACTCGCCGTGGGTCCAGGGGGTGTCCTCGCCGGAAATGACCGCCACCACGCCGGGATGCCGGCGCGCCTTCTCCAGGTCGATGCTGACGATGCGCGCGTGCGCCCGGGTGCTGAACAGCACCTTGCCGTGCAGCATGTCCGGCAGCACCAGGTCGTACCCGTACGTGGCCGTCCCCGTGACCTTCTCGTCCACGTCGATGCGGGTGACCGGGTGGCCGACGACCTTGAGATCGTTGAGATCACTCATGGGCCTGTCCTTTGCCTGCGCGCCGCCGCAACTCGGCGGCGGCATCCTGGACCGCCTCGACGATCTTCACGTATCCGGTGCAGCGGCACAGGTTGCCGGAGAGGGCGAAGCGGATGTCGTCGTCGGTGGGGTTCGGGTTCTCGTCCAGGAACGATGCGGCCATCATGAGCATGCCGGGGGTGCAGTAGCCGCACTGGGCGCCGCCGTCCTCGATGAAGGCCGCCTGGATCGGATGGTAGACATCGCCGTCCTTGAGCCCCTCGATGGTCACGACGTCGGCGTCGCTCAGTTCGCCGGTCAGCACCAGGCACGAGTTCACCGGCTTGCCGTTGAGGTAGACCGTGCACGCGCCGCAGTCGCCGGTGCCGCAACCCTCTTTGGTGCCGGTGATCCCGATCTCGTCCCGGAGCAGGTCCAGCAGCAGGCGGTGCGCCGGCGCGTCCACCGAGGCGGGCTTGCCGTTCAAGGTGAATTCAACAGGTTGGCTCATGGATATTGAGGCTCCTTCTCGTCCTGGGGCTGCGTTCAGTCGCAGAGGGCGACCGCGGGTCGCCCCTACAAAGCCCCTCCGATTCCTTGCCGCTATGCGTAGCGGCGGTCTCTGCGGCTGGTCCACGGCACCGGGCCGTTTCCCGCGGCGGCGTTCAAGAGCGCGCGCTTGGTGTTCACCCGGACCATGGCCCTGCGGTACTCGGCGGACGAGCGCACGTCGCTGATGGGGCTGCACTCCTCCGAGGCCTTCCGGCCAGCTTCCGCCGCCAGTTCCTCGGTCAGTACCTGTCCCTGGAGCACGGCTTCCGCCTGAGGCGCCCGCATGGGAGTGGGGGAGACCGCACCCAAGGCGATGGCGATGCTTTCGCAACGCCTGTCGGCCTCGGCCAGCGTCAGGGTGACGGCTACTCCTATGTAGGCCAGGTCCATCATGTCCCGGGGTGAGAACTTGATGTATTCGCCCACCAAGCGCGGGTTCTGCGGCGGGATCGATATCTCGGTGAGAATCTCGCCGGTCTCCGCCACGGTCTGGCCGGGGCCGCGAAAATAGTCCTTGAGGTCGAGGACCCGTTCGCCGCCGGCGCCGGCCAGCTTCGCCCTGGCGTCCAGCGCCAGCAGGGGCGGGGCCACGTCAGCGGACGGGGTGGCGTTGGCCATGTTGCCGCCGATGGTGGCGCGGTTGCGGATCTGGATCGAGCCGACCTCCGCGGCGCTCTGGGCCAGGAACGGATAACGTCCGACGATGAGAGGGGAGATCTCGACCTCTCGCATGGTGGTCAGGGCGCCGATGGTGATGCCGCCGTCGTCCTCTTCGCGAATCCCCGACAGCGACGGGATGCGTTTGAGGTCCACCACGTACTTGGGCACCAGTCCCTTCTCCTTCATGGCGATGACGAGGTCGGTGCCGCCGGCCAGGAAGTGGCCTCCGGGTCCGCCGTCCAGCATGATCCGGGTGGCCTCCGCGAGGCTCGTGGGCTGATGAAACTCCAGGGGTTCAGTGCGCTTCATGGCATCAATCCGGCACCGGGTACACCATCTGTCCGATGGGCTCGCCCACGGGTTCGCCGTCCTGCATCTGCACGTGGCCCCGCACGATGGCCATCACGGGCATGCCCTTGACCTTCCAGCCGTGCCACGGCGAGGGGTTGTTCTTGCTGTGCAACTTGTGGATGTCGATGGTGCCTTCCTTGTCCATGTCGACGATGGTCACGTCGCCGTCGGAACCCACTCGGAGCGCGCCCTTCTGGGGATAGATTTGCCATACTTTCGCTGGGTTTTCCGAGGCTACCCTCACGTAATGGTTGAGGCTCATGCGGCCCTTGTTGACCTCCGTGAGGATCAACGGGACGGCGGTCTCGACCCCGCAGAACCCGGAGATGCAGTCCCAGATGGCGGGCTTCAGCATGTTGCCGTCGGTGTCCGCGCCCTTCTCCTCCAGGGTGTGGGGCGAGTGGTCGGTGGCGATCATGTCCACGTAGCCGTTGAGCAGGCCGTCCCACAACACCTCGCCGTGGTCCCGGGTGCGCACCGGCGGGTTCATCTTGAGCAGCGGCCCCACCTTCTCCATGTCCTTGGGCTCCCGCAAGAGGTAGTGGGGGCCGGTCTCGGCGGTGATCCGGAGCCCGCGCGCTTTGGCGTCGCGGACCATGCCGGCGGCCTGCTTGGAGCTCATGTGCAGCACGTGCATCTTGGTGCCGAAGGTCTCGGCGAAGAAGATGGCGTGGTGCACCGATTCCGCCTCGCAGATGGCCGGGCGGGTGGACTCCCAGTTCACGGGGGCGGTCTTGCCCTCCTCCTTGATGCGGTTCAGGTGGTGGTACATGATCTGCCGGTTCTCGGCGTGGATGCACAGCGGCAGCCGGGACTCGGTGATGTTCTGGAACACGTCCTGACAAACGCCGTCGTCCGGGAAGGGCAGGTTGCCGATGGTCTCGCCGAAGAAGATCTTGTAGCCCACCGCTCCGACCCGGGCCATGGGTAGGATCTGGTCGGCGTTGGTCTGCACCACCACCCCCAGCAGCGCGAAATCCAGCAGCGATTTCTCCTCGGCCAGCTTCTTCTTCTCCTCCACCTGCTCGGGATGGGTCACCGGCGGGATCGTGTTGGGCATGTCCACCACGCAGGTGATGCCCCCCGCGACGGCGGAGCGGGAGCCGGTGCCGAAGTCCTCCTTGTGGGTCATGCCGGGCTCGCGGAAGTGGACGTGGCCGTCGATGAGGCCGGGAAGGATGTGCTTGCCCTTGGCGTCGATCTCCCGTGCGCCTTCCGGCAGCGAGTCGTCCGTGCCGATGGCCACGAATTTCCCGTCGTGGATGGCGACCCCGCCTTCGAACGTGTTGTCGGGCGTCACCACGGTGCCGTTCTTGATCACCATATCTGCTTTCATGGATGCTCCCTTCGCGACGGAGGAACGGATGTCCGGCGGACATGACGGCCTGCAGAGCAACGCGCCGGGCGTGCCCGCGGACAGGTTGTTTGTTAGGAAAAAACCGCCGTTAAATCAACCCTGACCGCGCGGGTTTCAAGTTGAAATCCCGCGACTTGTGTGCAATAGGTGGCTCATTCCAGTTCCGGGCCGGGTGCCTGCGGTGCACGGCCCGGTCCCTCGATCAGCCTTGGCGGCGCGGTCCGCGACGGAGGTTGCCGGTGAACGACGACAGAGTCATGGTCGATATCAGGAGCCTCGAGAAATACTTCGGGGAAGGCTCCGAAAGGGTCCACGTCCTCAAGGGCGTTTCGCTCCAGATCCCCGAAGGCTCGCTCTACACCTTCCTGGGCCCCAGCGGCTGCGGCAAGACCACCACGCTGCGTTGCGTGGCCGGGCTGGAGCGGCCGGAGAGCGGCGTCATCGACATCGACGAGAGGGCGGTGTTCAACTCCGCGGGGGGCGCCTACGTGCCGCCCAACCACCGGCCCATCGGCATGGTGTTCCAGTCCTACGCCATCTGGCCGCACATGACGGTGGCGGAGAACGTGGGCTATCCGCTCACCATCCAGCGCAGGCCCAAGGCCGAGATCCGCAGCCGGGTGGAGGACGTGCTCAAGATCGTGGGTCTGGCCGGGCTGGAAGAGCGGCCCGCGCCGAAGCTGTCGGGCGGACAGCAGCAGCGGGTGGCCTTCGCGCGGGCGCTGATCAACGAGCCCAAGGTCATGCTGCTGGACGAGCCGCTCAGCAACCTCGACGCCAAGCTGCGCGAGCAGATGCGCTACGAGATCAAGGCGCTGCAGCGGCGCGTCAACATCACCACCATCTACGTCACCCACGACCAGGCCGAAGCGCTGGCCATCTCCGACCAGATCGCGGTCATGCACGGCGGCAAGCTCATCGAGGTGGGGGACCCCCACCAGCTCTACGCCAAGCCCAAGCGCAAGTTCACCGCCACCTTCCTGGGGTTGACCAACCTCATCAACGGCAAGGTCGCGGAGGCGGGCGCCAACTCCCACCCCAGCCGGTTGGATACCGAGTTCGGCATGATCACTTTCGCTCCCGCGGTGCCCATGGACCAGGGCACGGAGGCGGTGATCTCCATCCGTCCCGAGAACATCTCGGTGGCGTCGGAAGCGCCCGCGAGCATGGACAACGTGCTGCAGGGGACGCTGCATGACGCCGTCTTCATGGGCGACGCCTACCACTGCCAGGTCAAGGTGCGCGAGCAACTCATCCGTGTGCACACGCACCCGGCCAACGCCGTGCCCGTGGGGACCAACGTCTACCTGACCCTCGACCCCGAAAGCTGCAACGGACTGCCCGCGGACGACACCGAGGGCATGGACGACACCATGATGGGGGACTGACCCGTACTGGCAATATTCGCCACGGGCCGGTATAAACAACGAGATATCCCATTGGACTGACGAGAGAATATCGAAGGAAGGAGCCGACATTCTATGGCAGCAGTAGAGGCAACCAAAATCGCCGAGAAAGAGTTCAGGGGCGAGGGAACCCCCACCTACACCGATTTGCGGGAGTGGCTGGAGATCGTAGAAGCCTTCGGGCAGTTGAAGAAGGTCGACGGGGTCGACTGGAACCTGGAGATGGGAACCCTCTCCGAGCTGATCGCCCAGGGCAGCAGCGGACCCGTCCCCGCCGTGCTCTACGACAAGATCAAGGACTACCCCGAGGGCTTCCGGGTGCTGTTCGCCCAGAACGCTTCGTTCAAGCGCATGGCGCTGGCGCTGGGCCTGCCCCTCGACTACACGGACCTGGACCTGGTGCGGGCGACCCGCACGAAGATCTCGCAGCATAACCCGATCCCGCACCGCGTGGTGGACACCGGGCCGGTGATGGAGAACGTCCTCAAGGGCGACGACATCAACCTGCTCAAGTTTCCGGTGCCGTTCGTCCACGAGCTGGACGGCGGACGCTACATCGGCACGGGCTGCCTGGTGGTGACCAAGGACCCAGACGAGGGCTGGGTCAACTTCGGCACCTACCGCGGCATGGTGCAGGACGAGACGAGCATGAACGTCTACATCTCGCCCGGCAAGCACGGCCGCATCCAGCGGGACAAGTGGTTCGACCGGGGCGAGAAGTGTCCGGTCATCGTGTGCGTCGGACAGGACCCGGTGCTGTTCATGGTGTCGGGCAACGAGGTGGACTACGGCGTGTCCGAGTACGACTACGCCGGCGGGCTCAAGGGGCACCCCATCGACGTCATCAACGGCGAGGTCACCGGCCTGCCGTTCCCGGCCCATGCCGAGATCGTCATCGAGGGCTTCATGGACCCCGAGGAGCGCGTCACCGAAGGGCCGTTCGGCGAGTGGACCGGCTACTACGCCAGCAACAGCCGCCCCGAGCCGCTTATCCGGGTGCAGCGCATCTACCACCGCAACGACCCGATCCTCACCGCGGCCCGGCCCGGGCGTCCGCCTTCGGACTACTCCATCGCCAAGTGCATGGTGAAGGCCGCGCTCATCTGGGACCAGGTGGAGAAGGCCGGTGTGCCCGACGTCAAGGGCGTGTGGTGCCACGAGGCGGGCGGCGGCCGTCTGCTGAACATCATCTCCATCAAGCAACGGTATCCGGGCCACGCGCGCCAGGCCGGCATGGTGGCCTCGCAGGTTCACGCGGGCGCCTACCTGGGCCGCTACGTCATCGTGGTGGACGACGACATCGACCCCACCAAGACCTTCGACGTGCTATGGGCCCTGGCCACCCGCTCCGACCCCGTGGACTCCATCGACATCCTGCGGCGCTGTTGGAGCGGCCCGCTCGACCCGCGCATCCAGCCGGGCAAGAAGGGCTTCAACTCCCGCGCCATCATCGACGCCACCCGCCCCTTCGAGTGGATGAAGGACTTCCCGCCCGTGGCCGAGTCGACACCCGAGCTGAAGCAGAAGGTGTTCGACAAGTGGCGCCACGTGATCGAGGCGTAGGGCTTCGTTTCGAGGCTATGAAAAAGGGCCGGGGGCGTTACGCTCCCGGCCCTTTGCACATGGGGATTATTGGTCATCGGTTGCCGCCAAGCGCTCCTTGAGGTCTTGGAAAGAGGCTTCGTTCAGGCCAGTGGCAGCCTCGATTACATCCCACTTCACACCCACCTGCAACAGGCTTTCGACTGTATTCACGCGCCCTTTGGCTTCGCCCCTCGCTTCACCCTCGGCGCGGCCTTCTTCCCTGCCCTTCGCCTCACCTTGGGCTCTGCCTTGTTCCCTGCCTAGTTCCCTGCCTTGTTCAATGAGTTGCTGGGCGTAGGACATGATTCCTCCTTCGGGGCTTCCGCCGAGCCGCTGCCAGTGGTCCTGCAGGAGCTGGATCTCCTTGTCGTCCTGGGTGTTCAACAGGTAGTGGCCGACCGTGCCAGCATATTCCCCTTCGCCCGCGCTACGCAACTCCAACAACAACTGCGCCACCATCTCGATGGCCGCATGGAGTTCCTGCCGGCACGCCGCCATCATGGCCAGCCGCGCAATCCGTCCCTTCAGGTCCCCGCCCACATCTCCGGGTCCGAGCCGGGTCTGGTCCAGCATGTAGTGCTCGAAGCGCACCATCCACGGCAGGCGGCGCTGGGGTTCCGGGAACAGGTCGTCGAACCGTGTGGAGTGGTTCCAGTGGCTGGCCCCCTGGTAGAACACCACCGGCACGATGGGGTGCAACATGCCCTGCGGCGTCTCCCGCAGTTGCGCATCCCAGATGCCCATGCAGTACTTGAGCATCCGGAACGGCATCAGCCGGTCCGGAGTGGACTGGTGTTCGAGCAGCACGTAGATCCATAGCGGATCGTGGGAGGCGCCGAAGGCCGCCTTGAACAGCAGGTCGGCTTCGCTTCTGCGCAACTCGTCATCCACGAACGACGCATCGACGGACGCCAGGGTGTTCCAGTCGATGCGGTCCCGAAACTCCGCTGGCAGGACCGGGCACAGCAGGCCCGCCGCTTCCCTCGGGTCGGCGAAGGTCTTGCGGAACAGGTTGTCATTCGGGTGAACCAGTTCGTCCGCCACAGCGTCCTCCGGTTGCCTTGCGTCGGGGGTCAGCGGGAGTGGATGCCGTTGCGGTAATCCGCTCCCTTCTGTATACATCGGCGCTGTACGGAGAAACTTTAGTCCGGAGTTCCGTGGAACTTCGGTTTAGTGAAGTTGACCCGGAGGAAGATCGACACTCCATCGACATCCTGCGGCGCTGCTGGAGCGGCCCGCTCGACCCGCGCATCCGGCCGGGCCAGAAGGGCTTCAACTTCCGCGCTATCATCGACGCCACGCGCCCCTTTCGAGTGGATGAAGGACTTCTCGCCCGTGGCCGAGTCGACACCCGAGCTGAAGCAGAAGGTGTTCGACAAGTGGCGCCACGTGATCGAAGGGTAGGGCTTCGTTTCGAGGCTGTGAAAAAGGGCCGGGGGCATTACGCTCCCGGCCCTTTCTTTCAGACTTTATAAAGTCCTTTGCGGCTCATTCCCGCATCGCGAGCCAGCCGGCTCACGTTCCCGACGGGGGCGATGTCGTTCAGGGCGGCACAAATAAGACTTCCGTCGCCGAGGTCTTCCTCGGCGCACGCCTCCAGGTAGAGGCGCGCGTCTTCTTCCGTGTGGAGGTCCTCCGTCACATCCCATTTCGTGAACGATTCGTTCATTTCTGCCTCCAGTCTTTCGCCAACTGTGCCGCGCGCTCGATGTCGCGTTTCTGGCTGGCCGCTTGGAGCCAAAGCCAGTTTGATTTTTCTGTAATGTGCGGTAAAGTAACAGGATTCTAGGAGCAAAACCACCGAGTAGCCGTGCCTGCCATGACCAACGAAGTTCTTGATTTCGCCGCTTTGACCGTCGGTATCGCGATCCTGGCGTTCTTGTGGAATCTTCACAGGGACATCGCGAATCTATGCGAACGGATGGCACGTCTTGAGGGTCTGTTGGAGGGGTTCACCCAGAGTGGCAAGCCCCCGTCAACCCAACCGTAAAACACCCACGCATCGTGGTGCACTTCCTGGCAGCGCCCGCCATTCGCCCAGCGCCTCCGTGCCGCCAAGCTCAGCAATGAACCGGAAAGTCATCAGAGATGATGGGTCGCTTCGGAAATCAGCCTTCTATAAGCGACCGAACAAGGGTTTGTGACCGACCAGCGATGAAGCGACTTTGTTGAACAGTGGACATGTTGATCCGTTTGACTATGTGCTCTTTGCTTCGATCCAAAGGCCACAGAATTTCTCGGTCAGGATACGGCGTTGGCATTACAGCTACATCGGGAGAAACTGGAAGCCAACAGCCTCTTGCCTCGCCAGCATCGACTGTGGTGATTCCGCGGCTTCCGATCACAAAGCTCCTTTTCTGGTGATAAATTACGGCGATGAGTATACCTGTGTTACGGCAGAGTTGTTCAACATCCTCTCGTAGAATCTTATGATCACCGGTTGCAAACCGCGCTTTGTTGTTTTGCTTCACTGCGGCTTTTATCTTCATGATTTCTTGATTCCTATTGGACAATAAAGGTTTGGAGTCCATAGAGCCGGTGGAGGCGCACAACTGTTCAATTGCACTTGCCCAAGCGTATTCAAATGGCTCGTCGCTCGACAAGTCTTTCATAATGAATTCCGGTGTTCTACGGCACATAGAAGCATAGAACTGCTTCCAGGAGTCCCGTTCGTCTAATGAAAGACGAGGCGGCTCTCTTCTGCGCCCTCTCGTGACAATCTTCTCTATCACCGGAGCAGCAGCACTCTCGATTTTCTGAAGAAGCCTTTCGTTTCTATCGTCCTTGATATCGATATCTTCCGGATCGTGATCGGTGTAGAGATCACGCTCCCTAAAAATTTTATTTGGACTAGTTGAGAAAGCAACTCTCGTATCCTTGTTGCCTGCCCATATGCGCCTCCCGTCGCAGAAATTCCGCAGAAGAAGCTGCGGAACATAGTGGTGGTTCCTGGACCTAGACAAAATCGGACCTCTCAACTACGTTACTCTGACTTGGGGATCGCCGACCACGATACCCTGAGCCAATCCGGTCTCTGGTGGGCATTTTCCACAACCCGAGCGCCAAGCATATGGATCGCTATCTGGAAGAATTGGAGTGGCGCTACAGCAACCGGAAAAATGCCCACATCTTCCGGGATACCCTGGCTCGGATCATGAATACCTAGCCACTGGAGTTCTGGGATCTGGTGGCTGATTCTCCTTGACATTCCCGGCCTGCCTGTCCTAACCTAGCTTCCCCGTCGCTACTATCACGCGGAGCCCGTGTGTCGGGTCATCCGCCGAATACAAGAACCCTCGCCGGTCATGGGATAGCTCCGTGCGCCTTGTTGAATACGCGGAACCATGACAATTCCGTTGTGGTAGTAGCACTGGCCCGGCAATCTCGCGGGCATGGCGCAGCAGGAAGAGGGAAGTCGATGATGGTGAAACGTCTTGTATTTGGAGTGGTGGCGATCTGCCTCGCAATCGCCGGTTGCAGGACCGACGTAACCGTGGAGGTCTATTCGTCCGACCTGCGGGCCGTCACTGCTGATACCCCCCTGTCCACAGCTGGAACGATGGCTATCCAGATCCCTTCGGCCAGCGAGTGCGACAAGTATACCGCGCAGATCGTGGCAATTATGAAGGGTGTTGTGGACAAGTTCATGCCGCAGGGATGCAAGAGCGTCGGGATGGATTCGTTCCTGATGGCGGAGATCTCTGTTCCTGTCGTCGTTGATCCAGACTGGAAGGGTGGCAATCAGCTGTTTGAACTCTTGGTGGCGGTAGCAGATGATCATCCTGACCTGAGAGGCCGAATTGTAATAGTAGGGCTGAACCGCGACAAGTACGAGATCTTGAGCAAGCGGATGCGGAAGGAATTTCACCAGAAATTGGACTTGGCCAAATCAAAGTTGACCATTGTTCTGCGCAACGATGAACGGCAAGACGCGAGGTTTCAGGTGGACATGGTGTTCGTCGACGGCGAGCCCAGGAACATGCAGACCCTTAACCTGAAGCGCAGAGGTGTGGCAAGAATCGAGCTGTCCAATGTTCATGCGGCTTTCCTCGAGAAGGAAGGCTCTACAAGTGCCTTCCTTCTCATGGCGCACTAGTTCTCCGATTTTTCGCGTGCAGGTCCCGAACCTCCGCCTCGTGGTTCCCACGTGACCGCTCCGCCCCCTTGGAGAAACCTCCTTCATCCCCTCTACCGCCCGCAGGCGCTCACTTGGTTCGGGTGGACGTTGTGCCGCATGGCGATCTCCTGGATTGTCTTGTCTCCGCGCAGCGCCTCCAGGGCCGCCTCCGCCTTGAACTCCCCGCCGAACTGTCGCCGTGTGCTCATCGCGTATCCTTCCTTCATTCAGTCGGCGGAATACACCTTAGCAACCTGTCCGATTTTCGAGGATCACCTCAGTTCAATCCGCATCAGGTAACCGGCAGGAGCCGAAGATGGAGAGCGCGAGTTAACGTTTGACGATGAAGGTCGTGGGGGTGCGGGAGGCTTCGGGGTTGGCGGGCTTGGTGGCCAACCGCTTTGGGGCCTAGCTCGCATAGCGGTGCGCCTCCACCTTATATGCGGTATCGGCGCACCGAGCGTTCAGCCGTGGGTGGGTGGGAATATCCACAAGACTCGCCGTTTCATGGGCGGCCTTCATGATTTCACTGGCAGCAACCTGTATCGCTTCGTCGGTTGTCCCGTCTTCGGCCGCAATGCGTTGCCAAAGCAGACGAATGGCGATCTCGTGTTTCTCCATACTGGTGCAGACCACGGTCAGTTTCGCCACCGTCGTTGCGGGGTCAACAATCAGGTCAAGAACCACGACGGCACCGACTACGGCGACCAGGACCTCGGGCAGCGCGGCCCACGAAACAAGATCGACGAGGGATGCGATTGCGCCTATGCCGGACAAGGCGAGCACGGCACGAACCGCATTTCTCCAGCGGACATATCGTCCACGTAAGGCGTCGAAGTATCTGGAGACTCGGGCGATCTCCAGGAGGTCGTCCCAGACCTGGATTCTTGTCTGATCCGAAGCCATATCTCCCATGTACCAAACGGCGGGTGTTTGTCAATCCGCAGTCAGGTCCTCATTGACCCCCGGGTAGACGATCTATGGCTCCTGCAGGTTGGCGAGGATCTTCCGGGTGGAGAGGGAGCGGTTGAGGGTGTAGAAGTGGATGCCGGGCGCGCCTCCGTCCAGCAGCGCGCGGCACTGTCGCGTGGCGTGGTCGATGCCCACCTCGACGACCGCGTCGGCATCGCCGGATACCGCCTCGAGCTTTGCCAGCAGGGGGCCGGGGATGGCGGCGCCGCACATCTGGGTGAAGCGTTTGATCTGGGCGGTGTTGGTGACGGGCATTACGCCGGGAACGATGGGTGTGACGATACCACGGGAACGCGCCCGTGACACGAAGTCGAAGTAGTCGCGCTCGTCGAAGAAGAGTTGGGTCACGACGAAGTCGGCGCCGGCGTTGACCTTGCGCTTGAGGTTGAGCAGGTCTTCCTCCGGGCTCGGCGCCTCCGGGTGCGTCTCCGGATAGCCCGCGCCGCCGATGCAGAAGTCCTTCTGCCCGCGAATGAACGCGATAAGTTCGTTGGCGTGTGCGAATCCCTGGGGGTGTGGGACGAACTCCGTGTCGCCCCGGGGCGGGTCGCCCCTCAGCGCCATGATGTTCTCGATGCCGGCGGCCTCGTATTCGTCGAGGAGCTGACCGATCTCTTCCCGACCGTGTCCCACGCAGGTTAGGTGGGCCATGGCCTCGATGCCGGCCTCGCGCTTGATCCTTTGGGTGATGGCGACGGTCTTCTCGCGGGTGCTGCCTCCGGCCCCATAGGTGACCGAGACGAAAGCCGGCCCCAGCGGTTTGAGGTTGGCCACGGTGTCGAACAGGGCGTCGACGCCGCGGTCGTCCTTGGGCGGGAAGAACTCGAAGGAAAAGAGCGGGCGTTCCTGGCCGAAGCGGTCCCGGATCTTCATCCGCCGCCTTCCCCGCCGGCCGCGCGCAGTGAGCGCCATACCCGCTCCGGCGTGAGCGGCAGGTCGAAGATCTGGACGCCGGTAGCGTGGGCCAGGGCGCCGGTGACGGCGGGCGCCACCGAGAAGATGCCGCCTTCGCCCATGCCCCGGCTGCCGTAGGGGCCCAAGCCGTCGCCGTTCTCCACCAGCACCGTGTGAAAGCCCCGAGGCATGTCCGAGAAGGAGGGGATGCGGTAGTCCACCAGGTTGGAGTTCACGAGCTGTCCGCCCTCGTAGATCATCTGCTCGAAGAGGGTGTGGCCGAGGCCCATCATGGCCGCGCCTTCTTCCTGGCCCTCGCACTGGACGGGGTTGATGGCCTTGCCGACGTCGGCCACCGACAGGTAGTCGGCCACCGAGACGGCGCCGGTGTCGCGGTCGATGTCCAGCTCCACCGCGCCCATGCCCACCTCCCAGACCACCGGCAGGACGTCGTTGATGATCTCGGGGCCCACCGTGCCGGTGCCGACCAGCTCGCCGGCGGCGGCCCCGAAGCGTTTCGCCAGCGCCTCGGCAAAGGTCATGCGGGCTTCCCCGCACACCAGCGCGCCGTCCATCAGCCGGATCTCGCCGGCGCGCGCGCCGAACGCCGCGGCGCCGATCTTGAGGAGCTGGCGCTTGACGTCGCGGGCGGCCTGCTGTACCGCCCGCCCCATGAGCGTGGTGGAGCGGCTGGAGCCCGTGGAGCGGTCGTAGGGCGTGATGGCAGTGTCCGCGCCCGTCATGCGGATGCGCTCCAGCGGGAGCTGCAGCTCCTCGCCCACGAACTGGGACAGCACGGTGCGCACTCCCTGGCCCATCTCGCTGCTGCCGGCCATGATGGTGGCGGCGCCGTCTGCCTGGAGCCTTACCATGGCCACGGTGATGGGCTGGCCGCCGGCGTTGGTCATGCCGCAGGCCAGGCCCACGGGCGCCCCGGCCTTGGCCGAACGCTTCTTCCAGCGGCTGGCCCGCACCAGCCGCTTGAGCGTCACCGCCAGGTTGACATCCAGGGGGCGCAGCCCCGGACGCATCACCTCGCCGCGCTTGAGCAGGTTCCTGAGTCTCAACTCGGCCGGGTCCATGCCGAGGCTCGCGGCGATGACGTTCATCTGGCTTTCGCCGGCGAAGATCGACTGGGGGCCGCCGATGGAGCGGAAGGAGCCGGCGCCGCCGCTGTGGGTGTAGACCGCGTAGGCGTCGGTGTGAATGTGCGGGATGCGGTACGGGCCCAGCACCCGGGTGGCGGCGCGGGTGGCCACTTGGGGGCCGTTGTCCATGTAGGCCCCGGTGTCCAGGTAGATATCCGCTTCCCGCGCCATGATGATGCCGTCCTGCCGGACGCCGGTCTTCAGCCGCACCTTCGCGCTGTGCCGCCGCACCGTCAGCATGGCTTCCGCCACCGACAGGCAGACCCGCACCGGACGCCCCACCTTGCGCGAGGCCGCTACCACCAGCGGCTCGATCTTGGCGTAGGACTTGCCGCCGAAGCCGCCGCCCAGGTAGGGGACGTTGAGGCTGACCCGGCTGGCGGGGAGCCCGAAGATGCGTGCCAGTTCGGCCTGCACCAGGAACGGATGCTGCGCCGACGACCACAACACGATGCGGTCCCCCTGGTGGTCGGCGATGACGCCGTGGGGCTCCATCGAGTAGTGGTAGATCATGGGGAAGGTGAAGGAGTGCTCGAAGATATGCTCCGACTGCGCGAAGCCTTCGGTCACGTCGCCGCGTCTCACCTTGTCATGGCCGCAGATGTTGCCGCCCTGGTCCTCGTGCACCAGCGGCGCGTCTGGGGCCAGCGCGGCGTCGAGTCCCACCGCGGCGGGTAGCTCCCGGTAGACTACGTCGATTTCCGCGGCCGCCTGCTCCGCGGTCAGCGGGTCCTCGGCCGCCACCACCGCCACCGGCTCGCCGGCGTAGCGGACGCGCTCCAGCGCGATGAGCGGGCGTCCGGCGTAGTGGGGATCCAGGCCCGCCACGTCGCGGCCGGTGAGCACGCCGGCCACCCCCGGCAGCTTCTCGGCCGCGGCGGCGTCGATGTCCTCGATGAGCGCGTGGGGGTACGGGCTGCGCAGCACGTGGCCGTACAGCATCCCGGGTATCTCCAGGTCCCCGGTGTACTTGGCCTGCCCCGTCACCTTGTCGACGCCGTCGACCCTGCGGGTGTTGGCGCCGACGTATTTCAGTTGACGATTCGCCATGCCGGCGCCCCTGCTCCGTCCCGCTCAGAAGCCGTACAAGGCCCGGGGGTTGTCGTCCAGGATCTTGGCCACCGACGCGGGGCTGACCTTGCCGTCGTCCTTGAGCTTTTCCAGCGCCAGGATCTCGCTGGAGGTGTCGTTGTGGCCGTAGTCGGTGCCGATGATGATGTTGTCGTCGCCGGTGTATTCCAGCACGTAGTCCAGGTCGTCGTCGGTCTGGCAGGCGACGAAGATGCGGCTGTCGCTGAGAAGGCTGCGGGACAGCTCGATGCCGCGCTTCTGGCGGAAGCGCTTGGCGAGGTCGTGGAACACGTAGGGGACCCACTGCGCGCTGACCTCGATGAAGCCGATGCGCAGTCTCGGGAATCGCTCCGGAACGCGGTCCCAGATCACGGAATGGAACGAGCCCACCACCGCGAGCTTGAATTTGTTGAAGCCGGGCTCGTCGAAGAAGAGGTCGTGCTGCGTGAAGCTGCCGGTGGCCGAGTGCACGCACAGAGGCACGTTGGCGTCGCTCAGGGCCTCGTAGAGCGGGGTGAAGTAGGGGTCGCTCAGACGCCGGTCGCCGATGAGGCCGGGGACATAGACGCCGCAGGCGCCGTGCTGCAGCACGAAGTCCAGTTCCTTCAGAGACTCGTCCATGCTGCGCAGGGGCAGTATCGCCGCCCACCGGAGCCGGTCCTGGCCTGCCTTCCAGATGTCGCACAGCCAGCGGTTGTAGCTTTTGAACAGCGCCATCTCCACCTCGGGCTTGTCAGTGACGGGACGCAGGAAGATGGTGGGGTAGAGCACCTGCATAAGCACGCCCATCTCGTCCATGTGCCGCAGCCGGGAGGCGATGTCCGACATCTCGCGGGATTCCTCGGGAGTGTCATGGCCGACGTTGTCGGACTTGGCAAAAAGCCTTCCGTCCACCAGCCAGTACTCGCCGCTGTCTCCGGCTTCATTGGTGGAAGTCACGATCTGCGGGCGGTAGGCCTTCTCCGCCCCCTCCATGTACTCCCAGGTCCGGTTGGTCTCCAGGACGTGCGCGTCTGCATCGATGACCGCCATGATTTGACCTCCAGTCAGATGTCGATTGAGTCCGGTTCCAGCAATTTAGACGACTACACGAGGCTCATCAACTCGTGTAGTCCGCGGATGCGCGCGGCGCCTTCGTGCCGGGTGTCGCCGTCGCGGTCCAGCAGCACGGGCCGGACGCCGGCGCGCAGCGCTCCCTCGATGTCCGTCTCCGGGCTGTCGCCGACGTGCAATGCCTCGTCCGGCGCGATGCCGTGGCGTTCCAGCGCCAAGTGGAAGATTCCCGCGTCGGGCTTGGCGGAGCCCGCGCTGCTCGATATGAACACCGAGTCGAAGTAGTCCGCAATGCCCAGCCCGCGGATGATCTCCAGCACCCGGGAGTCGAAGTTCGAGATCATCGCCAGGATCAGGCCGCGCCCTTTCAGGGCCTCCAGCGTCGTCCGCGCGTCGTCGTAAAGCTCCCATGAGTCGGGGCGGGCGAAGTAAGCGAACAGCTCGTCGAAGTAGTCCTCGAAACGAAGGAAGGTCCCCGCGGGCTCGAACACGCGCCGCACCACGTCGCGCCACCAGGCCCGTTCCAGCGCCTTCAGCCGCGGGCCGTCCGATCCCGGAAAGGCCATGGGCGGCGCGGTGGCGAAGCAGTGGCGGAACTGCCGCGACACCTCTTCGTGGGGCACGTCCATGCCGTATCGTTGCGCCATCTCCGCATAGGTGACGGCAACGGGTTTCACGGATTCGAACAGGGTTCCGGCGGCGTCCAGGAAGACGGCCCTGGGCTTGGCGACGGGTCCGGGAGGTGTCACTTTTCGCGTATTTCCCGAGTATTGGCTATAGTTGAAGGAATGGCTCGGCTTCATTATGGACCCACGGAGCAGGCTTTGTCCAGCGACGCCTGGACAGACGAGCTGGGGGCTGCGGCGGAGGCGGCGCGCGCCGCGGGCGAGATCATCGCAGGGCTCTACCGGGGCGACTACCAAGTCGAGGAGAAGTCCCGCGGCAACCCGGTCACCACCGCCGATCTCATGGCCAACCGGGCCATCCGGGAGATCCTGGCGGCGCGTTTCCCGGAAGACGCGTGGCTCTCCGAGGAAGACGCCGACGATCCCGGCAGGCTGGACCGGAGCCGTGTGTGGATCGTGGACCCCCTGGACGGCACCCGGGAGTTCATTCGCGGGGTCCCGGAGTTCTGCGTGTCCATCGGGCTTGCGGTGGACGGGCGTCCGGTGCTGGGGGTGATCTGTCACCCGCTCCGGGCCGAGCTGTTCGACGCGGTAAGGGGAGGGGGCGCCCGGCTGAACGGCGAACCGCTGGGGGTGGGCACGCCGGTGAACGGGGAACGTCCGCGCCTGCTCATCAGCCGCTCCGAGCCGCGCCGGCGCCTTGACGAACTGGCCGGGGAGTTCACGCTGGAGCCCATGGGCAGCATCGCCTACCGGCTGGCTTCGGTGGCCCGCGGGCGGGCGGACGCCACCGTGACCTTCCGCCGGGTCAAGGAATGGGACGTGTGCGCCGGCATCGTCATCGTCGAGGAGGCCGGCGGCCGTGCCGTGACCGCGCGCGGGGAGCGTCCGGCCTTCAACCGGCCGGAGCCGGTGCTCCAGCAGCTCGTGGCCGGAAGCGAATCCTCCAGCGCCAGGATACAGTCCCTGCTGGCCCGGCTGCCGGAGTAGGAGGCCTGGAAGGCGCCGGCATGGCGAGTTGCAACTACTGTGGCGAGAAGGCCGGCATCTGGGCCCGGGTCTGCAAGGAATGCCGGCGGCTGGAGGAGCAGGCTCGCGCCTATGGAGGACAGGTGGGCTTCAGCGAGCTGCTGGACCGCCTGGAGGAGACCGGAGTCCCGCCCGACAAGATCATGCGGTTCCTCAAGGCCGACCCGGACGGTCGCGGCAGCGTGCGGGACCGCCTGACCGCGGACATGACCAACGAGCTTTTGAAGATCATGGGGATCAACGAGCGGCAGACGCCGGACGACGTGGAACGCATCCGCAAGAGCGGCGAGAAGGTTCCCGAAACCGACTGATCTCCTCCGCATCCGCCCGAGTCGTGGAACTGACCCTGTACCTGTCGGCGGTCTTTCTAGCCGTGTACTTGGTGGCGTTGACGGTGCGCCGGCTGCGCTTCCGGCGCGACCGGGCGCGGATGGCGCGGGAGGCGCGGGCCGGCGGCAAGGTGGTGGCCGGAATCGACGATGTGCCCGCGGGGACGGTCAGGAAGTTCTGGCTGATCTGCGGGAAGTACCGGGTCGATTGCTTCGTGGTGAACCACCGGGGAGAGTTTCGCGCCTACGTCAACAGTTGCCGCCACATGGTGACGCCGCTGGACTTCGTCCGCTACCAGTTCTTCACCGAGGACGGCAACCACCTGATGTGCGCCACCCACGGCGCCCTCTACGAGCCCGACACCGGCCTGTGCGTGGACGGTCCGTGCAAGGGACTCTCGCTGCACGCGCTGCCCGTGCTTGTGGACCGGGGCGAGATCGTTGTAGGTTGTCCGCCGGGGGACCTGTCGTTCCTGCGGGAGATGGCGGACTAGCGAAGAATTTCATGGCAAGACGTCCAGCAGGCAAGCGGGTCGGCCGCAGGGAAGACTTTCCCGACGGCACGAGCCGGAAATTCACGCTCCGTTGCCGCGGCCAGAGCCTCGAAGGCTTCGTCTTCGGGTTCGGGGGGGAGCTTTTCGCGTACGTGAACCGCTGCCGTCACATCCCCCTGCCCATGGATTGGCTGGACAACCAGTTCTTCTCGGTGGACGAGAAGTACGTGGTGTGCGCCAACCACGGCGCCCTCTACGAGCCCACCACGGGCGAGTGCGTGTGGGGTCCGTGCGCCGGGGCTTGGCTCAGGAAGGTGCCCCTCAAGGTCGAGGCCGGCACGGTGCGGGCGTTCTGTCCCGACGACTGAGGGGAGGTGACCGGAGTGGCCGACTGTCTGTTCTGCGGCATCGCCAGCGGAGACATCCCCGGAGACATCGTTTACCGCGACGAATCGGTGCTCGCCTTCCGGGACATCGACCCCAAGGCGCCCGTGCATCTCCTGATCATTCCCAGGAAGCACGTTGCCGGCGTCCACGAGCTGGAGGCGGAGGACGAGGAGGCCATGGGGCGCGCGATGACGGTGGCCAGGCGGCTGGCGGAGGAGCACGGCGTCTCCGAGAGCGGCTTCCGCATCGTCGTCAACACCGGGCCGGACGCCGCCCAGAGCGTCCACCACATTCATTTGCACCTCCTCGGCGGAAGGTCGCTGGGCTGGCCGCCGGGGTGAGGGAAGGGAAAGGACAAGCCAGGACATGATCAACGCGACGCAGCTTCGGAACGGCATGATCATCATCTACGAGGGAGACCTCTACCGGGTCACCGCTGTCAAGCACCTGACGCCCGGCAAGGGCCACGGCTTCATGCAGACGAAGCTCAAGAACCTGCGGACCGGGGTCGGCACCGAGCACAAGTTCCGCTCCGAGGAGAGGGTCGACCGGGCCACCCTGGAGAGCCGCGAGATGCAGTATCTCTACGCCGAGGACGACCGTCACACCTTCATGGACACGGAAAGCTACGAGCAGACCGAGCTTTCGTCCGACGACGTGGGGGACATCCTGCCGTTCCTCCTGCCGACCCAGGTGGTGACCGTGGAGCTGTTCGACGGCAGTCCGGTGGGGGTGAGCCTGGGTTCGGCGGTGGAGCTTGAAGTGGTGGAGACCGAGCCGTCCATGAAGGGAGCCACCGCGTCGGCCTCCTACAAGCCCGCCACGCTTGAAACCGGCGTGACGGTCCAGGTACCGCCGTTCATTCAGATCGGCGACCGGATTCGGGTGGATCCGTCAGAAGGAAAATATATCGAGCGGGCGAAGTAGCCGCGACGGCTTCCCACACCCTCGCCACCGTCCTTTCGAGGTCGGCGAGGGCGCCGTCGTTGTCGATGACGAAGTCGGCGAGCCGGCGTTTTTCCGCCAGCGGCATCTGCGCCTCGAGGTGCCGCTGGATCGCGGCGTCGTCGAGACCGTCCCGCCGGCGCAGCCGCTCCTCCTGGATGTCGCGCCGGCACGCCACCAGCATGACCGGACGCAGCCAGTGGTGGATCTTCGCCTCGAACAGCAGCGGCGCGTCGTAGATGACGAACTCGTGTTCCCGGGAGTGCTCGACGATGCGCTGTCTCGCCAGGGCGCGGATGCGCGGGTGGGTGATGGCGTCCAGGCGCTTGCGCCGGTCCGGGTCCTGGAAGATGACGCCGCGGATGTGCGCGCGGTCGAGGGTGCGGTCTTCCCGGAGCGCCTCCGGGCCGAACAGCTCGACGATCTCCCGCCAGGCCTCCCGGTCGGGCTCGACGATCTCCCGCGCCAGCCGGTCGGCGTCGACGATGGCGGCGCGGTCGCTCAGGATGGCCGATACCGTGCTCTTGCCGGTGGCGATGCCTCCGGTCAAGCCGAGGACCTTGGCCATGTCACGCCTCGCGGGAGTCGGGTGTCCGGGACATCATGGGCTAATCTCGTAGCAAGTCCGGGATGCCGCGGCAACCGCGTCGAACGGGACGGAAACGGAGCGGGTGGACAGCATGAAAGTGCCGCTGCTGGACCTGAAGGCCCAGTATGAAAGCATCCGGGAGGAGATCGACGAGGCCGTCCTGAGGGTCTGCGCCTCCCAGCGCTTCATCCTGGGTCCGGAGGTGGCGGAGTTGGAGAACGAGGTCGCCGCCCGCACGGGCGCGCGGTTCGCCGTGGGGGTGTCGTCCGGCACCGACGCCTTGCTGGTGTCGTTGATGGCCCTGGGCATCGGACCCGGCCATGAAGTGATCACCTCCGCTTACTCGTTCTTCGCCAGCGCCGGCGTCATCGTGCGGCTGGGCGCGCGGCCGGTCTTCGTCGACATCGACCCGGACACGTTCAACATGGATACGGCGGCGGTGGCGGCGCGCATGACCGAGCGCACCCGGGCCATCATGCCCGTCCACCTCTTCGGCCGCAGCATGGACCTGGACCCCATCCTGGAGCTGGCCGGGCAAGCGGGCGTCGCCGTAGTGGAGGACGCCGCGCAGTCCTTCGGCGCCGCCGATGCCCGGGGCAGGGCGGCGGGGACCGTGGGCGCCGCGGGCTGCTTCTCCTTCTATCCCAGCAAGAATCTCGGCGCCTTCGGCGACGGCGGCATGGTGGTCACCGGCGACGAGGAGCTGGCCGCGCGCATCCGCATGCTTCGGGTCCATGGGGAAGCGCCCAAATACCATCACCAGCTCGTCGGCGGGAACTTTCGCCTGGACAGCCTCCAGGCCGCGGTCCTGCGGGTGAAGCTCGGTCACATCGACGAATGGACCGAGGCGCGGCGCCGGGCCGCGCGGCGCTACCGGGAGCTTCTCGAAGACGAGGCGTCCGCGGAACGCCTGGTCCTCCCCCGGGACTGTCCCGGCCACGTCCACAACCAGTTCGTCATCCGCTCGCCGGAGCGCGACCGCCTGCGGGCCTTTCTGACCGACGGGGGCGTCGGCACGGAGGTCTACTACCCGTTGCCGCTGCACCTTCAGGAATGTTTCGGCTCGCTGGGCTACGGCGCAGGGGACTTCCCGCACGCCGAGGCCGCGGCGCGGTCCTCGCTGGCCCTGCCCATCTATCCCGAGATCACGCTGTCCCAGCAGCAGCACGTCTGCGGGCAGATACATGGGTTCCTCGAAAGCTGACGACCGATGAGTCCTTTGTGCTATAGTCCCGGCATGGCCTATCGAAGTCTTGCGGATCTCTTTCTGTCCCACGCGGAGGCGCGGCAGGAGCGTGTGATGTACCGTTTCTGGCGCGACGGCCGCTGGTGCGACCAGACCTGGGCGGAGGCGGCCGCGGAGGTGGAGAGCATCGCCCTGGGACTCTTGGCTGCGGGCGTGCGCAAGGGCGACCGCGTGGCCGTGTTCGCCCCCAATCGCGTGGAGTGGTGCCTGCTGGACTGGGCGAACATCTGCATCGGCGCTCTGACCGTGCCCCTTTACGCCTCCAACACGCCGGCCCAGGTTCAATACATCGTGCGGCATTCCGAGGCCGCGGTGCTGGTGGTGGATTCCCGGGCCGCGCTGGAAGCGCTGGACGTCTCGTCGCCGGCGCTGGCGTCGGTCAGGACCAGGGTGCTGCTGGACGCGGAGGACGCGGGCGCGGAAGACGGCGAGGCGGTTCCGGGTACGGTGTCGCTGGAACGGATGAAGGCCATGGGGAGGGATTACGGCAAGGAGCATCCGGGGGCGTTCCGCGAGTCCGCGGCGGCGCTGGAGTCCGGGGACGATCTCACCATCATCTACACCTCCGGCACCACGGGCGAGCCCAAGGGCGTCGTCACCACCCACGGCCACTACCTTTTCGTCATTGCGGCGGCACTGGACGCCATTCCGTTCGGCGAGGACGCCGTGGCGCTTCAGTTCCTCCCCCTGGCTCATTCGTTCGGCCGCCTGGAGCATTTCGTGGCCGCGGCCCGGGGCTACCTGTGCGCGTTCGCCCGTTCCATCGAGACCCTTTCGGCGGACCTGCAGGCGGTCAGGCCGACCGTGCTGTTCTCGGTTCCCCGCGTGTACGAGAACGCCCACCGGCGCATCCTCAACCGGGTCGAGAGCGGCAGCCCCATCCGCCAACGGCTGTTCCACTGGGCGGTGGGCGTGGGCAAGCAATACAGCGACCGGGCTCGCAGGGGCGAGAGCATCGGCTTGTGGCTGCGGTTGCGGCATCGGCTGGCCGACCGCCTGGTGCTCTCCAAGGTCCGCGAGGGCATGGGGGGACGGCTGTGGCTGGCCATATCCGGCGGCGCGTCGCTCTCGGATCCCATCGCCGATTTCTTCCAGGCCATGGGCATCTGGATCGTGGAAGGGTACGGGCTGACGGAGACTTCCACCGCGACTCACGTGAACCGGTTGGACCGCTACCGTGTGGGCACCGTGGGGCTGGCCCTGGAGGGGGTGGAGTGCCGCATCGCCGATGACGGCGAGATCCTGATCCGTGGCGCCAGCGTCATGAAGGGCTACTTCAAGGACCCGGCCGCGACCCGCGAGGCCATCGACGAGGACGGGTGGTTCCACACCGGTGACGTGGGCCAGATCGAGGACGGCGGGTTCCTGCGCATCACCGACCGCAAGAAGGACCTCATCGTGACCTCCGGCGGCAAGAACGTGGCTCCGCAGATGATCGAGAACCATCTGCGGGAGGAACCGCTGATCAGCCAGGCCATGGTGTGGGGCGACAGGACCAGCCACCTGGTGGCGCTGGTCACGCTGGACCGCGACGAGGTCGCGCGCTGGGCGGAAAAGGAAGGGGTCGAGCTGGGGAGCGGGGAAGACGCGGCCGCGGACCCCCGGGTGGCCGACTGCCTGCGGCAGCGGATCCGCGAACGCAACCGGGAGCTGGCGCCTTTCGAGGCGGTCCGCGACTTCCGCATCCTGCCCGGGGACTTCTCCATCGACACGGGCGAACTGACCCCCAGCATGAAGCTGAAACGCCGGATCGTGCTGGAGCGCCACGGGGAACTGCTGGAGGAGATGCTGAAGCAGCGTTGAGCGGGAAGGGTGGAGGCGGCGGGCGGATTCGAACCGCCGCATGGAGGTTTTGCAGACCTCTCCCTTAACCACTTGGGTACGCCGCCCGGTAGAACCTTTGTGTCTAACACACACCGCCGTGGTTTTTCAAGCTGAGCCGGGACGTTGAAGTAACTTGAAAAATCAACTATTTTTGACGTTCGAGAGGTAGTCACACCCGATCGGCGGGCGGCGCGGGGAGCTTTGCTCCTCATGGCGCGGCCGCGTCCGTCCCGGATTCGTTTCAGGAGCGTTCTGCCATGGCCACCATGATAACCGAAGAGTGCATCAACTGCGGCGCTTGCGAACCGGAATGTCCCAACGAAGCCATCACCCAACAGGATGACCTGTACGTCATCGACCCGGTGCTGTGCACTGAATGCGTCGGGTTTCACGACTACGAGGCGTGCGCCGCGGTCTGTCCGGTGGACTGCTGCGTGACGGATCCCAACAACGTCGAGCCCGAGGGCGTGCTCATCGACCGGGCGAGGGAGCTGCACCAGGACGTCGATTTCGGCGAGGTCTTCGAATCCCGTTTCCGTACGTCGGAGGGCGCGCCCGAAGCCGCGGAGGCCCCGGCCGCGCCGGCAGCCGCTCCGGTGGCGGAGGCCGCCAACGGCGCTGCCGTGCCCGCCCCGGCTCCCGCCGCTCCGATGGCGGCGCCGGCCGCACCGCCGCCGGTAGCCGCGGTCGCCGCCGCAGTAGAGGAGGAGCTCGAGGAAGAGGAGCCCCCGCGGGAGCCCAAGACGTTCCCCGGGCAGCTACCCATGGGCTTCGAGGACCTGGTTCAGCGGATACAGACCAGCGAATCGGGCCTGCTGCGCATGACGGTGCTCCTGCTTCAGCCGCTGCTCGGCGCCTTGCCACGGGCGTCGCGGGACGACTTGGCGGAATTGACCGGCCGCCCTTACTTCGTGGAGGGCGCGGCGGTCTCTCTCAACATGATCCTCAACATGATCCTCTATCCGGTGGTGTTCATGGCCGCGGGCATCGGCGTGGAAGGACTGGGCCTGGCCTTCGACAAGGGCGTCAACCTGTACATCCTGGCAGGCTTCCTGGTGTCGCTGGCGGAGGTACTGTACCGGCTGCGCCATAGCGTCTTCCGCGCCGTGCCGGTGGAGCAGGTCGCGGTGAGCGCGGCCCTCTACGGCGTTCCGATGGCGATCCTCCTGCGGCCGGTGTCGTCGCATCGGGGGAAGCTGCTGCGGAGGATTCCCGTGCCCGTCGAGGGGTTCTACGACTCCAGGTTCGTGGAGAAGGTGGAGCGCGAGCGGCGCTACGGCCACGCCTACACGGTGGAAGACCTGGGCAAGGCCTACCATCTCCGGCTGGAGTTCCCCACCCAGGTGCCGCGCCTGGGTATCGCCATCGGGTCGAAACTGCCCCAGCGCATGCCGGACTATGACTATGACCTGGCGTTGAAGGAAGGCCAGTTGATCGTCAGGGGCAGGCTGCTGGATTCCCGCGTCCGCAAGATATCGTCGAGCATCGGCGCCTTCCCCCCGGAGTTCACCACGGTCATCCCGCTCCAGGACCGGGTCTATGGTTTCGCGCACGACCTCCGCAGCAAGGTCCTCGACGTCCTCCTGCTCAAGGAGAGCGCGGCGAGGCTGGGCTGGATCACCTAGCGTCCCGGGACGTAGATCGCTAGTGCTGCGGGTTTCCTCAATGTCCGTACAGGCCGGCGAAGAGCTGCACCTGCGGAGCATGACCATCGCCGACATCGACGACGCCATGGCCATCGAGACCGCGGCGTTCGGCAGTCCGTGGAGCCGGAAGTTCTTTCTCGAGGAGCTGCAGGCGGCGCGCGCCGGGTCCGTCCTGTGCCAGCGGGAAGGCAAGTCCATCGGCTACGTGATCTACTGGGAGCTTCCTGACGAGTTGGACATCCACAACGTCGCGGTGCACCCGCGCTACTGGCGGCAGGGAGTCGCGCGAGCCATGCTCGAGGAGATCATCGAGAACGCCACCAAGAGGGGCCTGCGGCGGATGACCCTGGAGGTCAGGAAGTCGAACGACGCCGCTCAAACCCTCTATCGGTCGCTCGGTTTCAGGGTATGCGGCCTGCGCAAGGGCTACTACTCGGACAACGGCGAGGACGCCTGGCTCATGGAGCGGAAGCTCTGACCGTCCTGCTCCCGACCCCTTCAAAAATTACTCGATACATTATATTTACATATATAATTACTTGAAATCAGGTAAGTATTTTGTGTCACGCTATTCCTTGACCCCTCCTCTCCGAAGGTGTATATAATAGGGAGCCATCGGTTCCTGTCCCTCTTCCGCACACGGTTCTGACGTTCAAGGAGGAAAGAATGTTCAAGGTCGGTGAGAAGGTCGTCTATCCCGCACATGGAGTCGGTGAGATCGAAGCAGTAAGGATTCAGGTTATTTCCGGGACCGAGAAGAAGTTCTACATGCTGCGCATCCTCGACACGGACATGAAGATCATGGTGCCCGTGGACAATGCCATGGCCGTGGGATTGAGGAAGATCATCGACAAGACGACCGTCACACGCGTCTACCGGATCCTGCGCGAAAAGAAGAAGGCCCCGGTGGACCAGCAGACCTGGAACCGCCGGTATCGGGAGTACACCGAGAAGATCAAGACCGGCTCGGTCATCGAGATTGCCGCGGTGCTCCGGGACCTGTTCCTCCTCAAGAGCGACAAGGAGCTTTCGTTCGGCGAGCGCAAGGTGCTGGACACCGCAAGGAACCTGCTGGTCAAGGAGCTGTCCATCGCCCGGTCGCACACCGAGGAAAAGATCATGGAGGAGCTGAGCCACATCTTCACGCAATAGCGGAGGCTTGCGGTTGCGACGAAAGAGCTGAGGGGAATCCCTTCAGCTCTTTTTTTGTCGCGGGAGGGTTTCTCTTGCGAGTCAATGCCATCATCCTGGCCGCGGGCCGGGGGACCCGGATGGGAGACCAGGGGTCGAAGGTCCTGTTGAAGCTGTCCGGACGGCCGCTGATCCTGCACACCCTCGACCGCTTCGGGAGGTCGCGGGAGGTCGGCCGTGCCGTGCTCGTGGTGCCGCCCGATGAGGTGACGGGATACGAAGAGCTGCTGCGCGCGGCGCCCTTGCCGGGGCTGGAGGTCGGGATCGCGCGGGGAGGGTCCCGCCGGCAGGATTCCGTCCGCGCGGGCCTCGACGCGCTGGACTCCGACTGCGAGTTCGTGGTCGTCCATGATGGAGCGCGGCCCTTTGCGGCGCCCGACCTCATCGACCGCTGCGTCCGGGAATCGCGCCGGAACCGCTCGGTGACCGCGGCGGTGCCGGCCCGCAACACCATCAAGACCGTGTTCGACGGACAGGTGAAGGAGACGCTCGTCCGCAGCCACCTGTGGGAGACACAGACCCCCCAGGCGTTTCCGGTGCGGGTGCTCCGGGACGCCTACGAACGCGCCGGCAGGGAAGGGGTGGAGGCCACCGACGACGCCATGCTGGTGGAGCGCATGGGAGTGTCGGTGCGGGTGGTGGAGGGAAGCACGGTCAACCTCAAGGTCACCTATCCCGAGGACATGCTGTTCGCCGAGGCTCTCGTCAGTCGAGGGATGGTTTGAGACGCCGGCGGGCGCGGTTGCGGGGATGGCGTCCCCGACGGGATTTGAACCCGTGTTGCCGGCGTGAAAGGCCGGTGTCCTGGGCCAGGCTAGACGACGGGGACCGCTCGGATCGGAGAACCTGAACGAATAACAGAAAACCGGAGGCTTGGAAAGCTCCGGCGCGCCGCTACGCCGCTAGACCCGCGTGCTGAGATACCGTTCGCCGCTGTCGCAAAGCATCGTGACCACCCGGTGGCCCTTGCCCATGGCCTTGGCCACCTGCATGGCGGCGAAGCAGTTGGCGCCGGACGAGATGCCGACGAAGACGCCTTCCTCCACCGCCAGCCGGTGCGTGGTGGCCGCGGCGTCCTCGTCGCTCACGGTGATGACCTCGTCGTAGATCCGGGTGTTGAGAATGGGGGGTACGAAACCCGCGCCGATTCCCTGGATCTTGTGGTAGCCGGGCTCTCCATCGGACAGCACGGGCGAGGCCGCGGGCTCGACGGCGTATATCCTCACGGCGGGGAACCTGTCCCGGAGCACCTCGCCCACTCCGGTGATGGTGCCCCCGGTGCCGACGCCGCTGACGAACGCGTCCACGTGCCCGAGCTGGCTCAGCAGCTCCACCGCGGTGGTCTCCCGGTGGGCCGCCGGATTGGCGGGATTGGTGAACTGTTGCGGCATGAAGAAGTCCGGATGCTCGTTGGCCAGCTCCTCGGCCCTGCGAATGGCTCCCCCCATTCCCTTGGTGTCGGGGGTCAGGATCAGGCGCGCGCCGTAGGCGACCAGGAGATTGCGTCTCTCCTCGCTCATGGTATCAGGCATCGTCAGGATCAGGCGATACCCCTTCACAGCGGCCACCAGGGCCAGGCCGATGCCGGTGTTGCCGCTGGTGGGCTCCACGATGGTGCCTCCGGGCTTCAGCAGGCCCTTGCGCTCGCCGTCCTCGATCATGCTGCGGCAGATGCGGTCCTTGACCGAGCCGCCGGGATTGAGCGACTCGAGCTTGCCCCAGACCTCGGCGTCCTCCTTGCCCGGCAGCTTCGTCAGACGCACGACGGGGGTGGAGCCGATGAGGTCGAGCACGGACCTTGCACACGTGGAGGTTGTCGCCATGGGGTTGGAGGTGAGAATGGAACGCGCCCGGTATGATAGAGTCCGCCCGGATCAAAGTCAATGCGCGCGCTTTCCTTGACACCTCGTCCGGGCGAATCAATAATGGTGGAATAGCGTAGATCAGGCCGAGGAGAGCTTCCATGAGCGAGGAAACCGACGCCCCTAAGGGGTTCAAGGTGCACGACAAACGCCGCTTCACCGACGAGGGCGAAGCGCGCGAGGAGCCGGCGGGCGGGGAGGAGCCGGCGTCCGAACCCGCGCCCGACCCGGAGCCGGGTCCTGAGCCGGAAGACCGCGTGGAGGAGCTTCCATCCATCAACTTCTCCACCTTCATCATCAGCTTGAGCACCCAGGCGCTGATGCATCTCGGAGAGATGATCAATCCGGTCACCGGCAAGGTGGAGAAGGACGTGGCCGTGGCCAAGCAGACCATCGACATCATCGGCATGCTCGGCGAGAAGAGCAAGGGAAATCTCGACGAGACCGAGGAACAGCTCGTTCAGGAAGTCCTGTACAACCTCAGGATGAAATACGTGGAGGCCGTTCGGACGACATGACGCTCGGAACACGCACCCGTACGTTGTTGTCGCTGGCCTGGGTGGTCATGCTTGCCGCGGGGGCGGCTCATGCGAGCACGCGCATGAGCCTGCCCGATTTCGTCACCCTGTCGAAGCAGGTGCGGCCGCTGGTGGTGCACATCTCCTCGACGCCCTCGGCGCAATCGCCGTCGGCCCCGGGTCCCTTCGGCGACGACGATCCTTTCAACGACTTCTGGCGGCGCTTCTTCGGCGAGCGCTTCCCGCGCAATCCGGCGCCGAGTCCGCGCCGCAGCGTGGGCTCCGGCTTCATCGTGGATTCCAGCGGCTACATCCTCACCAACGACCACGTCGTCGAGGACGGGCAGGAGCTGACGGTCAAGCTGTCGGACGGCTCCGAGCACCAGGCCCGGGTGGCCGGCCGCGATCCCAAGACCGACATCGCGCTGATCAAGATCGACGTCGACCGCGAGCTGCCGGTGGTGGCGCTGGGCGACTCGGCCGCGCTGGAAGTCGGCGAGTGGGTGCTGGCCATCGGCAATCCCTTCGGCCTGGAGCACACGGTGACCTCGGGCATCGTGAGCGCCAAGGGGCGCCGCATCGGCGCCGGACCCTACGACAACTTCATTCAGACCGACGCCTCCATCAACCCCGGCAATTCGGGCGGCCCCCTGATCAACCTGCGGGGCGAGGTGGTGGGGGTGAACACCGCGATCTTCAGCCGGGGCGGCGGCAACATCGGCATCGGTTTCGCCATACCCATCAACCTGGTGAAGGGACTGCTGTCGCAGCTCAAGGACGAGGGCAAGGTCACTCGGGGCTGGCTTGGCGTGGTCATCCAGGACGTCAACGCCGAGATGGCCGAGGCCCTCGGCATGCGTGAAGCCCGGGGAGCGCTGGTGGCCAACGTCGCCAAGGGGAGCCCGGCGGAGGCCGGCGGCGTCCAGGTGGGGGACGTCATCATCGGCTTCGACGGCGCCCCCGTCGGCAAGGCCAGCGAGCTTTCGCTGGCGGTGGCCCGGACGCCGGTGGGGAAGGCCGTCGACGTCGCGGTGGTGCGCAACGGACGGAACGTCACCGCAAGGGTGCAGATCGCGAGGATGGGCGACGAGGAGACGGTGGTGGAGGTGGAGGACGGCAGCGACCTCGGCCTGACGGTCCGGGAGATGACCCGCGATTCTGCGGGGAGCCGGCGGACCCGGGAGCCGGAAGGGGTGGTCGTGACCGACGTGGAGTCCGGCAGCCCGGCGGACCGGGCGGGTATCCGGGCCGGCGACGTGATCATCGAGATCGACCGCAAACGGATCGGCGGCCTGAAGGACTTCAGGCGGATCGTCGGAGAGCTGGCCAGGGGCAGCGGCATTCTGTTCCTGATACGGCGTGAAGACACGACCATCTTCCTTGCCTTGCGCCTTCCCGGTTGAAGTGGCTCGATCATGAGAGGCGGCTTGAAGAGAACCTTCATACGGCTGGTCAAGGTCTCCGCGGCGCTGCTTTTCCTGCTGGTCCTCGGCGGACTGGGCCTGGGAGGGTGGTACGTATGGCACCTGAGCACCGTGGTGCAGACCAAGTTCGAAGGGCGCAAGTGGGAGTTCCCCTCCAAAATCTACGCGGACAGCAAGATCATCTATCCGGGCATGAGCTTCCCCGCCGGCCAGATCCGCGAGAAGCTGCGGCGTCTGGGCTACCGGTCTTCCAGGAGCCGGCCGAGGTCCAAGGGTGAATACCGGGTGCACGGCAAGGCCGCGGTGATCGAGGTCTTCCTGCACGATTTCCAGTACCCGCTGCGCGAGTTCCAGGGCTTCCCCGTGCGCATCTCCCTGAAATCCGGGATCATCCACCGCATCCAGCGGCTGGACAACGGGGAAGTCCTGCCGTCCCTGGAGCTGGAACCCGAGCTGGTGACGGGGTTCTTCGACCGGGTGCGCGAACAGCGGCGGATCGTCCGGCTGGAAGAGGTGCCGGCGAGGCTGAGGAAGGCGATCCTGTCGGTAGAAGACGAGCGCTTCTACTATCACCGCGGCGTGGACCCGGTGGCGGTGCTGCGGGCCTTTCTGGCCAACGTGCGCCGTGGAGGAGTCGTGCAGGGCGGCAGCACGTTGACCCAGCAGTTGATGAAGAACTTCTTCCTGGAGAGTGACCGCACCATCGAGCGCAAGGCCAAGGAAGCGCTCATGGCGCTGGTGACCGAGTGGATGTACACCAAGGACGAGATCCTCGAAAACTACCTCAACGAGATCTATCTCGGCCAGAACGGCGCGCAGGGCATCTTCGGGATCTGGGAAGCGGCGCGCTTCTACTTCGTCAAGGAACCGGAACAGTTGACCGTCGGCGAGACCGCCATGCTGGCGGGTCTCATCAGGGCGCCCAACAGGTATTCTCCCTATCGGAGCATCGAGGACGCCATCGGGCGGCGCAACGTCATCCTGGCCAAGCTGGTGGGCGACGGCATCATCACCCGGCGCGCCTACGAACGGGCGTTGCAGGAGGTCTTCGAGAAGCGGGAGCCCATACGGCTCACCAACGGCGCGCCGTATTTCACCGACTACGTGAAGAAGGAGCTGGCCGCCCACTACAGCAACGACGTGTTGACCGCCGAGGGGCTGCGCATCTTCACGAGTCTGGACCTGGAGGCCCAGCAGGCCGCCGCGGCGGCCCTGTCCAGGGGGCTCGGGAGGCTGGAGAAGGACTATGGGCACTTGCGCAAGATCGCCAAGACCGACGATCTGGAGGGCGCCCTGGTGGTGATCAAGCCGCAGACCGGCGAGATCAAGGCCATGGTCGGCGGCCGTGACTACCGCAAGTCCCAGTTCAACCGGGTGGCTCAGGCCAAGCGGCAACCCGGCTCGGTCTTCAAGCCGTTCGTTTTTCTGGCCGCCTTGACCCACGGCTCGGCCCAGAGTCAGGAGCCCTATCACAGCACGACGTTCGTGGAAGACGCGCCGTTCACGTGGAGCTACGGCCGCCAGAACTGGGCGCCGGAGAACTACAAGCAACGGTACTACGGCTGGGTGACCATGCGCGAGGCCATGGAGAAGTCCCTGAACGCCGCGACCGCGCGCATCGCGCAGGACGTGGGCATCAAGAAGGTGCGCGAGATGGCTTACCGGATGGGTATCCAGAGCCGGCTTCCGCTGCTGCCGTCGCTGGCCCTGGGCGCGGTCGAAGTCACGCCCCTCGAAATGGCGGGAGCGTTTTCGGCCCTGGCCAACAACGGCATCCGCACCCACCTGCTGTCCATCAAGAACGTGCTGGACCGCAACGGCAACGTGCTGGAGAAGCGGAACATCCGGGTGAAGCGGGTCATCTCGCCTCAGGTGGCTTTCGACATGAATAATATGCTGCGCGGCGTGGTGGACCGCGGCACGGCGCGCGGCGCGCGCCGCCTGGGTTTCACGCGCCCCGCGGCCGGGAAGACCGGCACCACCAACGACGCCAGGGACGCTTGGTTCGCGGGCTACACCCCCGACCTGCTGGCGCTGGTGTGGGTCGGCTTCGACCGCCAGTCGGAGTTGGGGCTCGCGGGGTCGCAGGCCGCCCTGCCCATCTGGACCGACTTCATGAAGAAGGCTACCAGCAGGGTTCCGGTCACGGATTTCGTGACCCCTCCAGGGGTCTCGGCCTTCGAGGCCGGCCCGCGTGCCGCCGGCGCCTCGCGGTGCCCGGGCGGAGTCCAGGGAGGGGATTCCGGCGCGGAAGGGACCCGGCCTGCGGCATCGGTGGCGACATGCGGGTAGGGACGGCCCTGGAGCCCGCCGGCGGCGCGGGCGTCGCGCCATGATACGGTTCGGCCGTCTGTTGCAGGCCACCGTCTGGCTGGTGGCGGCTTCCATGATGTCGGCGTGCGCGATGCAGCAGGGACCCGCTCCTTCACCGGGGAAGGAGGGCGGCTCGTCCGCGGCCGCGGCGATGAGGCCCTCATCCCGAGGCATGGGGAGATCCCCGGCGCCCGGCGTGTCGGGGACGGCGCCGGAGCGCAGCCTGCGGATGCAGCGCGGTTCGTCGCCCCAGCGCGTCGCGTCGGTGCGCATGACCGAGCGGGCGGTGCGGCTGCTCCGCTCCGGTCAGCACGACCGGGCTTTGAGTGAGCTGGAAAAGAGCCTTTCCACCGACGGCACCAATCCGTATGCCCATTACTACATCGCGGTGGCCCACTACCGGTTGGGCGACTTCAAGGCTTCGCTGGACTTCCTGGACGCGGTCGAGTCCGTCCTGGGCCGCGACCCTTCGTGGTTCGTGCAGGGCCTGGTCCTTCGAGGCGACAACCTTCGGGCCCTGGGCCGGTTCGGCGCCGCGGGGGAGGCCTATCGGAGGGCTCTCTCCATGGATGCGGCCAATCCGTCGGCCGCCCGCGGTCTTCAGTGGACCCGGCAGCGTTCGCGGCAGGTCCGGTCGTGGTAGACTCGTCGTGCCGCCTCCGTGCGGTTCGGGAAACCGCGTCGGCGGGACGCGACGGTACAGATTCGGTACGAATTCAATGGAGGTGAGTCGTGATCGTGTTGGGCGTCGAGACCTCGTGTGACGACACCGCGGCGGCGGTTCTCGAAGACGGCAGGGCCGTGCGGGCCAACCTGGTGTCGTCCCAGGATGCCGTCCACGCACCCTACGGCGGCATCGTGCCGGAGATGGCCTCGCGCCAGCACATACGCACCATCCAGCCCATGGTGGATAGGGCCCTGGAGCGTGCGGAGGTCGGCATCGGCGACCTCGACGGCCTGGCGGTCACCTACGGTCCCGGGTTGACCGGGTCGCTGCTGGTGGGGCTCTCGTTCGTCAAGGGGTGGTCCTTCCGTTCCGGCATCCCCTACGTGGGGGTCAACCACCTCGAGGCGCACGTGCTGTCCATCTTCCTGGAGAAGGAAGTGGCCTTCCCGTATCTTGCGCTGGTGGCTTCCGGCGGACACACGCTGCTCTACGTGGTGCGGGGATTCGGCGAGTACGAGCACCTGGGGGGCACCCTCGACGACGCCGCCGGCGAGGCCTACGACAAGGTCGCCAAGATGATGGGGCTGGGGTTCCCCGGCGGACGCGTCATCGACGACCTGGCCAAGCAGGGGGACCCGCGCGCGGTGGCCTTTCCCCGGGCGCGCCTGCGCACCCCCTACGACTTCAGCTTCAGCGGGCTCAAGACGTCCGTCTGGCACTACCTGACGCGGAAGCGGGCGGACCGCTGGCGCGACGAGATGGCGGACATCGCGGCGAGCTTCCAGGAGGCGGTGGTGGACATGCTGATCGCCCCGACGCTCAGGGCCGCGGCGGAGTTCGGCATCGAGCACATCGTCCTGGGCGGCGGCGTCGCCGCCAACAGCCGGCTGCGCGCCAAGATGGCCGAGAAGGCCGGCGAGATGGGAGCGGAACTCCACTGCCCCTCGCTGCGTTTCTGCACCGACAACGGCGCCATGATCGCGCTGGTGGGGAGCCACCTGCTGGAGCGGGGCGGCCGAAATGGTCCCCGCCTGAACGCAGACCCCGCGCTGATCCTTTGAGGAGACCCGGATCGCTCGCAGTCATCGGAAGGGTCCTTCGACTTCGCTTCACTACGCTCAGGACGAACGGAGCACAATCCCCATCATCACCGTTCGTCCTGAGCGTAGCGAAGCGAAGTCGAAGGACATGACGACCCTTCACCAAGAGGCGAGGAACGCTTGGCGCGAGTTGGGGTTCACCCCCCGCAAGGCGCGCGGTCAGAACTTTCTCGTCCACCGGCGGGTTATCGACACCATCCTTCAGCTCCTCGAGCTGGGAGAAGACGACCGCATCCTGGAAGTGGGGCCCGGCCTGGGTTTCGTCACCCGCCATCTGGTAGGGAAGCAGCGGAGCGTGTGGGCCGTCGAGGTGGACCCGTTGCTGGTGCAATGGCTCCGCGACGGTCCGTTGGGATCGTGCCCGGAGTTTCACCTGGTGCACGAGGACGTGCTGGAGACGGATTTCCGGCGCCTGCTGCCGGAGGACGGATTCAAGGTGGTGGCGAACCTTCCCTACAGCGTGGCGGCGCCGGTGCTGCTGCGCCTGTTCGAGGCGTCGCCGCGCTTCACCGTCCTGGTGGTGATGCTGCAGAAGGAAGTGGCCCGAAGACTGGCGGCGGAGCCGGGCGCGTCCGCCTACGGCGCGCTTTCGGTGTGGCGCCGGCTGTACGGGCGGGTCACCGGAAGGATCGCGGTGTCTCCCGAGGCGTTCACGCCCAGGCCCAGGGTGGACTCCACGCTGCTGAGGATCGAGCTGCACCGGGACCCGCTGGTCCCCGCCCGGGAGATACCCTTGCTGAGGGAAGTGGTGCGCGCGGGGTTCGGCCGGCGGCGCAAGATGCTGGGCAACGCACTGGCGGGCCTGTTCGGTTCACGGGGACAGGACATCTTCGACCGCGCCGCCATCGACCCGCGGCGGCGGGCCGAGACCCTGAACCTGGAGGAGTTTGCCCGGTTGGCGCGCGCCTTCGGGGAGGTGCGGGGCGCGGAAGGGAAGGGCAGCGATGCCGGAGCTTCCTGAAGTCGAGACCGTGTGCCGCACGCTGCGCGAGCGGCTTCGCGGGGCCACCATCGTCGAAGTCCGGGTCATCGAAGGGCGCCTGCGCCGGCCCGTGGCCGGGGACTTCGCGACCCGCCTGGAGGGGCGGCGGGTGGCCGCGGTGACCCGGCGGGGCAAGTACATCGTGACCGAGCTGGAGGGCGCCTGGACCTGGGTCACGCACCTGGGAATGTCGGGCAAGCTGACGTTTCGGGAGCCGGGCGCGTCCGTCGAGAAACACGACCACCTGGTGTTCACCCTCGACCGCGGCGGCGAGCTTCGCTACCACGACCCGCGGCGTTTCGGGCTGTGCGTGGCGCTGCCCAGCTCGGAGCTGGACGCGTGGCCGCCGTTTGCCGGACTGGGCGTGGACCCGCTGGGCCGCGGTTTCACCGGCGACTACCTCTACGGCTTCCTGCACCGTTCCCGCAGGACGGTCCGGGACCTGCTCTTGGACCAGCAGATCGTCTGCGGTCTCGGCAACATCTACGTCAACGAGGTGCTCTTTCGCGTCGGCGCCCGTCCCACCCGCCGGAGCCACCGCATATCCAGGGCATTGAGCGCGCAGCTCGTGAGTGAAATCCGTTCGTTGCTGCGCGAGGCCATTCGATGGCGGGGCAGCTCGGTGTCGGACTACCGCGACGGCAACGATGACCGCGGCGGCTTTCAGTGGCGGCTCCAGGTGTACGACCGCAAGGGCGCGCCCTGCTACCGGTGCGGTGCCCCCATCAAGCGGATCGGGCGGGGCAACCGCGGCGTCTTCTACTGCCCCCGCTGCCAGCGCTGGTAGCGGCGCCTGGCCGGCCGCCCCTGCATCCCGGCGCCGTTGCGGCGCGGGCTCCCGGACGCAACCCCGCTACGCCCGTCACCCCACAATCTTGTAGTCGCCTCCCAGGTAGCTGCGGCACAGCTCGGCGTAGGTGGAAGAGCCCATCTTGATCCAGTTCAGGGCCTCGCCGCTGATCTCCTTCTTGACCTTGGCCGGGCTGCCGGCCGCCAGGCAGCGCGGCGGAATGCGGGTGTGCGGCACCACCACGCTGCCGGCCGCGATGAGGGACTCCTCGCCGATCTCGGTATCCTCCAGCAGGGTCGAGTTCATGCCGATGATGGCGGACCTGCGGATGGTGGCGCCCTCCATGATGGCGGCGTGCCCCACGGTCACGTCCTCTTCGATGATCACCGCGCCCTCGCCCGAATGCATCACGCAATTGTCCTGGACGCTGGTCCGGGCGCCGATGACGATGGGGTTCTGGTTCTCGTCGGAGCGGAGCACCGCGCCGAACCAGATGCTGGCGCCGGCCTCCACCGTGACGTCGCCGATGAGAACGGCGGTGGGAGCGACGAACGCTTCCGGGGAAACCCTGGGGCTCTGCCCCTTGTACTGGATGAGCATGTGGATCTCCTTGCTCCCTCTCCGTGATTCCCGCGAAAGCGGGAATCACGGGGTGGAGCGGGGCGAGATGTACGTGCTAGCCGTCCCCGCCCAGCCTGGATTCCCGCTTTCGCGGGAATCACGATTCGGGGCGGCTGGCACCCTTGTAACCCGTCGAAGCCGAATGCTGTTCCGTGCCTCTTGAGCGTAGCAGCACGAAGTCGAAGGACGTCTTCACGGGATCTCACGAAGCCAGATGCCGCGACGCGGTCTGGCAGATGGTGTCGGCGATGCCCAGGGACGAGGTGGCGCCGGGGGAAGGGGCGTTGAGCACGTGCACGGCGCCCTCGGACTCGGCGATGACGAAGTCGTCCACCAGCTTGCCGCTGGCCGACACGGCCTGGGCGCGCACCCCCGCGCCGCTGTACACCAGGTCGTCCGACTGGATGGCCGGAATCAGGCGCTGAAGCTCGCGCGTGAAGGCGCGCTTGTCGAAGGAGCGGCGCAGCTCCGGCAGCGAGGTCTTCCAGTGCTTCCGCGCCATGGCCCAGAAACCGCCGTAGGTGAAGACCTGGTACAGGTCCCGCAAGTTGACGTCGCTTTGCCGGTATCCCTGGCGCGCGAACGCCAGCACGGCGTTGGGGCCCACCTCTACCCGGCCGTGGACCGTGGGGGTGAAATGAACCCCGAGGAAGGGGAACTGGGGGTCGGGCACCGGGTAGACGAGCCCCTTGACCAGCCCCTGCTTGTCCGGCTTGAGGCGGTGGTACTCGCCACGGAACGGAACGATGCGCACCGGCTCGTCGATGCCGCCGCTCTGGCTTTCCGCGAAGCCCGGCGTCATGGCCGCCACCCGGTCGACGAACAGACCCGCGCAGTTGATCAGCGTGCGCGTCTCCACCGCGTCGCGGGAGGTCTCGATGACGAACCCGGTTCCCGAGCGGGTCATGCCGGTGACCTCGCACGAGGTGCGGACGGCGCCGCCGGCCGCCTCGAACAGCCGCGCATAGGCTCGCGCCACGTCGCCGAAGTCGATGATGCCGGTGAACGGAGCGTGCAGCGCCTTGATTCCGGTGCAGTGGGGCTCGATCTCCCGCAGCTCCTCCGGGCCGATCATGCGCACACCCTCGACCCCGTTGGCCTCGGCGCGCCGGTTCAGCTCGTCCAGGCGCGGAAGTTCCTCCGGGCGGGTGGCGACGATGACCTTGCCGCAAAGGTCGTAGTGGATGCGGTGCTCGTCGCAGAACTCCAGCAGCGCCTTCTTCCCGGCCACGCAGGTGCGCGCCTTCACCGATCCCGGCCGGTAGTAGATGCCGGAGTGGAGCACGCCGCTGTTGTGGCCGGTCTGGTGCATGCCCAGCTCCGGCTCCTTCTCCAGCAGCGCGCACCGCAGCCCCGGATGCTCCCGCGCCATGCGCATGGCCGTGGCCAATCCGACGATGCCGCCGCCGATGATGGTGAGGTCGAACTTTTCCATGGGGACGAGAAGGGATGCCGCCGTGACATCGGTGGGCAACCGCGATACGGAACTTAACAGCTTCCGCGCGCGCGTGTCCAGGGAGCAGGAGTCGCCGTTTTGCACACCCACGGTCCGCGGTGTTATTCCTTTGACATGCTCAAGGAGCGCAAGCCCGGCCGGTTCCGCCTGGTGGCGGACTTCCAGCCCCAGGGGGACCAGCCCGCGGCCATCGAGCAACTGGTGGAGGGGCTGGAGGCGGGACGCCGGCACCAGGTGCTGCTTGGGGTCACGGGCTCGGGCAAGACCTTCACCATGGCCAACGTCATCAGCCGCATCAACCGGCCGACGCTGGTGATCGCGCCCAACAAGACCCTGGCGGCGCAACTCTACAACGAGTTCCGGCTGCTGCTGCCGGACAACGCGGTCCGGTACTTCATCAGCTACTACGACTACTACCAGCCCGAGGCCTACGTTCCCTCCACCGACACCTACATCGCCAAGGACGCCTCCATCAACGACGAGATCGACAAGCTGCGCCACGCCGCCACCATGGCGCTGCTGGAGCGCCGGGACGTGGTCATCGTCGCCAGCGTCTCGTGCATCTACGGCCTGGGCTCGCCGGAAGCCTACTTCGACCTGATAGTCTACCTGGAAGAGGGCATGCGCATCGACCGCGACCGCATGCTGCGCAAGCTGGTGGACATCCAGTACGAGCGGGTGGACTACGACTTCCACCGCGGCACGTTCCGGGTTCGGGGGGATACCGTGGAGGTGTTCCCGGCCTACGAGGACAGGTCGGCGCTGCGCGTCGAGTTCTTCGACGACGTGGTGGAGTCGCTGCTGGAGGTGGACCCGGTGCGCGGCAAGGTGCGCCGCCGGGTGGACAAGGTCGCGGTCTATCCCGCGAGCCACTACGTCACCACCGCGGAGCGCATGAAGGCGGCGGTGGCAGCCATCCGCGAGGAGTTGAAGGATCGGCTGGCGGAACTGAAGCGCGAGAACAAGCTGCTGGAGGCCCAGCGGCTGCGCCAGCGCACCCTCTACGACCTGGAGCTGCTGGAGGAGATGGGCTACTGCCCGGGCCTGGAGAACTACTCACGCCACCTGACCGGGCGGCGTCCGGGCGAGCCTCCGCCGACGCTGCTCAATTACTTCCCCGACGACTTCGTGCTGTTCGTGGACGAGAGCCACGTCACCGTGCCGCAGATCGGCGGCATGTACCGCGGCGACCGCTCGCGCAAGGAGACCCTGGTGGAGTTCGGCTTCCGGCTGCCCTCGGCGCTGGACAACCGGCCGTTGAACTTCGAGGAGTTCGAGGAAACCCTGAGCCAGACCATTTATGTTTCGGCGACTCCAGCCGATTATGAACTAATGAGGAGCGGCAACGTCCGGGTGGAGCAGTTGATCCGGCCCACCGGCCTCACCGACCCGGAGATCGTGGTGCGGCCCGCGGCCACCCAGGTGGACGACCTGCTGGAGGAGATCCGCAAGCGCACCGCGGTGAACTCGCGGGTGCTGGTGACGACCCTGACCAAGCGCATGGCCGAGGACCTCACCGACTACTACCAGGACCTCAACGTCAAGGTCCGCTACCTGCACTCGGACATCGACGCCATCGAGCGGGTGGAGATCATCCGCGACCTGCGCAAAGGGGTGTTCGACGTGCTGGTGGGCATCAACCTGCTGCGGGAGGGGCTGGACCTGCCGGAGGTGTCGCTGGTGGCCATCCTCGACGCGGACAAGGAGGGGTTCCTGCGCTCGGAGCGTTCGCTGATCCAGACCATCGGCCGCGCCGCGCGCAACGTGGACGGCACCGTGATCCTGTACGCCGACGTCATGACCGATTCCATGAAGCTGGCCATCGGCGAGACCGAGCGCCGCCGCGGGGTCCAGAAGGCGTTCAACGAGGAGCACGGCATCGTGCCCCGGAGCGTGGTCAAGCAGATCGACGAGCCGCTGATCCAGGCCTACGACGCCGACTACGTGGACGTGCCGCTGGTGGCGGACGACGGCCCGCCACCGGGCGAGATCCCGCGCATGGTGGAGAAGCTCAGGAAAGAAATGAAGCAGGCGTCGGACCGGCTGGAGTTCGAGAAGGCCGCGGAGTTGCGGGATCGCATCCGCGGCCTCCAGGAGAAGGAGCTGTCCGGCCCGTACGTCTCCCGCGGCGCCGCCGCTGGCCGAGCTTGAGTGGTCCCTTCAAGTCATGAACGTCGAGGAGCTGAAGGACAAGCTCGACACGCTGCCCGCCGGGCCCGGCGTCTACCTGATGCGGGACCGCGGCGGCAAGGTCGTCTACGTCGGCAAGGCCAAGGAGTTGCGCGCGCGGGTGCGCTCCTACCTGCGAGGCGGCGACGGCCGCCCGCACGTGGCTTTCCTCATGCGGCAGGTGGAGGACATCGAGACCCTGGTGACCAGCAACGAGAAGGAAGCGCTGATCCTCGAGAACAACCTCATCAAGCAGTACAAGCCGCGCTACAACATCCGCCTCAAGGACGACAAGAGCTACCTGAGCATCAAGGTGACCGGGGGCGACTGGCCGCGTATCCTCGCCACCCGCAGCATCGTCAAGGACGGCAGCCGCTACTTCGGCCCCTACGCTTCCGCGGTGGCCGTGCGCGAGACCCTGGAGGTCATCGAGAAGCACTTCCTGCTGCGGAGCTGCACCGACTACAACTTCCGCAACCGCGACCGCCCGTGCCTGCAGTACCAGATCAAGCGTTGCCCGGCGCCCTGCGTCCATCCCGTGGACGCGGAGGAGTACGCCGGCAACCTGCGCCAGGCGGTGCTGTTCATCGAGGGCAAGAGCGCCGACCTGCTGCGGCAACTGCGGGTGCGCATGCGGGAGCGCGCCGACGCGCTGGAGTTCGAGCAGGCGGCCAAGCTGCGGGACCGCATCCGCGCGGTGGAGAAGACCCTGGAGAAGCAGCGCATGGTGTCCCACTGGGGCGCTGACCAGGACATCTTCGGACTGTACCGGGAGGGCGGCTTCATCGAGGTCCAGGTCATCTTCGTGCGCCAAGGCAAGCTCACCGGCAACCAAGCCTATTCCCTGGAAGACCACCATTTCGACGACGAGGCAATCGTCGCCGCGCTGCTGACCCAGTTCTACCAGGGCAGCCGCTTCGTTCCCGAGGAGATCCTGGTGCCGGTGGAGTTGGAGGACCGCGCCGTGCACGAGGAGTACCTGGAGGAACGCAAGGGGCGGCGGGTGACGGTGAACCAGCCCCGGCGGGGCGAGAAGCGCAAGCTTCTGGAGATGGCCCTCAACAACGCCCGCCAGGGCTTCAACGAGCGCCACGACCAGGAGCGGGAGCGGGAGAAGATGCTGCGCGAGCTGCAGCAGAGGCTGCGGCTGCGGCGCTATCCCCAGCGCATCGAGTGCTACGACATCTCCATGATCCAGGGGACCCACGCCGTGGGCTCGCGGGTGTCGTTCTTCGACGGCGAGCCCGACAAGCAGAACTACCGCCGCTACCGCGTGCGCACGGTCGGCCCGGAGACCCGCGGCGACGACTTCGCCATGATGTACGAGGTCGTCAAGCGACGCTTCCAGCGCGGCCTCAAGGAGACCGACCTGCCGGACCTCATGGTAGTGGACGGCGGCAAGGGGCAGTTGCAGGTGGCGCTGACGGCGCTGGCGGACCTGCGGGTCACCGACGTGGACGTGGTGGCCCTGGCCAAGATGCGCGTCACCGCGTCGCCGCGGCTGGCGGAGATCGAGCGCTCGGAGGAGCGCGTGTTCCTGCCCTATCGCAGCAACCCCGTGGTGCTGCGGCGCAACTCCAACGCCCTGTTCCTGCTCCAGCGCATCCGCGACGAGGCCCACCGCTTCGCCATCACCTACCACCGCAGCATCCGCAAGCGCGAGACCCTGCGCTCGGGCCTCGACGGCATCCCCGGCGTCGGGCCGTCGCGCCGCAAGGCCCTGCTGCGCCGCTTCGGCAGCCTGAAGCGGTTGCGGGATGCCTCGCTGGAAGAGCTGCTGGAGGTTCCGTCCATGAGCCGCCCGGTAGCCGAGCGCATCCTGGAATCGTTCCAGGCCGCGGAGTGAAGGAGGAGGGGATTGTTGGGGAGTTTCACTGTATTCGCGAATCGTCATTCCGGCGAAAGCCGGAATCCAGGTGGAGTGGGGCGGGGAATCACTGCCGTCGGCCCCTCCCCACCCCTGGATTCCGGCTTTCGCCGGAATGACGATTCGTAGGGCGTGTTTCGGATCAATCTTCACGAATTCATTGCAACATGGTCATCGGACACCCCACGGGCGTGCTGGTCCTGCCGCTGTTGGCTTTACTCGGCGGACAGGCCATGGCGGTCATGGCCGATGCTGCCGGCGTGTGGCCGGTTACGTTGGTCTTGACCGCGTTCTCCTTGGCTTTCTGCTTCGTCAGACCTCGTTGGGCAATTCTCGGCCTCGTTTGCGCGCTCGCGTTTCACTGGGGATTCGCCGCGCACCACGGGCTGCTCCATCCGCGGCTGCCCGCCGATCACATTCAGCACCTCACCGGGCGCACTAGAGCCGTCCTCATCGAAGGGCGCCTCTACCGCGAGCCGGAAGGGCAGGGCGGCCGCAGCCGCTGGCATCTCGCCGCGGAACGGGAGTGGACCCGGGAAGGGGCGCGCGACGCCACTGGCAACGTGCGGGTGACTGTCCGCAATGCCTACCGCCACTGGCGCTACGGGGACGTGATACGGGTGCCGTTGCGCCTGCGCGCGCCGAAGAACTGGGACGAACAGTTCGACTACACGGCCTACTTGGCGCGCCGCGGAATCTACCACGTGGCCTACCTGCACAACGACTGGGAAGTGCGGCTGGTACGGCGCGAGGGCGGCGGCGCGCGCGACTGGATCGAGACCGGGCGGCGGCGCATCGGCCGGTTCCTGGAGCGCGTGTTCGAGCTGGAAGCCGGTGGTCTGCTCAAGGCGCTGGTGGTGGGGGACCGCGGCGGGCTCACCGCGGAGGTGCGGGACCGCTTTGTGGCCGTCGGCATGTCCCACGTGCTGTCCATATCAGGGCTGCACGTGGGCATGTTGAGCCTGGCGGTCTGGTTCCTCTGCCGCACGCTCGCCGCCCGCAGCACCTGGCTGCTCCTGCGCTTTCCGGTCCACAAGCTGGCGGCGCTCGGCTCGCTGGCGCCGGTCCTCCTCTACACCGCGGTGGCCGGCGCCCGCATACCGACGGTACGCGCCGCCATCATGATCGGCTTGTACCAACTGGCGGTGCTGAGCGGGCGCAATGCAAGTATCTTCAGGAGCCTCACCCTGGCCGCCCTCATTGCCGCGTTGATCTGGCCGGGGGCCGTCATGGAGGCTTCCTTCCAGCTCTCCTTCCTGGCCGTGCTGTCCATCGCCGCAGGCATACGGATCTTCCGCGGAACGTCGTTCATGCAGCCGTCCCAGGCGCCGCGCGATGGTTGGCTGCAACGCTACCGTCCGGCCATTCTGCTGTCCGTCCTCGTCCCCGTATTCGCCACCCTCGGCACCGGGCCGATCGTGGCGCACCACTTCGGCATCCTCTCCCTAGCCGGCTTCATCGCCAACCCGCTGCTGGTGCCGCTGGTTGGATTCTTCATCGTTCCCGCGGGACTCCTCACGGGCTTCCTGTGCCTGTTCGCACCCGCCGTTTCCACGCTCTTGGCACGCGTGGTCGAACCCGCCGCTACGCTTTTCCTCCGGGCCGTCGACCTCCTGGCCGGCTTTCCCATGGCCGCGTTCTCCCTTCCGCGTCCGGGTTGGGTGATGGTGGGGGCGAGCTACGTCCTCGTCCTGACGCTGGCCGCTGGCGTTCACCGGTTCCTCCGGCGGACACCGTGAAGTTACGACTTTCCCCAGGGACCGTTCAATGCCGGTTGGGTTCAAGGCACTTGATTGGAAACACATACAAAATCACGGTATAACAGGTAAAATATTGCGAGGTTGATATGCGCTTCAGTGAGTTCGTGACGGATCAGGTATTTTCTCCGGTACTCATCGCAGCAGCGCTCCGCACTACCAAGTCGGAGATCGCGGGGACTCTGGGGCTGGGTAGAGACGCGTTCTCGCGGGCCTCACGTATCCGAGCGCGGAAGACACAGGTTCGCCTCCGCCAGATGTTGGAGATTCTCAACCGGGTCGAGGCCGAAACCGGCTCACCGCTGGCGGCCTATGCCTGGTTCCGCTCCGCGCCGCTGCCCGGCTTCGGCGGCGCCACCGCGGATTCATTGTTGCGCCAAGGCAAGGCTGATCAGGTGCACGCCCATCTGGATCGGATCATGGCGGGCGGATACGCCTGACCCGTCGTCCCATGCGGTTCCGATGGATCGTGTATCGAGCCCACAATCCCCAATGGTCCTGGACACCGTTGTCGGGCGAGGGTGCACAACGCCACGGAGGACGCTTCAACCGGCGCGGGATCCCCGCGCTCTACACCTCTCTGGACCCCATGACGGCGATTCGTGAGGCACAGCCGCTGGGCCGTTCCCTGCAACCCATCACGCTGTGCGCCTACGAGGTCGATGCCCACCCGGTGTTCGACACGGGCGACAGCTCTGAACGAGCAGCGCTGAAGGTAGCCGATTCTGAACTCGCCCGTCCGGTCTGGGAAGCGGAAATGCTGGAAGGTCGCGTTCCTGCGTCACAGAGGCTTGCCGACCGTCTGATCGAAGCCGGCTACGTTGGGATGCTCGTCCGAAGCTTTGCCGCCGGGCCCGGTATCGATGAACTGAATCTGGTGCTCTGGCGATGGGGCGACGACCGCCCCAGCCGTGTGACCCTGATTGACGATGAAGGACGCCTTGTGCGGAACTGAGAGCGGAACTGACAAAGCGTGAACGAAACCGGGAAGTTCGCCTTCTGTCAGGCGCAGCCCGTTTGTTTGACTTTCCGCCACGCCTCTGTTAGCTCGTAACCATCCTGGCAGCATGTGCTTGAATCCTCCTGCCATCGAAACCGACTCCCCTCAGGACAATGAAGATTGCGGCTTGGGCGCCCGTTTGGTGGTGCATATGAACCTGACGCGTATCAAGGGTTTCGCCGACGTCCTGCCCGGCGACGTGGAGACGTGGCAACGGATCGAAAGGGCGGCGGAACGGGTATTTGCGAGCTACAACTTCAAGGAGATTCGCATACCTGTGCTGGAGAAGTCGGAGCTGTTCTCGCGTTCCCTGGGCGAGTCCACCGACGTCATCGAGAAGGAGATGTACACGTTCGCCGACCGGGACTCCAAGGCGACGCTGTTGAGCCTCCGGCCCGAGGGCACCGCGGGGGTGGTGCGGGCGTACGGCGAAGGCAAGCTCCACCAAGTGGAGCCGGTGCGCAAGCTCTACTACCTGGGCCCTATGTTCCGCCGCGAGCGCCCCCAGAAGGGGCGGCTGCGGCAGTTCCACCAGATCGGCGCCGAGGTCTTCGGCCGGACCGATCCCTACATCGACGCCGAGTTGCTGTTGCTGCTGCGGGACCTGTGGGAGGAGCTGGGGGTGGCGGACACGATCCTGGAGGTGAACTCCATCGGTTGCGCCGATTGCCGCCCCGGCTACCGCGCGGCGCTGGTGGCGTTCCTGGAGGGGCGCCGGGCCGAGCTGTGCGCCGACTGCGACCGCCGGCTGGAGAACAATCCGCTGCGGGTGCTGGACTGCAAGCGCCCGTCCTGCGGCGGAATCGTGGGCGCGGCGCCGTCGATCCTCTCCCACCTGTGTGATAACTGCCGGAGCCACTTCGACACGGTGCTGGAGCTGCTCCAGGATTTCCGGCCCGAGCCGGTGGTGAACCCGCGCCTGGTGCGCGGCCTGGACTACTACTGCCGGACCACGTTCGAGTGGAAGGCCGGCGCGGGCCTGGGGAGCCAGAACACGGTGGCCGCGGGCGGCCGCTACGACGGGCTGGTGCAGTCCCTGGGGGGGCCGCCGGTGGCGGGCGTGGGGTTCGCCCTGGGGGTGGAGCGCCTGGCGCTGCTCCTGTCGGAAGGGGACGCGGACGAAAGCGGCGCGCCGCTGCTCTATCTCGCCTGGATGGGTGACGAGGCGCAACGCTGGACGTTCGACTTGGCCCACCGGCTGCGCCGGCGCGGCCGGCGGGTGGAGTTGGAAGGAGAGGCCCGGAGCCTCAAGAGCCAGATGCGGCGCGCCGACAAGCAGGGGGCGAGCGTGGTGCTCATCGTCGGCCCCGACGAGATGGCCAAGGGCTTGGCGCTGGTGCGCCACATGGCGACCAAGGAACAGGCCGAGGTGGATTTCGCGGACGTCGAGGAAAGTCTCGGGTGAACAGGTGAGCCCTTCGGGGGAACACGTGAACAAGCGGAATGTGGATCTGATGGGCGACTGGCAGCGGAGCTGCCGCTGCGGCGAGCCGGGCGAGGGCGACGTGGGCCGGGCGTTGACCCTGATGGGCTGGACCCAGTCCGTGCGGGACCACGGCGGCCTCCTCTTCATCGACCTCCGGGACCGTTCCGGCGTGGTCCAGGTGGTGCTGAACCCCGAGGTGACGCCCGAGTCCCACGACAAGGCCAAGCGGGTGCGTTCCGAGGACGTGCTGGCGGTACGCGGGACCCTGGTGCACCGTTCCGAGGAGACCGTGAACCCGAACCTCGCCACCGGCGCGGTGGAGCTGATGGCGCAGGAACTGCGCGTGCTGAACCCGTCGCGGGTGCCGCCGTTCCAGGTGGACGACGACGTCGAGCCCACCGAGACCAGTCGTTTCCGCTACCGCTACCTGGACCTGCGTCGGCCGCGCAGCCTGCGCCCGCTGGAGATCCGCCACCGCATGCTGTCCGCGGTCCGCGACCACCTGAACGGCCTGTCGTTCATGGAGGTGGAGACCCCGGTGCTTACCAAGAGCACGCCGGAAGGCGCGCGCGACTACCTGGTGCCGAGCCGCATTCACCCGGGCAAGTTCTACGCGCTGCCGCAGTCGCCCCAGCTCTTCAAGCAGATCCTCATGGTGGGCGGGGTGGACCGCTACTTCCAGATCGTGCGCTGCTTCCGCGACGAGGACCTGCGCATGGACCGGCAGCCCGAGTTCACCCAGCTCGACATCGAGATGTCCTTCGTGCAGCCCGAGGACGTCTTCGCCATGGTCGAGGGCATGATGGCGCGGGTGTTCCGGGAGGTCCGTGGGATCGAGCTGGAGACGCCGTTTCGCCGCCTGAGTTGGGAGGAGGCCATGGGTCGGTACGGCACCGACAAGCCCGACCTCCGCTTCGGCCTGGAACTGGTGGAGCTGTCGGACACGTTCCGCGAATCCAAGGTGGCCATCTTCACGCGCGCGCTGGCCTCCGGCGGCATCGTCAAGGGCCTGCGGGCGCCCGGCGCCGGCAACCTCTCGCGCAAGGAGCTGGACGACCTCACCGAGCTGGTGGGCCGTTACGGCGCCAAGGGGCTCGCCTGGATCAAGGTCACCGGCAGCGAGTGGCAGTCGCCGCTCACCAAGTTCCTGAGCGAGGCCGAGAAGGACGCGCTCCGCAACCTCACGGGCGTGCAGCCCGGCGACGTGATCTTCATGCTCGCCGACGACTTCGACATCGTCAACGAGGGCCTCGCCAACCTGCGGCTGGAGATGGGCCGGCGGCTCGGGCTTGTGCAGGAGGGCGTCCAGGCGTTCGCGTGGGTCCTCGACTTCCCGCTTGTGGAGTGGAAGAAAGCCGAAAGCCGCTACACCGCGGTACACCACCCGTTCACCGCCCCGCGGGAACAGGACCTGCCGCTACTGGAATCCGACCCCGCCCGGGTGAAATCCCGCGCCTACGACCTGGTGCTCAACGGCATGGAGCTGGGCGGCGGCAGCATCCGGATCCACTCCCCAGAGTTGCAGCGGCGGGTGCTGGCGCTGCTCGACGTGAACCCCGACACAGTGGAGGAGCAGTTCGGCTTCCTCCTGGAAGCGCTGGACCTCGGCGCCCCGCCCCACGGCGGCATCGCCTTCGGCGTCGACCGCCTGGCCATGCTCCTGAGCGATTCCCCCGCCATCCGCGACGTCATCGCCTTCCCCAAGAGCCAGCGCGCCGTGTGCATGCTGACGGAGGCGCCCACCGGGGTGGACGCGCGCCAGCTTTTGGAGCTGCAGATCAGGACGTTGGCCGGGGAGTGAGCACGCCTACGAAGCAACAGGGACGAAACGGAGGGTAACGTCAGGCTGGGCGAACTATATCAAGCCCGAAAAGGGCACCCGACATCCGTAATTTCGACTGTCAATACGGAGATGTCAAGATCAGGCCCAGGTGATATGCGCTTCTATCGATTCGTCCCGTACCGCGCCAGTTCGGTCAGATAGGTCAGCGTCGTGAGGTCGGGCATGCGGTCCATGTAGACGTGGCCGCGCAGGTGGTCCACCTCGTGCTGGATGACACGCGCGTGGAAACCTTCGGCAACGAAGTCCAACGAGTTGCCGTCCCGGTCCAGCGCGGTGACCCGCAGCCGCTTGTAGCGGGGCACCAGGCCGCGGATGTCGGGGATGCTCAGACACCCCTCCCAGTCGTCTTCGGTTTCGTCGCCCAGCGGCGCGATATCGGGATTGATGAGGACGGAAAGGGGCACGGCGTCCTTGCCGGGGTAGCGGGCGTTTTCGGCTACCTCCAGCACCGCCACCTGCATGGATTCGTGGACCTGCACCGCGGCCAAGCCGACTCCTTGATACTCGCGCATGGTGACCACCATGTCGTCGATGAAGCGCTGGAAATCCGGCTGCCTTACGGCTTCGGCAGGAACTTGGCGGGCAGGCGTGCGCAGCACGGGATTGCCCAGGCGGGCGACCTTGAGAATGGCCATCCGGCCTTGGTAGCACGGCGGTTTCAGGGCCTTCAAGCCGCCTTCCTGTCCGGTCCGAAGCCTTGCTGAATGTTGAAGTCAAGAGCCCTGGATCCGGTGGCGGACAGGGTCGGTGTTTGACAACATGGACGTTTTAGGTCTACGTTTGACACACGACGTTTGCGCACGGAAGATCTCTCGGGAGTTCTGATCCATAGCTTCGAACCAGTTTCGTCAGGGGATCCGGCATGCAAGAAACCGCTGTGAATTCCGTCAGAACCACGGCCGACCGAAGCTCGCTGATGAACATCGGCAGGAAGGTCGACTATGCCGTGCGCGCGCTTTCGTATCTGGCCGCCCAGCCGCACCTCTGGGTGGTGGGCAGCAAGGAGATCGCGGCGCGGCAGGACATTCCGACACACTACATGTCGAAGATCATGAAGGATCTCGCCGCGGCTGGGCTGGTTCAGTCTCATGTGGGCCGGAAGGGCGGCTTCAGCCTGGCGCGGCCGGCGGAGTCCATCAGCGTCAAGGAAGTCTACGAAGCCGTGGAGAAGCCGTTGAGCCTGATGGAGTGCCTGGATAATCACTGCTGCCCCTACGATTCCGTGTGCACGCAGATTTCCGTGTGGGAGCGGGCGCAGATGCTATTGGTGGAATACCTGGCGGGGGTCTCCATCGGGAGCCTCGCCGACCGCGAAGGCCTCAAGGGCCGCTTGAACGGGCTGCACAGTTGAATTTTTTAAGCTGAAGGCGGACCCTTCCGGTCCATCTTCGGACGGATGAGCGACATGGCAAAGACGGAACTCAACAACGAACTGGTCGGCAGCGAGTACAAGTACGGCTTCGTCACCGACATCGAGGCGGACCACGTGCCGCCGGGGCTGAGCGAGGACGTGGTGCGGCTGATCTCGGCGAAGAAGGGCGAGCCGGAGTGGCTGCTGGACTGGCGGCTCAAGGCCTACCGCTACTGGACGAAGCTCGAGAAGTCGGAGGCGGAGCCCAAGTGGGCCAACGTGAGCTATCCGGCCATCGACTACCAGGACATCATCTACTACTCGGCGCCCAGGACGAAGAAGGACGGCCCCAAGAGCCTGGACGAGGTGGACCCGGAGCTGCTGGCCACCTACGACAAGCTGGGCGTGCCGCTGCACGAGCGCGAGGCCCTGGCCGGGGTGGCGGTGGACGCGGTGTTCGACAGCGTTTCGGTGGCCACCACCTTCAAGGACAAGCTGGCGGAGCTGGGCATCATCTTCTGCTCGTTCTCCGAGGCGGTGCGGGAACATCCCGAGCTGGTGCGGCAATACCTGGGCTCGGTGGTGCCCTACAGCGACAACTTCTTCGCGTCCCTCAACTCCGCGGTCTTCAGCGACGGGTCGTTCTGCTACGTGCCCAAGGGCGTGCGCTGCCCCATGGAGCTGTCCACCTACTTCCGCATCAACGCGGCGCAGACGGGCCAGTTCGAGCGCACGCTGATCGTGGCCGACGCCGGCAGCTACGTGAGCTACCTGGAAGGGTGCACCGCGCCCATGCGCGACGAGAACCAGCTTCACGCCGCGGTGGTGGAGCTGGTGGCGCTGGAGGACGCGCAGATCAAGTACTCCACCGTGCAGAACTGGTATCCCGGCGACAAGGACGGCAAGGGCGGCATCTACAACTTCGTCACCAAGCGCGGCAAGTGCGCCGGGCGGAACTCCAAGATATCGTGGACCCAGGTGGAGACCGGCTCGGCCATCACCTGGAAGTATCCGAGTTGCATCCTCCAGGGCGACGATTCGGTGGGCGAGTTCTACTCCGTGGCCGTGACCAACAACCGCCAGCAGGCGGACACCGGCACCAAGATGCTCCACGTGGGCCGGAACACCCGCAGCACCATCATCTCCAAGGGCATCTCCGCGGGCCGCGGCCAGAACAGCTACCGGGGCCTGGTGAAGGTGCTCAAGGGCGCGGACAACGCGCGCAACTACTCCCAGTGCGACTCCCTGCTCATGGGCAGCGAGTGCGGCGCGCACACGTTCCCGTACCTGGAGGTGAAGAACAACTCGGCGCACATCGAGCACGAGGCCTCCACCTCCAAGATCGGCGAGGACCAGATCTTCTACTGCCGGCAGCGCGGCATCAAGGAAGAGGACGCCGTCTCCATGATCGTCAACGGCTTCTGTCGCGAGGTCTTCCGCGAGCTGCCCATGGAGTTCGCCGTCGAGGCCCAGCGGCTGCTGGACGTGAGCCTCGAGGGCAGCGTCGGCTAGGAGCGTGTCCGGGCAGTCGAATGCAGTGAGGGCAGGGCGACCGGCCGGTCGCCCACCAGGTGAAAAGAATGCTTGAAGTTCGCAATTTGCATGCGCGCGTGGAGGGGAAAGAAATCCTTCGCGGCATCGACCTGACGGTGAAGGCGGGAGAGGTCCACGCCATCATGGGTCCCAACGGCTCGGGCAAGAGCACCCTGGCGCAGGTGCTGGCCGGGCGCGATACCTATGAGGTCACCGCCGGCGAGGTCCGGTACAAGGGTGAGGACCTGCTCGGCATGGCGCCGGAGCTGCGGGCGGTCGAGGGGATATTCCTGGGCTTCCAGTACCCGGTGGAGATCCCGGGGCTGAACAGCCTCTACTTCCTGCGCGCGGCGGTCAACGCGGCCCGCGCCCACCGCGGCGAGGACGAGCTGGACGCGGTGGACTTCATGGCCCTGGCCAAGGAGAAGATGAAGGCCGTGGAGATGGGCGAGGACCTGTTGCGGCGGCCGGTCAACGCGGGGTTCTCCGGCGGCGAGAAGAAGCGCGCCGAGATCTTCCAGATGACCGTGCTGGAGCCCACCCTGGCGATCCTGGACGAGACCGATTCCGGCCTGGACATCGACGCCTTGAAGGTCGTGTCCCACGGCATCAACCTGTTCCGCGGCCCCGAGCGCGCCATCGTCCTGGTGACCCACTACCAGCGGCTGCTCAACTACGTGGTGCCCGACGTGGTCCACGTCATCCACAACGGGCGGCTGGTGAAGTCCGGCGGCAAGGAGCTGGCCCGGGAGCTGGAGGACACCGGCTATTCTTGGGTGGAGGACGCGGCGGGCCGGGGGACCGGGGTATGACGGAGACCGCGGGAGAGCAGCAGGGATACCTCGAGGATTTCGAGAAACTCGCGGCGCGGGCCTCGCGCAACGGCGGCGCCTGGGTCGGCGACCTGCGCCGCCGGGCCATGGACCGCTTCCGCTCCCTGGGGTTTCCGACGACCCGCGCCGAGGAGTGGAAGTACACGAGCCTGGAGGCGCTGCGAAGGGCGTGTCTGCGTACCGCTGACGCGACGGTGTCGAGCGCGGCACTGGGGCGCGACCCGTTCGATTCCGGCGGGTGGAAGCGCTACGAGTTGACGTTCCCTTGGACCGGCGAAGGCGCTGGCGAGGGACGCGACGAGGACATCTTCGTCGGCCGTCTGGCCGACGCCGTGGAGCAGCGGCTCCCGTGGGTGGAAGCGCATCTTGGACGCCACGCCGACTATGACGGGCACGCGCTCCGGGCGCTCAACACCGCGTTCCTGGAAGACGGCGGCGCGGTCCGGCTGGGCTCCGGGCGGACTCTCGACCGGCCCGTCCGCCTGGTCTTTCTCGCCGGCCCAGGGCAGCCCTCCAACCGCATCGTGCACCCGCGCGCGCTGGTGGTGGTGGGCGCGGGCAGCCGGTTGACGCTGGTGGAGGCCTACGCCGGTTCCGGCGACGCAGTCTACTGCACCAACGCCGTCACCGAGATCGTGCTGGAGGACGACGCCGAGTTGGACCATTACCGGTTGGTGCGCGAGGGCGCAGGCGCATTCCATCTGGGGACTGTCCAGGTGCATCAGGCGCGCAACAGCCGCTACCGGTCGCTTTCCGTCACGTCAGGCGGGAGCATGACCCGGGTGGAGATCAACGCCCTGCTCGACGGCGAGGGGGCCGACTGCCTGCTCCGGGGCCTCTACGTCGCCGGCGGCGCGCAGCACGTGGACAACCGCACCGCCATCGAGCACGCCAAGCCCCACGGCACCAGCCGCGAACTGTACAAGGGGGTGCTGAGCGGACGGTCGCGGGCGGTGTTCAACGGCAAGATCGTCGTGCGCAAGGAAGCGCAGAAGACCGACGCGCAACAGTCCAACAAGAACCTGATGCTCTCCCGCGACGCGGAGATCGACAGCAAGCCGCAGTTGGAGATCCTGGCCGACGACGTCCGCTGCTCCCACGGCACCACCATCGGCCAACTGGAAGAGGACGAGCTTTTCTACCTGCGGTCGCGGGGACTGAACGAAGGGCTGGCCAGGGAATTGCTGGTCCACGGTTTCGCCGGCGAAATCCTCGACGGAATCGCCATCGAGCCGTTGCGCGACCGTGTCGAGAACGGAGTACTCTCCGAGCTGGGGGCGTGACACGCATGGCACGGGTGAAGACGGCAGAGTGGAACAAGGCCGAAGGCAACGGCTTCGACGTGGCGCGGGTGCGCGAGAATTTCCCGATCCTCGGCGAGACCGTCCACGGCAAGCCCCTGGTCTACCTGGACAACGCCGCCACCGCGCAGAAGCCGAGGGCGGTGATCGAGCGCGTCGCGCGCTACTACGAGACCGAGAACTCCAACATCCACCGCGGCGTGCACCGGCTGAGCGAGCAGGCCACCCGCGCCTACGAGGACGCCCGCGCCGCGGTGCGGCGTTTCCTCAACGCCGCCCACGACCGGGAGATCGTGTTCGTGCGGGGCGCCACCGAGGCCATCAACCTCGTCGCCCGGTGCTACGGCGGCGCCAACCTGGAGGCCGGGGACGAGGTGGTGATCTCCGCCATGGAGCACCATTCCAACATCGTGCCGTGGCAGCTCATCTGCCAGGAGAAGGGCGCGGTGCTCCGGGTCATTCCGGTGGACGACCGCGGCGACGTGGTCATGGAAGACTACCACCGCCTGCTGGGGCCGCGCACCCGCATCGTGGCGTTGCCGCACGTCTCCAACGCGCTGGGCACGGTGAACCCCGTCAAGGAGATGATCGCCGACGCCCACCGGGCCGGCGTTCCGGTGCTCATCGACGGCGCCCAGGGCGCCCCCCACGCAGGGGTGGACGTGCAGGACCTCGACTGCGACTTCTACGCCTTCTCCAGCCACAAGCTCTACGGCCCCACCGGCGTCGGCGTGCTTTACGGCAAGGCCGGCCTGCTGGAGGCCATGCCGCCCTACCAGGGCGGCGGCGACATGATCCTCACGGTGAGCTTCGAGGCCACCGAGTACAACGCACTGCCCTACAAGTTCGAGGCCGGCACTCCCAACATCGCCGGGGTCATCGGCCTGGGCGCGGCCGTCGAGTACCTCGCCGGCCTCGGCATCGAGGCGGTGGCGGCGCACGAGGACCGGGTGCTGGCGTATGCGGTGGAGCGGCTCACGTCCATGCCCGGCCTGCGGCTCATCGGCACGCCCGAACGGCGGGCGTCGCTGGTATCGTTCGTTTTCGGCGACGTGCACGCCCACGACATCGGCACCATCCTGGACCAGGACGGCATCGCCGTGCGCACCGGACACCATTGCGCCATGCCGGTGATGGACCGCTTCTGCGTGCCCGCCACCGTGCGCGCGTCGTTCGCGTGCTACAACACCGAGGCCGAGGTGGACGCGCTGGCGGAGGGGCTCGACAAGGTAAGGAGGCTGTTCGACGGTGTCTGATCTGAGGGACCTCTACCAGGAGCTGATTCTGGACCACAACCGCAGGCCGCGGAACTTCGGGCCGCTGGCGGAAGCCAACCGCAGCGCCCGCGGCGTCAACCCGCTGTGCGGCGACAAGGTCGCGGTCCACCTGCACGTGGAAGGCGACCGGGTGAAGAAGGTGAGCTTCGAGGGTACGGGTTGCGCCATTTCCATCGCCTCCGCCTCGGTCATGACCGAGAGCCTGAAGGAGCAGAGTTGCGACGCCGCCAGGGACCTGTTCGAGCGGTTCCACCGGATGGTGGCGGCCGATGACGGCCAGGGCGCCGACGGCGACGGCATGGGCAAGCTGGCGGCGTTCGCGGGCGTGCGCGACTATCCGGCGCGCGTGAAGTGCGCTACGCTGGCGTGGCACACGTTGCGCGCGGCCCTGGACGGCGAAGACAAGGCCGTCAGCACCGAGTAGCGGGGCGAGACGGACCGGGAGACATTTCGTGGAAAGCGTTGCGGAGCAGAAGGACATCGAACGGCGCGCCATCGAGGCGATACAGACTTGCTATGACCCCGAGGTGCCGGTGAACATCCACGAAATGGGCCTGATCTACGGGGTGGAGGTGGACCCCCTGGGCCACGTGACCGTCACCATGACCCTCACCGCGCCCAACTGCCCGGCCGCCCAGTCGCTTCCCGCGGAGGTGGAGGAGAAGGTCCGGGCGGTGGAGGGCGTCAAGGACGTGCAGGTCGAGATCGTCTGGGAGCCGCCCTGGGACCCCAGCCTCATGTCGGACGCGGCCAAGTTGCAGCTCGGTATGCTGTGAGCCGTCCCAGGTTCGCCCCGTACGCACCGAAACCAAGACAGCATGGACGAAGCCAACGAGCAGATGGCGGTGCGCCGCCGGAAGGTGGAGCAGCTCCAGGCACGGGGCCTCTCCGTCTATCCCAACGACTTCCGGCCCAGTCACGCGGCCGGGGCCGTGCGCGAGCGCCACGGCGACCTGGACCCGGAGGGACTCGATGCGTTGACCGAAGAGTTCACGCTGGCAGGCCGCATCCGCGCCCACCGGCCCCACGGCAAGGCGGCGTTCTTCGAGTTGGAAGACGGCACCGGCAGGCTCCAGGTCTACGCGCGAAAGGACAGGTTGGGGGAAGATGCTTACGAAGGGGTCCGTTCCCTGGATGTCGGCGACATCGCCGGCGTACGCGGCCGCCTGTTCCGGACCCGCACCAACGAGCTTACCATCGAAGCCGCGGAGGTAAGGTTGCTGACCAAGTGCGTCCGGCCCCTGCCCGAGAAGTGGCACGGCCTGAAGGACGTGGAGACGCGCTACCGGCAGCGTTACGTGGACCTGATGGTCAACCCCGATGTGCGGGAGGTGTTCCGCAGCCGTTCGCGGATCATCGGGCTCGTGCGCGGCTTCCTGGAGCGGAAGGGGTTCCTGGAAGTCGAGACCCCGATGATGCAGCCCATGGCCGGCGGCGCCGCGGCCAAACCCTTCGTGACCCACCACAACGCCCTGGACCGGGACCTCTACCTGCGAGTGGCCCCGGAGCTGTTTCTCAAGCGGCTGCTGGTGGGGGGCTTCGACCGCGTGTTCGAGTTGAACCGCAACTTCCGCAACGAAGGTCTCTCCACCCGGCACAATCCCGAGTTCACCATGCTGGAGTTCTATCAGGCCTACGCCGACTACGAGGACCTGATGGAGCTTACGGAAGAGCTGTTCGTGATGCTGGCCGGGGATATCCGCGGGAGCCTGCGCATCCCCTGCGGCGGCCGCGAGGTGAACCTGGAAAGGCCGTGGCAGCGGCTTTCCGTGGCCGCAGGCGTCGCCGAGTACGGCGGCGTGGAGGAATCGGCGCTGGACACGCTCGATGGCGTGCGCGCGGTCGCGGACAGGCACGGGCTCAAGCTCGACCCCGGACTCGGCCGCGGCAAGCTGCTGGTGGAGGTGTTCGAGCACTTGGTGGAGCCGCACCTGGTCCAGCCCACGTTCGTGGTGGGCTATCCCCTGGAGGTCTCTCCGCTGGCGCGGCGCAACGACAAGGTGCCGAGCCTGGTGGACCGTTTCGAGCTTTTCGTCGGCGGCAGGGAGCTGGCCAACGCCTTCTCCGAGCTGAATGATCCCGATGACCAGCGGCGGCGCTTCGAGGAACAGGCCGCGGCCCGGCGCGCCGGCGACGACACCGCCTGCGAGGTGGACGAGGACTACGTCCGCGCGCTGGAGTACGCCATGCCTCCGGCCGCGGGCGAAGGCATCGGCATCGACCGGCTGGTGATGCTGCTGACCGATTCGCCCTCGATCCGGGACGTGATCCTGTTCCCGCTCCTGCGCACGTGACGATGCGGTACGAGTTGTTCGTAGGGCTGCGCTATCTCCGGGCCCGGCGCAGCGAACGGTTCATCTCCCTGCTGACCCTGATCTCGGTCCTGGGAGTGATGCTCGCGGTGGTCACGCTCAACCTGGCCATCGCGGTGATGAGCGGGTTCGAGGAGGCCTTCCGCGACCGTCTCCTGAGCCTTCACGCGCACATCCAACTGGTCAAGCCCGCGAGCTACCTGACCGGATACGAGGAGCTGGCGAAACGGCTGGAGAGCCGGGACGACGTGACCGCGGCCGCTCCCGCCCTCACCGGCCAGATCATCCTTACGGCCGGGAGCCGGGTGTCCGGCGCGGTGGTGCGCGGCATCGACCCGGACCGTTCCCACGTGGACCTCGAAGGGTTCCTCACGCAGGGGCGCGTGGGCGATCTCAAGGCGCGCACGCCGGTAGTGGTGGACGGCCGGAATCTGGACCTCCCGGGCATCATCATCGGCGACCGGCTCGCGAGCCAACTCCGGGTGAGCAAGGGACAGGCGCTGCAGGCGGTCTCGCCCATCGGGAGCCCCACCGCGGTGGGGATCATCCCGCGGATCAGGCGTTTTGCGGTGGTGGGCATCTTCGACTCGGGCATGCGCGAGTACGACGCCGGCCTGATCTTTCTGAACATTGCGGACGCGCAGCGCTTCTTCGGGATCGGAAAGGTCGCCACCGGCATCGAGATCTCCGTCAGCGAGGTCGCGAAGGCGCGGGGCATCGCCGAGGAGATCCAGAACGACGTGGGCGGGAGGTACCTGGTGGAGGACTGGACGCGCCTGTGGCCCAATCTGTTCGCGGCGTTGCGGCTGGAGAAGACCGTGTACTTCCTGGTGCTGTTGCTGATGGTGCTGATCGCGGCCTTCAACATCGTGTCGACCCTGATCATGGTGGTGATGGAAAAACGCAAGGACATCGCGGTGCTGCGGTCCATGGGCGCCACCCGCGGCGGCATCCGGGCGATCTTCCTCCTGAAGGGCTGGATCATCGGCGCAGTCGGCACCGTGTCCGGGGTGGTCATCGGCTACGTGCTCGCGCTGCTGCTCCAGCGCTACCAGTTCATCGACCTGCCCGAGGACGTGTTCCCCGTGTCCACCGTCCCGGTAAGCATCTCTCCCCTGTACTTCGCCCTGGTAGCCCTGTCGTCCCTGGCCATCTGCTGTCTCGCCAGCATCTACCCCGCGCGGCAGGCCGCCCGGCTGCATCCGGTGGACGTCATCCGGTACGAGTAACGGAACGTGTCGTCGTTGATCGAAGTACGGGGATTGGCGAAGTCCTTCGCCGGCGGCGGCAGGCAGGTGGAGGTGCTGGCGGATCTGGACCTTTCCCTGGGCGAGGGCGAACGGCTCGCCATCATCGGCGAGTCCGGCGTCGGCAAGAGCACCCTGCTTTACATCATCGGCACCCTCGAGCGCCCCGACCGCGGCGCGCTGCGCTACGAGGGACGCGACGTCACCCTCTGGAACGACGACGAAGTCTCGCGGCTGCGCAACCGGACCATCGGCTTCGTCTTTCAGTTCCATCACCTGCTGCCCGACTTCAGCGCGCTCGAGAACGTCATGATGCCGGCCCTGGTGGCGCGCTGGGACCGCCCCAGGGCGCTGGAGGCCGCGCGCGGGCTGCTGGAGACCGTCGGGCTGACGCACCGGCTGACGCACCGGCCGGGGGAGCTTTCCGGCGGCGAGCAGCAGCGGGTCGCCATCGCGCGCTCGTTGATCCTGGGACCGCGGGTGATGCTCGCCGACGAGCCCACGGGCAACCTGGACCCGGCGACCGCGGGCGAGATCGAGGACCTGCTGTGCGGGCTCAACGAGGACCGCGGCCTGGGCCTGATCGTGACCACCCACAACCGCCAGTTGGCCGGCCGCATGAACCGGCAACTGGAGCTTCGCGGCGGCCGTCTCTTCCCGGCCGCCCTCTGACACCGGGACGTGGGACCCTCCCAAGCGGTTTGGAGCCGCGCCCTGCGCTTTACAACCGTACGGGAACTTGTTAGCAGATCACGAATAAAGTCCAGGTATTTTCGCGGTGTGGATCATCAGCCATAGAATCGCCGCGGCGCTGGTCGCCCTCCTGTGCTGGCTCGTGGCGTGGAGCGGCGGCGCCGCCGGCGCCTCCGTCATCAACGAAGTCCGTGTTCAGGGCAACCTCAGGGTCGAAGAGGACGCCATCCGGCTGAGCATCCAGGCGCAGCAGGGCCAGCCCTTGGATCGCGAGGCGGTGGACCGCGACGTCAAGGCCATCTACCGCATGGGCTTCTTCGACGACGTCAGCGCCGATTTCTCCGCCGAGGGCGTCCTGACCTACACGGTCAAGGAACGGCCCTACGTCAAGCAGGTTGAAATACTCGGCGCCGACAAGGTGTCGAAGGACGACGTGGAAGCTGCCCTCGGCATCAGCACGCGGACCGCCCTCGACGCCGGCCGTTTGCAGGAAGGCCTGCAGAGGGTGCTCAGGCTTTACAGCGAGGCGGGGCACGTCAACACGCGGGTCGACTACGTGCTGACGCCGGTCGAGAACAACCAGACCGTCATCACCCTGACGGTCACCGAAGGCAAGACGCTACGGATCAGGAAGATCACCTTCGAAGGGAACCGGGCGTTCCCGGACGACGAGCTCAAGGGCGTCATGAACACGAAGGAGGCCTGGTTCCTCCCGTTCACGAGCCACGGTATCCTGGACCCGGACGTCCTGACCAACGACACCACGCTGCTGTCTTCCTTCTACTACGACCACGGATTCGTCGACCACAAGATCGACGAACCCATCATCCTGACGCGGGCCGAGGGGCTGGAGGTCGTCATCCGCGTCCAGGAGGGCGAGCGCTACCGGGTCGGCGCCGTGAAGCTCGGCGGAGACCTCGGCAGTACCCCGACACGGCTGCTGGAGGACGTCACCCTGACCTCCGGGCAGATCTTCCGCAGGAGCCGGCTTCTCAACGACGTGACGGCGCTTCAACAGCGGTACGCCGACCGCGGCTACGCGTTCGCGGACATCTCTCCGGCCACCCGGTTCAACCCCGAGGCCCGGCTCGTGGACGTGACCTACATGATCAAGCGCGGACCTCCGGTCTTCTTCGACCAAGTGGAGATCACGGGGAACGTCAAGACCCGTGACAAGGTGATCCGTCGCGGGCTGGAGGTGGCGGAGAAGAGCCGGTACTCCGAGGCGAAGGTCCGGGAGAGCCGGAACGCCCTGTTGCGGACGGGATACTTCAAGGACGTCACCATGTCCACCGAGAAGTCCGAGAAGGAAGACGAGGTGGACCTCCTGGTCAAGGTGGAGGAGGCGCCCACCGGCGCCTTCAGCATCGGCGCCGGCTACAGCACCGCAAGCGGGTTCTCGTTCCGCACGTCCCTCGAAGAGCGCAACCTTTTCGGGACCGGAAGGCGGGTGTCGGCCGACCTCCTCCTCAGCAGGACGGACCAGGACATCGTCCTCCGCCTGGTGGAGCCCCGTGTCCTGGACAGCCGCGCGGACCTCGGGTTCGACGTCTTCCATACCACCACCGAATACGCCTCCTGGACCAATCGCCGGAGCGGTTTCGCCACCCGCCTCAGCATGCCGATGCGCTACCTCCGCCTGCCCTACTTCGGACGTCGCGCCGACGCCCACCTCGCCGAAGGGTTCGACGCGGACCCGGGTTTCTCCGTCCTGGACCATCTCCGGGGAAGCATCGGCTACACGCTGTTCCGCTCCAGGGTCACGGACGTGGGCACGGACGCGCCGTCGAGCATCGAGCCGGGCACATCCCTCACCAGCGCGGTTACGTCCGGCGTCACCTACGACACCCGCAACCACTTCTTCGTGCCCACCGAAGGCACCCGTTCGGTGGCGTCCGTCAAGCTGGCCGGACTGGGCGGGGATAACCGCTTCATGCGGAGCGACGCCGCGGTGACCTGGTACTATCCCATCTTCGGGGGATTCGAGTGGGGTGAGAACTTCGCCGTCATGCTCGGCGGCCGGATCGGCTACGGCACGTCCTGGACCGATCGTCCGCTGCCGTTGTTCGAGCGCTACTTCGTCGGCGGCATCAATTCGGTGCGCGGGTTCGAGTACCGCACCCTGGGTCCGCGGGAGTGTCCCAAGGACAAGCCCGACTGCGACGACCCCGACGCGGTGGGGGGCAACAAGCAGCTCATCCTGAAAGCGGAGTTGCACTTCCCGATCCTGGACCAGTGGGGTTTCCGGGGGTCCGCGTTCTTCGACCAGGGACAGGCCTTCGGGCCGTCCGAGAACATCGCCTTCGAGGACCTCAGGCGCTCGACGGGTCTGGCGATGCAGTGGCAGTCGCCCATCGGCCCGGTCAAGTTGAGCTGGGCGTTCCCCCTGAACGCCCAACCGTCCGACGACAAGGAGATCTTCGGGTTCGCCTTGGGCGCCATCGGTGATCTTTGACGGCGCGGGCCGGTGACGCAGTCTGGAGGTTATGGTGATTGGAGTTTTCCGGTTCATTCTGCTGGCGATGCTGGCCGCGGCGGCGGCGAGTCCGGCGTGGGGTCAGGATCTCAAGGTCGGTTTCGTGAACCTTCAGAAGGCCATGAGCGAGTCGAAGCGCGGCAAGGACGCTCGCGCGAGTTTCCAGGCCGACCTCAAGGACAAGCAGGACGCCCTGTCGAGGGAGAAGAAGGCTATCGAGAAGCAGCAGAAGGACCTGGAAAAGCAGGCCGTTCTGATGAAGGACAGCGAGCGGGCCAGGGCGCAGCGCCGTTTGCAGCTCCGCGCGCGCGACTGGGAGCGCAAGATGAGGGACGTGCGGGAAGAGCTGGCCCTCAGAGAGCGCGAGCTGACCGACGAGATCCTCAAGGACCTTCAGAAGATCATCGGGGAGTTGGGCAAGACGGGCAAGTTCACCATGATCCTCGAACGGAGCCAGATGCTCTACACCGACAAGGGGACCGACGTCACCGACGAAGTGATCAAGCTCTACAACGAGCGTTTCCAGAACGGGACGGCCGACAAGAACAGGTGACGACCTCCGGCAAATCGCTTGCGGACCTCGCCGAGCTGGTCGGCGGACGGGTGGTCGGCGACCCGGACGCGACCATCGAGGGGGTGGCGTCCATCGAGGACGCGGGTCCGGGAGAGATCACCTTTCTCGCCCACCCACGTTATCGGCGGCACCTGGCTTCCTGCAACGCCGGCGCGGTCATCGTGGCGGACGAGCCGGAGGGCCGCACCGGCCTGAACCTCCTCCGCGTCGAAGACCCCTACCGCGCGTTCGCGCGCATCCACGGACTGTTCAATCCTCCGGCGGCGCACGACGCCGTCACCAGCCCGCTGGCCTTCATCCACCCGACGGCCGTCGTCGGCTCGGAGGTCGCCCTCTATCCGCACTGCTACGTCGGCGAGGCGGCCCGGGTCGGAGACGGGACGGTGCTCATGCCCGGCGCCGCCGTCGGCTCCGGTGCGCACGTCGGCAAGGGCTGCGTGCTCCATCCCAACGTGACGGTGGCCGAGCGCTGCCGCATCGGCGACCGCGTTACGCTCCACGCCGGGGTGGTGATCGGAAGCGACGGCTTCGGCTACGCCGGCCGGGGGCCGCAACGGCTCAAGGTGCCCCAGGCCGGCATCGTGGAGGTGGGGGACGACGTGGAGATCGGCGCCAACGCCACCGTGGACCGGGCCACCATCGGAAGCACCCGGATCGGCGCCGGGACGAAGATCGATAATCTCGTGCAGATCGGGCACAATGTACGAATCGGCGAACGCTGCCTGATCATCGCCCAGGCCGCGATTGCCGGCAGCGTAGTGGTAGGCGACGACGTGGTGATCGCGGGGCAGGCGGGCGTCAGCGATCACGTGGAGATCGGCGACCGGTCGATCATCGGGCCCAAGAGCAACGTCCTGCAGTCGGTTCCGCCCGGGTCCGTGCTGTCGGGCCTGGTCGAAGCCGCTCCTCACAGGCAGTGGCTCAGGGTGATGCGGCTGCTGCCCAGGCTGCCCGAGCTGTGGCGGCGGCTCTCGGAGGTCGAGCGCCGCACGGCGACGCGGTCGGACAGGGAGGTCCGGTAAAGGCATGATGGACGCAAACGAGATACGCAGGCTGATCCCGCATCGATACCCGTTTCTGCTGGTGGACCGGATCGTGGAGCTGGAGCCCGACCGGCGCATCGTCGGCATCAAGAACGTCACCATCAACGAGGGCTTCTTTCAGGGCCACTTCCCGGACAAGCCCATCATGCCGGGAGTGTTGATCTGCGAGGCCATGGCCCAGGTGGCCGCGGTCCTGGCCCGGTGCAGCGAATACGACCCGGACACGGTCTTCGTCCTGACGGGTGTCGATGGGGCGAGGTTCAAGCAGCCGGTGGCGCCGGGCGACCAGATGAGGATCGAGATCGAGATACTGAGGCGGCGCAAGAACTACTGGCGCCTTGCCGGTTGCGTAACGGTGGACGGGAAACCGGTGGCCGAAGCGGAACTGTCCGCCATGGAGATGTCGGTCTAGTCCCGGGGCCGAGGCGGATGGTCCGCTTGCCGCCGCCGACGGACAAGGTTCGAAAAGATGCCCGTGGACAAGGTCGGCCTGATTGCCGGAAGCGGACGTTTTCCCCTGATATTCGCCCGGAACGCCCGGGACATCGGGGTGCAGGTGGTCGCGGTGGCGCATCGCGGGGAGACCGCCGAAGAGATCGAGCAGTTCGTGGAGGACGTCACCTGGGTCCGGGTCGGGCAGCTCGGAAAGATCATCCGCACCTTCCACCGGGCGGAGGTCCGCAACGCCGTGATGGCCGGCGGCATCCGCAAGGTGCGGATGTTCTCGAACTTCCGGCCCGATCCCAGGGGCCTTGCGCTGCTCGCCCGGATGAGGAGCCGCGACGACGACCAGTTGTTGCGGGGCGTCGCCGCGGAGCTGGAGAGGGAAGGGATACGCGTCCTGGAGTCGACCCTGTTCCTGGAACGGATCATTCCGGCCGAGCCCGGCGTCCTCACGCGCACCCGGCCCAGCCCGGAACAGTGGAAGGACGTGCGCCTGGGCGTTCCCCTGGCCAAGACGCTGGGGCGCATGGGAATCGGCCAGACGCTGGTGCTCAGGGATGGAGTCATCGTCGCGGTCGAGGCCATCGAAGGCACGGACGCGGCCATTCGCCGCGGCGGCGAGATCGTGGAAGGCCCGGTGGTGGTAGTGAAGATGAGCAAGCCGGAACAGGACCTGCGTTTCGACGTGCCGGCCGTCGGTCCCCGCACCATCGAGGTCATGAAGGAGGTGGGGGGAGGGGCGCTGGCAGTCGAGCGCCGGCGCTCGATCCTGCTGGACAGGGAGAGCCTGCTGGCCGCCGCGGACGACGCCGGCATCGCCGTGGTCGCCGTGGACCCGGAAGCCGCATGAGCGCGCCCGGAACCATCGCCGCGGGCGTGGTCGGAGTCGGCTACGCCGGCAGCCTGCACGCGGCCAAGTACGCCGCGTTGCCCGCGGCCAGGCTCGTGGGCGTCGCCGACATCGATGAGGGGCGCGCCCGGGAGATCGGCGAGCGCTACCAAGCGCCCGCGGTGACGGACTACCGCGACCTTCTGGGCCGGGTCCGTTGCGTCAGCATCGCGGTCCCGACGCAGCAGCATTACCCCGTGGCGCGGGATTTTCTCGCCGCCGGCGTCGACGTGCTGGTGGAGAAACCCATTGCCTCCACCGTGTCCGACGCCGCCAAGCTGGTGGAGCTGGCGCGGGAGAACGGCTGCATCCTCCAGGTCGGGCATTTGGAGCGCTTCAACCCGGTGGTGCGCCGGCTCACCGGGTTCATCTCCGGGCCCCGGTTCATCGAATGCCACCGCCTGGCGCCCTTCACGACCCGCGGCACCGACGTCGACGTGGTGCTGGACCTGATGATCCACGACATCGACGTCATCTCCAGCCTCGTCGACGCGCCGGTGTCCAGCATCGACGCCACCGGCGTCGCCGTGCTCACGGACAAGCCGGACATCGCCAACGCGCGGATCCGGTTCGAGGACGGCTGCGTGGCCAACGTGACCGCGAGCCGCGTGTCGATGAAACGCGAGCGCAAGATCCGGTTCTTTCAGCCGGATGCCTATATTTCCCTGGACTACGACGCCAAGACGGCCCAGGTCTACCGCATGGAAGACCGCAGCCTCGGCTGGGAGGGGATCCGGGGGCATCCGATCGCCACGGAGAACGGCGACGCCCTCCTGGACCAGATCGAGTCCTTCCTGGAGTCGGTGGCCGCCCGCAAGGCCCCGGTGGTGACCGGCGAGGACGGGCTGCGCGCGCTCGATATCGCTTCGAGGGTCAGCCGACGAATCCATGAATCGGGACACTAGCGCCGGTTCTCCGGATCAGCGGCCGCTGGGGGTGATGCTGGTGGCCGGAGAGGCCTCGGGAGATGCCCGGGGAGCCGAGTTGGTGCGCGACCTGCGCCGGCGCGACCCGTCGGTGGAGTGCTTCGGCATGGGCGGCGCCAATCTCCGGGGCGCGGGCATGCGGGTGGTCCACGACATCGCGAGCGTGGCGAGCGTGGGCGTCGCGGAGATCTTCGGCAGCCTTCGCCACATCTGGCGGGCCTACCGGGCGTTGCGCCGGCTGCTCCTGGATGCGCGGCCGGCGTTGCTCATCCTGATCGACTTCCCGGAGTTCAACATGCGGCTGGCGCGGATCGCGCGCCGCCACGGCATCACCGTCCTCTACTACATCAGCCCGCAGGTCTGGGCCTGGCGGTCGTACCGCATCCGGCGGATCGCGTCGAGCGTGGACGCCATGGCGGTGGTCTTTCCCTTCGAGGCGGAACTCTACAGGGCCTTCGGCGTGGGCGCGGTGTCGTTCGTGGGACACCCCCTCGTGGACGTAGTGAGCGCCGGCCGGGACCGGGACGCGAGTCTCCGCTCCGCGGGACTGGATCGCACGAAGCTTACGGTGGCGATCATGCCCGGGAGCCGGAGGAGGGAGGTCGCTTCGCTCCTCGATCCCATGCTCGAAGCGGCCCGGGGTCTGGCCCGGGAGCGGGAGACGCAGTTCCTGCTCATCCGCGCCAGCACCATCGAGCGCGGCGAGCTGGAGCGGGCGGTCGCGGGATCGCCCGTCACCCTCCGCATCGTCGACGGCGATACCTACGACATGCTGGCGGCCGCGGACCTCGTCTGGGTGGCCTCCGGGACGGCGACGCTGGAGGCCGGGCTGCTCGGCAAACCCATGGTGATCACCTATCGCCTGTCGCCGCTGAGCTACTGGCTCGGGCGCCTGCTGGTCAGGGTGGACCACATCGGCATGGTCAACATCATCGCCGGCGAGCGGGTGGTCCCGGAGCTGATCCAGAACGAGGTCACGGCCGAGCGCATCCTGTCCGAGACCCGGCGCATGCTGCAACCGGAGGTGCGGCGCGCGGTGGTGCGGAAACTGGAGGCGGTGCGGCAGCGCCTGGGTCCGTCCGGGGCTCCGGGACGCGTGGCCGACATGGCCATGGCGCTGCTGGCGCAGACCCGTGTGCGGGCGACGCCATGAAGGTCTACCTGCGCCTGCTCCGGTACCTGCGGCCCTACGTGTGGCCGCACTTCTGCGGCGCCGTCCTCTGCATGCTCCTGTTCAGCGCCACCACCGCGATGATGCCCTTCCTGGTCCGTGACGCGGTGGACGAGGTGTTCGTGAAGCAGGACCCCGGGGTGCTGGGGGTCATCATCCTCATGGTCGTGGTCGTGTTCAGCTCCCGCGGCGTCTGCAACTTCGGCCAGCTCTATCTCATGGAACACGTCGGTCAGCGGATCATCCGCGATCTGCGTTCGGCCCTGTGCGAGAAGCTCCAGTGGCAATCGCTCGCCTACGTCCACCGCCACCCCACCGGCACGCTGCTTTCCAGGGTTGCCAGCGACGTGGCGCTGGTGCGGACCGCGCTCACCACCTCGGTGGCCTCGGTGGCCCGCAACTGCACTTCGGTGGCGGCGCTGGCCGCGGTGGCCTTCTACATGGACTGGGTGCTGGCGTGCATCGCCTTCGTGGCCTTTCCCGGCTCGGTGCTTCCGGTCAGGCGCCTCACCCACCGCATCCGAAGGGCCACCACGAGGAGCCAGGTGAGCACCGGCACGCTGACCACGATCCTCCAGGAGAGCCTCCAGGGCAGCTCCATCGTCAAGGCCTTCGGCATGGAGCGTTACGAGCTGGAGCGGTTCAACCGGGAGAACCGGGAAATCCTGCGCCACACCATGAGGGCCGGCCGCGCCCGGGCGATCATGCCCTCGGCCATGGAATGGCTGGCCGGTCTGGGCGCCGCCGGAGTGTTGTGGTACGGCGGCAACGCGGTCCTGGACGGCGGGCGCACCGCGGGCGAGTTCTTCGCCTTTCTCACCGCCATGTTCATGGTCTACGAGCCGGTCAAGCACCTGAGCCGGGCGCTGCCGGAAATCTACCAGGGCGTCGCCGGAGGAGACCGGATCTTCGAGGTGCTGGACGCGCCGCTGGACGTCACGGACGCTCCGGACGCCGTGCCGGCCGCGGCCTTCTCGGACCGGATCGCGTTCCGGGACGTCCGCTTCGGCTACCGTGAGGATACGGTGCTGGCCGGCATCGACCTGGAGATCCGGCGCGGCGAGACGGTGGCGCTGGTGGGCATGAGCGGCGCCGGCAAGACCACCCTCTCGGCGCTGCTGCCGAGGTTCTACGACGTGACCTCGGGCCGCATCACCCTGGACGGAGTGGATATCCGCAAGCTGACCCTGGAGTCCCTGCGGCGCCAGATCGGCATCGTGACGCAGCACACCTTCCTCTTCAACGACAGCGTGAGGGCCAACATCGCCTACGGCGATCCGGCCAAGGGCATGGACGACGTCGTCACGGCCGCCAGGGCCGCCAACGCCCACGACTTCATCGTGGAGCTGCCGTCCGGGTACGACACGGTGGTGGGAGAGCTGGGACTGGAGCTTTCCGGCGGCCAGCGCCAGCGGATCGCCATCGCCCGGGCGGTGCTCAAGAACGCTCCCATCCTGGTCCTCGACGAAGCCACCTCCGCTCTCGACTCGGAGTCGGAGCGGCTGGTGCAGGATGCCCTCGACGGCCTCATGAAGAACCGCACGAGCCTGGTCATCGCCCATCGCCTGTCCACCATCCGCAACGCCACGCGCATCGTCGTCCTGTCCAGGGGGACGGTCGTGGAACAGGGGACGCACCAGGACCTGCTGGCCCGGCGGAAGGAGTACAGCCGTCTCTACAACCTCCAGGCGGCCGGCGCGCCGCCCGGATAGCCTCCACGTCGACGGAGCCCTGAGCCCGTGTTCATCCTCTACAACGCGCTCCTTCACGCGGGGCTGCTCCTGGGACTGCTGGCGTGGCCCCTGGGCTTCTTCCTGCGCCGTCATCCCTACCGGGGGCTGCGGGAGCGCTTCACGGCGTACCCGCCGGATCTCACGGCGCGCCTTGCCGGGTCCCGTCCCATCTGGATTCACGCCGCTTCCGTGGGCGAAGTGCGATCCGCCGCTCCGCTGGTGCGGCGCATGAGGATGAAGTGGCCGGAGCGCAAGCTCCTGGTGTCGACGGTGACCGTCACCGGACGCCAGACCGCTCGCGAAGCGCTGCCCGACGTCGACGCCGTGACCTATCTGCCGCTCGATCTGCCGTGGCTCGTTTCCCGAAGTCTCCGCCGGCTCGACCCCGAGGTCGTCATTCTGCTGGAAACGGAGATCTGGCCGAACTTCATCCGGGCCGCGGGCCGGCTGCGGATTCCGACATTGGTTCTGAGCGGCCGCCTGTCTCCCCGCGGCGCGCGCACGTACGAGCGTTTCCGGGCGCTTTTCAGGCCGGTGCTGGATGAGGTGGCAGGCTTCGGAATGCAGGACCGCGAGAACGCCGACCGCCTGCTGCGTCTCGGCGTGGACCCGCTCAAGGTGGCCGTCACCGGCTCCCTGAAGCATGCCGCGGCGGAAGCAGGTGCGCTCCCGCAAGTCCCGGTTTCCGGCAACCAACGCGGTCCCGTCGTGGTGGCGGGGAGCACCCATCGCGGCGAGGAGGAGGTCCTGCTGGAGGTTCTCCCCGAGTTGCGCCGCCGGTTTCCGGGCCTTCTCATGGTTCTCGCCCCAAGGCATCCGGAGCGGTTCGGTGAGGTGGAGCGGTTGCTCCGGCAAGGAAAGCTGGATTACCGCAAGCAGAGCGCGACGGGCGGAGCGCAATCGCCTGACTGTGGAGTCCTGCTGCTGGACACCCTGGGTGACTTGCCGCAGTACTACGGCTGGGCCGACGCGGCCTTCGTGGGCGGCAGCCTGGCGCCCGCCGGGGGGCACAACCTCATGGAGCCGGCGCGCTGGGGCACGCCCGTGCTTTTCGGGCCGCATCACGCCAACGTCGCCGAGGCCGCGCGGGAGCTGTTGCGGCAGGGCGGCGGCGTCGAGGTCCGGGACGGACAGGATCTCCTCAGGGAGGTCACGGACCTCCTGTCGGACCGTGCGCGGGCGGCCGCCATGGGGCGTTGCGCCCGGGCGGTGGCCGAGACCGACCGGGAGGTGCTGTCGCGCAGCATGAGCCTGATCTACCGGCAGCTCCGGGATCGGCCGTGACCATGGCCGCGGGCACGGGGACGGCTCTGGTCATGGACGCCTGGAAACGCCGCGGCGTTGCCGGCCGCGCCCTGTGGGCGCTGCTGCTGCCGTGGAGCGCGGCGTTCGGCGCCGCGGTCGGGGCGCGGAACCTTCTGTACGACCTCCGTTGGCTCAGGACCCGGCGGCTCCCCCTCCCGGTGGTCAGCGTCGGAAACCTCACGGTCGGGGGCACGGGCAAGACCCCGGCCGCGCTGTGGCTGGCGCAGAGCCTGCGGCGCCGCGGCCTCAACGCCGCGGTGCTGAGCCGCGGCTACGGCGGCGGCCGGGCGGCCGGGCGGCCCGCCACCGTCAAGGCGGAAGACGATCGGGCGTGGCTGGACGAACCTGCCGGGGAGCTGCTCGAATCCGGTGACGAGCCGGTCCTCTTGAGCGCCCTCTACGGGCTGACCGTAGGCGTCGGCGCCGACCGTTACCGGGCGGGCATGGAGTTGAGCCGGGAATCGCCGGACGCGCACCTTTTCCTGCTGGACGACGGGTTCCAGCATCGCCGCCTGGAACGGGATCTCGACATCGTCCTGCTGGGCGCCGACTGCGCCGGGTCGATGCTGCCGGCGGGCCCTTTCCGGGAGCCGCTGCGGTCGCTGCGGCGCGCGGACGTCCTCGTGATCACCGGCGCTCACGACCGCTGGCGGTCGATCCTGCGGGACCGTTTCGACGCTTCCAGGACCTTCTTCGCCGCCATCGAGCCGCGCGCTCTCCTGAGCCGCGCCGGACACGGCTTGAAGGAGTTTCCGCTGGCGGACCTCGCCGGCGTCAGGGTCCTGGCGGTTTCGGGCGTTGCCAAGCCGGAACGGTTCTACGACATGATCCGCGAATGTGAAGCGACCGTCGTCGAGACGCTGGAATATCCCGACCACCATTCCTATTCCGATAGGGACTGGCGCGAGATCAACCGCAACCGAAACCGGGTCGACAGGATCGTCACGACCGAGAAGGACTACGTGAAGCTCGCGCGCTTTCCCTTCTCCGCAGGCAGGCTTGCGGCGTTGAAGGTCGAAATGTCCGTTGACAGGCCGGAAGAGTTGCTGGACCGCGTCGCCGAGGTCGTGGAGAGGGTCTGATGCGGTTGGAGCGATGAGACCGGGCGAGACGATTCCGGCGGGATTCGAGAAGGTGGTCCCCGCACCCGGTCTGACCGCGTGGGTGGCCCACGGCGTCGACGCCGGCCCGCTCGTGTCCCGGGTGCTCAAGCCTGCCGACACGCCGGCGCGGCACTTCGGGCGCGCGGGCCTGCAGGCGGTGGCGCTGGCGGACCGCGGGCACGCTCTGGTCCGTTCATGCCGGCACGGAGGGGTGCTGCGCCACCTCACCCGCGGCTGGTTCATCAGCCGGCCGCCCAGGCCGTTCGTGGAACTGGCGGTCACCGTTGCGGCCCGGCAGCGGGGACTGGCGGCGCCGGAGGTCCTGGCCGCGCTGGTGGCGCGTGGGTTCGGTCCCTGGTACCGGGGCTGGCTGGTCACCCGGGAGCTGGAGGACGCGCGCGATCTGTGGGCGGCGCTCCGGGAAGACCTCTCCGGCGCCGAGAAGGAGGCCGTGCTGCGGGGCGTCGGCCGTGTGTTGCGCCTCATGCACGCTTCCGGCATCGACCATGCCGACCTCAATCTGAGGAACATCCTGGTCGTGCGCGGGAAGCCGTGCCCGGAAATCTACGTCATCGACTTCGACAAGGCGCGCCTCTTCCAGGGACCGGTGCCGGCGGCCAGCGCGCAACGGAACCTGCGCCGCCTGCTGCGCTCGGTCAACAAGCTCGACGGCGGGCGGGTGAGGGTCCGGCCGGAGGACTGGACGTGCCTCATGGACGCCTACCGGTCCGGTGACTGACGAAAACGGCTGGTTTGCATTGCAGGATGCATGAAGATAAAATCGTCGCCAATTGCGGCTAGGACGCGAGCGGGCGACATCGGCACGAGCGGCGGCAACCCGAACGTCGGGCGCCGGCCGCCGGAATCTCGAATTCGGAGTTTTCCATGGGTGACAGATTGTACGTGAGCGGGCTGCCTTACGCCGTAACCGAAGCCCAGTTGCACGACCTCTTCTCGGAGCATGGGTCGGTGGCGTCGGCCAGGATCGTCACCGACCGTTTCACCGGCCGTTCCCGCGGCTTCGGGTTCGTCGAGATGGGCTCCGAGGCCGAGGCCATGGCCGCCATGGAGGCATTGAACGGCACCGAGCTTCAGGGGCGCGTCCTCAAGGTGAACGAGGCCCACGAACGGCGAACGCGGGACACCTGAACGCGAACGGACCATGAAGGCACAAGGGATTACCGTCACGGGTTGCAGTATTCTTCCGATGACGGGCGCCGCGGCGGTCATCGAGTCCGGCTACGTCAGCGTCCTGGACGGCGTCATCACCGCGGTCGGCGCGGGCGAGCCCCCGACAGGGGAGGCCGGGGAGGGGGGCGACGTCATCGACGGCCGGGGCAAGGTGCTGATGCCGGGCCTGATCAACGCCCACACCCACCTCTACCAAGTGCTCCTGAGGGCGGTGTGGGAGGACATGCCGTTCCTGGCGTGGCTCAAGCGCATCTACGGTGTGGCCGAAGCCCTGAACCCGGAGCACGTCCGGGCCGGGACGCTGCTGGGATGCCTGGAGAACCTCAAGGGCGGCGTAACCACCGTCTGCGAGCACAACTTCCTCAACCCGGACGCCGAGTGCGCCGCCGCGGCCGTGGACGCCATCTCGGAGTCCGGCCTGCGGGGCGTATTCGCCCGCACCGTCATGGACACCGGGGAGATCGTGCCGGACTGTACCAAGGAGACTCCGGAGACGGCCTTCAACCGGATCGAGGACCTGATGGCGCGTCATCGCGGCGACGGCCCGCCGCCGGAAGACCGCCGCCTCACCTTCCGCACGGGACCCAACACGCCGCCCATCAACGCTTCTCCCGACCTTCTCCGGGAGATACGGCGGTTCGCCGACCACCATTCCATCGGCATCAGCGCCCACGTGGCCGAGTCGGCATCGGTGGTGGAGGTCACGCGCCGGGAACTCGGGCGGCCGGGCGTGGTCGCCCATCTGAAGGACTTCGGTATTCACGGGGAAGACGCCATCTTCGCCCACAGCGTGCACCTGTCGCCAGAGGAGATCGGACACCTGGCCGAGACCGGAACGTGCGTGTCGCACAACCCGGTGAGCAACATGATGCTGGGCGACGGCATCGCGCCGGTGGTGGAGATGCTGGCCGCCGGGGTCAAGGTCGGGCTCGGCAGCGACGGGGCCGCCAGCAACCACAGCCAGGACCTGTTCGAGACCATGAAGGCGGCGTCGCTGCTGCAGAAGGTCAAGCATCAGGACGCCGGCGTCATCGATCCCTACAGCGTGCTGCGCATGGCCACGGTGGACGGCGCCCACGCGATGGGACTGGCGTCCGTCTGCGGCACGGTGGAGGCGGGCAAGCGCGCGGACCTGATCCTGGTGGACGTGGAGACGCCCCACTTCCAGCCCGTCAACGACCTGGTCAGCCAACTGGTGCACTGCGCCAAGGCGACCGACGTGGACACGGTGCTGGTGGATGGAAGGGTGCTCATGCGCGAGCGCCGGTGCCCGTCGCTGGACGAGCCTGAAATCCTGCGGCGAGCCCAGGCCGCGCAAGGCGATCTCATGGCGCGCCTTGCCGCCGCCTAGCGCGGGCCGGTTCACGTCCGCTCGCGCGGAGCGGGATCAGTTTCGGTGCCGGTAGGTAATCCGTCCGCGGCTCAGGTCGTAGGGCGACAGCTCCAGGGTGACCCGGTCGCCGGGCAGAATCTTGATGTAGAATTTGCGCATCTTCCCCGCGGTGTACGCGAGGACGTTGTGCTTGTTGTCCAGTTCGACTTTGAACATGGCGTTGGGAAGGCTCTCCATCACCGTGCCGGTAACCTCGATGTTGTCCTGCTTGCTCATAGCGTGTGCTCCTTGCAGCGAACCTCCTCTCCCGGAAGCGGCCGGCCGCTCCGTTTCTTGACGCCATAATTAGCCTACGCGCCGCGAATTGTCCATCCCCGCGCGGATGCGTTGCAATCCACTCCCCCGTGTGGAAGACTCGGACGTTCATGAGCGCGGACCGTCTATTCCTCCTGTTGGGGTCCCTTTCCGGCTTCACCGGAGTCGTGCTGGGAGCGTTCGCCGCCCACGGTCTGCGGGGAAGACTGACGGACGAACTGCTCAACGTGTTCGAGACCGGCGTCCGCTACCAGATATACCATGCCCTGGCCTTGTTGCTGGTGGCGTTGGCTTTCTCCCGCTGGCCCCGCGGCGAGTTCGCGGTGGCGGGATGGTGCTTCGTGCTGGGGACGGTGGTGTTCTCGGGAAGCCTCTACGCGTTGAGTCTCACGGGCACCCGGTGGCTGGGCGCCGTCACTCCCATCGGCGGGCTCGCGTTCCTGCTGGGCTGGCTCAGCATTGCCTGGGGCGCCTGGAAAGGGTAGGCGGGGACACTCGTGACGCGCCGCGCCGCCGGAGACGGGAGGGCGCCGGTTCTCACAGGAGACGGAAGAATGGCCAAGAACGGATTCAGGATACTCGATAGCGACATGCACATCATGGAGCCGCCGAACCTGTGGGAACGGTACCTGGAGCCCGAGTTCAAGGCCCAGGCGCCGCGCGGCGTAACCAGCGAGAACGTGCGCGACCTGCGCATGCAGCATCCCGACGGAAGGCTGTGGGGGCTGCCCGAGGTTCATGCCGGCAACGTCACCAAAGGGCACAACTTCGAGAAGAACCAGGGCATCTATGGCGACCACGCCGCCCGCGGCTGGGCGGCGGAGGTCCAGTTGGAGGCCATGGACATCGAGGGCATCGACGTGGCGGTGCTCTACCCCACCCGGGGCCTCCAGGCGCTCAGCGAGGGGGACATGGACCCTCGTTTCGCCGCGGCGCTGGCGCGGGCGTACAACAACTGGCTCTACGATTTCTGCAGCGCCGACCCCGCCCGGCTGCTGGGGGCGGGCATGCTTTCGCCCCTGGACGTGGACGAGGCCGTGGCCGAGGCCCGACGCTGCACCCGGGAACTCGGCTTCCGCGGGATCTTCATGCGCTCGAACCCCATCAACGGGCGCAACTTCCACGACGAGTACTACGAGCCTCTGTGGAGTGAGCTGGAGGAGCTGGGGATGCCTCTGGGCCTGCACGAATCGTCGTCTTCGGGGGTGCGGCAGGTGGGCGACCAGTTCGAGCCCAACTTCATGCTCCGGCGCGTGTTCGCCCAGCCCGTGGAGCAGATGCTGGCCCTGGGCAGCATCTGCGCGGGCGGGGTCCTGGCCCGTCACCCGGACCTGAGGGTGGCCTTCCTGGAGGCCAACTGCGGCTGGCTGCCGTGGCTGCTCTGGCGCATGGACGAAGGCTACGAGAGGGAAGCCGACGTGTGGTCGCCGGACCTGGCGATGGCGCCGAGCGACTATTTCAAGCGGCAGTGCTTCGTTTCGGTGGAGCCGGACGAAGCTCCCGTCAAGTACGTCATCGACTACATGGGGAACGACCGCATCGTGTTCTCCACGGACTACCCGCACGGCGACTCCAAGTTCCCCCACGCGGTGGAGAGCTTCCTGGAACTCTCCACCATCAGCGAGGAAGACAAGCACAAGATACTCTGGGACAACTGCGCGGCCTACTATTCCCTGGACCGGGATGCATGACGGCCGGCCGGTCCGCGGGACGCTCTTCGCGGGAGCGCTCCTGTGGAACCTGTGCAACGGCATGCTGTTCGTGCTCACGCCGCTCTTCGGCGTGACCCTCGGCCTGTCCGTGCTCGACATCGGCTCCCTGGTGGGGCTTCCGTATCTGCTGACCATCATCATGCGTTTCGCCGGCGGCGCCCTGGCGGACCGTTACGGCGAGCATCGCATGTTGCAGGCCTGCTACTCGCTCAACGTGCTGGCCGCGGTGGCCCTGTGCATGGCCAGCGGCTTTTTCTCGCTGATGCTGTCCAGCGCGCTGGCGAACCTTTCCCGCAGCATCTTCTGGGTTCCGGCCCAGTCCATGGCCAGCCAGCTTTCCAGCCTCAATCCCGGCAGGATGCTGGGCCAGTTGTCCGCGGCCAACTACACCGGCTCACTGCTGGGACTGGCTCTCGGAGGGATACTGGCCGGCTGGCTGGGGTACGGCGTCACTTTCCTTCTGCTCACCGCGGGCTGCGTCGCCGGCATGCTGCTGGGCCTGGTCCTCCCGCCGATCCGCTCCAGACCCGCGGGCCGCACCGTCTGGCAGGTGGCCGCGGGAATGAGCCGGCGGTTGATCGAGCGGCGCACCTGGCTGCTGCTTACCACCTCGTGCGCGGCCGCGGTGCCCTTCGGCATCACGCAGTCCATCTATCCGGTCTACATGAGCGGTCTCGCCTTCACCGAGGGGTGGATCAGCGTGGTGATCGCGGTACGCTCCATCGGCCCGGTGGTCATCGGCCTGGCCCTCGGGTCCGAGATCACCATCGAGCGCGAGAAGGCGTTCTACGCGGTCAGCATGGGAGGCCTCGGCGCGTGCATCCTCGCCAGCGCCTGGACCGGAGGATGGCTGCTGATGGGGCTCTGCATCGCCGGCCTGGGCATGGCCGGCGCGGTGGCGGACCTGCTCAACCAGGTCCAGGCCGTGGACCTCAGCCGGGCCAGCGACCGGTCAGCGGTCATGGGGGTCACCGGCCTCGGCTGGAACATGGCTCCCATGGTCCTCCCACTGCTCCTGGGCTGGGCCGCGGACGTGTGGGGCTTCGGGATCATGTTCTTCGCTTCCGGCTGTTTCTTCCTGCTGGTGGCCCTGAGCACGCCCGCGATCTACCGTATTCTGCGTTAGTCTCCACGGGCCGGGGAAACCGCTGTTGACACCCGCGACGCGGGCCAATAAGATGATCGAAGGGTGAGAAGCCCTGTTCCGCTTTGTCTGAGACAGCGTAAGACCAAAGCCGACCGGAGTGTCGTGATCCTTCCACGTTTGCTCTGCTCCTTTCGCCGTGCCTGTCTCGTGGTCCAACAGAATGACGGAGGAGAGCATGAACGAGAAACTGTACGTGGGCGGTCTGCCGTATTCGACAACGGAGGATCAGCTCCAGGACGTGTTCGCCGCGCACGGCACCGTGGTTTCAGCCAGAGTGATCACCGACAAGTTCACCGGCCGGTCCCGTGGATTCGGCTTCGTGGAAATGGGCTCCGGAGAAGAGGCACAACGGGCCATCGACGCCCTGCACGACTCGGAATTGGGAGGACGCAAGCTGACGGTGAGCGAGGCGCGTCCCCAGGAGCGTCGCGGGGGCTTCGGCGAAGGCCGGGGCGGCGGAGGCGGGGGCCGGAACCGCTGGTAGAACGACTCGTCACTTGAGCGGGGCGGGCTCCGTCCGCTCCTCCAGGCCGCCGTCGGACTTGCCGATGATGATCCGTGTCGCAAGTCCGGTGAAGAGGCCGCACTCCACGACGCCGCAGGTGCCGATGATCTCCCGTTCCAGGGCGGGGGGGTCCTCGATGACGCCGAAAGAGCAGTCCAGGATGTAGTTGCCGTTGTCGGTCACGAAGGGACCGCGGTCCGAGGAACGGAACTGCGCCTCGCACCCGAACTCCCGCAGGCGGCGTTGGGTGAGTTGCCACCCGAACGGCACCACCTCCACGGGCAGGGGAAAGGCTCCCAGGCGCCGCTTCAGCTTGCTCTCATCGACGATGATCAGTTCGGCGCGGCTTGCCGAGGCGACGAACTTCTCGCGCAGCAGCGCCCCTCCGCCCCCCTTGATCAGGTTGAAGGCCGGATCCACCTCATCGGCGCCGTCGATGGTGACGTCGACCGAGTGCGCCTCGGCGAAGCTCGTCAGCGGGATCCCCAACTCGCGCGCCAGAGCGGCCGAGCGCTCGGAGGTGGCGATGCATTGGATCCGCAGTCCTTCCCGGCGTATTCTGTCCGCCAGCCTGACGATGGCGAAGTAGGCCGTGGAGCCCGTCCCCAGCCCCACGATCATGCCGTCGTCGACGTACTCCACCGCCCGTTCACCGGCCATTTTCTTCGGGTTGGCAGCCATGGCATTCCCCTGATGCGCTGGTCGGCGGCCATTGTAACGCAACGCCTGCCGCATGAGAAACTCCCGGCACGGCCGTCCCCCGGACCGGACGCACCGGCGCGAAGCCACCGCTTGAAAGGACCCGCCGCTGCGGTTAACCTTGGGCATGCCTTTCACGCGGGCCATCCGGCTGATGATTTGCGCGTTGCTGGCGGCCTTGGCCGTTGGCTGCGCGCCGCTCAGCGTGGACCAGGAACGCAGCATGGGGGCCGACTTCTCCCGTGACTTCAACCGCCGCACGGCGCTCGTCCGGGACCCCGCCGTCGTGGGTTACGTGTCCGCCATCGGCAACAGGCTGTTGAAGCACGCGGGACCGCAACCCTTCACCTATCGCTTCAACGTCGTTCCGAAAGCCGAGGTCAACGCCTTCGCCGCGCCCGCCGGCTACATCTACATTCATACCGGCACGATACTCAAGGCGCGCAACGTCAGCGAACTGGCCGGCGTCGTCGCCCACGAGATCGGGCACGTTGCCAAGCGGCATATCGCCAACAACTTCAACCGCGCGCTGGCCACCAACATTCTGCACCAGGTCGGCGTGGTCGCGGCGGAGGTGGCCGCGGGTCCAGAGGCGGGCAGGGCGGCCCACAGCCTGGGCGGTCTTGCGGCCATGGGCTATCTCAACACCTTCAGCCGGGAGGCCGAACACGAAGCGGACGAGTTCGCCGTGCAGCTCATGTTCAAGGCCGGCTACGACCCCCGCGGTCTGACGGCGTTCTTCGAGACCCTCAGGAAGGAAGGCGGGTCATCGGTGCCGGCGTTTCTGAGGACCCATCCGGCGACCTCCGAGCGCATCGCCCAAACCCGTGCGATGATCCGCAGGCTGCCCGCGCAGGCCCGCCTGGAACGCCGCGACAATGGCCGGCTGGAGCGGATCCAGGGAATCCTTCGGAGGACCGCGGCCGAACGCCGGCCATGAAGCCTGTGAGCGGACCCTTGCGGCAGGACTCCAGCGCGGAAAGACACCTGTGGATATCCTCCTTCTCGTCATAGGGATTGTCGCGGGCGGGCTGCTCGCCTGGATCGTTGCCCGGTCCCGGCACACCGCCGCGGCCCGGGAACTCGCGAGCCGGCAAGAGGAGTTACGGCAGGAACGCGGCCGCGTCGAGGAGGCGCAGACGAGAATCCGGCAGCTCTCGGAGGACAAGGCCCGGGCGGAGCAGCAGGCCGGCCGGGTTCAGGGGCTGGAAGTCGAGTTGAAGGAAGCCCGTGATGCGGGCCGGCGCGCGGAGCTTCAGGCCGCCACCCTGGCAAAGGAACGGGAAGCCGATGCGGAGAAGCTCCGCTGGGTGGAGCAGGCTGAAGGGAGACTCCGGGAGGTGTTTCAGGCCCTGGCCTCCCGTTCGCTCCAGGACAACACCGAGGGATTTCTCAAGCACACGCGGGAGCAGATGGGGCGCCTGTTGACGGAAGTGAGGGGTGACTGGGGCACGCACAAGGAGGAGTTGCGGAACCTCGTCGAGCCTCTCGGCAAGACCGTGAACGAGCTGGACCGGCAGGTGCAGCAGATGGAGCAGAAACGGGAAGGGGCGTACCAGGGAATCCAGGAACAGCTCCGGCAACTCGGCCCGCTGGTGCAGGCGTTGCGGGCGGCGCCTGACGCGCGCGGACGATGGGGAGAGCTTCAACTCCGCAGGGTGGTGGAGATGGCCGACCTGGTCGCCCACGTGGACTTCGAGGAACAGGCCGCGACCAACGAGGGCCGTCCGGACATGATCGTTCACCTGCCCAACCAGGGCATCCTGCCGGTGGACTCCAAGACCCCCATGCTGGCGTGGCTGAAGGCCCTGGAAGACGGCGACGGCGCAACCCGCGACGGCAGGCTGGAGGAGCACGCCGCGGCGATCCGCCGCCGCATCCGCGAACTCGGCCAGAAGCGCTACTGGGAACAGTTCGACCGCGCCCCGGAGTTGGTGGTGATGTTCGTCGCCAACGATGCCTGCCTGAGCGCCGCCTTCGAGAAGTCCCCCGATCTCCTGGAGTACGCGATGCAGCAAAAGGTGCTTCCCACCACCCCGGTGACTCTGCTGGCCCTGCTGAAGACGGTGGCCTATGGCTGGCAGCAACACAAGGTGGCGGAGAACGCCAGGGAGATCGCGGAACAGGGAAGGGTGCTCCATGATCGCTTGGGCAAGTTCGTGGAGCACTTCCAGCGCGCCGGGAGCGGGCTGGACAACGCCGTCAGGGCCTACAACGACGCCGTGGGGTCGCTGGACAGCCGCCTCCTGCCGGCCGCCCGGCGGCTCAAGGAGATGGGCGCGGCGAGCGCCGAGATCCCGGCTCCGCCCGCGGTGGACCAGGCTTTGCGCACCTCCGGACAGCTTGCGTTGACAGACCTCACCGATGAAGAATAACGCTTGCGCCCGCTAACGGGAACCGCGAGAATCACGGCACCGGGAAGCGAAGCAGGAAAGACGGGAGATCCCCATGGAAAGGAGCCGAAAATGAAATCACGCGCGGCCATAGCTTTCGAGGCGGGCAAGCCTCTGGAGATCGAAGAAGTTGACGTGGAGGGACCCAGGGAAGGCGAGGTGCTGCTGAGGATCGTCGCCACCGGCGTCTGCCACACCGACGAGTTCACGCTCTCGGGCGCCGACCCCGAGGGGTTGTTCCCCTCCATTCTAGGGCACGAGGGCGGCGCGGTGGTGGAAGAGGTGGGCACCGGGGTCACCACCGTGAAGGCGGGCGACCACGTGATTCCCCTGTACGTGCCGGAATGCGGCGACTGCCGGTTCTGCCAGTCCGGCAAGACCAACCTTTGCCAGTCCATCCGCATCACCCAGGGACAGGGGGTCATGCCGGACGGCACCGGGCGCTTCACGTGCAAGGGGAAGTCCATCTACCACTACATGGGGACCTCCACCTTCAGCGAGTACACGGTGCTGCCCGAGATCTCCGTGGCGAAGATCGACCCCGCGGCGCCGCTGGACAAGGTGTGTCTCCTGGCCTGCGGCGTCACCACCGGCATCGGCGCGGTGCTCAACACCGCCAAGGTTGAGGCGGGTTCGACCGTAGGCATCTTTGGTCTGGGCGGTATCGGCCTCAGCGTGATCCAGGGGTCGGTGATGGCCAAGGCCGGCCGCATCATCGGCGTCGATACCAACCCCGCCAAGTTCGACATGGCCCAGCGCCTGGGCGCCACCGACGTGGTGAATCCCAAGGAGTACGACAAGCCCATCCAGGAGGTGCTGGTGGACATGACCGACGGCGGCGTGGACTACTCCTTCGAGTGCATCGGCAACGTCGAGACCATGCGCGCGGCGCTGGAGTGCTGCCACAAGGGCTGGGGCCAGTCCACCATCATCGGCGTGGCCGGGGCCGGAAAGGAGATCGCCACGCGACCGTTCCAGTTGGTGACCGGCCGGGTGTGGCGCGGCACCGCCTTCGGCGGCGTCAAGGGCCGCTCCCAGCTTCCGGGCTACGTGGACCGCTACAGCGCGGGGGAGATCAATCTCGACGACATGATCACCCACACCATGCCCCTGGAGGACATCAACCAGGCTTTCGATCTGATGCACGAGGGCAAGAGCATCCGGTCGGTAGTCCTTTACGGCTGAGAACCTTCCAGGGCCATGGAAGTCGTCGGCAAGCGCCGGAACCGCATCGAGGGGGTGGAGAAGGTCACCGGGGAGGCCAAGTTCTCGGGCGACCTGGACATACCCGGCGTCCTCGACGCCCGGGTGCTGCGCAGCACCTATCCCCATGCCCGCATCCGTGCCCTCGACGTGAGCGCGGCGCTCGACGTGCCGGGTGTGGTGGCCGTCCTGTCGAGGGACGACCTCCGGGACATGGACCCGTACTACGGCCACTGCCTGCGGGATCGGCCCATCCTGGCCATGGAGCGGGTGCGCTACGTGGGCGAGCCCGTGGCCGCGGTGGCCGCCCGGGACCGGCTGGCCGCGGAGGAAGCCGTGTCCCTCATCCGGGTCGAGTACGAAGAGCTTCCGCACGTCAACACCTTCGACGAAGCCCTGGCCGGCGACGCGCCGGTGCTGCACGAGAAGGCCGCCGGCTCGGGAGACTTCCACGACGTCAACCTGTCGGACGCCCGCGAGCACCCGAACATCTGCCATCACGAGCACATCGAGCTGGGCGACGTGGAGCGGGGCTTTGCCGAGTCGGACAAGATCTTCGAGGACGTGTTCCATTTTCCCATGGTGTGCCACTACTCCATGGAGCCCCACACCACCACCGCCCGGTTCCAGGGCGGGCAGGTGACGCTGTGGTCCGCGTCCGCCCATCCCTTCCTCATCCGCTCCGAGCTGGCGCGACTCTTCGGCCTCTCCATGACCGACGTCCAGGTGGTGGTGCCGTACGTCGGGGGCGCGTTCGGCGGCAAGTCCTATCTCAAGATCGAGCCCCTGGTGGTGGCGCTGGCGCGCAAGACCCAGGGGCAGCCGGTGCGTCTGGAACACTCCGTCACCGAGTCCATGCTGACGGCCCGTCGGCATTCCGCCCGCTGCCGGATCAAGACCGGGGTCAAGCGCGACGGTGCCATCCTGGCGCGCGACGTCAGGATGCATCTCGACACCGGCGCCTACGCCGACAACGGCCCCCGCGTGGTGGCCCGGTCCGTGCTGCGGGTGCACGGCGCCTACCGTTGCGCCAACTTCCGTTCCGACAGCTACGGCGTCTACACCAACTCGGTGCCGGCGGGCTCCATGCGCTCCATCGGCGGCCCCCAGTCGATCTGGCCGGTGGAAGCCCAGATGGACCGCATCGCCGAGGCCCTGGGGCTGGACCCCGTGCGCTACCGCATGGAGCACCTGCTGGGCCGCAACGAGCAGATCCGGCCGAATTCCCGGGGCGTGGACGGCGACCTGCGGGAGGGACTGAGCAAGGTGGCCGAGTCGATGCGGCAAGGAAGCCGGCCGGGCTCCGGCTCCATCGACGGCGACCCGCGGACGGTGCGGCAGGGTGCCGAGCCCGAAACGGCCGCCGGCGCCGGCTTCGCCGTGGGCATCACCGACAGCGAGGCCAACCCCGTGTCCACCGCCATCGTGCGCCTGCTGAGCGACGGCAACGTCGTGGTCATGGCCGGCAGCACCGAGGTGGGGCAGGGGGCGCGCACGGTGCTGAGCCAGATCGCCGCCGAGGAGCTGTGCGTCCCCTTCGAGCGGGTGATGCTGCGCGGCACCGATACCCACACCACCCCCTTCGACCGCTCCACCGGCGCCAGCCGCTCCACTACGGTGATGGGAACCGCGGTGAAGTTCGCCGCCGCCGACGTCTGCCGCCAGATCCGCGCCATTGCCGCGGAACAGTTCGGCGTCGAGCCGGAGCGGGTGGTTCTCAAGGACGGGGCGGCCTGGTGCGGCGAGGCGCGGCGTGAGTACGCCGATGTGGTGGCCGGCTATTTCGGCATGCCCGGCGGCGAGCTGATCGGGCGCGGCTACGTCCGCGCCGGCGGCGGCATCTCGCCGATCCTGCCGATCTTCTGGGAAGTGGGCATCGGCGGAGCCGTGGTGGCCGTGGATGCCGATACCGGCCAGGTGACGCTCCAGCGCTATACCAGCGTGGCGGACGTGGGCAAGGCCATCAACCCGCGCCAAGCCGAGGGACAGGACGAGGGCGCCGCGGTCATGGCCATGGGCCACACCCTGTTCGAGTCGCTGCTCTACGAGGACGGGCAGCCCCTCAACCCCAACCTGGTGGACTACCGGGTGCCTGCTTTCCGGGACGTGCCGCGCACCTTCGAGTCGAACCTGTTGGAGAACGGCGACGGCCCCGGACCCTACGGCGCCAAGGGAATGGGGGAGGGCGGCATCATCCCCGTAGCCCCCGCGGTCTGCAACGCCGTGGCCCAGGCCACCGGCGTGCGCATCCGCGAGCTTCCGCTGACGCCGGAACGCGTCTGGCGAGCCCTGCGCACCGCCGCCGATGATTCGTAGGGCAGGTCCCGAACCCGCCCGTGCCCGCGTCACTCCGAAACGTGAACCCGGCGCCCATGCGATCCGCCATCGCCCTCATCTGGCTCAGCCTCTTCTGGACCCTGCTCTGTTTCCTGTTCTACCGCGACCGGGAGGTGATCATCCAGGCGAGCCTGCCCGTGTGGATCGGCGCCGCGCTTGCCTGGATCGTCTACAGGGCCGTAACCGCAGCCGTCCCGCCAGGATGGTGGCGCCCGAGAGCCAAGCCGCCAAGGAAACGGGCCGCCTCGAAGTCGGCCTCCCGAGCCGGCGGCGCCCGCCGAACGGGCCGGACATCGGCGGCCAAGCCGCGTAAACGGTCGTCGTAGACCCGCCTTTGCATGCGGCGGGAGAAGCGCTATGATTTCCACATGACCATGATGCTCTCCTTCGCCACGGCTGCCGACACGCACAATCTCCATACCCGCCAATGCGCAACGCGGCGCAAGCCGCTCTGTCATACGCAAAGTACTATCCGTCAGCGGAACGACGGCGACTTGAAGGTCCAGTCCGTGCCCTTCAGCAAGGCGAAGCTCTATCATCGGCCCAACTGGTTCACCTTACACGCCTTCCGCAAGACCAGCGATCCGCACGACGTCATCAGCACGGATCGGAGGCAGAATCCGACACTCCTCACTGGCTCGCGCTGGACCTTCTATGCGACCTTCGCCAGCCTGCTGAGGGCGGCAGTGGTATTCGGCCTCCGTGACATCAAGCAGCTCCGTCAGCAGGTCCCTTCGCACGGTTATCACCGTGTGCGGATTGAACGGAATCCTGCGTCCGGCATGCTAGGGACAATCTGACGATGACAGATCTTCCCGCCGCCACCGTTGCCGCAGCGGATTTCTACGACAAGTACTACGACGCCGGCGCTGAGCCCATCTTCCTTGAGCCTGGCATGAAGTTGATGCTGGGTAGCGCCGAGCGTCCCCGGCATTGCCGCTTCTGCGGGAAGGACGAGCCTGCGGTCACCTTTAAGGACGAAGCGCACGCGCTGCCGGCTGCATTCGGTAATACAGGCCTGTTCAGCAACTACGAATGCGATGTCTGCAATCATGTCTTTGGTGAGGGCATCGAGAACCATCTCGGTAACTGGACCAAGCCGATGCGCACCCTGTCCCGGATCAAGGGACGAAGTGGCGTGCCCACGATCAAGAAGCCCGGCCCTGAAGAGGGCTGGCGTGTCGAGTATTCCGCTACGGGCTTTCAACTGAGGGAATATGAAAACGAGCCGTTTTTTGAGATAGATAAGGAGGCCAAGCAACTCCGGTTCGAGCTACACCGGGACACCTACATTCCGGTAGCGGCGCTCAAAGGCCTAGTCAAAATCGGCCTGACCTTGATTCCTGACGTAGAGACTCAGCACTTCCGCGAAACCTATATTTGGATTCGCGATACCGACCACTCGCGCAATTTCGTCGCCGAATTCCCGATATTCCGCACCTTCATCCCCGGGCCGATGCCGAATGATTTGATTGTGCTTGTGCTCATGCGGCGGCGAGCCGGCATCGACACGGTCCCCTACGCCTTCTTCACCTTCGCCTATGGAAACGAAGTATTGCAGGTTTTCTTGCCATCGACCTCCCAGGACAAGTGTATTGATGGCAAGCCCCTGTCTCTCCCAGCCTTTCCGACGCCCGGTGCCCCTGATCCGGCCCGCCACGGCCAGCCGCGTGTAATCGTCGAGCATCTGACCGGTCGGCAGCCGGTCAAAGGGGAGAAGGTGCCGGTTGTATTCCACTTCGACAATATCGTGAAAACGAAGTCCAAAAACGCTTTGGACTGAGCCTGATCGGAACTGTTCGGGCAGAGTCGCGAAGACCGCCGTCCAATCGATCATCGCGCCGCGCGGACCCCTGTTTGAATGCTCCGGCCTCGGAACCACCCTGCCGGTACCTCTTGCCGGTCTTTCGCTGGGGAAGTTCGGGTTAATACCGCCACTAACCTGAACTTCGAGCGACGAGATATACTAACTTATTGATTTGGAAGGGGAAAGGGGCGAAGGGGGTATGGGTTACTGAGTACGTTCGAGGCGCACCCCCAAGAGTTGGAAGATTTGAGCCTGGAGGGGGGTGGGGCGGGTAATGATGTCGAAGGGTTGAGAGTTGGCGAGTTGGGGAGCGACGACGCTGTTTATGGCGATGGTGGCCAGGTCGTCGAGCAGGGAGCGGAAGCTGTGCACGGGCAGGCCGGTGGCTGTGATCTTGCGGTCGGCCTTGTCCTTGGCGGCGGGGGAGACCTGAGCGGGGGCGACCACGGAGGGGCGCAGGGCTTCAGCGGCTTGTGGATCGTGGTCGTCGAACAGCAGGGGCTTGAGGCGTTGGCGCATGTGCCACTCGACATAGTAGGCGAGCATGCACAGGAAGACGTGTGCACGGACCCTGCGGGCGGCGTAGTGGAAGATGGGGCGTACCTTGAGGTCCACGGTCTTGTAGCTGCGGAAGGCTCGTTCCACCACACTCAGACTCTTGTAGGCGCCCACCGTCTCCTGAGTATTCAACACCGCCGTGGGTACGCTGGTGCGGATGACGTAGAAGCCGTCAAGGGCGGCTTCCTGAGCGATGGCTTCGGCACGGCGTTCATAGGTCAAGACGCCGTCCTCCGAGACTGCGGTCTCGAAGTGCTTGCCGACCTTGTGCTGGCTCAGGACCTTGCCGAGGCGCTGCTGGATGCGGCCGGGGTCGGTCAAGCGGCGCTTCTCTCGGGTGGTGGCGGCGACGATGCGGTCGAGTTCCCGTTCGGTGGCCTGGAGCAAGGCTTCGCGCTTGCGCGCCCGCTCTTGGGCCAGCAGGGGATTGCGGCACACGATCAGGCGTTCTGCGGGATAGTCCTGGGATGTGATCTCGGCCAAGTGGCGCTGGTCGAACAGCGAGGGTTGCAAAGCCCCGTCTTCGGCCAGCCTGCGGATGGCCGGTGCGCGCAAGGCGCTGATCCAGTCCAACCCGGCGGGTTGCACTTCCTCGCGGATGCGCGCTGTGGTGAGCATGCCCCGGTCCCCCACCAGCACCACTCGGGAAAGGGCGAAGCGTCGGCGCAGCTTGTCGATCTGGGTGCTCAGGGTGGCGGGGTCTGCGGTGTGGCCCTCGAACACCTCCACCGCTACGGGACAGCCCTCTCGGTTGCACAACAGTCCGAAGACGATCTGAAGCTTGCCCCGTTTGCCGTCGCGGGAGTAGCCGTGCCGGGCCAGAGGACAGCGTCGGCCCTCGACGTAGCTTGAGGTCACGTCGTAGAGCACCAGGGAGCCTTCCTCAAGATGGCGCTTGGCCAGACGCTTCTCGATGGCCCCTTGGCGTTCCAACAGCCAGTCCATGGCCGCGTACAGGTCATCCTCGTTGCTGTCGTCCAGACCGAGGGTTGAGGCCAGCGAATCCCGAGCGGTTTCCCGAGCCAGGCCGCGGGCGGTGGCCAGCTTCGAGCCCGGGGCCAGGACACGGGCCACCACCAGGGCGAGGACGCGGTCCCGTTCGGGCGAGGGTTGGGGTGAGATGAGGCGGTCCAATTCCAGCTTGCGCACGGTGCCCAGGGTAGCGGCCACATGACCGTGGGGCAGGGAGCGGACGATGTCGAAGGTTTGTTCCGGGGCCGCCAGCGGCTCGTCCTTGAGCACCCGACGCAGGGCTTCTACCCTGGCCTGGGGCCATTTGGAGAGGTTGGCGAGGGTGCGGCTTTTGACTTTGCCGTTGTGGCGGTAGCTTTCCCGCAGCAGGATGGCCGGGGGCGAGTTGCGGTTGGGGACGGCGGTTACGTACATGCCTACTATAATAGGCTGCAATCAGAACTTTGTCAATAAATAAAACAACAAATGACTCACGCATCCCGCATTTACATGCCTACATATAAACCCCCTTTCTACCTCGTGCCTGTGATTCCCTTGCCTTTTCAATCACTTGGCTCCGCAGCTCGCGCTTGGTAAACAGGGAAGTTCAGTCTAACGGCCATCCCAACGCGGTGGCGTTGAATGTCTTCAGACAGATTGTTCGAGAGCAAACTCCGGGGCACCCGTAGCCGCGCAGGCAAGCACCGCGACGGCAATCTCATCGCGTTCGTGCGGGCTGATTGCAGCAATTCGTCCCATGGTGTCGCCCATGAAGGCAGCGGCCGGGGATGCCGCATCCACGTCGGGATTGTAGCGAGTGCGCCACGCTGCCACGCCGGACTGATTGTACTCGTGGGATACCGCCAAGATGTGAAGAAAATCGGTCTCCATGGCTGCCTCGGGGAACTGGGCCGCCAACTGTTTCCAACTATCGGGACTCGCCGACTCTTGCCAATACCTGCAGGCGTTCCACGCCCAAGCGTGTGGAGGACACTCCGGTGTGCTGTTCAGCATAAGCCATTGCGAATAGAAGCCAGCCAACGGATCACCTCTCCGGGTTTCCTCTCTAATAAGGTCCGTCGGTGCAACACCCCCTTGGGCCTTGGCGATTCGAGCGCGACTGAACTCGCCGCCGAGACGGCCGCGACGAAAAAGTTCGGTCAGGGCGGCGGGGGGAGGCACCGACGAGTGACCGCCATCAGTTGTGGCCGGAACCTCATTCTCGCGGCCTGCGTCGGAGGTATCGTCGTCCGAGGCATATTGCAGGCCGCTACGCATCCGGTCGAGAAATTCCCTGGCTTTCAGGCTTTCAGGTTCTTTTTCCAGGAATTCAACCAGCAACGCCTTGGCGTCTCCCGGGCGGTCGCGCAAGACCAGTAGTCGGGCCATGGCTACCCGCGAGTGCTCGTTGCCTGGATCTCTATCCATCGCTTGCTGCAGCCAGTACCCTGCCTCGTCCCAATAGTACTCTCCTCGGCGGATCAGCAGACGCCCCAGTTCCACCCGGGCATGCAAGTCATTCGGAAACAGCCGTAGAATCTCGCGCAACGTCGATTCGTGCGCGTCGCGGTGGCCCTGGGCGCGAAACCAGTCCGCCCAAAGCATCCAGCAATAGAAGTTCGCTGGCTCCCAGACAAGGGCTCGTTCAATCATGACTCCAAATCGAACCATCTCGGCCTGACCGAGCTTATGATGTTCCAGCAGGCTGCTACCGAGGTTGTGCAGAGTACGGACGAAAAAATGGCTTATGCCGGTGGCCTCGGCATAAACGTGGTTCTGCTCTAACAGCTCGAACAGGCGCCTGGCCAGAGTTTCCGGTTGATGGCTTGAGTTAAGGATTTCTGCCTTCAGACCGGCCCACTGTTCCTGTGATGCTGGCGCCGGCGTTGGCGTCTGGGTGCGTTTGGAATGCTGAGGCTTGGTCACCACTCCCGATCGCAAGACGTCAACCAACTCGCTTGCCAGTTGTTCCCGCGTAATGTGTTCCTTCGTATGTACTACGAAGCCGTCCAGTGCCCCCGTCAGGATACGGTCCCAATATTGGGGGCCACGTGGATAGTGCCCGCGCAGGGCGGCAAAATGGCGATTGAAGAAGGTGTGCGCGGCGCCGACCTCGTGGCAAATCTGGACGGCGTGGCGCAACAGCGCCTGCAGCATCAGCGTCTGGTTGGCCTGCGCGTTGTGTTGATTGGGCAATAATCGTAGCCCAGCCAGGGACACGGTCAAATACTCGGGTCGAGGATCTGTGGCGAGCCGCAACCACATGGCTGTGTGGCCGGTATCAGGCTGTCCGCGGGTCAGTAACCGGAAACACTCCAGCGCCGGGTCGCGCTCCGGGGCCAGCCGCAACGGCAACAACCAGCGGAGCCAAGTGTCAATATCCGCTCGGATCTGATGTCGGGCCTCCGGCAAATCAAGCACTTGGAGAGCAATCAAGGCATCGCCGATTCGCTTGCCATAGACCGGAAAACCGAGACGCTTCACCTGCACCGGATAGTGCCCGCGCATGTCGAGCAGCCAGGATAGGAGCGCCTTGTCAAGCTCGGCACGCTCGCTGGCGAGATGCTGCGGGAAGGCCTGATACAACAAATCCGGCACGTCGAGGCGTAAGCTGGAAGCGACGCCCGCGCGTCCGCTGAATAGGTCGGCGACAGCCTGTTCGGGGTCACCGCGAAACGCCTCGAACCAGCGATCGATCATAGCCGCCCCTCAAGAAATTCGCCAAAATGCTCGCGTCCGCACTCCACTTGCAACGTAATAAGGTGCAGGTCGCGCGCCTCACGCAGTTGTTCATCAGTCAGGCGGCGGGGGTCCCTGATCCAACCCAGCCGCCACAAGTGCTCGCGCTGGTAGTCGATTCGGCAATGGACCAGTTCGGCGGTAAGCGTGTCGGCCGAGTCGGGCGACAGGTGCACGGTAGCGCCGTATGGATGCTCCCGCGGGACCGGAAAGAAGAACTCGTGCATGCCATTGTCGAGGACGGTGGGCATTGCGCAGGCGGCGGACCCTTCCCGATGGGCCGAAAAGACCTCCGCGAGGGGGTAGCGCATCAACGCGACTGCGAGCGGGGCACCACCGGCGAGCCCGTAGTGCCCAAGCCCGAGCCGGTCGCGGAGCGCGTGGGGCCAATCTACGTCGTCCGCTTCTTGTTTCACCTCGTCATAGAAGGCGACAAAGGCGGGCCGGGCGTCCCGGCGCTGATTCCATGTATCGAAGAATATCTGGACTACCCGGAGCGCATCGGAAACGCCGTTGTCCGCCTGTTGCAGCAGTCCGTCCAAATCCTCGAGTAACAGGCCGCTGGTCTGTAGTGGTTGGGTGAGGGCCTCGATACGGACCACGGACTGGTTGTCGGAGAGATCGTCGAGCCAAGCGTCCTTATTGATGTCGAGAAAAGCATCGGGCAAGTTGAGGCTTGAGACATTGTAGTACCGCTCCAAATGCAGCCGATTGGTTTCGCTCCAGTCCTGCCACTGAATCCCATCGGCACCGGCTGTCACTTCTGCAAGCAGGTCATCAAACCGTTGCCACCGGGCAACGCCTGCCCGCTCGTCAAAGCGGCAATTGTCAGCCACGGCAGCCACGACGGTGTCGGTGGAGCGGCTGTGATGCTGTAGGAAGTCCTTGTGAATAGTCACCCTTCCGTTCCTGTTGGCAACATCTTCAAGCGTTACCGGCAAATATACGCCCGCACATTGCGTAGTGAAAGGGACATCCTGGCTTTGGTTTGACAGGAACACGGACCAAAAACAATTCAAAACGGCATTCGGGTCTCCTTGCCACGGTGCCCAAGTGAGGTGGTCATGGTGTAACGCTATCGGGCGCTTACCGGCTGAGCATGTAGTCGATGGAAAGCGCTCCGGCGCCGCCCACCAGAATCGTCAGCGCCATCAGGAAGAGGGCGAGGCAGTACTCGATGCCCATACCCTTGCGGCCGCCGCCGGAGAGGAAGAAGCCGTGCTCCCAGTGGCTTGCCCAGATGGCCACGGCCAGAAAGATCATCAGCCCCAAGGCCAGCGGACGGACGGCAAAGCCCAGGATCATCGCCGGCACGCTGAGGATTTCCGTGAAGACCCCGACGACCCCGATCCAGATGGGGATACGGTATCGCTCTTTCCAGTTGCCCACTTGGCCCATGAGGCCTCGTCCTCCCATCCACCCGAACAGATGCTGGGTCCCGTGGGCGAAGAAGGTCACGGCCAGCCCCAGCCGCAGGACGATGAAGGCCAGATTCGGTTCCGTTTGAAAGATCGCGTTCATGCCAGAAACCTCCGTATGGCGGCGTGGGCCGCGTCGGGATTGACGAAAAAATAGCTGTGCTTCTCGCCCTTCAGCTCTACGAAGTCCGCGCCGGGGATCTCCGCGGCCAGCACGTCCGCGGCCTGCCGCAACGAAGTGTCGCTGGTGACGTGGTGCTCCTCCGCGCCCACCAGGATCAGCGTGGGCACATCAATGTCCTTCAGCCGGTCCTTGAGGTCGTGCTGCTGGCGCGCGATGACGTGGCGGAAGTACTGCTCCACCGGGTTGAGATGCGCCATCCGCACCGCCAGGTACCCCTCCACCCGCTGGGGATACCGCTTGATGAACTCATCGGTGAAACCCACGGTGACGCCGTGGTCCCGCACGTACCGCTCGTAACCCCACTCCACCATCTCCTTGGCGATGCGCAACGGGATGTCCTTGGTGGAGGGGTAGAAACCGCGGCCTGACGCGCAGATCAGCGCGGAGACCCGGTCGGCGTGGTCCAGCGCCATCACCTGGGCCACGGACCCGCCCATGGAGTGGCCGCAGACCACGGCGTCCCGGGCGCCGACGTGCTCCAGCACAGCGGCAGCGTCGTCGGCGAAATCCTTGACGCTGTACGGCTCCGACGGCCAGTCCGAGCGGCCGGTGCCGCGGTAGTCGCACAGGATCACCTGGTGGTCGCGGGAGAAGGCCGGCACCTGGTGGAGCTTCCAGACGTCGCAGTGGCACGCGGTCTCGCTCAGGAACAGTAGCGGGCGGCCGTTGCCGTGGGTCTCGTAGTAGAGCTTCGTTCCTTCCCTGTCGATGAAGGGCATGGTTGCGTCTCGGCGCCCGCGACTCGCAAGCGCTGAAGGATGTCGCTATCGCTCCCGCACCGGATAGCTCATGGGCGCCACGTCGTCGATGGTCTCGCCCAGCGCGCGCCATTCCGGAACCGAGTCCCACAGCGGCTGGGCGCCTTCCTGGATCTCAGCCAGCAACCCGGCTTCGTCGAAACGCGTGGGACGGCCGTCCTCCAGCAGCGTCTCCCCGTCCACGATGATGGTCTCGACGTCGCTGCCGCTGCCGCCTTCCACGAATGACTTGATGGGGTCGCGCACGGCGCCGAAGTGGGTGCGGCGCAGGTCCACCATGATCATGTCGGCCTTGGCGCCGGGCGCCAGCCGTCCCAGGTCGTCGCGCCGCAAGGCCTTGGCGGCGCCCAGGGTGGCGGCGTTGTACACGTCGTAAGGCTTGCCGGCGCGGAAGCTTCCTTCCACGAGGCGGCAGGCGAGTCCGGCCAGGCGCATCTCGTGCACCATGTCCTGCGGGAAGGTGTCCGTCCCCAGCACCACGTTGATGCCGCGCCTGCGGTATTCGTCGAAGGATTCCAGCGCGATGCCCATCTTGGCGTACTTGTAAGGGGCGTGGGCCACGGAGGCGCCGCTGTCCGCCAGCATTGAGAGGTCGTCGGTGTAGGGGTAGTGGCTCCAGGAGTGCCGGTTGTGGAAGACGCAGTGGCCCAGGATCACTTCCTCGCCCAGGAAGCCCAGGTCGTGAAGGTACTGGATCGGCGTCACCCCGCGCTGCCGCAGGGTCGACTGGAACTCCAGTGGGTTCATGGCGGTGTGGAGCTGGATGCCGATGCCGAGTTCTCCTGCGGCGCGCTTGGTGGCCTGGAGCAGCTCGGGCGTACAGGTGTCCAGTTGTCCGGGATACAGCATGGCGCGGACGCGGCCGTTGTGCGCGCCGTCGTGCTGCTTCGCGTACTCCAGGGCCTGTGCCAGCCCCTGCTCTCCGTTGGCCTCGTTCCAGTCCCACTGAATGCGGCCCTGGTCGTCGAGCACGTAGGCTGCGCTCCGGTAGCCGGCGCCGAGGTAGGCGCGCACTCCCAGCTCGCCGATCATCTCCGTGAAACCCTCGATCATGGTCCCGCGGGTGCCCACGTCCAGGATGGTGGTGGCGCCGCCGCGCATGGCGGCCCACACGCCGAACTTCCCCTCGACCCCGGCCCGTGGCGGCGGCCCCATGCCCTTGGCGCCGCGCCGCATGGCGCCGTAGGAAAGGAAGTTCATGCCGAGGTAGTCAGCCTTGCTGGCGTCGTTCAGCATGACGTGGCGGGCGTTGGTGCCGGCGTGGATGTGGCAGTTGATCAGGCCTGGGCCGATGAGCCGGCCGCGCGCGTCAATGGTACGGTCTACCGGCCCGTCGAATTCGTAGCCGACGTGGACGATGCGGTCGTCCTCGTAGACCACCACGCCGTCCGGCAGCAGGTCATGGCCGCGGCCGTCGAAACCGACCACCCAGCCGCCGTGGATGAGTGTTTTCATGTTCGTTTACCTCGACCGGAACGTCTCCGGCATGGTTGCCGTCTACTCGAAAGGTGCGCAGACTGTCAATCGAACCGCCGGGGGCGACCCGCGGTCGCCCTTGTCAAATTCCTTCTGCCAGCCGGGCGCGGAGGTTCGTGAGGCGGCGGGTGGAGCGGACGTTCTTCACCGCCATGGCCAGCGCCCGGGGTTGGCCGATGATGACCACCAGGCGCTTGCCCCGGGTCACCGCGGTGTAGAGCAGGTTGCGTTGCAGCAGCAGGTAGTGCTGCATGGCCAGGGGAATGACCACCGCGGGGTACTCCGAGCCCTGGCTCTTGTGCACCGAGGTGGCGTAGGCCAGGGAAATCTCGTCCAGCTCGCCCAGGTCGTAGGGCACCGTCCGGTCGTCGAAGGCCACGTGGACCTGCCCCTCGTCGAGGTCGACACAGGATACTTGCCCGATGTCGCCGTTGAACACGTCCTTGTCGTAGTCGTTGACGGTCTGGATGATCTTGTCCCGCGGCGCATAGGTCCAGCCGAAACGGCTGACCTGCGGTTCCGCGCCGGCGTTGAGACGTTTCTGCAATTCCACGTTCAGCGAGCGAGTGCCCAGGCTGCCCCGGTTCATGGGCGTCAGCACCTGGATGTCCCGGATGGGATTCATGCCGAAGCGCCTGGGGATGCGTTCGGTCACCACCTGGAAGAGCTTGTCGTAGATGTCCTCGGGGGATTCCGCGGGAATGAAGTAGAAGTCCTGCAGCCCGTCGCCGTCGGGGGTCTCGATGGGCTGGCCGGCGTTGATGCGGTGGGCGTTGACCACGATGCTGGAGGAGGCCGCCTGCCGGAAAATTTCCGTGAGCCGCACCGTCGGTACCTGCTCCGACTCGATGACGTCCTGCAGCACCGCCCCCGGGCCGACCGAGGGGAGCTGGTCCACGTCGCCCACCAGCAGCACCGCGGCGTGGGAAGGCACCGCCTTCAGCAGGTGGTTCATCAGCAGGACATCCACCATCGAGACCTCGTCGACGATCAACAGGTCCACGTCCAGGGGATCGGCCTCGTCCTTGCGGAAACCCGCCTGCCTGGGGTCGAACTCCAGCAGCCGGTGGATGGTCCTGGCCTCGGCCCCGGCGGACTCGGAAAGCCGTTTGGCCGCGCGTCCGGTGGGCGCGCACAGCAGCACCTTGCCGCCGCGTCCCTCCACCAGTTTCAGGATGCTGTTGACGATGGTGGTCTTCCCGACCCCCGGCCCTCCGGTCAATACCGTGACCTTGCCCTTCAGCACGGTGTCCGCGGCTTCACGCTGGGACTCCGAAAGGCTCAAGCCGGTGACGGCCTCCACCCACGGTATGGCGCGTCCGCCGTCGATGGCGCCCCAGGGCGGCGGCCCCCTGAGCAACCGCCGGAGGTGGCCGGCCACGCCGATCTCGGCACGGTGCAGCGGAGTCAGGAACAGCGCCGGCTCGCCGCCCAGCGTCTCCGCCACCAGGTTTTCGGCCGCCACCTCGAGCCCGATGGCCTGTTCGACCATCTCGGCGGAGACCTCGATCCGTTCCGCGGTGCGTTCCACCAGCTCGCGCCTTTCCGCCGCGCAATGCCCTTCCGCCGAGCGTTCCCACAGCACGTGGTGCAGGGCCGCCCGTATGCGGATGAGCGAATCGGGCGGGATGCCGAGCTTGCCGGCGATGACGTCCGCGGTGAGGAAGCCGATGCCGGTGATGTCCTGGGCCAAGCGGTAGGGGTTCTCGCGGATCCGCTCGATGGCCTGGTCCCCGTACACCCGGTAGATGCGGGCCGCCCGGGCGCTGCCGATCCCGTGGGAATGCAGGAAGACCATGATCTCCCGGATGGCCTTCTGCTCGCGCCATGCCTCGGTGACCCGCGCCTGCCGTTTGGCGCCGATGCCTTCCAGCGTCAGAAGGCGTTCCGGGTCTTGCTCGATCACCTCGAACACGTCGCCGCCGAAGGCCTTGACGAGCTGGTGCGCGAAATGCGGGCCGATGCCCTTGATGAGACCCGAGCCGAGGTACTTCTCGACCCCTTCGAGGGTCGTCGGCGGGATGACCCTCAGCGTGGAGGCGCGGAACTGGAGGCCGTAGGCGGCGTCGTTGACCCACCCGCCGCGGCAGTCCACCTGTTCACCGGGGTTGATGGCGGCTGCGTTGCCCACCACCGTCACCAGGTCGCGGGCGCCGCGCGCCTTGACCTGGAGCACGCAGAAGCCCGTGTCCTCGCTGTGGAAGGTGACCCGCTCCACGTGCCCCTGCAGAGGCTCTTCCGGGGCCGCCGGTTGCTTGAGGGCTCTCACTGACCGCCGCCGAACAGTTTCCGGGCGCGCTCTATGAGGTCCCGGATCGGATCCTTGGCTGCTTCCTGGTCCTCGCCGGCCCCCTTTCCGGTTCCCGGAATGCCGCCGGGAATCAGGTCCAGCAGCCCCTGCACGCCTCGGCCCACGCTCTTCTCCAGGATGCTTTGAATGAGCTTCAGGCCGGGCCGCAGGCGCACGTCCGGGATGGTTCCCCGAATGGTGAAGGGCACTTCCATCTGCCCTTGGGGGTTGGTGAGCGGCGTCAATCGCGAACCCGGCAGCAGGTCGGCGGAGAGGCTCTCAGACACCGTGAGCACGCCGTCGAGGTCGGTGACGCCTTCCAGGTCCACCCAGCCCTCTCCGGCGATGCCGTAGTCGCGCGCCTTCAGGGTCACGTGCTCGACCACGACCCTTCCCCGTGACGCCTTGACCTCCGTGTCCACCCGCTCGAACCTGGTGGTTTCTTCCTTGAAGACGTGCGGATACTTGTCCCTGATGTCGCCGCTGAATATCGACGTCAGTCCCTGAATGCCCGCAAGGCCCCGCAACGCCCGCTCGGCGAGGTTGAACTTCAGCATCCGACCCTCGACCAGCGCCGCCCTTCCCGTTCCTGCGAGGGTGGGCCTGATGGCGGCCCAGGTCCGGCCCTGCCCGGTGACGTTGACGTCGGCGTCGAGGGCGCCTTCGATGTCGCGGAACCCGTTGACGCCGGCTAGGTATTGCTGGACGTCGATGCCTCTCAGACGGGCAGTGACCTCGAAGCGCGGCGATTCGCCTTCAATCTCCATGCCGCCGCTGCCCTCCAGGGCTCCTCCCAGGGTCTTGAGGCGCAAGGTCTCCATCGCCAGCCGCGACCCGGCGACGCCCAAGCGCGCCGTCAGGTCCGTGACGTCCAGTCCCAGAAGCCTTCCCCTGGCGGAGCTGAGGCTGCCCTCCCAGGCCAAGCCCCCGGGCCAAGTCAGACGCCCGGAGCCGCGGGCGTCTTCCAGCACGGCATCCTCAGGCTGGAGCCCGAGGTCCGCCAGCCGGAGGGAAGGGGAGGCGAGCCGGTAAGAGACGGTGAGCGGCGCCAGGCTCTCCAGGGCGACCTTGCCGGCAAGCTGGGTGCGGCCGATGCGGAACGACAACTGCCGAAACGTCGCGGCGTGGTTGGAGAACTCGACGGCCGCCGAAATCGCTTCCAAAGGCGCCGCCAGCCCCGGCAGCCGCGCAGACGCGTTCTCCAGCGTCACGGCGCCATGGACGCGCGGAACGGCGCCGCCTCCCAGTTTGCCCGTGACCACGAGCTTTGCCGCGGCGTGGCCGGACAGCGCATAGTCCGACAGCGCGGGCGCCCACCGGCGCCAGCCGCTCACCTCCGCGCTCGCCGTCTCCAGGCTGAGGTCCAGGGCCGCGGGGCTGCCGAGGTGCAGGTCCCCGCGGCCCTTGATGACCAGGTCGTCCCAGGTCATCTCGAAGCGCTTGGCGACGATGTCCCCGGGCGTCACGCGCGCGTCGGCCTGAAGCCCCAGCGTGGTCCCCCGGGGCTTGTTCAGGACGCCGTCATAGGTCAATTCGCTATCCGTCAGGTCCACGGCCCCCGCGATCCGCAGTTCCTTCAGGCTGCCCTTGAGCGAGAGCCCCCGGCTTTGCACGGTCCCCTTGAGTCCCAGGGCTTCCGGCCAGGCCTTGTCGATCCGGGGAAAGGTCCGCCGCAGGTCGTCCCACGACAGCGTCCCGACGTCGACGGAGCCGTCCACCGGAACCGCATCGGCCGTCTGCGCCCGCTCCAGCGGCCCGACCAGGCCGTCGAAACGGAGGTTCTGGCGGTCCGACAGGAACGCCGCGGCCAGCACCGCCTTGAACGGGCGGTCCGTGCGCAGGTCGTCGACGCGCAGGTCCAATTTCCCGAGCCGCACACGCCGCCGTTCCTTGCGGTCGTGATAGTCGAGGCGGCCCTCCGAGACCTCTACGCGGGCAACCGCCAGCTTCACGCCGACCCACGGGATTCTCCCCGCCCATGACTGCGCGTCGCCCGACGGCGGGCCGGAAGCCCAGGCCACACCGGGGCGCCCCTCCGGCCGTCCGGGCCGGCGCCCGGCGACGCTGCGCGCTCTCAATCCGCTGAAGTTGTAGATGCCCTGCGGGTTGCGGATGACCCGGATCACCGGCCGGTGAAGCTCCACCCGGGTCACGGAGATTTCACGGCGCAGGGGATGGATGGCGAGGTTCACGCGGACGTCCGCCGCCCGGAGGAAATGGCCGGCGCCGAAGGCCGGGTCCTCGGCGATGGAGACATCCTGGATGCGCACGCCGATGCCGCCCCGAAGCTTGACGCTCATGCGCCGGAAGACGATCTTACGGCCGGTGTGCCGTTCGGCCGCGGCGATGATGCGGTCCTTGTTGGAAGCGATGACCGAGTCGATATTGTAGAGGGCCCATCCTAGCAATGCGGCAACAACTATAATAAGGACCAACAACGCGATGACCAGTTTGCGCATGGGAGCGTCCGGTTCCGTCAAAGGGAGAACTTACACCATCGCGCCGGGGAACTGAAGGTGAGCGGCGCGCGGTCACGAGACGAAGCTCGCGCACCGCGGGGATGGAGGTCCGGTCTTGAAGCGATTCGTATCCGAACGCAACGTCGAGTTCGCCGACTGCGACTCCGCCGGAATCGTTTTCTACCCCAACTTCTACACCTGGTTCGACCGGGCCACGGAACGCCTGTTCGCCTCCGTGGGACTGACCTACCGCGAGATGCAGCAGCGGCACGGCGTCATCGGACTGCCGTTGCTGGAGACCGGCGCCAGGTATCTGCGCCCCTGCCGCCACGGCGAACGGGTGCGGCTGGAAAGCTGGGTGGATTCGTGGCGCGAGAAGGTGTTCGTGGTGAAGCACCGGATCGAGTGCGAGGAGGAGCTGGCAGTGGAAGGGTACGAGACGCGGGCGTGGGCGGCTCCGGCCGAGGCCGCGCCGCGTTCCATGCGCGCCGTGCCCATCCCCGAAGCGGTGCGGGAACTCTTCCGGTGAGCGCTCTCGACCGCGGGCGAAACCGGAAACGGCGTTTCCGACCCGGTCTCCGCAGCCGTGCCGTCACCAGTATCCAGTAACGCCCAACGGTGGGGCCGAAGGCTCAACTACCTGGCCGGCGCCTGCGTCGCCAGTTCCATGAGCGCCGCGACCACGTTCGTGCCGCTCTACATGAAGAGCCTCGGCTCCTCCTATTTCGTGAGCGGCCTGCCTCTGGGGGTGCGAGCGGTAGGGCGCTTCACCTTCGACGCCGCGGCCATGGTGATCGCCGGGCGGCGCCTGCCGCCCCAGGCCATGCTGGCCCTGGGCGTCACCTTCACCGGCATGGCGCTGCTGGCGTGCGGGCTGTTTCCGAGCGCCTACCCGGTCACCGCGGCCTTCTTCTTCATCGGCGCCGGGGTGGCGTGGGTGCAGATCGCCTTGCGGCAGATCGTGTTCGAGGGAGCCGAATCCGGCCGCCGCGGGCGCGCCTTGGGAATCCTCAGCCTCTTCCTCGGTTCGGGTCCCATCGTGGGCATCTTCTTCGGCGGGTTGATCTCCGAGTACTTCGGCTACCGCTACCTGTTCTTCGCCGCGGCCGCGGCCGTCCTGTGGCTGCCGCTGTTGCTGGTGCGGCTGTCGCCGCGGCGCAAGGAACCCGAAGAGCCGGGAGCCTCGCTGCGGCTGCGGGTGATCCGGGAGATTCTCTCGACGCCCGGCGCAAGCCTGTTCTGCGTCTCCAGCTTCTTCTCGCTCTTCTACCAGCCCGCCCGCTCCGTGGCGTTGGCCTTCTACGCCACCGAGGCGCTGGGGCTGTCGGTGGCCTCCTACGGCGTCATGCGGAGCATCAGCCAGCTCGGCAACGTCAACGGGCGCTTTTTCGGCGGCATCTGGACGGACCGCTCCGGGGTCATGGCCTGTCTGGCCAGCGGCTACTTCATCTCGGCCGCGGGTTTCGCCCTGGTCCCGTGGACCGATAACTTCTGGTCGCTTTTGATCGTGCACACCGCCATCGGCGCGGGCGCCGGCATGGTGAACCTGGCGAGCCAGGTGGGCATCCTGTCCATCTTCCCCTCCGCCCGCCGCGGACAGGCGCTGGCGCTCCAGCGCGCGGTGGGCGACATCGGCCTTTTCCTGGGCCCAATCGTCGTCAGCGCGGGCCTGGACGCTTTCGGCTTTCTCCCCGTGTTCATGGGACTGGCCGCGCCTCCCCTGGTCTTCGGACTGTGGACGGCGCTGGGAAGGCCGTTCCCGGCGGACCACGCGCGGGTGGACTAGACCTCCCCCCTTTCCGTCATTTCCGCGCCCCAAATCGTCATTCCCGCGAAAGCGGGAATCCAGGAGGGGTTAGGCGGGAAGCGCGCCGCAGCAGCGCCCCGCTACCGCCCCTGGATTCCCGCTTTCGCGGGAATGACGGATTTGCCTTTCGTCGCTAGGAAGCGGTGTTTGACACAGCCTGTTGCACGGGAATGACGGGTTGGGGGCCTACCCCAGGTGAGGCACGACGTCTTCCGCCAGCAGCTCCAGGTGCTCCATCTCGTCGAAGGCGGGGTTGAGGAGCAGGTGCCGAGCGCCGAAGCCCACCACTTGGTTGAGCTTGTCGATGACTTCCTGCCGTCCGCCCCAGACGCACACCTGCGAAGCCATGTCGGCGTTGCGGTAGCGCACGGCGAAGAACTCCCGCAGGCGCCGTTCCGCCCGGTCGCGGTCGTCGTCCACCGCGAGGTAGACACGCTTGGAGATGGCGAAGGTGGCCGGGTCGCGCTTGGCCTCGTCCAGCAGTCGCACGATGCGTCCGTGCTCCTTGACGAAGCGGTCGGTGCCCGAGGAGCCCGCGCCCATCCAGCCTGCGCCGTAGGTTACGGCTCGGCGCAACGCCGGCTCGGCGTGGCCGCCGAACCAGAGCGGGAAGGGTCGCTGCAGCGGCTTGGGCTCCATGGCCACATCGGTGAAGTTCCAGAAGCGCCCCTCAAAGCTGACCCGCTCTTCGCTCCACAGCGCCTGCATGACCTTGATTCCTTCCACGAAGCGGGTCACGCGGTGCTCGGAAGGGTAGCCGAAGACGGTCTCGGGCTCGGGCCACATGCGGCCGCGGACGCCGCCGAGGCCGATGCCGGGAATGATCCGCCCGCCGCTCAACTGGTCCAGGCTCGCAAGGCTCTTGGCGAGTTGCAACGGATTGCGCAGCACGGTGAGCAGCACCGAGGCGCCGATCTTGAGACGTGAGGTGGCCGCGGCCACGTACGTCATCAGCGTGACTGGCTCCAGCATGGAGAAGTTGCTGAGGATGCGCTCCTGGGTCCAAAGGCTGTCGTAGTCCAGCTCCTCGGCCCGGGTCACGAACTTTCTGATGTGCTCCGAGTCGACGGGTCCGCCGATGAACACCTGGGGGATCTCGATGCCGCAGGGGATGTGGCCGTCCGCCATGTCGTTACCTCACGGCTTCCAGGATGGCGCGTGCGATGCGTTCTTCCGATGGGGCGATGTATTCCTCGAGCGGTTGACTGTAGGGGACCGGCACGTCCAGGGTCGACACACGGCGAATGGGTCCCTTGAGCTTGTCGAAGCCGCTCTCGGCGATGCGCGCGGCGATTTCCGCGGCCACGCCGCAACTCTGATGGGTCTCGTCCGCGATCACCACGCGGCCGGTCTTCTCCACCGAGGCCATGACGGTGTCGAGGTCGAAGGGCACCAGCGTGCGCGGGTCCACCACCTCCACGTCGATGCCGTCGGATGCGAGCGCTTCGGCCACGGCAAGGGCGCGCTGCACCGTGAAGGAAGTGGCGATCAGGGTGACGGCGGCGCCGGTTCGTTTCACGTCCGCCTGCCCCAGTGGGATGCGGTCGCCGTCCGGCACCGGCCCTTCCGTCTCGAACAGGTTCGAGTGATCGACGAAGACCGTGGGGTTGTCGCTGGCCACCGCGGCCTTGAGGAGACCCTTCACGTCGCGCGGCGAGGACGGCAGCACGATCTCCAGGCCCGGACAGTTCCACAGCATGGCCTGGGGGCTGCCGGAGTGCTGCGCCGCGCCGCCGCCCCTGAGGCCGTGGAGCATGTGGAACACCACGGGCGCCTGCACCTGGCCGCCGGACATGTACAGGACGTTGGCCGCTTCGTTCACCACCTGGGGCCAGGCTTCGAACAGGAAGCTGCCCGTGGTCACGTCCACCACCGGCCGCAGCCCGGCCATGGCCGCGCCCGTGGCCAGCCCGCAGAAACCGAGTTCCGAGATGGGCGGCGCCGCCACGCGGTCGGGCCAGGCTTTCTCGATGGCCGCGAACTTGAGCCGGTGCGGGCTCAGGCTGAAGAACGTCCCGCCGATGAGGTGGACGCGCTCGTCCTCCTCCATCAGCTCGCGCAGGGCTTCGAGCTTTGCCTCGTGGTACTTCAGGTTTCGCATTTCGGTCGCGTTTCGGAATCGCCCTGGTTATCCGTCGCTCCGCACGGTCCGTCATTCCGGCGAAAGCCGGAATCCAGGGAGGCGGGGAAAACGGCCGGCTTCACGCGAACACGTCCGTCTCCGCCTCCGCCAAGTCGGGATAGGGGCTGTCGAAGGCGAAATCGACCGCGGCCGCGATCTGCTCCACCACCGATCGGTTGATGGCCTCCAGCTCCTCGCGGTCCGCGTGCCCGTTCTCCACCAGTTCGCGCATGAACCGGAGCACCGGATCGCTGTCCCGATACCAGCCGCGCACGTCCTCGGGCGCGCCGGACACGTCCCAGGCCAGCGCCACCGTGGTGGGCGCCTTGACCACCGGCCAGTTGGTCTCGCTGCCCGGCCAGCGCACCGTCAGGGTTTCGATGAAGCGCGGGCCGTCGCCCGAACGGACCGCGTCGATGTTCTCGCGCAGCGCGTCGTGCACCACGCCGGCGTCGGTGCCGTCCACCTGCACCGCGGGGATCTTGTAGGCCCTGGGCAGATCGGTGAGCGGGTACGCCGCCATGGTGGACGACTGGGCCGCGCCCACGGCGTTGCCGGCGCCGTACTTGCCGTTGTTCTCGCACAGGAACAGCACCGGCAGCTTCCACAGCGACGCCAGGTTGAAGGTTTCGGGGATGGCGCCTTCTTCCAGCGCGCCGTCGCCGAACAGGCACACGGCGATCTGCCCGGCGCCCCGGCTCTTGGCCGCGTAGGCGGCTCCGGCCCCCAGGGGCAGGATGCCGCCCACCACGCCCGAGCACTGGAGGAACCCCAGCTCCCGCGGGCTCGTGTGGAAGGAGCCGCCCTTGCCCCGGTTGTAGCCGTCGCGCCGGCCCAGTATCTCAGCCAGGAGCCGCCCGGGGTCGCCGCCACGAGCGAGGATATGGCCGTGGTTCCGGTGGGTGGAGAACAAGAGGTCGTCGGCTCGGAGCAGCGAGATCGCCGGCACCCCGGTGCCTTCCTGGCCGATGTAGACGTGGTAGTGGCCGCGGAAGCGCCCCTCGTGATGCAGGCCGATGAGCCGTTCCTCGAAGTGCCGGATGACCAGCATCCTGCGGCACTGGTCCAGCAGTGGTTCCTTGGGGATGTCGGGGAGCATTTCGGCAACCGGTATAGGCCATCGGGCCGCGGATGCCAAGCCCCGTCGTCACGCCGTGCCAAGGGTGCAGACGGCGGCGACGTTGTTTGACAAGCCCACCGGAGCGGGCTAATCACGGTGCGAGCAGTGAGAGGAATGCACCATGACGCTTGAGGACAAGGTCGCCGTCGTTACCGGCGGCGGACAGGGCCTGGGCCGGGCCATCACCCTGGCGCTGGCGCGCGCGGGCGCGAAGGCGGTCGTGGCCGACATGAACCCGGACACCGCCGAGGCGGTTGCCGCCGAGGTCGCGGACGCCGGCGGCGAGGCGCTGGCCGTGCAGGTGGACGTGGCCGCCGAAGGCTCGGTGGCCGCGTTGCGCGAACGCGCCCTGGACCGCTTCGGACGCGTGGACGTCCTGGCGGCCAACGCCGGCCTGTATCCGCGTTCCATGGTGGTGGACATGCCAGAGGAGGAGTGGGACCGGGTGCTGGACGTCAACGTCGGCGGTCAGTTCCTGTGCGCGCGGGCTTTCGTTCCGGCCATGAAGCAGCAGGGCAGCGGCCGCATCATCTGCACGGCGTCGTCCATCGCCTACAAGGGTCAGCCCGGCCACGCCCACTACGCCGCCTCCAAGGCCGCCACGCTCGGTCTCGTCCGCGGACTGGCGCGGGAACTGGCGCCTCACGGCATCACGGTGAACGCGGTGGCGCCCGGGACCGCCAACACCGCCATGCCCCGCCAGCACCGCTCCGAGGAATCCATGCGGGAACGGGGCGCCCGGGTGCCGCTGGGCCGCATCGCGGAACCGGAGGATATCGCCAACACTGTCGCCTTTCTCGCAAGCGACGCGGCCGCCTACATCACCGGGCAGACCCTGGTCGTCAACGGCGGAGACTTCATGATCTGATCTCCGGACCTGCTTCCGGAGTCCTCTGACGTGGAAGGAAAGCCTTCATGCTGAGAAAGAAGGTTTGCCTCGTGGGCTACGGCTCGACGGAATACTCGCGGAAGTCTGACCGGCCGTTGCTGTCCTACTATGCCGAGGCCATGCAGAACGCCATGGCCCAGACCGGCCTCACCAAAAAAGAGATCAACGGATTCTCCATGGTGACCCAGGCCAGCCCCGACTACTCGCCCTACGTGGCCGAGCAGTTGGGTCTGGAGCTGGACTGGGTGCTGAACGGAGACTGCGGCGGCGCCGGTGCGGTGTGCGCCATCCGGCGCGCGGCCGACGCCATCGAGGCGGGCTACCTGGACGTGGCCTTCATCGTCGCCGGCAACGCCTTCGACAAGAACGTGGCCCACCAGCGGGTGCTGGAGTACCAGCGGGCCAACTACGTGGACGTGTACGGCTACGGCGGCCCCAACACGCTGTTCGCGCTGGTGCAGCGCCGCCACATGGAGGAGTACGGCACCACCCTGGAGCAGATCGGCAAGATCGCCGTGAGCCAGCGCTACAACGCCGGCCCCAACCCCCAGGCGCTCCTGCGTGCGCCCATGACCATCGAGGACTACCTGAACTCGCGCCTGATCTCCGACCCCATCCGGCTGTTCGACTGCGTGATGCCGTGCTCGGGCGGCGAGTGCGTGGTGGTGGCTTCCGAGGAACGCGCCAAACAGATCACGGACAAGCCGGTCTATCTCGTGACCGACGCCGAGAAGATCGGCTTCCAGGCCTCCAACATGCTGCCGGACAAGACCGTCACCGGCATGAGCGTGGTGGGCGAGCGCCTGTTCTCGGAGATGAGCCGGGACAACATCGACGTGCTGGCCATCTACGACGACTATCCCATCGCGGTCATGATGCAGCTCGAGGACTTGGGCTACTGCGCCAAGGGGCAGGGCGGGCCGTTCGTCGACGAGCACGACCTGACCTTCGGCGGCGACTTCCCCGTGAACACCGGCGGTGGCGAGATCTCGGTAGGGCAGGCGGGTCTGGCTGGAGGCATGCTGCACGTGGTGGAAGCGTTGCGGCAGTTGCGCGGCGAAGCCGGAGAACGGCAGGTCAGCTCGGCCGAGACCGCGCTGGTCACGGGCATCGGTTGGTTGTCCTACGCGCGCAATCTCAACACCACCGCGGCGCTGATCCTGGAGAGGAGGTCGTAATGGCCGGCAAGAGTCTGCCCGTTGTGAATCCGGTGGACCGTGAGTATTGGGAGGCCGCGGCAAAAGGGGAATTGCGGCTTCAGAAGTGCCGGGCCTGCGGCGTGCTCCAGTTCTTTCCCCGGGCGGTCTGCACCGGCTGCCTCGGCGGCGACCTGGAGTGGGTGCGGGTCAGCGGCAAGGGCAAGGTGCACACCTTCTCCCTGTGCCGTGTGCCCCGGAACCGCGCCTTCATGGATGAGGTGCCCATCTGCGTGGCCGAGGTGGAGCTGGAGGAGGGCGTGCGCATGGTCACCCGCATCGTCGGCGACAACCGCGACCAGGTCACCCTCGGCGCCCCGGTCACCGTCACCTTCATGGACACCGAGGACCCCGACATCAAGCTGCCGGTGTTCGAGCTGGCCTGATTTACAGCCGCGCCCGGAGCGTCTCGTGAAACGGACGCCCCCGGCGCGCACCCGTCCGCCGCGCCATGGCGACCATCGAAGTCTACAGCAAGAGTTGGTGCCCGTTCTGTCGGATGGCGAAGCGCCTTCTTGAGGAAAAGGGCCAGGAGTTCGTCGAGTTCGACGTAGAACTGGATCCCGCCAAGTACGACGAGATGCTGGAGCGCTCCCAGGGCCGCTGGACCGTCCCGGAGATCTTCATCGACGGCGAACTGATCGGCGGCTTCGACGAACTGCGAGCCCTGGACGCCAGCGGCCGGCTCGATGAGATGCTCGGCTCCTGAAGCGAGCGTCGCCGTCGGTGCTACGTAACACGGTCTATGAGTTAATCAGTCATAACCACCTGACAGACAAATGCCCCAGCAAACATCCCTTCCCTACGACATGGGAAACGCCGGCGACCTGCTGAAGCATGGCGTTTTGGCGGAGACCCTTCGTCATCGCCTGATCTTCCGGCCGAACCAGCCAATACGATTCCTCGACCTGTTCGGGGGCGAGCCGTTTGGTTGCGGAATATCCGACGAGATCGTTGAGCGGGTGGGCAAGCTCTCCGAGTGTGCCTTCCAGGACGGGCAACCCGACATTCGTGCTGGCAAGTACTACGGAAGCGGCATGTTGGCTCGGAAGCTGGGAGGCAGCCTTGGTGGCCACGTGTCGGTTTTCGCTTCGGACCGCGACGAAGGGCGACGGGAAAAGCTACGGCCTCAATCAATCGCTGGGGTGGTTCCCGATAAGGGAAGTTTACCAAAGTGAATTCCACTGAGTGAAGAGTCAAGGAAAAGCATGATCTTGAGCGCAAATGTGCTCTCCTACTTCATATCTGCCGACTGGAGCAAGCGCCCTAGCAAACGTGCGGTCTACGTTGCCGATGTACGGAAACGACACATCCAAAAAGAGGAGAACACGAACTGGAATGTGGACGCTCTCCTGGACTTGGCGAAACGACTCTCAAAAGACTCAAAAGGCGGGCCGGTGCTGATCGGCGTTGATGTGGTACTGGGCGTCCCCGCGGGCTACTGGGAGAAGGTGCTTGATGAGAACCGGCCTCACACGCCGAAGAATTTCGTCGATTGGCTCAGATGTCTAAACCCCTCTGGAGAATTCTTCGAGACGGTGATCCACCGCCATACCGAATGGAGTATCGAACGGCCTTGGTTCAAGGTGCCTAAGGGTAAGGGCGGCCTGACATCGTTCACGAAGCACGTAGAACGTCGAATGCTTCGCAGGATTGATGCCGCTACAGGAGCGAAGCCGGTGTTTGTCGTCGAGGGTATTCCCGGCACCGTCGGGAGCGGGACGCGGAATTTCTGGAAGGAACTCGTACCATATCTGCAGCGTGACGAGGGCTTCGCGGTCTGGCCTTTCGAAGGAGATCTGACCTCGCTCCTTAAACGGGGTGGAGTCGTGTTGTGCGAAACCTATCCGGCCCTTGCCTATGCTGAGGCGTTGCCTGACGAGTTGCCGCCCGGACGGCCTGCGAAGACGAAACGGACGTGGCGGGATTGCATGTGCAATCGTCTCATGAAGGTGTACGCGAACCGGATCGATCTCGGTCCGCTAGATGCGTTGCGGGAGAACGATGACGATTTCGATGCACACGTCACGGCGGTGGCCTTCCTTCGCTGCATCGACGAGGGGCGTGAGATTGCTTCTCGTGAATGGATCGACCCGGTGGCCGAGGGGTCGATGCTGCTCGCGGGTCGATGCTGCCCGCCGGAGCGACAGTAAAGAGCCGACTACCTCGGACAGCGTTCAAGACAAGGTCCGAAACAGAGTCCGTGGGCGTCAGGTTGGAGGCCAGGACCGGATCACGCCGGCTCGTCCCGCTCCTGTGCTGGCGCGGCCCAGCGCTCCTTGATAGCGCGGAACTCGGATTCGTCGATCCCCGTTGCCGACCGGATCAGATCCCAGTCCGCGCCGACTCTCAAAAGGCCCTCCACCGTCTCGACCTTGCCGCGCTGGAAGCCTTCTTCACGGCCTTCTTCTCTGCCCTCGACTTTGCCTTCCGCACGGCCCTCCTCTCTTCCCTCCTCCCGGCCTCTTGCTCGGCCTTCCGCACGACCCTCCTCCAAGAGTTCGTGAGCGTATGACATGATTTCTTCTCCTTGGCCGTGTCTGTGAAGCCGCAACGTTCCATCAAAGGCCTGCGCTGCCGCCCGATCCTGCGTCGCCAGCACATAGAGACTGATTATTCGAATATAGTCCATCGTGCCGCCCGGAACCAGCGACGCCGCTAGCCGTGCGGCCGTCTCCAGAGCCGTGTCCGCGTGCCGGTCGAACGCCGCCATCATCAGCAACTGGGCAATGCGGCCCATGGCGTCGCCTCCGACATCGCCGGGGTCCATTCCCGTCTGGTCCAGAAGCACGTGCTCGAATCGGGGCACCCAGGGGCAACCCCTGAGCGTTGGCGGGAACAGGTCAGCGAACTCCGTCGAATGGCTCCAGCCGCGGGTCCCCTGATAGAACACAATCGGAACGACCGGCCGCAATTCCCCACGGCTGCGGTCATCACCCAGGTCTGCATCCCAGATGCGGCAGCAGTACTTCAGCAGCCGGAACCGCATCCACACGTCCGGCGTCGATTGATGCTCCAACAGCAGATAGAGCCGCAACCGCTGCTTCCCCTTCCCGTAGCCGGCTTCGAACAGCAGGTCGGACTCGCTCTCCCGCAGGGCATCGTCCACGAAGGTTCCCTCAACCAGTCGGAGACTGTTCCAATCGACGTTCTCGCGCAACTCCCGCGGCACGGCCGCCTGAAGCATGCCGGCGGCCTGTGAGGCATCGGAGAAGACCGCGCGAAACAGCCGGTCGTGGGGATGATCGATTTCATCGGCCATGAGTGACTCTCCCGGACAGGGACTCCCTGCGTGCCTGTCCTATAGAGAGTCATCGGCACCGCGTACCGGAACTTTAGCTAGGAGGGGCGTGAAAGGTCGGGCTTCTTGGGTTTCTCCAGGTGGGTGATTTCCACAGTACGGGTCAGTGCGCGCATCATCTCGGTTGGACCGGTTCCGAGCTGGCGTAATTTCCAGCTGCGCCCGGAGTGTTTCCTGAAACGGACGCACCCGGCGCGCCCACCGTGCCATGGCGACCGTCGAAGTCTACAGCAAGAGTCGGTGCCCTTTCTGCCGGATGGCCAAGTGCCTTCTTGAGGAGAAGGGCCAGGAGTTCGTCGAGTTCGACGTCGAGCTGGACCCCACCAAGTACGACGAGATGCTCGAACGCTCCCAGGGCCGATGGACCGTCCCGGAAATCTTCATCGACGGCGAGCTGATCGGCGGATTCGACGAAATAGTGCGTAGTATCCCGGATCTCTGTAGTTTTCCGAATCTGCCTGACTTGCTTCCATCTCCCGCTCTAAACTGAAGTTCTGAGGCCAAGACAGCGTAAGTGGTTGAATTTAGGGGGAATAGGATTGAGACGGCAGTACGGGTTCTGACTACACGGGGAGTTTGAGGTGGAGGAGTTCCAAGGCGAGGCGTTGGAGGTCGGTGGGGAGGGTGAGTTGTTGGAAGGTCAGCTTTGAGCCTTGGAGTTGAAGGGTATTGCGGGTGAGGGTGGCCAAGTGGCGGAGCAGACCGCGGAAGTGGTGCACGGGTTGCCCCTGTGGGGTTCGGCGGGTGGCGGCTTTGCGCTCGGAGCTGTGGGAGGGCACGCTGGGGCTGACGGGGGAGGGGCGGCGGCGAGCGGCGTCCTGGGGGTCGTCTTCGGCGAACAAGAGTGGAGCCCAGGCTCGCCGCATGTGCCACTCGACGTAGTAGGCGAGCATGCACAGGAAGACGTGGGCGCGCACGCGCTGGGACAGGCGGTGGTGGATCGGGCGCACGTGGAGGTCCACGGTCTTGAGGCATCGGAAGGCGCGCTCGACTGCGGCGAGGCGTTTATAGGCGCTGACGGTGGAAGCGGCATCGAGGAGGGGCTCAGGGACGGAGGTGCGGATGACGTAGAGGCCGTCGAGGCGGGCCTCTTGAGCGATGGCGTCGGATTTGCGCTGATAGCGGAACGAGGACTCGGTGACGGTCATGTCGAAGTGCTTGGCCATCTTGAAGCGGCCCAACACCCGGCCCACCCGCAGTGCGATGGCGCTCTCACCGCGAAGCGGTCGTTTGGGGCGTTGGGTGGCCCGGACGATCTTGTCCAGTTCCTGCTCGGTGGCGTCCAGCAGGGCTTGGCGTTTGCGCCGACGCTCCTGGCGCAGCAGGGGGTTGAGGCAGGCGATGAGGCGTTCGCCGGGGAAGTCTGGATGAGCGATTTCAGCCAGGTCGGTGTGGTCGAACAGGGACGACTGCAAGGGGCCTTGGTCTTGGGCGAGCTTGGCGACGGCATCGTTGCGTAGTGCACTGATCCAGTCCAGACCCTCCACCGGGCGCAGTTCCTCGTCGATGCGCGCACTGGTCAACATTCCCCGATCGCCGACGAACACCACACGTTCGAGCCCGAAGCGCTCGCGGACCTTGTGGATCTGGTCCGCCAAAGTGCTCGGGTCAGCGGTGTTGCCCTCGTAGACCTCCACCGCCACCGGACAGCCGTCGGCGTTGCACAGTAACCCGTAGACGATCTGCAGCTTGCCTTTCTTGCCGTCCCGCGAGTAGCCGATGCGCCCCAGCGGGCAGCGCCGCCCTTCGAGATAGCTCGAAGTCACGTCGTAGAGCACCAGCGTGCCGTGGTGGAGATGGCGCTTGGCCAGACTGCGTTCGATGCGCCCCTGACGCTCCCCTAGCCAGTCCATGGCCTCATACAACTCTTCGGCCTGCACCGCCTCAAGGCCGAGTTCCTCGCCCAGGGTGGACGTCGCACTCTCGGCATCCAACGCCCGCGCCGTGGCCAGCTTCGAGTCCGGACACAGCACCCGGGACACGATCAAGGCCACACTACGGTCGCGTTGGACGCTGTGCCGAGAGTCCAGCAGCCGCTCCAGCCCCAGCGTCTTGACCGTGCCCAGCACCGCAGCCACGTGTCCATGGGGACGAGAGCGCAACACTTGCAATGCCTCCTCGGCCGGCACCAGGGTCTTGCCGCCGAGTGCGAGGCGCACCAGTTCCACCACCGAATCGGGCAGGTGGGAGAGGTTGCCGACGGTTTCGTTTTTGACCTTGCCGTTTTCGCGGTAGGAGCGCCTGAGCAGGTGGGTGGTGTAGACTCGGTCTTTGTATCGACGCGTGGTAGTAACGACGTGTACGGCGGCCTTGCGTCTTGGCATACATGGGATTGTAGCACAATCACCGAATCAGTCAAGCCTATTTAGTGACTACATGTTACGCCTGAAATCTGCCCTTGAATCTCCAAATGTCTATCCAATACAATGAGTTAGAGGCTGTCAGGCCGGAATCCGGCCCCAGAACTTCAGTCTAAATAATCCCGCTTCTTCCTGATCCGAGCGCCCCGATTTCGCACGACAACACGCATGATAGCCAGTATCCCCAGGCAACGCCCCAGCACGTCTTCATCATATTCTACGCCTTCGTGCCTCGCCACATCAGAAAACCGCTTAATCTTAACGCGAGAATAAGTAATATGCATCCCACCAGAAGCGGTGACGCTCTCAGATATCGTATCTTGGCTGTGTCAACCAAAATTGGTCATTTGCCGCAACAGTTCCGGGGACGAGGCGAGGGGGACACGGTGCGGCTGGGACTTCTTTCCCTTCAGACGAAGAATGCCTTGGCGAGTAGGCTGACCACACCGGAGAGCATGGCCATGTGGAAATTACAGCGCTTCTTCCGTCGCAGGCGAAAAGATGGGTCTACGACGGTCGTTTCCGCGGCCCGGCCGCCGATGTCCGGCCCGTTGATAGCCTTGCCCACGTCTGCCACGCTGGTATAGCGCTGGAGCATCACTTGGCCGGTGTCGGCGTCGACGGCCAACATGGCTCCGCCGATACCCACTTCCCAGAAGATCGGCAGAATCGGCGAGATGCCGCTGTCGGCACGGACGTAGCCGCGCCCGATCAACTCGCCGCCGGACAAGATGGCGCCCTTCGACTTCGCTTCGCTACGCTCAGGGCGAATGAGTCAAGAAAGTCTGACAAAAGTCCGTTCGCCCTGAGCGTAGCGAAGCGAAGTCGAAGGGTATCTGGTTTCAGTGTCTGTCTCTGATGTGGCGTCCGGCGAATCAGCAGCTCTCCTTGATGAAATCCGCCACGCGCTCGCCGATCATCATGCAGGTCACGTTGGTGTTGGCGTGGGTGACCGTGGGCATGATGGAGGCGTCGGCCACCCGCAGGTTGTCGATGCCGTGAACCCGTAGCTGCTCGTCCACCACGGTCATGTTGTCGGACGCGGGACCCATGAGGCAGGTGCCGGCGGCATGGTGGTAGCTGTCCAGGGTCGAGCGCGCCCACCGGCCCCAGTCCTCACCGCGCCTGGGCTGGATCGGCGGGCCGTAGAACTCGGGCATGTCGCCGGTCTGGGTCAGCAGGTCCAGGAACTCCATGGTCGCCACCACGGCCGCGACGTCGCCGGGATGTTCCAGCATCCGCGCGTCCACCCCCGGCAGTTCGTGCGGGTCGGCGCTCTGGAGGAAGACCCGGCCGCGGTTCCGTTGCTCCAGCAGCGCCGCGGAGATGTTGAGGGTCCGGCCCACGCCCTCCAGCACCGTGGGCGGCCGCATGAAGACGTGGAAATCGCCGGTCTCCCGTGACGGGTCGCTCTTGGTGATCAGCCGGAAGGGCGGCACCACCCAGTCCACCTCGAAGGCGCCGCGTCCCTCGAAAGCCATGTGCAGCATGGCGTGGTCCTGGTAGTTCTCGCCCACGCCGGGGCGGTCGTGCTGCACCTCGATGCCGTGCCGCTGCAGCTCCGCGGCCGGCCCGATGCCGGAGAGCATCATGATGTGGGGGCTGTGGAACGCCCCCGCGGTCAGCACCACCTCGGCGCCGGCCGCGGTGTGCCGCTGCCCGTCCTTCTCGTAGTTCACCCCCGTCACGCGGTTGCCCGACAGGGAAAGCGAGACCACCGGCGCCTCGGCGATGACGGTGAGGTTGGGCCGGCCTCGGGCGGCCTCCAGGTACGCCACCGTGGTGGACTGCCGCATGCCGTCCTTGATGTTGTAGGGGGAGGTGCAGAGCCCCCAGGGATTGGGATCGTTGACGTCGCCTTGCGGCAGCCCGAGTTCCCGCGCCGCGTCCATGAAGACCTGCACCGCCTTGGGGACCTCCTGGCCGAAGAGGTAGTGGCGCTCGAAGTAGAGCGGCCCGCCGTGACCGTGGTCGGGGCTGTCGGGGTTATCCTGGTCGTTCTCGAGGCGTTTCAGCACCGGCAGGACGTGCTCCCACGACCAGGAAGGGTTCCCGGCCGCAGCCCACGCGTCCATGTCCGCCTTGATCGGGCGGATCACCGACATCACGTTTACCGAGGAGCCGCCGCCCATGATCTTTCCGGCCAGGGAATAGAAGGTGCTGCCGTCGACCCTGCGCTCGCTCGGGTACATGTTGATGTAGGGCGTCTCCAGGAGCAGCCGCACCCTCCCGGCCGCCTGCGCCACCAGTTCGGGGATGGGCAGCGGGTCGGGGCCGGCCTCCAGCAGCAGGACCTTTCGGTTCGGGTCCTCGGAAAGACGCGCCGCGGCCGCGCAGCCCGCGGAGCCGCCGCCCACCAGAATCACATCGTAGTCGTTTGCCATGGCATCCTCTTTTCAGGTGTGAGTACCATCTCCGTATCAACTCTGCGTTTGGCGTTCAACAATGGTCGCCAGAGCATTTTTTTCTTGACAACCAACTCGCCGCGGAACTAGACTCATCTCGGCTCGTTCGCGAACGGGCAAGAGCCCGAGACCCCACGCGCGTCGGTTCCCGGGCTCGGTCATCAAAGCCTCAGGAGGTGTCAGATGACGAAAACCAGCCCACCCGACTATAAGCGCCCGTGAAAGCGGGCGGACTGGTTCCCGGTGCTTGGCCGGACGCGGTTTCCCGGCTGACCGTCCCGACTCGGGTGTTGGATATAACACAGCGGCATAGCCGTCGGGCACGCCGCGACTCCAGGGGACAGGCAGCGGAGGAGGGCGTCAAGGGCCCATCCCGGAAGACCGCACAAGGCGGAGACCAAACGGGGAACCACGGAAACGCAGAAAACCTTACCGGCGTCGATGAACGCCAGGGGCGGGCTCTCCCACCGGAGGAGAGCCCGTTTTCTTTATGAGATACTGTCTTTGCAGGACCTGACGGGGGAAGAGCCATGGCAACGGAGCAAACGGAGATCACCGGCTATCACGCCCACGTCTATTACGATCCCGGCACTAGGGAGACGGCCGGACGCGTGCGGGAGGGGCTGGGCGCCCGTTTCGACGTTGTGCTGGGGCGCTGGCACGACGTGCCGGTAGGCCCGCATCCCAAGGCCATGTACCAGGTGGCCTTCACGCCCGGCGAGTTCGCCAACGTGGTTCCGTGGCTGATGGTCCATCGGGAAGGTCTGGACATCCTGGTCCACCCCAGCACCGGCGAGCACGTGGGCGACCACCGGGACCGCGCCCTGTGGCTGGGCACGCCGCTGCCGCTGAGGCTGGGCAGGTTCGGCTGACCTTCGGGCTCCGTCCGCCGAATCAGACAAGCCGTCCGGCGGTCCGCCGTCTCAGATGACGTCTCCGCCGCCGTCCCGCACCCTGAGCTTCGCCTCGATGAATTCCTTGTGCGGCACGCCGATGAGGTTGGCGATCTTGCGGACCAGGTACTCCTCGTGCTCGTCCGCGTTCTCGTCCGCGTAGGCGACGGCCCACAGGTACTCCACCACCTTCCGCTTCTGTTCCTCGGAGAAGCCCGTCTTGATGAGCGATGTGAACTGGTAGTGGTCGATGGCGTCGTCGGCCTCGGCTTCGGCCAGCTCCACCAGGTCGTGGGTCTCTTCGGGGGTGAGATCGAACTTTTCCTGCAAGGCCGCCACCACCACCGCGCGTTCGCCCTCTGTGACCTCCACGTCCGTACGCATCATCTCGATGAGCAATGCGCCGGTGGCCACCTGGAGGCGATGCCGGTCCGACAGCCGGACGTCGCGGTGGCCCGGGTCGATGCGTCCGTCGAAAAACCGCTGGATGGCTCGGAGCATTACGCACCCGCACCGTTGAGGAAGCGCACCTGGTAGTCCTTCCACTTGTCCGCGGGACGGGTGATGTCTCCGGCATAGGTGCCGAAGCGGCCGCGGCGGCGGTCCCTGAAGTAGAGTTTCAGGGTCTGGTCCACCACCGGGAAGGCGATCCGGTCCCAGGGAACGTCTTCCTCGCGACACAACCGCACATCGAGGCTCTCCTCGCCGGGTCCGAACTCGCGCTCCCGCAGGGCGCCGCGGAAGATCACGTAGACTTGGTTGATCTGCGGCAGGTTGATGAGGGTGTAGAGCTCCGATATCTCCACGTCGGCCAAGGCCTCCTCGCGGGTTTCCCTGGCGGCGCCCTCGATGGTGGTCTCGTAGTCCTCCAGGAAACCCGCGGGCAGGGTCCAGAACCCGTAGCGCGGCTCGATGGCGCGGCGGCACAACAGGATCGTGTCCTCCCACTCGGGGATGCAGCCGACCACGATCTTGGGGTTGGTGTAGTGGATGGTGTTGCAGGAGCCGCACACGTGCCGGGGCAGGTTGTCGCCCTCCGGAATACGAAGCTCCACGGGCGCGGCGCAGGCGCTGCAGTAATTCATGAGGCAACCTTGGGCGCCGTTCCAGCGCCGGACGCAGCGTCACCACGTCCGCACGGCTTGCCGGCTGGCCATACCATAGGGTGGGTACTATAGGGTGATCGCCCCGGAGGGTCAATCCGAACGGGATCTCATGCTATACACGACCGAGACCCAGTGTGACGCGCCACGCCAGGGAGGTATCGTGTCGAGTCTGCCCGAACGCCTTGAAACATGGTTCCGCGAAGCGGCGCCCGCGATCCGCTTCTGCTCGCTCCGCTACGTGAGCGAACGCTCCGAGAGCCTCAGTGTGCGGCGCGGCGTGGTGGAGCCCATCGCGTCGGGAGACGATGCCGGCGTCATGATCACCGTGGCGGACGGAGACGGACACGGCTACGCGGGCACATGCGACCTGAGCCCGGACGGGCTCCGGCGCGCGCTGGACCGCGCCCGGGACTGGGCGGCGCGGAGCGCGGAATGCATGGCATTTCCCGCGGCGCCGTTGCAGGCGCCGTGCCGGGGCGACTACCGGACGCCGGTGGCGATTCCGTGGGATTCGGTTCCGTTGCGAGACAAGATCGACCTGCTCCGCGCCCAGAGCGACCGCCTGCATACGGACGCGCGCATCGTGGACTGGGACGCTTCGCTCTGGCACGTGGAGACCGAAACCCTCTACCTGACCGCGGACGGCGCCCACGTGCACCAGACCTTGAATCACTTGGTGCCGGGCTTGGGCTGCACCGCCAACGACGGCCCGGAGACCGTGAGCCGCACCTTCGGCGGCCGGGGCTTCTGCCGCCAGGGCGGCCTGGAGGTGCTGGATCAGGTCGGGTTCCGCGACGCGGCGCCGGTTCTGGCGGAGGAAGCACTGGAGCTTTTGACGGCCCCCAATTGCCCGACCGGGACCATGGACCTCCTGCTCGCGCCCGACCAGCTCATCCTTCATATCCACGAGTCCATCGGCCACCCGCTGGAGTTGGACCGCATCCTGGGCGACGAGCGCAACTACGCGGGCACGAGCTTCGTGACGCCCGACATGTTCGGTAAGTACCGCTACGGGTCCGAGCTTCTGAACGTCACCTTCGATCCAGGCGACCCGGGCCAGTTCGCCAGCTACGGCTTCGACGACGAGGGCCTGCCGGTCGGCCGTGAGCACATCATCAAGGACGGCGTGCTCCTGCGGGGCCTCGGCGGACACCTGTCACAGCAGCGCACCGGCCTTCCGGGGGTGGCCAACTCCCGAGCCACGAGCTGGAACCGTCCGCCCATCGACCGCATGGCCAACCTGAACCTGGAGCCCGGAGACTCCACGCTGGAGGAAATGGTCCGCTCCATCGAGTATGGCGTCTTCATGCAGACCAACTGCTCATGGTCCATCGACGATTCGCGCAACAAGTTCCAGTTCGGCTGCGAGCGAGGCACGATGATCCGGGACGGCGAGCTGCGGGAGGTGGTGAAGAAGCCCAACTACCGCGGCGTGTCGGCCACCTTCTGGCGGAACCTGACCCGCGTGGGCAATCCCGATACGCGAGAGGTGCTGGGCACGCCGTTTTGCGGCAAGGGCGAGCCCAACCAGGTGATCCGCGTCGGCCACGCTGCGCCCGCGTGCGTGTTCAGCGGCGTGCAGGTCTTCGGCGGAGAGTCCTGACCGCGCGGTGTGGACGTCGCCCGTGCGGATCTGAAATCCGCCCTTGCGACGCAACGTATTGAAACGCCATGCGAGAGTACTTCCACGAACTGGCCGATTTCTCGGTGTCGCTGTTGAAGGCGCGGGAGGTGCTGCTGCTGGGCTTTTCCGGCGAGGAATCGAGCTTCGTGCGCTTCAACCGGAGCGCCGTGCGCCAGGCCGGCGCCGTGGAGCAACGGGCGCTCGCCCTGCATCTCATCGCGGACCGCCGGCGGGTCGCCGCCCATATGACCGTGTCCGGCGATGCGGCGCTCGACCGGGAACGCGTCCGGCGGGCGCTCGAAACGGCGCGCGAACGGCTCGGCATCGTCCCCGAAGACCCGTATCTCCACTACGCCACCGACGTCCGTTCCACGGAATCCGGGCATCCCAACCGCCTGCCCGAAGACGAGGGACAGGTGCTGGATTCCATCGTCAGGGCAGGGGAGGGACGCGACCTCGTGGGCATCTACATGGCCGGCGGCATCCACCGGGGCTTCGCCAACTCCCTGGGCCAGCGCAACTGGTTCTCCACCTACAGTCACCACTTCGACTGGAGCTTCTACCTGGACGGCGACAAGGCGGTGAAGTGCGCTTATGCCGGGTTCGTGTGGAACCCCGCGGAGTTCGCGGAGAAGGTGGAGCGGGCGGCCGCGGAGCTGGACGCGCTGCGGCGGCCGGCGCGGACCCTGAAACCTGGACGCTACCGCGTCTACCTGGCGCCGCAGGCCCTGGAGGAGGTGGTGGGGCTGCTTCGTTGGGGCGGCTTCGGCCTGACCGCCCACCGGACGCGGCGGACGCCGCTCCTGCGCATGATCACCGGCGACGCCGCGCTGGACCGGTCGGTGAGCATGGCGGAGGACACCGGCGCCGGTCTCACCGCCAACTTCGACGACGCCGGCTTCATCAAGCCGGAGCGGATCGCCCTCATCGACCGGGGAAGGCTCGGCGAGCCCCTGGTATCGGCCCGGGCGGCGAAGGAGTACGGCATCCCGGCCAACGGCGCCGGCCGGCGCGAATCCCCGGAGTCGCTGGCCATGGCGGGAGGCTCGATCCCGCGGAAGGACGTCCTCGCCGCCCTTGGCACGGGGATCTGCATCAACAACCTCTGGTACCTGAACTATTCCGACCGGGACGCCTGCCGCATGACCGGCATGACGCGCTTCGCCGCCTTCTGGGTGGAGGACGGCGAGATGCAGGCGCCCGTCAACGTCATGCGTTTCGACGAGACGCTGTACCGCATGCTCGGGGAAAACCTCGCGGGCCTGACCCGGGAAGTGGAGATGCTGCCTGACTCCAACTCCTACGGCGGCCGTTCCACCCGCAGCGTGCGGCTCCCGGGCGCGCTGGTGGAGGATTTCGCGCTGACCCTGTGAACCCTCCAGTTGCGATACGAGCATGCGCCCTTCGACTTCGCTCCGCTACGCTCAGGACGAACGGCGCATGCTTCCAGCTACTTGGACGCCCCTGACAGGCGAAGTGAGGCGCTTCCAGGCATTGCAGATGCGCAATTCAAGTGATTTATTGGCTCGACAGGGAACGCAGGGAGGTAGAGATGAAGACCAACGGTTATGATCGCAAAGCCGATGATCTGGGCAACGTCGTCGCCCTGGAGCACGTCAACGTCACCATACCCGACCAGGCCACCGCAGTGACGTTCTACGTACTCGGGCTCGGGCTGACCCGGGACCCGTACATGAACGTGGGCCTGAACAACATGTGGGTCAACGTCGGCGGCCAGCAGTTCCACCTGCCCACCCGCGGAATACAGAAGATTTCCGGACACATCGGCTTGGTCTTCCCCGATATCGAAACGCTGAAGAAGCGCCTGGGAACGGTGGAGGGGGAACTCAAGGGGACCCGTTTCAAGTGGCGCGACGCCGGCGACCACGTGGCCGTGACGGGTCCCTGGGGCAACCGCTTCCGTTGCCATGCTGCCGGGCCGGAGTTCGGCGACATGACCATCGGCATGCCCTACGTCGAGTTCCTGACCCGGCCGGGCACGGCACAGGCCATCGGCAAGTTCTACCGTACCGTGCTGCAGGCGCCCGCAACCTACAAGAACGGCAGCGCGACGGTGAAGGTGGGACGCAACCAGAGCCTGATCTTCACCGAGACCGACAAGCGGATCCCCCGCTACGACGGCCACCATATCGCCGTCTACATCGCCAACTTCTCCCACGCCCACCAGTTCCTGCTGCGCCGGGACCTGATCCAGGAAGAGAGCAACGCTCACCAGTACCGCTTCAGGGACATCGTCGATCCGGGCACCGGCGAAAAGGTCTTTGCGCTGGAGCACGAGGTGCGCAGCCTCTACCACCCCATGCTCAACCGCACCATGGTCAACCGCAACGCCGAGCAGACCCAGCGCGGCTACGTGCCGGGGCGCGACGTGTACTACCCCTGACCCGGAATCAGGTCCGGGGTGACGGGCCGTTTTTGCCGAACAGTTCCTCCAGGCGGGCCAGGGCGTCGGGCATGTCCACGCCCGGCGCGTCCACCACGGGCAGCAGCGGATCCGCCTTCTTCTCGAAACGCCTGACCGCGGTCTTCAGCGTAAACCGGCCGGGGTCCAGCTTGGCGGTGACCTCGGACCAGCGGAGCGGGCAGGATACCGGCGCGCCCGGCAGGGGCCGCACCGAGAAGGGCGCGGCAATGGTGCGGCCGTAGCCGTTCTGGCCGAAGTCTATGTAGACCTTGCCTTCCCGGGCGTGGAGCGGACGCGCCACCGTGGCGATGTCCGGCACTCTCTGCTCCGCGGCCAGCGCCAGCAGGCGCGCGAAGGTGCGGCACTGTTCGTAGAGGTAGTGCCGTCCCATGGGCACCAGGATGTGGAGGCCGGTGGCGCCGGAGGTCTTGATGCCGGCGGTCACCTCCAACTCCGTGAGGATGGCCTTGAGGGTTCTGGCCACGCGCACGACGTGGGCGAAGGGCGCCCCCTTGGGGTCGAGGTCCAGCACCAGCCAGTCGGGGCGCTCCAGGGTGTCCAGCCGGCTGGCCCAGATGTGCAGCGGGATGGCGCCGAGGTTGGCGACGTAGCGCAGGTTTTGGGCGTCGTTGACGATGAAGTAGTCGATGTCCCGGTCGGCGTCCTTCGAGTAGATACGCCGGGTCGCCACCCAGTCGGGAACGTAGTCCGGCGCGTCCTTCTGGAAGAAGGCCTTGCCGTGGATGCCGTCGGGGAACCGCGTCAGCACTAGCGGACGATCCCGGAGATAGGGCAGCAGCAGCGGCGCGACGGCCTCGTAGTAGTCGATCAGGTCGCTCTTGGTGTAGCCGTCGTCGGGCCAGAACACCTTGTCCGGATTGGTCACCGCGAACGTCGGGGCGGCCGGGCGCCGCGCGGAGGCCGGCGGGAAGGGCGCATCGTCTTCCTGGACCGCCACAGGGGTTTCGTTGTGGCGCCCCTGGGACACGAATTCTTCGCGGCGGCATTCCTCCGGCGCCTTGTCGTCCCGCAGGCCCAGGAAAGACGGGTGCCGCAGGCCGCCGTCGGCGGTCCATCCGCTGAACTCCACTTCGCAGACGAGCCGGGGCTCCACCCAGTGATGCTCCCTTCCGGCCGGCGTCCCTTTGGCGAACGGGGAATCCTCCCGCGCCAGGGCGACGAGCCGTTCGTGAACGGAACCGAGGGTCTCGCGGTCGAAACCCGTGCCCACCTTCGACACGTAGACCAGTTCCCGGCCGCGGTAGAGCCCGAGATGGAGCGCTCCGAAACAGGGCCGCGAGCCGCCGGGGCGGGTGTATCCGCCGATGACGAACTCCTGGTGCGGCCGGCACTTGAATTTCAACCACTCGCGAGTGCGGCCCGCGGCGTAACGGCTGTCGGCGCGCTTGCCGATGATCCCCTCCAGGCGATTCTCCCAGGCGGCGCGGTAGAAGTCCTCACCGCGTTCGGGAACGTGCTCGCAATACTGGACCACGCCCCGGTGCGGCAGGAAGAGGGAAAGGTACTCCTTTCGCCGCGTCAGGGGCAGCGTGCGGAGGTCCCGCGCACCGGCTTCGAGGCAGTCGAAGAAGACTCCGCGGACCGGTACCGCCCGCGCCGTCCGCTCGATGTCGAAGCGGTCCGTCAGGTGCATCCGAGGCTGGAGCCGCTGGAAGCTCGGGCGCCCCGTCTCGTCCATGGCCACGATCTCGCCGTCGATGAGGAAGCGCGACGGTGCGGTCTTGCTCAGCGCGTGGACGATCTCCGGATACCGCCGGGTGATGTCGTCTCCCTTGCGCCCCAGAAGCGTGACGGCATCGTCGCGCCGCCGGGCGAGCACGCGCACGCCGTCGTACTTGATCTCGAAGAGCCAGTCCGCGTCGGAGAAGGGGACGCCGCCGGGCGACGCCAGCATCGGCGCCGGCTTCCGGCGCGACACGGAGGCCGGCGGGGCCTTGAGCCGTTTCAGGGCCTTGTCGAGCACCGCTGTCCGCGAGCCCGGGTCGCCGCGCTCGGACACGGTGAGGCCGGACAGGATGGAGCCGGGAAAGGCCTCCGCCGGCTCGGGCTCCTCCCCGCGGCCGTCCTTGCTGAACAGCAGCCACTCCCTGGCGCGGCCTCCCATACGCACGAGCATCCACACGCCGCGCAGCTTGTAGCCCTGCAGCTCGATCTCCAGCGTGCCCTCGTCGAGCTGCCGCAGCGGGTCCTCGGCGTGGAGCAGCCGGTAGCGGCCCTGGTCCCACAGGATGACCGCGCCGGCGCCGTAGTTGTCCCTGGGGATCACGCCCTCGAAGTCGGCGTACTCGATGGGGTGGTCCTCCACGTGCACCGCCAGCCGTTTTTCGTAGGAGCGGACCGACGGGCCCTTGGGAACGGCCCAGCTCTTGAGGACGCCGCCCATCTCCAGCCGGAGGTCGTAGTGGAGCGCGCGGGCGGCGTGCTGTTGCACCACGAAGAGGCCTCCGGCGGAGGACGCCTGGCCTCCGAACGCTTCCGGGGTCCGCTCGGGATCGCGCTTGCGCCGGTACTCACCCAGCGGGGCGGACATGGCAACCTGTTGACAAGTTCATAACTTGTAGAATTCTAAAGGCATTTCATGCTAGAGTGCAACGGATCGAATCTGGAGGGACCATCATGGCAGCACGCGCCATCAGTTCCGGGACCATTTCCTTCGGCCTGGTTTCCATCCCCATCAAGCTCTACACGGCAGCGTCATCGGGCGGCATCACGTTCAATTTCCTGCACAACCGATGCGGGTCGCGCATGAAGCAGCAACAGTTCTGCCCCGTGTGCGACGAGGTGGTGCAGCGCTCCGACCTGGTCCGCGGCTACGAGTTCGCCAAGAACCAGTACGTACGTTTCGAGAACGACGAGTTGAAGGCCCTGGAAGAGGAGACTTCCAAGGTCATCGAGCTGGAGGAGTTCGTGCCGCTGGAGAAGGTCGATCCGGTCTACTTCGAGAAGACCTACTACCTCGGCCCGGACAAGGGCGGCGAGAAGGCGTACCGGCTGCTGGCGGACGCCATGACCGAGTCCAACCGGGTGGGTCTGGCCAAGTACGTCATGCGGGGCAAGGAGGGGCTCGTGCTGATCCGCGCGGTCCAGGGCGGTCTCATGCTCCACACCATGTACTACGCCGACGAGGTGCGGGATTTCGACGACATCGACCGGGGCCAGACCATCCAGCTCAAGGAAGGCGAGCTGGACTTGGCGGTCCGCCTCATCGACGAGCTGGTGAGCAAGGAGTTCCACCCGGAGAACTACCACGACGAGTACAAGGCACGCGTCCTGCAACTGGTGGAGCAGAAGGTGGAGGGGAAGGAAGTGACGGCCCTGGAGCCGCAGGCGCGCCAGAGCCAGGTGGTGGACCTCATGGAAGCCCTCAAGGCCAGCCTGGAGAAGCACGACGGCGCGGCCGGGGCGAAGCCCAAGGCCCTGCGCGCTGCCGCGCGCACGCGCAAGGCGCCGGCCGGGGAAGCGGAGGTCACCTTCGAGGAATTCCAGGCCGCGGTGAACGAGTCCGGCCTGGAAGTGAGCGCCGCGGAGCTCAAGAAGAGCTACAACGGCCTCGCCTCGCTCGGCAAACGCAAGAAGCTGGCCTCGGCCGACGTGCGCGGCAAGGTCGTGAACCTGCGCAAGGATCTGGAAGTGATCCGCTCCGATCCCGAGCTGTTCGGCAACGCGCCGAAGAAGCTCAAGGCCGCCCGCATCCCCCTCACCGCCCGGGACTGGGAACGCTACTGAGCCGGGTCTGCCCGATACCAACGGCGACATGGCACGGGACGCCACGGACAGGGCGCACCGGGTGATGGAAGAAGCCCGGCGTTTGCTGGATACATGCGGTGTCGAGCGCCCGCCCGTGGACTTGGTGCGCATCGCCCACCATCTGGGCATCCGGCGCATCCGGGAGTTGGACGTTCGTCTGGACGGGCAACTCGTGGAACTGGGCGACGGCGGCTACGAGGTCATCCTCAGCCGGAACGCCCCTCACACCCGCCGGCGCTTCACCCTGGCCCATGAGATCGCTCACATCCTCGCGGCTTCGCCCGGCGACGACTCCATGAGCTGCGGCGACGCCGCCACCGAGGAGCTGTGCAACCGCGTCGCCGCCGAGCTGTTGATTCCGGGCCGCTTCATTGCCGACGAGGCGCCAGGGGACATGGACGTGGCCGCCTTCCGGCGATTGGCCACCCGGTTCCAATGCTCCCTCGAAGCGGCGGCTTGGCGCGTCCTCAACATGGGAAAGGTGGCCGGCGCTCTGCTGATCTGGCGCATGCAGGACGGCGGCAAGCTGGAACTGTCCGCGTCGCCGCGCACCTTCGGCTTCGATTCGCCGTTCGAGAACGGCGCCGTCCTTGATGGCGCCATGCCGTTCGTGCGACAGTTGATGGCGCGGAGCGAAGGTCCGGTCACCTGCGGTGAGGACCCGGGCGGAAGAATCTACACGGGCGACTATGTCCGCCTGAACAAGGTGTTGCTCATGTACCTGAGATCCGAAGGAGATCCCCCGGCCTCGAAGACGAGCCGCCGCCCGTCAGGCGCGCCGGGCCAGGGCGAGTTGTTCTCATAGGGTCGAAACCCTCGCAAGGAGCCGTCATGGACGTCATGAAAGCATTGGAGACCATCGACCTCGACAAGCTGATGGAGAAGACCGCGGCCGAAGGCAACGGCCGCACGGTGGTGTGGCAGGACTCGGAGTCCATCGCGTTCCTGAGCAGCGGGCGCAAGCGCCGCATGGACTTTCACGTGGACCCGAGCGACGAGGTGACGCTGGTGCTCAAGGGCGAGCAGCGCCTTCACTGTCTGACCGATGACGGCAATGAGAAGGTCGTCACCATGGGGCCGGGCCAGATGACCCTGTGCCCGGGCGGTGTGCCACACTCCCCGCGGGTGGACGAAGGCACCTGGTTCCTGGTGTTCGAGCGGGTGCGCAAGCCGGGCGAGCAGGACCGCTTCATGTGGTTTTGCGAGAACTGCGGCAAGAAGGTATACGAGGTGGACGTGACCGTGGGCAACTACAGCGACGACCCCGTGGGTCAGGTCCACCGCGAGTTCTACGGCGACGACAAGCTCAGGACCTGCAAGGACTGCGGCAGCCTCGTCCCGACGCCGGAATGAGTGCGCGGGCAAGGGTAGGATGATGGACTACAACCAGGCGCTGGAACGGCTGGCCGAAGGCTATGGCAAGGCGGAAAGGGACGTCGTCACGGCCTATTTCAGCGCGCCGCGCACACCCGAGGAGCACATCCACTGGCTCAAGGCCCAGGCCTTCAAGGAATACTCGGCCATCCAGCCGCTGATCCATGCCCTCGACAAGCTCTACTCCCAGCTTGACCGCCAGGTGGACCGCCACGACTTCGAGGAACTCTGTCACAAGCTCGGCGACGAGATGAGCCACGCCAGGCTGATCATGGATTTCCTGGAGGAGTTGACCGGCAAGCGGCTGACGCAGAAGGACCTCACCTGGTTGCCGGAGGACCGCAAGCTCGCCGAGGTGAGGGCGCGCTACTCCCGCAGCTACGCCGGGCTGCTGCACGGCTCCGAGCGCATCACCACCAGTGAGATACAGCGGCGCGACGAGATGCTGGAGCGGGCCGCCATCACCCTGACCGAGGGCGGCGGGGGCGCGCTCTACGAGGTCTGCCGCCACCTGAAAGGCAACCGCATCAACCGCAGGATCGCGTCCATCTTCGGGCGCATCCACCGGGACGAGACCAGGCACAGCGACGCCAACGAGCTGGCCGCGCTGGTCAAGACCCGGAAGGACTACGACCGCGCCCGGCGCATCATCGCCAACGTTTCGTCCCAGCGTCTTCGGATGCGCAACGAGCAGTTCGGCTTTCCGCTGAGCCGGAGCGAGCTTCGATCGCTGGAACGGGAGTGCACCGCCGCGGCTTAGCGGCGCGCAGAGCGGGCCGCACTTGAACGACGGCCCCGGTAAACCAATGAGGAGGTTCCCGTGAACACGGACACAATGCCTGTCATCGACATGGACTCGCACGTCGAGGAACCCAAGGAGGCCTGGGAGCACCTCGACCCGAAATACGCCGACCGGAAGCCCTTTCCGGTGGTGGCTCAGGACTTGCCGCAACTGGGCGGCATCAACGCCTTCTGGTACATCGACGGCACGGTCTATCCCAAGCCCGTGGGCCGGGGGAACCTGGTGTACGGCACCCCCATCGAGATGCGCTTCGCCACCCAGAAGGAGTTCACCATCGGTTCCCAGACCATGACCGACATCCCCGCGCGCCTGAAGGACATGGACGCGGTGGGCATCGACGTCCAGGTGGTGTTCTCGACGCTGTTCCTCCAGCCGGTGACCGACGACCTCCTGTTCGAGGCCGCGCTGATGCGGAGCTACAACACCTGGATGGCGTCGGCCTGCGCCGAAAGCCCCGACCGCATGAAGTGGGGCGCCATCCTGCCCATGAGGGACCCGCGGCTGGCCCTCGCCGAGCTGGAACACAGCCTCAAGCTCGGCGCGTCGGTGGCAGGTATCTACGGCACCGTGGGCGAGACCATGCTGCACGACCGCTACTACGATGACTTCTTCGCCGAGGTGGAGCGCCTCGGCGTGCCCCTGGCGATCCATGCCGGCTGGAGCCATCCGGGCATCACCCGCAGCATGGACGACGTCTCGGGTTCCCGCGCCATCGGCTTCACCCTGCCGGTGATGATGGGGTTCTACAGCTTCCTGGGCGGCGGCATCCTGGAACGGCACCCGCGTCTCCGGGTCGCGTTCATGGAGATCGGCGTGCAGTGGGTACCCTATCTGGTGCAGCGGATCGACCACTACCACCACGCCGACGGCGCCCTGGGCATGCCGCTGCCCGTCAGGCAGCCGGTGTCCGAGACCCTCAAGCAGAGCGACGTCTACTTCACCCCGGAAGCGGACGAGATCTACCTACCGCAGGTGGCCGAATACCTGGGTGAGGATCGCCTGCTGTTCGAAGGCGACATGCCCCACGCCGAGGCCCGGGAAGGCGCCAAGCAGGAGATCCTGGAACGGGACGACATCTCGGAAGAGCTCAAGTGGAAGATACTGAGCGTCAACGGCCGGCGGTTCCTCAACCTGTGACGGAAGCGGCATGACCCCCGAGGCGCTGGCGGACAAGATACTGGAGCGGCTCAAGGACGGCCCGCTCCACTTCGAGGACATCCTGCTCCAGTTCAAGGAGGAGCCCTACCGGGTGGTCCTGCAGGCCTGGGGACAACTGCGGGAAGCAGGAAGCCTCGGGCGCGAGATCGAAACCGGACGCTACGTCGCCGAGCCCCGTCATTCCGGGCTTGACCCGGAATCCAGGAGGGGTGGAGCGGGAAGCACTGACGAGGATTGAAAATGGCTCCAACATTCGACGGCAAGGTGGTTATCGTCACCGGCGGCGCCCGCGGCATCGGCCAGGTGTACTCGCAGGAGTTGGCCAAGGCCGGCGCCAGGGTGGTGGTGTCGGACATCCTGGACGGCGAACCCTGCGCTTCCGGGATACGCGATCAGGGCGGGGAGGCGTTCTTCGTCAAGGCCGACGTCACCAGCGAGGAGAGCGTCACGGCCCTGGCCGCGGCGGCCCACGGCCGCTACGGACGCATCGACGGGCTGGTGAACAACGCGGCGATCTTCGCCGACGTCCGCTACGCTCCGTTCGACGAGATCACGGTGGCCGAGTGGGACCAGGTCATGGACGTGAACGTCAAGGGCGTGTGGCTGGCGTCGCGGGCGGTCTACCCGTACATGAAGGAGCAGGGCTCGGGCAAGATCGTCAACATCGCCTCCGGCGTCCCCTTCAAGGGCATTCCGGTGTACGTCCACTACACGGTGTCCAAGGGCGCGGTGGTGGCGCTCACGCGGACGCTGGCCCGGGGCACCGGAAAGGACGGCATCTGCGTGAACGCGGTGGCGCCCGGCCTCACCCGCAGCGAGAGCCTGCTGGCGGTCCGCGGCGGCCTGGTGGACGAGGACGACGTGCCGCAGATCCAGAGCCGCGCCATCCCCCGCAGCCAGTATCCCGAGGACATCGTCGGCGCCGTCATGTTTTTCCTCTCCGACGCCGCCAACTTCATCACCGGACAGACGCTACTGGTGGACGGCGGCTCCTACATGCACTGAGCGGGCTCCAGGGTGCCACGAGCTTCGGCAATCTCGGGAGGTGCACGAACCGATCTCGAAGGAACGATGCGATGAGTGAATCACGCACACTGCCGTACCACGACATGCGCGGCTTGATTGCGCTGCTGGAGTCCGAGGGTCAGCTCCGGCGCATCACCAAGCCGGTGGAGGCCCGCTACCTGAACACGCTGCTGGCGCAGGCCGACACCGCCCTGCTCATGGAGAACGTCGAGGGTTATTCCATGCCGGTGGTGGGTGGCTTGGTAGGCTCGCGTCAGCGGGTGGCGCTGGGTTTGGGATGCGACCAGAAGACCCTGGGGCACACGTTCATGGAGGCCCTGGACAATCCCATCCCCGCCGAGGTGGTGGCCGGTGGTACAGCCCAGGAAGTGGTGAAGATCGGCGACGAGGTGGACCTCACCGAGTTGCCCATTCCGTTCCAGCACCGGAAGGACGGCGGCCCCTACCTCTCCGCCGGCATCTCGGTATCCAAGGATGCAGCCGGGCGGCGCAACGCCGGTTGCTACCGGCTCATGTACCGGACCCCACGGGAGACCAGCATCGACCTGGTGTCGCCGTCGGACATGCGCTTCAGCTACGAGGCGGCCTTGAGGCGCGGCGAGCCGTTGCCCCTCGCCATCGCCTTCGGCACCGGCACGCCGGAGCTGATAGCCGCCGCCTACAAGGCGCCGCCCGGCTACGACGAGTTCGCGGTGGCAGGTGCCTTGTACGGCCGCCCCGTGCCGCTGGTCAAGTGCAAGACCGTAGACCTGGAAGTGCCGGCCGACGCGGAGATCGTCCTGGAAGGGGATATCTCCACCGACGGCTGGACCATCGACGAGGGGCGCTACGGCGACTTCACCGGACATCAGTGCTCCATTCGCTGGAACCCCGTTTTCAAGGTGAAGGCGGTAACCCACCGCAGGAACCCGATCCTCCACACCATCCTCATGCCCTGGGAGAACGACTGGCTGGAGGCGCCGCCGCTAGAGGCCGCAGGCTGGCGCGCGCTGCGCGAAGCCAGCGTCAAGACCGTTGCTGTCTACGCCACTCCCGGCAGCGCCTGCTACTGGCACCTCTACGCCGCCATCGACAAACGGCCCGGCGAAGGGAAGAACGCCCTGATGGCGCTCATGTCGCTCCACGCGATCAAGCTCGTGGTGGTGACCGACGGCGACGTGGACCTCACCGACCCAATGGCGGTGGAGCGGGCCATGGCCTTCCGGGTCCAGCCCGACGAGGACGTCATCATCGTCTCCGGCGCCCGCGGCAAGCACCTGGACCCCACCCTCAAAGCCTCCCGGTTGCCCAAGGGCTCACTCCCCACCACCTCCAAGATGGGCATCGACGCCACCATCCCCGACGACGTCGATCCCGCGGAGTACGAACTGCTGGAGTACCCGTTCATGGACGAGGTGAAGCTGGAAGACTACCTGTAGCGTGTAGTGTCAGAATATCTCGATATCCCGGCACCGGGATAGCAGTCGGTCCAACGTCACCAACTTGAGGTCATAGACCTTGGCGGTCGCTGCAATGAAGCGGTCTGCCGGGTCCTCGTGCGGCAACGCGATGGTCCGGCTTGTCAGGGCGACATCGAATGTCAGCGGGGCTTCAGTGACCGGGACGGCGTCTCTCGCGTCACGCACCCATGCTTGCGGGTCCACATCCATCTCGATGCGTCCGCGCTCGGCCAGGAGAAGCGTTTCCCAATAGCTGATAGGCGAGAGCCAAAGCTCGTTCTCACGGGATGCAAGAGCGGTTCTCGTGCGCTCAGAGAGTCTTGTCGGGTCCAGAATGCTCCACAGCCAGACGTGGGTATCGAGTAGCAGTTTCATCGGACCTTGGGGTCGGGTCTGAGGACTTCCCAATCCGAAATGTCCGCTGCCGGTTCCATGATGTCGCCGACGATGCGTCCTCGGCCCTTCATGCAGCCGAGCCAACCCTCACGACGGTCCGGGGGCGGGGGTGGGACGATTTGCGCCACAGGTTTGCCGAACCGCGTTACCAACACCGGCTTGTGTGTCTTGCCGACTCGGTCAAGCACGGCGAGACAGGTGGCCTTGAACTTGGATATCTGTATTTCTTCCATTTCTCCGCAGACTAACATAGTCAATCTGAATGGTCCAACTTTTCCAGGCTAAGGATTCCGCGCTTGGCGCCGATTCTTTCCTGTGTGAGCAAGCCGCATCAGCTCGACTATCACGTTACCGGGAGATGGGCCCGACGGCTGCTGGAGGCCGCGCTGGACCTGGTCTTTCCGCCCTGCTGCATGGCCTGCGAACGGTGCCTTCCATCGGAGTCCCACGGCGCCTTTTGCAGCCCCTGTGGCGACGGCATCCGACCCGTCCGGCCGCCGTTTTGCCGGCGGTGCGGGCTGCCGTACCTGCATGAATGGCAGGGCGACCACCTGTGCGGCGGGTGCCTGCTTCGGCCGCCGCACTTCTCCATGGCGCGGAGTTGGGCGTGCTATCCGCGCGAATCGGACACCTCGCATCCGTTGCGGCAGGTGGTCCACAGGTTCAAGTACGGCCGGCAGGCGTCCCTGGGTACGCCCCTCGGCCGGCTCGTGGCGCGCGCGTGCCGGCCGTGGTTCCGGGCGTCGTACTTGAACCTCATCGTTCCGGTCCCGCTGCATCCGCGGCGGCTGCGCTGGCGCGGTTTCAATCAGTCCGTGCTGCTGGGGCGGGAAGTCGGCCGCGCATGGGGGATTCCGCTGGACCCCTTCGTCCTCACCCGGAGGACGGAGACGGTGCCTCAGAGCACCTTGACCCTGAAGGAACGCCGGCCCAACGTGAACGGCGCCTTCTCCGTCGCCCCGCGCCGGACGGTGGAGAAGATGCGGCTGCTTCTCGTCGACGACGTCTACACTTCGGGAGCCACGGTCAACGAGTGCGCCCGTGTCCTGCTGCGTTCCGGTGCGCGGGAGGTGCAGGTGCTCACGCTGGCGCGCACGGTCTCCTGAATCCGGCGGTCCCTGTGGCGATCCAAGGGCCGTGTTCCGGTCAGGCCCGAATGACGGGTCCGGCTACCGCCGGCTCAACGTCACGGCTATCCCGTAGCGCGGCTTCAGGGTGACCTTGGCCATGGTCTCGACGGGATGGTCGGGGACGATGTGCACCTTGAAGCGCTGGAGGATCTGCGCCAGCACCAACTGGATTTCGAGCATGGCCATGCCGGCGCCGATGCAGGTGCGGGGTCCGGCGGCGAAGGGCAGATAGGAGTAGGGGTGGCGGCCTTCGCCGCGGTTCGGCCGGAACCGCTCGGGGTCGAAACGTTCCGGGTCGGGCCAGAACTCCGGGTGCCGGTGCAGCGCATACGGCACGACGGTGACATAGGCGTTGGCGGGCAGCAGGTACCCGTTAAACCGTTCCTCCGCTTCCACCCGCCGCGAGTAGCCCCACACCGGCGGATAGATGCGCATGGACTCCTGCACCACCTGCTTGAGGTAGGGAAGCCGCGGAAGGTCGCCGGCCGTGGCGGGCGCGCCGTTCAGGGCCGCGGTCAGGGTTTCGGTCAGCGTCTCCTCCACGTCGGGGTGGGTGCCCAGCAGGTACAGGGTCCACGCCAGCGCGTTGGCCGACGTTTCGTGTCCGGCCAGCATCAGCGTCACCACCTCGTCGCGCACCTGTCTTTCGTCGATGCCTTCCCCGCCCTCTTCGTCATGCGCGCGGATCAGGCAGTCGAGGAGGTCGTCGTCGCCCACGCCGCGGCGCCGGCGCGCCTCGATCAGCCGGTACACGATACGGTCGAGACGGCTCACCGCGCGTCTCCACTTGAGGTTGTGGGGCGTGGGTATCCAGGAAAAGAGCGTCAGCAGCGCGCGGGTCTCCAGCGGGTACAGGTTGACCCGTTCGAGGATATCCGCGACTTCACCGGCGTCGCGGTCGAGGTCGCTGCCGAACAGGGTCGCGCCGACGATGCCGAGCGTCAACCGGCTCATTTCGCGCTCGACCCGGAAAGCCTCGCCGCCGACCCGTCCGTCCCACTCATCCATCAGGGAAGACGTGAGAGCGTTGATCCTCTCGTCGAAGCCGTTGACGCGACGGTTGCCGAAGAAGGGTTGAATGAGGCCGCGCTGCCGGACCCAGTGGGGACCGTCGCTGGTTACCAGCCCGTTTCCCATGCTCCCCTTCAGCACCCGGTAATCGACGATGCGCTTGGAAAAATGCCGGTAGTCCTGCGACAGCACCGGGCGTATGAAATCAGGGTGGTTGACCAGGTAGATGTCGTGGAATCCACGCCAGCGCACGAAGTCCCCGTGCGCCCGGAGCAACCCGTAGAGCACCCGGTGCGGCTCCGTCCCCAGGCGCCGGAACTGATGGAACCGGGGGGTTGAAGGCGGCGCCGTGGGCGGCCCGTTTCGGTTGCCGTTCATGACGCCTTCACTCTACGCCCGATGCATGGAATCATCAAACCGGACCGGTCCGTGCCGACTTGCACTATGACGCATTTCCGATAAAAGAGGGGGAACGACCGTGCCCATGCCGAACCCGTCCGCGCCGTGATCGAGAGGATGCTTTGATGGCCGAATATCCCGTGGAGCCCTTGACCCACGCCGAGCCGGCAACCGCCAGGAAAACCTACATCGACGCTCAATCCCTGCTGGAAGACTCGTTCCGCCTCGGCATGCAGATCCTGGAAAGCGGCTTCCGTCCGAGCTTCATCGTCGGCATCTGGCGCGGCGGCACGCCGGTGGGCATCGCGGTGCAGGAACTGCTGGACTACTTCGGCATCGAGACCGACCACATCGCCATCCGCACCTCCTTCTACAAGGGCATCGGACGCACGGGTTCGCGCATCCGCGTGCACGGCATGCAGTACATCATCGACAACGTCGAGGCGGACCAGGGGCTCCTGATCGTCGATGACGTGTTCGACACCGGTCTCAGCATCGAGGCGGTGCTCTCGCACCTGAAACGCAAGTCCCGCCGCAACACGCCGGCGGACACCCGCGTGGCCACCGTCTACTACAAGCCGGACAACAACCGCACCGGCCGCGAACCCGACTACTACGTGCACGAGACCGATCACTGGCTGGTCTTCCCCCACGAACTGCACGGCCTCACGCGGGACGAAATCATCGAGCACAAGCTGGGAATCGGACCCTTCGCGCCGCGCCTGTGAGCCGCGCGCGGCATCCATGGAGATGATGGACGACGGCGGCTATCTCCTCGAAGCCGAGGACATCGTCAAGCGCTTCGGCCATTTCACCGCCAACGACCGGGTGACCCTGAGGCTCCGGCCCGGGGAGATACACGCCCTGCTGGGCGAGAACGGCGCCGGCAAGTCCACGCTGGTCAAGATCATCTACGGCTCGTTGCAGCCCACCGCCGGCCGCCTCCGCTGGCGCGGCGAGACCGTCACCGTGCCGGACCCGTGGTCGGCCCGGCAGCTCGGCATCGGCATGGTCTTCCAGCATTTCTCGCTCTTCGAGGCGCTGACCGTGGTGGAGAACATCGCCCTGGCGGTGCCGGGCCCGTTCGACCGGCGGGCGCTGGCCCGGCGGGTCGAGAGGGTGTCCGCGGAGTACGGACTGCCGCTGGAGCCGGCCGCGTTGGTGGCGGACCTGCCGGTGGGCGTGCGCCAGCGCATCGAGGTGGTGCGCTGCCTGCTCCAGGAGCCGCGCCTGCTGATCATGGACGAGCCCACCGCGGTGCTCACCCCTCAGGAGGCCCGGCAACTCTTCGTCACCCTGAGGCGGCTGGCGGAGGGCGGCTGCGCGGTCCTGTACATCTCGCATCGACTGGAGGAGGTGAGGGAACTCTGCCATCGCGCCACCATCCTGCGCCGCGGCGGGGTGGTGGCCGAGGTCGATCCCGGGGCCGAGACCGCAACCTCGCTGGCGCGGCTCATGGTGGGCGCGGACGTGCAGTCGGTGAACGCCGGGGGCCGTGACGCCGCCGGAGCCCCGGCCCTCACGGTCCATGACCTCTCCCTCCCGGCGCCGGGCACCTTCGGGGTGCCGTTGCGCAACGTCTCCCTGGAGGTCCGCAGCGGCGAGGTGACCGCGGTGGCTGGCGTCGCCGGCAACGGCCAGTCCGAGCTGTTCGACGTGCTGTCCGGCGAACGGCGGGCGCCCACGCCGGAATCCGTCGTCATCGCCGGGCAGCCGTGCGGCGTCCGGGACATCACCGAGCGCCGGCGCCTGGGCGCCGCCTTCGTGCCCGAGGAACGGCTGGGGCACAGCGCGGTGCCCGGCTTCAGGTTGTCGGAGAACGTGCTCCTCACGCGCCACGCCTCCGGCGACGATCTCGTGCGCACCGGCTTCATCAACGGAGGCCGCACCCGGGCGCTGGCGGCCCGGGTCACCCGGCGTTTCGACGTGCGCGCCGGGCGTGAGGACCAGGAAGCCAACGCGCTCTCCGGCGGCAATCTGCAGAAGTTCGTGGTGGGACGCGAGCTGGACCGGAACCCCCGGGTCCTGGTCGTCAACCAGCCCACTTGGGGGGTGGACGCGGGCGCCGCGGCGCTCATCCGGCAGGCGCTGGTGGACCGCGCCCGGGACGGCGCTGCGGTGCTGGTCATCAGCCAGGACCTCGACGAGATATTCGAGATCGCCGACCGCATCGCGGTGATCTCACGCGGTTCCCTGTCCGACACCTATGCCACAGACGCCATCGACCGGGAACGCGTCGGCATGCTCATGGCCGGCGCCGCCGAGACCGGCACGGCGCCGGACGGGGAAGCGCGGGCGTGAGGCTGGTGCTGGAGAAACGGCCGGAGCGGAGCCGGGCCATGCAGGCGGCCTCGCCGCTCCTCGCCGTGGCCCTCACCGTTGTCTTCGGCAGCATCCTTTTCGCCGCCCGCGGCTTCGACCCGCTGCACGCCAACTACGTCTACTTCATCGGACCGCTGACCACCCTGTGGTCGGTGGAGGAGCTGATCGTCAAGGCCACGCCGCTGGTGTTGATCGGCGCCGGTCTGGCCATCTGCTTCCGCGCGGACCTCTGGAACATCGGCGCGGAAGGGCAGCTCATCGCGGGCGCGCTGGCCGGCGCCTCCATCCCCATCCTGGCGCCCCAGTGGGACTCGGCTCTGGCCATTCCTGCGATGCTCGTCCTGGGCATGCTCGGCGGCATGGCCTGGGCCGCGGCGCCGGCGCTCCTGCGAAACCGCTTCGGCGCCAACGAAATCCTCACCAGCCTGATGCTGGTGTACGTGGCCCAGTACCTGCTGGACTGGCTGGTGCGCGGCCCGTGGCGCGACCCCCAGGGCTTCAACTTCCCCAAGTCCATCAGCTTCAACGACTGGCATCTGCTGGCCACCTTCGGCGACGGGCGGGTCCATCTCGGCGCGGTCTTCGCGGTGGTCGTGGTGCTGGTGCTGGCCGTGTTCATGTCGCGGACCCTCATGGGCTTCGAGATACGGGTGAGGGGGGAGGCGCCGCGGGCCGGCGGCTTCGGCGGCTTCTCGCAGAAGGGGACCACGTGGCTCTGTTTCGGCATCTCCGGTGCCCTGGCGGGCTTGGCGGGTATCTGCGAGGTGGCGGGCCCGGTGGGGCAGCTCCAGCCCACCATCTCGCCGGGCTACGGCTTCACCGCCATCATCGTGGCCTTCCTCGGACGGCTGAACCCGCTGGGCGCGCTGCTGGGCGGACTGGTCCTGGCCATCTGCTACCTGGGCGGCGAGGCCGCGCAGGTGGAGCTGTCCATCTCCGAGAAGACCGCGCAGGTCTTCCAGGGCATGCTGCTCTTCTTCATCCTCACCTGCGACACGCTGATCCGCTGCCGGGTGCGGCTGGAGCGGACGACCCGGAGCCCCGCGCACGCGCGCGCATCCAGGGGCATCGGCGACGCGGCCTCCGGCGCGGCGGGCGTCCGGGGGGCCGTGCCATGAGCGCGCTGGAAGCGGTCCTGCTCACCATCATCACCGCATCGACACCGCTGCTCCTGGCCGCGGTGGGCGAGCTGGTGACGGAACGTTCCGGCGTCCTCAACCTCGGGGTCGAGGGCATGATGATCATGGGCGCGGTGACGGGCTTCGCCGCCGCCTACACCACCGGGTCGGCCGCGGTCGGCGTGGCCGCGGCCGTCGGCGCCGGCATCGCCATGGCCCTGCTGTTCGCCTTTCTCACCCAGACCCTGGCGGCCAACCAGATGGCCACGGGGCTCGCCCTGACCCTGTTCGGAATCGGCCTCTCCGGGCTCACCGGCCAGCCCTTCACCGGGCTCCCAGGCGTCAAGCTCGGCGCCATCCACGTGCCGGGGCTGAGCGGCCTGCCGCTGGCCGGCCCGGTGCTGTTCAGCCAGGACGTGCTGGTGTACGCCTCCGTGGCAATTACCGTAGCGGTCGCCTGGATGTTCGCCCGAACCCGCATCGGGCTGGTGATTCGCGCCGTCGGCAGCAACCATCATTCCGCCCACGCCCTGGGCTACAACGTGGCCGCGGTGCGTTACGGCTGCATCGCCTTCGGCGGAGCCTGCGCTGGGCTGGCCGGAGCCTACCTGTCGCTGGCGTACACGCCGCAGTGGATCGAGAATATGACCGCGGGACGGGGCTGGATCGCGCTGGCGCTGGTGGTGTTCGCCACCTGGACGCCCGGCCGGGTAGCCGCCGGCGCCTACCTGTTCGGCGCCGTATGGATCATGGGGCTCTACGCCCAGGGCATCGGGGTGAACATTCCGCCCCAGTTCCTGGCGGCCCTGCCGTACCTGGTGACCATCGCCGCGCTGCTGGCCATCTCGGGCAATCGAATCTTGACGAAAGTCAACACACCTGCTTGTATCGGTCAAACGTTCGTGCCGGACCGGTAGACCGCGGCCGGCGCCACCCACCGAAGGAGGAAGAAATGAAAAAACTGATCGTGCTGGCCGCCGTCCTCGCACTGTCCCTGGCCGCCTCCGGCGCCCTCGGCGCCGACGCCCTGAAGGTCGGTTTCATCTATGTCGGCCCCATCGGCGATCACGGCTGGAGCTATCAGCACGACCAGGGCCGTCTGGCCGTCGACAAGGCCCTGGGCAAGAAGGTCAAGACCCTCTACATCGAGAAGGTCGCCGAGGGTCCGGACACCGAACGCGCCATCACGCGGCTGGCCCGGCAGGGCGCCGGCCTGATCTTCACCACCTCCTTCGGTTTCATGGACCCCACCATCAAGGTGGCCAAGCGTTTCCTCAAGGTGAAGTTCGAGCACGCCACCGGCTACAAGCGCGCGAAGAACGTGGCAACCTACTCGTCGCGCTTCTACGAAGGCCGCTACGTCATCGGCCAGATCGCCGCCAGGCTCTCCAAGAGCGGCGTGGCCGGCTACATTGCCTCTTTCCCGATCCCTGAGGTGGTGCGCGGCATCAACTCCTTCATGCTCGGCGCCCAATCCGTCAACCCCGACTTCAAGGTCAAGACCGTGTGGGTGAACTCCTGGTTCGACCCCGGCAAGGAAGCCGACGCCGCCAAGGTGCTCATCGGCCAGGGAGCGGACATCATCACCCAGCACACCGATTCCACCGCGCCCATGCAGATCGCCGGCGAGAAGGGCGCCAAGGCCTTCGGGCAGGCGTCCGACATGATCAAGTTCGGCCCCAAGACCCAGCTCACCGCCATCATCGACGACTGGCGGCCCTACTACGTCCAGCGCGCCAAGGCCGTGCTCGACGGTTCCTGGAAGTCCACCGACACCTGGGGCGGCATGGACACCGGCATGGTCGGGATGGCCCCCTACACCAACATGCCCGCGAACGTGGCCGCCATGGCCAAGGCCACCGAGGAAAAGATCCGCTCCGGCAAGATGCACGCCTTCGCCGGCCCCATCTACAAGCAGGACGGCTCCCTGGCCGTGCCCAAGGGCAAGAACCTGGACGACGCTACGCTGCTGGGCATGAACTGGTACGTCAAGGGGATCGACGACAAGCTGCCGAAGTAGGGTGGAATTCCCGTGCAAGCGGGAATGTGAGGCCGCGTACCTTTGGATAAGAAAAGCCTCAGCGAGCGCGATATCTGCACCAAGTTCATCACTCCGGCTCTGCGCAGGGCCGGTTGGGACGAGATGGTGCAAATCCGTGAAGAGGTCAGCTTCACCAAGGGCCGCATCATCGTGCGCGGGAAGCTGGTCAGCCGGGGCAGGGGCAAGCGCGCCGACTACATCCTCTATTACAAGCCCAACCTTCCCATCGCGCTGATCGAAGCCAAGGACAATACCCATGCGGTCGGCGACGGCATACAGCAGGCCCTCGACTACGCCGACACGCTGAACATTCCCTTCGTGTTTTCCTCAAATGGCGACGGCTTCGTCTTCCACGACCGAACCGGCGTCGTCGCAAGGGAGACAACCCTGGCCCTCGACGCCTTCCCGTCGCCAGACGACCTGTGGGTGCGTTATCGGACCTGGAAGGGCCTGACGTCCGATGCCGAAGAAATCGTCCTTCAGGACTATTTCGACGACGGAAGCGGCAAGACACCACGCTACTATCAGGTCAACGCTATCAACGCCGCCATCGAGGCCATCGCCAAGGGTCGCGACCGCATCCTGCTCGTTATGGCAACGGGAACGGGCAAGACCTACACTGCCTTTCAGATCATCTGGCGGCTGTGGAAGGCGGGTCGAAAGAAGCGCATCCTGTTCCTGGCGGACCGCAACGTGCTCGTCGATCAGACCATGGTTAACGACTTCCGGCCCTTTGGTCCGGCAATGGCCAAGCTCTCGACCAACGCCAAGACCATAGAACGCGAGGACGGCTCTTCGGAGCATGCAACTGCCCCCCTCAACAGGACGCGCCGCATCGACACCGCCTACGAGATCTATCTCGGTCTCTATCAGGCGATCACCGGACTGGAGGAACAGCAGAAGATTTTCCGGGAGTTTTCGCCCACATTCTTCGACTTGATCGTAGTCGACGAGTGTCACCGTGGCAGCGCTGCCGAGGATTCGGCCTGGCGGGAAATTCTTGAGTATTTCTCTACCGCCACGCAGATCGGCCTAACCGCCACCCCCAGGGAGACCCGCTACGTTTCCAACATCCATTACTTTGGCGAACCCGTCTACTCCTATTCCCTGAAACAAGGTATCCGCGACGGCTTCCTTGCCCCCTACAAGGTTATCAAGGTTCACATAGATCGTGACGTGGAAGGCTACCGCCCGGAAAAGGGTCAGCTTGACCGGGAGGGGCGGGAGGTCGAAGACCGTATCTACAACGTCAAGGACTTCGACCGGACGCTGGTGCTGGACGACCGAACCCAGCTCGTCGCCCGCAGGGTCACCGAGTTTCTGAAAGAGAGCGGCGACCGTTTCCAGAAAGCGATCATCTTCTGCGTTGATCAGGAGCATGCCAGTCGCATGAGACAGGCCCTCATCAACGAAAACGGCGACTTGGTAGACCAGAACCACCGTTACGTCATGCGCATCACCGGCGTCGACACCGAAGGTCAGGCACAATTGGGCAACTTCATCGACCCGGAATCCAGATATCCCGTATTGGTCACCACCTCACGGCTTCTCTCGACTGGAGTCGACGCTCAGACCTGTCGTCTCATTGTGCTCGACCGAACGGTCGGCTCGATGACCGAATTCAAGCAGATCGTCGGCCGCGGCACCCGTGTGCACGAGGACACCCGTAAATTTTACTTCACCTTGATGGATTTCCGTGGCGCTACGAGTCATTTCGCCGATCCCGATTTCGACGGTGAGCCGGTTCAGATATATGAGCCAAGCGCGGACGACCCCATGACCCCGCCGGATGACGTGCTACCCCCGGGTGACGGCGACGATCCCATACCGCCGAAACCCGGTGAGGACGAGACCATTATCTGCGTAACCCCCGATGCCCCTCATTCACCTACAGAGGGTGGTACGTACAAAGTGTACGTGGATGACATCGATGTCGCCATAGTCGCTGATCGAGTGGAATATCTGGATGAGAACGGCAAGCTGATCACCGAATCCTTACGCGACTTCACGAAGAAGACGCTGAAGAGACACTTCGCCAGTCTCAACGATTTCCTCAGACGCTGGAACACCGCAGAGCGCAAGCAGGCCATTATCGAGGAGTTGGAGGCCGAGGGTCTTCCTCTCGGCGCTATCGCCGTGGAACTGGGCAAGGATCTCGATTCTTTCGATCTCATTTGCCATATCGCCTTCGATGCCAAGCCTCTGACCCGCCGCGAGCGCGCCGAGAACGTCAAGAAGCGGGATGTGTTTCACAAATATGGCGACCAGGCCCGCGCCGTACTCGACGCACTTCTCGCCAAGTATGCCGACGAGGGCATGTTCAATCTCGAGGACGTGTCCGTGCTTCGCATCCCGCCCTTCACCGAGCTCGGCACCCCGGTTCAGTTGATCAAAGCCTTCGGCGGCCGGGATGGATTCATTGAGGCCGTCCACGACCTGCAATCCGCGCTGTACCAGGAGACTGCTTGACCCCATGTCCGTCCGCACGACCGTCAAATCCATCCAGAACATCATGCGCCAGGACATCGGCGTCGACGGCGATGCCCAGCGCATCAGTCAGTTGTGCTGGATGTTCTTTCTCAAGATCATCGACGATCAGGACCAAGAACTGGAGTTGATGCAGGCCAACTATACGTCGCCGATCGCCGAGCGCTTCCAATGGCGCGCTTGGGCAGCCGATCCCGAGGGCATCACCGGAGAGGATCTGCTGGCTTTCATCAACAACGATCTGTTCCCGGCCCTGAAACAGGCCCGGATCACCGGCCAGCCCAGCGACCGCCACCGGGTCGTACGCGACGTGTTCGAGGACGCCTACAACTATATGAAATCCGGCCAGTTGATGCGTCAAGTGGTCAACAAGATCAACGACATCGACTTCAACGACCTTACATCGCGCCAGCACTTCGGCGACATCTATGAACATATCCTCAACGACTTGCAATCCGCGGGCAATGCGGGTGAATACTACACGCCCCGTGCGGTCACAGCCTTCATGGTCGACCGCATCGACCCCAAACCTGGCGAGAGCCTTTTCGATCCTGCCTGTGGCACTGGCGGTTTTCTGACCTGCGCGTTGCGCCACATGCGCCAGCGTTACGTCAAGCGGCCCTCTGATGAACGGAAGATGCAAGCCGCACTACGCGCCGTGGAGAAAAAGCAGCTTCCGCACATGCTGTGCGTCACCAATATGCTGCTTCACGGTATCGAAGAACCGAGCTTCGTTCGCCACGACAACACGCTGGCGCGGCCCTACATCGGCTGGGAACGGAAAGATCGGGTGGATATCGTGCTGACCAATCCCCCCTTTGGAGGAAAGGAAGAAGACGGCATCGAAAGCAACTTTCCGCAGCACTTTCGCACTAAAGAGACCGCCGACCTTTTTCTGGCCCTGATCGTTCGCCTGTTGAAGCCGGGCGGACGCGCTGCCGTCGTGCTGCCCGACGGTTCATTGTTCGGCGAGGGTGTCAAGACGCGCCTCAAGGAACATCTGATGGAGGAGTGCAACCTCCATACCATCGTCCGCCTGCCCAACTCCGTGTTCAAGCCCTATGCCTCCATCGGCACCAACCTGCTGTTCTTCGAGAAGGGTGAACCGACCCGGGATATCTGGTTCTACGAACACCGTGTGCCTGAAGGCCAGAAAGCTTATTCCATGACCAAGCCGATCCGGCTGGAGCATTTCCAACCCTGCATCGACTGGTGGGGCGGAACGGCCCGCAACGGCCGCAAGGACACGGACCACGCATGGAAGATGACCGCTGAGGAAGTCAAGCAGCGCGGCTACAACCTCGATCTCAGGAATCCGCACACGACCGAAGACGACCACGGCGACCCGGAAGAGCTGCTGGCCAAACTGGCCGACGCAGAGGCAGAAACGGCGTCCTTGCGGGAACAGTTGAAGGTCATTCTGGCGGAGGCGCTGACCCCATGAAACCCAACCATCATTCGCGTGGAAGCGTGAATCCGTTCTCTGGCGAACAATTACTCACCCACTTCGATCGCATCATTGAGGCCCCGGCTGCCATTTCGCGTTTACGCCGGTTCATTCTCGACTTGGCCGTGCGTGGCAGGTTGGTGGAATCGGACCCGAAGGACGAGCCTGTGCCAAGGCTATTGAAGCGAATTGCGGCGGAGAAGGCACGACTGGTGCAAGCGGGGGAAATAAAACAACAAAAAGAGATTCCGCCACTGGTGAAGAACGATTTGCCATTTTTATTGCCTGCAAACTGGAGGTGGAGCCAAATTGCGGAAGTCGGACTGCTCAGCCCAAGGAACGAAGCGCCGGATGATCTTGAAGCTTCCTTTGTCCCAATGCCCTTGATTGCGGCCGACTATGGTGTGAGTTGTAGCCACGAGATTCGGCAATGGGGGAGGATCAAAAAAGGCTATACGCACTTCGCAGAGGGCGACGTTGCTTTGGCGAAGATCACGCCTTGTTTTCAGAACGGAAAATCGACGGTCTTTCGAAACCTTACAGGTGGCCTGGGGAGCGGCACCACCGAGTTGCATATTGTCCGGCCCTTGTTCGTCGATCCCAACTTCATTCTTCTTTTCTTGAAATGCCCTCATTTCATCGAGAGTGGTATCCCGAAGATGACTGGCACCGCCGGCCAAAAGCGAGTGCCTGCGGAATACTTCGCTTATTCACCGTTCCCGCTCCCACCCTTTGCGGAACAGCGACGCATCGTCGCCAAAGTCGATGAACTCATGGTACTGTGTGACCGGCTTGAGGCGAGCCTTGTAGCCCGTGATGCAATGCGGGAGTTGTTGGTGGAAGCGATGTTGCACAATGCTTTGAATCCAAACGGAGGCCACTGAGCACTGACGAGAGCCTTGCCCAAGATTCCGAACAAGATCGCGATCTAGGAGCGTGCTTGGTTTCGTTCAGTGCTCCAGCCTCTTTCTGACTTCCATTTCTGTGTCTTCCCTTTTCGCATCGCGGTCGTAGTCGGCCGCGATACTTTCAAGGACAGCGCTGACATAGGGGTAGTCGAAGGCATGCAGCTTTGCCCAGCCTCGATACTTTGCGGCAAGCTCACGTTCCTGCGCACCTCCCTCATTCAATTCGCGAAAATGTCCGCCGCGCCCGTTGAAGACACCAATGTTGAAGCCTATGCCGATCTGCTGGGAAGCAAATCTCTCCATCGCCTCACAGACCGGAAGGCACGGCCAAGCGCCGTCCTCTTCGGCAGGAGCCTTAGACAGAAGCTCACCGATCTTTTTATCACCGATATCGACTCGCCCATGCTTGGCGCAGAGTTGTCGCACTTTGGTAATCCACTTCAGCAGCGTTTCGGTCTCGATCTTCCCGTCCGGTCTAGTCCCTGGAATGCGCCCAATTCGGAACAGAAGACGATGGGCTGCAGATCTCAGAAGAGCGCGATGCCCTTGGTCTTCGATTTGCCATCCGGGAGGGTCCTGACCATCGTCTTTACGTCTGTACACAATCCCCAGTACTTGGACGAAAAGGGTGGGAGTCTCGGCAATCTGCCGCTCAAGATTAGGAATTCCGTGCTCGCTATACTCAAGCGCCGCAATGAACAAGAACTCAAGCTGCGCCATCTCGTCCCTGCTAACGCCAGGGCGGCCATCGAGTGAATCCAATGCCTCCGAAATGTAGTAGGAGTCAAGGCTGTGCCAATCCGCAGGTTCGGCATCCACGGTAGCTACGGCGAGGAGAAGCCGTTTCAGTCGCGAGGTCTCGATCCGCGGCCAGTGCAGAGACAGAGCGACGGCGCGAAATGCATCGTGGGGTCGCTTTGCTTCAAGCAGACGGTCAATGAGCTCAATCAACTCTGCCTCGTTGTGGCGGTTCCAGGATGGGAAAACTTCCTGCCAATATCGATCTTGGATTTCTTGGTCGTATCGGTCGAGCAAGCGCCACGTGTTCTGATTGAACGGCGCGCACCGGAACAACCGCACGATCTGGTCAGCGTCTCTACCTTCGGCAACGGCCAAGAGAACTGCGCTCCGTTCTTCGTCGCACAGGGATCTCAAAAATCCGTTCACACAGCCGTCAACTTTCTTCCCCACGTCGCCGGTAGTGGAAAGGCATTGTCGCAAGAAATTGGTCCGCTCATTCGCGGTCGCTATGTTCGGTCCTAGGGAACCACCGATCGTATCGGGTGTCCCACTACGAGACAGCAGTCCCATCACAGCTTCAAACCCACCTTCCGCCCAAATCTCCTTGATCGCCGCGGCTCGGAGCTTGTGGATTCTTTCTTCGTGTTTAGAAGGATCGAGCCTGCCATCCTCCATATCGTCGTCGGAAAACTCGATCCAGCCGTTGGCAAACAGCCAAGCATTCCGGAGAACAGGGTCACGCGGTTGCAATTTCTCGTACGCCATACGCGCCCGGTTCTTTGTCGCGTCACTCAGAGCGTGAATCTGACCTCGCATCGTAAACATAAAGAGGCGAATCCGCTCGCCAAGGCTAGCCCTAGTATCGTCGTCGGTCTCTGAATCCGCCCAAGTGTCAATCAAGTCCCAAACCAGAGTCTGGCTTTCCTCGGATATTGCCGGGAGCCGCTCGACGAGGTCGCCGAGCGTCTTCGGATCGTGTTTTTGCCACGCGAGTGCAAGGTCGAGCGCTTTATGCGTGAATTCATGGAATTCGCTCTGCGTCACCGACCGGCCCGCGCCTGAAGCGTCGCTCCGCCAACGTGGCCGGTAACTAGGCGAGGCCATTTGGGGACCGGTGTGCAACTGGTCGATACAAACCTGCCAACCAACGTCCGGGAGCCGCTTGGTCAGGACCTCAAGGGCCTGCACCCGTTCTCCAAGCGAAGCGGCGGTTTGAGGTAGCCACGACCGATAAGTCGCAAGAATACTGGAGATGGGCTTGTTGACCCAGTTGTCTTCGATAACGGTTCTCGACAACTGCGCGAGGATCAAGCTCACACGCCCGAGGTGTTGCCACGCGAGGCATTCCAGTGCCCATAGCAGCCCTGTTCGTGTTGGTGAGCTGAACGCGCCGCCGTCTACTGGTTTCAAGAGACCGAGTACCGCCGGATGGACCTGTCGCAAGTCATCCTCAAGTAAATTCAAGAACTCGCCGGGTGCCGCTTCTGCATACTTTGGCAGGTCTTTGTCGTGCGAGAGCAGTTTGTCCAGGGACAGCGGCGTAAGGAGCTTCCGCACTAGCGACGAGACATGAGCCTCGACGTCGATGCCAAGCCGCTCCCGGAATAGATTGCTGCCGTGGATGGAGAGGATGACGAGGGTTTCGCAGATACCTTCGCGCAATGCGGCAGAGTGTTTGCGCACCTTGCCATAGAACCCTGCAGCCCACCGTTCGTCTTCCGGCAGATCAAGCGCCGGATCGTTCTCGGAAAGTACATATTCAGAGAGGAAAAAGAAGTCCTGCAGGTCTTTTTCGGTCATTTGCCAACTGATGGCGAACAGAGTGTCGATTTTGGATGCGACGCCGCGATATGGTCCCACGGACCATACAGGGCAGTCGTCAAATTTCAACAACCGGGCTACACACCTTTCAATGTCGGGATAGCTCGTATCTGCGAGGGTAGAGAGAATTTCGCAATCCGCGTTGGAGTTGGTATGCCATGCACCCACCAGAGCCACGGGGATCAGGCTCTTTGCAATCTCAATGTCTCCAGCCCATTGGGGTTTCCTGATCGCATGGATCGCCGAGAGGTTTCGACGTAGGATGGTCGGTGAGCGGCCCGACACTCTTGCCAGCCGGTCTGCTTGATCTTCATCAATACCCATCGCTACGAGCGCCTTCCCGAACTCGCTCTGGTTCAGCAGGTCAAGGGCTATATCTGGATTTGAATCAATGGCGTTTCGCGGTTGGACGACAATGCAGTGGCGTGTGCGATCGATACCTGCCAGCTCGCGTGCAGTTTCATCGCTGTGGATGATTGGGGTGAAAAGGGTGTTGGAGGCGATCAGCTTCCGCAACGTCTCACCCGAATCGAATACTGCTGCCAGATCCTTCCATTTGGGCTGAATGGAGTCATCCCGGAACAGACATACAAGAAACGCAAGCGCCTCATCCTTGGAATCGGCCGCGACAACAAGCGGCTTTTGGCTCGGTTTTTCGAGCCATTCTCTGAACTTGTCGCGATACGCGATGATGGACGGCTCGAATATCGCGGAGGTCATTTTCGGCACGCTCGCCTCCGACCAACGCTGCCAGCACCGATCCAGCGTCTCGAATCCGTCGGTTGGCATGGCCAGTCTCTCAGCAAACCATATCTGCGCGGCGACCGACTCTTCCAGCCACTGCTCAATATCGCTCGCATCGAGTGCTCTCACGGCTTTCCAGTCACCCTCTGCGTTCTTGCTCCGAGCCCAAGCTACTTTGCCCGGCCAATTGCGTGGCGTGACAAAGACGAAAGTGCATTCCGCCTTCTGGTCTGGAGGGACAGAAGCGCGGCCCGCGTAATCGCTCTCGGCCTTCCTTGTCGGATTTTCATTCGTGCCAAACTCCCATCCGGATATGCCTTCTGGAATCCACGGTGTGGCCGCATCAGCTTCGATCTGACCATCCCAGCCCTTGCGTTCTGCGTTGTCGTAGCCAGGGAAATCAACCCGTCGCAGTCCGTGGCCAGTCGAATGGACCAGCTTGCGCAGCAACACCGGCAACAGGTGGCGGGCGTCGATATTTCCCTTCGCCCACTCATCGATCTGCCGGGCCTTGATGGTCAGGAAACTGGGCACATAGGTGTGAGCCACTACGGCATTTTCTTTCCCGCGTCGATTATGGAGGTCGAACGCTGCCTGAAGATCAAAAAGTTCCTGTTGGTCGGCCCCAAACGATTTCTCCAACCTGACCGCCATTGTAGGGGACAGAGAAGAATTGCCGTTCAGGAGATTCGACAGGGCGGGTCTGCCTACTCCCAGCCTCTTTGCGGCATCCGTCACCGACATACCCTGCGGGATTACCTGTTCTCTGATGAAAATACCGGGATGTATGGGCTTTTCTGGTTTGTTGGGCATGATGGGGTCAGCCTCCAAGTTTCTTTTTCATTAGCATAGTGTATTGCGTAGCGCAACACAGATCGAATCTCGCACAGCTACAGAGGGCAGAACCCACCCGTAGCTCTTCGATGAGATCAAAGGGGCCACCGAGAAGGAGTCTGGCAAATTTGAGTTGACGGTACGCGGAAAACAGGGCTGGGAGTAGGGCAGAACCAAGGGTCTCATACCCGTTCTCGCGCCTTTGTTCAGAGCGAGTCAAGGACTACGTCACTTCAGTGCCGTAGGTGTCGAACGTCTCGATAGTCGCTTGGTGACCGGGAGCTGCGGCCAACCGGGCATCACAGGTAATCAAGGGTGCGGGAAGGGACTCTGCGAGAGCCAAGTAAACGGCATCATAGGCGGTGACATTGTGACGAAGCGCCCAGATGCGCGGCAAAAAGGGGTAGTGCGGATAACGAGTAATCCGGAAATCATTGACCTCCGTCAAGGCTTCCTCTCCTTGCTGCGGCGTCAACTGGCCGATGGACACGTACCGCCGGAGGACGTGGGTTATCTCAAGATCGATAAGGTGCGGCGCATGCAGGGACTCGGAAGCCTCCACGAGCCGTTTCTCAATGTCCGACGCACCGGGCGTGTTCAGGAGCAGCGCCAAGAGGGCCGAGGCGTCAACGACGATCAAGGCTTGTCCCGTTCTTCCCGGATAATTTGCGCTGGGGTGAGGGTTGGACGAAAAGGCGCTCGACCCCGGAGCCTCCGGCAAAGCTCTTCCAGGGTCGGATACTCGGCATGACGTCCGAGTTCTGTGATCAAATAGTCCGAAAGCGACGTCCCGGCCAGCGCGGCTCTCGACTTGAGAATCCGATGCAGATCATCAGGAACATTTCGTAGCTGAATCATTTTGGACATGGAGCAAACATACTTGCATGTTTCCCACATGTCAAATTCAAGAATTGTTATCCTTGCAAATTGTCCAAATTGTGGATAATTTGCAGGGATGATATCCCGTATTGCCGCGGCTGACATCGAAGACGCACTGAACCGTCAGGCCGCCGTTCTCTTGATCGGACCTCGGCAGGTGGGCAAGACGACGCTGGCCCTGGAGATCGGCCGGTCGCGTGACGCCCTGTACCTGGACCTCGAGGATCGGGACGATCGCAACCGGCTCGCGGAACCCGCGCTGTTCCTGCAAAATCTTGAGGATCGCCTGGTCATCCTCGACGAGATTCACCGGGTGCCGGAGCTGTTCCAGACGCTCCGTGGGGTCATCGATCGTGGCCGCCGCAAGGGCAAGGGTAAAGGCCGGTTCCTGATCCTGGGGTCGGCTTCCCTGGATCTTCTCCGTCAATCGGAAAGCCTGGCCGGGCGAATCGCTTACGTCGATCTGACACCGCTCTCGGTGCTGGAAGTGGAGGACGAGCACGCCGCCCGTGAGCGGTTGTGGCTGCGAGGCGGCTTTCCGGACAGTTACCTGGCGCAGAGCGACAGGGAAAGCTTCGTTCTGCGGAGGGATTTCATCCGCACTTACCTGGAGCGTGACGTCGCGGAATTCGGGCCGCGTGTCCCCTCCACGGCCCTGGAGCGGCTGTGGACGATGCTGGCGCATCGGCAGGGGACCACCTTGAACGCTTCGGTGTTGGCCAGGGCGTTGGAAACGAGCGCCCAGTCGGTGACGCGTTACGTGGACCTCCTGGCTGATCTGTTGCTGGTGCGCCGCCTCCAGCCCTTTCACGCCAACGTAGGCAAGCGTCTGGTGAAATCGCCAAAAGTGTACGTGCGCGACAGCGGCCTGCTGCACGCCCTCTTGGGTATTCCCTCGCTGGAGCAGCTCGCCGGGCACCCGGTGGTAGGACAGAGCTGGGAGGGATTCGTCATCGAGACGCTTCTGTCCGTCCTCCCGCCGTTGGCGACGCCGCTCTTCTACCGGACCAGCACCGGCGCCGAGATCGACCTGCTGATCGAGTTCAGCGACGGAAGGCTTTGGGCCGTCGAGATCAAGCGTTCGCTGTCGGCCAGGGTCCGACGTGGATTTCATGTCGCATGCGCCGACGTGAAGCCATCGAGTGCCTTCGTCGTGCACGCCGGCGAAGACCGCTGGCCGCTGTCGGAGACTTTGGAAGCCATTGGTGTTCGCGAACTCGCGTCACTGTTTCGAGAACAGAATGGACCCTTGAGTTGACATTTACGGCCCCGCACCGTAGGGTTTCGGCATGGAGACCGAACGTTACGCAACACGGGAGGACTTGGCCCGACTGGAAACCGACTTGGTGAGGGAAGTGAAGGACGGAGAAATCAGGCTTACCAGGGAAATGCACGGCCTGCAGACGCGCGTGCTCGTGTCCATTGTCGCCGCCCTGCTCGCGGCGCTCACCTCAATTGCAACCGCCTTGCTCCAATAGGCTCGTCAACGAGCCACGCCATCAAGCTCCGGCAGACCCGGAGCGGTTCACATTTCGTAGCTGAATCATTTTGGACATGAGCCTGAGAGGAGGTCTCAAGGGGGGATGTGGTGCGCCCGCCAGGAATCGAACCTGGACTTAGGGTTCCGGAGACCCTCGTGATGTCCTTTTCACTACGGGCGCATATCATCTGTTTACCAGACGGAGCGGCTCCTGCTCAAGCTAAAGGCATCATCCTATCGTCCAACCGCGTTGAGAATGGCTTGGGCCACCACCTCGGCGGCGAGGATGCCGAGGGCGTTGAGGTCGGCGCGGCCTTTGCCGGTGGAGAGGGTGAACAAGGTGTCGCCGTCGTGGAGGGTGTGGGAGGGGCGGATGGCGCGGGCGATGCCGTCATGGGCCATGGAGGCCACGGTGTTGGCTTCCGCGGATGACAGGGCGGCGTTGGTGGCGACGACGCCGATGGTGGTGTTGGTCCCGGGCATCGTTGCCGTGCGTCCCTGGCGTGACTTCGGCGCCGCGCCGCCCCTGCGGCCGGATATCTCGTCACGGGCGCCGGCGATGACCTCGCCCGAAGCGGGATCGACGACGCTGCCGACGGCGTTGACGACTACGAGGGCGCCCACGGTGACGCCGTTGTCGAGCTTCGCGCAGGCCGAGCCGATGCCGCCGTCGGCGGGGCGCAGGCCCGGAGCCTTGCCCACGGTGGCGCCGCTCCCGGCGCCGAGCCGTCCCGTGGGGACGGCCGCATCCGTGGCCGCCTTGCAGGCGCGATAGCCCATGGCCTTGTCGGGGCGGACCCGCGGATCCCCGACGCGCAGGTCATAGATCACAGCGGCCGGGACGATGGGGACCACGCCATGAGGGGTGGAGTATCCGGCGCCGCGCTCCTCGAGAAACCGCATGACGCCGGCCGCGGCGTCCAGCCCGAAGGCGCTTCCGCCGGTCAGCAGGACGCCGTGGACCTGTCCCACCAGCCGTCCCGGCCGGATGGCGTCGGTCTCCCGCGTGCCGGGCGCGAAGCCGCGCACGTCCACGCCGGCCGCCGCCCCGTCCGGGCAAAGGACCACGGTGCAGCCGGTGCGCGCCCGGAGGTTGGAGGCGTGCCCCACCTGAATGCCTTTCACCGCGGTAATCGTCCGGTTCTTCATTTCTGTCGCTTTCTTCCCGCGTAGGCTATAGCCTGTTCCCATGAGCAACGAAAACCCTCCGGTGCGTCCCCAGCTTCGCTACGTCGATGTCTTCCCGGTTCCTGCGGAGGAGGGAAGGCAGGCTTTCGGCATCCGCGACCCACAACATCTGAGCGACAAGGTCCTGCGCCTGCAGGTCGAGGCCGCCTATGCGCTGCAGTTCTTCGACGGCGAGCACACCCTGCCGGATATCCAGGCGGCCTACCGGGAGAAATACAAGATCGAGTTCCCGCTGGAACTGCTGGAACAGCTCTGCCAGGTGCTGGACGAAGGCTGCTTTCTGGAGGGCGACAACTTCGAGCGCCACTACCGGCGGTTGGCGGGTTCGTTCCGCGAGTCCCCGGTCCGCGAGGCATTCCATGCGGGCGTCAGCTACGACGCCAACCCCGCGCTTTTGAAGGAGGGCTTGGGGAAACTGTTCGAGACCCCGGCGGGACCGGGGCTGCCGGGCGGACGAAATCCCGATCGGAGGATACCCGGCATCGTCGTGCCGCACATCGACCTGCGGCTCGGCGGAGCCGCCTACGCTTGGGCCTACAAGGAACTGGCGGAGGCCGAGCCGCCGGAGGTGTTCGTCATTCTGGGCACCGGGCACAACGGAACGCTGAACCCCTACGTCCTGACCTCCAAGCGCTTTGCCACGCCGCTGGGGGAGGTCCCGGTGGAGGCCGGGTTTATCTCCCGTCTGGAGGGACTCCACGGCGGCGAGCTTTTCGCGGACGAGCTGGCCCACCGTTCCGAGCACACCATCGAGTTCCAGGTGCTGTTCATCCAGCAGTTGTTCGGCGACGCGATACCCATCGTGCCGGTGCTGTGCTCCTTCTCGTACGCGGCGCCGGGGAGGAGTCCCGCGGGGGAGTCCATCGAACGGTTCACGGAGGCGTTGCGGACGATGATCGCCGAAGACGGCCGCCGAGTCTGCCTTATCGCCAGCGCCGACCTGGCCCACATGGGGCCGCGTTACGGTGACGCCGACGGTATCGAGGGGGAAGAGCTGGAGGCGGTCAAGCGGTGCGACCGGGAGATGCTGCGGCACGTGGAAGACGTGGATGCGGAGGGATTTCGCGATTACCTGGCGCGGGAGAACGACCGGCGGCGGATCTGCGGCTTCTCGCCCATCTACACCATGCTCAAGTCCATGCAGGCGGAACGGGGGCGGCTGGTCGCCCACGACCATGGCGAGATGGACCCCATCGGCTCCATCTGCAGCTTCGCCAGCGTCGTTTTCGATTGAGAGGCTTGGCGGCGCCTCCTCGGAAGACGCCTGCGGAACCGGCGCCGGGGAACGCTGCCGTGCGGCGCGTTACGACTCGGGGAAAAGCCTCTTTCCGTCGTCGTCCTCCACCGTGATGGCCTTGGTGGGACAGATCCTGGCGGCCAGGACCACCTTCTCCGACGTGTCGCCGTTCGCATCCGCGACTTCCGCGATGAATCGTTCGTTCATCTTGAAGACGTTGGGCGCCGCCTGCACGCATTTCTCGTGTCCGTCGCATTTCGTGGTGTCGACCGTAATGTTCATGGTGCCCCTCCCAAGGCAAGGAATCTCCCTTCTATAGCCGAGTCGATGGCGGCACGCCACCGCCCCTTTCAACCGGCCGGCAATTCGGTATTGCAGTGCCGGAAGCGCCTGCTATATATTGGACGCCGCATGAGGATCCACCGTTACACGTCCTGGGACGGCTCCCAGGAGGTCCGTTTTCCCACCGCCAACGATCTGCTGAAGCAGCTTTCGGACACCTTTCTGGAGGAGGAGGGCGTGCGCCGCGCGCTGCGGAGCCTGATGCGCCGGGGGTTCGAGTCCGAGGACGGCATGCGCTCGGTGCAGGGGCTGCGGGACCTGCTGCAGCAGGCCGAGGAGAAGAAGCAGGACATCCTCAACAAGTACTCGCCCGATTCCTTCAAGCTCTCGCCCGAGGAGAGCGAGGCCCTGAGCCAAAAGCTGAACGAGCTGGCGGAGAAGCTGGAAGCGTATCACGAGCAGATGCGCAACTTCATGGAGCGGCTGTCCGGCCGGTACGCCAACAACATGGACGAGCTGGCCGAACGGATGCGCCAGGCCCAGGAGCGTTACCAGCAGCTCAAGGAGCGGCTGGGAGAGCAGATCAGCCAGCGCTCCATGAACCAGCCGCAGAACCTGACCGGGCCGGGGGCGCCGGACCTCTCCCAGATGCTGGAGCGGCTGAGCCGCCTGCTGGAGGACGACGATTTCCTCAAGAACCTGCCCAACATGCTGGACGCCGCGGTGGAGGACCTGGACAACCTGCTGGAGAACCTCGATTCGCTGAGCCAGCAGGAGCTTCAGCGCCTGAGCGACGCCATGTCCCAGATGGAGCAGCTAGAGCAGCTCCTGAACCAGTATCCCTTCCAGGGAAGCCAGCGCATGGGCATGGGGGAGGCCGGTCAGGTGCTGGGGCAGCTACGAGGCCTGGAGCAGTTCCTGCGCTGGGGCCGGCGGGGGCTGGGCGACGTCGCCGACCTCGACCTGGAGGCCATGCGCGAGTTGCTGGGCGAGGAGGCCTATGAGCAGCTCAATTACCTCCAGGGTGTCGAGCAGATGATGGTGGACGCGGGCTACCTGGTGCGCACGGGAAGCGGGCTCCGGCTCAGCCCCAAGGGCATGCGCCAGCTCGGCGACAAGGCCCTGAAAGAGATCTTCCAGCTCATGAACAAGAACCGCTGGGGCCAGCACGCCAGCGCCAAGATCGGCAACCAGGGCATGCGGCTGGAGGACACCCAGGCCTACGAGTACGGCAACCCCCTCAACATCGACATCCGCAAGACCCTCCTGAACTCCCTGGAAGAAGGGCGGACCGGAGTCCCCGTCCGCATCGAGCCCAGGGACTTCCAGGTGTACCAGCACGAGTTCTCCACCGACACCGAGACCGTGCTGCTGATCGACGTCAGCTACTCCATGCTGATGAACGACGCGCTGCACGCCGGCAAGAAGGTGGCGCTGGCGCTGAACCGGCTGATCGAGACCAAGTTCCCCCAGGACGTGCTTCATCTTGTGGCGTTCCGCTCCAACGCCAAGATCATCCGCACCGAAGACCTGCCCTCCATCGTCGCCATCACCTACTTCATGGAGCACGGCACCGACATCAAGGAGGCGTTGAGGTTTTCGCGGCAACTGCTCGGAAACAATAGGGCCACGAACCGCCAGATCATCCTCATCACCGACGGCGAGCCGACCGCCTGCAACGTCGACCGGGGCGGGCGCCTCCACAGCGGCTGGGGCTCGGCCCTGCTCCACGAGCGCATCGTCCGGGAGACCCTCAAGGAAGTGCGGCGCTGCACCCAGAGCGGCATCCGCATCAACACCTTCATGCTGGGCATGGACTACTACCGCATGGGCTTCGTGGACCGCCTCACCCGCATGAACACCGGCCGCGTCTTCTACACCTCTCCCGACGAGATCGGCAACTACATCGTCGTCGACTACCTCGCCAACAAGCGCAAGCGCCTGCGGCGCTGACTCACAATGTGCGCGTATCGCGCGGGAGTGCACGAACACGTCATTCCGGCGAAAGCCGGAATCCAGGGGCGGGGCGGCGCCGGTCCAGTTACTCCGTGACGAGCGCCAGCACTCCCGTGTAGGTGAGCAGGTGGTTGCCGCCCCCCATGGGGCCGATCTCGTAGTTGCCGAAGAAGCCGATGACCGGCACGCCGGCCAGGGCCTGCTTGATGTAGGCGGTATCGATGCCGGGTACGCCGTAGAGGCCGCTGCCGCGGGCGCAGCAGTTGAAGTAGAGGCCCAGCCGGGGCTTCCTGCCTTCGAGCCGGGCCGCCTGCCGCTCCAGCATCTGCCCGAGGTCATCCCGTGCCCGCTGCCCGTCGCGCAGGGTGAAGATCAGCGGTTGCCCGGCTTCCACGGGTTGAGCCACCGCGAGAATGCCGCGCTGCGCGTCCAGGCCGATGATGTTGCGGACGAGATACTGCCCGGGCTCGATCTCGCTCTGACGCGGGTCCGGCGGCAGCCCCACGAACACGAACGCGAGCGCGCGGCGCAGGTCCTGCTGGAACGGTTTGCCGATGAGATCGACGAACACCTCGAAAGCCGGGCGGTCGTTGATCTCGAAGATCAGGTTCTCGTGCGCCTTGGTGATGACCATGGGCTCGCCCACCGGCTGGCAGCCCTGGGTCAGCTCGATGGCGGTGGTGCAGGCGCCCGACAGCGCGAACCCGACCGCGCTGTTGCCGGTCACACGATCCTCGTAGAACTGGTAGGTGCGGCCGTGGCTGCCGTTCTCGGACGCGCCCGCGCCGACCACCGGCCCGGCGTGGCCCGCCGTCGCCATGCCATCCAGAATGGCGTCGGGGCGGCTCCGGTAGCCGTCGGCCAGGAGCACGGTCAGGGAAGGGGAGTCCGCACCCACGGCGTTGGCGATGTCCTGTCCCGCGGCGGCGTCGTTTCCCTTGAGCGAGTCGCGGATGAAGGGGCGCGCCCGCACCGCGTCGGAAGCCAGCGCCATGACGGCGACGCCGGACTCCCCCTCGATCTCGCCGCCGTCCGTCAGGATCCCCAGGCCGCTGCAGCCCACGGTGTTGCGGGTGCCGGTGATCCCCTGAAGCGTGACCAGTTCTTCCTCCAGGGCGCCGACGTGGTCGACCGTGGCGTAGATCACCACCAGGTCGGCGCCGCCGTCCGGCAGACCTTCCATGGCGCTCCGCGCCGCGGCCTCGACCGCCGCCCGCGTGTCCGCCAGCGATGACTGTCCGACTCCGGCCTTCAGCATGGCTTCAGGGTATGCAACACCGCGCCGCAGGTCAATCAAGTCGTGCGCGTTGCCCCCATGCGATCGGTCTTCGATTTCCTGGATGGGCTCTCTCATGGGCGGCGCCAGGTTCCCGACTATGGTCCGGGCCACCCGAGTTTGCTATAAAGGGCCGCATGAGAATCGTTCAGATACCCCTGCTAAGAGACAATTACGGTTACCTTCTGGTCTGCGAGAAGACCAACCAGGCGAGCATCGTGGACCCGTCCGAGGGCGAACCCGTCTGGCGTACGGTGCAGGAGGAGGGGGTCGAGCTGGTCGCGATCCTCAACACCCACCACCACCGGGATCACACCGGCGGGAACGAGTACCTCCTCCAGCACAAGCCGGACCTGAAGGTGTTCGGCGCCAAGGTGGACGAGCACCGCATCCCAGGCATCACGCATCGGCTCATGGAGGGGGACGACGTCGAGGTCGGGGAAGAGTGCGGCAGCGTGCTGTTCATTCCCGGCCATACCATCGGGCACCTCGGCTTCGTGTTCCCCGGAACGCTGTTCAGCGGAGACGCCCTGTTCGCCGGCGGTTGCGGCCGGGTCTTCGAGGGAACCGCCGCGCAGATGACCTCGTCCCTGGACAAGCTCCGCGACCTCTCCGGCGACATCTTGGTCTACTGCGGCCACGAGTACACCGAGAAGAACCTCCAGTTCGCGCTGACGGTGGAACCGGGCAACGAGGATATCCGCCAGCGGCTGGAGGCGGTGCAGGCGCTCAGGGCCAAGGACCAGTTCACGGTGCCCTCCCGCCTGGACGACGAGCTCGCGACCAATCCGTTCCTCCGCTGTGAAAGCGACGAGATCAAACACGGCATGGCCGAGCGCTTCCCGGGGATCGAGACGGACCCGGTTTCCGTGTTCGCCAAAGTCCGGGAACTCAAGGACGCCTATTAGGCCCTTTGCGCACCGGCACGAATCCCCAACCGTCATCCCGGGCTTGACCCGGGATCCAGAAGCACGACCCACGCTGTCCGCAACGTTCTCGACACGCGGCACGCCCTGGAGGTATTTGATGCGGTTTGCGACCCTTAAGGACGGCACCGTGGCCGCGGTCACGCCGGAAGACGGGATGGTCTCTCTGGACGGCGTCTGCGGCTCGATGATCGAACTGGCGGCCTCGTATGAAACGAGCCGCGAAGCCATCGAACGCGCCGTCTCGGAGACGACCCCGACGGCCCTCGATGCCGCGCAACTGGCGGCCCCGGTGCCCGCCCCCTCGAAGATATGGGCGGCCGCCGGCAACTACAAGCGCGGGAGCGCGAACCTGGCCAGTGCCGGAGGGCGGGGCGAGGCCCGGGAGAGACCGCCGGACGAGTTGCTGGAACACATCTTCCTCAAGCCGCCGTCCGCGGTCGTCGGCCCGGGCAAGGACATCCTCATCCCGGCCGACGCCGAGACCATCTTCCCGGAGCTGGAGCTGTGCGTCGTCATCGGCAGGGAGAGCCGGGACTTGTCGGTGGACGAGGCCCTGGACGCCGTGTTCGGTTACAGCGTCATCCTCGACGTCACCGCGCGGGGATACGGATCAGGCAAGAACCTCATGGGCACCCGCTGCGTGCGCAAGGGCTTCGACACTTTCGCGCCCGTGGGTCCCTGGATCGTCACCCGGGACGAGATAGCCGATCCGCAGGCCCTGGAGATGCGCTTGTGGGTGAACGACGACCTGCGGCAGTCCGCCAGCACCGCCGGCATGATCAACGGCGTGGCACGGCTGGTGAGCTACCTCTCCCAGGTGGGCACCCTGATGCCGGGCGACCTCATCGCCAGCGGCAACCCGGACTCGCCGGAGTTCCAGCAACAACTGGCGGCGGGCGACGAACTGGTAGCGGAGATCGAGGGGATAGGGCGGCTCCGGCTGGGCGTCGCGCGCGCCGGTTAGCCGGCGAGGTGTCCGGGCGGGTCGGGACCGACCGAGGAGAGGAGCGCATGGCCGAGGAGTTGCCCTTCCAGGATCAAGGCGCGACCACCCTGTGCTACGGGTGCGGTCCGGCCAACGAGCAGGGGCTCCAGATCAAGAGCCGCTGGGACGGCGACGACGCGGTCGGCACGTGGACGGCGGAGCCGCACCACTGCGGCGGCACCCGCGAGGTGGTGAACGGCGGCGTCATCGCCACCTTGCTCGACTGCCACAGCATGAACCTCGCCATCGCCCGCGCCTACCGGGACGAGCAGCGGCCCATCGGCAGCGCGCCGCGGGTATTCTTCGTCACGGCCAACATGAACATCGACTACCGGCGGCCGACGCCGCTGGGAAAACCCCTGGAACTGCGCGCCTCCATCCGCAGGGTGCAAGGGAGGAAGACCTTCCTCACCTGCACCCTGAGCTGCGAGCAGCAGGTTTGCGCCGAAGCCGACGTGCTGGCCATCCGCATCCACCGCGACGAGTCCGTCGAGCCTACCCGTTAGCGAGTCCGCATGTGCGACCACAACGACAGCACGAGATAATAGGCGGGGAAGAACAGCGACACCACGGCCAAGCCATATGACGGGTCCGGCAGGAAGTAAATCACGACGAAGCACAACACTCCCCAAATCACCCCCAGGGTGATGGTGAGGCTCTGGAGAAGGGTGTTGCGGCTCGGATACAGATAGCGGATGGGCACGAACACCATCACCGACAACGCGATCACCAGGACCCCGTTGAACCAAGGGCTCGACTCCAGCACGAAGCAGTAGAACGCCACCACGTTCCAGTACGAGGGAAACCCCAGGAAGTGGTGGTCGGGAGTCTTGGCGTTGGTCTGCGAGAAGCCGTAGGCGCTGGCCAGGAGCGGCAGGCAGACCATCCACCATCCGTGACCGGCCGGCAGAAGATCGGCCCAGAGCAGCAGAAAACACGGAACGAAGACGTAGTTGAGGTAGTCGACGATGTCGTCCAGGCGGGCGCCGTCCACCCCGGGGATCAGCTCCTTCACCCTCGCGGCTCGGGCGAAGGTCCCGTCCGTGGCGTCGAGAATCAGCGCCACCCCCATGAGCGCCAGCGCCTCCCGGTAGCGGCCCCCGGCGATCAGCGCCAGGGTAAACACCGCCACCGCCGCCCCAAGGGCGGTGTAGAGGTGCACCAGCCAAGCAAGCAGCAGTCGCAATTTAGCGGACGGATTTCGGTGATCGGGCGTCAGTTTTGTGTGGCGGCGTAGCTGGCACGGGTGCGCAGCCGTTCGATCCAGCCGGACACGTTTTTGAGATCCGGGTCCAGGGGCACGTTGAAACGTTCCAGCAGGGCGATGTTGGGCATGTAGGCGATGTCCGCGAGGCTGAACGAGCCTGCCAAGTACTCCCTTCCCTGCAACTGTCTCTCGATCACCGTGAAGGCGGAGCCGATGTTCGCGCAAGTCTCGCGGATGAGCGCCACGTCGCGCTCCTCTTCCGGCTTCCGGTACTCGTGGATCAACGTGACGAAGTGGGGATTGACGTGGTTGTCCCGAAAATCCTCCATCAGGCGGGCACGGGCGCGATTTTCCGAGTCACCGGGCAACAGCGGCGGATGCGGGTATTCGTCCTCCAGGTACTCGTTGATGACGGTGGAGTCGTAAACGATGAAGCCGTCGTCATCCAGGGCTGGCACTTGGCCGAAGGGATGGATCTTCAGGTACTCGGGGTCCTTCTGCTCCCGTTTCGTCAGGTCGATCACGACGCTCTCGAATTCCAACCCCTTTTCCAGCAGGGCGATGCGCACCTTCAACGAGTTCGTCGAAGGTGGAAAGTGGTAGAGTTTCATTCGCCCAACCTCCCGATTTTCATATCGCCCAGCCCCTGCCCGGACGATACCACAAACCAGGGGGCAGGACTACCGGACGGGCGGCTTTCACGGATGGCTCGAAGGGCGCCGCAGGCGAATGGCCGCCAGGAAATCCCTTGCGAATCGCCGCGCCTCGGCCAGCCTTGCGGACACATCCGGCCACCCCCGCTGTATCTCCTTCTGCTTGCGTCGATAGTCGTCCTGATGTTTCCTGAAGCGCTTTCGCTTCGGCAATGCGGCCAGTTGCTCCTCGGGACGGGACCGACATTCCCAATCGTCTTGCTGAACGAGATTGTTGTCCGGCCAGACCGCCGCAACCACCCATGCTTCGATGTTCTTCGATGGCGTGCTCAAGATCACCTGTGACGGAGTTCTGGATTCGCCCAGCCAGTTGAGAACGACCCCTCGCAACGTGTCCGTAGTGTCGCTGGACGGTGGGCAGGGCTGTTCGCAGGGCAGGTCTTGGCGCGGCGCATCGCGAACGCCTCCGCTGGAGTATGTCTTGCTCGCCACGTCCGCGTCCATCTGCACGATCAACGCATCGTGGTGCAGCAATGCCGAGGAACCGGACACGGAACCTCCGCCCTCCAAAGCAGCTTGCCTGCACCACCGATACACTCCGACCCATCCGGCACCGCGTGCGCTGGATGTTGCTTCACCAAAGGCGAGAGACCTTTCCGGCTGAAGCGTCTGCAGGACGAAATCGGTATCCGGAAGCAGGGCAGCCAGGATTGATTCGAGCACGATTGCGTCGGTGGGTCCTTCGACGGCCACGGCGACGCGCAACGGATCAGACATCCGGGACGCCTCCCAGATGTCCCATCACCCACAAACGCGACAACGTCCAGCCCTGCTCTGCCCGTTCCAACAGATGGTCATTGACGACGATCCGGCAGATGGAAGTACGGCCCGAGTTGGCCCGGGACACGGTGAACAATCGCACACCCTCATCCTGCAATGGCAGTCCGTCCAATACCAACGGGTTGTGCGTGGTCAGCAGGATCTGACGTGCGTTTTTCGCGGAAAGATACCATTCACACAGGAGCTTGATCAGAGAACGGGCCAACCTGGGATTCAACCCGTGATCAGCGTTGTCAACGGCGCAAAGTCTGGGACTCTCCTTATGGCCCGACAAGACCGCGAGAAAGAGGGCGACCAAGGCGCCCTCGGAAGCGTCGTAGCCGGACAGGACGTTCCGGTCCTCGCGCATGAATCGGTCACGAAATCGTATCACGTTTCTCGACGCTGCCGCGCTCGGAGAAAGCGAAAGCCGGCTGGCGGAGGTTGCACCAAAACTCTTGGCCCAATCCACGAGCCCAAGCGTCTCTCGACAAATCCGTCGGCTGTGGGCATCACTGACACGTTGCCTGAGCAACTCCGATATCGCTTGAGGCAGCCCCCCTCCAGAGAGGCCCACCGGGTGTCTCGGTTGTGTTTCCGGAGCAACGCCACGCAGCACCGGTGTGGTCGGTGAATAAATCACGTAACCTTGCAATAGTTTCAAGAGGTCCAGGGCGGAACCTGACGGCACTTCCACGGCCTTTAATGCGGCGAGACCTCGCTCGGGATCGACTCCGTTCGAGTTTTGGCTACGCGGCGACCGGCCGACAAGGGGCTTGGCCTTCGTCTCGCCATCGTCCCACAACTCTGTCTTGAATCGCCATGCAGGCGCCGGTTCCGTAAGAGGGTTGTGGAGTGAGACTTCGTATCTGGCATGGGCGCCTTGACCGCCGAAGAATAGATGCGGAGGGATTCTTTCGCCGGCCTTGGCCGGAAAGGCCGACTTGTACAACGCGGGAAGGCCGGGCCGGACGCCGCGGGCCAGCAGGGTCTGGTCGTCAACCCTGCCGTCCGCGGCCGCGGATAGTATGCCCAACGCCTCCAGGAGATTGCTCTTACCGCTCCCGTTGGCGCCAATGAAGACGTTAACCTGTCCCAGGTCAACCGTCACGTCATCCAGAGACTTGAAGGTCTTGACGTATAGTTTCTCCAGCATCGGAAGTGCTTCCCAGTGCCTTGTGGTTCCGCGAATCCTGGATCGGTCCTCGCGTCAAACTTCCAGCCCAAGCCTCCCGATGCTCTCGATGTAGTCGTCGATGCCTTTTTCCAGGTCGTACTGCGGCGAGTAGCCCAACTGCTCGCGGGCCTTGGTGATGTCGAAGACGCAGTAGCTCTGCTTGTAGCCGTCGCGGAAGTCGAGGCCGGGGCCGATGTCGATCTTCGCCTCGGGGAAGATGAGCTTCAGCACGTCGGCGAAGTCTTTCAGCGTAACGCCCCTGCCGGTGCCGATGTTGAACGTCCACTGGGTGAGGCCCTCGGCGTTAAGGGCCAGGACGATGGAATGGGCGACGTCGCCGACGTAGACGGCGTCGTTCCGCTGGTCGCCGCCGCGCGGGATGGAAACCTCCCGTCCGGCCATGGCGTCCTCGATGATCTTGCCGTAGAGGGCCAGCACGCCGTGGCGCGCCAGCTTGCCCGGGCCGTAGATGGAAGGGTAGCGCAGGGCCACGAACTCGATGCCGTAGCGCTTGCGGTAGTAGTTGCCAAGCGTCTCGGAGCAGACCTTGGTGACGCCGTAGAGGTCCGCGGGGTTGGGCGGCAGGGATTCGTCCAGAGGCACGAAATCGGGATGGCCGTGCTTGCCGCTGATGTTGCCGACGAAGGCGTTGGAGCTGGTGTAGACCACGCGCCGGACGTCGCAGGCGCGTGCGGCTTCCAGCACGTTCAGGGTGCCGTCCACCCCGATGGCGATGGCCAGGCTCGGATTGGCCTCGGCCGGGCCGGGCATCAGGGCCGCCATGTGCGCGATATGGGTGATGCCATGGGCCGCCACGACCTCCTTCAGCCCCGCGCCGTCCAGGATGTCGCCGGTCGCCACGTCCACGCCGTCCGCGATGTCCGCGATCAGCGACAGGTCCACACGGTTGTCCAGCAGCACGGGCCGTTGCCCTCGGGACACCAGGAGGCGCGCGGTGGCCGCGCCGTTCACGCCGGTTCCGCCGGTAATCAAGGTCTTCATTGTCACCCAATCCTCAATGCAAAACGCCAGCCACCCTTCGACTTCGCTCCGCTACGCTCAGGGTGAACGGGAGAACACGACCTTCAGGGTCTGCTTAGCCGCTTCAGGCCCCTCGTGCAATACGCTATAGTGGAATCATGATGTACCGGACCCAGCCCGCCTACGGGTCGTTCAGCTTCGGCGGTCCGGTCACGCCCGCGGTCAAGTGGCTCTTGATCGTCAACATCGTCGTCTTCGTCTTCCAGCTTCCCTATCTCGGCGGCCGTCCGCTGCTGTGGATATTTGGCCTGGTGCCGCAGCTCGTGTGGGAACAGCTCCACGTCTGGCAGCTCTTCACCTACCAGTTCCTCCATTTCGGCCTGTTCCACATCCTGTTCAACATGCTGGCCCTGTGGATGTTCGGGTGCGACCTGGAGCGGGCCTGGGGCACGCGGTTCTTCCTCAAGTACTACTGGGTCAGCGTGGTGGGGGGCGGGCTCTGCGTGCTGCTCCTGGAGCCGGCCCAGGCCATCCCCACCATCGGCGCGTCGGCCGGCATCTACGGCGTGCTGCTGGCCTACGGGCGGCTCTATCCCAACACGGTTGTCTACTTCTACCTGCTGTTCCCCATAAAGATGAAGTACTTCGTGCTCATCATCGGCGCCATCGCCTTCTTCTCGTCCATCAGCCCCGGCAACTCCGGCATCTCCCACCTGGGCCACCTCGGCGGCATGCTGTTCGGCTACGCCTACCTCCGCTGGGGCTACATGCTGAACCTCCGGCGCTCGTGGGCCACGGCCAGGCACGAGTACTACCGTTTCCGCCTGGCCCGCCTCAAGCGGCGCTTCCGCGTGGTCGAGGGGAAGAAGAAGGACGACGAGCCGCCCACGCTGCACTAATGGCGTCCTTCGACTTCGCTCCGCTACGCGTCGCTACGCTCAGGACGAACGGTTGTGACAGCCTTTCTGTTCGTCCTGAGCGTAGCGAAGCGAAGTCGAAGGACGCAAACTTACTTACTCGGACAAGCTCGTCGCGGGTGCGCGCGACTTCTTGATCTCGCTCCGTTTTCGCTTGTCGTCGAGACGGCGCTGCCGCGCCCCCAGGGTGGGCTTGGTGGGGCGTCGCGGAACGGGTTTCTCAGCGGCCTTGCGGATCAGCTTCGCCAGCCGCTCCAGCGCGTCCTCCCGGTTGTGCGACTGGTCGCGGTAGCGACGGGCCTCGATGGTCAGCACCCCGTTCTTGTCCACGCGCCTCCCGGCCGCTCGCAGGAGGCGTTCCCGCACGGCCGCCGGCAGCGACGGGGAATCGATGATCCTGAACCGGAGCTGCACTGCGGTGGCGGTCTTGTTGACGTTCTGCCCGCCGGGCCCTGAAGCCCGGATGAACCGCTCTTCGATCTCGCCCTCGTCCAGGCTGATGCGGCTGGTAATTCGTAGCATCGGTTCTCTCGGCGCTGACCCGATTTCGTGGGGCGCCACTTTGCCGGGCGCCCTGCTTGTATCCCGCGCCGTTTCGGGCATCATCCTCTTGTGTAACAGATATGGGAACCCGGCCCTACCGCCGTACAAACGGTATGGGGCAGGGCGGATCGAGGAGGACGAATGCGCATCATTCGAATCATTCTCATGGTGATTGGAGCGCTGGCGACCCTGACGGCCGCCGGCGTCGTGGCCGCGGTGATCTTCTTTTCCACGCGCACGCCGCCGGTGCCGGAGAAGACGGTCCTTACCCTGGACCTGGACCGCAGCGTCCCGGAAATCGGCTCCGGCGGACTCACGCCCTGGAGCGGCCTCGGGAAGACGCGGCCGGCGCTCTGGGAAGCCGTCGCCGCCATCGAGCGGGCGGCGGAGGACGAGCGCGTGGTAGGTCTCGTGGCCCGCGTCGGCGCGTCGGACATGGGCTTGGCGCGGACCCAGGAGCTGCGCGACGCGGTCCAGGCCTTCCGCCGCTCCGGCAAGCCAGCCTACGCCTTCGCCGAATCCTTCGGCGACTTCGGTCCCGGCAACGCCGCCTTCTACTTGGCCGCGGCGTTCGAGAAGATATACCTGCAACCGTCCGGGGACGTGGGGCTCACCGGCCTGCTGGCGCAGAGCTATTTTCTCAAGGGCACGCTGGAAAAGCTCGACGTGCAGTTCCGGATGAGCCAGCGGGAAGAATACAAGGGCGTCAGGGATCGCTTCACGGACAGCGGCTTCACGGCCGCTCAAAGGGAGGCGGTCACCCGGATACTGGAGTCCCTGACCGAGCAGTTGACCGCGGGGATCGCCGAGGGACGCGGGCTCTCCCGCGACGAGGTACGGGCCTTGATGCAGCAGGCGCCTTTCCCCGCCAGGGAGGCCCTGGAGGCACGGCTGGTGGACGGCCTGCTCTACCGCGATGAGGTGGATGAACTGGTCCGCGAGACGCTGGGAAAGGACATCGCGTTTCTGTCCCTGTCCCGCTACCGTCGCCGGCTCGAAGCCGGGGACGGCGACGCCGCCACCGTGGCGCTGATCCACGGTCTGGGTCAGGTCCACCGCGGGAGCAGCCGCCACCGCGCCTTCACCGGGCGGGACTCCATGGGGTCGGACAGCATCGCCCGGGCCTTTCGGCGGGCCGCGGACGACGATGAGGTGAAGGCCATCATCTTCCGCGTCGACAGCCCGGGCGGCTCCTACGTGGCCTCGGACGTGATCCGGCGCGAAGTGCTGCGGGCGCGCCGGCGGGGCAAACCGGTGATCGTTTCCATGGGCGACGTCGCGGGCTCCGGCGGCTATTTCGTCGCCGCCCCGGCCGACCGGATCGTAGCCCAGCCCGCGACCCTCACCGGCTCCATCGGGGTGGCCGGCGGGAAGGTTGTCACCAGGGGCCTGTGGGAAAAGCTCGGCGTGTCCTGGGACCAGGTAGCCGGCAACACCAACGCCACCTTCTGGAGCGCGATCGAGGACTACGATCCAGTCCAGCGCGCGCGCCTGGAGGGGCTGCTCGACACGGTCTACGATGACTTCCTTTCCAAGGTGGCGGAGGGCCGGAATCTGACTCGTGAACAGGTGTCGGCCGCGGCCAAGGGACGTGTCTGGACCGGCGCCGATGCGAGGGAGCATGGGCTGGTGGATGACCTGGGCGGTTACGCGGCGACGCTCGCGGCCGTGCGAGAGGTCGCCGGCATCGCTCCTGACGCAGCCATCCGGCTGCGGCCGTTCCCGCGCCGGAAGTCCACGCTCCGGCTCCTGGCCGAACAGTTGACGGGGGAGGGCGATGCGGAGATCGGCATCCCCGCGCGGGACCTCCTGAGTGGAACCCTGGAGCGCCTGGGACCGCCGGCGGGCTGGGCGCGTTCGGCCGGTCTGGCGGGGCGCCGGGGTCTGTTGGAGATGGCGGTGCCCGGCGGGCTCCGTTGACGGGCTGGTCCGCGCAGAGCGGGTGAGGATTCGTTACATATCAGGCTTTGCTCTGGACCCCGGATCAAGTCCGGGGTGACGCGGAATCGGTCCTGCAACCGCGCGGCTTGACAGGGGAAAGCGGGCTTTGCTAGCCGGTATGGCTGCGGGATTGCCGCGGACTTCCACGACTCCGGAGCGTTTCTTCACACATCATGCTTGACGGCATCAGAGTGCTTGAGCTCGGCCACATCGTGGCCGGACCTACGGCGGGGCTCATCCTGGCGGCGCTGGGGGCCGACGTCATCAAGGTGGAGCGTCCCGGCAGCGGCGACCAGGCGCGCTTCAGCCGCGGCAACCAGGGCTACTTCCTGGCCTTCAACGGCGGCAAGCGGAGCATCGCCCTGGACCTGAAGGACGCGCGCGGACGCGAGGCATTCGAGCGGCTGTTGCGGACTTCCGACGTGCTCATCGACAACTACGGCCCCGGCGTGCTGGAACGCATGGGCCTGGGCTACGACGCGCTGCAACGCATCAAGCCCGGCCTGCTTCACTGCGGCATCAAGGGGTTCCTCGCGGGACCCTACGAGCAACGCAACCTGCTGGACGAGCCCGCGCAGATGATGGGCGGTCTGGCCTACATGACCGGGCCCCCCGGCATGCCGCTCCGGGCCGGCGCCTCCATCATCGACATGACCGGCGCCATGTTCGGCGTCATCGGCATCCTCGCGGCGCTGCTCGGCCGCGGCCGGGAAGGCGGCGGCAACGACATGCGGGTCGGATTGTTCGAGACCGCGGTGTTCCTGGTGTCCCAGCACATCGCCAAGGCGGGGATATCGGGGGAAGTCCCTGCCCCCATGACCGAGCGCGGCGTGGGGCAGGATCTGGGTTGGGGCATCTACAAAGTGTTCGAGACCCGGGACGGGCGCCACGTGTTCATCGGCGTTACCAGCGATGTCCAGTGGGAGGCCTACTGCAAGGAGTTCGGCCTGGACGAGATCTGGGCGGAACAGGCACTGCGGAACAACGCTGGCCGGCGTGCGGAGTTCCGCCGTTTGACCGGGCTCACCGAGGAACTGGTGCGCACCTTCGAGTTCCGCGACATCGTCGCCCGGCTCGAATCGGCCAACATCCCCCACGCGCCCATCAACACCCCGACGGATCTGTTCGAGCACCCCCATCTCAAGGAACGGGGCCACATGACCGAATTGACCGCGCCCGACGGCACCTCGTCGCCGTTGCCGGGCCTGCCGGTGGATTTCCGGGACTCGGAGTTGCCGCGCCGGACGAATCCGCCCCTGCTGGGCGAGCATACGGTTTCCTTGCTGCGGGAATTGGGCTATTCGGAAGAGGAGATTTCCGCCATCACCACCCCAGGGCCGCCCATGGATTCCGGGTCAAGCCCGGAATGACGGATGCGGGCATGGAGACGAGTTCGTGATGTCGTGCCGAGTGTGGACAGTCTGAACATGCGGAGACAATCAATGTCAATGACAGCGGACCAGCAGATGGACATGTCGCAGGTGGACGCCGCCATCGACGCGTGGAAGGCGGTGACGGAGGAGATGACCGGCAAGATCGTGGAGGAGCGCCAGCCGTGGGTCAGCTCCGTGACCGGGGACGCCATCAAGCATTTCGCCTTCGGCACGGACGACGACAATCCCCTGTGGACCGATCCGGCCTATGCGGCCAAGACCGCAGAAGGCAGGACCCAGGCCCCGCCGGCCTTCGTATTCGTCAACCGCTACCCGATCCTTCACGGCGCGCCCATGAAGGCGCCGCTGGCGTCCCTCATCGGCGGCGTGGAGGTGGAGTGGTTCGGCCACGTGTACGCCGGCGATACCCTGAGTTCCGAGCCGCGCCAGAAGGAGTTCTTCGAGAAGCGCAACAAGGAGGGCCGGCGGCTCAACTTCGTCATCTCCGGGATCGACTACCGCAACCAGGACAGCAACCTGGTGGCCAGGGCCACCGGCACCATGATCATGGCCACCCAGATCGGCCTCCAGACCATGATGGAGCACGCGGTGCCGCACTACGACGACGGCGCGCTGGAGCGGCTGGAGACCACCTGGCGGCGCGAGTACCGCCGGGGCAGCGACACGCTCTTCTTCGAAGACGTTGGGGAAGGGAGCGAGATCCCGTCCATCGTGCGCGGCCCGCTCACCATCGGCGACATGGTGGCCTGGAACGCGGCCATCGGCCCCTCCTACAAGGCCGGGCGCTGGGGCTACCTCGACCTCAGCAAGGCCATGCACAGCGCCATGTTCAACCCGGTCACGGGCTTTCCGGTCAAGTACTCGCAGCAGCACGAGGACGCCAACATGGCTGCGGGCCGCGGCATGCCCGCGCCCTTCGACAACGGCGTCATGCGTTTCGCATGGGTGGCGCCGCTGGTGACCAACTGGATGGGCGACGACGGCTTCCTCAAGCGCTTGAACGTCCAGGTGGCCCGGCCCGGCCTCTACGGCGACCTGACCACCTACTCGGGCCGCATCACGGCCAGGGACGAGGAAACGAAGACGGTGACCCTGGAGATCACCGGGACCCGGCAGGACGGGATGGTGAACACCCGCGGCAGCGCGGAGGTGGTCCTTCCCGGCCGGGCGTGAGGCGGCCGACAACCGTTCGTCCTGAGCATTCACGGAAAGGAGAGATACCTTGGACAGCTATGACAACGGGCTTCCGGCCCGCTGGGATGCCGAGACCGACGTGGTGGTGGTGGGCTTCGGGTTCGCCGGGGGCGTTTCCGCGGTGGCCGCGGCGGACTCCGGCGCCGAGGTGACGATCGTGGAGAAGATGCCCAACCCCGGCGGCATCTCGATCCTGGCGGGCGGCGGCATCGCCACCGCCGTCGACGCCAACAAGGCGTTCGAGTACCTCCAGCACACCAACGCCGGGCGCACCCCGGACGACGTGCTCCGCGCCCTGGCCGAGGGCATGACGGAGATGAAGGACTTCGTGAAGGATCTGGTGAAGGAGACCCCGTTCGAGTTGGAAGAGCAGCGGAACGGCGGCACCTACCCGTTCCCGGGCGGCGAGGGACTGGACGGCTTCAAGATCGCGCCCATGGAAGGCTACGAGGGTTTCCAGTGGGCCAAGGGCCTGCGCGGCGGCGCGCGCCTTTTCAAGGTGCTGCTGGACAACGTGGAGGCGCGCCCGACCATCAACGTGCGGCTGGCCACGCCGGCGAAGCGCCTCGTCCGGCACCCGGAATACGGCATCGTCGGGCTGGTGGCGGAGCACGACGGCGAGGAGGTCGCCATCAAGGCGCGCAAGGGCGTCATCCTGTCCTGCGGCGGGTTCGAGAACAACGACGAGATGAAGCGCAACTACTTCGAGGCCATGCCCGTGTACACGCTCTTCACCGGCAACACCGGCGACGGCATCACCATGGCGCAGGAGGTGGGGGCGTCGATGTGGCACATGTGGCACTTCCACGGCAGCTACGGGTTCAAGTACCAGGAGTTCCCGCTGGCCTTCCGCCACTGCTTCCGGGGGCCGCGCAAGGACGACTGGGTGATGCCCTGGATCGCGGTGGACAAGTACGGGCGCCGCTTCATGAACGAGTATCCGCCCGCAGTGCAGGACACCGGCCACCGGGCTCTGGAGTTCTACGACGCCGACAAGCAGGAGTTCCCGCGCATCCCGGCCTACCTGGTGTTCGACGAGAAGGGGCGCAAGCTCGGCCCGATAGGGCAGCCCACGGTGCACGACGAGAAGGTCTCCTACGAATGGAGCGAGGATAACCTGGCGGAGGTGGAGCGGGGCTGGATCCAGAAAGCCGACGATCTGGAAACCATCGCCGGCATGATCCCGGCCGCGGAGGCGGCCACGCTCCAGGCCACCGTCGAGGAATGGAACCAGGTGTGCACGAGCGGCGGGGTGGACCGCTATCACCGGCTGCCCGGCACGCGCCTGACCATCGACACGCCGCCGTTCTATCTGGCGGAGGTGTGGCCCATCGTCTCCAACACCCAGGGCGGCCCGGTGCACGACGCCGAGCAGCACGTCATGGACGTGCGCAATGAACCCATCCACCGGCTCTTCTCGGCCGGAGAGTGCGGTTCGTCCTTCGGCCACCTCTACCTGGAGGCGGGAAACATCACCGAGTGCTTCGTCACCGGACGCATCGCCGGCCGCAACGCGGCGGCACTGGAACGCTGGTAATGCCCGGGATCGAGTGAGCCATGTTTGACTACTTCGGCTCCCTGTTCGCCGGCCTCGCGTCGGTGTTGCCCTTCACCGCGGCCGGGCAGGATCCCTTCCTGTTCATGATGATCGGCATCGCCATCGGCTTTGCCGTAGGCATCCTGCCGGGGCTCGGCGGCGCCACCACGCTGGCGCTGATGCTGCCGTTCATCTACAAGATGGACCCCACCACGGCGTTCGCGTTCCTGCTGGGGAGCCACGCGGTCACCGCCACTACCGGCGACATCACCTCGGTGCTGTTCGGCGTGCCGGGCGAGGGCATCACCGCGGCCACCATCGTCGACGGCCACGCCATGGCCAAGAACGGCGAAGCGGGGCGCGCCCTGGGAGCGGCCCTCATGAGCTCCCTGGTGGGCGCCATCTTCGGCGCGTTCGCGCTGGCGCTGGCCATCCCCATCGTCCAGCCCCTGGTGCTGTCCATCGGCGCCCCCGAATTCATGATGCTGAGTCTCCTGGGCATCACCTTCCTGGCTTCGCTGAGCGGCGGCAACCTCGCCAAGGGCCTCACCGCCGGCGGCTTCGGGCTGGTGCTGGCCATGGTGGGTCTCGACGCCATCACCAGCGTGTCGCGCTACACCCTGGAGCCCATCCTGGGCAGCGAGAACGTCCTGTTCCTGTGGGACGGCCTCTCCCTGGTGGCGGTGACCGTGGGGCTTTTCGCCATCCCGGAGATCATCGAGCTGGGGACCCAGGGGAGCAGCATCGCCCGGGACACGCCGGGCGCCTTGGGCGGAGTGATGCAGGGCGTCCGCGACACTTTCAGGAAGTGGAAGCTGGTGCTCCGGTGCAGCGCCATCGGCACCTACATCGGGCTGATTCCCGGCCTGGGGGGCGGGCCGGCCCAGTGGGTGGCCTATGCCCACGCCGTCCAGAGCGGCTCGGACCACGCCCGCTTCGGCGAAGGGGCGGTGGAAGGGGTGCTCGGCCCCGGCGCCGCCAACAACTCCAAGGAGGGCGGGTCGCTGGTCCCCACCATCGCCTTCGGCGTGCCCGGCAGCGTCGGCATGGCGATCCTGCTGGGGGCGTTCATCATCCAGGGGATCGTCCCCGGACCGGATCTGCTGAATCCGCACAAGCACCTGACCCTGACCTTCTCCTTCGTCTGGATCATCGTGCTCTCCAACATCGTCACGGTTGCGGTCTGCTTCCTCTTTCTCAAGCAGTTGGCCAGGATCACCTTCGTCAAGGGCACCTACCTCATCCCGTTCCTGCTGCTGCTCATCTTCCTGGGCGGCTTCGCGGTCAAGAACAGCTTCGGCGACATGATCGTGGTGCTGCTGTTCGGCGCGTTGGGGTGGCTGATGATGCGCAACGACTGGCAGCGCCCTCCGTTGCTGCTGGGGCTCGTGCTGGGAGGCATCGCCGACAACAACCTGTTCCTCACCACCAAGATCTACGGCATGAGCTGGGTGACGCGGCCCGGGGTGATCGTCATCGGGCTCCTGATCGCCGGAGCGCTGCTCTACCCGCTGTGGCAGGCGTACAGGCAACGCCGGCGGATGGAAGCGGAAAGGGGAGAAGTCGCCGCGGAGGGTTACGAGGACGCCGGTCCGGAGGAAAGCGGAGAGGCGTCCAAGCCGGAGCGGACTCTCTTCGCCGGATTTTTCGTCGCCATCTTCGTCTACGTGGTCTACGAGGCGCTCTACGGTTTCGGCGCCATCGAGAAGCAGGCCGCGCTGTTCCCGCTGGCGGTAGGCGTTCCGAGCCTTGCGCTGGCAACCGTGGCGCTGCTTCAGGAATTTCGCGCTCCGGCGCCCGCGGCGGCAGCGGAGACCGCCGCCCTGGCCGCCGAACGCGCGCTGCTGCGCCGCCGCACCCTGGCCATCGTCGCCTGGACGGTGGGCTTCTTCCTGACGATCTGGTTCCTCGGCTTCATCACCGCATCCGCGGTGGCGACCCTCGCCTACCTCAAGCTGGGGGCCGGAGAGAAGTGGGGCATCAGCGTCGCGCTCGCCGCGTTGGCGTGGGTCTTCTTCTTCGGCCTGTTCGACTACGGGCTGAAGCTGCCTTTCCCGCCGGGAGAGCTTTTCCTTTGGCTCGGGCTCGCCTGACGCCGTTCTCACGCCTCGAGGTTGCAACATGAAAGCATCCTGGGATCGGGAGACCGACGTGGTCGTGGTGGGCTACGGCTACTCCGGCGGCGTCGCCGCCATCGTCGCCCACGATCTCGGCGCTCGGGTGACGCTCCTGGAGAAGATGGAGCATCCGGGGGGCAACTCCATCCTCTCCGGCGGTTTCTTCCGCATCACCGACGACGTGGACAAGGCCTTCGCCTACCTGAAGCGCATGTGCCTCAACACCGTGCCGGACCCGGTGATCCAGACCTTCGCCAAGGAGCTGCGCACCCTTTCCGGCTTCATGAAGGAACTTGCCGACGACACCGGCATCCAGGTGCAGGAACGGCACGGCACCGGCGGCACCTACCGTTTCGACGGCGGCCCTCCGGGCGACGCCATCGGGCTTTTGGCGGTCAAGAGCGAGGAGGCCCAGTGCTACCCCTGGCTCCAGGTCCACGGCACCGGCTGGATCGCCTTCAAGGTGGTGGACGACAACGTGAGCAAGCGCGACATCGACGTGTCCGTGTCCACGCCGGTGCGGGAGCTGGTCTCGGACGGGCAGGGCAGGGTGATCGGGGTGGTCGCGGAGCGCGAGGGCGAGCGCGTTCGCATCCGGGCGCGCAACGGCGTCGTGCTGGCCGCGGGAGGCTTCGAGCACAACGAGCAGCTCCGGCTCCAGTACCTCCAGGCGCAGCCCTTCTATCCCATCTGCGCTTTGGGCAACACCGGAGACGGACTGCTCATGGGGCAGAAGGCCGGCGCCGGCCTGTGGCACATGTGGCACGTCCACGGCGGCTACGGCTTCAAGGCGCCGGAGTACCCCATCGCCTTCCGGCACCGCATCCAGGGGCGCCACGGCGCCAACCACCGGCCCAGGCCGGGCGAGGAGTTCTCGCTCAAGAGCGGCGACGAGGGGCCCAAGATGATGCCCTGGATCGTGGTGGACAAGTTCGGCAAGCGCTACATGGACGAGTACCCGCCGGCGCCCCAGGACAGCCCCTGGCGCGACATGAGCCTCTACGACGTGCACGTCAAGGACTTCCCCCGCATCCCGTCGCACATGATCTTCGACGAGAACGGCCGCATCACCGGCCCCATGTTCACGCCCATCAGCGACCACCCGTCGCGCCGCTACGAGTGGAGCGAGGACAACTCCGTGGAGCTGGCCAAGGGCTGGATCAAGCAGGCGCCCACCGTCGAGGAGCTGGCGCGGACCATCGGCGTGCCGGAGGACAATCTGGCCGCTACCGTGGAGCGCTGGAACGATATCTGCGACCGGGAGGAGGACACCGACTTCCGGCGCTTCGCCGGGAGCCTCTTCCCCATCTTCAAGCCGCCTTTCTACGCGGTGGAGGTGTGGCCCATCATCACCAACACCCAGGGGGCGCTGGCCCACGACAAGGACCAGCGCGTGCTGGATGCCCACGACAATCCCATCCCCGGCCTCTACTGCGCCGGCGAGATGGGCGGCGTGTTCGGCCACCTCTACCTCAACTCCGGCAACAACTCGGAGGCGTTCATCACGGGGATGATCGCCGGGCGGATGGCGGCGGGAGAACGGGCCCACGAATGAGCGTGCTGGTCACCGGCGGCACCGGCTTCGTGGGCATCCACGTAGCCGCCCAACTGGCCGAGATGGGGGAGGCGGTGGTGACCTTGTCCCTGGAGGGCAAGCTGGACCGTTGCGCGCTGGAGTTTATCGGAGCGGCGAGTGAGCGGATCACTTGCGTCGAGGGCACGGTTCTCGACCTTGGACGGCTGCGCTGGATAGTGGATCGGTACGGCGTCGACCGGGTCATCCACGGGGCAGCCATCACCGCCATTGGCAAGCTGGAAAAGGAAGCCGCGCATCAAGCGGTGGCGGCCAACGTCAGCGGCACCGCCACGGTCCTGGAAGCCGCGCGTCTCGCCGGGCTGAAACGATTCATTCACCTCAGTTCGGCGAGCGTCTACGGCTCCACCGACCCGGAGCTTGCACTGGAAGAGGACGCCATACTCGAACCGCGAGACATCTACGGCATCACCAAGCGCGCCGGGGAGGATCTCGCGCGCCGGTACTTCGACCTGTACCACATGGACGGGGCCATCCTGCGCCTCTCGGCGCCCTACGGTCCGCTGGAACGCATCAACCCCCTGCGCGCCGTCATGTCGCCGGTGTTCCACTGGTGCCGGGCTGCGCTCAAGGGCGAGGAAGTGGAACTGGCGGAGGACCTCGTGCGCGACCTCACCTACGTCTCGGACGCCGCCCGGTGCGTGGTGCTGGCGTTTCACAGCCCGAAGCTGCGCCACAGGGTCTACAACGCAAGCTGTGGTGAAAACTTTCGTTTCTCTGATATCCTTGCGGTCTTGGCGCGAGTCCGGCCAGGTTTCCGCTTCCGCCTCAAGAAAGGCAGGGGTTCATCCTCGTTCTTCCGCGACAGCCTGCGGGGTCCGTTATCCATGAAGCGGGCACGGGAAGACCTGGGTTTCGAGCCGCAATACGATATCGAGAGCGGATTGCGCCGCTATCTGGAATGGCTGGAAGGGCATCGGATCTGACAGCCTGTCCGATCCTGAAGTGGGAGTTGATTCATGATCCCAAGGGCATTCGAATACTTCGATCCGCCGACGCTGGACGAGGCCGTGGCGCTTCTCGGACGGTACGGCGACGACGCCAAGCTCATGGCCGGCGGCCAGAGCCTGCTGCCGATGATGAAGCTGAGGATGGTCTCGCCGGCGGTGGTGGTGGATCTCTGGCGCGTACCGGAACTCGACTTCATTCGGCGAGACGATAACGTCGTCCGTATCGGCGCCATGACCACCCACTTCGAGCTTCACAGCTCGCCGCTGATCCAGAGCACCTTGCCAGCGTTGGCAGACGCCGCCCGGGTGGTAGGCGACCCGCTTGTGCGAAACCTCGGCACCATCGGCGGCAGCGCTGCCCACGCTGCCCACAACGCCGACTATCCGGCAGTGCTGGTGGCCCTCGACGCCGAGTTCCGCGCCGTGGGGCCGAACGGAGAGAGGATTATTGCCGCTGCCGATTTCTTCACCGACACTTTCACTACCAGCCTGGAAGCTACTGAAATTCTGACTGAAATCTCGATCCCCGTTCCGGGAGGCCAGGACCGTGGCGCGTACCTGAAGCTGAGCCGTCGCGGAACTGATTTCGCCATTGTGGGCGTAGCCGCGGTTCTCACGGAAGGAGAGGACGGAGGTTGCACCGATGCCCGCGTCGTACTCACCGGCGTTGCCGACATTCCCGTACGTGCCGGGGGGGCGGAAAGGATCCTCAAGGCCGGCCCTGTGGATCAGGACCGCATCCATGAGGCCGCAGAGGCCGCCAAACAGGACCTCGACCCCCCTTCGGACGTCCAGGCGGACGCACAGTACCGTGTCGACGTCTCCGGCGTCTACGTGCGTCGCGCGGTGGCCGCAGCATGGGAACGTCCGGCAGGCGGCAATACAGCGCCCCCGTCATCTTCCTGAGCCATGCTTGATCTTGACCAAGTCATATTCTGACCCCATGAAGACCGCCACGATCCACCAGACCAAGACACACCTTTCCCGGATGTTGAAGGAGATTCAGGAGGGTGAGACCATCATCATACTCAACGGCTCTACGCCGGTGGCCAAACTGACAGCCATTGAGCCGCCCGCAGTCCGGCGTCCGAAGGTAGGCACGCGAACCTCGCCACCCGTCCAATACGCGGCCGATGCGTTCCAACCGCTCGCGGATGATCAACTGAAGAAGTGGGGTCTTTGACTCAGTACCCTTGAAAGGAATGGCCCACATGCCAAGAACCGTCCAGGCCACCGTCAACGGCCGTAAGTACTACGAGGAGAACGTCGAGCCGCGCCTGTTGCTGGTGCACTTCCTGCGGGATCGGCTGGGTCTCACCGGGACCCATGTGGGCTGTGATTCCACCAACTGCGGGGCGTGCACGGTGATGTTCAACGGCAAGGCCGTGAAGTCCTGCACGCTGCTTGCGGTGAGGGCCGACGGGGCCGAGATCACCACCATCGAGGGGGTGGCGGACGAGGACCGGCTTCATCCGCTCCAGGAGGGCTTCTGGGAGAAGCACGGCCTCCAGTGCGGCTACTGCACGCCGGGCATGATCATGTCGGCCTTGCAGTTGCTGGAGCGCCATCCCGACCCTGACGAGGCGACCGTGCGGCAGGAACTGGAAGGGAACCTGTGCCGGTGCACGGGCTACCAGAACATCGTGGAGGCGGTGCTGTGGGCCGCCGAGCGGCTGAAGAGCGCGTGAGGGTGAGGGTCAAGCCATGCCAATGATCGGACAGAGCATCAAGCGGCGCGAGGACCTGAAGTACGTGACAGGCTCGGGCACCTACGTGGACGACATCACCCTGCCGGGCATGCTCTACGCCGCGTTCGTGCGGAGCCCCCACGCCCACGCCCGGCTGCTGGGCGTGGACACGAGCAAGGCGCTGGAGCACCCCAAGGGCATCGACGCCGTCACCGGCGCGGAAGCCTACCCGCTGGCGGGCCCCATGCCCGTCTACAGCTACCGTCAGGCCACGGCCATCAAGAAGCCGGACTACCGTTGCCTGGCCCACGACCGGGTGCGCTTCGTGGGCGAGCCGGTGGCGCTGGTGGCGGCCGCGGACCGCTACGCCGCGGACGACGTGGCCGAGCTGGTGGAGGTCCGGTACGAGCCCCTGGAGCCCCTGATGGACCCGGACGAGTCCCTCAAGCCGGACGCGCCAAAACTGCACGACAACCTGGACAACAACGTGGGGCTGCGCATCGAGCGCCAGGGCGGGGACATGGAGGCCGCCTACCGGGAGGCCGACTTCGTCTTCAAACGGCGCTACCGCATGCACCGCCACACCGGCACACCCATCGAGACCCGGGGCTGCATCGCCCAGTACAACACCGGCACGAAGGAGCTGACCCTCCACTGCTCGACCCAGATCCCGCACATCCTCAAGACCCATCTGTCGGAGATACTGGACTTCCCCGAGTTCAAGATCCGGGTCATCGCGCCGGACGTGGGCGGCGGCTTCGGCAACAAGCTGCAGGTGCCGCCCGAGGTGGTGGCCGTGTGCCTGATGGCCATCAAGACGCGCCGCCCGGTGAAGTGGATCGAGACCCGGCGGGAGAGCCTGATGGCGTTCCTGCACGCCCGCGAACAGACCCACGACGTGGAGATCCCGGTGAAGCGGGACGGCACCATCCTGGGCATCAAGTCGCACGAGATCGTCAACGCCGGCGGCTATCTCGACGCCCGCATCAGCGGCCCGTCGCTGGGCGCCGGCATGTGGCTGCCCGGGCCTTACATGGTCAAGGGCTACCAGGTGGACATCGACGCGGTGATGACCAACAAGTGCCCCTACGGCGCCTACCGGGGGTTCGGCAGCCAGATGGGCGCGCTGGTCATCGAGCGCTCTGTGGACCTCATCGCCCGCCAGCTCGGCCGCGACCCGGTGGACCTGCGCCGGCAGAACGTCATCAAGGAGACCCCCTACAAGTGCGTCACCGGGCACGAGTTCGACAGCGGCGACTACGTGGCCGGGCTCGACAAGGCTCTGGAGATGGTGGACTACCCGGCGCTCAGGGAGGAGCAGGCGCGGCTCCGCAGGGAAGGCCGCTACATGGGCATCGGCGTGGCCATGGCGGTGGAAGGCGCGGGCTGGAACACCTACACCGCGGCCATGGCCCAGCACTACGTGCCCACACTGGACTACGCCACGGTCACCATGCGCATGGACACCTCCGGCAACGTCAAGGTGCTCATCGGCGACGTCGCCTGCGGCACCAGCCACGCCACCACCGCGGCGCAGGTGGCCGCGGACGCCACCGGACTGCCCATCGAAACCATCGAAGTGGTGGAAGGGGACACCGCGGTGACGCCCTACGACTCGGGCACCCGCGCCGCGCGGTTCAGCGCGGTGGTGCTGCCGGCGGTGGCGGAGTCGGGCATGGCGCTCAAGAAGAAGGTGTGCCGCGTCGGCGCCCACTTGCTGGAGGGGTCCGAGGAGGACATGGAGATCGTCGAGGGGCAAGTGCAGGTGCGTGGCGTGCCGGACAGGAGCCTGCCGGTGAGCCGAGTGGCCCGGGTGGCCTACTCGGAGGTGGCGACCCTGCCCCGGGAAATCCCAGCGGGCCTCGAGGCCACCGAATCGTTCAAGGCGCCGGTGAGCGGCCTTTGCATCACCTGGCCCTACTCTATCCACATTCCGGTGGTGGAGGTGGACATCGAAACCGGCGCCGTGAAGTTCCTGCGCTACGCCATCGTCCATGACTGCGGAGTCGAGATCAACCCCATGGTGGTGGAAGGGCAGGTGGTGGGCGGCACCGCCCAGGGCGTGGGCGGCGCTCTGCTGGAAGAGCTGGTCTACGACGAGGACGGCCAGCTCCTCACCACCAGCTTCATGGACTACCTCATCCCCACGGCCACGGACATGCCGTCTTTCGAGGTGTGCCATCTCCAGACCGCGGCGCCGCAGATTCCGGGCGGCTACAAGGGAATGGGGGAGGGCGGCTGCGTGTACGTCTACGCCGCGGTGGTGAACGCCGTGGCCGATGCCATCGAGCCCCTGGGGGTGGAGATCACTTCGACCCCGCTGTCGCCCAGCCGCATCCTGGAGCTGCTGCGGGAAGCCAAGGGCCGGAACGGAGGAAATGCCTGATGCGTATCCGGGAGCTTGTAACCGCGTGCCGCGAGCGCGGCGACCTGTGCACCGTCGGCGAAGCCATCGACCGGGAGTCCATGCCCGGACGGATCCAGGACGAGGAGAAGAACGGCAACCGCGCCATCCTGTTCGAGCGCGTCAACGGCTATGACGTGCCGGTGCTGGCCAACCTCTACGGCACCATGGAGCGTTACGCCCTGGGCCTGGGTACGGATGTCGCGAAGATGTGGGAGCACTTCGACCACGCGGTGGCGCATCCGGAGCCCGTGCTGGAGGCCGCGGACGCCCCCTGCTTCGAGGTAGTGCACGACGACCCGGACATCACGAAGATCCTGCCGCTGGCGCAGTACTCGGAACGGGACGCCGGCCCCTACATCACCTCCGGGGTGGTGTTCATGAAGGACCCGGACTCGGGGCGCGTCAACATCTCCTTCATCCGCCACATGGTGAAGGGCCCCAAGAAGCTGGGTTTCAACCCCAAGTCGGTGCACAACCGGCTCTACTACAACCGCATCGCCCGCAAGGGGCGGCGGATGGAAGTGGCCATCACCCTGGGGCCGCCGTCGGAGATGCTGGCCGCGGCCGCGGGCTACATCCCGGAGGGGGTGGACGAGGTCCAGGTGGCCACGGCGCTGGCCGCGCCGGAGCACCGCGGCGAGCTGGCCATGGCCCAATGCGGCGCCGTGGACATCCAGGTGCCGGCGGGGTGCGAGTTCGTCATCGAGGGGGTGGTGTCCACCGACCTGGAGACCGAGGGCCCGTTCGGCGACTGGACCGGCTGCTACGCCCGGCCGCAACAGAAGCCCACCCTGGACATCCTGCGAGTGTCGCACCGCCAGGACCCGGTGTACCAGACCATCCTGCCGGTGGACTCCAGGGAGCAGATCCTGCTCACCATCGTGCGGTTCTTGCCGGAGCTGGAGGCGATCCAGCGCAAGTATCCCGAGATCAAGCGTTACACGGTGCCCGACTACGCTTTGGGGCGACTGGTGGTGGCCGCGGTGGGACCCACCGAGCGGGCGCCTGCGATCATGGACGACTACCTCGGGATCCAGTGCATCAACCGCGCCATCCTGGTGAACGAGGACGTGAACATCGACGACCCCGCTGACGTGCTCTGGGCCGTGAGCAACCGTATCCTGGAGCCGGAGAAGGTGGTGGACCGGGGCTGCGACGACGAGTGGTGGAACAACTTGAAGCTGGGAATCGACACCATGGTGGACATCGACGACATCCGCCATGTGCGGCCCAGGATCATCCACCGCTGAGCGCGAGAGTATCCCCGACCCCTGGTGACTGCCTGAAGCGAACCGAGCACTGGAGCCGACCATGCCCAAGCTCATCGACCTGAGCCTGCCGCTGACCGCCAACGTCACCGTGGTGCCGGGCCATCCGACGCTGTCATTCCACCCGATCCACCAGCACGAGACCCACGGGCGATCCAACACCGAGATGCGCGCCAGCATCCACACCGGCACCCACTGCGACCCGCCGTATCACTTCGTGCCGGGCGGCAAGACCATCGACCAGATGCCGCTGGAGCGTTTCATGGGCCCCGCGGTCAAGATAGACCTGCGGCGCAAGGTGAAGCCCAGGACCGGCATCACCATCGACGACGTGCGCACCTCGCCGGGCTTTCGCGAGCGCGACCTCAAGGGAAGGATCGTGGTGTTCCACACGGGCTGGAACCGCAAGATGTTCGGCGAGCCCAACTACTACTTCGACAACCCGTTCATCACCGTCGAGCTGGCGCGCTGGCTGGTGTCCAAGCGCATCAAGGCGCTGGCCCTGGACTCGCCCCAGGACCAGGTGCAGGGGAAGGGCGAGCCGCGCCCCGGCGACTTCCCGGTGCACCGGACCTTCCTGGGCAAGGGCATCCCGTTCATCGAGCACCTGGCCAACCTGCACAAGGTGCGGCAGCGCACGTTCACGCTGATCGCCTTTCCCATCAAGATAGAGGGCGGAGACGGGGCGCCGTGCCGGGCGGTGGCGGTGGTGTAGCGGCAAACACAAAACCGCCCCTTCCCGGTTTACGCGGAAAGGGGCGGTTCACGGCGTCAGCCGCAGGCGGTTGGCTGAACCCTCACTTGGGCAGCATCCACTTGAGGCGTTCCTTGGTATCCGGTGACATGGACAGGATCGTGTCCGTGTGCTTCTCGGCTTCCTCGCCGGATACGTAGACGACGTTCAGCTTCGACTTCTTGGCGTCTGCCAGGAAGGCCGGGTCCTTGAGGGTGTCGGCATAGGCCTTGCGCCAAGCCGCCACACGGTCCTTGGGGGTGCCTGGCGGCAGCGTCACCGGCCGCTGGAAGTTGTACTGCACCGCCCAGGCGTTGAGCATCTCCACGTTGTCCTTGCCCTGGACCAGGTCCGTCACACGCGGCAGGCCCTTCACTTCCTTGTCTGGCGGGCTGCCGTGGACCAGGATCGGGATCAGCTTGTCGTCGCCCTTGGCGTCGAGCATGGAGCGCGCCGTGACACGCATGGACTCGAACGCCATGCACACGCCGCCCAGCTCCCTGGCCTGCAAGGCCAGCCGTATGATCGCCGTGCCCTTGTAACCGGGAACGATGTCGAAGATTTTCTTGCCGGAGGCGATGTTGAGGATGGTGGGCAGGGTGGTGCCGGTTCCGCCCGCCGATCCGACCTTGAGGGGCTTCCCGGACTTCACCAAGTCGTCCCAACTTTTGAGGCCGGTGAATCCCATCACCGCGCAGCTCGGCCAACCGGTCACGGGTGCGCCGACCCAGCCGTAGTTCCGGCCCTTGAAGTTCACGCGCCGGGAGCCCAGCGCCTCGTGCAGCAGGAACACGTTGTTCCAGACGCCGACGGTCAGGCCGTCGGGCTTGACCTTGTTGTAGAGGTAGTTGGCGACGATGAGGCCGCCCGCGCCGGTCAGGTTCTGCACCACCGGGGTCGGGTTGCCGGGAAAATGCTTGCTGATGTGGCGCGCGGCGGTGCGGGTATAGGTGTCGTAGCCGCCGCCGGGCGAGGCGCCGACGATGAACCGGATGGTCTTGCCCTTGAAGAACTTCTCGACGCCGAAGGCGTTGCCCGACACGCCCAGGACGAGCGCCAGCGCAATGCTCAGGCTGATGATTCCAACGACTGCTCGCTTCATGTGTGGACTCCTCCGTTGGTCGTTTCGGCTTGACGATCGGGGCGACCGCTCACCCGTTTACTTGGGCAGCATCCAGTTCAGCCGCTCCTTGGTCTCCTCGGACAGGTTCAGCATGATTTCCACGTACTCGTCGATCCGCTCTCCGGACACGTACTCGACGTTCAGGCGTGACTTCTTGGCGTCCGCCAGAAAGGCGGGGTCGCTGAGGGTGGCGGCGTAGGCCTTGCGCCACGCGGCCACGCGTTCCTTGGGGGTTCCCGGAGCGAGGGTCAGCGGCCGCTGAAAGTTGTACTGCAAGGCCCAGGCGTTGAGCATGGCCACGTTGTCCTTGCCCTTGACGAGGTCGGCTACACGCGGGATGCCCTGTACTTCGGGATCCGGCGGATTGCCGTGAACGAGAATAGGGATCAGCTCGTCACCGCCCTTGGCGTCGAGCATCGAACGGGCGGTCACCCGCATGGACTCGAACGACATGCAGACCCCGCCCAGCTCTCTTGCCTGCATGGCCAGCCGCACCGGCGCGGTACCCCTGTAGCCGGGAATGATCTCGAAGATCTTCTTGCCGGTCGCCATGTTCAAGATGGTCGGCAGCGTGGTGCCGGTTCCACCGGCCGATCCCACCTTGAGGGGCTTGCCCGACTTGACCAGATCGTCCCAGCTCTTGAGGCCGGTGAATCCCATCACCGCGCAACTCGGCCACCCGGTGACGGGAGCGCCGACCCAGCCGAACTTCCGCGCGTCGAACTTGACCCGTCTGCTGCCCAGGGCCTGATGCACCACGAACTGGTTGTTCCACACGCCCACGGTCAGACCGTTGGGCTTGGTCTTGTTGTAGATGTAGTTGCCGGCGATGAGGCCGCCGGCGCCGGTGAGGTTCTGCACCACCGGCGTGGGCTTGCCCGGAAAGTGTTTGGTGATGTGGCGGGCGGTAGTCCGGGTATAGGTATCGTAGCCGCCGCCCGGCGCATGACCCACGATGAACCGGATGGTCTTGCCCTTGTAGAAGTCCGCCACGCTCCACGCCGGCCCCGACATGAGCGCCAAGGCTATGCCTGCCGTTGCCACGGCAGTGAGTGTCCGTACCATTGTAAGCTCCCTTCCTGGATGGTGGAATGCACCGTTGCTAGAAGGCACACACAATGCAAGACGGCAGGAAGATTGTCAAGAACGGGAGGGACCTCGGGCGGCGGGCCTGTTGCCTGTCCGGGCCCCGTGTTATAGGTGCTGGTGGCCTTACAGACACCGATGGAGAGGTACGAACCATGCTGAGCCAGCAAGAGATCGCGAGCACGGTGACCGCGTTGTGGAAGAGCAACCAGTATGATCTTCCCGAGGACTTCAAGTCGTTCCTGCAGGAGCAGCACGACAAGGAGACCAGCGAGCTGGGGAAGGCTCACCTCAAGGCCAACCTGGACGCGGTGGCCACCGCTTCGGCCCGGAACATGCCTTTCTGCGCGGACACCGGGCTGTTGACCTACTACATCGGCCTCGGCACCGCGGTGATCGGCGAGATCGAGGGCGGCTACCAGGCGCTGGAGCGGACGCTGCGGGAGGTGAGCGCCGAGGTCACCTCGGACATCCCGCTCCGTCCCAACGCGGTGCATCCCATCACGCGCCACAACCCCAACACCAACCAGGGTCCCGGCTGCCCCGACATCAAGGTGCGGGTGGTGCCGGACGCGGACTACCTGGAGATCACCAACGTGGCCGTGGGCGGCGGCCCCGAGCTGGTGGGCAGCAAGTTCACCGTGCTGCCGCCCACCGCTGGCGAGAAGGGCGTACGGAAGTTCGTGGTGGAGTCCACCATCAACCTGGTGCGGCTCGGCGCCACCTGCTCGCCCAACCTCGTGGGCGTGGGGCTGGGCGGCACCTTCGAGACCTGCACGCGCATGGCCAAGGAAGCGGCGATCCTGAGGCCGGTGGGCGACCGCAACCCCGACCCCGAGCTGGCCCGGCTGGAGGACCAGCTCATGGACGACATCCTGCGGCTCAAGCTGGGGCCCATGGGCATGGGCGGCTCCACCTCGGCCTTCGACGTCCACCTGGAGATGGCCTACTGCCACATGGCGACCCTTCCCGTGGCGGTGTACCTCCAGTGCGCGGCCATGCGCCGCACCACCGTGCGCATGTACGCGGACGGCCGGGTCGAAAGCCTGCCGCTGTCGAGCTGGATGGAGCGGGATTCGTGAACCGCGGACAACGCCATCGTCCGGCGGACTCCATGACCATCACCCGGGGTCTTGCTGCTTGACGCCGCCACCATCCTGGCGATCGCCGGAACCTTCCTGATCGCGGGCACGGTCAAGGGGGTCGTCGGTCTCGGCCTCCCCTCGATCAGCCTCGCGCTGCTGGCGGTGGCCCTCGATCTGACCAATGCAATGGCCGTTCTCCTCGTGCCGTCCCTCGCCACCAACATATGGCAGGCGACAACCGGCGGCCACGGGCGGGTCCTTCTGCGCCGGATGTGGCTGTTCCTGCTGGCGGCGACGACCACCGTGCTGCTCGGAGCGTCCGCGCTGACTCGCGTCGAGCTGTCGCTGCTGACCGCACTTCTCGGGTTGCTGCTGCTGGCGTACGGCGCCGCGAGTCTCGTCGGACAGCGATTCCGCCTCGAAACCCGTCATGAGAAGTGGGTCGGGGCGCTGGCCGGACTCGTGAACGGGGTCTTCACCGGTATGACGGGATGCTTCGCCGTGCCCGGGTTGATGTACCTTCAATCGCTCGGTTTCTCCAAAGATGCGCTGATCCAGGCCATGGGAATGCTGTTCACGGTTTCCACGGTGGCTCTCGGGTTCGCGCTTCACGCCAACCACCTGCTGCGCCTGGAGCACGGCTTCGTTTCCACCCTGGCCCTGCTGCCGGCCATGGCGGGAATGGTCATCGGGCAGCGAATCCGCAACCGGCTCTCCGAGCAGTCGTTCCGGAAGGTATTCTTTCTTGCTCTCCTTGCGTTGGGCGCGTACCTGGCCTCGGGCGCGTTCGGCAGCTTGCAATGACGGGGGCGTCCACATAGGCTGCACAACGGTCCGGGAGGAGGATGACATGAAGTCGGTCCATCTGCAGAGTCCGGTATCCGGGGAAGCCCTGCGCGCTCTCGACGCCGGCGATTCGGTCACCATCAGCGGGCGCCTGTTCACCTGCAGGTCGCTGACCTATGACCGCCTGATCGATCCCGAGGGAGGGGAGGGCGTCCGCAACCGCCTGAAGGAGCTGGGCGCGGAAACCGTGTTCCACAGCGGCCCGCTGGTCAAGGAAGGGCCGGACCACGCCGAGATGATCGCCATGGTGCCCATGCCGAGCTGGCTCGCCGGACGCGAGAAGATCGAGAAGGCCGTCGGCCTGCTGGGCCTCAAGCTGATCATCGGCAAGGGCATGCTCGAAGGGCTGGAAGAGTTCTGCAAGAAGTCCGGCTGCGTGCACCTGGTGTGCGCCGGCAACTACAACGAGTACGCCGCACGGGTGACACGGGTCATCGAATGCGTCTGGCCCGAGCTGGGCCGCCCCGAGGCCATGTGGATCGTGGAGGTGGACGCGCTGGGCCCGCTGATCGTCGACGCAGACACCAAGGGCAAGAGCCTGTACCAGGACATCGACGAGGACTTCAAGTCCGACGCCGCGGCGCTGCTGGAAGAGCTGGATATCAAATTGTAGGGGCGACCGCCGGTCGCCCTAAAACCCCGGAGCCACCTTCTTCCGCTCAACCCCATCCCACGTGTCGATGACTTCCCGGTGGGACGCCACCGCGCCGAACTGGCGGCGGGTGTTCTCCAGGGTGCCCTCGTGGAGCACCGGGTCCGGACCCGCCATGCAGTCCTCCACCATGGTGACGTAGTAGTCCAGCATGAAGGCGTCCCGCATGGTGCTTTCCACGCACACGTTGGTGGCCACGCCGGTCAGCAGCACGCTCTCGATGCCCTTGGCCTTGAGGATGGTGTCGAGGTCGGTGTTGATGAAGGCGCTGTAACGGTGCTTGATCACCACCCGCTCGTCCGCCCGGGGCTCGATGCCGTCGAAGAAGTCGACGCCCCAGGAGCCTTCGCGGCAGGTCTCGGTATCGGCGCCCTCGGGCTTGCGGTAGAGCCAGGGCTCGGTGTCGGTCCACTCGCTGTGGACGGTCTGGATGTAGATGATGGGCAGGCTCACCTCGCGCGCCTCGTCGATGAGCTCGTAGAGGTTGGGCATCATCTCCAGACCCGGTTTGATGTCCATGCCGCGCCTGGCGCACGCCCCATCGGGGCTGCAGAAGTCGTTCTGCACGTCCACCACGATAAGCCCCGCCAGCTTGGGGTCGCAACGCTCCTTGAGACTCCGTAATACGCTCATGTCGGGCTCCTTCGCACGGGGCGACCGCAGGTCGCCCCTACCTGTCGCCTCAGTCGGCCATCATTTCCTTTTGCATCGGGGTGAGGGCGTTGGAACAACCCACCATGCTGTTGCGGGTCACCAGCCCGGCCAGTTGCTCTTCGCTCCAGCCCTCGGTCCCTTCCGGACGGCGGGGCACCACCAGGTAGCGGGTCTCAGCGGTGCTGTCCACCACCCGCACCTCCATGGACTCGGGCAGATCCAGCCCCATTTCCGTCAGCACCCGGCGGGGGTCCACCACCAAGCGGGTTCGGTAATTGGTGCTCTTGTACCAGTCGGGCGGCTGTCCCAGCAGTTGGCGCGGATAGCACGAGCACAGCGTGCACACCACCACGTGGTGCACGTCATCGGTGTTCTCCACCGCGATGAGCTGATTGGCGGTGGACATGTCGACACCCAGCTCCTCGGCTGCAGCGATGCCGTCGCCGAAAAGGCGCTTCTTGTACTCGGCGTCCACCCATGCCCGGGCCACGACACGCGAGCCCTGGTGCGGCGACACCCCCTCGTTCTCGTCGATCTTGCGCCGCACCTCATCCGTGCTGATGATGCCCTTCTCGCGCAGCAGGTTGCCCATGGCGAGCATCTGCTTCTCGAACAGCGTGTACTCGTGCTCGGTGGTGTCGATGGGATTGTTCGCGTGGAGCTGCTCGAACACGTCGTCGTGGCTGTGGTCGTGTCCGTGGCCTCGTTTGACCTGCCTCACCTCATCCGCCGTCAGGACGCCCCGTTCCAGCAACAGGTCCGCGGTGGCACGGGCGCGCCGCTCGAAGTAGGTCTTCTCATCGCCGGCCGCCGGCTCGGTGTGCTCTTCCTGCTTTTCCTTGGCCATGACGTTCTCCCGTAGATTTCTTCCCGAAACGTTTACCTTGGTTCGAGCCACTGCTCGAAGATGTCCGCGTAGATCTTGTTGACGCCCTCGGGCGCGGGCCGGTCGTCCCACACGTGGGCCAGATCGAACTCGATGGAGTACAGGTTGGCCATGGGCAGGCCGTCCTTGCCGAAGGAAAGCAGTTCCGGGTCCTTGAAGCTGCCGCGGATGTCCGCCACCACGCCGTCCTTGCCCCTTAGATACTGGGGCGAGCGGATGTGGTGCCCCAGCGTCAACGTGTCCAGAACCCTGACCGGATCGCCCGGCTTGTAGCGAAAGCTCATGGGCGCCAGTCTCGACTTTCGGAGGTTGATTGTCAACTCCACGGCGCCGCGGCGGGTGGGTAAGTCAGGCTTTCGCCGTTCTACCGCTGAACCGGTCGAGCCAGGCGCCGCTCAGCAGCCAGGAATAGCCCCAGGTTCCGACGGCGATGAGCACGAACGCGGTCACGATGCCGGATGTGCTCCCCTGGAGCGAGAAGCCCGGCACGTAGCCGAACAGGAAGGGCGCGAGGTAGAGGAACTTGGCGAACTTGAAGGCGCTGAACGCGGTCTTCCACATGTCGGCCTGGGCGATGGTGGCGCCGGTGAAGGCGGCGATGCATACCGGCGGGGTGATGTTCGAGTCCTGGGACAGCCAGTAGACGATCATGTGCGCCGCGATGGGGTTGGCGCCCAGCTCCGTCAGCGGCGGCACCGCCACGACTGCGGTGATCAGGTAGGCGGCGGTCACCGGCACGCCCATGCCGAGGATCAGGGAGGCCAAGGCGATGAGCAGGATGGTCAGCCACAGCCGGCCGTCGGCCAGCGCGATGACGATGTCGGCGAACGTGAGCACCAGGCCGCTGTAGGTCAGCACGCCGATGATGATGCCGATGACGCCCAGGGTGGCGCCGATCTTGAGGCTGTTCTCGGCCCCCGCGCGGGCCGCTTCCAGGAAGCGTTGCGGCCCGATCCTCGTGTCCGGGCGCAGCCAGCTCACCGCGATGCAGGTCGCCATGCCGAGTATGGCGGAATAGGCGGGCGAGTACCCCATCAGCATCAGCACGGTGATGACCGCGAGCGGCAGCACATAGTACCAGCCTCGCCCGAATATCTCTCCGGCGCAGGTCTCCGACTTCTCGCCCCGGATGCCGTGCTGCCTGGCCTCGTAGTGGACCATGACGTAGACGCTGAAGAAGTACATGAGGGCCGGAAAGACGGCCACCAGCATGATGGCGGAGTAGGGCACGCCGGTAAGCTCCGACATGATGAAGCCGCCGGCGCCCATGATGGGAGGCATGAACATGCCGCCGATGGAGGCGGCGGGCTCGATGGCGCCGGCCACGTGCGGCTTGAAGCCGGCCTTCTTCATCATGGGGATGGTGAAGTTGCCGGTGGAGACGGTGTTGGCGATGGCGCTGCCGGAGATGGAGCCGAACAGGCCGCTGGCGATCACCGCCACCTTGGCCGGGCCGCCGACCCGGTGGCCCACCGCGGCAAGCGGGAAGTCCACGAAGAACCGTTGCGCTCCGCTGGCTTCGAGGAAGGCGCCGAAGATGACGAACAGGATCACGTAGGTGGCCAGCACGTTAGCCATGATGCCGAAGACCCCGTCGCTCTTGTAGAAGATGCTGGTGCACAGGGCCGGGAAGGTATCCCCGGCATGGGAGATGAGGTCGGGCATGGAATCGCCGTAGACCCCGTAGAGCAGCATGACCCCGCCCAGGACGACGAAGACGTTCCCCACCACCCGGCGCGCCAGCTCCACGCCGATCAGCACGCCCGCCACGGCGATCCATTGATCCAGGACGGTTTCGACGCCGACCCGGTAGTTGATGGCCTCGAAGTTCCACATCCAGTAGCCGATGCACACCACCGACGCGGCCATCAGCAGATAGTCGGCCATCCGGCCCGGCCCGCTCCGGGAGCGGTAGAGGAGGAACACGAGCACATAGGTGATGACGACGTAGATGCCGCGATGGTACTGGGTGGCCGCGGGAACGAGCACCGCGGAGTACGAATAGAACAGCACCAGGACGAGCGAGAGGACGTCGAACAGCCATCGCTCCGCGGTGTTCAGCTTTTCGAACATACGATTTGCGTTCTTAGATGGCGCCCTTCGACTTCGCTTCGCTACGCCTGTCCTGAGCTCGTCGAAGGGCTCAGGGCGAACGGGATTTTGAGAATGTCCGGCGGCTGCCTACATCACGCCCTTTTCCTTCCAGAAGCGTGTCGCGCCCGGGTGGAGCGGGGTCACGATGCCCTTGGTGCCGTCCTTGATGCTCATTTCCTTGAAGGTCTTCTTCTGGTTGCGCATGTAGGCGAGGCCCTCGTCCGTGTAGACCTTGGAGAGCAGGTCGTAGACGACATCCGCGGACACCTTGGAATTGGCGACCCAGAGCGTCGAGTCCTGGAACGAGGGGGCGGCCTTGTCGACGCCGCGGTAGGTGGCGGCGGGCACCGCCAGCCTGGCGAAGTAGGGGTACTTCTTGAAGAAGCCGCTGTCCTCGGCGTCCTTGGCGAGATCGACCAGTTCGATGTCGTTGGTCTGAGCGGCCATGATCACGGCGCCGCTGGGAAACGCGGTGAACAGCCAGAAGGCGTCGAGCTGGTTGTTGCCGAAGGCGGCGGCGGCATCGTTGTACCCCATGGCGTTGCGCTTGACCTTGTCCCAGATGCCCATGTGGGTGAAGAACAACTCGCAGTTGGCGAAGGCGCCGGAGCCCGCGTTGCCCACGCCGACCCGCTTGCCCACCAGGTCCTTGACACTGCGGATACCCGACCCCTTGCGCACCACCAGTTGTGCCGGCGCCCCGTACAGGTAGGAGACTGCGAGCACGTCCGTGTATTTCCGCTTGTCGTTCTTCAAGCGGCCGTTGTGCCCGAGGTACACGTGACCGGAATAGACCACGCCGAACTGCATCCGGCCGGCGTTGACCTTGCGCAGGTTCTCCACCGAGCCGGCCGAGGACTGGGCCCTGACCGTGTAATCCTTGGACTGCTTGACCGGGCCGTAGGTCTGGATGGAGTTGGCCACGATCTGGAACGTGCCGCCCGCCGGGCCGCCGCCGAAGACCATGCGTTTGCCGGCCAGGGCGGTAGCGGAAAAACCGAGGACGCAGGCCGTAAACGCCGCGCCTGCTACAAGGATCGCTCTGCGGCTCAAGCTCATGATCGTTCTCCTTTCGAGTTCCTGATTCGTCCGGTTCACCAACTGGTTACGTCACGTTTCAGTAAAGATGACCCATGGCGGATGTCAATCCTTTCGTCCGCTCAATGAGTCTTGAACGGTTGACAATCACCGCGGCCCTGACGTAGAAGTTACGGCCATGACGGAACGTACTGCCCGCCTGACTCACGAGGTGACTCTCGGACTTGCCTCGGTGACGTCCGAACGCTTTCCCTTCGTCCTGAAATCCGCGGCGTTCATGGCCGTGGTCGGCGTGCTTTTGTACGTGAGTCTGGCCGCCGCCTATCCTCCCGTTCACGATGCCATGCACGACTTCCGTCACGCGCTGGCCATTGTCCCGTGCCACTAGCCTGCCTCCCGTCCACTCCTGCCACGCCGCGACCCGCGGGCCGGCCCGTTTCACCTGTGTCTTACGGCCACGAGAGCCGAAACCCTGCCTTCGGCGCGTTGCTGTTTCTGGTTTCCCTGGTGCTGATGTTCGCGAGTCTGCCAAGCCCTCTTGCGGCCCAAGTGGAGCACATCAAGGTCCAGGTGTCACCCGACACGACCCTGCTGCGTCCGCTGAAGGACTCGGCCAGGATCACCATCGACGTGGATGGATCCGCGGAAACAATCCGCGGTCCGGTGCAACTCTCGGTCCGGCTCACGGCGCCGGCCTCCGGCGCCATCGTCTCCAGCGACTTCCCCTTGATCGAGGAAACCCGTCTCATCGACATGACCGTGGCCAACGTGACCGGCTCGCTGTCCTGGGACTACATCTTTCCCATTCGAGGCGAGTATCGGCTCGACGTGAGCGCCACGGACCAACAAGGGCGCCGGCTCGAACGCTCCTTCACGCTCCGGGTGCATGAAAACCGCGCGAAGGTTGCCTTCCTCATTGGTTTCATCGCTGCGCTCTTTCTCCTGGGCTTGGTCGCGGGTAGAGTCTTCTCCGCCCCGGCGGGCGTGGCGGCGATCTTCATGGCCTTGGTCGTGTATGGTGCCGGCCCGGACCAAGGCCTTGGCGCGGATACGGGCCGAGGCGCCGCGTTAGAAGGGGAGTTGACCGTCGCGCCGCCCCGGGTGGGGACTCCCAGCATCATACGATGGCGCGGGACGGAGCCCGGTTCCGGGAAGCCCGTGCGCGCCACCGTAACCCTGAGAGTCGTGCAGCTTGAGAAAGGCAAAGAAGTATTCGCACTGCATCGCGTTCCCACGGACGGGACCCTCGATGTCGCGTTTCAGTTCACCGACGCGTCCCCTCATCGGGTCGTCGCCATGGCGACGACCCGGGACCGGCAAGGGGCAACGGAAGTCGCACGGACCGTCGAGGTGGAATCGGCCACGCCACCCCTCGGCATCCGCGTTTGGCCGGTGATGCTGTTCCTGTTGGTCGTACTGGCCGGACTGGCAGCCGGCCGCTTCAGCAAGAAACGGCCCGTGCGGTTGCCCTGGATCGGCAAGCAGGTCAAGATGGACCCCAAGGAGGCATCATGATCGATCTGTACACCTGGAGAACACCCAACGGCCGCAAGGTGTCCGTCATGCTGGAAGAGCTGGAAATGCCGTACACCGTGCATCCCATCAACATCGGCAAGGACGAACAGTTCGCGGCGGATTTCCTCGCCATCAGCCCCAACAACAAGATCCCGGCCATCGTGGACCAGGACGGCCCCGGCGGCGGCGCCTACAGCCTGTTCGAGTCGGGCGCCATCCTGCTCTACCTTTCGGAGAAGGCCGGCGGCAGGTTCCTGCCCGAGGAATCCCGCGCCCGCCATGACGTCATGCAGTGGCTCATGTTCCAGATGGGCGGTGTCGGGCCCATGTTCGGCCAGGCGCACCACTTCCTGGGCGCCAAGGAGCAGGTCCCTTACGCCATCGACCGCTACAAGAACGAGGCCCGTCGCCTCTACGGCGTGATGGAGAAACGCCTGTCCGACCATGAGTATCTGGCCGGCGAGTACTCGGTGGCGGACATCGCCACCTATCCCTGGGTGGGGAGGCACGAGAGGCACCAGGTGGACTTGGCCGATTTCCCGCAGGTCAAGCGCTGGTTCGACACCATCGGCGCCCGCCCCGCGGTCCAGCGCGGCATGCAGGTGCCTCCGGACGCATAGCAAGTGGGCCACGCTCCGCGACGGCAAATCGTTTGACAAGCCGCGCGAGGGCATGTCAGAAACGCCCCGCACGGCTTCGGAACGGGTCGGAACGGGTTCTCACGCGTGCGTGGACGCCGATGCCGTGCTAGACTCCCCGATACGCCCCCGTAGCTCAGCAGGATAGAGCACAGGATTCCTAATCCTGGTGTCGTGAGTTCGAGTCTCGCCGGGGGCACTTCCTTTTCGTGTTGGTGACGGCACGGCGATCGTCTCAAGCCCGCTCAAGGCAGATTGTCCCCGACAGCTTCTCGGAATGCCTGCCGGCAATCGGCCAGCAGCGCCTCCGCGTCCTCCGCCAGCATGTAACCTGCCTGTACCAGAGTGACGATGTGCTCGCGTACGCGGTCGAGATAGCCGTCCACGTTCCCGTACCGCTCCTCCAGGGACGGCCGCGGGTCGCCCTCGGCCTCGCGTTCCGCACGGGTCCGGGGGAAGGGGATGGATGACCCCAGCAGACCGGCCAGCTCTCCTTCTGCCGCCTCCTCGGACTGCAGGTTCCAGCCGGTGCAGGTGGCGAGGGGAACGCTGACCCAGGGGAGACGGACGCCGGCGACGTCGTTGCCGTCGGCGTCCACGGCCGGCACGAGGACCGCGTAGCCAGCGCCGTCCGGCGGGGGCTTCGGATGAGCGTCGATGACGCCGCGGGTGACGCCTTCTCCATAGTCCAGAAAAAGCTGGCGGTTGTGGAGCCCGGTGCAGTCCGCGCCGGGAATGGCCGGAAAGCCGGCGCGCAGGCGTTCGGGGGCGACCTGGGTGCCGTCGGCGCTCCGCGGGATGCGGCTCGGGGGCGGCGCGGCGCCGTCCGTGGCCCAGCGGTCCATGGCCAGGATGAGCGCCCGCAGGGCCGGGCCGATGGGCAGGGGGTTGCCCGGATGGCGCGTCTTGCCCTTGGCCGCGGGGATGCCGTACGGAGCGTTGTGCTGGGTGCTGGCAAGCAGGTAGATACGCACGCCATCGGGCAAGGGGACATCGTTCCCCCGGCCGTCGGTGTGAGCGAGGGATCCTCGTTTCTGCCAGTACTCGGTGGATGTCTGGGTGTGGATCACCAGGGGATCGGTGGCGGGCCGCTTGAGGATGCCGTCCTCCCGGCCCGTCTGCGGGTCCTCCATGACGTTGTAGGCGAACGGGAACAGCTCGGGCTCCAACTGGTTGGTGTGCTGCTGGCACGATGTGACCGGCCGCGCGAACTCGTAGTTGAGGAACATGCGCCCGCCGCCCGCAGCGTGGGGGGCGATGGCGTCGAACACCCGGCGGCCTTGCTCGTCTTCGTTGAACCCCTGGTAGACGAGGTCACGCAGGAAACGGCCGCTTTGGGAGCGGCCCCAGGCATAGGCCTTTTCCACGCCCGTTCCGTCAGCCAGGGGGTTGGCGTTGCCGTCGCCATCTTCCTCCTCGTAGCGCAGGAACGCGACCAGATCGCGCACCGCGGCAAACCCCAGGCCCAGCACCAGCGGGTCCCGCGCGGTGTAAACCAACTCGTAGATGGCGCCCGGAATGAATCCGTCCGGCAGGTGGAGATGGGAAGCGCTGGGCGTGACCGCCGGCGCTCCGTCGCCGCCCCCGGTGTCCTCGACGGCAAACGACCAGTCCGTATGCGGGACGATTTCCCGCTCACCGTAGGACTTCATCCTGACGGTCAAATCGGCCCTGGAGGTATCCAGGGTGACGGCGGGGTAGCTGCGGACTCGCAGGTCGCCGCTCAGGGGCTGGCTGTGCACTCCCGGGCGGTTGACGCAGATCTCGGTGCGCACCCGCCGCTGGATCGGCTCTCCGTCATCCGTGGCGACCGGGACGTCCAACGCCATGCCGTCCTTCCAGGGCACGAGGTCACCCTGCCAGCCGGACGTGACCCAGGTGTAGCCCCAGCGCATCAGGAAGCCATTGCCGGCGTGCTGCAGAGTCACCGGATCGTTGCACTCCCGGGCGTCGTTGAGGAACATCAGTCCGCGCTTGCTGCCCCGATTGGGCGCCTCGTACAGCATCCGCCGGTTCCCCTTGCTCATGTCTTTCGGTCGCAGGATGTGCAAGTTGCAGGTGTACTCCACCGCGCCGCGATCATTGCGCGGCGCCTTGGCAATGTTGACGATGCAGGCATTGCGGGGATCGTCCGGTCGCACCTCTCCCTGGACCTCGCCCGCGACGACCTCGTAGGGGCCGACGGAACCGAACTCGTGACCGTCGGCGAAGGGCCGCGTACGATTGACGATGAAACGGCGAAGCATGAGCGGGACCTCCGACAATGGATTGCAGGGACGCGGCTCCACGCGGCGCGCGTCAGAAAACCTTTGTCAGGTCCACGGCCAAGCCTGGAAACAAGGGTGTGGTGAAGGTTTCTCTCCGCCCGTAAACTCCGGTAGGGGCCATCCGTCCGTCCTCCAGCCGGAGCGTCTCGATGATAGTGGTGTGCGGGTCCACCAGCCAGTACTCAGCGACGCCGTGGCGGGCGTAGAGATCCATTTTGACGCCGCGGTCACGCCGCCGGGTGGAAGGCGAAGCTATCTCGACGACCAGATCCGGGGCGCCGTGGACGTCGCGTTCGGTGATGATCGACGCCCGCGCCGCGGACACGAAAAGGAGGTCCGGCTGCAGCACGTTGGTGTCGGAGAGGTAGACATCGGTAGGGGCGATGAGCACTTCGCCCAGACCATGCTCCTTCACGAACGGAACCAGGAGAACAGCGAGATCGACAAGCACCCTTTGGTGCGACGTGGTGGGCGCCGGCTCCATGACCACCAGTTCTCCTTCGATGAGTTCATACCGTACGTCATCAGGGGTCTTGAGATAATCCTGGTAGGTGTACAGGGTTTGGCTGGATTCGTTCGCCATCATGGGCCTCCCGTATCTCTCGAAACGCCGCCGGGCACATGTCAATGGAAACAGGGAGAGGGGCAGAACGCAAGCGTGAGCACGGCCATGACCACCAGGACAAGACGGCGCTTCATCAACCGCCGCAAATGCGTTACGTTGGCCGATAACCCGCGCATCACGGCCGCGGGCGGCTTACGGACCACCCCGTGCGAGAATCTCTCAGGGAGGACTCCACATGATCAAGCCCACGGCACTCAAGCGTGGCCACTACGAATGCAAGTCCCTGGACGACACGCTGCCGGTCCTCACCGATCTGCTGGCCTTCGAGGTCGTGCGGCAGGGACCCGGTCAGGCCGCGGTGAAGCACCCCAACACCGACTGGGAGCTGGTGGTCCACGAGGGCGCACCCGAGGCCGTGGACAAGCCGCACCTGCATCATTACGGCGTGCGGGTCGAGACCCTCGACGAAGTCAATGCGGCCTACGACTACCTCCAGTCGCAGAAGGAGCGCTACAAGCTCAAGCGCGTCAGCCGTCCACACGAGAACCACTTCGCCCACTCGGTCTATTTCCGCGAGCCCGGCGGCAACGACTGGGAGATCGAGTACTACGACCACGAGGCGGTGGAGCGGGGCCAGCGGAACGCCATCAACCCGTGGCGCGAAAAGATGCCGGAGGAGCGGTTTCCTGGGCGCGGCTATCTCCCTCAGGCGCTGAGCCACGGCACCCGCGAATGCGACGACAAGGAGGTCAGCGCGAAGTTCTACAGCGAGGTGCTGGGGCTGGAGATCGCCGGCGGCGGGCGGTCGTCGGTGTACATCAAGCACTTCGATACCCCTTGGTACGTGGTGGTGCTGCCCGGGCGGACGCGCCACTACGTGTCGTCGCTGAACCGCTTCACGCTCCAGGTGGAGACGGAGCAGGAGGTGGCGGACGCGCACCGGGCGTTCCGCACTTCCGGCAAGGACATCGGCATCGGCGAGGTGCAGGATCTCCAGGAGGACAACGGCGAGGTCTCGTTCGTGTTCAGCGACCTCGACCGAAACTGGTGGGACATCTGCGCCGCCCGATAGGGCGTCGGCTTCGGACGGCAACAGGAGAAAACGAGCATGTGGTTCATCGGAATGAGGAGCGCGACCAAGCCCAGGGAAGAGTGGACCGTGACGCTGGACGATCACCTGTCCTGGATGAAGCGCCAGCACGAGGCGGGAAAGATCGTCATGTCGGGGCCGACGCCGGACCGCAAGCTCGGTATCTACCTCATACGCGCGGACTCACGGGAGGAGGCGGAGGGCATCGCCGGCAGCGACCCCTACACCGCGGCCGGTTTCTGCACGTTCGAGCTGATCGAATGGGAGCTGCACCAGGTGATGGGAGCCGGGCCGTTCTCCATGGCGGAGATCAAGGCGCACGGACGATGAGGTCTACAGGGCGGCGGCTGAGAACGTGCGCCGCCAAGCGAAGGCGCGCTGCTCGAAGCGGGCGATGACGCCGTACTCGATGATCAGCATCAGGATCACGAACAAAAGCACCCACGCCAGCACCTGCTCCATGTCGAAGCTCTCGAACCAGAAGAAGAACATGTAGCCGATGCCGAACTTGATACCGAAGGTCTCGGCCAGGGCGACGATCTTCCAGGTCATGCCGAAGGCGTAGCGGAACGCCGACATGAGGTAGGGCATGAGCTGGGGGATGTAGACCTTCCGCAGCATCATCTGCTTGCTGGCCTTGAAGGCCTTGCCCATGTCCATGAGGCTCTTGTCCATGGCCTTGGTGCCTTCGGCCATGTTCACCGTCACGAAGGGCGTCACCACCGCCATCACCGCCACCAGGCTGCCGGTCTCGCTGAAACCGAACCACAGCACCGCCAGGAACACCATCAGTATGGTGGGAATGGTCAGGAACAACGGGATCAGGCTCATGAGCGAGAACTCCACGGTCCTGCGGAGTCCCATGGCCAGCCCGATGCCGATGCCGGCGAGCATCGCCGCCACGAACGCGATGACGATGCGGAACAGGGTGATGCCGATGTGGAAGAAGGCCGTGTTGCCCTCGGGACCCAGCTCCACGAGGATCTTCCCCATGGTCTGAAGTATCCGGTAGGGGCTGGGCAGGACCTCCGGCGGGGTCAGCAGGGAGGCCAGCCACCAGACCACCACCAGCGTCACCATGGACGCCAGACGCATGTAGAGACGCATCGTCATTGGTCTTGTGTCTGCTCCAGCACCGAGAAGAACTCCCGCACCAGCTCTTTCTCCATGTCGAACAGCCGCGGGTCCTCGGGCTGCCTGGGCCGCGGCAGGTCCACCTGCACGTGCCGGAATATCCGCGCCGGCTTGGTGCTCATCATGTAGACGTCGTCTGAAAGGTAGACGGCCTCGCGCAGGTCATGGGTGACGAACAGGATCGTGGTCTTGGCCCGTTCGAGGATGTCCATCAGGTCGATGCGCATCTTGCGCGCGGTTATCTCGTCGAGATGGCTGAAGGGCTCGTCCATGAGCAGGACATCAGGCTCGATGGCCAGGGCGCGGGCGATGGCCACCCGCTGCTGCATGCCGCCGGACAGGTTGAGCGGGTAGTTGGGCTCCTGGCCCCCCAGGCCGACCATTTCCAGGTACTTGGTGACGCGGTCGCGCCACTGCTCGCGCGGCACGCCCTGGGCCTCCAGCGCGAAGCGTATGTTGTCCTCCACCGTGAGCCAGTTGAGCAGACGGGCGCTCTGGAACACGTAGCCCACGTGGATGGCGCCGTCGGGGGACTCGGTAGCGGGGTGTACCGTGACGCTGCCGCCGTTCTCCACCTCGATGCCCGCGATGACGTTCAGGAGCGTGGACTTCCCGCAGCCGGAGGGGCCCACGAGGCTCGCGAACTCCCCCTCCTTGACGTCGAGGCTCACGGCGTCCAGCACCACGAACTCTTCGCCGCCGCCGGGAGCGGGAAACTTCTTTGTCAACTTGTCAACCTGAACGACCGTCGAAGCCATGAACGATACCTGTATTGGACAATGAGATTGAATGCCGCGTGACGCGCGGTTACGTGGCCACCTGGTGCCGCCAGCGGAAGGCGCGCCGCTCCCAGGACCGGAAGACCAGCACGTCCACCAGCACCATGAAGATCATGAAGCTGACGCCCCAGGCGAGCATCAGGTCCACCCGCGTATCCTCGAAATGAATGATCAGCTTCTGGCCCACGCCGCTGCCCACGGCAAAGGCCTCTCCCACCAGCACGATCTTCCAGGACAGCGACAGCGCGATCCGCAATGATGAGAAGATGTAGGGCAGGAGCTGCGGTATGATGACCTTTCGGATGATCAGGTGCCGATCCGCCTTGTACACCTTGGCCATGTCGATGACTTCCTTGTCGATGGCCTTGGTGCCTTCCCATACGTTGAGGGACACGAACGGGAAGACGATGAGCACCGTCGTGAAGATGGGCCCGATGTCCGAGAGCCCGAACCACAGGACCGCCAGAAAGGCCCAGCAAACCGCCGGAAAGGTCAGCGCCACCATGATCCAGCCGTCCAGGAACGCCTCCACGTGCCGGTGCATGCCCATGATCAGCCCGAGGATGCCGCCGATGATCATGGAGGCCAGGAGGCCCAGGATGATCCGCCGCAGCGTGTCCCAGACCACGACATAGGCCTCGGCCTCGGAATAGACCACCAGCAGCCTCGCTATCAGCTCCCGCGGCCCCGGCAGGAACGACGGCAGGAAGAGCAGGGACACCACCTGCCACAACAACACGAAGCCGACGATTGTGAGGACCCCGGCGACAAGGCCGGGCTTGCCCTTGATCATGAGGAGAGCCTGTCGGAGATGGGCGCGAAGGCTCCGGGTCCCCGGCGCGGCCGAAGCCGTTCCGAGGACCCGGACGCCGTGACGTCGACTAGTTGAGAATCAGCCCGTGCTTCTTCTTGTCCGGAACGAAGTCCAGGACGCCCCGCCGCTTCGCCATCTCGAGGAAGTTCCACTGATGGTCCACGGTTTCCTTGTCCCACTTGGCGATGAAGATCTTCTTCTTCTGCAGCCAGTCCCGGTAGACGCCGGCTTCGGCCTTGTTCTTGATGCCGGTCACCTTGGCGAACTTGGCCTCGGCCTGGTCGAAGTTCTTGGGGTTCCTGAGCCAGCGCATGGACTCCATGACCGCACTCGCAAAGCCTGCCGCCCGCTTCGGGTCCTCATCCACCCACTCGCGCCAGCAGACCAGCGGCGCCGACCACACGATGGCCTGGCCGGTCTTCGACTTCCAGTAGTCGTTGGGTGCGAACACCGAGCGGTACTTGTCGGGCTGCGATGCCGCCCGGACGGTCAGCGAGCTGATGTTGAACATGGAGTCCACGTCGCCGCGGTCCAGCAGTGCCAGCAGCGCGGGGGCGGCGGCCTGAACCAGGTTCATGTCCTTCTTGTTGAGGATGTCCATGCCGTGGCCGTCCATGATGACCGCGCGGGTGGCCTTGAAGGCGCCGGCGCCGGTGGACCAGGTGCCGTACTTCTTGCCCCGGAGGTCGCCGATGGACTTCACCGCGCTGTCCTTCTTGACGAAGACCTCCTGCATGACGGTGAGGCCGCCTCCGACGATGACGAAGTCGAGCCCCTTGGTGATCCGGGCGATGGCGGCCGTGCCCGCGTACGACGAGCAGGGCACTTCCTTGGCGGGCAGCGCGGCCATGTGTCCCTTGAAGGGGCGCACGTCCACGTCAGCATCGATGCCGTTCTTCTCGAAGATCCCGGCCAGCTCCCCCGCCAGATAGAGCATGGAGATGATGCTGTTCCGGCCGGCGGTGACCTTGACCTTGGCGAGGTCCTTGGCCGCGGCCTCGAAGGCCAGGAAACCCACCAGCGCAATCGCCAACAATACGGTCCATGTGTAGCGTCGCATTATCTGCCTCCTTTAGCTGGTTGCCGGTCCCACTGACCGCAACGAAAGCATTTCTTCTGTGCGAAACACGGAGAACGACGAATACTAGTAAGTGCCCGGTGCTTTGTCAATGGCGCGTCAGGGTTTCAGATAGTCCTTCAGGTCCATCTTTTGCCACAGTTCCGGGTCCGGCTCGATCCTGGTCTCGAACTCCTTCTCCACCGGGCGGGTGGCGTCGATGACCAGGTGCGTGGTCATGGGGCCGCGGCCCGTGCGGGCCTCGTTGTAGGACACCGGATCGAGGTGCGCGCCCTTGACCCCGGGCATGATCAGCATGTCCTGGTCCGCCACCATCCGTGTACTGAAGGCCCACGCCACTTCGCGCTCGTTGTAGACGTCCACGTCGTCGTCCACCACCACCACGGTCTTGCCGTAGTTGTCGGTGGACACCGCCACCAGCCCGGCCTGCTTGCCCTCGCCGGGCACCCGCTGCTGCAGCGACACGTACGTACCCAGCCAGCCCATGGTGTTGACCGCCTTGACGGTGGGGAACTGGGTCCGCAGCCGGTCGTACATGCTCATCTCTGCACTCACGTTGGGGCACAGGTTGTGCTCCACGTGGGCCGAGTCCAGGTGGTGGTAGATGGCGTCCCCGCGCATGGTGATGGCGCTCACGTCGATGACGTAGCAGGGCTTGTCGCCGACGCCGTAGTAGCCCAGGTACTCGGCGTAGGGGCCGTCGGTGGACATGGTGGAGGCGTCGATGGTGCCCTCGATGACGATCTCCGCCTGAGCCGGCACCGGCACGTCCACGGTCTCTCCCTTGACCACCTCCAGCGACTCGCCGAGATAGCCCCCCATGAGATCGAACTCCACCACCCCCTTGGCCTGGGAGGCCTGCAGCACCGCGGAGTGGTGGCCGATGACCAGCGCCACCTCCATGGGCCGTCCCAGCTCCGCGCAGCGCCGGGCGATGTAGGCGCCGTCGTTGCCGGGATTGATCATGCAGCCGAGCCGGTTCCGTCCCATCACCAGGTGGCGGTAGATGCCGGCGTTGGGAACGCCCGTGTCCGGCCACCGGGCGATCATGAAGCCGGCGCCGATATATTTCCCGGCGTCGAGCTTCGAGTTGTGGATGATGGGCAGCACGCTCAGGTCCACGGCGTCGCCGACGAACTTCTTCTCCTTGACCGGCGCGTCCTCCTCGTCCACCCACACCGGATCCTCCCGCTGCGCCAGCTTCCTGCGCAGAACGTCGTAGATCTCCGCCCGGGTCATGCTGCGCGGGTCGCAGCCCAAGCCCCAGGCCAGCAGGCCGAAGGAGCCGAACATGTTGGTCACCAGCGGCAGCGAGCTGCCCTTGATCTCGGGGCAGTAGATCACCGGGTTGCGCCCCTCGGCCGCCAGCTTGTGCTGGATGATGCCGATCTCCAGGTAGGGGTCCAGCGGCTGGGTCACCTCGACGTAGTTGTCAGGCCCGGTCTCACGGACCGCGCGCAGGAAATCTCGCAAGTTCGGGTTCATCGGACAGCCTCCCTGTACAGGCCGCTAAACAAGCGGAAGGACCTCTTCGACGAAACGGCGGATCTGAGCCGGCTGGTCGTGTCCGGTGAAGCGCAGCACCGGCGTGCTGATGCCCATGTCCAGCCATTCCCGCACCACCTCCGCGCATTCCTCCGGAGGACCGTGGGCGAGCCACACCCGGATGACCTCCTCGCTGGGCGGCGCCAGCGGGTAGTACGCCTGGAAGTAGTGCTTCGACTCGTCGTAGGCCGCCTGCCTGTCCTCGTTGATGTTGATCATGCCGTGAAGGCAGGTCTCGAAGCGGCCGAGGTCCCGGCCCTGCCGGTCCGCGGTTTCCTGTATGAAGTCCCAGCGGCGGCGGAACTCGTCGGGCGCCACCGCGTCGGTCATGTAGCCGTCGCCCAGCCTGACCACACGCTCCAAGGCTCGCTTGACCAGCGCGCTGCCGTCGATGGACTGCCGCGGGTTCACCGCGATCCAGATGGGGCAGGGGCGCTGCACCGGTTTGGGCAGGATGTCGTAGTCCTCCAGGGTGTAGAAGCGCCCGCGGTGATGCACCCGCTCACCGCCCCACAGCGCGCGCAACAATTCGATCCCTTCCTCCAGACGGGGGATCCGTTCCTTCGAGGTCTGCCCGAAGGCGCGCAACTCGGGTTCATGACCGCCGCCGATGCAGGCTCCCAGCAAGGTGCGCCCTCCGGAGACGTGGTCCAGACTCGCCCACTGGATCGCCAACTCCACCGGATGGCGCAGCGGAAAGGTGGCCATGCAGATGGTCCCCAGCCGCACGCTCCGGGTGCGAGCAGCCAGATTGGACAGCATGACGATGGAATCCAGCCGAGGCTTGTGGATGAAGCTGTCGCCCACCCACACCGATTCGAAGGCGCCGGACTCCTCCGCCAACGCCGCGGACGCGAACAGATCGTCCACCGTGGTGAGCCCGAACAGCACGCCGCGGTTGGGGAGGCTGAGGCCCCATCTTGTAGGGAGATTACGCATATCTTTCCATATGTCCGATCATGCGCGCGTGGGGTCGTCCCTGTACTCTTGACAAACGCATGCGCTGACCGATTGGAACCAACCTCCTATCACGCCACGAACCCTGTTGGCCAGTCGTCAACCCGGTTGGCGGTGTCTGCGCAATGCGAGGAGTTCCCCTTCTGAGCAAGACAATTGGAATTTGCACCGTGCGTTTGGCCGTGCCATCCTTTCCGAAACTCCGGCTTCAGGGGTGTCATGCTGGCGACCAATGAATTGTGTGCGTTGATCGAGGATCACGAGTCCGACCGCGTGGAACTTACGGTCTCCAAGACGAACACCGATAAGTTCGGCGAGGCGATTTGCGCCTTCGCCAACGACTTCCCCAATAACGCAAGGCCGGGCTACCTCATCATCGGCGTGGACGATCACGGGACAGTCAGTGCTGAGACCGTCAGCGACGAACTGCTACAGCATCTCGGAAACCTGCGCTCGAACGTCAATATCGAGCCGCTGCCGGTCATGACCGTCCAGAAACACCTGTTGCCGGAAGGTGAGGTAGCGGTAGTGGAAGTCCTGCCGTCAGACCTGCCGCCGGTGCGGTACAAGGGTGTGGTCTGGATCCGTGTCGGTCCATCGCGGCGCCGCGCCAGCCAGCAGGAAGAACGGATTCTGATCGAAAAACGGACCGCCCAGCAGCGGACCTTCGATCTCCGGCCGTGCGCGGGCTGCAAGATGGACGATCTCGTCCGGGACATGTTTCTCGTCACCTATCTGCCTGCCGCCGTGGACCGTGCAGTCATCGAGGAGAACAACCGCGCCATCGAAGAGCAGATGGCTTCGCTACGGTTTTACGATCTGACCGCGGACTGCCCCACGAACGCTGGAGCGCTCTTGTTCGCCCGGGACCCGTTACGCTGGGTGCCGGGGGCCTGGATCCAGTTCGTCCGTTGGGCGGGAACCACGATGGCAGACGACCCGATCAGCGAGAAACGGCTCAGTGGCGATCTGATTACGGTCCTGCGGGAACTGGAAGCATTGGTTTCTCTTCCAGCACAACCGCACCCGGTGGCGGAATCGGCTCTCCGGGAACGAACGGTGACCGACTATCCGCCCGCAGCCATCCGCGAACTGCTCTTGAACGCCATCATGCATCGATCCTACGAGTCAAACGCGCCGGTTCGCTTCTACTGGTACGATGACCGCATAGAGATCCAGAATCCGGGCGGTCTGTATGGCATGGCGTCACCGGAGAACTTCCCGCGGCAGACGGATTACCGAAATCCGGTCCTGTCGGAGGCCCTGGCGACTCTTGGCTATGTCAACGCGTTCGGACGCGGCGTCATCCGTGCACAGGAAGCGTTGCGCCGCAACGGAAATCCGGAGGTGGAATTCACGTTCGAGCCTTCCCACGTGCTGGCGACCATCCGGAGGGCGGCGTGAAAACGATCGCTTTCTTCAACAACAAGGGCGGCGTGGGCAAGACCACGCTGGTGTACCACTTGGCGTGGATGTACGCGGACCTCGGATTCTCGGTGGTGGCCGTGGACCTCGATCCACAAGCGACCCTCAGCACCGTATTCCTCAGGGAGGACCGCCTCGAGCAGTTGTGGCCCGACGGCGAACATCCCGACAGCATCCTGGGCGCGATTTCGCCCATCCTGCGAGGGCTTGGCGACATCCGGGAGCCGCATGTCGAACAGGTCGCTTCGAATCTCGGCCTCGTCGTCGGCGACTTGGCGCTGTCGAGTTTCGAGGCGAAGCTGTCGGCAGCGTGGCCGAGCTGTCTGAGCGGCGACGAGTCGGCGTTTCGCACAGAGTCGGCGTTCCATCGGATGATTTGCCACGCCGCCAACAAGCAGAATGCCGACTTGGCGTTGATCGACGTCGGTCCGAACCTGGGTGCTATCAACCGGGCGGCGATCATTGCGGCGAGCTTCGTCGTGTTTCCGCTCGCCCCCGATCTTTTCTCCTTGCAGGCGCTCCGCAACGTCGGGCCGACGCTCCGGGATTGGCGCAACGACTGGCGGGACCGTCTGGAACGCCGTCCGAAGGTTTCCGATCTCGACCTTCCATCGGCCGAAATCACCCCCGCTGGCTACATTGTGATGCAGCACGCCGTGAGCGCGGACCGTCCCGTGCAGGCGTACCAGAAGTGGATCAGGCGAATTCCAGAGGTGTACGGCAAGGAAGCGCTCAACGGTGCTGGCTGTGGCGTGTCCTCGACAGAGGACGATACCGAATGCCTGGCCACCCTGAAACACTATCGAAGCCTGATGGCCATGGCTCACGAGGCCCGCAAGCCAATGTTCCGCCTCACCGCCGCAGACGGTGCGCTCGGCGGTCACTTCTACGCAGTGCGGGATTGTTACGAGGACTTCGAGAAGCTCGCGAAGGCGATAGCCGGCAAGTGTGATGTACGCGCCCGTTGAGATCGGACAGAGCGATGTTCACCGCACCGAGGAAGTGCTTCGGGTGGTGGTCACGCCATTCGTCGGTTGAAACGACTCGTATCCTCCAGCGTTAACGGGTCCTCAACCCCCTCAGAATCCGCTCCGGCGTCATGGGCAGTGTCCGCACGCGCACCCCCACCGCGTTGTAGATGGCGTTGGCGATGGCCGGGGCGACCGGGCCGAAGGGCAGCTCGCCGATGCCTTTGGCGCCGTAGGGGCCTTCGGAAGGGTCGCCCTCGACGAACGCCGCTTCCAGCCGCCTGGGCATGGTGCCGAAGGTGGGGACGCGGTAGTCCACGAAGTTCGGGTTCAGCACCTGGCCGCCGTCGATGGCAAGGTCCTCGTACAGCGCGAAGCCCAGCCCCTGGGTGAGGCCGCCCTCGATCTGCTGTTCGACGCCGAGGGGGTTGATGGCTTTGCCCACGTCGTGTACCGCCAGGTAGCGCAGCAGTTCCACCGCGCCGGTCTCCGTGTCCACCCGCACCTCTGCCACGTGGCAGCACGCGGCGATGACCGGAGCCGCGGCCTCGTAGTCGTTGGTGACGAACCGGGTGGCCTCCTCGTCCACGAACGCGCCCTTGCCGATGATAAGCAGGCCCTGGCGGTCGTAGGCTTCCCGCACCACCTCGTCGAAGGTCGTTTCGCCGCCGGGCTCCACCGTGGACGCCACGCGGTCGCCGGCGAACACGAGGGTCTCGGGAGTTGCGCGCAACATGCCGGCGGCGACCTCCGCCAGCCGCCGGCGCGCGTCGGCCGCGGCCGCGGCCACGGCGTTGCCGCACACGTAGGTGGTGCGGCTGGCCCAGGTGCCCAGGTCGAAGGGGATCACGTCGGTATCGTTGTGGAAGATGCGGATGCGGTCCACGGATACGCCGAGCTGCTCGGCCGCGATCTGGGCCATGACGGTGCGGGTGCCGGTGCCGGTGTCGGCGATGGTGGCGATGATGGCCACGCTGCCGTCGCGATCCACCTTGACGATGGCCTCGGTGGAGTTCTGCCGGTAGTAGCGCAGGCCCGCGCCGGTCTCCGACAACACCGCCATGCCGATGCCCGTGCGCGTCGTGCCTTCGGCGGTTCCCTTGCCCGGCCGCATCAGCTCGGTGGCGCGCTCCACGCAGGCGCGCTCGCACGGCCGCCGCAGGTTCTCGGTGCGAACCGTCACCGGGTGCAGTCCGAGCCGCTCGGCCATGGTCTCCAGGATGGACTCGAAGGCGAAGGTCTCCTCGGCGTGCCCGAAGCCCCGGTAGGCGGCGCCGGGCGGCTTGTTGGTGTACACCAGCCGGGCGTCCACCGACGTCGCCGGGCGATGGCGGTCGTAGGACGAGAAGAACGACATGGTGATGAAGTTGATGGTGGAGATGCCCTTGTCGTTGTAGGCGCCGTTGTCGCCGAGAACTTCCAGGTGCTTGGCGCGGATGACGCCGTCCCGGGTGCAGCCCAGCCTGAGCTTGAAGCGGTAGGCGTAGCGGGCGCCGGCGCAGCGGAACTCCTCGTCCCGGGTGTTGACGATGCGCACGGGCCGCCCCCCCGACTTGCGGGACAGGGTCGCGGCGATGGGCACCATGACGTTCATCACCAGCCGGGCGCCGAACCCGCCGCCGGTTTCGGGCTGGATCACGCGCACCAGCCGCTGGGGGATATCCAGGGTGCGGGCGATCTCGGCGCGCAGGGTGTGCGGCGCCTGGGTCTGGTGCCACACGGTGAGCTGGCCGGTGGCGCCGTACTGGGCGATGCAGCCGCGGTTCTCCATCACCGCATGGGACTGGCGCGCGGTTTCGAACTCCTCCTCCACCACGATGTCACAGTCGGCGAAGGCGGCCACGACGTCGCCTTTCGCCTTGTGCACCTCGTAGGCCAGGTTGCCGCCGTCGTGGACCTCGGGAGAATCCGGCGACAGCGCGGCCTCCAGGTCCAGCACCGGTTCCAGGGGCTCGTAGTCCACCTCGATGAGGCGCGCGGCCTCCTCCGCGGTGCGCTCGTCCAGCGCCGCCACCGCCGCCACCTCGTCGCCGGCGTAGCGCACCGTGCGGCCGGGCGCGCACAACGGCACCTTGTCCGCGAACTCCGGCACGAAGCTGAACTCGATGTCGGGCATGTCGGCCGCGGTGATGACCGCAACCACGCCGGGCAGCCGCTCCGCCCGGGAGGTATCGATGCCGCGGATCCTGGCATGGGGAAGGGGGCTGCGGCAGATCTTGCCGTACAGCATCCCCGGCGCGTGGAGGTCCTCCAGGTAGCGCGCTTCGGCGGTAACCTTCGCCGCGCCTTCAACGGCAGGCGTCGGCTGTCCGATGATGTTGAGCGTACGCCGTTCCGCGGGCAGTTCCATGGTCGAAGAATCGCAGAAAACCGGCTTGCATTCCAGACCGGATGTGGAATAGGCTTTGTTTCCTTGGAAGAATGGTCTGTTGGCCGCAAGGGATTACGGGCGGTGCCCCTTCCCGCCGGAGTCGCACAAGATCCTCACGACGCCCCGTCCAGCAGTCGAGTCAAACGGAGGTTACCTTCATGAGTGACAAGAAGATTCTGAGCCGCGACAAGCGGCGCTATACGCTGCCGTCGGAGCGAGCCCTCGGCGCCGAGACGCACAGCTATCTGCCGGAACTGTGCGATCAGCTTCGCACCAGCAAGATCACCCGGCGCGACTTCCTGCGTCAGGCGGCGCTCTTGGGCATGACGGCCGGCGTGGCGTATGCCACCGCCGACAGGCTCATCGGCGGCGCCCTGGTTCCGACCGTGCAGGCGGCGACGCCGAAGCCCGGCGGGACGCTCCGAGTCTCCATGCGCATTCAGGAGGTGACCGATCCGGCGAGCTTCGACTGGACCGAGAAATCCAACGTTGCGCGCTTCCTGGTGGAGCACCTGACCCGGACAAAGGCGGACAACGTCACGGTGCCCTATCTCGCCAGCAAGTGGGAAGCATCCGACGACCTCAAGACCTGGGTGTTCCATCTCCGTAAAGACGTCACTTGGTCCAACGGCGACAAGTTCACCTCCGCGGACGTCGCCCACACGGTCAACCGCTGGCTCGACCCCAAGACCGGCTCCTCGAACCTGGGCCTCTTCGGCGCCATGGTGGAGACCGTGAAAGGTCCGGACGGCAAGCCGATGAAGCGCGGCATCGCCAACGCGGTCGAGGTCATCGACGACCACACCATCAAGTTCAACCTCAAGCAGGCCGCCCTGGCCATGCCGGAGAACTTCTACAACTATCCCACCGCCATCGTGCACCGGGGCTTCGGCAAGGACTACGCCGCCGACCTCTCCAAGAACCCCATCGGCACCGGCCCCATGAAGCTGGAGGCGTTCGCGGTCGGCGAGAGGGCGATTTTCAAGAAGGCACGGAAATGGTGGGCCGGACCGTTCTACCTGGACGAGATCCACTACTTCGATCATGGTGAGGACACCAATGCCTGGATCGCGGCCTTGGCGTCGCAGCAGGTGGACATGGTCTTCCGCGTGCCCAACCAGGCCATCGACACGATCAAGCGGTTGCCTTTCGTGGAGCTTCACGAGGCCACGACGGCGCAGACCGCGGTCATGCGTTTCCGCGTCAGCGAGAAGCCCTTCGACAACCTCAAGCTCCGCCAGGCCATCGCCGCCTGCATGGACCACAAGGAGATCCTGGACAAGGCGTTCAAGGGCCTCGGCCAGATCGCCGAGAACCACCACGTCTGTCCCATCCATCCGGAGTACGCGGCGCTGCCGCCGCTCAAGCGGGACGTGGAGAAGGCCAAGAAACTGCTGGCCGAAGCGGGCTACCCCAAGGGCATCACCGTCGAGATCGCCAACGGCGACACCGAGGGCCCATGGATGACGGACGCCTGCGCGATCTTCAAGAACCAGCTCGCGCCCGCGGGCATCAACCTGAAGATCAACAAGATGCCGGCCAACCAGTACTGGGAGGTCTGGGACAAGGCGCCCTGGGGCTACACCGCGTGGACGCACCGTCCGCTCGGCACCATGGTGCTGGGCCTCGGCTACCGCGCCGGCGTGCCCTGGAACGAGACCGCCTACAACAACCCCAAGTTCGACGCTGCCCTCGACGAGGCCGAGGCCACCCTCGACGTCAACGAGCGCAAGAAGAAGATGGCCGTCTGCGAGAAGATACTCCAGGACGACGCCATCATCCCGCAGCCCTTCTGGCGCTCGGTCTTCAAGGCGGCGAACAAGCGGGTCAAGGGGCACCAGACCCACCCGACGCTGTATCACCAGTTCCATAACGTGTGGCTGGAAGGTTAGGCAGCCACACTGCGGTGGACCCCGTAGGGGCGGCCGGCCGGCCGCCCCTACCCGCGCCCTTCCCGATTGACCGGGGTGTGCAAGCCACGACTAGAGAGCAGCGGAGACTGACATGCCACAACTGATCCTGCGCCGCGTCGGCATGATGATCCTCATCATGCTGGTGGTGGCGCTGCTTCTTTTCCTCATGAACGAGGGCGATCCCCGGCTCATCGCGCGCAGCGTCCTGGGACCCTATGCCCAGGACCAGCAGCTCGACGCCTGGATCGCCCAGCACGGCTACGACCGGCCCATCCTGGTGCGTTACGTCGAATGGATCGGCCGGGTGCTGTCCGGCGACCTCGGCGACTCCATCATCTACAAGCGGCCGGTCAACGAGATATTCTGGGACCGCCTCGGCAACACCGGCATCCTCGCCGGCGTCACTTTCGTGGTCATGGTCATCGTGGCGCTGACCCTGGGCGTGCTGGCCGGCATGAAGGAAGGCTCCACCCAGGACCGGGTGATCTCGGTCTTCTCCATCACCACCACCTCGATACCGGAATACGCCAGCGCGGTGCTGCTGGCCTGGATCTTCGTCTTCGGGCTCGGCTGGTTGCCGGGCACTTCGTCCATGGTGTCGGGGTTCAACGTGGTGGAGCTGATCCTGCCGGTGATGGTGCTGACCCTGTACGGTTTCGGCTACGTGGCGCGGATGACACGGGCCTCCATGGCGGAGGTCATGACCAACCACTACATCCGCACCGCCATGCTCAAAGGGCTGCCCTACCGGCACATCATCATGAAGCACGCGCTCAGGAACGCGCTCATCGCTCCGTTCACGGTCATCATGCTGCAGATCAACTGGCTGCTGTCGGGGGTGGTGGTGACGGAGTTCGCCTTCGGCTACAAGGGGTTCGGCGCGCTGCTGCTGGAAGCGGCGCTGCGCCGGGACATCTTCGTGATCGAAGCCTGCGGCACCGCGGCGGTGTTCGTGGCCGTCTTCACCCAGACCATCGGCGACCTCGGGTACACCTACCTGAACCCGAGAATCCGGTTCAAGTGAGGAGGGGATCATGGCTGCGAGTACCACTGATACACCTCTGGTCAGGCCGGATTCGAGCATCGTGAACGCCGTCAAGGCGGTCGCCCTCCTGCGGGAGAGCCCCGTAGGCATGGTGGGCGCGTTGATCGTCGTCTTCTTCGTCCTGCTGGCGATCTTCGCGCCGCTGGTGGCGCCCTTCGACCCCAACGCGACGATCCTGCCCTTCGCCTTCCCGGGCACCGCGGCCCCGGACGGCGGCGTGTTCCTGTTCGGCACCGACCATCTCGGACGCGACATCCTTTCGCGCATCATCTGGGGCGGACAGCGGGTGCTGTTCTACGCCACGGTGGCGACCATTTCCGCCTATATCGTCGGGATCATCATGGGCCTGGCCGCGGGTTACTTCCGCGGCTACCTGGACGAGATCATCTCGTTCTTCGCCAACGTGATCCTCTCGTTCCCGATCATGGTCCTGTACGTGCTGATCATCGCCAAGGTCGGCGCCTCGGGGCTCAACATCATCTTCGCGGTGGTGTTCGCGTCCGCGCCGGGCATCATGCGCATCGTGCGCGGGGTGACCATGGACATCGCCACCCGCGACTACATCGCCGCTTCGCAGACCCGCGGCGAGGGGCCCTGGTACATCATGCTGGTGGAGATCCTGCCCAACGCCCGCAGCCCGCTGATCGTCGATTTCTGCCTGCGCATGGGCTACACGACCATCACCATCGGCGCGCTGGGGTTCCTGGGGCTCGGACTGCCGCCGCCGGACCCGGACTGGGGCGGCATGATCACCGAGACCCGCGCCTTCGTGACGGGCGGCTTCCCTCACATGGCGATCCTGCCCGCGTGCGCGGTGTCCCTGCTGGTGCTGGGCTTCAACCTGCTGGCCGACGGCCTGCGCGAAGTGTCCTTGAAGGACTAGGAGGAACGTGATGGCTGATCACAACGGACAAGGCAACGGAAGCGGCGAGGCGCCGGTCCTGGAGATCTCCGGTCTCCGGCTCAGCTACTACACCCGGGCCGGGGAGATCCCCGCGGTCATGGACTTCGACCTCACCATCCAGAAGGGCGAGTCCGTCGGCCTGGTGGGCGAGTCCGGCTGCGGGAAATCGACGGTGGCCAACGGCATCATGCGCTACATGGGCAAGAACGGCGGCATCGTCGGCGGCACCATCAAGTTCCAGGGCCGAGACATGGCCGAGCTGACCGAGGAGGAGATCCGGCGTGTCCGGGGCAAGGACATCTCGATGATCTACCAGGAGCCCATGGCCGCGCTCAATCCGAGCATGACCATCGCCGCGCAGCTCATGGAAGTGCCGATGATCCACGAGGGCGTGAGCGAGGAGGAGGCCTTCCAGCGCTCCTTCGACATGCTGGCGGCCGTGAACATCCCGGACCCGAAACGGCTCATGGACTCCTACCCGCACCAGGTCTCCGGCGGCCAGCAGCAGCGGGTGGTCATCGCCATGGCGCTGCTGTCGCGTCCGGCGCTGCTGTTGCTGGACGAGCCCACCACGGCCCTGGACGTCACGGTGGAAGCCGGGATCGTGGAGCTGATCGCCGAGTTGAGCAAGGAATCCGGCGCGTCATTGCTCTACATCTCCCACAACCTTGGCCTGATGCTGGAGGTCTGTGACCGCATCTGCGTCATGTACTCCGGCGAGGTGGTGGAGGAAGGCCACATCGATTCGATCTTCTCCTGGCCCAAGCACCCCTACACCCACGGGCTGTTCGGCTGCATCCCGCTGCCGCACGCCGACAAGAACGCGCGTCCGCTGACCGCCATCAAGGGGCAGCTCCCGTTGCCGCACCAACGGCCCAAGGGCTGCTATTTCGGACCCCGCTGCGAGTTCTTCGAGCCCGGACGCTGCGACGACGACCACATTCCCATGGAGGGCGTGCACACCGACGACGATCCCGCGCACCGGGTGCGCTGCCTGCGGTGGGACGAGATCGACCACGACAAGGCCATCCAGCCCGACACGACCCGGGAGCCCATCGAGGTGGGCGAGACGGTCCTCGAAGTCGACAACATGCGCAAGTACTACGACGTCAAGGAGAGCACCCTGGCGGCGCTCATCTCCCAGGAATCCGTGCGTCAGGTGAAGGCCAACGAAAGCATCAGCTTCGACGCGGGAGAAGGGGAGACCGTGGCCATTGTCGGCGAGTCGGGCTGCGGCAAGTCCACCTTCGCCAAGGTGCTGATGGGCCTCGAGACCGCCACCGACGGCGAGGTGCGCCTGGACGGAACCGACCTGGGCAGCATCGAGGTCAAGAAACGCACGCCGGAGCAGCTTGCGTCCTTGCAGATGGTGTTCCAGAACCCCAACGACACGCTCAACCCGTCGCACTCCGTCGGCTACCAGATCGGCCGGGTCATCAAGCGCTTCGGCATCGAGTCCGATCCGGCGAAGATACAGGAACGGGTGCACAAGTTGCTGGATACGGTGAAGCTGCCGCGGGCCTTCGCGCACCGCAAGCCGCGCCAGCTCTCCGGCGGCCAGAAGCAGCGGGTGGGCATCGCCCGCGCCTTTGCCGGCAACCCCAAGACCGTCATCGCCGACGAGCCCATTTCCGCGCTGGACGTGTCCGTGGCCGCGGCCGTGACCGAGTTGCTGATGGACATCCAGCGCGAGCATCGCACCACGCTCCTGTTCATCAGCCACGACCTGTCCGCGGTTCGATATCTTTCCGACCGCGTGGTGGTGATGTACCTGGGGCAGATCATGGAGCGGGGGACCACCGAAGAAGTCTTCGCGCCGCCGTACCATCCGTACACCGAGGCGCTGCTGTCGGCGGTGCCCATCGCCGACCCGGAGGTGGAGAAGCGTCGCATCGTGCTGGAAGGGAACCTGCCGAGCCCCCTGGACCCGCCCAAGGGATGCCCGTTCTCCACCCGCTGCCAGCGAAAGGTCGGCAGCATCTGCGACGACGAGCCGCCCCCGGTGCAACTCGACGGCGAGGGCCATTCCATCGCCTGCCACATCCCGCTGGAGGAACTGCGCGAGGTGGAGCCGGTGATCACCATCCCGGACCGGGACCTGGAGACGCCGGCGCCGACGCAGGCGTGAGGGAGGGTAGTCCGGGCCGGGCTTGAACTTCCCCGCGCGCGGTCGTTGGGGTCTGCACAAATCGCTCTGTGTGTGCCTTTTTCGTCGCATGGCCGAGTGACGGAATGACGTATGCCTTCTCCAGGGAAGAGGGACTCTGGAGGTCCGACCACACCAAATCATGATCCGGGCAGACGAATTCAAGATATGGCTTGAGGAACGTGGCGCGAAGTCCTCTGGCGCACGGAGTTCACGTACTTCCGCACTTGGAAGGATCGAAAAGAAATTGGAAGAGCTTGGAATGCCCTTCCCGGATCTGGATACAGCCTGGAAAGAAGATCGTTTCGAGTCACTAATTGAACGCCTGCAGCGGATGCGGGAGGATGCAGGCCATGGCGGACAGGACTATCGGATACTTATGCCGCAGTCCAAGGACCCCCTCAACCGGCTGTCAACCTGGAACGGCTACTTGAAGCGATATGGCCAGTTCCTCGAAGGTGAGTCACCAGGACCAACCCAACAGCTTGAGCCAAAGGCCATGCCGATTGAGCCCATGAACCTCATCCTCCACGGACCGCCCGGCACCGGCAAGACGTTTCTCACAGCCGCGGAAGCCGTGAGCTTGTGCGGAGAACAAGTACCTGGGGATCGCGATGCACTGATGGAGACCTATCGCCACCTTGTCGCGATGGGACGCATCGAGTTCGTCACCTTCCACCAGTCGATGTCCTACGAGGATTTCGTGGAAGGCCGTCAGCCGATGACCGAGTCGGACGAAGACGGCGATACTTCTTCCGCTGGCTTCCGGTTGGAGACCGTTCCCGGCATCTTCCGTCGCATCGCGAAACCTGCCGAGACGAGCCGGGGCCGGTCGCCCGGAGACGAACAGATCGCCATCGTAGACCGGCAGGTATTCAAGATGTCGATCGGCGTAGCGAACGACCCCGAAGACGCACATCTTTTCGAAGAAGCCATCGACGGCGGCTACGCGCTGCTCGGTTGGGGAGACATCGATTGGAGCGATGACAGGTACGCCGAACGGGAGGCTATCATCAAGGCTTGGGAGACAAAGGGCCGCAACGACCTCAACGCTCGGTCTGGGGAGGTCCAGATGCCCTTTATCTTCCGCAACTGGGTGCGCAAGGGCGACCTCGTGATCGTGTCGAAGGGCAATTCACTGTTCAGGGCGATCGGTGAATTCACCAGTGATTACGAATACCATCCCCGGGCAGAGGGTGGCTATGCCCATCGACGTGCCGTACGCTGGCACTGGATAGATCGCCAGGGCGTGCCCGTCAGCGAGATTTACAAGCGATACTTCTCGAGGAAGGCAATCCACATGCTTTACGAAACGGAGCTTAACATTCCTGCGCTGGAGCGTTACCTGCACAGCCAGCACGCGGAAGACCCGGCCGAGCCGGAACACTTCGTTTTGATCATCGACGAAATCAATCGCGCCAACATCTCGAAAGTCTTCGGAGAGCTGATCACGCTCCTCGAACCGGACAAGCGCCTTGGCCAGCCGAATGCGCTGAAGGTCCGCCTACCATACTCCGGCGATGAATTCGGGGTACCTTCGAACCTGCACATCCTGGGTACGATGAACACCGCGGACCGGTCGATCGCGCTGCTGGATACGGCCCTGCGCCGCCGTTTCACCTTCCGCGAAATGATGCCCGAACCATCCCTACTCGACGAGGCAGCCGAAAAATCCGGGCTCGACCTGCCGCGAATCCTCGACTCTCTCAATGAACGGATCGAGTACTTCTATGACCGCGAACACCAGATAGGGCATGCCTATTTCATTGGTTGTGCATCAAAGGAGGAAGTGGACGCTGTCATGCGGCACAAGGTGATCCCGCTGCTGGCCGAATACTTCTTCGAGGATTGGGGGAAGATCGCGGCTGTGCTCGGCGATGCAGCCTCGCATGATGGGGTGATCATCGGCAGGTTCCTCAAGCGGTCGGTGCTCAAGGCGCCGCCTGGGCTCGAGGAGGGCGATGACCTGCCCCGTTTCCGTTGGGAGGTCCGCTCCGAAGAGGAAGGCTTCGATTACACGCGATTGACCGAAGGATGATCCGTCGTACCATCCGCGAATGGGAGCGTATCGGCTACGGCACGGACGACACTGAGATCCCGGCGTCGCATGCAGATCAAATCGCCGCAGAGGCACGGGCATCGACCTCCTCCGGGCGCGGCGGCGAAGGGGTGTTGGAACACGGTCGCAAAGGACTACGCGCCCGTGGCGTGGTGGGAGTGATCGCTACGCACGCCTGCCAGCTTGAAATTTTGCCGAAGATTGAGGGTGTGGGCGAAAGCGACGTGGACCCCGCCACGCTACGCCACCGGCTGATCCACATGCTGGCCGTGGCGCGGGACATCCGGATCGATTTTGGGGCGATTACGCAACTGGGCTGGCAGCGCGACACGATCCTGGAACTATTGATCCGGCTCTTCTGCGGCAAGCTCGCCGACGCCGTGCGCCACGGCATACCGCAGCAGTACAACGACCAGGAAGATGACCTCCCCATGCTGCGCGGGCGTCTGAATGTGACGCGGCAATTCTCGACCCTTGCGGTTTCGCCGCAGATGCTGGCGTGCCGGTTCGACGCGCGCTCGCCCGACATTGCACTCAATCAGGTCATGCGGGCGGCCATCGGCAAATTGTCCCGTCTCGCACGGGCTCCAGACAATCAACGCGCTCTGCGCGAGTTGAACTTCGTATACGCGGACATCTCGGAGGTCCCCGCGGCAGCCTTGCGTTGGGACCTTATCGTACTCGACCGGACGAACACACGATGGCGAGAGCTTTTGTCGCTGGCGCGCCTATTTCTGCGTGATCACCACCAGCGGACAAGCGCCGGCCCTATTGACGGCTACGCGCTGCTGTTTGAGATGAACATTCTCTTTGAGGAATACGTGGGGCGACTGCTCGCCCGCGCGCTCGCGGGCACCGACTTTAGAGTTGTAGCGCAAGGCGGTCACCTCGACTGCCTTTTCGAGGGAGAGACCGGACGGTTCCGTACACGTCCCGACCTGATCGTCCGGCGAGGCGGCCAGATCGCTCTCATCATCGACACGAAGTGGAAACGCATCACGCGGGCCGACGATCCCAAACGGGGCGTGAGCCAAGCCGATGTCTACCAGATGATGGCCTACGGCAGGCTATACGACTGCCCACGTGTCATGCTTCTCTATCCGCATCACGGCGATTTGCCGCCTGATACAATCCATCAGCGGTATTCCATTGGAGTGCCTGACGCACAGGAGAGCCTATTCGTGGCAACCCTCGACGTCACTGGACCGCACAGGAGCCACGAAATCGCCCTGAAACACCTGACATGCGCCGTTACCCGAACAGCTTTCGATGAGACGACATAGCGCTTCGAGACGCGCTGGTGGGGTACGGAACCCAGAACCGGATCATGCCGGTTCGCCGCGCTGTTGCGCTGCCGCGGCCAAGCGCTCCTTGAGAGCGCGAAATTGGGGTTCGTCGAGCCCCGTTGCCGACTTGATCAGATCCCAGCCCACGCCGACTCGCAAAAGGCCTTCCACGGCCTCTACCTTGCCGCGCTGTACGCCTTCCGCCAAAAGTTCGTGAGCATATGCCATGGGTTCTCCTCCTTGGCCGGGTGCATGGCGTCGTACCGCTTCGCCGAATGCCTGCGCTGCCGCCCGGTCCTGCGTCGCTAATACATAGAGCGTGATTATCCGAATATAGTCCACCGTGCCGCCGGAAACCAGCGACGCCGCCAGCTTGGCGGCCGTCTCCAGCGCTGTGCCCGGGTGCCGGTCAAAGGCCGCCATCATCAGTAACTGGGCAATGCGGCCCATGGCGGTACCTGTGACATCGCTGGGGTACATTTCCGTCTGGTCCAGCAGCACGTGCTCGAAACGAGGCACCCAGGGGCAAATACGGAACGCTTCCGGGAACAGGTCCGCGAACTCCGTTGAGTGGCTCCAGCCGCGCGATCCCTGATAGAACACCAGCGGCACGACCGGCCGCAACTCCGTCCGCCTCGGATCATCGCGCAGGTCTGCATCCCAGATGCGGCAACAGTACTTCAGAAGCCGGAACGGCATCCATATATCCGGTGTCGATTGATGCTCGAGGAGCATGTAAAGCTGTATGCGCTCCTTCCCCTTCCCGTAGCTGGCATCGAACAACAGGTCGGACTCGCTATGGCGCAACGCGTCGTCCACGAAGGTTCCCTCCGCAAGTCGCAGACTGTTCCAATCGACGTTCTCGCGGAGATCCTGCGGCACGGCCGCCTGGAGCAGGCTGGCGGCTTCTGTGGCGTTGGAGTAGACCGCGCGAAACAGCCGGTCATGGGGGTGATCGATTTCTTCTGCCATGAGTGACCCTCCCAGACGTGGACTCCCTGCCCATCAGTTCTGTCTGTCCTATAGAGAGTGATCGGCACCTCGTGCCGGAACTTAAACCCCAGTCCTGGGCACAGTGGAACAGCCTGCGTAAATTTGCTGGACGGCAATGTCGGAATCACCAACTTTGACGCTACCCTCGCACCTCTGACGTGCATCCGCTGTCCCACGGCAATTTGCATTCCGGGCCGAAGGTGGTATTTCTCCTGTTGAAAAGACGTGCCGACTAGCCAAGAGGGAGACGAACATGGGGAAGATCGACCCTACCGTTAAGGTAATCGACGCGGACGCTCACGCGCGGGACAACGACGACTTGGTCAAGCCGTTCCTGGGCGAGGCTTTCCAGAACCGGCGTCCGCCGTTCATCCCGCGGGAAACCTACGACCGCAACCTCGGCGGCACCCTGGGCCACGCGGGCATCAAGCACGAGGAACGCCTGGCCGCCATGGACACCCAGGAAATCCACACCGCGGTCATGTATCCCACCAGCGGGCTGGGCATCGGCCGCATCCGCGAGCCCGGCTACCAGACGCAGTTGTGCCGCGCCTACAACGAGTTCATCGCCGACTACTGCAAGGCGTCCCCCCGCCTCAAGGCGGTGGCGAACCTGCCGGTCAATGCCCCGGAGGCCGCGGCCGAGGAGCTGCGTCACGCGGTCCAGGATCTGGGCCTCGTGGGCGGCATGCTGGCGGCCCAGGGCCACGGCAAGAACTTCGGCACGCCCGAGTACTATCCGCTGTACGAGGAGGCGCAGAAGCTCGACACGCCGCTCGCCATCCACGCCTTCGGCGGCGACGAGCCGGGCAGCGAGATCTTCGACCAGTTCATCTCCATCCACACCACCGGCCACCCGTTCCCGGTGCTGCGGCAGCTCACCGGCATGATCTTCGGCGGCGTCCCCGAGATGTTTCCCGACCTGAAGCTGGGGTTCCTCGAGATCGGCTGTGGCTGGATACCCTACTGGTCGGACCGGATGGACGAAGAGTGGGAGAAGCGCGGCGCGGTGGAAGCCCCCGAGTGCAAGCAGGAGCCCAGCCACTACATCACCAGCAGGAACGTGTACTACGGCTGCGAGCCCGACGAGAAGACCATCGGCTACGTGGTGGGGGAGATCGGCTCCGAGACCATCATGTACGCCTCGGACTATCCTCATTGGGACATGAGCTGGCCGGAGTCCGGTTCCCTGATCTGGCAGCGGGACGACCTGTCACCGGAAGCGAAACAGAACATACTGGGCGACAACGCCCGGCGGTTCTACGGACTCGACTGAGGGAGTGAATTCGATGGCATTGTCCGGCGAAGCCTTTGTACAGGAAATCCAGGAAGCGGTCCGCGCCAAGCACTCCAAGGACAACCCCTTGATCGGGATGATCGAAAGGGGCGAGATCGATCGGGAGGCGCTCAAGGGGTTCGTGGGCCAGTTCTACCTCTTCTTCCCCAAGCCCTTTCCCAAGCCCATCGCGGCCATGCTCGGGCGCTGCCCCGACGACCCCGAGCTGGAAAGGATGTGGATCGAGAACGTGGTGGAGGAGGGCACCGGCGAAATCTCCGGGACCGACAGCCATCGGGGCCTCTTCATTCGTTTCGCCATGTCCTGCGGTTACGAGTCCAAGGCGGAGCTGGACTCGGTCCAGCCGCTGCCGGAGACTTCCGCGTTCCTCGACTGGCGAGAGCTGCTCATGTACCAGCGCTCGTGGCTGGAACTCTTCGCATGCCAGGGCTTCTGCCTGGAAGGGACCGCCAGCGAGCGCATGAGCCGCATCGTCACCGGCCTCACGACGCACTACGGCTTCGACCGCGAGAGCGAGGACATCCGCTACTGGACCCTCCACATGGGAGTGGACGAAGAACACATGAAGGTGGGTCCCGAGGCCGTGCGGAAGTACGCCGTCACCGATCAGCAACAGGAGACGGTGCGCCAGTCGATCCACAAGACCCTGGACCAGTTCTGGCTGGCGTTCGACGGCATCAAGCGGGCCTTCGTGGACAAGGACCCGATCTACGCCGGCTGGCGTAACGGCAGTTCCGCCTGATACCCGGTCGAACCCGTCAAGCCCTCAGGATACACGACCATGTCCATGATCGATCTCTCGCGGATAATCTACGACGGCATGCCCAAGATTCCGGTGCTGCCGGACGTGCACGTGCAGCGGTTCTTCGACCTCGGCAAGGGCCATCCGCTGAACGTCACCGAGATTAACCTGCCGTGTCACGCCGGCACCCACGTGGACGCCCCGGTCCACATCGTCCCGGACGGCAAGTCCATCGAGGAGCTGTCCCTGGACGCCTTCGTCGGCCCCGGCGCCGTCATCTCGGTGGAGAAGAGCGGGGGGGAGGAAGTCACCGCCGCGGACCTCGAAGCCTCGGGCGTCACGGTCGAGCGCGGCGACATCCTCATGCTGCACACCGGATGGGACGAGAAATTCGAAAGTGATGAGTACAATATGCACCCCTATCTGTCCGTCGACGCGGCGGAATGGATCGTCGAGCACGGGGTGAAGCTATTCGGCATCGACTGCATCACGGTGGACCTGCCGACCCCGTTGCGGCCCAAGGGGTTCGACTTCCCGGTGCACCGGACGCTGCTGGGGAACGACGTCCTGATCGCCGAAAACGTGACCAATCTCGCGGCCATCGCGGGCCGGAAGAGCCGCATCATGGCGCTGCCGCTCAAGGTGCAGGGAAGCGACGCGGCCCATGCCCGGATCGTCGCTGAGGTCTAGCGTCCCGTCCGCTTCGTTCCCATGACAAGGTGAAGGTATGCTGGCAAGCCCCATCAGAGGAATCATCGGCGCGGCGCTGACCCCGTTCACGGACGACGGGAAGGTCGATTACGACGCCCTCGCGCGCGAGATCGAATTTCTCGTGGCCGACTGCGACGCCATCTCCGTGGTGGCCGTCGAAGCCTCGGAATACACGGTGCTGTCCCTCCAGGAGCGCAAGGAGGTCATGGGGCGCGCCACCGAGATCGTCAACAAGCGCGTGCCGGTCATCCTCGGGGCGTCGAGCCATTCCATCGAGACGGTTCTCGACCTGGCGGACCATGCCGCCGCGGTGGGCGGCGACCTCATCCAGGTGCTCATGCCCATCCGCCCGTGGGGAGGCCAGCCCACCATCGCGGACCTGGTGCAATTCTTCACCGAGGTGGCGTCGGTCAGCCCGCTGCCCATCGTCGCCTATCACAACCCCGGCCCGGGCGCCGATCCGCCGCTGGACGCCTTCGTGCGGCTGAGCGAGCTGGAGAAGGTGGACTACTTCAAGGAAAGCTCGCGCGACATCACCAAGATCACGCGACTCATCGAGCAGGTCCACTTGGCCGGCAAGGCCAACTACTTCACCACCATGCAGCCGCTCTTGACGACGCTCATGATGGGCGGCGCCGGCGCCACCATGCCGCCGCCGGGCACGCGCATCGGCGCCAGGGTGGTGCGCGCCTTCCGGGAGGGCGACATCGACAAGGCGCGCTACTGGCAGCGCTGTTTCACGTTGTTCCCGGGAAAGTGGGGCGCCTACGGGCTGCCGCCGATCATGAAGTCGGCGCTCAAGCACTTCGGCGTGGACATCGGCGATCCGGCCCGGCCGTACGCTCCGGTGAATCCTCGGGACCATGCCCAGATCGGTCAGTTCCTGGGCCAGATCGGCATCCTGGGGGACGCAGAGCCGGACGAAGCGGCCTTCGACCAGGCCGCGGACCAGCTTGCCCAGGAAGACACCTTCCTTCGTTAGGCGCCCATGTCCGGCGGACTGTTCACGTGGATCGCGGAGCCGATCAAGGCATGCTCCGATTTTCTGGTGCTGCTCCTGATCCGCGGCACTTCGCGGTTCGAGTCCGAGCTGACCGAGGAAGGGCGGCAGGAACAGCGCATGTGGCGGGACCGCCGCATGCGCAGCCTCAAGGGCCTCGCGCTTCGCGCCAGGCGGCGACAGCAGAAGGCTTCCTGACGGTCACGGGCTTCACGGCGCAACGGGATCAGGGATGCACTACCACAACGGACGCAAACAGATCGTCGTGCTCGGCGGCGGCAGCGGCGGCGTCGTCGCCGCCACCAAGCTCGGCCGCGCCCTGGGAGCGGACCATGACGTGATCCTCATCGACCGCCGGGCCGATCACGTCTTCATGCCGGCGTTCCTGTTCCTGATGGTGGGGCAGCGGCGCCCCGAAGACATCACGCGGAAGCTCAAGCGCCTGGAGAAACGCAACATCCGGGTGCTCCAGGCCGAGATACTGGGGATCGATCCCGCCCGCAGGCAGGTCATCCTCGAAAGCACCGCGATCCCGTACGACTACCTGATCGTGTCCCTGGGCCTCGACGTCAGGCCCGACCTGCTTCCCGGCTTTGCCGAAGGCGCTGACCACCCCTGGGAGATGGACGCGGCCGTGCGTCTCAAGAGCACCCTCGACGGTTTCCGCGAGGGCCGCGTGCTGGTGGGCATTCCGCAGGGACCCTACCGCTGTCCGCCCGCTCCATACGAGGCCCAGTGGATGCTGGACAGCTACTTCAAGGAGCGGAACACCCGCGACCTGGTGGACCTGCAGTACTTCACCCGGGAGCCCGAGCCCGCCGGCGAGGAGCACGTGCCCTCGGTATGGATGGACGCCCAAAGCAAGAAGCGCAACGTTACCATCCACTACGACTTCGTCGCGCAGTCCATCGACGCGGAGAAAAAGACGGTCAAGGGCCTCTACGGCTACGAGCTGTCCTACGACCTGCTGATGATGGTGCCGCCGCACCGGCCTTCCAGGGTGCTCTACGACTGCGGGCTGGCGGAAAAGGAAACCGGCATCCAGGTGGACTACGACACCCTGGAGACCAAGTGGGAGGACGTCTACGCCATCGGCGACTGCGCCGACATGCCGGCCTCCAAGGCCGGCGGCGTGGCGCACCAGGAGGCCGACGTGGTGGCGGAGAACCTGGTGGCGGAGATCACCGGGGAAGGGGAGCTGTCCACCCTGCACCTGCACACCATATGACTGCTCTCCTGCGGCGCGGGACGCGCCGCCGCCAACCGCACGACGTACCCCCAGGGTTGGCCGCCCTTCGGCGCCACCAACTCGCGCTCCTGGGGTCCTTCGCGGATGATCTACTGGAGCAAGGTCCTGTTCGAGAAGTGGTGGCTATGGCGCTACTTCTGACCTGCTGACGGCACGGCCATGATCGTTCGCGAGCTTAACGGCGAAAGCTGCAAGACCTACCTGGTCGCCGACGAGGACAGGGGACACGCGGTGCTGGTTGATCCCCTTTACGCCCACGTCGACCGCTATCTCGCGGTGCTCGCGTACCACCGGCTCCAGCTCGACCTGGTCATCGACACCCACACGCACGCCGATCATCTCAGCGGGTGCCCGCAACTGCGTTTCCTGGTCGGGTCCCGGTTCGCCATGCAGAAATGGGCGCCGAGCCCGGCCGTAGACGTCCATCTGGAAGAGGGCGACGTGATCCCCGTCGGCGATCTCGTGGTGCGCGTTCTCCACACTCCCGGACACACGCCCGACGGCATGAGTCTGCTGGTGGAAGGGAACGTGCTCACGGGCGACACGCTGTTCATCGGCGGTTCCGGACGCACCGACTTCGCCGGAGGCGACGCCGGCGCCCAGTTCGACGCCGTGACCCGCAAACTCTTCACGCTCCCGGACGACACCGTGGTCCGTCCGGGCCACGACTACCGCGGCAACACCTCGTCCACCATCGGCCGGGAGAAACAGACCAACCCGCGGCTCGCGAACCGCACCCGCGAAGAATACATCGACCTCATGAACAACCTGGGGCTCTCGCCACCTCAGAACATCCAGGAGGTCCTGCAACCCAACCAGTCCGCCCTCGGTTGCGGAGAGATCAACTTTCCGGACTGGAGCGAGTTGAAGAAGGTCCGCGAAATCGACGTGACCGCGCTGCAAGGGATGATGGCCTCGGAAAACCGCCCGCTGCTGGTGGACGTCCGCGAGCCCGCCGAGTACTCCGGCGACCTCGGCCATCTGCCCGGCAGCGTGCTGATCCCGCTCCGGGAACTCATGATCCGCCTGGACGAAATCGACGGGAACCGGGCCGGTCCCGTGGTTACCGTGTGCCGCGCCGGCATGCGTAGCGCCACCGCCGCGGCCATCCTCGGCAGGTCCGGCTTCACCGACGTCTCCAACTTGGCCGGCGGCGTCCTCGCCTGGAACGAGGCCGGCCTGCCGGTGGAACGGTAGCCTCGCCGTCGTATGACCGAAAGCCGACCAAGTCAAGCCATCCAGGAATACCCCCGTACCGGTCATGCCGAGGAAACCGAAACGCCGACGCCGTTATCCCGACTGGGAGAACACCTGTAACTACTGCCTCCACCTTCAGTCCGTACCCGGCAGCGCAGGTTCCGGAAACTGCACCTTCCACCGCCAGTGGATCCACCGGTCCGCGTTCAGCACCTGCAGCGACATGAGCGCGCAGCCGCTGGAGAAGGGCATCTACACCCTGAGCACCAGCGCTTACGGCACATGGAACTACCACCGCCGCCGCGAGCGCGTCAGAGCCCGCCTGTTCCTTGTCCAGGGCGGAGCAGACGGCACCCGACCTCGGGACACCGAGAACCCCACACGCACCAAGAAACGCGGATAACCGGATAGGGGAGAGTTCGCCGGATAAGGGCGGGTCCGCAGCGAGCATCCTATATTATGTCAGCTTCCGTATCGGCGCAGAGCCGCCGATACGGAAGTTGACATAATATACATTATCAGACATTGTGTTTGTGTGCTCAGAGCAGGTGCACGGACCTCTGACAACGCGGGATAAGGGAGTGATGCCGTCGTGGAGAACGGCGACGGACGTTACGGCGTCGTGGCCTTTTCGGGGGGGTTACCGGCTCCGGCTTCCAGACGTTGGAGTTGCAACGCGATCTCTACGGTCTCGTCTTCGGGAAATTCCTTGAGGTATGCTTTGTAACCGGCTACTGCATCTTGTGTTTTACCGAGCCGTGTATTGCAGCGCGCTTTGCCCAGCATGGCTTCCTGCCGCAACGGTCCCTGGTGATCCAGAGCCCGGCTCAGGGACTGAACGGCGTCTTCGCAGGCGCCTTCCATTTCCTGGGCCAGACCGAGGGTGACCAGCCCCACTTGGGTCAGGAACCCGTCACCGCCTCCAGACACGTTGCCGCCAAGCGTTTCGACGGCCTTCCCGGGCTGATCCAGCGCGATGTAGCTGTTGGCGATGTAGAGGTTCGCGAGCGTGTCGTAGGGCGCTTGGCCTCGGTCCTTGAGGTTTCGGAACGAGTCGAGGGCCGCATCGTACCGCCCTGCCTGATAATTCCTGAGCCCCTGGTTGTACTCCTGGAACGCCAGGTCCCGCTGGTAACCGCGATAGTACTGCCAACCCACCACCACGACCGCAACCGCCACGACGGTCGCCGCCGCACCTATCAACTGCGTCCGGTAGGCCCGAAACAGGTCGAGAGCCCGGCCCATCAGCACCATGAAGCGGTCCGGTTGACGGATGTCCTTTCGCAGAATGCGTTTTCGCGGCGCGGCCATACCTACAGATTCTCCAGTGCTTTCTTACATCTTGTACTTGAAGTCGTCGGGCGACATCTTGTCCAGGATCTCGCCCCACTTCTCCTTGGAGACGCTGGAGAAGTTCGGGTCCTTCCCCTCTTCCGTCTGCTGCAGCACGCTCGACTGCTCCAGCACTTCCTTCGCGACGTAGATGGGGGTCTTGCTCCGCAGCGCCATGGCAATGGCGTCGCTCGGGCGTGAGTCCATCATCACCTCACGGCCCCCCACGAGCAGGGTTATGACCGCGTAGTACGTGTTCTCCTTCAACTCGGTGATGGCCACCCTCTTCACCTCCCCGCCCAGTTCGGCGAGCACGTTCTTGAACAGGTCATGCGTCATGGGGCGCGCCATCTTGATGCCTTCCAGTTCCGTGGCCATGGCGGTGGCCTCCAGCAGACCGATCCAGATGGGTAGCTGCAGCTTGTTCTCGGAGTCCTTCAAGACCACGATGGGCGTCCGAGTGACCTGGTCGAGCGTCAGTCCCGCCACGGTCATCTCGATAGCGTCAGGACCCTTCATCACATGACCTCCCTTGCTTCGACGGCCTCGCCCACCAGTGAATTCGGCGTGGCATCGATAACCCGCACCCGCGCCATCTCGTCCGGCACCGTGGCTTCGTCGGGCGTGAAATTGACGATCCGGTTGGTCCGGGTCCGGCCCATGAGCTGATCCCTGCCCAGCCGCGACGGTCCTTCCACGAGGACCTCCTGATCCGTGCCGATCAGGCTCCGGTTCTTCCGAAGGGAAATGCCCTTCTGCAACTCTTGCAGCCTCCGGCAACGTTCCCCCTTCACCTCGTCCGGGACGTCGTCGCGGTACACCTTGGCCGCCACCGTGCGGGGTCGCGGCGAATAGGTGAAGGTGAACATGTCGTCGTACTCGATTTCCCGAACGATGGACAAGGTCTCCTCGAACTCCACCTCGGTTTCACCCGGAAATCCTACGATCATGTCCGTGGTGACGGCAACCTCTGGCCGGCGCTGTCGCAGCGACCGGATCCGTTCCATGTACTCGTCCAGCCGGTAGCCACGGCGCATGCGCCCCAGCACCGCATCGGAGCCGGACTGAAGCGGCAGATGAAGGTGCTCACAGAGGTTTTCCAGCCGGACGAAGGCGTCCACCAGCTCCGGCGAGAGGTCCTGCGGGTGCGACGTCGTAAAGCGGATCCGCTGGATGCCGGGGATGTCGTTCACCCGCTCCAGCAACTCCGGGAACGATCTCTCCCCTTCCGCGGTCCGGCCGTAGGAGTTGACGTTCTGGCCCAGCAGCATCACTTCCTTGACGCCCTGCCGCACCAGCGCCTCCACGTCCCGGACGATGTTCTCGCTGGGGCGGCTCACCTCTCGCCCGCGCACGCGCGGGACGATGCAGAAGCTGCAGACCTTGTTGCACCCCTGCATGATGGTGACGTAGGCTTTGGCCCCGTCGGTCTCGGGCAGCCCAGACGGATTCTCCAGGTAGAACGGATCGCGGTAAAAGGCCGTTTCCACCGAGCGCCGGGCGGCCTCCCGCGCCTCCTCCACCATTTCCGGCAGCTTGTGCATGTTGTGGGTGCCGAACACGAGGTCCAGGTGCGGCGCCCGCCGCAGCAGCGTCTCCCCTTCCTGCTGGGCCACGCACCCGCCCACGCCCAGGATGACGCCCTTCTCTTCCTTGAGCCCGCGCCACCGTCCCAGTGCGCTATAGACCTTCTGCTCCGCCTTGTCCCGCACGCTGCAGGTATTCAGGATGATGAGATCCGCGTCGTCCGCGCTGTCGGTAGGCTCATAGTCCGCGGACTTCATGAGCTGCACGATCCGAGCCGAGTCGAGCTGGTTCATCTGGCAGCCCCAGGTTTGCACGTAGAGTTTCATGGCTCGCTGGTTGCAGGAAACGATGAGATTTACCGCATGTTCGGTTCGCCGCAACGTGGAGCCAGTATTTCACAGTTCGGAGGGTTTCGCCATCACCCGATGTTCGAGACCCCGTAGACACGCCACACCAGACAGGCGCCTTTCCGAGCATCCCGACACACAGGGCCGGCTCCTCGGTCGTGAATGGAGAAGGACAAAAAGGGGCGGTAGGCTGGACCCCTACCCCCCTGCGCAAATCGTGTCGAATCTTCCGCTTATCCCTTCATGGGACATTCAGGCCGAGCGGTTTCCTGGAGGGTGATGGATCAGATGGTTTCGGACCTCGCCGTCCTGCCACTCGGTCTCGCGTCGAGCCTTTGATGGTGATGCCAGTCACCTTAGTTTTTGGCGCTTCCCGCCAAAGGAGCCCTGCAAGTGATTTTCGTCTACAATCTGTTCGAAAATCCCCGCCACCTCCTCTGCATTTGGTCCGTAAAAGTCTCCGTCAATATACCCCACTCTCAAGTCCATATTCGGGTTTGGCTTGTGATTTCCTTGTAGGAAAAACGACCCGTCGCTGTTCTGCCTCAGATTCTCCCAACTAAGTACTCTCCTCCCCGTATACGGGGTGGTGATCCCTGGCAAACCTGGAAGATCGTCCGCGACGGTCAAGGTCACGTCCAATGTATCGTCAGCGAAGTGGTATTTCACTTCCGACGTGCCGCCCAAACTACCACTTTTGTCGTACTCACCAACACGGCTCCACCACCCGAACATCCCACCACGCCATGTGGCGACAGCTTCGTTGCCAAGAGGTCTCGGAAAGTCTTCATACAACTGGCCGAACGCAAAACTGTGTGTCGAGTGGCCACTGAGAAGAGTCTCGTCAGGAATCAACATCATACCCCAAGCGCCGTACTCTCCCCAGTTGCCTACAGCGTTGAAACCATTGAACAGATCTTGCTCATCCGGCGTCAGGGGTTGTCCGCTGGCGAGTTTGTCAAGGGCCGAGGTCATCTTCGGCAAATCTGGACCAAACACAAAGTATCCATTCGAATCCGGTTGGTCCGACTGCTTAACTATTTTACCTTCCAATTCTTCCAGAACATATCCTGCGCTTACGGTTTGACGGCTTCCACCTCGACGATTGTCAATTGTACAAAGCCTACCTCTACTGCCCACGCCGGGACAAATCACCTCGTCGCGTAACAATTCTTGAGGGCGGTTTATGTAATAATAGGTTACGTCACTCAGTTCAAAATGGTCTGCACTGAAGTGGGGCAAGCCAGCAGGAAGATCAGGGTAAGACGTCGTTTGGACCCGTGGCGGCAACTTGACAACAGATCCGTTTATCGTTTCCGTAGGTGCAGCCCAGTACGTTAAATTGTACTCCGGATAAACCGTGTTATCAAGGAGAAATAGGCGGTTTACGGCACAGCCACCCGCGTCTGAACACGTATAGACGCGCCGCGTTCCATCTGCTGCCTGTACTACCTTCTCTTCTCCCATTCTCAAGAAAAAGCCGCTTTCGTCGTCGGTCACATGTATTCTATCATTCGAATACCATTCCCAGGAATTCGGCCCCGTAGCTCGCAAATTTTCGAACTCACATTGGCTATCTTGGGCGCACGTAACGAATTGTTTACGGGAACTTCCAAGCAACATCACAGGGATTTGTTCCCACGGATCCAAGTGGCCAGTGAGGAGTCCGCTAGCGCCTTCCAGGTATAGCGGTCGGCCGCTATCTTGATCGAGCTCGATGCTGAACAGACCCGCTTGGTCCTTGGTGACGGATATTATACGACAACCTGGACCACCAGAGGGACACAGTAAAAAGGTACCTTGTGACAATCTTCCACCAGTACCGGCGTTCAGAGTAAAGGGGATACTCCCGCTCGTCTCTGCAGTAAGCATTCCCCCGGAATATCGGGCCTCCCCTCCAGCCCCATCTACCGTCACCACACATGCGGCCTCGCCCGCACATGTAAACCGAACGCCGTCACGCTCCAACGTCTCACCAGGCTCCACTTGAAAACTTTCACTGCCGGTAAAAGTGTGCCCCGCCGGTAAACTAACGGGTGTCCCTTGCGAGGGCGGCGGAACAGCGGCCACGTTGAGCATTCCGCCTGTATATCGCGCCTCTCCTCCAGCCGCGTCTACCGCCACCACACATGCGACCTCGCCTGCACACGTAAACCGAACGCCGCCACGCTCCAACGTCTCACCAGGCTCCACTTGAAAACTTTCACCACCGATAAGAGTGTGCCCCGCCGGCAATGCAACGGTTGTCCCTTGCGACGACGGGGGAACTGTTGTTCGCTGCCCGGCGCTACTGCATGCCACACCGACAAGCGTCATCATCAACGCGATATACCGGATCGAACCCATGTGACCTAGAAACGGCCATCTTCTATGACCTCTACTCATTTGAGCTCCCTTCTTTGCATTTGTGACTCCTGCATGGATTACGACGCATGTACGCTAAGACGAAATTCTGACTGGAACTTCGGGCTAAGGCGAGAGTCTCCGTGGCACTGGAGTTACCCCGTTTCAGTGGACAGTTGAGGGCGCTTGTCGCACCCAGTTCCGAATCGCTGAAGCCGAGCACTCAAACTCCCGAGCCGGCTCCGTTGGCCTGCGACCCCCGCGAACCAACTCAACCACCTGTTGCCGGTATTCCGCCGCGAACGACGGACCTTTCCTCGACATACCGACACCTCCTGCGCACAGTTTAGTGTCCACCAAATCGGGTCAACTCCATGGTGCGATGTCGCGTTATTCGCGTTTAGCTCCGAATGAGCCGACGATCCTGACACCACGCTCGCCATGGCCGGCGGTGAAGGGGTCGGCGTCGAATTTGAAATAGGTGCCTGCCACTTCCTGCCAGTCAGGGCCGTAGAAGCGTCCCTCGACGTTCCATCCGCCGATCTCAAAAACGTTGCCGAACATGCCGTGAGACTGAAGCTCTTGGACTTCTAAGCCGCGCCAGCGGACGCCAGTCGCGAGTTCCGGGATGGTTCCTTCGAAGTTTCTTAGAGCGATGTCTAGGGTCATGCTGCTGTCGAGGTCGTCCTCGTAGGTCGCGGTTATCATGGCGTCTCCCTGGGCAAATCCGGTTGCTCCTATGGCAAGGCGTCCAGGATCTTCGGTCCGGGCGACTTCTATGCGCCTTGCGGATGTAAAGCCCCTGTAAGTGGCTGTTCTGAATGGTGGATTGCCGACAGGCGGGATGCCGTGTACGTGCGCTTGAGCGTAACGGACGAAGTGATCACCCTCGACGAAGCCGTTGCTGAAAGTGGCAAAATAGTGCCAATCTCCCCAGGCGCCGTAGATGTGGCCGACGTGGATGTTGGCGTCGCTGAAGCCTCTGCCACTGAAATCTCCGGTCATTCCATTGCCCCCCGGGACTCGGAGGCTTGCTTGGGACACGTCGAAACTGGCGGGGCTTCCATAAAGACCAACAAGGGATTCGAACCTCTGGGAGTCCTGTCTGCATGACTGGCTTCCTGCAGACTCGCAGGCTGCTTGTATATTAATTCGAGATCCGAAATCGTCTCCTTCTTCTGCTTTGGCGATGATCGCTGCGATGGCTGTGTTCGCCTGTGATGAGCTTGTGACGTAGCCGGGCCCTCTCTGCGCCGTCGGCTCCTCCTGACCCGTGTTCTTGCCTGACTGCTGGTCTTCACCTGGCGTTGGCGGAAGAATCTCTTCTTGGAAGGAAGTGCCGCTGCAACCGGTAAGGACGAGCAAGGCAACAAGCGAAGAGGCTATTGAGGTCTTCTTCACAACATACATAGCGAGCTTCATAACAATCTCTCCTCTCAGGGTTGATTGGCTGTAGCGGGCAACGGTAAACCCTATAATTGCAAAACCCGCACCCTTAGTTGCTCCCGTCATTCGGTGAGAGTCCGTTGGTACGCTACTCCAGCACCTGCCACAACTTTCCGTCCTTCGACGCAACCTTCAGACACCTGAGCAAAATCAGCTTCGTTTCTGCCGCCGTCTTTTTCGCGCCTTCACTCATGGAACCGACCAATCCGGTGACGAGCCCCACGCCGGCGCCAATGCCGGCTGCTTCCCCGATCTTGACGCCGCCGACACCCGCCATGTCGAAGATCTGTGCCATCTCGGTGGCCATCGCGGCCCCTTGCACCGTGGATTGGGCCGTATCTGTAAGGGTCGCCAATTGTGCTTCCTGCGCGGCCGTCATTTGACGGTTGTTGGCGACGTTCCGACAAATCCCGAGCACCTGCTTGTATTTTTCCTCTTGTCCCGGCTCGACGTAGACCGACGGTATGTACTGTCCGGCTCCAAGCCCGCTGGAGTCGACGGCTCCCTTGTAGGCCGATCCACAACCAGCGAGAAAGAACAGCCACAGAACCGCAGATACCTTGCCTATGTTTCGCATGTCGATTTCCTCCTCTAGTCCAAGCCGTCGTCTGACGGTCGCGTGAAAGCCGATCCGTACGTATAAGGGGCAGCGACAGGTTCTACGGGTTCCAAGCTACTGCACCTCTCGACGCTTTAAGGTCATGATCGACCTAAACGCACGATATTGGGTGTTGAGTGCACTAGCTAGACCACAACCTGACAATGATTGACATTTCAGGGCGCTAGCGATCAGGAGGATGCGCGAGGTGGAGGTGCAGGGCAGGGGTGCGAAGGTTGCAAATCTGTCCGGGGGGCTGACGGTGGATTTCTTACTTGGGCACCACGTAGTGCGGTAGTGACCGTTTTGCCTCGTCACAGGCGGCCTGTATGAAATTGACACCCGCCTCCACGGCGTTCGTTGAGCGACGGCTGAACGCGGTCCCGTACCGGATCAATAGCAGTGACAAGACGGACGTCGCTTCTTCGGCATCCCATTCACCCGCCCCGGACAACGTAGTCTGTATGGCGCCGTCAGCGGCCTTGAAGGCCGCCACAACCCGGTCTACGTCGCCCTTCTCTCCCAATGGCTTCCCGTCCAGTACGAGGCTTCTCGTGAGGAACAGGGACAACACGTACAGTGCTTCCCTGAAACCCCACTCGCTTGGGTTCAAGAGTTCCCGTTGAATGGTGTCTTCGGCAGCCGCCAAAACCGCCGTGAGGTCGAGGCGGTCACTCTGCGACTCGTTCCTGTTTTGTCCGTCACCGTCGCCCAATGCCGCCAAAGTGGCGAGCTCGATCTTCAATGCCTGCGCGATGGCAATGGCCGACTTGAGCCGCGTAAGACTTCCGCCCTTCTCGATGCGCCGGATCGTTCGCCCATCCAGGACGGCCTCTTCGGCCAACCTTTCCGGGGTCCAACCAAGCTCCAGCCGCCTCCGCCGCATTAGTTCATGATTGACTCGGACCATGGCAGGACCTCTCCGTTCTTGGCCCGCAAAAGCGATTCGTCGAACTGAGAACCTGTTACCAGAGCTTCAACGGCACTAGCTATGCCATAACTCGGCAATGAGAGGCATTTAATGACACTCAAAGAGGAGAACTGTATGAATGATGCGTTCGACGGGCACGACTGAACCTGCATGGCACCATTGATCCCCACTTCATCGACGCGCGGCTACCGGATGGTCCGCCAAACAGCGGCCCCGTCGGCGCTTGTGACGCTCGCTCATTCGGTATCGTCCTCGGAAGCTTCACTTGAGCGCTGGTTGAGCTGATCGAGTTCCGCCATCGACTCGAGAATTCGGAACGCGGCCTCTTCGAAAATGTCGCAATACCGGTTCTCTTTCCACTCTGGTCCATCGGGAGTGACATCCAAGAAGACGTTCCAACCCTTGGGAATTATATACTAGTTTACCCAAGGTGGTGGACTAGAGACGGGGGGTATGCCGATGAGAATACGTTGGTGGCAAATGGGTTTGCATGTTGACGCAGAGTCCGAGGAGGAACACGAGTCACTGGTACAGATATGGAGAGCCCTGAAAGGGTTGAACAACTTAGGATTCGTCGTTGATGATAAGGGTTGGTCTATCCGAACCGTACCAATCGGAGTTGTCGAGGCAGACGACAAGGAGGTCGTCGTTACTGTCGATGAAGCGGTTGAAGTGAAGGAAAAGCCTCTTGGCGGTGGTTCCTGATACGTTGATGAGCCATTGAGAATCCAGCACTTTCAGAGGGCGATAAACGGTTAGTGCCTTTCTTAGTTTAGGGTAGTCCTGTTCAGGATAGTTGAGGTCGTAGTTAATGAGGTATCTCATGGTTGGCGTGTATTGCACGGGGTATGGCGTCTGTCAAGAGGGTTTTGGACGGGTCGGTTTTGCTGTGGAGAAAGGGGGTTGACAGGGTAGTTGGGGGTTTAGTAGGGTGCGAGGTTGCCAACGTCTTTCGGGAATCCGCTAAGTCGGGTTACCCGCTGAATAAAACAGCCTCTAGCCCGGCTCGGACTAGCTACCTGAGCCTAGGTAAATAGGTGGGGACTTCCCTCATTCCTGAGAGATGTTGGCAATGGCCCGACACCAACGGGGTGTCGGCGAAATGCCTTATGAGGGAGGTACGGGGTATGGCCAGATGGTTCAAGAAACTGAAGAAAGAATGGGAGACGGACTTTGAGAAGAACAATCCGCGTCAAGCCGCGACAGTGAGATGGTTGAACTCGGAACGGGCGCAAGCTGGGGTGCTTGGTTTTTTCCTTATGCCGTTGTTGTGCACTTTTTCTTGGGTGTGCTTGGTAGGTTTTCTCTGGCTGGTCGTGCTTTTGCTCAGAGGTGCGGCGAGTGGAGGAATGTCGATTCTTGAGGCGTACATATGGTATGAACTGATATTTGCTTCGATGGGCATTGCTGTTTTGGTGGGGTTGGTCCACGGATTAGCGAAATGGTTCAAGGCAACAAGGAGGCGAGCGGTTCGGGAAGAGGAGGAAATCCGTCTTGCCGTGCGACAACAGAGAATGAATGAGTGATTGGCCAAGTCTTGATGCGTATCATTGCTGAGGTCTGTACGGTTGTAGAGTGGCGGAACGGGGTTCCGTGTGGGAGTGAAGGCGATGAAAACATACAAGATATTGGTAGGTTCGTCGGGTCGGGTTGAAGCGGTAAAACAGGGGTGGTCATGGCCAGCATTCTTCTTCAACATGTTTTGGTTGCCGGTCAAGAAGTTGTGGGGATGGAGGGCGGTTTTCTGGGGCGCTTGGGCTGCGATGGCGGTGACGACCACTTTTCTTGGCGTTCAGGGTGTTGAAGGGGCGGTGAATATAGTGGTTGGCATTGTTCTTGGTCAGGTGGGAAATCAGATGAGGGAGAAGAACCTTGTATCGAGGGGGTTTGAGGTTCGTGATACGGTTCAGGCCGGGAATGTTGAAGCGGCTTTGGCTGCGTGGGAGAAGGGTGGTTCTGTTAGTTAGGTTATATGTTGGGGGCTTGGAGTAGGGCGAGTTGTTTCAGTTTCGGGCACCCTGTGCCGCTAGTCTATGCGGACGAGAAAGCAAAACGCCTTCTTTCCGTACCAACTAGCGAAAATCCTCGTCCCATTTTTCAATGTGATCGAGGATGTAAATTTCCACCGGTAGCCCGGTGGGGGTTCTGGGTAGGTCATGAGGCTACCCTCCTTTCTGGCGACGGTGCGCCCCTGAAAGGTGAGGGTGCCCGAAACTGAAGCAATTCATACTTACTATGTAAGAGTCTGCATATGTCGGTCAGAATTTCAAGATGCCTTAATGGGCTATTTTCGTAATGGGTTCGTTTGACATTCATCCAGCTTTGGGGTAAACTACTTCCATAATTAGGAGGTAGGGAAAGATGTCACAGAAGGCACCGGGCAAGGCATTTAGGCAGGGGCTGTCGATCAAGGCGTTGTTCAAGATGTTTCCTGATGACGAGACGGCGGAGAAGTGGTTTACTGAGGTCAGGTGGCCGGAAGGGGTTCGGTGTCCTAAGTGTGAGTCCGACAACATCCAGGAGCGGGCTACGCGGAAGCCTCAGCCGTATCGTTGCCGGTCTTGCCGGAAGGACTTTTCAGTCAAAACGGATACCCTGATGCACAACTCGCCGTTGGGTTATCAGACGTGGGCGGTGGCGATTTATCTCATGACCACGGGATTGAAGGGGGTGTCGTCAATGAAGTTGCACCGGGATTTGGATGTGACGCAAAAGACGGCGTGGCACTTGGCGATGAGAATCCGGGAGACCTTCGAGGACAAGGGGGTTGCGTTTGCTGGGCCGGTAGAGGTTGACGAGACGTATGTGGGTGGCAAGGAGAAGAACAAGCACGCGGACAAGAAGTTGAAGGCGGGGCGTGGGGCGGTGGGCAAGGCGGCGGTGGTGGGGATGAAGGACCGGGAGACTAACCGGGTGACGGCGGAGGCGGTTGAAAGCGTGGACGGGTTGACTTTGAAGGAATTCGTGCTGGACCAAGTGGTGGATGGTGCGAAGGTTTACACGGACGAGAACCGGGGGTATCAGGGGCTTCCGAACCACGAGACGGTGAATCACTCGGTCAAGGAGTACGTGGACGGGATGGCGCATACCAACGGGATTGAGTCCTTTTGGGCGGCATTGAAGCGGGGTTATCACGGTGTGTACCACAAGATGAGTGCGGAGCATCTGGACCGCTATGTTGGGGAGTTTGCGGGGCGACACAACATCAGGGACGAGGACACGGTAGTTCAGATGGCCGCTGTTGTACGAGGAATGGTCGGCAAGCGGTTGAGGTATAGGAATCTGGTTGCTTCACCGGAGAAGAAGATGCCGGGGAATGATGTCTTTTGAGAAGGGGGGGGGTAGCCCTATGCGTGTTTATTGGCATTATAAGTACGGCTTGGTATTGGGTCCAGAAAATGAAGAAGAGAGGGAGCATCTTAAAGTAGTGCAAAAGGTGTTTGAGATACCTAAAGAGGGTGAACCCGAATACGTGGGGGTAGAGAGGAGAGCGAGAGAGCACCGTTACGCGATGTATCAGAAGCGTCAGAGGGATGAGTCAGCGGGGAAGGTCCCTGACATAGGGGGCGTCGCGGATGAGGGTGGGGGGGTGCATGACTGATGCGTCGTCTATGGAGGTGATGATTAGTTCGATACACATTCCGTCGTCTAGGTCGAGTTTGGCAAGAATGGATCTAAGGATGGCCTTGGCTTCTTTGTCGCTTTTCACGGTCCTTTGAGACTGGAGTATGGCTTTGGCGTTGTAGTCGATCTCTACAACGGCTTTGTCGATACTGAGATAGATGGCGGTGTCGTCTATGTGAGCATCATAACTGACAAGGTAGAGTTCCATGACATGTTCTCCCTTCAGTGCGGGGATGGGCGTTTCCGTAGCACGGGGATGGGATTAGGGTCAAGGACTGGGACTGTGCGGCGGTTGATGGGTTGGTAGCCGCTGAGGAGAAGCCTGTGGTACAGGCAGGAAGCGATGTGTTTTGATGGCAAAGGATGGACGGGTCACAGCTGGGTCTATGGATGGGAAAAGCGATGGTGTGAAGAAAAGCAAGCGGGGTCGTCCGGGGAGCCCGAAGTATCAGGAGTCCATCCGCATTGACGCCAATCCGGAAGCCGTTGCTAGGGCCATCATGAAGGGGCCACCAAAGCCGGATGGAGAGTGGCGCTATCTCAAGAACAAGGTTTGCTGATAGGCAAGGTTGGGTAAACTAGTATATAATTCCCCAACCCTTCCACTCCCCGCTCAAACGAAACATGAACTCCGGGTGTGCCGGTAACTTGCCATCTGCACCATCGTAGCCCTCTTTAAGCCATGTCTTGATGATGGACTTGGCGTTTCCCAGGAAGTCCTCCAGCTCGCCTAGCATCGCCCTGATGTCGCTGCGCAGAACCAACTCCTCGAAGGGAATGTCGAGCACGGTTGCGATATTCCTGGCCGTCTTGACGAACACCGGGTGACCACTTTCCGCTCGCCTATAGGTGGCTTCCGAGATCTCCTCCAAGAAACCCTTTTCGGCGATGAGGTCCATTACTCCGTTTATACTCAACCCCCGATGTTCTCTTTCGCGGCGCCGACCGGGGCAGGAGCTACTTCACCCACCGCCTGGTGCGCTCCGAGCGCAGCGGCGTGCGGGTGCGGCAGCGCACCCTGCTCAATCTCGGCAGTGACTTCGAGGTGGCCCCGGAACATTGGGCGGTGTTGTGCGCGCGCGTCGAACAATTGATCGACCCGCAAGCGGTGCTGGTGGAGTTGGGGTGTTCGGAAGAGGTGGAACGGGAGGCCCAACGGATCGCCATGCAACTGGTGAGCCGGGCGCCTCGGGCGGAAGGCGGCGGAGGGGATGTGCAGGCCGTGGATGTGGACTCGTTGGAGTTGGTGCGCCCGCGCTCGGTGGGGGTGGAGCACGTCGGGCTTTGGGCCATGGAGCAGGTGGGGCTGGACGAATGTTTGGAAGGCCTTGGGTTCAACGGTCGGCAAAGGGCGGCAGCCATGGCGTTGATCATCGGACGCATGGCACAGCCCGGATCGGAACGGGCCACTTGGCGGTGGTTGTGCGACCGCAGCGCTCTCGGCGAGTTGCTCGGCGTGGACTTCGAGAGCCTGAGCCTGATGCGGCTCTACCGTGCCTCGGATGCGCTGATGGCCCATCGCAAGGCCGTCGAGAGCCACTTGTTCGAGCGGGTGACGGAGTTGTTTGGCCTGGGGCACACGGTGACGCTGTACGATCTCACCAACACCTTCTTCGAGGGCGAAGCTCAAGGCCAGCCCAAGGCCAGACGGGGGCACTCGAAAGAGAAGCGCAGCGACTGTCCGCTGCTCACCCTGGGGCTGGTGCTCGACGGTTCCGGCTTCGTGCGCCGCTCCGAAGTGTTTGCCGGCAACGTCGATGAAGACAAGACCCTGGCGTCCATGCTTGAAGCCCTCAAGGCCCCCCGCCAGGCGCTGGTGGTGATGGATGCGGGCATTGCCACCGAGAACAACATCGCCTGGTTGCGCAGCCACGGCTACCGCTATCTGGTGGTCAGCCGCCAACGCACCCGGCTGTTCGATCCCGAACTGGCTACCGCCATCGAGACCCGTTCCCAACAAAAGGTTCACCTGCACCGGGTGGTCGATGAGGACCACGACGAGGTGCGGCTTTACTGCTACTCCGAAGCTCGCGCCAAGAAAGAAGAAGGCATTTCCGAACGCTTTGCCGCACGCTTCGAGGGCGCCTTGCAAAAACTCCACGAGGGGCTCTCCCGCCCCCGCACCCGCAAGGCCCTCGACCATGTCTGGCAACGCATCGGGCGCATCCAGGAGCAAAGCCGGGGGGTCGCTCAGCATTACCAGGTCGAGGTCGTGGCCGACATCCAAGGCGACAAGGCCGTGGCCGTCACCTGGAAACGCCAGCCCCGCCCGGGCACCATGCTCACTCATCCCGGCGTCTATTGTCTGCGCACCAACCTCGACGACTGGGACCCGCAAGCCCTCTGGCGCACTTACACCATGCTCACCGACCTCGAAGCCGTATTCCGCTCCCTCAAGTCCGAACTCGGCCTGAGGCCCATCTTCCACCAAAAGCAGCACCGCTCCGACGGCCATTTGTTCATCACCGTCATCGCCTACCAACTCGTGCAGATTGTCCGCCGCCGACTCGCCGCCTTGGGCGAGACCGCCAGTTGGACCACCTTGCGCCGCATACTCCAGGGCCAACACCGGGTCACCGCCACTTTCCGACGCAAGGACGGCCGCACCCTGCATGTCCGCAAGGTCACCCAGGCCGAACCCCAGCAGCTTGAAATCTACAACGCTCTCCGCCTCGATTCCGCGCCTGGCGGTATCAAAAAGTTGATCGTCTGAACTCTCGGAATTCCCGTTGAATCACCAGAATGTAGTGCCAGAAGACCAAAATCGCCCCGCTAACACCCCGATTTATAACGACTTTCAAATACCCTTGTTAAACCTGGGTTAGGCTTAGATTTTTCGAGACGGGTCTCCGTGGTTGATCTCCTGACCCGATTATACTTACGCGCGCGGAATCAAGTCCAATCATCTCAGTGTTGAAATGAAAGTTCTTTCATCTCGTGTTGAATCGCAGGGGAAAACGAGCGGTACTACCAGGCAACACCTCCGGTTGGGCAGCCAACGAGGTGGAAGAATGGCGCGGAAAACCGCCGCACGTCAACGACAACGGCTCCGCGACGGGCTTCAAGTACACACGGTTCAACGAGCCGCGTATTCGGCGAAGAGGGAGTCGAAAGAGGAGAAATCCGACAGCAATCGTAGTGTAGCGAAGGCAGGGAAATCGAGGGATGACCCACCCTGTTTTCGCCAGAAAAGCAGCGCTCTTTCAGGCCGGCGCCAGACGAATCCGTCCGCACGGATATTCTCCGAAACCCTTACGAGGAAGAACGCTTTGATCGTCCCGGGACGCGTGCCGGTCCACGTCGAGAAGAACAGCAAGCGGGTAAGGTCGACGTAAAGATCTTGCGCCTTGAGGTATGCCGCAAGTTCCCGAGCGCGCCGACCGGACGGCGGGTCGCCACGCAAAGGCAGGGTCCGCCGCACAGCTTCGCGAGACGTACCTCGGACAACGAAGAGAACCCCGGAGACATCGAGCAAGACCCTCATCCCCGCCACCCAGTGACCCATAGCGCGCGCGGGTCTCATCCCATGGCCCAGAAATCCGCGGGCTTGCGTTCCCGTGAGTCCGTGACAGCGCTCCAACACACGTGGGGCGTAGTCGTCGGCTTCCACGTCGCCCTCTGGAAGCCACCCCAAGTGTCCTTCGGCGCCGGCCAACGCCACCTCGGATCGCAACAGCACCTGGAGCCCATAACGCCGGCTGTCCCGCACGCACACCAGCGCCACCCGGTCAGCGCCGTCATCCATCAGACACCCGCTCTCCCATCACCTCCGCAACCGGGACACCTGCGCGCGGTCAGCCCTTCCACACGGGCAGCCACAAGGGTTCCGCCAGCACGTAGTCCTTTTGCGCGATACGATCCAGGGCTTGGCGCAACTGTCCCACGCTGGTCTCTTCCAGGGTGATCACGAACGGGAGGACCTCGCCGGGTGCGGCCCCGCCCGTCCCTGCCCCGACCAGGGATTCCAGTTCCTCCTCGCCGTGGTCGAGTTGCCAGATCTCCGAGACGTTGATCTGCTTGTCGCCGAAAATCTCACAAAGCTCGCCGACGATGCCGCTCTGGTCCCGCACCACGAAGCGCACGTAGAAGGAGGCCCTCAGATCGTCTTCCGGCCGCACCGAGTCTACCCCGGACCGGATACTTTCCACCGGCAGGAAGGGCGAATCGCCGGAACGTGTCACCAACTCATGGACGTCGCCCAGGACGGCCACCGCGGTGGCCCCGCCCCCGGCCCCCGGACCCGCGAACACGTAGTCCCAGTCGCCGGCGTCGGGCGCGCCCCCGTCGCTCACCTCACCCTTGAAGAACACCGCGTTGGTGACGCCGTCGATGCCCGCGATGGGATGGCTTTCGGGCACCACCATCGGCGTCACCATGGCCTCCAGCGCGCCCTCGACGTTGCGCGCGAGGGCCACCGACTTGATGGTGCTGCAGCCCTTCCGGGCGGCGTAGAGGAAATCGATGGCGTGGACGCGCTCGATGCCCTTGCGGTGGATGGCGCCCGGCGCAAGACGTGCACCGAAGGTGATGGACGCCAGCAGCAGCAGCTTGGCCTCGGCGTCGCGGCCGCTCACGTCGGCGTCCGGGTCGGCCTCGGCGTAGCCCAGGGCCTGGGCCGACGCCAGGGCGTCGTCATAGGACCGGCCCCGTTGAGCCATTTCCGTCAGGATGTAGTTGCAGGTGCCGTTGACGAGGCCATACACGGCTGCGGGCCGTTCGGCGCTGAGGCTCTGGGTCAGCGGTCCGATGATGGGGATGCCGCCGCCGACGCACGCCTCGAAGCGCACCGCCCGGCCGCATTCCCGGGCGGTGGTCCAGATCTCGTCTCCGTGGGCTACCAGCAGCGCCTTGTTGGCGGTGGCCACGGACTTTCCGTGACGGAGCGCGTCCACCACCCATTCCTTCTGAATCCGCAGGTCCCCGGCGCCGCCGGCGCCCAAAACCTCCACCACGATGTCCACGTCGGGGTGGCGGGTGACCTCCGTCGCCTCCCTGGTGAACAGTTCCGGCGAAGCCGCGTACTTGGCTTTGCTCCCGGGCGTGCGCGTAAACACCTTGACCACCTCGGCCTCCACGCCGAAGCGCGCCAAGTGGCCGGCAGAGACCAAGTCGTGGACCGCGCCGCCCACGGTGCCGGCGCCGAGGATGCCGATGTGGACCCGGGATGCCATGCTCCAACCCTGTCTTGCCGATTCGACGCTATTCCGGGAGCACGCCCACGGCCTTGCGGATGGTGCGCACGGCCTGCCGGGTGCGGTGCTCGTTCTCGATCAGGGCGAAGCGCACGTGCTGGTCGCCGTACTGTCCGAAGCCGATGCCGGGCGACACCGCCACCTTGGCCTCGTTGAGCAGGAACTTCGAGAACTCCACCGACCCCATGGACCGGTACGGAGCCGGGATCTCGGCCCACACGAACATGGTGGCCCTGGGCTTGCGGATCATCCAGTTGACCCGCGCCAACCCGTCAACCAGCGCGTCCCGCCGGCTCCGGTAGGTCTCGGAGATCTCCCGCACGTCGTCGTCCTGGGAGTTGAGTGCGTGGATGGAGGCGATCTGAACCGGCTGGAAGATGCCGTAGTCCAGGTAGCTCTTGATCCGCGCCAGGGCGTGGATCATGGTAGCGTTGCCGACGGCGAAACCGACCCGCCAGCCGGGCATGTTGTAGCTCTTGGACATGGTGAAGAACTCGACGCCCACGTCCTTCGCGCCCGGCGCCTGGAGGAAGCTCGGGGGCTCGTAGCCGTCGAAGGTCAGGTCGGCGTAGGCCAGGTCGTGGATCACCAGGATCTCGTTGTCCTTGGCGAACTTCACGATCCGCTCGAAGAAGTCGAGTTCCACCACCTCGGTGGTGGGGTTGTGGGGGAAGTTCAGGATCAGCAGCTTGGGGCGGGGCCAGGTCTGCTTGATGGCCTCCTCCAGGTGTTCCATGAACCCCTCGCTGGAAACCAGCGGGATGCTCCGCAGGTCGCCGCCGGCGATCACCACCGAATACTGGTGGATGGGATAGGTGGGGCTCGGACACAGCACCACGTCCCCCGGATCGATCATCGCCAGCACCAGGTGGGCCAGCCCTTCCTTGGAGCCGATGGTGACGATGGCCTCGTCGTCCGCGTCGATGGACACCCCATAACGCCGCTGATACCAGTCGGCGATGGCCACCCTGAGCTTGTAGATGCCCCGCGACACCGAGTAGCGGTGGTTCTGGGGCTTCTGCACCGCCTCCACGAGCTTGTCGACGATGGGCGCCGGCGTCGCCATGTCCGGATTGCCCATGCTGAAGTCGACGATGTCCTCTCCCCTCCTCCTGGCCTCCTGCTTGAGGTCGTTGATGGTGTTGAAGACGTACGGCGGCAGCCTCTTGATCCGGTTGAACTCCACGGTGAAGGTTTATAAGTCATTGACTGCACAGGCGCAAATCATCGACGGGAGCCGGTCAATCCGCCCAGGCTCCCAACTGCATGCCGTCTCCCCAGCGGTGCTGCAGGACCGCCCCGATGCGCCGGGAGGCTTCGCTGCGGAGGCTCGGGTTCCGCGTGAGCCAGTCGCGGGCCTCCTGGCGCGCCGCATTCAGCACCTCGTGATCGTGCACCAGGTGCGCCACCCGAAATCCCTGGTAACCGGCTTGGCGCGTGCCCAGAATCTCTCCGGCGCCGCGGAACCTCAGGTCGGCCTCGGCCACCTCGAACCCGTCCGCGGTTCGTTCCAGGACCTCCAGGCGCCGGCGGGAATCGTCGTCCCGGGAGCCGTAGTGGACCAGGACACAGTAGGACTCGTCCCGGCCCCGCCCTACCCTGCCCCGGAGTTGGTGCAACTGCGCGAGGCCAAACCGCTCCGCGTGCTCCACCACCATCAGGGTGGCGCCGGGCACGTCGATGCCCACCTCGATGACGGTGGTGGCCACCAGCACTTGGATCTCCCCCTGCCGGAAGCGCCGCATCACCCGGTCCCGTTCCGTAGCGGGCATCTGGCCGTGGACCATGCCCAGGCGCAGCCCCTTCATGACGGTCCGGGAGAGTTCCCGCGCCATGCTCTCGGCGGCCGCCATCGGCATTTTCTCCGAGTCCTCCACCAGCGGGTAGACCAAGTACGCTTGGCGTCCATCCGCCACCGCGGCCCGGACCCGCTCGTAGACCTTCTGCCGCTGGGCAGCTTGAACCACCACCGTGCGCACTGGCGTCCGGCCCGGCGGCGCCTCGTCCAGCAGCGATACCTCCAGGTCGCCGGACAGGACCATTGCGAGGCTGCGGGGAATGGGCGTGGCGCTCATCAGGAGCAGGTCCGGCTCGGGCGCAGCCCGGTCCGCCACCAGCCGCAGGGAGAGCCGCGCGAAGGCGGTGCGCTGGCTCACTCCGAAACGGTGCTGCTCATCGATGATCCCCAGCCCCATGCGCGGCACAGACACGCCTTCCTGAATGAGCGCGTGCGTGCCGACCACGAAATCCACCTCGCCGTTGCCGATGCGCCCGGTGATCTCCTTCCGGGCGGCGGCCGGAAGAGAGCCGGAGAGCAGCGCCGCGCGCACACCCAACCGCTCGGCGTAGGGTTGGAGCCTTTCGTAGTGTTGCTCAGCCAGCAGTTCGGTGGGAGCCAGCAGCAGCGCCTGACGGCCATTCTCCATGGCCCGCAGGGCGCTGAGCCACGCGATGACGGTCTTCCCGGACCCCACGTCACCTTGCAGCAGACGGCGCATGGGGTTGGGCGATTCCATGTCCTGGTAGATCTCCTGCAGCACCCGTTCCTGACCGCGAGTAAGACGGTAAGGAAGCAACTCACGCATCAAGCGGGCAAGCCGATCCGACCGCGCCGGCGAGCGGATGCCCGGAGTATTCAAGTGCTGCTGTCGCCGCAGCGCCAGAGCCAGTTGGAAGTAGAAGAACTCGTCGAACGCCAGGGAGCGGCGAGCCGCGGCGCGGGTTCCCTCGACCGCGCCGCGGCCCCGTGCACTGTCTGCCCGAGGGTTCTCGTCCGCCGGCACGGGCGGGATGTCCTCGCTTCCGGGGGACGGGCGGTGGAGGAAATCCAGCGCCTGTTTCAAGTCCATGAGTCCCTGCCGCTCCGCCGTCTCCGGCGGCAGGAAACTGGGCAGGAACTTGCCGAACCGCTCCAGGGCCTGAGCGATCCAGCCGCGCAGGTTCGTTTGGGAGACGGCGCCGGGCTTTTCATAGACCGGGCGCACCTCGGGTTGCCGCTCCCTTCCCCCATCGAGCACGTCGAATTCCGGGTGGGACACGCTGAGCCGGGCGCCTCGCCCAGGCGCCACTCTCCCGTAGACGGAAAGGCGCTGACCCACGCGCAACACGTCCGCGACGTAACGGACGGGGTTGAACCAGACCAGTTCCAGAGTCCCGGTGTCGTCGGTCAACGTGCCCGTGAGGATACCGCGGCCCCGACGAATCCGTCCGGCCCGCAGGCTGGTTAGGCGGCCGACAAAGATGCCGCTTTCGCCAGCCGCGGCTTTGGCGATGGCGGTGGCATCCCGGCGGTCCTCGTAGCGGAAAGGCAGGTGGTAAAGCAGATCCTCGACGGTTGCGAGGCCACGCCCGGCGAGTTGTGCGGCCCGGACTGGGCCTATGCCCTTCAGGGAATCGAGGCCGAGCCCTAGCCATTCAAAGCACTTGACGGGTTCAGTCGTCGTGACGTGATAAGGGTAAGACACGGAATCCGTGGCGAGGCGGAGAGGCGCTATGGCCAATTCTCCTCTTCAGTCGTGATTCGTCAGTTCGGAGCGTTCCGTTCAGTACGTTCGATCAAGGCATGGAGCGCCGCCATGGCTTCAGCGTGCTGTCGTTCACCGGCTTTCATGTTCTCGACGTGTCCGGCCATGAATTCAGCATGCTGCCGCTTGCCTGCCTCCATGTTCTCGGCGTGCTTGGCCATGGCTTCGGCATGCCTGTCGGCATGTCGCTGCTCGCGATTGCCGCTGTCCCTGACCATGGTACGGACAGCCCAAGCGATCACCCCGATTTCCCCGAGCCCTACCACCAAAGCGACGCTGGCCTGCACCACGCCGACCCAAATGAGGGCGTTCTGTGCTGAGAGCGTGGCTGCTTCGAACTCCGTCATGATGTGTTCGTTCCGGCGGCCCGGCCGTCCGACGCACGTTCGTTGCCTACACTATAGGTAATCGGCGAATGCAGCGAGAACTTTAGACTTTCGAACCCTCAATATATTCCTGGAGCGGCTGCACGGTCAATTCGCCGCTCTTGAGGAACTGGATAGCCTCCAGCGCGGCTTCGGCGCCGGCCAGGGTGGTGAAGTACGGGATCTGCCGGTCCAGGGCATTGCGGCGGATGATGTAGCGGTCGTTGCGGTAGCTTTCGTTGGCGTGGGTGTTGACGACCATGGCGACGCCCTCCCGGCCCAAGGTCTCCTCGACGTCGTGCGCCACTTCCACCGGGACGGCGCGGTCGCGGAAGAAAGCCGCGGTGCCGCCGGTGGCCACGATCCTGAAGCCCAGTTCCGCCAGGGAGCGGGCGATGCCGGCGGCGCCCTCGCGGTGCTCGTCAGGCAGGCTGAAGAACGCCGTGCCGGAGTCGGGCAGACGCATGCCGCCAGCCATCTGCGCCTTGGCGAAGGCCTTGCTGAAGGAATGGTCGATGCCCATGACCTCGCCGGTGGACTTCATCTCCGGCCCCAGCAGCGTGTCCACGCCGGCGAACTTGTTGAACGGCAGCACCGACTCCTTCACCGAGACGTGTGACGGCACGATCTCCTCGGTGAGGCCCAGCTCGTCGAGCTTGCGGCCCACCATCACCCGCGCCGCCAGCTTGGCCAGCGACACGCCGATGGCCTTGCTGACGAAGGGCACGGTCCGCGACGCCCGCGGGTTCACCTCCAGGATGTAGACATCCTCCCCCTTGACCGCGAACTGGACGTTCATCAGGCCGCGAACGTTGAGGGCGGTGGCCAGAGCCACGGCCTGGCGGCGTATCTCGGCCTGCACCTCCGGCGACAGGGTCCGGGGCGGGATCGAGCAGGCGCTGTCGCCCGAGTGCACCCCTGCCCTCTCGATGTGCTCCATAATGCCGCCGATGACCACCCGCTCGCCGTCGGCAATGGCGTCCACGTCCACCTCGGTGGCATCGTCCAGGAACTTGTCGATGAGCACCGGGTGCTCCACCGATGCCTGGAACGCAGATACCAGGTATTCCCGAAGCTCCTCCTCCCCGTAGACGATCTCCATGGCCCGTCCGCCCAGCACGTAGGACGGCCGCACCAGCACGGGATAGCCGATGCTCCGGGCCACCCGCAGGGCCTCGTCCGTGGACCGGGCGGTGCCGTTCAGGGGTTGTCTCAGTTGCAGCCGTTCCAGCAACTCCTTGAAGCGCTCCCGGTCCTCCGCCAGGTCGATGCTGTCCGGCGGCGTGCCGATGATGGGGACCCCGGCTCGCTCCAGCGCAAGGGCCAGCTTGAGCGGCGTCTGGCCGCCGAACTGGACGATGACCCCGTCGGGCTGCTCCTGCGCGGTGATGTTGAGCACGTCCTCCAGCGTCAGCGGCTCGAAGTACAGCTTGTCGGAGGTGTCGTAGTCGGTGCTCACGGTCTCGGGATTGCAGTTCACCATCAGGGTCTCGAAGCCGTCTTCCTTGAGCGCGAACGCCGCGTGCACGCAGCAATAGTCGAACTCGATGCCCTGGCCGATGCGGTTGGGGCCGCCGCCCAGGATCATGATCTTCCTGCGGTCGCTACGCTTGGACTCCTGGGCCCCCTCGTAGGTGGAGTAGTAGTAGGGGGTGAAAGCCTCGAACTCGGCGCCGCATGTGTCCACGGTGCGGAAACCGGCCAGCACGCCTGCCTTCATGCGCAACGCCCGGATGTCGTCCTCCGAGCGGCCCGACAACTCCGCCAGCCGCCGGTCGGAGAAACCCATGTTCTTGATCTCCGCCCAGAACTCCCGGTCGGAGTCCGCGGTCCTATCCAGGCGCTGCCGGATCTCATCTTCTTTCTCGACAATAGCTTGTATATGTTGGAGAAACCACGGATCGATGCCTGTCAGCTCGTACAGCCGCGCCACAGTGAAGCCCGCCCGGAAGGCGGCTCCCAGCGTCCACAGGCGATCCGATCGGGGCCGTCGCAACCGGTCCTCCAGTTCGCCTTCCACGGACGCCGCGGCGCTGCCGGACGACCCCTCGGCCGGGGAACCCGCCGTCGCGCGCCCGTCCGCGGGCGTCAGCTCCTCGAAGCCGTAGCTGCTGGTCTCCAGCGAGCGCATGGCCTTCTGCAGCGCCTCCTTGAAGGTGCGCCCGATGGACATGGCCTCCCCCACCGACTTCATCTGCGTGGTCAGCATGTCCGGGGTCTGGGGGAACTTCTCGAAGGTGAACCGCGGCACCTTCACCACCACATAGTCGATGGTGGGCTCGAAGCACGCCGGGGTCTCCCGGGTGACGTCGTTGGGGATCTCGTCCAGGGTGTAGCCCACCGCCAGCTTGGCGGCGATCTTGGCGATGGGGAACCCGGTGGCCTTGCTGGCCAGGGCAGAGCTGCGGGAGACCCGCGGGTTCATCTCGATGACCACCAGGCGGCCGTCTTCCGGGTTCACCGCGAACTGGATGTTGGAGCCGCCGGTGTCCACGCCGATCTCGCGGATGATGCGCAGGGCGGCGTCGCGCATCACCTGGTACTCCTTGTCGGTCAGGGTCTGGGCCGGCGCCACGGTGATGGAATCGCCGGTGTGCACCCCCATGGGGTCGAAATTCTCGATGGGGCAAACGATCACCACGTTGTCCTTGTGATCCCGCATCACCTCCAACTCGAACTCCTTCCAGCCCAGCACCGACTCCTCCACCAGCACCTCGTGCACCGGGGAGATCCGCAGGCCCCACTCGGACATCTCCACGTATTCGTCCTCGGTGTAGGCAATGTTGGCGCCGCTGCCGCCCAGGGTCCGCGACGGACGGATGATGAGCGGCAGGCTGGCCAGCTCCCGTCTGGCCGCGACGGCTTCTTCCTGCGAATGCACGTAGACGCTTCGCGGCAGATCCAGACCGATCCGCGTCATGGCCTCCTTGAAGAGGTCCCGGTCCTCGGCCTTCTTGATGGCTTCCAACCGGGCGCCGATCATCTCCACGCCGAAACGCTCCAGCACCCCGGTCTCCGCCAGCTCGATGGCGAGGTTCAGGGCGGTCTGGCCGCCCAGGGTGGGCAGCACCGCGTCGGGCCGCTCCGCCTCGATGATCTTGGCCACGATGCCGGCGTCGAGGGGCTCGACGTAGGTGCGATCCGCGAAATCCGGGTCGGTCATGATGGTGGCCGGGTTGGAGTTGACCAGGATGACCCGATACCCCTCCTCCTTGAGGGCCTTCAGGGCCTGGGTCCCGGAGTAGTCGAACTCGCACGCCTGGCCGATGACGATGGGTCCCGAGCCGATGAGCAGGATGGACCGGATGTCGCTCCGTTTCGGCATCTCAGTCCCTTGCTTCGGCCATGAGGCCACGAAAGCGGTCAAAGAGGTAGGAGGCGTCGTGCGGACCTGGGGACGCCTCGGGATGATACTGGACCGAGAAGATGGGGTATTCGCGGTGCCGGAGCCCCTCCACCGTGCGGTCGTTGAGGTTCACGTGGGTCACCTCCACCGCGCCCCTGAGCGAGTCCGCGTCCACCGCGAAGCCGTGGTTCTGGGTGGTGATCTCCACCTTTTCGGTGGTGAGGTCCATCACCGGCTGGTTACCGCCGTGATGGCCGAACTTGAGCTTGAAGGTGCGCCCGCCCATGGCCAGCCCCAGGATCTGGTGGCCCAGGCAGATGCCGAATATGGGGCGCCGGCCGATGAGTTCCCGCACGATGTCCGCGGCATAGGGGACGGCCGCGGGGTCCCCCGGACCGTTGGAGAGGAAGATGCCGTCAGGCTCCAGCGCCAGCACGTCGGCCGCGGGTGTCCACGCCGGCACCACCGTAACGCCGCAGCCCGCCTCCACGAGACCTCGAAGGATGTTGAACTTGATGCCGTAATCGTACGCCACCACGCGGAAATCCGGCTCCCGGCCGGTGTCGAACCCGGATCCCATCCGCCACGCTCCCTGGTCCCAGCGGTACGGTTCCCGGCAGGTGACGTTCTTGACGAGATCCCTGCCCTCAAGTCCCTCCAGCGCCTGCGCTTTTCTTGCCAACTCTGCCTCGTCCCGGCTCACCGTGGAGATGATGCCTTCCTGGGCGCCGCGCTCTCGTATGTGGGTGACCAGGGAACGCGTGTCCACCCCTTCGATGCCCACGATGCCATGCTCCTGCATGTAGTCGTGGAGCGCCCGGGTGGCGCGCCAGTTGCTCGGTACGGGGCAGTATTCCTTGACGATGAAGCCCCTGACGAACGGCCGGACCGACTCGTCGTCCTCCGGATTGACGCCGACGTTGCCGATCTCGGGATAGGTCATGGTGACGAGCTGGCCCTCGTAGGAAGGATCGGTAAGGATCTCCTGGTATCCGGTCATGCTGGTGTTGAAGACGACCTCCCCCGCCGCCTCCCCTTCGCTGCCGAAGGAACGGCCGGTAAACGAGGTCCCGTCGGCCAGTGTGAGCGTGGCTTTCATAAGATCAACCGGCGCACTCGATGTCCCGATGTCAGTAGATGAGGCCGCCGATGCGCCACCAGCGCAGCCGGCTGTTCTCCGAGTCCCAGGACCAGTACTTGACGAAGGCCCGGCCGCGGACGTCCTTGATGGGCACGAAGCCCCAGAAGCGGCTGTCGAAGCTGCGGTCCCGGTTGTCGCCCATGACGAACACGTGCCCCTCGGGCACCGTTATCGGGCCGAGGTTGTCGCGGAGGTGTCCGGCGCCAAGGGTCATTCCCTGCTCCTCGAAATGGGCGTGGGCATCCTCTACCGCCTCGCCGTTGATGTAGAGCTTCTTGTCCCGGATGACCACCTCGTCGCCGGGCACCCCCACCACCCGCTTGATGAAGTCCTTGCAGCGGTCCTGCGGATAGACGAACACGATCACGTCGCCCCGCTCCGGCATGTCCCATTCCATCACGTGGGAGCCCCGGGCCACGTCGATGCAGCCGGCGAAGGGCACCCAGTTGACGTCCGGGAGCCGCACGCCGTAGGAGAGCTTGTTGACCAGGATGTGGTCACCGATGGCCAGGGTGGGGATCATGGAGCCGGACGGGATCTTGAAGGCCTGCACCACGAACGCGCGCAGGAACAGCGCCGCCACCAGGGCGATGAGGATGGCTTCCGTGTACTCCCGGAAGACGGATTTTCTTGGCTTCCCGAATCTGGCCACGTACGGGGGTTCCTTGACGCTGTGATCTGTCGCGCGGGCGGGCTCGAAACCGCCCCTCAATCTAGCACCTCGACCGGCAACTTTGAAATCACACCCTCAGCGCCGCCAGGAACGCCTCCTGGGGTATCTCCACACGGCCCACCGACTTCATGCGCTTCTTGCCCTCCTTCTGCCGCTCCAGGAGCTTGCGCTTGCGTGTGATGTCGCCTCCGTAGCACTTGGCGGTGACGTTCTTCCGTAGCGCCTTGACCGACTCCCGGGCGATGACGCGGCTGCCGATGGCCGCCTGGATCACCACCTCGAAGAGCTGGCGCGGGATCAGCTCGCGCATGCGCTGCACCATGTCCCGCCCACGGATATATGCCTTGTCGCGGTGCACGATCAGCGACATGGCGTCCACCATGTCGCCGTTGATGCGGACGTCCAGCTTGACCAGCTTCGACGGCCGCATGCCGGCCATCTCGTAGTCCATGGAGGCGTAGCCGCGGCTCAGGGACTTGAGCCGGTCGTAGAAATCGAAGACGATCTCGTTGAGCGGCAGCTCGTAGGTTACCATCGCCCGGTTGAGCCCCGCGTAGCGCAGTTCCCGCTGAATGCCGCGCTTTTCCTCGCACAGCTTGAGCACGCTGCCGAGGTAGTCCTGGGGAAGGTGGATGGTGGCCAGGATGAACGGCTCCTCGATCATCTCGATGTCGGCCTCGTTGGGGAAGGCCACCGGGTTGTCGATGGACAGCACCTCGCCGGCGTGGGTGGTGACTTGGTAGACCACGGTGGGCGCGGTGGTGATGAGGGCCAGGTCGAACTCCCGCTCCAGCCGCTCGCGCACGATGTCCAGGTGGAGCAGGCCGAGGAACCCGCAACGGAAGCCGAAGCCCAGGGCCTGGGAGGTCTCCGCTTCGAAGGTGAAGGACGAGTCGTTGAGGCTCAGCTTTTCCAACGCCGTCCGGAGAGCCTGGTACTGTCCCGAGTCCGCGGGGTAGAGGCCGCTGAAGACCATGGGCTTGAGCGGCCGGAAACCGTCCAGCGGTTGGCTGGTGGGGCGCCGCTGTGTGGTGACGGTGTCGCCGATGCGGGCCTCGTGGATGTTCTTGATGGAGGCCATGAGGAAGCCTACCTCGCCCGGACCCAGGCTCTCCACCTCCACCGGACCGGGAGCGAACACGCCCAGCCGGTTGACCTCGAACACCCCGCCGGTGGACATGAGACGGATGGAGTCGCCGGTGCGGACACTGCCCTCGAAGATGCGCAGCAGGATCACCGCGCCGTGATAGGGATCGAACCAGCTATCGAAGATGAGGCCACGCAGGGGCGCATCCCGCCCGCCCCCCGGCGGCGGGAAGTTGGCGACGATGCCTTCCAGCACCGCCTCGATGCCGATGCCGTTCTTGGCGCTGGCCAGGATGGCCTGGGAGCCGTCCAGGCCGATGACGTCCTCCAGCTCCCGCCGGACCCTTTCCGGATCGGCGCTCGGCAGGTCGATCTTGTTGATGACCGGAAAGACCTGGAGGTCGTGGTCCAGCGCCAGGTAGACGTTGGCCACGGTCTGCGCCTCCACCCCCTGGGCGGCGTCCACCACCAGGATCGCCCCTTCGCAGGCAGCCAGGCTGCGGGAGACCTCGTAGGTGAAATCCACGTGTCCCGGCGTGTCGATGAGGTTCAGGACGTAGTCGCTGCCGGCGGCGGAGCGGTAGTCGAGCCGCACCGGGCTGGCCTTGATGGTGATGCCGCGCTCGCGCTCCAGCTCCATCTTGTCCAGGAACTGATCGGTCTTCTCACGCTCGCTGAGGGCGCCGGTGTGCTCCAGCAATCGATCCGCCAGCGTGGACTTGCCGTGGTCGATGTGGGCGATGATGCAGAAGTTCCGTATGCGGCTGCTATCCACGGCCCCGCCCTATGGAATAGTAGATGAAACCGTGCCGTTGCATCACGGCCGGATCGTAGAGGTTACGGCCGTCGAAGAGCACCGGCCGGCGCAGCAGCTCCTTCAGCCGCCCGAAATCCGGGCTGCGGAACTCGTTCCACTCGGTCAGCACCAGCACCGCGTCGGCGCCGTCGGCAACTTCGTAGCTGTTGGAGCCGTATTCGATCCGGTCTCCATAGCGTTTCCGCGCTTCCTTCATGGCCTCGGGATCGAAGGCGCGCACGCGCGCGCCGGCCTCCAGCAGGCCGTCGATGACCCGGACGGCCGGAGCCTCGCGCATGTCCTCGGTGCGGGCCTTGAAGGCCAGGCCCCACACCGCCAGGGTGCAGCCCGCCAGGCCGCGGTCGAAATGCGCCGCGACCTTCTCCAGCAACAGGCCCTTCTGGGCCTCGTTCACCCGGTCCACGGCCTGAAGCAACGGCATCTCCAGGTCATCCCCTCCCATGGCGATCATCGCCCGTATGTCCTTAGGCAGGCAGGACCCGCCGAAGCCGATGCCGGGATAGATGAAGTGGGGGCCGATGCGGTGATCGAGCCCCATGATGCGCCGGACCTGCTCGATGTCCGCTCCTTCCTTCTCACAGAGCCGCGCGGTCTCGTTGATGAAGGAAATCTTGGTCGCGAGCATGCCGTTGGCCGCGTACTTGCTCATCTCGGCGCTACGGGAGTCGGTGAGGATGATCGGGTTGCCCCTGCGCACGAAGGGGTCGTACAGGGCCCTGAGGCGTTCCATCGAAGCGGCGTCCTCGCCGCCCAGCACCACCCGGTCGGGCTTCATGAAATCCTCCACCGCGGTCCCCTCCTTCAGAAACTCCGGATTCGACACCACCGCCACCGGATGTCCGGCGCCGGCTTCGATGATCTCCTTGACCCGCGCCGCGGTGCCCACGGGGACCGTGCTCTTGGTCACCACGATCTTGGCGCCGTTCATGGCCCTGGCGATGTCCTCGGCGACCGCGAACACCTGGCTCAGATCGGCGCCGCCGGCCGACACCTGGGGCGTGCCCACGGCGATGAAGACGATTTCCGCGCCCTCCACGGCTTCAGCCAGATCGGTGGAGAACGACAGCCTCCCCTCCCGCGTGTTGCGTTGAATCAGCTCATCGAGCCCCAGTTCGTAGAAAGGCACGCGGCCCTGCCGGAGCTGCTCGATCTTGGCATCGTCCACGTCCACACAGACCACGTCGTTGCCCGTCTCGGCGAAGCAGCTCCCCGTCACCAGCCCCACGTAACCCGTGCCGAGCATTGCGATGTTCATGCGATCAACCTGGTGTCCCGTCCGAGTCGTCGAATTCCAGGGGGCGACCCGCGGTCGCCCTAGTCGTGGAAACGGGTCAGGTCCACGAAACGCCGGTAGCGTTCATCGACTTCCGCGCGGTCCAGCCCGATCAGCCGTTGGGGGCCGAACTTCTCCACCGTGAAGGAGGCGGTGACGTTGCCGTAGACGATGGCGCGGCGAAGCGCGGCGTCGCCGGCGCCGCCCTCGGCGGCCAAGCATCCCATGAAGGCCCCGGCAAAGGAGTCGCCGGCGCCGGTGGGATCCAGCACTTCCTCCAGCGGATAGGCCGGCACCACGAACGCCGAGTCGCCCGAGAACTGGAACACGCCGTACTCGCCGCGCTTGATGAGCACCACCCGCGGCCCCATGCCGAGGATGGCGCGTGCGGCGCGGACGATGTTGTGATGGCCGCTCAGCATGCGCGCTTCCGAGTCGTTGATGACCACGGTCTCGACCCGCCCCAGGACCTTCCTCAACTCCCCGGGATTCTCGCCGATCCAGTGGTCCATGGTGTCGCAGGCCACCAGCCGCGGCTGCTTCAGGCGCGACACCACCTCCAACTGCGCCTCGGGGTGCATGTTGCCGAGGAAAGCGTACTCCGTGTCCTCGTAGCCGGCGGGCAGGCGCGGCACGAAGTCCTCCAGCACGTTGAGTTGGACCTCCAGGGTATCGCGGACGTTCAGGTCCTCGTGATACCGCCCGTGCCAGAAGAAGGTTTTGCCCCCGGCCCGCTGCAACCCCTCCAGGTCGGCGCCGCTGCGCGAGAGCGTGGTGACGTGCTCCTCCGGGAAGTCCTCGCCGACCACGCCGACGATCCGCACCGGCGCGAAGCACGCCGCCGCCAGGGCGAAATACGCCGCCGATCCGCCGAGCACCCGGTCGACCCGGCCGTGCGGGGTCTCGATGGAATCGAAGGCCATGGAACCCACCACCAGAACGCTCATGTTCACGATCCTCCCCACTCAGACTGCGTGCTCAGAGATACTTGTCCACCAGCGGCGCCAGCTTCTCCCGGGTGGCCTCCGGAATCACCGAGCGGTCGGTGACGATGGCCATCGCCAGGGCCGTGGCGCAGGGGCACGGCCGTTCCGGCGACAACCGCTCCAGCGTGCCCCGGATGATGCGCTTGGCCACGTCCGCGTTCTTCTGCAGCACCGCGATGATCTCCTCGATGTCCACGTCGCCGGCGGCTTCGTTCCAGCAGTCGTAGTCCGTCGACATGGCGATGGTGGCGAAGCAGATCTCGGCCTCCCGCGCCAGCTTGGCTTCCTGCAGGTTGGTCATGCCGATGACGTCCGCACCCCAGCTCCGGTGCAGCGCGGACTCCGCGCGGGTGGAGAACTGCGGCCCTTCCATGCAGACGTAGGTGCCGCGGCCGTGCACCTGGATGTCCTCGGTCGCGGCCGCCTCGGCCACGACGGCGCGCAGGTCGTTGCAGAACGGATCCGCGAACTGGACGTGGGCGACGATGCCGTCGCCGAAGAACGTGGGTGAACGCCTGTAGGTGCGGTCGATGAACTGGTCCGGCAGCACTACGTGGCCCGGCTCGATCTCCAGCTTGAGGCTGCCCACCGCGCTCACCGACAGGAGCCGCCCGACGCCCAGTTTTTTCATGCCGAAGATGTTGGCGCGGTTGTTGACCTCGGTGGGCAGGAGCCGGTGTCCCTTGCCGTGACGCGGCAGAAAAGCCACGTCGGTCCCGCCCAGGGATCCCAGCACGAAGGCGCCCGAAGGTGCGCCGAAGGGAGTCTCCACCTCCACCTCGCGCACCTCGCTCAATCCCTCCATCTCGTAGAGGCCCGTACCGCCGATGACGCCCAGCATCGTCTTCTGTTCCACCTTCCTTCATCCTTACGCCCTGACGGGGCTGTCACATGCCGGGTGGTGTCCCGGTGCGCGCCCTGCAAGGCAGTTGATGGCAGTTCATCCGTCTTTCGTGTCGAGCAGGTCGTCTGCACCCAGCCGTATCGCCGGCGGTTTGCGCATTTCCGCCGGAACGCGCGGCAACTCGGTGGCCAGGAACAGGTTGTTGGTGATGACGGCTTCAAACAATTGTGCCTGTCTGTGGTATTCGGCGAGGGTTGCCTCCAAAACCCAAAGCAATTCAAGCAGTTCAGTAGTGAACGAACTGGTCCAGCGCGTGGGACGTATGTCGTCCAGCGGCGAGGACTTCCGGCCCGCGCCTTGTCTCATGCGGTACTTGAGCCACGATTGTACGACCTTGAGGCCCGACACGTTGAACTCGTACACATCAGGGGCGACGGGGGCGAACTCACCTTGCCCGATGCGGAGTGTCTGCGTTGTATCGGTGTACGTGAACCGTTCTGGGTAATGAGCATCGTCGCTTGGCACTGCCTTTGTACACCGCGCCACGCCGGGCGAGACTGTGCCGGGAGGCTTGCCTTGAGGTACGAATCGCTGGCCGTAGGTGTGTAGATGCAGCAGGCGGGCACCAATATCGCGGACTTGGGAGAACAGGGCGGCGTCCCTGGTGATAGGTACGCGCAGTTGGCGCGTTTCCAATGGCTTGGCGAACCGGGCGGAAAAGGAGGGGTGACCCAGAACGCCGTAGACGTAGGCGAGGAAATCTTCGGGACCGACTTCGCACTCGTAGGCTTCACTGAGGATTTCAAGCAGATCGGGGAGGATGTTCGGTTCCGAAACGTCAGCGGTGCGGTAGAGGGGGAAGACCGCCTTTGCCCCGTATGAGCCGCGGAAATGGTCAAGATCCGGGAGTTCCGCGGAGACTGTCAGCGGAGGTCCCTCTCCGATCGGATGGCTCAACAGGCTGGTCAAGCATATCTGCCGCTCGCTGCGGGTGCGCCATAAGGTCGGCGCAGGTCTGTCCAGGAGCCGGGCGTCCGCAAGGACGAATTGCCTGTCGAACGACCTGTATGCGTACCGGATGATGTCGGGCGCGGGACTGCCTTGTGCAAGGTCGGCAAGCGGTTTCAGCGTGGCGTCGGATGGGGACAACTGTCTTGCGGTCTCGTGTGCCTTGCGTCCGGTCGGAGAGTCTTTGAAAAGGTTCTTGCGGTTGTCCCTTTCAGCTTGAAGCAAGACCTTCCATCTTTCTTCAAGCAACTCTTTTTCGGGGGCAATCACCCAGGTGCGTCCGGCCTTGACGCCCGATTGCTGCCACGGCATCAGATCGGCAAGCAAGGGCCATGCAAAGTAATCTCCTTCGCCTGACGGACGGAAGGGAGACTGCCAATTGTCTGGGCACTCCTGCCATTCCACGTTTCCAGAGCCTTGGATGGCGTCGAGCGCGACGAGTTTCTCTTCGCGTGTTCCGTCGATACGGGCGTAATGGACGACTGCAGGTTCGTCCTTTCTCTTGTTCTCCGAACGGAATGCGACGGCAATGGCCACCGGCGTCTGGATGGCAAACACGTTGTCGCTCCGGCGCGTACCGCGCCCTTCCCCGCCAAGGTCGAGGATCCAGATATCGTCACAGAGGCGACGCATGTGTTCGCGCATTCCGGCAAATGCGTCGCCATCAAGGTAGCTCGATGCACTGATGAAGCTGACGATGCCTGGTCCTTTCGCCGCCTCCTGCTCGAAGACCTTCCACAAGGCCCAGCGCCAGAAATAGACGTAGAGATTGTAGAGGTTCTTGACGTGGATGCCGTACCCGGCGGCGATGGCGGGGGCGAGGAAGTCGCCGAGGATTGCATCCGCGCCCTTGCCGTCGTCGCCCCAACGAACCCAGGAACCGGTCCGATGGCCATTGGTCGGTGTAGCGGCTTCATGGCGGTCATAAGGAGGATTGCCAAGGCAAACGAGGACCGGCACTTCGCTCTTGACCCGCAGTGCCCTTATCCGTTGTTCGGCGATGGGCTGTAGAAACAGCGGCAACTGTGGCGGGTCGGCGTTGGGGCCTTCAAGCGTATCCGTCAGATAGACGCGCGGGCCGTCCGCGGGCACAACTGCCCCGCGGTCTCTCAGTACCCGGCTGACCCGGAGTTCGCACACCGCGTAGGGACCGACCAGCCGTTCAAAGCCGTACAGGCTTTCAGCGAGACCGCTAGCCTGGCCAGCCACAGCGCCCTCGCCCTGCTCGGCTTCGACGCGCGCGAGGGCGTGTTCGACAACACCGAGCAGATAGGTTCCGGTTCCGACCGCTGGATCCAGGGTGACGACGTCGGGGTCGGCAAACCCCAGCGGCTTGCCGAGGCGATGAACGAGCAGCTCGTCGACAAGCCTCACTTGAGCGCGGACAACCTGGACCGGGGTGTAGTAGGCGCCGGCGTCTTTGCGCAACTTGGGATCGTACACGGCGAGGAAATCTTCGTAGAAGTAGAGCCACGGGTCATCGGGACCGGCGAGGGTTGCCGGTGGGACAACGGCGATGACACGCAATAGCAAGTCGAGGGACGCAGCGATATCGGATCGAGCCTGGATGTCCGTCAGAATCTGCAAGGCCCGCGACAACAGATTGTGCTGTGCGTCGAGTACCTGCACTGCGCTTTCGAGCGTGAAGGCGTGAGCCGCTTCGCTACGACCCAGCAGCAGGGCAAAGGTGACCGTCTGAGAATAGGCGTCGGCGAATTGTGCGTCCGTGGCGTCCGGGAACAGGAGTTGTCGCCAGTCTTTTGCCAAACGTGCAAGGGGCGAATCCGGGCATTTGAGCGCATCGGTCACGTCGTCTCGGAGCAGCCGGCACAGTGGGGCCAACAGCAAGGCAAAGCCCTTGAGGTCGATCTTTCCCTTGGAATCAGTCGGGATGATGGGATTCCACGAAAGGAAGTCGCGCAGAAGGGACTCGACGGCTTCGGCGTCTTGCGGCTCCGGGGCTTCGCGGCCGTCGGTGGCCACATCACCCGCCAACCGGACCACCTTGTCCACCAATTCTCCGTCGCGGTACAGTGCCCATTCGTTGCCGTCGGTGTAAAGAATGTTGGGTGTCGCGGAGAAGCGCTCGAACTGAGCGCGATTACGCCCTTTGAATCGATTCGCCGTCGCGCCGGTGCCAGGGGCCTTCAGTTCGACGTACCCGGCTAACAACTGATTGAGATGAATGGCGTAATCCGGGCGACCGAGCCGGTCGGGCAGCGGCGTTTCGCCAGTGCAGACGACGTTCCAGCCGAGAACTCGGGCCACTTCGGTGATAAATATCTCAAACGGCCCGCGCACCTGGTCTTCCGGTTCACCCGGGGTGAGCTGGGTCATCTTGGCCGTCACCGAAGCGGCGAAGTCTTGCAGGGCCGTGTGGATTGAGAGGCTTTGAATCATTAGCATCCAACGCCGTTGCCGTTCCGATCTTTCATGATTGGATAAAGCGAGTCGGTAGAGGAGGTGCGCGTTCAGGGTATGCGTTGTCTGTGGTTTTCCCCACTTACAGAAAAGCCGGAAGAGCCGACAAAAGCAAGCATGTTGGTATCCTTGTCGTTCTCCGCTCCGGCGACCGCGTGGTACAACTGTCCGCAGGCCGCCTGGATGTCCTCGCCCCGTGGCCGCCGCACATGGGCCTGGATGCCGCGGGCGCGCAGGGTCTCTCCGAAACGCTCGATGACAGGGTCCGGCGGCCGGCGGTAGCGGCTCCCTTCGTGGGGGTTGAAGGGTATCAGGTTCACCTTGCAACGGATGCCGCGAAGCTTGTTCGCCAGTTCCGCGGCGTCCGCGGCGAGGTCGTTCACGCCGTCGATGAGCAGGTACTCGAAGGTGATGCGCTTGCGCCGCGGCACCGGCAGCGAACGGCAGCATTCGAGCAGTTCCGAGACGGGATACTTCCGGTTGACCGGCATCAGCTCCGAACGGACCTCATCCCGCACCGAATGGAGCGAGATGGCCAGGTTGACCCGCGTCTCCTCCATGAGACGCCGCATCTGTGGCAAGAGGCCCACGGTGGAAACGGTGATCTTGCGGGGTGAAATACCCATGCCGCTGCGGGCGTCGGTAATGGTTTCCAGCGCCGCGCTCGTGGCGTCGTAATTGGCCAAAGGCTCGCCCATGCCCATGAAGACCAAGTTCGAGATTCGCCGGTCGTCCGGGCACCGGCGCTGCGCCTCCAGGACTTGGGCCACGATCTCCGCCGCTGTGAGGTTGCGCTTGAGCCCCATGCGCGCGGTGGCGCAAAAGACACAGCCCAGGCCGCACCCCGCCTGTGTCGACACGCACAGGGTCGCCCGGTCCGGCTCCGGGATGCAGACGGTCTCCACCACGTTGCCGTCACGCAAGCGCAGGAGGTACTTGACGGTGCCGTCCCGGGAACGGCTTTGTTGCTGCACCGTCAGGCTGCCGATGACGAACTCCCCGGCCAGTGCCTGCCGCAACCGTAGCGGGACATCGGTCATGGCGTCGAACGCGGTGGCATGCTTCCGGAACAGCCACGCCCTGATCTGATCGGCGCGATAGGCGGGGAGCCCGCGGGCGTCGAGCCATGCGCTCAACTCGGCATGGCTCAGGCCTTCAAGCGGGCGTCGGGTATCGGCTGAATCGCCGCCTGGAGATGACGCGGGCGGCCTTTGTCCTTCGGTTATGGAATCCAGCTCCATGCGCGCTCACTCTGGCCGGGTCAGCCACATACGGTGGATTCCCGCTTGCGCGGGAATGGCGTTTGCGGTTCGTGGCGCCGGCGCCCCAACGTCTCAAGCGCCGGACGACTGGATCTCGTCGGCTTTGAAGAAGAACGCGATCTCCGCGGCCGCGGTCTCGGGGGCGTCGGACCCGTGCACTGCGTTGGCTTCCACGTTGGTGCCCCAATCCTTGCGGATGGTTCCCGGATCGGCTTTGGCCGGGTCGGTGGCGCCCATGATCTCCCGGTTCTTCGCGATCGCTCCGTCGCCTTCGAGGACCGACACGAAGATGGGGCCCGTGGACATGTAGTCGGTCAGGCTGTTGAAGAACGGCCGCTCCCGGTGCACCTCGTAGAAGGACTCCGCCCGCTGTTTGTCCAGCCGGGTCAGTTTCGCCGCTACCACCTTGAGCCCCGCGTGCTCGAAACGGCTCAGAATGTCCCCGATGAGCCCGCGATCCACGGCCTCCGGCTTGATGATCGACAGTGTTCTCTCCATAACCGCTATCCCAACGCTTTCCTCATGGTTTGACCGATCTCGGCGGGCGACGGCGCCATGTGCACGCCCGCGGCGCGCAGCGCCTCGACCTTCTCCGCCGCGGTGCCCTTGCCTCCGGATATGATGGCGCCGGCATGTCCCATGCGCTTCCCCGGTGGCGCGGTCTGGCCGACGATGAAGCCCACCACGGGCTTCTTCATGTGCGCCCGGATCCAGTCCGCGGCGTCCTGCTCGGCGCTGCCGCCGATCTCGCCGATGAGCACCACCGCCTCGGTCTCCTCGTCCTCGTTGAACCGGGCGAGCACGTCGATGAAGTTGAGCCCGCGGATGGGGTCGCCGCCGATGCCCACGCAGGTGGACTGTCCCATGCCCAGGCGGGTGAGCTGGTCCACGGCTTCATAGGTGAGGGTGCCGCTGCGGGAGATCACGCCGATGCTGCCGCGCTTGTGGATGTGTCCGGGCATGATGCCGATCTTGCATTCGTCCGGCGTGATGACGCCGGGGCAGTTGGGGCCCACCAGCACGGTGCCGCGATCGTGGAGGTAGCGCTTCACCCGCATCATGTCCTGGACCGGCACGCCCTCGGTGATGCAGATGACCAGCGGCACGCCCGCATCCGAGGACTCCATGATGGCGTCCGCGGCGAACGGAGGCGGCACGTAGATGACGCTGGCGTTGGCCGCGGTCTCCCGCACGGCCTCTTCCACGCTGTCGAATATGGGGATGTCCTCGAAGGACGTCCCGCCTTTCCCCGGCGTGACCCCGGCCACCATTTGCGTGCCGTATTCCTTGCAGGTCCGGGTGTGGAACTGGCCCGTGGCGCCGGTGATCCCCTGGGTCAGCACCCGGGTCTCGGAATTCACCAGGATGCTCATGTCCGCCCCTCTTCCGCCTGTACGGCCTGCACGATCTTCTGCGCCGCGTCGGCGATGGTGTCCGCGGCGATGATGCTCAGGTCGGACCCGGACAGCAGCTCTCTCCCCTGCTCCACGTTGGTGCCCTGGAGCCGCACCACCAGCGGCACGCTGACGCCGATCTCCCTGGCGGCGTCGATGATGCCGGCGGCGATGACGTCGCAGCGCATGATGCCGCCGAAGATGTTCACCAGCACGCCGCGCACCTTGTCGTCCGACAACAGCAGCCGGAAGGCCTGTCCCACCATCTCCTTGCTGGCGCCGCCGCCCACGTCGAGGAAGTTGGCCGGCATGCCGCCGTACTGCTGGATGATGTCCATGGTGCCCATGGCCAGGCCCGCGCCGTTGACCATGCAGCCGATGTTGCCGTCCAGGGCCACGTAGGAGATACCCAGGTCCGCGGCCGTGACCTCCTTGGGGTCCTCCTCGTTGACGTCCCGCAGCTCCGCCACCTCCTTCTGGCGGAAGAGCGCGTTGCCGTCGAAGTTCATTTTGGCGTCCAGCACGAGGAAACGGCCGTCGTCGAGCTGGGCCAGCGGGTTCACTTCGAGCTGCATGCAGTCGGAGTCCAGGAAAGCCCGGTACAGGGCCTTGAGCAGGGTTCCGAAGGCGCCCACCTCCTTGCCGGAAAGACCCAGGCGGCCCGCCACCCGGCGGATCTGGAACGGCGCCACCCCTACGAGCGGATCCACCAGTTCGATGATGATCGCGTCGGGGGTCTCCTTGGCCACCTCCTCGATCTCCATTCCTCCCTCACGGCAGGCGATGACGGCGGGCTGTCCGGCTGCGGCGTCCAGGACGATGCTGCAATAGAGTTCCCTGGCGATCCGCGACGCCTCCTCCACCCACACGCGCCGGACCACTCTTCCCTCCGGCCCGGTCTGGTGCGTGACCAGGGGCTTGCCCAGGAGACCCTCGGCAAAAGCTTCCGCCTCGTCGGCCGTGTGGACGACCTTGACTCCGCCGGCCTTGCCTCGCCCGCCGGCGTGGATCTGTGCCTTGACGACGCAGGGAAAGCCGATCTCCTCGGCCGCGGCCCGCGCCTCGCCGGCCGTGGCCGCCACCCGTCCCCCGGGCACGGCCACGCCGAACCGCGCAAGCCACTCTTTCGCCTGGTATTCGTGAATGTTCATGGAACTGCTGAAATCACGCGCCGCACCGCTCCGTCATTCCGGCGAAAGCCGGAATCCAGGGGGTGGGGCCGGACGGGGCGCTACCGCCTCTCCCTCACCCGCCCTGGATTCCGGCTTCCGCCGGAATGACGGGTTCTAACCCTGTTCCAGCACCCGGTCCATGGCGCCCACGATCTCCTGGACGTGGGACAGGGACTCGTCGAACTGGGCCTTCTCATCCGCGGTGAGGTCGATCTCGATGACCTTCTCCACGCCGCCGGCGCCCAGTAGCACCGGCACGCAGAAGTAGTATCCCTGGACGCCGTACTCGCCTTCGAGCAGGGCCGCGCACGGCAGCACTTCCTTCTTGTCCAGCAAGTAGGCCTCGGCCATGCGCACCGCGGCCGACGCCGGCGCGTAGAACGCCGAGCCGGTCTTGAGCAGCGCGACGATCTCGCCGCCGGCCATGCGCACCCGCTGCTCGATCTGGTCGAGGCGCTCCGGCGGGATCAGGCTGGCCACCGGCACGCCGCCCACCTGGCAGGTGCTCCGCACCGGCACCATGTCGTCGCCGTGGCCGCCCAGCACCATGGCGGTGACGCTCTCCACCGAGCGGTTCAGTTCCTGGGCGATGAACGTCCGGTAGCGCGACGAGTCGAGGATCCCCGACTGCCCCACCACCTGGTGCTTGGGGAAGCCGGTGACCCTCTGGCACAGGGTCACCATGGCGTCCAGCGGATTGGTGATGACGATGACGAAGGCGTCGGGAGCGTACTGCTTGATGCCCTCCGACACCGAGGTCATGATCCTGGCGTTGGTGCCCAGCAGGTCGTCCCGGCTCATGCCCGGCTTGCGGGCGATGCCCGCGGTGACGATGCAGACGTCGGCGCCGACGATGTCCTCGTAGCTGGTGGTGCCGACGATGTCGGCGTCGAAGCCCTCCACCGGCGCCGACTGGAGCAGGTCCAGCGCCTTGCCCTGCGGCAGTCCGTCGATGACGTCGAACAGCACCACGTCGCCCAGCTTCTTCAGGGCGCACAGGTGCGCCATGGTGCCGCCGATGTTGCCGCCGCCTATCAGTGCGATCTTGTTCCTGGCCATGATCCCGCCGCGTTACATGTTGGAGACGATGGCGTCGCCGAACTCCGAGCACTTGAGCAGCTTGGCGCCGGTCATGAGCCGCTCGAAATCGTAGGTCACGGTCTTCTGCGCGATGGTCTCCTCCAGGCCCTGGATCACCAGGTCCGCGGCTTCGTCCCAGCCCAGGTGACGCAGCATCATCTCGCCGGAAAGGATCACCGAGCCGGGGTTGACCTTGTCCTGGCCGGCGTACTTGGGCGCGGTGCCGTGGGTAGCCTCGAACAGGGCGTGGCCGCTGTCGTAGTTGATGTTGCCGCCCGGGGCGATGCCGATGCCGCCCACCTGGGCCGCCAGCGCGTCCGAGATGAGGTCGCCGGTGAGGTTCATGGTGGGGATCACGTCGAACTCGTCGGGACGGGTGAGGATCTGCTGCAGGAACGCGTCAGTGATGGCGTCCTTGATGAGGATCTGGCCCTCGTCCGGCCGGCCGCCACAGTCCTCCCACGACACCACCTTGTCGCCGAACTCGCGCTTGGCGAGCGCGTAGCCCCAGCGCATGAAGGCGCCCTCGGTGTACTTCTGGATGTTGCCCTTGTGCACCAGCGTGACGTTGCGGCGGTTGTGGTCCACGGCGTAGCGGATGGCCGCGCGGATGAGCCGCTCCGAGCCCTCGATGGAGATGGGCTTGATGCCGATGCTGGCGGTGTCGGGAAAGCGGATGCTCTTGACCCCCATCTCTTCGCGCAGGAACTTGACCACCTTCTCGGCCTCGGGGGTGCCGGTCTCCCACTCGATGCCGGCGTAGATGTCCTCGGTGTTCTCGCGGAAGATCACCATGTCCACCAGGTGAGGCCGCACCACCGGCGACGGCACGCCCTTGAAGTAGCGCACGGGCCGGAGGCAGACGTAGAGGTCCAGGACTTGGCGCAGGGTCACGTTGAGGCTGCGGAAGCCCTCGCCCACCGGGGTGGTCAGGGGACCCTTGATGGCCACGAGGTACTCGCGGATGACGTCCACGGTCTCCTGCGGCAGCAGGCTCGGCGGACAGTCGTCGCCGTAGACCGCCTCGGCCTTCTCGCCGGCGTAGACCTCCATCCAGGAGATCTTCTTCTTGCCGCCGTAGGCCTTCGCCACCGCGCCGTCCAGCACCCGCACCGCGGCCGCCCAGATGTCGACACCGATGCCGTCGCCTTCGATGAACGGGATGATGGGATTGTCGGGGACCTGCAGCTTGCCGCCGGAAAGCGAGACCTTCGCCCCTTCGGACGGCACATTGACGTGTAGATAGCTTGCCATGATTCTCCTCTGATCTCTCCTGATCTTTGAGATGTCCCGAGGACCGATCCGGTCTCGGAGGTCCCGAAGCCGGGCATGAACTCGGCGAGATCAAGCATCCGGTCCGGGCTATGAGCGCGGTTTGACAGATCAGGCTTAACCAATCTCCGGCGGTGAGTCAAGCGAACGCTCCGCCGCGCGCGGCCCCGGGGCGCGCATGTCATTTCCGGACGAACCCGTTATATTGACCGACTGTTGACCGACTTGGATCGCGTGGAGGGGACTTGGCGCGGCGTTCCTGCCCGGAGGGTGGTCTTGAGCGTGCGGATGGACAGGGTGTCGAAGGTTTACGGGCTCCTGTGGGCCTTGAGAGAGGTGCGGCTGGAGCTTGAACCCGGTGAGTGGGTGGCGCTCCTGGGGCCCAACGGCGCCGGGAAGACCACGCTCCTGAGGCTTCTGGCCGCCTTGGCCTACCCCACCGCCGGCGCCGTCGAGTTGTTCGGACAGCCGCTCCCCTACGGCAATTCCCCGTTGCGCGGAAAGATCGGGTTCCTTGCCTCGGGCGGACATCTGTACGACAACCTGACCGTGAGCGAGAACTTGCGGTTCTTCGTCTCGCTGTATCGCGGGGACGCCACCGCGGAAGAGCGCCGGGCGGTGCTGGACGAGGTGGGGCTGCACGAGAAGACCGGCGAATACGTCTCCACGCTGTCCCTGGGCATGCGCTGCCGGCTGGCCGTCGCCAAGTGGCGGCTCGTGAAGCCCAGGCTGCTGCTGGTGGACGAGCCCTACGGCGCGCTGGACCCCTCCGGCGTGGACATGCTGAACCGCTTCCTGGAATCGCTGTGCGCCGCCGGCGGCATCGTGGTGCTGGCCACCCACGACGTGCCGCGGGTCCTCGAACGGTGTTCCAGGGCGGTGATCCTCAGCCGGGGACGGGTGGTCTTCGACGAGCCCCGGCAGGACCCCTGGGACAGCTTCCACACGGCCTTCAACGGCGTCGTTTCTTCCCAGGACACGGGCGGCCCGCGTTGACCGGCGTCCTGAGACAGGTCTACTGGCTCCTCTGGAAGGACTTCCTGCTGGAGGTGCGCCGGCGCGACAACCTGCTGTCGATGTTCTTCTTCGGCCTGTCCCTGCTCTTCCTCTTCTCGTTCGCCTTCGAGATCACCCGCGACAACGTCTCGCGCATGGCGCCGGGACTGCTGTGGCTGGCCTTCATGTTCAGCGGCACCCTGGCCCTGGGGCAGCTTTTCCAGGGCGACCGCGAGAACGACTGCCTCGACGCGCTGCTGCTGGCGCCCATGGACCGGGGCGCCTACTACCTGGCCAAGGTGCTGTTCAACTTTTCGCTCATGCTGCTGCTGGAAGTCTTCATCCTGCCGCTGTTCGGCATCCTGTTCCGCCTGGACTTCTGGCACCTGCTGCCCGACGTATTCCTCTACACGCTGCTCGGGACCCTGGGCTTCTGCGTGGTCGGCGTCCTGTTCGCCGCGGTGACGCTGCGCGCCCGTGCGCGGGCCCTGCTGCTGCCGGTGCTGCTCTTTCCCCTGATGATCCCGGTGATCCTGGGCACCGTCCGCAGTCTTCAGATCATCCTGGGAGCAGGCGCCGCTCCTGATCTCGTTCCCTGGTTCCGCCTGCTGGTGGGCTTCGACCTGATCTTCATCACCGCCGGCTTCCTTTTGCTGGAGTGGGTGCTCGACGGCTGATTCCATCCGCAATTGGGAACCGCGGCCCGCCGGTGCTATCATTACGCGGAGAGGGAACGAACCCCTGGATTCCGGCTTTCGCCGGAATGACGATTTCGGGGCCTCCTTTCCATTTCGTAACAGTCCATGGCTAGACGAATTCTCGGTACGCTGGCGCTTCTTCTGATCGTCACTGGTCTCTATTGGGGGCTGGTGGAGGCGCCGCCGGACGCCCGGCAGGGTGAGACCCAGCGCATCATGTACCTCCACATCCCCAGCATCCTGGTGGCGTACCTGTCGTTCTTCATCGTGTTCGTGGCGAGCTGCCTCTACCTGTGGAAGGGCGAGCGCCGGGACGACATCCTCGCCCACTCGGCCGCAGAGATCGGCGTGCTGTTCACCGCCCTGACCATCGTGGAGGGCTCCATCTGGGGCAAGCCCACCTGGGGGGTGTGGTGGACCTGGGACGCCCGGCTGACCCTCACCGCCATCCTGCTGCTGATCTTCTCCGGCTACCTGCTGCTCCGGTCGCTGATAGATGACCAGCGGCGCGCGGCCGTATCGGGAGCGATCCTCGGCATCATCGGGTTCCTGGACATCCCGCTGATACACATGTCGGTGTACTGGTGGCGCACCCTGCACCAGCCCCCTTCCATCCTGCGCCCGGACAAGGCGCCGTGGGACAACATCGATCCGTCCATGCTGTGGCCGCTGGGCATCAACTTTCTGGCGTTCATGGTGCTGTTCTTCTACCTGCTGTCGTTGCGCTTCCACCTGGGGGAGGTGGAGGACGAAGCGCGCCGAAACCGGCTCTACGACGCCTCGCCGGCTTGACCCTGGGGAGCGTGGATCCATGGGACACTGGGGTTTCGTTTTTCTCGCCTACGGCATAGTCTGGTGCAGCATCGCCGTCTATACCCTGCTCCTGAAACGGCGCATCCGGCGGGCCGCGGCGGCCGCGGAGACCCCCCGGAGCGACGACCGAGGCGAACGCACATGAAGCCCAGGTATCTCATCGGCGGCCTGATCATCGTCGGCGGGCTGGCCTACCTCATCTACGGCGCCATGCAGGAAGCCGTGGTCTACTTCGTGACGCCTTCCGAGCTGCGGGCGGAGGTCCCGGACACGGACCAGTTCCTCCGCGTGGGCGGCATGGTCCTCCCCGGCTCCCTCCAGAAGGATCTCGACCGCCGCACCTTCCGCTTCCGCATCACGGACGGCCAGGAGTCCATCTCCGTGTACTTTCAGGGGGTGCCGCCGGACCTCTTCTCCGAGGGCAAGGGCGCCGTGGTGGAGGGGCGCCTCGGCGAGGACGGCGTCTTCACCGCCTCCACGGTCATGGCCAAGCACGCCGAGGAGTACAGCCCGCACCCGGAAGGCGAAGACCCCGCCAGGAAACGGAGCTTCGTGCCCGCGCGGCCCGCGGGCGGCTAGTGTCCCGTCCGGTCAATTCGCATGACCGCCATCCTGGGACATAGCTGCGTCCTCCTGGCGCTGGCGCTGGCGCTGTGGGGCATCGCGGCCCCGGTCCTTCACGCGCGCACGGGCAACCGGCGCTTCCATGACTCCGCCCGCTACGCCATCGCCGGCCAGTTCCTGCTCGTGACCGCGGCCTCCGCGGCGTTGATCTACGCCCTGGTGGCCACCGACTTCTCCATCCGCTACGTGGCCTTCAACACCACCCGGGCCACCCCCGTCTACTACCGAGTCACCGGGCTGTGGGGCGCTCTGGAAGGGTCGCTGCTCCTGTGGGAGTGGATACTGATCATCTTCTCGGCGCTGGTGGCGTGGAGCTACCGCAGGCGCATGCAGGAGTTCATGCCCTGGGTGCTGATGGTGTTCTCCATCGTGTCGGCGTTCTTCCTTGCGGTCATCGGTTTTGCCTCCAACCCCTTCGAGACCCACTTTCCCGTGCCCGTCGACGGCCGGGGGCTCAACCCGCTCCTGGAAGACGCCAACATGCTGAGCCACCCGCCGCTCCTCTACACCGGGTTCGTGGGGCTCACGGTGCCGTTCGCCTTCGCCATGGCCGCGCTCATCCGCGGCAAGCTGGACCACGGCTGGATCGTCGCCACCCGGCGCTGGACCATCACCGCCTGGTTCTTCCTCACCCTGGGCAACCTGGTGGGAGCATGGTGGTCCTACCACGTGCTCGGCTGGGGCGGTTACTGGGCCTGGGATCCGGTGGAGAACGCCGCCTTCATGCCCTGGCTTCCGGCCACTGCGTTCCTGCACTCGGTGCAGGTCCAGGAACGGCGCGGCATGCTCAAGACCTGGAACCTGCTGCTGATCATCATCGCCTTCAGCCTCACCATCTTCGGGACGTTTCTCACGCGCTCGGGTATCCTTTCCTCGATCCACGCCTTTTCCTCCGGCCCGGTGGGGATGTACTTCCTGGGGTTCCTCGCCTTCGTGCTGATCTCGTCCCTGGGACTGCTGGCTTGGCGCAGCGAACAGCTTCGCGGGCAGCCCGAGCTGGACTCCGTGGTGAGCCGGGAATCGGCCTTCGTGCTGAACAACGTGGTGTTCGTGTCCGCGCTGTTCACCATCTTCCTCGGCACGGTCTTTCCGCTGCTGTCCCAGGCCGTGGCCGGGGTCCAGGTGAGCGTCGGCGCGCCGTACTTCAACAGCGTGACGGCGCCCCTGTTCCTGCTGCTGGTCTTCCTCATGGGAGTGGGTCCGCTCATTGCCTGGCGGCGTGCTTCCTGGGACAACCTCAAGCGGAACTTCACCTGGCCGACGGCGGCGTCCCTGGCTGTGGCCGTGGGGTTGTTCGCCGGCGGCGTCCGCGGCTTCCTCTCGCTGCTGGGCTTCACCCTGTGCGCCTTCACGGTCTGGACCATGGTCTTCGACACCTTTCTCTCCCTGCGCGCACGCCGCCGGCAGGCCGGAGAGGGGCCGTTGCGCGGGCTCGCCACCCTGGTCCGGCGCAACCAGCGCCGCTACGGCGGCTTCGTGGTGCACCTGGGAGTGGTGCTGGTGGTGCTGGGCATCGCCGGTTCCATGACCTACAGCATCGAGCGCGAGGCCACCCTGAGCGTCGGAGAGACCCTCCAGGCAGGACCTTACCGGGTGGCCTTCGAGGGGCTGCGGGGCTCCCAGCAGCCCACCCACTACCGGGTGGAGGGCGCGTTCAGGGTGTCACAGAACGGCGATGACCTGGGGCGCCTGTCGCCGGCGTTGAAGTTCTTCCCCATACAGGACTCGCCCATCGGCCGGGCGGTCTTCAGGAGCACGCTCAAGGAAGACCTCTACCTGATCCTCTCGGGTTTCAGCGAGGTGGACCAGAACCGGGCCACCCTCAAAGTGCTGATCCGTCCGCTGGTGCTGTGGATCTGGCTCGGCGGAGCCGTCATGACCCTCGGCACGCTCATGACCATCCTGCCCCTGGGCAGGGGTCGCGCGGAGGCTGAAGCGTGACCCCCGCGGCGCGAAGACTCCTGTTCACCCTCATGGGGGTGGGGCTCGTGGTGATCCTGCTGGGCTACGGCTTCTACCAGGACCCCCGTTACATCCCCTCGCCCCTGGTAGGCCGCACCGCTCCAGACTTTTCCCTGGAGCTGTTCAACGGCGAGACGGTGCGCCTGTCCGAGCTTCGCGGCAAGACGGTGATGCTCGATTTCTGGGCCTCGTGGTGCGTGCCGTGCCGCGAGGAGGCCCGGGACCTGGAGGCGGCCTGGAAGCGGCAGGGTCACGACATCGTATTTCTCGGTATCAACATCCAGGACAGTAAGCCGGACGCCCTCAAGTTCATCGAAGAGTTCGGCATCACCTTTCTCAACGGCCAGGACCCCGACGGCAAGGTCTCGGTGGACTACGGCGTCTGGGGCATCCCTGAAGCCTTCTTCATCAGCCCCGCCGGAAGGATCACCTACAAGCACATCGGCGCGATTCCGCCGCCGGTGCTGGCGGCCAAGTTGCAGGAGGCCCGACGCGACCTCGTCAGCACCGGCAGCGGCCGCGGCGAACACCAGGCCATACGATGAAAATGCGAGTCACTACGGCGATTTGGGCTCTCATTCTCACGCTGGGCTTGAACGTTCACGCGGACCAGATACTGGAGGATCAGGTACGCGCCATCGCCTCGGAGCTCCGTTGCGTGGTGTGCCAGAACCTGTCCGTCGCCGACTCCCCGGCCGAGATGGCGGTGCAGATGCGCGGCATCGTGCGGCAGCAACTCCAGGCCGGCAAGACCCCGGACGAGATCCGCAGCTACTTCGTCTCCAAGTACGGCGAATGGGTCCTGCTGGCGCCGCCGGCTCACGGCTTCAATCTCACCGTATGGATCCTGCCCTTCGCCGTCCTGCTCGGCGGACTCGGCTTCGCGTTGTGGTACCTTCGCCGATGGAGCGGCCGCCGGAGGGACGATCCGGATGAGCCCCTGGACCCGGAGCTGCTGGAGCGGGTCCGCGCCGAGGCCGCCGAAGCCGGGGCGGAGCCGGGACAATCACCGCCGGACGAGGAACAGCTCCGGCTCTACCAGGACCTCCGTGAGCTTGACTTCGACCACGAGGCCGGCAAGCTTTCGGAAGCCGACTACGAGGCGCTCAGGCAGCGCTATGAACGCCAGGCCGTGCGCCGGCTCGCGGAGACCCGCGAAAGCACGGCCGCGGTCCCGGAGACCGAGATGACGCAGACGATCCGTGCCAAAGGCGGCAGACGAGGCTGGGCGCTGGCCGCATGGGCGGTGGTGCTGCTGGCGGGCGGCGTCACCTTGGGCGTCCTGCTGGGGCAGTCCCTGCGGCCCCGGACCTCTACCGAGGACAGCATCACCGGCGACTTTCTGACCGGAACCGGCCCCGGCGGCATCGCCCGCCCGGGAGCGTCGGAAACACCGGCGGCGGCCCTGCGCCGGGGACAGGAAGCCTTCCAGCGGAAAGATTTCAAGAGCGCCATCGACGCCTTCCGTGCCGTCCTGGACCAAGACCCCGACCATCCCCTGGCCAACGCCTACATGGGAATGATCCTGGCCCAGGCCGGTCATACCGACGCCGCCCTGAAGGCCCTCGACCGGGCCCTGTCCCGTACTCCCAACCTGCCCCTGGCCTTGTGGGCCAAGGGCATGATCCTTTTCCAGGAGGGGCGCGACCCGGCGGGCGCCCGGGAACACCTCCAACGCCTGGAGCGGCTGCTTCCGGAGGGCGGGCAGCGGGACTCCGTCCGCGACATCATCGCGCGGATCGGTCGGCAGCAGAAGGAACCGCCCGCGGCGTCGGCGGGGCCGCGGATCGAGGGCACCGTCCGGCTGGACCCAGAGCGCCCGGCCAAGGCCAGCGGACGCGCCGTCCTCTACATCGTCGCCAGACCTGCCGGAGCACAAGGCGGCCCTCCCCTAGCGGTCAAGCGCATCGCCGCGCCCGCCTTCCCGGTGTCCTTCTCCTTGGGTGCCGGCGACGTCATGATGCCGGGGGCGTCCTTCGAGGGGCCGCTGAATCTAAACGCGCGGCTGGACCGGGACGGCGATCCCCTTACAAGGGAAGCCGGAGAGCTGGCTGGCGTGCATGACGGGAACCCAGTGGAGCCGGGCGCCCGGGACGTCGTCATCACGCTGAAGTAGTGATCTGCAACAACTGATCTTGTATCAAGTCAACGACTGGGGTCCGGTAATCCACCCCGCCTATCCCCACCGCTGGACCCCGGGTCAAGGCCGGGGTGACGGGATGTGTTCGGCGGGTACGGAGGCGGATCAGTCCGCTTCGGGAAGCCGCTGATACTTGCCTTTGAAGAAGAGCAGCGGGCGGTCGCCCGCGGCCTGGGCGTGGATCACCTCGCCGAGGTAGATGGTGTGGTCGCCGCCGTCGTAGCCCTGGGTGACCGTGCACTCGATGTGCCCGATGGTCTCGTCCAGCACCGGGATGCCGTTGTCGCTCATGTGCCAGGCGGCATCCTGGAACTTCTCGATGCCCTTGGTGGCGAAGCGGTTGGCCAAGTGCTCCTGGTGCTCACCCAACAGGTTGACGGCGAACACGCGGGAATCCTCGAAACAGTCGTAGCAGTTGGCCTTCTTGTCGATGCACACCAGCACCAGCGGCGGGTTCAGGGAAAGGGACGAGAAGGCGTTGGCGGTGATGCCGGTGGGGACTCCGGCCTTGTCCTTGGTGGTGACGATGGTCACTCCGGTGGCGAAGTGCCCCATCACGTGCCGGATCTCGCGTGCGTCCATGGGGCACGGGGTAACAGACCGGGCGCCGCATTGTCAATCACCGCCACGGGCGGGGGCAGGCACGGGAATCGTGGCTGGAGATGAGGCGTGATGAACGGACCGCCGGGCCGGCTTCAGCTATCCAATTCCGGCTTCGGCAGCATCATGTAAGGGATGTTGTCGTCATCGAGGGACTCCCGCTCCTCCGGCGTGGCGGTGCCGTGGATGGGGCGCTCCTCGACTTCGCCGTCCTGGATGCGGCGGGCTTCCTGGGCGAAACGCGGACCCACGTCCTCGAAATTGTTCTGGACGTAGTGATGGACCCGGATCAGCGCTTCCTTGAAATGCTCGGGCGTGGGCATGGCGGGCTTGGAACGCAGCTCGACGGGAGCCGGCGCCGCTTCCTTCTTCATGTGGACCGCGCAGGTATGGGGCAGCTTGGTGACGGCCGTGGAGCCGCAAACGGGGCAGGCGATCTGGTTTCGGGACAACTGCTTCTGGTAGTTCTCCGGCCCGGAGAACCACCCTTCGAAACCGTGGTCGTTGTCACATGTGAGATCGTAGATGACCATGCCATCACCTGTTGCGAAGGTAACGCCGGCTCCGGGGGATGTCAAGATAACAGGAAATCCGTCACCACCTGGACGAAAGTGTCCCGCTCCTCGATCTGCGGCTCATGGGCCGAGTCCCGGAACCGGTAGACGCTGGAGCCCGGCACGATGGCCTGCAGGCGTTCGTCCCAGTCGGACTGGTTCAGAGGGTCGTAGTCACAGGAAATGATGAGCAGCGGCACATCCACGTTGGAGAGTTGCTGTTTGAAAGCCTCCACGGTGGAGCCCCGTTCGAATCCCGGCCGCTTCAGGCGGGCTGCTGACAGCGCCTCCCAGGCTCCGGGTCGGATCGAGTCGGCGTAGCGCACTTCCACGCACTCCGGGGTGAGCCACTTCTCGTCGTGGAACAGCAGCTTGAGGAGCTTGCGCATGTTCTCCGGGCTGGGCGTGTAGTCCTCGATGTCGGCCTGGGACTCGCTCTTGAACACTCCGGCGTTGCCGCAGATGGTCACCATCTTCTTCATGTTCAGAGGCGAGGGGTTGCGCACGGCGCTCCGCAAGAGCGTGCCGCCGCCGGCCGAGTTACCCACGTAAAACGCCTCGCCCACGCCCGCCACTTCCATGAGCTGCGCCAGATGCGTCATCCGGAACCCGGAAGGATCGGAAAAACTGTAGATCTTGGCGGTGGCGCCGTAGCCCAGCATGTCGGGGGCGATGATGTGAAAATTGTCGGCCAGCCGGCCGATGGCCGGACCCCAGGTGGCCTCCGCGGAGGCGCCGTACTCGCCGCCGTGGAGCAGCACCAGGTCGGGCCCTTCCCCCGCTTCCAGGTAATGGGTCTCGATGCCGCCGACCCGGAGCGTACGATGTTGATACGACATGATCTCACCTCCTTGCTCTCGACCACGGCGCCGGAGCGCCTCACCGAACGCCTTCACCGTCTCGCGCTCCCGGGTCGCCATCACATAATAGCTGATGAATACCTTGACATGGTAGAGTGTTCGGGAACAGCGGCGCGGAATCCGAATCCGCGCCATGATGGGACCACGCGTCGATCTGCAACGAAGCGGGAGGAGACGAGATGAAAAGGCTGATGGTCGCCGTGGCCGTGTTGTTCACGGCCGTCGATGCCGCCGCCAAGTGCGCTACCGAAGCAGAGGTCACCGCCTTCGTCGCCGACTACCTCTCGAACAAGCCCACCGTGGCGCTGGCCAAGGGCGGCTCCATGGAGGACGCGCTCTGCACTCAAGCCAAGCTGACACGCGCCCTGACGCCCCACTTGGGGCCAGTGATCGGCTACAAAGTGGGTTTGACGAGCAGAGCGGTACAGGAGCGGTTCGGGGTGAACGAGCCTATGCGGGGAGTGCTCCTTCGGGACATGATACTGGAGTCCGGCGCCGTGGCGCCCGTGGACTGGGGCGCCCGGCCCGTATTCGAGGCGGATTTGGTGCTGGTGGTGGGGGATTCCGACATCAATCGCGCGGGGACGCCGGAGGAGGTAATGGCGCACGTCGCTTCGGTGCGTCCGTTCCTGGAATTGTCCGACCTCATACTGGCCGAAGGGGAGCCCTTCAACGCGGTGACGATCGTGGCGAACGCGATGGCGAAGCTGGGCGTTCTGGGCGCTGCGATTCCGGTGAAGGACAGCGTCCGAATGGCCAGGGCACTGGGAGCGATGGAGGTCGTGTTGCGCGCCGCGGACGGCGAAGTGCTGGTCAAGGCGCCGGGCAAGGCCGTGCTCGGGCATCCCGCCAATTCGCTTCTATGGCTCATGTCCAAGGGTGTGGAAGTGAAACCGGGAGATCTGGTCTCCGTCGGTTCCTTCGGCCCGCTCTTTCCGCCGGCAAAGGGAAAGGGCGGCGCCTCGGTGACTTACTCGGGGCTGCCCGGAGAGCCGACGGTGCACGTGACGTTCAAGTGAGGGTTCGCGTCCGGAGGAATATGAGATGACTGGAACGCCCAACATCCCTTTGTCGCGAGAGAAGTCGGCCATGATCGGCGGAACGGGTTGTTCGTTGCTTGTGACGGCTGCCGTGCTCGCGATGATATTGTCCGGTTGTGCGGGCGGCGTGCGCTCGGTCACCCCCCCGACACAGGCCCCGGATGCCATTGCGGACATTCTGAACAGCCGGCTGTGGGCGTCGACCTACCCGTTCGTAACAAGCTTCGGCGGCGCGGTTGCGACCTGTCAGGCGTTGGGCTGTCCGGTCCCCGACGCCATTCACATCGACCGGACTCCAACCGATGCCAGACTGCCCGACCTCGAAGGTTTCGAGCCGGTCGAATCACGGCGGGGCATCTCGCTGGCTCGGAAGGATATCACAACAGAGAAGGCCGGAGATCCAATCAGCCATCGGGCGCTGGGGGCCTGGATGGACCACGGTTTCTTTGTCATCGAAACCGTCACCGAGAGCGCGTACGACAGCTTCATCTACTACACCTTCTGGTCTGGAGACGCGACCCACACCGGTCCCGTGACCTCCACCGGCGCCTCCGCGACCTGGTCCGGGATCATGTCGGGCGTGGAGCCCTCGCCTGCCGGAGACGCCGGCGCCTTTGTCCACGGCGACGCCGCCGTGACGGTGAACGGTCTCAATGCCAATGCAAGCCCCCGGATCGATGTCGTGTTCAGCAAGATCGTGAACGAGGACACCGGGGCCAGCATCGCCGACATGGCTTGGCGCGGCCTGACCCTTCAAGACAGAAGCTTCGGAACGGATGATGTCCGCTTCAACGACGGCACTGGATACTTCTGCAAAAAGGACTTCTGTCCACCATCGGACAGCAGTATTTTCGGCCATTTCTATGGCCCCAACCACGAGGAAGTCGGCGGGATCTTCCATCGCGACGGCATTGCAGGCGCGTTTGCAGCCAAACGCGAAGATTGAGCTGCTACCAGCCCAGGGCGTAGCCGTCGCGGCGCGGGTCGGCGGCGGCCATGAGTGTCCGGTGACGGCCTTTTGAAGCGGAGGGGATCTGAAGGCCGCTCGCTGCCTCTTCCCATATCTATTTGTCGGAGGCCGACAGACTCTTTTTGAGGGCTTGAAACCGGGATTCGTCGAGCCCTGTCGCCGTTTCGATCACATCCCAGGTCACCCCCGCCCTCAACATTCCTTCAACCGCCTTCAACGTGCCCTGCCGTTCTCCCTCTTCCCGACCTCCCCGCCAACCTTCCTGACGACCCTCCTGTCTGCCTTCTTGCAGGAGTTGTTGAGCATACGACATGATCTCACCTCCTTGCTCTCGACCATGGCGCCGAAGCGCTTCACCGAACGCCTCCACCACCTCACGCTCCTGGGTCGCCATCACATACCTGATGAAACCTGATGAACACCCGCACATAGTTCATCCCGCCTGCCACCGGCAACGACGAGGCCAGCCGCGCCGCCTGCTCCAGCGCCTCCCGCAAATGGCGGTCGAACGCCGCCATCATCAACAACTGCGCCACGCGACCCCCCTCCCCGCCTCCCACTCCCCCAGGCTCCAGCCCCGTCGCGTCCAGCAGCAGGTGCTCGAACCGCGGCACCCACGGCCACCGCTGCAACCCCGTCGGGAACAGGTCCGCAAACTCCCTCGAATGCCGCCACCCGTCTCGCCCTTGGTAGAATACCAACGGCACGATGGGACGCAACCCCGGCTCTCCCGTCGATGTCTCTCCCTCCCGGAGACTCGCGTCCCAGATCCGGCAGCAGTACTTCAGCAGCCGAAACCGCATCCACCCATCCGGCGTCGATTGATGCTCCAGCAGCACGTACAACCACACCTGCTCCCCACTGCCCGCGTGCTCCACTTCGTACAACAGGTCCGATTCGCTTTCCCGCAACCTGTCGTCCAGGAACGTCCCCTCCAGCAGCGTCAGCGTCTCCCAGTCCAGTTCCTCCCGCAACGACGGCGGCAGAGCCATCTGCATCAGACTCCCGGCCTCCGCGGCATCCGAGAATACCGCGCGAAATAACTTGTCGTGGGGATTGCGGACTTCGTCGGCCATTGCCTGTCTCCAGCCGGGGGACCGCGCCGCCCCTGATGCCACCCTCATGCAGTTCGCTGAAACTCACTATAACGCAGACCCCCGCCGCTTCAAGCGTCTTCACGGCAACGACAAAGGGATTGCCGTGAAACAGTTCTGGCGACAAGGCGAGGGGGCACTTGTTGAGTCTTTGAGAGCGGAAGTGAACTCCAGACCGGTAAACTGGCTACTTTGGTCTATGTTGAAGTTATCGGGGCGGCCGTAGCGCTGCAGGGCTTCTGAGAAGGCGTCCGTTCAGAAGCGAACGTCGAGGGTGTTAGGGGCCTCCGGGAGAGCGCCCGGTGGGTGACCTAGTCCATGACTGCCACCAAGTACAGGAAGCCCTTCTGAACGGGAAGTGGGTGTAGGTAGGGGTCGGACCGGAGCGCTCTGTCGTCTTTCGAGCGATGGATTTCTCCGGCCCGTCCTCCGAACCGGACGTGCGACTCTCACCGCATCCGGCTCTCCATGCGCTCATGCCGTCGGAGTGCCTGACGGTTCAGGTTCGTCTAGCTCTTATACGCTGCCGGCTCTCTCCAGCACTCGACCTCGCTGCCTAACCGAACGCTTTCAGTACTGTAGGATGAATTTGCACCTGTCCCTGCATACGGAAGCTACGATTGCCCCGGTGGTAAGTCTGATAGATTGGCTCGGACTCACTGCCTTGTTCATGGCGCGTCCCAAAGAGCCCGAGAATGTACAGTAAATGTAAAAAATGTCGAAAATTATAAAAGTTGTGATTGTCCCCCTTGGCTCGTTCGTACACTGGCCTAATGATCTCTGCGAACTCATCGACTGTCGTCTTGTCATTTTCAAACCACATTGGCGTGTGGGTTCTCATGATATCCTCCAAGACCGCCAGTGCCTCTGGGTTTAAAAAGGGGCTAGCTGCTGATTTAAGCTCATTCCATGCCTCTTGTGAATACCGTCGCCATACCGTATTGGCCTGCGACTGGGACAGGGTGATCGATTTAGGAAAAAGTGTCTTTGCGCAGTTGAAATACCTAATAAAATCTCTCGGCTTATTCCACGTACGACTCAAAAACACGGTCGGATCAATATTGGCGAAGTAGACCTCCATTAATCGGTGCCGATCCACAGTTCCCTGCATTCCCGCTGCGACCCTATTGAACAGCAAGGTGAATAACGGATGATCCTTATTCGCTCGGTACGTTGACCAGTTTACGTTCACTCCTACTGATTCGACCGTATGATTGATATCTGCCGTGGCAATAATCGGGTGTTCAAGATATTCAGATCGTACCGCTGCGTAAACGTAACAGTGACTCCCCTCTTGCGCAAATCTGTCGTTCAATGACTGCACTGCCATAATGCAATCGCGAACTAAGATCGCGTCCTGTTGAAGGCTTTCTTCAGACCGATAAGCAAAATGTATTTCATCAATAATCAACCGCACAGGTCTTGAGGCTTCCCGTAGTACTTGGCATAACTTCTCAAGTAGGCTATCGTTGTTTCGCTTGATGGTTCGGCTTGCGTCAATCAAAACACGATTCCCGGTCGCCTTTGATACGTCAATATGCGCAGCCTCCAATAGGGAGGTCAAAGAGTCAAATGCCAGTTTGATCACGTCACCGATTTTGGAGTTGCGTAGCCTATCGAATATCGTTTGTTGTTCCGCATCTAAACCGCTAGTATCGTAAGAATTCCGGTCGGATAAAACAAGAGAAATCAAAATGTAGATAAATACTCTTTTGAGGGCATACTGGTAGTGTTTGAATCTTTTTATATCTTCTTCGTCAACAACCAACGGAACACTGGAGATCTGTTGCAAATCTATTTCTTCGATGAATGCTTTCTTAAATATGAGAAACTGTACCGGCCCCGACTCCTTTACCTCGTTTTCCAAATACCTCAAGGTAGCGGTTTTTCCGGTCCCTTTTGACCGTATAACAGAAATTTCTCTCCGGAAAGCAACTCTTTTAATGGAAAATTCTCCGTCATCAGAAAACTATGGATGAACAAAGGTTCGCGGCGGCCACGCAGAGCCGCGAAATATTCGGCATTCGCATCGGCCTCGCCGAACTGAATTTCCCCAAGACGCAATAAATTACCTGTCATCTCACTACCCCTCTCCGAAACTCCCTTTACCCGGTATTGGGCGACTACAACTGATTTGATCACAAATCCGGCTATCCTCGGTCATACCCTCCGAACAGGCACAGGGTGTGGCAGTTCTGTTATGCTACGACCAAAGCAGCGTGCCGCGGCTTCTAAATAGGCAGAACCACGCGCGAAAGGGCGTGATATGGCCTAGCCTCTCGAGGTCCACGAGGGTTGTCCGCAGCTGCTTTAACCCGCGCGGGTCGCAACAGTTGGCACGCCAGTACTTGAAGCTCCAGCGGAACCGTGAGCCAACCGGCCCAAGGTTACGCAGTCCCCGCGGCATAAGACGATCACCCGTAATCGTCCCGGAACACGAGATCAGCACGCAAACGTCCTTCTAAATCCCGCAGCCGTCTGCTTGTCGAGACAGCAGCATCCGTCTCGTCGAACCCATCCTCATCCACTCCGCTGGCTCGATCCATACCATCGCATCTCAACTCCATTAACCCAACTCCTGCCCGATGCCCCAATTGATGCGACGTCGTTAAACTGAAGTTCTGGGGCCGGATTCCGGCCTGACAGCCTCTAACTCATTGTATTGGATAGACATTTGGGGATTCAAGGGCAGATTTCAGGCGTAACATGTAGTCACTAAATAGGCTTGACTGATTCGGTGATTGTGCTACAATCCCATGTATGCCAAGACGCAAGGCCGCCGTACACGTCGTTACTACCACGCGTCGATACAAAGACCGAGTCTACACCACCCACCTGCTCAGGCGCTCCTACCGCGAAAACGGCAAGGTCAAAAACGAAACCGTCGGCAACCTCTCCCACCTGCCCGATTCGGTGGTGGAACTGGTGCGCCTCGCACTCGGCGGCAAGACCCTGGTGCCGGCCGAGGAGGCATTGCAAGTGTTGCGCTCACGCCCCCATGGACACGTGGCTGCGGTGCTGGGCACGGTCAAGGCGCTGGGGCTGGAGCGGCTGCTGGACTCTCGGCACAGCGTCCAACGCGACCGTAGTGTGGCCTTGATCGTGTCCCGGGTGCTGTGTCCGGACTCGAAGCTGGCCACGGCGCGGGCGTTGGATGCCGAGAGTGCGACGTCCACCCTGGGCGAGGAACTCGGCCTTGAGGCGGTGCAGGCCGAAGAGTTGTATGAGGCCATGGACTGGCTGGGGGAGCGTCAGGGGCGCATCGAACGCAGTCTGGCCAAGCGCCATCTCCACCACGGCACGCTGGTGCTCTACGACGTGACTTCGAGCTATCTCGAAGGGCGGCGCTGCCCGCTGGGGCGCATCGGCTACTCGCGGGACGGCAAGAAAGGCAAGCTGCAGATCGTCTACGGGTTACTGTGCAACGCCGACGGCTGTCCGGTGGCGGTGGAGGTCTACGAGGGCAACACCGCTGACCCGAGCACTTTGGCGGACCAGATCCACAAGGTCCGCGAGCGCTTCGGGCTCGAGCGTGTGGTGTTCGTCGGCGATCGGGGAATGTTGACCAGTGCGCGCATCGACGAGGAACTGCGCCCGGTGGAGGGTCTGGACTGGATCAGTGCACTACGCAGCGATGCCGTCGCCAAGCTCGCCCAAGACCAAGGCCCCTTGCAGTCGTCCCTGTTCGACCACACCGACCTGGCTGAAATCGCTCATCCAGACTTCCCCGGCGAACGCCTCATCGCCTGCCTCAACCCCCTGCTGTGCCAGGAGCGTCGGCGCAAACGCCAAGCCCTGCTGGACGCCACCGAGCAGGAACTGGACAAGATCGTCCGGGCCACCCAACGCCCCAAACGACCGCTTCGCGGTGAGAGCGCCATCGCACTGCGGGTGGGCCGGGTGTTGGGCCGCTTCAAGATGGCCAAGCACTTCGACATGACCGTCACCGAGTCCTCGTTCCGCTATCAGCGCAAATCCGACGCCATCGCTCAAGAGGCCCGCCTCGACGGCCTCTACGTCATCCGCACCTCCGTCCCTGAGCCCCTCCTCGATGCCACTTCCACCGTCAGCGCCTATAAACGCCTCGCCGCAGTCGAGCGCGCCTTCCGATGCCTCAAGACCGTGGACCTCCACGTGCGCCCGATCCACCACCGCCTGTCCCAGCGCGTGCGCGCCCACGTCTTCCTGTGCATGCTCGCCTACTACGTCGAGTGGCACATGCGGCGAGCCTGGGCTCCACTCTTGTTCGCCGAAGACGACCCCCAGGACGCCGCTCGCCGCCGCCCCTCCCCCGTCAGCCCCAGCGTGCCCTCCCACAGCTCCGAGCGCAAAGCCGCCACCCGCCGAACCCCACAGGGGCAACCCGTGCACCACTTCCGCGGTCTGCTCCGCCACTTGGCCACCCTCACCCGCAATACCCTTCAACTCCAAGGCTCAAAGCTGACCTTCCAACAACTCACCCTCCCCACCGACCTCCAACGCCTCGCCTTGGAACTCCTCCACCTCAAACTCCCCGTGTAGTCAGAACCCGTACTGCCGTCTCAATCCTATTCCCCCTAAATTCAACCACTTACGCTGTCTTGGCCTCAGAACTTCAGGTTAAAACTACGAACGGATCACCATCCACACTAGTGTGGCCCTGACCTCCGACCAGTGCAGCGTGTCGTGCTGCTTCGGCCCGGCCGGTCATGCATGGTAATCCTTTTGGATCGACTGACGCACACCCATAGTCGGGGCTTGGAATATGAGACTATGCGTTTCAACGTAGCTGTCGGGACTCGCGGTTCGAACCATGGCGGCACTGGAGTGCGTTACAACACTGTCGGGGCATGGGAATCTCACCGAAAACTCTGGGGAAGCCTACAAGATAAGCAGGAAGAACACAACATTTACCTCCGAGCTACAACGATCATTGAACTCGCCAGCGGCGAAGACCATGGGTACCTACAACAGCGATGACGCTGCCCTGATGGTTTCGCATTTGCCAAGCTCTCGTGTCACGAAGTCGAGGTGACTGCCGACAAGCCCGTCCACGCGTCCATTGCCCGTCCAGATATCGCCCCCACCTCCTCCGCAGGCAGTGAGGGGACAACACCTATTGCAGTGAGCGCGACGAAAGTAGCGAAGTCCAAGTTGAATGCTTCACTTCTATCCTTTAACGCTTCCGGTTCTCGTGCGGTTTGGAGCTTCTACCGAGGGGCGGCGTCAGCCCCGCTTTGACCGTCTCCGGTCCCTTATAGGTGGCTACTATGCCAAATTTGCAAGGCAATGCAAAGTTTATAAGACAGTGAAGAGAAGACGACCTGAAAGACTTCCGGGATGCTCTATGATGGAGGTCCCGGATGCCATCGCGGACGTTCTGAACCGCTGACTGTCGGCGTCCACCTACCCTTCCGCAGCCAAACGCGAAGATTGAACTGCTACCAACCTAGGGCGTAGCCGTCGCGGCGCGGGTCGGCGGCGGCCATGAGGGTGCCGTTCCGGGGGTCACGGGCGATGAGCGCGGCGCCGCCGAAGGACCACGGCTCCACTACGGTCACCGGATGGCCCCTGGCCGCCAGCCCTTCCACCACGTCGTCCGGGAATCCCGCCTCCAACCGCAACATCTGGGGATAGCCGACGTTGGGCGGGGTGCCGGGCACGTGGCTCCAGCGAGGAGCTTCGAGCGCGCACTGCGGGTCCATCTTGAGGTCCAGCAGGTTGTGCAGGACCTGCACGTTGGTCTGGGGCTGGTCGTCGGCGCCCGGGGTGCCGCCCACCGCCAGGAACTCGCCGTTGTGGAACACCATGTAGGAGTTGAGGGTGTGCGCGGGCCGCTTGCCCGGCTGTAGCGCGTTGGCGCTGCCGGGATCCAGCCTGGCGCTGCACAGGCGATTGTTCATGACGAGACCGGTGTCCCCCGCCACGACGCGCGAGCCGAATACGGAAAAGACGCTCTCGATGAGCGAGACGGCGTTGCCGTCCCCGTCGGCCACGCACAGGTAGGTGGTGTCGGCGCCGGCGGCGGCGTAGGACGAAGACACCGGCCCCGCGGCATCGGCGATGTCCGCGCGGCGCGCGTCCGCGTACTCCCGGCTGACGAGGCGTTGGACTTCCGGGTCGCCGAAGCGGGGGTCGTCCAGGTGCCGGATGCGGTCCTCGAAGGCGATCTTCTTGGCCTCCACCATCACATGCGCCAGTTCGGTGCGGCTGAGCGACTTGCAGTCGTAGCCCTCCAGCAGGTTCATCATGGTCAGGACGACGAAGCCCTGGGACACCGGCGGCTGCTCCAGGATCCGGTAGCCCCGGTAGTCCGTGCTGAGGGGCTCCATCCACTCGGCGCATCCTCCCTCCAGGTCCCGCTCCTCGAAGAGTCCGCCCTGGGCGCGGATGCCGGCGCACAGGCGCGCGGCCACGTCGCCGCGGTAGAAGCCGTCCCGACCGTCGCGGACGATGGCTTCCAGCACCTGCGCCAGTTCCGGCTGGCGCAGCATCCTGCCCGGCGTCAGGTCCTCCAGCGGCTCGCGGAAGTACCGGTGGATGTCGGGCGACGAGGGCGCCCACTCCCGGATGGACTGCGCCAGAGACAGGTACAGCGGGAAACCGTCCCGAGCCAGGGTGATGGCGTCGGCGCAAAGGTCGGCCAGATCGGCCGTGCCGTAGCGGCGGTGGAGTTCAAGCCATCCGTCGACCGCTCCGGGAACCGCGATGCTTAAGGGCCCCGATGTGGGTATTGCATCCAGCCCGCGGCTCCTGAAGGCCTCGATGGTGGCGTTGCCGGGGGCGGGTCCGCTGGAGTTGAGCGCCCTCACCTTCCCCTCGTCCTTCATGTAGACCAGCGAGAACATGTCGCCGCCGAGGCCGCAGGCCTCGTGCTTGACCACGGCCAGGACGAACCCCGCGGCCACCGCCGCGTCCACGGCATTGCCGCCCTGCTGCATGATCTTGAGGCCGGCCAGGGACGCCAGCGGATGGCCGGCAGCGATGACTCCCCTGGCGCCCATGACGAGCGTGCGTGCGGCCTTGCCGTAACGGATTTCGTGTAGAGGTTGAGACATGATGACGGGTCTCCCGGGATATTTAGCGCTCCTCGATGTGCAGGATCCGGGCGGCGTTGCCTCCGAGTATCCGCTCCCTGGCCTCCGGCGCGAGCCCGAGGTCGTCGACGGCCTTGAGGCTGTTCTGGATGAAGCGGCAGCCGTCTTCCGGCCCGTAGGGGTAGTTGGTGCCGAAGACCATCTGCTCCGGGCCGAAGAAGTCCATGACGCACTTGAGCGTGTTGGCCGGGTGGTCCGCGGTGTCCACGAAGAATCTCCGGAACGAGTCCAGCGGGTTTTCCTGGAGGCCGTAGCGCTCGCGCATCTCGTCGGTGCGGCCGGTGTAGATGTTGATGGCGCGCTGTCCGAAGAAGGCCAGCACGCCGCCCACGTCCGCCACCACGAAAGGCAGCGCCGGAAACCGTTCGATCACGCGGCCGTACACCAGCCGGGTCATGGCGACGGTGCTGTCGAAGGCCCAGCCGTAGATCAGGATCGGCATGATGTCGAGCCCCACGGCCTCGGTGGCCAGCGGCGCGGTGGGGTGGAGGTACACCGGCAACTCGTACTCCGCCAGCTTCTCGTAGATGGGGAAGAAGACCTCGTCGTCCAGCGGGCGGCCGTTGAGGTTGGTGAAGCAGCCGAACCCGCGAAGGCCCAATTCCTTGACCGCCCGCTCCAGTTCCTCCAGCGACGCCTCGATGGAGGCCGTGGGCAGGGTCGCCAGCCCGACGAAGCGGTCCGGGTGCCGGTTGCACATCTCGGCCAGCTCGTCGTTGGCCACCCGGGCCATGGCCACGGCGTCGTCGGGGTCGTAGCGGTCGGCGCCCGGCGCCGGGATGCTCACCACCTGCACGTCCACGCCCTGCCGGTCCATGTGCTCCAGCCGCTGTTCGACGTCACGGCCCTTGAAGATCGCGGTGTTGATGCGGCAACCGAGGGCCTTGTCGTAGAGGTAGGCCATGCCGCTGTAGGGATCCGGCTCCTCCAGGATCACGGCGCCGTCCCGCCGGCCCATGGTCTCCATGTAACGCTCGGGGAAGATATGGCTCTGAAAGTCGATGATCATGGCTTCTGTCCCGGAATGCTGAAGCGGCGGTCGCGGTCAGAGCCCGCGCACGACGCGCGGAAACCCCTGCGGCGGCTCCGGCTCGGCCTTCACGGTCCGGGAGCCCACCGAGCTGCCGCAACGCTGGCAACTGTAGTCGTAGAGGTCGCCGTCGGGGAGGACCAGCAGCAGCCGCTCGCGCACCGGCATGGCTTGGCCGCACTTGTTGCAGTAGAGCAACGACGCCGACAACTGTTCGAAGCTCTTCTCCATGGTATCCAGCGGGCTGCCCGCATCGGGCGCCCTAACCCCGCGGCTAGTCTCCGGCGGCCTCGGCCTTGGCCTCGGCCTGCACCTTCTCCATCAGGTGCGGCGGCAGCTCCTCGTAGTGGGAGAACTCGGACTGGAACTCCCCCCTGCCGCTGGTCATGGAGCGCAGGTCCGAGGCGTACCGGAGCACCTCCGACATGGGCACCTGGGCCTTGATGATCTGGCTGTGGCCCTTGGCGTCCACCCCCAGGACCTTGCCTCTCCGGCTGTTGAGGTCGCCGATGACGTCCCCCATGCAATCGTCGGGCACCGACACCTCCATGGACATGACCGGTTCCAGGATCACCGGCTTGGCGCTCTCCATGGCGTTCTTGAAGCCCATGGAGGCGGCGATCTTGAAGGCCATGTCCGAGGAGTCCACCGAGTGGAACGATCCGTCGTAGAGGGTCGCGCGCACGTCCATGATGGGGTAGCCGGCCAGGTAGCCGCCGGACATGGTCTCGACGATGCCCTTCTCCACCGCGGGGATGTAGTTGCGCGGGATGGCGCCGCCGACGATCTTGTCCACGAACTCGAAGCCCTTGCCCCGCGGCAGGGGCTCCAGCTTGAGCCAGGTGTCGCCGAACTGGCCCCGGCCGCCGGACTGTTTCTTGTACTTGCCCTGGGCGCTGGCCGCGGCCTTGATGGTCTCCCGGTAGGGGACCTTGGGTGCCTTCAACTCCACCTCCGCGCCGTACTTCCGCTTGAGCTTGTCCACCACCACCTCGATGTGGAGCTGGCCGGTGCCCGAAAGGATGAACTCCCGGGTCTGCTCGTCGCGGTGCATGCGGATGGACGGGTCCTCCTCCATCATCCGCTGGAGCCCCTGGGGGACCTTGTCCTCGTCGGCCCGGGTCTTGGGGGAGAGCGCGAAGGAGATGGACGGGCTGAACTCCACCGGTTTGGGGTACTCGATGGGGGCCGACTCCTCGCACAGCGTGTCGCCGGAAGCCACGTCCTTGAGCTTGGCCGCGGCGACGATCTCGCCCACGCCCGCGGCGGTCACCTCTTCCTGCTTGGCGCCCTCCGGCCGGAACAGGTGGGTGATCCGCTCCTTGGCGTCCTTGCCGGGGTTGTAGACCGTGCTGTCGGCGCGCACCGTGCCCGACAACACCCTCATGATGGACAGCCGGCCGGCGAACGGATCGACGATGGTCTTGAACACGAACGCGGAAAGCGGAGCGTCCGCGGCCTTGGCGCGGGATTCGGCCTCCCCCGATACCGGGTTCTTCCCCTCAGCCGCCGGCTCGTCCAGCGGCGAGGGCAGCCACTCCACCACGGCGTCCAGCAGCGCGGCGACGCCCGCCCCGCGGACGGCCGACCCGTAGAGGACGGGAAACAGCGTCCCCGCGCGCACGCCCTCGCGGAGGCCTTCCGACACCTCCTCGGAGGTGAGTTCCTGGCCCTCCAGGTACTTCTCCAGCAACTCGTCCTGGGTCTCGGCCACGTTCTCCATGAGGTTGATTCTCATCTCCTCGGCCCGTTCCTGGAACTCCGCGGGCACCTCTTCCTCGGTCTCCTTGCCGTTGCCGTCCACGCACACGGCCTTCATGCGGACCAGGTCGATGACGCCGCGGAAACTCTCGCCGTGGCCCATGGGAAGCTGAACGTGGATGCCCTTGACCCCCAGCCCTTCCGCGATGGCGTCCACCGCCGCCACCGGATCGTCTTCTTCCCGGTCCATCCGGTTGACGAAAAGAACGCGCGGCATCCCGTGCTCCGCGGCGTAGCCCCAGAGCCGCTCCGTCTCCACCCGCAGACCGGCGCCGGCGTGGAGCACGAAGACCGCCCCGCCAAAACCGGCCAGCGAATGGACCGTCTCCGGCAGGAAGGTTGCGAAACCCGGCGTGTCCACCACCACGCACGTGTTCTTCTTCCATTCGAGAGAGTGAAAGGCCGTAGAAATGGAAACTTGCCGGTTGATCTCCTCGGGCTCGTGGTCGAACGCCGACGTCCCGTCTTCCACCCGGCCCAGCCGGTTGGTGCGGCCCGCGGCGAACAACATCGCTTCGCCCAACGACGTCTTTCCCGCCCCCCGATGCCCCAGCAATCCGACGTTCCGCAACTGGGCAGCCTCAATCGCAGCCATGTATTCGACCTCCCCTTGAACAGACTTCCGAACGGCTCCATCCCGTGCGTCATGGAGACCTTCGCTTGCGCGCCGGCGGAGCCGCGTTCTTCTCGTAAATAAGCCGTAACCCTTCCAACGTCAAGAATTCGTCCACGTCCTCAATGACCGCGGATTCGTGGGCGATGAGCGAGGCCACGCCCCCGGTGGCCACCACCCTCGCCTTGATGCGGTTCTCCCGCTCGATGCGGTGGACGATGCCGTCCACGAGGCCGACGTAGCCGTGGTAGATGCCCGACTGGATCGAGTGGACGGTGGACTTGCCGATGACGCCCGAAGGACACACGACCTCCACCCGCGGAAGCTTCGAAGCGCGCTGGAACAGCGCCTCCACGGCGATCATCAGGCCCGGCGCGATCAGCCCTCCCAGGTACTCGCCCTTCTCGGACACGCAGTCGAAAGTGGTGGCGGTGCCGAAGTCGATGACCACGCAGGCGGCGTGGAACCGGTCGTAGGCGGCGACGCCGTTGGCGATCCGGTCCGCGCCCACGTCTTGCGGGCTGTCGTAGAGGATCGGCATGCCGGTCTTGAGTCCCGGCCCCACCAGCAACGGCTTGACGCCGAAGAACTTCCGCCCCAACTCGTCGATCATGCCCACCATGGGCGGAACGACACAGGAAACGATGATGGCGTCGATGGCGTCGCTGCCGATGTCCTGGGCCGCGGCGAGGTGGCCGATGAGCGCGCCGTATTCATCCACGGTGCGCTCCGGCTGGGTCACCAGGCGCCAGTGGGTCACCAGCTCCCGGCCCTGGTAGACGCCCAGCACCATGTTGCTGTTTCCGATGTCGATGGCCAGCAGCATCTAGCGTCCTGTCCCGCTCACTACACCATGAATCTGCGGATCCACTTCGCCGTCTTCCAGCAGGAAGACGTCTCCGCTCACCACCCGCTCGGTGCGGCCATCACCGCACTCCAGCACCAGGAAGCCGTCGCCGTCCATCTCTCGGACACGCCCCACCAGTTCCCCTTCCGCAGTCTGGGCACGGACCCACCGCCCCTCCATTTGCGCGTAAGCGTTCCAGCTCCGGGCGATGGCGTCGAACCCACGCTCCTCCAACTCGATATAGCGGTTCTCCAGGTTCTGCACCAGAGAACGGGTGACCCGGATCCGATCCACCGGCGTCCCGGCTTCCTCCATCACCGAAGTGGCGCGGTCGCGGATGTCGGGCGGCATGAGCGCGCGCGGGAAATTGAGGTTGACGCCGATTCCGACGATCACGAACAGGGTCCGGCCGGGCTCGGAGGCCAGCTCGCTGAGGATGCCGGCCGCCTTTCGGCCGCGCAGCAGCACGTCGTTGGGCCACTTGATCCGGGGCGTGCAGGGAACGCGGTCCTTGAGCGTGTCCGCCACCGCCACCGCGGCCATCAGCGTGATCTTCGCCGAGTCCGCCGGATTCAGCCGCGGACGCAGGAGGAACGAAATGTACAGGTTGAGGTTGGCGGGGGAAACCCACTGCCGTCCCATCCTTCCCTGCCCCCGGGTCTGGGCTTCGGCGATGACGATGGCCCCTTCCGGCTCACCCGCTTCCGCCAGCGCGTGGGCCGTCCGGTTGGTGGAATCGAGCTCCGGGTACACCTCGATGCGGCGGCCCAGCCGCCTGGTTCCGAGGCCGTGAAGGATTTCACCGGCGGTCAGCCCTTCGCCGGTCACTGGGCCTGCAGCTCCCGGATCCGCTCCAGGCTCCGGTTCAGCGCGTCGATCTTCTCTTCCATCTCCTGCGCCTTCTCCCGTTCCCGCTCCACCACCTCGGGCCGCGCCTTGGCCGTGAAGTTCTCGTTGGCGAGCTTCTTCCGCACCCGCCCCATCTCGGTCTCCAGCTTGTCCAGGGCACGGTGGAGCCGGCCGCTCTCCTCCTCCAGGTCCACGGCGCCGTCCAACGGCACGTACACCTCGGTGGTATCAACGATGGCCGTGGCCACCTTCTGCGGGCGGCCCCCCCCGGAGAGGTACTCCAGGGGCTCCGTGCGCGCCAGCGCGCACACCAGGCCCTCGTAGGCGCGGACCAGGGACAGCCGCTCCTCGGTATCGAACAGCACCACCCTCACTTTCCTGGAGGGTGGAACGTTCATCTCGGTGCGCAGGTTCCGCACCGCCCGGATGATCCCGCTCAGGAACTCAACCTTTTCCTCCGCATCCCGGTCGGCGGGGAAATCATCGGACGCCGGGTAATGCTGGACCATGATGTCGTCCCGCCGGGGCGATGCCGCGTCCCGCGCCGTCACCGCCCCCCACAACTCCTCGGTGACGAACGGCATCAACGGATGCAGCAGCAGGAGGATGTTCCGAAGGACCGTGTGCAGCGTCCTCTGGGCGGCGCGGGAGCCGGCGCCGCCATTCAGCCGCAGCTTGCTCATCTCGATGTACCAGTCGCAGAACTCGTGCCAGGTGAACTGGTAGAGATGGTGGGCGAAGTCGTTGAAACGGTACGCGGCAATGGCTTCCCGCGCCCGTTCGATGGTGGCCTTCAGGCGGGACAGTATCCAGCGATCGGCCAGGTCCGGGTCCTCCCCCGCCGGCTCTTCGCCTGGCCGGCGGCGCTCCCGCAACACCTCGTCGTCGAGGTTCATCAGGACGAAGCGGGCGGCGTTCCAGAGCTTGTTGACGAAGTGCTGGTAGCCGGCGATGCGGTCTTCCGCCAGCTTCACGTCCCGCCCCATGGCCGTCATCGCCACCAGCGTGAACCGGAACGGGTCGGCGCCGTAGCGGTTCACCATGATCAGCGGGTCGATGACGTTGCCCTTGGACTTGGACATCTTCTGTCCTTCCTGGTCCCGCACCAGGGCGTGGATGTAGACGTCCCGGAACGGCACCCGGTCCATGAACCGGAGCCCCATCATCATCATGCGCGCGACCCAGAAGAACAGGATGTCGAACCCCGTCACCAGCGCGGAGGTGGGATAGAAGGTGTCGAGGTCGGCGGTCTTGTCGGGCCAGCCGAGGGTCGAGAACGGCCACAGGGCCGAGGAGAACCAGGTGTCCAGGACGTCGGGGTCCTGCACGAAGCGGCGGCCGCCGCAGGTCTCGCACCGCTCCGGCGCGGTCCTCCCCACCACCGGGACGCAGCCGGAAGCGACCCGGCCGCCGTCCGGGTCCAGCGACTCGTTGCAACCGGCGCAATACCAGGCCGGGATCTGGTGCCCCCACCAGATCTGCCGCGAGACGCACCAGTCCTTGATGTTCTCCATCCAGGCGAAGTACGAGTTCTTCCACGTTTCCGGGATGATGCGGGTGCGGCCGTCGCGAACCGCTTCCATGGCCGGGTCCGCCAGCGGCTGGACCTTCACGAACCACTGGGGGGTGAGATAGGGCTCGATGACCGTCTGGCAGCGGTAGCACTTGCCCACCGCGTGGCGGTAGGGCTGGACCTCGGCCAGCAGGCCCCCTTCCGTCAGCTCCTCGACGACGCGCTCCCGCGCGGCCAGACGGTCCTGGCCGCGGTAGCGCCCGGCCCAGGCCGGCACCTTCCCGTCGGCGGCGGCGAAGGCCTCGGCCCGCACCGCGGCGTCGTCGTCAAGGATATTGATGACTTCAAGGCCGTTCCTCAAGCCGATCTCGAAGTCGTTGAAGTCGTGGCCGGGGGTGATCTTGACCGCGCCGGTGCCGAACTCCGGGTCCACGAAGGCGTCGCCCAGCACCGGGATCTCGCGGCCTGCGATGGGCAGCCGCGCGCGCCGGCCGATGCTGCCGGCGTGGCGCCGGTCGTCGGGATGGACCGCCACGCCGGTGTCGCCCAGCATGGTCTCGGGGCGGGTGGTGGCCACCACCAGCTCGCCCCCTTCCACCAGCGGATAGCGGACGTGCCACAAGTGGCCGTCCACCTCCTCGTGCACCACCTCGATGTCGGCCAGCGCGGTCTTGCAGCGCGGACACCAGTTGATGAGCCGCTCCGCACGGTAGAGCAGGCCCTCCTCCCAGAGGCGGACGAACGCCTCCCGCACGGCCCGGGAGAGCCCCTCGTCCATGGTGAAGCGCTCGCGGCTCCAGTCGCAGGAGACCCCCAGGGCGCGCAACTGCCGCAGAATGGTGCCGCCGGTCTCTTCGCGCCAGCTCCACACCTTCTCGATGAAGGCCTGCCGCCCCAGGTCGGCCCGGTCCAGGCCCTCGGCAGCGAGCTGGCGCTCCACCACGTTCTGGGTGGCGATGCCCGCGTGGTCGGTGCCCGGCACCCACAGGACGTCGTGGCCGTCCATGCGCCTGAAGCGGCACAGGACGTCCTGGAGCGTGTTGTTCAGGGCGTGACCCATGTGGAGCGACCCGGTGACGTTGGGCGGCGGGATGACCATGGAGAACGGCGGCTCGCCGGAACCCGCAGGCGCGAAGTGGGCCGCTTCCTCCCAACGCGCGTACCACGGCCCCTCCACGTCCTGATGACTGTACGACTTTGCGATTTCTCGAGGCATGGAACTCCTATGAATCCGAATCCGGTTCCTCGACGACTTCGGTCAGCTCGATGACCTCCGTCCCCAGCAGGGACTGCAACGCGGCCTCCAGGGCGGGGCCGTCCAGCGGCTTGGCCACGGCCGCGGTGAGCCGGGCGGGCCGGAGCGGCGGCGCCGCTCCACGGTGAAGCCAGACGCTGGGAATCTTGAGCCGCTGAAGCTCCCGGAGCAGCTCGCCCTCGCCGCCGCCCCCTTCCTCGAGGCTCTCGCGGTCCACGATGACGAGATCGTGGCCCTGGAGGTCCGCGGGCGCGGACCATCGCTCCCGCACCGCGGTCCGATGCTCCGGAAACAGGTATTGCCGCAACGCCTCGCGCAGGATGGGATGGCTCTCGATGATCAGGATGCTGGCCATTGCAATGAAGCCACCATAGTAGCAGACAATATTCCGCGCGACGAGCTTGACAATGCCGCGACGCTGCTACATATAAAGCCTTTCCCCGTCGTGCGAAAGTGGCGGAATTTGGTAGACGCGCAGGATTCAGGATCCTGTGGGAGCAATCCCGTGGGGGTTCAATTCCCCCCTTTCGCACCACCAGACACCGGAAACACCAGCCTGAACGGAGTCGCTTCTGCCCCAGCAACAGCACGAGACGGATCCTCGGGACTTTCTGACCGACGTCGCCGAAGAGTCCCGGTCTTCCTGCGACCCGGCGGACCCCTACGGCCTGGTGGCCGATCAACTGACGTGGGTGGAGCGAAAGCTCGCGGAATGCACCCGTTCCAGGGAGTCCGAGATCACCGAGATCGCCTCGCACCTGATCCGCGGCGGCGGCAAGCGCATCCGGCCGGTGATCACGCTGTTGACCTTCAACGCCTTCCACGGCGAACGGGAAGAGGACGCGGTGGACATCGCCACGGCCATGGAGCTGATCCACGCGGCCACCCTGCTCCACGACGACATCATCGACGGCGCGGAGTTCAGGCGCGGGAAGGAATCCGCCTACAAGCGCTACGGGCTCACGCGCACCCTGGTCACCGGAGACTTCCTCTTCATCAAGGCCTTCGAGTTCGCAGGCAAGTTCGACGACACGGTGGTGCAGTGGACCGCGGACGCCTGCACCAGCCTCACCGAGGGCGAGATCCTGCAGGGCTCCTTCAACCGCAGCCGCACCGTGACCGCCCGGGACTACATCGAGATCGTCGAGCGCAAGACCGCCTCGCTCTTCCAGACCGGCGCCAGGCTCGGCGCCTACATCGCGGGCGCGCCTTCGGAGCAGGTGGAAGTGGCGGCGAGCTTCGGCCTCAACCTGGGCATCGCCTTCCAGATGATGGACGACGTGCTCGACGTGGTGGGGAGACGCGACCTGCTCGGCAAGTCCACGGGCATGGACCTTCGCGACGGCAACCCTTCCCTCCCCATCGTCCTGTCCCTGCTGGACGGACACCAGACGGTGTCGCGAGTCTTCCAGTCGCAAACCCCCACCGAGAACGACATCCAGCGGGCGCTCGACGCCATGGGCAACGGCACGGTCATCGAGCGCGCCAGGAGCTTCTCCAACAAGTACGCGCTCAAGGCGTCCCGGGAAATTGACGGGCTGCCCGCGTCCGTGGAACGGGACGGCCTCAAGGCCCTGGCGCGCCTGCTCACGGACCGCGACAGTTGACGCCCGCCCCGCGGGCGCTCCGTGACCGGCCCATGTCCGCCCCTCACGACACCCTGGTCAGGGACATCTTCGACCGGATCGCGTGGCGTTACGACCTGCTCAACCGCATCATCAGCTTCCGGCTGGACGCCCTGTGGCGGCGCAAGGCCATCGCCGCCCTGGGCGTCGCCGGCCGGCCCGCCCGCGTCCTGGACATGGGCACCGGCACCGGCGCGCTGGCGCTGGATGCGTGCGCGGTGCTCGCTCCCGGCGCGCGGGTTGTGGGCGTGGACTTCTCGCTGCCCATGCTCCAGCGCGCCAGGGAGCGGACCTCCGGGGCCGGACACGAGGCCCGGGCCGCCTACGTCCTGGCCCACGCGCTGGCCGCGCCCGTACGGAGCGCCTCCTTCGACGCGGTCATGAGCGCCTTCGTGCTGCGCAACGTCCGGGACCTGGAACCGTTCTTCCGCGAGTCCTACAGGGTGCTGAAGCCGGGCGGAAGGATGGTCTCGCTGGACATGTTTCCGCCGCCCCGGGGCCTTTTCTCGCGGCTCTACTGGATCTACTTCGGCAGGCTCATGCCCTGGATCGGCAGCGCCGTGAGCGGCGACCCCGCGGCGTACCGCTACCTGTCCGACTCGGTGCGGTCGTTCGTGCCGCCCGAGAAGGTGGCGGCCGCCATCGCCTCCGCCGGCTTCGTGGAAACGCGCACCGTGCGGTACCTGTGCGGCGCCATCTGTCTCCAGGTCGCCACCAAGCCCCGCTGACCGGCGCCGGGAGCCGCCGAGGGAGCCTTGACCCCATGAACCCTTACGCCACCGCCTTCGTGATGTTCCTCTACCAGTTGTCGGTGGGCGGGCTCGTGGGCCTGTCGGTCACGCCCTTCAACGACCTGGAACGGGGTTTCTACAAGTCCACCGCCGGCGTCCTGGTGGCCGCGGCAGTGCTGGCGGTGTGGGGGCACATGGACCTCCTGCCCGACCGGCAGGGGCTGGGAAAGATCATCGAGCTATGTTTATTGATGAGTTTCGCACTTTTTCTCGTACTTTACTTCATCTCTCTCTGGGGTGAACGGGGCTTTCTGCGGGCGCGTTTCTTCTCCACCGCCATACTGACCGGGCTGGGCGGCCTGATGGTGGCCTCGTTCGGCTTCACGCCGTCGGAGCTGGGAGTGGTGGAGGCGGTCTTCCTCCCGGTGAGCTTCGTCGTTTCGTCGCTGCTCCTCGGGGCGGTGACCGTGGGCATGCTGATCGGTCACTGGTACCTGATCGAAACCGGCCAGAGCCTCGACCCGTTCTTCCGGGTGTTCCGGTTCTTCGTGGCCATGCTTGTGATACAGACCGGCCTGCAGTTGGTCGCCGTCGTCCTGCTCTACCTGTTCGGCACCGCGGGGACGGTGGCGGCGCTGGAACGCCTCTTCGAAAACCACTCCACGTTGCTGGCGTCCCGGTTCCTCGTGGCGCAACTGGGGCCGCTGGTGCTGTCGTACATGATCTGGAAGACGCTGGCCGACTTCAGGAACACCATGGCGGCGACGGGGCTATTCTACATCGCCCTGCTCGGCGTCTTCGTGGGAGCGCTGCTGTCCAGCCAAGTCCTCGCCCTGACCTTGCTGCCCGTGTGAGCGGGAGTCGTCCCGGGCGTCCCGGCCGTCTTGCCGGTCCTTTCGCGGATAGGTCTTTATCTTCGTGACCCGGAGGCCGTGGCCGCCCCAACCCAGGTCGTACCCCACCACCATGCCCTCCCTGAGACTCTTGGGCGAACGCAGGGCGCCGGACACCTGGACCATCTGGTAGGAGAACCGCACGTCCCTGCCGCTGGCGGTGCGCACCACCCCGGTGCCCTTCCGGGGCGAAAGGCGCCGGATGATGCCGTGGTAATAGAGGTCCGACCGCTCTTCGGCGTCGGGACTCCCGGCGTTCCCCTCCGGCACCTCAGCGTTGGCGTCGTCTTCAACCATGTCCCCTCCCCACTCCCGAGCCCACAATCCTATAGCCCGGACAGCGAAACTTCAATAAGGAACGGACGCCGTACCCCCCGGCCTGCGGTCGACGGAAATGTCGAACGGCGTAACCCGTTGATTTTCCAAGGAATATGACCCAGTCAACCCGCCGGCGGCGACGATATTGTCGATTTACGGAATCCCAAGTGCCCGGAATATCGACAAACTGGTCGTTGGCATGAAAAGTGCGTATCAATAAGGAGAAGCGAGCATGGCCGCGGAACCGGCCGCATCAGCGCCGAGATGGACCGCGAAGCGCTCAAAATTATTGACAATAGTCCCCATTTGAGTAATAAAGAGAGGGTATCATGTTGTCTACGGAAGCGAAACCGGCCGAAAAGACCTTCACCGCTACCGGACTCTCCCAGCCCAGGGCCCGGGAACTCGTCGGCATTGCCGAGGAGTTCTCCCTAGGCGAGCCCTTCGCCGCCGCCGGGCTCCAGCGGGAGTCGGCGGATTCGTTCTTCATCCTGGAGACCAAGCGGGGGAAGTTCATCGTGTCCATCGACGACCTCAGGAACGAGAACGAGGTCAAGCACGACATCGAGCTGCTGTTGTTCCTCAGGCGCCACGGCTTTCAATGCCTTCAGCCCTTGAAGAGCCGGGGCGGGCAACACTACCTCCACGCGGACGGCAGGTTCATCTCCGCCAGCCGCAACATCGACGGGACCGAAGTGCCCGTGAGCAACCTTACCCTCGGGCAGCTCGGGGCCGCGGGGCACGTGCTCGCCGACCTCCACCTCATCGGCAGGGGCTACAAGAAGGGGGCCGATAACCGCTTCTCCTTTCCGCGGGTGGCGTTGATGTACCAGGAGGTAAGGAAGAACCTGCCGGCGCACCTCAAGACCATCGTCCGCGTCCTGGACGACGAGGTCACCTACCTGGAAGGCTACCTGGACAACAACCTCCCCAAGGGCATCATCCACGGGAACCTTTCCTGGGAAAGCATGAAGTTCAAGGGTTCGCGCCTGGTCGGGATCATGAACTTCGACAGGGCCTGCCGCGGGAAGTTCATCTGCGACCTCGCCACCACGGTCAACGCCGTCTGCTACCACGACGGACGCTACCGCCTGGACCGGTTCGAGGAGCTGATCCTTGGCTACGAGGGCCTTCGGCCCCTGTCGCTCCCCGAATGGGACTCCTTCCCCAACGAGCTTCGGTTCTCGGCGCTGAGGACGGCCATCACCAGCCTGCACGACTTCTACCTGCGCGAGAGCGGCGAACGGCAGCGTATCCAGAAGACCTTCATCGACTACTTCGAGCGCCTGCTCATCCTGAGGCGGGAGAAGGACGGCGGAATGGAAGACCTGCTCCTGTCCATGGCAACCGGGTACGACTACCGGAAGTACCAGAAATCGAAGCCCTCCAGGTAAGCCTCCCCGGAATCAGGGGTCAAGCATAGATGAAGTGCTACGTGATCGGCGATGTCCACGGGTGCCTCTCCGAGCTGGCGTCGCTGGTCGAATCGCTGCCGCTGGAGCGCGGCGACACCGTGGTCTTCCTCGGCGACTACATCGACCGGGGGCCCGACTCCAAGGGCGTCATCGACTACCTCGTGGGCTTGCGCAGGCGGGGCGACCAGAAAACCGTGTTCCTGAGAGGCAACCACGAAGACATGATGCTGTCGTACATGGGCCTTTCGGGACACCACGGCGACTCGTTCCTGATGAACGGAGGTCTTGAAACGCTGGCGAGCTACGGCGTCGCCGCTCCGGCAAGGTCACCCGGGGCTGCGGACGGGGAACGGCTGCTGGCGGCCCTGCCCCCCGAGCACGCCGAGTTCTTCATGAAGCTCGATCCCTGGTATTTCGTCGACGGTTTCCTCTGCGTGCACGCAGGCATCAACCCGCAACGCTCATGGGAGGACCAGGCGGACGAGGAACTCATCTGGATCCGGCACGAGTTCATCACGAATGCGCACGCCCTGCCCCAGACCGTCCTGTTCGGCCACACCCCGATGAGAGAGGTGTTCTTCGATCTCCCCTACAAGATCGGCCTCGACACCGGCCTGGTGTACGGCAACGCCCTGAGCTGTCTCGAATTGACCGGCCGCACGCTGTACCAGATACGCAACGGAGGGCACGAGGTCTCGGTGACGGACGTGGCCCACCGCTGGGAACGGTAGGCTGCTACGGGTGCACCGACTCCAGGAACCACTCCGTGGGGATCTCCCTGCCCAGGCCCTTGGCTTTGGCGTCCTCGACGACCATGCTTCCGACCGCGGCGAACTGCACGCCGAGGCCGATGTTGTTCACGAAGCAGGTGGACTCGTCCGGTCCGGTCCGTCCGGCCACCGTGCCGGCCACCACGTCCTTCAGCTCCGGAGCGTCGATCCACGGCGGCACCGTCGGACGCGCCACCGCCTGCTTGTCCGCGGCGGTGAGGAAGTCGATGGGGTCGTGGGCCTCCACCCGCTCGTCGCCCATGCCGGCGATGTAGTTCTCGGGCGCGATCTTGCGCGTGTGGATGACCACCCGGTCGGCCCGGGCGATGGTGTCGTCGCCCAGTTCGGAGGTCTTCACGCAGGTGAAGTGCACGCCGGGCGTGACCCATTCCGGCGGGATCACCCGGGTGATGGCGTTGGTGGCCGCCACCAGCACCTGGCACTGCTCCGCCACCTGGGCAGCCTCCGCGCAGGGCTCCACCGGAAGCCCCACCCTCTCCGCCATCTCTTCGGCAAACGACTCCCGGTTCGCCTGGGTGGGGCTGAACACCAGCACCTTCTCGAACGTGCGCACCTTGCAGAACGCCTCCACGTGGGCGCGGGCCTGCCAGCCGGAGCCGAAGATGCCGAGATGGGTCACGTCCTGCCGGGCCTGGTACCGGGCCGCCAGCGCGCTGGAGGCGGCCACGCGGAAAGCCTGGATCACCCCGTCCGGGAAGATCGCCAGCGGCTCTCCGGTTTCCGCGGAGAACAGCAGCACCAGGCCCACCCACTTCCCCCCGGGCGCCTTGGGGAGCTTGTCCTTGACGATGCGCCCGCCACGGTCCTCCCAGCGGATGACATCGGAGTTCAGGCGCAACGCCACCACCTTGGGATCGAACAGCCCGGCCTCCATGGACTTGAAGGCGTAAACCCCCGAAGTCTCCGGAAACGGCAGGTAGAGATCGGTGCGCGGCCGGTTCACCGCCTCCCCGTTGGCAAGCTGGCGGTAGGCCTTGTTCAGCACCTCGATGCACGAATCCATCGACAGCAGGCCCTCGATCTCGTCATTGTTCAGAATCAGCATCCCACGGTCCTTTCCCGATGTCCTGCGCTAGTCCCTGATGTCCTGGAGCAGCCACTCCGTGGGAATCTCCTTCCCCAGGCCGCGTTCCCGGCACAATTCGTAGACCTTTCCGGCAACCGAATAGAACTGGGCGCCCTGGACGTTGCCCCGCTCCGAGTAGGTGATCTGCGCGGCCGACGTCCTCCCCTTCCCCTTGCCCGACAGGAGATCCGCGAGCATCACGTTCTTGTCGCCGCCCTGCACCCCGTGGGCGCGGCGGCGCTTGCGCTTCATCTTGAAGCCGGCGTCGTCGTCCGGCCGGGCCGCGTAGGTAATGTACTCGTCGGGCAGGCCGAAGTCCTCCAGCCCCCAGGGCGCCGGCGCCGTGCCCAAGCGCAACGACACGTCGACGCGCTCGAAGGTCGCGGCGTCCGGGCGGCCTCCGATGGAGACGATGTGCGTCCCCTCCTCCACCTTCACCCCCTCGATGATGTCCACGGCGGAGTCGGTGCAGCCGGCGATGACGTCGGCCCCCTTGTAAACGGCGTCCGGGTCGCTCAACGGCACCGCTTCCACGTCGAACCGCTCGGTCATCTCTCGGGCATACTGCTCGCGGTTCGCCCGGGTGGGACTGTAGACCTGCACCCGCCGGATGTTCCGAACCTGCATGAACGCTTCCAGGTGGGAGCGGGCCATGCCGCCCGAGCCGATCATGCCCACCACCTCGGCGTCCTCCCTGGCCATGTACTTGACGCCGATGCCGGAATCGGCGCCCACCCGCACGTGCTGGAGGTGGCCGTCGTTCAGGATCGCCAGCGGCTCGCCGTTGTGAATGCTGGTGAGCAGGATCAGGCCGCAGAAGAGCCCCGGCCGCACGCAGTACTTCTCCTGCGTGACGGCGCCGTTGTACTCCTGCTCGTAGACGATGTCCGACTTGATGCGGATCGCGAAATAGCCGGACGTGGAGCCCCCCTCCATGGTGCCCCACTGGTACATCTTCTCCGGATCCGGCGTCGGCACCTGCAGATCGATACGCGGCCGGCACACCGCCTCCTGCTCCACCAGCTCGGTGTACGCCTTCTCCAGTGCCGCCATGGTGACCTCCATGGTCAGCACCTGCTTCACGTCGTCGTTGTTCAGGATCAAGGTCATGGCAACGTCCCTTCCGTAGCGGCCCTAGAGCGGCTCCCGCGCTTCGGCGCCGTCGATGGGCAGCTCGATGCCCAGTCCCCTCTCGCGGGCCAACTGGTACAGCCTTCCGCCGATGGCCACGTCGGAGATCCCCACCCCGCCGGTGTTCTTGAACAGGGTGATCTGATCCGCGTCCGTGCGTCCCGGCCGCGTGCCGTTCAGGATCTCGCCCACCTCGACGATCTTGTCCCAGGAGATGACGCCGTTCTCCAGCCGTTCCATGAAGTCTCCGGGCTGGTCCACCCTGAGCGTCTCGCGGGAGTTGACGCCGATGACGTCCGCCCGCCGCATGCTCTCGTCGTCCAGCTCCTGGCGCATCTTGGGGACGAAGCCGCCGCGCTTGAGGCCGATGTTGCTCACCACGATGGAGGTCAGGTGAACGCCGGGCTCCAGCCACTCGCCGTCCAGCACCGGGACGTTGGAGCTGGTGGCGGCGACCACGATGTCGACGCCCTGCACCGCCTCCCTGGCGCTGTCCACCGGGCGGATGTCCAGCCCGGTGAGGTCGCCCATCTCGTCGGCGAACTCCTTGCGGTGCGCCGGGTTCGGACTGAATACCTTCACGCCGGTGAGGTCGCGGATCTCCTTGAGCGCAAGCAGATGGTACTTGGCTTGGTTCTGGGATCCCAGCATGCCGATGGTGCTCGCATCCGCCCTGGCCATGACGTCCGTTCCCACTGCGCTGTTGGCCGCGGTGCGGAGCGCGGACACGCCGCTCAGCGACAGTTCCCTCGGTCTCGGCTCGCCGACGATGATGCAGCGCAGCTCGCCGGTCTCGGAGTCGAACAAGACCTGGGTCGGACGCCCGCGCACCGGAAACGCCTCGATGGAATGCTCCCCGCGCACCGGATTCTTTGTCCATTCGCAGTGGGTCATGAGGCCGGTGACCCCGACCTCCGGGAGGCCTCCCTGGTGCACGCTGACGCGCACGTTGGAGGGCATGTGGGTGCGGTGCCGCACCATGCTGATATCGGGGTTGCGGTCCCACTGCGCGAACCCCTCACGCACCAGCCCGATGGCATCCTTCATGGTGATCAACCCGTCTATGTCTTCCGGACGCAGTACCAAGATCATATCGACAACCCCTTCCGTTCGGACAATCCTTCCAGGCCGCGGTCCCGGAGCTCCCGGATCAGCGGCAGGTCTCCCTCGAGAAAATCCAACCCTTCCAACTCATGGGCGGCCACCCACGCGATGCGCCGGAACACCCGGTTGCGCGGCTCGCCGCGGTACGCCTGCACCGCGAAGAAGGCCAGCTCCACCCGGGTCCCGCCGGCGTAGACGTGGACGTGCCGGAACACTTCCCGGGCGCTCTCCACCTCGACGTCCAGCTCCTCCCTCAGCTCCCTCGCGAGGGCCGCGCGCGCGTCCTCGCCGGCTTCGATCTTGCCGCCCGGGAACTCCCACTTGTGCGGGAACGCGGCGTCGCCCCGGCGCTGGCAGACCAGGAACCGGCCGCCTCTGCACAGAATTCCTGCCGCCACCCGGAGCGTCATGCTCAACCGGCGGGAGCCTGGCGCGGCGTCCCCGGCGCGTCTTCCTTCGGGCGGCTCAGCTTGCCGGTGACGTTGTCCCGAATCCACTTGGGGTCCCACCACTCCAGGGGCAGCACCGCCACGCCCTGGATGTAGACGCCGTAATGGAGATGGTCGCCGATGGCCAAGCCGGTCTCGCCGGTGCGGCCGATCCTCGCCCCCTTCTTCACCACGGCGCCCGGCGCCACCGCCACCGAGCTGAGGTGGGAGTACAGGCTGCACAGCCCGAGGCCGTGGTCGATGATCACGGTATTGCCGTAGATTCCCAGCGCGCCCGCGAACCTCACGACGCCGCTGTTGGCCGCCCCCACCGGATAGCGCCGGGTCACCGCCAGGTCGTAGCCCAGGTGCCGCGCCTCGTCGATCTTCCGGTCCCGGTAGTAGTACGAGCGGTGATCGGCGAAGTTGGCCTGTACCGAGGAATTGGGGAGCTGGGTGAAGCGCCCCCTCCACAGCTTTCTCGGCGCGGAATCCTGGCAGATCTTCCGTATGGTATCCTCGTTCACCTGCCGCAGGTCGTGATTCACCCGTAGAAACTGGTCCCGCGGAGTGCCGCCCGCACCGCCGGCCTCGGATGCCAGCGGCACGATCTTGCGCTGGATGAACTCCTCCGACACCTGCACCTTCACCCGCCGGTACCGGAGCGGCCTCACGTTGTACACGAGCGCGAACTCCCGCGCGTTGCCGGCGTGGTCCTCGGCGAAGATCCGGGCGCGCTCACCGACCGGAACGTCGTAAGGGTGGGAGAAGAACGCCACCGACACGTTGCGGTCCGGCACATGCCCCTGGTAGCCGGGAAAGAAGTAGCTGCCGATCCGGATCCCGCTGCGTTCCGTATCCGTGGACGTCTTGTACGCCACCACGCCGGAGCCGCCCTGGGTCACGTAACGGTCCCCGGACACGACGTCTACCGTGGGCGGCCTGAAATCCACCGTCACGGCCTTCTCGAAGGTGGTCCGGTTGCCCCTGAAGAAACTCCAGTAGGAGCGGTCGACCGCGGTGACCGTCAGGACGCCGGGGCCGTCCTTCAGCTTGTGCCGCACGGGGTCGAGCTGCACCGGGACCTCGAAAAACCCGGGAAAGTCCTCGAACTCCCTGAAATAGACCGGGCTGGATTCCCCGCCCGCCTTCAGATCGATGGAGACGTACGCAAGCCCCTTGCCCCGGTCACGGACGTTGACGACGAAAGGACGGCGGCCCAGCACGGGCCTTTCCAGCCCCACCTGGATCCGCGGCGGGTACCACTCGAACTGGCGGAAGACGAACAGGCCCGCGGCCACCAGCGCCACCGCCAGGATGACGGCGCCTCCCATGCCGGTCAATCTTTTCGGCAGCATCATTGCGCTCCGGGGTCCCGCGGCGGATCGACGGTGCGTTGCGCGGCGCGGGCGGATCCGCCCCTACGGGGCCAGCTCCCACGTGGTGCCGGACGGACCGTCCTTCAGCATGATCCCCTTTTCCTTCAAGGCGTCACGGATGTCGTCGGCCTGCTGCCAGTCCCTGGCCGTCCGCGCCCGGTTGCGTTCCTCGATGAGTTGCGTGATCTCGTCCTCGGAGAGCGCCCGGCGCACGAGCCCTGCCCTCCGCCTCTCCTCCAGGAACCGTTCGGGAGCCTCCTGCATGAGCCCCAGCACATCGGACATGGCCCGCAACGCGTTCCGCCGGGCGTCGAGACCGCTGCCTTGTCCGCGGTCGAGCAGCCGGTTGACGGCGCGAAGCTCCTCGAACACCACCGCCAAGGCCCTAGACGTGTTGAAGTCGTCGTCCATTTCCGCGCGGAAGTCTTCCATGGGGCCGGGGTCCACGTTTTCCGAAGGGCCGAGGTCGCGGTCCGCCCGGCTCACGGTTTCGTAGATGCGCGCCGCGGTCCGCTGGGCCTCCGCCAGGGCATCTTCGGAGAACTCGATGGGATTCCGGTAGTGGGTGGTCAGCATGTAGAGACGCAGGGCCGCGGCATCGTAACGCTCCAGCACGTCCTTGATGCTGAGGATGTTTCCGGTGGACTTTGACATCTTCTCCCGGGCGAGCTGGACGAAACCATTATGGATCCAGTAGCGCGCGAAAGGCGCTCCCGCGGCGCACTCGGACTGGGCGATCTCGTTCTCGTTGTGGGGGAAGACCAGGTCCTGTCCGCCTCCGTGGATGTCGAACGGCTGGCCGAGGTACTTGGTGCTCATGGCCGAGCACTCGATGTGCCAGCCGGGCCGGCCCCTGCCCCAGGGACTCTCCCAGAACGGCTCCCCCTCCTTGCTCGCCTTCCACAGCGCGAAGTCCATGGGGTGCCGCTTGCGGTCGTCCACGTCGACGCGTGCGCCGGCAGTCATCTCGTCGAGGCTCCGGCTCGACAGTTTGCCGTATCCCTGAAAACTCTCCACTGCGAAATAGACGTCGCCTGCGACTTCATAGGCGTGGCCGCGTTCCACCAACGTGGAGATGATGGCGATCATCTCCGGTATGTGCTCGGTGGCGCGGGGCTCCAGCGAAGGCTCCAGCAGCCCCAGGGCGGCGGCGGCGCGGTGGAACTCGTCGATGTAGCGCTGCGACACCTCCTCGGGCGAGACCCCCTCCTCGCGCGCCCGGTTGATGATCTTGTCGTCCACGTCGGTGAAGTTCCTGACGAAGCGGCAGTCGAAGCCGAGAAAGCGCAGGTAACGGTAGATGACGTCGAAGGTCAGCAAGGCCCGGGCATGGCCGATGTGGCAGTGGTCGTAGACGGTCACGCCGCACACGTACATGGCGACGGCATCCTGTTTCAGGGGGGTGAACGGCTCTTTCCTGCCGCTCATGGTGTTGGTGATGAAAAGAGCCATGCGGGTTCATCTTACGTGACGCCGTGGCATTTGCAAAACGCGGCGCCGGCGCCGCGCCGCGGCCGGAGCCAGGGTTGCGAAAGCGGGAAAAAACGCATACACGATGACCCCATGACCAACCCAAGACCCTACGAGGATCTCCGCGAATTCCTCGCCGTGCTGGAGGACGCCGGCAAGCTCGTCCGCATCACCCGGGAAGTCAACAAGGACACCGAGTTGCAGCCGCTGGTACGCCTGCAATTCCGCGGACTTCCGGACGAGCAGCGCAAGGCGTTCCTGTTCGAGAACGTGACCGACTCCAAGGGCCGCCGCTACGAGGGATCGGTGCTGGTGGGAGGCCTCTCCGGCTCCACCACCATCTACAGCCTGGGGCTCCAGTGCCGCCCGGAGGAGGTGCCGGACCGCTGGGTCGAGGCCATGGAGAACCCGATCCCGCCGGTAATGGTGCCCCACGGACCCGTCATGGAGGTGGTCCACAAGGGCGACGACCTCGCCGCCAGCGGCGGCTTCGCCCGGTTTCCCATTCCCATCTCGACCCCCGGCTTCGACAACGGACCCTACATCACCGCGGGACACTGGATCACCAAGGACCCGGAGACCGGCGCGCGCAACGTCGGCAACTACCGGGGCCTGGTGAAGTCTCCGCTCCGGTGCGGCGCCAACTCGGGCACTCCCCAGGACCTGTCGCGCCACTGGGAGAAGTGCCGCGAGCGGGGCATCCCGCTGGAGGTGGCCATCGCCGTGGGCACGGTGCCCGCGGCCTCGTACACGGCCACCCAGAAGGTGCCCCCGGACATGGACGAGCTGGCCCTGGCCGGCGGCCTCGCCCGCACTCCCGTCCAGCTCGTCAAGTGCCAGACCGTGGACCTGGAGGTGCCGGCCACCTCCGAGGTGGTGTTCGAGGGCATCATCCCCACCAACTACCTGGAGGAGGAAGGCCCCTTCGGCGAGTCCATGGGCTACGTCGATCCCCGGACCATCGGCCCGGTGATGGAGCTGACCTGCGTGACGCACCGGAAGGACCCCATCTGGGTCTCCATCATCAGCCAGGTGACGCCCAGCGAAAGCTCGAAGATCAAGGCCATGGGCATGAGCACGCTGGTGCACCGCTACCTCACCCGCAAGGGCTTCGAGTCGGTGAAGGAAGTCTACATGATGGAGGAGCTGGTCAACATGCGGCCCTACGTCGCCGTCCGCATGGACAAGAAGGACGACGGCGAGCCCCGGCGGGTCATGGACGCCGTGCTGCAATACGGTGACCGGGTGGGCAAGTTCATCGTGGCCGTGGACGAGGACATCAACGTCAACGATCCCGTGGCCGTGACCTGGGCCATCACGCACCGCTGCCAGCCCCACAAGGACGTGACCATCGTTCCCGACCGGCCCTTCGGCGCCACCCCCATCGGCATGGTGGTGAGCCACCCCTCGAGCCGCTACGACGGCACCGATTCGGCGCTCCTGATCGACGCCACCCGCAAGGCCGACCTGCCGCCGCTGTCCTTGCCCAAGAAGCCCTACATGGAACGGGCGGTGGAGCTGTGGAAAGAACTCGAGTTACCTGAGCTGCAGCTCAAGGAGCCGTGGCACGGCTACCTCATGGGCCTGTGGCCCGACGAGCTGGACGAGGAAGCGCGCATGGCGGCCGAGGGCGACTACGAGAAGGTGGGCGAGAAGCTCGAGGGCACGCGCGTCAGCGTCGGCGAGGGGCAGACCCTAAAGTCCATCCGCCTGGAATGGGGCAAGACCCACGCCGGGCGGTCGGTGTGACGGATCGAGGGCAACGATGAAAAGAGAACTGGTACTGAACGTCAACGGCGAGGAGCACGACATCGAGATCGAGCCCAACCGCCTGCTGCTGGAGGCCCTGCGCGAGGACGTGGGGCTGACCGGCACCAAGGAGGGCTGCAGCATCGGCGTGTGCGGCGCCTGCAGCGTGATCGTCGACGGCCGGCTGGTGAGCGCCTGCCTGACGCTGGCCGCGGCCTGCGAGGGAAAGAAGATCGAGACCATCGAAGGGCTGGCCCAGGACGGCGAGCTGCACCCGCTCCAGCGCGCCTTCGTGCAGTACGGCGGTTTCCAGTGCGGCATCTGCACCCCGGGCCAGATCATGGCCGCCAAGGCGCTGCTGGACCACAACCCGAACCCCACCGCCGACCAAGTCAAGGAATGGATGTCGGCCAACCTGTGCCGCTGCACGGGCTACTACAAGATACTGGAGTCGGTCATGGCGGTGGTGGAAGGCAAGGTGGACGAGGGCGGCCAGGGCGAAGCCGTGCGCGAAGCCCGCATCCAGAGCCTCTACAAATCGGACACCTACAAGAGCGACGCCTCCGACTAGGGGTCGCGCGCCGGTGAAACGGCCGCCGTCTTTGGGGGAAACATGAGCAAGGCAGAAAACTACGCGGTGCTGGGCCGGAACTTCGACCGCTTCGAGGGCCACGACAAGGTGACGGGAAGCGCGGCCTATGTGGCCGACGTCTTCCTGCCGGGGATGCTGACGGGGCGGATCCTGAGGAGTCCCCTGCCCCACGCCCGCATCCGCAACATCGACACCAGCCGGGCGGAGAAGCTGCGCGGGGTCAAGGCCGTGGTGACCGCAGAAGACACCATCAAGAAGGGCTGGGGCGTCTTCTTCCCCGACCAGTACCCGCTGTCGGTGGGCAAGGCCCGGTACGTCGGCGAGGAGGTGGCCGCGGTTGCGGCCATCGACCGCGACACCGCGGAGGAGGCGCTGGAGCTGATCGACGTGGACTGGGAGGAGTTGCCGGCGGTGTTCGACGCCGCGGAGGCCATGGAGCCCGACGCGCCTCTGATCCACGAGGAGAAGGAGAACAACATCGCCCTCACCATCGACGTGGTGCGGGGCGACATCGACGCCGCCTTCAAGGACTCGGACCTGGTGGTGGAGGACACCTTCGAGAGCGTCCCTCAGTGGCACTCGGCCATCGAGACCATCGGCAGCGTCGCCGACTACTCGGCCAACGGCAAGTACACGGTCTACATGAACACCCAGACGCTGTTCATGGCGCGCATGCGCCTGGCCACCGCCCTGGGCGTGCGCGAGGCCGACGTGCGCGTCATCCAGACCGCGGTGGGCGGCGGCTTCGGCGGCAAGTCCTGCGACGACAACAACGCCATGGTGGCGGCGATCCTGGCGCGCAAGGCGCGCCGCCCGGTGAAGATCATCAACACCCGGGAGGAGGAGTTCCTGGCCGGAAGCCGTCCGCGGGTGAACATGAAGGTGTGGGTGCGCATGGGCTTCAAGAGCGACGGCCGCATCCGCGCCAAGCACATGCGCATCATCGCCGACAACGGCGCCTACAGCGGCAAGGCGCCGGCCATCACCGGCGTGGCCGCGCTGCGCCACGACACTTGCTACAAGTACTCGGACGTGCGCTCCGAGGCCTACCTGGTCTACACCAACAAGATCCCCACCGGCGCCTTCCGGGGCTTCGGCAACCCCTCCGCGGAGTTCTCCGTGGAGCAGATGATGGACATCGCTGCGGACGAGCTGGGCATGGACCCCTTCGAGATGGCGCGCCTCAATGCCGCGGAGGAGGGCTACGTCTCGCCCCACGGCAACCGGGTCATAAGCTGCGAGCTGCGCCAGTGCATCGACCGCACCGAGCGCATGATCGGGTGGAAGGAGAAGCGCGCCGAGCGCAAGCCCAACCGTGGCCTGGGTATGGGCTGCACCGTGCACGTGAGCGGCAAGCGCCACTTCGGCGACTACGACGGCAGCTCGGCCACCATCAAGATGAACGAGGACGGGAAAGCCTTCATCCTGAGCGGCGAGGGCGAGACCGGCCAGGGGCACTGGACCGCCATGTGCCAGATCGCCGCGGAGGAGCTGGGCGTCCCCTTCTCCGACGTGGCCATCTCCGAGGCCGACACCGACCTCACCACCTTCTGCCTCGGCAACTACGCCAGCCGCCTCACCTACGTCGCCGGCAACGCGGTGAAGAACGCCGCCACTGCGGTCAAGGAGATCCTGCACGAAACCGCCGCGGAGATGCTGGAGTGCGACCCCGGGGACCTGGTGTCGCGGGACGGCTTCATCTTCGTCAAGGGCGCGGAGCAGCGCTCCATCAGCGTGGCCGACGTGGTGCGCGGGCGGCAGTTCCGGCGCGGCGGCGCGCCGGTGGTGGCGTCGGGCAGCTTCGACGCCGACTCGGTGAGCCAGGACGCCCTCCGCTACGGCAACGAGTCCGGCGCCTACAACTTCGGCGCCCAGGCCGCGGAGGTGGAGGTGGACCCGGACACGGGCCACGTCAAGGTGATCCAGTACGCGGTGGCGTCGGACTGTGGCACGGTGATCTATCCCATCGGTGCCGAAGGGCAGGTGGAGGGCTCCATCGCCCAGGGGCTGGGCTACGCGCTCATCGAGGGCATCCGCATGGAGGAAGGCCGTCCGGTCAACCCCAACTTCAGCGACTACCGGCTGGCGTCCATGCGCGACATGCCCGACCTGGTGCACGAGTTCGCCGACTCCTACGAGCCCACGGGCCCCTTCGGCGCCAAGGGCCTGGGCGAGCTGGGCATGGACCCGGTGGCAGCCATCATCAGCAACGCCATCTACGACGCCGTGGGCGTGCGCATCCGGACCCTACCCATCACCGCGGAAAAGGTGCTGCGCGCCCTGCAGGAAAAGAAGAAGAACGGGGGCTGAAAACATGCGAGCCAAGTTCGACTACCTCGCGCCCACGAGCCTCGACGAGGCCTGCGCGCTGCTTCAGGAGCACGAGGGCGACGCCAAGCTCCTGGCGGGAGGCACCGCCCTGGTGATGTGGCTGCGCATGGGGCTTCTGAGCCCCGGCTACGTCATCGACCTGGAGAACGTGCCGGGACTCGACGGCATCAGCTACGACCCGGCCGACGGCCTGCGCATCGGCGCAGGCGTGAAGCACCGGGACCTGGAGATGTGCCCGGAGGTGCAGGAGCACTATCCCCTGCTCCGGGAAACCTTCTACAAGGTGGCGCAGCCTCGCATCCGCCTCATGGCCACCGTGGGCGGCAACCTCAGCCACGGCGATCCGATGACCGATCCCGGCGCGAGCTTCATGGCCCTGGACGCCGAAGTGACGCTGTGCAGCAGCCGCGGCGAGCGCACCCTGTCGGTGGAAGACTTCTTCGTCGACTACTACGAGACCGCGCTGGAGCCCGACGAGCTCCTCACCTCGGTCCACGTGCCGCCGCCCGCGGAAGCGGTGTGGTCTCACATCAAGTTCACCCCGCGCAGCGAGGAAGACTTCGCCACCGTGGGCGTCGCGGTAACCATGACCGGCGAGGGCAGCCGGTGCGACGACGTGCGCATCGCCCTCAACTCCGTCGGCCCCACCATCTTCCGCGCCCACGCCGCGGAAGACGTGCTGCGCGGCCGGGACCTGAGCCCCGCGCGGATCGAGGAGGCGGGCGCAGCCGCCGCGGACGCGTCCGACCCCATCGAAGACGTGCGCGGCTCGCCCGACTACAAACGCGAACTGACCGCGGTGTTCGTGCGCCGGGCCCTGGAGCAGGCGGCGGCCCGGCTGGGGTGACCCCGGGCATCCAGGAATGATCCCCCAAACCTGCTGCCGATACCGCCTTTCTCACATCGCGGGCTGCGGCCGGTAGCGTTGGACATGGATCCGGTCCTGATGCTTGCGTACCTGCACGAGATCGTAGGTAGCTTGGCGTCGCAGCCAGAACTCGGCATTCGACCAGCCTGCCTTTTCCAGCCGGAGCGCCATCTCCGGAGAGATCGCCGCGTGGCCGTTGAGAACCCGGGATAGGGTGTGACGGGCGACGCCCAGCACCCGCGCTGCTTCGGTCACGCTCAAACCGAGCGGTTCAAGACAGTTCTCGCGGATGCTGCGTCCGGGATGCGGAGGATCGATCATCGTCATACTCATGCCTCCCATTAGTGGTAGTCGGTCAGGTCGACGTCGTAAGCGTCACCGTCCTCGATGCGAAATGTCACTCGCCAGTTGCCAGAGATCGAGATGCTCCAGTACCCCTTGAGATCGCCTTTCAGCGGGTGAAGCCGGTAGCCGGGCAGATCGAGGTCCGAAGGCTTGCGGGCATCGTCGAGATCGGCCAGCGCCAGCGCGACACGGTCCGAGAGATCGGACCCCACCCTGCTCACATCCCCGCGCTCATACATCCTCCTGAGCCCTCGATGACGAAAGCTTCGGATCATGATTTCTCTGTACCGCATACCGGTACACATATCAATCGGAAGGAGCGGTCTTGACCGTCCGAGTCAACACCTGTATCAACACCAAGAATCGACATGGAGCGTAGGGCTGCGCAGATGTGACGGATCGGATACGAGGGAACTCACACGTGGACGAAAACTGGGACGTCATCCTCATCGGCGCGGGGCAGAACAACTTCGCGCTGGGCACCTACCTGGGCATGGCGGGCCTCGAGACCGTCATCTGCGAGAGCCGGCTGGAGAACGGCGGGCGGCTCTTCTCCGAGGAGATCACCCTGCCCGGCTACTGGCACAACAGCCTCGCCTACTTCCAAGACAACCGTGAGGTCTCGCCGGTGTGGCGGGAACTTGACTGGGAGAACGGACACCACGCCGAGTTCGTGACGCCGCCGGTGATCAGCTCGCTGCTGCTGCCCGGCGGCGCCTCGGTCTCCCATCACCAGGACCTGGACGGCACGCTGGCTTCGCTGGCGCATCACTCCGCTGCGGACCGGGCCGCCTGGAAGGACGCGCACGAGCGGTTTCGCGGCATCGTCCGGGACATCGTGATCCCATCGTACTATGCTCCGCCCGAGGCTCCGGGCGCGCTGGAGGAGCGCATCGCCGCGGACCCCGCGGGTTCCGACTTCCTGCGCCTCGCGCACATGAGCGCCGCAGAAGCCACGGAGCATCTCTTCGAAAGCGATGCCGTGCGCACCCTGGTACTGTCGCAGATGGCCATCCCGCGCGGCTGGGCGCCGGACTACGAGGGCGGCGGACGCGAAGTGCTGGCCCTCATCGCCGGCGACGAGCGGCCGCAGCTCGCGCGCGGCGGCTCCCACTCCATTGCCCAGGTGCTGCAACGCGCCTACGTGATGCACGGCGGCCAGATCCGCGCGCTGCACCACGTGGACAGGATCCTGGTGGAAGACGGACGCGCGGTGGGCGTGCGGCTGCGCGACGGACGGGAGTGGAAGGCGCGGCGGGCGGTGGTGTCCAACGTGGACCCCCACGGCACCTTCATCGACATGGTGGGCGAAGAGCACCTGGACGGCGGCTTCGCGCAGGCCGTGCGCGCCATCGAGCCCGACGAGTTCTCCTACTTCCAGGTGCATCTGGCGCTCAAGGCGCCCTTGCGCTTCGCCGTGCACGAGGCCGCGGACGGCGCCGTGGGCCAGGCCATGAACGTCAACTACGGGCCCCGCTCCGTCAAGGACCTCCAGGCCATGTGGCGCGAGATCCGCGCCGGCGAGTTCCCGGAGCATCCCTGCCTGCACGTCACCTGCCCCACGTGGTTCGACGCGCTGCAGGCGCCCCCGGCCAAGCACACGGCGTCGGTGTTCATGCCGGTCCCCTACCAACTCAAGGGCCACCAGCCGGAGGATTGGGTCCGTCTCAAGGACGTCTTCATGGAGCAAGTGCTGTCGGCCCTGCGCGAAGTCGCCACCAACCTCACCGACGACAACATCGTGATGAAGGTGCCGATGGACCCGTGCTACCTGGCCGGGCGCTGGCAGAACATGCGCCGGGGCTCGGTGTGGGTGGCCCGGAAGACGCCGGACCAGATGGGCGACAACCGTCCGATCCCGCAACTGGCGCAATACCGCACGCCCATCCAGGGCCTCTACCAAGTGGGCGTGGCCACACACCCGGCGGACGCGGTCATCGCCGGCTCCGGGCGCGCGGCCTGGAGCGTCCTGCGGGAGGACCTGGGGCTGGGGACCTGAAGGAACGGCAGCACGAAGGCGGGTGAACCATGGCGAAGGTAATGCACTACGACGGCGTGGTGATCGGCGCGGGCCACAACGGCATGATCTGCGCCGGCTACCTGGGCAAGTCCGGGCAGAAGATACTCGTCGTCGAGAAGAACATGGAGGTGGGCGGCGGGCTCGACTCCCACGAGGACCGCAACTACCCCGGGTTCTGGCACAACATCCACTCGGTGTTCCACCGCGGGCTGATGATGCTGCCTTGGTTCCAGGACCTGGAGATGGAGCGCATGGGCATCCACTACTACAAGCCCGACCCGGGCGTGGTGCAGCACTTCCTCGACCGCACCTACCTGGGCTGGTTCGCGGACGTGGAGCGCACCATCGCCACCATCGAGCAGTTCTCCCCGAAGGACGCGGCGAGCTTCAGGGACATCTGGGGCCGCTGGCAGCCGGTGGTGAAGAACGTCGTGTTCCCGGAGACCTACTGCCCGCCCATCCCCATCGACGAGAAACGGTCGCTCCTGGAAGGATTGCCGGAGGGACGGGAGTACCTGCGCTATTTCGATACCACGCCCGAGCAGTTCATCCTGGAGCACTTCGAGCACACCCGGGTGCGGGCGTTCATCGGCTTCCTGGCGGTGATGCGCGGCTATGAGCTGGACGCGCCCAACACCGGCTACCTGGTGCCGGCCATGATCGCCTGGGGGGTCAACCCGCAACTCTGCCGCGGCACCTCCCACGCCTTGGGGGACAACCTTGCCCACATGCTGTCGCACAACGGCGTGGACTACATCGAGGCCGTAGGCGTCGAGCGCATCCTGGTGGAGGGCGGACGCGCCACCGGAGTGGTGCTGGAGGACGGCACCGTGGTGCACGCCAAGAGCTTCGTGGCCTCCAACGTGAACCCGGTTGAGACCTTCATCAAGCTCGTGGGAGCGGAGAACCTGGACTCGGAGTTCAGCGCCAAGGCCGCGGCGTTCAAGTTCTCCAAGACCACCCCGATCTTCGCCACCAACCTGGCCCTCAACGAGCGGCCACGCTACATCACCGAGGACGCGCACCCGGAGGTGGCCGAGAGCTTCATGCACATCGTCGGGCTGGAGACCTACGAGGACCTGCGCAACCTGTTCGACGACTGCCGCACCGGCCAGCTTCCGCGCAAGCCCTTCATGAACGGCGCCACCCCCTCGTACCACGATCCGACCCAGGCGCCGCCGGGCAAGGCCACCGCGTTCATGTGGCAGCTCTCGCCCTACAACCTGTGGGGCAATCCGCTCAACTGGGACAAGGTGAGGGGCGAATGGTTCGAGCGCCAGCTCGGCGTGTGGCGCCAGTACGCGCCCAACCTCACCGAGGACAACATCCTTTCGCGCGACTCCACCACGCCGCTCGACATTGAGCGCCACGACCGCAACATGTACGAGGGCGACTGGATGGTAGGCGAGTACACCGGCGACCAAGCGCTGGAGAACCGCCCCTTCCCCGGCTGGGGCCACTACCGGACGCCCGTCACCGGGCTCTACCTGTGCGGCAGTTCCTGCCATCCCGGCGGAAACATCACCGGCGCACCGGGATACAACGCCGCCCAGACCATCGCCCGGGACCTGGGCCTGAAGCTGTGGTGGGAACCCCTTGACCTGCGCCGGCAGCTCCGAGAGATGAACGACCGCGTAGCGGCCAGCGCAACTGCGGCCGGGTAGAGTAGGAAAACGGCGTCCTTCGACTTCGCTCGGCTGACCTCGCTACGCTCAGGACGAACGGAGGAAACATTTCTCCAACCGTTCGTCCTGAGCCCTTCGACAGGCTCAGGATAACGGAGGAACATTCCTCCAACCGTTCGTCCTGAGCGTAGCGAGGTCAGCCGAGCGAAGTCGAAGGACGCCATCATTGACGAGGTCACATGGGAAGGCTTGACGGAAAGGTCGCCATCGTAACCGGTGGCGCGCGCAACATCGGGGCGGTGTATGCGACGACGTTGGCGGCGGAAGGCGCGCGCGTGGTCGTCGCGGACGTGCTCGACGGCTCGGCGTCCGCGCAGGCCATCCGCGACGCCGGCGGCGAAGCCGTGAGCGTGGCGGTGGACGTCTCGCGTGAGGACGACACCCTGCGCATGGCCAAGACGGCCATGGACGCCTTCGGGCGCATCGACGTGCTGGTGAACAACGCCGCCATCTACGTCAGCATCCAGCGGCGGCCGTTCCACGAGATCTCCGCGGAGGAGTGGGACCGGGTCACCGCGGTGAACATCAAGGGGGTGTTCCTGTGCGCCAAGGCCGTGTTCCCGCACATGCGCGACCAGGGCGGCGGCCGCATCATCAACATCTCCTCCAACACGGTGATGGCCGGCACGCCCAACTTCCTGCACTACGTCGCGTCCAAATCCGCGCTCATCGGCATGACCCGCTCCATGTCACGGGAGCTGGGCGCCTACGGCATCAGCGTCAACGCCATCGCCCCAGGGCTGGTGGAGCACGAGGGCCAGACCGTGCCCCCGGAGCTGTCCGCCAGCCGCGTGAGCGCCCGCTCCATCCAGCGCCGGCAGACCCCCGAAGACCTCACCGGCGCCATGCTCTACCTCGCCGCCTCCGACAGCGACTTCGTTACCGGTCAGACCCTGGTGGTGGACGGCGGCGACATCCTGTACTGATGCAACCCGCGTGCGGGCAAGGCCGCATGCCCTCGCTCCCGTAACAGCCGGCACCGCCGGCAGATGCCATCGCTGACGAACCCCACGCACGCCCATGCCCAAGAGCCTGCGCACCTTTCTCGACGACCTGCGGCGCCAGCGCCCCGGGGAACTCGTGCACGTCACCCGGCCGGTGAACCCGGCGCGTCACGACGTTTCCGCCCTCATCGCCCAGTTGGCCGAGCGCAAGCAGTTCCCGGTGCTGCTGTTCGAGCGTCCGAAAAACCTTCACGGGAACACATCCGAAGTCAGGCTCGCCATGAACTGCGAAGTCTCCATGGGCAAGTTCCAGACCGCCCTGGGCGTGTCGCCGGAGACCACCCGGGCGGACCTGGCCCTGGAGTGCCTGCGCCGGGAGGCCAACCCCATCGCGCCGGTGGTGGTGGAACCTTCGGAGGCCCCGGTCAAGGAAGTGGTCCAACGCGGCGCGGAAGTCGACTTGTTCGAGCTGCCGGTGATGCGCCATCACGCCCTGGACGGCGGCCCCTACATCGACATGCCGAGCCTCGGGATCGACCGCCGCTCGGGCGTGTACAACGTCTCCTACCACCGCATGGAGGTGAAGGACCGCAACCACACCGGCTTCTACCTGTCGCTGCAGCACCTGTGGCGCATCTTCCGGGACTACGAGGACAACGGACAAGAGTGCCCGGTGGCTGCGGTGACCGGCCACCACCCGGCGTTCAACATCGGCGCCTGTTACCGCGGCCCGTTCGACGCCGACGAATTGGACATCATCGGCGGTTACCTGCAGGAACCGCTCAGGCTGACCCCGTCCGAGACCTTCGGCGAGCGCCTGATGGTGCCGGCGGACGCAGAGGTCGTCATCGAAGGCGCGCTGATCCCGGGCAAACGCGTGGTCGAGGGACCGTTCGGCGAGGTGCACGGCTACGTCGGGCCCCAGGGCTACCGGCAGGCGGCCTTCCTGGAGGTGCGCGCCGTCACCCGCCGGCGCGACGCCATCCACCAGTCGGTGATCACCCCGGACGGCGACAAGCCTTGGATGGACCTGGCGCGCGAGGGCGCCTACCTGCGGCGCTGCCGCGAGGCCGTTCCGGGAGTGACCGCGGTGTGCAAGAACGGCCGCCACGCGCTGATGAACGTGTTCATCGCCATGAAAAAGATGTCGGAGGGAGACCCGGGCCGAGCCGCGGCCGCGGCGCTGAGCTTCGACCAGTGCAAGCACGTGTTCATCTTCGACGACGACATCGACGTCTACAACCCCACCGATATCCTCTGGGCCCTGGCCACCCGGGTGCAGCCGCACCGGCAGATATCGCTCATCCCCGACCTCATGCGCGGCCCCCTGATCGACCCCTCCATGGACGAGGGCATCCGCACCTCCGCCATGATCATCGACGCCACCCGGCCGCTGGACCGCCCCTTCTCCCCCGTCTCCAAGTGCCCCGACGAAGCACTCGCACGCATCCGCATAGAGGACTACCTCCCGCGCGACCTGCTGGACGCCATCCCCGTAGACCGCACCACCTACTGGGCCTGATGCTTTTAAGGAGGCTCTGATCGAAACTCTGATTAATTCCCGCGTACAGGATGGCGGGTCAGGCCCCCGGGGGATGTTGGGTCCGCCCTTCATCCCCCGGGGGCCTGACCCGCCATCCTGCCATCTCCCCCGGACCGCTTTGCATCCGCGTCCTGAATCCGTTACACCCCACCCCAACGCCGATTTGTGAAAGGAACGCCATGCGCATAGGACTCCCCGACTTCGTCTCCAACTCCTACTTCCCCGCCATCGCCGCGGTGGAACTCGGCTTCTTCAAGGACGAGGGGCTGGACATGGAGCTGGAGCTGATCTTCCCGGTGCCTTCGACCTTCGAGGCCTTGCGGGACCACAAGCTCGACTTCGTGGCCGCCTCCTCTCACGCCACCCTCACCAAGTTCCCGGACTGGAAGGGCGCCAAGCTGCTGGCCGCGCTGGCCCGGCACATGTACTGGTTCCTGGTGCTGCGCGCGGACCTGGGGGTCGAGCGCGGCGACATCGAAGCCGTCAAGGGCCTGCGGATCGGCGCGGCGCCGGGGGTGGACCTGGGGCTCAAGCGCATGCTCAAGGCCGCGGGCCTCGACCCCGAGACGGACAACATACAGATCGGACCCGTGCCCGGCGCCACCGCGGCCGGCGTCTCCTTCGGCGTGACCGCGGCCAAGGCCCTCTCCGAGGGCGCCATCGACGGCTTCTGGGCCAACGGCATGGGCGCGGAGGTGGCGGTGCGGCACGGCGCCGGCACCGTCGTGCTGGACATCCGGCGCGGCGAGGGCCCCGCGGAGGCGCGCGGCTACACCTTCCCCGCCCTCATCACCTCGGACCGGGTCATCTCCGAGAATCCCGACGCGGCCGCGGCCGCGGTGCGGGCGCTGGTCAAGACCCAGAAGGCGCTGGTGGAGGACCCCCAGCGGGCGGCGGACGTGGGCAAGGCCCTGTATCCGGCCGAAGAGGCCGACCTCATCGCCACCCTCATCGAGCGGGACACCCCCTACTACGACCCCAGAATCCCGGAGCCGGTGGTGACGAGCATGAACCGGTTCGCCCAGGACATCGGCCTGCTGGCCGCGCCCGTGGCCTACCAGGATGTGGTCGCCACGCAGTTCAGCCACTTGTGGGAGGGCTGAGCCACCGGCGGCAACACGGGCGGGTCCGAAACCCGACCAACGAGAAAGGAAGCCCCATGGACCTGTCACGCTTTTCCCTGGAAGGACGCACCACCATCATCACCGGCGGCAGCGGCGGCATCGGCCGCGCCTGCGCGCTGGCGTTCGCGCAAGCGGGTTCCAACGTGATGATCGCCTCGCTGCCGGCGGACTCCATCCCGCCGGTGGTGGCGGAAGTCGAAGCCCTGGGCGTCGGCGCCGCGGGTGTGGCCGCGGACGTGTCCGACGAAGATCAGGTCAGGAAGATGGTGGCCGCCACCCTGGACCGGTTCGGCCGCATCGACGCCCTCATCAACGTGGCCGGAGGCTCCTACAGCCGCAACCCGGAAATGCCGGCGTTCCAGCGCGGAACCCTGCTGGAGCTGTCGCCCGAGGACTTCATGGGGGTCTACGACGTCAACGCCAAGACGGCCTTCCTGTGCGCCAAGGCGTGGTGCCGCACATGAAGGAGCGGGGCAAGGGCGCCATCGTCAACATCGGCTCCATCTCCGGCCGCTCCACCAAGCACGAGCGGCCCAACATGGCCGCCTACGGCACGGCCAAGGCCGCGGTCATGAACCTCACCTTCCACATGGCCAACCAGTGGGGGCCGGACGTGCGGGTGAACGCGGTGGCGCCGGGAATCATCGACACGCCGCGGCCGGGGGGCACGAGCCTGGCGCGCCTGGAATCCGAAGGACTGGAGAACATCGCGCTGGGACGGCACGGCAAGCCCGACGAGGTGGCCGGCGTCGTGCTGTTCCTGGCCTCCGACGCGGCGTCGTTCGTCAACGGCTCGGTGGTGGACGTCAACGGCGGCGAATAGCCGGGCGCCGCGTGGCATCCGGCAGGGTCGAGTTGGCGGGCGCCGGGGCGCGGGTCAGCGCGATGAAATCGGCGAGGACGTTGGCGGCCTCGTCCAGTATCGGGTCGTCCCTGGACAACGGGTCGGCGGCGATTCTCTCCTGCCTGTCGGCCTCCAACTCGGCGAAACTGGCAAAAGGCTTCTTGCCCTTGGCCACCCGCCGGACGTTCTCGCTTTCGAGCTGCCGGAGTTCGTCGCGCTCTTTCCTGGCCCTCCGCGTATCTTCGCTCAGCGACACGGTGGTCTCCCGCCGTTCCCTTTCCAGACGCGCGATGCGCGCCCGCAGGTGGGTGAAGTCCGGGTCCGCCTCCACCCGCCGGCGATGCCCGGCGGCCAAGGTCTCCAGGTAAGGCGCGGTATCGCCCGCGGGTGAATACCGGGCCTTGTCGATGGAGTCCCACGCCAGCGCGTTGTCCAGAGAGCTTTCGCCCACTTCCGTCTTGTCGATGGCGCCCGGAAACTCGATGTCGGGGACCACGCCGCGATGCTGGGTGCTCTCCCCGGAAACCCGGTAGAACTTGGCTTGGGTGAGCTTCAGGTGTCCCCGGCTAATCGGGATCAGGGTCTGCACCGTCCCCTTGCCGAAGGTCTGTCCGCCCAGCACGAGCCCTCTGCCGTAGTCCTGAACGGCGCCGGCGAAGATCTCGGAGGCCGAGGCGCTCAGGCGGTTGACCAGCACCGCCAGCGGGCCGTCGTAGACGACGCCCGAGGCCCTGTCCGAGTGGACCCGGATGACTCCCCGGCCGTCGCGGACCTGCACCACCGGTCCCCGGTCGATGAACAGGCCCACCAGCGCGATGGCTTCCTGCAGCGCCCCGCCGCCGTTGTCCCGCAGGTCGATGACCACTCCTGCGACGCCCGTCTCCTTCAACTCCGCGATCAACCGTTTCACGTCTCCGGACGTGCTCTTGAAATTGGGGTCGCCGGCGCGAAGCGCGGCGAAGTCTATGTAGAAAGTCGGCAACCGGATGACGCCGATCTTCTCCGTGCGCGAGCCGAGCTGGACCGGTATGGTCCGGCTGCTGGCCTGCTGCTCCGCGAGGTCCACCTTGTTGCGGACGATCCTGATGACCCTTCGTTCCCCCGTCGCGCTGACCCCGGGAATGATCTCGAGGCGCACGGTGGTCTCCTTGGGCCCGCGGATCAGGGACACCACCTCGTCGAGGCGCATGCCCAGGATGTCCACCATCTCGCCGTCCTCGCCCTGCCCGACGCCGACGATGCGATCTCCCGCCTTGAGATCACCGGCCTTGTCGGCAGGTCCGCCCGCCACCAGCCGCACCACCTTGACGCTCTCGCCGTCGGCCTGCAGCACGGCGCCGATGCCCTCCAGGGACAAGCTCAAGTGTATGTTGAAGTTTTCGCTCTGATGCGGCGGATAATAGGCGGTATGGGGGTCGATGGCCCGAAGGAAAGCGTTGGTGTAGACGCGGAACACGTCGCTGTCGTTGGTTTGGGCCAGCCGCGTCAACTGGTTGCCGTACCGCTGCCGCAACGCCTTGCGGACGTCTTCCCGTCCGGTCTCGGCCAGCAGGCGATTCAATACGTCGCCCTTGAGTTGCCGGCGCCAACGCGCCCTGAGTTCGTCCGCGGAGCCCGCCCAGGCAGCGTTCTGCCGCGCTAGGCTCTCTTCCTTCTCGAAGTCGAGGCTATCGAAATCCTCGTCGAGGATACGGATCAGGAACCGGAGGCGTTCGGCCAGCCGCTGTCGATAGCGATTGAATATCTTGAAGGCGGGACCCAGCTCCCCTGCCTTGAGCAGGTCGTCGAACCGGCTCCTGAGGGGTTCGAACTCCTCGACGTCCGCTGCCAGGAAATAGCTCCGGGAAGGATCCACCGCCCTCAGGTAGGAATCGAAAATCCTGCCGGAAACCCGGTCGTCCAGCGTGATGGGTTTGTAGTGTCCCTTGGTGAGCCTGTCCAGGAGCTCCACGCCGATGGCCGACTGTGCGCGGTCCGGAGAAAGGTCCGCGAGCGCCGGATCGGCCCCGCCTTGAGCCCACGCAAAGCTCGCCGGCAGCCAGAGAGCCACTGCCGCGACCGCGAAGCAACGTCTCAAGCGTGAACCCGCGCCGTCCGTTCCTGTTCTCTTTTCGCCCAACTCGAAAAGACCCCGGCCTTTCCCTCGTTTGCGCCGTATTCCGGCTCACGCTACGGCTTGACATACTCGCCTACTAGAAGTTTAGCACAAATTGCAAGGTCACGGCGTGCCCGACAACGTGTTGCGTCCGGCGGCCACAGGCGTTAGCCTGAAAGGAGTCTCCCGGTCGCTCCAGGCGTCCGGCAGACGGCTTCGAAGGAGGATGCATCGTGAACCTGCCGCGCAACCCCACGCGCCCGGTGCGCATCGGCACCACCGTCATCGGAGGCAACCATCCGATTGCGGTGCAGAGCATGTGCGCCACTCATACCCAGGACGTCGCGGCCACCGTTGCGCAGGTCAACGACTTGGCCCGGGCCGGGGCGGACGTGGTCCGCATCGCGGTGGACAGCAGGAAGGACGCCGCGGCGCTGGCGGAGATACGCGACGCCACCGAAGCGAACCTGTCGGTGGACCTCCAGGAGAACTACCGGCTCGCCGCCGCGGTGGCGCCCCACGTGGACAAGATCCGCTACAACCCCGGACACCTCTACCACCACGAGAAGCAGAAGCCCTGGCAGGACAAGGTCAAGTTCCTGGTGGAGGTGGCCGAGGCCAACGACTGCGCCATGCGCGTGGGGGTCAACTGCGGCTCGGTGGACCCGGCGCAGCAGGAGAAGTTTCCCGAGGACGACTCCATCTCGCCGATGCTGGCGAGCGCCTGGGAGCACTGCGAGCTGCTGGACGGCCTGGGCTACACGCGCTACTGCGTCTCGCTCAAGGACTCGGACCCGGCCAAGGTCATCGAGGTCAACAAGCGTTTCGCGGCCCAGCGCCCGGACGTGCCGCTCCATCTCGGCGTCACCGAGGCCGGGCTGCCGCCGGACGGCATCATCAAGACCCGCATCGCCTTCGAGCAACTCATCAGCCGGGGCATCGGCGACACCATCCGGGTGTCCCTGACGGTCCCCAATCCGCGCAAGCCCGAGGAGATCACCGCCGGACGCGAGATCCTCGAAGACATCGCCGAGGGCCGGGTGCGCAGCGTCGTGGACTACGGCCGCGACACCCTCAACATCATCAGTTGTCCGAGCTGCTCGCGGGTGGAGAACGAGAACTTCGTGGAGCTGGCACAGCAGGTCAAGGAGATGACCGCCTACGCCGCGGAACACGCCATCACCATCGCGGTCATGGGCTGCCGCGTCAACGGACCCGGCGAGACCGACGACGCCGACCTGGGGTTGTGGTGCGGTCCCCGGTTCGTCAACCTCAAGCGCGGCAGCGAGCCGCTGGGAGCCTTCCCCTACGACGAGATCCTACCGCGTCTCAAGAAAGAGCTGGACGGCATGATCGCCGGCCGGACTGACGCCGACGCCGCCGGCTGACGCTCTTCGGAGCGCGCGCTCCTCTTGTAGCCATGGACTTCTGGCAACGGATCGACAAGCCCATCATCGGCCTCTCGCCCATGGACGGGGTCACGGACGCCTCGTTCCGCTTGGTGGCGGCGCGTCACGGACGGCCGGACCTGTGCATGACGGAGTTCACCAGCGTCGAGGGCATCTGCTGCGGCGCCGACAGTTTCGTGCGGGACTTCCACTACGGCGAGTACGAGCGTCCGATCCTGGCGCAGATCTACGGCCGGACTCCCCGCGCCTTCTACCAGGTGGCGCACATCGTCTGCGAGCTAGGCTTCGACGGTCTCGACATCAACATGGGGTGCCCGGCCAAGAACGTCGCCAACAAGGGTTGCGGCGCCGGGCTGATCCTCAACCCGGAGCTGGCGGTGACCATCGTCCGGGAGGCGCGCCGGGGCATCGCGGACTGGGCCGCGGGGCAGCGGCTGGAGGAAACGGGCTTGGCGCCGGAGGTGCTGGACAGGGTCCGCGCCATGAACCGCGGGCGGCCGCAGCCGGCGGCCCGGCAGGCCATCCCGCTCTCGGTCAAGACGCGCGTGGGATACGACCGGGTGGCGGTGGACGAGTGGATCCCCGTGCTGCTGGCCGAACGGCCCGCGGCCATTTCCGTGCACGGCCGGACGCTGAAGCAGATGTACAAGGGGCTCGCCGACTGGGACGCCATCCACCGCGCGGTGGAGTTGGCCCGCGGCCTGCCGACGCTGATCCTGGGCAACGGGGACCTCAAGTCCATGGCGGACGCGGTGGAGCGCATCCGGCAGACCGGCGTGGACGGCGTGCTGCTCGGGCGAGGCGCCATGGGCAATCCGTGGATCTTCCGGGACAAGCAGTGGGCCAAAGACAGCCTGGCCGGAATCACGCATCCGGGCGGACCGGACCTCGACGTGAGCCAGGAAGAGCGCACGCGGGTCTTGCTGGAGCACAGCCGCCACTTCGAGACCCTCTGGGGCGAGCGCCGCTTCCACGCCATGCGCAAGCACCTGGCCTGGTACTGCAAGGGGTTCCGCGGCGCAGCGCAATGGCGCGCGCAAATGGTCCGGGCCCGGAACGCCGAGGAAGTGGCGCGCATCGTCGGGGCCGCCTGAAGACATGCGCGTCATCCTCGCGTCGACCTCGCCGCGCCGGCGCGACATCGTGGCCCTCCTGGGCGTCCCCTTCGAGGTCCGCCCCCCCGATTTCCTCGAAACCACCCGCGACGACCTGACCGCCGGCGAGGAAGCGCTGGAGCTTGCGCTGGGCAAGGCCCGCTCCATCGCGTCCGTGGAGCCGGAGGCCCTGGTGGTGGGAGGCGACACCCTGATCGCCCTGGACGGCGAGAAGATCGGCAAGCCCGAGGATGCGGCAGACGCCGCATCCATCCTCCGCCGGCTCTCCGGCCGGACCCACCGCATCCTGACCGGCGTGGCCCTGATCCACCGCGCCACGGGCCGGGAGCAGACCCACCTGGAACGCGTCGAGGTGCGCATGCGCCATTCCACCGACGCCGAGATCGCCGGCTACGTGGCGCAGGGCGAATCCATGGACAAGGCCGGCGCCTACTCCATCCAGGGTAAAGGTCACCGGCTGATCGAGAGCATCCGCGGCGACTACCTCGCCGCGGTGGGCCTGCCGTTGCGGCCCATCGCGGACTATCTCAGAAACGCCGGCACTGACATCCCAGCGGATGTCGAGAAACTGTACCGCGAAAGGTCGCTGTGGACGTGGAGCCAAGTCACGTCCGCCAGCTCGTAGGACGGCAGGCCCCTGGGGCGACCCGCGGTCGCCCTGCAAATCGACACACTAGCTCAACCGCAGCAGCACCATCCCTGCCATGATGGTGAGGCTTCCGGGCAGGATCTCGCGCACCCGGGCGCGCTCGTTGAACACCAGCCAGCCTGCGGCCAGCGCGAACAGGATCTCGGTCTGCTTGACCGCCTCCACGTAGGAGGTGAGGGTCAGCTCGTAGGCCAGGCTGTGGCAGATGCTCGTCAGCGCTGCGCACAGCCCCATGGCGGTGAACGCGGCGCCGTGGCGCGGGATGGCGCGGAAATGGGTGGCGGAGCGGCTCACCGCCAGGGGCAGGACCATGAGGGAGGCGGCCAGGTAGCCGGCGAGGTTCGCGACGTAGACGTCGGAGCGAAGGATCAGCATCTTGATCAGCACGACCGACGGCGCATAGAAGAAGGCCGCCGCCAGGGTGAAGCGAAGGCCCGGGTCCACGAACAGCTCGCGGAGCGGCGCCCACACCGAGATGCGGCTCTTCTGCACGTTGAGGAGGTAGACGCCGGCCGCGCTCAGCAGCACGCCCGCGAGCCCTGCCGCCGAGGGGGTCTCGTGCAGGGTCACGTAGGCGAACAGCACCAGGAACAACAGGCTCAGCTTCCACAGCGACGTGACGATGGCGATGCCCGACAGCTTGAGGGCCTTGGAGAGGCTGAGCGTGGCGATGGACTGGGTGACGCCGAAGCCCAGGACGCAGGGCCAGAAACCGTCCCGCAACTCGGGCATCCCGTGCCAGGCCGACGCCAGGGCCACGAACGGCAGGAGGAAGGTGAAACGGCCCCAGACGTTGATGATGTCGTCCAGCTCGTGCCCCAGGTGCTTCATGGAGATGTTCCGCAGCACCTGGAACAGGGCCGACATGAGGGCCAGCACGAACCACATGGGCAGGAAAGGCTAACGGCAATGCGGAGAGAAAGCGAATGCGGCGGGGAACGCCCCGGCAAGGTTGACACCGCGAAGCGTCAAGGGCTATCACCTACTCCATTACACGCGAAAGGGAGACCCCCGATGGTTGACAAATTCGAAGATCATTGCTGGCAGGACCTCGTCACCGAGGAGATCATGGACATCTACAAGCCCTACCGCAGGGACATCTACGTCGGCGAGCGCCCGGCGCTGCTGGCCATCGACCTCTACAACCTCGCTTACCGGGGCGGCCCCAAGCCGGTGCATGAGGTGGTCAAGGAACACAAGAGCGCCTGCGGCGTGTACGCCTACGACGCCATCGAGCCCACCAAGGAGCTGTTCGCCCTGGCCCGCGCCCAGGGTCTGCCGATCTTCTACACCACCACCGAGACGCGGAAAGAAGTGCAGCCGGCCGCGGTGCACGCCACCAACCGCCAGATTACCGGGATAGACGCGGACGACTACGAGATCTACAAGGACTTTGCGCCCCAGCCCGACGACATCATCATCTACAAGGAACGTGCCAGCGGCTTCTACGGCACGCCGCTCATCGCCCACCTCACGAGGCTCGGCATCAGCTCGCTGATCGTGTGCGGCGAGAGCACCAGCGGCTGCGTGCGGGCCAGCGTGGTGGACGCCTACTCCAACGGCTACCACGTCACCATCGTCGAGGAATGCGTCTTCGACCGCAGCATCATCTCCCACAAGGTCAACCTGTTCGACCTGCACCACAAGTACGCCGACCTCATGAAGCTGGCGGAGGTGAAGCAGCACTTCGAGGCGCAGCCGCTCAAGAAAGCGGTCTGACTCAGTGCATCGCCACCGGGTCGCCCCAGGTGAGCAGACGCCGGGCCGCGAAGGCGATGACCAGGGATACCGCGATCAGCATGATCGACAGGGCGTAGGCCTCACCCACCTGCCCTTCCTGCCAGGCGAACCAGATCATGGTGCTCACCACCCGGTTCCCCGGCGTCGCCAGGAGCACCGCTGAAGACAGCTCCCGCAGGCTGTGGAGCGCCACCCACAGCCACAGGCTCACCAGCGCCGGAAGCACGATGGGCACCACCACCTTGCGCAGGGTGACGGCCAGAGAGGCGCCGCAGGTGTAGGAGGCCTCCTCCAGCTCCTTGTGCACCTGGACCTGGGCGGAGATCACCGCCCGGGAGCCGTAGGAGATGTAGCGGGTGACGTGGGCGATGACGATGACCCAGATGGTTCCGTAGACGCCCACGGGGATCGAGAGATACATCAGGATCAGCGCGAACCCGATGATCACCGAGGGGATGGCGATGGGCGCGAAGGTCAGGAGGTTCAGTATCTTTCCGGTCCTGCCGCCGAACCGCACGATGATCCAGCCCGACACCACCGCCAGCAGCGTGGTGGCGGTAGAGGCCGCCATCACCAGCAGCGCCGTGTTCTTGAAGGCTCCCACCGCGCCGTAGCCCGTTACGGCGTTGTAGTAGTGCTTCACCGTCAGTTGCGGCACGAGTTCCCACGAGGGCGGCTGGTAGAAGGTCAGCAGGCTGCCCCACGCCAGCACCAGCAACGGGAACACGATGGCCAAGCACATGTAGAGGAAAAAGAAGCCGGAGCCGGCCCACCTGGCCCGGCCCAGGTCGATGACCGCGGGCCGGTAGCCGCGGCCGGTGACGGTGGTGTACTTCTCCCCCGCTCCCAGGACCTTCAGGTAGAGGTAGACGAGCACGCCGCTCAGCACCAGCACGCTCATGGCCAGCGCGCTGGCGGTGCCGTATTCCGGCAGCTCCCCCATGGGCGGGTGGATGGCCCAGAAGATCTTGGTGCTGAACACCAGGATGCCGGCCTGCATGCCGATGACGCCCGGTATCTCGAAAGCCTCGATGGAGATGATGAAGAACCAGATGAGGGCGGCGAAGAAAGCCGGATAGGTGAGCGGAAAGGTCACCCGCAGGAGCGTCACGAAGCGGCTGGCGCCGGCGATCATGCTGGCCTCCTCGAAGGCCGGATCCATGTTGCGCAGCACCGGCACCAGCATGAGGAACACCGTGGGCACCATGGAGAGGCCCATGACGAATGACATGCCGTAGAGCGTGAAGACGTTGAGCGGCCCCTCCCCCTCCAGCCCCAGCAACGCCCGCAGGATCAGGTTGATGACGCCGATGCGCGGGTCCAGCAGCCGCTCCCATCCCAACGCTGCGATCATGGGCGGCAGCGCCATGGGGATGAGGATCAGGGCGTACATGAGGTGCCGGCCGGGGGCGTTGGTGCGTTCCACCAGCCAGGCCAGCGGAACGGCGAAGGCGAACCCCGTCAGGATGGCCCCCGCGCCGAACAGCAGCGTGTTGAGGATCAGCTCGTAGGTGCCGGGGTCGACGTAGATCTCGATGTAGTGATAGAGAGAGAGGGCGCTGGTCCCGGCCAGCGGCTCGCGCTGGAACGAGAAGAAGACCACCAGGAACAGCGGCACCACCACGAGCCACGCCACCGCCCCCAGGGTAAGCCAGCTAAAGACGTCCCGTTCGCTCACCCGCATGTGCAAGCCATGATGGCCGGGGCTCGGTCGTTCCCCCCGGCGTCTCCATCGTCTACTGGAGGTCGTAGAGCCTCGCGCTGTTGTCCCAGAAGATCTTGCGCCTGGAGGCGTCGGCGAGCCCGCCGATGCCGAGGAAGCTGTCCACCGCTTCCGGCCACCGCGAGTCGGAGTGCGGGTAGTCCGTCGAGATCACGATGTTGTCTTCCCCGATCCGGCTCACCACGTCCGCCACCAGGTCTTCCTCCACGTCGGTGGCAATGAAGCACTGGCGCAGGAAGTATTCGCTGGGGTTCAGAGAAAGCGGCGTGTCGCAGAGGTCCTTTCGAAGCTCCCAGCGCTCGTCGAGACGGTACAGCACCCACGGCAGCCAACTGCAGTTGCCCTCGAGAAAGGCCACCCTCAAACGGGGAAACCGCTCCAGCACTCCGCCGCCGCAGAAGCTTCCCACCGCCAGCATCAGCTCGACGGGATTGCGATAGGCGTTCACCAGGATGCCTTCGTTGGGAAGACCCTTGAACCGTTGCGCCACCTGGTCCATCCGGGGGTTGGCCGCGGGGTGAAAGCAGACGGGCGTGTTCAGGCGCTCCGCCTCGCGCCACAGCGGGTCGAAACAGGTCTCATGGATGTGCCGGCCGTTGGCGGGCTCGGGCACCAGGCACAGTCCGACGGCGCCCAACTCGGTGACCGCCCGGCGGGTCTCGTCCACGGCCATGTCCACGTCGTGCAGTGTGATCAGGGCCGAGGGCTTGAGCCGTTCGGTATTCTCCTTGCAGAAGTCCGCCACCCAGTCGTTCCAGGCGCGGCAGAGCGCGTTGGCGTATTCCGGTTCCAGACGGTCGTCGGTGTGCAGCGGGAAAGTGCGAAAGAGCACCGCCACGTCCAGGCCCTCAAGGTCCATGGCCTCCACCTGGGAGACCGCATCGTAGTTCCTCGCCAGGGGCCTGGTGTAGCGATGCGCCACCTTGTCCTCGCCCGGGGTCACGTTGGGTCGGGTCGTAAGCCCCGACTCCCGCACCAGGGCGCCGTCGCCGAAGCTGAACTTGACCTGGCCGTGACGCGTCCTGGGCTTCCCTCTGGGGATACGGTCGCCCCACTTGGAATCCATGTACTTGAGATAGAGATCATGCGGCTCGAACACGTGCATGTCGCTGTCGAGGATCTTGAAGCCGTTTCGGGCCATGGTCAGGGCTCCTTTGGGCCGGCGCGGCGCCCGGCCCGGCGGCCGGACGCCGTCCGCTGTCTAGTGTCCGGTAAGTATCTTCCGGGCCTGCTTGCGCCACTTCTTGAGTTCCCTGGCTTCCTCCATGGTGGGAGCGTTCCAGACGAACTTGACGCCGGCCGCGCGCGCCATCTTGGCGGCGTCGGTCTGCGCGCTGGGACCGAGCTGGCTCCGGAAGGAGGCCTTTTCCATCAGCGCCGAGGCCTCGGGGGTGCCGAGGTAGCCGGTCAGGAGCTTGGCCGCGTTGGGATTGCGCACCTTCTTCACCGCGATGGAGTAGAAGCGGGTCACCGACATGGGCGTGATCCAGAGGAAGTCCACCGGCGCCCCGTCCTTGACCTTGGCCCTGAAGACACGGTCGAACTGGATCAGCGCCAGCGGCGCCTGCCCCGCCACCAGCGCCTCCAGGGTCTGTGGTCCGCCCCGGGGCTGAATGATGGGGTCCTGGGCCCTGAACTTGCGGGTGTACTCCATCGTCTTCTCCAACCCCCACTCCGGCACCAGGTCTCCGAAGGGATACCCCCGCCCCACGACGATGATCTTACGGCCCTTCCACTTGGGGTCCAGCAGCCCTTCCCAGGTGGTGGGCACTTGGTCCCTGGAGACCAGCTTGGTGTTGAACCCCAGCACCCGGGTCAGGTCGAACCACGGCACTAGGCGCTCCCCGAAGGATATCTCGTTCTTGGCGATGCCGAACTCGTGGTACGGGAACGGCGCCAGCAGGTCGGCCTTGAGCAGCCGCTCCGCCGACGTGGTGGTAGCCTGGGCCACCTCGTAGGTGGCCATGCCCACCCGGGTCTCGAGTTGTATCTTGGCGGAGGCGTCGGACCCCGTGGAAGGGATATGGTTCACCTGGATGCCCGGGAACCGCTTCATGAAGCCGCCGATCTGGGCCTTCAGCGCCACCGGCGGCGAACCCGCGGCCAGCACCACCTGACCCTCCTTCTTGGCCTTCTCGTACAGGGCCTTGACGTTGTCCTGTGCGTGAACCCCCGTGACCGCAGCAAGCGAGACGCCGACAATGAGCGTTATGATCCGTTTCATCCTGGCCCTCCTTTTCTCGCTGACGTGCTTGAGTCGTTGCCGAAAGCTGGCCCGCGCATAACACAGCGCGCGAAACCCGGTCAAGAGCGATCCCGAGCCAATGTCCTGTCTGTTTATACCGTCCCTGCTTCCGCCAGTTGCCCGATGCGCTCCTCGCTCAACCCCAGTTCCTTGAGGATCTCGGCGGTGTGCTCGCCGAGCTCGGGGGGTAGCGCCGACCATTGCCACGGCGTATCGCTCAGGTTGACGCCGCCTCTCACCGTCTGGATCGGCCCATGCTTGGGATGCTCCCATTCCATGATCCGATCGAGGTGCTTGACCTGCGGGTCCTCGAACACTTCGTCGAGGCGGTTGATGGGGGCGTGGGCCACGTCGTGCTTGCCCAACGCATCCAGCCAGTGCTGCCGGGGCTTGGCGCCGACGATCTCCTGAAGCAGAGCCTTGAGCTCGTCATAGTTGACCAGACGGTCCTCGCGATCGGCGAAACGGGAATCGTCCGCGAGTTCCGGGTGTCCCAGGGCCTCCACCATGCTTACGTAGAACTTGTTGAGGTGGGACAGGTGGATGACGAACGGCAACCCGTCCCCCGCCAGGAGCGCGTAGACCCCGGCGGAACGCCCGCGGCTCTCCACGTCGGGAACGTCGCCGGTAGCGAAGTACTGGGTGATGCTGCGACCGATGAACGCCATGGATGCCTCCATGAGTGACGTCTCCACCTTCTGGCCCTTGCCCGACTTCTCCCGGGCCATCAAGGCGATGAGAACACCGTAGCAGGCGAACATGCCGCCCAGGTGGTCCGAGAAGGCCAAGCCCGGCGGCTGCGGCGCCCTGGGGTCGATGATCTGGCTCAACAGGCCGCTGAGGCACTGTCCGAGGGTGTCGAAGCCCGGCCTCTCGCGGTACGGCCCGGTCTGTCCGAACGCCGATATGCCGCAATAGACCAGACGCGGATTGAGGTCCTTGAGTCGCTCGTAACCGAGATCCAGGCGGTCCATCACCCCCGGCCGGTAGTTCTCGATCACGACGTCGGCCTCCTCCGCCATCCGGAGAAAAATTTTCTTCCCTTCCGGATCGCGCAGGTTCAGGGTCATGCTCCGCTTGTTGCGGTTGTAGCTGCGGAACAGCGGACTGTACATGCGCGGCTCCTGGGCCCACTTGCGAAACGGGTCGCCGCCGGCGGTGTTCTCGATCTTCACCACCGAAGCTCCCATGTCCGCCAGCAGCATGGCCGCGAACGGACCGGCGATGTAGCTGCTGAGGTCGAGAATCCTGATGCCGTCGAGGGCCTGTGCCATTCCTGTAAACCTCCTTCGTTTCTGGCGGTGCCTTCTTTATAGGAGCCCCGCGGCAACGGAGTCAAAGGCTGTCGCCGTCCCCGACCGGAACCCGTCCGCTCCTTGACTCCCTCAACGCCCAAAGGTATTCGGGTTGAGCACGCCAACGCTTCCGGAAGGGAGACCCCGATGAAGAACGGACTCAAGATCATCGACTCCGACATGCACATCATGGAGCCGCCGGACCTCTGGGAGAACTACGTGGACGCGCCCTTCAAGCAGCATGCGCCGCGGGTGGTCAACGTCCCCAGCCGGGGCGATTTCAACCTGCTGCTGCTGGACGGCAAGGAGCCCCGGGCCAAGAGCCCGTCGCTGGCCAACGACGCGCGCATGATCGGCAAGCGGCGCGCCTCCACGCGCGAGGACGTCATCGGCTTCGCCCGGGACCAAGGCTTCAACGCCAAGTCCCAGCTTGAGGCCATGGACATCGAGGGGCTGGACGTGGCGGTGCTGTTCCCCACCGCCTGTCTTCACATCATGACCGTGCCGGACATGGATCCGCTGCTGGCGGAAGCCATCTGCCGGGCCTACAACAACTGGCTCTACGACTTCTGCCAGGAAGACCCGGCGCGGCTGAAGGGCGCGGCCATGCTGCCGCCCCACGACGTTTCGCTGGCGATGCGGGAAGCCCGGCGCGCGGCCGACGAGCTGGGCTTCGTCACCGCCTTCCTGCGGGCCACGCCGCTCCCCGGCGACACCTGGTTCGGGCTCTATTGGGAGCCCCTGTGGAACGAGTTGCAGGAGTTGGGAATGCCGGTGGGATTCCACGAGTGCACCAACTCAGGCTACTACCCCCACATCGAGCGGTTCGGCCAGAACAACCGCCTCATGCGCCACATCTGCAGCCACGTCACCGGCCAGATGGTGACCATGGTGGACATCATCGTGGGCGGCGTGCTCGAACGTTTCCCGGAGTTGAAGGTGGCGTTCCTGGAATGCAACTGCGGCTGGGCGCCGGCGTGGCTGAGCCGCATGGACACCCACTGGGAGCAGTTGGGCGCCGCTGACGCTCCCATGCTCACCATGAAGCCCAGCGAGTACTTCAAGCGCCAGTGCGTGGTGGGCTGCGAGGGCGAGGAGCGCGAGGTGGGGTCGGTGATCCAGTTGATGGGCGACGACAACATCGTCTTCTCCACCGACTACCCCCACAGCGATTCCGAGTTCCCCCACGCGGTAGACGCGTTCATGCAGCAGGAGCTGCCGGTGGAGCATTCCCGCAAGATCCTGTGGGACAACTGCATCAAGTTCTACGGGATCGACGCGTAGGTTGTCGCAACTCAGGGCTCGAACCACAGGCGAGAGGTCCCGCGTGTCTGATTCCATGCTGCGATTCGGGGTTTTCCTGGCGCCCTTCCATGCGCTGAACGAGAACCCCACCCTTCTCTTCGAGCGCGACCTGGAGCTGACCATGCTGCTGGACCGCCTCGGCTACGACGAGGCATGGATCGGCGAGCACCACTCGGGCGGGTTCGAGACCATCGCCGCGCCGGAAGTCTTCATCGCCGCCGCGGCCCGGGAGACACGGCGCATCCGCCTCGGCACCGGGGTGAAGTCCCTCCCCTACGTGCATCCTTTCATGGTGGCCGACGCCATGGTCCAGCTCGACCACATGACCCGCGGGCGCGCCATGTTCGGCGTGGGGCCTGGCGCCCTGCCCTCGGACGCCACGCAGATGGGCATCGACCCGCGGCGCACCCGGCGCATGATGAACGAGTCGCTGGACGTGATCATCCCGCTGCTGGAGGGCGAGCGCGTAAGCGCCAGGACCGACTGGTTCACCCTGGACCGGGCCAAGCTGCAGCACGCCTCCTTTACCCGGCCGCGAATGGAAATGGCCGTGACCACCATCCGCTCGCCCGCGGGCGCATCGCTGGCCGGCCGCTACGGGCTCGGGCTGCTTTCCCTCGGCGGACACTCCGACGAGGCGCTGGCCGCCTACGCCCACAACTGGGGAATCTACGAGGAAGCCGCGGCCGCCCACGGCCGCGTCGCCGACCGGGCACTGTTCCGCATCGCCGTGCAGATGCATATCGCCGACACGCGTGAGCAGGCCATGAAGGACGTCCGCTTCGGAATCGACGCCTGGGGCGGCTACGCACGCGACGTACTGCCCAATCAGACGGTTCCCAAGGGAGTCACCGACACCCGCACGTTCATCGTCGAGTCCGGCCGCGCCATCATCGGCACGCCCGCCGACGCCATCCGCGAGATCGAGCGCATGCAGGCCGGCACCGGCGGCTTCGGCGTGGTGCTGTTCATGTGCCACGACTGGGTCGACTGGGCCGCCACCAACCGCAGCTACGAGCTGTTCGCCCGGCACGTCATCCCGCACTTCCAGGGCCAGTTCGCTTCCAGACAGACCAGCTACGACGAGGCCGCGGAGTGGCAACCGGAATTCCGCGCTGCGGCGATGGAAGGCGTCGCCGCAGCCAAGGCGGAGTACGAGGACAAGCGAAAAAAGCAGGCAGGCTGAGGGAGGACAGCGCCGCCGGCGAGCCCCCAGTACCCACGACATCTCCTTTTGCTACGACGACTTCCATGCCGCGGGCGCGGCCTCACGCCTGTTCGGCGTTATTCCCCTCCAGTCACTGATCTTTCCGAACGGTCCGCCTCGCAAGGGCCTCCTTGCAGGAGAGGACTGCAACCATGGCCCGTATTTTGCACCCATGAAACGAGACGGCGTCGGGCGGTATCGCTGAAACTCCGGGCCGTTCAGCGATACTTGAACACATTCCGTTAAGGGAATACGATGAGCACTTGCAAGAGCTGAGAAAGGAAGGGTTGATCGAATGAGCGGCCTCAACACCTTTAGCGAACTCACAAAGGACTTTTCTCCGGGGCGTCGGGCGCGGGTAGATGCCAAGACAGCGGAGCTTCGCTCAGCCATGCCGCTTCACGAGCTTCGACAGGCCCGGGCACTGACCCAGAAGGCGCTTGGCAAGGCATTGAACGTCAACCAGCCGGCGGTCGCCAAGCTGGAACGGAGAGCCGACATGTACATCTCAAAACTCCGCGCCTACATCGAAGCGATGGGGGGAGAACTGAGCATTGTCGTCCGGTTTCCGGAGGGAGATGTCGCAATCACCAATTTCGCGGATGGAGAACCATGGTGTTCGGTCAACCCAAGACCCACAGAAGGTTGACAGGCAGTACAATTGTAGCTACAGTCCCGTAACGATATGAGAGTAGTTTAGTGTATTGGGCGTGGGACGAGGAGAAGAATCGAGTCAACAAGCAGAAGCACGGAATCGGCTTCGAGACAGCGAAGCTCGTGTTTGACGATCCGTTGATGACGCATAGGCCCGACTCCAGTGCGGACGAAGAGCGCTGGCAGACCATCGGTCTTGTCGGCGACGTAGTCGTGATCGTGGCGCACACTTGGCCCAAGGCAGAACACGAGACCGGCCTCGAAGTCGGTCGCATCATCAGTGCTCGAAAAGCTACTACCCACGAGAGGAGAGCCTATGAAGAAGGCGACTTCTAAAGGACTGACCAGGGAGCAGAAGGCCGAGATCAAGGCACTTGCGAACCTCCCCGACGAGAAGATCGACACAAGCGACATACCTGAGATTCTCGACTGGTCGGGGGCCAAGCGCGGTCTATTGTATCGACCCAAACAGCAGATCACCCTGAGGCTTGATGCCGACGTGCTTGCGTGGTTCAGGGCGACCGCCCCAGACGGACGCGGATACCAGACCGAGATCAACCGCGTGCTGCGTGAGCATGCCCGACGGTCTTTCACACGCGCATAGGACACTTCTCTTCAGGATACTACTGGGACTCACGACCTTGTCAGGACCGAATACGCGTCCCTAACGGTGTCACCACTCGGTCAAGACGTTCCGCCGTTACAGAGCTTCGTCATCGCTTTCACGATTAGAGGCCGTCCATGAAGAGGCCGAAGAGATGATCAAGGGCATGCACACGACGGGACTGCGTCAGTTTGAGATCAATTCTACGAGGCGCGGCCGACATGGCGTCAACCAGTTTCCTTATCGCGTAGCTCTTTCCGCGCCTCCCTCATGGCCGTGTTCAGCTCCGCCATCTGCGCGTCTGTACCACCGACGTCGGGATGGGCTGACTTCGCCAATCGACGCCATCCGGATTCGACTTCGTGCAAGGTGGGCTTTTCGCCCTCCTTGAAGCCCAGGACCTCGCGCCAAGTTGGCTTCTTGAATGGCCGGGCGGGGACTCTCGCTCGGTTTTCTCTACTGCTTCCCGTTTGTCCTTGACGCTGCGCATTTTGGGTTTCGTTGCTTTTTCGGTGACCTGCAGAGCCCGGGTGTTGCCACTGTTGCGTCCTTCGCCTCCCTGACAGCTCACACAGCAGCAGAAGCCAAGTGAGGCTAATGATGAGGCTTAGTACGGGGTGCGTTTCCGAGCCATAAAGTAGGACAAGGACGATTGGAGCAAGGACGACGGTGACCGCGATGATACCGTAGATGATGATCTTGAGAGAGTCCTTCATCCCAGCAAAATTCTAGGGAGCTACCGAGATGCTGCGACCCCGCATTCCGACTCCCTGACAAGCTCCTCGGCCCAGTCGGGCCACAGATCAATCTACCCGATGTACTCATCCAGAATCTGGCGGTCAATTTTTGCCAATTTGCGCGAGGGTCCGTTCATGGCCCCTCGGTGGGCACGGTACTCTTCGGCGATCCTATTGGAGTCCGACAAGGGTTCCTCTCCTTCCTGGATAGCCTCCTCGAAAACCAACTGAAGTAGTGTAGAAAGGCGGCACACGTCACCTTTTTACCGGGGCTCTCCGGTAGTAACCAAAGGCCAGAGTCGTTCCGCCTTGGGCTTTGTTGTATCTGGACCCGGCAAAGCCGTCAAGCACGGCCTTGGGCGCCTCTCTCCCCTTAGAGCCACCGAAAATTACCATTATCACAGTGCAGGGTTGGGAGGGAATCCAGGGAGTCGCAGGGGTACGAACCGAAAATAGATTTCCAGAATGTTGTAATCGGACTCATCGTAGTACGGAATCGGCATGGGGGTTACTACCGGCGAAACTCTTTCTTCAGGCCTGAATGACTTAACGAGCACAAGATACATTCGCATGTTCAGGAAGAAGTCCGTTGCTAGCTTGGCCTCTGCTACTTGGTCAGGCGTCAAGGCACCAGCCTTGTGGATAATATTGTTACGCGCATTCCGGGCTCTTTGCAGGAGAGGCAGGGCCTCCGCCGGCAAGATGTCCAGCGCGTACGCGAGGTTGATTCTTCCCTCCAAGGTTCTAGGCACCGCCTTCCGCAAATTCGCTATGTTCAGCGATCGGCGCTGGTCGTCTTCGTGGCAAAGGGACAACTGAACAAGGACATCCTCTTGGAGATACTCAGAGAAAAGAGCCTCGGCCAATGCGAGTGCTGCGCGCGGCGAACTCTCATCCATTTCCTTCTTGAGAGCGGCATCCTCCTCCTCGCGCGACATCTGTGGCGTCGGGTCCTCCGGCGTCGTCTTTACAGGGATTGTCCCGTCGCAGACCCCCTCTACCCACCTGATCATTTCCTGGGTCAAGAAGCGTTGGGTCTCGGGATCGCGGAGCTTTCTCATAGTCCCAATCCAACGCAGCGGAGACCTATACGTCGGGCGTTGAGGGTCTCCTCGAGGTAACGCTGGAACTCGTCTAGGAGTTCTTCCTCTGGTCGTTGGTCCTCTTCTTCATCGTATCGCTGCCACTGGGCCGTTTCGCGAGCCTCTTGCTCCAAGTCCCGGGCAAGCTTTTCGGCCCAAGGCGGTAACGTATCATCCGCCATGTCCTTTTCAATGAGTTCGAGAAAAGAGCAGGTGATTAAACGGCTCTCGTAGACGTCCAGACGGTAGCTGAACTCGGCTCTTGTGATCCAGGACATAGGGTCCGGTAGCTGTTTGAACCGCCCCGGGTTTCCCCGGAGACGGAATAGTTTGAGTCAGGCCACCATGGCCGGCTCTTCAGACTGCTGATAGTACGCCTCTTCGAGTTCTGCCGGCGGCACATAGCCGATTCCTTCCAGGAGCCGGCGGTGGTTGAACCAGTGGACCCATTCGAGGGTGGCGAACTCCACCGCTTCGAGGTGACACCAGGGGCCGCGTTGACGGATCACCTCGGTCTTGTACAGGCCGATGACGGACTCGGCCAGGGCATTGTCGTAGGAGTCCCCGATGCGGCCCACCGAGGGCTCGATCCCGGCCTCGGCCAGACGCTCGGTGTAGCGGATGGACACGTACTGGGCGCCACGGTCGCTGTGATGCACCAGAGCGTGCTCACGGCCCACCGCACGGTCATGGAGGGCCTGATCAAGGGCGTCCAGGGCCAGTTCGGTGTGCAACGAGTGGGAGACGCGCCAGCCCACGATACGCCGCGCATAGGCATCGACCACAAAGGCAACGTAGACGAAGCCGACCCATGTCGCCACATAGGTCAAGTCCGCCACCCACAACGCATTCGGGCGGCTGGCCTCGAACACCCGGTTCACTCGGTCCGGCGGCCGGGTGAGGTCCTTCCCTGCCCGGGTCGTCTTCGTCCTTCGACCCCGAACCACGCCACGAAGCCCCAGCTCTCCCATCAGCCGCGCCACCGTGCATCGGGCCACCGCAAGGCCCTCCCGGTTCAGGGCACGCCATACCTTGCGCACCCCGTACACCCCGAAGTTCTCCTCCCACACCCGCTTGATAGCCGCCCGCAGCACCGCGTCACGTCGCCTCCGCGCTGGCGCCGGACTGCCACCGGCCTCCCGGGCCTTGCACTCGTAGTAGGTCGAAGGGGCGTTCGGCAACTCCTTGCAGATCGGCTCGACCCCGTACGCCTCCCGGTGTGCGTCGATGAAGGACACCATTACGTCCCGCGGCGGTCGAGCTCCGCCTGGGCGAAAAAAGCTGCCACCTTGCGCAATATATCCTTCGACAACATTTCGTTGAATCTCGGCACTTCTTGCGGGGTGCCACCTCTCGCCATCTCTGTTTCTACCGCATTCTCCATTGTACTGAGGTCGGTAATTACTTTTTGAACTACCGTACTTTGTTTCTGAGTAAGATTTGCGTTAGAGGCCCGAACTTCTACCAGAATTCCCTTAAGGGCGGCGTATCTGTCTATCACGACCTCCCATGCGTCTTTTCGGTGTAGTCGTTTTATTTCTTCAAGAATCGAGATCGCCATCGAAAAACCGGAAACGCTATCGTAAAGCTTAAGTCTCCCAACAGCGTCCTTGGCTGCAGTTTCGGCACGCTGGGCAGCCGTGCGCCCTTTGCGAACATTGAACAACGTGAGGGAAAACCCCAAGAGAGCGATCACTATGCTACCGATGCTCGCGTAAGCACCCACAGCTTCGACAGGAAAAGAACCAAGAATTGGAATCGAAATACTGTCCATTGACATGGCTCGTGGTAGGCTAGTCAGTTGCCAGCGGCGTCTCTCGGTGACGACTAAAGTTCGATCCCTACGCCCTCACTGCTACGGGGGACGGCAAATGTCCGCGTGGGAGGCGATGAGTCTGGAAAGACAAATTGGCTCTCCCGCCCTTATAAACTGTACAGCCGTGCACAGTTGTCCCAAAGGATCTTGCGCTTCGTCTCCCGGGAGACGCCTTCGACCTCCAGGAACTCCTCGACGGCGTGGGGGAAGTCCGAGTCACCGTGGGGGTAGTCGGTGGAGTAGACGATGTTGTCGTCGCCTATCAGCTCGGCGACCATGGGAAGCTCCTTCTCGGACTCGGTGGAGATCCAGCACTGGCGCTTGAAGAATTCGCTGGGCTTGAGCTCGGAGATATTGGGGTGGCGGGCTTTGGACACGGCGCCGTCCATGCGGTGGAGCATGAAGGAGACCCAGCCGCAATAGCATTCGAGGAACGCCACCTTGAGCTTGGGATGGCGCTCCAGCACGCCGCCGCCGATGATGTCGATCATGGCCATCATGTTGGACATGGGGTGCTCGCAGATGTGCCGCAGCAGCAGGTCGTCACCGAACACGTCGCCCATCTGGCGGACCTCGCCCGCGGAGGCCGCCGAGTGGAAGCCCATAGGGATGCCCAGCTCTTCCAGGTTGGACCACAGGACGTCGTAGTAGCGGGAATGCCAAGGCAACGAGCGTAGCGGCTCTGGGCGCGCGAACACGGACACGAAGCCCAACTCCTCCACCGCCCTTCGGGCTTCCTTGGCGGCCTCGGTGACATCGTGGAGCGAGATCATGGCCGAGCCCTTCATGCGCTCGGGATCGGTCTGGCAGAAGTCGTGGAGCCAGTTGTTGTAGGCCCGGGCTATGGCGGCACCGAGCTTCGGGTCCATGTCGTCCCGCATCATGACGCCCAAGCCGATGGACGGGTACATGACTGCCAGGTCCAGCCCCTCCTTCTCCATGGCGTCGAGCTGTGACATCCCGTCGAAGCCCCGGGCGCGTGCGCCGGCGATCTCCTTGTCGATGCGCCTGGCGTCGAAGATGCCGCCGCGGTAGGCCGGCGGGTAGCCCTTGAGGATCTTGCCGTCGAGCATGACCATGGCCGAGCTTCGGGTGGTAGTGCTCAGTATCTTGGGTCCCCGGTCGCGCCACTCGGGCTCCAGGTACTTCTCCCACAGGTCCGCGGGCTCGCGCACGTGCATGTCCGAGTCCATGACTTTCAGTCCGTCCTTCATGAGCGTTCCTCTCCCCTGCTTACGTGATTCGTCCTGATGCGGTGCGGCCCCGACCGGAACCCGCTAACCCGCCGCCATCACCCGGGCGGCGGCGTCCTCACAGGCCGTGCCCGCGAAGAAGTCCGGGTTCACGCCGGCATAGAACCGCACCGCGTTGGTGAAGCTGAAATCGCGGAAGTCTTCGTCGGTGATGTGCCCTCGTTCCACCAGCTCGTGGGCCTCGGCCACCACCTCGGTCATGTCGGTGACGTCCCAATGGCCGATGTCCGAGCTCATCATGGCGCCGAGACGGGCGCCGAAGGGATTGAGCCTGTCGTTGAAGGCCCAGGCGATCATGCGGTCGTCGGCCTCGCAGCCGAAATAGAAGCGCGGCACGAAGCGGTCGCGGATGTCCTCGGCCTTGTCGATGCCGCACCGGGCCCAGTCATCCAGGTTTTCGGGGCGCCGCTGTTTGCGCGCAAGCGAGGCGCGTATCTCCTCCAGCTTGTCCCCGCCGTCGACGCCGGCGTATTCCGCCACCAGCTTCATCATGAGATCGAGGTCGGTGCTCTCCGGATCCAATGCCGCGATGGCGTCCCGGTTCCGCTTCTCCCAGTGCTCCAGGATGTCGCTGTAGAGGCTGCAAGCCCAGGCCACGCCGCATTCCAGGAAGGCGAAGTTCAACTTGGGAAAACGATGGGTAACCCCGCCGAAAAACAGGGCTTTGCACATGGCTTCGCCCGCGGAGGCAAAGTGGCCGATGTGGTTGTACATGTAGTTGGACACCGAGCGGCGGCTGCCCCAACCCTGGCCGCTGGCATGAGAGGTCGGGGCCACTCCCAGCTCCAGGCAGCGCTGCCAGAACGGATCGTAGTCGTGATCGCTGTCCAGCGCCAGGGTGTCGATGTAGCGGGCGAAGGGCGCCAGATCCGGCCGCTCTTCCTGCACTCGGGGGATCGGCCGGTCCACGTGGGAGATGACGATGGTCTTGAGGCCCAGCTCTCGCACGGCGTACTCGGTGTCCTCGATGGCCTCTTCCGGGGTGTGAGTGGGAATCACCGCGGCCGGGGTCATCCGGTCCGAGCACTCGCCGTAGAACTCGGCGTGGAACTTGTTGAGCGCCCGGCAGGAGACCCGGCGCAGTTCCTCGTCCTCGAACCGGGGCGGTCCGCTCAGACCCTCGGTGGGATAGAGCACGGCGAAGTCGATGCCCAGCCGGTCCATCCGCTCGTGCAGCAGCCGCGGCAGCGACGCCGTGGCCCGGTCCAGGGTGTTGCGGGCCGGTCGCGCCCACCAGGGCGGGCAGTGAGCCCGGACGCTCCGCCGTTCCGCCTCGGTCATGGAGGACCAGCGGCTGTTGGAGCGGGCGCGCATGGCCTCGCCGTAGCGCCGGGGCATGTCAGCGCCGCCCAGCTCCTTCAGGTAGTCGTGATAGAGCGGGGTCAGCTCGACCGTATGGCCGTCGGTGTCGATGACCGGATGGTCGAGGCGTGCGCGAACCGCCTCGGATTCCGAAGTGCGTCGTGAGCCGGTCACTCTCTAACCCCTTCCGTGGATGGATCGGCCGGGCGGCGAGGAACCGGGATTACCCTTCCGCCTCCAGCGCGTCCAGATCCTTGACGTAGTCGCGCAGGGCCGAGCCCAGCGTGAACTGTGGTTCCCAACCCAGGTGTTCCTTGGCGCGCGTGATGTCCAGCGGCTGCTTGGCTCCCTCGTGCGGCGTCCCGTCCGGCACCACCTCCACGTCCAGATCGGGGTAAATCGCCCTGGCCTCCTCCACCAGCTCGTCGAAGGTCGTGACCAGGCCCGTGCCGATGTTGAATACGTTGACCGGCGGCACCGGCACGGTGGCCGCCAAGTCCACGGCCCGTCCCACGTCCTTGGCGTAGATGCGCTCCAGCGGCCTGGCTTGTCGCCGCGCGACCTTGGCGACGCCGCCGTGACGGCCACAGTCGAGAAGCGTATGGGTGATGGCGCCGCTCTCGGCCCCGCCCTGGAAATGCCCCAGACCGAACACGTGGGCCAGCCGCACCATCATCAGCTCGAAACCGAAGAGCCGCTGGTAGGCCTCCAGCACCAGTTCCTGAACCGCCTTGGAGTTGCCGTAGGCCGTGCTGTCGCCCCGCTGGAGCGTCTCGGGCACCGGGTCCGATCCCTCGAACGCGCGGTTGTAGACGCCGAGGGTGCTGATCTGCACCACCCGCTTGACGCCTGTCAGGCGCGCTGCCTCCGCGACGTTGATGGTGCCCTGGATGTTGACGTTGAAGGCCCAGTAGCCCTCCCGGGCCACCCGCCCGGCGATGATGGCCGCGGTGTGCAGCACCGTGTCGATGCCGTGGGCCTTGATGATCCCGGTGAGCGCCGGCAGGTCCAGCACGTCTCCCTGAAGGGACACGTAGTCCGCGGAACCGAGCTTCTGCTTCAGGAAATCGTCCCGCGGCTGGAAGTCCACGAAGACGAGACGCTCCCCCCGCTCCGCGGCGAACTGCCCGAACGAGGCCCCGATGAGTCCGCTGCCCGTGATCAGAGTCGCCATGCCGGGCAATCTAGCACGGACGGCGCAGGGTTGGGAGAGGGGCGCTTAATGTGCTCCTGGCTGCTTGCAAAAAGTCGTGGGACCCGGACACTGGTACAAAACGGGATCATACAGGTTCGTGGGCCAGCGGCCGTTTCTGAACGAGAAATCCCGGAGGTTAAACCACTATGAACTGGGCATCCAGCGAGATTGTCGGAGTTCTGAGTTTTCTCTTGCCCGGGTTTGTAGCGGCCGCCATCTTTTACTCTCTTACTTCATATCCCAAGCCGAGCCCCCTTTGACCGCGTGGTTCAAGCTCTCATCTTTACCGTAATCGGAAAAGCCATTACCGACGGACTCCTCTTCTTTGCGAGCATCGTCGGCGATGACCCTTGGCGCAAGAAGTGGGAACTCCTGCTTTCTGTCATGGTTGCCGTTGTCCTTGGAATGCTGACCGCCTATTGCGTCAATTGGGATACGCTGCATCGCCTTCTTCGTCGGCTTGGTGTAACCAGAGAAACCTCCTACGCATCCGAGTGGTACTCCGCCTTCTCGCGCCATCCCGACTGCTATGTTACGTTACACCTAAAGGAAGGTCGTCGCCTTTTCGGGTGGCCTGAAGAATGGCCAAGTCGTCCCGACCAAGGCCACTTCCGAATCGCGGAAGCCGAATGGCTGGAGGACGAAAAGCGGACACCCGCGACGGGGGTAACAGCGATGTTGATACCCGTCGACCAAGTCGAAATGGTCGAATTCGTGAATGCGATTGAGGAAGAACCCAAGGAGTTGAATCATGGCTAAGGAACCAAACCCTCCGCCTTCAAGGCGCGTCGTTGACAAACGAGGTAGCGTCACACCCAAACCCCCTACCCTCAGAAAACCGCCGCCGCCACCCCCTCCTCCGCCCAAGAAAAGGGACTAGCCATTGAGTGTGGCGCCGATCCGAGTTCGCTAGCTCACCCCGTACAGCCGGGCGCAATTGTCCCAGAGGATTTTCTTCATGGAGCTATCGCTCAGCCCCGGGGTCTCCATGAACTCTTCCACCGCGTGGGGATAGTGTGCGTCGAGGTGCGGGTAGTCTGTGGAGATGACGATGTTGCCGTCTCCCAGCCGCCCGATGACGTCGGTCACGAGATACTCGTCCACGTCCACGGAGATGAAGCACTGGTCGAGGAAGTACTCGCTTGGCTTCCGGGACAGAGGCACATCGGCGAGGGCGCCGTGAAGCTCTGCCCGCTCATCGAGCCGGTACAGGAGCCACGGCAGCCACGCGCAGTTGCCTTCGAGGAACGCCACCTTGAGGGTCGGGAACTTCTCCAGCACGCCGCCGCCGCAGAAGGCGGACACCGCCAGTTGCAGCTCGATGGGGTTGCGCAAGGCCATGGCGATGACGCTGGAATTGGGGTGTCCGTAGAACTCCCGCGCCACCTGCTTCTGCTTGGGGTTGGCGGGCGGATGGAAGCACAGCGGCACCTTCAGCCGGTCGATCTCCGCCCACAGAGGGTCGTAGTAGCGGTCGTGGATGCGGCGGCCGTTCACGGGTTCGGGGCAGACCGACAGCCCCACCACGCCCAGCTCCGTCACCGCCCTGCGCGCCTCGTCCACGGCCATGTCCACGTCGTGCAGCGTCAGCAGGCCGGAAGCCTTCATGCGCTCCGGCCGCTCGCTGCAAAAATCTGCGATCCAGCTATTCCATGCCCGGCAAAGGTCGTTGGCGTATTCCGGCTCGAAGCTGTCGTCGCAGTGGAGCGGGGAGGTGCGGAACATGACGGCCACGTCCAGGCCCTCGTTGTCCATCGCCACCACCTGCGACGGCGCGTCGTAGCCGTGCTCCAGCGCGTAGCCGTAGCGGTCCGCTACCTTGTCCTCACCGTGCTGCAGCACCTGGTTCCGCGGCCGCAGCACGGTGCCGTTGCCCAGGCTGAACTCGATACGGCCGTGCTTGCTGCGGTCCTTGCCCACGGGGATACGGTCGCCCCATTTGGGGTTCATGTACTTCTCGTAGAGGTCCTGGGCGTCAAACACGTGCATGTCGCTGTCGAACACCTTGTATCCGTTTCTGGCCATGTTCCTGCTCCTTGCCGCCGTCCTGGCACACACTTGGCGGCTATGAAATCTCAATCAGCTCCGGCGGGAACTCGTTCAGGCATTCCGTTCCCGAATCCCTGATGGCATAGGTGTCGCCGATGAAGAGTCCCCGCGTCCTCGCCTTGTCCACGAGATGAATCTGAAGCACGAACACCGTACCGTTCCGAAAGACCATCTCGTCACCATCGTAGAGCTTGTTCTCCGCCAAGCTGGTCAACTCCGGGCCGATCTGCGGCTCGTGACGCGGCTGAGCGCCCAGCATCCCTTGCAGGTAGCCGCCCCAGGCGTCGTAACCCGCCGGCTTGATGACGCTGTTGGCGGCGTTGACCGAGTCGGAACCGGTGCCGCCCACCTTCAGGGTCTCGGCCACCCGATGGTAGGCTTCCAGCGCCACGTCGAACATCCTCCGGAACTCGTCGGTCGGGGGTCCGATGAACATCGGCTTCCCGGTCTGCGCCTCGTAGCCGTTGTAGAGGATCCCCAACTCGTTGTTGACGATGTCGCCGCGGGTGATGACCCGTTCCGAGGGGCGGGGCCGCTGGTCGCCGACGTCCGGATCTGACATGGGCGTGGAGCTGAGCTGTATCATGCCCATCTCGCCACCGTTCCGTACCACTGCCTCGTACACGACGGCGAAAGCTTCCGACTCGGTCATGCCGGGCTTGAGCTTCTCCGCCAGTGCCCGTAACCCGATGTCCTGCACCAGGGCCGACTTGCGCAGGGCCTCGATCTCCTCATCACTCTTGAACAGCCTGAGGGCGAGAAACTCTCTGGTCACGAACACGAACTTGGCGTCGGGCAGCTCCGACACGAAGAAGTCCCAATGGTTCTTCGGGATGGAGGTCAAGGGATCGTACTCGACGATGCCGATCCTCCCCTTGTCGTACCCCATCTCCCGGACCTTGCCGACGATGGCGTCCAGCACGTTGGAGCGGCCGACGACCAACTCCTTCACCACGCTGCGGGCGATCATGCCGGGCGCCAGCGAGTGTCCGGGCCGGGTGATGACGCTGGGATCGCCCTCCCTGGGAAAGAAGCAGTAGTAGGCCATTTCCGCCTTGCCCATCATGTTCGTCAGGTAACGGACATTGAACCACAACCGCCCGTATGCGGCCGAGCCGCCGATGACCAGAAGACAGTCGAGTTCCTGGTCGCGCAGGAGCTTCCGCACATTCGCGTAACGCCGTTGGTACTCGGCGTCCGAAAACCGAGGATAGGGGTACTTGGCGTGCAAACGGTCCAGTTCGTCCGGCTCGATGAACATCGGTTCCCTGTGGTCGGAAAAAGAGGTCTGCGCCTTTGAATCAGCCTTCTTCTAGTTCACCACCCTCCGCCCTGTCAACGTGACCGCCGCCACCAACCCTTTCGCCATTCTCGTCATCGGCGTCATGGCTGCCGGAGGGACTCTCCTCCGAGTCTCTCAAGTCGCTCAATCCATCTTTTGAAGTGAGGACACTGCGAGCGAATGCTCTCCAAGCCAATAAGCTCGGCCATCTGTGGGCCCACTGTTGGCTTCAAGGGATCGTACTCGGGGAATTGCTCGATGATTCTTTTTGATGGGGCCGTATGTTGCCCGTCGTCGATCTCTTCCGGAGACTGGACATCTCCAACGATCTTACGCAAAGCCACGATTCCGTAATTTGCTTTGTCAAAGAATAAGGCCAACCGGGATACGTCGGAGAACAGGTATGCCTCGAACTCGTGCAACTGGATGAACGGGATGAAGCGGTTATCCCCGGTCTCATCAAGCCACGACTTCTCAAGGGTTTCCACCCGCTTGTAGGGGTCCATGCGGAGCCTTTCGGCTTCTTTGAGGCCGGGGAAATTCGCATGCAAGGCGTAAAGATCAATCATGGTGGTGAAGAACACGTCCCTCCCCGAATCCTCCTTGAGACGGCGGGTGATGTCGTTCTGCATCGCCGTGAAATTTCTTCCTCCTCCCCGATGAATCCTTCCTTTCTTTCGGGCATGCGCGATCAACACCGGCTTTTGCATGTAGACGCCGAAGTGCGCCAAATGGGGCTTCAAGACGGTATCCGCGAACGTCTGTTCTGTTTGACCTTCAACGAAGAAGTGGAGACGGGCCATTAGCGAGGCCCCGCGCCGATGACGTTCTTCTCCCAGATCTCGCCGAGCGAATACTCATCCAGCCATGCGTCAAGCTTGTCGGCGTCTGGTCTGTAGAACTCCGTAGCTTCACCGTTTCGCTCGACAACGACGATGTCCTCTGGTGCAAAACTGTCGAGAAACGCACTGGACTGCGTGCTGACGAGAACTTGAGCGTGATGGCTTGCGGCTCGAAACAGCGAAGCAATCAGATTGAGCGCATACGGATGCAATCCGAGCTCCGGTTCGTCCACCACGATCAGGCAAGGGAGTGCTTCCTTGGGTTGCAACAGGAGTGAAATCAGGCAGATGGCACGCAGCGTACCGTCCGAGAGCTGATGGGGACCGAAAACGAGATCGGAACTCCTGTGGCGCCAGTTGAGGACAATGTCTCTGTCGGCCGGTCCGGTCGGCTCCAGTTCGAAGTCTTCGAAGAACGGCGCCGCCTGCCGGACCGTCGCGACGATCCGGCGATACACCGCTTCCTTGCAGGACTTCAGCTCATACAATATCGCCGCCAGGTTCGCCGCGTCGGGCATGAGCCAGCGATTGTCGCCGACGTAGCAATACTGCCGGACTCTCGCGGTCGGCGAAGTATCGTGGAAGTGGTAGACCCGGCAGTGATTCAGCAAATACCTCAGCGTTTTCGCCGTAATGTCGCCTTCCTCCGCTTTATCTCCGATCCGTGTTTCCTGATGGCCGCTCCCCAACGGCACCTCCTTGGGTTCCGTATATCCCGTCTGATGGAAGAAGAGTTGCTCGTTGGCAAAGATCAGGGAGTCCCCAGCGGCGTGGAACAGTCTCATCCGGTAGGTGTCCGTCCCGTTATCAACCTCGAACTCCATTTCCGCTTCCAGTTGAAGCGTCGTCCTCGGACCGAAGTGCAGATTGCCTGTAGCGCGTCCGGTGGTTCCGATATGTTGCTGAAGCCGTCCAGCCATCAGTTCGTTCACCAACTTGAAGAAGGCAATGAGATTGCTCTTCCCGGCCCCGTTGGCGCCGATCAGGACATTGAGCGGTCGGAGTTCCAGACCCATCTCCTTGATGGATCGAAAGCCCTTGATCTGGATTCTCTTCAGGCTCGACATGGTCCATTCTCCTCACCTACCCCGGAGCTCCTGTGACGATGCATCAAGCACCTGCATCATCACCCCATCTTTACCATACTGCTGCATAAAGACCACGAAGTCGGGATGTTATGGGACCGGAGAGCCCTTCACCCGACATCGCACTGATTCCCGATGTCGGATTACGCTTTGCTAATCCGACCTGCGCTGGAAATGGGCTCTGGTTAGTGGCCCGCCACGTCTTCCAGGTCCGCTACAAAGTCCCTGAACGCCTCCTCCATCGTGTACCGCGGCTCCCATCCGAGAAGGTTCCTGGCCGTGGAGCAGTCCAAGGGCTGCTTCACCTGCAGCGGGGGCAGCGGACCGGGCAGGATTTCGACTTCCAGAGTTGGCAGAACTCGTTTGATCGCGGCGATCAACTCCTCAAAGGTCAGCACTTCGCCGCTGCCGATGTTGAAGTGCGTCTGGGCCGGCAGCGGGATGGTGGCGGCGATGTCGACGGCGCGGCCCACGTCCTTGGCGTAGACGTACTCGAAGTCCGTAGTCAGGGGCCGGGGCACGCGCGCCACCTCGCCACGCAGGGCGCATTGCACGAGGGTTTGAATGAGCCGGCCGCCGGAGGAGCCGCCGTGGAAATTGCCGAGCCCGTAGAGCTTCGCCAGCCGCAGAGCGATCACCTCGAAGCCGTACAGGCCCTGGTAGGCCTCCACCATCAGCTCCTTGGCCACCTTGGTGTTGTCGTAGAGTCTGCCGTTCCCGCGCGGAAAATCCTCGCGCAACGGCGCCGGACAGTCACGGCGCTGGTCGTAGACGCTGAGCGAGCTGATGAGCACGAGACGCCGCACACCGGCCAGCCTCACGGCTTCCAGGACGTTGATCGTCCCCATCACGTTGATGTTGACTCCAGTGTAGGGGGCTTCCGCGACCTTGTTGCCGATCAAACCGGCGGTGTGCACCACGGTGTCCACGCGGTGCTTCGTCATGGCGTGAAGCAGCGCGGGCAGGTCGAGGATGTCGCCCTGGACGAACTCGACGTCCGCGCCTGGAAGTCTGCTCCCGATGAAGTCGCCCAGGGGCTGCGCGTCATAGAAGACCAGCGGGACATCCCTTCGCACGGCGAACTGGGCGAAGGAGGTCCCCACCAGTCCCGCACCGGTGATGAGCGTGGTCAGCGGTCGTCTCCGTTCCCGGAGAGGAAATAGCCGCCCGTTATCGCATCATGCCAAGTCTTGGCGACGCCCGGCGCCACGCCGAGGGGGAGGTCCACCTCCGGCGTCCAGTAGGAGTGGACACCGGCCTGGAAGTGCATGAGCGCGGTCTTGGGGGCCGGCTCCATGCGAGCGTACATGGGCATCACCATGGTGCGATAGGCGTCGGCGGCGTGATCGCGGCTGTCCTTGGTGACGCAGAACAGGACCGGCGGAACCGGTTTGACACCGGCTCCCTGGAGTTCGCGGCCGTAGCTCAGGTACTGCTTCACCAGCGCCTCGGTGCCGGCCTGATCAAGGCCCAGGCGGCCTGCGGTGACCCGGGCGGCCTCCTCCAGCGACGGCTCGATGTTGGTGCTGACGATGTACTCGCACTTGAACTGGGGCTGGTCCTTGGCGGCATCCCAGGCCTCCATCACCTCCTCGATCACCATCGGCAGCCGCATGAGTGCCACGGGGCCGTCCTGCCCCAGCTTCTCCGGGCCGATGTAGCGCGCCTTGTCGCGCCAGGTGCGGACGTACAGCTCGTAGAACGGGTCCACCCGGCTGGTCTCGGTGACTCGCCGTTCGTAGTCGCCGATGGCGCCCAGGGAGCCCTGTTCCGCGAGCTTGGCTTCGTTGATGTAGCCGAAGGCCGAGTTCTCCACCGCCATGACACCTGCGATGTTGGGCACCCGCTGGGACAGCATGAAGACGAACGGGCCGCCGGTGGAGTGGCCGTGCACGTAGACGGAGTACTTCCCGTCCGGCAGGTTCCGCGCCATCACCTGCTTGCCGCCCTCCTCGAAGGCCGCCGGCCAGCCCGCCAGCCGGTGCCAGAAGGTGGTGCCGGGCCTGGCATGGAGCACGGTGCGGGTGCCGTAGCGCTCGCGGAGGGAGCTGTCCTTCACCACCTCGTACTGGTCCGGGGTGATGTGCTCGCCGGTGAGCCACATGGGCGTGCGGATGGTTCCGTCCGGGTTGATGGTGTCGCCGGGCCAGTTGCGCGACGGGTCGTCCAGGTAGAGACGGCCCGGATAGGTCATGGCGGCGACCTTGAAGCCAAACTTGCCGGCCAGGAGCCGGGCCACCGGCGCCATGGTCTTGAAGTCGCCGTCGCCCCCCGACAGCAGATAGGCCCCCGCCTTGCGGCCGTCGGCTCCCACGACGATCTTCGCGGGGTCCTCCGGCTCGTATATCTGTGCGCCCACGTCCCAGTCCATGCCAACCGCCCGGATGCGGACCAGGTCCTCGTATTCCTTCAGCGAGATGTCCGGCATCGCCAGCACCGCGCGGGAGTCCGCGAGGCACTGCTCCCGCGACACCTCCGTGGGAGGAGTCCACACCGCGAATCGATCTATCATGTGCTTCTCCTATCCAGGTAGCATTGACTGTCAGCGGGCGTGCAGCAACCGCCAGGATTACCAAGCGAACAACGGAGAGGGCGAACCAGTCTCAGCAGTGCCGCTCGATGTACTTAAGCGGTTCCTCGTGATCGAGCACACGTATACCACCCGCTACGCGGCCATGAACGACCACGCGATTGCCGACATTTGTGAAGAGAAATTCTCACACCCGTTCCACTGCGACCAAACAAGATGACTTAACCCCAGTGGAAGTCCACAGCGTCGGGTTCAACCATGCATTCCAGCGTTCGCCAAAGGAAACCGCGACACCGGCGTCAAGGCTACATCCTTTCGCACGCAACTACCCTTTCTGTTTCGATGACAACTTCTTCGAGATTTCGATGAGCTGCTCGGACAATTCCAGATTGTCAAGTGGAAGAAGTTCCGGTGTGGTGATCTCGGACATCCTTGCGAATTCTGCCAGCGCCTTTGATGTAATATCTGTCACGTCCCCTAGAAGTTTCAGTGTGTCGAATGTGTTACGGGCCGCCTGCACGTCTTCGTGAGCTTGGCGCAACAGGTCCCCTGTTGTTCCACGGTGTTCTTTCAACCACTCTCGGTAAAGAGCCATTGCTCGACCTGTCTTGCGAAGGAGTCGAATGTTGTTCTCCACGGCCGCGCGGTTCTCATCTCCGGTCATTTTGGCAAGAATGCCTTCGCTGTCTCGAAGCGTCTCTTGTCTCCTGCCTTCCAGCTCATCCAAACCGCTTAGGTACACGGAGTCGTAGTTCTCGAGATGCCTTGCATGAAGTCGCTCCACGATGAGTCGGACAACGAACGCATATCCGTAATACTGCAAGAGTACCTCTGGTGGTGTTTCTCGTTCAATAGAGTTCCGAATGTGCTCCTCAACTCTGACAAGCACTTTGGCAACTACAACTCCCTCCACGAGTTCGGCCCCGTTGATCTGATACAGCAAGGCTTTCACCTCTGATAGCTCAAGCGTTTGACCGAACTCTTTCTTCAGGAGTTTACGAAAGCGCTCAAAGAGTTCATCGCGTGTTCGCTCCTGCTCATCGATTTGCGCGAGCAGGTCCCGCATTTGCTCACCGGGGTCCTTGTCAATCCAATTGAGCATACGTCCCACAAGGCCCGGCCTGTCAGAAGGTCGCAGCGCATCGAGTTTCTGTTCGGTTTCCAACTTTGATTTCTCCGCATTCAATCGGTCGAGGCTTGTGTCGATCTCCTGCAGGTTTTCTCGTTCACTGAGATAGCTGTCGGGAAGCAGGATCGAAAGTGCATCGTCGAGATAGTCGTTGAGGTCCTCTTGATATGACTCCTTGTCCCAAATCACGAACATGCCCGAATCGGGCGCCTTATCCCTCTTCTGAATCGTTTCTTGAATTGACGGAAGCTCGTCCTCCATGTGGCGAATAAGCTGAAAAGCGTGAGAGTCCCAGAGTGCAGTTTGAGAATAAAGGGGAATTGGACTGAGGAGCGCGATTGGCGAAATTAACCCAACTAGAAGAAGCGAAACAATCAACTGCTTGCCCTGCTCCAGACTCCAAACTGGCTCCCGGCGAAACTCGGGGCAAACCAACAGCTTGGGAAATCCGTGCATTCGTTCCCGATTTGTCATCTTCCTTTCCTTCTTCAATTTGCGCCCCTGTCTAAGCTAGCGCTAGCTAGCATTCGGCAAATCCACTTGGTCCCAGTGGGTGCTATCCGCATGCGCGACCAAACGCGGTCAGCGAAGAACTACGCTGCGTTCGTCCGTTACAGGCGACAGAATTTCCAGCAGCTTTCGATGTATGCCACCCCTGACCGACTACTCCACCCCGTACAGCCTAGCGCAGTTGGTCCAGAGTATCTTCTCCAGGGACTCCTTCCTGAGGCCCGGCAACGAGGTGAAGGTGGAGACCGCCTCGGGCCAGCGGGAGTCGATGTGGGGGTAGTCGGTGGAGAAAACGATGTTGTCATCGCCCAGGTAGTCGATGACGTTGACCACCAGGCCCTCGTCCACGTCCGCGGAGATGAAGCACTGCTCGCGGAAGTACTCGCTGGGCTTCTTGCGCAGCGGAATCTCGGCCATGGCCCCCTGAAGCTCGCAGTACTCGTCCAGGCGGTACATGAGCCACGGCAGCCAACTGCAGTTGCCCTCCAGAAAGGCCACACGCAGCTTGGGGAAGCGCTCCAGCACGCCGCCGGCGCAGAAGGCGCTGACCGCCAGGATCAGTTCCACGGGATTGCGTAGCGGGTTGACCAGCAGCTCTTCGTTGGGGTGTCCTTCGAACCGCCGCGACACCTGCACCTGGTTGGGCCGGGCCGGCGGATGGAAGCAGATGGGCACGTCCAGATCTATGGCTTCCGCCCACAGGGGGTCGAACTCCCGGTCGTGGATATGGCGCCCATTGATGGGCTCCGGACAGAGGGACAACCCGATGGCGCCCAGCTCCTTCACCGACCGCCGGGCCTCCCGGACCGCCAGATCCACGTCGTGCAGCGTGATCAGCGCCGAGCCCTTGAGCCGCGCCGGATCGGCGCTGCAGAAGTCGTGCATCCACTCGTTCCAGGCCTTGCAGAGGTCATTGGCGTACTCGGGCTCGAAGTCCTCGTTGGTGTGCAGCGGCGAGGTGCGAAACTGAACGGCCACGTCCAGCCCCTCCTCGTCCATGGCTTCGATCTGCGACAGGTTGTTGTAGTTCTGGCTGGCGGGCCGGACATACGCCTCCTTCTGGCGTTTCTCGTGGAAGCTCACGACCTTGCCCGGGGTCCGGATGGGGCTGCCGTCGCCCAGCACATACCGGGTCATGCCGTGCCGGGTGAGCCCCTTTCCCTCGCGCTCCTCGCGGGGGGCTCCGCGGGGAATGCGGTCTCCCCACTTGGGGTTCATGTAGTTGAGGTAGAGGTCATGGGGCTCGAACACGTGCATGTCGCTGTCGAGTATCCTCAGGCCGTCTCTCGTCATGGGATCCCTCCGTCTTCCGGGCAGGCCGTCTCAGCCCCGGTCCGCCTCATCGTTGGCATAGGCCTCGGCCAGGAAATCCGCGGTATGCATGACGCGGATGGCCGAGCCCCGCTCCCGGAGCGCCGCGCGGATCTGGATAATGCAACCCGGGTTCCCGGTCACCAGCACATCGGCCCCCGTGGCCATTACGTTCCCGGCCTTTCGTGCCGCCAGCCTTCCCGCCAACTCCGGTTCCGTCAAATTGTAGCTGCCGGCGCTGCCGCAACAGACATCGGCCTCGTGGAGGTCCACCCACTCGACGCCCGGGATGTCCTTGAGCAGCCGCCGCGGCTCCGCCTGAACGCCCTGTCCGTTCAACAGGTGGCACGCGTCATGGTAGGCCACCTTCACGTTCATGTGCCTCCTGGGCGCGAAATCGGGGAGCCCGTGGAAGAACTCTGACACATCCCGCACCTTGGCGGCAACGCGTTCGGCAGCCGGCCGGAGCACGGGATCGTCCCTGAAAAGCTCGCCGTACTCCCGCATGGCCGCGCCGCAGCCCGCCGCGTTGGTCAGCACGGCGTCGAGGTCCGGGGAATCGAAGGCCGCGATGGTCCGGCGCGCCAGTTCCAGGCCCCGCTCCCGGTCGCCGTTGTGCAGCAACAGCGCGCCGCAGCACCCGGCACCCGCCGGCGCCCGGACCTCGCAGCCGTGCCGGGACAACAGCCGGACGGTGCTCGCGTGGGTGCCACCGAACAGGCTCTGCATCACGCAACCGGCCAGTAGGCCCACGCAGTGGCGGATCTCACCCCGCGCCGGGGTGCGTTCGGGAAGGCGCACCGACCGGAAGGTTGCCTCCCCTTCGGGCAGATAACGCAGCAGCCCGCGGACCGGTGCCGGGACCATGCCGGAACGGGCCAGGCGGTGGAGGCCCAGCCGGGTCATGCAACGCACGGCCCAGCCGAACATGCGCATGATGACCGGGTTGGGAAACGTCCGGTTCACCACCCAGCGCTTGGCGCGGTCCCGCCAGCCGCGGCGGTGCCGGGACTCGATGAAATGACGCGCCCCTTCGATGAGCGCGCCGTAGCGCACCCCGGAGGGGCACGTGGTCTCGCACGCCCGGCAGCCGAGACAGCGGTCCAGGTGCCTGACGCTCACGTCGTCCAGCGGCACCGTCCCCTGGTCGATGGAACGCATGAGCTGAATCCGCCCCCGGGGCGAGTCCATCTCCGTCCCCAGCTCGAGGAACGTGGGACAGGACGCGACGCACAGCCCGCAGTGAACGCAGTTCCCGGAGCTTTCAAAATCGGCAACTTGTAGATTCATTCCTCGATCGCCACTACAGGTTATTCGATGCCGTCAACGAACCGTCCCGGCGACAGGATACCCTTGGGATCGAGGGTCTGCTTGATGCGTTTCATCAAGGGCAACGCCTCGATGCCCCCGCCCCAGAGGTCCAGTCCCGGCTTGATCTCCGGGGCGGCCTGCTCCACCACCAGGGTGCCGCCCAGCCGTGCGGCCTCACGGCGCAAGCGGTCCACCACGGCCCGCGCCGACGCTTGCGGCCCGGGATCATCGGGGCGCTCAACCCGCACGTGGATGATGCCGTTGCCGGCATGGGCCTGGACGGCCATCGCCAGTCCGACGGTCCTGCCCTCGCCCTCCAGAGCCGCCACGAAGGCCGACACCCTGGTGGGCAGGACGCTGACCTTGAGCCCAAGAAAAGCCTCGCCCACCGCCCGTGAATCCCTCAACTCCACAATCGCCGCATGTGCCTCATCTTCAGCCAAGTGCTCGATCCGGTCACCGGCCTCGGCCAACGCCGTCAGCGTCGCCGACTGGGCGGCCACGTCCTCCGTCGCGCCGGCGAGCCCCACCACGACTACGCAGCCGGAACCGTCCGCCGGAAGACGCGTCACCAGTTCGATACAGGAAGGCTCCAGCGGCGCCTTGAGAATCCGTTCCAACAGCGCCTGCGCACGCGCCACGTCGCCGCAGGTCATACGGACCGCGGCCCTGGCCTCGGGCGACGTGCGCAGCTTGAAGGTGGCCTCAACGATGACGCCCAGGGTGCCCAGGGAGCCGCAATAGAGCTTACCCAGGTCGTAGCCGGCGACGTTCTTCACCACCCGGCCGCCGCTCCTGGCCACCGAACCGTCCGCCCTCACCACAGTGACCCCGATGAGCAGGTCCCGGACGGTTCCCTGCGAGAACCGCGACGGGCCGCTCAGGTTGGCGCCGATGAGCCCGCCCACGCTGGTGGCTGCGGGCAGCGGCGGGTCCACCGGCAGCCACTGGCCGCTGCCTGCCGCGGCGGCCTGAACCGCTGTCACGCTCATGCCGGTCTGCGCCGTCAGGGTCATGTTGGCCGGCTGGTGCTCCACCAGCGCGTCCAGGGACGCCAGCGACAGCGCCAGGAACGGCCGGCACGGCGCCGCGCCCAGCCCCAGATGCGCGCCGAATCCCACGGGCACCACCGCCAGTCCCCTTGAGTGCGCGGCCGCCATGATCCGGCTGACCTGCGGCACCGACGCCGGGCAGACCACCCGCTCGGGCCGCACGCCGTCGATGGCGAACCGGGCGAAGTCGGCGGCCGTGCCCGCGGCGGGAACGTCCGGGGACTGCCGCAGGTCTTCGTCGAATCCGGACCAGTCCGGCGCCGTGGGGGCTTCCTGCTCTGGACGGGCTGCCAAATGAATCCTCGTGACCGGTTGGGGGTACGGGACCCGGCCCTTACATCGCCGCCTGCCGCCGCGGCGCGCGGACCTCGACCTGCCGTCCGGTCGAAGGGAATATCTTGTTGGGGTTGCAACGGTCCTCGGGATCGAACACGGCGCGCACGTCCTCCATGACGCTCAGGTCGTCAGGCGTGAAGATCAGCGGCATCAGCGCCACCTTTTCCACCCCGATGCCGTGCTCGCCGGTGAGGCTGCCGCCCAGGGCCACGCATTCCCGGAGGATCTCGCGGCCCGCGGCCACCACCCGCTCGGTCTCGTCCCGGTCCCGCTCGTCGTAGAGGAGAATCGGATGGATGTTCCCGTCGCCCGCGTGGAAGACATTGCCGATCCTGAGATCGTATGCGTCGCCGATGGCCTCGATGCGCTGCATGATCTCCGGCAGCCGGTTGGGCGGCACCACGCCGTCCTGGCAGCAATAGTTGGGAGCCAGGCGTCCGAGGGCCCCGAAGGCCCGCTTGCGGCACTTCCACAGCGCTTCCCGCTCTGCGTCGTCCCGGGCGACCCGTATCCCGGTGGCGCCGTTAGCCTCGCAGACCTCGCGGATGCGAGCGGCGGCGCCGTCGAGACCGGCCTCCGGCCCGTCCAGCTCCACGATCAGCACCGCGCCGGCGTCCCGAGGGAAACCGAAGTGGAAAGCATCCTCCACCGCCTGGATGATGAGCCGGTCCAGCATCTCCAGGGCCGCGGGAACGACGCCGCTGGCGACGATGCCGGCCACCGCGGCGCTGCCGTCGGCAACGGAATCGAAAATCGCGAGCAGGGTCTTGTAGCCCTGGGGCAAGGGACAGAGCCTGAGAATCGCCTCGGTGACGATGCCGAAGGTACCCTCCGAGCCGACGGTGACGCCGAGGAGGTCGTATCCCGGCGTGTCCTCGGTCATGCCGCCGAGATGGACCACCTCGCCGTCCGGCAACACCAGCGTGACGCCGAGCACGTGGTTGGTGGTGACGCCGTACTTGAGCGTGTGGGGACCGCCGGAGTTCTCGGCCACGTTGCCGCCGATGGAGCAGGCCATCTGGCTCGAAGGGTCCGGCACGTAGTGAAGGCCGTGGGGCCTGGCCGCCCGGCTGACCCAGGCGTTGATCACGCCGCTCTCCACCACGGCTCGCCGGTTGGCCGGATCCAGCTCCAGGATACGGTTCATGCGGGTGAGGCTGACCATCACCGGCGCTCCCAGCGGCAGGCAGCCGCCGCTCAGGCCGGTGCCGGTGCCGCGGGGGACGAACGGAACGCCTTCGGCGTTGAGCAGCTTCAGGACCGCCGCCACCTCGTCGGTGGAACGCGGCAGCACCACCACGTCGGGGATCGACTTCTCCAGCGTGTACCCGTCGCAATCGTAGACGCTCAACTCGGTGGCATGAGAAACCACGCCGTCGCCGCCCACGACGTTCCGCAAGGAGCTTTGCAGCCCTTCGGTGATCATATGTCAGCCGCCGTAGAAGACCTTCTCCCCCAAGTCCTTCATGATGAGCGTGGCGTCGTCGGCGCGTCCCTCGATCTCGCCCCGCACGCCCGCTTCCACCACCTCGCCGATGAAGACGGAGTGGTCGCCCTTCTCCACCGTCTCCACGAGCTTGCACTCGACGTAGGCCGGGGTGCTGGCCAGCACCGGAGCCCCGGTCGCCCCGGCGGTGAACGCCTCGCCGCCGATGGTGTCGCCTTCCCGCTCCAGAGACTTGAAGAAGGCGAATGCCTGCCCTTGCTGCCCCTTGCCCAGCACGTTCAGGGCGAAGCTGCCGGATTCCTTGATGATCTCGTGCGCACCCGAGTCCGCCTTGACCCCCACCACCACCAGAGGCGGCGCGAAGGATGCCTGGGTCACCCAGTTCACGGTGGCCGCGGCCACCCGGCCGTCCTTGGCCTCACTGGTGAGGACGTACAGTCCATAGGGGATCATGCGAAGCGCGGTCTTCTTGGCATCGGCGTCCATTCGTTCCTCCTCTTGAATTTCCGATTGTCGTTTGAACCGACCGCAAAGTTAGCAATTCCGGTGGAAGCCGTAAAGATGTTTGCCCTGGGGAAGTCAAAGCCAAACACACGCGGTTGACAATTAGACGGTTAAGGTTGACAATAGGGAGAGCATAAATTGACAAAAGGGGAAACCGACTGTGGCAGTTTCACGCGAACGGGGCCGAGTGATACGCGACTTCATCCTCACGCACGTCCACGCCCATCCGGAAAACATTGCGCAGGTCTGCGCAGACCACTTTGGCGTCTCACGGCAAGCGGTCAACAAGCATCTCCGTCGTCTTCTTGCCGATGGACTCTTGACCGCCCAGGGCGCGACGCGCAATCGCCGCTACTCCCTCTCGGTATTGGACCACAGGGACATCGTCGTTGCACTTGCCGACGGGACCGACGAGGATACGGTTTGGCGGAGGGAGGTCGAGCCGCTTCTTTCGGATTTACCCCGAAACACACGGGAGGTTTGGCAATACGGCTTTACCGAGATGCTCAACAACGCAATCGATCACTCGTCGGGAACAAGCGTGCGAATAATGGTCTCGCGGACGCCCGTTGGCGCAAAAATCAATCTGATCGACGATGGTGAGGGCATTTTCCGCAAGATCACCAGAGAACTTCAACTTGACGACGAGCGGCATGCCGTACTCGAACTGGCAAAGGGCAAACTGACCACAGACCCCGATAACCACACGGGCGAAGGGATTTTCTTTACCTCACGACTGTTCGACGAGTTCAACATCCTTTCCCGGGAGGTCTTCTTCTCACACGACAGCGCTACCCAAGAGGATTGGATTCAGGAAACCCGGACGATTTCCAACGGCGCCGAATTCCGGGGCACGTTGGTGGTCCTCGAACTGAACAACGACACGGACAGAACGCTCAAGGAAGTCTTCGACGAATATACCGCCGATGGAGACTACGGGTTTTCCAAGACCGTCGTGCCTGTCAGTTTGGTCCGTTACGGTGACGAAGCCTTGATATCTCGCTCGCAAGCCAAACGGCTGTTGACCCGATTTGACAGGTTCAAGAGGGTCATCCTGGACTTCAAGGGTGTCGAGCAGATCGGACAAGCGTTCGCGGACGAGGTGTTTCGTGTGTTTCCGCGATCACACCCCAATGTCGAGCTCGTCCCGTTCAACGCGAGCCCGGACGTTGAAGCGATGATTCGACGCGCTCGAAACGTGACCTGACCCGAAACGAACCCGCGCTGACACTCGATCCGGAACTCAAGCAACCGAGGGCCGAGACGCGGGAAACCGTGCCAATGTCCAAGGGTTTCTGGTAAATTCAAAACTCGATAGACCGACGAATCCATGCGACCCAAGGTTCACATAGACGGCCACGTGGGCACCACGGGGCTGCGCATCCGCGACTGGCTCGCGGGGCGTCGAGACATCGAGCTTTCCACGCTGGACGAGGCCAAGCGGAAGGACGACGCGGCGCGGCGCGCGGCCATCGAGGCGGCGGACCTGACGGTGCTGTGCCTGCCGGACGACGCCGCCCGAGAGGCTGCATTGTGGGCTGGAGAATCCGGAACCCGCGTCATCGACGCCAGCACGGCGCACCGGGTCGCGGATGGGTGGACCTACGGGCTGCCGGAGCTCGATGCGGCGCGGCGCGGCGCCATCCGCGATGCCCGCTTCGTAGCCAACCCCGGTTGCTATCCCTCGGCCTTCATCCTGTTGACGCGGCCACTGGTGGACGCCGGGCTGCTGCCCCACGACACGCCGGTCTCGATCCACGCTCTGTCGGGCTATTCCGGCGGCGGACGGGGATTGATCGAGAAATGGGAGAGCGCCGAGAACGGGCTGGGCTCGCTACCTTACGAAGCGCCCTATGCCTTAGGCGCCCGGCACAAGCACATCCCCGAGATGATCGCCTACAGCGGCCTCACCACCGAGCCGCAGTTCGTGCCTGCGGTGGGACCGTTCCGTTGCGGAATGCGGGTGGAGGTGCCGATTCCTCTAGGCATGTTGCCCATGGGCGGCACCAGTTCGGCAATCCTGGAGTGTCTGCGGGAGCGCTACGACGGCGAGCCCTTCGTCCGGGTGGTCCATCATCCGGAACCGCGGAAGGCCGATGAGCGCAGCTTCGATCCGCAGGCTTGCAATGACACCAACTCCATGGAGTTGCACGTGGTGCCCCATCCTTCGGGCCACACGCTGCTGGTGGCCCTCCTCGACAACCTGGGCAAAGGCGCCAGCGGCGTCGCCATCCAGAACCTGAACCTCATGCTGGGGCTGCCGGAGACCGCACACCTGCCGGAGTGACCCCGCCTCGCCGCTCCTGGATTCCGGCTTCCGCCGGAATGACGGTTGCGACGTATTATGGCGTATTTCGCCTCGCAGCCCCGTCTGTGGAACTCGCTTCCTACTCCATCACGCCCTGCCAGATCAGCTTGGCCTCCACCACGACAATGATGGTCACAATGACGCGATTGAACCATGCCTTGCTGATGTAGGGGGTCACCCGCATGCCCAAGGGCAGGAATACGGCGATGGGGACCAGCGCGAGAATACCTTGGCCGAGAAGCTGCCAGTCGAACAGGCCCGCAGCCACGACGAAAAGGAAATGCGCCGTCGTGAGCCCGAGGAACATGGTCGAAGCCGCAAAGATGTATCCTTCCTTCTCCAGGCCGAAGGCGCGTACCCACGCCGCCACCACCGCGCTGGACATGCCGGCCGCACCCTGGGAGACGCCGGCCGCGGCGGCGATGACCGGCGAGAGCACGCGGCCGGACCGGCCGGCAAAACGCAACTCGATCCCGAACGCCAGCAGCACCAGGTAGGCGCCCACGCAAACCGCCAGCACCAGGGTCAGCATGCGCTCGTCCGCGGTGGCCAGGAACCAGGTTCCGCCGGCGACCCCCAAGGCGCCCGTCATGGTGGCGAAGGCAAGTCCCGGCACGGTGTGGAACCTGGTGCGGTAGGACCACATCACCCAAAAGTTGCTCACCATGTTGGGGATGGTGATGACGATAATGGCCTGCTGCGCGCCCAGGAATCCCGCCATGATGGGGACGGCGATGAGCGGGAGGCCCATGCCCGTCGCTCCCTTCGAGAACGCACCGGCGCCCAGGGCTACGAAGATGATGAGCAAGGTATCGAGGTGCATGTCAGCAAATGGGTGTCAGGAACCGGTTTCCGGGTCAAGCCCGGATTGACGGGCGTGCCTCTTGAATGACGGGTCGGACACCACGCTGGACGGGCTCCATGGGCTCTTGCACTCGGAACTTCAACCGGAGTAATGTGCGGGCGTGTCAAGCTCGGGCGGAATCAAGGGCTTATCAAACGAATCGGCAACAAGGAGGATTTGACCATGTTGAACGCTTCGAAAAGGCTCCTGCTGTTCCTGTTTCTCGCGCTTCCGTTGGCTCTGGGCACGCCGGCTCTCGCGGCCGACACCGGCAAGACGCTCCGGTACGCCGCCGGAAGCTTTGGCGAGGAATCCATGGATCCCACCCGCACTTCCATCAGCGCTTCGCTGGGGCTGGTGGGTCCGCTGTGGGACTGGCTCACGGAGATCGACGCCGCCGGCAAGCTCACGCCGGGGCTGGCGCTGAGCTGGAAGGCCGGGGAGGACGGAAAATCCTGGACCTTCAAGCTGCGGCCCGGGGTCAAGTTTCACGACGGCAGCGAGATGACCGCCGAGGACGTGCAGTTCACGCTGATGGAGGGGTTCCGCCGGCCCAAGGCCAAGGCGTCCCGGGTGCGGCAGTTCCGCAAGGGCATCAAGGACGTGCAGGTGGTGGACCGCCACACGGTGACGGTGGTCACGGCGAAACCGTGGCCCACCTTTCCCTATGACATGTCCTTTCAGCCCGGCATCGAGGGCATCGTGCTCCCCAAAGCCTACATCGAGAAGGTCGGCTGGGACGGCTTCGCTCAGAAGCCCGTGGGCACCGGGCCCTGGAAGTTCGTCAAGCACGAGGTCGGCAACTTCATCGAGTTCGAGGCCGTCAAGGACCACTGGCGCCAGTCGCCGAACTTCGACCGCCTGCGCACCGTGCTGGTGAAGGAAGCGGCCACACGCGTGGCGATGCTGAAGACCGGACAGGTGGACGTGGCGCGTATCTCGCTGGACGAGGTTCAGGACGTGACCAAGGCCGGTCTCAAGATCGCCGAGGACCCCCAGCCCACGTCGGTGCGCATCCATCTCTACGCCACCTACTATGACAAGGCCGGTCCGGTGAAGGACGTGCGCGTGCGCCAGGCCCTGAACCTGGCGGTCAACAGGCAGGAGATCGTGGACACGCTGCTGCACGGCAAGGGCAAGCCGGCGGCGGTGTTCCCAAGCTCCCCCATCTCCATCGGCTATCCCACGGACCTGAAGCCGTACCCCTATGACCCGGCCAAGGCCAAGAAGCTGCTGGCGGAAGCGGGCTATCCCAACGGCTTCTCCATCAAGCTGTTCGCGCTGCCCACCGGCGGCTTCACGCAGTACCTCCAGCTTGCCGAGATCGTGGCGGGGTACTGGGAAGCCATCGGAGTCAAGACCAGCATCGTCCCCACCGACATCGGGGCGTTCCGTCCGCTCTACATCGCCAACCCGCAGTCTCCCAAGATCGTGGGGCAGGCCGGCACCTTCGCCACCACCGGACGGCTCAACGGCTCCGACAGCCTGCGCATCTGGTGGTCGGCAAAGGGCAGGATCATCAAGATGGCCAACACCGTGGACGACATCGCCGCCAAAGCCGCGGGCGAAGCCACCATCGACGGCATCGCGGCCCAGGTGAGGAAGGCCTACACGATACTCCACAACGAGTACCGCGGCGTGCCCATCGCCGACGTCAAGGGCATCCTGTGGGGCTACGGGAACCAGGTGAAGGACATCCAGTTGCGGCCCCACCGGGGCTACATCGAGCCCAGCCTGGTGACCGCCGCTCCGGCCAAGTAGCCGAGCGCGACAGCTACGGCAGGCGGCCCGTGCCACACGGATCTCCGGTGATTCGAGCGGTACGGGCCGCCCACCTCCCAACCAGTTTCCATGCAACGCTACATCGCCGGCAGGCTGATCCAGTGCCTCGTGACGTTGCTGCTGATCAGCCTGCTGGTGTTCGCCCTGGCGCGGCTCACCGGCAACCCGCTGGACGTGATGATGCCCATCGACGCCTCGGCCGAGCTGCAGGAGGAGATGAGCCGGGAACTTGGGCTGGACCAGCCCATGTACGTCCAGTACGCGCGGTTCGTGCAGAGCCTGCTGTACGCCGACCTGGGCACCTCGATACGGACTCGCAAGCCGGTTGCGGAGCTGATCGGCCAGAGGCTTCCCAACACCCTGAAGCTCGTAACCTTCTCCACGGCGATGGCCCTGCTCATAGCCCTGCCGCTGGGGGTCATCGCGGCCACGCGGAAAGGCGGATTATGGGACGTGGGGGCGCGCACCGTGGCGCTGTTCGGCCAGTCCGTGCCCACCTTCTGGGCCGGCATCGTGCTGATATCCATCTTCGCGGTCAACCTCGACGTCCTGCCGGCCGGGCGCAAGGAAGGCATCGAGTCGTACGTGCTGCCGGCCGTGACCCTGGGCCTTTTCGGCTTCATGCTTGCGGGGGTGGTGCGGCTCCTGCGCGGCTCCATGCTGGACGTGCTGGACAGCGAGTACGTCAAGTTCGCGCGCATGAAGGGGCTGGCCGAATCGGTGGTGACCTGGAAGCACGCGTTAAAAAACGCGCTGATCCCGGTGGTGACCTTCGTCGGCTTTTACTTCGGCATCCTCATGGCTGGAAGCGTGGTGGTGGAGACCGTGTTCGCCTGGCCGGGCATCGGACGCCTGGCCTTCGAGGCGGTCCAGTGGCGCGACTACCCGGTGATCCAGGGCGTGGTGCTGCTGGTGTCCACCATCATCCTGGCGGCCAATCTCGTGGTGGACATCCTGTACGCCTACATCGATCCGCGTATTCGCTATGGCTGACTCCGACATCACCGCGACCGCGGACACCGGCGTGGCCGTCCCTGCGAGCGATCTTCCCGGATCGTTGCGCGCCCGCGCGCGCAGGCTGCTGATCGTCCCCTTGCTGATCCTCGTCACCTTCGGCGGCCTCGGGCTGCTAGCCGACGTGGTGGCCCCGTACCCCCCCAACAAGATCGCGTTGAGGGCACGCCTGCTGCCGCCGGCGTGGCAGGAGGGAGGCCGGCTGGCCCATCCGCTGGGCACCGACCGGCTTGGCCGTGACATGACCAGCCGCATCATCCATGGCGCGCGGGTGTCCATCGCCGCGGGCCTGGCGGCCGTGGCCGTGGGCGGCGTCATCGGCACCCTGCTGGGGCTTATCTCAGGCTACTTCGGACGCTGGATCGACACCCTCATCATGCGCACCACCGACGCCATGCTGTCGCTTCCCATCATACTCATCGCGCTGCTGTTCGCGGTGGTGTTCGGCCCGAGCTTTCGGAACCTCATCGTAGTTCTCGGGCTGGTGATGTGGGCGAGGTTCGCCCGGTTGGTGCGCGGCGAGGTGCTGACCTGGAAGGAGCGGGAGTTCGTCGCCCTGGCCCGGGTGGCGGGCTGCTCGTCGTTCCGCATCCTCCAGCGCCACATCTTTCCCAACATCGTCAACCCGCTGGTGGTGCTGGCGACGCTTCAGGTGGGCTGGGTCATCATCGTGGAGGCTTCGCTGAGCTTCCTGGGCGCGGGGATTCCGCCGCCGACGCCTTCCTGGGGCGCCATGATCGCGGACGGCCGCTCGCACATCACCACGGCATGGTGGCTGTCGTTCTTCCCCGGTGTGGCGCTGGTGCTGGTGGTGCTCTCCATCAACCTGCTGGGAGACTGGCTGCGTGACTTCCTCGACCCCAGGACCCGGAACCTGACGTGAAAGCGGCCGCCGGACGTTGCCTTCGACCACCTGGGGTCCGGCGTCACAAACCTGTGGACTTTCACCCGTCGATGTGTGACACGACATCACACGCCACTTGAGGAGGCCTTGCCATGTACGGATATCGCGCCCGAATCGGCTACACGTCCCCGCCCTACCTGACGGAGACCTTCCCCTACGAGTTCTACAAGATGGTCCCGGAGGGCGTGACGCTCGTCCTCACCACCCTGGCCATCAAGAAGCTCACGGAGCAGGAGACGACCCGAAGCGTCGAGATGACCCTGGAGGCGGCGCGCGAAATGGGCAAGGCCGGCGTCGACATCATGGTTTTCGGCGGCGTCCCGCTCAACCTGTCCCTGGGCTACGAAGGACTCGATGAGACCCTGCGCAAGACCGAGGAGGAGATCGGCATCCCGGTCACCTCCAGCATCACCGCACAGGTGAACGCGCTGCGCGCCGTGGGCGCCGACAAACTGGTGCTCCTCCACCCCTTCTCCGACCCCGAGGGCTTCCACGCCGAGTACGTCACCCACTACGGCTTCGACCTGCTGGGCTTCAGAGGCGCCCAGAAGACCGTGGCAGACCTCGCCACCATCTCGCAGGACGAGGTGAAGGCGCTCGCCGAAGCCCTCTACCGCGACCACCCCGATGCCGACACCATCTACATCCCCGCGCCCCACTGGGGCATCATCGAGCTCATCGACCCGCTGGAGCAGGAACTCGGCGTCAACGTCATCATCGCCATTCAGGCCATCGTCTGGGAGACCCTGCGCCGCACCGGCGTGAACGACAAGATCAACGGGTACGGGCGGCTGCTGCAGGAGCACTGACGCGGCGAAGAACCTCACTCACTTCAACGCGAGTCTGATAGAATAGCGGCGATCCGTGGTTGCAGCTCGCCGGCAACCGTGTCGAAAGAGGGCAGGCCGGGCACCAGCACGCCGAGTGACTGTTCCCAAGTCTCTTCGACATACGCAAGAACGCGCTGGCGAAAGAAATCCTCGGTACCTGAGAATGCAACGCCTCGGAGAGCGCATTTTTCACGGAGTCGTGGGTTGAAGTTCGCCCAATCCATATGGTCGCCGTAGGTCCTGAGCACTCGCCAGAGGTCATAGTAGTCGCGGGCTCGGGAACGGCTCCAACCCCGCTTCTCCAGCATGTCGGCCTGTTGCAGGAGCGCCCGCAGCTTTTCGGCGACTATCTCTTCGAGGGGATACACCTGTAGCGCCGCTTGGAGAGGTTCATCATAGTTGTGGATCACAAGCCGCTTCTCGGGAGGCCATAAGATCCTCTCGTCCACGGTGACCTCGATCATGACCCGCGTCTGCATGCGACTGTGCCACGGAAGCCTTGCCCTGATTGTGAAAGCTTCCTGGCCTCCCGGATGCGGTTGCCGTTCCCTGTAACGCTCGCAGGTGATTTCAACAGGGGCGTATTCGTCCAGCAACTGAACAGCCGTTGCGCATGCCTCCTCTACCGAGTGCTCCATTTCATCGCCTGCGGGAGTCCCTTCGAGTCCCGAGAAGTCCAGATCCTCGGAGAAACGATACTCGCCGAAGTAGCACTTCCTGAGGGCGGTTCCACCCTTGAAGATCAAGTTGTCCCGGAGCGCAGGCATCTCAGCGATCCCGGCGAGTAGCCACGACAACAGGTAGTCTCTTTCAAGCACCTCCCATGGAGTGTCCGAGCGCTTACGCTCCTCCAGAAGACGTGTACGTAGCGGCCTCATGCCTGGATGCTCCCCGGCAGGTTCTCCTGGAGCATCCAACGACCATTGTACGGTCCCCTTCTTGGCCCGGAGGGATCGAGTTGACGGTAGCCCTTGACAGGAAGGGAGGCGAGCCTCTCGACGTCAAATGAGTTGACGGCGTGCGCTTCGAGGACCCATCCCAGGCGCTTGGCCGTCGCCGTACCGAGAAGAATCGCGTACCGGGTAATGCGTTCAATGTTCAGTCGAGGCAGTGCAACTCGAAATGCATGGAGGACCTCCGTGAAGTCACCGTAGTGTCGAGGCATCGACAGGCCATCCAGCAGGGTACGCTCCAGGTCTGTAATGGTTACCCGGGCGTCGCCAACCCAGATTCGCTCGGTTCCGAAGAACCGCTCCGGCCTCACCTGGGTGAAGCGATACGTCGTGCCCCCTACCACACAACCGTTGCCAGTGTCCTTGGAGCCCCCCCTCTTTGCACGGGGAACGGTCGTTCCCACGGTTGTAAGGACGAACACCGCCCTCGGAATCTGTTCGGTCAGGCCGTGTTGGTGCAAGGCGGACCAATGGGAAATCGCCGAAGGTACGACGAGAGCTGTGCCGATCTCGAATTCGTGGGCAGCCGTGACACCGGGCACGGTGGAAGAAAGCGCATGAAGGCCGCGCCGTAGCGAAACAATCCAGCCGTTGCGTCTGAGGTGATACAACGACTCCGCGACGTAAGCATCCTTAAGGCCCACACGAGGCGCCAATTCCTTTGCCTGTGCCGTGGTGAAGATCCGGTAACCTTCATGGGCAAGGACTCGGACCAACTCGATGCCGACGAGAGATTGCTTGGGCTTTGTGATGCCATTCATTGGATGGCCTCAAACGCCGCATTACTGAGGCTATGCGCAGGCGCAAACTATTGTAAGTATACGTCGATATTTGGACAAATGTCAAATTTTAGCGCAAAGCGATAATGTCTCCTTCTCCGGAAGGAAGGGGCTGACCATGCGGGAAGTGGACCCGCTGGGAGTGATTCGGGAGGGTAGCGGGTAAGGGGTTCGGCAACGGGAAGCGGCTGAGCGGCTAGACTGAACTTCGAGAGCCGCGATATACTAACTTATTGATTTTGATGGGGAAAGAGGAGAAGTGGGGTATGGGCTACTGAGTACGTTCGAGGCGTACCCCCAAGAGTTTGAGGATTTGAGCCTGGAGGGGAGTGGGGCGGGTAATGATGTCGAAGGGTTGTGGGTCGGGGAGTTGGGGTGTGACGACGCGGTTTATGGCGATGGTGGCCAAGTCCTTGAGCAGGGAGCGGAAGCTGTGCACGGGCAGGCCTGAGGCGGTGATTTTGCGGTCGGCCTTGTCCTTGGCGGCGGGGGAGACCTGAGCGGGGGCGACCACGGAGGGGCGCAGGGCTTCGGCGGCTTGGGGATCGTGGTCGTCGAACAGCAGGGGCTTGAGGCGTTGGCGCATGTGCCACTCGACATAGTAGGCGAGCATGCACAGGAAGACGTGGGCACGGACCCTGTGGGCGGCGTAGTGGAAGATGGGGCGTACCTTGAGGTCCACGGTCTTGTAGCTGCGGAAGGCTCGTTCCACCACACTCAGACTCTTGTAGGCGCCCACCGTCTCCTGGGCATTGAGCACGGCCTGGGGGAGGTTGGTGCGGATGACGTAGAAGCCGTCGAGGGCGGCTTCCTGAGCGATGGCTGCGGCACGGCGTTGATGGGTCAAGACGCCGTCCTCCGAGACTGTGGTCTCGAAGTGCTTGCCGACCTTATGTTTGCTCAGGACCTTGCCGAGGCGCTGCTGGATGCGGCCGGGGTCGCTCAGGCGGCGCTTCTCACGGGTGGTGGCGGCGACGATGCGGTCGAGTTCTCGTTCGGTGGCCTGGAGCAGGGCTTCGCGCTTGCGCGCCCGCTCTTGGGCCAGCAGGGGATTGCGGCACACGATCAGGCGTTCTGCGGGATAGTCCGGGGATGTGATCTCGGCCAGGTGGCGCTGGTCGAACAGCGAGGGTTGCAAAGCCCCGTCTTCGGCCAGCCTGCGGATGGCCGGTGCGCGCAAGGCGCTGATCCAGTCCAGCCCTGCGGGTTGCACTTCCTCGCGGATGCGCGCTGTGGTGAGCAGGCCCCGGTCCCCCACCAGCACCACTCGGGCAAGAGCGAAGCGTCGGCGCAGCTTGTCGATCTGGATGCTCAGGGTGGCCGGGTCTGCGGTGTGGCCCTCGAACACCTCCACCGCTACGGGACAGCCCTCTCGGTTGCACAACAGTCCGAAGACGATCTGGAGCTTGCCCCGCTTGCCGTCTCGGGAGTAGCCGTGCCGGGCCAGGGGACAGCGTCGGCCCTCGACGTAGCTTGAGGTCACGTCGTAGAGCACCAGGGAGCCTTCCTCAAGATGGCGCTTGGCCAGACGCTTCTCGATGGCCCCTTGGCGTTCCAACAGCCAGTCCATGGCTGCGTACAGGTCATCCTCGTTGCTGTCGTCCAGACCGAGGGTTGAGGCCAGCGAATCCCGAGCGGTTTCCCGAGCCAAGCCGCGGGCGGTGGCCAGCTTCGAGCCCGGGGCCAGGACACGGGCCACCACCAAGGCGAGGACGCGGTCCCGTTCAGGCGAGGGTTGGGTTGAGATGAGGCGATCCAACTCCAGCTTGCGCACGGTGCCCAGGGCAGCGGCCACATGACCGTGGGGCAGGGAGCGGACGATGTCGAGGGCTTGTTCCGGGGCCGCCAGCGGTTCGTCCTTGAGCACCCGGCGCAGGGCTTCGATCCTGGCTTGGGGCCATTTGGAGAGGTTGGCGAGGGTGCGGCTTTTGACTTTGCCGTTGTGGCGGTAGCTTTCCCGCAGCAGGATGGCAGGGGGCGAGTTGCGGTTGGGGACGGCAGTTACGTACATGCTTACTATAGTAGGCCATGATCCACTATAATGTCAAGCCTAAAAGCCGCAATAACCAGACATCCCTCTATATACATGCCTACATAGGAACCCCGTTTCAACTCGATATTTGCAATTTCCCTTGCCTTTTCAACCACTTGACCCTGCAACTCAAGCTTGGTCCGCCGGGAAGTTCGGGCTAGAGCTGAGCGTGCGGCAAGTGAAGCGGCTGTTGCGGCGGTATCGAGAGTTGGGGGCGATGCCCGGAATCAAGTACAAGGTGACGTTGACAGGTGAAGAGAGACAAATGCTGGAGGAGGTTGCGACGCGTGGCCGGCACAGCAGCCAGAAGATGCTGAATGCGCTGATCCTGCTTCGATGCGACGAGGGTCCGGAGCAGAAGCGGAAGATGACGAACCAGGCGATTGCGGACGTGTTGCCGGTGAGCATGAAGAAGATCGACCGTGTGAAGCGGCGATTCGTGGAGGACGGTCTGGAGGCGGCGTTGGACAAGCGGAAAGCGGAACGGAGCCATATTCGGAAGGCGGATGGGGATTTTGAGGCGCACTTGGTGGCGCTGAGTTGCAGCCAGCCGCCGGCTGGACATGCCCGCTGGTCGTTGCGTTTGTTGGCGGACCAAATGGTGGAACTGCACTATGTGGACACCATTTCCCATGAGACCGTCCGTCGGGTACTAAAAAAACGAGTTGAAGCCGTGGAAGAAGCAGCAGTGGGTGATACCGCCGAGTGGAAGCGGCGAGTTTGTGGCCCGGATGGAACAGGTGCTCGATGTCTACAAGCGGCCCTATGACGGGCAGCACCCGGTGGTCTGTATGGATGAATCGCCGCGCCAGCTCATCCGGGAGATGCGGACACCGGTGCCCGCCTGTCCCAGCCAAGTGGCGCGCCAGGACTACGAATACGAGAGGTGTGGCGTCTGCAGCGTGTTCATGGCCGTGGAACCCCTCAGCGGTCAGCGCACGGTCCGGGTGAGCGAACGCCGTGCTCGAGCCGGCTGGGCCTACTTTCTCAAGGACATAGCCCGGCTCTGGCAGCGGGCTGAGAAGATCACGCTGGTGATGGACAATCTGAACACGCATGGCCCCGGATCGCTGTATGACACCTTCGAGCCCCGCACCGCCAAAGCGCTCTGGGATCGTTTCGAGTTCGTTTACACTCCCAAACACGGCAGTTGGCTGAACATGGCTGAAATCGAACTGAACGTCCTGATCCGCCAATGCCTGGACCGCAGAATCGATACCATCGAGGAAATGCGGCACGAGGTCGCCGCTTGGCAAGAGCGCAGAAACAACGCCAACGCCAAAATCGACTGGCACTTCACTGCTGCTAATGCCCGAACCAAACTGAAACGCCTTTATCCGACACTTCAGACATGACGTGACACTAGTGCGGGAGCGCTACGAGGATTTCTCACCGACCTTGGCAGCGGAAAAGCTCCGGGAGGTGCACGGCCGTCGGGTGTGGACGGAGACCGACGGCTCACCGCACCGGTGGTTGGAGGACCGGGGGCCTTCGTACACCCTGATGGTGTTCATCGACGACGCCGCCAGCCAGTTCATGCCCTGCGCTTCGTCGAGGCATCGACTCCATGGTGGAAGCCAACGCCTTCCTGCCCGAGCACATGGCCGACCACAACCGCCGCTTTGCCGTGCCCCCGCAAACCCCCGCGACGCCCACCGCCCGGTGCTCCACAACGCCGCTTCTCTCGACCTCATCCTGAGCCTCCACTCCATCCGAAAGCTCAGCCGCAACCGCACCCTGAGATATCAGGACCATGAGTACCAAGTCCTGAACCCGGGGAACTTCGGTCTAGTCTTGTGACCACGCAGGACCGAATTCCGCCGCCGGCGCATTCATCTGTTCAATGAGGGCTGGACCGGTAGGAAAACCGGATAGCATGCCCGCTTGTGTTGCGGCAACTAGTTTTTCCCCCTGCCAACTGGAGTTGCCTTTGAGCCAGTTCTGCGGACTAAACACCTTACCCTTAGTTTGTGTCTCAATAAGTGCATTCTGCATGGCAGTTTCTACGCAGGTGGCTGCCATCGGAAGAATGGCGCTGGCCTGCTCCAGCGCATTCGTCGTGGCACCCGGCGCCACGACGGCTTGGGTTTGTTGATTGATAGCGGCGATGAGAGATGAGACTGCGAAAAGAATATGATACCTCGCGTGAGAGCGTCCCGCCCGCAATTCGTTATTCATATTCAAATTCGGCCACGCTTCATCAATGGCTCGTATCCAACCGTTTAATGCAGCGATATTCTCAGGTGGATAGCCACTACGAAAGAGCGTTTTGTAGTACTCGTCAAAGATCTTCTTCTCATTGTGCGAGATATTCGGCCGCTGGCAATGCCAAGCCATGACGCACTTACCGAACAATGACGCATCGACCACGAGGTCAGGCGGTTTGACTTGATCATCAGGCGCCATTTGGCCACGTTTGGTAAGAAACGCTCCATTTGGGTATCGCGTCTCAAAGGCCTTCTTCAAGCCGACCATTATACGATCGTTACTCCGTAGATCACGCTGTTTAACGGCGCTTTGGGAGTTGGTGTTGATGCTGATATGGTCTCCGAAGGCACGATCCTTAATTTCGTAGAAACGAAAAAGGATGTGTGCCCCTTGCGCCTCCGGAGCGCGGACTCGCTCGGAACAGCTGTAGATGGTACTAAGGGACTGACAACCATTGACTACGCTTATACCCTTTAAGGTTAGTTTAGTTTGGTCAGCACTCATAGTCATCGCGTCACAGATCGCTGTGATTCCGTTGTGGTAGAACATGAAATCGCGGACACGCTCACCTTGGATCGTCTGTTTCAATGCACGGTTCACCTTATTGTTGGTGCCCAGTGATTGTCGAACGTTCTTGGCAAACAACCGCCCATCGGCGATGCCGGGAAACTTAAGGCACTCGGTTAGCGGAAGCATGGCGATGACGGTATTCGCACTCGAAAATGGGGAGTTGACTGTCTTAGCCGGGTCTAGCGTGACGGTGTGCTCCAGCGATGGTAGAACCGTGTTTTCCGCCTCGGAGAGCCGCGCTGTCAACATTTCGGTGTCGATAAGATGTATGGTCGCTGCGAGATCTTCGAACTGCGAAACCTGCTCGGTGAACGCCAAAAGGTCGTCTTGAGCCGCCTGTGTCAGGGTTCCCGTGGTCAACAGTTCAAATTCTACGCGGTAGTCGTCATCCAAGGCGGTGCGGACTGCTTCTATCTTCTTCTTCAGTCTCTCGTTGCAATTTTCCTGCAAGGAATTCAAGTCCTGAATCCTTAGCCATGCGGTCAGGACTTCCTGAATTGGTCCGCCGTCCACTTGGCCAGTCGTGATAAACTTGCCCTGAATGACAATGATACGCTGTTCCTCATCGTCCACGATCACGGCGTCGATTTCCTTGTCATTCGGCCCGTCGGTGATGTCGTCGCGCGTCTGCGCATCGTCTCGCAGGAGCACCCGTCTGAGGTACCAGGCGATGAAGCGTTGGCCATCGTTGGTGAAGTTAGTTCGGTAGTACGGGTCGCCCGCGATCTCGCGCTGAATCTGAGCAAGCATCGGAGTATTCTCCCATTTTGGGGTTCTGACAGCTTGTTGTGTGTGCCTTCATCGTCTCCAACTACGTCCGTGGCAGGTAACCGTTCGCTGCCTTAGCCAAACCTCAAACCGCCTCCAAGGGGTATTGGAAAGCTGCTAGAAACCTAGCGCTGATCCGACCGGCTCGTCGCATCGTTCCAAACGGCTAACAGTGTCAGTAGTGACGTGAATCCTCGCTAATTTTTATGTGAAGGAGTTCTTATCATACTATCGAATGGAAGGAAATGCGGGGGGTGGGCTGCGGGAACGCTAGAACAGGTGGCAAGCCACCCTCCGCTCCGGCGCGGCTTCCTGGAGCACCGGCTCCTCCTCTGCGCACCGGGGCATGGCCAGAGGGCAGCGCGGGTGGAAGCGGCAGCCGGAGGGCGGGTTCATGGGGTTGGGGACCTCGCCGGCCACTACCATCTCGTCCGACTCCTGCCCTTTCCGCACCGGCAGGGCGGCGGCGATGAGCGCCTTGGTGTAGGGGTGCAGGGGCTCCGCGTAGAGCGCATCGGACTTGGCTTCCTCGACGATCCGCCCCAAGTACATGACCGCGACCCGGTGGCTCAGGTGTCGGGACACGGCCAAGTCGTGGGTGATGAGCAGATAACTCAGGCCGTGCTGGTCCTGCAGGTCCTTGAGCAGGTTGATGATCTGGCTCCGGATCGAGGCGTCGAGGGAAGCTACCGGCTCATCCAGGACGATCAATCGGGAATGGGTAGCCAGTGCCCGCGCCAGGGCGATGCGCTGGCGCTGTCCGCCGCTGAACTCGTGGGGGTAGAGCCGGGCGAAGGCGGCGTCGAGGTTGACGTCCTTCAGGACCTCCGCGACGCGCTCGCGCACCGCCTTGCGGGGCAGCCCGGTGTTCACCTCCAGCGGCTCGCCGATGATGTCGCCCACCCGCATCCTGGGGTTGAGGGAGCTTTGGGGGTCCTGGAACACGGCCTGCACGGTGCCGCGGTAGCGCCGCAGGTCCTGCCCGGACATCTCCCGCAGGCTGACCCCCTCGTAGAGCATCTCGCCGCTGGTGGGGTGCTCCAGCAGCAACACCATCTTCGCCGTCGTGCTCTTGCCGCAACCCGACTCCCCCACCAGTCCCAGGGTCTCACCGCCGTCGATGTGAAAGCTGATGTCCTCCACCGCATGGATCCAGCCCACGTTGCCGCCGAGGATCAGCCCCTTGGTGACCGCAAAGCGTTTACTTACGTTCCTGGCTTCCAGCAGCGGACTCATGCCCGTCCTTCTCGTGCAGCCAGCAGGACACGGCGTGGTCAGCACCGAGTCTCGTCACCGGCGGGGACTCCGACCGGCAGATATCCATGGCCCTGGGACAACGGGGTGCGAACGCGCAGCCCGGTGGCAGGTCGTGGATCAACGGCGGGCTTCCCTCAATGGACGGAAAGCGGTGCACCTTGCGGTCCATGCGCGGGACCGATTGCAGCAACGCTTCCGTGTAGGGATGCGCGGGACGTTCGAACAGCGCCTCCACGGTCAACTGCTCCACGATCCTGCCGGCGTACATGACCGCCACCCGATCACAGATCCTCGCCAACGTGGCCAGGTCGTGAGTGATGTAGATGATGGAGAGGTTCGACTCCCGTTGCAGCTCCTTCAGCAGCCGCAGGTACTGGGCCTGGATGGTGACGTCCAGGGAGGTGGTGGGCTCGTCCGCGATGAGGATCTTCGGTCCGGCGGCGATGGCCGTGGCGCCCACCACCCGCTGGCGCATGCCGCCGCTGAACTGGTGCGGATAGTCCCTCAACCGCGACTCCGGCGCGGGTATGCGCACCAGGCTCAGCAGGTTCGAGACCCGCTCCCAGAGGCCGGAACGGGACACGACGCCGTGGACCCGCAACGGCTCCGCCACCTGGTTGCCGATGGTGAACACCGGATTCAGGGTGCTCAGGGGATCCTGGAGGATCATGGCGATCTCCCGGCCCCGGACCGCGCGCATTTCCTGCTCGGATATTTTCAGCAGGTCCCGGCCCCAGAACAGCACCTCGCCCGAGACGATGCGCCCGGCCGGCCGCGGCACCAGCCGTAGGATGGAGAGGCTGGTCATGCTCTTGCCGCAGCCCGACTCGCCCAGGAGCCCCAGCGACTCCCCCTGGTCCAGCGTGAAGGAGACCCCGTCCACGGCCCTGCCCGTTCCGGAGCGGGTGAAGAAGTAGGTTCTCAGGTCCTTGACTTCGAGCAGGGGCTGCTGGGGAGCATTGGCGTGGGTATCCATGGAATCCACCGCGAGGCACCGGCATCTTGACATAAAAAAGGTCCCGGTAGTAACGGTAAAACGGCAGCGAGCCATTCAACCACGAGGCCGCGGACACCTGCCTTCCGCGCATCTTCCGCACATCGGGACGGCTGGATCGGAGCAACTCACATGGACGATTTCACGAACACGCTGGTCATCGACGCGGACGGTCACGTCAACGAGGGCGACATCGACTTCGCGCCGTGGCTACCAGAGAAGTACAAACCGCTGGCGCCGGTGCGCCTCAAGGACAATCGCGGCGGCAACCGCCTGATGCTGGAGGGGCGCATCTGGCCCGCCAACGAGGGACCGGGTCCGGGCGTGACCGGGCCCATGACGGAGGAAGCGCGCAAGGGCCGCCCCGGCATGACCGACCCCAAGGAACGCCTCAAGGACATGGACATCGAGGGCATCGACGTGGCGGTGATCTTCGGCACGCAGATCGCGCTCACCGTGAACGGGCTCATGGACAAGGGCTTGGCCGGCGCCCTGTGCCACGCGGTCAACGAGTGGCTGATCGAATACTGCTCCGCGGACACGAGCCGTCTGCGGGCGGTGGGCCTCATCCCCTGCCAGGACCCCGAGGCCGCGGTACGTGAACTGCACTACCTGGCCGACCACGGCGCCACCACCGCCATGCTGCCCACCAACGTCTACGGCCGCAACATGGGCGACGCCATGTTCGATCCCATCTACGCCGCCGCACAGGAAATCGGCATCCCGCTCTCGGTGCACCCGCAGACCGGCCACGACGGGGTTCCGGGCGTGTCAGGGGTGATGGGCGCGGGCAGCCGGCGTTTCTACAAATACGTCTACGTGCACATGACGGCGTTCCCCTTCGAGCTGATGATCGCCATGATGCACATGCTCGGCGAAGGCGTATTCGACTGCTATCCCAAACTCAAGGTCGCCTACATGGAGGGAGGCGCCGGCTGGCTGCCCTTCTGGATGGAACGCCTGGACGAGCACATGGAGAAGCTGGCGCCGCAGATGCCGGAAATGCGCCGCCGCCCCAGTGAGGTCATCCGTAGCGAGCAGCTCGTGCTGTCCTGCGAGTCCGAGGAGATCGGACTCGACCGGGTCCTGGACGCCTCCGGAGCAGCCACCGTGCTCTACGCTTCGGACTACTGCCACTGGGACTGCCATTTCCCCTACTCCGTCCGCGACGTCATCTCCGGCGACGACCTGAGCTTCGAGCAGAAGGAGCAGGTGCTGTACAAGAACGCGGTGGAGTTCTTCGACCTGAAGGACCTGCCCGAGCCCAGTGCGCTGGCCAAGGCCATGAGCACGTGGGACAGCTATAATGGGGGCGTGCCGCCGGCCTAGACCCGTAGCGGGGCATCCACCGCAATGCATGCCCCTGTGAATCGGACCAACAGCATCGATCGGAGGACACCATGGTGAACGAAGCGCGCATCGGCCTGATCATTCCGTCGGCCAACCGGCTCACCGAGCCCCAGTTCAACCGCTACCTGCCGGAAGACGTTGACATCCACGTCACCCGGCTGCGCATGACCGGCAAGTGGGCCAAGCCCCTTGGCGAGCTTCAGGGAGCCATCGAGGAAGCCGCTGCCGTTTTGTCCGACACTCGCCCGGACGTGATCGTGTTCCACTGCACGGCCAACTCCATGGAAGGCGGGCTCGATGGTGAGCGACGCATCACCGAATGGGTCAGCCGGGCAAGCGGGTGCGCGGCCGTGACGACCAGCCAAGCCATCACCGAGGCGCTGCGGGAACTCGCCATCCGCAAGCTCGTGCTGATCAGCCCCTACGTGGAGGCGACGAACCAGGCCGAGATGCGCTACATGACCGAAGCCGGCTTCGAGGTGGTCCACGAGCTGGGGCTCGGCCTTCCCGGAAGCGACGACTACATCGCGGTGACGCCGGAGCAATGGCTGGACATCACCTGCGACAACAGCCGACCGGAGGCCGAGGGCTACTTCCTGAGCTGCACCAACACCCGCATGATCGAAACCATCGAAGCCGTGGAAAGCCGCCTCAGCCGCCCGGTGGTGTCGAGCAACCAAGCGGCGCTGTGGGCCTGCCTGCGGCGCATGGACCGTTCGCCGTCGATCCCAGGACTGGGGCGGCTGTGCGCCGAGGGGTGACGGCACCTTCCCCGTCATTCCCGCGGACCAAGCTATGCCGATACTGCGATTGGATACGGAATGACGTGTCCGGGTCTCCTGCCGACCCATCACGTTTGACAACCTATCTCCGCTGGCAGTAAAAACGGATAGGCGCACCGTCCGTGCTTCCGCGCGGGTCCCGACCGCGGCGCCCATTTTCCAAGGAGGCAATCATGGCAGGAGTCATCGATGCGGATACGCATATCGCCGAGCCCGAGGCGATGTGGAAGTTCTTCGACGAGGACATGCACCCGCGCCGGCCGGTGCTGACGTCCATCACCGACGACACGCTGTACGGCGCCCGCAACAAGTTCTGGCTCATCGACGGCAACATCTTTCCGAAGCCCTCGGGCAAGGGCGGCTTCAGGCTGGTGACGCCGGCGGCCTCCACGCTGGAGACGGAACGAAACGACAGCCTCGTGGCGAGCCGTGAGATCACCGATGTGGGCGTGCGGCTCGCGGACATGGATCGCCTTGGGGTCGAGACCCAGGTGATCTACCCCACCCTCTTCCTCGTCTACCTGACCGAGGACGTGGACCTCGATATCGCCCTCGCCAAGGCCTACAACCGTTACATGTGGGAAGTGGAGGAGAAGGCCGGGGGACGGATGCGCTGGACCGCGGTGCTGCCTCTGCGCTCCATCGACGCCTCCATCGAGGAAATGCGGCTCGCCAAGGAGCACGGCGCGGTGGGGATATTCTTTCGCGGCATGGAGGGGGAGCGGACCCTGGACGACCCCTACTTCTTCCCGGTGTACGAGGAGGCCAACTCCCTGGAGCTGCCCATCTGCATTCACACGGGGTCGGGCTGTCCGAGCCTCACCAACATGTTCAACCTCGAACGCAACCACACCTTCCACCACGGCCGGGTGCTGCCCATCTTCGCGTTCCGGGACATCATCCACAACCGCATCCCGGAGATGTTTCCGAAGCTCCGGTTCGGCTTCATCGAGGCCTCGGCCGGCTGGGTTCCGTTCCTGCTGCACATCTTGAGGCGTCTGCTGAAGCAGCAGTTCAAGTTCGACTCCAGCGTGGAGCTGTTCCAGAAGTACCGGCTGTTCGTGGCCTGCGAGGCCGACGAGGACATCCCGTACCTGATCCGCTACATGGGCGAGGACAACATCGTCATCGGCTCCGACTACGGCCACAACGACCCGTCCTTCGAGCCGGAGCTGGCCCAGACCATCCGGTCGCGGGAAGACCTGTCCCCCGCCATCGCGGACAAGATACTGTACGAGAACCCAAAGCAGCTCTACGCGCTGTGAGGCGCTGAGACCTGACCGCGGCCGGGCATGATTCCCGGCCACAACCGCGAACTCCGCCATGACGATCATCGACTCCGACACGCACATCGCCGAGCCCGTCGCCATGTGGGACCACATCGACGAGGGCATGCACGCGCGCCGGCCGGTGCTGACCTCGGTGCCCGAAGACACCCTTTACGGCCCTCGCAACGCCTTCTGGCTCATCGACGGCAACATCGTCCCCAAGCCCAACGGCAAGGGCAGCTACCGCCTGGTGACGCCGTCGGCCACGAAGCTGGAGTCGTCGCGCAGCGACAGCCTCATCGCCAGCCGGGAGATCACCCAGCCCGAGGTCAGGCTGGCCGACATGGACCGCCTCGGCATCGACGTGCAGGTCATCTATCCGACGCTGTTCCTGGTCTACCTGACTCACGACGCGGAGCTGGAGATCGCCCTTTGCCGGGCCTACAACCGCTACATGTGGGAGGTCCATCGCACCGGGCAGAACCGCCTTCTGTGGACCGCGGTGCTGCCGCTGCGCTCCATCGAAGCCTCCATCGACGAGATGCGGCTGGCGAAGGAGCACGGCGCAGTCGGCATCTTCTTCCGCGGCATGGAGGGTGACCTCACCCTGGACAACCCCTACTTCTTCCCGGTCTACGAGGAGGCCGCCAAGCTGGACCTGCCCATCTGCATCCATACCGGCATGGGCGCGCCGTCCATCATCAACCTGTTCAGTTTCGAGCGAAACTTCTCGTTCGCCCAGGGCCGGGTGTTGCCGATATTCGCCTTTCGGGACCTCATTGCGAACCGCATCCCCGAGGAGTTCCCGGACCTGCGCATCGGCTTCATCGAGGCGTCCGCCGGCTGGGTGCCGTTCATGCTGCACATCCTCAAGCGGCTTCTCAAGAGCGACTGGAAGCACAAGCACGATGAGGGCCTGTTCGAGGACTACCGGCTGTTCGTTGCCTGCGAGGCCGACGAGGACGTCCCCTACCTCGTGGACTACATCGGCGAGGACCACCTGCTCATCGGGTCGGACTACGGTCATCAGGACCCCTCGTTCGAGCCCGATCTGACCGGCACCATCCGCGGGCGGGAGGACATCCCGCAACGGGTCGCGGACAAGATGTTCGACGACAACGCCAAGCGGTTCTACGGCATCAATGCAGCCTGAGCCGAACCGACACCCAGCCCCTTGCTTGAGAGTGAAAGGAGAATTCCCATGCGCGAGAACGCCTACCCGGTCATTGACGGCGACGGCCACATCATGGAGAACGCCAGCGAGATCATGCCCTACATGGGCGAGAAGTACGTGGGCAGCGACGGCCAGCCCGCCTGGGCGCGCATGTACTCGCTGTTCCCATCGCTGGACGGCTGGACCCGGCTTTCGAACATGAGCTCCTCCGGGCTCAGGGACTATCCCGACTGCGACATGTGGGTATCCTTTCTGGACGACTGCGGCATCGACCGCACCGTCGTCTACCCCACCGCGGGCCTGGGGTTCGGGCTGATCCAGGATCCGGCGTACTCCGTCAACATCGCCCACGCCTACAACACATGGCTCCACGAGTACTACATGAAGCATACGCCGAGGGTGCTGGGCGTCGCGCTGATCCCGATCCACAGCGTCGAGGACGCGGTCAAGGAGATGCGCCACGCCAAGCAGGAGCTGGGCATGCCGGCCGCGGTGCTGCCTTCGGTGAACTCGCTGGGCAAGGGCTACGGCCACGAGAGCTTCTTCCCCATCTACGAGGAAGCCTGCCGGTTGGACATGGCGCTGGCCATCCACGGGGCGCCGAGCCGCGGGCTGGGCTTCGACTACCTGGACAGCTTCGCCGAGGTCCATGCGCTGGAGCATCCCATTCCGCTGCTGATCCACCTCACCAACATGGTATTCCAGGGCGTGTACGAGCTGTTCCCGGACCTGCGCGTCGCCTACCTGGAAGCCGGGGCTGGCTGGGTGCCGTTCATGATGGACCGGATGGACGAAGGCTACGAGCGGCGCGGCAAGAAATGGGCGCCCCGGCTGAAGCACTCGCCTAGCCAGTACATCAAGAGCGGCAGCGTCTACGTCTCGGTGGAGTCCGAGGAACGCACCCTGCCCTACGTCATCGAGCTGTTCGGCGAGGACCACATCTTCTTCGCGTCGGACTATCCTCACGAGCGCCCGCGCCAGGAATATCTCAAGGATATCCCTGAGTTGTGCGCCAGGGAGGACGTATCGGACACGGCGAAGCGGAAGATCCTGGCCGACAACGCGAACCGCTTCTACCGCCTGAATTGACAACGCCGGAAAATAACTTATAATAGAAACTCTAAAACTCAGTTATTGTCGGAAACCCTCCGGCGAGGTAGCGATCATGGCCAAGACATTTCAGCAACTGATGGACGAGGCGCGCGGCACCGTCAAGGAGTTGTCGCCTCAGCAGGTGCACGAGCTGCTGCAGAACAACGGCAAGCACGCGCTCCTGGACGTGCGGGAGAAAGAGGAATACCGGGAGGGACACCTGGACGGCGCGGTATCGGTGCCGCGCGGCTTCCTCGAAATGAAGATGGACGCCGAGGTGCCCGACAAGTCGACCCCCATCATCGCCTACTGCGCCGGCGGCGTGAGGTCGCTGCTGGCCGGCAAGGTGATGCAGGAGATGGGCTACACGGACGTGATCTCCATGTCCGGCGGATACACGGCCTGGAAGAACGAGGGCTACTCGTTCGTGCAGGACCGGCAGTTCACGCAGGAGCAGCTCACCCGCTACAGCCGCCACTTCCTGCTGCCTGAGGTGGGAGAAGAGGGCCAAGCCAAGCTCCTGGACGCCAGGGTGCTGATGGTGGGGGCCGGCGGCCTGGGTTCACCCTCCGCCTACTACTTGGCCGCGGCCGGCGTCGGCACCATGGGCATCGTCGATCACGACGTGGTGGACCTGTCCAACCTGCAGCGTCAGATCCTCCACACCAACGACCGCATCGGCGAGCCCAAGACCGAGTCGGCGCGGCAGACCCTGCAGGGACTGAACCCCGACGTCAACGTGATCCCCATTCCGGAGCGGCTGACCTCCGAGAACATCATGGAGATCATCAAGGACTACGACATCGTGGTGGACGGCTGCGACAACTTCGCCACCCGCTACCTGGTGAACGATGCCTGCGTGATGACCGGAAAGCCCAACGTCCACGGGAGCATCTTCCAGTTCGAGGGACAGGTGTCGGTGTTCCACCCGGGCAACGGCCCCTGCTACCGCTGCCTCTACCCCGAGCCGCCTCCTCCCGGCATGGCGCCGAGCTGCGCCGAGGCCGGCGTGCTGGGAGTCCTGCCCGGACTCATCGGCACGATCCAGGCAGTGGAGACCATCAAGCTCATCCTCGGCAAGGGCGACTCGCTGGCCGGACGGCTGCTCCACTTCAACACGCTGACCATGGAAATCAACACGCTCCGCCTCCGCCAGGACCCCGAGTGCCCCATGTGCGGCGAGAAGCCCACCATCCACGAACTGATCGACTACGAGGAGTTCTGCAACCTCCAGGGAGCGGCCTGAGGGCTACCGGTACGGTGTGCGTTGCGGACGGACGGTGATCTCCACTGGACACGCGGTGGGCGGCGCCGTGAGCACGAAGAGCACCGCCTCAGCCACATCCTCAGCCTGGATCATCCTGGTCCGGTCGAGGTGCCGGACCGGCGGGATCATGTCCGTGTCCACGAAACCGGGCAGGATCGCCGCCACCTTGATGTTGTGCTCCCGCACCTCCTCGAACAGCGCCTGGCTGAATGCGATGAGTCCGGCCTTGGAGGCGGCGTAGGCCGCGGAGCCGCCCTGCCCTGCCCGCCCCGATATTGACGCGATGTTGACGATGGCCCCTGACTGCCTGGCAGTGAGGGTCGGCAGAACCAGTTGACTCAGGATCATGGGCGCCATCAGGTTGACCCGGAGAGTCTGCTCCCAGTCCTTCACCCGGGCCTTTGGGACGTTGGCCTTGGTGCCCCAGCCGGCGTTGTTGACGAGGAAATCGATGGTGCCGAACCGATCGAGGGTCTGCGCCACCAGCGCCTCCAGATCTTCTTGCTCGGACAGGTCGGCGCGAAACGGGAAAGCCTGCCCGCCCCGTGACTCGATCTCGGCCCGCACCGCTTCGAGTTGGTCCTCGCTTCTCGCCACGAGCACCGTGCGGCAACCTTCCTCCGCGGCCCGGAGCGCGATGGCCCGGCCGATGCCCCGGCCCGCGCCGGTGACGATGCAGACCCTGTCCTGGAGACGTTTCACTGAACGGTGGAATGGGGCTCGGGCTCGGCCATCATCACGGGCGAGCCGTGGTGGTGGATCATGAACCAGCCGTCGGGGCGCTGCTCATAGATGTTGGTGGCGAGCACGACGGCCGCGTTGGTCTGCCCCTGCAGCCTGGAAGCCAAGTTCTCGTAGAGAGTGACCCAGGCCAGACCGTCCTGCTCCCGCACCTGGACGTCGGTGAGCGTGAAGCGCATCTGCTCCGTGTTCTCGAAGATCCGCCGCCAGCTCTCCATGACCGCGTCCCAGCCGGACAACAGCGCCCAACCCGGGTGGACGCACTTGATGTAATCCTCGCGCAGCCAGATTCCTTCCATGCGCTTGATGTCGAGGCTCTCGAACGCCTCATAGAAGCGCCGGTTGACGTCCTTCACGGGATATTCCGCCGTCATCCCCTACCCTCCAACGGCTGTGCTCCCGCCGCCCCGCCCCTGGATTCCGGCTTTCGCCGGAATGACGGAGGGGACGCGGGACTGACGGTTTGGTGGCCGCGTGATCATCAATGACTCGGGCGCGGCGCCATGACCACCAGCAGCTTCAACCGCTCCGGCCCGGGATTCTCCACGCCGTGGGGCTCCCCCGACGGCGCCAGCGCCACCTCGTCCTTGCCGAGTTCCCGCCGTTCCCCGCCGATGTGGAACATGCCTTTCCCTTCCAGCACGAAGTAGACCTTGTCAGAACCGTCGTGGGTATGCACGCTCTGCGCCTGTCCGGCCTCGAAGCAGTAAACGTCGCAGAAGAGCCGATCCGTCTCGAAAACACCGTTCTTCTTCATCTTCTCCGAGGAGAATTGCACAACCTCGGAGACCTTCTTGAACACGTCCATCTGGAATACCTCCCGGTGAACCGATCATGATATCACACGCGGCTTTCCATGCAAAAGTTCCGTCGATCTGCTATTTTCCGAACATGCGCTCGGCCCTGGTTCGATACCACGAAATCGCCCTCAAGAAGGGCAACCGCGCCTACTTCGTCGAGCACCTCAAAAGGAACCTGAGCACGGCCCTTCGGGGAATGGGACTCAAGGAGATCCGCAACGCCTCTTCGAGACTGCTGCTGAACTTCAACCACGACGTGCCGCCGGAGGAAGTCACCGACCGGCTCGGACGGGTCTTCGGCATCGCCAATTTCTCCCCGGTGGAGCGCACCGACGCCGACATGCCGGCCCTGTCGGCACACGTTCTGGAAGCCCTGCAGGGTCAGTCCTTCGACTCTTTCCGGGTGGAGACCCGGCGCGTTGACAAACGCTTTCCGCTCACCTCCAACGACATCAACCGGGAGCTGGGTGCACTGGTGCAGGCCCGGTCGGGTGCGCGGGTGGACCTCACCCAGCCGGAGTTGACGGTGTCCGTGGAGATCCTGCCGTCGAGCGCATTCGTCAGCCTGCGCAAGGTACCGGGACCCGGAGGCCTGCCGGTAGGCGCCAGCGGGCGGCTGGTGTCGCTCATCTCCGGCGGCATCGATTCCCCGGTGGCCTCGTACCGGATGATGCAGCGCGGCTGCCGGCTGATCTTCGTCCACTTCCATAGCAGCCCGTTCCTGGACCGGTCGTCGCAGGAGAAGTCCAAGACCCTCGTGGAGATGCTGACCCGCCATCAGTACGTTTCACGCCTCTACCTCGTGCCGTTCGGCGAGATCCAACGCCGCATCGTCGCCGCGGTGTTGCGCCCGCTCCGGGTCGTGATCTACCGCAGGATGATGCTGCGGATCGCCTCCGTCATCGCCGCCAGGGAACGCGCCCGGGCGCTGGTGACCGGCGAGAGCCTGGCCCAGGTGGCGTCCCAGACGCTGCCCAACATCGCGGTCATCGAAGAGGCCGCGCGCCTGCCGGTGCTGCGCCCGCTCATCGGCATGGACAAACAGGAGATCATCGACCAGGCCATGACCATCGGCACCTTCGAGACCTCGGTCCAGCCCGACCAGGACTGTTGCCAGCTCTTCGTTCCCAAACACCCCGCGGTGAAGGCCACCCTGCGGCGGGCGCGGGAGGCCGAAGCCGCGCTCGACGTGGAGGAGTTGACGGCCCTGGGCGCGGACCATGCGGAGATAGAACGTTTCCACTACCCGGAACCGAAGGAAGACCGGCATCCCGAACCTGCCCACGACAAGGGAGCGCCGGAGACGAACGAACAGACTTCCGAAGCCGGACAGTCGTAGATCGAGCAGGTAGATATGAGCCAGCCCCAATCATTCATACGCGAAACCTGGGAGACGAGCATCGTTCCGGCGCTGAAGGAATACATCGCCATCCCCGCCGAGTCTCCGGCCTTCGACGCGGAGTGGCAGGAGCACGGACACGTGGACCGGGCGGTGGATCTCTTCAGGCAGTGGGCAACGGCCCAGAACGTTCCGGGCCTCGATCTTCACGTGGCCCGGGCGGAAGGCCGTACGCCGCTGCTGCTGATGGAAATACCCGGAACGGGTCGGGGCACGGTGTTGCTCTATGGCCACCTCGACAAGCAGCCTCCCATGGAAGGATGGCGGCCGGGGCTCGGGCCGTGGACGCCGGTGCTGGAGGACGGCAAGCTCTACGGCCGTGGCGGCGCAGACGACGGCTACGGCATGTTCGCGGCCCTTACGGCCATCAAGGCGCTCAAGCTCGAGTCCATCCCTTGCGCGCGTTGCGTCGTGATGATCGAGGCCTGCGAGGAAAGCGGCAGCTTCGATCTCCCCCACTACGTCGATGCGCTGGCGGACCGCATCGGCACGCCCGACCTGGTGGTGTGCCTGGACTCGGGGTGCGGCGACTACGAACGGATGTGGGTCACCACCTCCTTGCGGGGCGTGATCAACGCCACGCTGTCGGTCTCGACCCTGACCGAGGGAGTTCATTCCGGCGCGGCCAGCGGCATCGTGCCGTCGAGCTTCCGTATCCTCCGGCGCCTGTTGAGCCGCCTGGAGGACCAGGATACCGGCCGGATCCTGCCGCGCGAACTGCACGTGGAGGTTCCGCCCGACCGGCTTGCTCAGGCCAGGGCCGCGGCCGGGGTACTCGGCGGAGGCGTGCATCGGGAGTATCCCTTCCAACCCGGCGCCACGCCCGTGGTCGAGGACCCCGCGGAGCTGGTGCTGAACCGCACCTGGCGGCCGCAGCTCGAGATCATCGGCGCCGCAGGTCTGCCCGCGCTGGAGCAGGCCGGCAACGTCCTTCGCCCGGAAACACGGGCGAGGCTGTCCCTGCGCCTTCCCCCTACCGCCGACCCCGATGCCGCGGTGGCCTGCATGAAGGAAACGTTGACCAAGGACCCGCCCTACGGCGCCAGGGTGACCTTCGAGCCGGGACAGGGCACCGGCGGCTGGAACGCGCCGGCGTTCGCGCCGTGGCTGGAAGACTCGATGTCCCGCGCTTCCCGGGAGTTCTTCGGCAAGGACGCCTGCGCCATCGGCGAGGGCGGCACCATACCCTTCATGGCCATGCTGGCGGAGAAGTTCCCCGAAGCGCAGTTCATGATCACCGGCGTGCTGGGCCCCAGGTCCAATGCCCACGGCCCCAACGAGTTCCTGCACATCGAGACCGGCATCAACCTCACGGGTTGCGTGGCGCGGGTGTTGCAGGACCACTGCAGAACTGCCAACGCCGCCTGAGGACCTCCCTCCTTTGCGCATCCCCCGGGAAACCGGACGCGAACGGCATCAAGCCCGTCGACTGTCATTCCAGACGCCGTTGACAAGCTGTCGGCGGAGAGTCTAATGTGTCGCGTCAAACTGCCCGTCACCATCGCCGCAACTGCCGAGCCGGCCGCGATGAAGACTATTGGACGAGCAGGTCACCAACACAGGAGGTTTGATATGGGCTACCGCTCGCTGCGGAAACGATTTCTTCCGATATTGTGCTGCCTTGTCATCGGAGCCGTCACGTTGGGCGGCCCGTCCAGCAGTTCGGCCGCAGATGACATGTTCTTCAAGGGCAAGACCATCCGCATCGTGGTGGCGTTCTCCGTCGGCGGCGGTTTCGACCTCTATTCGCGTGCCATAGGCCGGCACATGGGCCGCTACATTCCGGGAAATCCGAGTTTCCTGGTACAGAACAGGACCGGAGCCGGGGGACTCATCTCAGCCAATTACGTCTACAGAAAGGCCAAACCCGACGGCCTGACCATCGGGAACTTCCCCGGCAGCCTCTTTTGGGCACGTCTCTACGGACAGAAGGGAATCCAGTTCGTTTCCAGCAAGTACGAGTTCATCGGGGTCCCGGAATCGACCATCTCCGTTTGCGCCTTCACCAAGGCGAGCGGCATCACGGACGTCGACAAGTGGATGAACTCGCCGAGACCGGTCAAGCTGTCCGGCACGGGTCCCGGCAATTCCACCAACGACGGCCCCAGACTGCTCAACGCCGCGCTCGGTCTGCCCATCAAGCTGATCGAGGGTTATGGAGGCGCGCCGGGGATGCTTCTGGCGGCAGAGAAGGGCGAGGTGGACGGCATCTGTGGACTGAGCTGGACGGCCCTGACCGCCACCTGGGGAGCGAAGTTCAAGTCCGGGGAAGCGGTGCCGGTGCTGCAGATGTCTCCGAAGAAGCATAGCGCGCTTCCGGACGTACCCCTGGACATCAGCTTCGCCAAGACCGACGAGGCGCGGCTCCTCATCAAGACCGGCATCCACGATCCCGCCGCGCTCACCCGCATTTACGCACTGCCTCCGGGTACGCCGCCGGAGCGCGTGGAGATCCTGCGGACGGCTTTCATGAAGACGATGCGGGATCCGCAATTCCTGGCGGATGCCAAGAAGACGCGCCTGTACATCGACCCTTCGCCCAGTACCGAGGTGCTCAAGGTCGTCAAGTCACTGGACGCTCTGTCACCCGAAGTGGTCCAGAAGCTGAAAGGCATTCTCTTTCCGAAGAGGAAGTAACCCGCGCAGGAAGTAAGTCATTGGACAAAGGAGGGACCCAGACATGAGCGAAAGAAACGGGCGTAAGCGTTTGTCACACTGGACGACGTGCGCGGTGCTGGCCGTCGTCCTGGCGGTGCCGTCCGTTGCCGCGGCCGCGGATGCCGTGCAGCTCCGGTTCGCGACGGTGGGCATTGGATCGGCCTGGTACAACTACGGCGCCGGCATCGCCGACCTGGTGAAGCCCAATCTTCCCAAGGGCTCGACGGTGGACGTGCTGCCGATCGCGGGCACCGTCGGAAACATGAAACTGCTGCAATCCGGTGAGACCGAGTTGGGCCTCAGCTTTCCCAACGTGGCCGCGGAGGGCTGCGGCGGGTTCGGCTCGTTCGACAAGAAGACCGACAAGGTGCGCGGGCTCATGGGCGGGCTCGACACGTACTACTACGGCACCTTCGTTACGGTGAAGTCCGGAATCAATTCCTGGGACGAGCTCGCCGCCGGCAAGGCACGGATGACCACGACGAGGGTCGGCGGTTCCGGCGAGTTGGGGCTGCGCCAGATCCTCGCGCTCTATGGGAGCAGCAAGAAGGACGTGGCCGCGAAGGGAGGCTCCGTCAAGTCATTGAAGCGACCGGCCACGGCCGCCGCCATCGCCGACGGCAAGGCCGATAGTTGGTCCCACGTCGTAACCAAGGGACATCCCGTAGCCACCGAGCTGACGACCCTCGCGGACATGAAGATGCTGCCGCTCTCGGACGCCGTGATCAAGGGGATGGTCGAGAAGCACGGCTGGGTGGAGGCGGTCATTCCGCCCAACACGTACAAGGGCCAGACCGGTCCCATCAAGACCGTCAAGGCGGCCACCAACATCATGATTCGCGAAGGCGTTTCCGACGAAGTCGCCTACATCATCACCAAGACGATCATCGAGAACGCCGAGAAGGTCCGTAAGGTTCACGCCGGCCTTTCCGGCTTCGACCCGAAGGGCGTGGCCAGCGCCGGGCTCGTGGGCAACTGCCCGTTCCATCCCGGCGCCGCCAAGTACTACAAAGAGAAGGGCATGATGTAGGCTTCGACGCCCCGTGCCCATTGTTCTACCCACCATACCGGCGCGCGTCGTCCGCTACGTCTACGCGGGCACCGCGCTGGTATGGTGCTTCGCGCAGTTCCTGCCGCTGTACACGGGCGGATACGAATACGACATCGTTCTGCTGGGCACGCACGTCGGCTCGGCGGTGACCGTCGCCTTGCTCGTCAACGGGTTCGCCGGCGCAAGGCGGCGCGAGGAGGAAGGCATTCCCCTTCTCGACGCGATCCTGGTCGCCGCCGTGCTCGCCTGCACCGCGTATTTCGTGAGTCAGGGCCAGAGGGTGGCGGAACGCACGGAGGGTGTGGACGCCGTCTTTGCTCTCGACTACGTCGCCGGCATCGTCTTCATCGCGGTCCTGTTGGAAGCATGCCGGCGGGCGGCCGGCATCACGCTCACGCTGGTGGGGGCGGCTTTCATCGTCTACGTCTTCACCGGACCCTGGCTGCTCGATCTGATTGCCCATCGCGGCATGTCCCTCAAGCGGTTCGTCGACCTCCAGGTGCTCTCTACGTCGGGCATGTTCGGGACGCCGGTGTCGGCGTCGGCGAACATGGTCTTCTACTTCGTGCTGGTGGGGGCATTTCTCGAACGTTCGGGGGCGGGCAAGCTGTTCGTCGACATCGCCTATGGCGCCACCGCCCGCTCCTGGGGCGGCGCCGGGAAGGCCGCGGTCATCGCCTCCGGCCTGTTCGGGACGGTTTCGGGCAGCGCCGTGGCCAACGTGCTGCTCAGCGGCCTGATGACCATCCCGCTGATGATCCGCTCGGGCTTCCAGCGCACGCTTGCCGGCGCCATCGAGGCCACCGCGTCCACCGGGGGCCAGCTCGCGCCGCCCATCATGGGAGCGGCCGCGTTCATTCTCGCCGACGTGGTGGGCGTGCGTTACGTCGAGGTGGTGTCCGCCGCCATCGTGCCGGCGATACTGTACTACACCTCGCTGTTCCTGCTGGTGCACTTCTACAGCCTGCGCAACGGGCTCAAGCCCGACCTCGATCTGCCGATCCGGGAGCACCTGGCCGGGCTGGCCGAGCGCTGGCATCTGCTGATTCCGCTGGGCTTCATGGTCTACCTGCTCATCTCCCGATTTTCCCTGATGACCATCGGTTCCTACACCATCGCCCTCATCGTCGTCGTCAGCGTGCTCCGCAAGGCGACCCGAATGAGACCGGGCGCGATTTTCGAAGCCGTCACCGGCGGCGTGCGCTCGGCCTCCGAGGTGGCGATTCCTTCGGCCATCGCCGGCATCATCGTGGGCACCCTGGTGCACACCGGCATGGCGCTACGGCTTCAGCGCTGGCTTCTGGACATGGCCGGCGACTCGCTGGCCATATCGCTCGCCGGCGCCATGATCCTCACCATCATCCTCGGCATGGGGATGCCGACCGCCGCGGCCTACCTGGTGTCCGCCATCCTGGTGGCGCCCGCTCTCCAGACCCTCGGCGTGCCGGCCTTGCCGGCGCACCTGTTCATCCTCTATTTCAGCATCCTCTCGATGGTGACGCCGCCGGTGGCGTTGTCCGCCTTCGCCGCGGCAGGCATCAGCGGCGCCAACATGTGGCGTACCGGCGCACGGGCGTTTCTCCTGGCCGTGCCCGGTTTCCTGATCCCCTATGCGTTCACGCTGAACCCCGCATTGCTGCTGCTGGGCGAGACGCGGGAGATCCTTCAGGTGCTCGCCACCGCCCTCGTCGGCGTCACGGTGATGGCCGCGGCATCAGGCGGCTATCTGTTCGGCCCCCTGTCCATGTTCCTCCGCGTGCCTCTGTTCTGCATGGGGCCACTGCTTATCGTGCCCGATCTGCGGACGGACCTCCTGGGGCTGGGCGCGATTGTCGTGATCGTGGCTGCTCAGCTCATCGTCCGGCGCAGGCTCGGCCCGGCCAGCGCCACGCGGGATGCAGAGCCGGAAACCGGACAGTGACATGAAAAGATTTCAGGCAAACCGGGGACAGTTGACGGGCCCAAGAGCCCGTCCGAGTAGTCGAACTGTAAGGGCGACCCGCGGTCGCCCTTAGCGAGAGGGTCCGGAGCCGCGTATCCAGCGGGCGAGGCTCTCCAGGGCCATGCGGCGGTGGGACAGTCGGTTCTTCTCGTTGCCAAGCTCGCCATAGGTCCTGCCGGATGCGCTCTCTGCGATGAAGATGGGATCGTAGCCCCAGCCCCCTCCCCTGCACTCCAGGGCTATGGTCCCGATGACGGCAGAGGGAAAGCACTCCGGCGAGCCATCCGGACGACAGTAGGAGAACACGGACTGGAACGTCGCGCCCCGGTCCGGCGCCCCTTCCAGGAGTCGCAGGACACCCTCGTTGCCAACCGTACGAAACACGTACGCCGAATAGGGACCGGGGAAACCACGCAAACCGTCGACGAACAGCCCCGTGTCTTCCACCATGGCGGGACCGCCCACCCTCCGGCACGCCTCCCTAGCCTTCTCCGCGGCGATCTCCTCAAGCGTATCCGCCTGGATCTCCCGGAGTTCAAGGGAAGCCATCTCCACGGGGATCTCGTAGTCCCGGAGGATGGCGCTCACCTCGCTGAACTTGTGCCGGTTGGAAGTGACGAATGTCAGAGGTCTCTGCACGGCATCGAAACGGTGACGGCTGCGACGACGAGTCGAAAAGGCGTGTGAAGAAGGTGAGATTGGAGCGGGTGACCGGGGTCGAACCGGCGACCTTATGCTTGGCAAGCATACGCTCTAGCCAACTGAGCTACACCCGCATCCTTCTCGATGCTTACAGCATCACCCGGGGCTTGTCAACGACTCGGACTCCGGCAGACCCATCCAACCGTGATTCTCGACCGGCCCGGCCGAGTGCGGTATAGTCACCGGTGCATCCTTGAGAGCGGTTGCCCCGGCGGCGAAGGGGGCTGTGAATGAACAGATTCGGCACCACATACGAAGGACCCCTCGGGTCCACGATCCACGTCCTCCGAGCCGATGCGGACACCATTGCGGCGCTAGCCGAAATGGACTGGAGCCGGCGCTTCCGCCGGGTCTGTCTTGACCCGGCGAGCGGGCTCATCACGTTGATGTCCCCGTCCCACCTCCACGAGAACCTGTCTGGTATCCTTGACCGCATTCTGGACGTTGCCGGCAGCATGCTCGCTGGCGCGGCGCAGGGACTTCGCCAGACGCGCCTGCGGGGACCCGGTGATCCGCCGGGAACCGGGATGGAAGCGGATTGCGCGTTCTACTTCGGGGAACGCGCCAGGGACTTCCGCGCAACGCTTGTCGAAAGCGATGAAGCCGCCGAAGCGTTTCTGGAGCGGAACGCGCCGGACCTGGTGGTCGAAGTGGAGATCACCAACGCGGACGAAGGCAAGGTCGAGCGTTACGCCGCTCTCGGTGTACAGGAGATGTGGCGGCTGCACGGCAGCAAGGGCAACCGGGAGCTGAGCACCGAATTCCTCGCGCTGCATGCCGGGCAAGCGCCGAGAACCCTCGATGCGTCGGCATTGCTGCCGGGACTTACGTCCCGGGACATCTGCGAGGCCGTTGACGGCGTACGCAACAGCGATACCGACGACGAGCGGGCGGCGGCCGTCGCCCGCATCGTGCGCCGCCGCCGGCGTGACAGCTTCCGCGTACGCGAGAAAGAGCCGCCCTACGCGAATGCTCCCCGCCCGGACCCGGGCGCCGGCGACTGACGCACCCATCCGCGGGTACGTTCCGGCGCTCCCCTACTCTCCGGCCCGCACGGCCTTCAGGAACTGCACGAAGTATCCCACCCCGGACCACACGGCGAGGACCGCTGAGAGGACGAGGAACGACATGCCGATGAGGTGGAAGTCGACGCCGAGGTAGGGATAGTGGATCATCAGGCCCACGAGAGCCACGGTCTGGGCCAGGAGCTTGTACTTGCCGAGCCGTTCCGCGGGGATGACCATGCCTTCCGTGAGAGCGATACCGCGCAGGACGGTGACAGCGACTTCCCGCGCAACGATGATGATCACCAGCCAGACGGGCACGTGGGCGTCGCCGGGGCGGTCCACCGCCACCAGCATGATGAGGGCGGTGACCACCAGCAGCTTGTCGGCAAGGGGGTCCAGGAGCTTGCCGAAATCGGTGACGCTCTTGTTCCGGCGCGCCAGCCAGCCGTCGAGCATGTCCGTGACCGAGGCGACGATGAAGACCAGCGCGGCCAGCGCGCACGACACCGGGTCGGTGAACGCCATCAGGTAGGCCAGGAACGGGACCAGGAGGATCCGGAACAGGCTCAGCAGATTCGGCAGTGTCCACATGATGCAGGCCAACCCTTACGCGGTCGCAGACGACCACCTCGACCACGCGATCAGCAGCACGCCCAGCACCACCATGGAAGTGGCGAAGACCTTGCGCCGGGTGATCGGGTCGGAGTCGCCCAGGATAAGCGGGGAGAGCCCCAGGGTAAAGAGCGAGAAGCAGTGGACCAGCGGGGAGACCACCGCCACGTCCGCCATGTCCAGGGCCGTGAACATGAAGAAGTAGGCGACGAAGTGCACGAACCCCACCAGCGCGAAGCAGCCCAGGGTCGCCCACGCGCAAGTCCTTAGCCGCGCCAGACCGTGGAACGGGAAGTAGGCCGCGGACATGGTCAGGAACGAACTGGTCACCGTGATGGCCGCCCCCACCATGGGCGCCGGACCGGCGAGAAGCCCGAGCCGGACCACGTTGTCGCGCAAACCCGCGAACATCGCTCCCGCTACCGGGTAGAAGAGGTCCCGGGGGCGCCAGTATCTCGACTCGCCCTTCCACGACAGGAACACCAGGCCGGAGACAACGGCCAACGCCCCCAGCATGTTGGCCGGACCGGGCCTTTCGTCCAGCAGCACCATGGCCAGGAGCACGGCGAAGAGTGGCGCCGAATTGAGCACCGCGGTGGCCGCCGCGGCGCCCATCCTCTCGATGCCCTTGAACGCCACCAGACGGAACAGCCCCGGAACGATGAGGCCCGAGGCCGCGAAGATCAGGTTGGCCCCGGCCCAAAGCTCCGAGAGATCATGAAAGGTGAAGACGAAGAGCCACAGCACCAGCCCGTTGAAGAAGAGGTCCACCACCAGGCCGCTGAAGGGATCGAGATCCCGCACGCCTCGGTGAACCAGCGTTGCCGTGCAGGCGAAGGCAAGGGAGGCCAGCAGGCCCAGGGCGACGGGGAGCATGTCCAGTGGCCTGTAACGTGCATCGCCCGGCGCCGGTTTGAACCCGTCTTGCGCGGGCGGCGCCGGTAGGGGGCAGGGTCGGACCTGCCCTACTCGCGCGGTGCTTCCACGCCCAACCTCTTCTCGATCTCGTCCTCCAGGGAACTGCCCCGGCGCGCCTGGATCGCGGAGTAGACCAGCGTCCCGACGATGAGGAGGGCGATGCAGACCACGGTGGGCTGCAGGAGCCAGCCCGCGCCGTAGGCGCTGCTGGAGATCCACAGGTAGTTCTCGACGATGGTCCCCAGCACCAGGCCCAGCACGAAGGGAGGCCGCGGCCACTGGAACAGCACCATGACGTAGCCGACGATGCCGAAGATGACCGTGACGATGATGTCGCTGAAGTTGTTGTGGGCGGCGAAGGCGCCGAGGAACACGAACATCAGCAGGAACGGTATCAACAGGTGGCCGCGCACGAAGGTGAGCTTCACGAGTTGGTTCAGAAACAGGAAACACGCGCCCGCGGTGAGGATGTTGGCCACCACCAGGATCCACACCATGGCGAAGGTCACGTCCAGGTGCTTGGTGAGCATCTCCGGACCGGGATTGAGGCCGACGATGAGAAACGCTCCCAGCAGGATGGCCATGGCGCTGCTGCCGGGAATGCCGAAGGCCACCGTGGGAATGAGGTTGCCGCCTTCGCGGGAGTTGTTGGCCGCGCCGGGCCCGAGGACGCCGCGTACGTCGCCCTTGCCGAAGCCGCTCTTGTCCTTGGCCGACTGCACCGCGTGGCCGTAGGCCAGCCATTGCGAGACGCCGCCGCCCAGGCCCGGCAGGGCGCCGATGAACGCGCCGATGAAGCCGCAGCGCATGGTCAGTGCGAAATGGCGGAAGGTGTCCTTGACCCCTTCCATGACGCCGGTGATCTTGCCGATCTTGGCCTCGGCGATGCTGGTGCCGCGCACCGCCAGGTCGATGATCTCCGGGATGGCGAAGAGCCCGACCACCACCGGGCCCAGGCTCAGGCCGTCCCAGAGATACAGCGTGCCCATCGTATAGCGCAGCGTCCCGGTCTGGGGATCGACGCCGATGGACGCCAGCATGAGTCCGATGCCGCCGCACAGGAGCCCCTTGGTGAGAGACGACCCGCTCAGCGACGCGATGAAGGTGATTCCCAGGATCGCCAGCATGAACAGCTCGGGAGAGCCGAAGAACAGCACCAGCGGACGCATGATGGGAATGGCGAGGGCCAGGATGACGGCGCCTTCGAGGCCGGCCACCAGCGAGCTCATGAGCGCGGCGCCCATGGCCCGGCCGGCTTCCCCGTTCTTGGTCATGGGGTAGCCGTCCATGATGGTGGCCGCGGCCGTGCCTTCTCCCGGGATGCCGAAGAGGATCGAGGTGAGGTCACCGGTGGTGCCGGTGATGGCGTGCATGCCCAGGAGAAAGGCAAAGGCCGAGATCGGCTCCCCGATCTTGTAGGCGAAGGGGAGCATCAGGGCGAGGGTGGCCAGGCCGCCCAGGCCGGGGAGAATCCCCACGACGAACCCCACCAGCGCGCCCAGCAGCAGGAAGCCGAAGGCCGGCCAGGAGAGGACGTGGAGCAGTCCGTCTATGAAGGCGTCGAGCATCATGGCCTGGTAACTACCTCCCCCTGGGAGCTACCTCCCGAGAAGCCCCCTGACGCCGTCCACCACCTCCTTGGGCTGGCTTACGACGGCCTGGGCCACCTTCTGCAGATCCTCGCCCCTCAACAGCTTGAAGGGCACCATCCGCCCCTTCTTGGCCTCGGCCCCCAACTCCGGATCCGCCAACGTCTTGGCGTAGGCGTCGCGCAACATCTTCACGCGGTCCGCCGGCACGCCCGGCGCCACGGCGAACGGACGCCCGAAGTCGCCGCTGGCGAAGATCACCTTGGACATGGCCCGCACCAGCTTCGGGGCGTTGTACTTGTCGAACAACTGGGAGAGGGTGGGGACGTCCTTCATCCTCGGGTCCGGCTCATCCCCGCTCTGAGCGAGCTGCCGGACGAACTTGTTCTTGTGCCAGGTGAGATAAGGCTCGCGGCCGAAGTGCGGGGGAATGGTCATGCCGCGGCAAAGAACCTCTCCCCGCTCCACCGCCAGGTCGATCTCGCTGCCGCCGGGATAGCCCATGACGAAATTGAAGTTCGCGCCCACGCCCTTCTCCAGGATCTTGCCCATTAGATAGCTGTTGCCCGCGGTGCCCGAGTTGCCGAGTCTCGCAGGCTCCTTCTTCTCCTTGATCAGTGCATCGATGCTGGTGAACTTCGAGTCGCTGCGGCAGAAGAGCACGGAGTGGCTCACCTCCTGCGTGCCGATCCACTGGAACTTGGCGATGTCGAAGCGCACCTCCTTCCGCCCCACGACCTGGTCGAGGTACAGCCCCGCCAACGGCATCACCAGGGCCGTGCCGTCCTGCTTGGCGATGTTGTAGACATAGTTGGCGGCGATGAGAGAACCGGCCCCGGGCATGTTCTGGACGATGATGTCGGGCTTGCCCGGGATGTACTGGCCCATGTGCCGCGCGAACAGCCTGGCCCACCGGTCGTAGAACCCGCCCGGCGAGCAACAGACGAGGATGCGTATGGTCTTTCCTTCGTAGAAGTCCTTCGCCGCCGACTGTCCGGCAAAGCTCATGACCATGAACCCGCCCAGCAGCAGCACGAGAAAAATTCGACAGATCGCTCGCTTCATTGCACACCTCCGTGTTTGGAACCGAGGGCCCTGCGCCACACAAACGGGCGCAGGGTTACGACTCGCCTTTCCCGTCCTTGTCTATTCAAAACCCAGCCAACGAAACACCTGTCCCTCGGGAAACGGCAGCAACAGCGTCCGCTCGAACACCACGTAGTAGATGAGCCACGCCGAGGCCGTGAGGATCAGCGACATGGGCCAGCCTTCCTTCGACTGAATCTTCAGATAGCCGAAGGTCATTGCCGCCACGGTAATGGAAAACCCGATCAGCCAGATACCGGCCATGAATCCCACGATCCAGGACAAGATGCTCGTCGTGCGCCTGACCGCCACCGCCCAGTCGACGGTCTGCGTGAGCTGGAAGTCGGCGGGCGTGTTGCTCGAGGCGCTCTCGCTCTCCTCCCTCGGCCCCCTGAACTCCTGGATGATATTGATGACCGCCAGCAGGATCATGGGAATGCCGATGGCCCACGGGTAGAGACGCGCCTGCAGGCGCCACTCGCCCGCCTCCCAGACCAGGTAGCAGAAGAAGATGAGCACCAGGAAGCTGAAGCCCATCCTGGGTGTCAGTCGCACGTGAAAATCCCGTTGCCCGCGGCGCGGCTAGCTCCAGCCGTAGAGCGCCTTGGCGTTGTCGCCCAGGAACTTGGCCTTGAAGTCGTCCGAGATGTCGGTCCGTTCCTTGATGGTCTTGGTGACGTTGGGGAACATGCCGTCCCAGTGCGGGTAGTCGGAAGCGAACACGATGTTCTTGTCGCCGATCCGCTCGATGCCGTAGGGCAGGCTCTCCTCCTCAGGCTCGGCCGCGTAGTACCAGTTCCCAGCCTTCATGTACTCGCTGGGCTTGGCCTTGAGGAGCGGCGCCTCGGACTGCCGGTGCTCCCACTCCTCGTCCATGCGGTCCATCCAGTAGGGCACCCAGCCGACGCCGCACTCCAGGAACGCGATGCGGAGCTTGGGGAACCGCTCGGGCACGCCGCCGTACATGAGCGCGGCGCAGTCCAGCATGGTCTCGAAGGGACGGCCGATGGTGTGCTTGAACAGGAACGTATCGAAGCGGTTCTCGCCCGCCGGACCCGAGCGCGAGTTGTGGATCAGGAGCGGCACGTCGAGCCGCTCCAGCTCCTCGTAGATGGGCCAGAACAGCTCCTGCCCCAGGTGGTCCTTCATGCCGAAGGTGCCCACCGTGATGCCCACCACGCCGAGCTTGGTGACCGCGCGGTTGATCTCTTCAACGGCCGCGGGCACGTCCTGGAACGGCGCGACGCCGACGCCCTTGAGCCGTTCCGGCGCCTCGCTGCACATGCTGGAGATCCAGTTGTTGTAGGCGCGCGAGAAGGCCCCCGCGTACGCCTTCTCCGGCATGCGGTTGACGTGGAACGCGCCGGTGGGAAACAGCACCGACACCTCGATTCCCTCGGTGTCCATGTCGCGCAGGCGCGTGGGGACGTCGGTGATGTTCATGCCCAGCGTGCCGAACATGCTGGAGTCCCACTCGTCCGAGGGCAGCAGCGAGCCTTCCCGCTTGTTCCAGGGGTCCTCCATGTGGGCGCGGATGTCCGCGTCCCGGTCCCGGACGTGTCCGTCGGCGTCAATGATCTTGGCGTTCACGTTCATGTCAACCTCCTTCAAGGGGTTATTGCGAAAACCGTACCTGCGCCGGGTTCAGCGCGCCGTGCCTGGACTTGTTGGCGGTGATGTCCAGCGCCTCGGGCATCTTGTCGATGCCCTCCAGCTTGTGGGTGATCATGGGGTCGATGTTGATGCGCTTCTGCGCCACCAGCCGCGCGGCCAGGGTCATTTCGCTGGGAGCCGCCAACTCCGGCGGGAACATGTAGGTGACCCGCTTGGCCCTGAGGTAGTTGAAGTCCAGGGTTACGGGCTCGTGGAAATGCGGGATGCTGAGGACCTTGCCGCCGGCGGCCACGCACGCCACCGCCTCCGACACGGTGGCGCCGCCCGAGAGGCCCATCTGCGGGCTGCCGCTGGCCGCCTCGATGACGAAGGGAATGCCCTTGCCGCCGCTCAACTCCATCACCGCGTCCACCACGTTCTCCCTGGACGCGTCGATGGTGACGTCGACCCCCAGCTCCTTGGCCAGCTCCAGGATCTCCGGCCTCATGTCGGTGCCGATGACCGTGTCCGCGCCAGCGGCCTTGGCCGCCTGCGCCGAGTTGAGGCCCATGACTCCCTGGCCCAGCACCAGCACCGTGTCCCCCAGCGTCACCCCCAGCACCTGGATGTTGTGGACGCAGCTTGTCAGCGGCTGCAACGCCGAAACCTCCCAGTCGCTGATGCCTTCGGGTATCTTGGCCAGCGCGTCCAGCGGCACCGCGGCGTACTCGGAGAAGAGTCCGGGGAAATCCCGGCCGATGGTACCGATGTGGGTGTGGGTCGCGCCCACCCGGTCGCCCACCGAAAGACCGTAGCCGTTGTCCTCCTCGATCTCGACGATCTCGGCGCAGAACTCGTGGCCGAACAGGGGCTCAGGACCCTGGGCCAGCTTCTTCTTCACCTTGTCGTAGCTGTTGGAGCGTTCGCCGTAGAAGAGCTGGACCTCGGTCACCGAAGGCTGCACCACCCGGGTCTTCAGCACCGCCCAGCCAGGCCGGCATTCCGGCTCCGGCAACTCCTCCAGCCGCATGTCCTTGAACGCGTGCGTCACCCAACCGCGCATGATGCTTTCTCCCTTCAGGGGCGTGACCCGGAATGGCTGCTTCCGCTGACTAATAGTGAAAGGCCGGGGATTTTGCAAGGCGGACCGGGCCGCCCCGTGTCCTCAGGAGGACGCGGCTTGCATGTTCGCCAGCCGCGTTCTATGATTAACGCCTCTCCTTGCGCGACCGCGCTTCACGTACAATGGCGGTGTAGCTCAGTTGGTCAGAGCACGCGGCTCATATCCGCGGCGTCGCTGGTTCAAGTCCAGCCACCGCCACCATTCACCCCTTTCGGCGGCCTCCCGCGGCACAGGTTCACGACGTCTTGCGAGACGCCGGGGCGTCCACGTGAACCGTGACGATGTCGGTGTCGTGATACTGCTGGTGATGGACCCTGGAGGCCAGGTGACGGAGCAGCCGGAGCGAGAGCTCCCGCTCTTCCGGCGCATCGACGGGACCGTTTCCGAGCAGCGCGATGCTGTCCTGGATGTTCTCCGTGCCGGCGCCGGCGACGAACTCCAGCACGGCTCCGCCGCCTTCCTTGCGGGCGGTCAGCCGCAGCCGGCGCGGTTCCCGTCCCTCGCCCTGCTCGTCCTCGCGCATGAGCGTCAGCAGCGTCTCCTCGCCGGCGGCATCGAGACGGTCGGCCATGGCCTTGTCCCAGCCGCCGCGTGAAGCGAAGGCGGCGAGGAATTCGCGGATCTTCGGCAGCGCTTCCAGCCCGAACTCCACCTCCATGCGGCTCGGCCGGGGCGCGGTCAGTTCCACGAACGCGGTCATGAGGATGGCCACCAGCCCGCCGGCGGTCATGCCGTTCTGCAGCAGCCCGCCGGCCAGTTCGCCGAAGTATTCCGGGAAGATGACCCCGTTCTGGAAGCCGACCCCGGCCCAGAAAGACACGCCCACCACCAGCCCGGTGCGGTAGTCCAGCTCATCGTGGACCACCACCTTCATGCCGACCACGAACAGCATGGCCAGCAGCACGGTGGCGTAGGCCGCGACCACCGGCGCCGGGACCGCCAGAACGACCGCAAGCACCTTGGGCAGAAACGCCATGCCGACGAAGATCAACCCGATGGCGATGCCGACGTTGCGGGACGCGACGCCGGTCAGCTCGGTCACCGAGATGCTCGTCGAGTAGGTCGTGTTCGGCACCGTCCCGGCGAGGCCGGACAGCAGATTGCCCACGCCGTCCGCGCCCACCGCGCCCTGCACCGCGCGGAAATCCACCGCACGGGTTGCGCGCCAGGAGACGCGCTGGATCGCCACGGCGTCGCCGATGGTCTCGATGGCGCCCACCAGGGTCACGAACACGAACGCCGGCAGCAGCGCCCAGAAGACCCCTCCGAAGCTCAGGTCCAGGCCCGGCCACGTGCCGTCCGGAAGCCCCACCCAGGACGCCTTGGCGACCATGCCCACGTCGTAGATGCCGAACGACGCCGCCACCACGGAGCCCACCACGACGCCGATGACCGGCGCCCACAGCCGCAGCGATCCGCTGGCCTTGAGGGCGATGCAGGTGATCACCAGCACGGTGACCAGCGCGCTCAGCGGCGCCGCCAAGGCCGGGGAACCCTTCGGCACGTCGTCCAGCATGCCGAAGATGATGGGCATCACCGTCACCGGGATCAGCATGATGACGGTTCCCGCCACCGCCGGCGTCAGTATCCGCCGCATCAGCGAAAGCCGGGACGAGAGGAGGAACTGGAAGAACGACGAAACCAGCACCAGGGTGGCGAGCATCGCGGGGCCGCCCTTGACCAGGGCCGTGACGCAGACCGCGATGAACGCTCCCGAGGTGCCCATGAGCAGCACGTGCCCGGCGCCGAAGCGGCCGACCCGGACCGCCTGCAGCACGGTGGTCACGCCGCTGATGGCAACCGCGGCGAACACCGCCCAGGAAAGGAACGCTTCGCTGCCGCCCGCGGCCCGGATCACGATGGCCGGAGTCAGCACGATCCCGGCGATGCAGAGAATGGCGAGTTGGAGGCCCAGCCCGAAGGCCAGCGCCAGCGGCGGCTGCTCGTCGGGCTGGTAGCGGATGCTCGTGCGATGGCCGGAGTCGTCGGTTGGCATGATGTGACCCCGTGGGACGCGAACCTGCGACGGCGTGCTGTCCAGGATCATTGTCGGCACAGACAAAGAAAATATATCAGACCATTTTAGGGCGGCCAATACCACGCTGGACTTAATCTCTGCCGTCTTCCTGTCTGACAAACCAGGACCATCTCAGTCTGGACACCAACTTGAGTATTTGCCCCAGTACGGTATGATGAACTGGTCCCGGAAAATCGGACAGGTTGCTAAGGAGTATTCCACCGACCGAAGGAGGAATACGCGATGAGCACACGACGGCGATTCAGCGGGGAGTTCAAGGGCAAGGTGACCCTGGATGCGTCGCGCGGGGACAAGACGATCCGGGAAACGGCCACACGCCACAAGGTGCATCTGAAGCAGGTAAGACGCTGGGGACGGCCGGCGGTGGACGGCATGCAGGACGTCTTCTTCAACGGGCGGAACCGGCTCGTGAGAACATTTCATCGAACACCTTCGGTACCCCTTCAAGTACAAGGCCGTCTACCTTCTACTAATTCTCCGACAGCTTCGAGGGAGATTCTGCCTTGACAGCCTCCACCCCGACCGGGGTTTTACGAAAAGGGAATGCTTCTGCTAACGCAGGCCAAGCGCAGCAGCTCGCTTTCCCCTCCCTCGGCTCAACCGGAACAGCAAGACATGTTAAACAGGAGCTTGGCGGCATGGCCCTACATTCGGAATACACGTCATCTCTGCAGCCCAACCGTCCAACAAATTGGGATCAACTCAATCCTACTGGCGTCGTGCATTGGAGTTGACCCGATTAGGTGGACACCTAACCCAAGTTTAACAGAGGTAGTTGAGAGTCGTTATAATTCATGGGGTTAGCGGGGCAATTTTGGTCTTCTGGCACTACATTCTGGTGTTTTTGACGATAATTCCAAGAGTTCAGACGGTCAACTTTTTGATACCGCCGGGTGCGGGATTGAGCCCGAGAGCGTTGTAGATTTGGAGTTGCTGGGGCTCGGCCCGGGTGGCCTTACGGACATGCAGGGTGCGGCCGTCCTTGCGGCGGAAGGTGGCGGTGACCCGGTGCTGGCCTTGGAGGATGCAGCGCAAGGTGGTCCAACTGGCGGTCTCGCCCAAGGCCGCGAGGCGGCGGCGGATGATCTGCACGAGTTGGTACGCGATGACGGTGATGAACAAATGGCCGTCGGAGCGGTGCTGCTTTTGGTGGAAGATGGGGCGCAGGCCGAGTTCGGACTTGAGGGAGCGGAACACGGCTTCGAGATCGGTGATCATGGTGTAAGTGCGCCAGAGGGTTTGCGGGTCCCAGTCGCCGAGGTTGGTGCGCAGACAGTAGACGCCGGGATGAGTGAGCATGGTGCCCGGGCGGGGCTGGCGCTCCCAGGTGACGGCCGCGGCCTTGCCGCCTTGGGGGTCGGCCACCACCTCGACCCGGTAATGCTGCGCGGCCCCTCGGCTTTGTTCCTGGATGCGCCCGATGCGCTGCCAGACATGGTCGAGGGCCTTGCGGGGGCGGGAGAGCCCCTCATGGAGTTTTTGCAAGGCGCCTTCGAAGCGTGCGGCAAAGCGTTTGGAGATGCCTTCCTCCTTCTTGGCGCGAGCTTCGGAGTAGCAGTACAATCGCACCTCGTCGTGGTCCTCGTCAACGACCCGGTGCAGGTGAACCTTGTGGTGAGAGCGGGTCTCGATGGCAGTGGCCAGTTCGGGATCGAAAAGCCGGGTGCGTTGGCGGCTGACCACCAGATAGCGGTAGCCCTGGTCCCGCAGCCAGGCGATGTTGTTCTCGGTGGCAATGCCTGCATCCATCACCACCACAGCATCGGCGGGCGTCTGGAGGGCTTCAAGCATGGACGCCAGGGTCTTTAAGGGTCTTCGTGAGGACGGATTGACGACGGCGGAGCGCGAGGAGTTGCGTCGGCTTCGGCGGGACAATCGCCAGCTCCGCGAAAAGCGGAAGATCCTAAAAAAGCCGCGGCTTGGTTCGCCCGGGAGACTGGGACAGTACCGGGGAGGTTTTCGAGTTCGTGAAGGCGAATCAGGCCGAACATCGGGTGGCCACGATGTGCCGGGTGCTGGGCGTCTCCCTCAGCGGGTACTACGCGTGGCTGGGGCGCGGGCGGTCGCGTCGTGCCAAGCGCGACGAGGAGTTGCGCGGGGCGATCCGAAAGATCCACAAGGCTTCCCGAGGCACCTACGGGGTTCCTCGGGTGCAGGCGGAGTTGGCCGCTGCCGGCTCGGCTGTGAGCCGCAAGCGGGTGGCGCGTCTGATGCGCGAGGGCACATGGAGAGCCGATGCGGTGAGAGTCGCACGTCCGGTTCGGAGGGCGGGCCGGAGAAACCCATCGCTCGAAAGACGACAGGGCGCTCCGGTCCGACCCCTACACGTACGTGCCGACCTGGACGGGATTCGTGTACTTGGCTATAGTGCTGGATGTGTTCAGCCGCAAGGTCGTGGGGCGGTCCATGACTCATCATCTTCGTACCGAACTGGTGCTCGCAGCGCTCAACATGGCCGTCGGCCAGCGCCGTCCCACGGAGGTGGTCCATCATTCCGACAAGGGCTCCCAGTACACGTCGCTGGCCTTCGGCAAGGGCTGCCGCCAGATGGGAGTGCTGACCTCCGCCGGGTCGGCCGGGGATTGCTACGGCAACGCCATGGCCGAGAGCTTCTTCGCCACCCTGGAGTGCGAGCTGAGCGAGCGGCAGGCGTTCCAAACCCAGGCCGAGGCACGCATGGCCGTCTTCCAGTTCATCGAGGGCTGGTACAACACCCGACGCCGGCACTCTGCCCTACGCTACCTGAGCCCCAACGACTTTGAGCGCGCCGTTGAGGCGGCTGGGGCGCATCCTGATGGCAACACTGGCCCGAACCAGGAGACCGACCCTGTCGTCTTCCTGATCCCCGAGCCGGATGTCCATGACCGCCCTCGGGGGCTCAATCCCTCGGTAATGGGGAAGGCTATGTTTCCAACGGCTGTCGCGCACCGCGGTGCCGGTGCATACAGCCCCCAACTATCCACGGGGTAACTCCACATTGACTCTTTTCACACTAAATTCTGACGACCACCGTAAAAGGATCTAGTACCATGACCAGAGGCACACGTAGGATCAAAGACTCCCTTCGGTCTTGCTCTCAGAACCAGAAATTGGCCAAGCAAGCGTTTGCAAAAAAGGATCTTGACGAATACCACAAGCACGCTCAGCTCTTGATACACGATCTGCATACTGCTTTCAATTTCACAATGGAAGTGATCTTAAACCATTTTCTACCGGCCGAACAGTTTGGCAGTAAAGGTTTTGAGGAGCGATTGAATCGGTTAAAGGAAGCCGTTATATCCCCCCTCGACGACGAAATAGACCGAGCAATTGCTGAGATAAAACTGCTACGTGACAAGGGGGACCATAGTTTAAACTCTCCCGGGTATATCTTGACGCCCGACGCCTTGGACCACCATTTGAAATACATCCAAGAGTGGATCAATACCGAACTAGAGAATGTAAAAAAAAGGCCAATTGACCTGGGGTATTGTGATTTTCTGGTAGATACGCAAAAAGCACAAGCTATGCTGCTTCTAAAGTCTGTAAAGGTCGGAGAGGACCGAAAAGGTGCCGTGATCCTCGTTCACGGGGAAGGTGGAACCGGGAAATCAAGACTTGCGGGTACAATACTTGATTTGGCACACCGTACTGGCTGGGATACTTTTGAGTATCATTGTACACCCCCAGGTGCCGTACTCAAATCGTTTGTCGACACAATTACCGCTGACCTTTCGAAGAGCAATGGATATAGGGGTTCCGCAACAATCAAACTCCCGGCTGAATCTCAGCGGGTCGCACGAGTCGGCGATACCAGTAGTGACGATTATACAGCTCCAGTCAGAAACCGGGCCATGTCATTTTCCCAGGCCCTATACGGCCGCTTCGAGAAGACCCGAACAGGAGGATCAGCAAAACCGATCCTGATTTCTATAGACAACATGCAATGGTTGACGGAGACCGAGACCGACGAGATTTCCATTCTTATCAGAGATTACCGTAAAGGCCCTGTTGTGTTGATGGGTGTTTTCGGAGGTGACGTCGAAAAAGCCTCATCACCGAACCTTAGCCGTTTGATGAGCCTCGTGGAGAGGGGACGCCTCGTGAAACTTCGCCTTGAGAACATTCCCAAGGAAAAGATCAAAGACGCGATCAGATTAATGTTCTGGGACAAGCCATCTGACTTTCCTGAATGGTTCCATGAACTCTTATACGACGCAACTAACGGCAATATCTTTTTTCTCCGTGAACTATTAAAAGGGATGACGTACGTCGGTGACACTAGAAAAAGTACGCCAATTCTCGTAAACAACATAACGGATGACGAGGATGACCAAAGTGGCAAATGGGTTATCACAAAATCGAAAGAAGACTTGGAAATCCCGAGACGGGTCAAATCGGTTGTGACGGAAATACTGCGTAGGCTCGATAAGGAATCGACTGGTGTTGCCGAGTGCGCGGCGGTGGCAGGAGGTCTGACCAATTTTCCTCAGGTACTGGTTGAGCGACTGGTGGAACGTGTGGACAGTCAACCGCAAAAAACCATAGAGGATGCCCTCATAAGGTTGGCACGGGAAGGGATAATCGTTTTTCAGCAACAACATCATGATGTAGCCATTAGGTTTTTGCACGAACTTACTAAGGACCAAATATATTCAAATATCGACACGGAACGAAAAAAGGAACTTCACTCGGCGACGGCAGCTATTATGGCGAACGATCCTAATCTCCGTGTCCTCGGAGAGGATTACCACGAAACTATCGCAAACCACTTCTTCCAAGCCGAAATGCACTTGGATGCTGCCCGTCATTACCACATTGCGGCGAACGAGTCAGTCCAAAACTGCTTGTTTAGAAATGCGACAAGACAACTCGAACAATCAATCGCGGCGATGAAAAGGATCCAAAAATTCCATTCTTCTGAAGAAGAGCTTGACGTCCAAATTGCCTATTCAGATGCCTTGAGGCAGTGCGGCGACTTTGGAAAAGCAATTGAAGTCCTGGAGTCGATTTACCCGATTAGCGACGACTCAATACGCGCCCGTGGTAGGATCCTCAACATGCTGGGAGACTTGTACTGCTTGAATGGCTCAAGGGAGCTTGCTTTACAAGCCTACAATGAGTGCCACAAGTTAGCTGAAGCCGAGAATCTTTCAGAACTTCTATTGGAAGTCACATCAGACCTCTGCGAGTTTTACGATCGTGAAGCAGAACGGTACTCAGGCAACCCAAACAAAGTGAAGGAGTTGATTGAAAAGGGTGATCAGTTTTTGATCCAACAGGTAAGTTTGGCGAATAAAAGCAACGACGACTCTGCGAAGGCCCGGGCGGCACGTAACCAAGCGAAACAGATGCGACGACGTGGCGAATTTGAACAGGCAATTGGCATCTACAAAAGGGCTTTGAGTTTTTATTCCTCTCAACCTAACGACCATTCCGTCCTTATTCCCTATGCAAAAACACTTTTTCTTTCCTATAAGTCCGCCACTCGTCTTGGCGGAGCGCCGGCACTGCCAGCCCGACTCGCGGCCAAAACGAGGAGACAAGAGGCGTACAATATTGTCGCCGATTTGCTCAAACGCGGAAAAAAAACAGGAGCCAAAAGAACACGGGCAATCGCGCGGCAGTATAGAGGGTTGTTTCGTATGGGAGACGAGAACAGTAAAGCCAAGAAAGACCTAAAGGCAGCATTGAAGGTTTTTAAGGAGATCAAATTTGCTCGTGGTCTTACTGAAACATATATAGCGTTAGGAGAATGGTACCTCGAGAAGGGTAAGAAAAAGAAGGCAATCGAAATGTTTTCCTCAGGCCTGGAGATTAAGGGCGACATCCGTCATCTTGCACTGCGCGCGGCCGACACTCTTGACGTGATGACCGAGACTGATCGAGCGGAAAGGCTCCGCGAATTGGTCGGCGGGAAGCGCCAGAGATGGCCGGAAGCCAGACGCACCTAATAAGTCGCGGGGCATTACCTCGGCGTTTTGGAACTGCCCCGGAAAACTCGGCAACGTCACGGAACTGGTGACCGCGAGGCGGTATTATACAGCCCATGGCCGTTTGTGATGCAGTATCTTGATTAAGACGACAGGGACCCGGAGGGGTTTTCCATGATAGATAAGGCGCGTCTCCGAGAGTGCGTGGTGAAATTGGTGCAGATCGACAGCCTGTCCCGCAAGGAGCGGGCCATCGCTCTGCACCTCACCGAGGCACTCAAGGGGTTGGGCGGTGTCGTCTACATGGACAACGCGGGAACCGCAGTCGGCGGCGAGGTGGGGAATCTCGTCGCTCACTTCGACGGCAACGTGGACGGTGCCGAGCCCATACTGCTGTCGGCGCACATGGACACGGTGGCCCCGGGCGAGGGTGTCGTCCCCGTGGTGGACGGCGACGTGATACGGAGCGACGGCAGCACAGTGCTTGGAGGCGATGACAAGAGCGGTATCGCCATCATCCTGGAAGTGCTGCAAGCCCTGCACGAGGAGGAGTTGCCCCACGGGCACATCGACGTAGTCTTCACCATTTGCGAGGAGGTCGGCCTCCTAGGCGCGAAACACCTAGACCTGGGACTTGTGCGGGCGAAGACCGGTCTCGTGCTCGATAGTGACTCCATCGGCTTCCTCATCACGAAGGCACCCGCAGTCAATCACCTTGAATTCGAAGTCTACGGTCTGGAGGCCCACGCCGGGATATGCCCGGAACGGGGCATCAACGCGATTCAGGTGGCCGCCAACGGCGTGGCCGCCATGTCGTTGGGGCGCATCGACGAGGACACCACTGCTAACCTAGGCTTGGTGAGCGGTGGCACAGCCGTAAACATCGTGCCGAACCGGGTGGCGCTCACCGGGGAAGTACGTAGCCACGACGAGGACAAGCTCGAACGGCAGACGCAGGCGATGGTAGCGTGCATGGAGGAAGCCGCCGCCGGCGCCAACATGGAACTGGACGGTCACCGCCACGAAGCACGCGTGGAATGCCGGGTCCGGCGGGAATACGACCGCATGGACCTGTCCCACGACACCGCCATCGTCCGGCAGGTCCACGAAGCCGCGCACAACCTGGGTTTCACCGTCGACACCGTGGCCAAGGGCGGCGGCTGCGACGCCAACGTGTTCAACAGGCGAGGTCTCCAGGTCGCCAACCTGGCCAGCGGCATGCGGGACATCCACACGGTGCATGAATGGCTCGATGTCAACGACCTCGTGAGCGCGGCCCGCATCATCCACGAGGTCCTCCGGCTGGAGGGTTGCGGTCAAACATGCTCGGACGTGAGCTTGAAACGCTCCTGAAGGAAGAGCGGGGTCAGTTCTTCGAGTTCGTCAGCGCCTACGAGCAGAAGAAGCGCGGAACTCAGACCAAACGGCCCCAGGACCTCGCCCGCGAAATCGCGCGCATCCTCAACGGCATGGTCAACGCCGACGGCGGCGTGCTCCTGGTGGGGGTCGAGCCCGACAAGAGCCTCACCGGCCTCCCCTATGCCGAACAGGAGATACGGGAGCTTTGCGAAGTGCCCCTGAACCTCCTCAATCCCCCGCTCCCGTCCCTGCACGAACGCATCGACCTCGGCAACCTGCTGCTGCTCCGATTCGAGGTGAGCCCCGGCCTGGAGATCCGCCGCGTGGCCAGCGGCAGGACGTTCTACCGCATCGCCTCGGAAAACCCCGCGGTGGCACCCGAGCAGATCCGGCTCCTCAAGGACGCCAAGCTGTCGTATTCCTACGAACGGCAGCACATCCACGACGCGAGCTGGGACGATCTGGACGCCGCCGCCATGGAGTCCTTCGCCGAACGCATGGATGCGCAGACGGACCCCCGGTCGCTGCTGTCGCGCACCTATCATCTCGTCCGCGGCTCCGCGGACCGGCCCGAGATCTCCATGGCCGCCCTGCTGCTCTTCGCCAGGGAGCCCACGAGATGGCATCCGCGTTGCGGCATCGACTTCGTGAAGTACGAGGGCACCGAAAGACGCTATGGAGCGTCCCTGAACGTGGTCAAGCGGGTACGCATCGACCGTCCCCTGTGGATGCTGGTCGATGAGGCCGTGGGACGGATCAAGGAGCATATCCGCGAGCGCATGGTCAGGCACGACCTGTTCTTCCGGGAGCGGCTGGAATACCCCTCTTTTGCCTGGCAGGAGGCCCTGGTCAACGCCGTCGGGCACCGCGACTACGCCATCACCGGCGCGGAGATCGAGTTCTGGATGTTCGACGACCGCCTGGAAGTGAGAAGTCCGGGCGTGTTGCCGCCTCCTGTCGCGCTGGACCACCTCAACCGGCAACAGCGGGTGCACTTCTCGCGCAATCCGCTGCTGGTCCGGGTGTTGTCGGACCTGGGCTACATGCGCGAGATCGGCGAGGGCGTGCCGCGCATGTTCCAGGAGATGGAGCACAATGCGCTCCGGCCGCCCGAGTTCTCCACCGAGGGCTTCCTTTTCACCGTGACGCTGCGGAACACCCCCATCTACGACGACGAGACCCTGCGGTGGCTCAACCACTTCGACCGCTCCCGCCTGAGCCCGCGCCAGCAGCGTTTGCTGGTGTATGCGCTGTCGCACGACAAGCTGCTTTCCAGCGCCGACTACCAGCGCGTTGCCGCGGTCGACCGCGACACCGCCTACCGCGATATCCGCGGCCTAGTGAACATGGGCATCCTCGCCCCGGTCAAGCCCAAGAGCCGGACCTACAAGATCGTGGAGCCCATATGAGCGAAGGATTCACACGACTCGCCGGGATCGCGGGCGGGTACGTGGAGGCCCGCATCCTGCAGGCGGCCGTGGGGCTCGGCGTGTTCGACGCCGTGGGCGAGGGAGACGCCGCGGACGCCGCCGCGGTGGCGGCCCGCGTCGGTTCGGAGGCCCGCGCCACCGGGCAGCTTCTGGACGCCCTAGCGGTCATGGGACTGCTGGAGAAGGACGCTTCCCGCTATCGCCTCAACGATCTGTCCAGAGCTTACCTGACGAGCGGCTCGCCCAGGGATTTCAGCGGCATGATCCGGTTCGACGCCCTGTCGTGGGACGCCTGGGGCGGGCTGGAAGACGCGGTGCGCACCGGACGGCCCGCGCGGACCCCGGACATGTACCAGACCGACGAAGCCGAGACCGGGGTCTTCATCAACGCCATGGATTCTCTGGTCAGGGCCCGGGGCGACGGGGAGATCACCGCCGACGCTTTGGACCTGAGCGGGGCGCAACGGCTGCTGGACATCGGCCCCGGGCCTGCCACCTATCCCATCGCCCTGTGCCGGCGCTATCCGGCCCTGCGGGCAACCCTCTACGACCTGCCGGGAACCTTGCGCATCACCGAGCGCTACGTCCAGGCATCGGGTGTGGCCGACCGCGTCGAATGCGTTGCCGGCGACTACCGGACGGACGCCGTGCCGGGCGGCCAGGACGTGATCTTCCTGTCCAACATCATCCACGGGGAAGATGAAGCCGGCAATGAAGCTTTGATGGGTAAAGTGGCGAAATCGTTGTCCCCCGGCGGACAGCTCATCATCAAGGACCACATCCTGGGGGGAAGCCGCGCGGAGACCAACGCCGGCGCTGTCTTCAGTCTGCTGATGCTCCTGACGACGGCCCGCGGGCGCTGCTATTCCCTCGACGAAGTCCGGGGCTGGCTCGAACGCGGGGGGCTGGTGGATGTGGAGCGGGTGGAGTTGCCTCCGCCCCTGACGTCGTCCCTGGTCATCGGACGCAAGCCCTTGTAATGGGGGCCTCGAAGCGGCCCCCGACCTCGATCAGGGAGACTGACTTGGCGGGGGGCTATTCCAGAACGGCGCCGGGAGAGATCTTGAAGGCCTTGTCCAGCACCTTGGCGCGCGCCTGCTCGTTCCTGGCTCCCCCAAGCTTCACACGCAGCTTTGCCAGACTCTTTCTCCGCCGCCGCCGCCGCTTTATTTCCATCGTTCTCTGAAGAGGCATGGCGGTAACGGTTAGCACACGTACCAGAGGGTCGCAACCCTGCGCCGGCCGCCTTCACACGGTCTCGCCGGCGTAGATCCGCATCACCTTGTCAAGCAGCGCGAGGGCATCGGGCTTGCTCCGCTGGAACGAGTTCCGCCCGATGATAGAGCCGAAACCGCCACCGGCATGGATGGCGCGGATTTCCGCCAGCAACGCTTCGTCGGTGGTGGCGGGGCCGCCCGAGAAGATGACGATGCGCCGCCCGTCGAAGGCCGACTGCACCACGTGGCGGATCCGGTCCGCGGGATCCGCGATGGGGACGCCTTCCTTCTCGTAGACCTTGCGCGCGGCGTCCTGCTCGATGTTCTCTCCGGGGAACTTGATCTTGATAATGTGGGCGCCGAGTTGGGCGGCGATCTGCGCGGCGTAGGCGCACACGTCGACGGCGGTCTCGCCAGCCTTACTGAGCTCCGATGTCCTGGGGTACGACCAAATCACTACAGCCAACCCGTTTTGTTTGGCCTTATGGGCGATGGCGCGGAATTGCTGGTACATCTCAAAGCGGTGCTCCGACCCGGGATAGACTGTGAAGCCCACGGCCGCGCACCCCAGCCGTAGCGCGTCCTCCACGCTGGAGGTGACGGCCTGGGTCGGATCCCTCTCGTCGTTCAGGAGATCGTGGTTGTTGACCTTCAGGATGAGCGGGATCTCCCCGGCAAACTCCCGCGCCCCGGCCTCCAGGAAGCCCAGCGGCGCCGCGTACGCGTTGCAGCCCGCATCTAGGGCCAGCTCGAAGTGATAGCGCGGATCATAGCCCGCGGGATTGGGAGCGAAACTCCGCGCCGGGCCGTGCTCGAACCCCTGGTCCACCGGCAGGATCACGAACTTGCCGGTGCCGCCGAGCCGGCCGTGGTTGAGAATCCGCGCCAGATTCGTCAGGGTGCCGGGGTTGTCGCTGCCGTACCAGCTCAGAACTTCCCGTACTGTCTCGGTCATCACTCATCCTCCTCCGGCGGGATCATCCTTCCGCCATGAACTTTTCATAAAGCGCGACGTTCTCGGCACTGCCGACGGCGATGGGCGTGCGCTGATGGATGGCCTCCGGTGTTACGTCCAGCAGCCGCTCCCGGCCGGTGCTGGCGGCCCCGCCCGCCTGCTCCGCCACGCACGCCAGCGGCGCGCACTCGTAGAGCAGCCGCAGCTTGCCGTTGGGGCTGCCGGGGTCTCCGGGATAGAAGTACATGCCCCCGTCCAGCAGACAGCGGTGCAGATCGGCCACCAACGCGCCCGTGTATCTCAGCGAATGGGGCCTGCCGCTGGGCTTGTCGTTGTCCGTCACGTAGTCCAGGTACTTCCGCACGCCGGCGTCCCATGCCTTGTGGCGCCCGACGTTGGCGCTGTAGACCGCGCCCTTCTCCGGACAGCGAATGTCGTGATGGGACAGGATGAACTCTCCCACCCCCCGGTCCAACGTGAATCCGTGAACGCCCGCGCCCACCGTGTACACCAGCACCGTGCTGGTGCCGTAGAGCACGTAACCGGCGCATACCAGCTCCGAGCCCTTCTGAAGGAACTCCTCGCCGGAGAGTTCGCCGACCCGGCTGCGCCTGAGCACGCCGAAAATCGTCCCCAGCGGGGCGTTGACGTCGGTGTTGGACGAGCCGTCCAGGGGATCCGTGCACAGAAGATACCGGGCGTCCTCCGACGTGCTCATCACAACCGCTTCGTCCAGCTCCTCCGACGCGATCCCGGCCACCAACTCGCAGCCGGCGAAGGCATCCATGACGATCTCGTTGCCGATGACGTCGAGCTTCTTCTGCATGTCTCCGGTGGCGTTCTGGTCACCCGCCAGACCCAGCTTGCCGGCGAGAGCGGCCTGATCGACCTCGCGGGCCAGAATCTTTCCCGCCAAGGCGATGGGCTCCAGCAGCGCAAGAAGGTCGCTGCTCCCGTCCTTGCGCCAACTTCCCTCCTCACCGAGATGTCGGTTCAGCGTCGTGCCTGCGGCCATCTTCACTACCCCTGATTCCCCTTGTTTGTAAACTTTTTCGGAAGTGGACTGTAAATTACGCCTTGGCGGCTCTGACGCCGCTGGGCAGCACCCCGAAGTCCCTGAGGATCCTCGCCAAGTGTTCCCTGTAGGCTTCGGTCATAACCGGCAGCGGAGGCCGCACCGGACCGCCAGCGAGGCCCACCATGTCCATGCCGGCCTTGACCACCGCCGCGTGGCCGGCCGCTTTGCACAGCATCCGGTACTCGGCCAGCCGCAGGTACAGCGCCTGCGCCTCGTGGGCGTCGCCGCGGACCGCGGCATCGTAGATCTCCACCACAGATTCCGGCCAGAACGAAGCGGTGGTGGCGGTGTTGCCGATCATGCCCAGGGCCAGACATGTCCAGATCATGGACTCCGCACCGCCGATGAGCGCCATCTTGTCGGCCGCCAGGGCCACCGTCTCGTCCAGCTCCACGGCATTCTGGCTAGCCTGCTTGATGCCGGCGATTCCGGCCACGTCCGCCAGCTCGGCGATCATCGCGGGCCGCATGCTGTAGCCCACCCGCGGCGGCGCGTTGTAGAGAAACACCGGCACGCCCACCTCGGCGATTCTCTCGAAATGGTCGCGGATGCTGGCGTCGTTGACGTTGTTGAAGTACGGCGGCGTCGCCATCACCGCGTCGGCTCCCAACTCCTTGGCGTAGCGGGTCAACTCCACCGCGGCCACCGTGCCGGAGTGGGACACGCCCAGCATGATGGGCTTGCGCCCCTGGTTGGTCTCCACGGCGATGCGCATGATCTCCAGGCGCTCCTCGTCAGTCACCGCGGCGAACTCGCCCTGGGTGCCGAGGACCACCAGCACGTGCGCCGAACTGTCGGCAGCGAAAGAGACGTTGCGCGCCATCCCTTCCGTGTCCAGGGACAGGTCGTCCTTGAACGGCGTCGTCAGAATCGTGTGTATGCCTCGCCACCTGTCGTGATCCATGTCCCCTCCCGACTCGTTTCCAGGATGTCCCGCGAACGGAATGGCTTCAACGCTATATGGATCGCGGCGGGTCTGTCAACACGCATCCCGGACGCTGTCGCGCGTGGCGATCCTTGACAATACGGGCTCCCTTGGATAACGGGAACGGACACGCCGGGGCCGGACGCGAAGAGACGACTCGGCGATTCGCCACTAGCAGGCGGCCACGTGTCCAGCGACAAGTACACCGTAAAGCAGGTCAGCTACCCCAGCGGCGGCATCGACATCAACGCGCTCCTGTTCGAGCCCGCGGGCGGAACGGAGGGCGCGCCCGCCATCGTGCACCACCCGTCCCACAAGAGCCCGGCAAAGCACTACGAATGGTATCTCGGGAAGTTCGCAGAGGCGGGGTATGTGGGGCTGGGCATCGAGCAGCGCGGCTACGGCTCGGGGCCCGCTGGGCAGAGCGACCGCGGCGGACCCTTGCAACAGGGCGACATCGCCAACGGCATCACGTTCCTGAGCGGGTTGCCGTCGGTGGACGCCGGCCGCGTCGCGGTGAGCGGGCATTCCAACGGCGCGGCCTTGGCCCTGATCGTCAGCTCCAGAGACGAGCGCGTGAAAGCCTGTCTGAGCCTCGCCCCCAAGACCGACTGGGTCAAGGCGTTACGGGGGGCCAGGGAGTGGAAACCGGACTTCTACGAGCTGACGGTCAAGGAGATGACCGGCGGAGTCCCGCCGGAGGTGGACCCCAATCCCTTCCTGGAGCGGTCCCCCATCCACTACGCCGGGGACATCAAGGTGCCGGTGCTGTTCATCGTCGGGGCGCAGGACTGGGTCAACCCCTCCTACCACTGCACGGACATGGCCGACGCTCTCAGGCAGGCTGGGAACGAGCACGTGGCCGTGGAGATCATCGACGAGGTGGAGCACTTCTTCTGCCAACGGCACTTCCTCGGATACCGCTTCGACGCGGTGACCGGGCCGGCCCTGCACTGGCTTGACCGCTACGTCAAGGGAACATGACCGTCCCCCACTCCCGACCATCAGCACATCGAAGCCAGGAAGGATTGACTCCATGAACGGCTCGCGCAGCGAACCGATGGCCCACATCTCCCTGACTATCAACGGCAAGCCGGCGGAGGCCGACGTCCCGGCGCGCAAGACGCTGCTGGACGCGGTCCGCGAGGAGTTGGGCCAGACCGGCACGCACGCAGGGTGCGAGCATGGCGTGTGCGGCTGCTGCAACGTGCTGCTGGACGGCAAGGTGGTGCGTTCGTGCCTGCTGCTGGCGGTCCAGGCCGACGGGCGCGACGTCCGGACGGTGGAAAGCCTGGGTTCTCCCGAGCGGCTGGGACCGCTTCAGCGCGCCTTTGCAGAGAAGCACGCCATGCAGTGCGGCTACTGCACGCCGGGCATGATCATGGCCGCGGCGGACCTGCTGGCGGCCAACCCGGACCCGGACGAATCGGAGATCCGCACCGCCCTTTCCGGCAACCTGTGCCGCTGCACCGGCTACATGGAGATCGTCGACGCGGTGAAGGACGCCGCTGGGAGGATCGCTCGCGGCCAGGCCGCGGTGGAAGAGCCCCCTGCCCTTCCCGCGGACGCCGGCGGCGGCCCTTACATCGGACGCCGCATTCCGCCGGTGGAGGATCGCCGCTTCGTCGCCGGCAAGGGCGCCTACGTCAACGACTTCACGTTGCCGGATCTGCTGCACATGGCCATGGTACGCTCCCCCCACGCCCACGCGCGCATTCTGAGCATCGACACGAGCCGGGCCGAAGCCCTTCCCGGTGTGGCGGCGGTCATTCTGGGAGCGATGCTGCCGGACGTCATCGACCCGGTGCCACAGAACCTCGATATCCCTGACGTGGTCTGGTACCCGCTGGCGGTGGACAAGGTGCGCTACGCGGGCGAGTGGGTGGCCGCGGTGGTGGCGGAGAACCGCTACGTCGCCGAAGATGCGGCCGAACTGGTGGAGGTGGAGTACGAGATGCTGGCGCCGGTGGTGGACCCCGAGGAGGCCATCCGGCCGGGCACCCCGGTGCTGCACGAGAAGCACGGCAGCAACATCGCCTACGAGCGGGTGCTCACCTACGGTCCGGTGGAGGAGGCCATCGGCAAGGCGGAGCACGTGTTCGAGGAACGCTACCGCTGGAACCGCCACTCCGGCGTGCCGCTGGAGACTTTCGGAGCGGTGGCGAAGTGGGACGCCGCACGGCAGGAGATGGGTCTCTGGGCTTCCCACCAGACCCCCAACATCGAGGAGCAGCTCGCCAGGGTGCTGCGCCTGCCGTTGAACCAGCTCCGCGTCCACCAGCACCTGGACGTGGGCGGCAGCCACGGGGTCAAGCGCGGCCGCAAGCACATGTTCCTCACCGCGGCCGTGAGCCGGATGCTGGACCGCCCGGTGAAGTTCATCGAGGACCGGTTGGAGAACATGAGCTCGGGGGACGGCCACGGACCCGACCGAGTCTACTACCTGCGCGCCGCCTGCGACGGCGACGGCGTCATCCAGGCCCTTGACATCCGCTGCATCGACGACGCCGGCGCCTACGCGGGCCGCGGCGCCATGCAGCTCATCAAGCCCATCACCGCCATCGTGGGCCCGTACCGCATCCCCGCGGTGCGCTACCACGCCATCTCCGCGCTGACCTCCAAGACCAACCAGTCGCCCTACCGGGGCTTCGGCCAGGCGCCCGCGGGATACGTGCTGGAGCGCATGGTGGACCTGATCGCCAGGGAGCTGGGGATCGACCGGGCGGAGATCCGCTCGCGGAACTTCATCCAGCCCGACGAGTTTCCGTACACGATTCCCACCGGAGCGGAGTACGACAGCGGCGACTATCCCGCGTGCCTGGAGAAGGCGCTGGCGGTGTCCGGCGCCGACACCTGGGAACAGCGGCGGCAGGAGGCCCGGGGGCGCGGCAAGTGGCTCGGCTTCGGCCTCTCCACGGTCATCGAGCCGGGCGGCGGCACCGGCATGGTGTTCGCGGTCATGGGGCCGCAGATGGTGAACATGGACACCAACATGGAGGGCATCCGGGTGCACGTGGACGTCACCGGGATGATCACCGTCACCATCGGCTTCCAGTCCTGCGGCCAAGGCCACGAGACCACCACCACCCAGTTAGCGTGCGATTTCTTCGGCGTCTCGCCGGACCGCGTCCGCATCGCCCGCGCCGACTCCATGGAGGGCATCGTCACCCGCGCCACGTCCGGCAACCGCCTGCACCTGATGCTGCCGCTGGCGCTGTTCAGCGCGGGCCGGAGGATCAAGGAGAAGATGCAGGCCATCGCGGCCAACGCCCTGGAGGTCCCGGCGGAGCGTATCGAGCTGGCCGGCGGCATGTTCAGCGACCGGGAGGACCCGGAGAAGACCGTGAGCTGGGACCAAGTGTGCTTCTACGCCTACCGCCGCGACACGCTGCTGTCGCCGGGCATGGAGCCCGGACTCATGGCCAGCGCCATCGCCAAGCACCCGCGGGGGTTCGTCCCGCCCACTCCCGACGGGCGGGTCGCGGGCGGGTTCGCCACCTACACGTTCTCGGTGCACGTGCCGGTGGTGGAGGTGGATCCGGAGACCCTGGAGATCAAGCTGGTGGACTACTACGTGGTCCACGACTGCGGCAAGGTCATCAATCCGCTGATTGTGGAGAGCTTCTGCTACGGCGGCGTGAACCTGGGCATCGGCGGCGCTCTCTACGAGCAGTTCAAGTACGACGAGGACGGCCAGCTCCTGAGCCAGACCTTCATGGACTATCTCCTGCCCTCCACCATGGAGGTGCCGGAGATCGTGCTGGAGGAGCACGAGACCCCGGCGCCGGGGAACCCGGTGGGCGCCAAGGCGGCCGGCGAGAGCGGCTACATGCCCGCGCCCCCCGCCATCGTGAGCGCGGTGGAAGACGCCCTGCGACACACCAACGTGCGCATCACCGACACGCCGGTCACACCCGACATCCTGTTCGGGCTCATCAACGGGCGTTGAGGCTGGTGGGAGGCGCCGGATGAAACCGCCGATATTCGACTACGTCGTGGCCGAGAGCCGGGAACACGCGCTGGAGGTGCTGCGCGAGCACGGCGACGACGCCAAAGTGCTGGCTGGAGGCCAGAGCCTGGTGCCGCTGATGAGCTTCCGGCTGGCGAAGCCGGCCGTGCTGCTGGACATCAACCGGCTGGAGGGACTGGACGCCATCGAGGTGTCCGACGGACGCATGAGCATCGGTGCGCTGACGCGGCAATGCGAGCTGCTGAGCGATCCGCTGATTGCGGAGAATTGCCCGCTCATTCGCGCTGCCACGGAGTTCATCGGCCATCCCGCCATCCGCAACCGCGGCACCGTGGGCGGCAGCGTCGCCCATGCGGACCCCGCCGCGGAGCTGCCGGTCCTGCTCCAGGTGCTCGATGCAGAGGTCGAGGTGTGCTCGGCCGGATCGCGGAGAATCATCCCGGCGGATGACTTTTTCATGGGTCTGCTGATGACCAGGATGACGCCCGACGAACTGCTCACCGGGGTCAGCTTCCCGGCACCCGAGAAAAGCGCAGGCTGGAGCTTTCACGAGGTCGCGCGCCGTCACGGGGACTTCGCGCTGGTGGCCGCGGCGGCGCTGGTCACCCTGGACGGCGCGGGCGCGATCGACAGCGCGGCCGTGGCCTTGGGCGGCATCGCCGAGCGGCCGGTGCGTGTGAAGACGGTGGAGGACGCCCTCAAGGGCAACGCGCCGACCCAGGAAGGGATCGAATCCGCGTCACGGCTGGTCGCGGACTCGGTCACGCCCGTGGGCGACATCCACGCCGGCGAAGCCTACCGCGCTCACCTGGGACGGGTCCTGACCCGGCGGGCCATCCACGACGCCGTGGAGCGCGCCCGCAGCAACTGATCAGCTTGGATCGATCATTGACATCGCCTATTGAGGGGTGTAGGCTGTTTTGGAATGTTCAGTGTACACCAAACCGGGAGAGGCAGGGCGATGGCTGAGGCGATCAAGAACAAACTGACCCATTGGATCAAGGACCATGCCGGATTTTGGAGCTTCGGCATATTCGTGGTAGCGACCCTGGGGCTGTTGGGAGGCCTTGGGGTGTGGGCTCTGGACTCGCAAGACAGGAAAATCATGGCCGTTCTTACGGCCGAAGACAAACGGCTCGATAGCAGGATTGACGGCAACACGGAGCTTCTTAAACGTATAGACAAGAAAATAGATCGCGTGGACCAGAAAATCGATGGCCTTAGCGCCCGCGTGGACAAAAAAATCGACAGCATGGACAAGAAGATCGACGACCTTAGCGCACGCATGGACAAGAAAATCGACGACCTGAGCGCGCGCATGGACCGGAAAATCGATAACTTGAGCGCACGCATGGACAAGAAAATCGATAACCTGAGCGCACGCATGGACACAATCCTGGACAGGCTCCCGGCCAGATAAGGGTATTGCCGGCTCACTCCACCCCACCTTTCGCCCTGTCGCTCCACCCCAACGGCAGGTAGCGCAACGCCAGACCCGCAAGGATCGACCCGCCGCCGATGAAGGTGGCGAGGGACGGCACCTCCCCTACCCACAGCGCGACCCACAACGGATTGAGCACCGGCTCCACCAGGGAGATCAGCGAGGCTTCCTGCACCGATATGTGCTCGATGCTCCGGAAGAAAAAGAAGTGGGCGAAAGCGAACTGGACGACCCCCAGGCAGGCCAGGGCTGCGAGCTGAGCCAGCGACACGGAAAGCGAGCCGTAGGCGAACCCGAGCAGGGCGAGGGTCGAGATGAAGTTGTTGGCGAGCATCAGCGCGAACGGGTCGAATCCCCTGAGGAAGCGGAGGTTGATGAAGTAGACGCCCAGCATGAACCCGCTGCCGAGGCCCACGGAAACGCCGGGCAGGTCCTGCGCGCCCGCGGCGCCGCCGAATATGATCAGGATACCGGCGGTGCCGAAAATCAGCGTCACCAGGTCGGGGCGCGCGGGGCGCTCGCGCAGCAGCAGCAACACCAGGACGCATACGAACACCGGGGCGGTGTTCTGCAGCACGATGGCGTTGGCCGCGGTGGTGAGCTTGGTGGCCCACACCAGCGAGCCGGTGGCCGCGGTGAACGCCAGACCGCAGAACAACAGATGCGGCTTCGGCCGCCACCGCCGGGTCACCGCGAAGGGGAGGAAGAAGAGCATGGCGAACAGGCTCCGGTAGAAGGCGATGACCGCGGGATGAAGCGCCAGCGACTTGATGAAGACGCCGGCCAGACTCCAGCAGAATGCGGCGAGCAGCGCGAACAGCCTGCACCGAGTGACCGACGACCTGGAGGCCTGTTCCATGACTTGTGTCCGTGAAGGGACGCCAAAACGCGAAAACCGGAGAAATGCGCGCATCTCTCCGGCTTTCCGGCGTTGCTCCGCGCCGCTCCGGTCTGTCCGAAGACCGGGTCAGGTGACCCGCAACTCGTCCGCCGGGAGCCCGATGGCGGCCCGGGCCAATCGTATCTGCTCCCTCGTGGTGATCACCCGGAAAGACCTGGCCGTCTTGATGGCCCAGAACGTCTCTTCCTGTATCTCCCGGGTGACGGCGTATTTCTTGAGGATGTCCAGCACCCCGCCGCCGTGGACCTGGTCCTTGCTCTGGTGGAGGCCGGCGTTCATCAGCGACCCTTCCGGAATTCCGCAGAGCTTCTCGACCCGGTTGGCGCTGGCCGCCCACGGGCCTTCGAACTCGCCCTTGTCGAGATAGCCCCGCTTGACCGCAACCCGGATGCTCTCGAGGCCGCCGATGGCCGCGTAGCCGCCCTGCCACGTCAGTGTCCGGCTCAGATTGTCCAACGCGTGCATGCAGGCCATGAAGATCGGCGTGGGCTCGAACGCCTCTGCCTCCTCACGGGAGATGCCGAGTTGCTGAGAGTCGTAGTAGAGCACCTCGATGTGGCACATGCCGTCGGCGTCGGGGTCGCTCACCTCCTCGTCCCAGCAGTCGTGGAGGATCTCGCGGCGGACGTCCTGGTAGGGGCACTTGGCGGCGATGTTCATCAGGTAGCTGGGAAACATCTTTGCGAAGAAGCTGTGGTTCATCTGCCAGACGCCGAAGTACCGCCTGGCCTTGTCGGGGTCGTTCAGGACCTCGTCGGGAATCGGCGGGTGGTTCGTGTAGGTCCGCACCACGTCGGCCTGGGCCCGCAGGAACCGTGCTTCGTACTCCTCCGGGGAGAAAGCTGCACCATCGGTTTCCGGGGGCGCTCGGAAGAAAGTCTTCGTGGTGATCACATCGGCTTGGGCATCGGACATCGTAACGCTCCTTGGTTGGAATCGTTCGACACGAACGTCTCTTCCGCCCGTATCAGAAGGTCCGTAGTGTGTCAACGAAGCTCCTGACCGCACCCGGAGCACGCTTTACTCCCCCGACGGGGATTGATATATCCGCTGCCAAACCGTCCGCCGGACCCCGCGTTGATCGTCCGTGAAGGCACTTGCGCGGCACCACCCCAGCGGATGGACGAGGAGGTCCCATGCGAAGCGCCTACGGTCTCAGGATACCGGAGATAGACCCCGAGCTGACCCGGGTGGGGCCGGGCACGCCGTGCGGCGAGTTGATGCGGCGGTACTGGCAGCCCGTTTGCCTCGCGGCCGACCTTACCGACCTGCCCAAGCGCATCCGCATCCTGGGGGAGGACTTGGTGGCGTTCCGGGACGGGCAAGGGCACCCGGGGCTCCTGTTCTTCCGCTGCAGCCACCGCGGCACCTCGCTGGAGTACGGCCGCGTGGAGCGGGACGGGCTGCGCTGCTGCTACCACGGCTGGCTCTACGACGTGGAGGGCCGCATCCTCGACATGCCGCTGGAGCCGCGCGACAGCACCGTGAAGGACCACCTCTGGCACCCCGCCTATCCGGTGCAGGAGTACGGCGGGCTGCTGTTCGCCTACATGGGACCTCTGGACAAGATGCCGCTCCTGCCCCGCTACGACGTGCTGGAGGCGGAAGGAGGCACGCTGAAGCCGCGCTTCGGCCCGCGCGTGGGCGGCGCCCAGGACTGCAACTGGCTCCAGAGCGAGGAGAACCTCATGGACGCGCTCCATGCGGTGTGGCTGCACACGGTGCACAGCGGACCCCAGTTCCCCACCCAGGCCCATTCGACCCTGCCGGAGCGGCTGGTCTACGAGGAGACCGACATCGGCATCCGCTTCGTCATGACCCGGAAGATGGAGGACGGGCGCTGGGCGGACGTCATATGGGAGAACCTCATGCCGCTCAACGTGCACCTGACCTACACGGACGAGCCCGTGACCGAGAAGGTGAACCAGGTGTCCTTCTGCGTTCCGGTGGACGACACCCACCAGTTGGGCGCGAACATTCGATGGATACCCGACGGCGCCGACCCGTCGGAGCTGTCAGGCCGTGAAAAGCTCGCGCCCGCCGGCCGGGGGCCACGGGACTACGAGTACAGCCAGCGCTACCCCGACGACAAGGAAGCCCAGGAGGGCCAGGGGGAGATCGTGGTGCACGCCATGGAGCGCCACGTAAGCTCGGACGAGGGCGTGCTGCTGTTCCGGAAGATCCTCAAGACCGCCATCGACGACGTCAAGGCCGGCAAGGACCCCAAGGGGATCATCCGGGACCCCGAGAAGGCGGCCTGCGTGCCCACCACCGCGGGAGCGATCGTGCACGCGGAGCGGCCCGCCCACGTGGCCTGACGCGCGGGGGTTCTCCATGCAGAAAGGGCAAGGGAGAAGCACTTGAGCATTCAATCCATCGACCCACCGGCCCTGCAGGCGCTGCTGGCCTCGGACGCCCTTTACGCCTGCATCGACGTGCGCGAACGCGGCGAGTTCGCGCGGGCGCAGATCGCCGGCACCAGCCCGGTTAACCGCGGCATGTTGGAGATCCGGCTGCCGGTGATGGTGCCGGACCGGCGCGTTCCCGTGGTGGTGTGCTGCAACGACGGGCGCCGTAGCGCGCTGTCGGCGGGGACCTTGGCGAGCATGGGCTACACCGACGTCCGCATCCTCGCGGGCGGCATCGACGAATGGCAGCGCCAGGGGCTGCCGGTGCGCTCGGGCTGGGGGGTGCACGGGAAGGAATACGGCGAGCGGGTCGCCCACGGCGGCGACGTCGTCCACCTGGACGCGGTGGAACTGGCCCGACGGCGCAAGGCAGGCGAGGACGTGATGGTGGTGGACGTACGGTCGCGGGAGGAGTACCTGCGCGGCCACGTGCCGGACACCTACCACATCCCCGGCGGCAACCTGCTGGTGGACGCGCCGCGGCTGCCGCTCAAGGAGGACACGACGCTGGTGGTGAGCTGCGCCGGCCGCACCCGCGGCATCCTCGGCGCGCAACTGCTGCACGACAACGGCTTCACCAACGTCTACGCCCTGGAGAACGGCGTCATGGGCTGGTTCCTGGCCGGCGGCAACATCGCAACGGGCACGGGCAAGGAGGTGCCCGAGGCGGCATCGGCACCCCGGTCCACGCAGATCCGGCAAGCCACCGAAGCACTCGCCTCCCGAGAGCGCATCCGCCGCTGCTCGCGCGACGACTTCCGCGCCGCCTGCGAGTCCGGCGAAACCTTCTACCTGCTGGATGTGCGGCTCCCGGAGGAATACGAGACCGGCCACATACCGCGTTCCATCTCGCTCCCGTTGGGGCAGATGGCCCTGGCCCACGAGAACTTTCTCGCGGTGCGCGCGGCGCCCGTATTCGTGGTTTCGGACGACGACTCCCGGCCGGTCTGGGCCGCCGCCCTGCTCCGAAATCTCGGCTTCCGCGACGTGTCGGTCCTCGACGGCGGCCTGCGGGGATGGACCGCGGACGGACTCGACCTGGAACAAGGCGTCCCGGAGCCCGCGGTCTTCGGTTTGGAGGAGACACGTGACCAGGTGACCTTCATCGACGCCGTGGCGCTTCAGGCATACGTGGAATCGTCCGCTCTCGCGTTGGACGTCCGCAGCATCGGGGAGTACGGCTTCGCCCACATTCCCGGCACACGATGGCTTCCCCGCGGACGCCTGGAACTGGACATCGCGCGCGTCGCGCCGGACAAGGTATTGCCCCTGGCCCTGGTATGCGACAACGCCGTCCGCTCCACGCTGGCGGCCGGCACCCTGAGGCAACTGGCCTACACCGATGTTCGGGTGCTTCAGGGCGGAACCCGGGAGTGGGAGAGCGGCGGCCGCTCGCTGGAAGACGGGCTCGAAGGGACCGGGATCTCCACCGAGGACGCGCAGGCCGACTTCGGGCACAGCGTGTGGCACGGCGCCCTGGGAAAGTCCCGCGAGGACATGGAACGCTACCTGTCCTGGGAGATTGACCTGGTCAAGGACGGGGAAGCAGCGTCCTGAGACGCCAGCGTGGGATCAGGGCCCCGGCAACCTGTCCGGAAAGCCGTGGAAGATCAGGCCGCCCACGAAACCCACGATGGGCGGCAGCACGAGACTGGCCAGGAACCGGGCTACGGTTACCTCCAGGCCCAGTATGGGAATTTCCCAGATAATGACCCGGTGGAAGCCGATGAGGGACCACGACGTCAGATAGGCGATGATGGGTCCGGCGCCTGCGCCCGAGGCCATCAGTGAAGCCACGATGGGAAAGTGCATCATGGGCCCGCCAGGGGTGAACGCTCCGGCGGCGGTGCCGATCATGAGCCCGCGCACCCCGGAGCCCTCTCCGATCCACTTGGAAATCAGGTCCGTCGGGAGAATGACCTGGATCAGACCCGCCACCGCAAAGGCGAAGATCATCTTGGGAAGCGTGTTCATCAGGAGTTGGCCGCCGCTCGACAGACCCGCCACCGCCCGCGGCGCACCATAGGAATGGACCACGTACACGCCCACGACGATGCTGGCCACGAACATGAACCAAAAGCCCCCGTCCATACCGAGTCTCCCTGTTATGCTGCGCTTTCTCTGTCGCATACCGCGCTCAACTCCATCGGCTCCCGATCCCGTTGACCCCTTTCGCGAAGCTTTCGCAACTTGACACAAACGGAACCCCGATTGTAGTTCTTTAGGCTCGGCGAACAGCGGGAGAACACCGAGGACGGCATGCTGACGAAGGAAGACAACGAGATTCTGACGAGGGTGGGGCCGGGGACGCCCATGGGCGAGTTGATGCGGCGGTACTGGGTGCCGGTGGTGCTTTCCGGCGAGTTGGAAGCGGGAGGGCGGACCAAGCGGGTGCGCATCCTGGGCGAGGACATGGTGGCCTTTCGCACCTCCCAGGGCGAGGCCGGGCTGCTCGGCGAGTATTGCTCGCACCGGCGGGTCTCGCTCTATTTCGGCCGTGTGGAGAAGGACGGGCTCCGCTGCTGCTACCACGGGTGGAAATACGGGCTGGACGGGCGCTGCCTGGAGATGCCCAACGAGTCGCCGGAGACCGACTTCAAGCACGCGGTTCGGCACCCTGCCTACCCGTGCCGCGAGCGCGGCGGCGTCGTGTGGGCGTTCATGGGCGACCCGGCGCACATGAACGAGCTGCCGGACTTCGAATGGCTGCACCTGCCTGACAACCAGCGCTTCATCTCCAAGTACTACCAGGACAGCAACTACTTCCAGGCACTCGAGGGCGGTATCGATTCGAGCCACATCTCCTTCCTGCACGCGCCTCTCAGCTCAGCGGACCGGGCGTCGCTGAAGGACATCGAGAGGGCCGGCTTCGGCGTCGACACCGCGGTAGAGTCGTCGGACCGGAGCCCGCGGTTCGAGGTGGTGGACACGGAATACGGCGTGATGATCGGCGCCCGGCGCAATGTCGCCGACGACCGGTACTACTGGCGCATCACGCAGTTCCTCATGCCCTTTTACACCATGCCGCCGCCCCAGGACGAAGACCCGATCCTGCATTCCCATGCCTGGGTCCCGGCGGACGACGGGCACCTGATCAACTGGACCATCACGTGGCATCCGGGGCGGCCGTTGAAGGAGGAAGAGCTGGTGTCCTTCAACACCGGCCTGAGCGCGCACATCACGGAGTTCGGGCCAGCCGTGAACGGCCCTTACGGCGACGTTCGACCGGCCGCGACCCGGGCCGAGGACTACGGCATGGACTGGCAGGCGCACCGCACGCGCATGTTCTGCGGCATCCCCGGCTTCGGTATGCAGGACCGCGCCATGACCGAGAGCCAGGGTCCCATCTTCGACCGCACCCGCGAGAGGCTGGGGACCAGCGACACCGCCATCATCCAGGTGCGCAAGTGCCTCATCGACGCCGCCAAGATGCTGCGGCAGGAGCAAGCCGAACCGCCGGGGCTCGATCCGAAGCTCCACCACATCCGCGCCACCTCCGTGCGGTTGCCCAAGGACGCGGTGTGGGTCGAAGCAGTGAAGGATCAGGTGAACATCACGCCGTAAGTTGCCGTGTTCATTGCCAGTTCGCCGGGAAACCATGACGTTTGAAGAGTACATGGCCGTGCCCTACGTGCTGCGCGTCGCCGCGGTGCGGGGAGCCGACGGTCGCTGGCTGCGGCGGGCGGAGTATCCGGAGTTGCCGGGCTGCTTCGGCGAGGGACTTTCGCCGGAAGACGCCTTGGCCGATCTGGACCGAAACCGCGAGCGCATGGTTCGGGAGCTTCTCGCCGCGGGGGCGCGCGTCCCGGTGCCCCGCCCGCCCCTGGAAAGGTTGCTGAGAACCCGAATCGGTTGACGAGACATCGGAATTTCGAGTCCACGACACGGAGAAGGGAGACTTGCTTTGAGCTTTGGAATGAAACAGGCACGGGCGCTGGTGGATGCGGGCATTCACGCGGCGGAGGAAAAAGGTTACCAGGTGGCGGTGACCATCGTCGATGCCGGCGGGAACTTCATGTGGTCGGGGCGCATGGACGGGACCAAGTTCGTGGCTCCGGACATCGCCCGGGCCAAGGCGTTTACCGCGGCCGCCTTCCGCCAGAGCACCGCGGTGCTTGAGGAAAAGGCCAACCCGAAGCCGGTCTTCTACACCGGCGTGCAGGTGGTGCACGGCGGGCACATCGCCATCGGCCAGGGGGCGCTGCCCATCTGGATGGGAGATGCGGTGGTGGGAGGCATCGGCGTCAGCGGCGCGGCGCCCCAGGAGGACGAGGAAGTGGCGGCTGCGGCGCTGGAGGCCGAGGGCTATTCGTTCCCGGACGCGGACGTGGCTACCCGCGCGGCGCTGGGGCATTCAAGGTAGACGGGGCTCGTGGGACGCATCCAGGGAAAGGTCGCATTCATCACCGGCGGCGGAGGCGGCATCGGCGCCGCCACCGCCATGCTGTTCGCGGAGGAAGGCGCCCGGCTGGTGCTCGTGGACCGCGACGGCGCCTCCGCCGACGCCGCGGCCGCCGATATCCGCGACAGGCTCCCCTCGGCGGACGTCATGCCCATGGCGGCGGACTTGAGCGACGAGACGCAGACGAACCGCGCGGTGGACGCCGCGGCGGCCTACTTCGGCGGCCTCGACATCCTCGTCAACGTCGCCGGGATCCGGGTATACGGGGCCCTCGCGGAAGCCGAGCCGGACAGTTGGGACTCCATCCTGGCGGTCAATCTCATGGCCACCGTCCATTGTTGCAGGGCCGCCATCCCGCTGCTGCGGTCGCGCGGCGGCGGCAGCATCGTCAACGTCTCTTCGGTCTTCGGGGTCACCGGACGGGCGGGAATGGGACAGTACGACGTAACCAAGGCCGCGGTGGTGAGCCTCAGCCGCACACTGGCCATCGAGGAGGCGAGTCACGGGATTCGGGTCAACGCCGTCTGTCCCGGCCCCACCATCACGCCCTTCCACATCCAACGGGCCAAGGCCCGCGGCGTGAGCGAGGAAGAAATGCGCCGCACCGGCGCGCAGCACACGCTGATGAAACGGTGGGCCGAGCCCCGTGAGGTGGCCCATACCATCCTGTTCCTGGCCGGCGACGAGTCGTCCTTCGTCACCGGCACGGCGCTGGTGGTGGACGGCGGCGCCTCTGCCGCGGTCGGCAGGTCTTGACGCGAACGGCGGCCTCAGTCCGCCAGCGGCACCACCGCGAAGACGTGGGGCTCGTCGCCGATGACGCGGCTCCGGTGGCCGCGCCCGGTCAGGTCGTCCGCAAGCATGATGTCGCCGGCCTGGAACCGCCGCACCTCGCCGCCGCCGCATTCGATGTCCCACTGCCCGGACAGCGTGAACAGGTACTGGCGCCGCGGCGCCGGGTGCCAGTCCAACAGCACGCCGGGCGGCACTCGCCGCACGTGCACGCTCTTGGCGTCTCCGAGAGACGTGCTTTCCATGTTGCGGTCCGGCTGGAAGTCCAACTCGATCTCCTCGAAATGGGATTCGCCGTCGTCGCCGCTGTAGAGTCTCACTGCCTGCATGTTACCCCGCTTTCTTCTCGCCCTCATTCCAGACCACGGCGCCCGCCGTCGTGGGCACGCACGCGGCCTTGACAGTATCCCGGATAATCCCCTTGGGATCCTCGCCCCGCTTGACCGCCTCGATGGCGGTCCGAAGTATCCTGCGGAACATCAGCACCCCTTCATCCGAAGTGACGTGATGCTCCAGCCGGTGGTTGGCGATCTCGCCCTGCCCTTCCTGGGCTTCCTTGTCGTCGGGATGGCGCTGGCTGTACTCGTAGCTCGTGTCCGACCTTCCGCCGGGCGCGAGCTTTGCGCGTCCGCTCAAAACGGTCTCGTCCACGTCCTCCGGCATCCACCGGATGTTGGCCGACCTGACGTGCGTGTCGTCCACGGGAACACAAAAGGAGACCTGGTTTACTTTCGTCGTCTTGAGCTCGTCCGTGTAGACAAGGTGGGCGTTCAGGGGCATGACCATCTCCCAGATCAACTCGGCCCACCGGCCGCCGTCGAGCTTCTGGACCATGACGAAACGCATGCCCATCTCCGTCTCTTCGTATCGGAGTTCCTCCGGCAGCGAGGTGAACACCTGGGTGGGGAACTGGGAGCCGCTGTGAAGCGTATGCAGCCACACGGTGTGCAGCGCGTCCATGAGGTTTTCCTCGGTCTGGAGCCAGTTGCAGTCGACGGAACCCCCAATGCGCGGCCCGAACCTCGCGTAGAATTTCCCTCCCTCATGGACCCAGGCGTCGTACTTGGGAAGCTCCGGCATCTTCTCCAGCGGCCCCATGTAGGCGAAGACCAGGCCGCCGAACTCCCGCACCGGGTACGCCGGGTGCCATAGATGGTCCTTCACCGTGCTTTCGGGCGGTTCCAGCGGCATGTCGAGGATGCGCCCCTCCACGTCGTAGAGCCAGCCGTGATAGCAGCAACGCAACCCGTCCCGCTCTACCCGTCCATACTCCAATGAGGTGCCCCGGTGGCTGCAACGAAAGAAGAGCAGCCCCGCCCGGCCTTCGCCGTCACGGAAGGCGACGAGATCCTCGCCAAGGATGCGGATGCGCTTGGGCAGATCTCCCAGATCGCGGGACAGGCACACCGGCTGCCAGTAGCGGCGCATCAACTCGCCGCAGGGCGTGCCCGGGCCGACACGGGTCAGTTCCGGATCGATTTCGGGGATCTTGAAGCCGTAGGCGCTCCTCATGGAGACGCTCCTCTCCGGTCCGGATCGTTCAGGACCCTAGAATCCTTGATCGACAGGATCTTGACTCAGGAAGACAAGATATTTGAACTGGACTTCGTTCGTACATGAATACTATCGTAGGCCATCGCGAGTTGTAACGCTCGGTAGTTTAAGCGACGAGCTTCGCCTCATCGCAAATGGCATCGAGGTTCCTGGTGATGGCGGCAAAGCGCCGATGGGTCTTGGTATTGCCGCTCACGGCGTCGGGCGCAAGATGGGCCAGGCCGGGGCGAAGGATGCGGTTGTAGACACGCGTGTAGAACATCGCCACCTTGAGGCCGTGTTCGGTCAAGTGGTAGCGGTAGGCGCCGGGGATGCGCTCGATCAGGCCGTGCAGGCGCAGGCGTCTCAGGTCGTAACTCATTCGGCCCGGGCGCATTGGACTGGGATCGAGGCCCAGGAGTGCACCGAGGTGCCCGCGCAGGTCGCGGTTGGAGAAGCCGCGGGCCGAAAGAGTGAACAAGAGCAGGGCCTGCATCAGAGCCTGCACGCGCTCATCGGCGAAGCGCAGGGCCGAGGCGCGTTGTCCGTGGAACTCCAGGCCGCGTTGATGGCGTTGGAGTTCGTCTTCACCCAGGGCACAGTCGTGGCTGATGGTTTCTATCTGCAACAGACGACGGTTGGCTGTGAAGCCGACCTGGCACAACGCCGCCAGGTTAGACAGCCGCCGGCCCAGGGCGAAGTCATAGGTGTCGTTGACGGTGGTCTCGGTGCGCAGCGCCTGCCCTTCCTTGTGGTACTGCTTGATGCGCGAGTGCTTGTAGTCCACGTGCAAGGAAGGGGTGACGCCTGCGGTGATGACCCGGGTACGGAACCGACCGGGGGTGCGCCGGGTGACCCGGCGCTGGAAGATCAACTGCACCTGGCTGGGGCGACCGAGATCGAGGTTCTCGCGGATCACGTCCTCGAAAAAGACGCGGCCCGAGGCCGGGCGGTCGAGCACCTGGGTCAGGCTGAACTCCGCTTGCAGGATGGAGATGTCGTAGCGCAGACCGGCGCGACGGTCCTGAGGCGTATACGGATGCGGCAGGCGATCGAACCACTTGCGCGCCAGTCTGTCGATGAAAGCGGCATCGAAGCCTTCGCAGATCTGTTGCAGCGCCTCGGGGTCTCCGCAGCAGCGCACGCCGTTGTCCAAAGCCTCGAACGGGATGCCGCGCTCGCGCAACTGGCACTTGGCGTACTCGTTGCCGTTGAGGCACAGCTTGCCGTTGTACGGGAAGTAGGTGCAGAACTTGATGAAGAACGGCCCCGCCTGTTTGTCCACGCAATAGAAATACACATGGTTGACCATCGCGGTAGACGAGACCACCCACGGATAGGTGACCCCGGTGTCCGGGTTCCGGCGCCGCTCGGTGCGCATCACACGGGCCTTCTCCTGCGCTATCCCGATGTACAAAACCCCTTCGGTTCCCTTGAACCGCCCCAGGTACTCCTGCGTCACCTCGTCCTTGCGCTGGCCCTTCTTGAAGTGCACCACCTCGATCTGCTCCCGCTCCGCAAAGTCCTTCACCGCCTGCACGAACTCCCGACTCTTGGGCGCCAGCGCCACCGTCGACGCAAACCGCTGGCCATGGTGCTTGTGCAGATACCCCACTACCCCGCCCACGCTCTGCAACTGCGGCACATACAGGTTCAAGTACAGGCGATCCACCGACTCGTATTCCAGCGTCACGTGATCGCGCAATACTTCCGCTACGGTTTGTGGTAGGCTCATGTCCGGCTCCGGTTGCTTCGGGCTTTTATGCCCATTTGACCCTTTGAGGTCCGACCTTGCAAGGTCCCATGACCAGGGATTCAATCCCTGCTACAAGCGACCGGAGCCAATCCCCTTACCCCCTCGTCGGTCTGAGGCGAAGCCTCGCTAGGAAATGGCGTCCTTCGACTTCGCTTCGCTACGCTCAGGACGAACGGGAACAGGTTTCCAAACGTTCGTCCTGAGCGTAGCGAAGCGAAGTCGAAGGACGCCATCTACGCGGGAACGCAAACCGGCCGGGACACGTGGATGGAGAAACCATGCCGGCGTGTCCCGGCCGGTGGAGTATTCGCGGTGACTCGAGAAAGCTCCGCTACTACTTCTTCTGCAAGGCCTCCTTGAATATGGGCGCGTAGTGGTTGATCAGGCCGTAGAAGCCATCAAGCGTCTTGTTCCAGTCCTCACCCACGACCGGCGACATCTTGGCTTTCATCCTCTTGAACCTGGCGATGACCTCCGGATCCTTCAGCGCCGTCTCGAACGCCTTTTGCAGGATCATCTGCCGGTCCTTGGGCATACCCGGCGGAGCGGTGGCCACGCGGTGTGAGGCGAGAACGCTGAGCTGCGGAAAACCCAGTTCCCCTACGGTGGGGACGTCGGGGTACCTGGGATCGCGCTTGTCCAGGTAGACCCACATGGGCCTCATGTTGCCGTCCTCCACGAACACCATCTGGCCCGGGGAATCCAGGCCCAGGGCCCTGGCGTGGCCCTCCCCTCTGACGATGCCCATGTTGGCCGCGGGAGCGCCCGGATAACCCAGGATGAACTTCGGATTGAACCCCATGACCTTGGCGGTCAACAGGTTCGCGATCCATCCGGTGGCGCCTACCCCCGTGCCGGTGAGAAGGACCTCCTTGGCTTCCTGGAAGTCCTTGAGGTTTTGGAACTTGGTCTTGGCGCCCACCGCCCAGACGTAGGGGCCGGAGGATATCCGTCCGAGCCAGGAAAACTCCTTCAGCTTGTAGACCGGCTTGGGATCCGCGAACAGCTCGGAGACGATGGCCCCGGGGATGTTGACGGTGCCGATGGTGTAGCCGTCTGGTTTGGCTTTCCACAGCAGGTTCCAGGAAATGGTTCCGCCGGCGCCCGGCCGGTTCCTGAGAATGACGTTCACGCCGAGGGCTTTCTTCAACCCGACGCTCACCGCCCGGCTGTGAAGATCGAACCCGCCCGCGGGTGCGTAGGGGATCAACCACGTGATGGTCTTGCCCTTCTCCGGCCAAGTCCCTTGAGCTGACGCATCCTGTGCGGGTACCGTCATCCCAAGGACGGCCAACAAAGAAAACACGCCGATCAGCTTACGCAACATCGAAAACCTCCTTGCCGGTTTGGTGCCTGTGCTCGCTTGTGTCCAGATGGTCCGTTCTCTTCCACTACTTCTGCAGCGCCGCCTTGAAGACGTCGCCATGCTCCTGAATCAGGCCATAGAAGTCCCCTAGCATCTTGTTCCAGTCCTCGCCCACCACCGGTTCTATGCGCGCCTTCATCTTGTTGAACCGGTCCAGCACTTCCGGGTCCCTGGTGGCCGCGTCGAACGCCTTCTGGAGCAGGGCCAGCCGGTCCTTGGGCATGCCCGGAGGAGCGGCCACCACCCGGTGGGAGGCAAGCACCGAAAGGCCCGGATAACCCAACTCTCCCACCGTCGGGACGTTGGGGAAGTCCGGATCGCGCTTGTCCAGGTAGACCCACATGGGCCTCATGGTGCCGTCATGGATGAACGCCATCTGGCCCGGCGAGTCCAGGCCGAGGCCGCGGGCGTGACCCTCGCCTCTGACGATCGCCATGTTGGCGGCCGGGGCACTGGGGAAGCCCAGTATCTGCTTGATGTTGAACTTCATGACCCTACCGGTCAGGGTCGACGTGACCCACTCCGTGCCGCCGACCCCGGAGCCGGTGACGAGGACTTCCTTGGCCTTCCGGAAGTCCTCAAGCGTCTTGAACGGCGTCTTCGCTCCCACCGCCCACATATACGGGGCGGCGGAGATTTGCCCGATCCAGGAGAACTCTTTCAGGCGGTACTCGGGGGTGGGTGTGCCGAACAGCTCGGAGACGATGGCGCCGGGGATGTTGACGGTGGTGATGGTGTAACCGTCGGGCTTGGCGCCCCAGGTGAGATTCCATGCGATATTCCCGCCCGCGCCGGGCCGGTTGCGGATGATGATGTTGACGCCGAGCGCCTTCTTCATGCCGATGATCATGGCGCGGCTGTGGAGGTCGAACCCGCCGGCCGGACCGTAGGGAATCAGCCAAGTGATGGTCCTGCTCGGATACTTGTCCGCCGAGACGGCCGAACCCGAGAGGCCGAAGGCCAGCGCGATGATCCCGACCAGCAGTCCTGTCGCAATGCGTTTCGCTCGCATGGGGCACCTCCGAAGTTTCGTTGGCGTCGCCCCCGTATGCCACAGGCGCGATGAGCCTGTCAACGAAAGCAGAATCAGATGAGGCTCTTGAAGTAGCTCAGATCCCCCTGCCCTTCGCGCAGGATCTCAGTGGTGTCGTCCACCAGCGAGATCACGCTGGATGCCAGCACCGGAAGAGTCCCGCACTCCATGATGAGGTCCACCCGATGCCCGAAGATCCTCTCCAGGTCGGCCGGATTGGTCACCACCTCTTCGTCGCTCTCGTTGGCGCTGGTGCTGACTACGGGACTGCCGAGCTGCTCCACCAGCGCCAGCGGCACCGGGTGATTCGGTATCCGGATGCCCACGGTCTTCTGCTTGGACTGGAACACCCGGGGCGTTTCCTTGGTGGCAGCGAGCACGAACGTGTAGGGTCCGGGAAGGAACCGCTTCAGGATGCGGTGCGCGAAGTTCGACACGTGGCCGTAACGGCTCACCTGGACCAGGTCCGAGCAGACGAACGACATGGGTTTGTTGGCGTCGCGCCCCTTGATGCGGCGGATGCGCTCCACCGCGGCCTTGCTGGTCACGTCGCAGCCCAGGCCGTAGATCGTGTCGGTGGGATAGACGATGACGCCGTCGCGCTTCAAAACATCGACGGCGCGGTCCACGTGCCGTCCCTTAAGGTGGTGGGGGTCGATGCTTAGAGTGGTGGCCATAGGAGTCTCTCAGGGCGAGGACACATCCGTGCGCCGGGTCATGAACAGGTCCACCGGAAGCCGCGTGCCCAAGCTCCGCTTCCGGGCTTCCTCCAGCACCAGGTGGCCGATGGCGGCGAACTGGATGCCCATGCCGCAGTTGTTGTTGTGGTGGGTGATCTCCGAGGCGGTGGTGCGGCCGGCGATATTGCCGATGACCAGGTCGCCCAGCTCGTGGATCTGCTCCCAGCCGATGATGCCCTTCCTGATCGGCGACATCAGCTCGGGTTGCTCGTCGATCTCCACCTGCTCCTTGGAGTTCACCACGATGAGGTCGCAGTTCTCGATGGCGGCGTCGTCCAGCTCCCGGCGCTTGTCGAACCAGTCCGGGCCGATCATGGAGACGACGTGGGTGCCGGGCTCCAGCAGGTCACCGTCGAACACCGGATCGCCGGAGTTGGTGGCGGTCACCACGATGTCCGAGTCGTGGACCACGTCCTCGGGCCGCCGCACGGCCCGCGCCTTGACGCCGTAGCGCTCGGTCACTTCCCTGGCGAAGCGCTGTCGGTTCTCCTCCCGCAGCGAGAACACCTTCACCTCCCGGATCTTCCGCACCGCGCAAAAGGCCGACACCTGGCCGTGGGCCTGGGTGCCGCTGCCGAAGATGCCCAGCACTGAGGCGTCCTCCCGCGCCAGGTACTTGGCCGCAACCCCGCTGGTGGCTCCGACGCGCAACGCCGACAGGTAGTGGTCGTGGACGATGCCCTTGAGAGCCCGCTCCTTGATGCTGAACAGCAGCACGAAGCCGGCAAAGTCCCCGGGGAACTCCATGCGGCTCGCGCCATCGACATTGCGGAACCGTATCTGCGACGAATCGAGCCGCACCGCGGCGGTATCGAAGGCCGGAACCGCCCCGGGAATGACGTTCAGCCAGTACCAGGTGCGCTCCAGGCCCTCCTGCGGCATGTGCAGCCGGCGCCGGGGCATCCCCTCGGCGATCTTCCGGCCCAACTCGCGGTACGCCGTCTCCACCGCCTCCACGATCTCCCCCATGTCGAGGAGACCCTCCATGTCCTCGTTGGTCAGGACCCGCACGTCCTCATCAGCCATCATGAACCCCTTCCGTCCCGGTGTTTCCTGCCGCGCACGTCCCGCGTGGGCTTCGACGCGGCCCCTGTCGGTTCAACGACTTACGTAGACCGGTGGTCAGTCCCCGTCAAGTCGCGCCTTGCCGGCGGGGTTGCCATCGGTTCTTCCGAGCCCTTTGACTTCCCTTGCAAACGGCCCGTACCGGTATATAAATTTCAAGAGGACAATGTTTCGACCCATGCGACCCATACTCACCCTCGCGGCAGCGGCGGCGCTCCTGATCTTCGCGGCGCCGGAACCGGCCCGTTCTCGCGACCTTGCGCTCGTCGAGCAACTGAAGAAGAACGCCGCCGAGTTCCGCTACGAGAACGGCAAGCCGGGAGGCGCGTTGACCTACTCGACGATCTCCGGTCCGAAGACCTTCAACCTCGCCATCTCGACGGAGACCTCCTCTACCGAGATCCTCAACTACGTGTTCGAAGGGCTCGTCGAGACCTCATGGCTTACTGCGGAGGTAGAGCCGGCCCTGGCCGAACGCTGGGAGGCTTCCGAAGACGGGCTGGTCTGGACTTTCCACCTGCGCAGAGGGGTCCAGTGGGCAGACGGCGCGCCCTTCTCCGCCGATGACGTCGTCTTCACGTTCTCCAGGATCATCTACAACAACGACATCCCGGCCTCGGCCCGGCCCGGCCTGACCATCCGCTATCGCGACGACGCCACGCAGACCTGGAAAAAGGGCCGGCTCAAGGTCGAGAAGATCGACGCGCACACCGTGAAGTTCACCCTGCCGGCGCCGTTCGCGCCCTTCCTGCGGGGCATGTCCACCTCGATCTATCCCAGGCACATCCTGGAAAAACATGTGGACGACGGCACTTTCACGTCCACCTGGGACGTGGGCACCAGGCCCGCCGACATCATCGGCACCGGACCCTTCACCATCGAGCGCTACGACGCGGGCGAGCGCATCGTCCTCAAGCGGAACCCGCGGTACTGGCAAAGGGACGCGGCGGGAACCCCCCTGCCCTACCTCGACCGGATCGTCTACCTGGTCGTGCCCAACCTGGCCACCTCGCTGCTGAAGTTCCAGGCCGGCGAGACCGATATCCTGCAGGTTACCGGGGAGCACTATCCGATCCTGAAACCGCAGGAGGCGGCAAAGGGCTTCACGCTGCACAGGCGCGGGCCCAACTTCGGGACCACCTTCCTCGCCCTCAACATGAACCCCGGCAAGAATCCCAAGAACGATGCGCCGTTCGTCGATCCGGTCAAGCTGCGCTGGTTCCGCACGTTGGCCTTCAGAAAGGCGCTGGCCCACAGCATCGACAAGGACAGCATCATCGACAACGTCATGAACGGCCTCGGTTATCCCCAGTGGGCCGCGGTCAGTCCCTCGGCCGGCGACTTTCACAACCCGGCCGTCACCCGGTACCCGTACGACATCGCCAAGGCCAACGCCCTGCTCGACGGCCTGGGCTGGTTCGACGTGGACGGCGACGGCGTGCGGGAAGACGACGAGGGCAACCGCATCGTCTTCAACCTGTCGACCAACTCGGGCAATACGGTACGGGAACGGGTATGCACGATCATCAAGCAGGACTTGGCGAGAATCGGCATCCGGGTCAACCTGCGGTTTCTGGAGTTCAACACCCTGGTGTCCCAGCTCACCAGCACCTACGACTGGGAAGCCATCGTGATCGGCTTCACCGGCGGCGTGGAGCCTCACTACGGCATCAACTTCTGGCATTCCGGCGAACGGCTTCACCTGTGGTTCCCGAACCAGGAGGAACCCGCCACCGAGTGGGAACGGCGGATCGACGAGCTGTTCGTGAGCGGCAGCCGCGAGCTGGAGCATGACAAGCGCGTTGCCATCTACCGTGAGTTCCAGCAGGTCGCGTCCGACAACGTCCCCGTCGTCTATACCGCGCTGGCCGAGCGTATTACGGCCCTGCGCAATCGCTTCGCCAATGTCACGCCGACCCTGTTCGAGCTGTTCGACGTAAGGCGGCTTCACTTGAAATGACCCTGAACCCGTCCTGGTCGGCGATGGCGTTGCGGAGACCCCGGATGATGCGACCATGACGGCCTACATCGTGCGGCGGCTGCTGATCACGATCCCGTCGCTCTTCGCCCTCACCTTCGTGATATTCATGATCATCCAGATCGCTCCGGGGGACTACTTCGACCAGTGGGCGCTTCAACCCGACCTCGATCAGCGGCAACTGCGCCAGTGGAAACGCGAGTTCGGCGCCGACAAGGGCTGGGGCACGCAGTACCTGCGATGGTTGCGCGGCGTCCTGCTCGACGTCCGCTTCTCCCGTGAGCGCGTTCGCATCGCCGACTTCGAATACGCCGACCTGGCCGCCAACCGTGACGCCTACCAGATCGGCGGCGACGCCACGCCCATCCTCGTCCCGTTGCGAGCGGACGGCACCTTCGCGCTCGCCTTCAACTTCGACGCCGCCGGAGACGTCGGCGTGCTGCGGAAGACGGACAATCCCAACCGGGCGAGCCGGCGCCCCGGCAACCACTGGTCCGGCGATGACTTCCGGTCCGTTGAAATGGAGCTCCGAAACGACCGGGCCGGCGGCGCCGACGTCTTCCTGCGCATCCAGGATCGGAACGGAAAGGCGTTCCGGGAGCGCCGCTCCTTCGACGCCGGCGAACCGGCGGCGGTCTCGCTGACCGACACCGACTACGCCCGCTTCGGCGTGGACCGGAGCAGGCTCAAGGGGCTGTTCCTGTTCGCGCGTCAGCGCGGCGGAAGGCCGGCGGTGCTGGAGGTCGCCTACCATGCGGGGAACACGGTGCTGGCTACGGTGCGCCACACCCTGGATCCGACCCGGCGCCTGGCGTTGGCCCGCAATGCCTTTCCGGCCGGACTCGGGGACCCGGGCCGCGTGGACCGCATGACCTTCCGCACCATCCCGGAGCCGCTGCCGGACATGACGGTGACCGTGACCTTCCGGGACCTGGACTCGAACGCCTACGCCACCGGCGTCGCCCTGCCCGGAAACGTCACCACGTCGCTCTCGGTCGACTTCGCCGACATGCACGCCGCCGGCGTCGATACCACGCGCATGGGGTCGATCTCGTTCCGCAGCGACGTCCCCGGATCCCTGTTCGTGGACGAGGTCCGCCTCGTGAAGGCCGGCAGCGGCTTCCACGTCGGCGCGCCGGATTTCGGCAAATCCATCGCCAACCGCCAGCCGGTGTGGACCACCATGTGGCCGTTTCTCAAGAACACCATGCTCCTGAACGTGCTGGCCATCCTGTTCACGTGGCTGCTGTCGCTGCCCATCGGCATCTACTCGGCGACGCACCCCTACTCCTGGAGCGACAAGGCGTTCGGCTTCATGGCCTACATGGGCATGGCCATCCCCTCGTTCTTCTTCGCGCTGTTGCTGCTCTACGCCGTGACGCTGACCTACGACTTCGACCCGGCCAACCCGTTGTACGAATGGCTTCCCATCGGCGGGCTCACGTCGGCGAACTACCACGAGCTGGATACGTGGGGGCGGATGATGGACCTGGCCCGTCACCTGGTTCTGCCGGTGCTCGTGCTCGGCACCGGCGCCATGGCCGCGCTGGTCCGCGTGCTGCGGGCCGAGTTTCTCGACAAGAGCCACATGCAGTTCGTGGTCACCGCACGGGCCAAGGGCCTCTCCGACGCCATGGTCAACTACAAGCACATCCTGAGGAACGCCATCACCCCGTTCGTGGCCGGCTTCGGCTCCCTGCTGCCGACCCTCATCGGCGGCTCGGCCCTGGTGGAGATCGTTTTCGGCTACCCGGGGATCGGGCAACTGATGCTTGCCGCGGTGCGTTCCTACGACATCTACGTCGTCATGGCCAGCTCCCTGGCCGGGGGGCTGCTGCTGATCATCGGCAACCTGCTCGCCGACATCCTGCTGGCCTGGGTCGACCCGCGCATCAGCTACAGGTAGCCGCCATGCCTCTAGTTGCGGACAAGGCCACACCCCAAAAACGCAGGACTCCCGGGTCCCGCTCTCCGTTCCGGCGCGCCCTCGCCCGCTTGAGGCGCAACCGTCTCGCCATGCTCGGGTTCTGGATCCTCGTAGCTCTCTATGGCGGGGCCATTTTCGCGGACTTCCTGGCGCCCCATCACTATGCCTCCAGCGCCCGCAAGAAAGCCTATCATCCGCCCATGATCACGTGGATTCATTTCTCGGACGAGGACGGGTTGAGGTGGCCCTACGTCTACAACAGCGCCTTCGAGTTCGACGAGAACCAGCGCAAGGTCTATCGCGAAACCCCCGGCCCCACCTATCCCATCGGGTTTTTCGTCACCGGAGACCGCTACCGGTTCCTGGGACTGTTCGAGACCCGGCTGCACCTGTTCGGCTTGCGCGGGCTGGAGAACGTCCCGGCCGACGACCCCAATCGGCCCATGCTCTTCCTCCTCGGTTCGGACAGTTTCGGCCGCGACGTCCTTTCCCGCCTGTTGTACGGCGGCCGCGTGTCGCTGTCGGTGGGGCTGGTGGGGGTAGCCATCACCTTCGTCCTGGGAATGCTCATCGGGGGCGCCTCCGGCTATTTCGGCGGACGCACGGACATGGTCATCCAGCGCCTGTGCGAGATGCTGATGATGGTGCCGGGCTTCTACCTGCTCCTGGCCCTGCGCGCGGCGATTCCCGCGGACTGGTCGTCGTTTGAGACCTACCTGGCCATCGTGGTGATCCTGAGCTTCATCGGCTGGGCCAGCCTCGCCCGGATCATCCGCGGACTCGTGCTCTCCATCAGCGAGATGGACTACGTCACCAGCGCACGCGCCATGGGCGTTCCCCATTCACGCATCATCATCCACCACGTGCTGCCCAACACGTTCTCGTACGCCATCGTCGCCGCGACCATGTCGATTCCGGGCTACATCCTCGGAGAATCGGGCCTGAGCCTCATCGGCCTCGGCATCCAGGATCCGGAGGCTTCCTGGGGCAACATGCTGGCTCTCGCCATGGACATCGCGCAGATCCGCTTCCACCCGTGGATACTGATCCCCGGCGTGCTGATCTTCATCACCGTGATGGCGTTCAACTACGTCGGCGACGGTCTGCGGGATGCGCTGGACCCGCACGGGGTCCGGCAGTGACGCGGCACCAGGGTGGCTGGTCAGGCGGGTTCGGTCGTGGCGGCCCGTTCCAGCGCCGCGTAGAAGTCCCGGTACGGTGTCCCGGCGATCTCCTGGGGCATCTCCCGGACGATCTCCACGGTATAGGAGCCGGGCAGCACCACGCCCACCACGGTGCGGACCGTGAGCGCGTCGCCGGGGCCGCCGTCCGCGTGGACGATGCCCACCACGTGCCGGAGCCCGTACTTGCCCCGGCCCGGCCTCAGGTCCCTCAGCACCAGCGGCGTCTCCACGCCGAACCGGAGGTCGCCCGGCCTGCGCACGAAGGTGTCCCAGGCCGGCGGCTCACTGCTTGAAGCCATACTCGCTCCAGTTCTTCAGCACCTTCTCCTGCACCTCCCTGGAGAAGATCGAGTCCAGGGTCGCCTTCACCGGCGTCTCCCACTCCCGCGACCACTCCCCCGGCCAGGTGCAGTCGTACAGCACGGTGGCGCCCTTCTGCGCCGCCCGTTCCGCCTGGCTGTAGCAGGGCGTGAGCGTGTTGGCCCGGCCCTCGTAGTGGATCACGTGGATGCCGTTGGCCGGGTGGCACTTGGTGGAGAAGGCGTGCAGCACCTTGCCCATGTCGAACACGTCGGTGTCGGTGTCCACCAGGAAGAGCTTCGAGAGCAGCGCCCGGCGCGAGGTCAGCACCTGGAGCACCTGGCGGGCCACCTCCTGACCGCCGTAGTCCACGCTCATGACCGCAAGGTGCACCGCGCCTTCCGGCGGCACGTACACGTCCCGCACCGGCACGCCGTGGCGCTCCAGGCGCCGCTTGATGGCCAGGGCGCCGGACAGCGCGGTCACCGTGGAGCTGTCGTCCTTGTAGCCGGTGGCGTCCACGGTGAGCACCGGGTTTTCCCGATGGGTGATGGCGGTGGTGCGGAACAGGATGCCGTTGCCCATCTCGCCGGTGCGGTAGCCGGGATACTCGCCGTAGGGGCCCTCCAGTCCCACCCGGTCGGGTAGCACCTCGCCCTCGATGACGATCTCGGAATGGGCCGGGACCAGGAGATCCCTGGTCTCGCAGCGGATCATCTCCACCGGCCGGCCGCGCAGCCCTCCCGCCAGGCTGGCTTCGTCGCCCCCCAGAGCGTAGGTGGCGGCCGCGGCGAAGTGCGACAGCGGGTCGGTGCCGATGGCGATGGCCAGGGGCATGGGCTTTCCCTTGGCGACGTAGTGTTCCTGGAAGACCTTGCCCAGGTGGCTCGTGGGCCGCGGGAAGCCGGTCAGGTGGTGCGCGTCGTAGACCATGAACCGGTACATGCCCCAGTTCACCCAGCCGCTTTCCACGTCCTTGGAGATCACCAGGTCCCAGGTGCCCAGGTAACGCCCGCCGTCGCCCTCGTGGAGCATGGGGGTGGGCAGATCGAAGAGGTTGGCGTCCGCGCCCATGCGGACCACCTGCTTGCACGGCGCCTCCTTCACCTCCACGGGATCGACGGGGTTCGCCTCCCCCTTCTCGTAGGCTTCGTAGATCTCCCGCACCGTGGCGGTGGGCTCCAGGCCCAGGGCGATGGCGATGCGGCGCCAAGTGGCCACCGGGTTGACGAACACCGAGACCTCGTCCACGTAGTCCGTCACCCGCTTGAACCACACCGCCGGACCGTCCTTCTCGCAGGCAAGGCGGCTGATGGCGCCCAATTCCAGGTCCCAGCTCACCTCCTTCTCCACCTCCACGAGGTCGCCGGACCGCCGGAGCGCCTCGATGAAGCTCCGATTGTCGTCGAAAATCATGCCGCAAACGTAAGGGGCCGGTGTGTCGATTGCAAGCGAGGGACGGGAAACCGCGCCTTCTGCTACCGGCGGGCCTCGTCGAGGGCGATGAGGGTGAAGACCTTCTTCATCTCCTGTTTCCTGAACTTGGCGGAGAGGCGGCGCATCACCTCGCCCTTGTTCTCGGACAGCGTGATGCCCACCTGGCGGTATTCGGCCATCACCCGGTTCTTGAACTCCATCTCCTCGTTCACCGCGGCGATGCACTCGTCGATGCACGACCTGAACCGCTCGATGTCGTCGTCGGCGTACTCCTCCGCCAGCAGCGGGTAGAGGGTCTCGTAGGTCAGCACGTCCTGGGTCTCGAACAGGTTCCAGCAGGTGGCGGTGACCGCGGCCTTGTTGATGCCGGCGACCCAGTGCACTTCCTCCACCGACTCGGGCTTGCACTTGAACAGCACGGTATCGCCGGCCTCCGTGCGGACGTACCACACGGCGCCCTCGACGCCGGCGATCTTGCCGTCCTCGGCCGGCCGGTTGCCGCTCTCCATCCTTTCGCGGATCGCGGCGTACTCCGCCACCGGATCGTTCCCCGCGGCCAGAGTGCCGTGCAGGGTCGCCACCGGGACGCCCCGGCCATCCAGGGCCGACGGCGACAGCGGCTTTCCCCCCTCGGCGACGCCGAACAGCAGCACGCAGTCCAGGGGTTCGTCGTACAGGATCAGATGGGTGTTCCGCCGGCCGTAAAGCTCGAAGCCGATGGAGCAGCCGTTGACCTCCACCAGCTCGGGAATCACCGGATAGCGCAGCAGCATCTCCCGCCACATGTCCAGGAACGCGCCGAACCGCCCGTTTCGCAACACCGGCGACAGCCGCAGCTTATAGGTCAGGTAACGGCGCCCCCGGGCGTCATGGTAGGCGTACGACAGCACGTTGGTGCCGTCGTATTTCTCGAAGACCTCGATCTCGCGGACCGGCGGGAAGTTGAACTTGCCCTGCCGGTCGAAGGGGTAATGGAGCTTGGGCGTGGCGAAGACGATCTGCGGCGCAGGCTCCTCGTTGACGTGGGTGACGGCCAGCGCCCCGTAGCGATGGTCCGGCCTCTGCGACAGGAAGCCCCGCATGGCAACGTCGTTGAACGGATCGACGACGTCGAACTCCTGGAGCCACTTGGGTTCCAGGGACAGGGCTTGGGCCGCGGTTTCGATGTCTTCCATGACTATCTTCGTACAGGAAAACTCCGGACCCGCAAGCCCGCACACCGCCGCGGGCGTCACGACGGCCGCATGTCGCGGATGCGCCTCACCTTGATGCGGTTCTCGACTCCCAGGGACCGGGCCAGCTCTCCCGGCGGCAGCAGCGCGGCCTCCATGGTGAGACTCGTGGCCACCTTGAGTTCCCGCTCCAGCCGCGTCTTGATCTCGCCCGTGGCATCGCAGCCGGGGCGCATCTCCACCTCCACCGTCAGGGTGTCCCGCTGACCCACGCGGTCCACGGTGACCCGGTATTCGCGGGTCAGCTCCGGCAACCGCTCCAGCGCCGTCTCCACCGACGTCGGATAGAACGGGATGCCGCTCACCTTGACCATGTCGCTCAGGCGGCCCTGGAGCTTGGAGATGCGCCGGAAGGTCCGGCCGCAGCCGCATTCGCCCTCGATGAACGTGCACAGGTCCTCGATGTTGTAGCGGATCACCGGCGCCGCCTCCTTGAACAGGCAGGTGACCACCAGCACGCCCTCCCGGTCCGGCGACACGGGCTCGTGGGTGACCGGGTCCAGCACCTCGAAGATGTAGGCGTCCTCGTTCACGTGGTAGCCGTTCCGCTCCTCGCACTCGAAGGTCGGCGAGCCGGTCTCCACGCTGCCGAAGTTGTCGTAGGCGGACACGCCCCAGCGGCTCTCGATGGCGCGCCGCGCCGGCTCCGTCATGGTCTCGGAAGTGTGGATCGTGCGGCGCAGGCGGAAGTCCTTCCTGAGATCGAAGCCCTGCCCCTCGGCCACGTCGGCCAGGTGGAGCACGTAGGACGGCGTCCCGGCCAGCACGGTGACGCCCCAGTCCCGGGCGATCTTCACCTGTCGCTCGCTCGGGGTGACGCTGCCGCTGCCCGTGGGCACCACCAGCGCGCCGAGGCGCATGGCCCCCTCCGAGGCGGTGAAGCCGACGATGAACAGCGTGTAGGCGAACAGTATCTGGAGGATGTCCCCTTCCCTGACCCCCTGGGCGTGGAATCGCCGGCTCCACAGCCGCGCGATGATGTCCCAGTCGTTGCGGGTGAAGAAGAACGGCTTGGGGTTGCCCGAGGTGCCCGAGCTGGCCTGCACCCGCACCGCGGCGAAGTCGCCCTGGTAGTCGCCGAAGGGCGGATGGAGCCGCAGGCTGTCCTCGAAGTCGCTCTTGCGGATGACCGGGAGCTTGCGGATGTCGCCGGCGGTGCGGATGTCGCCCGGCTCGATTCCCGCCGCCTTCCAGCGGTCGCGGTAGAACGGAATGCGGTCCCAGGAGCGCTGCACCAAGGCGGCCAGGCGCTCGCCCTGCAGTTGGCCGATGACCTCCGGCGGACCGGTTTCGATCTCCCGGCTCTCCGGTGCGCCGGGGTACGCCGGGATCATCGAAGATTTTCCCGAATGCTCCGCCGCGTCAGGAACTCGCCATACGACGCGAAGGCCGCATCCACCGTCTCGGGCGTGAGGCCGTAGTCCTCCAGGGCGTAGCGATGGCGCTTCTCCTGCCGCCGGCGCTCCGCCTGCCGGAACAGCCAGTCATCCATGGCGTCAACGGTCCCCTGCTCCAGCGCCCAGTCGAACCGTTCATACACGCTGCGCACCACGGCCAGCGGATCCTCCACCAGATCGACGTAGTTCACGTCCATCCAGCGGTGCTCCAGCTCGGGATGGGATTCACGGAACTGCACCGCCCGGTCCATCATGCCGCTCATGAGGGCCAACATCTCGGCGCCGAGGTCGTTCCGCGGAGACGCCTCGCTGGAGAGCGAGCGCGCCTTTTCCACAAAGCTGCTGAAGGAACCCATGAATTGACCGGGGTTGCGGTGGGTCTGGATGAAGAGGGCGTCGGGGTAGGTCTCGACGAGCGTCTCCAACTCCATGAGATGAAAGGGCATCTTGAACAACCACTGCCCCGGGTGCTCGGGCTCGCGCTGCCGGCGCTGCCAAGTCAGGTTCTGCATGATGCGGAGGTGATGGGCGTAGGCATGCATGCAACCGGCAGCGGCCAGCCAACGGCCGAACTCCGGGACATGGAACTGGACGGTCAGAGTCCATGAGCCGAAGGCCATGTTGAGTATCTGGAATTCCTCCGCCGGTTCGTTGACGTCGAAGTCGTGGACACCCTCGAAGAGCTCCACGATTCTGGATACTTCGAACATTTCCTCGAGGCGTTTCCGACGCGGATCGTCGAGGGTTCCACCGACCGCAGCATATTCGTCCTTCGACAGGGTCGGCGCACCGTACTCGTAGCCTCGCGGCGACCAGAACCGCCGGTCGCGGGCCATGAGCCGGTGTAGATAGGTGGTGCCGGTACGGTTGATTCCCACAATGAAGATCGGGCGCCGGATCTCCTCCCGCTCGATCTCCGGGTGCCGGCGCCGTTCACCCGCGAACCCGGCGTTGTTGCGCAAGAGACGGCTCAGGCCGAAGATCGTGTCGGCAAGCTTGTCCTCCAACAGCGCAGCATCGGGCGCCTGCAAGGCCCGCACCAACTGCTCCAGGTTGCGGCGCATCCATGCAGGATACACCTGCTCAAAGGAGACGCCGTTGCTGTCGGCATAATGCTCGGCCCGGGTCATCAGACAATCGAAGTCCAAACGGCCTTTCGACACCGGATGCGGCCATTGCCACCGATGATCCATAACCCATTGGTAGGAGCGTCTCAGCCTGGCCAACGTGCCCGGCCACTTGATCGGATGCGGGCAGTCCTCCCGGATGGCGCGGTCACAGACCGGCACCAGGTCCTCTCGCTTGTCCCTGCTGAACCAGTATTCCCCGAAGTGGTCGAGCACGGCCCAGTGCCCGTGAAGCGGGGAGTCCTTGCGCGCCTGGCAATCGCGCTTGAATGACTCGTAGGAGACTTCGGGCAGGTAGGTCCCGAAATCGGCGAGCTCGAGGTCAAGAGAATCGAGCTTCGGGTTGCAGCAATGGTAGATCGTGAACCGTCGCTCGGGATTCAGGGAAATGGCCGTACAGACCCGGCTCAGCGTATCCACTGCCTCGTTGCTGGACCGGAACGTGACTCCGGCCGGCATGGTCCCGCATTGAAGCACCGCGCCCAATATCTTCATGGTAAGGTCGTTTGCCTGCACGAATCCCGTGCTGGACACGCCGGTCTGCGGCAACCGGAAGATCGCCAACGGCATCCCGGCCTGTTGTGCGAACAGAAGGACCTGCTCGGACGTGAGCTTGCTCCACGGGTAGCCCAGCAAGCCGATCGGGAACCTTCTCTTCATGCTCGCGAGGTCCGGCTGCATCTGGTGGTCGATGGAGCTGTCCCGGAATTCACGCGCGAAAGCGAAGAAATACTGCGGGAAGACGGCCATGGTCGAGGCATAGAACAGGTGCTTGAAGCGTTTCCGCAAGCACAGCTCGATCACGTTGTGAAGGCTCAGCGTATTGAGCTTGCGTATGGCGAGATAGGAAGAAGCGAGATTGATTTCGGCGGCGAGGTGATAGACCGCGTCGATCCGCTCACAGAGTTCGTTGAACTCCGCATCGCTCAGGCCGAAACGAGACTCGCCGATGTCGCCGACCACCACGCGGATACGCGACGCGAACGACTCATCCCAGATTTCGGCCTCTTGCAGCGCGTCACGCAACCGTCGAAACCCATGCTCGGCATCATCCGCCTGCACGACGCAGTGCACTACCAGACCGCTCTCGTGTTGCAAGAGATCGCGCAGAAAGAAACGGCCGATGAAGCCGGTGGCTCCGGTCAGCAGCACCTCCCGGAAATCGGCCGGCGATACGGCATCGGCCGGCGACTCCTGGCTGACGCAGCCATGAACGAACCGGCGCAAAGAGTCGACGTCCCTCCGGCATTGCGGCGGCAACGCTCCGACGAGGGGCGGCACCCTTGTATCGAGGGGTGAGATTTCAGCCATGGTGCGTGAGTCTCTCTACGTGTTCATCCACCGCGAATCGGAAGGTCTCCAATTCGGGCTCTATTTCGTCACCATCATAGCGATAGTCGCCGGGGATCGATCGGTAGCGGGCGTGGACCCGCGTGAACAACTCTTCCCTGCGGTCGTTGATCGCGTCCACCGGCTCGACGGGATGGGACAGCGTTTCCTTGAACAGGCTCAACTCGGCGGCCAGGAATTCCCTGAATTCGTGAATCGCCATCTGCTGCCGGGTGATCTTCTCGAAATGGTACCCCAGGGCGGCGAGGCGGATCGCTTCCGGGAGCAGGCGGGGATGCGCCTCGGAGACCCTGGCGATGAACCGGTTGAAGGCCGGAAGCTGTTCCCCGGAAAGCCTCTTGCGGAGGCCCATGAGTGCCAGGAACAGGGCCTGCTTGCTCATCGGCTTCCGCAGGTGCGAGACGGGTCTGAGGTGCTCGAACAGTGTCAGGCAGCGCTTGAAGTAGTTCTCCAGCGTCGGGTCGTAGAGGGTGGTCATCACTCGCCGATATCCATCGATCAGCGTCTTGATATCCATCTGCGGCTTGAAGTTGACGGCCGTGGCGACGGTTCCGATGGATACATCCAACAGCCGGTTCTCCCGGTACAGGCGCTCGTAAAGGTTCGTGTTCTTCAAGGCGGTCAACAGGTAGATGGCGGCCATCGGAATGCCGGCCTCCTGGATATAGTCGATTTGGGCATCAAAAGCGTCCACGCCGTCTTCATCCAGCCCCAGTATGAAGCCTCCCTGGACCTGCATCCCCTTGCCTTGGATCTTGCGCACGGCATGGAGAAGATAGTTCTCCTCCCGCCGGTCGACGTTCTGCGGCTTCTTTACCTTGAGCAGGGCCTGGGGATTGGGCGTTTCGATTCCGAGGAACACGGCGTCGAACCCCGCGTCGATCATGAGATCCATCAAGGCGTCCGTCCGGGCCAGATTCACGGACGCTTCCGTGATCAGGGAGAAGGGATAGCCATGAGCCTTTTGCCACTCGGCGATGACCGGCAGCAACCTGCCTGCTTCGCGCTTGTTGCCGATGAAGTTGTCGTCCACCAGAAAAAGAGGGCCACGCCAACCCAGTCGATAGACGGCCTTGAACTCGTTCAGCATCTGCTCCGGCGACTTGGTCCGGGGCACGCGCCCGTAGAGCTTGGTGATGTCGCAGAACTCGCAGTCGAACGGACATCCGCGCGAATACTGCAGGCACATCGAGTGGTAGGCCTTCATGTCGATGAGGTCGAAGCGGGGAACGGGCGCCCGGGTGACATCGGGCTTCCGCGGCTCCCGGTAGATGGCCTTGGCCGTGCCGTTCTCGAGATCGCGCAAGAACTCGGGAAAGACCTCCTCGGCTTCGTCCAGAACGAAATGATCGACTCCCTCGATCTCCTCGTGATACGTGGTGGGATAGGGTCCGCCCGCCACCACGGGGAGGCCGGCCCGACGGCATCGTTCGATGACCGCCTGGAGGGACACTCGCTGAACGATCATGGTGGAGGTAAACGCCACATCGGCCCATTCCAGATCCGCCTCCTGCAAGGAAGTCGCGTTCATATCCACCACGCGGAGGTCGTATTCCGGGGGAAACATCGCGGCGATGGTGAGCAAGCCCAACGGCGGAAAGGCGGCCTTCTGACCCAGCAACTTCAGGGCATACTTGGCTCCCCAATAGGCCGGGGGTTGCTCGGGATAAATGAGAAGGGCATGCGGCATGGCGTCAACGGATGGCGAGGTCTTTCGCGGGGTCCGATTCAACACCGGCCCATGACGGGAAATGCTCCTCCGGGGAATTAGCGAAAACGGATGGAGTGCGGCGAACACGACGTCCGCCGGCTACGGACGCATCTTCGGACCCGGCCGCACCCGTCTCGGCCGGATCCTCGGCGGCGTCCTTCTTCCCGTGGATGATGTCCTGCGCCAACGAGAGCGAGGAAGCCGTGGTCATCAATTCCAGTGCGCTCACCCGGTGGTTGAACTGCGTCTGGATGAAGGTCCCCAACTCGGCCACCGAGATCGACGTCAGCCCGAAGCTCGACAACGGCTCCTCCACGCCGCCCTCGTCGTGGCCGCAGAGTTCCGCCACCTTGGCGGCGATCTGCGCCACCACGGCGTCGACCGTCATCTCCCCGGCCGCCCCCACCTCGAAGGCGTCCTGGTTCGGCAGCAAACGTCCGATGCGCATGTAGTCCGGGGAGTCGACCCTCCACGCCGGGCTCTCGAACAGGGCCGTGATCAGGTGGTCCCGGTCGGGCATGGAGCGCATGGCGTAGTCCAGGTTGGAGACGGCGAACTGACTGCTCACCGGCGGAATGCCGGCCGCCCTCATCAGCCGCAGCACCGGGAGGCTGCGCGCGGCCATGCCGGCGTCGGCAACCGCGGCCATGTTGTAGGCCAGACCGGGCAGGCCCCGCCGCCGGCGGTACGCGGCCAGGCCGTCCAGAAAGGCGTTGGCGGCGCTGTAGTTCACCTGTCCGGGATTGCCCAACACCGAGGAAGTCGATGAGAACAGCACGAAGTGGTCGAGGGCGCAGGCGGCGGTGGCCCGGTGGAGATGGAGGGCTCCGGAGGCCTTGGGGGCGAAGACCTTTGCCACGGATTCCTCCGTCATGTCCACCAGCAGGCCGTCGTCGAGCGCGCCGGCCAAGTGAAACACGCCCTTCAGGGGCCTCTTCAATCCGGCGATGCAGCGTTGGACGTCCTCCTCCACCGCTACGTCGCCCGTTACGATGTCGAATTCGACCTCCTCATCCATGTAGGTCAAGGCGCCCGACCGGCGGATCCAATCGGCATCGCGGCGGCGCTCTGGATCGCGGTCCATGAGCGTGAGATGGCGAGCGCCGGCGGCCACCAGGTAAGGCAACAATCGCATCCCGAAGCCGCCCAGGCCGCCGGTCACCAGGTAGGTGGCGTCGGGGTCGAGGAACGGCCGCACTTCGGCCACCGTGAACCCGGCATCCTCGGACGCTTGCGGCGCCTTGAGCACCAGCTTTCCCTGATGCTGGCCGGTGGTCATCAAGCGCAGCGCCTTTGCGTAGTCCCTGTACGGAAAGACGGTTACCGGCAACGGCGGCAGCGCGCCTTGATCGAGCAGGTCCAGGCAAGCCTGGGAGAGTTGACGCGTGAGGAACGGGTCGTCGATCATCAAGCGGTCTACGTCGATGGCCGCGAAACGAAGGTTCTTGCGGAAGATGCGCAGACCGAGATCGTTGTCCTGGTAGATGTCCACCTTGCCGATCTCGCAATGCCACCCGCCCGGCCGCAGCGCCCGCAGGCACAACTCGACGTGGCGCCCGGCCAGGGAGTTCAACACGACATCGACGCCCTCGCCGGCGGTGGCTTCCATCAGGCCGTCGTACCAGTCGAAGCGGTGCGAATCGAAGGCCGCGCGTGCGCCCAAAGCCCGCAATTGATCGCGCTTGCTCTCGCTCCCGGCCGTGGCGTAGATCTCCGCTCCCGCGTGCCTGGCAAGGGCGATGGCGGCCTGCCCGACGCCGCCCATGGCCGAGTGGATGAGAACGCGTTGGCCCTGCCGCAAGCGGGCCAGGTGGATCAGCGAATAGTAGGCGGTGACGTACACGGACAGCGATGACGCGGCCTCTTCCATGCTCAGACGGGCGGGCTTGCCGAAAACCAGGTGTTCGTTGAGCACCACGCGATTGGCGATGCACCCGCCCGTGGTGAACGCCACCTCGTCGCCCACCCGGCAATGGGCCACGCCCGGACCGACGCGGCGGACGGTGCCGGCGCCCTCGATGCCGACTTCGCGGCCGAGAGCCGAGCGCTCGTACGCCAGCGCCGGCAACAACCCCAGGGTCACCATGACGTCGCGGAAGTTGAGGGCGGCTGCCTCCATCTCTATTTCCACGTCGCGCGGCTTCAGCGCCGGAAGCTCGCGGGTCTTCATCTCCAGGCCGGTGACTTGGCCCGGGTTGTCCAGGGTGAGCCGGTACGCGGCTTCCTCACCGGCCGGCACCCGCGGGTATCGGTCCCGGATGCTGACCAGCCGGGGCGCCCACAAACGGTTCCGGCGCACCGCCAATTCGCGCTCGCGTAGATCGCAGCGGGCGAGGCGCGCCAACGTCTCGATATCTTCGGAAGCGCCCAGGTCCACCAGACGGAACTGGATGCCGGCTTCCTCGCCGACCTCGATGTCCATGCTCCGAATCGCTCCCCACAACGCGCTGCCGCGCGGCTCCGCCACGTCGAAGGCGGCCCCGTGCGTCACCACGGTCAAGCGGCAAGGATGGTCCGCGTGTTCCATCCTGGCGAGCACCAGGGCCCGGACAAGGGCGATGAGTCGCGCCGATACCTTCTCGCCCGTCGGATCCTCAGGGTCGCTGCCGCAGAAGAAGTCGATGGCTCGCACGTCGGTGACTTCCGGCCACTCCGCAAGCGACTCGAAATCTCCCGCGGCGACGGTCTCCCAGGGGATCCGGCGCAGATCGGGCGCGTCGAGCAGGGAGGCCCAGTCCTCTGCCCAGCTCTCCGCCTCGCCCAGAACCCACCGCGGACCAGGAAGATCCCCTGTCTCACGCGCATCCGGACGGGCCTGGGGCGCCTGCAGCAGTGTGGTGCGCCGGCCCGCGCGAACCGTATCCCAGCCGGCGCCCGGCTCGATGACCTGGCCGTCGTCGTGGCAGACCAGGGCCAAGCCGCCGGCGACCGCCAGCCTGTTCAGGAAACGCCACTGCTCCGGCCCGAAGTCCCCGGCATCCCGATGGAGCAGGATGATCTCGGCGGCGCCCGGACGCAGCAGGCCTTCTTCCAGTTCATGCTCAACGGCCGGATCAAGGCTCTCGAAACGGAGCGCGACCCCCTGCTGGTGGAAGGCCTCGTAGTGGGTCCGGCTACTCTCCTCGCTGTCGCTGATGAGCCAGAACTCCGACTGTCCGCCCGAATCCGGGAGCCGCTCGACGCACTGCTTGAGAATCGTCTGGTCGGGTTCGCGACCGCCGGCGAACTCGACGACATGGCAGGCGTAGCCCTGTCCCCGGCCGGACCCTTCCAGGGCGGCGATCAACCCGGCGGGCTCGATCTCGCCGTCCGGCAGCCGGTCGGCGAGACCCTGGCCGGTGGGAACGAACTTCGGCTGCCAGGAGATCCCGTGCTTGCTGCGCGGCAGGTCGCCCCAGCGAGGGTTGGATACGAACGATATGTAACTGTCGATGTGGGCGATGAGGCTTCCGGTGGCGTTGTCGTAGAAACTCACGCTGCCGCCGGTGGTCTCGCCGTAGTGAACGGTATACTGGCCCTTCTCGTTCACATGGTACCACCCGTCCGCGGGTTTCGTGACGAGGACGGTGATGCGCGGCGACGTCGGCGCGCCCAGGAACGTCACGCCTTCGGCCCGTTGCGGTATGGCGAAATGATCGCTGCCGAGCATCAGGTTGTACAGGAATATCTGGAGGCCTCCGTCCAGCAACGGAACGGACGCGACGTACCCTTCCTCCTTGCCGGTCTCCCACAGGGCCTCGTCCATCTCCACGTCGACAAGATAGGCCCGGGTGGTCATGTCCATCCGCACCCGCTTCATCGTCCTGAAATTGGGACCGTATTGAAACGTCTCGCTGAGCGCGGCTTCAAAGCGTTCGTAGCAATCGCTTTCGTCGGCGAGCACCGAGCGCTCGAAGCGGGTCATGTCGATGTCCGCCAGACGGTCCGGCGCCTTCACCGCATGGTCGCCGCTCAAGCGGCGCAGCTTGCCGCGGCAATGCAACTCGCTCCCCGCGTCGACGTCGAAGGAGCGGGACGAGATCGTGAAGGTGAATTCGCCGGGAGCATTGGAGATCGGGTACACGGCCGTCTGCAGGCGCACCGGCGTCTTGGGAATGGGACAGGGCTGAAGGAACTCGAGGACTTCGATATGGACCGGATCTCCTTCGAACGCTTCGAGGACCAGTTCGATGTAGCCTGCCGCCGGCATGATGGCCGCGTAATGGACGAGGTGCTCCGCCAGCCATGGAAAGTCCTTGTCGGAAAGGCGCGCTTCGAAGAGCATGTGATCGGAAGGCACCTTGTGCCCCACCAGCGGACCGTGGGAATATTGGCCCTGCTGGATGAACATCTCGTCATCGCACAGGACGTCGATGGTCGCCTGCTCTTCTCTCGGATGACCGGGCAGCAAATGGGCGACCGGCTTCGGACGCGGATACTGGGCGGCAAAATCCAGTTCCACGCCGGCCCTGAAAAGCGCCCCCAGCGCCTCCTGGAAGTTGCGGCAGTCGTCGGCATCACGCATCAACGTCGGAATGGACACCGGGTTCTGAGCATTGTCTTCCAGGCACTGCGCGATGACGGGCTGCAAGGCGCTGTGGGGCGCGATTTCCAGCACCACGTCGGGCCGGTATTCTCGCTGGATGGTCTCCATCGCCGCGGCGAACCGAACGGGCCGGCGGATATTGGACCACCAGTAGGCGCTGTCCAGCCGTTCCGCCCGCTCGCCGGTCACCGAAGAAACGAGCGGAACGTCGGCGTCGATGACGCGTCCGTTCAAAAAGGACAGGCTCGCCAGCGCGTCGTCCCTGAGCACGTCCATGACGCTGGAATGGAAGGCGATGTTGCCCGGCAGCAGCCGGTTCTGCTGGCGGCGGCGATCCAACTCCGCGATGATCGGCGCCAGGGCCGCCTCCTTGCCGCAGATGACCGTGCTGGCCGGCGCGTTCTCGCACGCGATCTCCACCCGGGCCGGCCCTTCCTCCGGGCGAAAGGGAACCCCCAGCGTCTCGAGCAACTCTTCCGCGCCCTGCCTGCCGAGGCCCACGGCCAGCATGCGGCCGGAACCGGACGTGCGCTGCTGCAACGTGGCGCGATGAAAGACCAGCCGCGTCGCTTCGTCCAGCGAGAGCGCTCCGCAGGCGTAGGCGGCGGCCACCTCGCCGGAGCTGTGGCCGACGACGCAGTCCGGATAGACTCCCCAGGTCTTAAACAACTCCACCAGCGCGCACTGGAGCATGAAGATGACCGGCTGAGCCAGTTGGACCTCGTCGAGCGCCTCCTGGGGGGCGGAAAAACAGGCGTCGCGCAACGAGACGTCCGAATACTCCCGCCACCGCTCCTCGATGGCGTCGACGGCGCGCCGGAAAACGGGGTCGGCCTCGTAAAGCGCGCGGCCGCAACCGGCCCACTGCGTGCCCTGTCCGGAGAAGACCATGACCAGCCGCCTCTCGCCCGCTTCCATCGTGGCAACCGGTGAAGGGTCCTCCGCGAAGGCGTCCAGCGCCGCCTCCAGCTCCTTTCGGCTGCGGACCGCGAAGGCCGTGCGGACGGGGAAGTGGGTGCGGCGGCGGCCGAGATTGCCCGCCAGCGTATCAAGGTCGATGTCCGCTCCGGCGAGCGCTTCGCGCAGTTGCGCCGCGCTCCGCGTGAGCGTGGCGGTCGTGCGGGCCGACAGCGGAATCATGAAGCCCGCCTCCGGCGCCGGGGCCGCGGACCAGACCCGCGGCCGGGCCGGGCGATACTCCCCCACCACGCAGTGCCCGTTGGCGCCGCCAAAGCCGAAGGAGTTGATGCCCACCACCACCGGATGGTCCGGAAAGGGTTCACAGGCGGTCTGCACCTGCATGGGGCAACGCTCGAAGTCGATCTCGGGATTCGGCACCAGAAAATTCCTGGAGATGGGCGCAAACGTGCGCCGTTGCATCATCAGGACGACCTTGAGCAGGGCGCAGTGGAAGGCCGCGGCCTCCATGTGACCCATGTTGCTCTTGACGCTGGCGATCCGTAGCGGAACCGCGCGATCGGAACCGCCGAACGCTTCCGCGATGGCGTTTCCTTCGATGCGGTCACCCACCACGGTGCCGGTGGCATGGGCCTCGATATAGTCGAAATCCGTTGGCGCGCGGCCGGCGCGGACGCAGGCCGTGCGCATCAGCTCCATCTGTGCGTGACGCGTCGGCGCGGTGATGTAACGCCCTTGAGCCAAGCCGGCGGCGCCGTCCGCGCTGCCGGCCGCGTTGACCGCGGTGGCCTCGACCACGGCATGGATGGGATCCCCGTCGCGTTCCGCCGCGGCCAAGGGTTTGACGGCGTACACGAACGCCCCTTCCGAGCGCATGTACCCATTGGCCTCCGCGTCAAAGGAATGGCACTTGCCTTCCGGGCTGATGACACCCAGCGCGTTGAAGGAAGCACTCACCCTGGCTGTGCCCAGGTAGTTGACGGACCCCACCACGGCCTGCTCGCAGTCGCCGTAACGGAGGGCGCTCACCGCCGAGTGCAGGGCGGTCAGGCTGGCCGAACACGCGGTGCAATAGGTCGTTGACGGCCCCATCAGATTGAAGTGGTATGAGATGCGATTGGCCAGCATGGCCAAGCTGATGCTCATGACGTCGAACTGGGTGGAGCCGTACAGGGAACGCCAGTTGGCCACTGGCGGAACCTGCGCGCCGATGAAGACGCCGGTGGCGCTGTCGCGCAAGGAATGAAGATCCCAGCCGGCCCGCTCGAAGGCCTCCCAGGCGCAACTCAGCAACATCCTGACCTGGGGGTCCATGGCCAGCATCTCGTTGTGGGACAGTCCGAAGAAACCCCGGTCGAAGAGCTTTTCGACGTCGTCGCGAATCAGCCCCTCGTAGGGACTGGCAAAGCGGCCCGGGCCGGAGAACCCGCCGATGGGCTGGTAGCCCCTGCCGTAGCGGCCGGTCACCGGCTCCCTGACGATCTCCCGTTCGCTGAGCAGACGCCAGAAGTCGTCGTCGGTGCGGATGCCGCCGGGCATGCGGTAGCTGTATCCGACGATAGCAACCGCGTCTTCGGGCTTCATGCCTTCCCTCTATCTTCAAAGGTCCGAGCCGGGGGCGGCTCCCGAGCCGTTCACTGGCTGGACTCTTCAATCACCTCGTTCAGGGTCACCTCGGCTGCGTTGAACATGTCCGCAAGAATCTGTTGGCGGCGCGCCTTCAGCCGTTGAACCCGTTGCCACAACGCGTCCTTTATCCGGGTGACCGCCTGCTCCCGCGTCTCGGCGGAGAGAGTGACGTTGTTCCTGAACTCGTACTTCTCCACCGTGAACTCGGCGATGTCGAGAATGTTGTCGCCAACAACGTTCAGGTCCACCGAGCTGCGAATCCTTCCGATCTTTTCTTCCGTGTCCTTGTGGTGATCAGTCATCGTTTCCTCCCGGGTTTGATGTGAACCGACACTACTCGTTTTCAAACGCCTTCACCGCCGCCGCCTGCGAATCGTAGACCGGGATGACCTTGTCAAAGCCGCTGACTTCCACGATGCCGCGGACCGCTTCCTGAAGCGCGCAGATGGCAAAGCTCTTTTCCGGCTCGTTGAATTTCTTGGCGATGCTCAGCGCGACCCTCAGGCCGGCGCTGCTGAGGAAGGTCACGTGCTCGAAGTCGAGGATCAGGGCCTTGTCCGACGGATCGACTCCGCTTTCCAGCATGCGCTCGAACAGGTCCGCGTTGGCGCCGCTGAAACGACCGACCAGCATCGCGATCACGATACCGCCCTTCCGGCCCCACTTGATGTCGATGTCCATGGCTTTCAACTCCTTTCCACCCGGACGGCGGCTGAAGCCTGCGACCCACGCCTGGATCGCCTACGGGTGTATGGTCTCCAGGAACCAGTCCGTGGGAATCTCCCTGCCGAGTCCCTCCTGCTTCGCCAGTTCCAGCACCCGCGCCCCCACCGCGGCGAACTGGATGCCCATGCCGACGTTGTTCTTGTAAACGGTGATGTCGGCGTCGCGGGTCCGGCCCGTGGCCCCGCCGATCATCAGCTCACCCAACTCGTGGATCTTGTCCCAGCCGAACACCCCTTCCTCGATGGGCTTCAGCAGGTCGGGATGGCCAGCGTACTCGGACTGGGCGCGGGAATTGATGACGATCACGTCGGCCCGGCGCAACGTCGCCTCGTCCAGCTCGATACGCTTGACCGATTCGTCGCTGTTCACGATGGAGCCCACGTGGGCGCCATCTTCCAGCCACTCGCCCCTGAACGTCGGCTCGTTGGTGTTGGTGGCGGACATGACGATGTCCGAGCCCACCACCACGTCCCTGGGATCGTCCATCGCGCTCACCGGTATCCCCAGGCGCTCGTTCCATTCCGCGGCGAACGCCCGCCGGTGCTCCGGGGTCGGACTGAAGACCTTGACCTTGTCGAGCTTCCGCACCTTGGCGATGGCTTCGATGTGCGCCCCCGCCTGGAGGCCCGAGCCGAAGAGCCCCAGCACCCGGGCGTCCTCGCGGGCCAGGTACTTCACGCCCAGGGCGCTGGTGGCCCCCACCCGGGTCTTCTGCAGGAATCCGTCCTGGATGATCGCCAGGGGCTCGCCGGTTTCGAGGCTGAAGAGCTGGATGAGCCCCACGTACTTCCTGCCGGGTGCAGCCGGAACCTTCTCCTGCCGTACCAGACCGGAAACGGTGGGAAAGTGGACGATATCGGAGGAGAGCCGTAGCGCCATGACCCCGAAGCGGGGAACGGCGCCGTTCATGGTCTTGAGACGGTAGGACTGCCTGGAGCTCTCCAACGAGACGTACGTGTGGGTGCGAAGCTGGTTGACCGCGATTCCCCGGCCCAGGTCCTGGAAGGCCTGCTCCACGGCCTCCAGACAGTCATCCATGGTGAGCACCTTCTCGACGTCGTCGTTGCTCAGGATGTGGGTCATAGCGGCTCGATCAGCGAAACCTCTCCGGTCTCCACGTTGTAGCGCCGGCGGAGGATACGGGTGAGATCCGCGCTGAGGAACCGGAAGACCACGGCCGGCGGTTCCGCCACCTGCGTCGAATGGATCTGGCCCGTCAGGTAGGGGTAGACGACGCCGGGCTCCAGCCTGTGGACCTCCTTGATGCGCAAGTCGGCTTTGTCGGGGTTCCGGCCGTCATCGGTGCGCTCGTAGAGGGGTATCTCGGTGACTCCCTGGTAGGCGCCGTAGACCACCCAGCAAGGCCCGTGGTCGTGAGGCGTGTTGCCGTGCCCCGGCGGGTGCACATGCCCCATCTGGACGAAGCCGTAGTCCGGGTCCCGGTAAAGCTCCCGCGACGGGTCGGCGTCCCTGATGATCTCGGCCATCCAGGGATCGTCCGGACGAGTGGCCGCGAGCATCCGCTCCATGGCCGCCTTTATCTTGAAAGGCAGCTCCGCATCGTTGCTGTCTCTCCAAAGAGAGCGAAGCTCCTCAATGTATCGGTCGAAGGTATTGTTCGCCATTGCCGGATCGAGCGCCATTTCACACCTCCTCGGTAAGTGCCTGAGTCCCTAGGCCTGAGTCCCTGGTCAACATCGACGTTACGGTCACCTTTTTTCGGATTATACAGAAACACGCAACGGAATCATAGAGGCGGACATGGCATAGTTTCCCCAATCAATACCACTATTGATATTAGTAGTTCATCAAATGTGCACTCTCCGTTGCCCCCCACTGGCCCATCAGCAACGCAGTGAAGCTTGACAACGCTGCACGGTTTTGGGGATTATCGGCGCGCCGGAGTCTGTTCTTGCCCGAAAGGAGGACGTCATGAGGAAGGCAGCCTTCTCGATCCTGGCGGTCGCTCTCGGTTCCCTCTTATTGCTCGATCCACCGGCGGCCCGGTCGGCCGCTGAGGACTTCTACCAAGGGAAGACGATGAACTTCATCGTGTCCTTCACCCCGGGTGGCGGCTATGACGTCTACGCGCGTCTCCTTGCCCGGCACCTGCCCAAGTACATCCCCGGCAAGCCAAGGGTGTTGGTGCAGAACATGCCCGGCGCCGGAGGGATCGTTGCTTCGAACTACCTTGCCAAGGTCGCCAAGTCCGACGGGTTGACGCTGGGAACCCTGCCCCGTGAGCTCTACTTGGCACAGATCGCCGGGGTTGACGCCCTCAAGGCGGACTTCACGAAAATGCATCCGGTGGGGAGCCTGGCCACGGATATCCTCACCGTGTACATGCGGACCGACACGCCCTACACCAGCATCTCGGCCATTCAGGCTGCCTTGAAGGAGGGCAAGAAGCCGCCGCCCGTGGGCGCCACCGGGGTCGGCGGCGGGGGCTATCTCATCAAGCGGATCACCGAGGAGTTGGTGGGAACGAAGCTCTTCGACATCGTCCTGGGCTATCGCGGCGGTCCGCAGATTGACGTGGCCGTGCGCAAGGGAGAGCTGCTGGGAGCCGGAAGGTCTCTGGCCTCCGCACGTGACCGGGTGGGCGACCTTCTCAAGGCCGGGAAGATCACGATCATCGTCCAGTCGGGGACTCAGGACCGGAAGCGGAGCCCGGAACTGCCCAAGGTGCCGACGCTGTGGGAACTGGCCCGTACGGAAGACGGCAAGGCCTTGACCGCGAGCTATTTCCCTTCCACGATCGCGGGAAGACCTTTCTGGCTGCCGGCCGGCGTGCCGGAGGAAAGAGTGAAGATTCTGCGAAGCGCCTTCGTGAAAGCCGCCGGCGATCCGAAGCTCCTCGCCGAAGCCCGGAAGAGCGGCCGGCCCATAAATCTGGTCAGCGGAGATGAAATGGTCGGACTCTACCGCGAAGGATTTCGGGTCACTCCCGCGCTGAGGACCCTTTGGAAGGAGTTGATGGGGGCGTAGCGGCTGACCGCGCGCCACGAAGAGCGATTCACAGCGAGGTGCCGATGCTTCTTCTCAACAATGACGACGTCCATGAACTGTTGGACATGAAGACCTGCCTCGAAGCCCTGGAAACAGGCTACCGGGACTTGGCCGCAGGCAATGCGGTGCATCGGCCAAGGCTCGACGTCTGGGCCCCCAGCGACGAGCAGGACGCGTTCTTCCGCTGGGGCAGCATGGAGGGCGTGTGCCGGACCTACGGCGCCTTCGCCATCCGCATGAAGTCGGACATGGTGCGTTGGCCCGAAGGGGCCAACGAGGAGAAGTACTGCATCGAGCCCGGAACCTTCTGCGGTCTGGTCATGCTCTTCAGCACCAACAACGGCGAACCCCTGGCGATCATCAACGACGGCATCATCCAGCACATGCGGGTGGGCGCCGGCGCCGGCCTCGGGGTCAAGTACCTCGCCCGGGAGGATGCCGAAGTGGTGGGCATCATAGGCTCCGGCGGCATGGCGCGCACCTATCTCCAGGCCTTTGCCGAGGTACGCAAGCTGAGCCGGGTGAAGGTGTACAGCCGCTCCCGGGGGCGCCGCGAGACCTATGCCGAGGAAATGAGGGAGTTGCTCGGCCTTCGGATCGACGTCCTCGACAACCCCGAAGACGTGGTGCGCGGCTCCGACGTCGTGTCCACCTGCACGGACTCCATCGTCCCCGTGCTCACCGACCCGGACTGGCTCGAGCCCGGCATGCACGTGACCAACCTGGACCTGCGCGAGTTCGCGGCTGCCGAAGTATGGGACCGGTTCGACGTCACCGTGCGGCTGGGAGATCAGACCATGAGCCGCAAGCAGATGGAAAACGACTTCCGGCCGTTTCACTTCGCCGGATACACCGCGGGCCAGCCGGAGGAGCTGGCCCGCATCCCCAAGTCAAGGGTCCATATCGACGAGGAGCAGTACCCGAGGCTCGTGGAAGTGGTCCGGGGAGACGCTCCGGGCCGTTCCTCGCCGGAACAGATCACTTGCTTCATCAACGTCGGGACCCAAGGCCTGCAATTCGCCTCGGTGGGAGGGCGGTTGTACCAACTGGCCAGGGAACGCGGGGTCGGCCGCGAGCTGCCCACCGAGTGGTTCGTGCAGGACATCCGGGACTGAGCCTCGCGACCCACGAACATACCGACCTGCGAAGACAACCGGGGAGCCGGCGGCTCCCCTTTTCAACGGAGCATTTATGATACTCGCCATCGACAACACCGAAGCGGAGCAACTCCTCGACATGGAGATGAGCCTGGACGCCCTCGAAGAGACCTACCGGGACCTCGGCACCGGGGCCTCCATCACCAGCCCGCGAATCGACCTGCTGACTCCGGATTCCTATGTCGACGACGAGGGCAACACGCTTCCCGGCGCCCACAGCCTCAAAACCATGTCGGCCTCCACCCAGAAGTACGCAGCCATTCGTTTCCTTACGGACAAGCTTTACTGGCAGGAGCGCCACGGCAACTTTCGCCGCGACCGCACCCCCGGCACCCGAAGGGCCCATAGCGTGACACGGGGCCTCCTGTTCCTTTTCAGCCTGGAGAACGGCGACCTGCTGGCCCTCGTCAGCGAAGGGCACATCCGCAACCTCCGCGTGGGCGCGGCCGCAGGGCTGGCGGCGAGATACCTGGCCAAGAGCGGCGCCTCCAACATTTGCGTGCTCGGCAGCGGCTTCATGGCGGGCGCGCACCTGGACGCGATGCTGAGATCGGTCGACGGGATCAAGTCGGTTCGAGTTTTCAGCCCCAACCCCTCGCATCGACAGCGTTTCGTCGAGGATCCGCGGTGGGAGGAATGTCCGGACGTGGCAGCCGCTGACAACGCCGAGGAGGCTGTCCGCGGGAGCGACATCGTGATCATCGCCACCAACGCCCTGACGCCGGTAATCCAGACAGGTTGGCTGAAGCCCGGTCAATATGTCTGCACCGTGCGCCACTGCGAGGTCGCGCCGGAGACCTTCGCCCGCTTCGACATTCTCGCCGTCAACTCCAGGGACAACCTGGGACCGACGACCTTCGTCGCCAACAACTCGCACGGGCCGTTGCCGCCGCAGGTGCTGCTGGACATCGAGAAGGGCTACCCCCCGGGCGATGCCGTGAACATCGACTGGGACAAGGCTCCCGATCTTCCGGATCTACTGTTAAACCGTCACCCGGGCCGGACCGACTCCGAACAGATCACCTGCTTCAACAACAGCGTCGGGTTCGGGCTACAGTTCGCCGCGTTGGCGGGGAAGGTGTACGAGGCCGCCGTGGACAAGGGAGTCGGACGGGAGATTCCGGAGGACATGTTTCCGGACCTGTTCTAGTGACCGCGGAGATAGTCTTCGCGCGGCCGGCCACCTGAGACGACGTCCGGTTAGCGAGAATGCATCACACCCCCCGGTTCCCTGCCACCTCATGAATCACTAACCCGAACTTCCCGGCGGACCAAGCTTGAGTTGCAGGGTCAAGTGGTTGAAAAGGCAAGGAAAATTGCAAATATCGAGTTGAAACGGGATTCCTATGTAGGCATGTATATAGGGGGATGCCTGGTTATTGCGGCTTTTATGCTTGACATTATAGTGGATCATGGCCTACTATAGTAGGCATGTACGTAACCGCCGTCCCCAATCGCAACTCGCCCCCGGCCATCCTGCTGCGGGAAAGCTACCGCCACAACGGTAAAGTCAAGAGCCGAACCCTCGCCAACCTCTCCAAATGGCCTCAAGCCAGGATCGAAGCCCTGCGCCGGGTGCTCAAGGACGAACCGCTGGCGGCCCCGGAACAAGCCCTCGACATCGTCCGCTCCCTGCCCCACGGTCATGTGGCCGCTACCCTGGGCACCGTGCGCAAGCTGGGACTGGACCGCCTCATCTCACCCCAACCCTCGCCTGAACGGGACCGCGTCCTCGCCCTGGTGGTGGCCCGTGTCCTGGCCCCGGGCTCGAAGCTGGCCACCGCCCGCGGCCTGGCTCGGGAAACCGCTCGGGATTCGCTGGCCTCAACCCTCGGTCTGGACGACAGCAACGAGGATGACCTGTACGCAGCCATGGACTGGCTGTTGGAACGCCAAGGGGCCATCGAGAAGCGTCTGGCCAAGCGCCATCTTGAGGAAGGCTCCCTGGTGCTCTACGACGTGACCTCAAGCTACGTCGAGGGCCGACGCTGTCCCCTGGCCCGGCACGGCTACTCCCGAGACGGCAAGCGGGGCAAGCTCCAGATCGTCTTTGGACTGTTGTGCAACCGAGAGGGCTGTCCCGTGGCGGTGGAGGTGTTTGAGGGCCACACCGCAGACCCGGCCACCCTGAGCACCCAGATCGACAAGCTGCGCCGACGCTTCGCTCTTGCCCGAGTGGTGCTGGTGGGGGACCGGGGCCTGCTCACCACAGCGCGCATCCGCGAGGAAGTGCAACCCGCAGGGCTGGACTGGATCAGCGCCTTGCGCGCACCGGCCATCCGCAGGCTGGCCGAAGACGGGGCTTTGCAACCCTCGCTGTTCGACCAGCGCCACTTGGCCGAGATCACATCCCAGGACTATCCCGCAGAACGCCTGATCGTGTGCCGCAATCCCCTGCTTGCCCAAGAGCGGGCACGCAAGCGCGAAGCCCTGCTCCAGGCCACCGAACGAGAACTCGACCGCATCGCCGCCGCCACCACCCGTGAGAAGCGCCGCCTGAGCGATCCCGGCCGCATCCAGCAGCGCCTCGGCAAGGTCTTGGGCAAACACAAGGTCGGCAAGCACTTCGAGACGGCTGTCTCCGAGGACGGCGTGTTGACCTATGAACGCCGTGCCACAGCCATCGCTCAGGAAGCCGCCCTCGACGGCTTCTACGTCATCCGTACCAACCTCCCCCAGGCCATGCTCAATGCCCAGGAGACGGTGGGCGCCTACAAGAGTCTGAGTGTGGTGGAACGAGCCTTCCGCAGCTACAAGACCGTGGACCTCAAGGTACGCCCCATCTTCCACTACGCCGCCCACAGGGTCCGTGCCCACGTCTTCCTGTGCATGCTCGCCTACTATGTCGAGTGGCACATGCGCCAACGCCTCAAGCCCCTGCTGTTCGACGACCACGATCCCCAAGCCGCCGAAGCCCTGCGCCCCTCCGTGGTCGCCCCCGCTCAGGTCTCCCCCGCCGCCAAGGACAAGGCCGACCGCAAAATCACCGCCTCAGGCCTGCCCGTGCACAGCTTCCGCTCCCTGCTCAAGGACTTGGCCACCATCGCTATGAACCGCGTCGTCACACCCCAACTCCCCGATGCACAACCCTTCGACATCATTACCCGCCCCACTCCCCTCCAGGCTCAAATCTTCAAACTCTTGGGGGTGCGCATCGAACGTACTCAGTAACCCATACCCCACTTCTCCTCTTTCCCCATCAAAATCAATAAGTTAGTATATCGCGGCTCTCGAAGTTCAGACTAACCGGTCGCGCCCGAGTTCGACGTAGTCGGAAGTATCGAGTGCAGAAAGGATCGCTTCCAGATTTCGTTGAAACAAGCCCTCAAGGTCCGCATTGCCGATGTTACCAGTGCAACCAAGAGCAGCTTGTGAGGTTTGCGCGTCAACGAGAAACCGCATCAGCCGACAGCCTGCACACCCTTCACTTGGCTCAAGCGCGTTGCGAAGGCAAAAACGGCCAAGATGTCCTCATGTTCCAAGTCGTCGTAGTCCGCAAGGATATCCTCTTCGGTCATGCCTGCACTAAGCAATTCCAGGATCATGTCCACGGGGTACCGCAAACCGCGGATACACGGCTTCCCATGGCAAATTGAAGGGTCCGTTGTAATGCGTTCGAGCAGTTCCGAGGATTTCATCCGCCAAGCCCTCCTTCTCAAACGTTAACGCGCCGAACAACCAATGGGGGGTCCGCAACGCGAATCCGTTGGTTATCTTGCCTCAACAGCGATCCGGCAAGCAACCATCAATCTTCCCTACTCCGGTTACGAGAAAGAAGCGGGTTTATGGCACTGCCAGAAGTTTCCATGGAGTCGGCGGCGGCACCAGCGGAGTCGCGATGGGCTCGGTCCACAGCCGCGGCCCATCTTTCCCCTTCTCGATCAGTATCCACTTGAGCCATTTCTCGTCATCGCGGTCGGGGTAGTCCTCGCGCATGTGGCTCATGCGGCTTTCCCGGCGCAGCAGCGACGCTTCCAGCATCAGCCTGGCAGTTTCCACCATGCATTGCGTCTCCCGCAGGCGCACGAACCCGTGGACGTGGGCGGCATGGCTTCGGCCGCCGCGCTCGGCGATGTCCTCCAACTCCCGCAATGCTTGCCGCAGCCGGGTTTCGTGCTTAAAGATGGAGACCTCGTAAGGGAAGATGAGGGACTGGAGCGCGCGCAGGAGGTCATCGTCGCTCTTCTCTTCGCCGTCGCGCCATCCCGCCGAAACCTCCGCCTTGACCGACCGGGCCTGTCCTTCGGACACCCGCGGCCCGTCGAGCCGCCGGGCGTCATCCGCGGCGCTCTTGCCGGCAATCCAGCCGGTGCCGTTGCAGGCGCCGATGTGGAACCCGGCGAAGTGGCTCGCGCAGCTCGCCTGCGCCAGTCCGGCCGCCAGCAGACCGGGGACCGATGAGCGGCACGCGGCGTCGGTCTTGATGCCGAGCTTGGTCATCTGGAATAGCGGGTAGTACTCGGTCTTGCCGAACATGTCGATGCGCGCCCGGTCCCCGAGCTTGCGGAAGAAGTAATCCATCCACGCCACTGAGCTTTGCAGGTACTGCCCGCGCTCTTCTTCCGGAATCAGCGACATGTCCAGGTAGAGCGGCGTTCGCCCCTCCTTCTTCTCCTGCACCATGGCCTTGCTCAGTGCCTGCACGTCGGCCCGGTCCGACCAGTCGGGTTCGTACCGTTCCATGAACGGCTCGCCTTCGGCGTTGATGAACCTCGCGCCGTCCTGGATGGCGAAGGTGATGCCCTCGAAGTAGAACTTGGGTGTGCCCGGACGGAGATAGCCGAACTCGGCGTTGGTGAGCGCCGCGCCCGCGTCGTAGGCGAGGTGCGTGCCGGTGCCGGTGATGTCGCGGACGAAACCGGCCCTGAAGGTGACGCTGTTGGTGGCCAACACGGTGGCCCCGGCCCGGACCATGACGAACTCGCCGGTGCGGCCGTCGATCCCGAAGACGCCGGTGACGCGTCCGTCGTCGTCTCGGGCGAGATCAGTGACGAAGACCCGCTCCAGCAGGTCCACGCCCTCGGCCTCCAACGCCTTGCGTAGCCGCCAGCAGTACTCCAGTCCGCCGCCGTCAGGTTTGAGGACCTTGGTGACCTTGAGGCCGCGAGTGGGACGGCGGATGAAGCGGCCGTCCTCCTTGGGGAACACGAGGCCCATCTTCTCCAGCTCCAGCAACTGGAAGTGCGAGACCGACAGGACATCGCGGATGAGCTCCTGCTCGGCGATCCACTCGTTCCCCTCGACGATATCGCGCACGCAGGCGTCGAGGTCGTCGTCGGGCGTGACCACCACCATCCAGGCATTGGAGAAGGCCGTGTGCCCGGTGCGCCCCACCATGCGGGCGTCGAGCAGGGTAACCCGCCCGTCCGGCAGGTGGCGTTTCGCGCTCAGCGCGGCCCAGAGCCCACCGGCGCCCGCGCCAACGACGAGCACGTCCGTGTCGATAAGTCTGCCGATCCTGTCAAGCATTTGCGGCTACCCGTTGGCGCGCGGCGCCTTGCCCATCCCGCGTTCGGCTTTACCAGGGAAGCGGCCGGCGCCTTACGATGGGATGGACGTCGATACACTGCACCGGGCAGAAGATCTCGCAGTTGAAGCAGGTGACGCAGTGTTCCACGTGCTTGAGGACCGGCACGAGCCGGCCGCCTTGCTCTTCCATGTGGATGACGTCCGCGGGGCATACGGGGTCGCAGTCCCCACAACTCGTGCACTTCTCCAGGTCGATGTCGATGATCATGACGGAGCCGGCAATGAGCGGCGACGCTTCCGCCCGGCGGTCAGGAATCGAGGCCGAGAAGTCCCGCCGCGGTGCCGCCCATGATCGCGTCCTTCTCGGCGTCGGTCAACGGCAGCCCGCGGATGGCGTCGATGTAGTCCCGGAGCGCGGTCATGCCCTTGCCGGTGTCGGTGCTGACGCCGGTGAAGTCCTGGGGGTAGTCGGTGGCGAACACCAGCCGGTCGGGGCGGATGCCCTGGAGGGCGCAGCCCAAGGCGACGGTGCCCCCCTCGAAGCCGGCCATGTCGAAGTAGAGCATGTCGAAGTAGTGCTCGAAGGGTTTGTTCAGGGTGCCGAACCGGTACGCCTTGGCCACGAGCCGGTCCTTCACCCCGGCGATGCCGCCGCCGAAGTGGCCGATGACGAACTTGAGATTGGGAAAACGCTCCAGCACTCCGCCGGCGACGATGCGCGTGGCGGCCACCGCCAAGTCCACCTCGCGGCCCAGGATGCGGGCCAGATCGTAGTCCAGCAGCAGCTCGTAGCCCTGGGGAACCATGGCGGGATGGACGAAGATGGGGACATCGAGGGCGCTGACCTTCTCGTAGAACGGATAGAGCTGCTCCGAATCCAGCGGCAGGCCCCGGAACTGGGAGGTGGTGGCGACGCCGTGGAGCCCCAACTCGCCGACGGCCCGATCGAACTCGGCCATGGCGGACGGGCCGCCCAGGAGCGGCGCCTGCGCCAAGCCGACGAAACGACCCGGATAGCGGCGCTGCAACTCCGCAAGGCTGTCGTTGATGGCGCGGTTGTCCTCCAGGGCGGCGTCCCACCCCAGGAGGCAGGAGAGCACAGATACGTCCACCCCCGCGTCGTCCATGTCACGGAGCTGCATCTCGGCGTCGTAGAGCCGCGCGTGCATGGTCAGCCGGGGCACACCCGTGTCGAGCTTGGCGAAGGACGGCTCCTCGGAGTAGAGCCCGTGCTTCTGCGCGATCTCCTTGGGGACGTAGTGATGCTGGAAGTCGACGATCATGAAACAACCCTCAAGATGTCGGTGCCGGCAGCCGACGATCCGCGCCGGACACCCAGTCCACGCACCGCCAGCCTATGGTGACGGCGAGTATCCCTTGTCCAGCCACTCGCCCAGGTCGGCGCCGAACCACTCGGTGGGCAGCTCGCGGCCCAGGCCCCGCTTCTTGCACTCCTCGTAGATCACCGCGCCGGCCGCGGCAAACTGGATACCCACGCCGGTGTTGCTCTTGTAGTAGACGATCTCGTCGTCGCTCTTGCGCCCCGGGTTCTCGCCGATGAGCACCTGGCCCAGCTCGCAGATGTTGTCCCAGCTTATCTTCCCTTCGTCGATGAGATCGAGCATCTCCCGCTGCTGGTTGGTGAGCGAGGTCTGCTTGTTATTGAGCACGATCAGATCGGCCCGGAGGAAGGTGGTGGCGTCGGCCTCGGTGCGGCGGTGCACGCCGTCGCTGTTGACGATGGTGGTGACCAACTGGCCGGGCACGAGCCAATCCCCGTCAAACACCGGCGCGCTGGCGTTGGTGGCGCACATGACGATGTCCGCGCCCTCCACCACCGCCCTTGCGTTGTCCACGGGGCGCACCTGGACGTCGAGCTTGCCGGTCATCTCCATGGCGAAGCGTTCCCGGTGCTCCTTGGTGACGCTGTAAACGCGCACCTCGCGCACGTCGCGGACCGCGCAGATGGCGGCCAGGTTCTGCTCGGCCTCGTTGCCCGAGCCGAAAAGCCCCACCACCCGGCTGTCCTCACGCGACAGCGCGCGGGTGGCGACGCCCGTGGTGGCGCCGACGCGTATGGATGAAAGGCTGAAGTCGTGGATGATGGCCAGGGGCTGAGCGTCCTCCAGGCTGAACAGCAGCACGAACCCCCAGCTCCGGCGCGCCGGGTACGGGTAGTCCATGCGCTTCAAGCCGTCCACCATCCGCTCCCGCACCACCATGGAGTCGTAACGGAGCGCCGCCACCCCGGAACTCGGCACCGCGCCGGGGATGATGTTGGCCATGTAGCCGTCGGAATCCCGGTCCGGCGGCACCTTGTAGCGGGTACGCGGCCGGTTGACCGCGATGCCCCGCGCCTCCTCGGCAAAGGCCCGCTCCATGTCGTCGATGATGTCCTCCACCCGAAGCACCTGCTTCACGTCGGGATCGGTGATCAGCAGCATTGGCAACTCCCCTTTCAGGCCGCGCCGACGGACGGATCGAGGCGGCGCGCGCTCACGCCGGACGGCCCGGCATCGGATACGGTTCCCATGAAAACAGCCCCATGTCTATCAGATCGATAGCGGTGTGACGAACACGCACGCCGCAACGCGTCTTGCCGCCCTCCGTGCCCCTCTGGTACACTCGAAACCGTGACGTGATCGGAGCCCGACCGTCACGCCCGCATGGCCGACCACGAGCCGTTAGCTCAGCAGGTAGAGCATCTGCCTTTTAAGCAGAGGGTCGCCGGTTCGATCCCGGCACGGCTCACCAACAATTTCAACAACTTATGCGGGAATCGGAAAACGTTACGAAACACCTTGTGAACGACTTTGTCACCGGCTCCCGGAAACTTGCATGGCGCGCACATTCTGGTGTCTACTGTAAGCGACGAAAGGGGAAAGGCCCATGACCGAGTTTGAGATTGCAAACCTCGCAGTACGACACGCGGCGCTGACGGCCGTCTATGTGCAAGCGGCCGTGGCCGGGACTGTGGGACTGATTCAGGCCGGCTTGATTACATGGGGATTGCTTCTCATGCGCCGGGCTGGCGACCAACGCGAGAAACGAGAGGATGCCCGGCACGCCGAGAGCATGGAAGCACTCAGGGCCTTGATTCACGGCATGGAGACGGTGATTGAACGGACCGGAAAGGGCTGAGGTGACTGAGCAATCAGTCACGCGGACCGCGCGCTGATCGACAATCATCCGAGACCCTGGCGGGCCGGTTGTCCCTATAGCGGGATCAGCCCAACGTCCATTCCTGCCCTTCGACGACTTCGCCGTCCACGCATACGTAGTCCATCTCGTCCTCGGTGTTGGTGCCGCCGGAGGTGTCGATCCGTCGGATCCCCTTGCGGTCGGGCTTGTAGGCGGCGAAGCGCAGCAGGGCCAGCGGGATGTCGCCGGTGTTCTCGAACTGGTAGTAGTGGCCCTCCGGCAGCAGGATACCGTCGCCCTTCCTGAGCACCGTGCGCTTCTCTTCCTTGTCGAAGAACGTCGCCTCGCCGTCCAGCACCACGAACATGTGATCCTCGCCCGGGTGGGTGTGGAGCTTGTTCTTGCGGCCGGGGGCGTAGTAGTTGAGGCCGCTCATCAGGACGTCGGTCCGCACCAGCGGCATGTGGCTGCGGCCGCCGGTGATGCAGGGGGTCTTTACCGAAAAGGTCTGGGCTTCCATGGTTCTCCTCCTTGGGAAAGTCCGGTGATGTGGCGCCGCGATGGACTCCATAGTGGCCTATCCCCCATTCCGATAGAAATTTCAAGGTCCATTGGCTAGGATGTCCGGCATGGAACCCACCTACGTCATGGTGGTGAGGCACGGCGAGACCGAGTGGAACACCGAGGGCCGGCGCCAGGGCCACCTCGACAGCACGCTCACCGCCAAGGGGCGCGCGCAGGCGGAAGCGCTGGCGCAACGCTTCACCCCGGAGAGCTGCGACGCCATCTACAGCAGCGACCTGGGGCGGGCGTACGAGACCGCCAGGACCATCGCGGAAAAGACCGGCCACGAGATCGTCCCCGACGCCCGCCTGCGCGAGCGCAACCTCGGCATCTTCCAGGGGCTCGACGGCGACGAGATCCGCGCGCGCTACCCGACGGAGTACGAGCAGCACCGCAACGGCGGCGCAGACCACGCCGTGCCCGAGGGCGAAAGCTTCCGGGAGCAAACCGAGCGGAACATGCGGTGCCTGGAGGAGTTGGCGAAGCGCCACGCCGGAGAGATCATCATGGTGGTGACCCACGGGGGGGTCCTGAGCGCGCTATTCCGGCACACCCTGGACATCTCCCTGGACGCGCCAAGGCGCTTCTCCTTCAAGAACGCCAGCGTCAATCTCTTCAAGTTCCAGGACGGCATCTGGGGGCTGGAGACCTGGGGCGACATCACCCACCTGCAACGGGTGGGCGCCCTGGACCTGTCCTACTTCTGAGCGACACGGAGACAAGGACGACATGGAAGACGAGAGATCACCGGGAGCCAGGTTCCGGCGCGCCGTGCGGGAGGAACGTCCGCTCCAGGTCGTTGGCGCCATCAACGCCTACTGCGCGCTGCTGGCCGAGCGCCAGGGCTTCCGCGCCCTCTACCTCTCCGGGGCCGGGGTGGCTAACGCCTCCTTCGCCCAGCCCGACCTGGGCATTACCACCCTGAACGACGTGCTGGAGGACGTGCGGCGGATCACCGCGGCGAGCCCGCTGCCTCTGCTGGTGGACATCGACACCGGCTGGGGCACGGCCTTCAACATCTCCCGCACCATCCGCGAGATGGTCCGCGCCCAGGCCGCGGCGGTGCACATCGAGGACCAGGTCCAGGCCAAGCGCTGCGGCCACCGGCCCAACAAGCAAATCGTCTCCTGCGACGAGATGGTGGACCGCATCAAGGCCGCGTCGGACGGCCGCACCGACGACCAGTTCGTGATCATGGCCCGCACCGACGCCTTCGCCAGCGAAGGGCTGGACGCCGCGCTGGAGCGGGTGCGGCGCTACGTGGAGGCGGGCGCGGACATGATCTTCCCGGAAGCGGTGCACACGCTGGAGGACTACCGCGCCTTCTGCGGGAACGTGGACGTGCCGGTGCTCGCCAACCTGACCGAGTTCGGCAAGACGCCGCTGTTCGGCGTGGACGAGTTGCGTGATGCCGGGGTCGGGCTGGTGCTCTATCCGCTCTCGGCGTTCCGCGCCATGAGCCAGACCGCCATGGACGTCTACCGCACGATCCGCGAGGACGGCACCCAGAGCGGCCTGACGGAGCGGATGCAGACCCGTGAGCAACTCTACGAGGTCCTGGGCTACCACGACTACGAGCAGAAGCTGGACGCCCTGTTCAGCAAGGAATAACCTGCTTCCGACGTTCGCTTTCAGCATTTGCACTCGACGTTTGCACCAACCCCGGCTCCGACCATGACCGATTCTGCCGTGCGCGACGCGCACCGACCCCGACCCGACGCGGTGCTCTCCGACATGGCCGCCTACGCCCTCTCCAGCGGCCCGTTCCCGGACGAGGCGCGGGAGACCGCGCGCCTGTGCCTCATGGACAGCCTGGGCTGCGCCCTGGCCGCGCTGGAGTTCCCGGCCTGCACCAGGCTGCTGGGGCCGGTGGTGCCCGGCGCGGTCATGCCCGGAGGCGCGCGCGTGCCCGGCACCGCCTGGGAGCTTGATCCGGTGCAGGCCGCCTTCAACATCGGCGCCATGATCCGCTGGCTCGACTTCAACGACACCTTCCTGGCCGCGGAATGGGGACACCCTTCCGACAACCTGGGCGCGATCCTGGCGGTGGCCGACTACCTCGACCGGAACGCGGCGGATGCAGGCGCCGTCACCATGGGCGACGTGCTGACCGCCATGATCAAGGCCCACGAGATCCAGGGCGTCATCGCGCTGGAAAACAGCTTCAACCGCGTCGGGCTGGACCACGTGCTGCTGGTGCGGGTGGCCAGCACCGCGGTGGCCGCAGCCATGCTGGGCGGCAACGAGGAGCAGGTGGTGAACGCGCTGTCCAACGCCTGGATCGACGGCGGCGCCCTGCGCACCTACCGCCACGCGCCCAACACCGGATCGCGCAAGAGCTGGGCCGCGGGCGACGCCGCCGGCCGGGCCGTGCGGCTGGCGCTGATGGCGCTCCAGGGGGAGATGGGCTATCCGTCGGCGCTCTCGGCCAAGGGCTGGGGGTACTACGACGTGCTCTTCAAGGGCCGGCCGTTCTCGTTCAGCCAGCCCTACGGCAGCTACGTGATGGAGAACGTGCTGTTCAAGATATCCTTCCCCGCGGAGTTCCATGCGCAGACCGCGGTGGAGGCGGCGCTGGAGTTGCACGGCGCGGTCAAGGACCGGCTCGACGACGTCAAGCGCATCGTCATCGAGACCCAGGAAGCCGGCTCGCGCATCATCGACAAGACCGGACCGCTGGACAACCCCGCGGACCGGGACCACTGCCTGCAGTACATGGTGGCGGTCCCGCTCATCTACGGCGAGCTGACCGCTCGACACTACGAGGACGAGGTGGCCGGGGACCCGCGCATCGACGCCCTGCGCGACAGGATGGAGGTGCGGGAGAACCCGCAGTTCACCGTGGACTACATGGACCCGGACAAGCGCGCCATCGGCAACGCGGTCCAGGTGCACTTCAAGGACGGCAGTGCCACGGAACGGGTGGAAGTGCCCTACCCCATCGGCCACAGGCGGCGGCGTGGCGAGGGCGTGCCGCTGCTGCAGGAGAAGTTCGAGCGGCACATTGCCGCGCGGCTCTCACGGGGCCAGTGCAGGACGATTCTGGATGCGTGCGCGTCCCGAGGGTCCCTCGAACCGATGCGGGTCAGCGTCTTCATGGACGCCTGGGTGGTGGAGGACGGGGACTGACCGGAGAATCATGATGGCCTTCTCGGCTACTGAAGCTCGCAATCGTCATTCCGGCGAAAGCCGGAATCCAGGCGGGGTGGCGTGGGGAAACCAGTCGCGGTGCCCAACCTCTCCGCCCCTGGATTCCGGCTTTCGCCGGAATGACGGGTTCGGGCACTGGGGACGATTTCGCGGCAAGGAGAAATGCGAATGAGGTGGTGCAGGTTCCAGCACAAGGGCAAGACGGCCTTCGGCATCATTGATGACGCGGAGGTCATCACCGTGATCGGCGGCAGCCCGTTCGAGAACTATACCGTGACCGGCGACACCCATGCCTTGGCGGACGTTAAGCTGCTGGCGCCCGTAATCCCTCCGACCTTCTATGCCGCGGGCGTGAACTACCGCGAACATGTGACCTTCGCCGCCCAAGTGCGCGGAGAAGAGCCGGTGTTTCCAGCCAAGCCCGACGTCGGCTACCGCGCGGTCAACGCGCTGGCGGCGCACGAAGACCCCATCGTCATTCCCCGCGACGCCTCGGAGAAGGTGCAGTATGAGGGCGAGCTGGTGGCGGTGATCGGCCGGAAGTGCCGGGACGTGCCCGAGGACGAGGCGCTGGACTACGTGTTCGGCTACACCATCGGCAACGACGTGAGCGAGCGCACCTGGCAGCGCTCCGACCGCACCCTGTGGCGCGCCAAGAACACCGACACCTTCAAGCCCATGGGCCCGTGGATCGTCACCGATCTCGACCCCGACGACCTGCACGTCACCATCACCTTGAACGACCGGGTGGTGGGCGAGTACGACGTGAAGGACGCCATCTTCGGCGTCGCCCGCTACATCAGCGCCATGAGCCGCTACCTCACCCTGGTGCCCGGGGACGTCTTGTGGATGGGCACCGACGGCGCCACCGAGAACATGAAGGACGGCGACGTGGTGGCCGTCGAGGTCAGCCGCATCGGCACGCTGCGCAACCCCGTGGTGCGGGAACAGGACCCGGCGGGTCCCTGAACCCCGGCCGATGTCCGAACTCTTTCTCATCCTCGTGACCTTCATCGCCTCCACCACCGCTGCGGTGGTGGGCCTCGGTGGCGGCATCCTGCTCATCTCGGTGATGCCCGGGCTGATTCCGACCTTCGCCATCATCCCGGTGCACGGTATGGTGCAGATATTCAGCAACCTCACCCGCACACTGTTCGGGCTGCGGCACATGGTGTGGTCGCTATTCGCGCCCTTTGTGGTGGGCGCCGTGCTGGGCGCTACTCTGGGCTCGATGCTGCTGGTGGACATTGACTCTGACTACCTGCCGTTGATCATCGGCTGTTTCATCCTTCTCATCACCTGGGCCCCGACGATCCGAAGCGTTCCGCAGATACCCGGAAAGTTCGGCATCATCGGCGCGGTGCAGACTTTTCTCTCGCTGTTCGTCGGCGTCGTGGGCCCACTGAACATGCCCTTCCTGATCCGCGAGGGGCTGTCACGGGACCGGCTGGTGATCACGCACTCAACCCAGATGACCGCGGTGCACATCATCAAGGTGTCCACTTTCTTCTTGCTGGGATTCGCCTTTGCGCCGTACCTTTACCTGATGGCGGGCATGATCCTGAGTGCCACCCTGGGCTCCTGGGTAGGGACCCGCTGCCGCTCCCGGATACCGGAGGAACTGTTCCGTAAGGTCCTCAAATGGGTCGTCACGCTGCTGGCGCTGCGGATGATCCTGGGGGTGGGGCTGTAGCGTAGCTCGCATGCAAAGCGGCGATTTGCTTGCGGTTGGTTACTGGGGCATAGTGAAATCCAGGACATTCCTCAAGGAGTTGCTGGCCAGTTGTGCTCTCACCGGGACGCATGGAACGTAACTGTTCGTGATCATGAAAAAGGCACGCATCAAGGACCTGCTCGACGGCGGCGTGGCGGACGCGGAAGTGACCGTGGAGGGATGGCTGCGGACCGTGCGCCACAGCAAGAACGTCTCGTTCCTCGACATCTCGGACGGCTCGTGCATGACCGGCATCCAGGCGGTGGCCGCGCCGGAGCTGGACAACTACGAATCCGAGATCGGGAAGCTCACCACCGGCTGCTGCGTGCGCGTGGCCGGCCGTCTGGTGGAATCGCCGGGCAAGGGACAGCGCTACGAGATCCAAGCGTCACGCGTCGACGTGGTGGGCTACGCCGACGAGGACTATCCGCTCCAGAAGAAGCGCCACAGCTTCGAGTTCCTGCGCACCCTGGGGCACCTGCGCATGCGCACCAACACCTTCGGCGCGGTCATGCGGGTGCGGAACGCCGCCGCCCAAGCCATCCACCGGGCCTTCCAGGAGCGCGGGTTCATCCACCTCCACGCCCCCATCATCACGCTGTCCGACTGCGAGGGCGCCGGCGAGATGTTCCGGGTCTCGGCGCTGGATCCGGACAAGGCGCCGCGCACCGAGTCCGGGAGCGTGGACTACTCCCAGGACTTCTTCGGCAAGGAGGCGCGGCTCACGGTGTCCGGCCAGCTCGAGGCCGAGATCGCCGCCCTGGCGCTCACCAACGTCTACACCTTCGGTCCCACGTTCCGTTCGGAAAACTCCAACACGAGCCGCCATCTGGCGGAGTTCTGGATGGTGGAGCCGGAGATGGCCTTCTGCGACATCCAGGGCAACATGGACCTCGCCGAGGCGTTCCTGAAGGACGTCACCAAAGACGTGCTGGAAAGCCTGCCGGAGGACATGGACTTCTTCAACCAGCGCATCGACGACACGGTGCTGGAGACCCTTGGCAACATCGTCGAGCAGCCCTTCGAGCGCATGACCTATACCGAGGCGGTGGACATACTCCAGCAGTCCGGCCACAGCTTCGAGTATCCCGTGTCGTGGGGCGTCAACCTGCAGAGCGAGCACGAACGCTACATCGTGGAAGAGCACGTGGGGCGGCCGGTGATGGTCATCGACTATCCCAAGGAGATCAAGGCGTTCTACATGTACCTCAACGACGACGAGCGCACCGTGGCGGCCATGGACGTGCTGGTGCCCAAGATCGGCGAGATCATCGGCGGCTCGCAACGGGAGCACCGCCTGACGCAGCTCCGTCAGCGCATCCAGGAATGCGGCCTGCCGGAAAAGGAATACTGGTGGTACCTGGAGCTGCGGCGCTACGGCACCGCGCCCCACGCCGGCTTCGGCCTGGGCTTCGAGCGCCTGGTCCAGTTCATGACCGGCCTCGGGAACATCCGCGACGTCATCCCCTTCCCCCGGGTTCCCGGCTTCGCAGAATTTTGAGCGGTAAAGACGCCGACGTAACGGGAGGACGTCATTCCGGCGCAAGCCGGAATCCAGGCTGGGCGGCGCTGGAGGCGACCACGCCGTCCACCGACAAGTTTGCGGCCCTCACCGCCCCTTGATATGTTCCCAGCGTTCCAACCCGAACCCCCAACCCGGAGGCGCCCGGATGATCGAAGCACCGTTCCCCCAGGAAGAGTACGAATCAAGGCATCAGCAACTCCAGCGGCTTATGGAGCGGGACGAACTGGACCTCGTCGTGGCCTCGGGCCGCGACAATTTCTGGTACTTCACCGGACTCGTCAGCTACCAGTTCGACCACCTGATGCGCCCGGAGATCTGCTTCATCCCCAGGGAGGGCAAGCCCTTCGCGCTGGTGTACGGCAACAACAAGACCAAGGCCGAGGCGCTGCCCTGGTTCGGCGAAGTGCGGAGCTACGTGGACGTGCCCTTCCCGCGCGAGATGCTGAGCGAAATTCTCAACGACATGGGCTACGGCGCCGCCAAGCTGGGCTTCGAGCTCGACGACGACCAGCGGCTGGGCTTCCCCGTCAACTATCTCACCCAGCTCACCGAGGCGCTGCCCAAGGCCAAGATCGAGGACGGCTCCGCGGCTCTCACCGACCAGCGGCTCTACAAGAGCGCGCGGGAGATGGAGAACATGCGCAAGGCCTGCGACATCTCCCAGCGGTCCTACGACCGCATGTTGCCGGACTTGAAGGCCGGGGTCACCCGCCGGGAGGTGGCCGAACGCCTCTACATCGCCATGATCGAGGAAGGCGCCCATCCGCGCCATCCCGGCTTTCTCATGCTCAACGCCTCCACCAAGTACGACGAACGGCGCTACGAGAAGGGCGACCGCATGATCGCCGACTTCGGCGCCTGCTACGAGGGCTACTACGGCGACATCACCCGCCAGGCGGTCTTCGGCGCGCCTAGCGCGGACCAGACCAAGGAGCACGGGCTGGCGCTGCACCTGATCCAGGAATGCAAGAAGGTAATGAAGCCGGGGAACCCTATCGCCGAGATTCCGCGAGTGGCCAACGCCGAGTTGAAGCGGAACGGCTACCCCGAGGTAGAGAGCCCCAAGCGCATTGGACACGGCATCGGCATGGCCCGGGCCGAACCCCCGTCCATCAGCGAAGCCGAGGTACGGAACGTGGAGGTGGGGATGGTGCTGGCCATCGAGCCCAAGGTGCGCATCCCCGGGGCCTCCATCCACCTGGAAGAGGACGTGTTCATCACGGAGGACGGGGCCGAGCCGCTGACCGCCGGAGCCGAGGTGCTCCACGTCATCGAACGATGAAGCGGCCGGGCCGCAGAGCCCGACCCAAGAGGCGATAGCCGGGAAACGCCATGGCCAACGGAATCCTTTATCTGTCCAACAGCGACGTGAAGCGCCTCCTCGACTTGGGCGAGGCCATCGACATCGTCAAGTCCGCGCTCCAGGACCACAGCGCCGGGCGCGTGGGCTGGTCCGTACCGGAGGATCTGGCCGTCAAGCCCGAGCAAGGCTGGCAGTACTGGGTCACCGGCTGCTCGCTGGACGCCGCGGCCGGTTTCCGCTTCCGCGCCATCAAGGCCGCGGGCGGGAGCCGGGACCCATCGCGGCCGCCCCAGGGCCCCCGGCGTATCCTCATCCTCAGCGATCGCCAAGGCGGCGAGGTCACCGCCATCATGGACGAGGACTGGTGCCATTCCGTCAGGACCGGCGCTGCCGCCACCGTTGCCTGCCAGAGCCTCTCGCGCCAGGGCGCGTCGGTGATGGCCATGCTTGGCGTCGGCGACACCGCCAGCGCTACCGTACCGGTAATGGCACGGGCCTTCGACCTCAAGGAGGTGCGGGTGCTGTCCCGCCGCCCGGAGACCCGGGAAGCCTTCGCCAGGGAAGTCGGCGAGGAGCTGGACCTGAACATCATCCCCTGCGACACCGCCCCGCAGGCGCTGGACGGCGCGGACCTGGTGGTCTCGGCCACCACCACCTCCGAGCCCTTCGTCAAGCAGGAATGGATCAGCCCCGGGGCCTTCGTCTACTCCATCGGCAAGCACCAGGAACTCGAAGACGCCGCCTACAAGGGCATGGGCAAGTTCGTGGTGGACAGTTGGGCCCAGTGCAAGAAGAAATCCGACATCGACCGGATGCTGCGTGAAGGCTTTCTCACCGCCGACGACGTCTACGCCGAGATCCCGGACGTCCTGTCGGACAAGGTGCCCGGCCGCGAAGACGACCAGGAGCGGATCTTCATGCGCGCCATCGGCCTGGTGAACCAGGACATCTCGCTGGCCGCGTGGCTCTACCGCAAGGCGCTGGAGGAAGGCGTGGGCACCCGGCTGCCGTACTGAACCATGGACATCTTCCTTCTCATGGGTCAGTCCAACATGGCGGGCCGCGGGCTCCTGGAAGACGTGGAACCCATCCGCGACGAGCGCATCCGCGTGTTCCAGGACGGCCGCTGGGCCGTGGCCGAAGAGCCCCTCCATCATGACCGGCCCACCGCCGGCATCGGCCTCGCCATGAGCTTCGCCCGCGCGGTGCTCGACGCCAACCCAGGCACGGACATCGGCCTTGTGCCACGGGCGGTGGGCTCGACCCCGCTCGCGCGCTGGATGCCCGGCGCCGACCTCTACGAAGGCGCCATGAACGCCGCCGGCGAAGCCGCCCGCGACGGCACCATCAGGGCCGTCCTGTGGCACCAGGGAGAGCACGACTCCAAGTCCGAGGCGGACGCCTCCAGCTATTCCCGCCGGTTCGTCGCCATGGCGACGACCCTGAGAAAACGACTCGGTACTCCTTCGCTGCCGGTCATCCTGGGAGAGTTGGGGAGCTATCTTTCCGAAAGGCCCGATTTTCCCCACTACCGCACGGTCAACGCCGAGCAGCGGAAGACCCCCGACACCCTCCCTCACTCTGCCTTCGTCAGCGCCGAGGGCTTGACCGACAAAGGTGACAGCCTGCACTACGACGCCCGCTCGTTGCGAGTCTTCGGCGAGCGGTACGCCACTGCCTACCTGAACCTGCAAGACAATTTACGAAACCCGTAATCCCTTGAGCCGTGCGGCGACGTCCGCTAGGCTCACGAGATCGGGCCTGACCTCCCGAAGCTTCGTCCCGTCAGGAAGGCCCGTCATGACCTGCTTCACCGTCGCGGAGATCACGACCTCTGGATCCCGTCCGACACGCGTAAACCCCAATCCTACAAGCCCCGACACGCCGAAACCAACAGCCGCGTCATCGCACCCAGCCTCGTAGAGGGCATCGAGAATGGCCTCGTCGTCCGCCTCTCCCGGTAACGCATACACCAAGTCGAACTCGAACTCCGTCTCAATCATGAGCGCTGTCCTCCTTCATCACGCGGCCATCGGCTTTCCTGAGCAGCTCGCGCGCGTGAGCCCCGGATTGCGCGGCGTACTCCAGACCGACACTCGACAGAACACCCCGGAACGGTAAGCATCCCCTGCATTCGCGATAATCATACCATCTGGTCTGGTTCACGACTTCCGCCCCTCCTCCCCGACGCCATCCGGTTCAAGGTAAGTACCAACAGGAGTCCCAGGACACACAAACCTACTGCCAGCCAGAAGGCGCCGTCCACTGCTGGCAGCATGTTGATTTCTCGAAGGGCCGGCCCGTCGCCATGGCCCGGCGCCGCTGCCTTGAACGGCCAGATTTTCCTCAACGACCCGGCCATGAAGCCGATGAGCAGGGCGATGGTGATCTGGCGGTGCCGTCGGAGCAGCCAACTCAGGACGCGCACGAACGGCAGGATGCCGCACACGGCGCCTGCGGCCAGGGGCAGGAGGGCGAGGAAGTCCCGGTCGCGGACGGCGTCGATGGCGAACTCGTACTGGCCCAGGATCAGGAGGATGAAGGAGCCGGAGATGCCGGGGAGGATCATCGCGGTGATCGCGACGGCGCCGCTCAGGAAGAGCGTCACGGCGTCGTGGGGCATGGCCATGGGGAGCAGGCCCACCAGCCAGTATACGGCTCCGGCACCCGACAGAACGCTCAATACCACGGTCGCGGACCGGCGTAACCTCGCACCTACGGTGACGATGCTCCCCAGGACCAGTCCGAGGAAGAAGGCGAACAGCGGGACCGGCCGGTGGTCCAGCAGCCAGCCGATGGGGCCGGCCAGGACCAGGATGGCGGCGACGATGCCGGCGCCGAGCACGACCAGAAAGCGCCAGGGAATGGCGGCCACGGCATCGCGGAAGCGCAGGCGCAACAGCAGCACCAGCAGCCGCCAATTGAAGGACTTGAGGGCGTCCACGAGATCCTCGTAGATGCCCATGATGAAGGCCATGGTGCCGCCCGAGACGCCGGGCACGACGTCGGCGGCGCCCATGGTCAGGCCGGAGAGGGCGACGTAAAGATAGTGCTTCAGCCCGCGGGCCGGGCGGCTGGTGGCGGCCACGCTGGCGCTACAACCCCAGCACCGCCTGCTTCTCGTTCCACGCGGCCATCAACTCGTCCTTCTCCTCCCCCATGTGGTTGATGGCCTGGGCGACGATGTCCACGCCCACGAGTTCGGACCAGCCTTTCAGCAACCGCACCGTCACGGGGCCCGGTGCTTCGTACGGGAAGCCGACGCCGTTGATGCTCTTGATGGGCACGATGGTGGGGCTGGTGCTGGTGAGGAAGGCCTCGTCCGCGTTGAGGCAGTCGTAGGGCGTCAGGTCGGCCTCCTCCACCTCCAGGTCCAGCGGTCCCGCCAACTCTCCGAGCACCGCACGCGTGATGCCGCCCAACACGTTCTTGGAGCCCGGCGTGTAGACCTTCCCGTCGATGACGGCGAAGAAGTTGTGGGCGTTGCTCTCGGCGATGTTGCCGTCGAGGTCCAGCATGAGCGGGATCGCCTTGGGGTCCGCCTGCCGGGCCTCGAAGGTGGCGATGATGTGGTTCATCTTGTTGGTGATCTTGGCCTTGGACTCCAGGCACTGCGGCGGGATGCGCCGGGTAGCCGGCACGATGATGGGGACGCCTTCGACGTAGTGGCGGCAGAAGCCCGTGAAGTCCACGTCCATGCAGTAGATGGCCACGGTGGCGTTGGTGTTGGCGCGGGGTCCCGACGAGGAGCGCGCGCCCCGGCTCACCACCTGCCAGATGGAATAGTCGTCGTCGGGACCCAGGAGGTCCCGGTTGCGCTCCAGCACTTCCAGACACGCCGCTTCCATCTCGTCCTGCGACATGCCGCAGTCGATGCGGGTGTACTTGAGCGACCTGAACAGCCGGTCGTTGTGCTCCTTCAACTTGAACGGCTTGTGCCGGAAGGTGCGGGTCACGTCGTAGACGCCGTCGCCGGCGTGGAAGCCCATGTCCAGAACCGACACCTTGGCCTCGCTCTCGGGTACGAAGCTCCCGTTCAGATAGACGATCTTCTCATGCATGTCAGCGCCTCCATACTGTTGTCACGGGGAATGACGGCAATCTACTATGAAACGGCCTCACGGTCCATTTGTCCAGGAATAGATGGGCGGACGCCTTTTTCGTTCGCGTTGATTGACATGGGGGTTCCTCGTGTCAAGAGTGTAGTGTAGGGGAAACGCATACCGATCACGTCTCGTAGAAGGAAAGGAAGCCGCCCATGCTGATCAGGAAGCCCGACGACATCAAGAGCAGCGAGATCACCGACAGGAAGCTCTACCTCAACCGCCGCCAGTTCATTCGCACCGCCTCGCTGGGAGCCGCCGGCATCGGCTCCGGCCTGCTGGTTCCGGCCATGTTCGGCGACGTGGACGAGGTCCACGCGGCCAGGAAGCTCGAGGGCTTCACCACGGGCAAGTTCTCCACGGACGAGCCCAAGACCCCGCTCAAGGACATCACCAGCTACAACAACTTCTACGAGTTCGGCACCGACAAGGGGGACCCGAAACGGTACGCCGGGAACCTCAAGACCCGGCCGTGGACCGTCGAGGTGGACGGCGAGGTGCACAAGCCCAGGACCTTCGACATCGAGGAACTGCTCAAGATGCCGCTGGAGGAACGGGTCTACCGGCTGCGCTGCGTGGAGGCGTGGTCCATGGTGATCCCCTGGATCGGCTTCGAGCTGAAGCACCTGATCAAGGTGGTGGAGCCCACCAACAATGCCAAGTACATCCAGTTCGTCACGCTGTACGATACCGAGCAGATGCCCGGTGTGCGCCGCGACATTCTGGACTGGCCTTACAAGGAAGGCCTGCGCATGGACGAGGCCATGAACCCGCTGACGATCATGGGGGTGGGACTCTACGGCGAGGTGATGCCCAACCAGAACGGCGCGCCCATCCGCCTGGTGGTGCCGTGGAAGTACGGCTTCAAGAGCGCCAAGTCCATCGTGAAGATCCGTTTCGTGGAGAAGGAGCCGCTCACGGCGTGGAACGTCGCGGCGCCGAACGAGTACGGCTTCTACTCCAACGTGAACCCCACGGTGAACCATCCCCGCTGGAGCCAGGCGAGCGAGCGGCGCATCGGCGATTTCTTCAGGCGCAAGACGCTCATGTTCAACGGCTACGAGGAGCAGGTGGCCCATCTGTACAAGGGGATGGACCTGAAGAAGCTGTACTGAAGTGGCTGCGATCAAACCGTTTACCTGGATCAAGGTAATCGTCTTCGCGCTGGCCCTGGTCCCGGCCGCGCGTCTCGTGGTGGGCCTGTTCACGGGCGGGTTGGGCGCCAACCCCGTGGAGTCCATCACCCACACCACCGGCACCTTCGCGCTGGTGTTCCTGATGATAACGCTGGCGGTGACGCCGTTGCGAAGGATCACGGGCTACGCCGGCCTCATCCGGTTGCGCCGCATGTTGGGGCTGTTCGCGTTCTTCTACACCGTCCTGCACCTCTCCACCTTCGTGGTGCTGGACCATTTCTTTGACGCGGCCGCCATCGTGCAGGACATCCTCAAGCGGCCGTACATCACCGCGGGATCGGTGGGGTTCGCGCTGATGGTGCCGCTGGCCGCCACCTCCACCGCCGGCATGATCCGCAGGCTGGGCGGGCGCCGCTGGCAGCAGCTCCACCGCCTCGTCTACTTCTCCGCCATCGCCGGGGTGGTCCACTTCCTCTGGCTCGTGAAGGCCGACCTGCGGGAGCCCCTCATCTTCGCCGGCGTGCTGGCCGTGCTGCTGGGCTACCGCATCGCGGTGTGGCGCAACGCGCCGTGGTCGAAGAAACGCCCGTCCCGAACCTGATTTGACAGGGCGGCGGACGCCCCGCTATAAACTCCGTTTTGCGTGTCTTTGACGGCGCGGCCGGCCCTTCGGCCGCGCCTTCGATTATGGACGGCGATCCGCATCCCGGAACGCGCCGGGGACACGATCCGAACACGGCAGGAGCGACGATCACGCCATGAAACAAACGGTTCGGGTGACCGTCAATGGACGGTTGTACGAGGAGGAAGTGGAGCCGCGCCAGCTCCTCTCCTATTTCCTGCGGGAGACCATCGGCCTCACCGGCACGCACATCGGCTGCATCATCGGCGAGTGCGGCGCCTGCACGGTGCAGGTGAACGGCACGCTGGTGAAGTCGTGCCTGATGTTCGCGGTGCAGGCCAACGGCAAGGAAATCACCACCATCGAGGGGCTCGCGGAAGGCGACGCGCTGCACCCGGTGCAGGAGGCCTTCATCAACAACTACGGCTTCCAGTGCGGCTACTGCACGCCGGGCATGATCATGGCCGCCGACTCCCTGTTGAAGAAGAACCCGGACCCCAGCGAAGAGGATATCCGCGAGGGTCTGGCGGGGAACCTGTGCATGTGCACGGGGTATGTGCAGATCGTGGCGGCGGTGAAGGAAGCCGCGGGACAGTTCAACGATGGCTAAAGCAGATCCGAATCAGTACGTGGGCCTTGCCGCCCGGAGCAAGGAAGGGCCGCGGCTCGTCACCGGGAAGGGCCGGTACACCGACGACTTCACCGAGCCCGGCATGTTGCAGGCGGTGTTCCTGAGGAGCCCGCACGCGCACGCGCGCATCCTCGGGGTGGACGCCCAGGCCGCGCTGAGCCGCCCGGACGTGTTCGCGGTGGTGACGCCGGAGGACATGAAACGGGACACCAAGCCGTTCCGCCCCGGCCGCTACGCCGCCGGCCTCAAGAAGCCGATAGCGGAATACGCCGGCGCGGTGGACAAGGTGCGCTACGTGGGCGAGCCCGTGGGCGCGGTGGCGGCCAGGGACCGGAGCACCGCGGAGGACGTTCTCGAATCCATCACCGTGGACTACGAGATCCTCCCCGCCAACACCGACGTCCACAAGGCCATGGCCGGCGAGGACGCCTCGGTCATCTACGAGGAGCTGGGGGCCAACCTGGCCTGGCAGGGCACCCTGGAATACGGCGACACCGAGAAGGCGTTCCGGGAGGCCGACCGGGTGGTGCAGGAGAACCTCAAGATCCACCGCTACAGCTCGACGCCGCTGGAGCCGCTGGCGTGCATCGCCTCCTACGACCGCTTCAGCCGCAAGCTCACGGTGCGCACCAACACCCAGGTTCCTGAAAACATCTACGACGCGTTGCGGGACGCCCTCCAGATCGACGACATCCGGGTCATCATCCCGGACATCGGCGGCGGCTTCGGACAGAAGATCCACCTGATCCGCAAGTACGTGGTGATCGTGGCGCTGCTGGCCATCAAGTCGGGCCGGCCCGTGAAGTGGATCGAGGACCGCAACGAGCACATGATGGCCGCGGGCCACGCGTGCGAGCAGCACTTCGACGTCGAGGCCGCGGTGAAGAACGACGGCACGGTCACCGGGCTGCGCTTCAAGGAGATCGACGACGTGGGCGGCTCCATCAGCACGCTCACCATCCACTTCACCAACAAGCTCAACAACCTGAGCAACACCTACAAGGTCCAGAACATCCGCGCCGACGGCTACTCGGTGGTCACCAACCGCTGTCCGGTGATCCCCAACCGCGGCATCGGCAAGCCCGGCATGTGCTACATCTGGGAGCGCATCATCGACAGGGTGGCCCAGGACCTGGACATGGACCCCTCCGAGGTGCGCTTCAGGAACCTGGTGCAGCCTGAGCAGATGCCCTACACCACCCCCAACGGCAACATCTACGACAGCGGCGACTATCCCGGCCTGCTGAAACGGGCGCTGGAGAAGGTGGACTACCCGGCACTCAAGGAGGAGCAGGCGCGGGAGCGCGAGAAGGGACGCTACCTCGGCATCGGCGTGGTCATCGGGGTGGAGCCCGGCGGCCGCAACGCCGCCCGGGACATGGCCATCTTCCCCGAGATGAAGGAGACGCCCGGGTCCGGCGGCATCAACGGCGCCACCATCAAGCTCGAGAAGAACGGCACCATCGCCCTCTACCTGGGCTCGCCCAACTGCGGCCAGGCCCACGAGACCACCACCGCCCAGGTGGCCGCGGGGATCTTGGGCGTGAGCCCCGACGTCATCAGCACCACCACGCCCTTCGACAGCGACGTGGCGCCCTGGGGCGTGGCCGCGGCCAACAGCGGCAACAACTTCCACCTCTACGACATCGGCTCCATCATCGGCGCCGCCACGCAGCTCCGGGAGAAGGTCCTCAAGGTGGCCGGGCACATCCTCGACGCCGAGCCGTCCGACCTGGAAATCACCGACGGCGTAGTGACCGTTCCCGGCTTCCCTCGGCGCAAGCTCACCTTCGCCGAGCTGGGCAAGGCGGCCTACAACAACCAGTCGCTGCTGCCCGAGGGCATCGACGCGGGGTTGCAGACCACGTTCTACTACACGTTCCCCCACGCCCAGCCGAACCTGGTGCCGGGCCAGGACCGCCGGGTGCGCGCCCAGTTCACCTTCGGCGCCGGCGCCCACGTGGCCGTGGTGGAAGTGGACCCGCGCACCGGCAAGGTCGAGGTGCTGCGCTACCTCATCGTGGGAGACAACGGCACCATCATCAACCCCGGCGTGGTGGACGGACAGATCTACGGCTCCGCCGCCCACGGCATCGCCGTGGCCCTGGGCGAGGGCTTCGTCTACGACGACGAGGGGCAGCTTCTCACCATCACGCTGACCGACTACGGCAAGTGCTCCACCGCCGAGACCCCCAACGTCGAGGTGGAGCACGCGCCCTCGCCGTCGGCGTTCACGCCGCTGGGACAGAAGGCCGCGGGTGAAGGGGCCGCCATCCCCTCCCCCGCCGCCATCGCCAGCGCGGTGGAGAACGCCCTGGAGCCCTTCGGGGTCAAGGTCCGGGATCTGCCGCTCACCCCCGAGCGGGTCTGGCAACTGATTCAGGAGGCCCAGGCATGATCCCCGGCGCGTTCGACTACCACGCACCCGCCTCCCTGGAGGAGGCCCTGTCGCTCCTGTCCGCCAACCTGGACGACGCCAAGGTCCTGGCCGGCGGCCAGAGCCTGCTGCCGCTCATGAAGCTGCGGCTCGCCAAGCCCGAGGTCATCATCGACATCGGCGGCCTCGCGGAACTGAACTACATCCGGGAAGACGGAGACCACATCGCCATCGGCGCCCTCGCCACCTACACGGATGTGGCTGAATCCGAACTGATCCTGAGCCGCTGCCCGCTGCTGGCGCAAACCGCGGTGGTGGTAGGCGACGTGCAGGTGCGAAACCGCGGCACCGTCGGCGGCGGACTGGCCCACGCCGACCCGGCCGAAGACCTGCCCGCCGCCATCCTGGCCCTGGACGCCGAGCTAAAGGCCACTGGCCCCGGCGGCGAGCGCTGGATCCCCGCCGGCGAGTTCTTCATCACCATGCTCACCACGAGCCTCATGCCCGAGGAGCTGCTCACCGAGATCCGCGTCCCCGCGCGGGATGGCTACAAATCCGCCTACCAGAAGGCATCCCGGCAGGCCGCCGGCTTCGCCATCGTGGGCGCGGCCGTATGTCTCAAGGAGTCCGCAGACGGCGGCTGCGAGGACATCGCCATCGGCGTCACCGGCGTGGGCGACATAGCCTATCGCGCCGAAAGAGTGGAAGCGGCGCTACGCGGCCAAAAGCTCGACGACGGCGCCATCTCGGGTGCAGCAGCACTAGTCACAGACGGCGTCGACCCCATCGAGGACGTCAACGCCACCCCGACCTACCGCGCCCATCTGGCGCAGGTGTACGTGGAAAGGACGATTCAGGCGGCGCGGGCGGGGTGAGGTCTTCGCGGCCGTGAGCCGATCCAGCAACCGCTATAGGTCGCCAACTGAAATTTCCGACGGGGAGAACCTCACGTGACCTCCGCCCAGGATCGATTCAGGATCTCATCCGGCACCATGAGGTTCCAGCCCTTGACTCCTTTGTAGCGTCGACGCTTGTCGCGCGTCATATAGTGGGGCCGTTGTGGGGACAGTCCGCGCAGAGAATCGAGGTGAGCTTCTCCCACCATCAGTGGTTCTCTGTGCTGTTCCAGAAAGAACCCCACCTTTGCCGCAGTAGTGGCGTTTCCCAGAAGACGCGTGTACTCGATGACTTGATCCAAATCGAAAAAACTCCACCGATTCCAGAGACCGCCAGATTTCCTCCCAGCTTCCGGCCAGACCAGGGCGGTCCAGCATATCGACCAGCGTCCTCTCGTGGTTTGTCACTCGGACTTCCACGCCCGAGCGATGGTGACAGGTCACCCCAAACATCGCCTCGCCCTTCGCCAAGAGCGGCGGTGGTACGGGAGCGCCCCGGAATGTGTGCGATTGGAAGGTCAGCGGAAGCGATTTCCTCGCTGAAACGTAGACGAATCTCCAGTGTACCGAATAGGCCCTGCCGTGGAATTCCATAGCCGTATGGTACGCCAACACCGCATCCTCGGTCATGTTGGCCGCAACCAAGTATGGATCCACGACAGTGGATTCCGGGTCCAGTCCCAAGGGGACAGTCGCATAAAGACCCCGGCGCACTCGGACCACCCGTCCTCGCCTCCGATGGTAGTTCAGGAGTGACTTGCGAGTGTTGGAATTGTCGGATCCCCGGCTGGCCAGAAAGCGGTCCAACTCGTCGACCGTAAACACGGCATGCCACGCCAGAAACTCGTTGAACGTTCCACGCCCTTGTTTTTGATGATTGGCGGACATAGGATTAAAAACCTTAATCCTATGTCCCGCATTTTGTCAAAGTTGACGTTTGGCGAGATAGTCGATCAGGACCAGGGAAGCCACCCCAAAAGCCTCCGAACACCGACAGTGAAGACCGTGCGACCTCCTTACAGGCTCCGTACACGGCCGGAAAAAACCCCGTGCATGTCGTTCAGGTGTGTGGCAAGCCATTGGTGCTGACTGGGCCAATCTGAGTCGTCCTCGGGATCGACATCTCTCAGGTAACAAGCGATCCGACAATCTTGGCGATCTGGCAGTTCCTCCCACTCAAGGGGATAGCGCAACTCTTGCTCGATTTCGTCCTTCTGATCTTCGAGGAGACCAAAGAAGTTCTTGGCGTCCTTCCCTCTAATCTAATGTACAACTCCGTCCGGACGTACCTCTGCAAACGGTTCAGGGCAGCGGCCAGTGAAAACCCTGTGCGTCCTACGGGATAGTTCATCCAGCTCCTTGGTCCTGGTTTCCGGTTACCTCTCACCGACCCGTTGGCGCCATCAAGTACACCGTTGAGCGCAGCCCAGTATTCCCGTTGTCTGACCCTTGTTTCCGACAATTCCGCATCATCGATGGCCCGGGCTGCATGAGCCACCGATTTGGACCAGTCGTTGGGTCGCGCGACAATGTTGAACTTGGGCGCGGCCGGTGAATCACCTATCCTCCAAAGCTCGATTTCCAAGCCGAAGAAGCGAAAACTCTCATCCGTGATGCTATTCAGCCAGTCCAGGGTAGCTCGGTGTTCTTCCGTAAAGCGCGCCGCCAGCCATACGATAGTCACGGCTTGCAGACCGGCCGCGTAGGTCAGTAGCTGACCGAGATGAGTATGGTCGGTCCGCTCAAGTTGGTTTTCGACCAGCACCCACGAGTCGGTACCCATGTCCTTGCAGAGAATATCGGCCCGAAAAGGTCCGACCTCCTTTTCTTGCGCCTCCAACTCCAGTTCGTCGATACCGAGGGTATCTGCCAAGATTTCCAGGTTCTCGGGCTGAGCAAGCCACGGTGTGAACCCTGCCGGTTCACTGGTCCAAATGGTTCGGAGGTCGACGCGCTCCAAACGTCCAAGCAATCCGTCATTCATCGACAATCTCCCATGCGCACACGCAGGATTCCCCGGATCATGTCGCAAATCAGTTAGGGGCCGGAGGCAATCGCTGAGCGCCGTGCACTACGGCCAAGACTTCAACTCGTTCGGGTTTGACCCGGTAGATGATGCGATAAGGTCTTTCGATGACTTCCCGGATGCCCGGCGCTTCATATTCCGGGACTATGCGACCAGATTCCGGAAACTGGGCAATCTGCTCCGAACGCCGCGTAAGTCGATCGACTACGCGTTGTGCATATAGAGGTGCGTCTTGAGCGATGTGTTCGTAGATTGCTACACGTCCAATAAGTCTTCACGTCGCTAAACCAAACTTGGCCCGCACCTCCTTGACGTCCAGAATCCGGCCGGCGTCACTGTCGTCCAAACCTGCCTCAATCGCCTGCCGGACGTAGATCTCGTACATCAAATCGTCCCAGGTCGCGTCTGCCGGGAGCTTTTCGATCAGACGCTGTGCTTCCTGTCTGATGTCGGTGGTGGGCATGGATCACCTCTTCTTTTTGCAATTGAGGACACGTCCGGAACGCCAGATGGCGCTTGTCCGTCAAACCGCTCCGCCAAGATGCATCAGGATGGCCGTTCCCGAAGTCGCGCAATGACAGATGCAGCCGGCTGCACCTGCCCTGCTTCGATCTGACGGTTACCCAGCTCGATGATCTTGACCAAGGCGATGGTCGCTTCGCTCGTCTCGCAGCCGTCAGCGTCCTGCAATGGCTGTCCTGGTTTCACCATGTGTGGACCGCTCCGTATTGAACCCCATAAAACAATCTAAACCCTGGAAGGATCGCGGTACAAGCCCTGTCGGGCGTCTCCGACCAACTCAACTCGGTACGAGTCAACTCTTTACACGTCCCGAATGGCGCCCGAGTGACTGAGGATCAGGGAGGCCAGGCCGCACGCGATCAGGACGCATCCGAACACCACGGTGATCTTGCTGGTGCCCACGTTGGGGATGAAGACGAATACCGTCACCAGGGTTCCAAGGACGTTGCCCATGGTGGAGACGCCGTACACCGCGCCGGTGATGCGGCCGCCGTACGCCAGCTCCTTGAGCAGCAGGCGCACGAAGAACGGGGAGAGGGCCGCAAGCAGCGCAACAGGCAGAAACGTCAGGGCCACGGCGGCGACCATGGTGCCCCAGAAGTCATAGCCGGCGGACAGCATGATGGCTTCCATGACGCCGTTCGCCAAGAACGCCACCAGGATCAGGTAGACGCCGACGGCGGAGAGCACGGTGGATACGATCCAGATCTCACGGGAGCGGTCGGCGACGATGCCTCCCGCGGTGTAGCCTACCATCATGGCGAAGAGCACGACGGCGATCAGGCAGGCCCAGGTCGTGATGCCGCTGCCGAAATAGGGATTGAGGTAGCGGCTCCCCAACATCTCGAAGCCCATGAGGGCGAAGCCGGAAAGAAAGATCAGCAGGAACAGCCACGCCGAACCGATCACACGTACCATCACCACTTCCCTTTCAGGAACTCGTCCAGCTTGCGGTTGTGCCGCTCGATGGCCCGCAGCGCTTCCACCGGCGCGAAATCGTCCGTGAGCACGTCGGTGTCCGGCAAGCGCTCGACGCTGCGCCTTTGGGCGACCATTTCGTTCAGCAGGTATTTGAACCCGAACGCGCCGTCCAGTCTTGCGGCGGTTGACGCCAACTCGGCCTGTTGGCGCCGGGGTCCGTCATAGGCGATCATGACCACGTTGCCTCCGGCATCGTACAGGTCCACGTGGTCGAACACCTTGCCGATGGTGACCAGGGCGGCGTCAAACATCATGGTGTTGGGCTCGACGTTCTGCGCCACGGCGCCGCCGGGCCGGACGCGGGTCTTGACGAGGCGGTAAAACTCCGTCGTAAGCAGGTGAAAGGGCACGAAGGCGCTCCGGTAGGCGTCGATCAGGATGACCGGCCATTGTGTTCGATGCCTGAGAATATACCGGCGGCCGTCCTCGATGGAGACATTGAAATTCTGCTCGAGCCGGACGCCGAAGTAACGCTTGGCCAACTCGAAAACCTCCGGGTCGAGTTCCACCGAGGTGACCTGGAGGTCGGGCATGCTCTTGTGCAGGTACCAAGCGGTCCGACCCCCGCCGAAGCCGATTTCGAGGACCCGGTCCACGTCGCCCGCGTAGGCGAGGACGGCGGTCATGTACCGCGTGTATCGGGAAGGGAGCGCCAGTTCGTCGCGCGTGTCGTAAACCGTTTCCGTGTAGAGAGCCCGGTTGTGTCCGAACGTCATGGTGACGATCGGCCCTTCCTTGAAGATGTAGATGTTGTTGTAGACGGACTCGCGCTTGGCGATGAGGACCTGGGACGCCAGCGCGGGTTGCGCTTCCGCGAACAGGAACAGCGCCAGCAAAGCGCTGAGTGCGCCAAAGGGTCGTCTTGTGGGATAAGTCACGCCTTCGGGTTCCCGAACGATCGCCAATGATATAGACCTTGAACGGATCGAGGTACAAACGGACCGCCCCTATGAACAACATCGCCACCTTCATCGCGCTCAACCGCTTCGGCCTTGGCATCGCACCCGGTGAATCCGATGGCGTCGAGGCCGACTCCCGCGGCTGGATCAAGGCGCAGATCGCGCGCCGTCAGACTGTTCCGGCGGCGCTCCGATCCTTTCCCGGCTCCGCTTCGATCATGAAGGAGATGCACGAGGCGCGTATCGAAAGCCCGGAAAAGCTCAGGGAGGCCACCCGTCGGCACAACCGGCAAACCTTCAGGCCCGAGGTCGCGGCCCGGGCGCGGCACATGATCACCACGGACAAGCCCTTCGCCGAGCGCATGGTGCTGTTCTGGTCGAACCACTTCACCGTCTCGCGCCCCAAGTCGATCATCGGCCCGGCGTGCCCGGCCTACGAGCGCGAAGCCATTCGCCCGCACGTCTTCGGCCGCTTCGAGGACATGCTGACGGCGTCCGCCGGCCACGTCGTCATGCTGTCCTATCTCGACAACAACCGGTCGGTGGGGCCGAACTCCCGAGTCGGCAAACGCTCCGGGAGAACGATCAACGAGAACCTGGCGCGGGAGATACTGGAGCTGCACACGCTGGGCGTGGACGGCGGATACACGCAATCCGACGTGGGCGAGTTCGCCAAGGCCCTTACCGGCTGGACCCATGGCGGGACGGGAGGCCGTCGCCGGCGAAGACCGGTGACCGGCGGTTTCGTATTCCGCAACGCGACACACGAGCCGGGAACGAAGAGGATCCTCGGCAAGACCTACCCTGAAGACGGCGTTGACGAAGCCAAGGCGGTCATGCACGACCTCGCGCGTCATCCGTCAACGGCCCGGTTCATCGCCACGAAGCTGGTGCGCCATTTCGTGGCCGACGACCCGCCGGCGGAGGCCGTGGAACGCATCGCCCGCGTTTTCCGGGATACCGATGGCGACCTCGCGGAAGTCTCGCTCGCCCTCGTCGATCTGGAAGCCGCCTGGAGCGAACCGCTCCCCAAGGTCAAGACGCCCCATGAGCTGGTCATATCGACCTTGCGCGCGCTCGGCATCCACAAGGTGGCGGGGAGGACCTTTAATACACCCTTGAGGATCATGGGGCAGCAGCCCTTCCGCGCACCGTCACCTCAAGGCTGGCCCGACCGGTCCGGGCACTGGATCGCCCCGGAGGGTCTGCTGCGCCGGATCGAATGGCTGCGCGCCATCGCGGCCAGGGCGCCGGCGTCCGAAACGCCGGACGTGCTGCTGGATCGCCTGATCGGACCGGTCGCCTCCGACGACACGAGGCTCTGGGTCGACCGTGCACCCTCCACCGATGCCGCCGTAGCCCTTGTGCTCGCTTCCGCGGAATTCCAAAGGAGATGACGATGCTGGACCGCCGTTCGTTTCTCAAACTGTGCTGCGCCATCGGCGCGGCCTCGGCGAACCCCCGTCTGGCATTCGCCACCGTGCCGACGGAAAACCGTTTCGTCCTCGTGTTACTGAGGGGCGGCCTCGACGGCCTCCACGCGGTACCGCCCTACGCCGACCCGGAGTACGGCCGCCTGCGCCCCACCCTTGCCGTCGCCGCCCCCGGGCAGGAGAACGGCGCTCTCGACCTGGACGGCTCTTTCGGTCTCCATCCGGCGCTGGCGCCCCTGAAGCGCCTCTACGGGGAAGGCCAATTGCTGGTCATTCCGGCTGCGACCACGGGTTACCGCGCGCGCTCGCACTTCGACGGCCAGAACATGCTGGAGAACGGCAGCGGCATCCCCTTCGGCGCCAAGGACGGGTGGTTGAACCGCGCCATCACAAGCCTCAATCAGGGCGACCGCCGTCTCGGCCTGGCCCTGGGGCCGGCCGTTCCGTTGCTGTTGCAGGGCGAGGCGCCGGTGGCCACCTGGGCGGACAGCCCCCTTCCCAAAACCAGCGAGGACTTCCTCCAACGGCTCGCCCACACCTATCGCGGCGATCCCCTGTTCGCGCGCGCCCTGGCCGACGCCCGCGGGAGCATGGCGCCGTCGATGGAGAGCATGCCGGATGGTCGTAATCAACGCAGCCGCGCGTTCGAGATCGCCGCCACCGCGGCGGCGAGTCTCATGGCCCGAAACGAAGGTCCTCGCATCGCCGTCCTCGAATCCCAGGGATGGGACACCCATTTCGGCCAGCACTGGCGGCTCACCCGCCTGTTCGGGCAACTGTCGGCCGGCCTCATCGCGTTCAAGGAAGGGATCGGGGCTCACTGGCAGAGAACCGCCGTCCTGGTCGTGTCCGAATTCGGACGCACCGCGGCGGAGAACGGCAGCCGGGGCACCGACCATGGCGTCGGCGGGCTCGCGCTACTGCTCGGCGGCGCGGTCAAGGGGGGACGGGTGACGGGCGCATGGCCCGGCCTGACTCCGGCGGCGCTCTACGAAGGCCGGGACATCCGCCCGACGACCCACTACGAAAGCCTCTTCAAGAGCGCATTGATCCGCCACCTCGGGGCTTCCCCGAGCACGGTCGAGGACAAGGTCTTCCCGCGGAGCCGCTCCCTCGCGCCCGCCGAGAACCTGTTCCGCACAGGTTGACGAAGACGGGCTGGAATTCCTGCCGTCAGCCGGATGAGGTGGACAACTCCAGGCGGTTTCCGCTGGGGTCGATGACGTAGACGGAGTATCCGCCGTCGTCGTGGCGGCGGATATCGCTGACCTTGGCGCCTCTGGCTTCGATCTCTTTGATGAAATCCTCGGGCTCGCAGCGGGCGTCGATCTCGAAGGTGTGGTGCGGCACGCGGGGGTGGCGGTCCTTGGAGGCGTCGAAGACGCCCAGGACGGCGCCGCCGAGGTTGAGACGGACGACATCGACGCCGGCGACCACGTGTTTCTTGCGAATGGTCGCCCCGAGGACGTCCTGGTAGAAGCTCACCGTTTTCTCCAGGTCCTCGGCGTTGAAATTCCACGAACGAAATTGCGTCAGCTTGGACATGATGAACCCTCCTTAAAGGACAATCATTCGACCCTTGCAGCTTCGAACAAGGGGTACGGATTTTCAAGCTCGTCGAAGCGCCAGAGCCGCTCCAACAAGGCTGCCTGCCGTTGCGCGGATAGAACACCCGCCGTAAGGCCCAAGAATTTCTGCTCCAGTTCGCTGTCCGTCAACGGGTTGCGGCTGTGGCCCTTGGGATAGTCCTCTGACCGGGTCAACCGGCGCCCGGACTGTAGCGTGATCTCCATGCGCGCCCGCTGCTGCGCCGGATAGTCGCGGGTGGCTTCGGGGTCCTCGCTGACCTCGACCTTGCGCATGAGCGGCCGCAGGAGCGGGTCTCGGATGCGTTTCTCGTTGAAGCTGGCGGGGGTTACCGCACCGTCGGTCAGGGCGACGGCGACCACGTAAGGGAGGCTGTGATCCGCGGTCTCGCGGGTGCTGGGGTCCCATTTTTCGGGCTCGCCGGCGGCGTTCCGCACCGCCACGCCATAGGTCTCGATACGGATGCGCTCCAGGTCGTCGAGCTTGAACTCGTCGCGCAACTCCAGCGCCATGGCGGCGCCGGCCTGGGTGTGAATCTGCACGGGGAAGTACTTGATGCTGGTGTCGGTGAGCTTGAACGGCACGCCTGCTCCGGCGTCGCCGAATCCGTCGAGGCGCAGTTCCCCGGTCACCTGCTCGAACAGCCCGTAGCGGCCCTCGAAGGGCTCGGGCGGCCCTTCCAATCCCCCGCGGGCGAGCAGCGCCGCGAACACGCCGTTGCGCACGGCCATGGCCGTGGCGCAGCCCTTCCACATCGACAGCTCACCCACGCGGGTCTGGCCCAACGGCGCCTGGGAGACGGCGGTCATGGAGATGGCGTGCGCGAGCTGTTCCTCGGGCAGTCCCATGACTTTTCCCGCGGCGCAGGCGCTCGCCGGACCGATGAAGAGTCCCTGGTCCCAGCCCTTCTCGCGGGTAGCGAAACGGGCGGCGAACTGCCCGTAGATTTCGTAGGCCAGCACCAGCGCGGTGATCACCTCGCGGCCCGAGGCGCCGGCGACCTCGGCCGCGGCCAGCACCGCCGGCAGCATGTCGCTCGGATGGCCTCCACCCGGGGACACGAAGCTGTCGTTGCAGTCCAGGTAGCGGATCATGGCGGTGTTGGCGAAGGCCGCCATATCGGGCGTGGCAGCCTTTCCGGTTCCGAGGATTCGCGCGGCGCCCTGCCCTTCCAACGCCGGCGCCAGATCACGGGCAATGCGGCAGGGCTCGGCAGTAAACCCACCGAGGGCACAACCCACAGAATCCAGTATCCGGCGCCGGGCCTCGTGAAGGGTATCGGGAGGAAGGTCCCGGTAGTCGAGGGAAGCGGCGTAGGCGCTCAGAAATCGCGCGGTCGCGTCCATGATGAGATCAGTCCCGATCCCGCAACGTGGCGAAGAAACTCTTCAGGATCTCGCCGCACCGTTCCGCCAGCACGCCCTCGGTGACCTCCACGCGATGGTTCAGGCGCGAATCGTCGCAGATTCGATAGAGCGACCTCACCGCGCCTCCCTTGGGATCCGGGCAACCGAACACCAGACGCTGGACGCGCGCCTGGACGATGGCGCCGGCGCACATGACGCAGGGTTCCAGAGTGACGTAGAGCGTGCAGTCGTCGAGGCGCCAGGAGGGCCGCGCCGCGACCGCCTCCCTGATGGCCAGGATCTCCGCGTGGCTCGTGGGGTCCGCCAAGGCCTCGCGCCGGTTGCGCCCCCGGCCGATCACTTCGCCGCCGCATACCACGACCGCGCCAACGGGAACCTCATCGTCCCCGAGCGCCGCCTCGGCCTCGGCCAGAGCCCGCGCCATGAACGCCGAGTCCTCCTTGTCGGGTACGCTACGCAAGCTCCGCCAAGTCGTCCAGCACCTCCCGCGCGTGCTGCTCGGGTTTCACCTTCTCGTAGATCCTGGCGATCTTGCCCTTGGGATCGATCAGGAACGACATCCGGTAGGTGCCCTCGTACTCCCTGCCCATGAACTTCTTCTTGCCCCAGACGTCGTACAGCCTCACCACCTCCTTCTCCTCGTCCGCCAACAAGCTGTAAGGCAACTGGTGCTTCTCGGCAAACTTGGCGTGGCTCTTGACCGGATCGATGCTCACTCCCAGAACCGTGGCCTTGGCCTCTTCGAATTCGGCTATGTGGTCCCGCATACTACGGGCCTCTTTCGTTCAGCCGGGGGTGGCGTCCTTGGGATAGAAGAACAGCAGCACCCACTTGCCCTTGTAGCCTGACAGCTTGTGGGGCTTGCCGTTCTGGTCCATCAGCCGGAAATCCGGCGCCTTGTCACCGGGCTTGTGCTTCATGATTCGGGTTCCTTCCGATTGCGTGTTCCCGGATGTTCTACAATGCAAGTTGACCCATGCCAAGCCGACGACGGTGGCGGGCCGCCTTGACACCACGCGTCCGGTGGGAACAGAATCCCTATGTCCCGGCAGGCTGGGACCTCTTCGACGACAAACCGAAACGGGAGGAACTCGGATGGAAATCGTACACAAGCCGCGAAGCTACGGCGAGCACGCCGACCACTGGCTCGATTTCGAGGAAAGCCCCCGGAGGGTCCGCATCAGGTTCGGCGGCGAGACCCTGGCGGACACGAAGCGCGCCATGCTGCTGCGGGAGGCGGGCCATGTCCCGGTCTACTATTTCCCGCAAGAAGACGTGCGCATGGAGTTGCTGACACCCAACGACCACCACAGCCAATGCTCCGTGAAGGGAGAGGCTTCCTACTGGGACATCGCCGCGGGCGGCAAGACGGCCGAGTCCGCGGCCTGGAGCTACCTCGACCCCAAGCCCGGGTCCCGCGACATCGCCGGGTACTTGTCCTTCTACTGGAACCGGATGGACGGCTGGTACGAGGAGGAGGATGAAATCTTCGTTCACGCCCGGGACCCGTACAAGCGGGTGGACGTGCTCCACAGCTCGCGCCACGTCCAGGTGACCCTCGGCGGCGAGGTGGTGGCGGATTCCACGCGTCCCCGGCTGGTGCTGGAGACCGGACACCTGATCCGCTACTACCTGCCGCGAGAGGACGTGCGCACGGAGTTGCTGGAACCCAGCGACACCCGGACGCGGTGCCCCTACAAGGGCACCGCCAGCTACTGGTCGGCGAACGTGAACGGCAAGGTCTTCGAAGACACCGTCTGGAGCTACGAGGAAACCATCCCCGAATGCCCGAAGATCAAGGACCTGATGTGTTTCTTCAACGAACGGGTGGACGCCATCCATGTGGACGGCGAGCGGCTGGAGATTCCCAGGACCAAGTGGTCGCGGGAGTGAAATAATCGGACCGGGCGTGGCCTAAGCCGCGGTCGAAGCGGCGGCCGCAGCCGATGGCAGGACGCCGGCCTCCCGCAGCCTGGGGATCAGTTCATCAAGGCTCTTGATTAGCAGCTTCGGCCTGGCCGCGGCCAGCGTCTCCTCGTCGTTGTAGGAGTACTCGGTGGCCAGAGCCACCGTGAACACCGACAGGTCGCTTCCGGCCACCTGGGCGAACTCCAGGTTGTTGCCCGCCCGCAGGTAGGTGGCGGTCCCGGACAGGAGGATCACCTCGAGGTTCCGGTTGAGCTTTCGGAACAGGTGGTAGATGCCCTGCTCCTTGCGGAAGTAGGTCTCGTCGCGGTCGATGATCTCCTCGAAGTATTCGCTGATGCCGGCCTCCTCCATGACCCGGTGCTTGTAGCGCCGGCCGCTGGTGGTGAGCACCATGTTGCTCAGGCCCGCGTCCCGGGCTTCCTTGAGCGAGTCCTCGACGCCCGGAATGAAATCCGGCGGGTTTACGTCGAAGCCGTGCCGGCGGGCGATCTCCAGGGCGTGGCCGCGGATCTCGCGCCGCACGCCCTCGTTGTAGATGATGCTCGGGTCCCGGGCGTAGTCTTCCGCAAAGAGGATGGGCGCCAGGAAAAAGTCGAACGGCCCGTCCGCCACTTTGCGCAGCTCTTCGAAGGACAGTTGCGGCTTGTGGTAACGCGGGAGGATCTCGTTGGCGATGATGTGGACCCGGTGGATGTCCGTCTCGATGGTGTCGGACATGGTCCGGATCAGGCATCGCTTGACCGGCGTCGGCGCATCACTCATGGCAACCTCCAGGCGCCAGGGTCGGCACTGCGGTCGAACCCCGCAGGGGCGACCCGCCGGTCGCCCCTGCACGGACAGACTCCTGGCTGGAAAACTGATTCAGCTTTAGCTAATCTGCCGGAACCCTGTCAACTATTGGAGATTTCATGCTGAACCTGACTCTGGCGTGCGGCCACTACGACCGCACCGAGGCCCTGCGGGACGGGCGCGTGCGGCCCGACGGGATCCGGCTCAACTGCCTGACGCTCAAGGTGGAGGAGACCTTCTGGCGCATGATGCAGTACCGCGAGTTCGACGTGGCCGAGACCTCGCTGGGCGGCTACGTGGTGCGCCGGGGGCGCGGGGCCGACGACTTGGTGGCGATCCCGGTCTTTCCGTCCCGGTTCTTCCGCCAGTCGTGCATCTTCGTCCACGGCGGCTCCGGCATCGAATCGCCGCAGGACCTCAGGGAAAAGCGCATCGGCGTTCCGGAATACCAGATGACCGCGGCCGTGTGGGCTCGCGGAATCCTCTCGGACGACTACGGCGTGCGCGCCGAGGACGTCGAATGGGTCCAAGGCGGCCTGGAAGACCCGGGACGCCTTCCCTTCGAGCCGGTGGAGCCGGCCGGCATCCGCCTGGGCTTCGCTCCGCCGGACCGCTCCCTGGCGCAGATGCTCGCGGACGGCGAGATCCAGGCGCTGATCACCGCCCGGACGCCGTCCACCTTCGATCCTGCCGGCTCCGTGGTGCGCCGGCTCTTCCCGGAACCCTGGAAGGTCGAGCGGGACTACTTCGAGCGCACCGGCATCTTCCCCATCATGCACACGGTGTCCATTAGGCGGGAGATCCTTGACGAGCACCCGTGGGTGGCGGCGACCCTGATGAAGGCCTTTTCCGAGGCCAAGGACCTGGCCGTGGCCGACCTGACCCAGACCAGCGCGCTGCCGCTTTCGCTGCCGTTCCTGACCGAGCACGCCCACCAGACGGTAGAGACCATGGGCGAGGATTTCTGGCCCTACGGCCTGGAGTCCAACCGCAAGACCCTTGAAACATTCGTGCGTTACATGCACGAGCAGGGCATGATCGGCCGGCCGATGCCCATCGAGGAGCTGTTCGCCCTGAGCACCCACCGCACCTTCCGGATCTGAACGGCGCCATTGCCAGCGCCGCCCGTTCGCGCCCCTGTCGGCGTTAACCGTCCGAAAATATGGGGAATACGCTGTCCATTCTTTGTGCAGGTCGTTGAAACCGCCTTTTCTTGCGGCTTGAAACCGCTCCGAAAAGGTTCCTGTGAACAGGTTTTCCACAGGTCCGGTGGATAGTGTCAGTGGCCCGACGGGACCGTCAAGCCGCCGCCGGTCCGGTGAGGGCTTCAGACGTAGTGCTGTATCTCCTGGAGGGAGGGCGGGAAAAACAGCTCTTCTATCGCGGGCTTGTGCTTGATCATGCCCTGCTCGAACTCGTAGCGGACCACGGCTTCCAGGTCGGGACGGTTGTCCTCCAGGTTGTAGGGCCAGGGGTCGGGTCCGAAGATGGCGTGCTGCTCCTGGAGTTCTTCCTTGGCCCACACCAGGGCGAGGCTCCGGGGGTCGCGCATGCGCTCGTAGCACACCTCCTTGGCCCGCTGGAGCGCCTGGAGCAGGCTCACCGCCACCCAGGGATACCGCTCCAGTATCTCGTCCTTGACCACCACCGTGTGCATGATGGGGAAGATGCCGCTCTTGCGGTAGTACTCCACCTCCGCCTGCCGCGGGTCCGGGAAGAGCAGCGCCACCTTGTCCGAACCTTCCCGGATGGACGGCAGCACCTCGGGATAGAGGGAGCCTTCCAGGTCGCCGGCGCACAGCATCTCGTCGATGTTCCGGCCTTCGGGCACCCGGTGGATATTCATCCACGAGGCCGGTTCCAGCGGCACGTCCTCTTCCTCTTGGCACCACCACTCCACCGTGCGGAGGTCCAGGCCGTAGTAGTCCTGCAGGATGCCGCGCATCCACAGGCCCGCGGAGTTCTGCAAAGTGTCGAGGCCGACCCGCTTGCCGTTCAGGTCCGCGGGCTCGTCGATGCCGCAGCCCGTGCGCTTGACCATGTAGCTGTGGCGGAAGCGCCGGTGCGGGAACGCGGGAATGGCGGTGAAGTCCCGTCCCTGGTCGTGGGCCACCAAGTAGCCCACCAGCGACAGCTCGCAGGCGTCGAACTCCTCGTGGCGCAACATGCGCCCGTGGCGCTCGGGCGACTGCATGGTCATGACGTTGAGGTCGATGCCGGCGGGCTCTACCACCTTCTCCCATAGCGGCCGCAGGAGATCGTAGCTGCCGCAGGCGAAATTCAGGTTCAAACGGGACACTATTCGCTCCTCACGTGCTTTCGGTATTCCTCGGGCGTGTCGATGTCGATGAGGATTCCTTCCTCGTCGGTCTCGATCTCCAGGGTTTCATCCGGGTGGCCCCGCACCACCGGCTTGGCGCCGGTCTCCAGGGACGCCGCCATGAACTCGGGGAAGAGCCTGGCGGAGAACAGCACCGGATGGCCGCGCCGGCCGCCGAACCGCGGCACCACGATGAGCTTCTCCTCGACGCGGAAACGCTCGATCATCCGCTCCACCAGACCGCTCTCGATAAAGGGGTGGTCCACCAGGTGCACCAGGATCGCCTCCACGGGCTCGCCCTCCAGCGCCCGGATGGCGGTCTGCAGCGACGAGAGCTGGCCGCGGGCGTAGTCCGGGTTCACCGCGGTGTCGACGCCGAGGTAGCCGATGGCCTCCCGCATGGCGCCGGCGTTGTAGCCCAGCACCACCAGGGTCCGGTCCACGCTCGTGCGTTCCAGCGCACGGACGATGCGCTCGATGAACGGGACGCCATCCACCGGGAGCAACGCCTTGGGCCTTCCCATGCGGGTGGACGCGCCCGCGGCCAGGACGACGGCAACGATCATGAATCGGAATGACAAGGGCGCGGGAGGCGGGAACGCCACCTCCGCGCGCTGGCGCTCGGTCGGCTTACAGCCCTTCGAGCTTCTTCATGGTCTCGGCGTAGTCCGCCAACGCCTTGTCGAGCGTGTACTCGGCGACGAAGCCCAGTTGCTCCTCCGCGCGCGACAGGTCGGTCAGAGGCCGGTTGGCCGGATAGCCCATGGGGTCGCTTTCCTTCCGCAACGCCACGCGGGACTCCGGAAACTCCTTCTTCAGCGCGGCGAGGATGTCGTCGCCGGTGACCATGCCGCTGCAGCCGATGTGAAAGAGCCGGTCCTTGTGCTCGGGCTTGAGCGCGGCCAGGACGGTGGCCGTGGCCGCGTCCTTGCCGTAGAGAACCTCCGTGGGGCCGTAGGGCCAGTTGACGGTGGCGTCCTCGCGCTTCAACGCGGCGCGGATCATGTCCTGGATCGCCTGCTCGCGGGTGGCCTTCATGGTGGTGGGCGACGGTCCGTAAAGCCCGCCCACGTAACGGATGCACACGAACTCGAAGCCGTACATCTTCGCGTAGGCGTTGCCGAGAAACTCGCAGCCGCCCTTGGTGGCGGCATAGACCGACGGCGGGTTGATGGGGATGGTCTCGTCGATGCTCTGGAGCCCCTCCCCGAACGAGCCCAGGTAGACGGTGCCGGAGCTGGGAAAGGTGATCCGCGGCACGTTCTCGAGGCGCACGGCCTCCAGCACGTTGACGGTGCCCATGAGGTTCAGGCGCACGCCGGTGTAGGGGCGCCGCTGCACCTCCTCGCCCAGAAACGCCGCCAGGTGGATGACCTGACCCACGTCGTGGTCCCGAATCGCGCTCACGAGTTGAGGCAGGTCCAGGATGTCGCCGCGCACGGTCTCCACCGACGCGGGGTCCACGCCCACGGCCCTGAGCAGCCGCTCGTTGACCGCCACGTCGAAGATCACCGGGCGCTCGCCGCGCTCCTGCAGCATGCCCACCACGTACGCGCCCACAAGACCGGTCCCGCCGGTCACCAGAATGCTCTTCTGTGCCATTCACTCCCTCCAGACAACCATGCCTACGGAAACATGTACTCCACCGGCGGCGACTCGAAGTCCGTCTCCACTTCCGTGGTTCCGGGCACTTCCCTGGCCACCGACACGATCTCCTCCTGCAGCGCGGGCTGGGTCAGAATCCCGGAGACGTGGACCACGCCTTCGGATGCCCGCACGCGCACGTTCAGGTTCCTCGTCTTGGGCGACACGATCAGCGCCGCCTGAACGCGGGACGACAGGGACAGGTCGGCGAAGGCCTGCTCCGACTCCGCGTTCTTCTGGTACTCCGGCCGCCCCGCGGCGTCCTCGATCAACCGCGCCAGGGTGTCGATGGTCATCTGCCCGGCGTTCAGGACCAGATCGTAGCGCGACGCGTCGCGCCAGTCCGCGCCGAAGATGGCCTCCATGCGCCGGGAGCGCGCCTTGTTGACGCTCTCGACGTAGCGCCGGCCGCCGGCCTCGTCGAGCCCTTCCCGCTCGCGCACCTTCTCCACCTGGTATTCCAGCGGCGCCGTCAACAGCACCTTGAGCACGTGGCTTACGCCGGGCAGGAGTTCCTGGCCCATGTGGCCGTGGTATACGATCCGGCCGTCGCGGGCCATCTCGCACATGGCGGCCTGGAGCGTGATGCGGTACAGCCGCAGGCTCTCGCGCCAGCGTTCCCACCAGTGCGGCCCCGACTCCAGCACCTCTTCGTACTTGGCCTCGGGAATGCCGTAACGGCTGCTCGCCTCCATCAGCACCTCCCGGTCCACGCACGAGTAGCCCATATCCTGCGCCACCCGCTCGGCAACCTCCGGACCCGCGCCAAACGCGCCACGAATGATCGTGATAATCGGCATGGGCTTCCCTCCTTCCTGTCGGCCGTCCTTGACTCCGGCCGAACCAATGGCCTGTCGTGGTGCGACTGTCCTGTTATTAAGGTAAACCGTCTCGTATGACGTTGCAAGATAAATCAGGCTGATCCAGTCCCCTCGAACGCCCGCGGCACGCGCGAGCACGAATGTTTGTGGGCCGGACCGGGGTTTGTTACAGGTGGACTACCCGACAGGCTTCCCGCATGACTGCCAAGGAAAAACTGCTGGCGCTTCGCGAAGAGCTGCGACAGACGTTCCTGGAACGCGGCGAGCTCATCGACGGCGCTCTCGCGGCCCTGCTCTCGGCCCAGAACCTGCTGATCATCGGTCCGCCCGGCACGGCCAAGTCCATGCTGGCCGACGAGTTGTGCCGCCGTATCGAGGGCGCCGGCTACTTCCAGTGGCTGCTGACCCGTTTCACCGCGCCGGAAGAGCTGTTCGGCGCGGTGAGCCTCAAGGGACTGGAGCAGGACGACTACCGCCGCGTCACCACCCGCAAGCTCCCCGAAGCCCACATCGCGTTTCTGGACGAGGTCTTCAAGGCCAACTCCTCGATCCTGAACTCGATCCTGACCATCATCAACGAAAGGCGGTTCCACAACGGCCAGCAGGTCCACGACGTGCCGCTCGTCACCCTGTTCGGCGCCAGCAACGAGCTTCCCGAGGACGATGAGCTGACCGCGCTGTACGACCGCTTCCTGCTCCGCTTCGTGGTGGACTACATAGAGGAGGACTACCGTTTCCTGCGCATGCTGGAGGCGCCGCAGCAGCAGGCCGGGGCCTCCCTCACCCTGGCGGAGCTGAACGAGATGCAGCGCGAGGCGGACGCGCAGCCGGTCCCCGGCCACGTCTACCGGACCATGGCCGAGATCCGCCGGCAGCTCGGCAAGAAGCAGATCGTCGCCTCCGACCGGCGCTACCGCCAGTCCCTGGCCCTCATGAAGGCGCACTCCTACCTGGCGGGGGACGCGCAGGTCTCGGACCGGAGCCTGCTGTTCCTGGAGCACGTCCTTTGGCGGGAACCGTCCGAGCACGCCGACGTCGCCTCCACCCTCCGCGAGATCGTGCTCGGCTACGAGAAGGAGGCGCAGGAGCTTCTCTACCAGGCGCGCGAGATCGAGGAGTACGTACAGCGCCCATGGGAGACGGAGGAACTGCGCTCCCACGCCCTCATCGAGGGACACACCAAGCTCCGCAACATCCTCGGCCGGGTGGAACAGATCATCGAGAAGGCATCCGATTCGGAGCGCCCCGTCGCCGGGGTGGAGCACATGCGGGACGAGATCCAGACGCTGCAGAAGCGCCTGCTGGAGGAATTGTAGTGGCCCGCCGGACGCCGAAGAAGAAGGCCCCCGCGCTGCCCGAACTGCCCGACAACGCCCACTGGATCGAGAGCGACCGCTACGACCGCCACGCCTACGGCCAGCTCCGCCGTGACGCCGCCTCCCTGCGGGAGCTGGAACGCACGGGCCAAGCCCTCCTGCCCCACTTCCCGTCGCTGCTGCAAGACGTCTTCTGCCTGCTGTTCAAGTACAACATCGTGTTTGCCGCCGAATCCGACGTGCTCCCCAGCGCGTCCGTCAACCGCTCCCTCCTGACCGCGCTGCACGACGGCGAAGTGAGCCGGATCCTGCGGGAGCTGACCCTGCTCGACGAGGCCAAGGCCGGCCTGTGCACGCTGCTCGTGGGCGAAGGGCTCCTGGACATGCTCAAGTCCGAGAAGCCGTGGACGCGCCACGACATGATGGACACATGGAAGCTGCGGCAGCAGGAAGAGGAGTTCCAGAATACACGCGAGATGCTGGAACATGCCGCAGAGCTGGGGGAGCAGGAGGAAGCCGCAGGCAAGGAGGAGGCCCTGGAGAAGGTCGAGGAGCGGCTCAAGAGCAGGCTCCGGGGAGAGGCGGCCTCGATCCGGCAAAAGCAGCGGCAGTTGACCGAGGACCTGGACCGGGTCCGGGATGAGGCCCGGACGCGCGTGCAGGCTTCGGCCATCCGCGCCGCCCATCAACTGGAGGAAGCCGCGGAGGAAGCGGAGCAGTGGGGTTCCGCGCTGGGTTCCGGCGGGCGGCTGCCCGCGGACCGAAGGCTCGAGCTGGGCCGGCGGCTGGCCGGAAACGACAAGCTCAAGAAGCTCATCCGCATGGTGGGCCGGATGAAGTCCCACGCCCTGGCGTTGCGCAAGCGCACCTTCGAGCGGGCCAACGAGGAGCTCTACGCGGTGGAGCAGGGAGGCGCCCTGGAACACCTGTTGCCGCAGGAGCTGGCGACCCTGCACCACCCGCTACGGCGCCGGGACTTCCAGCGCCGGCTGCTGGAGAAGGAGCTGTTGCAGTACAACCTCCGGGGCATGGAGGAGAAACGCAAGGGGCCGGTGGTGGTGTGCCTGGACGGCAGCTCCTCCATGTCGGGGGACAAGGAACTCTGGTCCAAGGCCGTCGCCCTGACCCTGCTGGAGCTGACGCGCCGCCAGCGCCGGCCGTTCCGCTCCATCTGCTTCTCCTCCCGGGAGACCGCCCTTCACGTCCTCGACCTGACCACGCGCCGGGGCGCCGAGGTCGAGCCCGACAAGCTCATGGATCTGGCGGAACACTTCCCCGGCGGCGGCACGGACTTCGAGAAGCCCCTGGACGCGGCCCTGGAGTGCCTCGGGAAATCACGATATAAGAAGGGGGACATCGTGTTCATCACGGACGGCGAGTGCCAGGTGTCCGCGGAGTGGTCGGAACGGTTCCTCAAGGAAAAGGACCGGCTGAGCTTCTCGCTCTTCTCCATCCTCATCGACGTGGGCCACAGCTCCCTGGGAACCTTGAAGGAATTCAGCGACCGGATCACCACCATTACGCAGCTCACGAACGAAGGCACCAACGACCTGTTCATACGTTTCTGAGGTCTGCCGCTCCGGCGGAACGGGCCTTGATTGAAAGATCATCGGAGAACCACATGACCCAAAAACTCAGCTTCGGCATTCTGCTACCCACCCGCGGCGTGATCCTGGCCAAGACCGCGGTCCCGGACTTGAGCCCCGTCTTCAACCTCGCCGACGCGGTGGAGAAGGCCGGCTACGACTCGGTGTGGATCGGCGACAGCGTCACCGCCAAGTCGCGGCTGGAGGTCATCAGCACGCTGGGGGCGCTCTCGGTCAAGACCGAGCGGGTGAAGATCGGCACCGCGGTGCTGCTGGCGGCCATGCGCAACCCGGTGGTGCTGGCCCAGGCCCTGGCGAGCGTCGACGTGCTGTGCGGCGGGCGCCTGATCTGCGGCGTGGGCGTGTCCCGCAACGACAAGATGTTCGAGGAGGAGTACACGGCCTGCGGCGTCCCGTTCAACCAGAAGGCCGGGCGGCTCAGCCAGGTGCTCAGGATCATGAAGATGCTGTGGGCCGGGGACGACGTCACCCACGAGAACAAGTACTACACCATTGAGAACATCTCGCTCCTGCCCAAGCCGGTGCAGCGGCCGGGAATCCCGCTGTGGGTGTCGAGCAACGACGTGGACAGCGGTCTCAAGCGCGTCGGCCTTTATGGCGACGCCTGGATCACCAACATCCCGTCGCTCCAGGTGTTCAAGGAGTCGCGGAAGAAGATGGAAGACTACGCCAGCGACGCCGGACGCAACCCCGACGACATCCACCGCTGCCTCTACCTCACCATCCACATGGACCCGGACGCCGACAAGGCGCGGCGCGAGGGCGGCGCGTTCCTGGAAGCCTACTACCACAAGACCTACGAGCAGGTGGCCGCGCAGCTCGTGGTCAAGGCCGGCGGCACCAACGAGGTGGTGGACTTCATCAACGAGTACGCCGAGGCCGGCATTCAGACCTTCATCGTCCGCTTCGCGGCCAAGGACCAGTTCCAGCACTTGGACGTGTGCAGCGAGCACGTCATGCCGCACTTCCGGTAGCCGACAAGGCGTGTCCCCTGACGAATCACCACCGGATCACACCGCGGCGGGCCGGTTTCACGGGGCTGACATGAACACTGATCGCGTGCTGGTGGCAGGCGCGGGGCCCGTGGGGCTGGTGGTGGCGGTGCACTTGGCCCAACACGGCGTGCCGGTAACCGTGCTGGAGGCCGAACCCGACCTGCCGGAAACTCTGCGCGCCTCCACCTTCCATCCCCCGACCCTCGACATGCTGGAATCGACAGGGGTGCTGGACGACTTTCTGGCGCTTGGGCTCAAGGCTCCTACGCTCCAGTACCGTGAGCGCGCGGGCTGCATCGCGGAGTTCGACTTCGGGCGGATCGCCGACGTCACCGCGCATCCCTACCGGCTTCAGTGCGAGCAGTTCAAGCTCAACCGGCTGCTGTACGAGAAGGTGGCGACCCTGCCTGGAACCGAAGTGCTCTTCGCCAGCGAGGTGACCGCGGTGGAACAGACCGCAACGTCCGTTACCGCTGTCGTAACGCAAGGCGCCGCCACCCGGCGCTACCCGGGCCGCTACCTGGTGGGAGCCGACGGCGCCCGCAGCAACGTCCGCAAGACGCTGGACATCGCCTTCGACGGGTTCACTTGGCCGGAGCGGTTCCTTGTGGTGAGCACGCCATTCCGGTTCGAAAAACACTTCGACGGGCTTGCGCCGGTGAGCTACTTCGCGGACCCGGACGAATGGTTCTTCCTGCTGCGGATCCCGGGGCTGTGGCGCGTCATGTTCCCCACCCGGCCGGAAGAGAGCGACGACGCCGTGCTCAGCGACGCCAGCGTCGAGCAGCGTCTGCAAGGCGTCGTCCGCACCGAAGGGCTCTACCCGGTGGAACACCGGACCCTTTACCCCGTGCACCAGCGAGTGGCCGCGCGCTACCGCAAGGGACGAGCGTTCCTCGCCGGCGACGCGGCCCACATCAACAATCCCCTGGGCGGCATGGGCCTGAACGGCGGCATCCACGACGGCTACAACCTGGCGGAAAGGCTCGTGCGCGTGTGGCGCGGAGAGGCGCTGGACGCGGAACTGGACGGCTACGAGCGCCAGCGCCGCCCCATCGCGCTGGAGTACGCCAACGTCCACTCCACCCGCAACAAGCTGAACCTGGAAGCCCGCGACCCCGCGCGGCAGCAGGAATTCCGCCGCACCATGCGCGAAACTGCCTCAGACCCGGAGAAGTCCTACGAATACCTCTTGCGGATCTCGATGATCGCCAGCCTGAGACAGGCGGCCGGATTGTAACGGCATTCGGAACTTGGCAACGTTGCGCACCGCCCAAGTGCTTGACACACGGGTCGGCCAAAGTCAGATTAGCCTCTGGTCCGGCGTGGCTTCTTGCAGGACCCACGACCGCCTCTTCCAGGAGACCGCAATGCCCAAGGTACTGACACAGGAGCAGGTGGACGCCTACCATCGCGATGGATTTCTGTTTCCCGTCCGCATCATGGACAAGGAGTCGGCGCGTGCGTTGAGGCGCAAACTGGAGGACGTGGAGCAAACCATCGGCGGCGAGCTTCAGGACCGTTACCGCATCAAGGCCCACCTCCCCTTCCCTTGGCTCAACGAGCTGATCCGCAACCCGGTGATGCTCGACGCGGTGGAGGACATCATCGGGCCGAACATCCTGTGCTGGGGCTCCAGCTTCTTTACCAAGAACGCCCACGATCCCCGGTTCGTTTCCTGGCATCAGGACACCACCTATTACGGCCTGCAACCGCGGGAGACACTGACCGCCTGGTTCGCGTTCACCGACAGCAAGGTAGAGAGCGGCTGTATGCGGGTAATCCCGGGCTCCCACGCCGGCGGCGCCCGCAAACACGTGGAGACCTTTGCCAAGGACAACCTCCTCTCCAGGGGCCAGACCGTCGCGGATGTAGACGATTCCCGGGCGGTGGACGTGGAGCTGGACGCCGGGGAGATTTCGTTCCACAGCGAAACCGTGATCCATGGGTCCAATCCCAACCAGTCGGACGACCGGCGGCTCGGCTACTCCATCCACTTCATCGCCCCGCACGTTCATCAGACGCTGTTCGACCACGCCAGCGCGGCGCTGCTGCGCGGCGCCGATACACACGGCCACTGGGAGCCCGAGCCCGTGGCGAAACAGGACTTCGACCCGGAGTGCCTCGCCGCCCTGGACCGGAACCACCAGCAGTACAAGGCCAACAAGCAGGGGGCGTGACGCCCAGTGTCTGAGAAAACATCAAAAGACAAGGTCGTGATCATCACCGGCGGTGCTGGCGGCATGGGCACCATCATGACTCTCGCCCTGCTGGAGGACGGTGCCCGTGTGGCGGTGGTGGACAACCGGGAAGAGCGGTGCCAAGCCATGGCGCGGAGCGCCGCAGGCGTGGCTGATGAAGGAGCGCTGATCACCCTCACCGCCGATATCACCAAGGCCGAAGACTGCGAGCGCGTAGCCGAAGCGGTGCTGGGCCGCTTCGGACGCGTGGACGCGCTGGTCAACGCCGCCGGCATCGGCATGCAGACCGTGCGTGCCAACTACATGAGCGAGCCGGTGCGTTTCTGGGAGGTGGAGCCCGACCGCTGGCAGTCCGTGATGGACGTCAACTGGAAAGGCGCATTCCTCATGGCCCGCGCGGTCACGCCGCACTTGGTGAAGCAAGGCTCCGGCCGCATCGTCAACGTCACCACCAGCCTGGACACCATGTTCCGCGGCGCCTACACGCCCTACGGCATGTCCAAGGCCGCCCTGGAAGCGGCGTCGGCGAGTTGGGCGAAGGACCTGGAAGGCACCGGCGTGACCGTCAACGTGCTGGTGCCCGGCGGCCCCACCAACACGAGCTTCATTCCCGAGAGCGCCCCCTTCGACCGCAGCAAGCTGGTGCAACCCGAAGTCATGGCCGAGCCCATTCGCTGGCTCGTGTCCGACGCCTCTGAGGAGATCACCGGCTGCCGCTTCGTGGGCAACGACTGGGATACCTCGCTGGAGCCCGACGAGGCCGCCAAGGCGACCTGCCGCCCGGCCGCGTGGCAGGACCTGTCCTCCCAGGCGGTATGGCCCGACCGGAAGTAGTTTCCGCCTTGGCTACGCCCCGAATCGTCATTCCGGCGAAAGCCGGAATCCAGGGGTGGGGAGGGGCTGACGGCAGTGATTCCCCGCCCCACCCCCACCTGGATTCCGGCTTTCGCCGGAATGACGATTCGGGCGTGGCGCCATGTCCGTAACCACGGAGAGTTTTGACACAGCCTCTTCCGCGGGCATGACGTTTTGGACGTCGGCAATACACCGTACCCTCCCGTTTTTGTTTGCCGTCGCCGACGGCTTTTGATAAGGGTCGGCCACGCGACGGGTTGGCGAGTCAACATTCGAAAAACAGGAGGGATGACCCATGAAGGACTCGATGGAAACCAAGGAAACGAAAACGGGCGGGATCAACCGCCGCACTTTCATCGGCGGCAGCGTAGCGGCCGGGGCGATGATATTGGGAGCGCCCTACATCGCGTCCAAGGCACGGGCCAAGACCAAGACCATCTACATCAACACCTGGGGTGGAAGCTGGGGCAAGGCGGAGGCGGAAGCCTATTACAAGCCCTACGAGAAGGCCTCCGGCATTGCGGTGAAGCCCGTCACGCCCGTGTCGTTCGCCAAGATGAAGGCGCAGGTCCAGAGCGGCCACTATGAGTTCGACGTCGCCGGTATGGGACGGTCGGACTCTATCCGAGGGCTCAACGACAACCTGCTGGAGCACATTCACTACGACATCATCCGGCTCACCGACTATCCGCCGGACACCATCGGCTACAACGGCATCTCGCGCCATTCCATCTCCACCAACCTCGTCTACAACAAGAAGAAGTTCCCCAACGGCGGCCCGCAGTCCTGGGCCGACTACTGGAACGTGGAGAAGTTCCCGGGCAACCGGGGCGCCTACAAGGACGTCGCCCGGATGGTGCCGTTCGCGCTGCTGGCGGACGGCGTGCCCAAGGACAAGCTCTATCCCCTGGACGTGGACCGGGCCTTCAAGAAGCTCGACGAGTTGAAGCCTCACGTCAAGGTGTGGTGGCGGCGCGGCTCGCAGTCGGTGCAGCTCGTCCGTGACGGCGAAGTCGACCTGATGCCCATGTGGAACACCCGCGCCGGGGTGGCGGTGGAACAGGGAGTGCCCATCGAGGTGGTGTGGAACCAGGCCCACATGCGCCGGTCCAACTGGATCGTGGCGCGCGGCACCCCCAACGCGGCGGAGGCCTGGCGGTTCGCCCAGTTCTGCCTGAAGCCCGAAAACCTGGGCGTCTTCTGCCGCCTGATGAACACCGGCCCGTGGATCGCCGCGGCCTACGAGCACATCGACGAGAAGAAGGCGCGGATGATGCCCACGTGGAAGGACAACCTGCCGCTCACCTACCAGCCGGATCCGCTGTGGGTGGGCACCAACCTGAGCGCGCTGACCAAGCGCTTCAACCAGTGGCTGGCGACCTGAGGCCGGAGGTCGATACGCGTTTCACCAGGGTGCACGCAGGGGCGGGTTGGAACCCCGCCCCTGAACCCCCGTGTTCCGGCGGCGCAGGCTCCCGCGTCCGGTCCGATTGACATGACGACACTTGCCGGCAGAAGAGCATTCAGGCCGTGGCGCTCACGCGCCAACCTTTCGGCCTGGACGCTTTCCGCGCCGGCAGTGCTGTTCATCGCCGTCCTGTTCGTCTATCCGCTGCTGGACGTCGTCGTCATCAGCTTCACCGACCCGACGCTGTCGCTCGTCCACTACCGGGAGTTCTTTTCGTCCCCACTCTATTCCAGGGTGCTGGGCAACACGTTCTGGTTCGCCTTCATGGTGACCGTGATCTGCCTGCTGCTGGGCTATCCCCTGGCCTACGTCATCGTCCGTTACGGCGGCACCCTGGGCTTCGTGCTGCTGCTGGTGGTAGGCATGAGCTTCTGGACGAGCTTTCTGGTCCGCACCTACTCGTGGCTGGTGATCCTGGGCAGCAAGGGACCGGTCACCAAGCTGCTGGCCTGGATCGGCTTCGACCCGGTGCCGCAGATCCTGTTCAACAGCTTCGCCACCACCCTGGGCATGGTGCACATCCTGATCCCCTACATGATCCTGTCGATCTACGCGGCCATGCAGAAGATCGACCCCAACCACCTGCGCGCGGCCGCGAGCCTGGGCGCCACCCCGTTCCAGGGGTTCCGCACGGTCTTTCTGCCCTTGAGCCTGCCGGGCGTGGTCAACGGCTGCACGCTGGTCTTCATCATCTGCCTGGGCTTCTACGTGACGCCGGTGCTGCTGGGCGGACCGAGAGACCAGATGATCGCGGGGCTCATCGGCGAGCAGATCGAGGAGCTTCTCGAATGGGGCTTCGCCTCGGCCATGGCGGTGGTGCTGCTGGCGACCACCATGGCGCTGCTGGCCGTCTACAACCGGCTGGTGGGGCTGGACAAGCTCTGGGGATGAGTGCGCCCATGAACTTCCTGAGAGCCGTCGCCATCGCCATCGGCGCCTTCATCGCCGCGCCGATGTTCATCGTCATCCCCATGTCGCTCAGCGACTCGCCCTCGTTCGCGTTCCCGCCCACGGGCTACTGGCTCGGCTACTACCGGGCATATTTCACCAACGAGTTGTGGACGACGCCGACCATCAACAGCGCCATCATCGCCACCGCCACCATGTTCGTGACCATGGCGCTGGTGGTGCCGGCCTCCTTCGCGCTGGTGCGCTTCCGGTTCCCGGGCCGCGGGACGGTGAACTTCCTGCTGATGATGCCGCTCATGGTCCCCCACATCGTGCTGGCGCTGGGCTACTACGCCATCTTCAGCCCGGTGGGCCTCACCAACAACCACATCGGCGTCATCATCGCCCATACCTGCGTGTCCGTGCCCGTGGCCTTCCTGATCGTGTCCGCCACGCTCAAGGGTTTCGACCGCAACCTCGAGCGCGCCGCCATGAGCTCGGGGGCCGGACCGCTCCGGACCTTTCTCCACGTCACCCTGCCGGTGCTGCGGCCGGGCTTCCTGGTGGCGTCGCTGTTCGCCTTCCTCCACTCGTTCGACGAGACCGTCATCGCCATCTTCATCGCCGGGCGCGACGCCTCCACCCTGCCCCGGAAGATGTACGAAAGCGTGCGGCTGGAGGCCGACCCGGTGCTGGCGGTGGTGTCGAGCCTGCTGTTCACGCTGGTGCTGATCGGCACGGCGATCGCCGCGGTGACGCGCAAGAGGCCGGTCCATGCCACTTGAGCGGCTCCTCAAGCCGAAATCCATCGCGGTCTACGGCGCCAGCGAGAACCGCGGGCCGGGGCGGCGCATCCTGGAGATGCTCGACAAGCTGGGCTACGAGGGCACGGTCTACCCGATCAATCCCAGGTACGAGACGGTGCTCGGGAAACGCTGTTATCCGGGCCTCGATGACGTCCCCGAAGGCATCGACGCCATCGTTTTCTGCGTCAACCACCGGCTGGTGACCGAGCCGTTCCAGCTTGCCGCAGCCCGCGGCTACGGCGCCGCGGTGGTGCTGGACGGCGGCTTCGCCGAAGTTGGCGAGGAAGGCCAGAGGCGGCAGGACGTGCTGGAAGCGGCCGCGCGCGGCGCCGGCATGGCGGTGTGCGGCCCGAACTGCATGGGCGTGCTGAGCCCGCACAACCGCACCAGCCTCTACACCTCGAATCTGCTGCATCCCGAGAAGCTCCCCGGCAACGTCGCCATCGTCACCCAGAGCGGCTCCATCGCCATCGGGCTCCTGACCGACTGCCGCCGGTTCGGCTTCAGCCACGTGGTCTCCACCGGCAACGAAGCGGTCACCACCACCGCCGAGTTCATCGAGTACCTGGCCGACGACCCCGACACCCGGGTCATCGCGAGCTTCACCGAAACCATCCGTGATCCGGAACGCTACGTCGCGGCCCTGGACAAGGCCGCGGACCGCGGCAAGCCCGTGGTGGTGCTCAAGGTCGGGCGCAACGACCGCACGCGCCGGGCGATCACCAGCCACACCGGCGGCCTCGCGGGCGAGGCCCGTGTCTTCTCCGAGGTGCTCAAGCGGCACCGCGCCATCGAGGTCGGCGACATGGACGAGCTGACCGAGGTGCTGGCCTGCTGCCAAGGCGAGCGCTGGCCCAGTGGACGGAAGCTCGGCGTGATGACGGCGTCCGGCGGACAGGCCGAGCTGATCCTGGACGTCGCCGGGGCTGCCGGCCTGCGGCTGCTGCCGCTGTCCGAAGACGGCCGCCGCGAAGCCGAGCGCGTCATCGGCCCCCTGACCGGCGACGGCAACCCCCTCGATGCCTGGGGCGACGGCAAGTTCGACGTGAACATCCCGCACGGACTGAAGGTGCTGGAGGACGAGCCCGACGTGGACTCCATCGTCCTGGTGAGCGACAGCCGCGACGACTCGCCCATGGTCCCCACCCAGTACACGCAGTACCTGGCCGAGACCGCCCAACGGACAACCAAGCCGTGCTATTTCATGAACACCCGGCCGGGGCTCTTCCGGCAGGAGTTCGCCGACGCGCTGCACGTGGCCGGAGTGCCCACCATCGGCGGGGCGCGTCAGGGCCTGGGCGCCGTGGATCGTCTGGCGCGCTGGTCCATGCCGCAGTTCGATCTCCTGCCCGAGCCGCCGCCGACCGCCCGGGTCGCCGCTTGCCTGCGCAACGGCAACCCGCAGCGCTCCCTCATCAACGAGGTAGATGCCAAGAGGCTGCTCGGCGAGGCCGGCTTGCCGGTGGTCCGGGAAACTATCGTGGCGTCGCGGGATGAGGCGCTACGGGCCGCTCGTGACATCGGCTATCCTGTGGTGCTTAAGGTGGCGTCCGACGGCATCCCGCACAAGTCGGACCTGGGGCTGGTGGCCGCGGGTCTCGCAGACGAGGCGGGCGTGGCGAGCGCGTTCGACGGCATGGCGGCGAAACTGGAAGGGCTCTCGCCCCCGCCGGCCGATGCCGTGTTCATCGTCCAGGCCATGGTCCGGGACGCGGTGGAGTTGTTCATGGGGGTGAGCCGCGACCCCGACTTCGGACCGGTTTTGGCGTTCGGGTTCGGCGGCGTCCTGGTGGAGGTATTCGACGACGTGGCCCTTCGGCCGCTGCCGCTCCGCGACGGCGACGTCAATGCCATGATCGGCGAGACCCGGGGCCGGCGCCTGCTGGGCGGCGTACGCGGCCAAGCCCCTCGCGACGTCCAGGCGGTGCGCGAATGCCTGACCGCCCTCGGCGAGTTCGCCTGGGCCGAGCGGGACTCCGTCGCCGAAATCGACCTGAACCCGGTGATGTCGCTCCCCCGGGGCCAGGGATGCCTCGTGGTGGACGCGCTGATCATCCCGCGGGAGAACGACACATGACGGATTCGGAACAGGTGCTCACCTACCGCAAGGACGGCGACATCGGCATCATCTCGCTCAACCGGCCAGAAAAGCGCAACGCCCTCAACCGGGCGCTTTCGCAGGCGCTGATGGAGGCCCTGGACGCGGCCGACCAGGACCCCGGCGTCACCGTCATCGTGCTGCGCAGCGAGGGCAAGAGCTTCTGCGCCGGCCACGACGTCGAGCGCAGCGATCCGGAGCGGGAAAAGGACCGCCACCATGCCATCCGCACGCACCACCGACTGAGCCGCGGGCTCAGGCTGGCCACCGCCATCTGGGACCTGCACACGCCCATCATCGCGTCCGTCCAGGGACACGCCCTGGGCGAGGGCTGCGTCATGACCATGCTCTGCGACCTGACCATCGCCGCGGAGGACGCCCTGTTCGGGGAGCCGGAAATCCGCTTCGCCGGGCCCGCCACCGCCATGATGATGCCCTGGGTCATCGGCCTGAAGCGCGCCCGCGAGCTGATCTACATGGGCGACATGATCGGTGCCGAGGAGGCGAAGGACATCGGCATGGTCAACCGAGTGGTGCCCGCCGACCAGCTTGAAGAGGCGACGATCAAATACGCCCGGCGTCTGGCCCTGATCGGCCCCGAGGCGCTCTTCTGCGCGCGGACCGCCATCAACCGCATCCTGGAGGCACAGGGCATTCGCATGGCCTTCAACAGCTCGGTGGACCTCATCGCGCCCACCTACGCCACCGAGTCGCAGGTGCACCGCGACTTCCAGGCCAAGGTCGCCGAGCTGGGGCTGGCGGGAGCCTTCAAGTGGCGGCGCGACCAGTTCAAGGAATGACCATGAGCGACGCGTATCTATGCCTGCGAGACGTGGTCAAGTCCTATGACGGCCGCGTCAATGCCGTGGACGGCATCTCCATCGACGTCCGCAAGGGCGAGTTCCTGACCCTCCTCGGCCCGAGCGGCTCGGGCAAGACTACCACGCTGCTGATGATCGCCGGGTTCGAGGAGCTTACCGACGGCATCCTGGAACTGGAGGGCCGTTCCCTCGCCAACGTCCGCCCCTACCGCCGCAACATCGGCATGGTGTTCCAGAACTACGCGCTGTTCCCGCACATGACCACCGAGACCAACGTCGCCTTCCCGCTCAGGATGCGCAAGTTTCCCCGGGAACAGATCAGGCCGCGGGTGGAGAAGGCGCTGGAGCTGGTAGGCCTTTCGGAGTTCGCCGTCAAGTATCCGCGCGAGCTATCCGGCGGACAGCAGCAGCGGGTGGCGCTGGCCCGCGCGCTGGTATTCGAGCCCGACGTGCTGCTGCTGGACGAACCCCTGGGCGCCCTGGACAAGAACCTCCGCGAGCAGATGCAGGTGGAGATCAGGCGGATTCACGGCGAGGTCGGCATCACCACGATCTACGTCACCCACGACCAGACCGAGGCCATGACCATGTCGGACCGGGTGGCCGTCTTCAACGACGGCAAGATCGAGCAGCTCGCCCCGCCCCTGGAGATGTACCACCGGCCCGCCACCTTCTTCGTCGGCAACTTCATCGGCGACAGCAACTTCTTCGAGGCCGCCGTCGTCGACGCGAGCGCCGGCAGGCTGGCAGTGGATTCACTAGGAGAGATCGTCGCGGCGCTCCCCGACGGCAGCATCGGCGCCAGCCGCGTCCACGCGCTGGTGCGCCCGGAGAACGTCCGGCTCGTGCAGGAAAACGAGGACGCCCAAGGACTCAACACGTTCGACATGTCCGTGGAAGGCTCCGTCCACTACGGCGACAGCGTGTTGGTCATCGGCCGCATCGGCTCGCTGCCCCTGCGTGTCCGGGTCCCCGGCGCGCAGGCGGCATCGGTGGCGCGTGACGGCCGACTGCAGGTGGGCTGGCGACCGGAGGACATGCACCTGATTCCACAGGATTAGTGTCAAGTCGCGCAAATGCATTATTCTTGAATTGACCGGTCTGACCAGTTATTGTGTGGCCCATGAGCATTACGTATTCGGCTTACGACGCCAAGGCACGGTTCTCCGAGGTCCTCCGGCAGGTGCGCGATGGGAAGACGGTCACGGTTTCCTACCGAGGAACGCCCGTGGCCGAGATTCGCGCTCTCCGCGAACCGCCGGGAACCATCGAAGCACGCCTTGACGATCTCCAACGGCAGGGAATCCTGGTTGGTTCCGGCGAACCCAGGAAGCCCATGAAGCCGCTGAAACGAAGCCCCGGCGCTCTCAAGCGGTTTCTCGCCGAGCGCGGTGAATGAGCGTCGCCTACGTCGATACGTCCGCCCTCGTGGCTGTTGCCTTCGACGAGCGCGGTGCGGCTGCCTGTTCTCGAAAGCTTGACACGTTTTCCCGTCTCGTGTCCTCGAACTTGCTCGAAGCCGAACTGCGTGCGGTATTCGCACGCGAGAAACACCGATTCACTCCGAGCATAGTCTCCGGCATCGAGTGGGTGCTCCCGGACCGGCCGCTGACTCACGAGTTCGAGACCGTGCTCAACGCAGGCTACCTTCGGGGCGCCGACCTGTGGCACGTAGCGACGGCCCTCTACGTCACGCCGGAGCCGGGAGAGATCTCATTCATTACGCTCGACCGCCGGCAACGCAACGTTGCCATGGCGCTCGGCTTCCAGGTCTGAAACGGCTGACGCAAGGTCGGTTTGAACCCACCGGTCCCCGCTGCCGGTGCCGATTCGATTGACAACCCCATGGGGATTTGTCATGGACGGACATAGCCCGCCCACAGGAGGTCATCATGGCATACAGCGCCAAGGGTCGTACCAAGGACTTTCCCGTCTTCGACTGCGACAGCCACATCTACGAGCCCCCGGAGGTCTGGGACAAGTACATTCCCGAGCGCCATCGGGCGTTCGCCAAGACGCATTTCTACCGGGACGCCGACCAGCTCGTGCTGGTGCGGAACTCGCGCATCAGTTTCCGCAGCCCAAACGACTGGAAGTATCCGGCTGAGACGTGGCACCCGGGCCTGACCAAGGATGAGATCGGCAGCGTCCAGCCCGGCACCCCGGAATGGGACAAGAAAATCGGCCGCAACGCCAGCGCCCGGGACCCACACGTGCGGCTCAAGGACATGGACGCGTCGGGCATCGACCAGGTGATGATCTTCCCCTCCACGTTCGTCTACCTGCCGCTGGTGGAGAACGCCGAGGCCGCGCACCTGTGCGCGCGGGCCTACAACGACTGGGTCTACGACTATTGCGGCGCCGATCGGAAACGGATGTACCCGGCCGCTGTGCTGCCCTTGCAGGAAGTGGACCGGGCCATCGACGAGTTGCGGCGGGTGGCCAAGCGCGGCTTCAAGTCCGCGCTGGTGCGGCCCATCATCGCGCTGAACCGCTATCCCACCTTCCCCGAGTTCGATCCCCTGTGGAAGGAGTTCGAGGAACTCGGCATCGTGCTCGGCATGCACACCTTCCCGTCCCGCGGCGAGGCCATGTCGCCGGGTCTGGCGGAGCGCATGGGCGCCGACCGCAGGCGCCTTTTCGGCGACGAGGACATCCTGGTCTACTCGCCCGGCCAGTTCGTCGCCAACATCATGCAGGCCATGGGGTCCAAGCAGGCCGGCGACGCCGCCTACGGCTTCATCGCCGAGGCCATGACCTGGACCGGCGTGGTGCTGATGACCGGCTGGCTGGAGAAGTTCCCGCGCCTCAAGGTGGCGATCCTGGAGTCCAACTCGAGCTGGCTGCCGCTGGTGCTGGAGAAGGCTGAAGGCTATCTCGACCTCTATCGCCACACCAACGAGAACATCGGCGACCCCAAGGAGGTCTTCTACAAGAGCTGCCACATCGCCTTCGAGGGCGACGAGGAGATCACCTTCCGGCTGTGGGACCTGTACGAGGACATCGGCTTGTGGTCCTCCGACATGCCCCATCTCGACGCCTCCGACGTCTGGGAAGCCATCGACAACATGAACAAGCACAACGTCCCGAAACGCGCCCAGGAGAAGATGCTGGGCGGCAACGCCCGCCGCCTATACGGCATCGAGCCGGAACTCGTGGTCACCCAGGCGCCGGACGAGTACACGCCCGTCACCATGTCGCGGTTTGCGTCGTAGGGTGCCGATCTAACGTCCCAACACAACGGAACGTGCCCAATGATCTGCGTGATAAACTACAAAATTGAAGACGCTGACGGTGAAGATGCTGCCATTTACGACAATCTCCATCACACTCTCGAAGCCCTCAACGCCCGCTCGTTAGAAACGAACCCAGAATTCTCCGCTACTATGCGGTCCCGGTCCCCATGGGTAGTCCGCATAAAGCAAAAACGAAACGCTTCACGAATACTACTCGAAACAATCCGTATCAGTATCGAACCCCGTTACCTAAATCGTATCTGTCTGCTTATATCCATCGAACCTGTCTCCTACCGCGTCAACCTCTCGCCGTTCGATGAATTGACCGAGCTTGACGTCACAAGAGCACTGGCTGAGGCGAAAGCACAACTCACCCTGGGTTTGGGTCAATGAGCAGGCTGGAGATAGCAGGAGAAAGCCATACTTTACATCGCCTTCATCCATAGAGACGGGGACCCCGGTTTCGGCATCAGCTTTCCCGACTTTCCGGGTTGCGTGTCCGACGGCGAGATGATTGATGAGACGATCCAGCGAGGCGCCAGCGCTCTCGCCTTCCACATCGAGGGCATGATCGAGGACGGGGAGCCCATTCCAGCGCCGCGGTCCCTTCAGGATATAGAAAGGGACCCAAGCCTTATGGAATGGCGGGAGGGGGCGACTATCTGTTTCATCCCCGCGGTCATCGACAAAGGGTCACCCCGACGGGTGAATATCTCGCTGGATTACGGTCTCTTGCAGGCCATTGATGACGAGGCCAAGCGGCGCGGCATGACACGATCCGCGTTTCTTTCCAGCGCGGCCCGAAACGAGATCCAGGAGAGAAATCTCGGCAGATAAATCAACCACGATCGAGCGAACGCCATGCCTACCGTGCCATACAGGACGAGCGACTACCTCATGACTTCTCAAGCAATCGTTGAATATCTCTGCTTGGTGCTCGACGACCCCGAAAGCGATGACAAGGACTTGCTGATCGCCCTCTACAACCTCGCTGAAGCGACATCCAACTAACTACCGACCACAGGTCCCAGGTCCGGCATCTCGGACAGGAGCCGGCCATAGCCCGGGATGGGCTGGCGGAAGCCCAGGCGTAGCTGGGTTTCCCAGCTTCGGGCGGTGAGGGGGTAGATTACCGGCACGCCTACGCTGTTCTCGATGTCTTCGAGGACGTCCAGGATCTTCCAGGCGGAGCCCAGCAGGTAGAGGGCCTCGGCGCCGGGGTGGCGGCGGAACGACTGCTTGAGGTGCTCGGCGATGTCGGTGGCCGGGATGTTGGGCACCTCGTGGAACGGTGCGTCCATGCCCTCCATGGCGATGACGGCGAAGCCGGCCTCCCGCAGATACTTGGCGAAGATGTCGTTGAGGTTGTCGGGCAGGTAGGTGCCGCCGAGCAGCCGCTTGACCCCCAACGCCTTCATGGCGCGGACATGGTTCTGCCCGGAGGTGAACATGGGCACGCCGTACTTCTCCTCCCAGCCCCGGATCACCCGGCTTTCGCCGTCGAACCCCAGGATCATGAAGGGCGGCGCGCCGAGCACGCGGATCAGGTCAGGCTTCTCACCCATGAGGCCCGCGGCCTTGGCCTCGTAGCTGGGGATGGAGCGGGCGAATTCCTCCTCGGTCCCCTCCTGGAAGTCCATGGTGACGTGGACGAGCCGGATGGCCGGCGGCAGCCGGCGGTCGAGTTCGTTGTCGCCGAGGGTTCCGGTGCGGTTGGTTGGCCAGACGGAGCCCACCACGAATTCACGGTCTTGTGCAGACATGTCCGTTCAGTCCTCGTACGGCAGGTGGGACTCGTCAGGGTTCCCCAGCCTACTCGCGCGGCAACTCGTAGCTGATCATCCAGCCGATGCCGAACCGGTCGGTCCAACTGCCGAAGTAGGAACCCCAAAAGGTCTCCTGCATCGGCATCGTGACCGTGCCTCCCTCCGAGAGTCTCGCAAAAACCTCGTCGCAGTGCTCCCTGCTCTCACCGTCGATGGATATCGCGAAGTTGGTGCCCTGAACCGGAAGCGGACCGAAGGTCGAGATGCTGTCGCTTCCCATCAGAACGCCCGATCCAACGGGCAATGCGACGTGCATGACGAGGTCCTTCTCCTCCTCCGCCACGTTCATGTCCGGCGGCCCGTCGCCGAAGGTCTGCAGAGTCTGGTACTCGCCGCCGAAGACCGAGCGGTACAACTCGAACGCCTCCCGGCAATTGCCGTCGAAGAAGAGATAGGTATTGAGCGACATTGTAAATCTCCCCTGCTAGAACCCGTACAACCGCGCCGGGTTGCCATCCAGGATCGCGCTCTTGCCCGACTCGCTCACGTCGTCCCGCTCCAGCAGCGTTTTGGCGGCGAAGCGCTCACGGTCCGAGTGGGGCATGTCGGAGCCGAAGACGATCTGGCCCTCCCCCACCAAGTCCAGGACCTGGGGCAGCAGGCTGTCCTCGACCTCGGCGCTCCAGTACAGGTTGCCGCTGCGGACGTAGGCGTCGGGCTCGGCCGCGGCGTTGACCTTGATTTCGGGATAGAGGTCCGCCATGGTCCGGGCGTAGGGGAAGCGGTGGTTGAGGCGGTCTAGGACGAAGGGTATCCACAGGCAGCCGCCCTCCAGGAAGACGACCCGGAGGTTGGGGAACCGGTCGAGCAGACCGCCGGTCATGAAGGCGACGAACCCCATCATCAGCGGCATGAGGAACGCCGTGATCCACGACGGGTAGAGGTCGCTGTAGAGGTTGTTGAACGACGGCCAGGACCAGCCCACGTGCACCCCCAGGGTCAGGTCCGACTCCGCCATGGCCTCGTAGAAAGGCAGCAGCGCGGGGTCGTCGAGCATGCGGTCGCCGGCGGTGCCCAGCACCATGATCGCCGAGGCGCCGAGGCTCCTGGCCTCCTGCACCACGCGCACGGCCCCGGCGGCGTCGTCCAGGTTGACCACGCCGGCCCACTTGAGCCGCTCGTTGCCGGAGAGCGTGTCGCCCATCCAGCGGTTGTACGACGAGCACAGCGCGGTGGCGAGGGCCGGGTCGGAGGCCAGCGGATAGGCGAGAAAAAGCGTCGGATAGATGACCTGGACGTCGATGTTCTCGGCGTCCAGGGCCTCGATGCGGGCCTTCACGTCCGTCAGTTCCTGGCTGTCCAGGCTGTCGAGGAGTTCCCCCTCGATGAACGCGCCGAGCCGGGTGGGCTTGCCGTTCACACGGGCCGGCGTGCTCAGGTTGTTGCAGCCGGTGCCCGCTCGCCGCGGGAAGACCTGATCGTCGATCTTCCAGCAGGAGCGCTCCTCCGACGTCACGATCACGGGTCGCCGGGAACGGAACCCCGGGTCCAGGTATCTGTCGTCGAACGTCGCGGGATGCTCGTTCACGTGACCGTCTGCGTCGATGACTCGCATGGGTGTAGCCTTTGCCGATTCCGAGGTCCCGCTCAGAACCCGTACAGCCGCGCGGGGTTGCCCTCCAGGATCGCGTTCTTGCCGGATTCGCTCACGTCGTCCCGCTCGCGCAGCGTCTTGGCGGCGTAGCGCTCCCGGTCGGAGTGGGGCATGTCGGAGCCGAAAACGATCTGGCCCTCCCCCACCAGGTCCATGACCTGGGGCAGCATGTCGTCCTCCACCTCCGCGCTCCAGTACAGGTTGCCGCGCTTCAGGTATTCATTGGGCTCGACCGCGGCGTTGACGTTGATCTGCGGGTAGAGGTTCGCCAGCCGGTGGGCATGCGGGTAGCGGTGGTTGAGGCGGTCGAGGACGAACGGGATCCAAAGGCAGCCCGCCTCCAGGAAGACCACCCGAAGGTTCGGGAACCGGTCCAGGAGGCCGCCGGTCATGAAGGCGACGAACCCCATCAGGAGCGGCATGGTGAACGCGGTGATCCAGGAGGGGTAAAGCTCGCTGTAGAGGTTGTTGAGCGACGGGCACGACCAGCCCACGTGCACCCCCAGGGTCAGGTCCGTCTCCGCCATGGCCTCGTAGAACGGCAGGAACATGGGGTTGTCCAGCATATGGTCGCCCGCGGTCCCCAGCACCATGATGCTCGAGGCGCCGAGGCTCTTGGCCTCGTAGACCGCCTGCACGGCCGAAGGGACGTCTTCCAGGTTGACCACGCCGGCCCACTTGAGACGGTCGCTCCCCGAGAGCGTGTCGCCCAGCCAGCGGTTGTACGACGAACACAGGGCCGACATGAGGGCGGGCTCGGTGGTCAGCGGATAAGCCAGGAAGAGCGTCGGATAGATGACCTGGACGTCGATGTCCTCGGCGTCCATGGCCTCCAGGCGGGCATTGAGATCCGTCAGCTCCTGGCTGTCCAGGCTGTCCAGGTTCTTGCCCTCGATCAGCGCGCCGTGCCTGGTGGGCTTGCCGTCTACCCTGGCCGGGGTGCTGAAGTTGTTGCACCCGGCACCCGAACGCCGCGGCACCACCTGCTCGCCGATCATCCAGTAGAACATGCCCCCCGAACCGACGATGGCCGGCCGCCGGGACCGGAACGCCGGGTCCATGTACTTGTCGTCAAAGGTCGCGGGGCACTCGTTTACATGTCCGTCTGCATCGATGACTCGCATAGCCGTTACCCATTGCCGATTTCGCCATTCAAGTCAAGACGAAGCCCGCGTTGGCCTGTATCGGGGCCTCACCAAGGACATCGCGCTCAAATAGCAACGCTACTCTCCTCGCCCTTTTCGGTCTCATGCTATCGTGTTACGCTCCGGGCCATCATCGCGAGCCGGGAGGACCCATGCAGCTCATCGAGCGCTTGTTCAACAAGGAGGACCACGGCGTAGCCGGATTTCTGGCCCATCCGCAACGGACGGAGCCGGGGCCGGCGCTGCTGCTGATCCACCCCAAGGGCGGGTTGACGGACTACATCAAGATCGAGGCGCGCAAGTTCGCCGCCCTGGGCTACAGCACCTTTGCGCCCAACGTCTTCGAGCAACTGGGATATCCGGAGCCCACGCACATCGTCTCCGGCGGCGAGATCCAGGCCAAGACCTCCGACGACCAGTTCGACGCCGCGCTGACAGAGAGCTGGCGCTTCCTGCTTTCCCAGCCCCACGTGGACAACAAGCGGGTGGCGGTGTCCGGCTACTGCATGGGCGGCAGGATCGCCATCAACTTCGTCGCGGCAACGCCGGAGGTGCGGGCGTTCGTGGGCTACTACCCTACTGTGCGGGACGAGCCTCCCACGGACATGCGGCCCATCCCGCCCTGGGAGAAGGCCAAGGTCATCCGCTGTCCTTCCATCAACCTCTACGGCGCGGACGACGTGGTCACCAACATCGCGGTCCAGGACAGGATGATGTACGCGTTCCGGGAGAACGGCCAGCCGCTGGAATGGCATTTCTTTCCGTTCGGCGGCCACGGGTTCGTGGACCCGGGCGCGGTGGGCTACCACGCCCATGCCGCGGAGCTGGCCTGGCCCATGGTGGTGGACTTCATGGAGCGCGAGCTCCAGTGGGCGCCCGAGCCCTGAACACCGGAAAGGAGCCTTCATGGCCCGGTTCGTATCGGACAGCCTCCCCGACGATGCCTTGGCGCTGTTGCGGCCCGGCAACCTTGACGAGAAGCGGAATCGCGTGGTCCAGATCATCACCGTGGACGAAGAAGGATGGGCCAATGCGGGCATGTTGAGCTACGCCGACGTCATCGCCAAGGACGGCGGAAGCCTCAATCTCGCAACCTGGGGTGACGGGGAATGCGCCGCTGACCTGCGGCGAAACGGCCGCATTACCCTGCTGGTCATCGACGACGATATGGCCTATTACGTCAAAGGCCGCGCCTCGGAAGTTCAGGTCTCCGGAGAGGCGCTCACGGACGCGAACGACACCGGCGGCCATTCCACCCTGGCCTATTTCCACGTCACCGTTCAGGGGGTATTCGAGGACCGGGTCCCGACGGCCAAGGTTCTGGGCGGCGTCATCTTCGAGGGCACTGAATCCGAGCAGATCGCGCACGACGCCATCCTGAAGAAGCTCGCCTCCATCTAGCGTGATCTCTCAGTGTGATCTGGTCCGCGGTCCATGTCTCATCGAGTCTCCTTCGGAGTGACCCCGATCCAGACCGGAGTCGACTTCGCCCATATCCGTGACGTGGTCCTCCTGGCGGAGGAGTTGGGCTACGACTCGGTGTGGCTGAACGACCACTTTTTCACGTCCAGGTTCTTCCACCCGCTGCCGCCGCCCACCGCCCCGTTCTACGAGTCCTGGGTGACCCTCTCCGCGCTGGCAGCGCTGACCGGCCGCGTCCGCATCGGCACCCTCTGCTCCAACGTGTCGTTCCGCAATCCCGCGCTGCTGGCCAAGATGGCCGCGTGCCTGGACGTCATCAGCGGCGGACGGCTGGAGTTGGGCCTGGGCGCCGGCTGGTTCGAAGAGGAGCACACAGCGTACGGTTTTCCGTTCCCGGACATGGCGCAGCGGGCGCAGCAGTTGACCGAGGCGGTATCCATCATCAAGCGCATGTGGAGCGAGGAGACGGTCACCTTCGACGGCAAGTGGTTCCGCACGGAAAACGCCTATTGCAGCCCCAAGCCGCTCCAGTCGCCCCGCCCGCCCATCACCATCGGCGCCCGCGGCTCGCGGACGATGCTGAAGGCGGCGGCCCGGTGCGCCGACCGGTGGAACATCCAGACGCCCATCAGCCCGGCGCAGTACCAGAGGAAACTCGCGTTCCTCGAAAGGCACTGTGAAGAGGCCGGACGCGACCCCGGCGAAATCGGACGCTCGCTGTGGGCGGGTACGGTCATCGGCCGGGACCCGGAGGATTTCGCCCGTGCCGCCGAGGCCCTGGAGTTGCCGCATACGACGTATCTGGACGCTCGAATCTCGGGAACTCCCGAAGAGTGCGTCCGGCGCATAGAGGCATTCGTGGACCTTGGCGTCACCGAGTTCATCCACTACTTTACGTTCGAAGAGCTCGCCAGTGTGGAACTGTTTGCAACGCACGTCATACCGGCGTTCCGGTAACCCGTCAGAGTTGGGCTGCGGAAGACGATGTTGTAGGGGCGGGTTTCAAACCCGTCCGCGTCGCGTTGCCGGTTGATCCAAACTCGCGGATTCAGGATTCTTTGAGGAGAGTACGCAATGGCGAAGAACGACAATACAGCGGGCTTGCCCTCGACCCCGGACCTTGCGGCAGATGTAGTCATCGTCGGATCCGGGGCGACGGGGTTGCCCGCGGCCATCGTCGCGGCGGACGCCGGCGCGTCGGTGCTGGTGGTGGAAAGCAACTACGACGTGGGCGGACACGCCATCATCAGCGGCGGCAACGTGCCCCTGGGGGGCGGCACCAGCGCCCAGCGCAAGTACGGCATCGAGGACTCGCCGGACACGGTCTTCGCGGACCTGACGGACTGGTCCGTTGTCCAAGTCAACGGCTTCCCGGACTACCGCTACAGCGACCGCGCCGTGATACGGGCGTTCGCCGACCATTGTGCGGAAACATATGAATTTCTGGTGGCCAACGGCGTGAAATTCAAGGAGATTCCTCCCGACAGCCAGGGTGCCCACTCCACCGGCAACTCGGCGCATCGGGAAAACCATACCTATTGGGAGCACGGCGCCGGACTGGCCAGTCCCAACGGCAGGCCCGGCACCGGACTGGTACGGCCGCTGGAACTCAGCGCTCGGGAGAAGGGCGTAAAGTTCCTGCTGAACTACAAGATGTCCGCCATCATCCGCGAGGGCGCACCGGGCCAGCCCTCCGGGCGGGTTCTGGGGATCACCGCCGAATACACCCCCACCGTGCTGCCCGGCACCACCACCCCGCTCCGGAGCTACCGCTCCGCCGGGAACATCGACCGCACCGATCCCAACTTGACCATCCACGCGCACAAGGCGGTCATCATCGCCACCGGCGGCAGCACCAGCAACGTCAACTTCCGGCGCATGTTCGACCCGAGGCTCACCGAGGTCTACCAAGTCGCCGGCGAGCCCTACTCGTTCCAGGACGCCAGCGGCGAACTGGCCGCCATGGCCGTCGGCGCCTCCCTCTGGGGCCTGGCCAACCAGATCCTGGAGAACGGCGACAACATCCGGGTGCAGCGCGCCCTGGGCACCCGCTGGAACTACTTCCCGTGGAAACTGGAGTGCCCCATCTTCCCGCTCGTGCGGGCCACGGGCCTGGCCGTCAAGGACTGGCATGACCTGATCCTGGTGAACCAGGTGGGCGAGCGCTTCTACGACGAGACCCAGGGCGACTACCCCGAAGGCAACAAGCACAAGGACATCGACCCCTACACCCCCGGCGACCACCGGAACACCCACATCGAGTACGATCCGCATCACTCCAACTTCTTCAACGCCGCAGTGGCCATGAACGCCGCCTCCAAGCCTCCCGACTACTCGGGCGGGCCGGTCTGGGCCATCTTCGACGCCGCCGCGGTGGAACGCGAGGGCTGGAAAGTGACCCCGCCGTACGTAGACCCGGACGGCTATTTCTTCACCGCCGACACGCTAGACGACCTTGCCGCGGCTATCGAGAACCCCTGGCAGGCCGTGCCCATGAGCGGCGCCGCCCTGGAGGCCACGGTGCGCCGCTACAACTCGTTCGTGGATTCCGGCGTCGACGAGGACTTCGGCAAGCCATCCCCCAAGCACAAGATCGAGAAACCGCCGTTCCACGCCGCCTGGGGCACCCCCCTTGTCCACGACAGCCGCGCCGGCCTGCGCATCAACGAGAAGTGCCAGGTGCTGGACATGAACGGCGAGGTCATCCCCGGCCTCTACTGCGGCGGCGAGTCCGCCGGCGGCTTCAACCAGCACGGCATGGGCCGCTGCACCGTGCAGGGGTTGATCGCCGGGAGGGAGGCGGCGGCGGAAGGATGAGACTCATCGTTGAGCAAAGGAACGCACCCTCGGCGAGTTTCGTCACCGCTCTGAAATCACAGGGTTCACGGGATGTCGGGGCTGCGTGGATGTGATAGGGTGCAGTCATGTTCAGCGGGGGCATGGTCCATGCGAGCGACAGGTAACGGCATTCCTGGGGAGGAGTTGGTAGCGGCCGGTGTCGAGGCGCTCGACCGGGGAGAACTCAGCATCGAGGCGTTGCTTGTCGCAGTCGGGGCGCCGCGGCTACGGAGCTTGGGGATCCCGGTGCCGGACGACGCATGCTTGCCGCATTACCCGGAGCTTGCTCTTTATCACGCAGTCGGACAACGCTATCCCGACGACGCGCACTCACGGTACAATGCCCTGATCCGCCGGCTCGTGAGCTTCGAGCACGAACTGGAGCGGCGCCGCTTCTCCGCGGCGAAGCGCCCAACTCAAGCCGGCGGCAGCGGCATGAAGAGGAATTGAACGATGAAGGGTAGTTTTGACGGCTTCTCCGTCAATCTCTACCAAGACGAAGACGGCGACTGGTTGGCGCACTTGGTTGAAATGCCCGGCATTTCAGCCTTTGCGGATACACCGGACCGGGCCTTGGCGGAACTGGTTGAAGCGTGGGAAGGAACCAAGGAGAGCTACCGGGCACACAACGAACCGATCCCGGAGGCTCCGGCCCGAAAGGAAATGCAGCAGATAACGGATAAAACGAACACCTGAAAAGGAGAAACCGCCATGGAACAAGCCATCATCTCGGCAGACTCGCACGTCATCGAGGTCCCGGACCTTTGGGAAAAGGGGTTGCCGTCGTCCATGAGGGACAGGGCGCCCAAGGCCTACTTCGACGAGGGACGTGACGCCTGGATGTTCGGATCGGAGGACGTGATACCGCAGGCCGTGGGCGGGCTTTTCATGGCGGGCCAGCGGCCGGAACAGGTAGAGGAATTCCGCCGGGCCGGCTTCTCGGTGGCGCGGCCCGGGGGCTGGGACCCGGTGGAGCGCATCAAGGACATGGCCACGGACGGCGTGTCGGGCGAGGTGCTCTACCCCAGCCTGGGACTGGGGTTCTTCTGCGTCGAGGACGCGGCGTTCCAGGAAGGCCTGTTCCGCACCTACAACGACTGGCTCATCGAATACTGCCAGGGAGCGCCGGACAGGCTGTTCGGCATCGCCCTGATCTCGGCCTTCGACATGGACCACGCGATCGCCGAGATGGAGCGCTGCAGGAAGGCCGGGATGCTGGGCACCCTTATCTGGCAAGTGCCCCACGCCGACCTGCCCTTCACCTCGGACCACTACGAGCGCTACTGGGCGGCCTCCCAGGACCTGGACATGCCGGTGCACCTGCACATCCTCACGGGCTTCGGCGACAGCATGCACCGCCAGACCGCCACGGGCATGAAGCGTTACCGCATCGGCGTGGAGCAGACCCGCGAGATCGAGGACGCGCTGTTCGACATCATCTTCTCCGGCGTGCTGGAGCGCTACCCCAAGCTCAAGATCGTCTCGGTGGAGAACGAGATCGGCTGGATTCCCTTCTGGCTCGGCCAGTGCGACAAGAACTTCCGGCGCCACCGCCACGCCCATCCGCTGGGCATCGACAAGCTGCCCAGCGAATACTTCGCCCGCCAGGTCTACGCCACCTTCTTCAACGACCACATCGGCGGCCGGCTATTCTCCTGGTGGGGCTCCGACAACTGCATGTGGTCCAACGACTACCCGCACCAGAACTCGACTTGGCCCCACTCGCAAGACGTCATCGCGCGGGATCTGGGCCCACTGGACGCCGCCGACCGCGCGAAGCTGCTCAACACCAACGTGGCAAGACTCTACAACCTGAACGTGTCGCCGCTGATGAATGCGGCGTAGGAACCTGCACTGAATCCCTGTAGGGGCGACCGGCCGGTCGCCCCTACCTCCGATCGACTACTCGGACAGACTCCTACCGCCTACTCCAGGCGCTGATCTCCGCCACCAGTTCCGCCCATCTTTCTTCCACCGCCCGCTTCTCCGCGGGAGAGAATACGTTGGGCTCCGGGAACGAATCCTTCCAGTGGAAGGGCTTGCAGGCGTCGATGAGCACGCGGCCCATGGTGAAGTCTCCTGATTGCTTTTGCTCTGGGGTCAGACGGGGGTCCAGGTCGCTGGTCCAGGCGTCGTGGAGGAGGTTCAGGGAGGTGGCGGGGTTGGTTCGGGTGCACATGGCCCACAGCACGTCCTTCAGGTCCGACGGGTCGATGTCGTCGTCCACGGCGACGAAGTAGCCGAACATGCTGCCGGCGGCGGCTATGCCGTTGGCGGTGATGAGGGCCTGCTTGGCGTGGCCGGCGTAGCGCTGCCGAAGGGCGATGACCAGCATGAGGCCGTGGCAATGGCCCCAGACGCCGGTGACGTCGGTGATGCCGGCGCGCTCCAGGTGGTCCCAGGCCCGCGCCGCGCTGTCCGGGAGGTCGCTGCCGAAGGACAGCATCGGCCGTAGCGGCTGGTGGCCGAAGACGATGGGGTCGTCGCGGTGATGTATCTCCTTGATCCGCACCACGCACTCCGGGCCGCTGTGGGAATAGTAGCCCGGCCATTCGCCGAACGGCCCCTCGTGGGCGGTCTCCTCGTCCGGCGACGGGATCTCACCTTCCACCAGGATATCCGACTCCGCGGGGACCGGAAGGCCGCTCAGCGGCGCCTTGACCACCTGCACAGGTGCGCCGTGCAGCGCCCCGGCCTGCTCGTACTTGAGGCGGCTGGTGGAGGCCATGAGGGTTAGCGGCGCGCAGCCCAGCACCACGGCCACCGGGCACGCCTCTCCCCTCGCCCAGTACTTCTCCGCGATGATGCGACCGCGTTTGTGCGCAATGATCCACAGGCTCAGGCGGTCCCGGTCCTTGACGCAGGCGCGGTAGGTGCCGAAGTTGATCCAGCCGGTCTCCGGGTCGCGGATGATGACGAGGTCCCCGGTGCCGATGTAGTTGCCGCCGTCCCCGGAATGCCACTTGGGCGCCGGGAACCTGCGAATGTCCGCATCATCCGCCGCCAGCCGGTGCGTTAGCACCGGGCCGTCCGCCACCTCCTGCGGCTTGGCCGGGACTTGGCGCGCGCGCAGCTTCCGCAGGTGCTGCACCAGCTCCACGGGATGGGCGTCCGAAGGGATGCCCAGGGCCAGGGCGTAGCGGCGCCGGCTGTGGCGGTAGACGTTGCTGGCGACCCGGAAGCCCGGCGGAAAGCCGGCGAAGTTGTGGAACAGCAGCAGCGGGCCGTCAGATTGCGCAGACAGCTCCGACAGCGCGCCTACGTCCGTATCCAGATCCGCGCCGTGAACGTCCTTGACGTCACCCGCGACCCGGGCCGCGTCGATGAATTCTCCGAGAGAGGCATGACCCATGGTGGGTTCCCCTTGTGTGTGACTCTCGCTTCACAAGACGCCGATGACGTCCATCTGGATGATGGTCTTGCCCTGGACGTCGATCTGCATGACGTGCCGGGCCGGGCGGTCGTCCTCGTTGGGGAACATGGCGAGCCACTCCTTGTTGATCAGCGCCCGGTGGCTGAAGTCCTTGAGATAGACGGTGACCTTGCCGATGTTGTCGGTGCTGCCGCCGGCGGCCTCCATGACGTTGCGCAGGTTCTCGAAGGCCTGGCGGATCTGCTCTTCCGGGTCATCCGATATGCCGTCCGGCCCGGCGCCGCTGATCACAGACGGCAGGATCACGTTGCCGATGACGACGCCCGTGGGAATCGGGTTGTTGTGCGAGCCGAGCTTGTCGCTCTTGATCATGTTGCGTCGGGCCATTGTTTCCTCCTTGAAGGTTTCCTTACTCGAACTTCAGAATTCCGCCCCCTGGATTCCGGCTTCCGCCGGAATGACGGATGCGGGTTTCGTATCCACGCCGGGGTTGCCCGCTACATCTGCATCCTGCCGCTGAACCGGCGCATGAGCAGGGCCACGCCTACGGCGAAGAACGCCAGGATCACGCTGATGATGGATGCCGACTCCATCTGTCCGCCGAGGGCGTGCTCCATCATCAGGATGGCCAGGGGCCGGGTGGAGGCGCCGGTGAGCAGCACCACGTTGTCCACGTCGCGAATCGAAGCGATGAAGACGATGACGAAGATGGCGATGAGGGTCGGGGCGATGAGCGGCACGGTGATGCGCCACAGGGTGTAGAACCAGCCGCAGCCGCACACACGGGCGGCGTGCTCCAGCTCCACGGAGATCTGGGTGAAGCTGGTCTTCACCAGGTGCACGCCGATGGGCACCTCCTTGACGATCAGCACCCAGACGAGGCTCATGAGGGTGCCGTAGAGCGGCACCAGGAACGGCACGGTCAGGAAGATCCACAGGAAGCCCAGGCCGCTCAGGATGCCCGGCACGGCCCAGGGCAGCCACAGGAAGACGTTGGCGACGGCGCGGCCCTGGAGCTGGGTGCGCACCAGCGCAAAGCCGAACAGGCAGTAGATGGTCACGCCCAGCACCGCCGTGGCCAGGCCCAGGATGATGGAGTTCTGCGCCGACCGCAGAAATACCGGGTCTTCCAGCACCGCGCGCCAGTGATCCAGGGTGTAGGGGTCGGCGATGTCGAAGTAGCCGAAGATCGTCATGCACGAACCCAGGACCAGCGTGCCGATGGGCAGGTAGACCGCGATGCCCACGACAACTATCAGCGCGCCGCTCACCACGTAACGCAACGAGCCCATGTCCACCTGACGGAACGAGGTGCCGCGGCCCGAGAGGGTGGCGTACTGCCGCCTGGAGGTGAAGTGCTGGTAGAACAGCGCCAGCACGAACAGCACGCCAAGGAAGAACGTGCTCAACGTGATGGCCTGGGCGAACTCCGGCGGCTCCCAGGTGATGAGGTCGTAGATGCGGGTGGCGAAGACGTCGATGTTGGCCGGACGGCCCAGCAGCAACTCCACCTGAAAGGACTCCAGGCCCCGGATCACCCCCGCCAGCCACACCGTCAGCATGGCCGGCGCGAGCACCGGCACCAGCACGTAACGGAAGGTGCGCCAGGACCCCAGCCCGCACACCCGGGCGGCTTCCTCCAGAGACGCCTCCAGTTGTCGCATGGCGGGCATGAGCAGGATGGTCATGATGGGGATGGTGCTGGCGGTGAGGTGCACCCAGATGATGCCGGTGAAGGTGTACGGGTTGAGCGTGATCCCCATCGGGGTGAGGAAGCGGTTGAGCACCCCGTAGTTGGGATCCGCCAGCAGGATCCAGCTTATGGCCAGGGGCAGCGACGGCAGGAAATAGGCGATCCACAGGGACAGCTCGATGAAGGCCCGCCCGGGCACCCGCACCCGCACCAGCAGCCACGACAGCAGGAAGGCGGCGCTGATGCCGATGAGCGTGCGCACGCTCAGAAGGAAGCTGTAGCCGATGGCGTCCAGCGTCTTCCGGTTGGCGAACCCGCTGACCCATCCGTCGAACCCGAACACGAACGGGTCGGTGGGATCGGCCGTGTTGACGCTGTTCATGAGGATGAAGACCACCGGGGGCAGACTCACCACCCCGGCCGCGGCCAGCAGCAGCGACGCCAAGCTCCATTCCCGAAGAAGGAACCGCCCCCGTCGCGACACGGTATGGCCGGCCATACCTGTCAGGTCGGCCATACCTTCAACCGTCCGTCCTTGACGCGGAGGAGGACCCGGTCGCCGGCAACTTGCGAATCGTCCTCCAGGGAAATGACGAACTCGACGCCGCAGGTCTCCAGGGCCAGTTCGTAGCGATCTCCCAGGTAGATGAGGTTGTGGACCGCCGCCCGCAACTCGCCGGCGCCGGGCTCCCGCGCCTCGCCCACCAGTTCCAGGTCCTCGGGGCGCAGCCCGACCATCAGGCTCTCGCCGGCAGCGACGCCTCCCGCGTCCGGCAGCGCGAGCCTGCAGCCGTCGGCGAGCCGGGCGTACGCGGCGCCCCCGTCATCCACCCGCTCCGCATCCAGGTGGATGCTCTTGCCGAGAAACGCGTGCACGAAGGGATTCACCGGGTCCTTGTAAAGCTCGCCGGGCGATCCCAACTGCTGGATCCGCCCGTCGCGCATGACCAGGATTCGGTCGGCCAGGGTCATGGCTTCCACCTGGTCGTGGGTGACGAACAGGAAGGTGGCCTTGAGCTTGGCCTGAAGGCCCTTCAACTCCACCCGCATCTGCTGGCGGAGTTGCGCGTCCAGGTTGCTCAGGGGCTCGTCCAGCAAGAGCAGGTCGGGCTCGTAGACCAGCGCCCGGGCGAGCGACAGGCGTTGCTGCTGGCCGCCGCTCAGGTCGGTGCCATTGCGCTCTTCCAGTCCCCCCAGATCGACGAACTCAAGCATCTTCCGCACCCGCTCGCGCCGGTCCTGCCGGGGGTGGCCGCGCACCTTGAGTGGCAACGCCACCTGATCACCGCAGGTCATGTGCGGCCAGATGGCGAAGGACTGGAACACCATGCCGGTGTTGCGCTTCTCCGGCGGGACGAAGATACCCTTCTCCGGATCGCTCACGACCTTGCCGTTCAAGACGATCTCGCCGGAGTCCGGGCGCTCCAGCCCGGCCAGGGTCCGCAGCGTCGTGCTCTTGCCGCAGCCGCTGGGTCCCAGGATGACCAGGATCTCGCCGCCGTAGACGTCGAAGCTGACGCCGTCCACCGCACGCACGTCACCGTAGCACTTCACGAGGTCGCGGACGCTGACGATGGGCGCGGCGGACGGCACGGCACCTTACCGCCCGAGGAGTTCCACCAAGCGCTTGCGCGCCCGCGGGCGCTCCTTGGTGTAGAACTCGTAGGCGTAGTCGTCGTGGTACTTGACGCCCTCCTTGGGAAGCACGTAGTCGTCCAGACCCTCGCTCACGTCCAGCCGGCGGCTCTTCTGCCGCACGTGCCGCTCGAACACCTGCTGGCCTTCCTGGTCCGCGAGCCAGTTGAGCAGGACCACCGCTCCGTTGGGGTTCGGCGCGCCCTTGACCAGCTTGATCACGCCGCTGCCGCCGGTGAGCTTGCCGGGAAGGTCTTTGAACCGCACCACGCCGATGGGCAGCCCCTTCTTGCGCAGCGGATCGAACTGCCGGGCCACGGCGCCCAGACCCACCGAATAGACGCCCCGCGCGATCCAGTCGGCGAGCTGGCGGTGATTGGCGGTGTAGACCACTTCCTGCCCCTTGTAGAGGTTGACCACGTACTCGTCGCCGAGCATGGCCAGGAAAAAGGACGCGGCCCCCTTGCCGGCGCCGCCGCGCCGCGGATCATAGCTGGCGATCTTGCCCTTGAGCTTGGGGTCCAGAAGATGCTTGACGGAATTGATCTCCTCGGCCTTGAGCTTCGTGGTGTTGTAGATGCCCGACACGTTCACGTACTCGATCAACTGGAGCATGTACTTGTGCTCGGGGTCGTTCCACTTGAGCGCGCCGCCGCGCCACTGCTTGCCGTCGGTCACCGAGGGCAGCAGGAGATTGGACTTCATCTCACGCAGACATCCCTTGGGGTAGAGCCTCGTGATCTCGCTGTTGCCCGACAACAGCACGTCCATGGACGGACGGTTGGCGCTGCACTCCCGCCTGGCCACAGCCGTCAGCTCCGAGCCGCGCATGGAGCGCAACTCCACGTCGATGCCGTACTTGGCCTTGAACTTCTTCGTCACGTCCTGGCGGAACTTGGGCATACCCAGGTTGGTTCCGAGCACGACCTTCCCTTCCTTCTTGGCCGCGGCAAGGACGTCGTCCCACTTCCCGGCCTGGGCCGGAGCCGCGCCCAGGGCCGCGAGGACCATCGCGAGCGCCACCAGAAAACATCCATTCCGTTTATTCCGTTTCATGTTCTTCCTCCTTGCCTGCAGGAGCGAAAGCATCCTGCGTCCGCCGAGGGCGCGACGCGGTCGCTCCCCAGCCCATGTTTCGTTGCCTTCGGACAAATCGGACAGCATTCGGGTGTCCCGTACGATTGGGCGAATCTCCACCTGCGCACCCTACCAGTACCGCCGCCGGTACGTGTCGATGAGTATCTCGTCCTCGTCCTGCGAGAGAAACTCCGTCAGCACCCGGTTGAACTCCGCGGGCTGCTCGAACTGAGGCCAGTGCGCGGCCTTGTCCAGCAACACGAAGCGCGATCCCGGCACACTCTGGTGCACCTTCTCGGCCACGTGCCACGGACACGTGGGGTTGTGGGTGGTCCAGAAGAACAGCATGGGGCATTGCAGCTTGGGGATCTTCGGGATGAGGTCGTAGCCGCGCATGCGGATGAAACCCTGGACGCGTTCGCGATACTCCGGGTTCGTGTAAATCTTGAGCCGGATGTCCACCAGCTCGTCGGGCAGCGTCGCCGGATCGTGGAACAGCCACTCCATGCGCTTCCGGATGGTCTCCTTGGTGGGATCGCCCACCGCCGCCTTCGTCAGCGCGTCGAGCTGGTGCATTCCGGTGGTGTACCCGTGCTCGTTGGACGGAATGCCGCCGACGATGAGGCCCAGCTTGCTCACACGTTCCGGATGATGGTGGGTGGTGTAGACGCTGATCTGCCCGCCCTGGGACTCCCCCACCAGGCAGCCCCGTTCCACGCCCGCGGCGTCCATGAAGTCCAGCAGGTGCCTGGAGAACGCCTCCATGTCGTAGGTGATGGCGGGCTTGTCGGTGAAGCCGTGGCCCAGGTAGTCTATGGCCAGCACCCGGAACCGTTCGGACAGCGGCAGCAGGTTCCGCACCCACGTCTCCGCGTGGCCGCCGCCGCCGTGAAGCAGGATCACGGCCTCGCCCTCCCCCTTCTCGAAGCAGCGCGTGCGCACGCCCGCGGCGTCATAGTAGGTCTCGTACTTCATGAATTCTGCGAGTTCTTCGGAAAACATTTAACCTCCTTGAAGCACTCGAAACGGTCCTTCGACTTCGCTCGCCCTTCGACAGGCTCAGGACTCGCTACGCTCAGGACGAACGGTCTTGAAAAACGCGCTCCCTCCGTTCGTCCTGAGCGTAGCGAAGCGGAGTCGAAGGACGTTCACGCGCTTCCTCCTTTCATCCTACCGCGCGCCCTTCAACCAATCGCCAAGGCGCCACTTCTCCCACGTGGCATCCCGCCGTTCCTTGCTGAACAGGTTCACCGGCGAGAACTCCTTCAACCGCTCGAAGGGGCGGCAGCCGTTGAGGATCAGGCGTCGGTAGGGAAGCGGCTTGCGGATCTCGCGCTCCTCCGCGGTGCGCAACGGGTCCAGCCGCCAGGCGCTCGGCACCGTGCTCTTGTGAACGCCCTCGCCGGCGTCCAGCCGCGTCCCCAGGGCCCAGAAGACCTCGATGGGGTCCTCGGGGTTCACGTCGTCGTCCACAAGGATGTTGATGCGGCAGGGGGCGCGGCTCTCCTGCAGCGCCTTGATGATGCGCGGCACGTCGTCGGGCGTCTTCTGGGCCACGCTCACCACCACCGCGCCCATCTTGACCAGATCCGTGACCCGCGTCACCGGGAGCCCATCCTTCTCCAGCCGCGACCACAGACCGGTCATGGAGCGCATGGGCAGCGAGAAGGCATAGGACTCGCGGTACGGCTTGAACGGCGGCGCGCCGAACAGGATGGGGTCGTTGCGGTAGTAAAGAGCCGTCACGCGGATCACCGGCTCCGGCACCGAGGTGATCATGTAGTACCCGGTCCACTCGCCGAAGGGTCCCTCCTGACGGGATTCCACGTCGGGAGGCGGCACCTCGCCCTCGAAGGCAATCTCCGAACCGGCGGAGATGGGGAGGCCGGTCATGCGCCCCTTGATGACGTCCACGGGCTCGCCGCAGAGGAAGCCGACGTACTCGTACTCGGGCACGCCGGGCGGACAGCCGGTGGAGCCCGAGGCGGTGAGGAAAACCACCGGCTCCGGTGCCACCGACACCGCCACCGGGCACGCCTCGCCCTTGTCCCAGTACTTGCGCAGGATCGAGCTGCCGTCGTTGGCGGGCTCGCAGAAGAGCCCGGTGGTCTTGCCGTCGTGTACCTGGAGGCGGTAGCTGCCGAGGTTCACGAAGCCTGTGTCCGGGTCTTTGAGGATCACGGCGACGCCGGAGCCGATGTAGGGGCCTCCGTCCAACTCGTGCCAGACCGGCACCGGAATGCGGCCGAGGTCCGCGTCGTCTCCGGTCAGCACGTTCTCCAGCAGCGGGCTCGTGTCCACCACCCGCGGGGCGATGCCCCTGTAATCCGCCCACTTCGCCTTCCACGCACGCATGGCGTCGGCCTCGGGTGTGTCGGGGTGGGTGCCGATGGCCATCAGCGAGCGCTGCCGCGTGCTGGCCACGTTGGAGGCCACGCGGAACCCGGCGGGGTAGCCGGGGATGTCGTCGAACAGGAGCGCCGGGCCGCGGTGGTGGAAGGCCATCTCGGCGATGCAGCCGATCTCGTACTCCAGGCTTGCGCCGTTCACCCGCTTGAGGTCGCCGCGGCGGTCCAGCTCTTCCAGGAACATTCTCAGGTCGGTGATCATGGCGCCGTCCCGCTCCGCGTCATCCGTTGAACCGGGGCATATCGACCTTCACGCCGTGCCTGGCGGTCTCGGCATCGAAGATGCGGCGGATCTCTGGGTCCTCGTCTTCATACTCGATCTGTGTGCCGCCCTCGTAGATGGAAGTCGAGACGCCGCCCCGGGTGGCCGCCTTGCGCACGCCGAAGGGGTGCTTGGCGCTGCCGTTGCGAAGCGCCATCTGCAACGCCGGAATCCCCGTCACGTTGAAGTGCTGGTGGAACCAGTTGGTGGGCGGGCTGAACACGCTGCCCTCCTTCCAGTCCACCCGCACCACCTTGTCGCCCTTGCCGTCGGCGAAGGGCCTGGGACCCAGGTCGTTGGGCCACATGAGGCTGTAGCCCTCCGAGCTGAGGATGGTCAGGATCGCGCCGCCGCCGTGGTAGTGGGCCTTGGTGTAGCGGCCAGTGGGGAAGTTGGTGAAGTGACCGATGAGGCTGTTCTCACAGATCTCGAACTGGATATTGAGGTAGCCCGACCCCCGCCGTTCGTTCACCGGAAGCTCCACGGCCCGTGCGTCCGGTATGAAGTTGGTCTCCCATATCCAGCCGGGCCGGAACACGTCCTTGGAGCGCTTGTCCAGATCGAAGTAGTCCTTGCGTCCGTCGTAGCGGTCGTCGAACACCTTGTCGGTGTCGTAGATGAAGTCCTCGCGGTAGTAGAGGTCGAAGGCCAGCGGCGCCGTGTTGGTGGCCACAAGGAACGCCGGCTCCTTGCCCTTGTTGACGATGCGGTGGGTGGTGTTGAGCGGAATCGCGAACAGGCTCCCCTCCTTCCAGTTGACGGCGTTGGTGGCCTCGCCGGGACCCATGTACTCGGTCTCCCCCTCTCCCTTCATCACGTACACCACCTTCTCGTAGAGGTGCTTGTCCACGGTAGTGGAACCGCCCGGCGGAATCTCCATCACGTACATGCCGGTGATCCCCTCCATGCCCTTCATGTGCACGAATGAAGTGGGCACGCCCGTGCGGCTCCAGGTCTTGAGCGGATGCTCATGGAGGTTGGTGACGCCGTAGCCCTCGATGATCGGGATGTCCTGCGAGCGCATCCAGGTCACGTAGGGAGTCTCGCGCGTGCTCATCTGTCCCTTGGCCTTCTCCTCGCTCATGGTCTCTCCTTGTTTACTCGCGCGGTAGGGGCCGCGTGAAACGGGCGGCAACGCCAATGCTTGCACGGGCCGGTTTGAAACCCGCCCCTACCGCGTGACTCATTCCCATGACCGCACCTGATGCGACAGCTCGATCTCGCACCGTTCTTCCGCCGATTGGATCATGGCGAGGCACACTTCCAAAGTGGCCTCGCCCCAGCGCCCGTCGTGGGAGACGGGCCGCTCGTGGACCACGGCCTCGTACAGCTCCTGCACCTCGGCCTGACGGCCGGCCATGGCGTTCTCGATGGCCACCTCCCGCCTGCCTTCCGCTCCGTATACCAGAATGCCGTCCGCCGATTGCCGCAAATCGCCCTTCTCGCAACTGGCGACCGTGAGCCCGAAGAACTTCTGGTGCTTGCGGTCGGTGGCTGCGTGGCCCCTGCCCCAGATGTTCCAGATCTCGGGGTAGTTCTCGGACTGCTTGGCGCCGTAGCGCATCTGGTCCTTCTGCTCCTCCAGCGCCGCCTCGTCGCCCGAGACGCTGCGCAGGTTGGCGCGCATCTTGCGGTTGGTCTCCGGGTCGCGGTAGTAGCCGCCCTCGCCCACCCAGTCGTAAAGCTCGGCGGTGTCGAAGAAGCCGTAGCCGTTGTACACCAGCGTCGCCGGCACGCCGTCGTCGAACTCGAGGTAGCACACGTAGGCGCCTTCGCCCGGACGCAGGTCGTCCCATACTCCGGTCATGGCGCGTACGCTCCGCACCAGGCCGCCGCCCAGCAGGCGCACGATGTCCACCTGATGCGGCGCTTGGTTGAACAGGATGCCGCGGCTGGTAACAAGCTCATGGCGCGGCCAGGGCCGGTACATGAACTCGTTGAAGTTCCAGGTATTCACCATGCGCAAGGCGCCCAACTCCCCGCTCCGGATGATCTCCCGCATCTTGCGGATGGGCGGATCGAAACTGTGGGTGTGGCCCGCCAGCAGCTTGAGTCCGCGCCGCTCCGCGGCCTCGTTCATGCGCTCGCAGTCTTCGATGGTGAGTGCGATGGGCTTCTCCACGATGGCGTGCTTGCCGTGCTCCATGGCCAGCAGCGCGTGCTCGGCGTGCATCTCCGGCGGCGTTGCCACGTAGACCGCGTCGACGTTGGGGCTCTTCACCAAGTCCCTGACGTCATTGTAGCCCTCCGCGCCGAATTCCTCCTGGAATTGCTCCAGCGCATCGTCCCGGGGATCGGCGGCCGCGGTCAGCTTGATGTGCGGCAGGTCGGTGATGCCGGGACGCTCGGTGAAGATCCGCGTCACCGCCATTCCCAGCCCGATGAATCCCAGCCTCAACGCCTCCATCAACGTGCGTCCCGCGACTCCCCTTCCAGCCCCCGGTGGTATTCCTTCCAGTTCATCCCGTCCGGCAGGAAGCCGTAGGTGGAGAGGATGGTGAAGCGGTTGGCTTCCGGCTCCCGCACAACGTTGGCAGGGTCGCGCCCCTGCTCCACGTCGACCATGCCCTTGAGCAGCACCTTGCGCGAGGCCACGATGGGGGCGTCCGACGCCACCAAGTGCTCTTGAGTGCGGTCCTGGATGGCGGCGCTCTCGGTGACGCACAGGTCCTGGGCCTGAAAGACGTGGCCGATACCGCTGTAGCTTTCCGTGTTCATGGAGTCACGGTCCTGGAGATAGCGGTTGGCCTTGTTGCGCAGCGACTTGTAGCTCGGATCGGTAGCCTGCCGCTCCCGCAGCACCGCTTCCTTGTCCAGGGCGCGCTCGCGGTTGAAGATCAACACGTACTTCCAGTGGTTCTCGTCGTCGATGGGGACGTGCCAGTTCACGGTGTAGCCGCGCCCGCCCTCCTGGCGCGCGGGCACCGCGCACAGGTTGGGCATGATGAAGGTGCAGGAGCGGATGTAGGTGCGGTCCGGCGGCACCTTGCGGAGCTTGCAGACCCTCAGGCCCACGTCCACCAACTCCGCGTCCGTGGTCTCGGCGCCCGGCGCCCCGCCTCTGGAACTGAGGCCATTGGCGCCGCCGTGAACCGTGTTGGCCTGCACGTCCCGGTCGGTGTAGTGCAGGATCGACACGTGCAGCAGGTCGATGTTGCCTTCGTTCCCCTGCAGGTAGTTACACTCGCTGTAGAGCTTGGTGCAGAAGACCTGCTCCTCCGGCAGGGTGAGGAACTCGTAGTTGGGCAACAGCGGCGGCTCCCCCGGCCCCATGTAGGCGAAGATCAGCCCCACCCGTTCGACGCACGGGTAGGCCGGCTGGCGGATCTCGCTTCGGTGCGGGCCGCCGCCGGGCTCGCCGGGCTGGTCCAGGCAGTTGCCGTGGATGTCGTAGAGCCAGCCATGGTAGATGCACCGGAGCCCGCCGTCCTCCACCCGGCCGTAGCTCAGGTCCGCGCCCCGGTGGCAGCAGTGGATGCCCAGCAGTCCGGGGCGCCCCTGGTCGTCCCGGAACAGCACCATGTCCTCACCAAGGAGCCGAACCGGCACGGGCGCGCCGCCGGGCGGCAACTCCTCCGACAACGCCACCGGCTGCCAGTAGCGCCGCATCAACTCGCCGCACGGGGTTCCCGGCCCCACCCGTGTCAATCGGTCATTCTCTTCCTGCAACATGATCGTCACTCGCTACCAACGGCCGTTGGGTCCCGCGGGCTCCGCCTCACCGCCACGGCCCTCAGGCGTCCGCTCCCTCCGGCTCCCAGTAGCCCGCTCCCATACCCATGACGGCGCTGTAGAAGGGCTGATAGTGGAGGAACGTCGGTCGCACCTTGCCCACGGCCCCCAGAAGCGTGATCCAACTGCGCATCTCGATGCCGCCGTTGTCAAGCAGATCCCGCGAGGTCAACTGCTCAAGCCTGTCGCCTTCCCCTTCCCTCATCGACTCCAACGCCTTCCGGTCGAACTCCTCGCTGATGGATCCGACGCCATGGGGCCCCGAGTAGTGCTTCCACGGATAGCCCGCGGTGAAGTGGGACAGGCCGCCCGACGCGTAGACGGCTACCCGCTCGTCTCCCGGCCGGCTCTCGATGATCTCGCGCATGGCCGCGCCCAGACGGTAGCAGCGCCTGGGGCTCGGCGCCGGCACGTGGATGGCGTTCACGAACACCGGCACCACGGGAATGTCCGCGTCCGGAAGGACCCGGCGCATGATCGGGCCGTGGGCATGAGAAAGCAACTCGTCCTTGGGAAAGGCGCTGCAGGAGGCCACGTCGAACTCGCGGTCCACCAGGCCGTTGAGGAGGTCCTGAGCCAGGTCCGCGTGGCACGGGTACTTCGGTCCGCGCAGCCGCGAGCCGTCGCCCGCCCGCTCGGTGGTATGGATCTCCGCGCCCGTGTAGACGGCGATCTGCGGCAGGTTGTCCTCCGTGAAGTTCTCGTCCTGGTCGTCGCCCACGATGATAACGGCGTCCGGCCGCTGCTCCCGCATCTGCCGCTCGAAGAACGCCAGCGACTCGCGGATGTGCCGGTAGCCCCTCTCCCGCACCTCCGGAGTCTCGTCCACGATGTTGGGATGAAGCTCCGGCTCCACGCCGTAACGCGCCTTGTACCGCGCCCGCGTCCGCCCCCGCATCACGTCCCACCCCGTCGGCTCCACCAATGCGTAGGCGTGGGAGGACGCCATCGCGGCAATGATCCTGCCCATCTATGGCCTCCCGTCTCCTGCTTGCTCCCGCGGAAATCCTCGGACAGGCTTCTACCGTTCGTACGGCGCCGTGCCGCCCAACGCCAAAGCCGTGAGAACTGCCAGCACTGCCGGCAGAACGGTTCGCTGCGCTTCAATCCGCATCGGCGTCTCCGGTAAGGTTGCGGCTCTTGCGCAAGAGCCGTTCGGCCGCCTCGTCCATGCGTCCCGCCTCGGACAGCGCCACCAGCTCGGCCTCACCTTCCGGCCAGTGGCCCAGGGAGACGCCGTGCCACGGCGCCTTGGGTCTGAGGGGCGGCAATTCCAGCTCTTCCCAAAGCTCCCGGGCGCGTTCCATGTAGTCCCGGCGCGGCAGCGAGATGGGCGGATTGGCCCACTTGCGGGTGGCGTCCATGAGCATGGCGGAGGCCCCCTGGGGGCCCGTCAGGGAGGTCGGGTAGCCGCGCGGATGCCGCCGGGAGCGTCCCGCGGCCCCACCGACTCGTCCAGCCCGGCGCTCCTGCCCTGGATGACCTTCAGGTCCCGGTGCGGCTGGTACCGGTTGGTGACGGCCCAGAAGACCGATTCCAGGTCCCAGGGATCGATGTCGTCGTCCACCCCGATGACGATCTTGGGCCAAGCGGCGTCCGCGGACATGACCGTGAACAACGCGTGCCACACCTTGCTGTTGGGCGTGCGCACCCCGGCTACGTCGTGGAAGCGCACGACGCACAGGTTCTTGGCGCTGCCGCAGTCGTGGAACGCCACGTCCTTGACCTGGGAGATGCCGTGGGCGCGCAGCAGCGCCGTGACGTGTCCCTCGCTGTTGACGCAGCGCATCACGCTGGATTCGCTCGGCGGGAGCTGGCAGATCACGTCGTGCCAGATGGGGTCACGGCGGTGGGTGATGCAGGTCACCTCGAAGGCGTGGACCCAGTGGCCCGGCATCACGTGGCCGCGGTTCTCGCCGCTGGGGCCGTCGAGGTCCATGATGTCGATGGGGATGGCGCCTTCGATGACCACCTCCGCGGTGGCGGGCACCAGGAGGTCCGAGGTCTCGCACTCCACCACCGGGATGGCTTCGCCGATGAGCCCCCCGGCAGCGTCGAACTCGGACACGCTCTGGGGCACGTTGGTGGCGGCCACCAGCGACAGCACCGGCGGCACCCCCACGGCGATGGCGGCCGGCAGCGGCTCACCCCTGGCCCGGCACTTCTCCCAGTGCCGGCGCAAATGGCGCGCGGTGCGCACGTTGGCCCGGCCGGCGCCCAGCACGATGCTGTTGTACATGCCGGCGTTGAGATGACCCGAGTCGGGATCACGGGTGATGCAGGAGGCCGCGGTGACCCGCGGGAACGCCTCCCAGCCGTTGGTAGCGAACGGTATGCCGAACTCGTGCAGCCCGCCGTGCTCCAGAAGCCCGTCGCCCTTGTGGACCTCTTCCTTCACCGGCCCGGTGGCGACGCGCTCGGGCGGGATAAGCCGGTCCAACGCGTGGGACCAGCGCTCGTGCAACTCGTCTACGGAACACCCCATCGCCAGCGCGTACATCGCGCGGTTGGCGGCGATCACCGACGACGCGACACGGCCGTTACAGGGCCGTCCGTCGCGGTCGGTGACGTTCTCGAACAGGAAGCCGAACCGCTCATCCTCGGCAAGGCCCCGGTACTGCCATTTGACCAGCGGATGCAGTTCCCGGTCCTTGTCCACGGCGCGTCCGATGCGGCGCAGCCAGCCCTTGGCTTCGAGCGCGTCCAGGTACTCGCGGAAGTCTGCGTAGTAGCCCATGGTAGACAATGGGTTCAGGCCGGCGTCATTCGGCTCCCCCATCCCCTCGGCCCCTCGCCAGCAATGCCTCAAGCTCCGCAACCCGAGCTTGCGCCGCCTCCGCCGCCCGCTGCGCCTCCTGCCGTGCCTGTTTCTCGCGGTCTCGTTCCTGTTCAACCCGATTCCGCTCCTGCTCGACCAATTGGCGCACCCGTCTTTCGTGCTGCCAACCCTGCTCGGTGCGCCTTCGCGTCTCGTTCGATTCCGCAAGGTTCAGCAGGTACTCCCCCGTGGCCACATCGTGGAACCGCAACCCCCCGCTCCCCAACCGCAACTCCAGCCCCAGCACCCGGCTCCACATCACCGACCCGCCGTCCGCCAACTCTCTCCCTGCCAATCTACTGTACTCCCCCGACACCAACTCCTCGCCCTGCAGCCGGGGCGCCAGATAGTCTCCCGTGGGATCGTATTGCCAGTACTCCGTCACTCCAAGCTCCCGATACAGATCCCGCTTCCTTCCCTGGTCTTCCCGCCGCGTGCTCCGCGACGTCACCTCCAGCACCCAGTCCGGCCCCTTCGGCTCCCGCCACAACAGGTACGAAGACCGGTCATGGGCCGGCGCCCCGAACACTACGAACACATCCGGCGCCACCCGCGCCTTCACGTTCCCCTCTTCGTAGTAGATCAGCAGGTTGCCGGCCACGTACACGTCGGATCGGTGGCGGTAATAGTCACGCAGGGCGTTGCGCGCGTAGGCGAGCGGATCGAACTGAAAATCGCTCTCCGCCAACGGCATGCCGTCGGAACTTGGATAGCCGATTTCGACCGGAACGGGCGCATGTTTTACCATGGCTCAGCCTCCATGAAGACCCCTAACACATCGGCGCATCCTGGGCAAAAAGACGTTCCCGCATCGAGTCCAGCGTCATTCGGCTCCGCCGTTGTCCCGGCCTTTCGCCAGCAGAGCCTCGAGTGCCGCAACGCGAGCTTGCGCCGCCCCCGCCGCCCGCTCTGCATCCGCTGTTGCCCGCTCCGCCTCCGCTACTGCCCGCTCCGCCTCCTGCCGCGCCTGTTTCTCGCGATCTCGTTCCTGTTCAGCCCACCGGCGCGCCCGTCTTTCATCTCGCCACCCCTGTTCGTTGCGCCGACGCGTCTCGTTCGATTCCACAAGGTTCAGCAGGTATTCTCCCGTAGCCGCATCGCGGAACCGCAACCCCCCGCTCCCCAGCCGCAACTCCAGCCCCAGCACCCGGCTCCACATCGCCGAGCCGCCGTCCGCCAGCTCCGTCTCCGCCAATCTCCGGTACTGCCCCGACACCAACTCCTCGCCCTGCAGCCGGGGCGACAGATAGTCCCCCGTGGGATCGTATTGCCAGTACTCCGTCACTCCAAGCTCCCGATACAGATCCCGCTTCCTCCCCTGGTCTTCCCGCCGCGTGCTCCGCGACGTCACCTCCAGCACCCAGTCCGGCCCCTTCGGCTCCCGCCACAACAGGTACGAAGACCGGTCATGGGCCGGCGCCCCGAACACCACGAACACGTCCGGCGCCACCCGCGCCTTCACGTTCCCCTCCTCGTAGTAGATCAGCATGTTGCCGGCCACGTACACGTCGGAGCGGTGACGGTAATGGTCACGCAGGGCGTTGCGCGCGTAGGTGAGCGGATCGAACTGAAAATCGCTCTCCGCCAACGGCATGCCGTCGGAGCTGGGATAGTCGATTTCAACCGGAACGGGTGCATCTCTCTCCATGGGTCACCTCCACGAAGAAGCCTACCAAATTTGTACCGTATGAACAAAAACGCGCGGCCACGCGCCCGTGCGAAATGTCCTAACCCCTGCTTCCCTGGTCCAGCGGCTCCAGCCGCACGGTGACGCCGTTCTTCTCCAACTCGCGGTTGTACTCCTCCCGGATGGAAGGGTCTTCCTTCTCGTAGCGGATCTTGAACGACTCGGCGAAGGGGTCGGTGTCCTGGGCGGTGCGGGCCGGATGGAAGCTCCGGCCGGAGCCGTAGCGCAACCCGGTGCCCCGGAACGCCAGCATCCGGTACCCGCCCTTGCCGCTGTTGAAGTGTTGGTGGAACTCGTTGGTGCGGGGCGCCACCACGGCGTAGGGAACGGTCGGGACCTTGCGGCGCTCCTTCTCCTGCCCCGGCATGAACATCAACTCGTAGCCTTCGCCGCCGATGACGATGACGTGGGCGCCGGCGCCGTGCCGGTGGGCCGTCACGTAAGTCCCCTCGGACGCCTCCATGATGTGCATGCCGATGGAACAGCTCGCCATGGACAGGCGCATGATGGCCGTGCGGTTGCCGCGCTCGGGATAGGGGTCGAGTCTGAAGGTGCGGATGTCGGGGATGAAGTTGGTCTCGAAGAGCCGCAGATTCCACTGCCGGCCCTCGTCGGTGAAGAAGTCCGGCATGGACATGGAGAAGCGATCCGTGAACGAATATGGGTTATTAAAGACGAAATCGAGATTATGATAGAGGTTTATGACGTGCGCCGCATTGGTGCCGAACAGCAGCCGGCAGGGCTCGTCCCCGGAGCTGTTGAACTCCTGGTGCCAGGCATTCAGCGGGATGGACAGCAGCGACCCCTCCTCCCATTCCACGGTGTGCTTCTTCTCACCCTCCTGCCAGATGACGGAGGCGCCGCGTCCCTGCATCACGTACATGATCGCGTCATAGATGTGGTGCTCAGGCTTCAACTCACCCTTGGGCGGGATCTCGACAATCTGGAGGCTGTTGGTCTCCTGCTCCCCGAGGCGTGTGTAGGCGGCCTTGCCGCCGCGCCGCTCCCACTCGCCCAACTCCAGGGTGTTGAGATTCTCCAACGCGCTGCCCTCGTAGAGCGGCACACCCTCCTGCTTCACGAATGCCTGGTAGGAGCTCTTGACGTACCACTGATCGAAACCGGGACGCGCATCCGACATCGCCTTTGCCTCCGTCCAGTTGCCTGCCTTGCTGCCTGCCTCGCGAGTCCGCGCGCCGTCAGCCGCTGTCCCGCTTGGAACGCACCGGCTTGCCAGCACGCACGTCCTGGGTGAACTGCTCCGCGGCCTCCAGGAGCGCCACCGCCACCGGGCCGTAGTTGGAGCGGCGCCGGTCCAGCTCGTCCGCTGCCAGGCCGATGGTGGGATGGGTCACGCCGATCTGGCCGTCACAGTGGTCCCCGGCGCCGAAGCCGGCGATAGTGGGCACCCGCACCTCCGCGGTGATCCGCTGCGCCAGTTCCGCGCTGATACCAGTGAGCAGGAGCGAGAACGATCCCGCCTTCACCAGTTCCCGGGCGTCACGCCACACCTGCTCCTCGTCCACCGAGCTGGAACGGAAATCGCCCGCGCCGATGTTGGCCATGGGCGTGCTGCCCATGTGCGCCAGCACCGGAATGCCCGCCTTGACGAGGGCCGCCACCGTGGAGGCGTACTCGGCTCCCACCTCCAGCTTCACCGCCTGGACCCCGGCCTCCTGGATGAGCCGGCCGGCATTGACGACGGCCTGCTCGTCGTTCACCTGGTAGCTCATGAACGGCATGTCCCCCACCACCAGGGCCCGGTCGGAGCCGCGGGCAGCGGCCCGCGCCATTATGACCATCTCGTCCACGGTGACCTCGTTGCTGTCGTCGTGGCCGAGGGCGTACCGCCCGCCGCTGTCCCCCACCAGGATCACGTCCACGCCCGCCCGGTCGACGATGCGCGCCACGGTGTAGTCGTAAGCGGTCATGACGACGATCTTCTGCTTCTCCGCCTTCATCCGCTGCAAATCCACGATCGATACTCTGCTCATGTTCACCTCTCTGAATCCATCATTTCTCCCGCCCTGATCCGTCATTCCGGCGGAAGCCGGAATCCAGGGGTGGGGCGAGACAATAGGGGCGTGATTTCCCGCACCACCCCGTCTGGATTCCGGCTTTCGCCGGAATGACGTTTTTGCGGCCTCAGTACCATTTCAACATCCCACTTGGTGCGACATGTACACCTCGCGCCGTTCCTTCGCCGATTCCAGCACGCCCAGACACACCTCCAGGGTCGCCTCTCCCCAACGGCCGTCGTGGAACGGCTGGCGGTCGTGGAGGATGGCGTCGTGGAACTCGCGCAGTTCCGCCTCCCGGCCGCGGGCACCCTGCTCCACCGGTATCTCGCGGCGGCCGTGGTCGTCATAGATGTAGAGGCCGTCTCGGGATTGGCGGATCTCGCCCTTCTCGCAGGTCACCACGGTGAGGCCGAAGAACGGTTGGTGGCGCGGTCCGGCTTCGGACTCGGTCCCCGGCCCGCCGCCGGCGGCGCCATAGCGCCACGCCTCCAGCTTTCGCTCCAGTCCGTCGCTGCGCTCGGCCCCCTCGCCGAGGCTACGGAAGAACGCCCTCGCCTTGGGGTGCCTGTCGGGGTCCTTGGGAAGGCCACCCTCGCCGAGCCCCCATACCAACTCGGCGGTGTCGAAATAGGCATAGCCGCTGTACACCAGGCTCGCGGGCACGCCGTCTTCGAACTCCAGGTGACAGGCGTAGTGTCCCTCGCCTGGACGCGTGGGGTCGCCAATCCCCGCCGTGGCCCGGACGCTGCGCACGAGCCCGCCCCCGATCAGCCGCACGATGTCGAACTGATGCGGCCCCTGGTTCAGCACGACGCCGCGGCTCATGCGGATGTCGTGGTCGGAGAAAGGCCGGTACATGTGGTCCTTGTAGTAGGCGGTGGAGATCATCAACAGCTTCCCCAACTCGCCGCCGGCCACGACCTCCGCCATCTTCCGCACCGGCGGATCGAAGCTGTGGGTGTGGCCCGACATGAGCTTGACCCCGTGCCGGTCGGCCGCGGCGTTCATGGCCTCGGCCTCGTCCAGCGACAGCGCCATGGGCTTCTCGACGATCACGTGCTTGCCCCGCTCCATGGCGGCGATGGAGTGCTCGGCGTGGTACTCGTGGGGCGTGGCGACGTAGACGGCGTCCACATCCTCCCTGTCGCACAGTTTTTGCACCGAGTCGAACGTCCGCGCGCCGAACTCCCGTGCAAACCTGTCCAGGGCTTGCCTGCGAAGGTCGGCGGCGCCTGTGAGCCGCACGAAAGGCAACGGCGCTATCTCCGGCAGGATACGGGCCGCGGCCATGCCGAGGCCGGCGATTCCGAGCCGCAGCCTGGTGTCCGCGCCTTCGCTCATGGAGTCGCCAGGGTCTGCCAGCCCCGCCCTTCGGCCACGAGGTGCTCCAGGTAGTCCTGCCATGGCGTGGCGCTCGGGATCACGCCGTAGGTCGCCACGATCTCGGGGAAGCGGTTGGCCTCGGGGTCCCGGACCACATGGGGCGGATCGTTGCCGTCCTCAACGTCCTTGATGGCCTTGATCAGCACCTTGCGCGACGCCACGATGGGGATGTCCGACTCCACCAAGTGCTCGTTGGTCCGATCCTGCACCAGCCCGGCCCCCTCCACCACGCACAGGTCCTGGATCGGGTTGGGGTAGTCGATGCCGCTGTAGACTCGGTCCTGCATGAGGCTCCGGTCCTGACCGTAGCGGTTGGCCTTGCTCGCCATCGGCCGGTAGTCCGGCGCCGGCGCCCACTGGCTGGCGCGCATGGTGGCGGCCTCCCTGTCCAGCGCCTTCTCGCGGCTGAAGGTGATGACGTACTTCCAGTGGTGGGTGTCGTCGATGGGCACGTGCCAGTTGATGGCGCCGCCGGGAATGACCGTCATGCTCGGCAGCACGAAGGTGGCGGCGCGGATGTAGTTCCGTTCGTCATCCATGCGCCGCACCTTGCAGATGCGGATGCCCAGGTCCAGGAGCTGGGCGTGGGTCCGCTCCGTGCCGGGCGACGGCCCGCGCCCGTTGACCCGTTCCACGTCGCCGAACCGGTCCCGTATCTTCCGCACCTCCTCCTCGCTCATGGCGGAAAGGTCGCGCTTCACGAAGTGCAGATAGTTGTTGTGGAAGATGTCGATGTTGCCCTCGTTGCCCTGGAGGTAGTTGCACTCGCTGTAGAGCTTGGTGGGCGCCACCTGATCGTCCGGCACCGTCAGCCAGTCGTAGGCGGGCAACAGCGGCGGCTCGCCGGGGCCCGTGTACGCGAAGATGATCCCGCTCTTCTCGCGGCACGGGTAGGCGGGCTGGCGGATGGCATCGCGGTGCTCGCCGCCGTTGGGTTCTCCAGGCTGGTCCAGGCAGCGCCCTTCGATGTCGTAGAGCCAGCCGTGATAGATGCAGCGGAGGCCGCCGTCCTCCAGGCGGCCATAGCTCAGGTCCGCGCCACGGTGGGCGCAGTGGATGCCGAGCAATCCCGGCCTGCCCCGGTCATCCCGGAACATGACGAGGTCCTCGCCCAGGAGCCTCACGGGGAGCGGCGGGCCGCCGGGCGGAAGCTCCTCGGAGAGCGCCGCCGGCTGCCAGTAGCGGCGCATAAGCTCGCCGCAGGGTGTGCCGCGGTCGGTCCGGGTCAGTAGTTCATTCTCGCCGCTGTCCATAGCCTGCTCCTGCCGGTGGACGGTTCCCCGGTTCAACGCGATAGCAGATGGCCCCACTTGGCGCGGATCTTCTGCCGCAGCTCCGGGCCGTTGACGCACACGGGCGGGAACGCATCGATCCAGTCGTAGGGACGGCACGCGTCGATGACGAGGTTGTGCGCCGTGTAGGAGGCGCGGCCGTGGGCCGCGTCGGGGTTCGAGCGCTCCTCCGGTGGTATGCGCGGGTCCAGTTGCCAGACCGCGGTGCCGGGAATGACCTGCACGCCCTCCTCGGGGCGGCACCGGCTGGCCACCGCCCACAGCACCTCCTTCGCATCGGTGACGTCGATGTCATCGTCCACGATGATCCAGGTCTGGTGCCCGTTGTAGCGGTCGCCGCCAGGCACGAGCACCCTGATCACGTCGCGGACGTGGTCTCGGTACATCTGCTCCACGGCGACGGCGTAGAGGTGCGGCCGCGCCAGGGCCACGATCCGGCCGATACCGGGTATGCCGGCCTTCTCCAGGCGCTGCTTCGCCTCGAGGTTGTCGCCCCCGAGACTGGCGAAGTAGTCGCACCCCACCGGCCGCGTGGGCGAGGCGCCGAAGATGATGGGGTCGTTACGGTGATAGACCGCATGCACCTCGATACGCGTCTCGGGCCGGCGGCCGTGGGCGTAGTAGCCGGTCCACTCGCCGAACGGCCCCTCGGGCAGGAGGCCTCCGTCGGCATCGTCCGGGGACGGGATGAAGCCCTCGATGACTATCTCCGCGGCGGCCGGCATGGGCAGCCCGGTAACGGCGCCCGGTATGACCGGATAGGGGCTGCCGTGCAGGTAGCCGGCCACCTCGAACTCCGACACCCCCTCCGGGGTGCGGTAGACGCTCGACGAGCCCAGCGCGGTCAGCACCGGCTCCTGGCCCACGGAGATGAGCACCGGGCACTTCTCGCCCCGGTCCCAGTACTTGCGGCGGATCACGTCGCCGTGCTTCCCGTGCTCGGTGAAGATGGTGCATGTGGACTTGTCGTGGACCGCCACGCGGTAGGCGCCGGAGTTGACGAATCCGCTGTCAGGGTCTTTCTGGATGACGCAGACGCCGGTGCCGATGTAGCGGCCGCCGTCGTTCTCGTGCCACTTGGGCGTGGGGAACTTGAAGAGGTCCACCGCGTCCCCGGTCATCACGTTCTCGAGGACGGGTCCGCCGGAGACTTCCTCGGGCGGCGTCGCCCGAAAGTCCTTGAGCTTCCGGGCAAAACGCTCCGCCACTCCGTCGATGGAAGGCTCCAGCGCGATGCCCAAGGCAGTGGCCGTGCGCTTGGGGGTGTTGAACAGGTTGACCGCGACCCGGTAGCCCTTGGGGTAGTCCCGGATCTCGTCGAACAGGAGCGCCGGCCCCCGCTGCTCGGTGACCAGCTCGGCGATGCCGCCGATCTCCTCCTGCCAGTCGCACCCCAGCACCGTTTCCAATTCGCCCAGCTCATCCAGCCTGTGCAGGTACTCCCGAAGATCGTTCCAGAGCATGATCCGCCTTTCGCAGGCCCATTGAGGCAGCCCACGATTACTAAATGCCTTCCAAGGGTGTCAAGAACGGCCAACGGAGGGTTTGCCGGTCCTTGACAGCGCCGAAACGACTGTGGTCTAAGGGGCTGCGTTTCGAGCGAAACATCTCGTGCAAACCAATTGAGTAGAGGGGAGGGTAACGTGAAGAAGACGTTCTTATCGATACTTGCTGTTCTGTTTCTGTTCTCCCTGATGGCCGCCGGAAGCGCCGATGCCCAGGACAAGAAGAAAAAGGGCAAGAGCACCAAGGAGATGGAGCTGGTCATCAGCGGCGTAGGACCCGCGACCATCGAGTACCAGTACCAGCGCGGGGGCAAGGGCAGGATCCGGAAGGCCTACATCGGCGTCGGCGACGACACCAGGATCCAGAAGAAAAAGGGCGACGCTTGGCAGGATATCAGCGTGGCCGACCTGAAGAAGCGGGACAAGGTCACGGTGAAGGTCGAACGCGATCCCGAGGAGCCCGGCCTGCTGGCCCTTACCGTGCGCGTGACCGGCAAGGGCGAGCTGCTGTCCGACAAAAAGAAGAAGAAAAAGAAGAAGTAGACGAGCCGGACGACTCGAAGGAGGAACATGGTTATGAGCCCGAGAAATGGATTAGGCGGCCCGGCCGTCCGATACGTTCGTTCTGGCGTGCTCGCACTCTTTGGCGTCCTGGCTCTCGCCTCCTACGGCTTGGCGGCGGACGCCGGCGCGAAGTGGGAAAAGACCCTGGCGGCGGCGCAGGCCGAAGGACAGGTGAACATCTACGGCGGCGACGAGATCACCCATCACGAGATCCTCGGCGCCTTTCAGAAGCGCTATCCCAAGATCAAGGTGGTCAGCGTGTCTGGCCACTCCGAGCTGATTCAGCGCATGATCGCGGAGCGCAGGGCGAAGAAGTACCTGGTGGACCTCTTCTCCTACGGCCCCAACGCGGCGCGGACGGCATACATCCTGGACTACCTGGCGCCCGTCAAGCCCCTGCTCATGCTCCCCGAGGTGACCGACCAGTCCAAATGGTACAAGGGACAGCACTTCTACCGCGACCCGGACGGCAAGTACATCTTCCTCTACGAGGGCACCCCGGGCACCGCCAGCATGGCGTACAACAGCAAGCTCCTGACGAGCCTCAAGGGGATCGACTCCTTCTGGGACATCCTCGACCCCAAGTGGAAGGGCAAGCTCGGCTTCTACAGCTACGGCCGCGGGGGCTCGGTGCCCACGCCCATGCTACAGCTCTACTACAACCCCGACGTGGGTCCCAAGTTCCTGGAACGGCTGTTCACCAAGATGGACCTCACCATCTCCCGCGACCGCCGGCAGGCCACCAACTGGCTCGCCCGCGGCAAGTATCCCCTGTGCTTCATGTGCCGCGACGTCGAGAAGGCGCAGAAACAGGGGCTTCCGGTCAAGACCTACCCGGCCGAGAACATCAAGGAAGCCGGCGCCATGGGCAGCGGCAACAGCAGCGTGCTGGCGCACCTGAAGGGCGCGCCCCACCCCAACGCGGCCGCGGTCTTCGCCAACTGGTTCCTGTCCCGGGAAGGCCAGTCCACCTGGCAACGGGTGATGAACCAGGTGGTGGTGGAGCCCTCCAACTCCATGCGCACGGACATCTCCAAGGACGACGTGCTCACCGACGGCAAGCGCGTGGAGGGGAAGAAGTACCCGATGCTGGGGTTCCTGGACCCCCGGCCGGTGAGCAAGTTCTACTGGAAGCTGGTCAAGGAGGCGACCAAGAGACAGAAGAAGTAACAGCCGGGGACAACCTGCGCATATACCGACGCCCTTGAACCCGCGAGCCCGAGCGCGCCATGCCCCAGCCCGATAGCCCGGCTGCGCCTGCGGCGCCGCGCGCCCGCATCACGGCGCTCAACTGGGGCCTCTACCTGATGATCGTGCTCATCGGGTTCATGGGCTTCTACATCCTCTACCCGCTCGCCCTCATCCTCATCAACAGCTTCAACGTCGCCACCATCGGCGAGCCCACCCGGTGGGGCTTCGGCGCCTGGACCGAGGCATTCACCGAATACGGCGCCGGCGAGGCGCTGTGGAACACCATCCACCTGACCGTGGTGCGCCAAGCCATCGTCTTCCCGCTGGGCGTCTTCCTGGCGTGGGTCCTGTCCCGCACCAACATCCCCTTCGCCCGCGGCTTCGAGTTCCTCTTCTGGATCTCCTTCATGCTGCCCAGCGTGGCCTCGACTTACGGCTGGATGCTGCTGCTGGATCCGGACTACGGGCTGGTCAACACCTGGTTCGATAATCTCCTGGGGGTGATGCCCTTCGACATCTATTCTTTCTGGGGCATCGTGTGGGTCCATACCGTCGCCGGCCTCGACACCAAGGTCATGCTCCTGACTCCGGCCTTCCGCAGGATGGACGCCGCAATGGAGGAGGCGAGCCTTTTGTGCGGCGCCGGCACGCTGCGGACCATGTTCCGGGTGACCCTCCCGGTGATGACGCCGATCCTGGTGGTGGTGCTGCTGCTGAGCTTGGTGCGGCTGTTCGAGTCCTTCGAGACCGAGTTGCTGCTGGGGACCCCCTGGGGCTTCTTCGTCTACTCCACCATGATCGTGGACCTGGCCCGGCAGGACCCGCCCCTCACCAACCAGGCCGCGGCCTTGGGGAGCATCATCCTGGTGTTCCTGGCGGTGTTCATCCCGCTGCAGCGCAAGCTCATCGGCGCGCGCCAGTTCACCACCGTCACGAGCCACTTCAAAGCGAAGCTCATCGACATGGGTCCCTGGAAGTACCTGGCGGCCGCGGGCATAGGCGCGATCTGCTTCCTGGCGGTAGGTGTCCCCATCCTGAGCGCCCTGGGCGGCAGCCTGATGGTCCGCTTCGGGTTCTTCGACCTGCCCCAGACCTGGACCCTGGAGTACTGGCGCGTCGCCCTGAACGACCCGCGGCTCATGCTGGCGCTCCAGAACACCCTGATCATCGCCGTGGTCTCGGCGGTAGTCGGGCCGATCCTCTTTTCCCTCATCGCCTACATCATCGTCCGCACGCGACTGCCGGGAAGGAGTGTCCTGGACTCCATCTGCTGGCTTCCCTCGGCGGTGCCCGGGGTCCTCGCCGGATTGGGACTGTTGTGGATGTTCCTGGGCACGCCGTTCTTCCGCCCGCTCTACGGCACCCTGTTCCTGCTCATCATCGCCTCCATGATGGGAGGCATCACCCTGGCCACCCAGGTCCTCAAAGCCAACTTCATCCAGCTCGGCAAGGAGCTGGAGGAGGCGTCCCTCACCTCAGGCGCCGGCTTCTGGGGCACCTACTTCCGCATCGTGCTGCCGCTCATGGGACAGACCATGGCCCTCATTGCCGTGCTCAAGTTCCTCTTCGCCGCCCGCACCGCCTCCAGCGTCATCCTGCTGGCCACCTCCGAAACTCGCACCCTCGCCCTCCTGGCCCTGGACCAGATCGCCGGCGGCTACCGTGAGCCCGCCAGCATCACGGTGCTGTTCATCGTGCTGCTCACCACGGGCGTGGCGCTGGTGGCGCGGTCGTTCGGACTCAAGGTGGGGATTCAGGGGGCGTGAAGCTGAGCCCACCAGCTTGACTCATGACTCGTCCCTATTCTGGCCGACACTTTGACGGGCCTTCGACGTTGATCCCAATATGGGACCTTGCTATGGGAGGATGGAGCCATGGATATCGAACCGATCAGGAACCAGCGAGACTATCACAGGACACTGAAGGAGATAGAGGGTCTGATGACGGCGAAGCCTCACACGCCGGAAGGAGATCGCCTCGACGTACTCGTCACACTTGTCGAGGCCTGGGAAGCCAACCACTATGTGATCGATACGAATGTGAACCGCCTCGGGGCGCCATAGAAAGACACGTTCTTCGAACAGTTTCGCGGGCGACAGACCGAGGTCTTACCCCGTCCCCTGCTCTTTCTCCTTCGCCAAGCCCATGGCGATCTCCACCAGGATATCTTCCTGGCCGCCCACCGCTTGGCGCTTGCCCACCTCCACGAGGACATCGCGCGGGTCGACACCGAACTGGGCGGCGGCCTTGTCGGCGTGGAGCAGGAAGCTCGAGTAGACGCCGGCGTAGCCCATGGTCAGGCTGGTCTTGCCGATCCGCACGGGCTTCTGCATCAGCGGCTTCACTATCTCCTCGGCCACGTCCATGATCTTCCAGAGGTCGATGCCGGTCTCGTACTTCCCGAGCTTGTCGAGCACGGCCACCAGCACCTCGGTGGGAGTGTTGCCGGAGCCGGCGCCCAGGCCGCATGTGCAGGCGTCGAGCCAGCGGGCGCCCTCCTCGATGGCCACCAGGCTGTTGGCCATGGCCATGGACAGGTTGTTGTGGCCGTGGAATCCCACGCCGATGTCGATGGCGTCGCGTAGCGCCCTCACCCGCTCGCGCACGGTGGGAGGCAGCAGCGCACCCGCGGAATCGGTCACCAGCACCACGTCGGCGCCGTAGCTCTCCATGAGCTTCCCCTGCTCGGCGATCTTCTCGGGAGAGCCCATGTGGGAGAGCATCAGCATGCCGATGACCTCCATGTCCATCTTCTTGGCCAGCTCGATGTGCTGCTCGGAGACGTCGGCCTCGGTGACGTGGGTAGCGATCTGCGCCACCTGCGCGCCCATGTCCCTGGCCCGGGCCAAGTCGTCCTTGGTGCCGATGCCCGGCAGCAGCAACACCGCCAGCTTGCCCCGGTCCACCACGCCCGCGGCAGCGTCCAGCAACTCGAACTCGGACTGTTTTGAGAAGCCGTAGGTGATGGTGGAGCCGCCGAGCCCGTCGCCGTGGGACACCTCGATGATCTCGACGCCGGCGTCGTTCAGCCCCTGGGCCACCCGGGCCACCTGGACCGCGGTGAGCTGGTGGCTCAGGGCGTGGCTGCCGTCCCGTAGCGTGCTGTCGAGGATGTGGATGTGGTTGTCGTCGCTCATGGCGGTCTCCCTCAGCGCTTGCGCCAAGTCCCGGCCCGGAGATGCCTGCCGATCTCCTCGCCTACCCGCACTGCGGCCGCGGTCATGATGTCGAGGTTGCCGGCGTAGGGCGGCAGGTAGTCGGCGGCGCCTTCCACTTCCACGTAGACGGTGACCTTCTGCTTGCCTTCGGGCATGTCCTCCACCAACGGCTCGGCCCGGAGCCGGTAGCCGGACACGTACTCCTGAATGCGCCGCACCATGTCCGCAAGGGCCTGACGGATGCGTTCCGGGTCCGCCGGCTCGAGCATCCCGTACACGGTGTTGCGCATGAGGATCGGCGGCTCGGCCGGGTTGAGCACGATCACCGCCTTGCCCCTGGCCGCCTTGCCGATTTTCTCCAACCCGCGGGCGGTGGTGTCGGTGAACTCGTCGATGTTCTGCCGGGTACCGGGTCCGGCGCTCCTGCTGGCGATGGTGGCGACGATCTCGGCGTACTCCACCGGCGCGCACGCGCCCATGGCGCTCACCAGCGGCACGGTGGCCTGCCCGCCGCAGCTCACCAGGTTCACGTTGGGCTCGCCCACGTGGGCGTCGAGGTTGACCAGGGGAATGACGTAGGGTCCTACCGCCGCGGGAGTCAGATCGACGGCGACCTTGCCGGCCTTCTTGAGGAGCGGCGCGTGCGCGGCGTGGGCCCTTGCGGTGGTGGCGTCGAACACGATCTCGAAATCGCCGGCGTGCTCCAGGAGGCCGTCGATGCCCTCGTAGGTCGTCGTCAGCCCTTCCCGGCGCGCCCGCGCGAGGCCGTCCGACTCGGGAATGATGCCGGCCATCACCGTGGGCTGGACGGTGTCGCTGCGCAGGAGCTTGTACATGAGGTCCGTGCCGATGTTGCCGGAACCCAGAATAGCTGCGCCGGTCTTCTCCATGCCCGTGTCCTCCCCTACACGAACCGGGCTGATACCGTCCCCAAGCCGTCGAACGACACCCGGATGTGATCGCCCCGGACCACATCCACCGCTGCCGAGACCGCGCCCGGCATGATCACCTCGCCGGCCTCCAGGGCCACGCCGTACGCGCCGACCGCATTGGCCAGCCACGCCACCGCGTTGGCCGGATGTCCCAGCGCGGCGGCGCCCGCGCCGGTCTGCGCCACCTCGCCGTTCTTCTCCAGCACCATGCCCACCAGCCGGAGGTCCACCTGGTGGACCTGCCTGGGCGTGTTGCCGAGCACGATGCGCGCCGACGAGGCATTGTCGGCGATGGTGTCCGGTAGCTTGATCTTCCAGTCACGGACGCGGCTGTCGATGATCTCGATGGCGGGCACCACGAAACGCGTGGCCGCCAGCACCTGCATCGCGGTGACGCCCGGCCCCTTGAGGGAGCGTTCCATCACGAACGCGATCTCCGGCTCCACCTTGGGCTGGATCAGCTCGCCGGTGTCCATGCGGACCTCGTCCTCCAGCACCATGGTGTCGAAGATGTGGCCGTAATCGGGCTGGTCCACGCCCAGCATCCGCTGCATGGCCAGGCTGGTGAGGCCGATCTTCTTGCCGACGATCTTCTCGCCCGCCGCCTTACGGAGATCCACCAGCGCGAGCTGCACGCGGTAGGCGGCGGCCACGTCGAGCCCCTCGTGGGTGACCGTCAAGGGATCGAGCACGCGGCGCTCGCGTTCAGCGTCGTAAAGGCCCTTCGCGATCTTTCGGACCGCGGCCTGGGTAAGCCGTGCCAAGTTCGCCTCCTTCCCTGTCGCGGCATGACCGGGACAAGGAACGCTGTCCTTCGACTTCGCTACGCTGACGCCCCTACACCATCTCCTCCAGCAGCCGCCCGTAGCCCATCACCGACTCGTTGACGTGGAGCCGTTTCTGTATCGCCCACACCCGGGCCGGCACCGGGTGCACCACGGGCACCTGCAGGTCCTGCTCCAGCAGCTCGATGATGTCCAGGGTGCGCCAGCCGGAGCCCAGCATGTAGATGGCGTCGGCGCCCTTGTGCTTGAGGAACAGGTTGCGCGTGTGCGCGTAGACTTCCTGTCCGGCGAGCTTCCCCACGTCCTCGAAGTCCACCGGGATGCCCTCCATCGCCAGCACGTCGAATCCCGCCTCGACGAAGTACTTGGCGAAGGTCTGGTTGATCTGGCCGGTGAAGTAGGTGACGCCGAGGATCTTCTTTGCCTTGAGCGCCTTCAGGGCCTCGATCTGGGTCTGGCCGGCGGTGACCATGGGGACCTTGTACTTGCGCTCCCAGGCCCGGATGGTGCGGCGCTCACCCTTGACGCCCTGGAACATGAAGGGCGGCGCGCCTTCGGGATGGATCAGGTCCACGCCGTAGCCGGCGAGCTGGGCCACCCGCTCCTCGTACGCCTTCATGGCCTGCTGGAACTCGTCCGCGGTACCGCGCTGAAAGCCGATGAAGAGCGGTATGATGCCGATGCCCTCCGGCATCATGCGGATGAACTCCTCCAGGGACCCTGGCCGCATGGTGGGCTTGACCACGCCGACGGTGCCGCGCCAACTCGTGTACGCCATTCAAGACTCCTTCTGCATTGGGGAAATCGGATTTCCCGGACGCTAACCGAAGCTCCGGGGTTTTTCAACTCCGCCGCCCAATCCCGGCCAGGGCGGGGTTGAAACGCGCGCATGCGGTCGAGATGCCGGTTGCGGGCGCGTTTGAACCGCGACTCCGCAACCGCGGCGCCTTGCCCGCGGCCGGAATTCCTGCGCATATTCGTCAACGTATTCATGGAACGCATCACGCTTACCCGCCCGGGCAATCCGGCCTGACCCGTGGACAATCTGTACATCCCGCTGCTGGCTCTGGGCGCCGCCCTGTGCTTCTCCTCGGGCCAGATATGCTCCCGCCTGGGCCTCAACTACGGCACCCCCACCAGCGCCATTTCGGTCTCGCTCTTCACCTCCACCGTCATCCTGCTGGTGGTGCTGGGGCCGCTGGCCTCCTGGGAAAACGCGCCGGCGGCGGGGCTGCTGCTGTTCACCGGGGCCGGCGTGCTGTCGCCCTTCTGCACGCAGATCCTGTTGTTCATCTCCGCCAACAAGGTCGGCATTTCCCGGGCCTCGCCGCTACGCAACACGACGCCGCTCTTCGCCGGCGTGGTGGCTGTGTTGTGGCTGGGGGAGACCGTCACCGTGGCCATTGCCAGCGGCACGCTGCTCATCATCTTCGGCGCGAGCCTGCTGGGCATGAGGGATTCCGAGCAGGCCATCCCCTACCAACCCATCTACCTGTTGCTGCCGGTGCTGGCGGCGTTCCTGGGCGGGTTCTCGAGCCCCATGCGCAAGCTCGGCTACTCCATGATCGATTCGGTGCCGCTGGCGGTCTGCGTGGTGCAGGGAGGGGCGTTCGTGGCGTTGGTGCTCTACCTTCTGGCGACCGGGAAGTATCGGGAATTGGTCCTACGGCGGGAGACGCTGTGGTGGTTCGGCCTGTCGGGGCTGCTCAACAGCGTTGCCGTGACCATGAACATGACCGCGCTGGAAATGGGGGACGTGGTGGTGGTCTCGCCGCTCATCTCCACCACCCCGCTCTTCACCGTGATCCTGAGCACCGTCTTCCTGCGCTCGTTCGAGCGGGTGACGCTCAAGGTGCTCGTGGGGGCGGCGGCCATCTGTCTCGGCGGGATCGTGCTCACCACGCTCTGAAGCGCGCGGCTAGCCGTATGGCGGCGCGGCCTACGCGAGCAGCTTTCCGTATCCGGGCAGGGACGGCTTCATGCCCAGCCCTGCCAGCGCCTCCCAGATCCACGCCTGGGTGTTGGTGATGACCGGCTTGCCCAGGTCCGCCTCCAACCGCTCGATCACGGACGAAACGCGCCACTTGTTGCAGGGCATGTAGATGCCGTCCACGTTGGGACACTCCTCCAGCACCGCGGCGGCCAGGTCGTAGCCGGTCTCGGCCGGCAGCTCCCATATCTCCTGGGTGTTGTCGTAGCCCAGGCCGCGGTTGGCGGCCACCTCGATGTTGTAGTGGTCCAGGAACCGGATGAGGTTCTCGTCCTGGTCGTGGGGAAACGGCGAGGCCATGACCACGCGGTACATGTCCATGGACTTGAGCGCCCGCACCACCGCGGTCAGCACGGTCGATGCCTTCACCGGCGTGATCTCCCGCACGGAGTCCAGCACCAGCCGGTCCGAGCCCGGACCGCGATAGGAAAGGAACAGCTCGCCCGTGATCATGAGGAAGTCCAGGGAGTCCCGGGTGAGGTCGCGGACGACGTCGGCGAAGGCCTCTTCCACCCTGGCGAAGGTCTCGTCCGTGAAACTGCTGACGTGGAGGGGCCGGCCCTTGATTTCGACGCCCTCCGGCAGAATGCTGTAATACTCCTGAATGGTCGGATCATCCAGATTGGGTGAGATCAGACCCAAAGTCTTCATCAAGTCCTCCAAACAAAAAAACCAGCCCGTCCCCTCGGCCCGGTGTCTGCGACACCCTCGCCAAGCGGCGGCTGGTTCGTTCCGGATATGGTTTAGCCAATCATCTCGCTTGCGTTGCGGGACCCGGTGAAACACGGCTCACCGCGTTGCCCGTTCGGCTGTAGGACGCCTACCAGAGCCGACTTTCGGTGTCAAGAACCCTTTTCCTCGCTTGACTTTACCCGGCAGACCCGGAACCACTGGAAGGAAATCCGACCGCGGAGAGGTGAACCCATGGCCGAGAACAGGATCGTAGGGGCTCCGGCGACGCGCGGCGAGGGCGAGGACAAGGTGTCGGGCCGGGCGCGGTACACCGCGGACATGGCGGTGCCGGACATGCTCTGGTGCAAGGCGCTCAGGAGCCCCATCGCCCACGGCCGCATCAAGCGCATCGACGCCGGCAAGGCGCTGGCGGTTCCCGGCGTCCGGGCGGTGGTGACCGGGGCCGACGTCTCGGGCGCGCGCATCGGCAAGAAGATCGTCGACATGCCGCTCCTGGCGGACGGCGTGGTGCGCTACATCGGCGAGAAGGTGGCGGCGGTGGCCGCGGACACCGAAGCCGCGGCCGAGGCCGCGGCATCCCTCATCGAGGTGGAGTACCAGGAGATGGAGGCGGTGACGGACCCGGTGGAAGCCGCCAGGCCGTCCGCCCCGCTGATCCACCCGGACGTGGCCACCTACCCGGGCCTGCTCCACGAGATGGACGCCCCCAGCAACGTCTTCGTCCACCTCGAATGGCGCAAGGGCGACGTCGAGGCCGCGTTCGGGGAGGCCGACCTGGTGGTGGAGAACACCTTTGCGACGCCGCTGCAGCACCACGGCTACATCGAGCCCCACTGCTGCATCGTGAAGGCCGCGGGAGACGGCGCCGAGATCTGGGCGTCCACCAAGAGCCTGTTCGCCTTGCGCGACCACATGGCCGGGGCGCTGGGCATTCCCGCCCACAAGGTCGTCGCCCATCCCGGCTACATCGGCGGCGACTTCGGCGGCAAGGGCGACGCCAACGACATCGCGGTCTGCTACGTGCTCTCCCGGAAGACCGGGCGCCCGGTCAAGTACCTGATGGAGTACACCGAAGAGTTGATCTCGGGGAACCCGCGACACGCCTCGGTCACCACCATCAGGACCGGCGTCCGCAGGAACGGCCTCATCGTCGCCCAGCACATGCGACTGCTGTTCGACAGCGGCGCCTACGGCTCGTTCCGGCCCCAAGGCTACCTGGTAGGCGCCCACACCTCCGGCGGACCCTACAAGATCGCCCATTTCCTGCTGGAGGAGAGCTACGTCTACACCAACAAGGTGCCGTGCGGCTACATGCGCGCGCCGGGTCACCCCCAGGGTTTCTTCGCCAACGAGAGCCAGCTCGACATGGTGGCGCGCGAGCTGGGCATGGACCCCGCGGAGCTGCGGCGCGTCAACTTCATGCACGACGGCGACCTGGACCCCACCGGCGCGCCGGTGGGACACATCCAGCCGGACGAGACCCTGGACAGCGCCATCCGGACGTCGGGCTTCCACGGACCGAGGGAGAAGAACGTCGGCCGCGGCATCGCCCTGGGCCACTGGATGTCCAAGGGCGGCGAGTCGTACATCGAACTTCGGGTGGACGCCGACGGCACGGCGACCCTGGGAGCCTCACTGGTGGACGTGGGCCCGGGCGCCTACACCATGATGCAGCAGGTGGTGGCCCAGGAGCTGGACCTGCCGCTGGACGGCGTGCGCTTCGAGCGCGTGGACACGACCCGGGTAGCCAGGGACACCGGCGTGCGCGGCAGCACCAGCACCCGGGTCCACGGCAGCGCGGCCTTCGACGCCGCGGACAAGGCCCGCGCCGCGCTGCTGGGCATCGCCGCCGAACGCATGGAGGTCCCGCCGGGCGAGCTGGGCGTCGTCAACGGCGGCGTCACCCACCTGCGGTCCGAGCGGCGCATGACCTTCGCCGAGCTGGTGGAAGCCGCGGGCGGGCCGGTGGCGGTCACCGGCCACTACGCCAACATGTCCGACGGTCCCGAGACCTCCGTGGTGGCACAGGTGGCCGAGGTGGAGGTGGACCCGGAAACCGGCCAGTTCGCCGTGCGCCGCCTCACCACCGCCCACGCCACCGGCACCGTGCTGAATCCCCTCGGCCACCAGGGACAGATCGACGGCGCGGTGGTCATGGGGCTCGGGTTCGCGCGCTGCGAGGACATCGTCACCGACGGCGGTAAGGTCATGACCGCCAACCTCGGGGACTACAAGCTGCCCAACATCAAGGACATTCCGCCGCTCCGCACCGAGGTGGCCGAGGTTCCGGTGGGGAGCGGCCCCTACGGCAGCATGAGCATCGGCGAGACCGCGGTGATTCCCACGGCCGCGGCCGTGGCCAACGCGGTGCACGACGCCGTGGGGGTCCGGGTCACCACGCTGCCCGTCACCGCGGAGAAGGTCTTCGAGGCCCTCCAGGCCAAGCGCGGGTAGCGCAATGTGACAACTTGGGAGGTTTGTGTTAGGTCGTATTCCAGGAGGGGTTTGAGTCCATGGCCACCATGATAACCGAAGAGTGCATCAACTGCGGCGCTTGCGAACCGGAATGTCCCAACGAAGCCATCACCCAGAACGATGATATCTACGTCATCGATCCAGTCCTGTGCACCGAATGTGTCGGCTTCCACGACTACGAAGCGTGCGCCGCGGTGTGTCCCGTGGACTGCTGCGTGACCGACCCCAACAACGTGGAAACCGAGGAGGTGCTCATCGGCCGGGCGCGTGAGATCCACGCCGACACCGACTTCGGCGACAGCTTCGAATCGCGGTTCCGCCCGGGCGAGGGCGGCGCCGCCCCGGCCGCGCCCGCCGAGGGGGCTGCCGACGCGCCTCCGCAGCCCGCCGCTGCCGCCCCGGCTGCCGCTGCCGCGCCCCAGCCCGCGGGAGCCCCGGCCGCGGTATTCGCCGACAACTCCCAGCCTTCGGTCACGATTCCGGCCCCGGACCAGTGGCTCGTGTCGCTCCACTGCTTCGCATGCGACAGGGTCTACGAGGTCGAGACCGGGCGCCTGACCATCGGCAACGTCCTGTTCTGCCCACACTGCTTCAAGTCGACGGTGGTCAAGGACGACCTCAACTACCTCGTCCGCACCACCGTGCAGCGGTTTCACGACGAGTGGAACGACGACCTGTCGGAGTTCCTGGAGCGCCGGCAGCGGGAGCTGGAGCAGTTTCAGGAACGGCGCCAGAAAGAGTTGCGGGCCTTCGAGAAGGACCAGAAGAAGCGCCTGGACGAGTTCGGCAAGCAAATGGCCAAGCTCACCGAGGACTACCAGGCTCCCGGCAAGCGCATCCCGAAGCGGGCGCTGCTGAGCTGGCGCTCCAGGGCCGCCGGCTGACGTTGGCCGCCGACTTCCACATAATCTCGCTGACCCTTCACATCGGACTCGTAGTCGCCCTGTGGCTCATCCTGCTGCCTGCGCTCAAGCGGGAGTCCATGCGGGCGAGCCGGACCGAGCTGCTGGTCCGCGTGCTCCGAATCTACAACCCGGTGCAGATCGGGCTGCTGGGCATCCTCACCCTCACCGGAGCCTCCCGGATCACGGATCTCAAGGCGCTGCACGGCACGGCCTACACCCAGGAGTTCGGCGCGGCCCTGGCGGTCAAGCTGCTGCTGGCTTTCTTCGTCATCATGCTCGGCACCTGGCAGTGCATGGGCATCGCCCACCGTTTCGTCCGGCTTTCCGAATCCCCCGAGGGCGTGACCGCCGAGGGCACCGACGCGGTCCTGCGCAAGCTGGACCGGTCCTCGGTCGTCATGCTGGTGTTCCTGGCGGCCACGGTCTGGGCCGGCCTTTCCATGTAGGAGGCGGCAGCGGGCGGCGGGGGCGTCCGACGTGCTTGCAACCCGCCCCTGCATGCCTGTCCGCAAGCCGTCTGTTTGACAACCGCGGGGCTACCGGCTATTGCTCATGGGCACCGAGGCATGACTTCCGTCAAAGAAAACAAGGACAGACCTGCCGCCAAGCCCAGGAAGGGCGTCAGCAGCACCCGGACCAAGGCATCATCCAGGAGCGCGGTCAACGATCCCGGCACGGATGAGGTCGAAGAGCAGGACCTGCCGGGCGACGCCGCCGGCCGGTTGAAGATCAAGAGACAGTACGAGGAGCTGCTGGGAATCCGCGTCGAGAAGCTCAAGGGGCGCGTGCTCAACCGGGAAAAGATCAACAAGACCATCGAGGGCATCTACTACATCTGCCTCGATTGCAAGAAAATCTGCCACAACCTCGACGAGGGCCTGATCCAGGACCCCGAGACCCACATCTGCTACTGCGAGAGCTGCCGCAAGAAGAAGTGACTGCGGCCAGCGCTCAGGCCAGGGATGTGCCCGGTGCTCTGGGCGAATATGGCCGCGCCGCCGGACGCGAGCGGTTCGAGTTCGAGCAACAGTCCGCCTTGGCTGGGCGTCCACACCTTCTCAAGCCCGGCGCCATACCCCGGCCCAGCGGCGTAGACGGTCATCGGAAGATGCGTCGTGTACAGGTCCAGCACCGCCTCGCCTGCCCCGTCGGTGGTCGCCCGCACCCACGTCTTGTTCGGAAAGAGCGCGAGAACCTCGATGCCGGGCAGGGGCTCGCCTCCGGAATGCACCGTGACCGTCGCATCGGCGGGAACAAGCTCCAGTTTCGCGGCGGGGATGCGAAGCACCAAGCTGGACTCGTCGACCACCTCGTATTCCGGCAACACACCGGTGGCTTCCCGGGTTTCCTCACGGATGATCGACACGCCATCGCCACGGCGTTCCATCAGATACCTTCGATGGCCCGATCCCGCCACGTTGCCCACGGGAATGTGGCCGAAAACGGAAGCAATCACCTCGTTGCGGGTTGCCTGACTGGCGTCCATGCCTTCGATGGTCATGCCGTTCGGAAGCGGCCCGGGCGAATCGATCTTCGTCTCGGCGCAGGCGGCGCTTGGTCGCGCCTACCCGGACAAACGCCCGCCCGCTCCGCTCATGCAGGGCCTCGCCGCGCGGCACCCCCACAAGCACGAATGCCTTGCCGTCGAGTTCCCTGTGATGGACCTCGATGCGTAGCGGCGGCTCGACGGAGTGGGTGCTCACCTCCACCAGCAGGTGGTCCAGAGCCGCCATCTGTTCCCGCGACATGCCCTGGATCGTTCCGTCGTCAGCTACCCCGCACAGCATTACGCCGCCGTCCGCGTTGGCGAAAGCCCCGAGCTCGTCCGCGAAATCGTCTCGTCGCGGGCTGGTTGGAGTGTCGCCGTTGAACTCGATCTGCTTGAATTCCCAGCGACTGTCCTCGCCCAATTGCAGTTGGCGGCGGATGTCGTCGTCGCGGATCGTCATGTGACCTGCCAGCGCTTGGCGTAGGGATACACTCTCAGTATGGGCATCTTGCCACTTGCTCAAGGGATTTGCCACGACCTCCCGAACAACCTGCCCTGCCCTCTATATCCCGGATTCCTTCTCGACCCGCCGCGCGGTGGTGACGAAGCCGGTATGGGCGACCATCCGGTGCTGGGGCCGGACGCTCATCTCCTTGACGTGCCAGTAGCGGACCAGCGTTTCCATGGTGTCGATGCAGGCGAACCCGCCGTGCTCATTGAGCGAGTCGACGAACCCCTTCACCTGCAGCACCGTCGGAACGTAGCCCAGGAACACCCCGCCCGGCCGTAGCGCCCGCCACGCGAGGTCGGTCTGCCTCCACGGCTCCGGGAGATCGAGAAAGACCCGGTCGACGCTGAGGTCCCGGAGGCCGTCGGAGACGTCGCCCACCGTCAGGGTCCACTGGGGCGCCTCGCCGTAGTAGCGGGCCACGTTCCGTTCCGCGGCCCGGGCGTGCTCCTCTCTCGTCTCGAAGGAGATGACCCGCCCTCCGGGTCCCACCGCCCGCAGAAGCGCCAGCGTGAGCGCCCCCGGGCCGACGCCCGCCTCCACCACCGTGGCCCCCGGATAGACGTCGCCCCACATGAGGATGAGCCCCAGGTCCTTGGGATAGATCACCTGGGCCTTGCGCGGCAGGTTCGGGATCAGCCGTTCGAGGGTGGGACGCAGCACCACGAAGCGCTCCCGGATCGAGGATCGGACGCTGACGCCGTCCGGCTTGCCCAGAAGGTCGTCCACCGCGATGGCCCCGCCCCGGATGGAGATGGTCTCGCCGGCGCGGAGGGTCTTCAGGTACTCCCGGTCCTTCCGGTCGAAGAAAATGACCGAGTCGCCGTCGCGGAGCGGCTCGCCGGTGGTGCGAAGGCCGTGGAAAGTGCTTGAATCGGGAATGGTTTGCTCCTTACAACCGATTGGTCCGTGGGTGGTCGCACCACACAGTGTCAGTGTCTGGGTATCAGATCGAGGGTCGCAGGGCGAGACAGGGACCGGGGAACCCGCAACGGCAACCCAACTTGCGACATTCAGCAAATTGCCGTAAATCGAAGCAAAATTCACCCTGGTGATCAACGCTGACTTGGCGCGACGCGCCAGCTGCATTCGTGAGCCAAGTAACGCAGGCATGGAACAGCAAGACAAACCGCAAGGGGAGGGAGTTGGCCAGCGGGCCGTGACGAATCATAGTCGTCAGCACACGCGTACAGCCATTGTCAAACACGAGCGGACCGTCCTTTCAGCCGATGATCGCGACGCAATCCTTGCCGCACTCTATCGGCCGGCCGACCCCACCGATGAACTGCGGCGAGCCTTTGCTCTACACCGCGCGCGAGTCGCCCGTGACGGTTGACGGTGATTTCGGCTACAACACCACGGCTCCGGTCCTTGAGGACGCCACCGACCCCGCACCGGCAATTGGGTAAACCCGCTCTATCGTCCGACCAATCTACTCCATCACTCGATGTACACAGCACTACCCAATTGGACGCGACCGTCATGGCGCGGAAGAATAGGATGACACCCACCGCTTGGCACGATCCGCCTTCTTTCCAGCATCGAAACAATGTGAATGTGCCGTTCACGCGCGAAGCAGGAGGACAGACATGGAGGCAACCAGCCGGAGGCCTCTGAGTCCGGCCTTCCGCATGGCCCTCCTTGCGGGGACAATCGCGTCGGTCCGCTTGCACCTGCGCTCAGGCGGAGATGTCAATGCAGCCGACGAGAGGGGCCGTTCGCCACTGATTCTGGCAGCTTCCAAGGGGCGTATCGATCTTTGCCAACTCCTGCTGGACGAAGGCGCTGATCCGGATCTCCGTGATCACGCGGGCAACGATGCACTAGCCGTGGCCCAAGCACAAGGCCAGACCGAGATCGCTTCTCTCCTGGTTCCTGCGGCAACGACAACAGCGAGACTGCAAGCCGTAAACGTTAGTGGACAGACCCCAACTTCGCCGGATGACCCCGTTGTAGACCTGTTTGACTGGCAGGAAGACATCGAGGAGCCGCCTCCGCCGGATAATCCGTCCTGTGTCAATGACGCGGTGGTTCTCCAAGATTTCATCTCCCAGCACGTCCCCCTCGACAAGGATCCCGGTTGGGGCGACATAGAAATCGACCTGCCGGAGCCACAGGAACTTGTCCCCGGGCGCACACCCTTCACAGACGACCAGGAGGACTCGTTGCGCCTGCTGTTTGTGGAGGCGTTAAGGGACGGGCGTGTTCACGAGGATCGTATCGCTGAAGTCCTTGGCGGCACCGCAGATGAAGACGATCCACGGGAGTCAATACTGATTACCAGTCTACGCCATATCCTTGCCGACCTTGGGACCGAGATCGACGACGGTGCCCAAGCCCTGGACGTCGTGCGCGACGCAGACGAGGGCGACCAGGAAAGATACGGCGACGCCGCGGCCGAGGCTCTATCCTTTCTCCGGCTCTGCCAATCCAGCGATACCGATCCTTTCTACCGCTACGCCAAGGACTTGCCCACGGATCGCCTGACCCGCGATGATGAAGTAGCGCTTGGGGAGACAATCGAGCAAGGCATGATGGAGGTACTTGCCACGTTGAGTGCGAGCCCCGCCGTCGTCGCACGGCTTCGCGCAGATTCCAAGGCAATTCTTCGCGGCGATATTCAGTTGCGAATGATGCTCGAATCTCCTGTTGGGGAAGGAGGACTCGGCGAAAACGATCCCGCTGACGCACTCGGGGACGACGTCCAGACCGATGAGTCATCCGATGTCGCGACTTCCACTCCCCAGATGGCTGCTGGGAGTATCGACCATCTGAACTCGATCATCGCGGCTTGCCGACGCGGTATTGAGGGGCAAGCGGAACTCGTAAAGTGCCTTCTCCTTGCCGGCATTGCCCCTTCTTATCTGGCCGACCTTCAGGAGATTGCCTTGGAGCATGACCTTGACGGGAACCTCCGGAAACGCATCCACGCGGGCCGTGCAAAAGCGGAGGCGGCCCGGAGACGTTTGGTCGAAACGAATCTCCGACTGGTGATCTGGGTCGCCAAGAAGCATGGCGGACTCACGCTCATGGACAGGATCCAGGCAGGGAATATTGGTCTCATGCGCGCTACTGAAAGCTTCAACCATCGACAAGGCACTAGATTCTCTACCTACGCCGTTTTCTGGATCAGGCAAGCGATCAACCGCACGGTGGCGGACACCGGAAGAATCATCCGTCTCCCAGTCCATGTCCACGAGACAATAAACAGGATAAATAAGGCCCGGAAAACGGCAAGGGCCGCAACCGGCCAAGAACCCGATGTCGACAAGTTGGCAGAGATTGTGGAACTCTCACCAGAGCGAATCAGAGATATTCTCACGGCCTCCGAGGAAGTGGTTCCGTTGGAGGATGTGTGGCAAACGGTCGCAGAATTTCCCGATCAGACCGTGCAGACACCGGAGATTCACCTATCCGTCAACGAGATGAGACACCTGACTCGAAACTGTCTGGCTACCCTGGCTCCAAGGGAAGAGGCCGTGATCCGCCGCCGGTTCGGCATCGGCTGTGACGAACAGACGCTGGAGGTAATCGGCCAGTCCTATGGTCTCACGCGGGAACGCATTCGGCAGATCGAGGCAAAGGCAATGCAGAAGCTCATGCGCGCCAGACGTCTCAGACTCTTACAAGGTGTCGGCTGATGGTGGCCAATTTCTCCGAGACACGACTACCCGGTTCGCGTCTTGCCCCTCCCCGCCCCTCCGCCATGATTGAGGCTCTGCGCGGGCTCGGCTACTCCGCAGCGACCGCAGTTGCGGACATCATCGACAACAGTATCTCTGCCAGTGCCAAGGCGGTAACACTGGAATTCGCATGGGCCGGCGAGACCAGCCATGTGTCGATCTTGGATGACGGGCGAGGCATGGACGGGCAGGAGATGGACGCGGCGATGCGACTCGGCGAGCGGAGCCCACTTGACGCACGCGCGGCGAGCGACCTCGGGCGTTTTGGTCTCGGGCTCAAGACGGCTTCCTTCTCGCAGTGCCGGCGGTTGACCGTTGCAAGTATCCGGGGCGAGCGTATGAACTGCCTGCGCTGGGACCTCGATGTGCTCTCAGCGTGTGCGGATGACGGGTGGTATCTCCTTGAAGGCCCGGCGGCGGGGTCGGAGCATTTGCTGCAGCCGCTGCTTTCAGCCGGTCGTGGAACGCTGGTCGTCTGGGAGCGTCTTGACCGGATCGTTACACCCGGTTCCGACGAGCAAGACTTCCTTGACCTTATTGATGGCGTGGAGCGACATCTCGCCATGGTGTTCCACCGCTATCTCGATGGCGAGTGTGCGGGTTTGCAACTGGCTATCAATGGGCGTCCGTTGAAGGCCTGGGACCCGTTCCTTCGTAACCATCCGGCAACTTGGTCCTCCCCTGTCGAAAAGATCCGCTCTGAGGCCGGTACGGTGGAGGTGCAGTGTCACGTTCTGCCACATAAGGATCACCTCTCGGCTCAGCAGGAGTCGTCGGCGGCCGGCCCGCATGGGTGGACTGTACAGCAAGGATTTTATGTCTACCGCAACCTCAGGCTGCTCTTGGCGGGAAGCTGGCTTGGTCTTGGACAGGGTCGCTCCTGGACCAAGGAAGAGGCACATCGTCTGGCCCGGTTGCGGCTCGATATTCCCAATTCTGCTGATGCGGCGTGGAAGATCGACATCAGGAAATCAACTGCCAGTCCACCGCCAGCCCTCAAGGCGCATCTGACCAAGCTTTCAGAGGAGACACGGGCGCGAGCGCGCCGTGTGTTTGCCAACCGGGGACAACCGGTTGCCATCGACCCTGGCCAGCCTGTGGTCCAGGCTTGGCGCGCCGAACATGCGACAGTTGGCATCCGATACAGAATCGACCGCGACCATCCCGCCGTGCGATCAGTTCTCGACGATGCAGGCAACATTGCCGCACCTGTTCAAGCTATGCTGCGGGTGATCGAGGAGACGGTGCCCATACAGCGCATCTGGCTCGACACCACCGAGGGACAAGAGACACCCCGGACAAATTTCGCCGGTGAGCCCTCTTCGGAAGTACGCAAGGTCCTTATGGTGATGTTCCGTAATCTGGTTCTGCGCAAGAACATGTCGCCACATCTCGCACGGCAACGGCTTCTTCAAACAGAGCCGTTCAACAATTACCACGATCTCATCGCCTCACTGCCCGATGATCCACACCCAGGAGAACCGGATGGCGTCCACGACTGACCAACGGGTAATCAAGCTCGTTCAGGAACTCCTCCTCGATGAGGAAAACAGGGCAGCAGTTACACCTGCTGTAATCGGTGAGAAAATCGAGCTTGTACTCACCATGAACCCGAGATGGCGCGATGGGCTTGACAAACAGGCGATTACGGATGAACTCATCCGCCGGTTCAGCCTCTGGATCGGCCAAGACACTACCCTCCAAAGCACCGCGGGCCACAAGGATTGGCTGACAACGGCCCGCAAGCAGGATTGGCGATACTGGCAGCGCTATCGCGAATGGCTGGAGCGAGACCTGTCCTTCAAGGTCGTCGAAGGACTTGACCGGTCCACGGATTCCGTTCTCGCCTTACTGGAGGACCCCAGACGCGAGGGAACGTGGGACCGTCGGGGGTTGGTGGTGGGGCACGTCCAATCCGGCAAGACAGGCCACTACAGCGGCCTCATCTGCAAGGCTGCCGATGCCGGCTACAAGATCGTCATCGTGTTGGCGGGTTTACACAACAATCTGCGTTCACAGACACAAATGCGTCTCGATGAAGCATTCCTCGGCTACGAGACAAGCGCCTTCAATGACGAGGCTTTGGTACCCTTCGGCGTCGGGGAAATTGATGCGGACCCCGACATACGGCCAAACTATGCGACCAACCGCACGGAGAAAGGGGATTTCAACACGCGAGTCGCAAGGAATTTCGGCATCACCCCTGAAAAGCGCCCCTGGCTCTTTGTCGTGAAAAAGAACAAATCCGTCCTTACGCGGTTGCTTGACTGGCTACGCAATCACGTCGCCAACTCCCAAGATCAAGAGACGGGTCGGCGAATAGTCACCAATCTGCCACTCCTCCTCATAGATGACGAGGCCGACCACGCTAGAATCCTTGATCGACAGGATCTTGACTCAGGAAGACAAGATATTTGAACTGGACTTCGTTCGTACATGAATACTATCGTAGGCCATCGCGAGTTGTAACGCTCGGTAGTTTAAGCGACGAGCTTCGCCTCATCGCAAATGGCATCGAGGTTCCTGGTGATGGCGGCAAAGCGCCGATGGGTCTTGGTATTGCCGCTCACGGCGTCGGGCGCAAGATGGGCCAGGCCGGGGCGAAGGATGCGGTTGTAGACACGCGTGTAGAACATCGCCACCTTGAGGCCGTGTTCGGTCAAGTGGTAGCGGTAGGCGCCGGGGATGCGCTCGATCAGGCCGTGCAGGCGCAGGCGTCTCAGGTCGTAACTCATTCGGCCCGGGCGCATTGGACTGGGATCGAGGCCCAGGAGTGCACCGAGGTGCCCGCGCAGGTCGCGGTTGGAGAAGCCGCGGGCCGAAAGAGTGAACAAGAGCAGGGCCTGCATCAGAGCCTGCACGCGCTCATCGGCGAAGCGCAGGGCCGAGGCGCGTTGTCCGTGGAACTCCAGGCCGCGTTGATGGCGTTGGAGTTCGTCTTCACCCAGGGCACAGTCGTGGCTGATGGTTTCTATCTGCAACAGACGACGGTTGGCTGTGAAGCCGACCTGGCACAACGCCGCCAGGTTAGACAGCCGCCGGCCCAGGGCGAAGTCATAGGTGTCGTTGACGGTGGTCTCGGTGCGCAGCGCCTGCCCTTCCTTGTGGTACTGCTTGATGCGCGAGTGCTTGTAGTCCACGTGCAAGGAAGGGGTGACGCCTGCGGTGATGACCCGGGTACGGAACCGACCGGGGGTGCGCCGGGTGACCCGGCGCTGGAAGATCAACTGCACCTGGCTGGGGCGACCGAGATCGAGGTTCTCGCGGATCACGTCCTCGAAAAAGACGCGGCCCGAGGCCGGGCGGTCGAGCACCTGGGTCAGGCTGAACTCCGCTTGCAGGATGGAGATGTCGTAGCGCAGACCGGCGCGACGGTCCTGAGGCGTATACGGATGCGGCAGGCGATCGAACCACTTGCGCGCCAGTCTGTCGATGAAAGCGGCATCGAAGCCTTCGCAGATCTGTTGCAGCGCCTCGGGGTCTCCGCAGCAGCGCACGCCGTTGTCCAAAGCCTCGAACGGGATGCCGCGCTCGCGCAACTGGCACTTGGCGTACTCGTTGCCGTTGAGGCACAGCTTGCCGTTGTACGGGAAGTAGGTGCAGAACTTGATGAAGAACGGCCCCGCCTGTTTGTCCACGCAATAGAAATACACATGGTTGACCATCGCGGTAGACGAGACCACCCACGGATAGGTGACCCCGGTGTCCGGGTTCCGGCGCCGCTCGGTGCGCATCACACGGGCCTTCTCCTGCGCTATCCCGATGTACAAAACCCCTTCGGTTCCCTTGAACCGCCCCAGGTACTCCTGCGTCACCTCGTCCTTGCGCTGGCCCTTCTTGAAGTGCACCACCTCGATCTGCTCCCGCTCCGCAAAGTCCTTCACCGCCTGCACGAACTCCCGACTCTTGGGCGCCAGCGCCACCGTCGACGCAAACCGCTGGCCATGGTGCTTGTGCAGATACCCCACTACCCCGCCCACGCTCTGCAACTGCGGCACATACAGGTTCAAGTACAGGCGATCCACCGACTCGTATTCCAGCGTCACGTGATCGCGCAATACTTCCGCTACGGTTTGTGGTAGGCTCATGTCCGGCTCCGGTTGCTTCGGGCTTTTATGCCCATTTGACCCTTTGAGGTCCGACCTTGCAAGGTCCCATGACCAGGGATTCAATCCCTGCTACAAGCGACCGGAGCCAATCCCCTTACCCCCTCGTCGGTCTGAGGCGAAGCCTCGCTAGTGTTGATACGCGGGAAATCCTGGTGGACGAGAGTGGCAGGCCAGACGATGAGCATGAGCCTACAGCCATCAATCGGCTCGTCCGCCGAGTCCTGCACGTTTTCTCACGCGCAGCCTATGTCGGATATACGGCGACCCCCTTCGCAAACATCTTCATACACGAACAGGCATCCACTCGTAACGAGGGTGCCGACCTCTTCCCCGCCGCCTTTGTCATCAACCTTGCAGCCCCCTCCAACTACATCGGTCCGTCAAAAGTGTTCGGCGCTCGCACGGAGTTGGATCGCAGCGACGCACTGCCGTTGGTACGACTCGTGGCGGATTTCGATGGATGGATGCCCACCAAACACAAGAACGGCCATGTCCCACTATACGAAGGCAGAAGCGAGTTGCCCCCATCGCTGAACGAGGCCATCGACTCCTTCATCCTCGCCTGTGCCTTGCGGCGACTGCGTGGACAGGAAACGGCGCACTGCTCGATGCTCGTCCATGTTACCCGCTACACTTCCGTCCAGGCACTTGTTCATGCCCAGGTAGAAGAGCGTGTCCACCATATACACCAGAGACTGTATCGCAGAACGGGAGGACACGAGGCGATCCTTTCGTCCTTGCGGTCACTCTGGGAGCAGGATTTCGCCCCGACCACGGCGGCCATGGCCAAGTTAATGCCTGATGAGTTGGCCCATGGCACAACGACCTGGGAGCATATCGAGCCACACTTGGTGGAGACAGTTGCCGACATCCAGGTACGTATGATCAATGGTACTGCCAAGGATGCACTGGACTACGCCGAGAATCAGGAGACCGGGCTGAAGGTCATCGCCATCGGCGGCGACAAGCTGGCACGCGGACTCACCCTGGAAGGGTTAACCGTAAGCTACTTCCTGCGCGCCACGAAGATGTACGACACACTGATGCAAATGGGACGTTGGTTCGGCTACCGGCCTGGTTATTTGGATCTTGGCCGCCTCTATACGACAGGCGAGCTGGTCGATTGGTTCGAGCACATCGCCGACGCTTCAGAAGAGTTGCGAGAGGAATTCGATTTCATGGCAGCGAGCGGTGCCACGCCACGCGAGTACGGTCTCAAGGTCCAGTCACATCCAGTACTGATGGTGACTTCCAGCATCAAGATGCGGACCGCCCGTGAGCTCGAATTGTCGTTCAGCGGCGGCCTTTCTGAAACCGTCAACTTCCACCGTGAGGCTTCAATTCTGCGCCAAAATCTTGACACGGCGCGGCGCTTCTTCTCAACGCTCAACACGCCGGAACGCAACCCCAGGCGTCGTCGCAACGGCGCGGAGCACGCATGGCGTGGGCTTCTATGGACAGATGTTCCCGTCGACAATGTGCTCAGTTTCTTGGAGGACTACCGCAGCCATCCAGAAGCCAGAAAGGCAAACGGCTTGCTGCTAGCCCAATTCATTCGTTCTCTTGTCGCACGGAAGGAACTGACACGCTGGACCGTAGCTCTGATCGGCGGCGGCGAGGGCAAGACCATTTCGCTCGGTGAAGAAGTCTCCGTCGAGATGTTGCAGCGCGCTGCCCACGGACAGCACCTGGATCGCTACTCCATTCGGCGTCTCATGTCTCCGCGTGACGAAACGATCGACCTCGACGAGACGGCATGGTTGGCTGCGCTTGACGAAACGCGTCAGGCCTTTCACGCCGATCCCGCCCGCAACGGAACACGAGAGGAGCCAACCGTCCCTAATGGCCCGGCGATCCGGAAGATTCGCCCCAAGGAGCGGGGCGTTCTGTTCGTCTATGCCATCGATCCGGCTCTCGCCGGTCCTAATGCTGGTTTACCCGCAGATTCGCCGCCCGTCATCGGTTGGGCTGTCAGCTTCCCTGCAAGCAATTCTGGCGTGCGCGTGAAGTATCGCGTCAACAACATCTACTGGGACCAGGAATATGGCGGCGCGAACTGACATGGATGACCTGGACGCGGCATGGCGCGCCCTCCTCGGCAGTTCGGAGGGCGAAGGTGGAAAACTATTCCAATCACCAGCAGCGGGCCGTGCTCTTTGCTTGCCGGCCGGCACTTCCCTGGCGACAAGGAAGCCCTGCTCGTCGGCTTCAGCGATATCCGGGCGATTCCGGAATCCCACCTGCCGCAAGGGAACGGCTTCGAGGTCGCTTGTCTCACCACCGACCCTACAGGAGGTGATCATTTATGGGTGGCGCTTGCCCGCAGGACAGACGGAAGCCGGGAAATCTTCGCGATGATGGCGAAGGACCTGCTTGCACTGCTTGATAAAGGGGCACCCAGCGAGCAGGGCATGCTTCGCGGGTTCCTGTCACGTGTCCGTGCTTGGCAGGAATTCATGGACCGACACAGGGAGGGGGTACTCTCTCCCGACGCAGAACTCGGCCTGTTTGGCGAACTGATCGTAATCGACCGCTTTATTGATGCAGGGATACCGGAGAAACACGTCATAGACGCTTGGCAGGGACCGCTCGACGGACTGCAGGATTTTTCGCTGGGCGGTGGTGGTATCGAGGTAAAGAGCACGTTATCAGCGAGAGGATTCGTCGCGACCATTTCCTCCCTCGAACAGCTCGACGACAGCCTGTGCCAGCCACTATTCCTCGCGGCGGTGCGAATCCGCCTCGACACGACAGGCCTTACCCTGCCTGCAATGTCCAACGCGATCCGAGAAAGGCTGCGAGACAACGTGGCGACACTCGACCTTTTTGAGGCACGCCTTATGCAAGCAGGGTTCCTGCGTGCCGCAACGGAGCGCTACACGCGACAATTTCGTCACGTTTCCACTGCTTTCCTTGCCGTGGACGACAATTTTCCGCGCCTCACGCGAGCAAACGTCGATCCCGCGATTAGGCGGGCTCGCTATGAGGTCAATCTTGAGATGGCCGGAGCGCCCGATGTCGGTCTTGCACATGCGCTTGAAGCTTTGGGGATGATCTGAATGGAATTGAACGAATTTCTACTACAAACGCGGGCTGAGGTGAAAGAGGCCATTGCAGACCGCCTCCCTGTACCGAACAGCCCCTATCCTTACGAGGAAACAATCTTCACCGAGGTGGTCATGGAGCACATGTCCCAGATCGGCATGACCTTCGAACCGGAGCCGTGCCACTACTCGGCCACCGTTGGCAATGCACGGCTGCGCCTCAGCGGTTACGCGGTCTCCGAGGACGCCGATCAGCTTGACCTGTTCGTGAGTCTTTACGAGGGCGTCGAGAGTGTTACCTCGATCCCCGATTCGGAGACAAAAACTGCTGCCGCTCAGTGCCTGCGTTTCCTGAAGCGCTGCGCAGAGGGGCGGCTCGCCGGAACCATGGATCAATCCAACGACGCCTATCCCGTCGTGCACACCATCCAGGATGTCTATCCGCAACTCGATCAGATCCGCATCTATGTACTGACCGACCGCCAAGCCAAAGCAAAAAACTTCAAGACCCGAGAGGTACACGACAAGACCGTCAAGCTGGAGGTCATGGACATTGAGCGCCTCTGCCGGCACTGGTCAGAAGGAAAGCCACGAGACGAACTCATAATCAATTTTCAGGAAGTATCGGGCGGCGCACTTCCCTGCGTCTATGTGCCCGGCGAGACGGCTGACTACGACTACGCCCTGACCGCCATTCCCGGCGAGGCCCTGCGTTTCATCTACGAGAAGTACGGCGCACGATTGCTGGAGGCCAATGTCCGCTCCTTCCTCAGTGCCAGCGGGAAGGTGAATAAGGGTATCAGCGAGACACTGCGAAGGGCACCCGACCGCTTCATGGCTTACAACAACGGCATCGTCCTCGTCGCGGACGAAATGCGCATGGGGTCGGCCGAAAACGGCGCACCAGGCATCCTCTGGCTCAAGGGCATGAACATCGTCAATGGCGGCCAAACCACGGCGTCGCTCTATTTCACAAAAAAGAGGGTTCCAGATACGGACCTCCGCCGTGTCCGGGTTCCGGCCAAGATCATCGTGTTGCACTCCGATGATCCTGCAGGAGAAGAGGGCCTGATCTCCGACATATCGAAATACGCCAACAGTCAAAACTCGGTGCGATTATCTGATCTGTCGGCAAACAGGCCCTTTCATATCGAAGTCGAGAAGCTTTCTCTCACCGTCTATTGTCCAGATGGCGTGGGACGATGGTTTTACGAACGGGCTGCTGGCAGCTACAAGACCATGTTAACGCGCGAGGGCACGACCCCGGCAAAGCTTCGCAAATTGAAAGCCGACCTTCCCTCATCTCGCAAGATCATCAAGACGGATTTGGCCAAATTTCTCAATGCCTGGGAACGCAAACCCCACTATGTCAGCCTGGGCGCACAGAAAAATTTTGAGCGCTTCATGGATGATTTCGCGGCTGGGGATGCACAACAAGAGAGACCACTGCCAAGTGTTACCGACTGGAAGCACATGGTTGCCAAGGCGATCATCTTCAAGACAGCACACAAACTGATCCGCCCCATGTTCCCGGCCTTCCAGGCCAACGTTACCGCCTATACCGTATCCGTCCTGTCCGAGCGCATCGGTGACAAGCTGGACCTCGACAGGGTGTGGCAACGCCAAGCTATTTCAGAACGGCTCCAAGAACAAATCCAGGTGTGGGCGAGAGAAGTGAACGACACGCTTCACCGCAACGCCGAAGGGCGGATGATTTCCGAATGGGCCAAGAAGGCTGAATGCTGGCAGGCCGTGCGCACAAGCCTCCTTTCCAAACCGTTGGCCAGCATACCCGAACTGGCTTGAGGTCGCTGGACTTGGCCAAGCCAAGGGAAAGATGCGTTTCTCCTATGAACCTTGGCCGTACATGACCGGAGAGGCGACGACATGACAGGCATCCCCTCCCGAGCACCGCGCAGGCACAAAGGCGATATCATGTCGCCCGAGAAGCGCAGCGCAGTCATGGCACGCATCAAGGGAAAGGATACCGGCCCTGAACGGAAACTGGCAGCCACCCTTGCGGACCTGGGGTTTTCATGGGAAAGCCATGTACAGGATCTCCCCGGAAGACCAGACTTCGTGTTCCGGCAAAAAAGAATCGCGGTCTTCGTGGACGGCGATTTCTGGCACGGCTGGCGATTCCCGCAGTGGCGCCATAAACTCTCGGAGAAGTGGGCGGCGAAAATCGAAGCCAATCGCCACCGGGACAACAGGAATCATCGCCGTCTGCGACGTATGGGATGGAAGGTGATCCGTCTTTGGGAGCACCAGTTGGCAGCGGACATCAACGGCTGCACAGCCAAAGTGTCACGCCACCTCTGAGAATGGCTGCGGTCTCGTTTACTGCTTGGCGACAGGACCATAACCCTGTTAAGGATCAGTTATGGGGCCGAGAGTACTAGATCTTTTCTGCGGCGGCGGTGGGAGCAGCTGGGGTGCACAGAAAGCCGATGCCGAGATCGTCTGCGCCGTCGACGCTTGGCCCGTCGCCGCTGAAACATACAGGGCCAACTTCCCCCGAGCCCGGGTTATCAACGCCACTCTTGACGAGAGTTCCTGCTCCGCCCTTCTCGGGGATGTCGGCCCTATCGACATGATCCTGGCCTCCCCCGAGTGCACGAACCACACCTGCGCCAAAGGCAGCCGCCCCCGCGACGAGGACAGCAAGCGGACTGCAACCTATGTGATCAGTTTCGCCAAGAAACTGAAGCCGCGTTGGATTGTTCTTGAGAACGTAGTGCAAATGCGCAACTGGCGCGGTTACACTCCCATGATCAGCAGCCTGGAGGGCCTGGGATACAACGTCCGTCCGCAAACCCTTGATGCCGTTGACTTCGGCGTTCCACAGACTCGTCGACGCCTTTTCCTCCTTTGCGACTCCGAGGCCATACCCGGTGGAGTAGACAGACCTGCCGGCGAATACCTCTCAAAGCGCAGGGCGGCGGACGTGATACAATTTGACGGCCCATGGCCATCTCGTCCCCTGTACTCCCGACGGCGTGCCTCGGCGACTCTGGCGAGAGCAGAACGTGCGATGGAAGAGCTTGGCAGGGGAGAACCCTTTCTCATCGTCTATTATGGCTCCGATGGGAGCGGCGGTTGGCAGTCGCTCGAACGTCCGCTGAGAACTCTTACCACCCTTGACCGCTTTGGCCTCGTGACGTGGAAGCATTGTACTCCGATGCTGCGCATGCTTCAGGTGCCAGAACTCAAGCGTGCCATGGGATTCGAGAGGGGTTACAGCCTGCCGCATGGATCGAGGCGTGACCGTGTCAAGATCTTGGGGAATGGCGTCTGCCCGCCAGTCATGGAAGCCGTTGTCCGCTCTCTCCTTTGGCCGCTCATGCGGCATCAACCCGCAACGTGACAGTCAATATCCTTCAGGACCGACCAGCGGGATCTTCCCCGGAATCCTGTATCATTTCGCGCGCAAGACCCGACTATTCCGGTAATGGCGCGACGCTTCACGTTCGACGAGTCAAACTCACAGCCGTCCCTGACGGTCCGGTCAAGCCTCGGCGGTTTTCGACTTTGCGGCGGAATGCCAGAGCGTCACCAGGACGGCGAGGAGCAGCATCGGCATGGCGCCGATGTTCACCCAGTTCCAGCCCAGGAAATGGATGAACGCGCCGGACGACAGCGAACCGATGGCGACCACCGTGTAGATGATCTGGTTCATCATGCCCTGGGTCTTGTTGCGTTCGGCCGGGTTGTAGGCCGTGGTCATCAGGCTGGTGGCGGCGGTGTAGGTAAAGTTCCAGCCGAGCCCGAGCAACACCATCGCCAGCCAGAAATGGAAAACGTCGATGCTCAACAGGGCGACGCCGATACAGGCGCCCTGAAGGCCCAGGCCGGTCATGATGATCGGTATCTCCCCGAACCGCTTGACCAGGGAACCGGTGATGAAGCCGGGCGCGAACATCGACACCGAATGCGAGGAGATTACGGTGGCCACGGCGCCGAAAGCGTGGCCGCCGTGGGCGATCATGGCGACCGGCGTCGCCGTCATGAGAAAGTTCATCACGCTCTGAGCGACCGTCGCGGAGACCGCGGCGACGACGAACACCGGTTGCTTGACGATTTCGAGCAACGGCCTTTGCTCGCCTTCCAATTGCTCCCTGGTCAGGTTGGGGATGTTGAGGAACATCAGCACCAGCGCCGCCAGCAGCCCGGTTCCCACCATGAACAGGAACGCGCCGGCAAAGAGGTGGCCTGCCAGGAGTCCCTTTCCCCAGTTCGCCAGATTGGGACCCGCGAACCCGGCGAACACGCCGCCGGCGAGCACAAAGGAAATGGCCTTGGGGCGGAACTCCTTCGAGGCGGCGTCGGCCACCGCGAACCGGTAGAGCTGGGAAAAGCTGGAGAACAACCCGTACAGGAATCCGCCCAGCAGGAGGAACCAGAAATTCCCGAACAGGACGGCGGAGGTGCAGGATATGCCGCTGGCCGCGGCCAGGACGGTGCCGCAGAGGAAACCGATCTTCCGCCCGAACCGGCGCGTGAACAGCGAAGTGGGCATGGCGGCCAGGGCCGCGCCGACCACGATCAGCCCGGTGGGCAAGGTGACGAGCGCCGGATGCGGCGCGATCAGCAGCGCGACGGCCGGGGACGTCACCATGAAGAGGCCGCGCCCCGTGCCGGAGAGCATCTGACAGGTTCCGAGAACGAGGACGTTTCTATGGTCGGATTGCATGGCTCTCCCTGTCCCGAAAACGCCGTCGTCGTGGGCGGCGCGCAAGCCGAGGCCCGGCCTCAAATGTTCGTGATGTCAACAAGTCGGGTGGCGGAGAGGAGGGGATTCGAACCCCTGGTACCCTTTTGGGGTACACACGATTTCCAGTCGTGCACCTTAAGCCAGACTCGGTCACCTCTCCGGGGTGCGCTGGGGACGAGGCGTCCCGGCCGGGACGCGTTGCGCGAAAAACGATCCTTCCCTTAGTTTCTAGCATTACGGGGCGAAATTGGCGAGGGCGAGGGCGACCGCGGGTCGCCCCTACCGGCGCGCACTGGGACGATACGGTCCCCGGCACAGCAGCGGGCCGGCCCGTCAGGTCGCGATGTCCCTCGCCCAGTCGCGGTTGCGGCGATACCAGTCCACCAGGGCGGCCACGCCCGTGGTGAAGTCCGTCTCGGGCTGCCAGCCCAGCAGGCTCCGGGCCCTGGAGATGTCGGCCCAGGTAGCGTCCACGTCCGCGGGGTGCCGGGCTTCGTGCCGGACCGATGCCTTGCGGCCGACGAGGTCCTCTATCAGACGGATGGCGTCGTTCAGGACGATGGGCTTGTCCGAGCCGAGGTTGATGACCTGGTAGCCGGAGCCCGCCACAAGCGCGGCCACGACGCCGTTGGCGACGTCGTCGACATAGGTGAAGTCCCGCTGCTGGCTGCCGTCGCCGAAGACCACGACCTCCCGGCCTTCGCTGATCCACTGGACGAACCGGAACAGGCTCATGTCAGGGCGTCCAGCCGGTCCGTAGACGGTGAAGAAGCGGAACACGGTGACGTCGAAGCCGTGAAGCGCATGGTAGCCGTGGCTCATGGCCTCGGCGGCCTTCTTTGAGGCGGCGTACGGGGACAGCGGCGTGTCGGTGTCGGCATCCTCCCGGAACGGGCGCGGGTTGTGCCGGCCGTAAAGGCTGGAGGTGGAGGCCAGCACGAATCGGCCGATGCCCGACTCCCGGCAAAGCTCCAGCAGGTTCAGGTTCCCGGTCACGTTGGCGGCCACGTAGGCCCACGGGTCGGCCACCGAGCCGCGCACCCCGGCCCGGGCCGCCAGGTTGACCACCGCATCCACCCCGCCCTTCGCCGCCATGGACTGCCCGAAGGACCGCACGGCCTCCCGGTCGCTGATGTCCAGCCGGGTGAACGTGAATCCGGACCGCTGCCGGAGCTGGGCCAGGCGCCACTCCTTGAGGCGCACGTCGTAGGCGTCGTTGAGGTCGTCCACGGCGATGACCGAATCGCCGCGGGCCAGGAGCGTCTCGCACACCTTCCAGCCGATGAAGCCGCAGGCTCCGGTAACGAGGATGGTTCTCATGGAACGTGGTCCTGGAGCCGCCGCTGGAAGCGCGGCCGGCAACGCCGTTGCAGCCACCGGCGGCGACCGGGAGGGATGAAGCGCCCTTGAAGTTTCGCCACGGTATTGTTAGTCGGAACGAGTTTCGGAAGTCAACACCGGCGTCTCCCGGACCGGACGCCGGCCAGTGTCGTGTCCCTCTCCCGTGCCCGCACCCGCATGAGAATCCTGCTCCAGAGAGTCGAACGCGCCGAGGTGAGCGTCGATGGCGAAACGGTATCGTCCGTCGGGCCGGGCCTGTGCGTCTTTCTCGGCGTCGGCAAAGGAGACACCGAGCATGACGGGGCCTTCCTGGCGGACAAGCTCCTGAACCTCCGCATCTTTCCCGACGAGGCCGGCAGGTTCAGCCATTCCGTCATGGATACCGGGGGCGAGATCCTGGTGGTCTCCCAGTTCACCCTCTACGGCGACACCCGCAAGGGCCGGCGGCCGTCACTGACCGGCGCCGCGGACCCGGAGGAAGCGGAGAGGCTCTACCGGGACTTCGTGGACCGGCTGACCCGCCCGGGCGGTCCCAGGGTGTGCACGGGCGCCTTCCAGGCCCACATGAAGGTGTCCTTGGTGAACGACGGTCCGGTGACCTTCTTCATCGACAGCGCGGAACCGCGGAAGAAGCCATGAGCCGCCAGTGCCCGGAAACGGTGCGTCCATGAACGTCGTGCTTTTCCAGCCGGAGATCCCGCCCAACACGGGCTCGGTGGCGCGGCTGTGCGCGGCCACCCGCACCCGGCTGCACCTGATCGAGCCGCTGGGCTTCGAGATCGACGACAGGCACCTCAAGCGGGCCGGCCTCGACTACTGGCCCCAAGTGGACCTCCGGGTGCACGGCTCGTGGGAGGAGTTCACCGGGCGCCACGCCGGGGCGCGGCTGCTCTACTTCTCCAAGAAAGCGGCAAAACCTTACGTTTCCGCGGAGTTTCGCGACGACGATTTCCTGGTGTTCGGACCCGAGACCCGGGGCCTGCCGGAAAGCCTCCTCCACGCCAACGAGGCCGACTGTTACGTCATCCCGATGATGACCCCGGCGGTACGGAGCCTGAACCTCGCCAGCGCGGTCTCCATCGTGCTCTACGAAGGCCTTCGACAGCTCGGAAGGCTCCAAATGGCGCCTTCCGGTCCCGAAAGGTTGGACTGAAGCGTTGGACGTGCTTAATTATACGGAATCCAATCCTGACCACATTCGGAGGTTTTTGCTTATGAGGATCCGAAGAGCTCATCTTGTCTGGCTGCTGCTCGCCGCGCTGCTGGCCTTCTGGCCGCTGTCGGGCACGTCGCACGAGACCTCGGAGACGGCTTCGTCGCAATCCGACATACCGGACGAGCAGAAGGAGCCGTTCGAGCTGGTGATGGCCTACACCAACGTCACGGTCGGCCCGGGCCAGGAATTCGAGATGGACGCCGAGGTCATCAACCCGAGGAAGGCGACGGTCCAGGTCAACGTGAAGGTCGACTCGCTGCCCGACGGCTGGACCGCGGGGTTCCATTCCAGGTATCCGAGCTTCCCCGTGGCCGGCATCATGGTCCAGGGGAACAAGAACACCACCCTCGAGTTCAAGGTCAAGCTCCCGGACGACGTGGAGCCGGGCGACTATGAGGTGGCGGTGACGGCCCAGGACGGCAAGGGAGAGAAGGTGGAGAAGACCACGCTTTCCCTCAGCGTCTCCGCCAAGAAGGTCGACACCGGCGGGCTCAAGATGGAGAGCCAGTATCCGGTCCTGAGCGGCACCAGCGACCAGACCTTCAAGTTCGGCATCGACCTCAAGAACGAGACCGACAACCCGCTGACCACCGCCCTGGCCGCGCAGGCGCCGCCGGGCTGGGTGGTGCGGATCAAGCCCCAGTTCGAGGACACCCAGATCTCCTCCATCGCGCTCAAGAAGGACTCGTCCGAGACCCTGAGCGTGGAGATACAACCGCCGCAGCTCGGTGAGCCCGGCGACTTTCCCGTCATCGTCAGGGCGCGCTCGGGCAACTTCACCGCCCAGGCCGACCTCAAGATCACGCTTGCCGGCACCCGGGTCCTGAACATGGGCACCGCAACGGGCCGGCTCAACGCGGACGTGACCGCCGGCGAGCAGTCCCAGGTGGATTTCCTCATCGGCAACGCCGGGACCGCGCCGCTGAACAACCTCTCGTTCATCTCGTCCAAGCCCGACCAGTGGGAGGTCAACTTCAAGCCCGACAAGGTGGACTCCCTCAACCCAGGCGAGGTGCGCGAGGTCAAGATGGAGGTCACCGCTCCGGACCGGGCGGTGGCCGGCGACTACATGCTCGCGGTAACCACCAAGAGCCCCGAATCCAGGGAGTCCATCGACTTCCGGGTCACCGTGTCGACGCCGACCATCTGGGGATGGATCGGAGCCTTCATCGTGGCCGTGGTGGTGCTGGCGCTGGCCGCGGTGTTCATCCGGCTGGGACGGCGATGAGCGACTACATCATCGAAACGGAAGGCCTGACCAAGCGCTACCGCGACAAGATGGCGGTGAGCGATCTGGACCTCCAGATCGCCCGGGGCGAGGTCTTCGGCTTCCTCGGCCCCAACGGCGCCGGCAAGACCACCACCATCCTGATGCTGCTCGGGCTGACCGAGCCCAGCCACGGGACGGCGTCCGTATGCGGCTTCAACCCCACGACCCAGCCGCTGGAGGTCAAGCGGCGGGTGGGCTACCTGCCGGAGAACCCGGGGTTCTACGAAGACCTGACGGCCCGCGAGAACCTCGGCTACATCGCCCGGCTCAACCGGATCGGCGAGGACCGGCTCGGCGGTCTGCTGCAGCAGGTGCTGGACCAGGTGGGCCTCGCCGACGACGCCGACAGGCCGGTGCGGGAGTTCTCCCGGGGCATGAAGCAGCGGCTGGGGATCGGCGAGGTCCTGGTCAAGGAGCCCGAGGTCATCATCCTCGACGAGCCCACCCTGGGCATCGACCCCGAGGGCGTGACGCGCCTGCTCGACCTGATCATGCAGCTTCAGCGCGACCAGGGGCTCACCGTGCTGCTGTGCTCCCACCTGCTGCACCAGGTGCAGCAGATCTGCCAGCGGATCGGCATCATCGTCCGCAGCCGCATGGTGGTGCAGGGCAACCCGGACGAGCTGGGCAAGGCCATCCGGCAGGAGCACCAGTGGAACTTCCTGGTGGAGATCGGCGGCGACCAGCCCGTGGAGGAGGCCCTGAGCGGGCTGCCCGGGGTGGACCAGTGCGAAAGGCAGGACGGGGGATACTTCCTCCGCTGCACCCGGGACGTCCGGCCGGAGCTGATGGCCATGGTCCGGGACAAGGGGCTCGACCTGCTGCAGCTTCGCGCCGAAGACCCCACGCTCGAAGAGATCTACTTGAAGTATTTCAGGGAGGCATAGCCATGCCCGTCGTGTATTGGAAAGAGCTGCAGGATCACTTCAGCAGCCTGCGGTTCATGATCCTGCTGACTCTCATCATGCTGCCCGGAGTGCTGGCGGTCTACCTGTCCGGACAGGCGATCCAGCAGGAAGTCCAGACCAACCCGACGCCGCTGGTTTTCCTGAGGCTGCTCACCACCGAGTCCTTCTTCTTCTCCCTGGCCACCTTCCTGGGCTTCTTCGGCCCGCTGGTGGGCATCACCCTGGGATTCGACAGCATCAGCGGCGAGTACGGGCGGGGGACCCTCAGCCGGGTGCTCTCGCAGCCCATCTACCGGGACAGCCTGATCAACGGCAAGTTCCTGGCCGGTCTGACCACCCTGGCGATCCTGTGGGTGTCGATCCTGCTGGTGGTCCTGGGGCTCGGCATCGCCCTCATCGGCTTTCTGCCCAACGCCGAAGAGCTGTGGCGGATGCTCTTCTTCGCCATCGTCGGCATCACCTACACGGGCTTCTGGCTGGCCCTGGCCATGCTGCTGTCCATGCTGCTCAGAAGGACCGTGACCGCGGCGTTGGCCTCCATCGCCATCTGGCTCTTCCTGGGCATCTTCATCGGCGTCCTGGCCGGTTTCCTGGCGGGGCTGATCGTGCCGAACCCACAGAACGCGGAGGACGTGACCCGGCTCGCGACCATCGAGACCGTGCTGGCGCGCATGTCGCCCAGCCTGCTCTACACCGAGTCGGTGCGGCTGCTGCTGAACCCGGTGGCGCGGAGCCTGATCCCGATCCTGCCGGAGCAGCTCGGCCAGCTACAAGGGCTTCTCATCACGCCGCTCAACCTGGGACAGAGCCTGCGGTTGATCCTGCCGATGTTCTTCACGCTGGTGGCGCTGGTGGCCGTGTGCTTCGGCATCGCGTACATCAAGTTCATGCGGACGGAGATCCGCGGCTGACCCTGGTAGAAGACGCGGACCGAACGCGGGGCAAAAAAAGGGCAGGTGTCATGTGACACCTGCCCTTTTTACGTTCCGGTTCGCCGGAGGGTTCAGGATGCCTCGCCGCCCTTCCCCACTCCCATGATGGACTCGACGATCTTCTTGTAGCCGGTGCAACGGCAGATGTTGCCATTCATGTACTCGATGACTTCTTCCTCGGTGGGTTCCGGGTTCTCGTCGAGCAGGGTCTTGGCGGTGAGGATCATCCCCGGCGTGCAGAAACCGCACTGGAAGCCGCCGTACTCGATGAAGGCTTCCTGGATCGGGTGAAGCTTGCCGTCCTGGGCCATGCCCTCGATGGTGAGCACGTCCTTGTCCCTGGCCTCGAAGGCCGGCAGGGTGCACGAGCTTACGGGGCGGCCGTCGAGCAGCACCGTGCAGGCGCCGCACACCTGCACGTCGCAGGAGCGCTTGGCGCCGGTGAGGCCCAGGCGCTTGCGGATCACGTCCAGGAGCAGCTCGTGCGGCTCCACCTCGATGTCGTAGCGAGTCCCGTTCACGTTGAAGGATAACGGGAGGGTCTGCCGTCCTGTGTTCGCCATAGCTGCTGGCCTCCGCTCGTTTCGTGGTGAGGCTGGCCGGCTATCCGGCCAGCTCGGCGCGGATGTCGTTGAAGGCCCGGGTCAACAGGACCTTGACGATGTGTTCCTTGTATTCGGCCGAGCCGTGGAGGTCGCTGATGGCGTCCGCGGCGCGTCCGGCCATGTCGCCGGCCTCGGCCATGAGCTGCCCGGCCTCATCCAGGCTCTTTCCCCGCAGCACCGCTTCCGCCTCCTCCACCCGCATGGACTTGGGTCCCACGCAGCCCACCGCGATGCGCACGTCCTCCACCGACTTCCGCGCCTTGTCCGCCATGACGTGCAGCGCCACGCCCGCGCTGGGACGCTCCAGGTAGCCGAACTTGCGGTAGCGCACCGCGGCGTTGGCGCCAGGCAGCGGCACCACGATCTCGGTGAGGACCTCGTCCTCCTCGATGGCCGCCTCGTAGGCGTCCACGAAGAACTCGTTCATGGGGATGTCCCGGGAGCCGCCGGCCTTCTGGGCCACCACCGTGGCGTCCAGGGCCAGGAGCAGCGTGCCCGGATCGGCGTGGGGCTCGGCGAAGGTCAGGTTACCGCCGATGGTTCCCACCTCGCGCACCCGCAGGTTGGCCACGTTCCGCTCCATCTCCACCAGCACCGGGAGCTTGTCCTGCAGCGTCCCGGACTGTTCGAGCTGCCGGTGGGTGCTCAGCGCCCCCAGCCTCAGGCTGCCGTTGTCCTGCGTGATCCCGTCCAGGCCGGGTATCTTCTTGACGTTGACGAGGCACTCGAAGTGGACGAGCCCCTCCTTCATGGCCAGCAGAAGCTCGGTGCCGCCGGCGTAGACCTTGGCCGAGTCGCCATAGCGGGCGAGGGATTCGGACGCCTCCTTGACGCTCTCCGGCTCTTCCAGACGGAACGGACGCAGCATGGGTCAGGCTCCTCCCTCGAGTTCCTGCTTGACCGCCTGGGCGAATTTCGCCATGTCGTTGTCGGCCTTGCGCTTGATGATGCTGTGGCCCAGGGTGGCGAGCTTGCCGAGGATGTCCACGGAGGCCACCAGCGAGACCTGCGTTGCCTCGCCCCGGTCCTCCAGCGAGACGTCGAGGTCCACCTTGAGGTGGCTCCCGATCTTGTTGTCGCTGCCGGAGGCGCGGGCCTTGATGCGGTCCTTGGGCTGGTTCTCCACCACCTCGATCTTGATGGGGAAAGTGACCTTGAAGGGACCCACCCGGGCCACCATCTTGGCAGTGTACTCCTCGCCGGCCTTGACCGTCGAGGCTTCCTCGCAGCCGGGAACGCAGGCGATCAGCCGGTCCACGTCCCACAGGAAGTCCCAGGCCTTGTCCCGCGGCACTCCGATCTCGATACTGTTCTCGAAATTCATAACGGGGTTCTTAGCAGAATCCCGCCCGCGACATCAAGCACGCTCGTTGAAGCCTTCGAGCACCTCGAACTCCTGCGACAGGTAGGTCTTGAGCTTCTTCTTGACCCGGTTCTCGATCTGGCGGACCCGCTCCCGGCTGATGCCGTAGCGCTCGCCGATCTCGCGCAAGGTCAGCGGCTGCTCGGCCATCAGCCGCTCCCGGAAGACCACCAGCTCCTTGTCCTTGAGACCCTGCCCGAAGGTCTTGAGGCGGTCCTTGACCGCCTGGCGGTACTCGTCCTCGGCCAGACGCTCTTCCGGGGTGGGACTGTCGTCGGTAAGGGTGTTCAGGAGGGTCGCGGCCTCGCCCTCGCCCACGGGCGCATCGGTGGAGAGGTCCCGGCCCGAGAGCCGCTGGTCCATCTCGATCACCTCGGACTCCTTCACGTCCAGCCGCTGGGCGATCAGCTTGGCGCCGGGCACGAAGCCCTCGGCTTCGAGCTTCTCCTTCTCCTTCTGGAGGTTGAAGAACAGCCGGCGCTGGGCCTGGGTGGTCCCCAGCTTGACCATGCGCCAGTTGTTCATGAGGTAGCGGATGATGTAGGCGCGTATCCACCAGACCGCGTAGGACGGGAATCGGACGCCGCGGTAGGGATCGAAGTTCTTGAGGCTCTCCATGAGCCCGATGTTGCCCTCCTGTATCAGGTCCAGGAGGTTGCGGAAGGCCCGCTCGTACTCCCGGGCGATCATCACCACCAGGCGCAGGTTCGCCCGCACCAGCTTGTAGGCGGCCTCGACGTCGCCGAACTGCTTGTACTGGACGGCCAGCTCGTGCTCTTCCTCGCGGGTGAGCACCGGGTAGCGGCGGATCTCGGAGAGATAGCGCTGCAGCGCATCGAAGGGGACCAGCGCGCCGGACGGCTCCTGCTCCTCGCCGGCGCCGTCCGCGACCTCGTCGATCTCGTCCGGCAGCAACGCTTCGGCGGCCGCGTCCTCGGCCGGAGCGTCGCTCTCCTCGACTACCTCGATGGGCGGGTAAGTGGCCATGTCGTCACGCTGAATGTACCGTTTTTACGGGGTTTTCTCAAGAACGCGGCGTCACCTTGACATGACGCACGGGGGACCCTATCCTAACCCATCATGGCACTTTCAGAGACCATCACAGGCTGGTTCGACCGCAACCGGGCCAAGCGGGAGGAACGCACCACACGCACCGTGCTGGCCGACGACTACCGGGAACTGGCCCGCCTTGCCAACCAACTCAAGCTGCACGCGGAAAAGGCCCCCTACCCCTTCGTGGGCGAGCGGCTGAGGGAGATGGCCGCGGAAAAGGAAAAGAGCATCGGGCTCTTGTTCGAGAACATCGAGCAGCTCGGCGCCCGGGTCGCCAAGTTCGATTCGAGCATCCCGTCCGGCAGGAACCACTGGGAACGGATGCACCAGGACGTGGAGGACCAGAAGCGGGTGGAGGCGAGGCTCACGGACGACGTCTCCTATCTGGCGCTGGAAGCGCCGGAGCACAGTCAACTGCTCCGGCAACTGGTGGAGGTCGAGCGCCGTCACAAGGCGGAGCTGCTGGACCTGCTGGCCAAGGCCGACCCTCAGGCCGAACAAACGTAAAGTCTCACCTCAGATTCTCGCCGATAACCTCCCCCAAAGGAAGTGTCCATCAGTCGATCACGGCGAGCCCGGACACCTCGACCATGCAGTCCGGGTTGTAGAGTCCCGATACCTGAACCAGGGTAATCGCGGGAAAGTGTTTCCCGAAGATCGCCCGGTAGGAAGCGCCGATCTCCTTGCGGTTGTCGTGGTAGGCCTTGACGTCGGTCACGTACATCGTCAGCGTCGCGTAGTCCTGGGGACGGCCGCCGGCCCCTTCGATGGCCGTCCGCAGGTTCTCCCACACCTGCCGGAACTGGGCCGCGAAATCGCCCTTGCCGACCACCTCTCCGTCCGCGTTGAACGGCGCCTGCCCCGCCACCTGCACCAGCCGGCCCGAAGAGACCCTGGCCAAGTGCGAGTATCCCACGGGATTCTCAAGCCCGCTCGGATTGATCAGATCGAATGCGATGACGCGCCTCCTTCGTTCGGCTCGAACCCGTTCCCCAGGTTCACGCCATTCCTTAAGAATCCCGTAGCGGGTAGTCAAGTACCCGAAAGCCGTGAAAGCCGTTTTTCTTCCGCCCGGCCTCACCGGCGCCCGAACGCGCGAATGAACTCCCCGATCTCCCCCACCACGTCGTCCGTGCACGGCACGTAGGGAAGGATCACCCGGGTGGCGCCGGCTTCGCCGTACGCCTTCACCTGCTCCAGGACCTCCGCCACCGACTCCCCCGCCACCAGCGGCAGGCCGTCCAGCAGCCGGTCCGTGACCTGCCCGGTGGCGGCCTGGAAACCGGACGCCCGCCAGGCCTCCCGGATCGCCGCGACCTCGTCACCGAAGCCCATGCGCGCCAGCAGATCCCGGTAGTAGTCGGCCAGCGCGTAGTAGGTCAGGATGCGCCCCAGCGCCCGGCGCGCCGCTCCCCTGTCCCCGGCGACACAGCACCGCACCTTGCAGATGATCTCCAGCGCCGCCGGGTCCTTGCCGGCCAGCCGCGCCCCTTCCCGGGCGTTCTCGACGATGCGGCGGATCTCCCCCGGGTTGGCCATGTTTATGAGCACGCCATCGCTCAACCGACCGGCCAGACGGCTCATCTGCGGCCCGAATGCCGCCACGTAGACCGGAATGCGCCGCTCCGAGGGCTTGAACGCCAGCTTGAAGGCGCGGGCCTGGTAGAACCGGCCCTGGTAGTCGAGCTTCTCGCCCCGGAGGGCCGCGCCGACGATCTCCAGGTACTCCCGGATGCGCGCCAGCGGCCGGTCGAACTCCACCCCGTGCCAGTCGGCGATGGTCGGATTGGAGATGCCGAGGCCGAACAGGAACCGCCCGCCCGACAGCTCGTCGAGGCCGGCGGCATGGAGCGCCATGCTCACCGGGGTCCGGCCCAGCATGTGGTAGACCGCCGTGCCCAACTCCAGCCGGGCGGTCACCGCGGCCGCCGCCGCCAGCATCACCGTCGGGTCCTTGTTGTTGGCCTCGCCGCCCCAGGCGCAGCCGAACCCGCTGTCCTCCGCGGCCCGGGCCAGGGCGGGAATGGCGTCCATGGGAAGCTGGGCGCCGGAGTTGAATTCGATGTCGAGCTTCATGGGGTCTCCAGGAAATGATGCGGTTAGCACCGCCTCACCCCGCGGTCAAGCGTCACGTCTTGAAACTCGGGGATGTATCCATTAGTTACCGTGCCATGATCATCGACGCTCACGCCCATCTGGTGCCGCAAGGCTGGTACCACCCCAAGTCGCCGCAGGCCATCTTCGACATCCCGCGTCTGCGGGACGAGCAGCAGCAGGCCGGGGTAGACCTGACGATCTTCGGCAACAACTGGATCCGCACGCCCGCGGGCAAGGACCCCTTCGACATCGTGACGGAGTTCAACGCGTTCGCGGCCGAGACCACCGCCAAGCATTCGGACTACCTGCTGGGGCTGGCCTGCTCGGTGCCCTTCGGCGGCGACAAGTTCCTCAAGGAGACCGAGCGGGCGGTGCGCGAATACGGGCTCAAGGGGATCATGATCAACTCGAGCGTCGACGGAGAGTACCTGGACTCGCCCAACGCCGTGCCGTTCTTCGAGTTGGTGACGGACCTCGACGTGCCGCTGTTCGTGCACCCGCCCCGGGTCACCATCGGCGCGGAGAAGATGGAGATCTTCCGGTTGCCCGAGATGGTCGGGCGGCCCTTCGACACTACCCTCTCGCTGTCGCGCTTCATCCTAACCGGCGGCTTCGAGCGGTTTCCGGACCTCGTCATGATCTGCTCCCACGTCGGCGGCGCCCTGCCGATGCTGCCCGGACGCCTGGACTTCGGCTACGAGCTGCGCAAGGACGACAGCTTCGGCCCCTGGGAGCCCGACGTGCTGCCGCGGGCGCCGAGCACCTACATCGAGCAGCTCTACTACGACACGGTGAGCCTCCACGCCCCGGCTGTCACCTGCGCGGTGGAGACCGCGGGCGCGGACCACGTCCTGTTCGGCAGCGACTTCCCGCCGGTGCCGATTCCCCTGGAGCGCTCGGTGGACGCCGTGCGGGACGTCCGCCTGCCCGACTCGGACAAGCAGAAGATCCTGGGCGGCAACACCGCGAGGCTGCTACGGCTGGGACAATAGCACGGGGCGGCCGATGGCCCGACCTCTCCTTTCGGGGCCGCCCGGCATGGACGCCCGGCCGTCAACCCAACACGAGGAACAGGCAGATGTGGGCCGTCAGGTTCGCGTAGACCCCGGCCGCGACGTCGTCCATCATGACGTTCCAGGGTCCCGGACGGCGGTCGAAGAACGAGACCGGCGGGGGCTTCCACACGTCGAAGAGGCGGAACAGGACGAACGCGGCGAGCATGTATTCCCAGCGGCCCGCGTAACCGACGCTGACGAGCGCGATCCACTGTCCCGCCACCTCGTCGCACACGACATGGGACGGGTCCTTCGGTCCGCCGTCGGCGTGAAGCACGACCGCGGTGGCGACCCCGCCCAGGATGAACACGGCGACGGTGACTGGCACCAGGACCGGGCCCTGCTGGATTGGCACGACGAGTGCATAGACCATAACCGCGAAGGCGCTGGCGGCCGTACCCGGGGCCACGGGAAAGAATCCCAGATAGCCGACGCTGGCCACGGCCGTGGCCCATGTTGAATTCCGCTCCATGAATCTTCCGGCACTCCTGCTGACGCCGTTGCTGCGGCTGATGGCGCGCAGGAACCTCCCGAAACGCCAGGGCACGGTCCAGCTCCCGGGCCTCCACAAAGACGTCCAGGTCCGCTGGGACCCCTTTGCGATACCCCATATTTCCGCCGAGAACGAGACCGACCTGTTCTTCGCCCAAGGGTACCTGCACGCCCAGGACCGCCTGTGGCAAATGGACCTCAACCGGCGCTTCTTCAGCGGCCGGCTGGCCGAGGTCTTCGGCGACAGGCCGCTGCTGCGGGGCGATTTCACGCGGCACCTGCGATCCAGCAACATGGCGGGTGTCGACCACTTCATCCGCCTGCTCGGTCTCAGGCATACGGCAACGCTCTCGCTGCCGCTGCTGTCGGAGCGATCGGCCTGGGCCGTCGAGGCCTACTGCGCCGGCGTCAACGCCTACATGGACCGGCCGCGGCGCCGCCTGCCCGTGGAGTACCGGCTGCTCCGCCACCAGCCCGCCCCGTGGGAACCGGCCGACTGCCTGGTGCTCGTCAAGGGCTTCGCGCTGATGCTCTCGTCGGCCCTCGTCACACGGCTCACCTTTCTAGCACTCCACGGCCGCCTGGAGAACGACCCCGACAAGCTGCGCTCCCTGATGCCGCGTTATCCGTCCTGGGGGCCCACCACGACCCGCGCCCTGGCGGACCACGGCGCCGCGCTGCTCCGCTTCGTCAACGACAGCTTCGCCGACAACCCCTTGACCCCCAGGGGCCAGGGCAGCAACGGCTGGGCCGTCGACGCCGCGCATTCGGGCGAGGACCATGCGCTCCTGTGCAACGACATGCACCTGCGGATGACGCTGCCCGGCGTCTGGTATCTGAATCACCTGCGGACCGAATCCGAAGCCGCCGGGACTCAACCCTTCGAGGCGTCGGGCGTATCGCTGCCGGGATCACCTCTCGTCTGCGTCGGCCACAACCAGGACATTGCCTGGGGCTTCATCGCCGCCCTGTGCGATGACGGCGACCTCTACCGGGAGCGGATTCATCCCGAAGAGCCGGAGCTGTACCGCACGCCGGACGGCTGGGCCAAGTTCGAGCGCCGGCCCGAAACCATCACGGTCCGTGGCGGCCGCCCGGTGGAAGTCGTGATCCGGCACACCCGGCACGGCCCGGTGCTGTCGGACATCCTTCCGCCACAGACACACGATCCTGACGGTCCGGACCGGGAGGTGCTGTCGTTCCAATGGATCGCACACACGCCGGGAAACGAGCTGGGGCTGCTGGACGGCGTCAACCGGGCACGCGACTGGAGCGAATTTCTGTCGGGCATGGCGCATCATGTCACGCCCTCGCTCAACTGCGTCTACGCCGACAACCGTGGCAACATCGGCTACACCCTGATCGGTCAAGTGCCGTTGCGTGCACGCCAGGAACCCTCGTGGCTGCCACTGGAAGGGTGGAACGCGGCCCATGACTGGACCAGCACCATCCCCTTCGAAGAGGTGCCGCGCCTCTACAACCCGCCCGGGGGCCTCGTCGCCAATGCCAACAACCGCGTCGCGGACACGGGCTACCCCTACTACCTGTCCGACCTGTTCGAGCCCCCGTACCGCATCGAGCGCATCCGCCATCTGCTCACGCGCCAGAAGCGCATGGACATGGAAACCATGGCCCGGATCCAGCTCGACACCCGGTCGGTCCAGGCCGAACGGCTCTTGAACGCCCTGCGCCCCGAGCTGCGCGAGATCGCCCGCGAAGAGCCGTCCTTACGCCTCTGTGTGGAACTGCTGGAGGAATGGGACTACGACTGCCACGCCGAATCCGCAGGCTCCGCCCTCTTCCACGTCCTCTACCACCGGCTCATGCGGAACATCTGGGAAAAGGACCTCGGCGAGGAGTTGTTCCAGAGCTACGCGGAGATCCTGAACCAGGCGGTGGCGCCCTTCGACGACATCCTGGTGGACCCCGGGTCCGTGTGGTTCAAAGACACCTCCCGCAAGGAGGTGCTCGCGGCGAGCCTCCGGGAAGCCCAGGCCGAACTCGCGAAGCAGCAGGGTCCCGACCCTGCCAAATGGTCCTGGGGCCGTCTCCACACCCTCACGCTGGCCCACGCCCTGGGAAACAACAAGTGGCTGGCCCCGTTCTTCTCGCTCGGCCCCTACCCCGTCAACGGCGACGGTGTCACCGTCAGCAACTCCTACTACCGCCACTCCCGCCCCTACGATCAGGCCGTCGGCGCATCCATGCGGATGCTGGTGACACTGAGCGACCCGATCCGCTCAAGCTTCGTTATCGTACCGGGCCAAGCGGGTAATCCGGTATCGCCGCACTACCGCGACCAAGTCGAGCCGTGGCGCACCGGCCGGACAATCCCTTTCACTGGGTTCGAGACGAAGATGAAAGACTGGCTCCTGCTGTTGCTACGGTCAGGGGCGTGAGATCGATTTATGGAACACAAATTTTCTAAATCGCTTGAAATCTGCTAGAATGATCTATAAATAAGGCATGGAGCCGCCTTGAAATCTATTGATGGAACAAAACATGGCAAAGCCCACGCACAGAAGCTATTCCCGCTATGCCCGCGAAGCCGCCGAGCTTCTCGGGCTGATGATCCGTAACGCGCGCATCGAACGCGACATCACAGTCGCCGATGTCGCCGAACGCGCCGGGACTTCGCGCGGCCTCGTGCATCGTATCGAAAAAGGCGAAATGGGCTCCTCCATCGGTGCGGCCTTCGAGATAGCCGCCATTGTCGGGCTGCGCCTGTTCGAAGCCGAACCGACAACGCTGACGCGCCATTTGTCGATGGAACGCGACAAGCTCACCATGCTGCCGCAATCCGTCCGCACGGGAACGACGAAGGTGAAAGATGACTTCTGATCAGCGCGACACGAAAGCGCCGGAGGAAGCCTATGTTTGGATATGGCTGCCCGGCACGACGGCACCGGTCGTCGCCGGTCGAATCGCGCGTGACGGGGAGCGGCTGATCTTCAACTACGGTCAGAGCTATCTGGACCGGAATGACCGCATTCCGATCTACGAGCCGGAACTGCCGTTGCGCAGCGGAGCGATTGCGCCCAAAGTCGGGCTGAGCATGGCCGGATGCCTGCGCGACGCCGCGCCGGATGCGTGGGGCCGTCGCGTCATCCTGAACCGGACCTTCGGACGCAAGGGCAAGGATGTCGACACCGCTGAGCTCGACGAGCTGACCTATCTACTGGAGTCCGGCTCCGACCGAATCGGCGCTCTGGACTTCCAGCACTCTCCTTCCGAGTACGTGCCGCGGGCCGTTCAAGCCGCGACGCTCGAAGAGTTGCTGAGCGCCGCCGAGAAAGTCGAGAATGGCGTGCCGCTGACGCCCGATCTCGATCAGGCTCTGATCCACGGTACGTCGCTCGGGGGTGCGCGCCCGAAGGCGATGATCCAGGATGGCAACACAAAGATGATCGCCAAGTTCTCGTCTTCGACTGACACCTACAACGCGGTGAAAGCGGAATATGTGGCCATGCGCCTTGCTGCCAAGGCGGGGCTTGACGTCGCCCCCGTGCGTCTTGCGGACGTCGCTGGCAAGGACGTGCTGCTGGTCGAGCGTTTCGACCGCCCAAAGACGACAGACGGCTGGACACGCAAGGCGATGGTCTCGGCGCTGACGCTGTTCGTTCTTGATGAGATGATGGCGCGTTACGCCAGTTATGAAGACCTTGCAGAAATCATCCGGCACCGCTTCACCTCGCCGAAGGCGACGTTGCACGAGCTGTACGGACGGCTCGTGTTCAACATCCTGTGCGGCAATACCGACGACCACGCCCGCAACCATGCGGGCTTCTGGGACGGCGAACACCTGACCCTGACGCCTGCCTATGACATTTGCCCGCAAAGCCGTTCTGGCAATGTAGCCAGCCAAGCGATGCTGATCGTAGGAGATAATCGGTCGAGCACACTTGCGATCTGCCTGGAGGCCGCGCCCAATTTCCAGCTCAGCGACAAAGCGGCGAAGAACATCATCGACCGGCAGATCGGCACAATCCGGGATGCATGGGACGACATCTGTAAAGAAGCCGCATTGACCGAAGTCGAACGCAACCTGTTCGGTCAGCGCATCTTTCTGAATGACTATATCTTCGAAGGCACGGAAGGCCTGTGGTAACCGGCTGGCCACCTTAAAACATGAGGTGCCTATCTCTTGCCAACGAGGCCTGGACGCCTACGAGCACCCGCTCACCGACCCGCAGTTCATGCACTTGTAGCAGGCGCCGCTGCGGACCATGATGGCGCCGCAGTCGGAGCAGGACGGGGCGTCCTGCTGGTAGAAGCCCTCGGCGGCCTTGGCGTATCCGTCGCCCGGGTTGTCCAGCGGCTTGGGCGCCGGCGCGGGGACCTCGGCCAACTCGGCGGCGTCCCGGTTGACCACCCCCACCTCGGTCTGGGCCTTGCCGTCGAGGAACTTGGTGGCGAGCCAGCGGAAGATGTAGTCCATGATGGACTTGGCCATGGGGATGTCGGGGTTGCGGGTGAAGCCCGAGGGCTCGAAGCGCATGTGGCTGAACTTGTCCACCAGCACCCGCAGCGGCACGCCGTATTGCAGCGCCATGGAGATGGCGGTGGCGAAGGAGTCCATGAGCCCCGAGATGGTGGAGCCTTCCTTGGACATGGTGATGAAGATCTCCCCCGGCTTGCCGTCCTCGTACATGCCCGCGGTGATGTAGCCCTCGTGGCCGGCGATGTCGAACTTGTGGGTGATGGACCGGCGCTCGTCCGGCAGCTTGTGCCGTAGCGGCCGGGAGTCCGTCGCATCGGCAGGCTCGTCGCTCTTGCCGCTGGTGCTCAGCGGCTGGGTGCGCTTGGAGCCGTCGCGGTAGATGGCCACGGCCTTGACCCCGAGCTTCCAGGCCTCGATGTACGCCTGGGCGACCTCGTCCACCGAGGCGTCCATGGGCATGTTGATGGTCTTGGAGATGGCGCCGGAGATGAACGGCTGGGTGGCGCCCATCATGCGGATGTGCCCCATGTAGTGGATGGAGCGGCTGCCGTTGGCCGGCTTGAAGGCGCAGTCGAACACCGGCAGGTCGTCTTCCTGCAGGTGCGGCGCCCCCTCGATGGTGCCCTGCTCGTCGATGTACTCGACGATTTCCTGGACCTGCTTGGCGTCGTAGCCCAGCCGCTTGAGCGAGCGCGGCACGGTGTTGTTGACGATGGTGAGCATGCCGCCGCCCACGAGCCGCTTGTACTTCACCAGGGCGATGTCGGGCTCCACCCCGGTGGTGTCGCAGTCCATCATGAAGGCGATGGTGCCGGTGGGCGCCAGCACCGAGATCTGCGAGTTCCGCACCCCGTGCTCCTGCCCCGCCTCGTACACCGTGTCCCACACGTCCCGCACCGTGCTTAGGAAATCCAGCGGCACGTGGGACGAGGATATCTTGTGCGCGTGGGCACGGTGCTTGTCCAGCACCTTGAGCATGGGTTCGTGGTTGACCTCGTAGCCGCCGAAGGGTCCCAGCCGGGACGCGATGTGGGCCGACTGGAGATAGCCTTCGCCGGTGAGCAGCGCGGTCACGGCCGCGGCGTAGGACCGGCCGGCGTCGGAGTCGTAGGGCAGCCCCAACGACATAAGCAGCGCCCCGAGGTTGGCGTAGCCCAGCCCCAGCTCGCGGAAGTCGCGGGCATTCTGGGTGATCTCCTCGGTGGGATAGGACGAGTTGTCCACCAGGATGTCCTGGGCGGTGATCATGATGTCCACGGTGTGGCGGAAGGACTCGGTGTCGAACCCGCCGTCGTCGCGCAGGAACTTGAGCAGGTTGAGCGACGCCAGGTTGCAGGCCGAGTTGTCGAGGTGCATGTACTCCGAGCACGGGTTGGAGCCGCTGATGCGGCCGGTGTTGGAGCACGTGTGCCAGTCGTTGATGGTGGTGTCGAACTGCATGCCGGGGTCGCCGCACAGGTGGGTGGCCTCCGCGATCATCTTGAGGATGTCCCGGGCGCGGAAGGTCTCCGACACCTCGCCGGTGGTGACGAAGCGGGTGCTCCACTCGCCGTCGTCCAGCACCCGCTGCATGAACTCGTCCGTGGCCCGCACCGAGTTGTTGGCGTTCTGGAAGAACACGCTGCCGTAGGCCGGCCCGTCCAGGCTGGCGTCGTACCCCGCCTCGATGAGGGTCCAGGCCTTCTTCTCCTCCTCCACCTTGCAGTTGATGAACTCCACGACGTCCGGATGGTCGGCGTCGAGGATCACCATCTTGGCCGCGCGCCGGGTCTTGCCGCCGGACTTGATGACCCCCGCGGAGGCATCCGCCGCCCGCATGAACGAGACCGGCCCCGAGGCGGTGCCGCCGCCGCCGAGCTGCTCCTTGGCCGAGCGGATGCGCGACAGGTTCACGCCCGAGCCCGAGCCGCCTTTGAAGATCACGCCTTCCTTCCGGTACCAGTCGAGGATCGACTCCATGGTGTCATCCACCGAGAGGATGAAGCAGGCCGAGCACTGGGGCCTTTCCTCGATGCCGCAGTTGAACCATACCGGGCTGTTGAAGCACGCCTTCTGGTGCACCAGGATGTGGGTCAGCTCGTCCGAGAACGCCTTGGCGTCGTCCTCGCCGGCGAAGTAGCCGTCCGCCCGGCCCCAGCCCGTCACCGTGTCCACCACGCGGCTGATGAGCTGCCGCACCGTGCGTTCCCGCTGCGGCGTCCCCAGCGGGCCGCGGAAATACTTGGAGGTCACGACGTTGGTGGCCATCTGCGACCACGCCTTGGGCACCTCCACGTTGTTCTGCTCGAAGACGACCTCGCCGCTCTCGTTCTGGATCGTGGCCGAGCGTATCTCCCACTCGACCTCGTCGTAGGGATCGGTCCCGGCCTTGGTGAAATACCGCCGGACGTGAATGCCCCGCGGCTGGTCCTTGCCCTTCGCTGCATCATCGCCGTGCCGCTCGGCCGATGTGGTCGTCGTGATCGCTGCCATGTGTCCTCCCTCGTGATATCCTTCCGCCAAGTCCGGGGGTCGCCCGAATTCCTCCCTTGGGGGGCGCCGTTTTCGCGATACCCGTACTGTCCCGGATTCAGCCGTATTTAGTGCGGAACTACCAAATTACCCACAACATGTTGTGTTGTCAAGGACAATCTTCTCATCATTCTCCATCCGCTTGATGCCGCGCCGCGCCCGCGGCTATGCTGAGCCTTGCCGGGGGCTGCCCGTCTCGGCTCCGGCCGCGGCGGAACCGGAACATGGAACGACTGGGTGACATACTCGACCGCACGATGCAGCGGCTGCCGTTCAGGCGGCTCGACGACTACGCCATCTGGCAGGTCTGGGACGACACCGTGGGCCCAGCGGTCGCCCGCAACGCCCGCCCCGAGAAGATCCGCGACGGCACTCTCGTCGTGAAGGTCCGGGCCGCCACCTGGATGCAGCAGCTCCAGTACATGAAGGAAATCATCGCGGAGAAGCTCAACCAGCGGCTGGACCGCGAGGTGGTCACGAACATCTTCTTCGTGGTCGGGGAGATGCCGTCCGAGAAGACGCCGGAAGACCCCGAGCCCCCTCCCCTCGCGGTGGATGCGACGCGGCTCCCTGAAGACGAATTAAGCCGCGTGGACGATCCCGTGTTGCGGGACTCCCTGCGGCGCCTGTTGCTGAATCAGCTCCGAAAAAGAAGGTAGGCCCTCTGGACCCCGGATCGAGCTTGCCCCGGGCTTGACCCGGGTCCGGGGTGACGTTGGGGGGTCAGGGTTACAGCTTCAGCAGTTCCGCCATCTCGTCCGTGTACTCGTCCTCGCGTTGGTAGATCACCAGGGGCGGCAGCACCGTCAGGCTCGCGCGGGCGCCCTTGAGCCCCTCGGCGAGCACCAGGGTCGCGGGCGAGCCGGCGAACGAGTGGACGAACCGCGTCCGCCTGGGCTCCAGGCCGTGCTGCCGCATGACCGCGAACAGTTCCACCGCCCTTTCGGACGGATAGACCAGGCACATCCGGCCCCGGTGCCGCAGCAGCCATGCCCCGGCGCGGACGAAGTCCGCCACCCCTCCCTCCACCTCGTGCCGGGCCAACAGCCGCTCCCGGTCGGGATTGACCCGGCCGCTTCGGGGAGGGCGGTAAGGGGGGTTGCACACCGCGGCGTCGAAGCTCCGGGCCGCGAACAGATCCTCCACGTCACGCACGTCTCCCCGCACCATGCGCACCCGCTCTTCAAGGCCGTTCAGCGCCGCGCCCCGCTTCGCCCGCTCGGTCATGGCGTCCTGAATCTCCACGCCTGCCACCTCCACGTCGGGGTTCAGCACGGCCAGGGAAAAGGCCACGACTCCGTTGCCGGTCCCGAGGTCGACGATCCGCTCGCGTCCCTGCAACTCGACGAAGCGCGCCAGCAGCAGCGAGTCCAGCGCGAACCGGTAGCCGCCCCGACGCTGGACGACGGCCACGCGGCCGTCGAACACCCGGTCGATGGTCTCGCCTGTCTTCACGGCGTCACCCGGTCCGGAGACCTCCGGCCCCACGTCGCCACGGCGGCCGAAAACTTGTACGGGTCCCCGGTATGCTATAGGTTGAAGCCTGATGGGCCGCCCTATTCATCTCCTCCTCACCGGATGATCTCGCTCCTCGGAAACCTCGGCGGACGGACGCTCGGCCTCGTGACCGGCATGGGCGCGGGCGTGATCTTCCTCGGTTCAGCCCTGTCCTGGGCGGTGCGGCCCCCCGCCAAAATCCGCCTCATCATACAACAAATCCGCGCCATCGGGGTGGACTCGTTGCTGGTGGTGCTCCTGGCCGGCCTCTTCACCGGCATGGTGCTGGGGCTTCAGGGCTACTACAGCCTGCGGAAGTTCAACGCCGAGAGCTTCCTGGGCGCGGTGGTGGCCCTGAGCCTGTTGCGGGAACTGGGGCCGGTGCTGTCCGCCTTCATGGTCACCGGCAGGACGGGCTCCGCCATGGCCGCGGAGTTGGCGTCCATGAGGGTCACCGAGCAGATCGACGCCATGCACGCCATGGCCATCAACCCGGTCAAGTACCTGGTGTCGCCCCGCATCGTCGCCGGCGTCATCGCCATGCCGCTGCTGACCTGCATGTTCAACGTCATCGGCATCTACGGCGCCTACCTCGTCGGCGTCGGCCTGCTGGACCTGGGATCGGGCAGCTACGTCGCCGGCATGGAGCAGAGCGTGCAACTCCGGGACGTGGGCGAAGGGCTGCTCAAGTCCGCCACCTTCGGGCTCATCATCTCCTCGGTATGCTGCTACAAGGGCTTCCACGCGCTCCCCATGGCCACGGGCGTGGGCCGGGCCACCACCGAGGCGGTGGTGCTCTCGTTCGTCCTGATCCTGGTGTCGGACTACTTCCTGACCTCGGTGATGCTGTGAGGCCCTGAGCTTGCCATGATCCAGGTCGTCGACGTCTACAAGAACTTCGGGCAACAGGAAGTCCTCAAGGGTACCCACCTGACCATCGAGGACGGCGTCATCACGACCATCATCGGCGGCAGCGGCTCCGGCAAGACCGTTCTGCTGAAGACCATGATCGCGCTGCTGCTTCCCGACCGCGGGCAGGTCCTGGTGGACGGAACCGACATCACCCGGCTGGGAGAGAAACCCCTGAACGGCATCCGGGAGAAGTTCGGCTTCCTGTTCCAGGGCGCGGCCCTGCTGGACTCCATGACCATCTTCGACAACGTGGCCTTCCCGTTGCGGGAAAGGACACGGCTCGGGGCGGACGCCATCGCCGGCAAGGTAGGCGAGCGGCTGGACCAGGTCGGCCTCAAGGACATGGGCTACAAATACCCGGCCGAGGTCAGCGGCGGAATGAAGAAGCGGGCCGGTTTCGCCCGGGCGCTGGTCACCGACCCCGAGATCGTGCTGTTCGACGAGCCTACCACCGGCCTCGATCCCCTGTTGGGCCAGAGCATCCACCGGCTCATCGCGGACATGCAGGACCGGCTCGGCTTCACCGGCGTCATCGTGAGCCACGACATCCCGGAAGTCTTTACAATATCCGACCACGTGGCTATGTTGGCCGACGGAGTGATCGCCGACAGCGGGCCCACCGAGGAGTTCCTCCGGTCATCCAATCCAGCGGTACGCCGGTTTCTGGGCAACGAGACTTCCGAGACGGCGTAAGGGCCTGATCTCCGGCACGCGGCATGAACCATAGAGCAACGGAAATCGTCGTCGGCCTCTTCGTGGTCGCAGGCCTCCTCTGTCTCGGCTACCTCGCCATCCGGTTGGGCAAGCTCGAAGCCTTCGGCAACTCGGGATACGTGGTGTATGCCGACTTCGCCAATGTGGCCGGGCTGCGCCGCGGGGACTCGGTGGAGATCGCCGGGGTGAGCGTGGGCCGGGTGGACTCCCTGGGCCTCGTCGACGACCGCGCGCGGCTGACGTTGCGGATCGACGCGGGAGTGGCCATCCAGGAAGACGCCATCGCTTCCGTCCGGGCGAGGGGGCTCATCGGCGACAAGTTCATCGCCATCTCACCCGGGGCGTCCGACCGGCTCGTCCCGTCCGGCGGGAAGATACGCGAGACCGAGTCGCCGCCGGACATCACCGACCTGATCGGCAAGATGATCGGCGGCGACGTGACGAAAGGCGCGCCCTAGCAGGCTGCCGGAGACCAGGACCCTCCGTCCCGGCAACGTCGCATGCGCTTCAAAAATCTAGTCCAAACCTGCCGCAGCCATCTCTCGTTCTACGGCTGGCGGATGGTGCTGGTGGGCTGCCTCTTCCGGTTTCTCGGAGGCGGCTTCCACTTCTACGGCTTTACCGTCTTCGTCTCGCCGTTGGAAAAGGACCTGGGCATCACCCGCCGCGCCACCAACCTCATATTCGGTCTGGCCCGGGCCGAAGGCGCCATCGAAGGCCCCTTGGCCGGATATCTCATCGACCGTTTCGGCCCGCGGCCCATCATGATGATCGCGGTCCTGCTCACCGGTCTGGGCTACGTCATTTGCTCCTGGGTCGAGTCCTACTGGGCCCTCCTGGTCATCTACCTGGGAGTGGTCTCGCTGGCCTTCGGCGCCGGCTTCATGCACTGCCCGATGGTGCTGGCCAATAGCTGGTTCTTCCGCTTCCGCGCCCGGGCCATGGCGCTGGTGAGCTGCTCCATCGGCATCGGCGGCGCGCTGCTGGCGCCGGTGCTCGCGTACGTGGTCTACTACTTCGGCTGGCGTTGGGGGATGGTGTTCGCCGGCACGGTATTCCTCGCCGCGGGGACGCCGCTGGCGGCCATGGTGCGCCGGTCACCCGAGGACATGGGACTGGCGCCGGACGGAGACTACTCCGCGCGCACGTCTCAAGCGTCGGATCGGCCGTCAGCCGGCGGCGCGGCGGCGACCGAGGCCGACGTAGGCATTTGGGAGGCCCTTCGCGGCGCTCCATTCTGGCTCCTCGTCGCTTCGACTCTCTTCCGGGTGTTGGGCCTCAGCACCATCATCGTCAATTTCGTGCAGATCCTCGGCTGGAAAGGCGTGGGGCCGCTCGCGGCAAGCTGGTTCCTCGGTGTATTCGCGGCCCTGTCCCTTCCGACACACCTCATAGTGGGCTGGCTGGCGGACCGGCTGGACAAGGCGAGGGTCATGGCCGTCTGCATGCTGGTCGCCGCGGTCGCCCTGGTGTTGCTCACCTACGTCCAAAACACGCTGTGGATCTGGCTCTTCCTTCCCATGTTCTCCCTCGTGGAAGCCGTCTTTCCGGTGACCTGGGCCATGGTCGGGGAGCTGTACGGGCGCCGCCATTTCGCCAAGGTACGCGGCAACATGGGCTTCTTCTACCAGTGGGGCGGCATGATCGGACCCTACGTGGCAGGGGCCATCTACGACGCGACCCAGAGCTACAAGCCCGCGCTCCTGGGGATGGCGGGTTTGTACGTTCTCTCGGCCATCCTCTATCTGCTGCTCGGCAGGACCCGGCTCGCGCGGATGCGGGCCGCCTCCCCGGCCTCGTAGCCCGGACGGCTCCATCCACCCCCGCGGACCTGCGCTTACCCTCCCAGGGAGATGGCCGCGGTGCCCGCGATGACGCAGATGGCTCCGACCACGGTCTGCAACCGCACCTGCTCCAGGTCCCGCAGAAAGATCACCGTCCCCAACAGCACCCACAGCGGGCTGATGCCCACCAACGGCGAGACCGTGACCACGCTGCCGATGCCCAGAGCCGTGATCACGAGCAGGATGCCGCAGGTCTCGGCGGCGCCCGCGGCCAGGAACGGCAGCATGGCGCGCCGGTCCCACACCAGCCGCTCACGGCTGAGCGACGTGTAGACCAGGAAGCAGACCAGCGACACGATCCCCACCAGCGCAGCGAAGAACAGCGGCTCGTGAGAGATGGACAGGGCGTAGCGCCGCATGGGATGGACGATGCCCGCCAGGAGCGCAGCGGTGAGGGGGAACAGGAACTCCCACCAGCGAAAGGACACCACCTCCGACGCGGGCTTCCAGGTGATCAGCACGATGCCGCACACCACCGAAACGACGCCGGCAAGGGTCACCAAGCTGGCGCTCTCGCCCAGCACGGTGATGGCCACGAACACGCCGAACATGGGATGCGTCGACCGGATGGGTCCGCTGCGGGAAGCGCCCACACGATGCACGCCGGTGTAGGTGCACAGGCGGATGATGGGCTGCAACATGCCGGCCACGATGAAGACGTACACGGCCACGGCATCCACCCGAGGAATCCCTCCGGTGAGGAAGACCGCGGTCCAGGTGGTGACCGTGTGGACGAGCAGGGAGATCAGCGTCACGGTCTTGGGCGTCGAGTACTGCATGCCCCGGCGGGAAGTCACCAGCACGCAGGCATAGGAAAGCGAGGCGCAGAGCGCGATGACCTGGGGTGGGATGGACATGCGCGGCGATTTCTCCCGCGGGCTATTCGCGGGAGCTTCCGGTGTCGCCCGCCGGCTCGCCCCGCCGCGCGAGCCGCGGCATGCGCAACTCCGGGGCGGCGCCGCCCTTGTCACACCACGCTTCGACCGCGGCCAGATCGGCTTCGACGTCCGACAGGAACTCCGTCACGGCGACGCCGAGACAGACCGGCCGGTAGGGTTCTAGCTTCCGAACGGCCGAGCGCAACAGCTTGACCGTGCCCTGGGGCACCTCCTGCTCCCACTTGAAGTAACCCGCGGCCACCTGAATAATGCCCTGGTAGAAGTCGCGCTCCGGGCCGTGGTCCTCCAGCCAGAGCTGCTCCAGAGTCTCGTGGGCCTCGTAGAAGAGCCCCCGGTTGAACTCTTCAAGGGCCGTGAGGAAGCGAGGATCGTATTCCATGACGTTCGGAAGGTTGAGCCATAGCCGTTGGCCACGGCGGGCGGGCGGTCCGCCACGAAGCCTTTACCTATAGCAAGGGCGGATGATCCGTACCAGACGAACGCGCAAGGGGACATCCGTAACGCACCGATGCCGGACCCGATCACACTGACCATCGACTCCCTCACCCACGGCCCCTGGGGGCTCGGACGGCACCAGGGCAAGGTCGTCATGGCGCCCATGACGGCTCCGGGCGACCAAGTGGCCGCCGAAGTCGTGGATGAGCACAAGCGCTATTCGGTGGCGCGGGTGACGTCGCTGCTGCGTTCGTCGCCGACGCGCCGGGCCGCGCCATGCCCCTACGCCGGCGAGTGCGGCGGCTGCTCGTGGCAGCAGGTGGCGTATGACGCGCAGCTTCAAGCCAAGCAGCGCAACGTGGCCGACGCGCTGACCCGCGTGGGCGGTCTCAGCGGTTTCGACATCCAACCCATCCTGCCCGCCTCCCCCGAGTTTCACTATCGCCGGCGCATCGGGCTTCACCTGGATGAGCGCGGCAGGCTCGGGTTTCGTCGCGCCTTCTCCCGGGAGCTGGTCGAGATCACCAACTGCCTGATCGCGCACCCGGACGCGGACCTTGGTATCGGCGCGGCCGCCGAATGGGTCCGGCGCCTTGAAACCCCGATCTCCAGGGTCGAGATCGTGAGCGCCGACCGCGCCGGCGAAGTGATATTGTCGGCTTCGACCCGGCATGGATTCGCCAACGCCGACACGCGCACCTGTGAGCGGACCGTGGCCGGACCGGTGGCAGGCCTCGTGGTGGCAGGTCCCGGCTGGCGCCGCCATTGGGGCGAGACCACCCTCTCATTCGTGGTGGACGGAGACCTGCGGCTGCGTCACGACGCCGACACCTTCGGACAGGTCAATCCGGACGGCAACCGGAGGCTGGTGGACGAGCTGCTCTCGTGGGAGGCTTTCGGTGCACGGGACCGCGTTCTCGAACTCTACGCGGGCGCGGGCAACCTGACGCTTCCCATCGCCCGCCGGGTGCGACGGGTGACCGCGGTGGAAGCCAGCCGGAAGCTGGTCCGAAACGGCAGGCGGAATGCTGAGGACAACCGGCTCCACAACGTCCGGTGGCTCCGGCAGGATGCCGACCGGGCAGTGGACGAACTGGTCCGCCAAGGCCGGCGTTTCACCACGATCGTACTGAACCCTCCGCGCCATGGGGCCAAAGAGGTGGTCGCGAGACTCCCCGCTCTCGGCGCCCGGCGGATCCTGTACGTTTCCTGCAATCCGGCGACTCTGGCGCGCGACCTTCGCGAGTTGGCGGCCCAGGGCTTCGCTCTGCGACGCGTTCGTCCGGTGGATCTCTTTCCCCAGACGTTTCACGTCGAAACTCTGGCCGAACTGGTCCTCACCGAACCTTCCGCGCCCCCACCCGGATCACCGGAATAAGTATTTTTTCAATAGGTTATGATTCGACCTCTCGTACGCCACTTGAACCGCTACGGTGGCCGGAGAATACCGCGGCCGGACCACTTCAGGGTTGAGCTACGGACTCCAACTGGTGTAGACTGAATTTGGGAGGAAGAAATGACCCAGCCGAAGAAAAGGGTAACTCCAAAGGTCACCATCATCGACAGCAACGGCGCCAGCCAGACCATCAACTACCTGCTCGAGGACCGGGACGAGCTGGAATGGCTGATGGCGGTGGGACGCAACAAGAACGGTGACATCTTCTTTTACGACACCGGCGGCGACATTCTCCACGACCTCGGCGCCCTGGAGTACGTAAAAGAGCGAATCCTCAGGGATTACTTCGGCGAAATGGACGAATAGAGCCTCATACGGACGGCCGAGGCGCGATTCAACGCCCCGGCTGCGCCGAACGCCTGGACAGCATCCACAGGAACGCCCCAGCCGCCACGATCATGGCGGCGCTGAGATACTGCCCCCGGGACAATCCCCAGGCAAGCCCCAGGTGGGCGTCGGGCTCGCGGAAGAACTCCACCGCGAACCGGACGGCGCCGTAGCCGCCGATGAACGCCCAGGTGACGACGCCGTGCGTCCTTACCCGCGTTCCCAGCCACGCCAGGACAGCCAGCAGCACCGCCCCTTCGAGAAAAGCCTCGTAGAGTTGGGAGGGATGGCGCGGCAAGGGTCCGGCACCCGGGAAGACCATGCCCCACGGCATCTCCGTCGGACGGCCGTATAGTTCCCCGTTGATGAAGTTGCCCAGACGGCCGAGGCCGAGACCCAGAGGCGCTGCCGCGAAGATGCAGTCGGCCGCAGGATAGAACGGGAGCCCCTGCCTGCGGACCCACAACCAGCCCGCCAGCATCGCCCCCAGCATGCCGCCGTGAAACGACATGCCGCCCTCCCAGAAGGCAAAGACCTGCAACGGATAGGCCAGATAGTACGGAAGGTTGTAGAAGATCACGTAACCCAGCCGGCCGCCGAGCACGACGCCGACGGCGACGTAGCTGATGAGCTCCGTCAGTTGCTCGTTGCTGATCTTGAGGCCTCTCCTGCGAGCCAGCCACCGCGCCACGAAGAACCCGCCGACGAACCCGAACAGGTACATGAGGCCGTACCAGCGCACGGCCAGCGGCCCTACCTGGAACGCGATGGGATCGATGTCGGGAAAGGTCCACGTTGCCGCGGCGGCGCCGTCCACAGCAGCCGCGTGAACCGGCGTCCCGTTCCCCAGCAGTCCGGCCACCAACTCGCGCACGTCGTCCTTGTACCAGTCCTTGTATCCGACGGCCTTGGCGATGACCTCGCCCTCGCGCCCGATCAGCACGGTCACGGGCAAGCGCATCACGCCGTAGCTCTGGGCGATCTCCGCGCGGCCGTCCAGCAGCATCGGGTAGGTCAGCTTCTGTTCCGCGGCGAAGGCGCGCACCAGCTCCCCCGATTCCATGAAGTTGACGGCCACCACCTCCAGCCCCTTTCCGCGGAACTCCCGGTACAGCCGCTCCATGGACGGCATCTCCAGGCGGCACGGCGGACACCAGGTGGCCCAGAAATTCAGCACCACCAGCTTGCCGCGGAAGGACTTGAGGTCGACGGGGTTTCCGGCCGCATCCCGGGTGGCGAACGCGGGAGATTCCACGAAGCCTTCCTGGACGATGAAGCCGAGCTTTCTGAGGCGGTCGTCCTCCACTGCGCCCGAGGCCGCGGTGGGCAGGCAGAAGGCCGCGAACAGGAAGGTAAACAACCAGTGCTTCATGGGCCTGCGAGCTATGGGGCGGACCGGCCCGGTCCCAGAGCGAGCCCCCCTTCCCCGCCGGCGGCGTTGGCCGCGTCGTCCTCGGCAATCAGCCGGCGGGCGATCAGCACCAGGATCGGGACGATGTACATGTGCCCGCTGACCCACATGATGCCGCCGCCCAGGGCTTGGTCCTGGATCGGGGTCAGTTTCTCGATCATCGGGACCGCGGCATAGAACGGGTACAGCACGCGCTCGGGCAACGAGATGGCCATGCCGAGCAGCGTGTTCTGGAGCGTCGCGGCCACCAAGTAGACGATTCTCGCCCCCAGCGGGCGGGTGTGGCGGTAGAGCGGCGCCGCGTTGACGACGGGCCACCAGAAAAGCACCGCGGTGCCGAAGAACAGCCAGTGCTCCAGGTCATGGAGCCACCAGTATTCCAGCGCCGCCTGGTACAGGGCCGGGTGGTGCCAGGCCCAGAGATTCGCCACGTAGAGCGCCCAGGCCACCGGCATGAGCGTCAACGCGGACAACACGGACCGCAACAGGGCGCCCTCGCGAAACAACCCCGCGAAGCGCTCCCGGAGGCCGGCCGGGAGTCCCCAGACCACCGCCGCGAAGGGGTTGGCCAGGAGAATTGCCAGGGGTGCGATCATCAGCAGCAGGATGTGCTGCACCATGTGCATGCTGAGGTGCTCGGCGGCGAGACGGTCCACCGGCGAGACCAGGGCGGTGAAGAGCGCGGCGATGCCGGCGAGGTAGAGCGCCAGCCCGGACAGGGTGGCTGCGCCGTCCGCCTGCCGGCGCAGCCGCGACCAGCCTGTGAGATAGAGGGCCGCGGCCAGCAGCAGCACCAGCAGGATGTCCGCGCGGAAGTTCCAGGGGATCATCCCGAACACCAGGACCAGCGCGTCGAACGGCAACGGCTCGTGCGCCGCGCCGCCGTGGGCATGGAGCGGTTGCGGCAGGGACGCCGCCGCCAGCGTCAGGCCGGCGGCCGTCCACGCAACCGGGCCCGGCGACCTCGACGCAGCCGACCCGGGATGACGCCAGGGCGTGTGCGCCCCGGGCCTCATGATACCCTCCACAGGATGAACCCCCAGGAAGGCATCAGCGCCACCGTGCCGAGGAACCAGTACACGGCGGCGGGCGCGGTCGCAGGCCGCGCCTTGAGCCATCTCACGCAGAATTCGGTGACGATCACGCCCAGGAGTCCGCCCGCGGTGGAGAGCGCGAGAAGGACCTTCATGCCCTTGTCCGGATTCTCCCCGGAGATGCCTCCCAGCAACACCATCAGGGCGATGATCCAGGCCGGCGCCGCGGCCGCCAGGCCCGCGAGCCAGTACCGCTCGGGCTTGCCGAGCCGGTCCCGGAAGCACGCCGATGCCAGCCCCCCGCCCACAACGCCGATTATTCCGACCCAGATGGATAGCGTCACCGCCGTTGACCCTCTTCTCGCCGCGCGGGCGGGCTCGAAACCCGCCCTCCCTCATCGAAATCTAACAGCCCGGACCGTGACTTGAAAGCATGACGGCCGGGCCCCGGCCGCCGGGCCTTGCCGATCATGCCCCTCTCCGCGTAAGACAGGACGACGAGGCCGGCATGCGCTTTTCCCTCACCTCTCTGTTCGACCTGGGCGAGCTTCCCGCGGATCTCCGACGCTCGCTCTGGCTCGTCTACGCCTCCAGCCTCATGGTGATCATGGGGACCAACCTGGTCCAGCAGGTGCTGCCGGCCATGACCGAACCCCTGGGCGTCACCGACGCGCGGATCGGGCTGGTGATCGCCGTCTACACCGCGCCCGCCATCGTGCTGGCGCCGCTGCTGGGCGTCGCCGCCGACCGCTACGGCCGGAGGCCGCTGTTGATCGGCGGCCTGGTCCTGTTCGGCGCGGCCGGCGCCGCGGTAGCCGCCGCCCCGGACTTCCAATGGGTGCTGGTGTTGCGCGCCGTTCAGGGCATCGGCTTCAGCGCCGTCATCCCGCTCACCATCGTGCTCATCGGCGACCTGCTGGAGGGCCGGCGGGAGGTGTCCGGACAGGGGCTCAAGGTGTTCATCGACCGGGTGGGCGAACTCGTGCTGCCGCCCCTGGGCGGCGCCCTGGCCCTGATCGGATGGCGCTGGCCGTTCGTCACCTATGCCGTCGCCGTCCCGCTGGGGGTGCTGGTCGCCCTGTGGATGCCGGAGACCCGGGGAACGGCTGCGTTCTCCGCGGGCCAGTACTTCAAGGACCTGGCCCGGGTGGTGCGGAACCCGCGCCTGCTGCTGGCGTTCGCCGCCGGCTTCCTGCGCTTCTTCCTGGACTACGCGTTCTTCACCTACCTGCCGCTGTTCCTGGTCCGGAGCCACGGCCTGTCCACCGCGGGCGCGGGACTGCTGCGGTCCTTCCACGCCCTGGGCGCCATGGTCACGTCGAGCCAGGCGGGCCGTTTGGCAGGCGCCTGGGACAAGGGGAACCTGGTGCTGTGCGCCTTCCTCGCCAGCGGGCTCGCGCTCCTGGCCGTGGCGTTTGCGCCGGACACGGGGACCATGGTTCCGGTGCTGCTGCTTTACGGGATCGCCAACGGCGTGATCTCTCCGATGCAGAAGAGCCTGTTGACGCAGAACGCGCCCCTGGAGGTGCGGGCCGGCATCATTTCCCTGGACCGCCTGAGCCAGCAGATCGCCAAGACCGCCGGGGTCACCGGCATCGGCCTGCTGCTGGGGGTGGCGGAGATCTCCACCCTGTTCTGGATCATGGCCCTGCTGTCGTTCGTGAGCGTCGGCCTGATGGCCCCGCTGGCCTGGAGCGGGAGGGACCGGAGCGGCGGCCCTGACGCGGGGACGCCCGTTGAAGTGCGGCCGGACCCGTCGTAGACTCACTGTCCGTCAGCCACAGGAGGAACGCCCATGCCCAGGTACACCCGGGACCACATCCATCTCCGGAGCCGGGACCCCGAAGCCGCCGTTCGGTACTACCACGAGATGTTCGGCGCCGAAGTCGTCGAGACCACCCAGACCGACGGACGCCCGCGGATCGACATCGACGGCCTGACCATCTGCATCGCCCAGGCGCTGCCGGAGCAGGACCTCCCGCACGCGCCGGACCGGCGCTACATCGGCCTCGACCACTTCGGGCTGCAGGTGGACGATCTCGACGAGGCCGCGGCGGACCTGCGGAGGCGGGGCGCCGAGTTCATCTCCGAGCCGCGGCTGCTCCGCCCCGGCTTGAAGATCGCCTTCGTGCGCGCCCCGGACGACGTCCGCATCGAGATCCTCGAAAGGAAGAACAACGCCACGTAGGCGTCCTTCGACTCCGCTTCGCTACGCCTCCCGGTACTCGGCGCCGTCGATGGGAAGCTCGGTACCGAGCCCCTTCTCCCTCGCGCGCTGGTGGAGCAGCTCGCCGATGGCCTGGTCGCCCACGCCCCAGAAGGCGTTGTTCTTGTAGAAGCTGATCTGCTCCTCCGAGGTCCGGCCCGGCACCTGCCCGGCCAGCACCTCGCCCAGGTCCCACACGTCGTCCCAGGTGATGACCCCTTGCTGGACCGGGTCCCACAACACCCCGGGCTCGTCCAGGATCTCCTGGCGCTTGGAGTTGCAGACGATGATGTCGCAGCGCCGGAGCGTCTCGTCGTCCACCTCGCGCCGCTTCTGCTGGATGAAGCCGCCGCGCATGAGGCCGATGTTGCTGGAGACGATGGAGCACAGGTGCACGCCGGGCTCCAGCCAGTCGCCCTCGAAGGTGGGCACGTTGGAGTTGGTCACGGAAAGCAGGATGTCCACCCCCTGAACCGCCTCGCGGTTCGTCGTCACCGGGCGCACTTCCATGTCCAGCAGCTCGGTCATCTTGGCGGCGAACTTCGTGCGGTTCTCAGGGTTCGGGCTGTAGACCTTGGCCTCCTCGACGCCGGGAACCACCGCCTTGGTCGCGAGCAACTGGCACTCCGCCTGCGCCCGGGAGCCGAGTACCCCCACCACCTTGGAGGTCTGGCGCGCCAGGTGCTTGATGCCCACCGCGGTGGAGCACGCCGTCTGCACGTTGACCACGTTGTTGGCGTCGGGCAGCTCCTTGACCCGCACCTCGCCCACGGTGATGCACTTCAACTCGGCGTTGTTGCCGTCGAACATCACCCGCACCGGGCGCCCCCGGGTCTGGTAGGTCTGGATGCCGTTGTCGTGGATCATCACGTGCTCGCAGTGGGTGAGTATCCCCGTGACCCCCGCGGAATTGGGCGCCCCCTGGTGCACCGTGACACGAGCGTTGGCGACCGAGTGCACGCGGCGCCTCAGCGCGCCCAGCTCACGGTTCCGGGCCCAGTCCAGGTAGCCCCGCTCCATGGCGTCCACCGCCTCCTTCATGGTGATGAGCCCGGCCATGTCCTCCGGGCCCAGCAAGAGTACCGATGCCATTGACAACCTCCCTGGCGTTCGTTCGTATCCCTGCGCCATCAGTTGAGCGGCGCAACTCTCCGTTTCAATAGCAGATAAAGCCTTCCCGTGCTTTTCATGTACCCCGCCTGCGCTCCCGCCTCGTCCCCCGTCCCGAAATAGAGATCCACCCGCGCCGAACCCCGGATGGCGGCGCCGGTGTCCTGGTTGAGGACGAAGCGGCCGAACGGCCGCAAGCCCGCCAGCTCGCCCTGCTCGCCCACCACCGGCGTCCGGGTCTCGACGAACAGCAGCGCGCCCTTGGGGTAGACGCGGTGATCGGTGGCGGCGGAGCGTCCAGCCGTGAGCGGCACCCCAAGGCTCCCCAACGGCCCCTTCTCTCCCAGCCGGAAGAAGATGTAGCGCTCGTTGCGCGCGAACAGCGCCTCGCGCTCGCCCGGAAACTCCGCGAGCCAGGCGCGGATCCGCTGCATCGACATGGTCTCCCGGTCGAGCTTGCCCTGGTCGATGAGGACCTTGCCGATGCTGGTGTAGCGCCGGCCGTTGTGGGCCGCGTAGTTCAGCGGCACCTCCCGCCCGTCGGTCATCCGCAGCAGTCCCGATCCCTGGACGTGGAGAAAGAAACGGTCCACCGGATCCCGCAACCACGCGATCTCGTAACCCCTGCCCCTGAGGCTGTCCAGGACGTCGATGTCACGGCGGGAATACCCGGCGGCCTTCCTGGCCCGGCCGCGCAACTCGTCGGGCTCGCGATACACGGGATAGCGGTAGTCCGCGGTTTCCACCGGGCTGGCGTCGATCACCGGCTGGTAGTAGCCGGTGAACAGCACGTCGTCCAACGCCGCGCTCCTCGGCGCGGGAAAGAAATCGAACCGCTCCGCCACCCGACGCGGCCAGCTCCCGTCCGGCTCCGGCGGCTCGTCCAGGAGCGCCAGGAACTCGGTGAGGGAGGCCCGGACGTCTGCCGCCGTCACCCTTCGGGGCCACTTGCCCAGGAGCCGGCCGCCGGGAACGGCGTCGAGGAACCTCAGGCTCTCCGCCACCGCCGCCCGCAACGACTTGATCTCCAGGTCGTCACGAACCTCGCCGGGCGGTTCGGGATGTGTGTACGGCGCGGACGGCGCCGGCGGCTGCACCGGCTGGCAAGCGCCGAGCAGCGCCACAGCAAACGCTGCGACCAGCACGCGCCACCGCGGCCGGCCACGCGCGTGCCCGCGTGGAACGGCGGTCGTAAGTGAACGGAAACGGACCGGCATACGGTCAAGACGAGTCCCGGCCTGCACCACGCGGCCGGGTACGAGCCGCTAATCCCTGATGTCCTGGGTGAACCACTCGGTGGGCAGCTCGCGGCCCATCCCCTTCTCTTTGGCCATCTGGTAAACCCGGCCGGCGCAGGCCGCGAACTGGAGCCCCTGGGTGCCGGCGTTGATGAAGAAGGTGGTCTGGTCGGGGCTCGTGCGGCCCGGCTTGCGGCCGGCCTTCACGTCCATGAAATAGTGGAAGTAGTCGCCGGAATAGGCGTCCTGCGAGGGGTTCGGGATGCGCGCGATCTCCTCGGGCTGTCCGGCCACGTAGCCCACGTTCCCGTGGAGCCGCACCATGCCCTCGTCCATGGTCAGCACGGTGTTCCGCCCGAGCATGACGGAGACGTCGCAGGCCTCCACCGCGCGAGGGCCGATCTCGCAGGAACGCACGCAGGTGATGTGGGCGCCGGGCTTGAGCCACTCGGGGTTGTCGAACACCACGCGGGTGGAGTCCGTGCAGGCGGAGACGATGTCGGCGCCGCGCACCACGTCCTCGGGAGAGTCCACCGCCGTCACCTTGAGGCCCAGGGTCTCGCTCATCTCCGCGGCGTAGGCCTCGCGGTTGGCTTTGGTGGGGCTGTACGCCCTTACTTCCTCGATGTTCCGCACCTCGTTGAACGCCATGAGATAGGTCCGCGCCATGCCCCCGGAGCCGAACATGCCCACCACCGAGGCATCCTCCCGCGCCAGCTCCTTGGCGCCCAGCCCGGCGCAGCCCCCTACCCGCATGTGCTGGAGCACGCCGTCGTTGATGATGGCCAGGGGCTCGCCGTTGGCGACGCTGAACACCATGATGAGCCCGCAGTAGTTGCCGGGCTCCATGCAGTACTTCTCCTCGGTGCCGCCCTCGGGCCAGTGGACCACGTCCGACTTCATGCGGATGGCGAACGTGCCGATGGTGCGGCTGGCCCCTTCCATGGTGCCCCAGCGGTAGTAGCCGTCCGGACGCCCGCAGGGAAACCATACGTCGAGCCGCGGCCGGTACACCGCGTCGTTGCGGGCGAGATCCTCATAGCCCGTCTCCAGCGCGTCGAGACAGGCCTTCATGTCCATCAGCTCTTCCACTTCCTGGTTGTTGATGAGCAGCATGCGTGTTCCTTTCAGTCGATGAATCAGGGCGGGCCTCAAGTTCCTATACGATGAAGCCCTCTTTGAAAAGCGCCGCCGGGCCTTTGCGGAGCGCCCGGCGGGGGGTCAAACGTCGGGTGTCACGTCGAACCCGAGCGCAATGCCGTTTCCGCGGACACGGTCGTCCAGCGACAGCAGGGAAAGCTCCGCCACGAGGCTGCGGGCCAGCAACGCCGTCGACAGGTGAATGGCGTCGAGGGACCGTACGGGTTCCCGAGGAAACGCCCGCCGCGAGCGCGCCACGACTTCGCTGTCGATGGAAAGCACCACCCAATGGTCCGCGGCCGCATCCAGGAGCGCCCGCCGTCTGGCTGCCTCGGCCTCGCCATCGTCTCCCAGAGCCGCCGCCCGCAAGAGGACGCGATCGCATTCGATCAACGTCAGTTCAGACGTGAGAACGAGGTCCGCGGCGGCGATTTCCCGTCTGGTCCGTCCGCCGCGGTCCTCTCCGAGCAACCACGCCAGGACGGCGCTGGACTCGGCATAGAGGTTCACTTCTCTCCCCGGGTCTCGTCCAGCAGCCGCTTGCCCGAACCCGGCGGCAGGAACGGCTTCACGGATGGATACAGGACATCCCGGTTGGGAGCACCGATGCGCGCCCGGCCCGCCCGCGCATGGCGCACGAGACCCGGGTAGGCGGCGGTTCCCGGTACGTTCACCGGCTGGCGCAACTCGGCCACAACCTCACCCCTATCCGTGACCAGAATCTCCTCGCCGCCGCGAACCATCTGGAGATGCTCGCTCAAGCGGTTCTTCAGTTCGCGAATTCCAACCGTTCTCATGAAACCTATGTAGCCTCACGTAGCTACAAGCGCAAGAGCCGATGCGCTGACGGTGGGTTTTCATCGCTCGTGTATCGTGCCACGGTGTAGAAGATTGTCGCCCGCGGAGCATGGACCCATGGACGCCGACATCCTCGCCAAGCAGAAAACCGCCATGGAGCAGCAGGGCCTCGACGCCCTCGTCGCCGGCTCGCCTGAGAACTTGGCTTACACCACGGGCTTCGTGGTGCCGTCCCAGCTCCTCATGCGCTGGCGCCACGCCATGTGCATCGTCGAGCGGTCCGGCCGCACGACCATGGTGGCCATCGACATGGAGGAGACCACGGTCAAGGCCCACGCCTCCTTCGACGACATCCGGGTATACCGGGAGTTCACGGACGATCCCATGCGGGAGGTGGCCGCGGCCCTGGAGGACCGGGGCCTGGCCGGGGCCAGAGTCGGCGTGGAGATGGACTATCTTCCGGCCGGCGACTTCGCGACCCTCCGGGGTCTGCTGCCCAAGACCGACTTCGTGGCCGCCGACGATATCTTCGGCAGGCTCCGGCAGGTCAAGACCGCGCGGGAGATCGAGCTGCTGCGCTCCCTGAGCCGAATCACCGACTCGGCCATCGGCGGGACCCTGACGCACGCCCGCCCGGGCATGACCGAACTGGAGATGGCGGGCGAGCTGACCGGGCGGATTTTCGCCGGCGGAGCACAGCACTTCAAGCTCATGATCATCGCCTCCGGCGAGCGCAGCCAGTTCCCCAACGTCGGTCCCACGGACCGGACGCTCCGGCAAGGCGACCTGATCCGCATGGAGATATTCGGCGTCCTGGACGGCTACCACGCCGGGGTCTGCCGCACCGCGGTGGTGGGCGAGCCGACCGCGGAGCAGGCGCGCATCTGGGACAACCTGATCGAGTGCAAGCACTTGGTCATGGACCTCATCAAGCCCGGCGCCCACGCCAAGGAAGTGTACCGCCGGTTCCTGGAGAAGTTCGACGAGCTGGGCCTGGAGCCCATCAGCTTCGTGGGGCACGGCATCGGCGTGTTCCTGCACGAGGAGCCCTACCTGGGGCGGTACGGCGAGGAGGTGCTGGAGGAAGGCATGGTGGTGGCCATCGAGCCGCTGGTCTACATCCCCGGCCGCATGGGGCTTCAGAACAAGGACATGCTGCTGGTGACCCGGGACGGCTGCGAGCTGCTGTCGGACGCCACCGACACGGACAAGCTGATCCGTATCGGTTAGCCGCCCCTGCCCCCTAAACAACGGCACGAGACAACGGCACGAGACGACTCTCACCCTTCGGAGCGAAGATGAAGATCCAATCCATCGAGACCATTCCCGTCAGGCTGCCCACGCGGCGGGTGCACCAGTGGGCCAACCTCAAGACCCCCATCGGGGTCTACCTGCTGGTGAAGCTCACGACCGACGACGGCTGGACCGGGCTGGGCGAAGCGCCGGCGCTCAAGGACTGGGGCGGCGACCACATGCGCTACTACGGCGAGACCCCCGCGTCGGTGGCCGGCGTGATCCGCGACATCCTGGCGCCCAGCATCGAGGGCGAGGACCCCCGCCGCATCGAGTGGATCCACACCCTCATGGACCAGGCCGTCAAGGGGTATCCGTATTCCAAGGCAGCCATCGACATGGCGCTCCACGATGTGGCGGGGAAGGCGGCCGGGGTGCCGGCCTACCAGCTTCTAGGGGGTCTCTACCGGGAGTCGGTGCCCATCTCCCACAGCATCGGCCTCATGGACATGGACGAGGCCGTGGCCGAGGTCCGGCGGGTCCAGGCGGAAGGCGTCAGGACCATCAAGCTCAAGGGCGGGGTGGAGCCGAAACGCGACGTCGAGCTGCTGCGCCGGGTGCGCGAGGCCCTGGGGCCGGACATGAACCTCACGGTGGACGCCAACAACGGCTACCGGTCCGCCAAGGAGGCGGTGCAGACCACCAAGGCCATGGAGCCGTACAACATCCTCTACATGGAGCAGCCGGTGGAGGGCCTCGACGCCATGGCCGAGGTGACCCGACGGGTGGACACGCCGATCATGGCCGACGAGAGCGCCTGGACCACCTGGGACGTCCTGGAGATCATCGAGAAGAAGGCCGCGGACATCATCTCCATCTACGCCACCAAGCCCGGCGGCCTGCTCAAGGCCAAGAAGGTGGCCGCCATCGCCGAAGCCGCAGGCTTCCCGTGCAACGTCAACGGCTCGGTGGAGATGGGCGTGGGCAACGCCGCCAACGTCCACTTGGCCGCCTCCACCGCGGCCGCGAACCTGGCCTGTGTGATCCCGGTCACCACCCCGGACGCCGAGGCCACCGGGCGCATCGCCGGCATCTACTACAAGGACGACATCGTCACCGAGCCCTTCGGATTCGCTGACGGCGCCGTCAAGGTGCCGCAAGGGCCGGGCCTGGGCATCGAGCTGGACGAGGAGAAGGTGGAGCGGTACCGGACGGACAAGTGACGCCCCTTCAACCTCTGGATTCCGGCTTTCGCCGGAATGACGAATGCGGGTGTGGGCAGGTTACTGCAACGTAATGGCAAGGTGATGATGTCCGGGCATAGACACTCATGAGCATCGAAAAAATCGCGGTTCTCGGAGCAGGCAACGGCGGGTGCGCCACCGCGGCGGACCTCACCGTCCGCGGTTTCGAGACGCGCCTGTACTCCCGCTCGGAGAAGACCCTGGAGCCGCTCCGGCGGCGCGGCGGCATCGAGCTGGTGGAGCACGGGCGGGAGACCTTCGGCCGGCCCCACTTGGTTACGTCGGCGCTGGAAGAAGCCGTGGCCGGCGCCGACCTCGTCACCATCGCCGCCCCGGCCGTGGCCCACGAGTTCATGGCGCGCTCCCTGGCGCCGCTTCTGACCGAGAACCAGATCGTCCACCTGAATCCCGGACAGACCGGCGGAAGCCTCCATTTCGTGCACGAGCTGCGGCAGGCGGGGTGCCGCATCCCGGTGCGGTGCTGCGAAACCGTCACCCTCACCTGCATCTGCCGCATGGCCGGACCGGCCCGGGTGGAGATCTACCGGCGAACGGCCAACCTCGGGTGCGCCGCCTTCCCCGCCGGGTCGGGAGCGGACATCCTGCCCGAAATCGCCGCGGTGTTCCCCAACGTCGTCCCCGCGGAGAACGTGCTGGAAACGGGCCTCTCGAACATCAACGCCATCATGCATCCAGCCGGCATGGTCGGGAACGCCGGCTGGATCGAGCAGCATGAGGGCGACCTGCTGTTCTACCGGCAGGCCCTCTCGCCCGCGGTGGCGCGCATCATCGAGGGGGTGGACCGGGAACGCCTGGCCGTCGTGCGCGCATTGGGGCTCCCGCCGCGCACGTTCGTGGAGATCTTCCACGCCGCCGGCCTCACCTCCGACGCCGCGCTGGAAAGCGGCGACGTCTTTCAGGCCACGCAGGAGAGCGAGCCCAACAGGACCATCGTCGCACCCGCGACCCACGACCACCGCTACGTGCACGAGGACGTGGGCTACGGCCTCGTGCCCATGGCGGAGTTGGCGGGGCTGCTGGGCATCGACACCCCGGTCATCGAGGCGCTCATCACCCTGGCCTCGGAGATGAACCGCACCGACTACCGCGGCAACGGCCTCACCCTGGCCCGGATGGGCCTGGAGGGCGCCAGCTCCGCCGCCCTCCAGACCATCATCCAGAACGGCTTCCGGTAAAGGCCGGCCTTGGCGCTCCTATGCCCGGACCCCGGATCACGTCCGGGGTGACGCTCAGTTGGTCCGGGGTGACGGCGCCAAGTCCTCCGTCACCGCCGCCTTTCATTCACGCCCTCATTGTTCTAATCTGGCCGCCATGCACGCGGGCGTGTGTTTCGACGGCTTCTACTCGATCCAGGAGATGATCGAGCTGGCGCAGTTGGCCGACGAGATCGGCATGGACTCCATCTGGATGTCGGACCACATCTGCTTCCGGGACTCCATCGCCTCGGCCATGGCGTTCCTGGCCAGGACCCCGCGGATCAAGGTCAACCCGGCGCCGCTGAGCCCCTATTCGCGCCATCCCATGGTCACGGCCATGGCGCTGGCGACCATGGAGGAGTTCGCTCCCGGACGGGTGGCGGCCACCGCGGGCACCGCCAACCCCACGGCGCTGCGTGAGATCGGCATTGAGGCCGAGCGGATGCTCAGGACCATGCGCGAGTACATGACGCTGCTGCGCGCGCTCCTGGCGGGCGAGACGGTCGCGTTCGAGGGCGAGGTCTTCACCCTGCGCGGGGCCAGCATGGGACTCACGCCGCAGACGGAGATCCCCATCTACATGACCGCGGTACGGCCCGGGATGCTGCGTCTGGCGGGCGAGGTCGCCGACGGCGTGCTGCTGTCCGCGGGCTGCACCCCGGCCTACATCCGGCGTTGCGTCGCGGAAGTAGAGACGGGAGCGGCCCGGGGCGGCAAGGCGGCCAAGGGGGAGGTGGCCGGCTTCATCGCGGCCTCGGTGTCCGACGACCCGCGGGAGGCCATGGACGCCACCAAGACCTTCCTGGCCTACATCTTCCGCAACAGGCACCACGCCGAGAACATCCGCCTCGGCGGCGGCGCCGTGGACCAGGAACGGCTCGCCGACGCCATCGGCCGGCGCGCGTGGGACGAGGCCAAGGGCCTCATCAGCGACGAGGTGGTGCACGCGCACTCGGTGACCGGAACCCCGGACGAATGCCGCCGCCGGCTGGACGAGTTCGTCCGGGGCGGCCTGGACCTTCCCCTGCTCATGCCGCTGGGCACCCAGGAACAACGCAGGCGGGTGGTGGAGATCGCGCGGGACGGATAGAGCAATCATTTTAGTCGTGAAATTGGGGGGTTATGGCCAAGAGCATCACTGAGCACTTGAAGGAGCTTGCGCGGCAGTCCGAGCGCAAGCTCGCGGGCATGACCGACATGCGGCGCAGCCTCCACCGGCATCCCGAGGCGGGCTGGACCGAGTTCCGCACCACCGGCTTGGTGGTGAACCGGCTGCGGGAACTGGGATACCGGGTGGAGACGGGAAACGACTGCATCCGCGCGGACGCGGTGCGGGGATGGCCCGATGACGCGGTGGTCAGGGAAGGCCGGGCGCAGGCGGGCGATGTGGCCCGTGACATCGAGGTCCCCGGCGCCGTGGGCATCCTGGACCGGGGTTCGGGGCCCACGGTGGCGCTGCGCTTCGATATGGACGCCACCGAGGTGTCCGAGTCCGACGACCCGGCGCACCAGCCGGTGGCCCAAGGCTTCGCTTCCGGCAAGCCCGCGGTCATGCACGCCTGTGGACACGACGCCCACGTCGCCATCGGCCTCGGCGCGGCCGAGCTGCTGGCCGAGGACCCGGACTGGCGCGGGCGCGTGAAGCTGCTGTTCCAGCCGGCGGAGGAAGGCGGACGCGGCGCCCATCCCATGGTGGAGGCCGGGGTGGTGGACGACGCCGACTACTTCGCCTGCCTCCACATGGGCGGGCCGGCGCTGCCGCTGGGGGAAGTGGCGCTGGAGGCCACCCACTTCCTTTCGTCGGTCAAGATGGAGGCGCGCTTCCGCGGCGTGGCCTCCCACGCCGGCGGCGCCCCGGAACGGGGCCGCAACGCGCTGCTGGCGGCCTGCCAGGCCACCCTGGCGCTGCACGCCCTGCCCCGCAACGGCCAGGGCGCCACCTTCGTCAACGTCGGCGTGCTGAACGCCGGCACCGGCACCAACGTGGTGCCGTCCGACGCCCACATGAAGTACGAGGTGCGCGGCGGCACGGACGAGATCTGCGACCTGATGGAGGAAGGCGCCCGCCGCTGCCTCGAAGGCGCGGCCACCCTCCAGGGAGTCGACGTCGCCGCCGAGATCACCGGCCGCACCATCGGCGCCAAGTCCGACGAAGAGATGAAGGAACACTTGGCGTGGGTAGCCGGGTCGTCGCCCGTGGACTTCCGTGTCCACGACGCCCGTCCCCTGGGCGGCGGCGAGGACGCCACCTACTTCATGCGCCGGGTCCAGGAAAAAGGCGGCAAGTCCCTCTACTTCCTGCTGGGCGGCAGCACCCCCACCGGGCACCACACCTCCACCTTCGACGTGGATGAGCGCGCGCTGGCCCACGGCGCCATGCTCATGGCCGGCATGGTGCTGCGGCTCACCGGGTCAGGCGCAGGCGCCCCGAACCGTCATTCCGGCGGAAGCCGGAATCCAGGCGGGGCGGGGCCGCGGTGACGGAGCGTGACACCCCACCACACCCCTGGATTCCGGCTCCCGCCGGAATGACGGTTCCTTGAACGGATTCATCCATGACCATGCCTGAGATCAGGATAGACGCCGCAGCGCTTGTGGACCTCGCCGGCGAGCTGATCAAGATCCCCAGCTTCTGCCCCGACGAGACCCCGGTGGCGCTGTTCCTTCGGGACTACCTGTCGGAACGCGGCTACCAAGTGGAACTCCAGGAAGTGGAGCCCGGGCGCCACCAGACCATCGCCATATTGAAAGGCGCGGGCGGCGGCCCCAGCCTGATGTTCAACGGCCACATCGACATCAACTCCCTCACCCGCGGCGGCAAGCGCGACCCCTGGACGCCGCTGGTGGAGGGCGACCGGCTCTACGGCCACGGCGTGCAGAACATGAAGGGCGGCGTCGCCTCCATGATCGAGGCTGCCGAGGCCGTCCGCCGGGCCGGCGTGAGGCTGCGCGGGGACCTGGTGCTGGCCTGCGTGGTAGGCGAGACCCAGGGCGGCGAAGGCACGCACTTCCTCATGGAGAGCGGCCTCCGTACCGACGCCGCGGTGCTGACGGAGCCCTTCGGCATCGGCAACCTCGTCACCGTCCACGGCGGCATCGTCCATTTCGCCGTCCACACCTACGGCGTCACCGGACACGTGAGCAGGATCGAGGAGACGGTGAACGCCGTGGAGCAGATGACACGGGTCATCGAGGCGTTGCGCAACGTCGAGTTCACCTGTACGCCCAGGGCGGACCTGCCCGCCCTGCCCCGCCTGAACGTGGGCAGCATCATCGGCGGACGCGGCGACGGCTATGTGCTGACCGAGCCGCCCTACGTGCCCGACCTGTGCACGGTCATCGTGGACGTCCACTTCGTTCCGGGACAGACCGCGGACTCGGTCATCGCCGACGTAAGGCGCGCCCTCGACCCTCTGAAGGACGGCGACCCGGACTTCGACTACGCCATCGAGATCCCGCCGCCGGCCTGTTTCAAGGGCTGCCGGCGGCTGGTGATGGACCCCCTCGACGTGCCCGCGGACGCGGCCATCGTCCAGGCCGTGGCCCGGAACCACGAGAAGGTCACGGGCTCGCCGCCCAAGCTCATCGGCGCCCACCTGCCCATGTCCTACTCCGCCGGCGACAGTTGCTGGCTCTGGAAACACGGCATCCCCTGCCTCCACTACGGCCCCGGCGGCGGCTTCCTCGACCCCGGCCCGGACGGCAGCTACATCTTCATCAGCGAGATGGTGACGTGCGCAGAAGTGCTGGCGCACACCGCCATGGAGGTGTGCGGCACGGCATGAGTGCGTCCTGAGCGGAGCGAAGTCGAAGGACGCCATTATCCACGAGTCTTCAATGAAGAATCCCGCCAACATCCCGGACTCCGGTTACGACGTCACCGGTGCCGTGGATCTCCACGTGCACTGCGGGCCGGAGGGTATCCCGCGGCGTTTCGACGCCGTGTCGTTGGCACGGCACGTGCGCGAAACCGGGCTGGGCGGGGCCGTGCTCAAATCGCACATGGCGGCCACCGCAAGTTGGGCGCAGATGGCTCACGACCTCACCGGCGTCCGGCTCCACGGCTCGGTGGTGCTCAACCACTACGTCGGCGGCATCAATCCCGCGGCGGTGCGGGGCGCGCTGGGGCCGTCGGCGGACGGCGAACCCTATCTCAAGGTCGTATGGCTCCCCACGGTCCACGCCGGCGCCCATCTCACCGCGCGCCATCACGAAGGGGAGTGCTACGACATTCCGCCCGAGTGGTGCGGCGGCACCGTCTCCAGCCTGGCCCTACCGCTCGGCGACGTAGAGCCCATCAACGTGCTCGCCGCCAACATGCGGGCGCCGCTGGACGAAATCCTGCGGATCGTGGCCGACCACGACCTGGTGCTGGCCACCGGACACGCGGGCCGGGACGAGGTGTTCCACGTGATGGATCGGGCCGTCGCCCTGGGCGTCCGGAAGGTCATCGTCACCCATCCCTGCTACGATCCCCCGGCCATCGGCGCGGCGGAGCTCGCGGAGTTGGCCGCGGCCGGGGCCTACATCGAGCTGAGCTTCATCCTGGTGGACATGGGCATGGTGTCGATGGCGGACACCGCGGCAATCATGAGGCAGGTGGGCTCTGATCGGACGATCCTGTCAACGGACGTGGGGCAGGTGGACCGGGTGGCTCCCGCGGAGGGACTGGCCAAGCTGGGCGCCGGACTGCTCGCCGAAGGGATTCTGCACGACGAGGTCGATACCGCGATGAAGGGCAACCCCCGGTTCCTGACGTCGGCCTGAAGCCCGCTCCCGGCTACCAAGCCATCTCCAGGCACTCCAGCACCTGCGACGCCGAGTGGATCTTCTTGGGGTTGTTGTGGGTGCTGATGTCGTCCAGCGCGGCCTCGGCCAAGGACGGCAGCGCGTCGCGCGGGATCTCCAGGTCCCGGAGGCGGAGCGGGAGCCCCATCTTCACGTTCATGCCGTAGACCACCTCGGGCGCCTCGGCCGCGGCCTTGACGTCGTCGGGCTCGACGACCCCCATGACCCGGGCCATGCGGGCCATGGCCTCGGTGGTGCCGTCCAGGTTCCAGCGCATGGCGTAGGGCAGCATCAGGGCGTGGATGTTGGCGTGGGGAACGGTGAAGCGGCCGCCGATGACGTGCACGATGCCGTGGTGGATGCCGGTCCAGGCACTGTAGACGCCCAGGCTGGAGAGCGTAGCGGCCACCTGCATCTCGCCGATGGCTTCGAGGTCGTTCATGTCCGCCACCAGGCGCGGCAGGTAGGTGGTGATGGGCCCGATGGCGGCCATGCAATAGGCCTGGCTCAGGATCTGGGTCTGGGTCGAGTAGACGGCTTCCACGCAATGAGCCAGGGCGTTCATACCCGAAGCGGCCAGGAGCTTGGGCGGCGCGGTCTGCGCCGCTTCCGGATCCAGCATCACCGTCCGCGGCGACATCTTGGGATCGGCCAGGATGAGCTTGTGCCCCCCTTCCGCCAGCCCCGCGGAATAGCTGTACTCGCCGCCGGAAAACGTGGTCGGGATGGCGATGTGCGGCAGCTTGGGCGCCGGCATGGGCGGCACTTCCTTCTTGTCCGGCGGGATGAAGTGGGTGGCCAGGTCCTTGAGCGGACGGCCCTCCGCGAGGAGCGCGGCCATGCCCTTGGCGGTGTCGATGGAGCTGCCACCGCCGACGCTCACGAACGCGTCCGCGCCCGCATCCGCGGCCTGCTTCGCCGCCACCCCGATGGAATCCGTGGGCGAATGCGGCTGCACGGTGTCGAAGACTCCCACGCACATATCGCCCAAGGCCTCGCGCACCGCATCCAGCAGGTACGTCCTGGTGATGGACGGCGATGTCACCACGAACACGCGCCCGGCGTCCAGGCGCCGGACCTCGTCCGCCAACTGCCTGACCACCCCCCGGCCGAAAACGATGCGCTCCACGCGCGGATTGCTGTACTCGAACGCTGAAACCGCCATCCGTCACCTCCTCGATGATCCGTAAGGTTTGAGATACCGCGCCGGGTTTGTCAACGCTCCGAGAGGACCCGTCAGCCGCCGTGGCTGAGCACCCACACCCCGCCTACGATGAGGACCGCGGCCAGGCCGTCCCGCACGGTCACGGTCTCCAGGGCGCGGAGCGTGAAGTGGGACAGCACGAAGGTGATGAGTGGCGAGATACGCCAGATGGGCGCCACCAGCACCGACGGCGCCAGCAGCAGCGCCTTGTAGGTGCACAGCGAGGCGATGGCCTCGGTGATGCCGGCGATGCCGAAGAACACCGCGCTCGCCGGCGGCACCCTCTCCTGCCGCCACGCATGGATACCCAGCCAGGGGCCGCCGGTGAACAGGAACACCGTGGCGGTGACGTGGTTGACCAGCGTCCCCAGGGCCGGCACCGCGGCGGCCACGAGTCCCCATTTCTTGAAGATGGGATTGATCCCGAAGGCCAGCGAGGACAGCAGCGGGTACATGAAATAAACCAGCCGGTTGGGCGCCCCCTCCCCTTCCAGCGGGCTCACCGTCAACAGCAGCACGCCGACCACGATCACCACGACCCCGGCGCCGATCTCCCAGCCCACCTGCTCGCCCAGCAGCGTCCAGCCCAGCAACACGGTGATCAGCGGGGAAGAGTTCTTCACCGTCACCGACTTCGACGCCCCCACGCTGTCGATGCCGAGGTTGAGGAAGACCTTCCCCAGGCACGCGGCCACGCCCGTAAGCATGAACGAAAGCAGCGGACGCCAGTCGAGCGTCATGAATTCCTCGCGCCACCAGGTGGCCACCACCAGGGTTGCAAGAGACCAGTACTGGGTCCAGAGCGTCGCCATGGTGACGTTCGACCTCGCCATGCCCTTCTTGAGCAGGGTCGGGACCACGCCCCAGATGATGCCGGCGGCGAGGGCGTAGAGGATGGCTTCGGTGGTGGAGTCGATCATTGTGGCGCTGCCGGGACCGCAGTGGAAGGGCCTGTCCCGCTGACCGAGGCGGTCCCGGAAGACGTTTCAGCGTCCGGGCGTCACCGGACGTCTGTCTCCCGCATCTCACGGAGAGTCTGGATGCCGATGGGCAGCTTGCGTCTGGCCATGCCGTCATCTTACCTTGAAGCCCGGATGCGGCAAAGAGTCCGTACAGCGAAGCTCCTATGGTACACGCACCAACGCGACATCGTACGCTTCAAGCGTTGCGTCCGCGGTAACCAGCGTCAAACCCTCGATCCGGGCCTGGGCGACCAGGACGCGGTCAAACGGGTCGCGATGCAGCAGCGGCAAGGCCGCCACGGCGAGCGCATGCGCATGCGTGATGGCGAGACCCTCAAAACCGCTGAGCCGCATGCGCTGGGGCACGTAAATGGCCGGCGGCTCGGGAAGCGGCAACTTGCCGACGGCATACTTGATGGAGATTTCCCACGCGCTTGCCGCGGACAGATACCTCTCGGTCTCAGGATCGGCCAGCGTTTCGAGCAGGTCGACGTCGAATCGGCTGCGTTCCGTCTGAAGCCAGAGCCAACAGTGGGTATCGAGGAGAAACTTCATCCGTGCCAGCCGCTACGGAGTCGCAGGTCGTATTCTCCGCATCAGTGTGAGACAGGACACTAGTCGCGACCCTCGAATGCGCGCAGCAGATCCTCGTCGAGAGGCTCATCGAAGTCGTCGGGGACCACGAAACGTCCCTCATCTACGCCGAACACGGGGCTCTTCCGCTCAATGGGAACCAGACGGGCCACGGGACGCCCCGAGCGGGTGATGACGACATCTTCCCCCTCGACAACCTCTCGCAGCAGCCGGGACAGGTGGGTTTTGGCCTCGTGGACAGTCACTTGGTGCATAGTCACAAAATAGACTAACCATATGACTAAATCAAACGAACTCCGCGTAGGGCGATTTCGCATTTGTTGCAGGCGTCCGCGAACGTGGCATACTATGGCCATGCGCTTTTTCAACACCACCGGGCCGGTCGTTCCCGCCGACCACTACTGCATCCGGCCCCTGGAGCGCCTGAATCTCGACGAAGTCCTCACCCTCGTCCGCGACAAGCGCTACTTCGTGCTGCACGCGCCGCGGCAGACCGGCAAGACGTCCGCCCTGCTGGCGTTGCGGGAGTTGCTGAACGGTGGCTCCGAAGGCGGCTACCGTTGCGTGTACGCCAACGTCGAGGGCGCCCAGGCGATGCGCGAGGACGTGGCCGAGGCCATGCGGAGGGCGGTCTGGAGGTGGAGAAGCTGCTGGCGGCTTTCCAGACGTTTTTCCGGGAGCACTCGGAGCACAAGGGCCGCCGATCTACCCGGAGCGTTTCGCGATCGGCGACCGGGAAGGTTCGGAACAAACGCGAACCCTTGGCAGCATCAACCGACATCCGCCACCTCGAACTCGGTCAGGTTGCGCGCATCGCGGCTGAACTCGACGGCGATCAGATGGATGGGCTGCCCCGTGCCCCGGTAACGGTCGGCATAACCCCTTGCGCGCAACTGTGCCATGGCCGAACCCGGCGGCGAAAGCTCGATCACCTTGAACTCGAACAGGTAGACGTGGCCGTTGAAGCGCACGGCCATGTCCAGGCGGCCGTGGCTACTGCTTTCCTCCACGGTGACGTCCAGCCCCAGTGCGGCGAAGTAGGAGTAGAAGACACTGGCGTAGTAGCCCTCGTAGTGGGCGATGTCGTTGTTGGTGTACCACTCGTAAGGGATACTCGCGAAGAATGCGTGGAACAGTTCCTTCATGCCGTCGAAGTCGTTGGCCTCCAGCAAACGGTACAGCCGGATGCTGTTCGCCATCTGTTGCGTCGCATCCTGCACCCAGTAACGCAGGAGATGTTCGTTGAGACTCTGGCGGACTTCATGGTTCGGATAGCCCAGCCGGTACACGGCCTTGGTTCCGAGCTTCTCCATCGACTCGATGGTCAGGTAGCCGGTCTGAAACAGCAGCGCCTCGGTTCCGATATGATCCACGTCAAAGGCGGACAGAAGCTCCTCGTTGCCCGCCATACCGTCCAGCGCCAGCGATCCGGTCCGCCGCCGGAACAGCGTCTCCACCAGGAACCGGGGCGTGCCGGTCTCGAACCAGTAGGCGCCGAACTCGCGCCGGCGCAGCAACAGAAGGATGTCGAACGGATTGTATACCTTCTCGTCGCCCAGCCAGTTGTAACCGTTGTACCAGTCGCGGATCTGGTCCCGGTCGAGGCCGGAAAGCTCGGGCGCGAACACCCGGTCGAGGTCCGCATCCGTGTAGCCGCAAACCGCGGCGTATTCCGGCTCCAGCGTGATGTCGATGAGATTGTTCAAACCCGAGAACAGGCTCACCTTGGAGAACTTGCTCACGCCTGTGAGAAAGGTGAAGCAGACGTGCGCGTCCGCGTCCTTGATGGACGCGTACAGCCCGCGCAGAAAGTCGCGGTTGGCCCGGGCCACCGACCTTGTGCCCGTATCGTCCCCAGGCTTGTCCATCTCTCCGGCCGCCCCTAACGCATCCAGGATCGGCTTGTCGTACTCATCCACCAGCACCACCGCCGGACGCCCGGCCCGCTCGTGCAAGGCCCGGAGCACTGACATGAAGCGGCCCGGCGCCGTGCCATGTCCGGTCTCGATGCCCCAGTCGCGCTCTACCGCGGCGAGTTGTTCCACCGACCTCGCTTCGACTTGGCCCGGTTGCGTGAAGTCGCCGCTGCCGAAACTCAGGCGCACCACCGGGTAACGCACCGACCAGTCCCACTGTCCGTGAATGGCCAACCCCTCGAACAGGGCCTCGTTGCCCTCGAACATCTCTTTCAGCGTGTCCAAGAAAAGGCTCTTGCCGAAACGCCGCGGCCGCGAAAGGAAATAGTGCTTGCCGTCGTCGAGCAACCGCCGGATGTACGGCGTCTTGTCAACGTAGTAGCAGTCTCTCTCCCGAACCTCGCGGAAAGTCTGGATGCCAATGGGCAGCCTGCGCCGGACCATGCGGACATCTTACCCCGAAGCCCGGATACAGCAAAGCCGGGCCAAAGCGGTCATCCACGGGCCGGCGGCGGGCTTGGTTGAAGGGGACATTGCCGCCGGGAGGAAGCCCCGACCGCATTTGTTGCAGGCGTCCGCGAACGTGGCATACTGTGGCCATGCGCTTTTTCAACACCACCGGGCCGGTCGTTCCCGCAGACCACTACTGCATCCGGCCCCTGGAGCGCCTGAATATCGACGAAGTCCTCACCCTCGTCCGCGACAAGCGCTGCTTCGTGCTGCACGCGCCGCGTCAGACCGGCAAGACGTCCGCCCTGCTGGCGTTGCGGGAGTTGCTGAACGGTGGCTCCGAAGGCGGCTACCGTTGCGTGTACGCCAACGTGGAGGGCGCCCAGGCGATGCGCGAGGACGTGGCAGAGGCCATGCGATCGATTCTGAGCGAGTTGGCCTTCCGGTCGCGCTCGACGTTGCAAGACGAATTCCCGGGCGAGGTCTGGCCGGAAATCCTGGCCAGGTCCGGCCCTGGCGCCGCGCTCCGGGAGACGTTGAGCCGCTGGTCCGAGGCCGACCCCAGGCCGCTGGTGCTGCTCATCGACGAGATCGACGCACTGGTGGGCGACACCCTGCTGTCGGTGCTGCGCCAACTCCGGGCCGGATACGACCTGCGCCCGCGGAGCTTTCCCCAGAGCGTCGTCCTGTGCGGCGTGCGCGACGTGCGCGACTACCGCATCCATTCGAGCGCGGCGAAGGAGATCATCGCGGGCGGCAGCGCGTTCAACGTCAAGGCCCGCTCACTGCGCCTGGGCGACTTCTCGCGGGATGAAGTGCTGGCGCTGCTGGCGCAGCATACCGAGGAAACCGGGCAGGCGTTCACCGGGGAGGCCCTGGCCGAGGTGCGGACGCTGACCCAGGGGCAGCCCTGGCTGGTCAACGCCCTGGCGGACGACGCCTGTTTTCGCAACGAGGCGGGGCGCGACCGCAGCCGTCCCATCACCGGGGCCGCGGTCACCGAGAGCCGGGAGCGGCTGATCGAGCGCCGGGAGACCCACCTGGACCAGTTGGCGGACAAGCTTCAGGAGGACCGGGTGCGGCGGGTGGTGGGGCCGCTGCTGAGCGGCGGGGAGGAGCGGGAGTTTTCGGCGCGGGACCTGGAATACGCGCGCGATCTCGGCCTGGTGGCTTGCGACGGCCCACTGCGCATCGCCAACCCCATCTACGCGGAGGTGGTGCCGCGGGAGTTGACGTATGCGGCCCAAGCGGGGCTGGTGCAGGAACTGGCCTGGTACGTGGACGCGGAGGGCGGTCTGGAGGTGAGGAAGCTGCTGACGGCTTTCCAGACGTTTTTCCGGGAGCACTCGGAGCACTGGGTGGCGCGGTTCGACTATCAGGAGGCCGGGCCGCAGCTCCTGTTGCAGGCATTCCTGCAGCGGGTGGTGAACGGCGGCGGTCGCATCGAGCGGGAATACGGGCTGGGCCGGGGCCGCACCGACCTGCTGATCGTGTGGCCGCAGGGGGAACGGACGCGGAAGTTCGTGATCGAGTGCAAGGTGCTGCACAAAAGCCTGGAGCGCACCATCGGCGACGGGTTGGAGCAGACGGCGGCGTACATGGACCGCTGCGCCGCGGAAGCGGGCCATCTGGTGATATTCGACCGCGACCCCGGCCGGAGTTGGGACGACAAGGTGTTTCACCGGCGCGAGTCCGCCGGCAAGGTCGAGATCGAGGTGTGGGGCATGTGAACCGCCCGCGCCCTTCGACAACAGTCTCGCGGCCGCAGTGACCGCAATCCTCAAGGACGACAGAGGGGAGCCAACCATGAGCGACGTCCGTTTCATCGACACCACCGTGCGCGACGGCAACCAGAGCCTGTGGGCGCTGAACATGCGCACCGACGCCATGCTGGCGGTGGCGGAGCACATCGACGAAGCCGGGTTCGAGTCGGCCGAGTTCTTCGTCACGGTGATGTTCAAGAAGCTCGTGCGGGAGCAGAAGGAAGACGCCTGGGACTGGTTCCGGCTGGGGACCAAGCGGTTCCGTAAGACGCCGCTCCGGCTCCACGGCGGGCTCAAGCTCATCGAGAAGATCCCGGTGTGCGTGTTCGAGTTGATGATCCAGCGGATCATGGACTACGGCATCACCCTCACCCGCACCTCCAACTCCTGGAACAACTACGACGAGTTCGACGTGGAGAAGACCGAGTTGAAGAAGCTCGGCATGGACACGGTGGTGAACCTGATCTACTCGGTGTCGCCGCGGCATACCGACGAGTACTACGCGCAGAAGGCCCGGGAGGCCGCGGCCATCAACCCGGTGCGAATCTGCTTCAAGGACGTGGGCGGGCTGCTGACCCTGGAGCGGGCGCGGACGCTGATCCCCATCGTGCTGGAGAACATCGGCGACACGCCGGTGGAGTTCCACGCCCACTGCAACAACGGGCTGGCGCCGCTGTGCTACCTCGAGGCCGTGGACATGGGCATGACCACGCTCCATACCGGCATCCCGCCATTGGCCAACGGTTCGGCGCAGCCGTCGATCTTCAACGTGGCGCGGAACCTGCGCGCCATGGGCCACAACCCGCTCATCGACGAGGAAGTGCTGCGGCCGGTGACCGAGAAGCTCCACTACATCGCCCGGCGGGACAACCTGCCGGTGGGCCGGGTGGTGGAGTACGACGAGTCCCAGTACACGCACCAGGTGCCGGGCGGCATGATCTCCAACTTCCGCCACCAGCTCGCGCTCATCGACATGCGCGAACGGCTCGACGCCATCCTGGAGGAATGCGTCCGGGTGCGCGAAGAGTGGGGCTATCCCATCATGGTGACGCCGCTGTCCCAGTTCGTGGGCACCCAGGCGGCCATCAACGTCATCTGCGGCGAGCGCTACAAGGAAGTCACCGACCAGGCCATCCAGTACGCTCTGGGCTACTGGGGCAGGGAGGGCGCCGAGTACATGAACCCCGAGGTCAAGGACAAGATTCTCGGGCGGCCTCGGGCGAAGGAGTGGGAGCACTGGGAGCTGCCCTCTCCGTCCATTCAGGAGGTGCGCCGGCAGATCGGCGCCACCCACGTGTCGGACGAGGAGTTTCTGTTGTGGGTCTTCGCCGGCGAGGAGGCCGTGAAAGCGCTGCCGGACGGCGGCAGGCCCCGGGAATACCTGAACGCCGGCACCCCCCTGGTCAGACTGGTAGGCGAACTCACCCGCCAGGACAAGGCCAATCACATCTACATCCGCAAGCCGGACTTCTCGCTCACGCTGGGGCGGGCGTGACTGGAGTTGTGATTGTCTGTCGGGGCGTCTCGGATCAGTTGAAGAAGGCCTTGATGACCAGGCTGGCGACGCCGGCCAGGACGATCGCCAACATGACCTCAACGCGGACCAGACGGTACTCGATGCCTGTGAGGCGAGACTCGTATCCCGCGATCTCTTCCGCGGCCTCGCGGGCCTTGTCGTCCGGAGCGCCCGCAGCTTTGAGCGCCTCGTACGTCTTGGAAAGCATCATGGCCATGCTTCGATTATAGCGATTCACCGGCCACTTGCAAAAGGACAACACGGCGCCGCAAGGAGCCGGTCTCCGAAGTTGAGCGAGATTGACATGCTCCCGGCTATCGGATAATCCCGAAGGACGGCTAACCACTGCCCGCGACCGCTCCATTTCATTCTCAGGGAGGGAACGCAGTGACCTCAACCAATCCCCGACGCATCATCGACGGCGACGGCCACGTGGTCGAAGACATTGGCGCCATCATCGACAACATGCCGCCGGAGTACATCGGCAAGACGTTCTCGGAGGCGCGGGCCAAGAGCCCGTTTCCGCCCATCGACCACCTGCACTCGGCCAACCGCCACTATGTGCCGGAAGGGGCTTTTGCCCAAGTGGGGCCGGAGGGCTGGGAGGTGTTCCTGGACGACGTGCGCATCGACGCCACGGTGCTCTACACCAGCGCCGGGCTGGCCTTCGGCAAGATCGTCAGCCGGGACTGGGCCATCGAGCTGGCGCGGGCCTACAACAACTGGATCCACGAGACCTACGTGGCCCGGAGCCCGCGCTTCCAGGCCATGGGGCTGCTTCCGTTGCAGGAGCCCAAGGCCGCGGCCGAGGAGCTGCGCCGAATGGTGGAGGAGCTGGGCCTGTGCGGCGCCATGCTGCCGTCCACCGGCGCCAACATGCCGCACCTGGGCTCGGAGCGCTACTGGCCCATCTACCAGGAAGCGGAGCGGCTGGGCTGCGCCATCGGCATCCACGGCGGCGCCCACGAGGGCATGCTGATGGACGACATGACGCCGTATGCGCCGATAAACGCCCTGGGACATCCTATGGGCCAGATGATCTGCTTCGCCGGGATCGTCTTCAACGGCGTCCTGGACAAGTTTCCGGGGCTGCGAATCGGCTTCCTCGAAGCGGGTTGCGCCTGGCTGCTCACGTGCCTCGAGCGCTTCAACGGCTCCTGGGCGAGCCACGTGCAGTACGACCCCCGCGGGCGTTTCCTCGATCTAGGCGACGGCATGAACATGACCGACTACATCTGCCGCCACATCGACGAGGACCGCATCTTCGTGGGCGTCGAGGGCGACGAGCTGTCCATCGCCGAGGCCGTGCGTGTGGTGGGCAACAAGCCGTTCCTGTTCTCCTCGGACTATCCCCACGAGGTGGACGCGGCCACCTGCAAGCACGAGCTGCAGGAGTTGGAGGAGAACGAGGAGTTGAGCGACGACGACAAGGACGCCATCCTCTTCCGCAACGCCCAGCGCTTCTACCGGCTGGGCGAGGGCGCGGCGCAGGCGTAAGGAAAGGAACGGGAGGCCAACCGTGAACACGTTTCAAGATCAGACGGTGGTGGACGGCGACGGCCACGTGGTGGAAGACCACGAGGCCATCTGGCAGCGCATGCCGGAGGACTACCGGGTCAGCAACTGGTCGATGCGCAGTCCCTTCGGGCCCAACGACCACCTGCACTCGACCAACCGTCACTTCGTTCCCGAGGGCGCGTTCGCCAAGGTGGGACCCGACGGCTGGATCGAGTTCCTGGAGGACGTGGGAGTCGAAAGCACCGTCCTCTACCCTTCCAACGGCCTCACCCTCGGCCGGGTGGTGAGCCGCGACTGGGCCATCGAGCTGTCGCGCGCCTACAACGACTGGATCCACGACGAGTACACCGGCCGGAGCCCGCGCTTCCAGGCCGTGGGGCTGATCCCGCTGCACGAGCCGGACGAGGCGGTGGCGGAGCTGCGGCGCATCGTGGAGGAGCTTCACTTCGCCGGCGCCATGCTGCCGGGGACCGGGGCGAGCCAGCTCCAGAACCACTTGGGCGACGAGCGCTACTGGCCCATCTACGAAGAAGCGGACCGGCTCGGCTGCGCCCTGGGCATCCACGGCGGCGTGCACGACAACATGGGGCTGGACGACATGAGCCCGTACGCGCCGGTGAACGCCCTGGGGCACCCCTTCGGACAGATGGTCAACTTCGCCGGCATCGTCTTCAACGGCGTGCTGGACCGCTACCCCAACGCCCGCTTCGGCTTCCTGGAGGCCGGCGCGGCGTGGTTCGTGAACTGCCTGGAACGCTTCGAGCGCTCCTGGAGCAGCCACGTCCAGTACGACCCCAACGGGCGCTTCCTCCAGCTCAAGGAAAACGAATCGGTCACCGACTACGTGCTGAAGCACGTGGACGCCGGCCGCATCTTCGTGGGCGTGGAGGGAGACGAGCTGACCCTGCCCTTCGCGGTGCGCATCGCGGGCAACAAGCCGTTCCTCTACTCTTCCGACTTCCCCCACGAGGTGAACCACGCCACCGCCAAGGAGGAGATCCAGGAGCTGCGGGAGAACCTCAGGCTCTCGGACGACGACAAGGCCGCGATCCTGCACGGCAACGCCCGGCGCTTCTACCGGCTCGGTTAAGGCTCCACCGGGCTTCTCGACGTGACGCAGCGCCGACCTCCCCTCTCGGTCCCCTTCTTCTACGGCTGGGTCGTCGTGGCGCTGACCTTTTGCGTCAACCTCACCGCGGCCGGCACCCGCTCCGCCGCAACGCTGCTGATCAAGCCGCTGGAAGCGGAGTTCGGCTGGAGCCGCGCCCTGGTTTCCGTGCCAGGCGCCATGAACCTCCTGCTGTTCGGCATCGGCGCGCCCGTCGCGGGCTGGCTGGTGGACCGCTACGGCTCCCGCCGGGTGGTGTATTACTCCCTGGGCATGGTGACCGCGGGCCTGTTGGCAACGGCCTTCATCCAGCAATGGTGGCAGCTCCTGCTGTTCTGGGGCCTGGTGGTGGGCGTCGGCACCAGCGCCACCCCCGTGCTGGCCGCGGCGGTGGCCAACCGCTGGTTCGTCAAGCACCGCGGCGTCACCATCGGCCTCCTCACCAACGGCAACGCCGCCGGCCAGATGGTCTTCCTGCCCCTGCTTTCGCTCGTCATCCTCGCCAGCGGCTGGCGCGGCAGCATGCTGTTCATGGGCGCCGTCGCCTTCGGCCTGATGGTGCTGGTGGGGATGTGGATGCGCGACGACCCGGAGGACGTCGGCCTGGAACGCTACGGACTGGGGGCCGGCGCGCAGAGCGGTTCGGGCGCCGAACCGGCGGAGCCGCCGGCATCCGCCACCCCCATTCGGGACGCCTTCCGCAGCCCCACGTTCTGGCTGTTGAGCGCCGGCTTCTTCGTCTGCGGCGTGACCGCCAACGGGCTCATCGGCCTGCACCTGATACCTCACGTGGTCGACGAGCTGGGCATCCCCTTCTTCACCGCCAGCCTGATCTTCGGCGTGATGGGCGGCATCAGCTTCATCGGCACCATCGGCGCCGGCTGGCTGGTTGACCGGGTGGACGCCCGCAAGGTCCTGGCCCTGGCCTACTTCCTGCGCGGCTGCGCGCTGTTCCTGCTGCCCTTCGTCGACACCCTGCCCGGATTGATCCTGTTCGCCACGGTGTACGGCATCGACTGGTACGCCACCGGACCCGCCACCACGGCCATCGCCGCGGACACCTTCGGCCGGCACGCGGTGGCGCGCATCTTCGGCTGGATCTTTCTGGCGCATCAGTTGGGCGCCAGTTCGGCGGGCAATATCGCCGGCATCGTTTACGATGTCTTCGGAGAATACCAGTACGCGTTCCTCACCGGCGCCACCATGGCGATCATCGCCGCCGTCCTGGTGATGCAGATTTCGCCCAAGGAGCCACGGTTGGCTCCGGCGCCGGCGTAACGCGGTCCGAGGGGATCGGCAAGCATTCGCCAATTCGTTCAAGACGGAGGCTTCCATGCAACTACCACCCATCGCCGCCACCACCATCGGCAGCTTTCCCCGGCCCAGGTGGCTGGCCAACGCGATCCGCAGCACCGTCACCTTCAACCTGGAAGGGGACCTGTTGCAGGAAGGCCTCGACGACGCCACCACCCTCGCCATCCGCGGTCAGGAGCTGGCGGGCCTCGACCTCGTCACCGACGGCGAGCAGCGGCGTCCCCACTTCATCGACCACATCCTGAACTCCATGGAGGGCGTGGACACGGTGAACCGCGTACCCAAGGGCGTGTACCGGAGGCGCGACGATGTCCACCAGGTGCCGCGGGTGCACGGCGCCATCAGGCGACGACACCCGGCGGTAGTGGAGGACCTGCAATACGCCAAGACGCGCACGGACCGGCCCGTCAAGATGGCGGTGCCTGGGCCCATGACGGTGGTGGACAGCACCAGCGACGACCACTACGGCGGGGACGAAGCCGCCATGGCCATGGACGTGGCCGCCGTCATCAACGCGGAGCTGCGGGATCTTCAGGCGGCGGGCGCCGACGTGGTGCAGATCGACGAGCCCGCCATGACCCGCTACCACGAGAAGGTGGCCGATTACGGCGCCCGCGCCCTGGACCGCTGCATCGAGGGCATCACCATCCCTACCATCGTGCACCTCTGCTACGGCTACCCCGGCGGCAAGAGCTTGCAGCACGAGTACGAGTACCCGGAGCTGTTCCCGTTGCTGCTCGAAACCAACATCGGCGGCTTCGCCGTGGAGTTCGCCCGCAGCAACTACGACCCGGCCATCCTCGAACCGTGCAGGGAACGGCTCGTCATGTTCGGCGCCGTGGACCCCAGCGACGTCCCGGTGCCGCCGGTGGAATCGGTGGTGACGCGGGTGCGTGAAGCCCTGCGCTACCTCGACCCGGACAAGCTGCTTTTGGCCCCGGACTGCGGCCTCATGACCGTGAGCCGGGATCTCGCCTTCGCCAAGGCCAGGCTGCTGGCCGGCGCCGCGACCGAGTTGCGCCGGACCCTGTGACCCCTGTCACGGCGAGAGCCGGGCACACCGGCGTGGACTTCAAGCCCGCGCCCGCGTCTGACCATGCGCAGACGAAGAAGGAACGGCCCTGATGTACCGAGTCGTGGAACTTCCCGGCGGCGTTGCCGGCCGCCTGTACCTGGGCAGCATGCCCGGACGTTACGAGGTGTTCGAGGAAGCCCTTCGAGCCATCGTCGAACACCGGATCACGCGGGTGGTCTGCCTCGTGCCGCCCGACGAGTTGCAGGACAAGTCGCCGCTCTATGCCCGCGCGCTCAAGGAGGCCAGGGTGCCATGGGCGCACGAAAGCTTTCCCGTGGAAGACTTCGAGGCGCCCGCGGACCGGGAAGCCTTCTGGGCGCTGGCGCGAAAGGCCGCCGGACGGCTCGCCGGCGGCGAGACCATTCTCGTGCACTGCGCCGCGGGCATCGGCCGCACCGGGACGTTTGCCGTGTGCGTGCTGCTGGCGCTGGGACTGACCGCCGCGGAGGCGCGCACCGCGGTGCGGAGAGCCGGCTCCAGCCCTCAGACCGCGGCCCAGGAAGAGCTGGTCCACTGGGCCGCCGGACTGGGGCCCGCCGCCTGAAATTCTTCCTTCCCGCACCCCATCGTGGTACAAGGGTCCCGAGTTGAAGTCGCTTCGAGGGAGGACCTGAAGATGAGCAGCATCACACCGCCTCTCAACTTCGCCAAGTGGATCGACGAGCACCGTCACCTGCTCAAGCCGCCGGTGGGCAACCAGGTGGTCTACAAGGACACCGAGTTCACGATCATGGTGGTGGGGGGACCCAACACCCGCAAGGACTACCACGTGGACGAGGGCGAGGAGTTCTTCTACCAGCTCGAAGGCGACATGACCCTCAGGATCATGGAAGACGGCGCGCCCCGGGACATCCCCATCCGCGCGGGCGAGATCTTTCTGCTACCTCCAAAGGTGCCGCACTCGCCGCAGCGGAAGGCCGACACCGTCGGCCTCGTCGTCGAACGCCAGCGGCGCGAGGGCGAGCTGGACTGGTTCCAGTGGTACTGCGACGACTGCCACGCCAAGATCTACGAGGAATCGGTGCAGCTCACCGACATCGTAGCCCAGCTCCCGCCCATCTTCGAGCGCTTCTGGAAGAACGAGGCCAACCGGAAGTGTGACGGCTGCGGATCGGTGATGGAGCCGGTCAACTGAGCCGCGGCGCGGCCGCACCCCACTCCAGACTCTACCGAGGGCTGGCCAACGGCCTGACCCTGGCGCGCTTCGCCGCCCCGGTCCCCTTCATCTACCTCATGCTCGAAACGCACCGTGGGGCCTCCGGCGCCACCGGTGCCCTGCTGTTGCTGCTTTACCTCCTGACCGCGTTCTCCGACCTGCTGGACGGATACTTCGCCCGCAAGGCCGGAACCGCCAGCGCCAAGTGGGGACGGCTGGATGCACTGGCGGACGTGTGGTTCAACACGTCGGCGCTGCTGGCCGCAGCCTCGATCGGTCTCATGGGCTATTGGGTGCCGCTGGGCGTGGCCGCCCTCGCAGCGCAGTTCCTCTACCGGAACAGGAAGCCTCGCACTGGCACCCGGCCGCAACTCCTCGAAGACCTGCCCGGGAAAGCCGCGGGCGTCATCTACTATCTGCTCGTGGGAGCCATAGTTGCGGGAGTCTGGCTTGACCGCAACCGGGCACCCTACTGGCTCGGTTGGGCGGGGAATGCCGTTTTCGTTTACACGGCGCTGGTCTTCGTGCGGAACGCTTGGCGGAGAGCGGACCCCACGCCGTCTTCGGTCCGGTCGTAGGCGAAGACTTTCGGGCACGATTTCCCGCCTCTGGTCACCCCGAACCGGGTGTCCGGTCCCCGGCGTAGAGCTTGAGCGGCATCAGACAGGCCGCCGACAGGAAGACGAAGATCCCTGCCAGGATGAACGCGGAACCGAGACCGTAGTGGTCCGCCAAGTACCCGGCGATGATCGGCGTCGGCAGCACGGCCACCTGGGCGATGACGGTGGTGAGCCCTTGGGACGAGGCCTGGACGTTGGCGCCGGAGACGTCCGAGATCACCGCTGTAAGCACGTTCATCAGGGTGTAGAAGAAAGTGCCGATGACGATGATGACGAGGGTCAGGGCCGTCACGGGCGGAGCCACGGCGAGAAGCATGTACAAGGCGCCCAGCACGAACATGGATGGAACCAGCACCGGTTTGCGGCCGTAGCGATCGGACAGATAGCCCAGCGGCGTCTGGGAGAAGATCCCCACGACGTGAAGCAGAAAGATGTACACGCCGAGGGCCTCCCCCGTGAAGTGAAGCTCCTCCACGAGATATACGGGCAGGAAAGACAGGATGACCACCCGGCCCATGGTAAGGAGGCCCCTGGACGCCGAGATGGCCACGAACGAGCCCTTCCGCAGCAACGACATCATTTCGCGGAAACGCGTGGTGCGGGACGGCGCTCTCGTGTCCTGCTTGAAGGCGCCGAGGAGACCGCGCAGAACGAGAAAGCCGAACAGCACTCCCGGCACGATGTGCCACCAAAGCACCCCCTCCCAGGGCAACGCGGCCACGAGCACCCCTTGCGCCAGCGGCGACAGGCTGTCGCTAACCGTGGCGCCGGTGCCGTGGACGGCCATGGCCGTGGCCCGGCGCTGCGGGAACTTGGAGGTGAGGGTGGCCGCCGCGGTGGGGTGCCAGAGTGCGGTACCGAAGCCGATGAGCACGCTCGCGGCGAAAGCCACCCAAAAACCGCCGCCGCTGCCGAACAGAAGATAGGCGAGACCCATCGTGACCAACGACGAGGCCAGGATTGTGTCCCGATGCCGGTAGAGCGCATCTCCCAGCATGCCGGCAGGAAGATTCAAGGTGCCCTGTCCGAACTGCCGGGCCGCCGCCAACGCCCCGTACTGAACCCCGCTGAGGCCCAGCCCCACCTTGATGAACGGCTGGGCCACCGTGAAAAGCTGCTGGAACCAGTGGATCGCGATGTGCCCGCCGGTCACGACCCCCAGCAGGTGCACCCGATCCGGCCCCAGGTCCCGGGCCTCGGCCGCAAGACGCTGGGCGCCCGAGCGGATGAACGAGGCTGGTCGCGAAGGTGTCACCGCCACCACTCGTCTTCCGTCTTGCAAACAGGGTCTTGTGAAGGGAAACTCACCACTTCCACGGATTCAGCAACTCCACGCCGGTGGCGGCAAAGTCGGCCTCGTTGCGTGTGACGACGGTAAGGCGATACCGCAGCGCGGTAGCGGCGATCAAACCATCCACCGCGGGGATCCTTTCAGGGCGGGCCATGAGGCGGCCCCATGTGTCCGCCACGTCGGCATCGACCGGCAGGATGCGGTCTTCGGCCCACGCCGGCAATTCCGTTTCCAACCACGCGGTGAGCCGAGCCCGACGGCGGCCTTTCCCAAGCATCATGATGCCTTTTCGGATTTCGCCCATTGTCAGGACGCTTACGAACACGGATGCTTGCGGCGTCTCCAGAAACCACTGGGAGACTTGGGGCGACGGTCGCGACTTGAGCAGTTCCGACAGGGCACAGGTGTCGAGCAGGAAGCTCACAGGTCGATATCGCGCGACAACGACTTGTCCCGCTTGATGTCCAGGTCTACGCCCACTCGGGAAGACGCGCGCAGAAATTCGGCCGTCGAGGGCTGTGGTCGTTTCAGGCGGTCATAGTCGTCGGCAGAGAGCACGACCACCGCCCGTCGTCCACGCACCGTAATGGTCTGCGGACCTGACTCCGCATCGCGCACCAACTCGCTGAAACGCGCCTTGGCTTCCTGTACTTGCCAACTTTGAGTCATGATTGCCTCCTGACCATTCTGACCAGATAACACGCTGCATCCCAAGACTCAAGGGTCATCTTCCCTCTCCCCTCGCGAGAACAGGTCCGTGTAGACCCGCGGCAGGAAGATCAGGCCGAAGGAGCCGTTGGCGAGCATGAACGTGAGGTGGGCCGCCAGGCTGTAGGCGAGCAGGTCGGCCTCGGCGGCGTAGCCGCCGAAGAAGAATATCCAGGCGGCCTGGGAGGTGCCGAGGTGGGCCACGGTGACGGGCAGCGCCGCCACCAGGTAGACGATGGGCAGGAACGCCAGCAACGGCAGCACCGGGATCTCGATGCCGAAGAACGTGAGCGCCCGGGCATGGACCAGCAATGACAGGAAGAACACCGAGCCCTTGAGAACCAGAATCGCCAGGGCTTGGCGCAAACGCACCCTCCGGAACGTCGACAGGAGCACGTTGCCGCCCAGGCGCCGTCCCAACGCCCCGAGCCGGCCCCGGGCGATGCCGACGACCGCGAACCAGATCAGCGCCAGCAGCACCGGCAGCACGAAGAAGGCCGCCGGCGTCCCGCCCGGAAAGGCGGCCGAGCCCACCGTGGCGAAGAAGAGCAGGTTGGTGGCCTCCAGCAGGATCAGCAGCACCACCGTGCTGGTGATCTCGCCCAGGGGGGTGCGGAAGCGGCGGTTCAGGTACAGCGCCAGCGCCGCCTGGGCAAGCTGCGTGTTGATGATGGCGACGACGTAGGTGGACGCCCGCACCGGCAGCAGCTCCCGGTAGCGGATGGGTCCGTGGAACCAGCGGATCAGGGCGGTGAGCACCGCCGAGTCCGCCAGGAAGAAGCACAGCGAGAACGAGCCCATGACGGCGAAGAACGGCAGCAGGCGCGCGCCGGAGACGGCCTGCCAGAAGGCCTCGAAGGGAATGCGCCAGAAGATCACGCCGAAGATGACGATGGTCAGCACCGCCGGGACGAGGCGCGCCAGAACGCTCTGCTCCTTCGGCCGGGCCGTTGTTTCATGGGTCACGGAATCGTTCACGTTCCTCGTCCGCGGCCGCTCGCCAGCCTGTGATCATGTGCCGACAGTTCATCCAGGAGGTCGTCCACCGGGGTCAACGGAAACGGCAGGAGCCCGCGCGTCTCCGCGGCGTCTCCGAGATGCTCGTTGAACAGCGTGTCGAAGAGGGTCCGGTTCCAGCCCCACCCCAGCCGTCCGCCCATGACCGCCGCGGCCTCGGCCAGCCAGCCGGGCACGCCCACGACCAGCGGACGCCGGTCCATGCGCGCCGCGGCCCGGCGCAGCAGCTCGACATACGTCAAGGTATCGGGACCCACCAGGTCCAGGACGTGGACCGGCGCGGGCTCCACCGCGAGCGCCCATCGGATGGCGCGGGTCACGTCCGCCAGCGCCACCGGCTGGATGCGCACCCTGCCTCCGCGCACCAGCGGCGCCACCTTCCTCCCGGCCAAGTGGAAAAGGGTGCGCGCGGAAGGCGTCCCGGCGCCCAGCACCATGGGCACGCGGAACACCACCGTCTCGAACCCGGCCCGGCGTATGGCCGATTCGGCAAGGGCCTTGGAACGCAGGTACTCGTTGGGCGATTCCAGCGAGGCGTCCGGCGCGCTCAGGTAGACGAACCTGCGCACCTCCGCGGCCTTGGCCGCGGACACCACGCTCCGGGTGGCGCCGGTGTTGGCGTCGTGGAGCCGTTCTCCGGTGCGGGGCTGCAGCGCGCCCGCCAGGTGCGCCACCGCGGCAGCGCCCTGAAACGCTTCCGCCAAGGTTTCGGGATCGCCGTAATCGACCTGCCTGACTTCGACCGGGAAGCCGTCAATGACGGCGGCCTGCGCCGGGCCCCTCACCAGGGCGCGCACACGTCGGGTCGCGGGATCGGCGTTTTCCACCAGGCTGCGGAGCAACGCGGTCCCCACCACCCCATTGGCGCCGGTGATGACGATGTCGGACCCTCCGCCGCCTTCCCTGGATTCCGGCCCCCGATCGGAGTCGAGGACATGCTCTCGCCGGACTGACGGGTCCGGGCGTCGGCTGGCCGTTTGCATGGAGTGACGATGATGACGCGAATCCTGCCGATGACGCCGGACGTCAGCTCAGCATCCGGTGCGTGGGCGCCAGCAGCTTCTCCACCGGCAGCCCGTGGGTGCACGAACCCGCGCAGTCCTGGGTCGGACAGGTTAGGCACGCCGCGGCGCCCTCCCCGAGCAGCGCGTACTCGCTCCGGGCCAGCTTCTCGTCCTGGTAGTCCCGGGCGTACATGCGGGTCCTGAGCACGTCGGCGATGGGGACGCCGTAGGGACAGGCGTTCTCGCAGTCGTTGCAGGCGTGGCGGCAGTAGGAGGCGCCGTTCATGCGCGCGTAGCCCTTGAGCAGCTCGAAGTCGCCGCGCGCCGCGGTGGTCCAGCCCGAGGCGCCCAGGTATTCCCGGATCGACCCCGAATCGGTCATGGAGATGACCAGCGCGTGCACCTGTGGATTGGACAGCACCCAGCGGAACGCCGCCTGGGCATAGGTAGCGCCGTCCTTCTCGAACGGCCGCATGTCGTTCAGGCGGGCGCCCATGAGGGTCTTCATGGCGACCACGCCCACGTTCTTCGTCTTGGCCTTGTCGAGCACCCGCGGGAGGTCGGGCTGACGCGCGATGAAGTCGAAGCCCTGGGTGAAACGTTCGTAGAACTTCGGATCCTGGCCGAAGTTATAGGCAACCAGGATCACGTCCACCATGTCCCGGTCCAGCGCATAGTCCAGGCACTGGATGAGCCGGCCGGCGTGGCCCGACATGCCCGAGAAGCGGATCTTCCCCTGCCGCCTGGCTTGGGCGATGAACTCGTGCCACTCGGGGTTCTCCAGCCGGCCCACGCTGTTGACCGCGTGGGTGAAGTAGACGTCCACGTAGTCGGTCCGCAAGCGCCTCAGGCTGGCCTCCAGCGAGCGCATCATCGAATCCCGGGTCTCGCTTGCGCTGGTGTGGGTCTTGGAGGCGATGAAGACCTTGTCCCGCCTGCCCCGGAGCGCGTTGCCGATGGTGATCTCGGAATCGCCGCCGCGGTAGCTCTCGGCCGTGTCGAAGTAGTTGATGCCGCGGTCCAGGGCATCCAGCACGAGGTTTTCCTCCCCTGCATCGAGACGGCTGGAGCCGAAAGAAATGTCGGAGATCCTGAACCCGGTGCGGCCCAGGGTGACGTAGCGTTTGACTTCAGCCCGGGTTGCCGCCTGTGCCGTGCCAGCCCCCGTGAGAGGCAGCAGACCGGCGGCCACTCCCGCCATGGCGCCCCGGCGCAACAACTCCCGGCGGCCCAGCTTCTCACCGTCGTCGGACTTTTTCATGGCGTCTCCTCGGTCCATGCGAGAGAAGGCCTACGTACGCCCGTGCTCTACGTTCAGTACACCGGAAAGGAGATGAAATGTCCAACGGAACGGCCCCTCACTCCCCCGCCACGCCCACCAACGAGTTCAGCAGCGGCTCGTCGGCTGCGAGGGCGGCGCTGGGGCCGTCGTAGACGATGCGGCCGCGGTTCATGACCACGGTGCGCTCGGAGAACTCCAGGGCGATGCCGGTGTGTTGCTCCACCAGGATGATGGTGAGCCCTTCCTGGGAACGTAGCGTGTGCATAGCCTCCACCAGTTGCTCGATGATGACCGGCGCAAGCCCCTCGGTGGGCTCGTCCATGAGCAGTACCGACGGATTGCACACCAACGCCCGGGCGATGGCGAGCATCTGCTGTTCGCCGCCGGAGAGCTGGTTTCCCTTGTGGTGCCGGCGCGCCGCCAGTTGCGGGAACAGCTCGAAGACCCGCTCGAAGGTCCAACCGCCGGCCCGGCGCGCCACCGCCAGGTTCTCGTGCAGGCTCAGCGAGGGAAACACTTCGCGTTCCTGGGGGACGTGCCCCAGGCCGGCGCGCACACGGTCGTAGGTCCGCGCATTGGAAATGTCGCGGCCCGCCAGCTCGATGCGTCCGGAGTGGAGCGTGGTGTAGCCCATCACCGTTCCCAGTAACGTGGTCTTGCCGACGCCGTTGCGGCCGATGATGCTCAGGCGCTCGCCGCGGCCGAGGGTCAGGTCGACGTCCTCCAGCACCACGGTCCTGCCGTAGCCGGCGCTGACGCCGGCAAGGCCCAATGCCGTGGTCAGAGTTGCGTCCGGCGCCTCGTTCGCGGCTGCGCTCAACGTTTCCCTCCGTGAAGCTCGGCGTTCTCGCCCAGGTAGACTTCCTGCACCCTGGGGTCGGCGCCCACTTCCGCGGGAGCGCCCTCGGTGAGGATCGCGCCCGACACCAGCACCGTGACCCTCCGGGCGAAGCGGAACACGATGTCCATGTCGTGCTCGATCATCAGGATCGCCATGGACTCGGGAAGCCCCTCCACCGCCTCCAGCAGCACGTGGCTTTCAGCGGAAGGGACACCCGCGGCGGGCTCATCCAGCAGCAACACGGTAGGGCGAAGGCCCAGCGCGATGGCCAACTCCACCAAGCGCTGCCGGCCGTAGGGAAGCTCGCGCACCAGTTGCCGCGCATCGCCGTCGAGCTTCACGGATTCGAGCAGTTCCATGCCTTCGGCTATGACGTCGGCACGGGCGTCCGCGCGCCGCCACAATCTCGCCGAAAGGGCGCGCCGCTCGCTGACGGCCATGCACACGTTCTCCAGCACGCTCAAGCCGCGGAACAGCGTATTGATCTGGAAGGTGCGGGCCAGCCCGTGCTTGACCCTGCGAGCTTGGGACCAGTGCGTGACATCTTCACCGCCCAACAGGATGGCGCCGCCGGACGGCTCGACGGTGCCGGTGATGAGGTTCACCAGGGTCGTCTTGCCGGCGCCGTTGGGGCCGATGAGCGCGTGTCTGGCGCCCGGCCGCAACGCCATGGACACCCGGTCCGCCACCACCAGGGCGCCGAAGCTCTTGCACAGGTCCCGGACCTCCAACAGAGGGACGTTCTGATCCATCCTCATGGCGTCCTTCGACAAGCTCAGGACTCGCTACGCTCAGGACGACCGGAAGAAGTATCCTCACGGACAAGCCACGCGCGGCAGCGCTCCGCCAGTCCCAGCATGCCCTCCGGGGCGTACAGGATGGTCGCCACCAGCAGAGCGCCGATGCCGAACAGCCAGTACTCGGGGCTGAGCTTGGCGAGCTGGTCCTGCAGGATCATGTACACCGGCGCGCCGATGAACGCGCCGTAGAGACGGCCGGTGCCGCCCAGGATCAGCATGATCATCACGTCGCCGGAGCGTTCGAAGCTGAGCACGTCCAGCGCCACGAACTCGGTGGTCTGAGCCAGCAGGGCGCCGGCGATGCCCGCCATGACCGCGGCGATGGTGTAGATGCGCAGCATCTGGCGGTACACCGGGCAGCCGATGGCGTGCATGCGCCGCTCGTTCTCCCGGATGCCCCTGAGCGACTGGCCGAAGGAGGAATTCACGATGGTGCGGGCGGCGAGGAACACCACGAACAGCACGGCCAGCGCGTACAGGTACGCGGTCTGGCCGTACAGATCGAACTCGAACATGCCCAGCAACGGCTCCATCACCACGCCCGTCAAGCCGTCGTCGCCGCCGGTCCAGTGCTCCTGCTCGTTGGCGAGTTCCTGGAGCAGGATGGTGACCGCCAGCGTGAGCATCAGCAGGGTGAGCCCGCGGGTGTAGAGGATCACGGCGCCGCACACGAAGCCCACCGCGCCCGCCACCAGGCCCGCGATCAGCAACCCGCTCAAGGGCTCGCTCCAGCCCAGATGGGCCGACAGGATGCCGGCGGTGTACGCCCCGGTGCCGAACAGCGCCGCGTGTCCCAGCGACACGATGCCGGCATAGCCCAGGATCATATCCAGGGACAGGGCGAAGAGCACCATGATGAGTATCTGGGAGCCGAGTTGCAGATAGTCCGGGAACAGGAAGAACCCCGCGCCCGCGGCCAGCCAGGGCAGCAGTTCCGCGGGACGGATGGCTGCGGTTCGAAGCGGGTTGCGGTGCGCCGGTTGTTCCATGTGAACGCGTTGTCCCGCACGGTGCGGCGGAAACCCTATCGGGCGTAGAAACCTTGCGGCCGCCACAGCAGCAGGATGATGGTCACCGCGAAAATGAAGAAGGCGCCGAAAGCGGGCAGATAGTACTTGCCCGCGGTGTCCACGATTCCGAGGATCAGCGACGCGGCGAAAGCCCCCCGCAGGCTTCCGAGGCCGCCCACGGCCACCACGATGAGGAAGTAGACGAGGTATTCCAGCGCGTAGGTAGGGGTCAGCCCGAGAATCTCCGTGCCCAGCGCCCCTCCCAGCGCCGCCAAACCGCTCCCGAGGGCAAAGGTCAGCGTGAACAGCCGCCGGATGTTGATGCCGACGGTTTCGGCCATGCGCTGGTTGTCCACCGCGGCGCGCACCTTGGCCCCCAGCAACGTGCGCTCGAATCCGTACCAGAGGCCGATGATGGTTACGAAGCTCACCAGGATGATGAACGTGCGGTAGGTGGGGAAGCGCCGGAAACCCAGGTCTACCTGCCCCTTGAGATAGAGCGGGACGTCGAGCTGAACGTTCAGCGGACCCCACAGGAAGGTGCACACGGCGATGCCCATGAACACCAGGCCGATGGTCAGGAGGACCTGCTGCAGCTCGTCGGCGCCATAGAGGCGGCGGTACAGAAGGCGCTCCAGCACGATGCTTACCAGCGCCACGGCGACGCAGGCCAATGGCGCTCCGAGCAGAAACGGCACTCCCATATCACGGACGAAGGACACCGCGATGTACCCGCCGAGCATGGCGAACATGCCGTGGGCCAGATTCACGAACCCCATGAGCCCCATGGTCACGGACAGGCCCACCGAGATGATGAACAGGATCATTGCGAACGCGAGGCCGTCGAACGCAATGCTGACGAGGGAGTTGATCACGGAGAACGACTTGTCAATGCGGGCGCGCCACCCCGTGCCTTACGGGGCGGCGCGGTCTCTCTTCGAGGCTGGTTGCAACAAACAACAGCTACTTCTTCTTCTCCAGTTCCTTCCACGGGTCCTTCACCATCTCGAGGGTCTCCACCTCGATGTTGGCGAGAGCGTCCCCGCGCTTCTCGACCTTGCGCAGGTACTGGTTCTGGACGATGTCACGGGTCTCGGGGTCGATCATGATGGGACCCCGGGGGCTCGCGAACTTCCATCCCTTCCACACGGCCAGGGCGTTGTCGGCGTCGATCTTGCCGTTCAGGCGCCGCACCACCTCGTGGATGGCCGCCATGCCGTCCCAGCCCTGGACGCTGAAGAAGTCCGGCGTGCTGTCGGCGCCGTAGGCTTCCTTCCAGGCCTTCACGAAAGCCTTGTTCTCGGCCCGGTCGCCGGCCGCGGAGTAGTGGTGCATGGTGATGACGCCCAGCGGCACCTGTCCCATGTTGGGCAGCTCGGAATCCTGGGTGATGTCACCCGGGCCGATCAGCTCGATGCCGGCCGCCCTCATGCCCAGGTCGTCGTAGGTCTTCATGACGCCGGTGGCCCACTTGCCGGCCGGGATGAACACGTAGAGCGCATCGGGCTTGGCGTCCTTCACCGACTGCAGGAACGGCGTGAAGTCCGGGATCTTGGGGAACGGGAACGGGATGTCCGCCACCACCTTGCCGCCGGCCGCGGTGAACGCCTTGGTGAAGGCGTTCTTGCTATCTTTCCCGGGCGAATAGTTGGCGTAGGCCACGGCCGCGGTGCGTATCTTCATCTTCTCGTAGGCGTACTTGCCCAGGGGGTAGGCCGCCTGCCACATGGTGAACGACACTCTCGCCGTGTAGGGCGACCGGGTGGTGATGGCCGCGGTTCCGGCGTTCATGATCAGCAGCGGCACCTTGGCCTTGCGGGTCACGTCCGAGATGGCGAAGGCGTTGTTGGAGTAGACCACGCCCGCCACGATGTCCACCTTGTCGCGGGTGATCAGCTCGGTGGCCAGCCGCTTGGCGACGTCGGGCTTGGGGCCGGTGCTGTCCCGCTTGATGATCTCGATCGTGTGGCCGCCCGTACCCTTGGCGTTGAGCTTCTGGTACAGCTCGAAGCCCCGGTCCACCTGCTGCCCCAGTTGCGCGTTGGGCCCCGAGTAGGGAAGGATGACGCCCACCTTGACGGTCTCGGCCCATGCCGCCCCGCCCATGGTGAGCAAGACCAGCACGGAAACGGCCAGAAGCCTTGAAATCTTCATGGTGACACCTCCTGCGAGTTTGGCGCCCTTGAGCGCGGATGGGATATTAACACTCCTGTCGGCGGCACGGCAACACGAGAAACGCCGCCGATTGGCTTTATCCAGACAAAGGCTATAGCCTTGGACGCGTGGCTGGCGCCACCCATTTCCTGCAGGAGGCAACCGCATGGGCAGCACGAACCTGTCGTCCGACGAATTCGTCGAGGAACTCAAGAAAGAGATCGCCGCATTCCACAAGCTGCGCATCAACCACCCGTTCGTGAAATCCATATCCGAAGGCACTGCCACCATGGACCACATCCGCACCTGGGCGGTGCAGGACTACCAGTTCCGGGTCGCGGTGCCGCGCATCGCGCTGCTGCGCTACGTGGCGTGCAGCGATCCCGAGTTCGCCCCCAAGCTGTTCGAGGTGGCGGAAGAGGAGACCCGCGGGCTGCTGCCGGGCAGCTCCGGCCATCCCGACATGTTCGTGGAGTTCGCCGAAGCCATCGGGCTCGAGCGCGCGGATCTGGAGAATGCTTCCCTGCTGCCGGCCACCGCCGCACACCTGTACTTCGCCGAACTGGTGATCCACACGCACCCGTGGTTCGTGGTGATGGCGGCGCAGATGGGAGCCGAGGGCACGTTCGGCCCGGCCGCGGCGGCGCTGGGCCAGGGGTTCATCGAAAGCTACGGCATGACCCCCGAGTCGGTGCGCTTCTTCACGGTCCACGTGGAAGCCGATGAAGAGCACGGCAGCCTGGCGGAAGACATCGGCCGCCGCTACCTGACCTCGCCCAACCTGCAGCAGCAGACGCGGGAGGTCATGTTCCGGCGCATGGAGCTGCTCTACGATATCTGGACCATCTAATGTCGTGTTTCGGCCCCACCTCACTCCACCTGGATTCCGGCTTTCGCCGGAATGACGGGTGCGGATCGGGAACAAGGCCATGAAGGATCAGAACGCCATTCGCCACATGGGGCGCAGCATTCCCATGCGGGAGGCGGAACCGCTGCTGCGGGGCCGGGGGACCTACGTGAGCGACCTGCGATTCCCCGGGATGCTGCACGCCGCAGTGCTGCGCAGCCCTCACGCGCACGCGACCCTCCGCGACATCGACGTGCACAGCGCCCTTGCCATGCCGGGGGTCGTGCGGGTGCTCACCGGGGAGGACATCCGGGACGCCATCGAACCCTTCCCTTCCAGCTTCGAGTTCCATCCGCGGCCCTGGCTCCAGGCGATCAAGCCCGTGCTCAAGGGCCCGCGCGCCCGGGTGCTGGCGCTGGACAAGGTCGTCTACGTCGGCGAGCCGGTGGCCATGGTGGTGGCCGAGGATCGCTACCTGGCGGAGGACGCGCTGGACCGCATCGTGGTGGAATACGTAGAGCTGCCGCCGGTGGCGGACCCGGAAGCGGCGTTGGAACCGGACGCGGTGCCGATTCACGAGGACGCCGACGACAACGTGGTGTTCCACTTCAGCATCGCCAAGGGCGACGTGGAACGGGCCTTGGAGGAGGCGCCCCACCGCATCGAGGAGCGCCTGCACCACCGCCGCCACGGCGGCATCCCCATGGAGGGCAGAGGCGTCGTGGCCATGGCCGAGGTCAAGCCGTACCGCCTGACCGTGTGGTCGTCCACCCAGGTTCCCCACAGCGTGCGCCGGCAGATCGCCGCCCAGCTCGGCATGACCGAGGAGACCATCCGGGTGGTGGCGCCTCACGTGGGCGGCGGTTTCGGACCCAAGGTGCTGGTCTATCACGAGGAAGTGCTGGTACCCTACCTCGCCCTGGAGTTGGGGCGGCCGGTGCAATGGATCGAGGACCGCCGGGAGCATTTCATCAGCACGGCCCACGCCCGGGACCAGATCCACTACGTAGAGTTGGGATTCGACGGCGACGGCAGAATCCTCGGCCTTAAGGACCGCTTCCTGCTGGACAACGGCGCCTACAACCCCATGGGACTCACCGACGCTTACAACACCGCGGCCCACTTGCAGGGACCATACCGGATACCCAGCCTCGCCGTCACCGGCACCTGCGTCGCCACCAACAAGGTGCCCAACGCTCCCTACCGGGGCGCCGGCCGGCCCGAGGCGGTGTTCGTCATGGAGCGCTGCATCGACCGCATCGCCGGCGAGCTGGGCCTCGACCCTGCGGAGGTGCGCTTCCGAAACTTCGTGCAGCCCGAAGATATCCCCTACGACGCCGGCGTCCTCTACCGGGACGGCGAGCCCGTGCGCTACGACAACGGCGACTTTCCGGCCACGCTCGCCAAGGCCCTGGACGCATGCCGCTACCACGACGTGCGCGCGCGGCAGAAGGAGGCCGCGCGAGACGACCGATACCTGGGCGTGGGCATCGGCTTCTACACCGAGGGCACCGGCGTAGGCTCCTTCGAAGGCGCCCGGGTCGAGGTGGACTCGTCCGGCAAGCTCCGGGTGTCGGTGGGCGCCAGCGGCCACGGCCAGGGACACGAGACCGTGTTCGCGCAGATCACCGCCGACCTCTGGGGGATGGCGCCGGAAGACGTCTCGGTGGTGGGAGGCGACACCGACGCCATCCGCTACGGGGTCGGCACCTTCGCCAGCCGCAGCACGGTCAACGCCGGCACCGCCATCCACGAAGCCACCCGGCGCCTCAAGGTCAAGGTGTTCGAGCTGGCCGGCCATCTGCTCGAAGCCAACCCGGACGACCTGACGACGCGGGACGGCCGGGTCTTCGTGGAGGAACGGCCCGACCGCGGCGTGTCCCTGGCCGAGCTTGCCGGCGCCGCGGTGCCCGGCTGGGCCTCGAAGCTCCCGGAGGACATGGAGCCCCGGCTGGAGGCGACCTACTACTACGTGCCGCAGACCGTGACCTGGGCCCACGCCGCCCACGTGGCCGTGGTGGAGGTGGACGCGGGCACCGGCGAAGTGAATATCCTGGACTACGCCGTGGCCCACGACTCCGGACCGGCCGTCAACCCGCTGTTCGTCGAGGGACAGGTGCGCGGCGGCGTCGCCCAGGGCATCGGCGGCGCGCTCTACGAGGAATTCGTCTACGACGAGCTGGGACAGCTCCTCACCGGCACCTTCATGGACTACCTGCTGCCGAGCTGCGGCGAGGTGCCGGCCATAAAGCAGGTGCACCTCGAAACCCCCTCCCCGCTCAATCCCCTGGGCCTCAAGGGCATCGGCGAAGGCGGCGCCATCGCCCCGCCGGTGGCCGTGGCCAACGCCGTGGCGGACGCGCTGCGGCCCTTGGGCCGGATCGAGATCTCCGAGACCCCGGTGACGCCCGAGCGGGTGCTGACGCTGATCCGGCGGCACCGCGGGACCGCGTAGCACGGACGCCCCGAACCCCGTCATTCCGGCGGAAGCCGGAATCCAGGAGCGGGGCGCGGGGGACAGTGCACGGGACGGCGCACGGGAGGCTCCAGCTTGCGGGAGGGATACCCGCATGTTAAGCCACGCATCACTATGACGACATCGGCAAACGGTATGGGAGAGACCCTCGGGGAGGCCATCGCGTTTCTGGAGGCCAACTATCCGGACGAGGTGATCCGGGTCGACCGCGAGGTGGACCCGATCTTCGAGGTCACCGGGATACTGGCCAAGCTGGAGCGGCAGCAGCAGTTTCCGTGCGTGATCTTCGAGAACGTCAAGGGGTCGTCCATCCCGCTGGTCACCAACATGCACGCGAGCTTCCCGCGGCTGGCCATGGCCATCGGACTGCCCTACGACGCCACCCCCGCGGACTTCATCCACGAGTACGGCAAGCGCGAGGCCAATCCGCTGCCGCCGGTAGAAGTGGAGAGCGGGCCGTGCCAGGAGGTGGTGCTCACCGGCGACGACGTGGACGTCACCATGTTCCCGATCCTCCAGTACCACGAGATGGACGCCGGCCGTTACATCACGCTGGCGTTCGACGTCATGAAGGAGCCCGACACCGGCATCCGCAACGCAGGCATCTACCGCTTGCAACTGAAGGGCCGCAACCGCTTCGGCATCCAGATCTCCGAGACCGCCCACGGCCACTACATCCTCAAGAAGAACAAGACCCGGGGGCTACCCACGCAGATGGCCGCGGTCATCGGCGGCCACCCGGCCATGAACATCGGCAACCTGAGCTTCACCTCCATCGACACCGACGAGTTCAGCATCGCCGGCTCCATGCTCGGCAAGCCGGTGGAGCTGGTGAAGTGCAAGACCATCGACGTGGAGGTGCCGGCTACGGCCGAGATCGTGCTGGAGTGCGAGATCCACCCCACCGAGATGGAGGAAGAAGCTCCCTTCGGTGAGTATCCCGGCACCTACGGACCCCAGCGCATCAACCCGGTGGTGTACGTCAAGGCCGTCACCATGAAGAAGAACGCGCTCTACCAGAGCTCGTTCGTGGGACACGCCGACAACCTGCTGCTGTCCGGGGTGACGCGGAACAGCTACATCCACCACACCTGCCGCATCGCCAGCGCCGGCGTGAAGGCGGTGTACGTGCCGCCCTGCGGCCGCTCCCGCTACATCTGCTACATCCAGATGGAGTCCATGATCGACGGCGACGCCAAGAACGCCGCCATGGCCGCCTTCGCCGCCGACCCGTTCCTGAAGTTCGTCATCTGTGTGGACGAGGACGTGGACATCAGCAACGACAGCGACGTGATGCACGCCATCGCCACCCGGGTACGCGCCGACCGCGACGTGTTCATGGTCACCCACTCCCGGGGCTCCCCGCTGGACCCCGCGTCCTACGACCCGGCCGGGGGCTCCCACCTGGTCACCAAAGTGGGCGTGGACGCCACCCGCAAGTCCGACTACCCGCTGGAGATCAAGGTGCCGGGGACGGACGCCATCGACCTGTCGAAGTACTTCGGCGACCGCTTCAGGTAGGCCGGCCGCCGGAGAGCGTGAGCCCGCGGTCCCCGCGTCATGCTGATCGACGCCCACGCCCATCTCGACCACTACGACGAGCCGCGGGAAGCGCTGGCGCGCATCGAGCGCCGGCGCATCCTGACGCTGGCCAACTCCATGGACCCCGCGTCGTACGAGCGCAACCTCGCGCTGGCGCAGGCATGCCCCCTCGTGCTCCCCTCCTTCGGCATCCATCCGCGGCGGGCGCGGGAACACGCCGGCCGTCTCGATGAATTGCGTCCGTTGGCGGAGCAAAGCCCCATGCTGGGGGAGCTGGGTCTCGACTTCCACTGGGTACGGGACGAGGACGCCTATCCGCACCAGGTCCGGGTGTTCGAGTTCCTGGTGCGCACGGCCGCGGAACACGACCAGATCGTCAATCTGCACACCAAAGGCGCCGAACGGCGAATCCTCGACACCTTGCGCGCTTTCGGCGTGAAGAAGGCGATCGTCCACTGGTACTCCGGACCCATGGACGTGCTCGACGAGATGATCGCCGAGGGATACCTCTTCACGGTCGGGGTGGAGGTGCTCTATTCGGAGACGATCCAGGCGGTGGCGCGCGCGGTGCCGCCCCGCCAACTGCTGTCCGAGACCGACAACCCCGGCGGCAACCGCTGGCTCGTCGGGGAGGTGGCGCCCCCGGACATCATCGCCGACGTGGTCGCCGCGGTGGCCGGGATCAAGGGCCTGCCGCCGGAGAAGCTCGAAGCGCTGATCCAGGCCAACTTCCTGCGGCTCGTCGGCGACGACCCCAGGCTGGCGCGCGTCAGGGCGCTGCTGGAAAGGGAAGCGGGAACGGGATGACTTGCCGTCGGCGGGGAATCCTGCACATACTCGGCAACGTATCGTTGCCGAGTACAATCGCCCCCAAGGAGGAGCCATGCTGTTTCTGACCAATGACCACATCCAGGAAGTCCTGGACATGAAGACCTGCCTCGACGCCATGGAGGACGCCTACCGCGACCTCTCGAAGAACGAGGCGGCGTACCGGCCGAGGATCGACTTCTACGTGCCCAGGGAACCCCACTACTACCGCTGGGGGACCATGGAGGGGGCCACCCGGTCGCTGGGCTACATGGCCATCCGCATGAAGTCGGACATGCTCGTGTGGGAAAAGGACGGCGAGTTCGAGACCGAGGACAAGTACTGCATCGAGCCCGGCACCTACTGCGGCCTGATCTTCCTGCTGAGCGTGCGCAACGGCGAGCCGCTGGCGCTGATGAACGACGGCTACCTCCAGCACATGCGGGTGGGCGCCTGCGCCGGGCTCGGGGTCAAGTACCTCTCCCGCCGGGACTCCAAGGTGCTGGGCATGCTGGGCTCCGGCGGCATGGCGCGGACCTACACCCAGGCCATCCACGAGGTGCGTGACATCGAGCTGCTGCGCGTGTTCAGCCCCACCAAGGCCAACCGCGAAGCCTTCGCCGCGGAGATGCGCGAGCAACTGGGGCTCACGGTCGAGACCTGCGACGACGCCGAGACCGCCTGCCGCGGCGCCGACATCGTGGCGCTGGCCACGGACTCCCTTGTCGAGGTGATGAAGCCCGAGTGGGTGGAGCCCGGCATGCACATCACCAACGTCCGCTCCAACGAGGCCGGGCCGGAGATCCTGGCCAAGTGCGACCTGCAGGCGCGGCTGGGGGCCTCCACCCTGGTGCTGGACAATCCTCCGGCGGGAACCATCCACGGCTCCGACGGCATGTTCGCCTACATCGCCGGCACGGATGAGGAGCGGAGCAAGATCCCGCCCTCGCCCATCCGCGAGATCGACAACAAGAACATCGGCACCATCCCCGACCTGATGGCCGGCAGGTGGCCCGGGAGGACCAGCGATCAACAGGTGACGTTCCTCAACAACCAGGGCACCCAGGGCCTCCAGTTCGCCGCGGTGGGGGGCACCGTCTACGAACTGGCAAAGGCCAAGGGTCTGGGACACCCGCTGCCGCGGGAATGGTTCCTGCAGGACATCCGCGACTAGGGCGACCGCTGCAACGCAGCAAATGGCTGAGACCGGCCACTCCTCCAGGGTGCGGACGCGGATCCGAGCCGCGCTGCTGCGCTGGTACGACCGCAACAAACGCGACCTGCCTTGGCGCAGGACCCGTGACCCCTACGCCATCTGGGTCTCCGAGACCATGCTCCAGCAGACCCAGGTGGCGACGGTGCTGCCCTACTACCACCGCTTCATGGAGACGTTCCCGTCGGTGGCGGCGTTGGACCGCGCGTCGCTGGACGCGGTCCGCAGCGTCTGGAGCGGCCTCGGATACTACCGGCGCGCCGAAAACCTGAAGCGGGCCGCGCGTATACTGGTAGACCGTCACGGCGCCCGGCTGCCGGCCGACTACCAAGCGTTGCTGCGGCTGCCGGGCATCGGACGGTACACCGCCGGGGCGGTCATGAGCATCGCCTTCGACCGGCGCTACGCCGCGCCGGACGGCAACGTGCGTCGCGTCTACACCCGCCTGCTGGGCCTCATGGATCCCAAGGAAATCGATCAGACAGCCGGGCAGATGCTGTCCCGCTCCCGTCCCGGCGACTTCAATCAGGCCGTCATGGAGTTGGGCGCCACCGTTTGCCTGCCCGCGACTCCCCTGTGCGGGCGCTGCCCCGTGGCCCACTGGTGTCGCGCGCGAGCGTCCGGCGCCTTTGTCGTGCCGCGCCGGCAGCCCGTGCGCGCCAAAGCGGTTCAGTGGCCGCTGGTGTTCGTGGCATCGCGGTCCCGGGTCCTGCTTCACCGCCGCCCCGACAGCGGCCTGCTGGCCGGACTGTGGGAGCTGCCCAAGCCGGATACGCTCCCGTCCGGGGTCGCCGACGAAACCCTCCGGCTATCCGACCCGGTGGCGGTCATCCGCCACGCCATCACCGACATGCGCATCACGGCGCCGGTCTACGTGCTGCGGCGGAGACTTGCAGTCAAAGGACCGAATTGGCTATGGGTCAGCCTCGACGATCTCCACTCCCATCCCCTTTCCTCTCTCAGCACCAAGGCCGCCCGCGCGGCGCAACGCCACCTCCGCGCGTTCCAGGATTGACGCAAGGTCTTCGTGGCATATGCAGTGACAACGGAGGTCTGGATGAACCAAGACGAGACGGAGAGAGACGCAACGCTCACGGCATTGGCTGAGGATATCCGCGAGCGGATACAGACACCGCGTTCGAAGTTCGTCGATCAGGCCACGGCCTTTTCGGCGGCCCGTGCCGCTATTGAAGCCGCTCGCTACGGGTGAACTATAGGTGTAAACGCCGCATCCAGGCGTCCGTTCGGGGACGGGCGTCACGTAGCGCACGGGAGTTCTTCAGATCCAGCCGGAGCCGCTCCAGATCTACCGCCACGTCGATGTCGTAGGTGCCCGCCACCGTCCGGACTCGAAGCCCCAGTTGCCGCGCCTTTGCGAGAGTATGCTCCAACACGGTCGCAGTGCTCCAGACGATATCCGTGAAGAGCCCTTCCTCCGGACGGTTGAGGCCGATCAGGTAGTAGCCGCCGTCGTCCGCCGGGCCGAGGACCAGATCGCTCCGGCCCCGTTCCAGAAGGTCGCACGCTATTGTGATCGAAACAGCCTTCAAGGTGGGAATATCGGTGCCGACGATGATCACCTGCCGGTAACCCACATGGCAGAGGTCCACGAAGACCGCGTGCATGCGCTCGCCCAGCGACGCGCCCCGCTGCGGCAGCAGCGCGATGCCGGGTTCCGGAAACTGCTGGAAATAGTCCCGGCTGCGCTCGGCGTACGCCACCCACGTATCCCACCGTGCCGAAGGCGCCAATTCGGCCAGCACGTCCCGCAGCACGCACTCGTAGAACTCGGCCGCCTGCTCCGCATCGAGGGGCGGGCACAACCGGGTCTTGACCCTTCCGGGCGACGGCGCCCGCGCCATGACGGCCAGGGCCGGCCTGAGCGGTGCGGTTGGCGGATGGAACGGCTTCCTGCTCACGGAATTTACCTGCGTCACCAAATCAACTATAAACAATCGCGCTCTTGAAATCGGCACTCCGGCCGCGGTGGCAAAAACACGATCCCGCCGACACCTGCGCCATCGACCCTTCGGGGAGACATCGTTCATGAACCAACGGATCGTCAAGATAGCAGTGGTCGTGCTGGTGGCGGCCCTCATCGCGGCCTTCTTCATCTTCGATCTCGGACGGTACTTCGACCTCGAATTCATCAAGGCCCAGCGCGACGCCTACCAGGCCTACTACCAGCACAACCCGGTCATCACCATCGGGGCGTACGCCGCCATCTACATCGCGGTGACGGCGCTCTCGCTTCCGGGCGCGGCGATCATGACCCTGCTGGGCGGCGCGCTCTTCGGGGTGGTCACGGGCACCATCATCGTGTCGTTCTGCAGCACCATCGGCGCCACCCTGGCGTTCCTGGTGGCGCGCCTTCTGCTGCGGGACAGCATCCAGAGCAAGTTCGGAGACAAGCTGGAGACCATCAACAACGGCATTGCCAGAGAGGGCATGTTCTACCTCTTCACCATGCGGCTGATCCCGGCGATCCCCTTCTTCGTCATCAATCTCGTCATGGGGCTCACGCCCATCCGCACGGTGCAGTTCTTCTTCGTCAGCCAGCTCGGGATGTTTCCGGGCACCATCGTCTTCGTCAACGCGGGAACCCAGCTGGCCCGGATCGATTCCCTGGCGGGCATCCTCTCGCCCACGCTGCTGCTCTCGTTCGTACTGCTCGGGCTGTTCCCGCTCATCGCCAAGAAATCCATCGAGCTGGTCAACAAGAGAAGGCAGGCCAAGGCGTCTTGACGCGCGCGCCCGCAAGCGCCGCCGCAGACGACGGCAAGCCCCCGGAGAACGGAGTCATGCGCAACATTCCACAACTGTCGCCGCAGGATGAATACAACCGGGTGCTGGGCGCCAACACGCACCCCGCGGACTGGACCAATCCCACCCCGGCCGGCCGCTACAACCTGGTGGTGATCGGCGCCGGCACGGCCGGGCTGGTAACCGCGGCGGGCGCCGCCGGCCTCGGCGCCAAGGTCGCCCTGATCGAGCGCCACTACATGGGCGGCGACTGCCTGAACGTGGGCTGCGTGCCGTCCAAGTGCATCATCCGCTCCTCCCGCGTGGTGGCCGAGATACGCGACGCTGAGCTGTTCGGCATCGGCCGGACGGACGGCATGCAGGTGGACTTCGCCGCTGTCATGGAACGCATGCGCCGGATACGCTCCCACATCAGCCACCACGACTCGGTGAAGCGCTTCAGCGAGTTGGGGGTGGACGTGTTCCTGGGTGACGCCAGCTTCACCGGCCCGGAGACGGTGGAAGTGGACGGCCGGTCCCTGCGCTTCAAGAAGGCGGTCATCGCCTCCGGCGCCCGGGCGGTGGCGCCGCATCCGCCCATCGAAGGGATCGAGGAGGCCGGCTACCTCACCAACGAGACCGTCTTCTCCCTCACGGAGCGCCCGGAACGGCTGGCGGTCATCGGCGCCGGCCCCATCGGCTGCGAGCTGGCCCAGACCTTCCAGCGCCTGGGCTGCCAGGTGGTGCTGTTCCACAACGGCGGCCACATCCTCAACCGCGAGGACGCCGACGCCGCGGACATCGTGCAGCAACAGTTCCTGCGGGAGGGCATTCAACTGGTGCTCAACAGCGCCATCACCCGCGTGGCCGCGGAGAACGGCCGCAAGGTGGTCCATTTCGAGGCCGACGGCAACGCCGACTCGGTGACGGTGGACGAGGTCCTGGTGGGAGCCGGGCGGGCGCCCAACGTGGACGGCCTGAACCTCGAAGGCGTAGGAGTCGAGTTCCACCCGTTCCGCGGCGTGGTGGTCAACGACTACCTCCAGACCACCAACCCGCGCATCTTCGCCGGCGGCGACGTGTGCATGGACTGGAAGTTCACCCACGCCGCGGACGCGGCCGCGCGCATCATCATCCAGAACGCCCTCTTCTACAAGAGCAAGAAGCTCAGCTCGCTGATCATGCCCTGGGCCACCTACACGGACCCGGAGATCGCCCACGTGGGCATGTACGAACGCGACGCCGAGAGCAAGGGCATCGCCATCGACACCTTCACGCGGGAACTCAAGGAAGTAGACCGGGCGCTGGCGGACGGCGAGGAGGAAGGCTTCGTCAAGATCCACGTCCTGAAGGGCAAGGACAAGATCGTCGGCGGCACCATCGTGGCGCGCCACGCCGGCGAGATGATCAGCGAGATCACCCTGGCCATGGCCGGAAAGGTCGGCCTCGGCGCCATCGCCAACGTCATCCACCCCTACCCCACCCAGGCCGAGGCCATCAAGCAGACCGGCGACGCCTTCAACCGCACCCGGCTGACGCCCCTGGTGAAGAAGGTCTTTCAGCGCTGGCTGGCGTGGAGCCGGCGGTAGCGGCGGACCCGCTATTTCCCCTTCAGCCGCCGGCCGAGCGCGATCAGGAACATGACGCTCTTGCCGGCGGCATGGGGCGAGAAGAAAGCGGTCACGTCGTCGTCGAAGAAGGTCAGACCCGAGGCGCCGAAGCCCTGGGCGTAGGCCGCCAGGTAGAGGCGGCCGGCGGTGATGCTGGCCTCCATCTGCGCCAGGCGGTAGCCGCGGTTGCCGTAGCGCTGCAGCACTTCGTCGAGGTCGGTGAGAAAGTAGACGTTGACGCTGGCGTCGGCAGGGATCTCCTGCCTCAGGCCGAGGAAGCCGGCCTCCCGGCGGAACTCGCCTTCCTTCAGAAGTTGAAGGCACGCCCGTTCACGGTCCAGCACGTAGGCGCCGGAGGGCAGGTCGTCCACGTTGTTGACAATGAGGTAGAGGTGGTTGAACGGTTGCGAGCCGCCGGGGTCCACGTCCGTGGCGACGCCTCGGGTAGCGTAGTGGAGGGCGTTGGACAACTGGGCGAAGGTGATGGAGTCGTGCGAGAAATGCCGGGTCGAGCCGCGGCGCACGATCACCTGCTCGATGCCGGCGGCGGGGAGTGACCCCGCGGGCTCGACATCCAGGGGCAGCTCGCGTGCGACGGTTGCGCCGGTATCCACTTCGGATGTCCGAGCAGTTTTCGCCGCCTCTGTCCGCGCAGACTCCGCATCGCCCGTCCCGGCAGCGCCGGTCTCGCCCGTTTCCCCTTCCCGCCAGCGCCGGACCTCGGCGCCGCCTGGACCCCGGATCAAGTCCGGGGTGACGTTTGAGTCTTCCCCTTCCCGCCAACTCCGGGCCTCCTCGCCGCTGCCGAGACTCGACGCCGCGTGCATCTCCCGGATGGACGGATAGTCCACTTCTCGGCGGGACAACGGCCGCGTGGCGTAGTCCAGGGGCGGCAAGGTCTCGCCGGACGGCGCCGTGGGCGAACCCTGACGGCCCACGGGCACGAGGCACAAGGCCGCCTCCTTGGCGGGGTCGAGACCCAGCAGGTGGTTCACCGATGCGTCGGCGAACCCCATGACCACGCGGGCGGGGATGTCTCGCGCGGTGGCCGCCGCCAGGAAATTCGCGAGCATGGTGCCGCCGTCCCAGAAACAGTGGCGGTAGGCGCGGTCGCGGTACTTCCAGCTATTGCGCCAGAACGTGGAGGCGAAGACCAGGATGAGCGGGGCATGGGCCACCGCCGGCTCCCCGCCGGCGGCTTCCACCAGCGCCTCCCGGTGGTCGCCCGGCCGCAAGGGGGTCAGGGCGAAGCGTTCGGGCGCGAAATGGTAGACGCCGGCATCGAGATCGGCCAGCGGCCCGGCGACGACGTAGACGTCGATATGGTAGAGCGCGCCCGTGCACGCGGCCGCCCGGAAGAGCATCTCGCCGCCGAAATAGCGCCGGCGGCGGGTGACGCCGGCGCACAGAAACAGCAGCTCGCCAAGCTCCTGGCGGGTGACCCCACACTCGCCCTGCGGTGCGGACCGAGACAGGGCCGCCAGCGCGGAGACGCGGGACGACCCCAGGTGCTGCTCCAGCGGCAGCGCCTCCAGGTCCTCGTAGACCTTAAAGGGGTGAGGCTGGTTGTCCCAGTCGAGGTAGTGGGGGCCGCTGCGGATGCTGACGAGAGAGTGCTTGGTCCGCTCGTGATAGTCCCGGGCGGATGCGATGTCCTGATTACCCATGGCGCCTCCGGCCTACGTGAAGGCCCTGGCGGGCCGCTACACGGCGATGTTCCAGAACTGTTTGACCAGAGTCCCCAGGACGTAGGTGACGGCCACGGCGCCGAACACCAGGAGAAGGTTCTGAAGCACCCGCGGGCGAACCTCCATGCCCGACATGACCGACAGCAGCGCGGTCACCAGCACCACCATGCCCCCGCCCACCACGATCGACCACATCGGGCTGACCGCGCCCAGGAGCACCGGGAAGATGGGGAACATGGCGCCCACGAAGTAGGAGATGCCCACGGCGATGGCGGCCGACAGCGGTCGCGTCTCCTCCGGCGGCTTCAGCTCGGGGTCGAAGAAGTTGCGCTTGGCGTTCTCGATGCGCTGGACCTCACGCTGGGAACGGGACGAGGCCAGCACCCCTGCGGCCATGGAGATGGAGCCTGCCACCGCCACCGTGAGGCTCGCCACCACCACGTAGGCGGGATGGCCGAACGAGGCGTAGAAGCCGCTGACGCTGCCCAGCACCTCCACCAAACCGTCGTTCAGCCCCAGGAAGATGTCGCGCACGCGTTCCGGGTTCATGCGCCTGCCGGTGAGGCCGGCGACGATCTCGTCCTCGTGGCCGAACTCGTCGCGCAGGATGCCGCGGATGCGCGGACCGTAGGGCGTGTCCTTGTAGCGGTCCCACAGCGCCCAGTACTTCTTGACGCCGTAGATCTCGATGGCTTCCAGGATGAGGAAGGTCATGGCCACGCCGAAGAAGCGCCGCAAGAGCAGGAGCAGGTTCAGCCGCAGGCGCTGCACCCGGTCCAGCGAGGTGTCCTTGAGGCCGGCGAAGTCGGCCCAGAAGGCGACGTGGCCCCGCTCCACGGTGACGAGACGGCTCAGGACGTTGTGGACCTCGCCGGTCTCCATCTCGCGGAGCCGCACGTACAGGGCCATGTCGAAGGCCTCGTCGCGCGCCACCTTGCGCACCAGCCGGTCGTTTTTCGGTTCCATCATGAAGTATGGGCGAGCGCCTTGCGCTTGGCCTCGGCGGGGTCGCAGTCGGAGCCGCGGTCGCGAGTGATCAGGGAGCGGAGGCTCTCGGTGTGCTCCAGCCATGCCGCGCGCACGGCCTCGGGCACCTGGAACTCGTCGAGGGTCTCGCGCAGGATCTGCAGGCGGCGGGCGAACTGCCCGCCCATGATGGGATGGGGGGCGTGGGCCTGTTCGAGGGGACGGCCCTGGTATTCGATGTCCGCGCCGAGCGCGCGCGCGGTGAACTGGAACTCCAGTTCCTTGATGCGGCCGCGGTCGGCGTTGCGGAAGAAGAACCCGATCATGAGGTCGTCGAATATCCGGTCGACGAAGACATCGATGACCTCACGCAGGCGCTCGGCGCCTATCTCTTCGTAAAGGGAAGGCGTTGCGTCCTCTCCGGGCACCTACTCGGAGGGGTTGAGCAGCGCGTCCAACTCGCCCCGCTCGTGCAGCTCGTGGACGATGTCGCAGCCGCCGACGAACTGGCCGTCGATGTAGACCTGCGGGATGGTGGGCCACTTCGAGTACTGCTTCACGCCCTCCCGGACCGCCGGGTCCGACAGCACGTCGAAGCTCTCGAACTCCGCGTTGTGGGCGCGCAGGATCTCCACCGTGTGGGCGGAGAAACCGCACTGCGGGAAATTCGGCGTCCCCTTCATGAAGACCATCACCCGGTTGTTCTTGACCTGCTCTTCGATCCTGCTGAGTGCGTCATCCGCCATGGCTTCACTCCTTCACTGGTTTCGCACCGGCGCCCGCGTCGCGGGCTCGGCCAATGCGTCAGACCTCGACCTCGATGTCCGAACCTTCCACGCGGACGTTGAACGTGTCGACGCCCGTGTCCGCCGGGGGTCCGGAGGCCTCGCCCGTGGTGATGTCGAACATCGCGCCGTGCCACGGGCACTGGACGTCGTTGCCCATCACCTCTCCCTCGGACAGAGGCGCGCCGCGATGCGTGCAGAAGTCGTCGATGGCGTAGAAGTTCCCATCCAGGTTGAACAGCGCGACCCTGCGGCCGTTGACCTCCACCAGCTTGGGCTTGCCGGGTTCCACCTCATCCGTGGTCGCGACCTTGACGTACTCTGCCATGCAATCTCTCCCTTATCCGCGGGCCGCTGCCGCCGAGCCCTTGACCAGCCAGCGCTCCCGCATCACCTTGTCCTGAATCCGCAGAAGGCCCTCGGTCAATGCCTCGGGGCGCGGCGGACAACCCGGGACGTACACGTCCACGGGCACGATCTTGTCGACGCCCTTGCACACCGAGTAGGCCATCTGGAACAGGCCGCCGCAATTGGAGCAGCTCCCCATGGAGATGACGTACTTGGGATCGGGCATCTGATCGTAGAGCAGCCGCGTTCGCTTGGCCATCTTGTAGGTCAGCGTCCCGGCCACGATCATCAGGTCCGACTGGCGCGGCGTCGCCCGCGGCACGCAACCGAAACGGTCCAGGTCCGCGCGCGGCCCGCCCGTCTGCATCAGCTCGATGGCGCAACAGGCCAGCCCGAACAACATGTACCACTGGGACGACGCCCTGCCCCAGTTCAACAGATCGTCGACCCGGGTGGTGAAGACCGTCTCGGGAAGACTGTTGGTAATCGGCATCGGAACCTCCTGGGTGAAACCGCCGGCGAGATGGCAGTCCTGATGGCGTGTAGCATACAAGCCGCTAGTAAAGATAGACCACCACGATGCGCCTTTCAAGCCCGCGGACGGACAGGGCGGACAGGGTGGATTCCGCAAGGGCGACCGCGGGTCGCCCCTACACGTGGTCGCGCCTTGCCGACGACGAGCAGTCCCCCGTTGCTAATTCCATCCTCGTCCCCTATGAGTGGAACCATGCGGATATGCACCCTCCTGCCGAGCGCGACGGAGATCGCCTTCGCCTTGGGCCTGAGCGACTCGGTGGTGGCTGTCAGCCACGAATGTGACTTTCCCGCCGCGGCCCGGAAAAAGCCCGTGGTGGTCCGCGGACGCATCGACTCGGACACCTGCACCAGCCGCGAGATCGACGCCCAGGTTCAACAGCACATGAGCCGGGGCGAGGGCCTCTACAGCCTGGACCTCGAACTTCTGCGGCAGATCAACCCCGATCTCATCATCACCCAGGGCCTGTGCGACGTCTGCGCCGTGAGCCGCGACGAGGTCATGACCGCAGCCGGCGCGATGCAACCGCCAGCAAGGGTTCTTTCGCTGTCACCGAGCTCCCTCGGCGAGGTATTGCGGGACATCGCGCGGGTAGGCGACGCCACCGGAACCTCAAAGCGGGCGGAAACCCTGGTCGAAAGCCTCCGGAAACGCGTGGAGAACGTCGCCGAGCGGGTTCCGCAACACCGCCCCGGGCCGCGGGTGGCCTGTCTCGAGTGGCTGGATCCCCTGTATGCAGCCGGCCACTGGGTGCCGGAAATGGTGGAGATGGCAGGCGGAACGGACGTCCTGGCCGCAAAGCACCGGCCCTCGGCCCGGGTGTCCATGGAGACGCTGGCGGAAGCGGCGCCGGAGGTCCTGGTGCTCATGCCCTGCGGCTTCGACGGGCCCCGTACCCTCAAGGAATGGGAGCCGCTGAAGGACCTCACCGCGTGGCAGGCCATTCCCGCGGTTGCCGACGGCCGCGTGTTCGCCGTGGACGGCGCCATGTATTTCAACCGTCCCGGACCCCGGCTGGTGGACGGACTGGAGATTCTGGCCCGGCTGATTCATCCGGCGCTGTTCCAATAGGAGACCGGCGTCCTCTCTGTCAGCCAACGCATCCTCGGCGACTTCTTTTTGGGGTAACCCTCTTCCTCACTCCTTCACATTTTCAACCAAGCATCCCACCATGCCCTCATGTTGCGAGCTTTGCGTCGTCTGTCGTACCAACCTAAAGCTTTCTTGGCACCCCATCCCAAAACTCCCAACACTACACCCGTAATAACGAGGGTCAATATGGACTCAACCATTGCGTGACGCATCCTCCGCCCCTGTCATTAACTCCCCGCTCCGGCTTCCTCTCTCTCCGGCCTCCAGCGCGCCGGGATGGCTTCATTGAACTCCTTTCCATCACTGCTCCTTAATCCGGCCTTATGCTTCGTGGCGCTTGTAAGAGCGCCTGATTTTCTCCAGCACCTTCTCGGTGATTTTGACCTTCAGCTCAGTCAACCGCCGCTCCATTTCCCGGAGGTAAATCCTCCGCGCGAAGCGATCAACCAGGGAATTGACCTCCTTCAAGAGACCCTCAACGCGGTCTAGCGCCTCCAAACTAAGCCGGCTGCGCTCGTCAAAAAGCTTCCTGTGCTTCTCGATCAGTTCGGTGGGCGCCGGGGTCGATGACGCAACCGGGTTTCTTGCGAGGGTTTTCCTCCATTCGGCCATGGCCGCATCCAACGCGGCGGAGGCATCTTCCACCGCCTTGTCTAGTTCTTCGGGGACGGCGTTCTTCCAATCCTCGTAAGCACGTTGGTACTTGGCGTAAAGGGTCGTTTTCTTCACGCCCTTCCAGGCCATTTGACGGGCTTGTTTCCGGGTCTCTTTGCTGATTTCCCGGATCGTGATTTCCAGTTCCATCTCTGCCACGAGATCATCGGAACGATTATCTTGGGCCTCGGTGATATTCGGCGTGCCGGCCAGGAAACATGTCACGAAAACGGTGGTGAGGAAGCGCTTCAGCATGCTGATGTCCTGTCCCTCAAATGAGTTGACTTATTCACGGAATGTTGACTAACCGGTTGAATTATAGGGGATTATGGTTTCAGATATCGACACCGGCGGCGGGTTGATCTCAGCCTCGACGTGCTCCGTGACCACGCTGATCGACCTTTTTCCCTTTTATCACTCAGATTCAGGGCGCGCTAGTCGTACTTCTTGAACCGCTATCGTCGACGGCCTTGCATGCGGCGAGAGACCTCCACTGCTGATCTTGGTCATGCATGCGCTCGTACACCCTCCGGTCTTCCTCCACCAGATCCGGCAGGCTCTCTTATCAGTCCGCCATCCTGCGTCCCACGCCCTTAAACGCAAGACAAAGAGGCTCCGATATGTCCTTGACTTCATACTCTGGTGGCATTACCCTCCTTTCGTGAATGAATTGGACTGTCGAGATTGTCGAGGAATTCGAGCCCGAGTTAATGGCCTTACCCTTGGAGGTGCGAAGAACCGTCCTCGCCCTGTCGCGTCTGCTGCGGCAGTTCGGGCCACAATTGAGGCGCCCTCGCGTCGACACGCTGAATGGCTCAAAACACGCAAACATGAAGGAGATGCGGTTCCACGCGGCGGATGGAGAGTGGCGGGTCGCCTTCGCTTTCGATCCCCAGCGCTTGGCCGTCCTGCTGGTCTCGGGCGACAAGTCGGGTATGAGCGAGAGACGGTTCTACCGTGCGCTGATTCGCAAGGCCGATGAACGCTTCGACCGGCACCTCGCCCGGCTCGCGAAGTAAGGGAGATCGTGATGGGTCTGAACGTTGAAGACGTGATCGCGGGGCTTGACCCCACTGAACGCCGCAAGGTCGAGGACCTTGCGGCGGTGTTCATCGCCGAGGAGATGACGCTACGCGAGCTACGCAAGGCCCGCAAGCTCACCCAAGTCAGCGTTGCCCGCGAACTCGGCATCAGCCAGGACGCCGTCTCACGGCTGGAGCAGCGCAGCGACGTGTTGCTTTCCACGCTGCGCCGGACGGTGGAGGCGATGGGCGGCAGCCTATCGCTCATCGCCCGGTTTCCCGACCGTCCACCGGTCGAACTCTCCGGCATCGCCGGACGCGAGACAGGCGATTGACCCCGGCCCGGCGGGCGCTACGGGGACTTTCTCCAAGGCACCGTGTCGTTGGTCTCATTCCGTAGCACCCGTGTCGGCTTCTCGCTCACATGCAATATCTTGAAATCGCCCTGATTGTCTTAGTCATCCTCATTGCCTGCGTGGTGGTGAAGATAGGTATTTCCTTCGACTTGAACAAATTCCTGGAGCATCGTCACCAACGCAAGGAGGAACAGTTCAAAGAAGAGGTCCGAAGGGTGTGTCCCCATATAACGCCGGTTCCCGTCGGCCAAGAATGCGAGATGAGACCATCAATGATGCCGCGACCCGGAACATCTCTCTGGATTTGCGAAAGATGCGGATGGCAAACGCGGGACGAGGGTTTGGTGGACCGGCTACTCGAACAAATGAGAAATGATCCCGACGAACTGATCAAGCGTGAATTGAAAATGCGGCAATTGGCGAAGAAGCGTTCTCGCCGTTTTCTTTGATGGGCGTCATTCCACGAAACTCCTGGATCCCAGCTTGTTGCCCTTCCGCGCGCTCATCCGCAAGGCCGATGAACGCTTCGACCGCCACCTTGCCCGGCTCGCCGATGAAGGAGGATCGTGATGACCGTGAGTCTTGACGAGATGATGGCTGCGCTTGACCCCGAAGAGCGGCGCAAGATCGAGGAGCGGGCGGCAGAGTTGATCGCCGAGGAGATGACGCTACGCGAGCTACGCAAGGCCCGCAAGCTCACCCAGGTCAGCGTCGCACGCGAACTCGGCATCAGCCAGGACGCCGTCTCACGGCTGGAGCAGCGCAGCGACGTGTTGCTGTCCACGTTGCGCCGAACGGTGGAGGCGATGGGCGGCAGCCTATCGCTCATCGCCCGGTTTCCCGACCGTCCTCCGGTCGAACTCTCCGGCATCGCCGGACGCGAGACAGGCGATTGACCCCGGCCCGGCGGGCGCTACGGGGACTTTCTCCGAGGCACCTGCCATGCGCGCGGGTACGTTTGTTTTGCAGACGAATGAGTGCCTATCTGACCTCCAATAATAATGGTCCTGGGTCAGAGGAATACCTCGCTGCCTGCCGCCCACTGACTGTGCTTCTCCAGAGCTTTCCGATTGGGACGGTCTGCCCTGTTACGCGGCCTGAATATCCTCTTGCCCCGCAGTTCAGCATACTCCGTCCCTCCAAGCTTTGTATCGACGATGACAGACATTGACTGGGCGTCAATAGAGATATAACCGCGGTCGAAAAGCGTATGAATATCCGCTCGCAGCAATAGGCCGTTTGCGACCACATTGGTTCGCTTCCCCATATATGGCTCAATGTGCGCGGCTTCCAAAGCCTCGATCGCGGCACATCCGGTAATGGCGCACCGGCCCTCGTAAGCTCGTATCAACTTGTTACGGAATTCTGGTTGGCCTTGTCGGCGGACTATGGCCGCGATCGTCCGTTGTCGCGCGTCCTCCTGGCTTGTGGGCTCGAAATCCTGTTGTTCCGAAGACTCCTGAAATGGTATTCCGTTTGTGAATTCATAGTAGCGCCTAAGGGCAGTAGCGCAATTGTCCACTCTCCTAGTTGTCCCTTCCGTCTCAAGTCGTGACCGGATGTCTTCCACGTCTTCCAGACAGGATACCGTGGACGGTTCGATCGTGATGCCAAGTTTCCTCGACGCGCTGGAAAGATAGCTGGGGTAATCCTTGGCGGCGGCCTTCCGCCCCGCGCGCTTCAGATAACGGCTGAATTCTTCCTTGTGCTCAACCATGTGAATTTCCTCCACAAGAAACTGATGGCGTTTGACGGGCTTGTTGCCGGTCCGGTCTTCGGATTCGGCGCCCCGGTTTTTCTACAGGACATCTGCCACGGGAGCTACGTTTACAAAACTGACTGTGCAAAGTTCATGTGGCAGCAGAGACGCTGGCCGAAGAGCATGTCGCCCTCCTCAATGCCAACCTCGCCACCAAGCCGGATATCGCCGCCGTCAAAGCCGACATCGCCCGGGAACCTTACTCGACATCTTCCCCTTCTCTTCCTGGATGTCGTGGGCCTGTTGCGATAGGGTGAACCCATGTTCGCGCGACTCCTGCTGCTGTTCACCGTGGTTCCGCTGGTGGAGCTTTATCTCCTCATCGAGGTGGGCTCGGTCATCGGCGGGCTCAACACCATCCTGCTGGTGCTGGTCACCGGGGTGGTGGGAGCTTTCCTCGCCAAGCTGGAAGGGCTGCGGACCCTGGGGCAGATCCAGCGGAACCTGAGCCAGGGCATCGTCCCGGCCGAGGAGATGCTGGACGGCGTGATCATCCTGGTGGCGGGGCTCCTGCTGATCACTCCCGGAATCCTCACGGATGCCTTCGGCTTCCTGATGCTCATCCCGTTCACCCGCAACGCGTTCAAGCGCTGGCTGCGGCGGCGCTTCGACCGCGCGAGCGCCCGCGTCCGCATCTACACGCAAGGCGGGCCCGGTCATTTCTGACGCTCCCGACGCCGCGGCGCCCGCAACTCCGGCATCCGACGGCCGGGAGCTGCTGCGACTGGCCGTTCCCGCCTCTCTGGCCATCGCCAGCGAGCCGGTCCTGAACATCGCCGACACCGCCATGATCGGCCACCTGGGGGTGGAGCCGCTGGCGGCCAAGGCCATCGCCACGAGCCTCATCGGCGCGGTGATCTGGATCTTCGCCTTCCTGATCTTCGGCACCACCAGCCTGGTGGCCAGCCAGTACGGCTCCCGCAACTACGCCGCCTGCGGCGAGATCTTCCGGCACGCGCTGGTGCTGGCGGTGGGCGGCGGACTGCTGGTGGCGTCCCTCTGCTTCCTGTTCGCCCCGGAACTCTACGCGGTCATGGGCGCGACCCCGGAGGTGGCGGCGCAAGGCATCCCCTACTTCCGCATCCGCTGCGCCACCATCCCGATGCTCTTCTCCATCTACGCGGCGGTGGGGTTCCTGCGCGGGATACAGAACACCTTCTCGCCCATGCTGGTGGCGTTCCTGATGAGCGGCACCAACATCGTCCTGGACTACGCGCTGATCTACGGCGGTTTCGGGTTCCCGGCCCTGGGCCTGCGGGGCGCGGCGGTGGCGTCGGTGGCGGGCCACGCCCTAGGCATCGCGTTGTATCTGCGGCTGCTGTTCTTCTCGGAGTACACGCGCCTCTATCGGCTGAACAGCCGGCAACTGCGCCTGCGCCGCTTCCGCAACATCTCCAGGATCGCCGGACACCTGGCGGTGCGGACGGCCGGGCTCCGGCTCTCGCTGGTGTTCGCCACGGCCGTGGTGGCGCGCATGGGACCGGTCTACCTCGCCGCCTACGAGATCGTCTTTCAACTCTTCATCTTCTGCTCGGACACCGTCGACGGGCTGGCGGTGGCCGGACAGACCCTGGTGGCCCGCCATCTCGGCGCCGGGGACACACGCCGGGCGAAACGCCTGGGCCGGATGCTGGTGATCTGGGGCTGCGTTGGCGGCGCGGTCTTCGGCCTGGCCTATATTGCGTTGCAGCAACCGATCCTGGCGCTCTTCACCTCCTCGGCCGCGGTGGCCGAGCTGGCTCGGAGCGAGGCCTTCCTGCTGCTGGTCCTGTTCCAGCCCCTGAACGGCATCGTGTTCGCCCTGGACGGCTTCATCCTGGGCGCCCACGACACCCGCTTCCTCATGTGGGCCATGCTGGCGGGCGGTCTCCTGCTGTTCTTCCCTCTGACAGGTCTGGCCTTCTACCTGGGGCTGGGGCTGTTCGGGGTCTGGGCCGGGTTCAGCCTGTTCATGCTTCACCGGCTCGCGGCCAACCTGTGGCGCCTGTGGAGCGGACGGTGGGAAGGCGCCTTTGCCCGATATCACGCGCCCCGGGGCGGCTGAGAGACCGAGCTCTCACTTGCTTTTCCGCCCACGCCGGGATATGGATCGGCTGGCTGGAACGCGGGCGCCGCGCCGTAACGCGGCTCGCGTCACCCCCGCAGGGAACCGCACACAAGGAGGAACGCATCACCATGTCGGACGTCGCAATCGTAACCGGAGGGGCGGGCGGCCTGGGTTCGTCGGTCTGCGCCGCGCTGGCCGAGGACGGGCTCAAGGTCGTGGTCGCCGACTACAATGGAGAGGGCGCGCAGGCCCTCGCCGCCAAGCTCAAGTCCGAGGGCCGGGAGGCGCTGGGCGTCGGCGTGGACGTGGGCGACAAGCAGAGCGTCGAGGCCATGATCCAAAGCGCAGTGGACGCCTACGGACAGCTCGACCACCAGATCAATTTCGCCGGCCTCATGGGCCGCTTCGCCATCGCGGACATGACCGAGGAGGAGTGGGACCGGGTGATCCGGGTAAACCTGCGGGGCGTCTTCCTGTGCAGCCAGGCCGCTGCCGCGGCCATGCGGCCGCGCAAGCAGGGGCGCATCCTCAACGTCGCCTCGGGCCGAGGGGTCGCCGGGGCGCCCTACTCCGCGCACTACTCCGCCTCCAAGGCCGGGGTCATCGCCTTCACCAAGTCCATGGCGGTGGAGGTGGCGTCGGACAACATCCTGGTGAACAACATCTGTCCAGGACGCACCGAGACGCCCATGGCCCGGGCCGGCTACACCGAGGAGCAGTGGGCGGCCATCAAGGCGGTGGAGCCTTTGCAGGGCGGGCTCACCCAGAAGGACGAGATCACCGGGCTGGTGCGCTATCTCGTTTCGGACGCGGCGCGCTTCATCACCGGGCAGACGTTCCTGCTGCGGACGCCGTAGCGGCGGGCTTTGAGGAAATGCGTCCTTCGACTTCGCTTCGCTACGCTCAGGGCGAACGGTAAGGTGAAACCGTTAACCGAGGACGCCATTTCAGGAGGTGACATGTCACAGGTCGTGGTGGTAACCGGCGGCGCCGGGGGCATCGGGTCGGCCATCTGCCGGGCGCTGGCGCAGGACGGCCACAGCATCGTCGTAGCCGATTTCAACGGCGAGGGGGCGCAGGCTCTGGTAGCGGACATCGGAAAGGACGGCGGCCAAGCGCTGGCCGTGCAGGTGGACGTCGGCGACAAGGCCAGCGTGGACGGCATGGTCGCCGCGGCCATCGACAGATACGGCCACATCGACGTGCAACTCAACGCCGCCGGGGTGATCAAGCGCTGCCCGGTGCTGGAGATGCCGGCGGAGGAATGGGAGCGGGTAATCCGGGTGAACCTCACCGGGCTGTTCCTGTGCTCCCAGGCCGCGGGCAAGCACATGGCGGAGCGCAAGTCCGGCCGCATCATCAACGTCGCCTCGGGCCGGGGCGTTACCGGTCAGCGGCTGGGCTCCCACTACGCCGCGTCCAAGGGCGGGGTCATCACCTTCACCAAGACCCTGGCCATGGAGCTGGCGCCCTACAACGTCACCGCCAACGCCATCGGACCCGGCGCCACCGAGACCGACATGGCCCGGGCGGGCATGTCGGAAGAGCAGTGGACCCTGAAACAGTCCACCTCGCCGCTCATGGGCGGCTTCACGCAGAAGGACGAGATCACCGGCCTGATCCGCTACCTGATATCCGACGCCGCGCGCTACATCTCGGGCCAGCTCTTCCTCCTGCGCACCGCGTAGCGCCGGCGTCCTTTCCGGGGCGGCACTGAACGGAGACCGGAGGCCATGCACACCGAGAAAGCCATGCGGGCCGTTTACACCATCCTGATGGTGGTCATCGGCTTCGTCATTCTCGTCCCGGTGCTGGCGCTGGTCTTCGGGAGCTTCTGGTCGTCCTCGCCGGTGGCCGCGGGGCACGTCACCCTGGACAACTGGCTCCGGGCGCTGAACATCAGCATCCCCACCGACCTGCCCACGCTGGTCTTCAACTCGCTGGTGTTCGCCTTTGTGATGGCCGCCATCTCGGTGGTGCTGGGCGTCGCCATGGCGTTCCTGGTGGTGCGCACCGACATGCCCTACGGCAACGTCTTCGCCAAGCTGGGAATCGTGCCCCGGGCGTTTCCGGTAATCATCGCCGCGCTTGCCTGGATCCTGCTCCTGAGCCCGCGCATCGGCGTCCTCAACGTCCTGTTCCGGGAGTTCTTCGGCACCAACCTGTTCAACCTCTACTCGTTTCCGGGGATGATCTTCATCATGGTGCTCTACGAGTCACCGATCGTGTTCCTCATCGCCCTGAACGCGTTCCGGCTCATGGACCCATCGCTCGAAGAGCAGTCCATTGCCTGCGGCAACACGGTGATGGGGACGTTGCGCCGGGTGACCCTGCCGGTGCTGCGTCCGTTGATCCTGTCCTCGTTCCTGCTGGTGTTCGTCATCGGGCTGATCACCCTGGAGGTGCCGATCCTCATCGGCGCGCCCGGCGGCATCTTCGTGTTCACCTCCGCCATCTTCAACATCATCGCCTCGGACTACCAGTCGCTGATCTACTACAACACCGCCGCGGCGCTGGCCATGATGGTGATCCCCCTGAGCCTGGGCTCGCTGTTCCTCTACCGCCACTTGGTCAGGCAGGCGGAAAGCTTCGTCACCGTCACCGGCAAGGCCCGGCCGGAGAACGTCCACCACCTGGGCCGGTGGCGCTACGTGGCCTTCGTGTGCGCCTCGCTGTACTTCGGCGTGGTGATCGTGCTGCCGGCCGTGGTGATCGTGCTGCTCTCCTTCTCTCAGTTCGTGGCCACTCCGAGCCTGAGCGTGCTCACGCAGCTCACCCTCAACCACTGGAATGCCGCCCTGCAGGACGCGGTTTTCTGGCGCGCGCTGGGCAATACGATGCTTCTGTGCTTCGCCGCGGCCACCGCCACCGTCACCATCGCCCTGGGGGTCGGCTACCTGCTGGTGCGCAGCGGCGTCAAGCTCAAGGGACCCATCGAGGCCGCCACCATGCTGCCGCTGGCCTTCCCCGGCACCATCCTGGCGGTGGGCTTCGTGTGGGCCTATATCCGGACCCCCGTTTACGGCACCCTGTGGATCCTGCTGCTCTACTTCATCGGCAACTACCTGCCGTTCGCGCTGCGGACCCTGAGCCCGTTCCTGTTCCAGTTCCACAAGGAGTTCGAGGAAGCCTCATGGACATCGGGCGCCAGCGCCCTGGGCACCATCACCCGCATCGTCATCCCGTTCCTGCGGGGCGGCATCTTCTCCGTGTGGGTGCTGCTCTTCCAGATCTACCTGCGGGAGTTCGCCGGCGCCGTCATCCTGTTCACCTACGGCAACGAGGTGCTCTCCACCCTGCTCTTCCAGCGCGCCTTCGACGAGGGCCAGTTCGGCATCGGCGCCGTCATCGGCGTGCTGATGCTGGCGCTGTCACTTGGGCTGCACCTGCTGGTGTCGCGGCGGGAGACGTAGCCGGTTCCTCGCCTCCCTTCCCGCGATCGAGGATCGTGGGTATTTTCTGGTTGACCTTGAAATACTCATGAGTATTTTATGGTATGGCAGAAAATACTCATGGAGTCACCGATAGGGCCGGCAGGAGAAATGGCATGGATCTCTACAGGCTGCGAGCAGTCCTGCGAGAACCCTCGGACGAAACCGAGGGCAAGTACTTAGCCGAAATACCTGATCTTCCCGGCTGCCGGGCGTGGGGCGACACTTCCGCGCAGGCGCTGGAAAGCCTTCAGAGCGTTGCGTCAGCGTTCATCGCGTCTTACCGTGACCGAGGCGATCCTCTTCCGCCCAAAGTAGCGGCGGCCATCGTCGACACCAGTGAGCATCGGGGCTTCAGTGAAGTCATGGTCGCAGTTTGAGGTACAGGGAACTCACACGCAGGCTGCGCAGACTCGGATGTGAGCTGGACAGACGCGCCCGTGGCGACCATGAAATCTGGATCCGTCCATCGACGGGCGGCAGGACAACCATTCCCAACTGGGGCAACCGTGACCTGAAAACGGGCACGGTGGGAACCATCCTGCGAGACCTTGGGGTCACACGCCAGGAGTTCGAACGCGCGTAGATGAATTGAATCCCTTGGCGTCGTGATCGCACGCATCGCCCCTGGATTCCAGCTTTCTGCGAGAATGACTTTCCTGACGATAGGCGTCTACACCCGCGCCGCCACCCAGTCGTGCATGAAGGGGAAGATCTCGGCGTGGTTGTCGTAGGAGCAGTGGACGGCGCCGGGCTCACCCGAGCGGAGGAAGCGTAGCTCCTTCTCGCACTTGGCTTCTTCGTAGGTCTGGTGGACGCAGCGGGGGTCGGTGATGACGTCGTCCTCGCCGTGGAGGATCAGCAGCGGGCATTCGACCTTTTCGATGCTGCCGGCGAGGGTGAACTGGCTCAGGCGGTGGCGGACCTCGTCTTCGGTGGTTGACCCGGTGATCCAGCGGAACTGTCCTCTCAGGGGCTCGTAGAACTCGTAGATGTCGCGGTAGCAGTCGTAGGGTCCGAAGTGGGAGACGCAGCACTTGACGCGTTTCTCGTAGGCTGCGGCACGGGTCACGTAGTAGCCGCCCATGCTCATGCCCATGAGGGCGACGCGGTTCATGTCCACGTCGCCGCGGGTTTCGAGGTAGTCCACCATGGCCGTTATCGGCCGCTCGAAGTCGGGGATGGCCAAGCTGTTGCGCAGCCGGAGCATGCCGCCGCGTCCGGGTCCGTCCACGATGAGCAGGGCGAGGCCCCGCTTGGCCGCCTCGGGGCCGCCGACGAAGTAGACCTCCTCCGCGGTGGAATCGGCGCCCCCGGTGAAGATCAGCACCGGCGGCTTCTCGCCGGCAGAGGCCTGGGCGTGGAAGAAATAGCCGGGCATGGAGGTGTCCTCGTAGGGCACCTCGACACGCTCGATGTCGGGCGACAACTCCGCGGCGGCGTGGAAGCTCTCAGCGGACTTGCGGTAGGTGGGGACCTTCCTGTCGTCGGTGAACGGCAGGAGGAACTCGGCGACCCGGTAGTAGTTGGCGGCGCGGAAGAAGGCCTTGCGCGCGCTTTCGGGACGGCCGCCGGCCTGTTGCTCCCGGCCGTGGGCGGCGACCCGGTCTGCGGTCTCACGCCACTCGGCGTGCCAGCTCTCGGTGTCGCCGGGCTTGATTCGCTGAACGGTGCGGTGGATCTCGTTGAACTCGCCGCCGCCGTAGTAGCTTTCGGCCAGCAGCCGGATGCACGCGAAGGACCAGCTTCGGTTCCCGGGGAAGAATTCGAACATGGCCCTTCGCGTCGTTCCGGCGCTGCCCTTTCAGGCTACTGGTAGAGCGCCTGAATGCGCTTCGTCCACGCGTCCTTGTTGTTGCTCACCTCGTGGGCGATGATCTCCGGCGCCTTGGCGAAGAACTTGACGCCCTTGAGCTCCTCGATGAGGGATCCCCTCGGCTTCATGGTGCTGTCGGCCGGGATCAGACCCTCGGCGACAAAGTGCTTCTGTCCCTCGGCGCTGATGCAGAACTCCATGAACAGCTTGGCGGCGTTGGGGTGAGGCGCCTTCCCGTGGATCGCCAGCATGTTGGGCCACCAGATGGCCGGCTCCCGGAACGTGGAGTAGCCGAGCCCGGGATAGCTCCGGCCGAAGGTGAACGGCGTGTACGGCAGGGTGAAGATTCCCAGCGGGAACTCCTTGAGCCCCACCGCCTGGTGGAGCGGCCCCCACTTGGGCTCGTAGCGCCCCACGTTGACCTTGAACGCCTTCCAGAAGTTGGCCCACTTCTCCTCGTTGCCGCCGAACCATGCCTGCAACGACGCGATGTGAACGAGGTAGTTGGACCCCAGCCACGGCGTGCGCGAGATGATCTTGCCCTTGTACTTGGGCTTGATCAACTCCTGGATGCTGCGCGGCGCCTGCTCCGGCGGGATCAGATCCTTGTTGTAGGACGCGCCCACCACGTGGATGAAGATCGGCACCAGGTTCCAGTCCTTCGGCAACGCCTCCATGTGATGCGCGACCTTCTCGTAGCCGGCGGGCTTGTAGCTCTGTGTCAGGTGGTTGAGTCCGCTCAACGGACCGGGGGAGGCGCCGAACATGTCGATGGCCGCTATCCCCGCCTGGGATTCCTGGCTCACCGTACGGAGAACGCCGGGCGCGCCCACGTAAGTGCCTTCCACCGTGATGCCGTACTTCTTCTGGAAGGATTCGGCAGCCTTCCGGAAGCTGGAGAACGTGATCAGCCGCAGCTTGCCTTCCTTCTTGGCCGCGGCTATCAACTCCGCGCTCGACGCCAGCGCTATGCCGGAGAGGCAGAGGACAAGGCCGAGTGACAGCGCCATCGCCTTCGTGATCGTGCTTCGCATGAGAACCTCCCTTAGAGATCGAGATTTGTCGCCCACACTATAAATCCACGCGGTGGGCGTCAAGGCCCAACCCCGCTCCTCCTGGATTCCGGGTCAAGCCCGGAATGACGAATTTGGCGAGCCCACCGGCCTGTCCACCGCGTCAGCGAGCTACGACACGAACGCCGTAGACAGGTCCACTCGCCCCTCCAGCCGTCCGGTCTCGATGAGCATCTCCATGGTGGCTTCCGCTTCCTTGCGCTCGGTGTCGGTGAAGGTGAACTCGATCTTGGGGTAGCCGGCGGAGGCCAGGATGTCCTGCTTGTCGCCGCCGTACTTCGCGATAAAGCGGTCGGCCACCTCTTCGAGATTGGCGTCGCTGTAGGCGATGGACTTGCGGCAGGCGTCGAGGATCTGGCCGGCGAACTCGGGGTGTTCCTGCAAAAGGTCCTCGCGGGTGGCGAGCATGTGCTTGATGATCTCAGGAAGGCCGTGGAGGCCGCGCCAAGCGTCGCCGTCGGTGTAGAGGCAGCGGACGTCCGGGTCCTTCTCGCCGTGCCAGAAGATCTGGTCGATGAGCGTCACGGCGTCGGCCTTGCGTTCCTTGAGGATCGAAAGCAGTTCCTCCTGGGGATGGGACTCCCAGCGGATGGTGGAGTCGTCCACCTTGTAGTGCTTGCGCAGAAGGAAGCAATGCATGGCATGGGGGTCGGAGTGGTGGCTGGCGATGAGCCGCCCCTCCAGGTCCTTGGGGGTCTGCACCGGTCCGTCCTTGAGCACGAAGACGCCGTTGCCCTTGGCGGTGGACTTCCACTCGGTGGAGAGGCCGACGATGGGTGCCCCGCCGAGCTTCCGCTTCAGGAAGTTGGGCAGATAGATGTTGGCGAACGCCACCTCGCCCCGGATCAGCACTTCCTCCAGCTCGTGGCTAGGCGGGTCGGCGACCTCGATGACCTTGAGGTCGAAACCCTCGGGCTTCACGATGCCCTCGGCGAGGGCGTAATAGGTGCGGAACATGCAGAAACGGTTGCGGTAGTGTGCGAGTGTCAGTTCCATGGGGACTCCTTGCCGGGACGCGCGCACGCGCCTCCGGCTTCAACGGAAGCGGGCGGCCCGTGCATGACGCGCGGCCGCCCGCTCTTGCCGTGCGGTTCCGGTCAGTCCAGGCCGAGCTCCGCCCGGGTCTTGCTGCAGATATCGAGCGCCGCCAGAGCGTAGGCACTGCTGCAACGCTCCATGTTCCTGATGCCCACGCCCCGGCGGGTGCCGGAGGGCCGGTCCCACTCAGCGCCGGTCTCCTGCTCGTCCGGGTCAACCAAGTGGGTGCCGAAGCCGGCGCCGTAGGTGATCACCGACACGCCGTACTGGTTGATGCGCGAGCCGTCCGAGGTGATGCCGTAGCGCACCGGCTCGGAGAACTCCATGGCGCTACCGTTGACCTCCTGGTGGGCCGCTCCCATGGCCTTGACCACGTAGTCGGTATCGGGGATCTCGTAGCCGCCGGTGGAGAGGTAGAGCTTCACACGGGTGTCGATGTCCCCTTCCTTCTCGGCAACCGCGGCGGCGACCTTCTCCAGCTCCCGCTGGATCTTCATGGTGGGAACGTCGGGCAGCGTCTTGACGATGACGTAGATCTTGCACACCGGGTTGGTGCCGGGCTTGAAGGGGTTGCCGCCGTCGATGGCGCCGATCTGCACGGTGGGGAGCATGAACGGGTGCGGGAACATTTTCTGGTAGTCGGCTTCCCACGCCTGGATCCCCTTGCATACCTCGAACGCCTTCATGACGAAGGTCTTGGCCGGCCCCTCCACGGTCACCTCGGCCCACACCAGGCCGGCGTTGCCGATCTGCATACGCAGGCCGGTGGGCTCGCCGATGATGCACATGTCCGCGGTGACGCCGTGGTCCATGAGGTAACGGGCGCCCACTCCGGCGCCCCGGTAGCTCTTGCCGTGGAACCGGTTGACCTGGGCCTTCTCGATCTCGCCCACCACCCCCGAGATGATGATGTCGCCCTTGAGTTCCGCCCCGGCCTTGACGAGCATGTCCACCGCGGTGATGTAGCAGGGGAACGCGCACTTCATGTTCACCAGGCCGCGGCCGTAAACCCGGTCTTCGGTCACGCGGGTTGGCTCGGGGTTGTCGAAGTGGTCCATGTGGCCGTTGAACATCAGCGCCGGCCCGCCACCCGACCCGCGCAGCGTGCCGATGACGTTTTTCCGTCCCTCCTCCACCTCCTGGTATTCCACCTCCATGCCCAGGCGCTCGAACTCGCGTCCCAGGTACTCCGCCACCGGGATTTCCTCGCCGGTGATCGTGACGATGTCGGCGAGGTCCCGGGTCATCTCCACCAGATGGGCGCGGTCGAGTTGCGCCAACACTTGCTTGCTGTCCATTTGATCGAACCTCCTTAATCTTTCTCATGCCTTAGTGACAGAGAGTTAATACAATACCTCAGATATGTCGGCGACGGACCGTCGTCGAAAACGTGCCCCAGGTGGGCGTCGCAGACACGGCAGAGCACTTCCACCCGGCGCATGCCGTAGGAACGGTCTTCCTTGGTGGCGACGTTCTCCTCGTCCACCGGCGCCCAGAAGCTGGGCCAGCCGGTGCCCGACTCGAACTTGGTGGCGGCGTCGAACAGGTCCGCGCCACAGCAGACGCAACGGTAGATCCCGGGCTCCTTGGAAGCGTGGTATTTGCCCGTGAACGGGCGCTCGGTGGCCTGCTTCCGCGTCACCAGGAACTCTTCGTCGGTGAGCTGCTGGCGCCACTCTTCATCGGTCTTGACGACTTTGTCCTTCATCGAACGCGACCTCCGAGCCCTTACATATAGGCGTTTGACGGAAAGAAAGCGAATCCGCCCCCGCCGCCTCACTTCACGATCAGCAGGGCCGTGCCCAGCACGATGGTCAGGGCGCCCGCCGCCACCTTCCAGTTGACCGACTCGTGGGCCTGCAGGAAGAGCCACGACACCAGCAGCACGAACAGCGGCCGGGACTGCGCGATGGGCTGCACCACCACCACCGGTGCGTACTTGAGCGCGAAATAGCCGCAGGTGGTGCCGATGGCGGACACCAGCCCCACCAGCCAGATGTAGCGCCAATGCCGCGGGGTCCAGTCGGCGACGCTGCGCAGCGGCCGGTTCCAGATGGCGGGCAGGAAGCTCGGCAGCGCGATGAGGCTGGCGTAGAAATTGGCGCCCAGGGGCGACGAGAACTCGTGCACCACCACCCGGGTCAGGGCCGCGGAGACGGCCATGGCAAGGGCGCTGCCCAGCGCGAAGGCCATGCCGGCGACGTAGCGGGTCCACGTCTGGCCGGCGGCGCCTTGGGCGCGGCTCATGGCTACCAGCACGCAGCCGCCCACCACCAGGACGGCCCCGGCCGTCAGGAGATACGTCAGGTTCTCCGCAAGGAAGAACACGCCGATGAACATGGCGAAGAACACGTTGGTGGCGCTGAAGCTGCTGGACCGGGCGGCGCCGATGTACTTGATGGCGGTGAACAGGGTGGTGCGGCCCACGGTGATGCGGAGGATCCCGGCCAGCCCGATCATGAACAGCGGCCATCCCCAACCCGGGAAGCCCGCGTGGAGGTCGCCGTTCAACAGAGCGGCGACGGTCAGCACCGCCAAGCCGGTGAACGCCGTGGCCGCGGTGCCCAGCACCGGATCGATGTCGTGGGTGGCCATGCGGCCGAAAATGTCCCGCAACGCCAGGAAGAACGCGGTGCCCAAGGCGTAGACGATGGCGATGTCCATGACGGTTAGATGTAGCACGCCGGGGCGGATTCGTAACCACGGCGAGGCCGACCCTGCCCCGCCCCTCCTGGATTCCGGCTTTCGCCGGAATGACGGAGAGGGGGAATCACGGTTGATCGACACAACCGAAACGGCTATACCCCTCCAAACTCAAACCTGCCGCAGGGAGCCGCCATGAACTTCGAGGGCACTATTAACGTAGAACATCCGCGAGATGCCGTGTGGGACTTCGTGCTGGACATCGACAAGTTCTCGGGCTGCATGCCGGGTCTCGATTCCATCGACAAGATCGACGACACCACCTTCGACGGCGTCATCAGCGCCAAGGTGGGACCCATGTCGGGCAAGTTCAACTTCCGCTCCACCATCACCGACAGCAATCCCAAGGAAGCCCTCACCGTGAAGATCGAGGGCAACGACTCCGTCACCAAGAGCACGGTGGTGGCGGGCGTGGACGCGCGCATGGAAGAGCCTCGCGAGAACTGCACCGAGCTCGTGTACAAGGCGCAGGTGGAGATCAAGGGGCGGCTGGCCATCGTCGGCGACATGATCCTGCGCGCCACCACTTCGCTCATCCTGGAAGAGTTCCGCAAGCGCTTGAGCAAGGCGCTGGACGACGAGGCCGCCAAGGCCTGAAGCGGACGACACCACAACGAAAGGGCATCTCGCATGGCCGACCACTACGACGTCATCATCATCGGCGGAGGCTCCGCGGGCTGCGCCGCGGCCAGCCGCCTCTCCGAGGACCCGGGGCGCAAGGTGTTGCTGCTGGAGGCGGGGCCGGACCCGCAACCCATTCCCGAGATGGTGGCCGAAGCCCAGAACCAAGTGCGGCTGCTGCTGGAGACCGACTATCTGGCCATGTACCCCAGCCCTCGCGACCTCGACGGCAGCATCTGCTACAAGCTCGCCGGCCGGATCATGGGCGGCGGCTCGTCGGTGAACGTCATGGCCGCGCCCCGGCCCATGAAGGCCGACATGGACAACTGGGTAGCCGCCGGCAACCCGGACTGGTCCTGGGAGAAGGTGCTACCGGTGCTCAAGCGGCTGGAATCCGACCAGGACTTCCCGGACAGCCCGCTCCACGGCAACGACGGCCCGCTCTACGTGAAGCGCCCGTTCACCTTCGACACCCCCGGCACGGCCGACCCCGTCCAGGCGTTCATCGAGGCCGGCCAGCAGAAGGGCCTGCCGCTCCTGGAGGACACCAACATTCCCGACCCCGAGGGCGTGGGGCACCCGCCCTTCAGCATCAAGGACGGCAAGCGCCAGTCCACGGTGGTGGCGTACCTGGACCCGGCGCGCGGACGCGACAACCTCACCATCGTCGCCGAGGCCCAGGTCCAGAAGCTGGACATCGAAGGCAACCGGGTGACCGGCGTGAGCTACGAGAAGAACGGCCGCCAGGAGACCGTTTCCGGCAACCAGGTGGTGGTGAGCGCCGGGGTCTACTACTCCGCCCAGCTCCTCATGCTGTCGGGCATCGGCCGCGCCGAGGACTTGAAGAAGGTGGGCATCGAGGTGGTCAGGGACATGCCCGGCGTGGGCCGGAACTACCAGGACCACGCGGTGGTGTTCATGACCTTCGAGTGCAAGGAGGAGTTCGACGCCGACTGGATCATCCCGCGCATCCGCTACATCTACAAGAGCCATGCGGACCGAGACTGCTCCAACTTCCACATCTCGCTACGGCCGCCGACCCAGATCGAGGGCATCAAGCCCACCATCCCGCTGTCGGCGTCGCTGCTGGAGCAGATGAACCGCGGCCGCCTCTACCTCCAGAGCAGCGACCCACGGGAGTTCCCGGTGATCGAATCCGCCATGCTGGAGCACCAGCAGGACATCGACTCCATGACCAGGGCCATGGAGTTCATCAAGGAGATCACCGAGACCCCGCCCATGCGTGAGCTTTACGGCGATTTGCTCACCCCCGGTCCCGGCGAGGACTGGGTGAAGTTCGCCAAGGCCACCTACGACAGCTACCACCACGGCGTCGGCACCTGCCTCATGGCGCCTGCGTCCAACCCCGAGGCGGTGGTGGATCAGACCCTCAAGGTGCACGGCATGGACAACCTCTGGGTCGCCGACGCCTCCATCATGCCCACGGTGGTGCACGCCAACACCAACGTCACCTGCATCATGATCGGCGAGCGCGTGTCGGATTTTGTGAAGGCGGCGGGCGGGTAGCTCAGTCTCTCGTCAGCCTGCGATACCGCATGCGGTGGGGCTGGTCGGCTTCCTTGCCGAGGCGCCGGCGGCGGTCCGTCTCGTAGTCACTGTAGTTCCCCTCGAACCAGACCACTTGGCTGTCGCCCTCGAAAGCCAGGATGTGGGTGGCGATGCGGTCCAGGAACCAGCGGTCGTGGCTCACCACGACGCACGATCCCCCGAACTCCACCAGCCCATCTTCCAGCGCCCGCATGGTGTTGACGTCGAGGTCGTTGGTAGGCTCGTCCAGCAATAACAGATTGGCCTCTTCCTTGAGCATCCGGGCCAAGTGAACGCGGTTGCGCTCGCCGCCCGAAAGGTCGCCGACCTTCTTCTGCTGGTCCTGTCCCGAAAAATTGAACCGCCCCACGTAGGCGCGGGAGTTGACTTCGCGCTTGCCCAGCAGGATCTGGTCCTGGCCGTCCGATATCGCTTCCCACACCGTGTGCTCGTCGTTCAGCGTGCGGCTCTGGTCCACGTAGCCGACCCTGACCGTCTCGCCGATGCGGAACGAGCCGGACCGGCATTCCAGGCCGCCGGTGACGATGCGCAGCAGCGTAGTCTTGCCCGAACCGTTGGGGCCGATGACGCCGACGATGGCGCCGGGCGGCATGATGAAGCTCAGATCCTCGAACAGGAGGCGGTCGCCGAACCCGTGGGTGAGGCTGTCCGCCTGGAGCACCACGTCGCCCAGGCGCGGCCCCGGCGGGATGTAGATCTCCAGGTCCTCCTGCGCGCCCTCCTGCTCCTGGCCCAGCATCTGCTCGTAGCGCGTCAACCGCGCCTTGCCCTTGGCCTGGCGCGCCCGGGGCGACATGCGTATCCATTCCAGCTCCCGCTCCAGGGTCTTGCGGCGCCGGGTCGCGGTCTTCTCCTCCTTCTCCAGGCGCGCCTGCTTCTGCTCCAGCCACGAGGAGTAGTTGCCCTCGAAGGGGATGCCGTGGCCCCGGTCCAGTTCCAGGATCCATCCGGCGACGTTGTCCAGGAAATAGCGGTCGTGGGTCACGGCGATGACCGTGCCCTCGTAGCGCGCCAGGTGCTGCTCCAGCCACTGCACGGATTCCGCGTCCAGGTGGTTGGTGGGCTCGTCCAGCAGCAGGATGTCCGGCTCCTGGATCAGCAGCCGGCACAGCGCCACGCGCCGGCGCTCGCCTCCGGAGAGCACGTCCACCTTCGTCTCCGGCGGCGGACAGCGGAGCGCGTCCATGGCCACCTCCAGTTGGCTCTCCAGCTCCCAGCCGTTGCCCGCCTCGATTTCATCCTGGAGCTTCGCCTGCTGCTCCAGCAGCGCGTCCATGTCGTCCGCGCTCATCTCCTCCGCGAACCGGGCGCTGACGGCCTCGTATTCCGCCAGCAACCCCATCATCCGGGAGCAGCCCTCCTCCACCACTTCCTTGACGGTCTTGTCGGCATCCATCTGCGGTTCCTGCTCCAGCAAACCCACGGAGTAGCCCTTGGAGAACGTGATCTCTCCCAGGTACTCCTGTTCCACCCCGGCGATGATCCGGAGCAGCGTGCTCTTGCCCGACCCGTTGAGGCCCAGCACCCCGATCTTGGCGCCGTAGAAGAACGACAGGTAGATGTCCTTCAGCACCTGCCGCTTGGGAGGATGGACCTTGCCCACCCCGATGAGCGAGAAAATCACCTGCCTGTCGTCGTTGCTCATGAATCCTCCCGCCGCCGGGTTTGCAGACCCCCGCCGGCAACCTTACTATACTATTGCCCCGGAAAGCCGCGGAGCCGCAACATGATCACCTACCCGCTGCCGCCGCAAGCCTTCGCCCGCATCGACGAGTCGCCGGACGAGGAATTCTACCAGGAGCCCCGCCTGGTGACCCATATCGACGAGCGCGCGATCGCCGCGGTCACCCGACTCTACCGGGAAACCCTGCCGGCCGGAGGCGCGGTCCTGGACCTGATGAGCAGTTGGATCAGCCACCTGCCGCCGGAGATGAGCTTCAGGAGAGTCGTGGGGCTGGGCATGAACGAGCAGGAGCTTCGGGCCAATCCCCGCCTCCACGCCTGCACGGTCCACAACCTCAACGACGACCCCTCCCTGCCCTACGCCGGCGGCGAGTTCGACGCCGCCTGCATCTGCGTCTCCGTGGACTACCTGGTGAAGCCGGTGCAGGTGATCCGCGACATCGGGCGCGTGCTGACGCCGGGCGGCCCGCTGGTCATCACCTTCTCCAACCGCTGCTTCCCCACCAAGGCCGTGGCCATCTGGAATCGCCTGACGGGCGCGGGACAGCAGCAGCTCGTGGAATCCTACCTTACCGAGGCCGGCAATTGGGACAACGTGCGATCGCTCACGCCCGTCCCGGAGGACTTCCGGGGAGACCCCCTTTTCGCCGTGCTCGGAAACCGCGCCCACGACGCCACCGGCTGACAAGGAGCCCGCGGAGTCGGGTTACGCCTTCGCCCAACCCGACCCGCCTGCCGCCTAGCGCCGGCGATCGCGGTGCGCCCGGCGACGGTGGTCCGACCGGTGATGGTGGTGCGATCGGTGGCGATGATGCAACCGCTGGCGATGGTGACGCCGGTGACGGTCGATCTTGTGGCGGTGACGGCCGAACTCGTAGAACAGGTGCAGAGACACCGGCGGGTAGTACCAATAGGAACCATAGTAGGGGTGATGGCGCCAAGGGTCATCATGCCGGCGGGTGTAGACCGGCTTTGGCGCCACCGGTCGGAGCCAGACCCCGGCCGCCGTGCGGCAGCGCGTGCTCCTGGCCTCGGCCTCCCTGCCGTCGATGGTGAGTTCGCGTTCGAACTTGCGGCAGTCCTGGCCCGCGGAATTGCGGTATGTAAGCGTCGGCGTGACGCGGCCGTGGTGGCCGGTCGCCGGGTTCTCCCATAACTCGGCCTGGCCGGTCCTGTTGAACTCGAGGGCGTTCTGAACAGCCTGTTCCTGGCGCCGTCGGTCGCCATCGGACAACAGCGCATCGGGCGACGGCGCGGCCGCCTGCGCCGGGGCCATCCACAGCGCCAGCGCAACCAGGACCGGAAACGCGATGAGAGATCGTTTCATGAGACTACCCCAATCAAGAGAGTCCGCCGATACTGCGTCAAAGTATACTCCCCGGCAGGCACGTCCACAATCGGCCTGACCTGACTCGGTCTGGCCGACGTTAGCGCCCCTCCCGCTCCATGGCCGCCAGCCGCTCCCGCGCCTTGGCCGCGAAGGAGCTATCCGGATGGTCGCGGAGGATACGGTTGTAGAGCTTGCGCGCGTGCTCCTTGTTGTTCTGGACCTCTTCGAACTGCGCGGTCTCGAACATCTCTTCCGCACCGTCGCCGCAGCCCACCAGGGGCAGCGCCAACAGCACTCCCAGCGCAACCGCGACCGACATCCTTCGAACCGCTTCAAGCCTCGACATTATGAATGAACCCCCAGCCACGTGATCCAAGCGATGAAAAATAGTCAGAGTTTCCTAATTTGACAGGAACACGCGATTGTGGCGAACTGAACGCCGCATCGCGCATCCATTCATCATGAGCCGGACCCGCAAGCCTGGAGGGTAACATGCCGATCATCGACGCCGACGCCCACGTGGTGGAAATAGACGAGACCTGGGAGTATCTCGCTCCCTCCGAGCGGGAATACAAGCCCGGCGTGGTCTACGAGAGGCTGGAGAACGGCGAGACCCTCAAGTACTGGGTCATCGGCGGCAACAAGGTGGGCACGCCGTGGCCGGGCGGCGGGGCTCGGAGCGACGCCATCACCGGCACCTTCATCGGCAACGTGCCGCTGGACCTCAAGGCCAAGTACATGCTCGACGTGGACGCGCGGGTGGCGCACATGGACGAGCTGGGCACCGACGTACAGGTGCTGTTCCCGACCCTGTGGGTGCACCCGCTGACGGACCGGCCGGCGGTGGAGAACGCGCTGTGCTGGAGCTACAACCGCTGGCTGGCCGACATCCATTCGCGCGGGCACGGCCGCTTCCGCTGGGCCTGCGTGGCGTCGCTGAGCGACATCCCGGAGGCGCGGCGGCAGATGCGCTTCGCCCGGGACCACGGCGCGGTGGCGGTGAACATCTCGGGGCTGGACTACCGCAACCGGCTCATCAACGACCCCGACTTCTTCCCGCTCTACGAAGAGGCCAGCGACCTCGACATGCCCGTGTGCATCCACTCGGGCACCAACAGCCCGGACATGGACCGGGTGTGGGGCAGGCCCCTGTGCGGCTACCAGCGCAACAAGTTCGTGGGCCTCGGCGCGTTCCACCTGCTGATCATGTCGAACCTCCCCGACCGATTCCCCAAGCTGCGCTGGGGCATCATCGAGCTGAGCGCGGGCTGGCTGCCCTACCTCATCAACGACCTGCGGCGCCGCGTGGAACGGCGCGGCGGCAAGCTCAAGGAGCGCATCCTCGCCGACAACAACATCTGGGTCGCCGCCCAGATGAACGACGACCTGGAGCACGTCATCAAGTACGTGGGCGACGACCGCCTGGTGATGGGCACCGACTACGGCCACGCCGACTCCTCCACCGAGATCCACGCCCTGCAACTGCTTCAGCGGCACGAGTTCCTCTCCCCGGAGAGCGTCTCGCGCATTCTCTACGACAACCCGGTGGAGCTGTACGCGCTGTAGCGCACCGTGAAGCGACCCGAGGCTTCAGGAGCACACCCCATGGCAGACACCCCCGAGCTCGATCCCGTCAAGTACGAGATGTTCCTGCACCGCCTGTGGGCCATCGGCGAGGAGGGGCGCTCGTCCATCCAGAAGGTGACGGCCTCGCCCATCGTGGCCCAGGGCGGTGAGTGCATGGCGTCGTTCTACACGGCCGAGGGCGAGATGATCCTGGCCTGCTCGGGGCACCTGCGGTTCGCCGCCGCCACCTCGGACGCCATCAAGAAGGTCATCGAGTGGTACGGCGAGAGCCCGGGCTTCTTCGACGGCGACCAGCTCTTCTTCAACGACCCCTACATCGCCGGCGCCCACACCTACGACATGCTGATCATGAAGCCCATCTTCCATGACGGCGCGCTCACCAACTGGATCGCGTCGAGCATCCACACCGCGGACACGGGCGGCTCCATGCGCGGCGTGGCCACGGAGATCTACCACGAGGGCATCCGCATCCAGGGCGCCAAGGTGGTGGAGAAAGGCGAGTTCCGCGAGGACGCCTTCCGCTGCCTGACGCAACAGTGCCGCGACCCGGAGTACGTGGGACAGGACATCCGCTCGCAGATCGCGTCCAACAACGTGTGCGCCCGGGGCTTCCTGGAGTTGGTGGAGAAGTTCGGCCGGGACTTCATCGACCAGGCGGGACGCAAGGTCATCGAGGACTCCGAGCGCATGGCGCGGGCGCGGCTGCGGGACCTGCCGGACGGCAACTGGACCTCGGTGATCCCCGGCACCGCCTGGGACCGCAAGGGCGGCGGAGTGAAGCCCTACCACGTGGTGTGCCGGCTGGAGAAGAAGGGCGAGGACATGCACCTCGACTTCAGCGGCACCAGCGGCCAGATGAACGACATGTCCAACTCCACGCTGGCCGGCACCATGGCGCAACTGGCGGTGGCGCTGACCGACTTCCTGTTCTGGGACGTGCCCTGGAGCGACGGCAAGTTCAAGCCCATCTCCGTCACCATCCCCGAGGGCAGCATCCTCAACTGCCGCTTTCCCGCGGCCTGCGGCAACGCGCCCGCGGTGGGGGTGACGGCCAAGGTGGCGCTCCACGACTGCATCTCGCGCATGCTCTACAGCGGCGGCAGCGACGACATCAACGCGGCCTGGCAGGGCATCTGGTACGGCGGCGGGCCGCTGGCCTTCTACGGCGGCCACAACCGCGAGGGGCTGGTGACGGCACAGGGGCTTTACGACGGCCACGGCGCCGGCTTCGGCGCCACGCCCACGCGGGACGGCGTCCCGTGCGGCGGCAACATGAACATACCCGGAGGCGGCGTCAGCGACATCGAGCGCATCGAGATGCAGTACCCGTTCATCTACTTCACCCGCAACAACCACATCGACGGCGGCGGCGCCGGCATGAACGCCGGCGGCACCGGCAGCTACCGCATCTACATGATCTTCGGCACCCGGGACTGCAGCGTGAACTACCCGCCCTACGGCTGCATGCCCGAGGGCGCGGGCCTGTTCGGCGGATACCCCACCGGCATCGGCGGCATCCGCGCGGTGTTCCACACCGACGGCGCCGCGCTGATGGAACGGCTGCGCGCGGGCGACTATCCCCTCCGGCCGGCGCAACTGGAGAGCGAGGGCTGGGGCGCGCTGGCCCATCCGGAGCATATCCAGGGACGCGTGCCGCTGCCGGAGCACTGCATCGTGGCCGACTTCGTGGGCGGCGGCGGCGGATTCGGCGACCCGCTGGAGCGCGACCCGGAGAAGGTCCGGCGCGACATCGGCGTCCGCGTCACCTCGCGGCGCATCGCCGAGGAAGTATTCGGGGTGGTGGTGACGGCCGACGGCGCGGTGGACGCCGAGGCCACCGCGGGCCGGCGGGAGGCGATCCGTGCCGAGCGCCTGGCACAGGGCGCGCCCCTGGCCGGCGCCACCAGCGCGGCGCCCAACGGAAGCCAAACCGCGGACGCGGGCGCCGACGCACTACGCTTCCATCCATGCATGGCCATCGCCCGCGAGGACGGCCGGCAAGTGATCCGCTGCACCCGCTGCGGCCACCGCTACTGCGAGGCCCACGACAACTACAAGCGCTACGCCCTCAGACGAAAGCGCGACCTCGAGGAACTGTCCGGCCAAAAGATGCCGTCCGGCGAGCCCTACATCGCCAGCTTCATCGAGTACTACTGCCCCGGCTGCGCGGCCATGCTCCAGGTGGACACGTTCTGCCCCGAGCTGGACGACGAGAACGCGCCGGTGCGGGACTTCGGGCTGGAAGGGTAGCCATCAAAAGCCGCCCGCTTCCGCGTCCTCCCACAAGCGGTTGACCCCGTTCTCCGTCGATCATCCAGCCGCCCTCCACGGTCATGGCGTGGCAGTCCTTGCATTTTGGACATGTTTTTGCCATCTTATATTCATATTTTAGCCACACATTGGCGGATTCTTTCGCCCGTGTTACAGCGGTCATCATGGCCAAAGCACAGAAACTCGCACAGATTCGCCACGCCGCGGAACTCTACTACGAGCAGGACCTGGGGCAGCAGGACATCTCGAAGATTCTGGGATGCTCGCTGTCCACGGTTTCCCGGCTCCTCGCGGAGGCCCGTGACCTGGGAGTCGTCGAGTTCAAGATACGGCGGCCCGCAGAAAACATCCCCGAGCTGGCGGTGGAGCTTCGCCAGCGCTTCCACCTGCGCGACGCCATCGTGGCGCCTGGCGGGAGCACCGAAAAGCTCAATTTCCGCAACGTGGGCATCGCTACCACGGAGTTCCTGACCGGCGTCATCGACGACCGCATGAAGGTGGGGATCACCTGGGGCAGGACGCTGACAGAGGTGTTGCGGGTGATGGAGCCGCGAGCCTTCGACGGCGTGGAGGTCGTGCAGATATCCGGGTCGCTGGAGTCGAGCGCTTCGGAAGAGTGCGGCCCGAAGACGGCCATCCGTCTGGCGGAGATCCTGCACGCATCCTGCCATCTGATTCCCGCGCCCGCCCTGGCCGATTCGAGGGAGGCGCGGGACCTGTTCCTGCGCCAACTCCAGATCCGCCGCGCCATCGACCGCGCCGCCGATGTCGACGTCATCATCCAGGGGATCGGGACGCTGTCGTCCGGCCAGTGCGGCCTGCAAAAGGCCGGCTACATCACCGAGGAACAGCGCAAAGCTGCGGTGGCCCGGGGCGCCGTGGGCCACGTGTTCGCGCGCATGATCGACATCCACGGGCGCGAGGTCGGCGACTGCTCCGACCGCGTCATCGGCATCCCGTTGGAACGGATGCGCAACGCGCTCTGGTCCATCGGCGTCAGCGCGTCGCCGGACAAGGCGCCCGCGGTCCTCGGCGCTCTGCGCGGCGGCTACCTCAACGCCGTGGTGATCGAAGAGGAAACCGCGCGAGAAGTGTTGAAGATGGCCGGAGCCAAGCCGGCGCGTGCCGGCGCCGCGGCCTAGAGGGACGTCAGGCCGAAGCCTCCTTCAGGAATTCCACCGCCTTGCGGTCGTAGACCTCGCCGGCGTCCCACATGAGCATGTGGCAAGCCTTGTCGATGATCTCCAGCCGGAGATCGGGCATCATCTCCTTGAGCTTGGCGCATTTCTCGGCCGCCTGGTTGCGGTCCTGCTTGCCGTAGAGCAGCAGCATGGGCGGCTTCACTTCCACGAGCCGCTCCCATAGCCGCGGCCCCTCCCGCTTGGGCTCCACCACCCGCTGCCGTTCCAGGAACGTTTCGAGGTTCCTGCCCACGCTCATGCTGTGGCGCTTCTCCAGCACCTCCGGAGTGATCAGCTCCTTATGGTAAAGGTTCGACTCCAGGAGCTTGCGGCTGTCCTCAAGGGTCGGCGGCGCGTCGGTGCTCTCGGCGCTGGCGTGAGCCGGCGGCGGAAAATCCGGCAGTCCCTGCAGCAGGCTGCCGCTGCACACCACCAGCACCTTGGCGACCCGGCCCGGGTGATCCAGGGCCGTCTGCACCACGATGCCGCCGGCCTGGGAGTGGCCGATGAGGGCGGCCTCGTCGGCGCCGATGGCGCTCATGAACTCCGGCAGGAACCGGGTCCGGTAGGCCAGCGTGTAGTCCTCTGACGCATCGGACAGTCCGAACCCCGGCTGGTCGTAAGCCACCGCCCGGAACCCGGCGTCCGCCAGCGGCCCCAAGTGTCGCTCGAACACGTCCGCGGACGAGCCCAGCGAGGCGCCGTGCAGCATGATCACCGGCATCCCCGATCCTTCTTCCAGGTAACGAATCTTGAGACCGTCTACCGTGACTTCGCGTTCCATAAGCCTGTCCTCCATTGACGACGCAATATCATACTTACTCAAGCTCATGCGCGGCGGCCGCAAGCGGGTGACCGAGAAGACGCCTGTCCACAGTGAGCAGCCTGAGACCTTCCTCCTGAGCCTGGACGAGCAGCAACTCGTCGAACGGGTCCTTGTGATCGAGCGGCGTCTCAAGCCCGCGCGCGGCATGGCGGATGGTCATGGGCAGAAACGTCACCTCTTGATCTTCAAGAGCGGCCACCACGTCGTCCGGAGAGAAACGGCTCTTGCGCGCACCCGACGGGTGGCGGGCATTGTGCTTGAGCCGCATTTCCCAAATCGAGACTGCGCTCACAAAAAGCTCCGCGTCGCGTGCCGTCAAAATCCGGCGCTCCGATTCCAGCAACTTTCCCGGCCGGTCCATGAAGTCGAACAGGTAGGACGTATCGAGAAGGACGCGCATTGCCGACCCGGCTATTCCTCATCGAGGCCGAGCACGCGGCGGCTGAAGGCGGGGTCGTTGAATTCCTCCGGCCAGCCTTCCCCGTCGCCCTCGATGCCGAGCCGGCGGCGCGCCGCTTCCAGCCTGTTGAAGTCTATGCCGCCACGCCGGTCGCAACGCACCAGTTCGGCGGCCGGCTGGCCGTGCCTGGTGATGATGACGCGCTCGCCGTTGCGGGCGGCAGCGACCAGTTCGGAGAGTCGTGCTTTCGCGTCGCGTATGGCAAGTTCCATGACTGCTCGCCCCGATTCCATTTTGCTTCCGCCAGTATGCCCGTGTAGGAGTGCTACATTCAAGACCATACTGTGACTACATCGGGTGCCCCGGTATGGGCCGGAAGGAGACGACGATGAAGTGGCGCTAGTTGTTGCTTGGCTTGATGTTGCCGGCGTTGACGGGATTCTGGTGGGGCAGCTCCGGGTGGGACTTTCGGCGGTCGCTCCCGGCAGGAGCGAAGGAACACGGCCATCAGACGGTGTCGGCGCCCGGCCATCCCGTGCGGTACGGGAACAACTCGGAGCGGTTCGAGGTGAGGCCCGGGGACTGCTCATCCAGCCCTGGAGGATGGGACGACTGCACGAACGATCGGGAGCGGGCCGAACTGATCCAGGAAGAGCCGCGGCAGCAGGAGGGCGACGAGTACTGGTACCGGTGGTCGATCTTTCTGCCGGAGGGCCACACCAACATCTACCCCGTCAAGCTGGCCTACGGGCAGTTCCATCAGAAACGGTGCAGGGTCGCCTTCATGTTCCAGGAATTCGGCGGCGGCTACCACCTGAACATCCAGCCCGTGATCGCGGGGTTCAACGACGACCGCCCGCTCCTGTCTGCGGCCGAGTTCGTGGGAAAGTGGAACGACATCGTCGTGCATGCGCGGTGGACGAAGCTGGACGACGGCTGGTTCAAGGTTTGGGCCAACGGCAAGCAGAAGGTCGACTACAAGGGGCACACCATGACCTGCGACACGGTCTACTTCAAGTACGGCGTCTACAGGTCGTTCATTTCAAGGAACGCCGAGCTGGCCGGCAAGGTCGCGACCATCTCCTACTTCGACGGGGTGGTGCGTTCCCGGTCGGGAGAAGGCATATTCGATCCCTTGCCGGAGTAGGCCCAAGGTTTCCCCTATCGCGCGGAATGACCCCAGACGCTGAAGATTGGACTATGGAGGCGCGACACGATAAGATTTAAGGCTGCCACGGAGACCGCGACACAAGCTTGCCGAGACGGCCGCCCGATCTGTCCAATGGAAGGGCTTTGTGGCGCGGAATACCGTGCATGCCTTGCCCGATAGCCAAGAACAACGGAGGCATACATGGCAACGGAACCCGAACTGCTTGAGCGCATTACAGTGCGCACGGAAGTCTTCGGCGGCAAACCCATCATTCGCGACCTGCGCATCGCGGTGGAGCACATCCTGGGAATGCTGGCGGCCGGCGATACCACCGAGACTATTCTCAAGGAATATCCGCTTCTGGAGCCTGAAGACATCCAGGCATGCCTGCTCTTTGCCCACCGCTCACTCATGGGCGACCAAGTGCATGAACGTGTGCCGGTCCGTTGACCATCGTGAAGTTTCTTCTTGACGTTTGCGCATCATCCCGAAGCCTGCACGGAATGTTGACCGGCCTTGGCCACGACGTGCTTTCAAGCCTGGAACGGGACCCGCGCGCCACGGATGAAACGGTGCTCGCCCTGGCAAACGATGAACAACGGGTGCTCATTACCGAAGACAAGGACTTTGGTGAGCTGGTCTTTGTGCGTCACTTGCCACATCCGTGCATCATACGTTTCGTTGACATGCCGGTTGCGGAAAAGGTAACCGCCATGCGCGAATTGATCGAACGACATGCGGACGCGATGCGGGAAGACACTTTGATCGTGGTGACACGGACACGTGTACGGATACGTCATCGACAACCCGATGAGCGAACTCGCCGACACGGTCGCCCATGACGACCTCACGGCAACTAATCGCCGTCGCCGCAGCCCAGGCGGAGGATAGCTATGACCGACTTCCGTGTAACCGATGAAATGTTGACAAAACTGAGAAAAAAACTCGAACTGAAAAGATTGAGGTCCGTACATCCATACGTCGTGGATCTGATCCGTGTTCTATGGCCGCACGGAGCAGAAGGTATGGAGAGACAGAAGGTGCTTGATTCACTTGAGCGACAGCGAGAAAGAGAAGGCTTGCCCGTCCCCTACAAATTCCAGGAGACGGTCCAATCCAGCTATCAGGCGCATTGCGTGGGTTACAGCGCCTTTGAAAAAAGCAAATTGACGGATTCGGAAGCTCCGTTCTTTTCACCGGGGGGCAAAGGCTCTGGAATATGGGCGGTTGACCGAGATAGGGCGCTTACGTGGTTGAAAAAAAAGGACTTCGAGGTCCAGTCGTGAAGGAACGCTGACGGCCACGGGAGGCTCTTTCCCACCCATATCATTAGTGAGGGACGCAATCAGATCACCTCTACCAACACTCCCTCCGGCGGCAGCAACGCATCGCACATCGAGGCATCGAGTCCACACGCCTGGCCCAAGGCAGATAAGACCAGGTCGGCGACCACGCGTTCCTCGCCCTCACGGCTTCGGGCGTTCTTTTCCAAAGTGACGGAGCGCACCTCCACGGTGGGGCCGCGGCACACCGCCACATGGGCGCGATGCTCGCCCTTCCTCGGTCGGTCCGTGACCAGCGCGGCGGTGCAGGCGATGCCCAGCACCGGCACGTCCTCGCTCGGCCTGAGCGCCAGCGCCCGCTCCTGGGCCTTCCGCGCCAGTGCTGCTGCGGTCTCCGCCGACGCCGCCTGCTCCGGCTCGTGACCCAGGAACTCGCGCATCGAACGGTCGCCGTAGGGCACCAGGGCTTCCAGCACCGTGCGGGAGGCTCCCGGTACGGCGAACAGGTCCGCCAATGCCTGGGCGCCGCCTCCGGTCACCACCAGCACGGCCATGTACGGGCTCCGGTGAATGGCTGCGATGAAATCGGTGAGGGAGGGGGCTGCCATGCCGGTCCAACGAATCCAGTCAGATCACGCCGCGCTCACGCAGGCTGCGGACCGCTTCGCCGTCGTAGCCCAATCCTAGCAGGACCTCGTCGGTGTTCTCCCCTACCAGCGGCGCCGGGCGGACGAAGCGCGGCGGCGTGTCCGACAGGTTCACGCTGCTGCCGATGAGCCGGGTGGCGCCTCGTTCGGGATGATGGATCTCGCGGGGCAGTCCAAGGTGCCGGACCTGGGGGTCTTCGAAGACCTCCTCCGCGGCGTAGATGGGGGCGTGGCTCAGGTCTTCCCGGCCCAGGCGCTCCAGCCAGTCGGCCCGGGGCGCGCTGCCGAAATTCTCGCGCAGGATGCCCATCAGGTCGTCGTGGTGGGCGGCGCGGTCCTCGTAGGTGGCGAAGCGCGGGTCATCGAGCAGGTCGGCACGGTCGATGACCCGGATCAGGGCTTCCCAGGATCGGCGGTGGGTGGCCAAGTGCACGAGCAACGGACGCCCGTCCCCCGCCGGCAGCAAGAACAGCCGACCGCGCTGGAAGTTCTTGGGGGTCACGGCCTTGCCGCCGTTCAGGAACTCGGCGAAGTGCGACTCGATGAAGCCCATGCTCGCCTGCAATAGCGATGCGTCCACGAACTGTCCGGCGCCGGTGCGCTCGCGCGCCGCCAGCGCGGCCAGGACGCCGTAGGCCGCGAACACGCCGGTGACGTGAGCGGTGATGGAGAGGCCGCCCATCTTTGGATCGCCCGGGTCGGTGAGCAGGCTCAGCATGCCGCTGACCGCCTGGCCGATGGACTCGAAGCCCGGGCGGTCCTCGTACGGCCCGTCCTGGCCGAAGGCGGTGACCGAGCAGTGGATGAGCCGGGGGTTGCGCTGCCGCAGTTCGTCGTAGTCCAGCCCCAGGGACTTGCGCGTTCCCGGCCGGAAGCTCTCGATGAGGATGTCCGCCGATTCCAACATCCGGTGGAGAATGTCACGGGCCTCGGCTTCCCGCAGGTTGAGCGTCACGCTCTTCTTGTTGCGGTTGAGCACCCTGAAGACCGGGCTGTAGCTGTCACGTCCCCGGGCCGGATCGCCGGTGCCCGGAAGCTCCACCTTGATGACCTCGCAGCCCAGGTCGCCCAGCAGGCTCCCGGCGTAGGGGCCGGCCACGTGCCCGCTCGCGTCGATGGCGACCGTACCGTCCAAGGCGCCGGTCATGCCGTGCTACCGCCGAACGGGAATTTGCGTACGGAACCGGACATCAGAACGGATTGTTGAAGAAAGGTTTCCCCTCCCGCACCCGGAAGATGCCGACGAAGCCCAGGAGCCCGCCGAGGAAACCGCCGAGAAAGACGACCGTGGCCACGAAGTCGGTCATGTAACTGGGCGCAAGGACCGCGTACACCACTGCCCGGGCTACCAATCCGACCACGAGGGCGACCACCAGACCGATGGCTGTGAGGGTCCTGTATTTCATCGATTCGCATCCTCCCGCGACCCGTCCCGTGCCGTCCAAGGCAATGTTGACAGCGGTTGCAGGATTGCATACCCTCCTTAGCCGTTGCAAGCTGGCCGTTGTCCCGGATACGACTCGTACCGTCCACGGGATGACCGTGATGGAGGATGCCCGACATGGAAACCCAGACGCCCAACGCCCTGGAGCGGTTCATCGAGAAGACCCGTGCGCTGTTCGCCGCGGAACCCGACCTGGAGAAGCGCTGGACCGCGTTGGAGCCGGTCCTGGCCGAGTTGCTGGCGGACCCCGACGTGCTGGAGGCGTCCAGGTCGTGGCCCGACTGCGTGCCGCGGGACGGACGCGCCGAGAACCTGCTGTTCTACGAGGACCCGGACTATGGTTTCGCCGTCAACGGCCTGACCAAGGGCAACGCCCGCCAGGGCGGCCGCGCCCGCATCCACGACCACGCGCACATCTACACCCTCTACGGCGTCCTGGACGGCCACGAACGCATCGAGCGCTACGACCGGCTCGACGACCGCTCAAAGCCGGACTACGCGGAGATCCGCTTGGCCAGCGACAAGCACGTCGGTCCGGGCGAGATCGACCTGGTGCAGCCCTACGAGGTGCATACCGAGACCACCGTGGGCGAGCGGACCGTGGCCGTCATCATCCGCAGCCAGAAGGGCGGCAGCTTCAACCAGGGCCGCTACAAGCACGAGACCAACGAATATTACGAAAGCCTGGGCCCGCGTCAGACGCCGGTGGAGATGCTGCCCGGTACGTGACGCATGGACGCCATCAAGCTCGAAGTCATCTACAACGCCACCAACCAGATTGCGTACGAGCTGACGCAGAAGCTCATGCGCAACGGCTATTCGTCCATCGTCAAGGAGAGCCAGGACCTGGCCCTGAGCATCTGCGACAGTCAGGGGCGCAACGTCGGGCAGTACTCGCCCAACCCGGTGGGGCTGGGGGTGGTCGGCTCCCAGCTCAAGGGTATTCTCCAGGACTTCGCCGGCGCCATCGGCGAGGGCGACACCTTCATCCTGAACCATCCCTACCGCTACTGCCAGAACCACCCCAGCGACGTTACGCTGATCTCGCCGGTGTTCCATAAGGGACAGCTCATGGCCTTTGTCGGCAACACCGCCCACAAGCCGGACATCGGCGGCAAGGTGCCGGGCACCAACGCGGGCGACGCCACCGAGGTGTTCCAGGAGGGGCTGCTGATACCGCCCCTGAAGCTCTACGAGGGGGGCGTTCTCAACGAGGCGGTGCAGCAGCTCATCTGCGCCAACACCCGCACCCCGGAGGTCACCTGGGGGGACATCCGCGCGCAGGTAACGTCCAATCTTCACGGCATCGACCGGCTCACCGCGCTGGCGGACCGCTTCGGGCTGGACGACGTGCTCGCCTGCTGGGAGGAGCGCATCGCCATCACCGAGCGGGAGCTGCGCTCGCGCATCGCCGCCATGCCGCCGGGAACCTACGGCCCGGTCACCGACTACATCGACGATGACGGCGTGGAGCTGGACAAGCCGCTGGAGGTCACGGCCACGCTGCACGTGCGCGGCGACGAGTTGGAGTTCGAGTTCGCCTCGGCGAAGCAGTCGCGCGGGCCGCTGAACCTCCGGCCCTGCGTGGTGCGGGCGGTGGCCGAGTACTGCGTGCAGGCCGCCATCGGGCCGGACCTGCCCAAGAACCAGGGCTGCTCCGCGCCCATCCGCATCACCCTCCCCGCCCCCGGACACCTGCTGAACCCCGAGTTCCCGGCGCCGGTGAACATGTACGCCACCACCTGCCACCGGCTGGCGCCGGTGATCATGATGGTCTTGGCGCAGGCCCTGCCGGAGCGGGTGGCCGCGCCCCAGAGCAGCTCGGGCGGCGCGGTGTCGTTCAACGGTGTGGAGCCGGACGGCGGGCGGCGCTACTCGCAGTACGAGATCCTGTGGGGCGGCTACGGCGCCCGCCCCGGCAAGGACGGCGTCAGCGGCAGCGCCGCGGACATCAGCAACGTCATGAGCACGCCGGTGGAGGCGCTGGAAAACGAGTTCCCGGTGCGGATGCAGTGCTTCGAGGTGAACCCCGACTCCGCGGGCGCGGGGCAATACCGCGGCGGCCTGGGCATCCGGCGCGGCTGGCAGGTGTTGAACGACGACGTGACCCTGAACCTGCGCCTGGACCGCTTCAGGTTCTCCTCGCCGGGCCTGTTCGGCGCACGCCCCAGCGCACCGGCGCGCTGCACCCTCAATCCGGGCACCGGCGACGCCCGCGCACTCCACTCCAAGACGGCCAACATCCCCATGTCCAGGGGCGACACGCTGTTGCTGGAGTTGGGTGGCGGCGGGGGTTGGGGCGACCCTCTGGCGCGGGAGCCGGAGCGCGTGCTCGATGACGTGCGCAACGGTTACGTGTCGCTGGCGGCGGCGCGGGATGTGTACGGCGTGGTCATCGACCCCGAGACACTGAGCATCGATTCAGCGGCCACACGCCGACAACGCGAGGACATCAGGAACCGTGCTGCGCATCGGCATTGACACCGGCGGCACGTTCACCGACCTGAGCGTGTTCGACGAGGACGACGGGCGCGTCTGCCTGACGCACAAGCTGCCGTCACGTCCGCAGAACCCCACCGAGGCCATAGCCGCGGGCCTGCGCGAGATCACCGCCCGGCTGCCGGACAAGGCCCGCTATGTCCTCCACGGCACCACCATCGGCCTCAACACGCTGCTGGAGGGCCGCGAGCCGCCGCCGGGGCTCCTGGTCACCGAAGGGTTCCGCGACATCCTGGAGCTGGACCGCCAGTGGCGCGGCGACCAGGTGTACAACCTGTTCTTCGACCGCCCGCGGCAGCTCGTGCCCCGGCGCCTGATCCGGCCGGTGCGGGAGCGCGTGGACTCCCGCGGCCGGGAGGTGCTTCCGCTGGATGCCGAACAGGCCCGCGCCGCGGTCAGGGAACTCCTGGACTCGGGGGTGCGTTCGGTGGCCGTGAGCCTGCTGTTCTCGTTCGCCAACCCGGACCACGAACGAAAGCTCCGGGCGATCCTGGAAGAGATGGCCCCGGACGTCTACGTCACGCTGTCGTCGGAGGTGGACCCGCAGTTCCGGGAGTTCGAGCGCACCAGCACCGCGGTGGTCAACGCGTTCATCGGCCCGCGCGTCAGCGGCTACGTGGGCACCATCGAAGCCGCGGTCCACGAGCTGATGGAAGGCGCCCGGGTGCTGATCATGCAGTCCAACGGCGGCGTGGCCACGCCCGCGGTGATCGCCCGGGCGCCGGTGCAGACGCTCATGTCGGGTCCGGTGGCCGGCGTGGTCGGGACCCGGCGGCTGTGCCGGGAGATCGGCCGCGAGAACGCTATTTCCCTCGACATCGGCGGCACGAGCTGCGACATGTCGGTGATCCCCGGCGAGCTTCTGACCGCGCCCCAGAGCAAGGTGGCGGGCTATACGGTGCGGGCCGCCACCGTGGACATCGAGACCATCGGCAGCGGCGGCGGCAGCATCGCCCGGGTGGAGTCGGGCCGCCTCCTCAAGGTGGGGCCGCAGAGCGCCGGCGCAGTGCCCGGGCCGGCCTGCTACGGCGCCGGCGACCAGCCTACCCTCACCGACGCGCTGGTGGTGCTGGGCCACCTCAACCGGGAAGCGCTGCTGGACGGCGCCATGCCCATCGACGCCGGGGCCGCACGCAGCGCCATCGCCGGCAGCGTCGCCGGGCCGCTGGACATGACGCCGGAGCGGGCCGCCGCGGGCATCGTCGAGGTGCTGGCCGCGCAGGTGGCCATGTCCATGCGCTCGGTCACCATCGAAAAGGGTTACGACCCCAGGGACTTCATCCTGGCGGCCTACGGCGGCGCCGGGCCCACGGTGGCCTGCCCCATCGCCCGGGAGCTGGATATCCCGCAGATCTGCATCCCGCAGGACCCGGGCAACTTCTGCGCCGCGGGGATGCTGCTCACCGACCTAGTCCGCAGCTACTCCCTCACCCGCATCGGTCCGCTGGACGAGACCCCGGAGAGCGCCATCCGGGAAGCGCTGGAGGAACTCCGCGAGCGGGGCGTGCGGGAACTGGAAGAGCAGGGCGTGACCCCGGACCGCATCGAAACCGAGTACTTCCTCGACATGCGCTATCCCGGCCAGTCCTACGAGGTCACGGTGCCGGCCGGCGGCGCCTCCAGGGAAGAACTCACCCGGCGCTTCCACGAGGCCCACGGGCGGCTGTTCGGCCACACCGCGGAGGAAGAGTCCATGGAGATCGTCAACTACCGCGCGCGCTGCACCGGCCGCCTGCCCAAGATGACCTTTGGCGCCCCCCCTTCGGCCAACGGCCCGGCTCGGCCCGAGAGCCGGCGGTCCGCGCTCTTCCCGGGCGCTGACGCTCCGTTCGACGCACCCGTCTACCGCCGCGCCGGCCTTGCCCCCGGCTTCCGCATCCCCGGACCGGCCATCGTCGAGGAATACACCTCCACCACCGTCGTCTACCCCTCCTTCGAGCTGTCCGTGGACCCTCGCGGCAACCTCAGGCTGCAAAGCACGGCATAGTCGTCAATAATGATAGCGGCACTGTGCGATCATCACCGACTCGCCTTCCACCTTGTAGACGAGACGATGCTCGCCATTGATGCGGCGTGACCAGTAGCCGGTCAAGCCGTGTTTCAGAGGTTCGGGCGCTCCGATGCCTTCAAAGGGTGAGCGGAGAATGTCTCGGATCAGGAGATTGACCCGGTTGAGCAGCTTCCGGTCCGTCTTCTGCCAGTGGAGGTAGTCGTCCCACGCATCCTGGGAGAAGATCAGCCTCACACGACGAGGTCTCGCACCGTACCGGCGCCGGACTCGAGTTCGACAATGGACCGCAGGAGCCTGCGCGCGTTTCTTGGGCTGTGGAGAAGGTACGCGGTCTCCTCCAACGCGTGATAGTCCTCCAGCGACATCATCACCACGGAGCGGTTGTTCTTTCGAGTGATCACCACCGGCGCATGGTCGTCGCAGACCTTCTCCATGGTCTTGGCGAGCCGTGCCCGGGCGTCGGAGTATGAAATCGTATCCATGCCGCCTCCTTGTACTGGAAATTGTACAATCGCGACGAGCCGATGGCAAACAACCGGTTAGCCCTGCGGCCGGATCACGCGAACTGGATCATGTCGAGCCCCGTGAACCGCATGCGGTCGGCGGCGCCCGCGGGGATCACGGTGAGCTGGTGGATGGCGTACTCGTGCTCGTACGTGCTCTTGGCGTTGACGCCGTCCAGCGGGATGATCACGTTGTAGCGATGGACCCGGGCGGCGGCGGTGGCGGTGTAGAGCACGGCGACGTTGGTCAGGGAGCCGGTCACGATGAGGTTCTCGGTGCCTGCTTCGCTCAGGATGGCCTGGAGGTCGCCGCCGGCAAACTTGTCGAAGGCGTCGGGATGGAGTACGGGCTCGGTTTCTCTGCGCTTGAGAGGCGCCGCCACCTCGCCCATGGGCGTGCCCTTGAACTGCAACGAGACGGTGAAAACCACGGGGACCGAAGCCTCCCGGACCCGCTCCAGGAATCCGCCCAGGGGCTCCATCAACTGCGAGCAGACCTCCTCCGGGTCATGGCACCGGGCGTTCAGGTCGAGCACCACCACCGCGGTCTTGGCCGCGTCCAGCGAGATGTCTTTCGGTTCAGGTCGGTTAGGACCGGTGGTTTCGGTCATCGGAATCCCTCCGTTGTTTCCTGCCATTGCTGCGCCGGGCGTTGGTTCTCCCGCAGGGGCGACCCGCGGTCGCCCCCTGCAGGGTTTCACCGCAACGTGCGCCCCTGGTCCATCAGCCGGTTCCGGCGGATACGATCTCGCAACTCTTGCGTCGCGGCCTCATCCACTTCCAGGCTTTCCGCTTCCATCGCCACGCCGTAGATCTCTTCCGCTGTGGCCGTGGAGATGCGCCCGTTCAGCAGGCTCTCCGCCACGGCTTCCGGCTCCCGGTCCAGCGGGTCGCCGTAGCCGCCGCCGCTGCCCAGACGGAGGTAGAGTACGTCGTCCTTGCCGATCTCGAACTCGCAGTAGGGCAGCAGCCTTCTTTCGCCTTCGAGCGCGGCGAGGTCGTCTATGCAGCGGCGGTCCGCCAGCAGCTCGTTCACCCGGGTCCCTTCCAGCAGCACCAGCAGGCTGGGAGCGCCGGGGTGGCCGCCGAACATGCCGACCCCGGAGTTCCTGAGGCCGGCCACGCCGAAGGCCACGCCCCGGATCTTCTCCTCGGGCGCGTCGTGGAGCTTTACGGTGGCCTCCACGCCCACGCCGCCGGCGAACTTTCCGGCGCCGCCGCCGTCCGTGAGGTGGCGCCGGTAGAGGTACATGAGCGGGAAGTTCAGTTCCAGCCACTCGACGTTGTGGCAGGTGAGGTAGCCGCCGGAATCGATGCCGTCGCCGTGGGGGCTGGCGCCGGAGCCGCTCAGTTCCAGCAGCGTGGAGACGTAGAAGCGGCCGTGCTGGTTCACGCCGGCGTGGCGCACGACCCGGAACCCCAGGGTCAGCGCGGTCACCTCGTCCTTCCAGGTCTCGCTGCCCGCCAGCATCTGCGCCAGCACCGAGGCGGACACGTAGGAGACGGTCTTGAGGCCGGAGGTGGTGTTCATGGACACGGGCCCCGGGTACTGCACGTTCACCACGGTGCCTTCCGGGGCGATGACCTCGATGGGTCCGAAGGCGCCGTGGTTCTTGGGCAGGTCGTAGCCCAGGGCGGTGAGCACCGACTCGAAGCAGCCGCCGAAGGTGGCGTGGTACGGCAGGTTGATTCCCTGGCGCGCCTGCGGGTCGCTGCCGGTGAAGTCGAAGGTCAGGCGGTCGCCGCGCTTGCGCAGCTCCACGCACACCCGGCGGGTCTCGTTGGCGGCGATGGTGCCCTCGTCGATCCAGGTGCCGTCGGGGATCTCCCGGAGCCGCTTCGCCAGTATCTCGCGCGAGTAGCGGATCATCTCCGCGGACACCGCGGTGATCAGCTCGGGTCCGTACTGCGCGAACATCTCCTCCATGCGCGAGCGGGCCACGTTGTTGGCCGCCAGCTCGCACTTGAGGTCCAACCCCACCAGCACCGGCTGCCGGGTCATGTTGACGAGGGTGTCGAAGACGTCCTGCCGCATCCGGCCCCGCTCCACCAGCTTGAGGCCGGGTATCCTGAGCCCCTCGTGGCAGATCTCGGTGGCGCCGGGCGAGTTGCCGCCGGGCGACATGGCGCCGATGTCCATCACGTGGACGAACGTGGCGCTCCACGCCATCAGCCGGTCCTCGTGGTGGACCGGCGCGATCATGTAGATGTCGGACTGGTGGATGGCGGCGAGGTAGGGGTCGTTCAGCAGGAAGACGTCGCCCGGGTGGATGCCGCCGTCCCCCTCGAAGCGCTCGATGATCCGCTTGACCGCGAAGCCGGCGCAGGCGGCGTGCCGGATCATGGACTCCCCCACCGAAAGCACGTCGCCGTTGGCCATGTACAGCGACGCCATGTAGTCGTGCAACTGGGTGGTGTTGACCGTGCCGCCGACGCGCTCCAGGGTGGCGCCCATCTCGCGGGTGATCTCGTGCAGACGGTGCGAGAGGATCTCGAAGGTGACGGGGTCCACCTGCCGGCTCGTCGTGTCTCCGTTCGTCGTATCCATCACTGCCCGGCCTCGTGTAAACCCTTCCGGTTGGATGCGTCCTGGAACCGTCGCTCAGGAACCGGCGGCGTTGTCCTCCACGAATATCCTGATGTTGCGGAACCCGTCGATCTCGGCCCGGTCCCGCGGGTTCACCACCACCGTCGTCACGGGCGTCTCGATCACCGCCGGGCCGGACAGCTCCATGCCCGGCGTCATGCGCCGGAAATCGTAGACGGCGGTGGGAGCGAACTCCCCCAGTTCCTCGAAGAAAACGCTTCGCTCCGTCTTCCGGGCCTGGTCCGCAGTCGCCCCGGCCGCGGGTTCCTCCCGGATGCGGGGCTTGGCCAGCAAACCCGTCGCGGTGACCCGGAACGTCAGGATCTCCTTGCCCGCCTCCCGGTAGCCCGACCCCTTGCCGTACGCCTTCTCATACGCCTCGTCGAAGTCCGCGTAAAGCCGTTCCAGGTCCGCCTCCGTGAGCGGCGCCGTGCCCGGAGACAGCGGCACGTTCAACTCGTGGACCTGGTAGCGGTAGCGCATGTCCACGCTTCGCGTGATCGCCGTGTCCGCCGGGGCGAATCCGGCAGCGCCCAGGGCGTCCTCCGCCCTCCGGATCAGCTCGGCGAAGTTCTCGTTGACGCGGCCGGGGTCCGCCGGCACCTGAATGTGATCGGACTTGCCGTACTCGTGCACCACGTCGGAGCTGATGAGGCCGGTGGCGCCGTGCACCGAGGCGGTGAGCGGGATCACCACCTGCCGGACTCCCAGGTCCGCGGCATAGCGTCCGGCGTGCATCGGACCGGCGCCGCCGAAGGCGAACAGCACGAACGCCCGCGGGTCGTGGCCCTTCTCCACCGTGGCCCGGCGGATGAGGTCGCTCATGTGCGCGTTGGAGATGCGGTAGATACCCAGGGCGGCCTCGGACTCGCTCATGCCCAGGGGCTCCGCGATCCGTTGCCTGACCGCCCGGAGCGCGGCGTCGCGGTCGAGCCGCATCCGCCCGCCCAGGAAATAATCGGGGTTGAGGTAGCCGAGGATGAGGTCGGCGTCCGAGACCGTGGGCTCGGTTCCGCCGAGGCCGTAGCACACCGGACCGGGGCTCGCGCCCGCGCCCTCCGGCCCCACCTTGAGCAGCCCGGTCTCCGGTTCGATCCAGGCCATGCTGCCGCCTCCCGCGCCCACGGACTCCACCCAGATCTTGGGCGCCAGCACCCGGTGGCGTAGCACCACCGGCGTGTAGTCGCGCTCGACGCGCCCGTCCCGGACCACCCCCACCTTGAAGGTGGTGCCGCCCATGTCCGTGGCCAGGATGTTGCGCTCGCCGATCATCTCGCCCAGGAACCGCGTCCCCGCCACCCCGGAGGCCGGGCCGGACTCGATGGTGCCGACGGCGTTCCGGCAGGTGGCCTCGATGTCGAGCACGCCGCCGTAGGCCTGCATGATCATCGGCGGCTTGGCCAACCCCTTGGCCCGCAGCACCTGATCGAGATTCACCAGGTAGCTCGATATCCGCGGGCCGATGTAGGCGTTGAACACCGTGGTGGCGGTGCGCTCGTACTCGCCCACGAAAGGAGCGGCCGCACTCGAAAGGGTTACGTAGACGCCGGGATGACGGCGCCGCAGGATGGCGGCCACCGCCTGCTCGTGGGCGTCGTTGGTCACGGACCATAACAGGCACACGGCCACGGACTCGACGCCGCGCGCGGCCAGATCGTCCAGGGCGCCTGCCGCCTGCTCCTCGTCGAGGGGCACGGTGACCGCGCCCTTGTAGTCCACGCGCTCGTTCACCTCGGCAACCAACGACCGGGGCACGAAGGGCTCGGGCTTCCGCAGCCACGCCAGCCGGCCCGCCTCCGCCTCGGTGAGTCCGTCCGTGACCTTGCCGCGCATCATGAGCAGGGTATCGGGGAAGCCGCGAGTGGTAACCAAGCCGGTGCGGGGACCGGAGCGGGTGATCAGGGTGTTCTCGCCGATGGTGCAGGCATGAAAGAAAAGACGGGTGCGCCGGAGCAGTTCTTCCTCGTCGCCGAGACCGATGTTCCGCGCCGCGTCCCGCACCGCCCCGGCGGCGCCGGCGGAGTAGTCCGGAGGCGTGGAAAGCGACTTGCCCACGACCATCTCGCCCTGGTCGTCGACCACGACGCAGTCGGTGAAGGTGCCGCCGATGTCCACGCCGACCAGGTAACGGCCTCGCGAATCACTCATAACCATCTGATCTTTCAGTTGACACGTGGTGGCGGCAATAGTAGATTTCACCCACTAACTTGCTAACCCCCCCCGGGATCGAGCCGGAAACGGCCCCCGGGGGTTTTTTTTGAGTTTCCTATGGCACTGGAGCGCGCAGTCCTCTTCATCGACGGAAGCAACTTCTACCATGCCGCCAGGCACATCGGAATCTCCACCGGAGATGTTGACTATCAGAAATTGGCCAACAACCTGATTTTGAACCGGGAACTGGCCGGTATCCGATACTATGTGGGGCAGGTTTCCGGTGATCTCTCCCGCCGTTCGTCTCAACAAAAGTTTCTGAGCAGGATACAGGGCCAGGGTGTGACGGTTGTCAAGGGCCGAATCGAGCGCAAAATGGTCCGCCCGGAAGACAATCCTTTGATTGGAAAGCTGAAGGACGTGGTCGCCGCCCACAAAGCGGACCTCGGCGGTCCGATTCTCCTCGAACTTGAAGCCTTGTGCAAAATGTCACTCCCTCAGTACACCGAGAAGAGAGTCGATGTTTCCATCGCAGTGGACATGGTGACAATGGCGTACGGCGGGCAATATGATGTCGCGTATCTTCTCTCGGCGGACGGAGATTTCGTCCCGGCAGTCGAGGCCGTCAAGAAGTCGGGCAAAAAGGTGTTCGCCGCCTCGCCCAGCTCTGGTTACGAGCTTACGAGAGTCGTCGATAAGTTCATCCGCCTGAGGAAGGACTGGTTTTTGGGCTTGTCCGCATAGACAGCCTCATCGTTTGGCACACAGGGTGGCCGGCTAGGTAGTGGCCACAACCGGAAGTTTTCACCCGACATCGCCGACTCCTGGAAGGGATCGGCTATGTACCGCCGGCAGAAATCGAAGACTTGTACTATCAGCAGTGCAAGGAGTCACCCATGGTGGCCTGACTCACCAAAATCCGTCTCCGGTAAACCCGGGACGGTTCAGTCGAAGTATCCACACAGGAACAGGATGTAGCGCCCCCGCTCCTGTCCCTATGCCCACGCGAGGGTCAAGGACAAACGGCGTTTTCCGGTTGACAATGTTCCCGCACTTTCATTAGGTTCAGCACCTATCCGGCTTCGGCCGAGGCATCAACCGGTCGGGGAATGCCCCGGCAAAGGAGGGTACACGGATGAAGAAAATCATGCTTGGGGCGTTCGCTGCGGCGTTTGCCCTGTTTGTTGTGGCCGCATCCGCGCAGGCGGCGGTCACGATAAAGGTCAGCACCTGCCTGGCCAAGACCCACGACCAGGTGGAGACGTACTTCCAGGCGTTCCACGACAAGTTCAACGAAGTCGCCAAGGGCGAGGCCAAGCTCCACTACGTGGGCGGCCCGGAAGTGTCGCCGCGGCAGAAGCAGGGTCCGGCGCTCAAGCGGGGCTTGGTGGACATGATCTTCTGCCCCATGGGCTATTACGAGGGAATGGTGGCGGAAGCCGGCCTGACCTCGGTGACCAACCTGTCCACCAAGGAGCTCCGGGACAACGGCGCCATCGACCAGCTCCAGCCGGTGTGGGCGAAGAAGTTCAACGGACGGATCCTGGGCTGGTGCTGCTACGGCGTCGACTTCCACATCTATACGACGTTCAAGCCCAAGGAGAGCACCAAGACCGGCCTCGACCTGTCGGGGCGCAAGATGCGCTCCACCGCCACGTACAGAGTGTTCTTCAGCGTCATGAACGCCATTCCCGTCACCATGGCTCCCGCGGAGATGTACACCGGTCTGCAGCGGGGCGTGGTGCAGGGGCTCGCATGGCCCGAAGGAGCGCTGGCCAAGTACGGCGTCCAGAAGTTCCTCAAGTACCGCGTTTACCCGGGCTTCTATCGCAGCGGCTCCATGGTCGTGATCAACCTGGACAAGTGGAAATCCCTGCCCAAGTCCGTGCAGGACAAGCTCACCCAGACAGGTCTCGCGTTCGAGCAGGGCAGCGAGCCGATACTCCGCGCGAAGGCCGACGCCGACAACAAGAAGCTGTGGGCTTCGGGCCTTCAGAAGTACGAACTCAAGGGCGAGGCGCGGAAGGCCTATCTGCGCACCGTCTACGAGCTCGCATGGGAGGCCCGGTCGAAGAACAACTTCACGGTGCCGTTCGCGAAGCTGAAGGAGAAGATGTACCGCGCGCCGTGAGGGCCGCGTCAAAACAGTGAAAACGCCCCCGATCCGGAGTGCTGGATCGGGGGCGTTTTCTTTCCAGGGGCCGGAACGCAGTCTTCAATCCATCAGATTGGGAAGCCACAGCGCCAGCCCGGGTTCCCAGATCAGGATGAGGATCAGGATCAGGTCGCAGATCAGGAACGGGATCGCCGCGTTGGCCACCTGCAGCAGCGTGGTGCCCCGTGGCGCCACTCCGAGCATCACGTAGAGCAACAATCCGAAGGGGGGCGTCGTGCCCGCCATCTCCAGCGTCATCAGCACGAACAGCCCGAACCAGATCAGGTCGAAGCCCAGGGCCTCGGCCAGGGGGAAGAAGATGGGCACGGTGATGAGCATCATGGAGGTGGCGTCCATGAACATGCCCAGCACGATGAGGATCAGGAACATGACCGCGAGCACCACCAGGCGGGACACCTCGAAGCTGGTGGCCCATTCCAGCATGCCGGCGGTGGCGCCCGAGTAGGCCAGGAGCTGACTGAACACGGTCGAGTTCATGATGATGAGGAACACCATGCCGGCCACCCGCACAGTGCCCGACAGGGAGGTGCGGATGGCCTCCCACTTGAGCACGCGGAAGGCCACTGCCAGGATGGCCACGCCCAACACACCGCAGGCCGCGGACTCCGTGGGTGTGGCGATGCCCAGGATGATGAAGCCGATGACCATGAAGATCACGAGGCTCACCGGCAGGATGTTGAAGGTGATGTACTTGATCTTGTGCGCCCAACTGGTGGGCGGCACGTCATAGGCCGGCGCCCCCGCGGGGTTGATGATGATCTGCAGGTACAACATGCCGGCGTAAAGCATGGCCAGCACGAAACCCGGCAGGAACCCCGCGATCAGGAGACGGCCCACGTCGATGTTGGCGACGCTCGCCAGCAGCACGGCCAGCGCCGAGGGCGGGATGATCATGGCCAGGCCGCCGGTGCCCAGGATAGGCCCCATGGACATGCGCCAGTTGTAGCCCCGCCGCTGCATCTCCGGCACCAGCAACGATCCCAGCATGGCGGTATTGGCCATGGAGGAGCCGGTAAGAGTCGAGAAGATCGTCCCGCCGGCTACCGTCAGGTAGCAGAGCCGGCCCCGCAGCTTGCCGAACAGCGAATCGAGCCCATCGAAAACGCGTATGGCCAGGCCCGTGTGAAAGAACAGCGCGCCCATGAGGATGAACATGGGCACGGGACCCAGGGTGAACCGGGTGATCAGCACGGTGGAATTGTCCGCCACCTGGATGAAGCCGTGCACGCCGGCAAAGATGAAGATGCCGATGAAGTTCGTGGTGATGAAGGCGAAGGCCACGGGGACCCCGATGGCCATCAGACAGACGACCATGCCCACCAGGAGAGCGAATGCCCAATACCATTCCATCACACGTTCTCCCGCACCTCGGTGCGCGAGGTGTACATGGTATCGACCCCCACCAGAAACCGGAGGAATTCGATGGCGATCATCGTGAACGACACCGGCATGGGCGCCAGGAGCATCCAGAGCGGTTGGGCTTCGCCCCGGTAATCCAGCTCGCCCGAGAGGTACGCGGCGATGGTGAGGTCCGTGGAGTAGTAGATGAAGAAGAGGCAGCAGACGATGCAGATGACGTAGACGAGCTTCGCCAGCACGTACTGCACGGTCAGGGGCAGGAGCGACACGAGGGAGTCCACGAACACGTGGCCCTTCATGCGCACCAGCCATGGCGCCCCCAGCATGGTGAACCACAGGAGACCGTACTCCACCACGCCCAGGGTGTACGCGGACGGTTGGAACTTCAGGAGACGCACGAATACGTCGATCACGATGAGCAGGAAGATCAGGAAGATGACGATCTCCGCACCCATCTTGAACAGGTCCAGGAGCTTTTCGTAAGCCCGCGATATTCTTTGCATCCTCCCTCCACAACGCTGTTCACGGAACCCTTGTTCAACCCACCGTGGCGGAAATCCTCTGCTTTTATCGCCTTGTTCCCCGGCTGTCAAAGACGTTTGCGGGGAAATGCGCCTTTGTTGACGAAAAACGTTGCGCGGTGGTACCACCCTGGAAGAAACTGATCGACCGCGGTCGCGGCGGGATGGCGCCCTTCGCCCTGAGCGCAGCGAGGCAAAGCGAAGTCGAACGGCGTCATCTTCCCTCCGCGCCCGGACGCCTTTGGAGGTATACCGTGAAGATACTGGTGACCGGAGGATTGGGAAAAGTCGGCGGGCCGGTGGTGGAGGAGCTGCTGGGCGGCGGACACGAGGTCACGGTGCTGGACCGTCTGCCCGGTCCCAGGGACGGCGGCGGCGCCAAGTACCTGGTGGGCGAGGTGCAGGATCTCGGTCAGATGATGGAAGCGGCCGCGGGGTCCGACGCCATCGTCCATCTCGCCGCGGTCCACAATCCCTACGTCGCCACCACCGGGGTCGTCTTCGAGACCAACGTCACCGGCACGTTCAACGCGCACCACGCGGCGTTCCGGCTGGGCATCCCGCGGGTGGTCTCCACCAGCAGCAACGCCGCGGTGGGATGGGCCTACAGCGAAGGGACCTTCCTTCCCGACTACCTGCCCATCGACGAGGAGCACTCGTTGAGGCCCATCGACCCCTACGGGCTGTCGAAACAGGTGGGCGAGACCATCGCCCACTCCTACGCCCGCAAGGGCGTGGAAGCGGTGGTGATCCGCCCCAGCGGCGTGGTGACGCCGGACGCCCTCGACGAGATCCGCCGCAACGGCGGCCGAGAGCCCGGGGAGTGGCGCGAGTACAGCTACATCGACGTGCGCGACCTGGCCGTGGCCTTCCGGCTGGCCGTGGAGAAGCCGCTGCCCGGCGGCACGGTCATGTTCGTCGTAGCCGACGACAGCACCGTGGCCGAGCCGCTGTGCGACCTCCTGCCGCGCCTCAACCCCGCCATCGGCGACCGCGCCCGTGCGCTCACCGGCACCCGGGCCGTCTTCACCAACGACCGGGCGAAGGAACTGATGGGATGGAAACCGGCGCACACATGGCGGTAGCCGCCCGAATCGTCATTCCGGCCCCTCCGTCATTCCGGCGAAAGCCGGAATCCAGGGGGTGGGGAGGGGCAGACGGGAGTGATTCCCTGCCCCACCCGTCCTGGATTCCGGCTTTCGCCGGAATGACGATTCGAGGCGTCCCTGCCATTCCGTATCCAATCGCAGTATTGACACGACCTGTTTCGCGGGCATGACGGAGGACGGGAATGACAGAGACCGGCGTGGGGAGATGCAGGCATGGGAACGCTGACCGCGCGTGACCTCGCCCGCGTGGGCCGCGGCACGCCCGCCGGCGAGTGGTTCCGGCGCTACTGGATGGTGGCGGCGCGCAGCGACGACCTGCGGGACATTCCGGCGCGGGTGCGCATCCTCGGCGAGAACCTGGTGCTGTTCCGGGACGGCGCGGGCCGCCTGGGGCTCCTGGGCCTTCACTGCCCCCACCGCGGCACCTCCCTGGAGTACGGCGACGTGGGGCCCGCGGGGCTGCGCTGCCCGTACCACGGCTGGCTCTTCGACGTCGCCGGCGCGTGCCTGGAGCAGCCGGCGGAGCCGCCGGGCAGCACGTTCCACGAGAAGGTGCGCCACCTCTCCTACCCGGTGCGGGAGCTGGGCGGGCTGATCTTCGCCTACCTCGGGCCGCCGGACCGAGAGCCGCCGCTGCCGCAATACGCGCCCCTGGCGGAGCCCGGCGGACAGCGGCGCATCGAGACGGCGCGCCATTACGACTACAACTGGTACAACTTCATCGAGAACGGCGCCGATCCCGCCCACTTCTCCACCCTGCACCTCTCCGACCCGGACGACGGCACTTGGCGGAGCTGGTTCTTCAACGCCAGGGACGTGCCGCCGTTCGACGCCGTGGAGACCGGCTACGGCATGAAGGTGGTGTCGCGGAAACCCGCGGCCGAGCCGGGCATGAGCTACGTGGACGAGAAGAGCTACGCGCTCCCCAGCGTCATGCAGATCGGCGACACCGAATTCACCCACTTCAAGGAACCAAAGGAGGCTCTGGCCCGGGGCTCCCGCAACGCCCACTGGATGTTCGTCACACCGGACGACGACGACCACTTCACCCTGTACACGGTGGACCACTACACCGGCCCGGACCCGGATTTCATGACCAGGCTCGCACCGTCGCGGCGACCCGTCGCCACCGCGGAAAAACCCGATCACGACAACCGTCCGCTGTCGCCGTACCGGGGCAGCGTCCGCCTGGAGGACATCATGACCCAGTCCACCCAGGGGAACGTGGCCGCCCGCGAGGAACGCTTGGCGGCCTCCGACAAAGGCATCATCCTCCAGCGCCGCCTCATCCTGAACGCCATCGACCGGGTGCGGCGAGGTCTGCGGCCCCAAGGCGTGCTTGCGCCGGAGGACGCTGACAGGCTCATGTGCATGGATTCGTTCACCGGCATCCGGGCGGACCCGCCAGCGCCGGATGGCGATACCGCTACGGCATCCGATTGATCCGCCTCGGGTTCAGCCCCCGGCACGGACCCGGCGCCTGACACCGCCCTCGCAGAAAAAAGGAGTTGTCATGTTCCCACACCTCACCCGCTTCAATCTGCAAAACTGGATCGACGAGAACCGCGCCGACTGGGGCCGGCGGCGGGTCATCTGGGAGGACTCGGACTTCATCGTCTTCGTGACACGCGGTCCCAACACCCGCACCGACTTCCACATCAACCCCGGAGACGAGATCTTCTACCAACTCGAAGGCGAGCTGAACCTCCACTACCTGACCCCGGAGCACGAGCCGGAGGTCGCCGTCCTCCAGGAGGGCGAAATGTTCCTGCTGCCCGCGCTGGTGCCCCACTCGCCGCGGCGGGAGGACGGCTCCTATACCCTGGTGGTGGAACGGGTGCGGCGGCCGGACGAAACCGACCGCTTCATCTGGGTGTGCGGAAAGTGCGCCCACACGCTCTACGAGGCCACGGCCCGGTTCAATGAACCCGCGGACACGGTGCAGAAGGCCTACGAGGCCATGGCCGCGGACGAGTCCCTGCGCCACTGCTCCCAATGCGGAAACACCGAAGCTCCGGTCCGAAGCGAAGGGCCGGCGTTCGTCTGGAAGGGTTAGCCGAACGGCAGCACACCGGAGGTCATGCCATGGCCGTCATCGACGCCGATTGCCACGTCATCGAGTGCGAGGAAACCTGGGAGTACATGGAGGGCGAGGACCGGCGCTACAAGCCCCGCATCCTGGAGGCCGCGGACCAGTCGGACCCGCTCCGCCGAAACGACTTCTGGCTCTTCGACAGCAACCTGGAGCCCAAGCGGGCGTTTCCGGCCGTCACCTCCGGCACGAGTCCGGAGTCGTCGGAGTTGCGGGACGTGGAGGCGCGGCTCAAGCACATGGACGAGTTGGGAACCGACATCCAGGTGCTCTACCCCACTACCCTGCTGGGCCTCGCCACCTTAGCCCGCCCGCGCACCCAGATCGCCATGTGCCGCGCCTACAACCGCTGGATGGGCGACATCTGGCGCCGGGGCGAGGGACGGCTGCGCTGGGTGGCGACGCTGCCGCTGGAAACCATGGACGTGGCCCTGGAGGAGCTCCGTTTCAGCCGTGACAACGGCGCCTGCGGCTTCCTGCTGCAGGGCCTCATGGGCGAGCGCGTGCCCATCGACGAGTACTACTTCCCGGTCTACGCCGAGGCCAGCCGCCTGGACATGGCGGTGTGCATCCACTCGGGACTCGTGAACCACGCCCTGAGCGGCATCTTCCACTCCCGCGCCACCGCGCTGTGGATGGCCAAGGTGCCCATCATCACCGCCTTCCACGCGCTGGTGCTGAGCCGCGTCCCGGACCGCTTCCCGGATCTCCGCTGGGGCTTCCTCGAAGCCGCCGCCTCCTGGGTCCCCTACGTCATCACCGACCTGGGCGCCCGCCTCGACCGCACCGGCACCCGCAAGCTCGACGAGAACGTCCTGCGCCGGAACCGCTTCTATGTCGCCTGCCAGACCGAGGAGGACCTGCCCTACATCCTGCAGCACGCCGGCGAGGACCACATCGTCATCGGCTCCGACTACGGCCACGCTGACACCTCCAGCCAACTGGAGGCGCTCAAGATTCTGCAGGGGAATGAATCGGTGAGCACAGATGCCCGCCGCAAGATCGTGGACGACAACGCCAGGGCGCTGTACGGGCTGTAGGGCGTATATGTGGCCGCGCGACTCCCGGACCAAGGGTCCGCGCTCTCATTCAGTTTTCGGAGCGGGCGGCTTTTCGTGGGGTTCGACCGCTTGTACACGCGGTCCCAACGAAAGCGCGGTCAATATCAGGTTCATGTTGGCCGCCATGTCGTCGAACCTCTGGTTGATGCGACTCTCCAACTGGACAAACCGGTTGTCCATCTGGATGAACCGGCCATCGACCTGCCTGAACCGGTCGTCGATCTGCTTGAAGCGCTCGTCAACCTGCGCGAACCGGTCGTCCACCTGCTTGAACCGGTCATCAACCTGCGCGAAGCGCTCGTCCACCTGCTTGAAGCGGTCGTCGATCCGCGCGAAGCGGCGGTCCAGCCGATTCTCCATCCGGTCCAGCCGGCCGATGATCTCCCCGTACAGGTTCTCGTAGTTGTCGACCCGCCCGTCCAACCGGTTGATCTCGGGCCTGACCTGGGCGTGGATGGCCCACTGAGCGGCCGCCGCAAGTGTCGTCACCAGCATCACCGCAGCGACCATCACTCCCGCATATTCCTTCAGTTTTTCCACCGCCACCGTGCCTCCGTTTCACGTATGATAGTATATACAATCGGCCGGTCAAGCCATTTCCTTAGCTGGAAATGGCCTTGTTGCCCCCCTCCGCCCGGCCCTGGCTCCGGCCTTCCTCCCGGCCCTTTACGCATCCCAGTACCGAATACGGGTCTCATCGCGGCTCAGCCGTACATGGATCGATGGTCTCAACGCCGGTATTGCAGAACTCTCCCGTGTTTTCGCGTCACGATGGCGAGATCGCGACATGCTGCGGCTCCAGCGAGAAAGGCGGCCGGAACATGATCGTCCCCGGCGCTCTCGTCCCCTACCAGCGCTGTAGCGCGGGCGCGACTTCCGACGAGGTGACGGCCATGCCGCTGGCGCCGTCCTCGTTCGGCACGAACACGATCGCCGACTATCGCTTCGCGCAGAACGTCGCGCTCACCACGGTGACCCTGCCGAAGGCAACCGGCGGGCTCGCGCCGCCGGCGTATTCCCTGGCCAAGACCACCGGCAGCCCGGCGGTGCCGCCGGGGCTCACGTTCACCGCGTCGTCGCGGCAGCTCTCCGGCACCCCGACGACGCTGCAGACCGCTACGGAGTACACCTACACCGTCACCGACAGCTCAACGCCCGCCAACACCGCGACGCTGACCTTCGACATCGCAGTGGAGCCGGAAAGCATGCCGTCGCTGGGGGCCGTGACGGACCGGAGCTTCTACCAAGGGAGCGCCATCGCCGACGTGGTGCTACCGGCGGCGACGGGCGGCAACGCGCCGCTCATCTACACGCTGGCGAAGACCACCGCCACCCAATCGGCCGCGGAATACACCTACACAACACCGCCCACACCGCCAACGCCGGCGCTGACCGGCGGGCGGCGCTCGAGGCGACCGTGACCCTCGACGCAGCAAGAGCAGCGACCCCGAGAAGCAGATCCTCACCTTCGCTTGGATCCAGACCGGCACGCCGGCGGTGACGCTTTCCAGCGCGACCGCGGCGAGGCGCACCTTCAGCGCGCCGGCGGTGGCCGCGGACGTGACCCTGACCTCAGCCCCATCATGACCGCCGGCCGTCACCGCGATGGTGATATCGGGGAAACCTGGCGACTGACCAGCCGCCTAGCCTTGTACAGGGTGCGGTTTGTTCCTACAATAGCCTTGGCAGCGTCGTGTAAGTTGCAGATTCAAGAAAAGAAACTCGCCGTTGAAAGACGGGGACAAAACTTCTCCGCCGGCAAGTTCGTGGTTGGCGTGAAACCTTCAAGGATCGTAACCAGCTGATTTGACTATGAAATGTGTTGGACACTACTGATAGGATATTATAGGATATACATTGTTCAAAATCGTCGCCGTCCTTCTTGGAGGAACTCGAGAAACTCTGATTGCTTGTACCTTCCTTCCTCGACTTGTGTCTGGAACTCTTCGAAAGCGTCCAACAATTTCGGATTTCTGATTATCGATGCCTTCTTCCTCCTAAACGCCCTTCTCCATTCTCTGGCACTGAACTTGACGGTCAAAAATGTTAGTGACAGGTCCGTATTGATAGCAACCCTCGATGACCGAACGATCTCTCGCTGTTTACCTTCTAAAGATCGGTCTGTCGCAACCACCTGAAGGTCCGACCTCATTTTACTTCTAAAGTTCTTTGCTTTCTCGTGTAATATTGCCACGTCGAGAGGTGTGTCCCGAAAATAAATGTTTTCCGATGCCGAGCAAAACTGGAGTATATTCAATTGCTCCGCGTCACGGCTACGATCAATGTAAACTGTTTTGTTATTGTCATCGCCTACCCGGTAAACATCCTCGTCGTAAAGCACGATCATATGTCGTGGGTCAATTGGCAGAAAAATTTGTAGTCCCTTCGCTGCTAAACCAGTATTGCTTCCATATCTTCGAAAAGACATGAGTTGATTGTAAAATATTACTGGATTGTCTGAGGTTACAAAATCCGTAACCGTCTTGTTAAGCAATACTTTACACGTCAAGTCAAAAAGAAGCGGATAAAGGGGAATTACGCTGGAAAGTGCCCTCAGACCCGGTTCCTCGAAGCCGATTCGGAAGGCGTTCATATCTATCCCCTGAGGTATCCTCGAATCCTTTACCAAGTATTTCGCCAGCTTATCCGTCACGTCTTCTAGTTCATCCGCCATATGTGACGTCCGACCATGTTGCGTCAAGATAGAAAAAACGAGAAGCTGATGCTCTTCAGAGCCGAAAGAAGGCGGGACAGACGTTTCTCCTATTGAGCGCAGCACCTGCGCGGCGTCACCTTCCATTGTTGACAGTGCTTGCTCGACAATAGGGTCCTTGCCGTAGAAATAATCTCCATAACATTGGTTCTTGAGATTAGCGTTACAAATACTGATCCTCCGGTTGATATTCCAAATGTTTATGCTTCTACGATCTTTCGAGAATCGTCTTAGATAGAAACGCGGTACAAAATGTTGTCGCTTGTTTTGCGGCACTGACCTGCCTCCCAAGATGTCCTCGCCGATAATTTGCTGGGTTTTCGCTGTGCTTCGCCACGGACTCCGTCGGTCAGTCCACTTTCTTCGGAATAGCGCCTTTCCACACACGTGTACGTGCGGCGTTGAAGAAGGCTGCGCGACTCTGCCGAAATGGGGTTGAAAGACCTTAGTTTCAGCGGGAAAGGAGAAACGCCACCATGGGAGAGGATAGGAAAGAAAGGGATGGGAGTCCAGTGTTTGTGGACGAATTGAGCGAGATGCTGAGGGCCGGGCACAGCTGAACCCGCCGGGTTTATTTACCGAACACGCTACTGTACCCAATAGGTGTCATCGCGACCTTTCCAGCGCGGCAACCCCGTCAAAGGGATCGATGGCGGGGATGCCAAGCGGCGTGAAGTGGCGTAGGTTACGGGTCAGAATGGTCAAATTGCGGCTGCCGGCCGTCGCCGCGATGGCGATATCGGCGAAACCGGGCGATTGACCAGCCGCCCGGGCCTTGTCCGAAAGCTCACCCGCCAGACCTGCGGCGGCGACATCAAATGGCAGAACCCGTGAACCGTAGAGATGGAGCACGGTCTTGAGCCAGTTACCGAGATCGTCAGCTCGGGATTGCGAGCGTGTGCGCCGCACTTTGGCAATACCATCGGATATCTCGGCCACTGTGACCACCGAGAGAAACAGATCATCCGAATGAGAGTCCATCCAGCCCATCAGGTATTCCGGTCGCTCACGACGACCCGGAGAGGCGATTGAGACCACGTTGGTATCGATCAGATACACTCTTGCCTCTACAGTTCGGTGTCACGTAGTGGGCTCGTATCGCGCGGTGTCAGGTCTCCGTCCTCGACCGGCGCGGAAAGGAGCAGCCGGCCGAACGACGGCACACTGCGAAGTCGGTCCCACTCCTCGATTCCAAGCAACACGGCTCGTGGCTTTCCATGCCGCGTAATGACGGCGGTCTCCCCTTCCGCCGCCCCCTCTACCAAGGCCGAAAGCTGGGCCTTCGCGTCTCGCAACTGAATCTGCCGCATGACGACCCTCCAAAGAACTACTGTAGTCCGAATAGCTCAGAAATCAAGAAGACACAAGGTCACCGTCATCGGCTCCGACTACGGCCACGCCGACACCTCCAGCCGATTGGATGCGCTCAAGATTCTGCAAGGGAATGAATCGGTGATCACAGATGCCCGCCGCAAAGGGGCTGCGCTCTCATTCAGCTTGCGGAGCGGGCGGCTTTTCATGAGGTTCGACCGCTGGTACATGCGGTCCCAACGAAAGTGCGGTCAATATCAGGTTCATGTTGGCCGCCATGTCGTCGAACCTCTGGTTGATGCGACTCTCCAACTGGACAAACCGGTTGTCCATCTGGATGAACCGGTCATCGACCTGCGCGAAGCGGTCGTCCACCTGCTTGAAGCGCTCGTCGATCCGCGCGAAGCGGCGGTCCAGCCGACTTTCCATCCGGTCCAGCCGGCCGATGATCTCCCCGTACAGATTCTCGTAGTTGTCGACCCGCCCGTCCAGCCGGTTGATCTCCGGCCTCACCTGGGCGTGGATGGCCCACTGTACGGCCGCAGCAAGTGTCGTCACCAGCATCACCGCGGCCACCATCACTCCCGCATATTCCTTCAGTTTTTCCACCGCCACCGTGCCTCCGTTTCAGCATGATAGTATATGCAATCGGCCGGTCAAGCCATTTCCTTAGCTGGAAATGGCCGACGAACCGGACGGTGATGCTGGAGTTCATGTCAGCGGCCTCCTGCTGAGCGTCGAGTATTTGACAGTCCTCCCCGGCGCTCTCGTACAGTCCCCCTCTCGACCCATCAGGCACCCTTTCCCGGAGCCCTGTCCCTGACCCTTCTCGGGATTTTCCCTTTCGAGAAACCATCCCTGAATCGGGCACTCGTCTTTCTCCATGAAGGCTCAATGTGTCCAAGCAAGCGCCTCCACTCCGAGACTGTCCCTACTTATGAAAATAATCCCTGAATTTCGTGCTTTTTTTCATTTCAAGAAGGCTTTAATATGTCCGAATGACTGCACCAATTCGCCAGAATCGACGCCTGCTCGTGGGACACGTCGCCGGAAGCCTGTCCGATTAGTCGCATCGTAGCGAGAGGCAGAGAACCGAAGGTCCTTCGTCCATGGCCAAGGCTGACCGGCTTGTCGTGGTTTGGGCGCTCCTGGCACTGCTTGCCGGGCTGTCGGGGCTCGCCGGGCCCGCGGCGGCGCAGCAGCGGAGTATCGATGTGTCCTGGCCGGAACACGCCAACTACGTGTCAGTGCACGGCCAGAACAACTACCTCGTGTCGCTCACCAGTGCGCCGACCGCCGATGTGACGGTCACAATCACCAAGGGCTTATGCTTTCCGACCCAGGGTGCGGCCGACGAGTTCAGCGTGAGCCCGACTTCGCTGACCTTCACCAGCTCGAACTGGAGCTCGCCGCAGACCGTGTGGGTCTCCGGCGAAGACGTCTTGAACGAGGCCTGCGGGTTCGCCCACACGGCGACCAGCGACGACACCGGCTACGACGAGCTGGTCCACACGCACTACGTCCTGGGCGTTGCCGCACTCTCAAAAATAATGCTGATCCCGACTCTCCGGGCAAGGGGGCTGCTCACGGGTGAGGGCGGCACCGGAGCCAAGCTGGGCATCTGGCTCACGAACAGGCCGAGCGACACGGTGACGGTGACGGTGTCGCGAACCAAGGGGGACTCGGACATCACCGTCAGCCCGAGTTCGGTGACCTTCCCCGTCTCCAACTGGTCGACAATCCGAGAGGTGACGTTCAGCGCCCGGGAGGACGAGGACGCGCTGGCCGGTCAAACCCACTTCCAGGCCGTGGCGAGCGGCGGCGGCTATAGCGTAACGGAGAAATTCAGGGTCGACGAAGCAGACGACGACATCCCGCTCGGGAAGCCCAAGAACCTGACCGCGACCGGGGGCGACGGCTCGGCCACCCTGAGCTGGAGGGCTGTCGTTACCAGCAAATCTGTGGTCTACAAGTACCAGTACCAGTACAAGACCACCGGCGCCTGGGGCGCCTGGACGGACGTCACCGGCAGCCTCACCGGCGCCACCCTCAGCTACAAGGTAACCGGCCTCACCAACGGGACGCTCCACACCTTCAGGGTCCGGGCCCACAACGACGTCGCAGGCGCCGCTTCGGACGAGGCGACGGCCACGCCGCTGGCGCCGCTCTCGTTCGGCACGAACACGATCCCGGACTACAGCCTCGCGCAGAGCCAGGCCATCACCACGGTCACCCTGCCCGAGGCAACCGGCGGTCTCGCGCCGCTCACTTATTCCCTGGCCAAGACCAGCGGCAGCCCGACGCTGCCGCCGGGGCTCACGTTCACCGCAGCGTCGCGGCAGCTCTCCGGCACCCCCACGACGCTGCAGACCGCGGCGGAGTACACCTACACCGTCACCGACAGCGCAACGCCCGCCAACACCGCGACGCTGACCTTCGACATCGCGGTCACCACGGACAGCGCGCCGTCGCTGGGGGCCGTGACGGACCGGAGCTTCCACCAGGCGAGCGCCATCGGCGACGTGGTGCTGCCCGCGGCGACCGGCGGCAACGGGCCGCTCACCTACACCCTGGCGCGCACCAGCGGATCGCCGGCGCTGCCGCCGGGGCTCAGCTTCGACGGGGCGACGCACACCCTCTCCGGCACCCCGACCGGCACCCAGTCGGCGGTCGGCTACACCTACACCGTCACCGACAGCGACGGTGACGCGGCCACCGCGACCTTCAACATCACGGTCACCCAGGACAACCAGCCGTCGTTCGGCGACCAGACCGTGGCGGACCAGACCTGGTACAAGGACATCGCGACCGCCACCGTGACGCTGCCGCAGGCCACCGGCGGCGACACGCCGCTCACCTACACGCTGGCGAAGACCACCGGCACGCCCGCCCTGCCGCCCGGCGTCAGCTTCGCCGCGGCGAGCCGGCAGCTCACCGGCACGCCCACGGCCACCCAGTCGGCCGCGGGCTACACCTACACCGTCACCGACCACGACGGCGACACCGCGACGCTGACCTTCGACATCGGGATCGGCGTCAACACCGCCCCCACCGCCACCGCCGGCGCGGACCGGCGGGCGGCGCTCGGGGCGACCGTGACCCTCGACGGCAGCAAGAGCAGCGACCCCGAGAAGCAGACCCTCACCTTCGCCTGGACCCACAGCGGCGGCTCGCCCAGCGTCGCCCTGACCGGGGCGGACACCGCCAGCCCGAGCTTCACCGCGCCCGCCAGCCTGTCGAGCGAAGCCGACCTCACCTTCACCTTGACGGTCACCGACCCGGGCGGCCTGACCGCGACCGACACGGTGACCGTCACCGTGGCCACCGCAACGACCAACCGGACGCCGACGGCCAACGCGGGCGCCGACCGCGACGTGCGGGAGGGCGCGACGGTCACCCTCGACGGCAGCAAGAGCAGCGACCCGGAGCACGAGACCCTGACCTACGCCTGGGCCCAGAAGGTCCAGGCGCCCATCCCCATCGACCCGCAACAGCCGCCCGACCTGACGCCGCCGGTCACCCCCACCGTCACCCTGACCGGGGCGACCACCGCCAAGCCCACCTTCACCGCCCCGGAGGTGAGCGGCGACACGCCCATCACGTTCACCCTCAAGGTGACCGACGCCAGCAACAACGAGTCCACGGCGGACGAGGTGACGATCACGGTCAAGAACAACAACCAGCCCGCGGCCAACGCCGGCGCCGACCAGACCGTGTCCGAGGGCGCGAGCGTGACCCTCGACGGCAGCGCCAGCAACGACCTCGACTCCGGCGACACCCTGACCTACGCCTGGTCCCAGACCGCCGGCACGCCGGACGTGACCCTGACCGGGGCGACCACCGCCAAGCCCACCTTCACCGCGCCGTCCCAGCTCGCGGCGAACGCGTCTCTGACCTTCACCCTGACGGTCAGCGACGGGCTCAAGACTGACACGGACACGGTCACGGTCACGGTCACCGCGGGGGCGAACGACGCGCCCACGGCGAACGCCGGAGCCGACCAGACGGTGGGGGACGGCGCCGTGGTGACCCTCGACGGCAGCGGCAGCAGCGATCCGGAGAAGCAGACGCTGACCTACGCCTGGTCCCAGACCGCCGGGACCACGGTGACCCTCAGCAGCGCGACGATCGCGAAGCCGGTCTTCACCGCGCCGGGGGGCCTGTCGAACGACGCCACGCTGACCTTCAGCCTGACCGTGACCGACCCGGGCGGCCTGGCGTCGTCCGCGGACACGGTGACGATCACCGTGCAGGCGAACACCGCGCCCACCGCCGACGCCGGGAGCGACCGCTACGCCGCGGAGGGCGCCACAGTGACCCTCGACGGCAGCGCCAGCACCGACGCGGAGAGCCGGACCCTGACCTACGCCTGGTCCCACAGCGCGGGCTCGCCCGCGGTGACGCTGACCGGACCGGCCACCGCAAGCCCGAGCTTCACCGCGCCCACCGGCCTCACCCAGGACGCGGCCCTCACCTTCACCCTGACGGTGACCGACGAGCGCGGCCTGACCGCGACGGACACGGTGGTGGTGACGGTGGCGACCGCGGCGAACAACCAAGCCCCGACCGCCAACGCGGGCGCCGACCAGACGATCTCGGAAAGCCTCACCGTGACCCTCGACGGCAGCGCCAGCACCGACCGCGAGGGCGAGGCCCTGGCTTGGGCATGGACCCAGACCGGCACGCCGGCGGTGACGCTTTCCAGCGCCACCGCGGCGAAGCCCACCTTCACCGCGCCCGCGGTGGCGACCGATACGACCCTGACCTTCAGCCTGACCGTGACCGCGGGCGGCAAGACCTCGGCCGCGGACACGGTGACGGTGACGGTCAAGGACAACGCGGCCCCGACCGCCAACGCCGGCGCCGACCAGACCGTGTTCGAGAACACGACGGCGACCCTCGACGGCAGTGCCAGCACCGACCCGGAGAGCCAGACCCTGACGTACGTCTGGACCCAGATCGGCACGCCGCCGGTGACCCTCTCCAGCGCGACCGCGGCAAGCCCGACCTTCACCGCGCCCGCGGTCGAGGGCGACACGCCCCTCACCTTCAGCCTGACCGTGACGGACTCGCTGGGCCTCCCCTCCGCCGCGGACACGGTGACGGTGACGGTGGCCAACAACACCGCGCCGACCGCAAACGCCGGCGCCGACCAGACGGTCACGGAAGGGGTGACGGTGACCCTCGACGGCAGCGCCAGCAGCGACGCCGAGAGCAGCACGCTGACGTACGCTTGGTCCCAGACCTCGGGGCCGACGGCGACGCTATCGAGCGCGTCGGCGGCGAGGCCCACCTTCGCCGCCCCGGCAGTGGCGTCGAACACGGACCTCGTCTTCAGCCTGACCGTGACCGACCCAGGCGGGCTCGTCTCCACCGCGGACACGGTGACGATCACCGTAGGCAACAACACCGCTCCGGTGGCCAACGCGGGCGCGGACCGGACCGTCGCCGAGAGCGCCGCGGTGACCCTCGACGGCAGCGCCAGCAGCGACCCGGACAAGCAGACCCTCGCGTACGCCTGGACCCAGACCTCGGGCACGGACGTGACGCTCTCGAGCGCCGCCGCGGCGAAGCCGACCTTCACCGCGCCTTCCAGCCTGTCCAACAACGCCGCGCTGATCTTCCGGCTCACGGTCACCGATGCCGGCGGCCTCACCGCGACGGACACGGTGACGGTCACGGTGGTCGCCGCGGCGAACAACCAGGCGCCGACTGCGGACGCGGGCGCCGACCGGACGGTGGCCGCGAGCCTGCCGGTGACCCTCGACGGGAGCGGCAGCTACGATCCGGAGGGCGAGACCCTGACCTACGCCTGGTCCCAGACCGCCGGTCCAACGGTGACCCTGAGCAGCGCCTCGGCGGACAGCCCCACCTTCACCGCGCCCTCCTCGGCCGCCACTCTGACCTTCAGCCTGACCGTCACCGCGGGCGGCAAGACCTCGTCCGCGGACACGGTGACGATCACGGTGACGGCGACCGCGAACGCCCCGCCGGTGGCCAACGCCGGCGCCGACCGGCGGGCGTCCGAGGGCGCGACGGTGACCCTCGACGGCAGCGCCAGCTCCGACCCGGAAGACCAGACCCTCACCTACGCCTGGTCCCACACCTCCGGCCTGCCCTCGGTGAACCTGACCGGCGCGAACACCGCGAAGCCCACCTTCACCGCGCCCTCCAGCCTGTCGAGCGACGCGGCCCTGACCTTCACCCTGACCGTGACCGACCCGGGCGGGCTGACCGGCGCCGACACGGTGACGATCACCGTGCCCACCGCAACCAACAACACCGCGCCCACCGCCAACGCCGGCGCCGACCAGACCGCGGCCACCAGCGCCACGGTCACCCTCGACGGCAGCGCCAGTTCCGACCCGGAGGGCGACGCCCTGACCTTCGCCTGGACCCAGACCGCTGGCACGAACGTGACGCTCTCCAGCGCCACCGCGTCACAGCCCACCTTCACCGCGCCGGCCTCGGCCTCCACCCTGACCTTCAGCCTGACGGTCACCGCCGGCGGCAAGTCCTCGACCGCGGACACGGTGACGATCACCGTCCAGGCGAACACCGCGCCCACCGCCAACGCCGGCGCCGACCAGACCGTGGTGGAGGGTGCCACGGTGACCCTCGACGGCAGCACCAGCACCGATCCGGAGAGCCAAGCGCTGACGTATGCCTGGACCCGGACCGCCGGGCCGGCGGTGACCCTCTCCAGCGCGACCGCGGTGAGCCCCACCTTCACCGCGCCGGCCGTGGCCGCGGACACGACGCTCACCTTCAGCCTGACCGTCACCGACTCGGGCGGCCTCGCGTCCTCCGCGGACACGGTGACGGTGACGGTGAAGAACAACAGCGCGCCGACCGCCAACGCCGGCGCCGACCGGCGCGCGGCCCAGGGGACCTCGGTGACCCTCGACGGCAGCGCCAGCAGCGATGCGGATAACGAGACCCTGACCTTCGCCTGGTCCCAGACCGCGGGCGCCACGGTGACGCTCAGCGACGCGGCCGCCGCGAAGCCGACCTTCACCGCGCCGTCGAGCCTGTCGAGCGATGCAGTCCTCACCTTCCGCCTGACCGTCACCGACCCGAACGGCGCCACGGGCACGGACACGGTGACGATCACCGTGCCGACGGCGGCGAACAACCAGGCGCCCACCGCGGACGCGGGCCGCAACCGGGCGGTGCAGGAAGACGCCAGGGTGCAGTTGGACGGGAGCGGCAGCAGCGACCCGGAAGGCGAGGCCCTGACCTTCTCGTGGACACAGACGAGCGGACCCTCCGTGACCCTCAACGACGCGGACACCGCGAAGCTGCGGTTCCGGGCGCCGGCCCAGCTCGTGAGCAACGCGGCGCTCGTGTTCCGGCTGACGGTGACCGCGGGCGGCAAGTCGGCGACCGACACGGTGCGGGTGCGGGTGACGGCCGGGACGAACGACGCACCCACCGCGGACGCGGGGCCGGACCAGCGGGTGGGCGAGACCGCGACCGTGACCCTGGACGGGTCCGGCAGCAGCGACCCCGAGGGCGAGACCCTGACCTACGCCTGGACCCAGATCGGCACGCCGGCGGTCACGCTGTCGAGCGCCACCGCGGCCTCGCCGACCTTCACCGCCCCGACCGTGAACACCGACACGGACCTCACCTTCAGCCTGACCGTGACCGACGCGCGGGGGCTCGCGTCCCCGGCCGACACCGTGACAGTGACCGTGCGGGACGGCGCGCCGACCGCCAACGCCGGCCCGGACCAGAAGGTGATCGAAGGCTCGACGGCGACGCTCAACGGCGCCGGCAGCAGCGACCCGGACGGCCAGACCCTGACCTACGCCTGGACCCAGATCGGCACGCCGGCGGTGACGCTGTCGAGCGCCACCGCGGCCTCGCCGACCTTCACCGCCCCGACCGTGAACGCCGACACGAAGCTCACCTTCAGCCTGACCGTGACCGACGCGGGCGGCCTCGTCTCCACCGCGGACACGGTCTCGGTGACGGTGGACGACAACGACCCGCCGGTCGCCGACGCGGGCAGCGACCAGACGGTCATCGCGGGCGCCTCGGTGACCCTGGACGGCAGCGCCAGCCGCGACCCCGAGAAGCAGACGCTGACCTTCGCTTGGGCGCAGCTCCCGACCCCGCCGGCGGCGAACATCGTGAACGCGGTTGCCCTGACCGGCCCGAGCACCTCCGGCCCGACCTTCACCGCCCCGCAGTTGACCCGGGACGCGACACTGACCTTCGGGCTCCTGGTGACGGACCCGCAGGGCCTCGTCTCGACCACCGACACGGTGCAGGTGCTGGTCCAGGGCACGCCCGCTGCGCCCACCGGCCTGACCGCGGCGTACGCCTACCCGGGGGTCACCCTGTCGTGGACGGACCGAACGACTCCGCGATCACGAAGTGGCAGTACCGGTGGCGGCGGAGCAACGACCAGACCTGGGACCCCTGGGAGGACCTCCCGAACAGCGGCGCGTCCACCACGTCGGCCAAGGTCGCCGGGGGCGCCGGCGCGACCCTCGTGTTCCAGGTCCGGGCGGTGAACGCCAACGGCAACGGCCTGCCCTCGAACACCGCATCCGAGCTGATGCCGCCGCTGCCGCCGACCGGGCTCAAGTCCGACGGCGGCAACGGCCAGGTGACCCTCTCCTGGACGGACCCGCAGGACTCCTCGATCACCTCATGGGAATACCGGCGGAAGACCGGCGAGGGCTACCAGTCCTGGAACACGGTGCAGAACAGCGGCGCGACCACCACCAGCGCCACCGTCACCGGCCTCGACGACGGCTTCGCCTACACCTTCCAGGTGCGGGCGGTCAACGCCACCGCGGCCGGCGGCGACTCCGGCGACGTCGCGGCCATGACCATCCCCGCCAAGCGCAAGGTGACCGCCACTCCCGGGGAGGGCCAGGTCACCCTCGGTTGGGGCGGCCCGAGCCTCTCCCACGTCACGAAGTTCCAGTACAGGAAGAAGAGTGCGGGCGCCACGGGCTACGGCGCCTGGACCGACGTGCCGGGCAGCAGCGCCTCCACCACCGGCTACACGGTCACCGGACTCGCACCCGGGACCGAGTACGCGTTCCAGGTGCGCGCGGTGAACGCCGGCGGCAACGGCGTCGCCTCGGACGAGGTCAAGGCGACGCCGACCGGGGACGCGGCGACCCAGGCGCCGGCCGCGCCGACCATCTTCATCGGGACCGGCGACGCGAAGGTGCGCCTCTCCTGGAACGACCCGAACGACAGCTCGATCAGCCGCTACGACTACCGGCAGAAGACGGCCGGGTCCTGGGGCAGCGCCGTGTCCATCCCCGACAGCGGCTCGTCCACCACGAGCCACATCGTGACCGGCCTCACCAACGGATCGGCCTACGCGTTCCAGGTGCGCGCCGTGAACAGCGTCGGCTCCAGCGCCTGGTCGAACGAGGTCTCGACGACCCTGTTCACCAAGCCGACCGGGCTGACCGCGACCCCCCGCGACGGCGGCGCCGACCTGTCGTGGACGGACCCGAACGACTCCACCATCGGCCGCTGGCACTTCCGCTACCGGACCGACGGCGGACGCTACGGCGGGTGGCGCCTCATCAGCGGCAGCAGCGCCTCGACCACCTCGCACCGGGTGACCCCGCTCGACAACGGCCACACCTACGGCTTCCAGGTCCGTCCGATGAAGACCGGCGCCGAAGGCCCGGCATCGGACGAAGCGTCGGCGACCCTGATTCCCGCCAAGCCGGCCCTCGCGGCAAAGGCCGGCGACACGCAGGTGGTCCTGACCTGGACCGACCCGCAGAACAGCTCGATCACCCGCTGGAAGCTCCGCCGCAAGGACGGAAACAACGCCTGGGGATCCTGGACCCCGATCGAGGGCAGCGGCGCCTCGACCACCAGCCACACCGTCACCCAGCTCACCAACGGCACCGCCTACCAGTTCCGGGTGCGGGCGGTGAACGCCACCGGCGACGGCGAGATCTCGGACGCCGTGACGGCGACGCCCGAGGCGTTCCCGCCGGCCCCCACCGGTCTCACCGCGACCGGCGGCAACCGGACGGTGACCCTGGCCTGGACCTCCGGCGGCGGGGTCGGGATCACCGGCTGGCGGTTCCGTATGCGGGCGGGATCGCTCGGCTGGGACCACGACCCCCGCTGGTTCGACATCCCCGGCGGAGCCTCGGCCCGGACCCACACCGTGACCGGGCTGGAGAACTACACCGAGTACGGGTTCCAGGTGGCCGCGATCAACCACATCGGACCCGGCTACGCCTCGAACGAGGCCCGGGCCACCCCCCTGCCCGTGGTCCCCGCGGCGCCGACCGGCCTCGCGGGCACCGCGGGCGACCGGCAGATCACGCTGAGCTGGACCCCGGGCGACGACGGCGGGTCGCCGGTCACGAGCTGGCAGTACCGGCAGAAGGAAGGGATCAACGCCTGGGGCGGCTGGACCGACGTGCCGGCGAACGACGTCATCACCGGCCTGACGAACAACACGACCTACCGCTTCAAGGTGCGGGGGGTGAACGCGGTGGGCGCTGGCGCGGAGAGCGCGGAATCCGATCCGATCTCGCCGTCGGCCGCGGCGCCGGCCGCGCCGGCCGGGCTCTCGGCAAAGACGGCGACCGCCAGCAGCGTGGTCCTCTCCTGGACGAGCCCGGGCGACTTCTCGATCACCGACTGGCAGTACGAGCAGGCCGCTCCGCCGGCGGTCCCGTTCGACGGCGCCTGGTACTCCATCTCCGGCGCCGGCGCGGGCACCACCACGGGCACGGTCACCGGAGTGCCCGGCGGACGCGTCTGGAGCTTCAAGCTCCGCGCCGTGAACGGCATCGGCGACGGCGCGGCCTCCGCCGCGGTGCAGCCCCGGCCGGCAGCGCCGGCCCCGACAGTAGCCAAGGGCGTCGGCCAACTGACCGTCTCCTGGACCGCCCCCGCCAACCTCGGCCCGGCGATCTCGGGGTACACCGTGCAGTGGAAGTCCGGCGGCGAGAGCTTCGGCAGCACGCACCAAGCGACGACGACGGCGACCAGCCACTCGATCACCCCACTGACGAACGGCACGGAGTACAGCATCCGCGTGCGGGCGTCCAACTCGGCCGGCGACGGCGACTGGTCGAGCGTCGTCACCGGCACGCCCAACGCCAACCCGCCGCTCAAGCCGTCGCGGCCGCGGGCGACCGCCGGCAACGCCCAGGTGTCGCTCGCCTGGACCGCCGGGGGCAACGGCGGCGCCGCGATCACCGGCTGGAAGTACCGGCAGAAGGCGGGCGCCGGCGACTGGGGCGACTGGACCTCGATCCTGGGCAGCAACGCCTCGACCACCAGCCACACGGTGACGACGCTCACCAACGGGACCGAGTACACCTTCCAGGTGCGGGCCGTGAACTCAGCCGGCGACGGCGCGGCCAGCGACGACTCGAACCCGGTGACGCCGTCCACTACCGGCCCCACCGCACCGGCCGCGCCGACCTACCTCAAGGCGACCCCCGGCAACGCGCGGGCCGTCCTGAGCTGGACCGCGGGCGACGACGGCGACGCCGCGATCACGAGCTGGAAGGTCCGGCAGAAGGAAGGCACGAACGCCTGGGGCGCCTGGACCCCGATCGCCAACAGCGACGCATCGACCACCAGCCACACGGCGACGACGCTCACCAACGGGACCGAGTACACCTTCCAGGTGCGGGCGGTGAACTCGGCCGGCGACGGCGCGGCCAGCGCCGAAACCACGGCGACGCCCGCGGGGCCGCCGGGAGCGCCGACCTACCTCAAGGTCGACGCCGAGCTCCACCAGCGCCTGCTCGCCGGTTGGGTGGCGCCGGCCGACAACGGCGGGGCCGCGATCACGCACTACCTGGTGCAGTGGAAGTCGGGGACGCAGGAGTTCTCCACCGCCCGGCAGGTCCGTGCCGGCGCCACGCCGCACCCGGAAGAGGGAATCAACAAAGGCAGCATCTTCGACCTGACGAACGGCACGACCTACACCCTACGGGTCCAGGCGGTGAACTCGGTCGGCGCCGGCCCGTGGTCGAGCACGGTCACCGGCACGCCGAAGGTGACCGTGCCGGACGCGCCGGCGGACTTCGCGGCGACGAAGGGCTACCAGCGGCTGAACGTCTCCTGGACCGCGCCGGCGAGCAACGGCTCGGACATCACCGGCTACACGGTCCAGTGGAAGACCTCTGTCCAGAACTTCGACTCGACGAGACAGAAGACGGCCACCGGCACGACCGCCTCGATTACCGGGCTGACGAACGGCACCCAGTACACCCTGCGGGTGCGGGCGACGAATGGCGTCGGCGACGGCCCCTGGTCCGGGCTGGCCCAAGGTACGCCGAGCGCCGTGCCGGAAGCGCCCGCCGGGCTGGTCATCCGCACCTGGGACCGCTTCCTGACCTTCGGCTGGACCGCGCCCGAAGACAACGGCTCGGACATCACCGGCTACACCGTGCAGTGGAAGTCCGGCGACGAGGAGTTCGGCGCCGAGAACCGTCAGCACACGACGACGAAAACCCAGCACTCCTGGGGCGCGCTGGTCAACGGCACCGGCTACACCTACCGGGTGCGGGCGGCGAACGCCAACGGCGACGGCCCCTGGTCCGCGGAGATGACCGGCACGCCGGGACACGCGCCCGCCAAGCCGACGCCCTTCACCGCGACCGGCGGCGACGGCCAGGCGACCCTCGCCTGGACCTCCGGCGGCGACGGCGGCTCCCCGATCACGAAGTGGCAGATCCGCCGCCAGACCGCGACGAACGTCTGGGGCGACTGGGCCGACGTCGACGGCAGCGGCGCCTCGACCACGAGCCATACCGTGACCGGCCTCGACAACGGCCGCACGTACACGTTCCAGGTGCGCGCGGTGAACACGACCGGCGGCGGCGCCGCGTCGGACTCCTCGGTGGCGACCATGATTCCGGCGAAGCCGGCGGGCTTCGCGGCGACGCCGAACGACGGCAGCGTCGCCCTGTCGTGGACGAACCCGAACAACGCCTCGATCACCCGCTGGGAGTACCGCTACAAGACGGGCGCCGGGGACTTCGGCTCGTGGACCGAGGTGGCGAACAGCGGCGCCACCACCACCTCCGCCTCGGTGACCCTGGCGAACGGCAAGACCTACGGCTTCGAGCTGCGGGCGGTGAACGCCACCGGCGACGGCACGGCGTCGGACGAGGCGACGGCGACGATGATTCCGGCGGCGCCGGCCAACTTCGCGGCGGCGTCCGGGAACGCGAAGGCCCGGCTCTCCTGGACCGACCCGGGCAACGCCACGATCACGCGATGGGAGTACCGGCACAAGCGGGAGGGGCTCGAGTACGGCGCCTGGACGACCATCCCGAGCAGCACCGCCACCACCACCAGCCATACGGTCGGTCTCAGCAACGGCCAGACCTACACCGTTCAGGTCCGCGCCGTCAACGCCACCGGCGACGGCAACGCATCCGCCGAGATCACCGTCACGCCACGGAACGTGTCGGTTCGGCTGAGCGTGAGTCCGGCCGACCACGGCGAGGACGAAGGCGCCGCCACGATAACCGTCACCGCAACGCTGGTCGGCTCGGGCAGCGACACCTTCCCCGGCGCGACGACGGTCACCGTGAAGGTGGGCGCGAGCGGGGACGGCGCGACCTCGGGCACGGACTACACGGCGATCGACGACTTCGACGTCACGATCCCGGTGAGCTCGCGGAGCGGGACCGGGACGTTCACGCTCACCCCCACCGACGACGTGGACGGCGAGGAGCTCGAGACGATCACGATCGCGGGAAGCGCCGCCGGGCTGTCCGTGACCGGCGCAAGCCTGACCCTGAGCGACGACGACACGTACGCCTTCGTGTTCTCGAAGTCCACCGTGAACCTCGAGGAGACGGCGAGCCCGACCGGGACCTACACCGTGAGGCTGAGCAAGCTGCCGAGCGACGACGTGAGCGTCACGCTCGGGAGCGCCGACGCCGGGGCCGCGACGGTGAGCCCGACGACGCTGACCTTCACCACGTCCAACTACCGCACGGCGCAGACGGTGACGCTGACCGCCGTGGCCGACGGCGACGGCAACGACGAATCCGTGTCCATCACCCACACCGCCAGCGGCGGCGGCTACGGCGCGGTGACGGGCACGGTCACCGCCGTGATCGAGGACGACGACTCCGCCCCGACCGCGAACGCCGGCGCCGACCGTCAGGGGGCGATGGGGGCGACCGTGACCCTGGACGGCAGCGCCAGCTCCGACCCGGAGGGCGCGACGCTGACCTGGGCCTGGTCCCACACCGGCGGGAGCCCGTCGGTGACCTTGACCGGCGCGACCACCGCGACCCCGAGCTTCCCCGCCCCCACCGGGCTGACCCAGAACACCGCGCTGACCTTCACCCTGACGGTAACCGACCCGGGCGGCCGGAGCGCGACCGACACGGTGACGGTCACCGTGGTGACGGCGGCGAACAACCAGGCCCCGACCGCGAGCGCCGGCGCCGACCGCTCCGTACGCGAGGGCGCTTTCGTCACCCTGGACGGCAGCGGCACGAGCGACCCGGAACGAGAAACCCTGACCTGGGCCTGGACCCAGAAGCTCACCGCGCTGCCGCCGCCCCCCAACCCCTCGCCTCCCGGCCAACCGCCACCCCCGCCGCTGCCGCCGATCACCAAGATCGACCCCGTCGTGACCCTGACCGGCGCGGACACCGCGAGGCCGACCTTCACCGCGCCGGAGGTCACCGAGGACACCCCCATCACCTTCGTCCTGACGGTGACCGACGGCGCCGACAACACCTCGACGGACGAGGTGACGATCACGGTGAAGAACAACCAACCGCCCGCGGCCAACGCCGGCCCGGACCAGACCGTGTCGGAAGGGGCGGCGGTGACCCTCGACGGCAGCGGCAGCAACGACCTCGACCGCGGCGACACGGTGACGTACGCCTGGACCCAGACCGGCGGTTCCCCGACCGTGAAGCTGGCCGGGGCGGACACGCCGAAGGCCACCTTCACCGCGCCCTCGCAGCTCGCGGCGACCGCGACGCTGACCTTCACGCTCACCCTGAGCGACGGGCTGAAATCGGACACGGACACGGTGACCGTCACCGTCACCGCCGGGGCGAACGACGCGCCGGCGGCGGACGCGGGAGCCGACCAGCGGGTCGCCGAAGGCGCGACCGTAACCCTCGACGGCAGCGCCAGCTCCGACCCGGAAGGCCGGACCCTGACCTGGGCGTGGACCCAGGCCGGTTCCCCGCCGGTCACGCTCTCCAGCACGACGGCGGCGAAGCCCACCTTCACCGCGCCGTCGAGCCTGGCGAGCGACGCCGTGCTGACCTTCACGCTGACGGTAACCGACCCGGGCGGGCTGACCGCGACGGACACGGTGACCGTCACCGTGCCGACGGCCGCGAACAACACGGCGCCGACCGCCAACGCCGGCCCCGACCGGACCGCGGCGACCGGTGCGACGGTGACCCTCGACGGCAGCGCCAGCAGCGACCCGGAAGGCGAGGCGCTGACCTGGGCCTGGACCCGGACCGCGGGACCGAACGTGACGCTCTCCAGCACGACCGCGGCCAAGCCCACCTTCACCGCGCCGTCGTCAGCCGCCACGCTGACCTTCAGCCTGACCGTGACCGCGGGCGGCAAGACTTCGACCGCGGACACGGTGACGATCACCGTGCAGGCCAGCACCGCGCCGACCGCGAACGCCGGCGCCGACCAGACCGTCACCGCGGGAACGACCGTGACCCTCGACGGCAGCGCCAGCAGCGACCCGGAGAACCAGGCGCTGACCTACGCCTGGACGCAGACCGCCGGGACCACGGTGACGCTTTCGAGCGCGACGGCGATCAGGCCGACGTTCACCGCGCCGTCGGGCGTGACGAGCAACGAGACGCTGACCTTCAGCCTGACGGTGACCGACCCGGGCGGGCTCGCGTCCGCGGCGGACGCGCTGACGGTGACGGTGAAGCCCGTCGACCGACCGCCGACCGCGGAAGCGGGCGCCGACCGGACCGCGCACGAAGGCGCCAGGGTGAGCCTCGACGGGAGCGCGAGCAGCGACCCGGACGGGGACCTCCTCGCCTTCGCCTGGACTCAGACGACCGGCCCGAAGGTGACGCTGACCGGGGCGGACACCGCGACGCCGCGCTTCCAGGCGCCGTCGCAACTAGCCGCGGACACGGGGCTGACATTCCGGTTGACGGTAACGGCGGGCGGCAAGACGGCGACGGACACCGTGATAGTCGTGGTCAGGGCGGGCGCGAACGACGCGCCGACCGCCAACGCGGGCGCGGACCAGACGGTGGGCGAGGCCGCGGCGGTGACCCTCGACAGCAGCGGCAGCAGCGACCCGGAGAGCGAGACGCTGACCTACGCCTGGACCCAGACCGCGGGGACGAACGTGACGCTCAGCAGCGCGACCGCGGCCTCGCCCACCTTCACCGCGCCGTCGGTGACCGCGGACGAGACGCTCACCTTCAGCCTGACCGTGACCGACGCGCGCGGGCTCGCCTCTGCCGCGGACACGGTGACCGTCACCGTGCGGAACGGCGCGCCCGCGGCGCATGCGGGGCCGGACCAGACGGTCACGGAGGGCGCGACGGTCACCCTCGACGGCTCGGCGAGCAGCGACCCGGACAACGAGACGCTGACCTACGCCTGGACCCAGACCGCGGGGACGAACGTGACGCTCAGCAGCGCGACCGCGGCCTCGACGACCTTCACCGCGCCGTCGAACCTCTCGGCCGATGCGACTCTGACCTTCAAGCTGGTCGTGACCGATTCCGGCGGCAACGCGTCGGCCCCCGACACGGTGACCGTCACGGTCCAGACCAACACCGCGCCCACCGCCGACGCGGGAGCGGACCAGCTCGTCGCGGAGGGCGCGACGGTTACCCTGGACGGCAGCGGCAGCAGCGATGCCGAGAGCCGGACGCTGACCTACGCCTGGGCGCAGACCGGCGGCTCGCCGTCCGTCGTGCTGGGCGGCGCCGCCACCGCCAGCCCGCGCTTCACCGCGCCCACCGGCCTCACCCAGGACGCGGCCCTCGTCTTCACGCTGACGGTGACCGACGGGCGCGGCCTGACGGACACGGACACGGTGACGGTCACCGTGACCGCGGCGTCGAACAACCAAGCCCCGACCGCCAACGCCGGCGCCGACCAGACGATCTCGGAGAGCCTCACCGTGACCCTCGACGGCAGCGCCAGCAGCGACCGGGAGGGCGAGGCGCTGACGTACGCCTGGACCCAGACCGGCACGCCGGCGGTGACGCTCAGCAGCGCGACCGCGGTGAAGCCCACCTTCACCGCTCCCGCGGTGGCGGCGGACACGACCCTGACCTTCAGCCTCACCGTCACCGCGGGCGACAAGACCTCGACCGCGGACACGGTGCAGGTGACGGTGAAGGACAACGCGGCGCCGGTGGCCAACGCGGGGCCGGACCAGACCGTCGTCGAGGACCAGACCGTGGCCCTGGACGGCAGCGGCAGCAGCGACCCGGACGGCCAGACCCTGACCTACGCCTGGACGCAGCCGGGCGGGCCGCCGGTGACCCTCTCCGGCACGGCCGTCGCGAAGCCGACCTTCACCGCGCCGGCGGTGAACGCGAACACGGCCCTGACCTTCAGCCTGACCGTGACCGATCCCGGCGGCCTGACGAGCACCGACACGGTGACCGTCACCGTCGGCAACAACGCCGCGCCGACCGCCAACGCCGGCGCCGACCAGACGGTCGCCGAGGACCAGACGGTGACCCTCGACGCTAGCGCCAGCACCGACCCGGAGAGCCAGACCCTCACGTACGCCTGGACCCAGACCGCGGGCGCGACCGTCACGCTCTCCAGCGCCACCGCGGTCCGACCTACCTTCACCGCGCCGAAGAACCTTTCGAACGACGCCACGCTGACCTTCAGCCTGACCGTAACCGACCCCGGCGGCCTGACCGATGCCGACACGGTGACCGCGGCGGCCAACAACACCGCGCCGACCGCCAACGCCGGCGCCGACCAGACAGTGGTCGGGGGCACCCGAGTGACACTCGACGGCAGCGCCAGCAGCGACCCCCAGAACCACGCGCTCACGTACGCCTGGGCACAGACCGGCGGCTCGCCCACGGTGGCGTTCGACGCCGGCTCGTCGACCCCGACGTTCGTCGCGCCGGTGGTGGCCGCGGACACCACCCTCACCTTCAGCCTGACGGTAACCGACTCGGGCGGGCTCGCCTCCGCGCCGGACACGGTGACGGTCACGGTGACGGCGAACACCGCGCCGACCGCCAACGCCGGCGCCGACCGACGAGCGGCGGAGGGCGCGACGGTGACGCTCGACGGCAGCGCCAGCTACGACCCGGAGAACCAAACGCTGACGTACGCCTGGTCCCAGACCGGCGGCACGCCGGACGTGAACCTGACCGCGGCGAACACGGCGAAGCCCACCTTCACCGCGCCCTCCAGCCTGGCGAGCGATGCCACCCTGACCTTCACCCTGACCGTGACCGACCCGGGCGGGCTCGAGTCGACCGACACGGTGACGATCACCGTGCCGACCGCGGTGAACAACACCGCGCCGACCGCCAACGCCGGGCCCGACCGGACCGTCGCCACCGGCATGACGGTAACCCTCGACGGCAGCGCCAGCAGCGACCCCGAAGGCGAAGCGCTGACCTACGCCTGGACCCAGACCGCGGGCACGAACGTGACGCTCTCCAGCGCCACCGCGGCGCGGCCCACCTTCACCGCGCCGGACTCCGCCTCCACCTTGACCTTCAGCCTGACGGTGACCGCCGGCGGCATGACCTCGAGCGCGGACACCGTGACGATCACGGTGCAGGCGAACACCGCGCCGACCGCCAACGCGGGGCCCGACCGGACCGCCGCCACCGGTGCGAAGGTACGTCTCGACGGCAGCGCCAGTTCCGACCCCGAGGGCGAGACGCTGAGCTTCGCCTGGACCCAGACCGGTGGGACCAACGTGACCCTCAGCAACGCGACCGCGGTGCGGCCCACCTTCACCGCGCCGGACTCCGCCTCCACCTTGACCTTCAGCCTGACGGTGACCGCCGGCGGCATGACCTCGGCCGCGGACACGGTGACGATCACGGTACAGGCGAGCACCGCGCCGACCGCCAACGCGGGCGCCGACCAGACCGTCGAGGAGGGCGCGCTGGCGGTGCTCGACGGCAGCGCCAGCAGCGACCCGGAGAACCAGACGCTGACGTACGCCTGGACCCAGACCGCCGGCTCCCCGAACGTGACGCTCTCAAGCGCCACCACGACGCGGCCCGCCTTCACCGCGCCGAACGTGACCGCGGACACGGACCTCGTCTTCAGCCTGACGGTGACCGACCCGGACGGGCTGTCGTCCGCGGCGGACACGGTGACGATCACGGTGCGGAACAACGTCGCGCCGACCGCCAACGCCGGACCTGACCAGCGCGTCGCCGAGGGCGCCGCGGTGACGCTCGACGGCAGCGCCAGCAGCGACCCGGAAGGCGGAACGCTCACCCACGCCTGGACCCATACCGGCGGCTCGCCGAACGTGACGCTCACCGGCCCCGCGACGGCGAAGCCGACCTTCACCGCGCCGTCCGGGCTCTCGGCCAACGCCGTCCTGACCTTCAGCCTGACGGTGACCGACCCGCAGGGCAACGCCGGAACGGACACGGTAACGGTCACCGTCCCGACCTCGGCCAACAACACCGCGCCGACGGCGAACGCCGGATCCGACCAGACCGTGGCGGAGGGGGCGACGGTCACCCTCGACGGCAGCGGAAGCTCCGACCCCGAGGGCGACGCGTTGACCTGGGCCTGGACCCGGACCGCGGGGCCGACGGTGACTCTGACCGGGGCGACCACGGCGAGTCCGACCTTCACCGCGCCCTCGCAGCTCGCGGCGAACGCGACCCTGACCTTCAGCCTGACCGTGACGGCCGGAGGCAAAAGCTCGACCGCGGACACGGTGACGGTCACCGTGACCGCGGGAACCAACGATGCGCCGGCGGCGAACGCGGGCACGGACCAGCGGGTCGCCGAGAGCGCGACGGTGACGCTCGACGGCGGCGCCAGCAGCGACCCCGAGGGCGAGACCCTGACCTTCGCCTGGACCCAGACCGCCGGGCAGACGGTGACGCTCAGCAGCGCGTCCGCGGCCAAGCCGACCTTCACCGCGCCGTCCGGCCTCACGAATAACGAGACCCTGACCTTCAGCTTGACCGTGGCCGACGCGCGGAACCTCTCCTCGACCGCAGACACGGTCGACGTCGTCGTGGTGAGCGCAACGAACAACCAGCCGCCCATTGCGGACGCGGGCAAGCACCGCCAGGTGAAGGAAGGCGCGAAGGTCCAGTTGGACGGCAGCGGCAGCTCCGACCCGGAAGGGGATGCCCTGACCTTTGCGTGGACGCAGAAGAGCGGACCCAAGGTGACGCTGAACGACGCGGACACGGCGAAACCCCGGTTCCGGGCGCCGACGCAGCTCGTCAGCGACATCAGGCTCATCTTCCGGTTGACGGTGACCGCGGGCGGCAAGACGGCGACCGACACGGTGCGGGTGCGGGTGATCGCCAGCGACAACGACGCGCCGACCGCGAACGCGGGCGCCGACCAGACGACATTCGCGGCCTTCAAGGTGACGCTGGACGGGAGCGGCAGCAGCGATCCCGAGGGGCAGACGCTGACCTACGCCTGGGCGCAGCTACCGACGCCGCCGGCGACGAAAACGATCTCGCATCCGGTGACGCTGAGCAGCGTGAGCGCAGTCTCCCCGACCTTCACCGCCCCCACGGTGAACGAGGAAGCGGACCTGGCCTTCGGCCTCAAGGTGCGCGACCCCGCGGGCCTCGAGTCCCTCACCGCCGTGGTCCGCGTCACCGTCCGCCCCGACAGCCGGGGGATCACGCTCTCCAAGTCCAACCTGACGGTCCCCGAGGGCGGCGAAGCCGAGTACACGGTGAAGCTCGCGGCGCAGCCCTTGGCGAACGTCACCGTCCGGGTGGCGCGGAAGGGCGGCCCCGAGGACCGGAGCCTGACGGTGAAGAGACGCACCAAGAAGGCCGGACGGACCCTGACCTTCACGACCTCGAACTGGAACTCCGGCCAGACCGTGAAGATCCGGGCCGCGGAGGACGACGACGGCGACAACGGAACGGCGAAGTTCATCCACACCGCGAGCGGCGGCGGCTACGGCGGCATCACCGCCCAGCTCACGGCCACCGAGAGCGACAACGACACCGCGGGCATCGTCCTCTCGACCGCCAGTCTCACGGTCACCGAGGGTTCTACCAAGGACTACAAGGTCAGGCTCGCCACCAAGCCCAGCGACGACGTCACCGTCACCGTCGCCCGAAAGACCACCGGCAGCCAGGACTCCGACATCAGCATCAAGACCGGCAGCTCGCTCACCTTCACCACCTCGAACTGGAACACCGACCAGACCGTCACCCTGGAAGCGGATGAGGACCACGACGGCGAGGACGGCACCGCAGTCATCAAGCACACCGCCTCCGGCGGCGGCTACGGTTCGATCACCGCCGATCTCACCGCCACCGAGGATGACAACGACACCAAGGCATTCACCCTGTCGTCGTCTTCGGGCGTCACGGTCACCGAGGGCTCCACCAAGGACTACAAGATCAAGCTCGCCACTCAGCCCACCGGCGACGTCACCGTCACCGTCGCCCGAAAGTCCGGCAGCGAACAGGACTCCGACATCAGCGTCAAGACCGGAGGCACCCTCACCTTCACCACCTCCAACTGGAACACCGACCAGACCGTCACGCTCGAAGCCGCCGAGGACAACGACGGCGACAACGGAACCGCCGTCTTCAAACACACTGCCTCCGGCGGAGGCTACAACAGCGTCAGCGCCGAACTCACCGCCACCGAGTCCGACAACGACACCAAGGCGTTCACCCTGTCATCGTCTTCGGGCGTCACGGTCACCGAGGGCTCCACCAAGGGCTACAAGATCAAGCTCGCCACACAGCCCAGCGCCAGCGTCACCGTCACTGTCGCCCGCAAGACCACTGGCAATCAGGACTCCGACATCAGCGTCAAGACCGGCAGCTCGCTCACCTTCACGACGGGGATTACAAATGAGACTTGACGAAGCAAGCCTCAAGCGTCTTTTTGGCCGAAGCCTGCGGGATACGGCTCAAAGGCCGGTTCATCCCCACCCGCAATCTTGAATCGTACTGGAATCCCATGTGAGGGTCAAGCCAGGAAGCACGCTGTCAAGTTTGCCTTGTAAGTCCCTTCACGACCAGCAACTGGAACACCGACCAGACCGTCACCCTCCAAGCCGCCAAGGACAACGACGGAGACAACGGAACCGCCGTCTTCAAGCATTCCGCATCCGGTGGCGGCTACAACTCAGTCACGGCCGAACTCACCGCCACCGAAAGCGACAACGACACCAAGGGCCTCACCCTGTCATCGCCCTCGGGGGTCACCGTGACGGAAGGCTCCACCGCCAGCTACAAGGTCAAGCTCGCCACCAAGCCCAGCGACGACGTCACCGTCACCGTTGCCCGAAAGACCGGCAGCGAACAGGACTCCGATCTCTCGGTCAAGACCGGATCATCGCTCACCTTCACCACCGCCAACTGGAACACGGATCAGACCGTCACCCTGCAGGCGGCGGAGGATGGCGACGGCGACAACGGAACCGCTGTCATCAAACACACCGCCTCCGGCGGCGGATACAACTCGGTGACGGCCGAACTCACCGCCACCGAGTCCGACAACGACACCAAGGGCTTCACCCTCAACCCCACCAGCGTCACCGTCACCGAGGGCTCCACCGCCAGCTACAAGGTCAAGCTGACCACTAAACCCAGCGCCAGTGTCACCGTCACGGTCGCCCGAAAGTCCGGCAACGAACAGGACTCCGATCTCTCGGTCAAGACCGGATCATCGCTCACTTTCACCACCGCCAACTGGAACACCGACCAGACCGTCACCCTGCAGGCCGCCGAGGACAACGACGGCGACAACGGAACCGCGGTCATCAAACACACCGCCTCCGGCGGAGGCTACGGCTCGGTCACCGCTGAACTCACCGCCACCGAGTCCGACAACGACACCAAGGGCTTCACCCTCAACCCCACCAGCGTCACCGTCACCGAGGGCTCCACCGCCAGCTACAAGGTCAAGCTCGCCACCAAACCTAGCGCCAGCGTAACCGTCTCCGTCGCCCGAAAGTCCGGCAACGATCAGGACTCCGATCTCTCGGTCAAGACCGGATCATCGCTCACCTTCACCACCGCCAACTGGAACACTGACCAGACCGTCACCCTGCAGGCGGCCGAGGACAACGACGGCGACAACGGAACCGCGGTCATCAAGCACACCGCCTCCGGCGGCGGATACAACTCGGTGACGGCCGATCTCACCGCCACCGAGTCCGACAACGACACCAGGGGCTTTACCCTCAACCCCACCAGCGTCACCGTCACCGAGGGCTCCACCGCCAGCTACAAGGTCAAGCTCACCACCAAGCCCAGCGACGACGTCACCGTCTCCGTCGCCCGCAAGTCCGGCAGCGATCAGGACTCCGACATCAGCGTCAAGACCGGATCATCGCTCACCTTCACCACCGCCAACTGGAACACCGACCAGACCGTTACCCTTCAGGCCGCCGAGGACAACGACGGCGACAACGGAACCGCCGTCTTCAAGCACACCGCCTCCGGCGGAGGCTACAACTCAGTCACCGCCGAACTCACCGCCACCGAAAGCGACAACGACACCAAGGGCTTCACCCTGTCATCGCCCTCGGGGGTCACGGTGACGGAAGGCTCCACCGCCAGCTACAAGGTCAAGCTCGCCACCAAGCCCAGCGCCAGCGTAACCGTCTCCGTCGCCCGAAAGTCCGGCAACGAACAGGACTCCGATCTCTCGGTCAAGACCGGATCATCGCTCACCTTCACCACCGCCAACTGGAACACGGATCAGACCGTCACCCTGCAGGCGGCTGAGGACAACGACGGCGACAACGGAACCGCGGTCATCAAACACACCGCATCCGGTGGAGGCTACGGCTCGGTCACCGCTGAACTCACCGCCACCGAGTCCGACAACGACACCAAGGGCTTCACCCTCAACCCCACCAGCGTCACCGTCACCGAGGGCTCCACCGCCAGCTACAAGGTCAAGCTCGCCACCAAGCCCAGCGACGACGTCACGGTCACCGTGGCCCGCAAGTCCGGCAACGAACAGGACTCCGATCTCTCGGTCAAGACCGGATCATCGCTCACTTTCACCACCGCCAACTGGGACACCGACCAGACCGTCACCCTCGAAGCCGCCGAGGACAACGACGGAGACAACGGAACCGCCGTCATCAAGCACTCCGCCTCCGGCGGCGGATACAACTCGGTGACGGCTGATCTCACCGCCACCGAGTCCGACAACGACACCAGGGGCTTCACCCTCAACCCCACCAGCGTCACTGTCACCGAGGGCTCCACCGCCAGCTACAAGGTCAAGCTCACCACCAAGCCCAGCGCCAGCGTAACCGTCTCCGTCGCCCGAAAGACCGGCAACGAACAGGACTCCGATCTCTCGGTCAAGACCGGATCATCGCTCACCTTCACCACCTCCAACTGGAACACCGACCAGACCGTCACCCTGCAGGCGGCGGAGGACAACGACGGAGACAACGGAACCGCCGTCATCGGGCACTCCGCCTCCGGCGGCGGCTACAACTCGGTGACGGCTGATCTCACCGCCACCGAGTCCGACAACGACACCAGGGGCTTCACCCTCAACCCCACCAGCGTCACCGTTACCGAGGGCTCCACCGCCAGCTACAAGGTCAAGCTCACCACCAAGCCCAGCGCCAGCGTAACCGTGACGGTCGCCCGAAAGACCACTGGAAGCCAGGACTCCGACATCAGCATCAAGACCGGCAGTTCGCTCACCTTCACCACCTCGAACTGGAACACCGACCAGACCGTCACCCTGCAGGCCGCCGAGGATGGCGACGGCGACAACGGTACCGCCGTCTTCAAGCACACCGCCTCCGGCGGCGGATACAACTCGGTGACGGCTGATCTCACCGCCACCGAGTCCGACAACGACACCAGGGGCTTCACCCTCAACCCCACCAGCGTCACCGTTACCGAGGGCTCCACCGCGAGCTACAAGGTCAAGCTCAACACCAAGCCCAGCGCCAGCGTAACCGTGACGGTCGCCCGAAAGACCACCGGAAGCCAGGACTCCGACATCAGCGTCAAGACCGGTTCATCGCTGACGTTCACCACATCCAACTGGAACACCGACCAGACCGTCACCCTCGAAGCCGCCGAGGATGGCGACGGCGACAACGGAACCGCCGTCTTCAAGCACACTGCCTCCGGCGGCGGATACAACTCGGTGACGGCTGATCTCACCGCCACCGAGTCCGACAACGACACCAGGGGCTTCACCCTCAACCCCACCAGCGTCACCGTTACCGAGGGCTCCACCGCGAGCTACAAGGTCAAGCTCAACACCAAGCCCAGCGCCAGCGTAACCGTGACGGTCGCCCGAAAGACCACCGGAAGCCAGGACTCCGACATCAGCGTCAAGACCGGTTCATCGCTGACGTTCACCACATCCAACTGGAACACCGACCAGACCGTCACCCTCGAAGCCGCCGAGGATGGCGACGGCGACAACGGAACCGCCGTCTTCAAGCACACTGCCTCCGGCGGCGGATACAACTCGGTGACGGCCGATCTCACCGCCACCGAGTCCGACAACGACACCAGGGGCTTCACCCTCAACCCCACCAGCGTCACCGTTACCGAGGGCTCCACCGCGAGCTACAAGGTCAAGCTCAACACCAAGCCCAGCGCCAGCGTAACCGTGACGGTCGCCCGAAAGACCACCGGAAGCCAGGACTCCGACATCAGCGTCAAGACCGGTTCATCGCTGACGTTCACCACATCCAACTGGAACACTGACCAGACCGTCACCCTCGAAGCCGCCGAGGATGGCGACGGCGACAATGGAACCGCGGTCTTCACCCACACCGCCTCCGGCGGCGGATACAACTCGGTGACGGCTGATCTCACCGCCACCGAGTCCGACAACGACACCAGGGGCTTCACCCTCAACCCCACCAGCGTCACCGTCACCGAGGGCTCCACCGCCAGCTACAAGGTCAAGCTCAACACCAAACCCAGCGCCAGCGTAACCGTCTCCGTCGCCCGAAAGACCACCGGAAGCCAGGACTCCGACATCAGCGTCAAGACTGGCGCCTCGCTCACCTTCACCACCTCCAACTGGAACACCGACCAGACCGTCACCCTCGAAGCCGCCGAGGATGGCGACGGCGACAATGGAACCGCGGTCTTCACCCACACCGCCTCCGGCGGCGGATACAACTCGGTGACGGCTGATCTCACCGCCACCGAGTCCGACAACGACACCAGGGGCTTTACCCTCAACCCCACCAGCGTCACCGTCACCGAGGGCTCCACCGCCAGCTACAAGGTCAAGCTCAACACCAAACCCAGCGCCAGCGTAACCGTCTCCGTCGCCCGAAAGACCACCGGAAGCCAGGACTCCGACATCAGCGTCAAGACTGGCGCCTCGCTCACCTTCACCACCTCCAACTGGAACACCGACCAGACCGTCACCCTCGAAGCCGCCGAGGATGGCGACGGCGACAATGGAACCGCGGTCTTCACCCACACCGCCTCCGGCGGCGGATACGGCTCCGTCACCGCAGAACTCACCGCCACCGAGTTCGACAACGACGCCCACGGAATCACCCTCCCCGCCGACACCCTCACCGTCAAAGAGAACGGCGAGACCAGCTACCGATTCCGACTCGCCGCACGGCCCGCCGAAGACGTCACCGTCTCCGTGACGCGGACCTCCGGGGACCAGGACATCTCGGTCAAGACCGGCGCCTCGCTCACCTTCACCAACGCCAACTGGAACACCGACCAGACCGTCACCCTGCAGGCGGCCGACGACCACGACCACATCAACGGCTCCGCAGTGTTCACCCACACCGGCGCCGGAGGTGGCTACGACGGCGTCACCGCCGAGTTCACCGCCACCGAGAACGACGACGACACCCCCGGAATCATCCTCTCCACCGGCACCCTCACCGTCAACGAGAACGGCGAGAGCAGCTACCACGTCCGGCTGGCCTCCCAGCCCCTCGAGAACGTCACCGTCTCCGTCACGCGGACCTCCGGGGACCCGGACCTCTCGCTCAGGACCGGCGCCTCGCTCACCTTCACCAACGCCAACTGGAACGCCGCCCGGACCGTCACCTTGCAGGCGGCCGGCGACCACGACCACATCAACGGCTCCGCAGTGTTCACCCACACCGGCGCCGGCGGTGGCTACAACGGCGTCACCGCCTCGCTCACCGCCAACGAGAACGACGACGACACCGCCGAAATCATCCTCTCCACCAGCACCCTCACCGTCAGCGAGAACGGCGAGAACAGCTACAACGTCCGGCTGGCCTCCCAGCCCCTCGAGGACGTCACCGTCTCCGTCACGCGGACCTCCGGGGACCAGGACCTCTCGCTCAAGACCGGCGCCTCGCTCACCTTCACCAACGCCAACTGGAACGCCGGCCAGACCGTCACCTTGCAGGCGGCCGACGACCACGACCACATCAACGGCTCCGCAGTCTTCACCCACAGCGGCGCCGGCGGGGGCTACGACGGCGTCACCGCCCGGCTCACCGCCACCGAGAACGACGGCGACACCGCCGAAATCATCCTCTCCACCAACACCCTCACCGTCAACGAGGACGGCGAGACCAGCTACCAGGTCCGGCTGGCCACCCAGCCCCTCGAGAACGTCACCGTCTCCGTCACGCGGACCTCCGGGGACCAGGACCTCTCGCTCAGGATCGGCGCCTCGCTCACCTTCACCAACGCCAACTGGAACACCGGCCAGACCGTCACCTTGCAAGCGGCCGGCGACCACGACCACATCAACGGCTCCGCGGTGTTCACCCACAGCGGCGCCGGCGGGGGCTACGACGGCGTCACCGCCTCGCTCACCGCCACCGAGAACGACGGCGACACCGCCGAAATCATCCTCTCCGCCAACACCCTCACCGTCAACGAGAACGGCGAGACCAGCTACCAGGTCCGGCTGGGCACCCAGCCCCTCGATGACGTCACCGTCTCCATCTCGCGGACTTCCGGGGACCAGGACCTTTCGGTAAAGACCGACGCCTCGCTCACCTTCACCAACGCCAACTGGAACACCGCCCAGACCGTCACCCTGCAGGCAGCCGGCGACCCGGACGGCATCAGCCACACGGCCGTGTTCACCCACACCGCCTCCGGCGGCGGCTACGACAATACAACCGCGACGTTGACGGCGACCGAGGGCGACACCGATCCGGCCCCCGGACCCACGGTGGCGCCGTCGAGCGTGTCGCTGGCCGAGGGCGGCTCCACGGGCAGCTACACGGTGACGCTGGCGTACCGACCGACCTCGAACGTGACCGTGACGGTGGCGAGCGAGGACCCGGATGCGGTGACCGCGAGTCCGACGACGCTGACGTTCACGCCCGCGGACCATTCGGCCGCCCAGACGGTGACGCTGACCCCGGTGGACGACCCGGACAATGCCCACGAGTCGGTGACGGTCACGAACACGGCGTCGGGCGGGGGCTACGGCGATTCGGCCGACGTCACGGTCACCGTGACGGATGACGAGGGCGTCACGAAGGAGCGGATCAACGAGGTCAAGGAAAGGGTGCTGCCCGATGTGATGGCGGTGGCGTCGGCAGCCACGCAGGTGCCGATCGCGACACGCATCGACCAGGCGGCCAGCGGCGCTTTACCGGTGCAATTCCCCGGTTTCGACGCCGCGTACCAAGTCCCGGATCGAGCTTGGGAAGAACGCTTCGACGAGCCGAGAGAGCCATGGCAGACGCACGATCCGTTCGAGTTCGCCCGCAGGCTTTCCGGCAAATCGTTCACGTTGCGGGCGTTGGACGACGAGTCGCAGGAGACGCCCGGCGGCATCGGCGTCTGGGGAAGCATCGACTACCGCTCGCTGTCGAGCAGCAGCGACAAAACCCTGGAATGGAAGGGAGACGCCGCGGCCGTCTTCGTGGGCGCCGACACCCGGGCGCGCGACGACCTGCTGGTGGGAGTGCAGCTCTCCCAGGACTGGGCGACCATCGACTACACGGAGCGGAGCGGCGACACCCCGCGCACCGGCGAGATCAAGACCCGCGTGACCAGCGCGGCGCCCTATGCCGGCTGGTTCCCGACGGAGGGGCTTCGCCTCTGGGGAACCGTCGGTTTCGGCCGGGGAAAGCTCGAGATCGACGACGAGCTGTCGATCCACGAGACCACCGACCTCACCCGGATCTCCATCGCCGGGGGCGCGACCCGCGAGCTGGCGTCCAGTGACAAGCTCCTTCCCGGCGGCGAGACCACGCTGGCGCTCCAGGGCTCGGTGTCGGTGACCTGGGCCCTCATCGCGGACAACGGCGGCGACATCGACGCGCTGACGGTGCGCATGGACGTGGTGCGGATGAGCCTCGACGGCGGGTACGTGCGCCGACTCGCCGCGGGCGGCACGCTTGAGCCGTCGGTCCAGCTCGGACTGCGCTTCGACGGCGGCGACGGCGAGACCGGAACCGGCATGGAGGTCGGCGGCACGCTCCGGTACCTGAAGCCGGCGGCCGGTCTCACCGTAATGGGACGCAGCCGCACGTTGCTGTTGGCCGACGACCGCGCGGAGTGGGGCGTGGGCGGACTGATCCGCCTCGACCCGGGCGCCGACGGGAAGGGCCTGTCCGTGAGCCTGGCGCCGGACTGGGGCCACACCGACAGCGCCATCGAGCGGCTCTGGAAGCAGGGTGCGAAAGACATGACGGCCAACGACGACGCGGGTGGACGCATCAACGCAGAGATCGGCTACGGCCTGCCCACCCCCGGCGGCCGCGGGACGCTCACGCCCGTGACCGGTCTCTCCCTGGCCAAGGGCTCGCGGACCTACAGCGCCGGCGTGCGGTTCAAGAACGCCGCCCTGAACCTCGGCCTCGAAGGCCAGCGCATCGACAGGGATGCCGCGCGCCCCGAGTACGGCGTCAACCTGCGGTTGAATCTGCGGTTCTAGGATTAGTGAGAGTCGTTTCCCGCACGCCGATCTTCTTCCAACAACCCGAGTGCAGTACCGCTGAGGACCCGCTCAAGCTCCGCCGCCGGCCAGGGCCGGGCGCGGAGCGCGGCCAGCACCGCCTTGCTGCCGTCGGGCACGTGGGGCTCGTCGGTGCCGTAGACCAGGCGGTCGGCGCCGAAGGTGGCGCGGGCGCAGTCGAGGGCGGGGCCGGACACGGTGACGGTATCGTACCAGCACCGGCGCAGGTATTCGCTGGGCGGGCGCAGGCACTTCTCGTAGCGGCGGTAGCCCCGGTCAATGCGGTCCAGCACCATGCACAGGCCGCCGCCGCAGTGGGACCAGACGATACGGACATCGGGGCAATCTTCGAGCACGCCGCCCAGGGCGAGCTTGGCCGCGGCCATGGCGGTTTCGCCGAGGTAGCCGACGGAGAGGTACTCACCCCGGTCGTTGGCCGGGCCGTCGATGGGGAACGTGGGGTGTACCAGCACCAGCAGGCGGCGGCGGTGGGCTTCGTTCCAGAACTCCCGGATCTCCGGGGCGTCCAGCGTGCGGCCGCCGACGGTTGTGGTGATACAGGCGCCCACGGCGCCCAGGCCCGTGGCCCGGTCCAGTTCGTCCACCAGCGTTGCCGTGTCCGTGAACGGCAGCGCGGCGACAAAGCGGAACCGGTCCGGGTGTTCGCGGCAGGCTTCCGCCAGACCGTCGTTGACCGTGCGCGCGGCGGCCGGACCGGCCCAGCCGGTGTCGAGGGCGCCGACGGACAGGACCTCGACCTTGACGCCGGCCTCGTCCATGACTCCCAGGCGCGCGCCTAGATCGGCTTTTGCGGGCGCGGACATGGTGTGGCTGCCGCGGCAGGTGAGCGACAGGCCGCGTTCCGACCGGATCAGGGCGAACTCGGGCCGGGTCTTCAATATCTCGTCGAAGCATCCCTCGGGGTAGTGGTGGGCGTGCATGTCGACGATGTCGCCGGGCGCGATGCTCATGCCTTCTCCGCGGCGTCCATCAGCTCCAGCACGTAGCCGGGCTTGAGCGGCAGCCGCGTGACCTCCACGCCCAAGGCATTGGATACGGCGTTGGCCAGGGCCGCGCCGGCGGCGGTGATGCCGCCCTCCCCGGCTCCCTTGACTCCCAGCGGGTTGTGGGGCGAGGGGAAGTCCTCGGTGGAGATGAGCTGCCCGCGGGGCACGTCCATGGCCGTGGGCATGAGGTAGTCCATGAAGCTCGTGGCCTGGGGCTGTCCCTCCTCGTCGAAGGGGAACTCTTCCAGCAGCGCGCCGCCGATGCCCTGGGCCAGGCCGCCGGCCATCTGACCCTCGACGATCATGGGGTTGATCTTGCGGCCCACGTCCTCCATCACCAGGTAGTCGAGGATCTCGATCATGCCGGTTTCCCGGTCCACTTCCACCACCGCCACGTGGACGCCGTAGGGGAACGGCCGCTGGTCGGTGGCGAAGAAATCCTCTTCGGAAATGCCGGGGGGGATTCCCCGGGCCAGGGCCGGGCCGGGCAACGCCAACCGGGCCAGGGCCGCGAAGTCCAGGTTCCTTTCCGGGGCGCCCCTGGCGCTGATGCGGCCGTCCGCCAGTTCCAGGTCGCCGGCGTCGATCTCCAGCTCGGCGGAAGCCAGACGCAGGAGCTTCTCCTTGACCTTGCGGCAAGCGCCCACCGCGGCACTACCGCCCATGACCGTGGAGCGGCTGGCGTTGCTGCCGTTGCCGTAGGGCACCTTGGCGGTGTCGCCGTGCACCACGCGCACGTCTTCGATGGAGACGCACATCTCGTCGGCGACGATCTGGCTCAGGGCGGTGGCGATGCCCTGTCCCACGGAGTTGATGCCGCAGTAGAGCACGACGCCGCCAGTGTTGCCGACCTCCACCCGGGCGTACTCCCAGGGGCCGATGCCGCTGGTCTCGACGAAACAGCCGATGCCCACGCCCATGGCCCGGCCCTCGGCTTTGGCGGCGGCGCACCGCTGTTGAAGCTCCTCATAGTTCATGTGGCGCAAGGCCGCCTCGAGCTGCCCCGGCAGATCGCCGCTGTCGTACACGTTGTAGTGGTACGGGTTCCTGCCGAGGTCGTAGGGCATCTCCTCCGGGCGGATCATGTTGCGCCGCCGAAACTCCGCGGGGTCGAGCCCGAGGCGGTGAGCCGCCATGTCGACGAGGCGCTCGCGCACGAAGTTGGCCTCGTAGCGGCCGGGGCTGCGGTAGGTGCCCACCGGGGTCTTGTTGGTGAGCACGCAATGGATCTGACAGCGGTAGTTCGGGATGCGCAACGGACCCTGCAACATGGCCGATGACGAGACGATAGGCACGCCGCCGTGGGTGCGCGTGTAGCCGCCCATGTCGAACAGGATCTCGGCGTCCATGGCCACGATGGCGCCGTCGTTGCGGAGGCCAAGCCGCACCCGGTAGGACTGCTGCCGGGAATGGTTGGTGGACTTGAGGTGTTCCGAGCGGTCCTCGATCCAGCACACGGGCATGCGGAAGTGCATGGCGGCAAAGGGGATCAGGAAGTCCTCGGGGTAGAACTCGCCGCGGGCGCCGAAACCGCCGCCCACCGCCGGCTCGATGAAGTGGATCGCGCTCTGGGGCAATCCGCTCAACTCCGAGAGGATGCGCCAGTTGGTGTGGGTCATCTTGGTGGGGCCCCAGACCGTGAGCATGCCGCGGCTGTCGTCGTATTCCGCCACCAAGCCACGGGTTTCGAGCGGCACAGCGGCATGACGATTGGTCTCGAAGGTCTCCTCGACGATGAGATCGCACTCGGAGAGCGCGCGTTTCACGTCGCCCGTCTCCACCTGAAACCCCGCGGGCACGTTTCCCGGCACCGCGTCGTGGAGCCGGGGCGCTTCCGGCTCCATGGACGTGCGTGCGTCGATCACCGCCGGGAGATCGTGGTAGTCCACCTCCAACAGTTCCAGCGCGTCCTCGGCGACGTAGCGGTCCTGGGCCACCACCACGGCCACGGGCTCGCCCACGTAGCGCACCCGGTCGGTGGCCACGGGGGTCTGCTGGGAACGCTCCAAACCCGGTATCTGGCCGGTGCGCATGGGAATGGTCTTGAGCCCCGGCATATCTGCGGCCGTGAGCACGCCCACGACTCCGGGAAGCTCCAGCGCAGCAGCCGTGTCGATGGCGACGAGGCGGGCGTGGGCGCGGGTGCTGCGGAGGATGGCGGCGTGCACCATGCCGGGCCGCCGGATATCGCCCACGTACTTGCCGATGCCCCGCAAGAGCGGCACGTCCTCCCTGCGCTTCACGCTGGAACCGATGTAGGCCATGGCCGTTCTTCAATCCTTCCCCGGGTTGGACGCCGCCGCCTCACCCGCGGACATCTGCTGCGCGGCCTCGCGAATCGCCGTGACGATGTTCCGGTAGCCCGTGCAGCGGCACAGGTTTCCGCTCAACCACTCGCGGATCTCGGTCTCGCCGGGATCGGAATTCTCCCGCAACAGCGCCCGTGCCGTAAGCAGGATGCCAGGCGTACAGAATCCGCACTGAAGGCCGTGGCGCTCCTGGAACTTGTCCTGCAGCGGATGCAGCGTGTCCGCGTCGGGCGCCAGGCCCTCGACGGTGTCGATGCCGGCGCCGTCCGCCTGCACCGCGAACATCAGGCAGGAACGCACCGGGTCGCCGTTCACCAGAACCGTGCAGGCGCCGCAAACGCCGTGCTCGCAACCCACGTGAGTGCCGGTGAGGCCCAGGTCGTCACGGATGAAATCGCTCAGGAGCTTGCGCGGCTCCGTCTCGCCGGTGCGCTCGACGCCGTTGACGCGTACCGTAATCTTTCGCTTGTTCATGTCCTTCCGTCTTCGTGAATGCGTCACGGACGGGTTCGAAACCCGCCCCTACCGCTGCCTGATCGTGCCTGCTCCGGTCATGGATCCGGTTCATCCCGCGGCGCGGGAAGCCGCAGCCCTGTCCGCGGCCTCGGCCAATGTGCGTCGGGCCAGCACCTCGCAGGCGCGCAGGCGGTATTCCGCGGTAGCGTGCATGTCCGAGTCCTGCTCGACACCGGCCACCGCGCGCCGGGCCGCCTCCCGGAACAATGCCTCCGACGGCTTCTCGCCCAGCACGGCCGTTTCCGCGGCGCGCGCCCGGATGGGTGCAGGACCGGTGAGCGTCAACCGGGCGGCCGTCACCGCGCCGTCCCCATCCACGGTCATCAGCGCGGCGGCCCCCGCCAGCGCGAAGTCGCCGTACCGGCGGCTCACTTCCTGGAACGATGCGCCGCTGCCGGCGGCGACTGCCGGAACCCGCACCTCCCGGAGCAGCTCGCCCGGCTCCAGCGCCGTCGTCATGGTGCCGAAAACGAAATCCTCCGCCGCGACGGTCCGTTCCCCGCCCTCGCCTTGCAGCACGAACGCGGCGTCCAGCGTCACCATGGCCACCGGCAGCTCCGCGGAGGGAAAGGCGTGGGCGATGCTGCCGCCGACCGTACCGCGGTTCCGTATCTGCACGTGGCCGATGAATCCCGTGGCGTCCCGCAGAAGCGGCCAACCGGCAGCTACCTCCTCGGAGCGCTCCAGTCTCCGCTGCCGGGTCATGGCGCCGATGCGAAGTTCGCCGTCCTCCACGGACAGGAAGTCCAGCTCGGCCACGCGGTTCAGGTCCACCAAGTGGGCGGGACGGGCGAGGCGGAAGTTCATGAGCGGCACCAAGCTCTGGCCGCCCGCCAGCACCCGCGCGTCCTCGCCCAGGCGGCTCAGCAGCGCAGTGGCTTCCGACAGGGTCGCCGGGTCGTGGTACTCGAAAGTTGCAGGTTTCATTTCGCCTCGGAGAATAGCGCAGGCGGGAACAGCACCGCCACCGGCGCCTGCATGGCGTTCATGGACTTGACGGCGCCGCCGATGGCGTGGGCCATGTCGCCGGGCTCGTTCACCACGCTGTACTGGATGCGCAGGCTCTGAAGCAGCGGCTCGGTAGCCCAGCCAAAGGGCACCGAGAACCACCGCTGGTCGCCAAAGCCGCCGCGGTAGCTGATGAGCAGGAGCATGGGGACGCCGAAGGCCGCCGGCCCCCGGAGCAGCGCATAGCACGACAGCGCGAAGCCGGTGTTCTCCATCAACATCGCCGGACGGGCGCCGCCCAGCCACGCGCCCATGCAGACCCCGACGCCGTCACTTTCGTTGGCCACCTGGAGGTAGCGCACCCCGGAATCCGCCTCCAGCCTCTGGTACAGTTCCAGGAACGCGGAGTCGGGCATGCAGGCCACGAAGTCGATCCCCGCCTCCGTGATGCAGCGATGCGCTTCAGCCGCGATGTCGTCCTTCACTGCCCCTCACTCTTTCCCGTTCCATCAACCCACCGATCCGGATTCCCTTGCGTCGTTCACGGCTTCGGCGGCGGCAGGATCGCGCGTCCGCGGATGGCCTCGATGCGGCGCACCAGCCGGTACTTGTTCTCCTGCCCGTCCATGCTCGGCCCCTCGGTCCTCGCCGCCAGCGCGATCTTGGCGGTGAGAAGCGCCGGACCCGGCTCCGAGAAGAGCCTTTCCAGCGCCGCGGCCACGCCGCGGTCATCCGTCACCGTTTCAGCGCGCCGGATGCCCGCGGCCCGGGCCATGGCGGTGAGGTCGGCGCACGCCGCGGTCTGGCTGGGGGCGCCGCCGCGGCTCCCGAAGAGCTGCTCGTTGTCGAACACGATGATGCGGAGATTCTCTGCTCCGGATACGGCTACCACCGGCAGGATGCTGGGGGCCAGCAGGAGACTCCCGTCGGTGTCCAGGGAAACCACCTTGGACCCGGGCAGCGTCAATGCCAAGCCCAGACTGACTTGGGTGACCATGCCGAGGCCCACCAGGTAGAGGTTCTCGGGGCGGTGGACCACCTGGTAGGTGTCCGCGGTGGTGCCGGCCAGGGCGGCCACCACGATGTCGCTGTCGCTCAGATGATCCCGGAGCCGCTCCAGCACGGCCCGCCGCTCCACCTTCATGACGCGGGATTGTAGTACCGGCATCCGGGAAATGCCAGTGACCGGATGTCGAGTTGTTGTTTGAGGGCATCCCGTTTTCGGGGTATCTTCCTACCTGGCAGCCGGAGGTGCCTGAAATGAGCATTGCACAACCCAAAATGGTTCAAACGTCCCTCCACTGGGGGGCCTACCAGGTTGAGGTCGAGGCCGGACGCATCGTGGCCGCGCGCCCGTTTGCCGCCGACCCGGATCCCTCGCCCATCGGACTGTCGATACCGGACGTCGTGCAACACCCATGCCGGATCCCTCAACCGATGGTGCGCGAGGGTTGGCTGGAGCGGGGACCCCGGCACCACGGCGGAGACCGCGGGAGGGAGCCGTTCATCCCCGTGAGCTGGGAAAAGGCGCTCGACCTGGTCGCCGACGAACTGCGGCGCGTGCGCGGCTCGTTCGGCAATTCGGCGATTTTTGCCGGCTCCTACGGCTGGGCCTCCGCGGGGCGTTTCCACCATGCGCAGAGTCAACTGCACCGCTTTCTGAACGGGTTCGGCGGCTACGTCCGGTCGGTGAACGCCTACAGCTTTGCCGCGGCGGAAGTCATCGTCCCTCACGTCCTGGGGTACGACTGGCGATCCATTCGCGAGGGAGCCACCTCCTGGCCGGTGATCGCCAGACACACGGAGCTGGTGGTCAGTTTCGGAGGACTCCCGCTCAAGAATGCCCAGGTCAGCGCGGGCGGCATCGGCAGGCATGTCACCCGCGGCTGGCTCGAGCGGTGCAGGAAGAACGGCGTCGAGTTCGTGAACGTCAGCCCGGCCAGAGACGACGCCGCGGACTTCCTTGAAGCGGAATGGCTGGCGCCGCGCCCCAACACCGACACTGCGCTGATGCTGGGCCTGGCCTACACGCTGGTCCGCGAGGGTCTCCACGACCAGGCGTTCCTGGAGAAGTACTGTGTCGGGTTCGAGGCCTTCCACGCCTACCTCATGGGTGAGACCGACGGTCAACCCAAGGACCCGGAATGGGCCGCCGCCCGGTGCGGCATCCCCGCGGACACGATACGCGGGCTGGCTCGCCGCATGGCCGCGCGGCGGACCCTCATCACGTTGAGCTGGTCGCTGCAACGCGCCGACCACGGCGAACAACCCTACTGGATGGCCGCGGTCCTCGCCGCGATGTTGGGCGAGATCGGGCTTCCGGGAGGCGGCATCGGCTACGGCTACGGCGCCACCGGCGCCGACGGCAACCCCGTGAAGTACATCAAGAGGTTGACGCTGCCGCAGGGGGTGAACCCGGTGGAACCCTTCATCCCGGTGGCCCGGATCACGGACATGCTCCTCAACCCCGGAGAGCCGTTCGACTACAACGGGCAGCGGCTCCGGTATCCCGACATCCGTCTCGTCTACTGGTGCGGCGGCAACACCTTTCACCACCACCAGGACCTCAACCGCCTGGTGGAGGCGTGGCAGCGCCCCGAGACGATCATTGTCCACGAACCCTGGTGGAATCCTCAAGCCCGGCATGCCGACATCGTGCTGCCGGCTACCACCGCGCTGGAACGCAACGACATCGGCACGGCGCCGGCAGATCCGATGGTATTCGCCATGGCGCGGGCCATCCCTCCGGTCGGCGAAGCACGGAACGACTACGACATCTTCTCGGGCCTTGCCGATCGATTGGGGTTCAAGGACGGCTTCACGGAGGGCCGGCTGGAGAAGGACTGGCTATCTCACCTCTACGATACGCTTCGCCGCGATTTCATCCGCGATGGCGTGGAGTTGCCGCCCTTCGACGCATTCTGGAACGCCGGTCATATCACCCTGCCGACCGAAGGCGAGGAGAAGGTGCTGCTGGACAGGTTCCGCGAGGACCCCGATGCGCACCGTCTGCCGACGCCGTCCGGGCGCATCGAGATCTTCTCGGAAACCATTGCCGGCTTCGGGTACGACGACTGCCCGGGCCATCCGGCGTGGATCGAGCCGGCGGAGTGGCTGGGCGGAGAGAAGGCCGCCCGCTTCCCGCTCCACCTCATCTCGAATCAGCCCGCCACCAGACTTCACAGCCAATACGACCCGGGAGCCGTGAGCGCAGGCAGCAAGGTGCAGGGCCGTGAACCGCTCCTGATCCATCCCGCCACCGCCGCCGCGAGGGGGATCGAGGACGGGGCCGTCGTGCGCGTGTACAACGACCGCGGCGCCTGCCTCGCCGGCGCCCGCCTCACGGACAACGTATCACCCGACGTCGTCGTGCTCGCCACCGGGGCATGGTTCGACCCCGAGGCGCCCGGTGGCCTGGAACGGCACGGCAACCCCAACGTGCTGACCCTGGACAAGGGAACCTCACGGCTCGCGCAGGGTCCGATCTCGCAGACCGCGCTGGTGGAGGTTCAGGCGTTCGAAGGAGAGCTTTCGGAAGTACAGGCGTTCACCCCGCCCGAACTTGAACTCTGACGCAGGCCGTACAAGGATGTCCGTCGATGCAATGGAGAAGGAAGGTGCCCGGTGGTGCCGCTGGTCTTCAAAACCAGTCTGAGGGCCGTAAGGTTCTCGGAGGGTTCGACTCCCTCCCTTCTCCGCCACCGAAGAAGCAGATGAAGGCGCTGTCGAGCGCGGACCTCGGTAGGCTCATGGAGCGCTCGAACGCCAAGGGGCTCGCCCATCTGGCGCTCCATACAGGAGTGATCGCGGCGGCAGGAGCCGTGTACGCAGCCGCCTTCGGGACCGCCTGGATGTTCCTGGCCGCCTGGGCCTACGGGACCTGTCTCGTCTTTCTCTTCGCGCCGCTCCACGAAACGGTGCACGGCACCGCGTTCCGAAGCCGTTGGCTCAACCGCGCGGTCTCGGACGCCTGCGGGTGGATTCTCGTTCTGCCTCCCCGCTACTTCCGCGCGTTCCACTTCGAGCACCACCGGCACACGCAGGACCCGGAGCGCGACCCGGAACTGGCGGACCCGCCGCCCGGCGGGTGGCGCGAGTATTTGTGGCGGGTGACCGGCCTGCCGTACTGGGTGAGTCAGATCCGCGTGATGGCTTCACATGCGGCGGGACACGTAGCCGAGCCGTGGATCACGAGTTCCGAACGAGCCCGGATGATCTTCGAGGCGCGGCTCTTCCTCGCAAGCTACGTAGTGGTCGGGGCGGTTTCAGCCGGAACCGGGAACACCCTGGCCGTGTGGTGCTGGATCGTTCCTGTGCTGATCGGACAGCCGATGCTGAGGCTCTACCTCATGGCCGAGCACACGGGTTGTCCGAACTCCCCCGACATGCTCGAGAACTCGCGGACCGTGCACACCACCGCGCTGGTGCGTTTCCTCGCGTGGAACATGCCGTTCCATGCGGAGCATCACGCCTGCGCCGCAGTGCCGTTTCACGCCCTTCCGCGCATCCATGCCGAGCTTGCCCCGCGCATTCTCAACCAGTCGCCGGGTTACGGACGGGTTCACCGGGAACTCGCCCGTAGCTTTCGGTAGCCGGAAAGGACAAGACGCCCGCGGTGAACGCTCCGTCCGATCTCATGCGCCGGACGGAACACCAGGAGGAAACATGACAACGGACCAACCTGTGCGAATTGGCGTCATCGGCGGCGGTTTCGGCGTCCAGCACCTGCAAGGTTTCGGCGTCACGGAGAACGCCGAAGTGGTGGCGTTCTGCCAGAGGACCCGGGACAAGGCGGAGGCGCTGGCCGGGAAGTTCGGCGTGCTTCACGTCTACACGGACTACCGCGAACTCCTGGCCCACCCCGGCCTCGACGCCGTGAGCATCGTGGCGCCTCCGCACCTCCATGCGGAGATGACCGCCACGGCGCTGGAAAGGGGTCTCCACGTGCTGTGCGAAAAACCCCTGGCCATGAACGCGGCGGAGGCGGAAGCCATGCTCAAGCAGGCGGAGGCGGCCGGGCGGGTGCACATGACCGCGTTCAACCATCGTCATATCCCGGCCTTGGCCTACATGAAGGAACTGATGGACGGCGGCTACGTGGGCGGGCGGGTGCTCCACGTGGAGAGCCGCTGGTTCGGCGAGACCCGTCTCGCCCCGGACCAGACCCATTACTGGCGCCACACGCGGGAGCTTGCCGGCTTCGGTATCCTCGGCGACATCGGCGTCCATGTGGTGGACCGCCTCCGCTGGCTGATAGGCGAGTTCGAGAGCGTATGGGGGCACGCGGATACGTTCATTCCGGAGCGAAAGGACGACCAAGGCGTTTCCCGGCCGGTTACAGTGGACGACAACTTCACGCTGATGGCGCGTCTTGCCGGCAGCGCCTCGGCCTGCATCCGCCTGAGCGGGGTGGCCAGAAAGAGCAACTACCAGAACCTCGAGATATACGGCGATGCCGGAATGCTGCGGTTCGCTTTCGACCGCAACGTGGAGGGATGGATCCGCGGCCAGCTATGGGGCGCCCGCAGCGACACCCGCTCGCCCGAGCCGCTGGAGATTCCGGAGCGCTACACCCGTGGACTCGACGTCTCGGACCCGCAGCGCGCTCAGGGAGAGTTCATCTTCGCCGCCCTCACACGCGTCTTCGTCGACGCGATCCGGAACGGCGCAACGACCTCACCGAGCTTCGCCGACGGCTTGGCCGCCCAGCGCGTGCTGGATGCCGCGCTCCTCTCCAGCGAAGAAGGGCGGTGGGCCACAGTGTAGAACCACTCCAGGAACGTCCGGTCAATGGGCCTCGTCATTTGAAGGTGCCATGAATTGAGTTGGTTGGTTAAGGTCAAGCGGTGAGGTGGGCGGCAAAGGAAAACCCTGATGCGCAAGTTCAAGCCCCTCCGGAAGGCAGGGCAGAAGCATTTCAATCGCTGGCTGTTCGTCCTCGCTATACTCGCTCTCATCCTTCTGTCGGGTTTGGGGGGTTGCGACCGGCGTGACGACCAGCAGGACGAACCAAAACTCGCCTATCATCAACAACTTGAAGCTTTCTCCGCTCGATTGGGTGCGTTGGAGGACGCCGTCCAGCGGCAGGAAGGCGCCCTTCAGCGGCAATCGACTGTCCTGCAACAGATACTTGATAACGTTTCCCCGGCCAGGATGTCTCCGGAGTGGGAAAGTCGCCTCAGTCAACTCGAAGATCAAGTAAGCCACGACAGCCGGTGGCCAAAGGATACCGGCGAGGCCGGACGCTTCCTCGAACAGGTATCCGAACTCGTCGCGAGACTACCGGCTCAGGCCGAGCCGCACTACCTCCCACGGCTCTCGCCGGTCCGATGGGCCGCGATGGCATTCGTCAACCTCAATCACCCAACGGATACCGGCCAGACGTCTGACCGGCTCGATCAACTTGTTGACGAGTTGCGCGACCTGACTGACGCCAAGCCTGCGGGAGGCGCTGACGCACTGGCTCATGCATTGGGGGAGCGCGCCACCGAACTGGCTGGCGAGGCTGCCAAGCGACGAGTCACAGCGGCTGTTGCACAGGCGGATCGATACGTGGAAGGCAGCCCAGGAACTGCGGCAGATGTTGCCAGGCTGTACGAGCTTTTGGAATTGTACGTGGCAGGCCATGAGACGGGCAGCATCGATGTCGATGTCCCGGCCCTGCGGACGAAGCTGAAGAAGCTGTACAAGGAGATGCTGCGACGCCAAGCCGTTAAGCAGGCGGCCACCCTGCACGACCGATGGAAGACCGCACAGAAACTGGAGCGCCATCAACCCGCAGTCTACGAAGCCTCCACCAGGATGCTGCTTCAACAGGTGGTGTCGGCCCGGACTGCGCTCATCCTGGAGGGTGTCACGGCTTCGGTCCATGAGGAATTGGAGAGGGAACTGCGTCGTGCCGCAAGGACGCTTGAAATCAAAGCGGCTGAACGGGCCGAAATACGCCAAGCCAAGGCCTTGCGGTCGTATCAGCGCTGGGCGCTTTCCGAGATAAAGAACTTTGAGTATGCGCTTCAGAGGATTTCCAACAAGGTCACCGAAGCCAAATCATGGCTGGATTCTGTCAACCCCTTGCGGTGGGACGACCCCGACTACCGGGAACACCGGGACTACACGGAAACCGGACAGTATGAAGAAGTTCAACAAGCCATCATCCATCATCTCCTGCCCATCAAACTCGCATTGCTGGATCTGCCCGTTCACGAACACTACCAGCAGGCATTTCAAACAGGCTGGCGGAAGTTGGACGGACGCGACGATCAGACAGAGGTGGCGAAAGCCTCGGCGTTAGCCGAAAAGAAATCGTTGCGTGCATTTCTGGAGGATGGATCGTGAGCGACCGTCAATCTGCGGAGACTACGAGCGGGACGGTGGCTTCCAACGTCGTGCCGGCTCGTGCCGTTGCCCGGTATCCCGACATGCTTCTGACGCCGCAGGAGCAGGCTGCACGGCTTCAAGGGTTGGCTGGTCCGGAAATGGCGCAAAAGCTCTTTCCGCCTACTGCAGATTCGATCACGACAAAGCTCCTTCATGGACTCAGCCACCAGCGCGAACATAGCGGCACACTAACGTATGGCCTGAATGGTCCAACAGGGCTGCCGAGCACAGCGCAAAAATTGGCCGTTCAGCGGCGTCGATCTGGCGCGGCTGCAGCAGGAACTCTTCGACTCGATGATAAGCTATGTGATCTGACACCGGACGATGAACGAAAACACCCAACGTCGCAAGGCTGGACGGTTCTCGACCTTGCAGCAAGACTTCAATCGGGTTGGGATACGTACCAACGGGCCACGGCTGCCTGGTCAATGTTCCGTGATCCTACCTGGACGGAAATCTTAGTATCCCATGTGCAGCAGCCAACCATTACGTTTGTCCAGCAATTCTTGCCGGGAGCCCGCAACGAACCGTTCAGCGATACACTTTCACAGGCCCTGCCGGTTGCTGGCCTTGGGGGAGTGTTGCTCTTGGGTTTGGAAACGTACCAAGAGGCTCGCAGAGCCAAGTCAATGTTCCGTGACCCTACCCTGGCAGGAAGTGCTCTGCACTATATGCAGGCGGGTATGGCGCTCAGCAGGGCAGCACAGACAGGAACTGTCGGCATAAATTCACTTGCTCAATTGAATATTATGACCTTCTCCACCTGGGAAGGGCTTGCCCGGGTTGCCGAGCAAGCATTTATACCTGTCGTAGCCGTTGGGGAGCTATTGCGCGTGGGTATCGCATACGACCAACATCGTTTGGGCCGCATCAGTCTGCGTGATTTCCGCCGTAGCAGCGCCGGACTGGGAATTTTGGTCGTGTTCGTGACCAGCGGCGCCGCGGCTGGCGCATTGGCTGGTTTCTTGCCTGGCGGGATCACTGCAGCCCCCGGCGCCATGGTTGGCGCCAAAATCGGCGGCCTTGCAGCCATACCCTTTCAATTTTTCGGGGACCGGGTAGCCGATTACTGGCACGGGTGGCGCGAGCGGAAGTTTAATGAAAAACAGCGGCGCCTCATCAACGCGGCAGTTGAAACATTCTACGGTTTTGAAGGCCGTCACGGCGTTGAACACTGACGGCCGGTGGCGTTCCACGAGAGGCCCGAGCGGGCTGATGCCGTATCCGTATCAAAGGCCTTCTACAGCCGGGAGATTCTTCCATGTTCAAGATTTTTTGTATCGGGCACAATCAGCAACTGGAAGCCCTCACCACCCGATTAGGTGCACTTGAGAACGCCGTTCAGCAGCAGGAAAGCGTTCTTCAGGAGCAGTCGACCGTTCTACGACAGATACTTGACAACGTTTCCCCAGCCAGGATTCCTCCAGAGTGGGAGGGCCGCCTCAAGAAACTCCAGGATCAGATGCGCAACGTCAGCCTGTGGCCAAAGGACGCTGACGAAGCCGGGCGCTTCCTCGCACAGGCATCCGAACTCGTCGCCGATCTACCGGCTCGGGCCGAGCCGCAGTACCTGCCGCAGCTCTCGCCGGTCCGATGGGCCGCGATGGCATTCGACCGTCTCAACTACCCGGTGGATACCGTCCGGACACCTGACCAACTCGATCAACTTGTTGGCGAACTGCGCGCCTTGGCTGACGCCAAGCCGGACGGCAGCGCTGAGGCATTGGTTCAGGCGTTAGGTGAGCGCGCTGCCGAACTGGCCGGCGAGGCTACCGAGCGGCGAATCACAGAAGCTGTTGGACAGGCGGAGCGATACGTGGAAGGCAACCCAGGCGTCGCGGCAGAAATTGCCAAGCTCTACGAGTTTCTGACGCTTTACGAGGCCGGCCATAAACGGGACGGGGCCGATGTCGATATCCCGGCGCTACGACAGAGGCTATATAAGGAAATGCTGCGACGCCAAGCCGTTGAGCAGGCAGTCATCCTGCACGACCGATGGAAGATTGCACGGAAATTGGAACACCATCAACCCGCAGTTTACGAAGCATCCACCAGGATGCTGCTGCAACAGGTGGTGTCGGCACGAGTCGCGCTCATTCTGGAAGGCGTTACCAGTCCGGTCCATGACGGGTTGGAGAGGGAACTGCGTAGCGCTGTGGCCACGATCGAAATCTACGAAACCCAACGGGCCAAAAAGCGCCAAGGCCGCGCGGTGCGCGCATATCAGCTTTGGGCGCTTTCAGCGATCAAGAAGTTCGAGGATACGGTTCAGGGGATATCCGACAAGGCCGCTGAGGCCAACTCGTGGCTGGACTCCGCCAAGCCTTGGCGGTGGGATGACCCCGACTACCGGCAAAACCGGAAGTACATCGAAGACGAGCAGTATCGAGAAGTCCGGCAAGCGATGATCAACCATCTCTTGCCCGTCAACCTCGCGTTGCTGGACCTGCCCGTTCACGAACGCTACCAGCAAGCCTTTCAAGCGGGCTGGCAGAAGTTGGACGGGCGCGGCGATCAGACAGAAGTGGCGAAAGCCGCAGCGGTGGCGGAGAAGATATCGTTACAGGAGTATCTGGAGGATGGATCGTGAGAATCCGTCGGATGATCGGTGTGGCTGTGTTCGCAGTGGCGGCGACGGCTCTCCATGCCGTGCCGACCCGTTCTGCCGTCTCGTCTCTGGACCTTCCCCTGACGCCGCGGGAACAGGCTGCGAGGCTTTGGGGGTTGGCCACGCCGGACACGGCGCAAAAGCTCTTTCCATCTACGACAGGCGAGCGCTACTTCTATTTTCAACGCGACTATCGACGCGAATATGGCGACGCACGACCGTATGATCGAGCACGTCTGGCTGAGAGACTGGGGGAACAGGGTCGCGCCAGATTTGCCGCGGAGCGCGGTTGGACAAAGCTGCTCGGCTCACGGAGCCGCGGCATCCGCCAGGGACCGGACTCCGTGTATTGGGACCCCCGGTCGGGTCTCGTCCGTGTGCTTGAAGCAAAGGGAGGCAATTCCCCGCTCGGGCTCTATTACGGTTCTCCGCAGAATACGAACCACTATACAATCCGGTCGGCCCAACGCGTCCTCGGATCGCCAATCGCCACCGAACAAGCCAAGGTGGCGTCAGCCCGCGTCGTCGTAGCCGCGCAAGAGCGTCGCCTCGCCACCGGAGTCGTAAGGACTCCTCACCTGAGGGGCAAGCCAAACGATCCCAGGATAGAGGGCCGGTGGGACCGCGTCGACGTCAGGAAGGAAGCACTCGACGTCGAACGAGAGTTGGCCCGGGAGAATCCCCGCACTCGACAAATCTTCCGCAAAGCGCGGGCGGAGCAGTCCGCCGCGATGCTGAAATACCGAGCCGCACAGGGCTTGGCGGTCCTCGGCTTGGCAGGCGCGGCAACATTGGGTTGGGATGCACACCGGCAGTCCGAGGTAGGCTGGCAGATGTTGAACGACCCCACCCTGGACGGGAATCTTCTGCCCTATATGCAGACAGGCGTCGCAATGGTTAGGGTCGGACAGTTAACGACCTTGGGCGTGAGTTCCTCTGCGACGTTCACACGGCTCCCAACGACGGGATGGGTCCGGGCCGCCAGCGCCGCGTTTCTGCCCGTTACGTTCGTAGTAGAGGGAATGCTGCTGACTACAGCGTATCACGAGTACCAGTTGGGCCGCATGAGTCAACGTGGTTTCTACCATCGCGCCACGGTTGGCGCCATCGTCCCGGTGTTCAGCGCCGGCGGCGCCGTCGTCGGTGGAATAGTCGGTCTTCACGCCGGCGGAGCGGGCGCGCTACCGGGCGCCGTAGCCGGCGCGAAAATCGCCGTCATCGTAGCGATACCGTTTCAATCTGCCGCCGGCTACTTGTCGGCGTGGTACTACCAAGACTTCGAGGCCCGTCAGCGTCGGGTCGTGAACGATGCCGTTGAAAGACACTATGGTCTTGGGGTCGGCCACCAAGCGGAGCCGCACTGATGCCCGAAGCGGGGTACGTCGCAACAGATTCCGGCCGCAACCGTGCGCCTGACCGGCGCAAGCGCCGATCAGGGAATGGGAGCAAACAAAGATGCACCCGGAACCTTTGGAGGGAGAACTATTGTGGATGTGCGTCAGGTTGGTGTCCAGGACTGGATCATGCCGACTCGTCGGGTTGGTTCGGTGCTGCGGCCAAGCGCTCCTTGAGAGCGCGGAACCGCGGTTCGTCAATCCCCGTTGCCGACGTGATCACATCCCAGCTCACGCCGATTCTCAGAAAGCCTTCCACCGCCTCTACCTTGCCGCGCTGCAAGCCTTCTTCCTTGCCCTCGGCTTTGCCTTCTGCCCGGCCTTTGGCCCAGCCTTCCTCCAGAAGTTCCTGAGCGTATGACATGATTCCTCCTCCTTGGCCGCCTTGATGGCGCCGTAGCGCTTCATCGAAGGCATCCGCTGCCGCTTTGTCCGGCATCGAGAACAGATAGACAGCGATCATCCGAATATAGTCCACCGTGCCAACGGAAACCAGCGACGCCGCCAGTTTGGCAGCGATCTCCAGCGCCGCGCCTGCGTGCCGGCCAAAGGCCGCCATCATCAGCAACTGCACAATGCGGCCCATGGGCGCACCTTCGACATCGCCGGGGTCCAGTCCCGTCTGGTCCAGCAGCAAGTGCTCGAACCGGGGCACCCAGGGCCAATCCCGAACCGCCGCGGGGAACAGATTCGCAAACTCCGTCGAGTGCTGCCAGCCGCGGGCTCCCTGGTAGAACACCAGCGGGACGACCGGTCGCAACTCCGTACGCCGGGGATCATCGCGCAGGTCTGCATCCCAGATGCGGCAGCAGTACTTCAACAGCCGGAACCGCATCCACGCATCCGGTGTCGATTGATGCTCGAACAGCAGGTAAAGCCACAACCGGTCCTTCCCCTTCCCGTGGCCCTCCGTCTCCTTCCCGTAGCCGGCCTCGAAAAGCAGGTCGGACTCGCTCTGGCGCAGGTCATCGTCCACGAAGGTTCCCTCCACCAGCCTCAGACTGTTCCAATCGACGTTCTCGCGCAACTCCTGCGGCACCGCCGTCTGGAGCAGGCTGGCGGCTTCTGCGGCGTCGGAGAAGACCGCGCGAAACAGCCGGTCATGGGGGTGTTCGATTTCATCTGCCATGAATGACCCTCCCGGACATGGACTCCATGCTTGCCAGTCCTGTCTGTCCTATAGAGAGTCATCGGCACTTCGCGCCGGAACTTGAACCCCGTTCCTGGAAATTTGTCGGATTTGGGCATTCGCCCTTCGAGTTCGTTCCGCTTCGCGAAACCGAAGGGGCGTAGATAGAGAAACTTGCGAGATGCGGGTCAAAAGCAGCCGCGCAGGGCACTCAGGCTGCTACAGCGGCGGAATGAAGGCGCCGAAGATGACGCCGGCGAAGAGGTCCACGGCCAGGGTTTCCTCGAAGATGAAGTAGAAGAAGCCCAACGCCAGGGCGGTGATGAAGACCGTTCCGGGCCAGCCGATGCGGCCCTGGTAGCGCGTGAAGAGGACCGCGAACAGCAGGGTCGATATGTAGAAGCCGGAGATGAAGACCAGCACTCCGAACACGCTGAACCAGACGAACATCCGGACGATGAGCCCCAACTCCCCGGGCTTGGGCCCTTCCTCGACGGGGGCCTCGTCCTCGGTACCCGCGGCCGAGCTCAGGACGTCTTCCAAGCTTACCTCGAAGGCGCTCATGATGGCGGGGTAGCGCTCGCCGGCCAGGCACAGCGCCGCCAGCACCACCGTCGGGAACGCCAGCACCAGCGGGACGAAGCCCGCCATGCCGCCGTACGAGAACGACCACCCGAAGAACAGCAGCGAGGCGGCCACCAGGATGATGCCGAGAAGCACGGACCCCTTCATGACGACGCCCTCGCTTTCCGGCTCGAGATCCACGGCAGGCACAGCATGAGGATGCTCAGCAGCATCAGCACGATGGTGACGGGCCGGGTGAAGAAGATGGCGTAGCTGCCCGCTGAGATCTGCAGCGACTGCACGAAGGAAAGCTCGGCGCGGACTCCCAGCAGAAAACCGATGACCAGCGTGACCAGCGAGAAGCCGAAGCGGTTGAAGGCGAAGCCCAGGATGCCGGCGGCGATGGCGATGCCGATGTCCCAGACGTTCTCACGGGCGGCGTAGGCGCCGCCGACGGACAGCAGGAAGGCGGCCGGCACCACGAATCCCACGCGCAGGGTGGTGACCCGGGCCAGGATGTCGGCGCCGAAGGCGGCCATGAGGCTCGCCAGGAAGTTGGATATCACGAAGCCGAAGATCAGCACGAACACGATGTCCATGTGCTCGCGCACGAAGAAGAAGCCGGGCTGCAACCCGTGCAGGATGAAGGCGCCCAGGAGCACGGCCATGCCGGCGCTGCCGGGGATGCCGAAGATGATGGTGGGCAGCAGCGCGCCGCCGTCCTTGGCGTCGTTGGATGCCTCGGAGGCGATGATGCCCTCCGCGGTGCCGGTGCCGAACTTCTCCGGGTTCTTCGAGAACTGCACGGTCATGGAGTAGGAGAGGAAGTTGGCCAGCACGCCGCCGATGCCGGGGATGATGCCGGCGAAGATGCCGATGGCCGAACTGCGCACCAGCGTCGTCTTGTGGTGGAAGACTTCCAGGAACCCCCTGAAGGCGCCGAACAGGCCCACCTTGAGGCGCTCGCCGCCCTCGGCGATGGTCTCGCCGCGCAGCACGTGGTTGACCAGCTCGGCGATGGCGAACAGCCCGATGAAGAACGGCACCAGCGGGATGCCGTCCCACAGGTAGTTGTCGCTGCCGAAGTTGAAGCGCAGCACGCCGTGTACCGGGCTGAAGCCGATGAGGGAGAGCAGCACGCCGATGCCGGCGGAAACGAGTCCCTTGAGCATGTTGCCGCGGGCGGCGTAGGCCACCGTCAGGAGGCCGAACACCACCAGCATGAAGAACTCGGGCGGGCCGAAGGACAGCACGATGATCTTCACGAACGGGATCAGGATCATCAGGAAGCACATGCCCACCACGGCGCCCAGGAAGGACGAAGCCGCGGCCAGCCCCACCGCCCGGCCCGCCTCGCCCCGGCGGGCCATGGGATGCCCGTCGAAGCAGGTGGCGGCGTTGGGCGCCTCGCCCGGAATGTTGAGCAGGATCGCGGGAACCGAGCCGCCCTCGGTGGCCGCCCCCATCATGCCCGCCATGAGGAACATGGCGGTTTCGGCGTCCCACCCGAAGGTGAAGGTCATGCCGATGGTCAGGCCGGCCAGAAACAGCCCGGGGAGCGCCCCCAGGATGAGGCCGGAGACGGCGCCCACGGCCAGCACCAGGAGGTTCATGGGCTCGCTGAGCATGCCCATGGCCTGGAGAAAGGGTTCCCACATGGATTCGGTCCTCGAACGCGGCCCTTGAAACCGGTCCTTACTTGGCCTTGGCGGCTTTCCGCATCTCGTCGAGATTCGCCTTGAACAGGTTCTCGTAGTACTTCAGGTCCTCGCTGACCGTGGATGCCGGACCCTCCACCAACTGGATGGACGACGAGTTCTTCCAGTCCACGTAGTCCTTGTCCCTCATGGCCTTGAGCAGCAGGTCCTCGAGAGTCTTGGCAATGTCCGCGGGGATTCCCGGCGGGCCGCCGAAGGCGCGCAGGTCGCTGAAGTAGATGTCATAGCCCATTTCGAAGGAGGTCTTCACGTCGGGGGCGTTGACGGCGCGCTTCCTGTCCAGTTGGGCGACCGGACGCAGGTCCGTGCCGAGATAGGAGGTCACCGACGGATGGTCGATGGGCTGGGCCCAGATGTCGAAGTCGCCGCGCAGGAGCGCCGGCAGCGACTCGCCGGTGCCACGATAGCCGGCCACCACGTGAAAGTCGATGCCGAATGCCTTGGCGGCCAGGAACGAGCCCAGCCACCGTCCCACGCCGATGCCCTCGACGCCCCAGGTGATCCGCTTGGCCTTCTGCAGGTCCTCGATGGTCTTGTAGGGGCCCTTGGCCGATACGTGAAGGCCGAAGGGGTCCGCGCCCACCCGGGCGAGCCAAGTGTACTTGCTGGTCTCGAAGCCGACCGGCGTTTCCGACAGCATCTGGTCCCCGAGCATCCCGGAAGCCTGGAAGTGGGCGATGGTGTAGCCGTCGGGCTTGGCGCGGTACATGAACACCGAGGCGCGGCGCCCGGCGGCGCCGGTGACGTTCTTGACGATGACGTTTACGCCCTTGGGCAGGAACTTCTTCATGCTCCGGGCGGTGGCGCGGGCGATGGCGTCGTAGCCGCCGCCGGGAGAGAACGGCACGATGATGTTGATGTTGCGGTCGGGAAAGGCGGCCTGGGCTTGGGACAGCGGCAGGCTCGCGGCGAGGCCGAGCACGGCCGCGCCCAGCAGGATTTTCGTCATCGGATTGCGCATGGTGGTCCTCCCATGTTTTCGTCGAAACGGGTTTGAGGTCGGCGTCGGTCGCTGCAACGGGCTAAAGTAACGTCGCCGATGGCCGATATGAGAAAGTAGGCGATTAAACAGAACCTTTTATGGGTGTCCCCCGGACTTGTCAAGGGTCGCAGGCAAATTGTCCGTCGAAAGTGGCCGGAAACAAACGGGTTCGAGGGGCCTGGGACCTGGGAAGCGGGAGCCGGGCGAGATCCCTCGGAGTTTGGATTGACTCGGCACGGCGCAAGCGATAAGGTCCACGCAAACGTGGTCGAAACCCATTCATGAGGTCGTCATGTCAGTGAACATTGCAATCGTCGCAGGGAACCTTGGCAAGGATCCGGAAGTCCGTTTCACACAGAGCGGCCGCGCGGTAGCCAACTTCTCCATAGCCACCAACGAGTCCTGGGTCGGACAGGACGGCAACCGCCAGGAACGCACCGAGTGGCACAACATCGTGGTGTGGGGCAAGCAGGCCGAGACGTGCGGCCAGTACCTCGCCAAGGGACGGCAGGTGCTGGTCCACGGCAGGATCCAGACCCGCACCTACGAGGACAAGACCGGCAACACGCGCTACATTACCGAGATCGTCGCCCAACGAGTCCAGTTCCTGGGCGGCGCGGGCGGCGCCCGCGCATCGCAGGAGCCGCAGGACCAGGGCTTCGGCGACCCCTCCCCGTCGTTCCAGTCACCGCCCATCGACGACGACATTCCCTTCTAAGGTCACGCCGACCCGTTGCCATTTCAAAGCTATGGCAACCGTGAAAACGAACGTTCCTGAATATGCATTGTCGCGGCCCGCAACGGTCGAGGGACGGCCTTTATTCACCATTGGAACAAACAATCGGACACATTTTGATGTGTGGACGAATAATGCGCATTTGCACGTTTTTTGCCCTATTGAAAAGCTGCAATGCGCGAAAAGAAGACCCGGCTGCTTTCGAGCCGTTCAAAGAGCCAGATCAGGGACTTCGTCGAGGATGAGAAATCCCTCGGGCGGGCGACCAAAAGCCAGATCGCGGCGGCCATCGGCATTCGCCCCAGCCATTTCTCCAACCTGCTGAACGGCCGCAACGAGTGGAAGCTCAACCAACTGGAGAAGCTGGCGGATTTTCTGGGCGTGTCGATCGCGCGACTGTTCGAGGAACGGGGCGCGGACGCCGCCGGCAGTGCCTCAGGAGAGAGCGGACCGACTCTGTCGAACGACAGGGTCATCCGCGCGGTGAAGACCGAGAGCCGGCACCTGCGCCGTGGACTGCGCTCGGACCTGGATGCGCTGCTGCGCGAGCGCCTCAACGACATGCGGGCGGCCGAACCCGACGACTCCGCGCCTGACAGGACGCCGGCTACCTACCTGGACACGCCCGTCAACCTCACCAGCGCGCTTCCCATCGAGATCCGCGACCTCGACGCCCGCTACGATGGAGCGCCGGCCGAGCCGACGACCGAAACCCTCTGGTTCGGACGCGATTGGTTGCGCCGCCAGGGGCTCGATTCCACCCAGTGCCTGATCATCCGGGTACAGGGCAAGTCCATGGAGAAGACGCTGCCGGACGGTTGTTCCGTGCTGGTGAACCGGGGCCAGCGGCAACGGCGGGCAGGTTGCCTCTACGCGTTGCGCACGGATGACGGGCTGGTGGTCAGGCGCGCCGGCAGGGACAGCGGCGGCGGTTGGCTGCTGGAGAGCGATCACCCCGGCCGGAAGCCGGTCGCATGGCCCGACGACGCCGAGGTCATCGGCCAGGTCCGGTGGATGGCGCGGACGTTCTGACCGCCGCCCGGAGAGCCTTTCCTATCCCCACCGGACGTTCACCAGGATCGCCCCGCCCACGGTCAGCACCGCGCCGGCCGGCACCCGCCAGGTGATCCCCTCGGCCCGCCGCAGCACCACCAGAGAGAGCAGCACCACGAACAGCGGCGAGGTCTGGATCACCGGCAGCATCCGGTAGACCTCGCCGAGTTGAAGGGCGCTGGCGTAAAGGAACTTGCCGAAGCCTTCGATGGCGCCGGCGACGATGAAGAATTGCCAGCTCGCCCGGACGTTCTCCCGGATCCGGTCCCTCCGCACCGCCAGGGTATACGCCGCGACCACCACCAGGGCCGAGAAGATCGCCACCGCCGTCCCCGCCACCGTGTCCGGGAACGCCTGGATGCCGGTGCGCCAGCACAGCGCGGCGACCGCGCCCGCCACCGCGGCGCCCAAAGGCCAGAGCATGTCCACCCGGCGCCAGCGGCCCTCCCTTGCCCCGGACGAGATCACCCCGATGCCGCCCACCACCAGCAGGATGCCGGCGAGGTTGTACCAAGCGGGCTCCTCGCCCAGGAACGCCATGGCCAGAAAGGCCGCGAAAATGGCCGAGCTTCCCTTGATGGGGGCGGCACGGGAGACGCCGATTTTCGATATCCCGATGAAGAACAGCACGAAGAAGAGGCCGGGGTTGCAGGCTCCTCCCGCGGCCATCCACAGGTAGTGAGCGCCGAAGGCCGGGAACTCGGCGCCGGTGGCGGGAATGATCACCAGGAACATCACCACCGAGGCGGTGAGCGCCATCATCGCACCCACCACCGGGTCGGCCCGGTGCAGGCCGAAGCGCGCGGTGACGTCGGCGAAGGCGTAGGCGAGGGAAGCGCCGAGGGCGAACAGCAGTGCCGCGTCGATGAGCATGGGCGTCCGCCATCCGTACCAGATTACCGCCGGGGAGTGAAAGACGGCCCGCTGTACCGCCTTGTCGTGAAGACGCGACCTTGACCCTTGCGCACGCCAGTTGTAATAAAAAGACGCAGGAGCCTGCGTCGCAGGAAAACACGTTGTAGGGGCGGGTTTCAAACCCGCCTGCACCGCTGTCGGTCGGTTCAGCGCCGTCAGGCTCATATTCCGGGCCGAAAAGGAGAGCGAAGACATGGCTGATCTGGTCAAGATAAACGTGGAAAGCGCCGAGGCCGTCCTGGGCCTTCACTGGTTCGTGGCAAAGGAAGAAGGCCTTTTTGAGGAAGAGGGCATGGAGGTCGAGATCTTCCTGCCCGGCGTGCGCGCAACCAAGTTCGCGGACGACGACCCGCGCCGCACCGACCACACCCTGGTGAAGTCCACCAACTACCAGTTCCTGTACGAGCAGAAGAAGGTGGACATCATGCGGGCCTGTTCATGGGGACAGGTGCGGCGGGCCTACGACAGCGAGCGCGGCGCCCCCATCTGGACCAAGCGCCCGGCGGTGGTGTGCCAGGGCATCTACGTCCTGCCCGACTCGCCGGTGAATGCGCCCATGCAGCTCGCCAACAAGAGCGTCGGCGTCCAGTACCACCAGGGCTCCCACTACCACACGCTGTCCCTGCTGGAGGGCTTCGTCGCCCGCGAAGAGATGAACGTGGTGCACGCCGGCACCGTGCACGAACGGTTCATGGCGCTGGAGAACGGCGAGGTGGACGCAGCCACGCTCATGGAACCGTGGATCTCGCTGGCCCAGAAGCGCGGCTACAAGATGATCACCGAGGGCCACTACCTCGGCGTCGAGAACGGACCCGCCGACATGGACCCCGATCTGCTCAAGCGCATGCTGCGGGCCATCAAGAAATCCGTCACCTACATCAACAAGAACCCCAGGAAGTACATCAAGCACATGCTGGCCGAGATCCCGGAGCATTACGCCAACGAGCTTACCGAGGACGACTTCTACCTGCCGCGGCTGCGCTACGTGGACCCGGAGCCCTACACCGAGGAGGAGTTCGAGCGCCAGTACAAGTGGATGCTCACCTGGAACCTGATCCCGGAGGACGCGGACTACACCGAGCTGGTGTGCAACGTGACCGTGTAGGCGTACCGCTACAGGCGAGACGATGACGAAGGCCCGCGCTTCACTTCGAGGCGCGGGCCTTTTCCATTTGCTCCCACACCCGCTCGGGCGTGAGCGGCAGGTGGTCGAAGGTACAGCCCAGGGGCTCCAGGGCGTTCTCCACCGCGTTGCAGATGGCGGCCGGCGCGGGGATGGCGCCGCCTTCCCCCACCCCCTTCATCCCCAACGGCGTGTACGGCGACGGCGTCACCAGGTGGTCCATCGCCACGTCGGGGATCTCCACCGCGGTGGGCTTGAGATAGTCCACGAAGGTGGTGGACTTGAGGTTCCCCTCCGCGTCGTAGTCGAACTCCTCGAACAGCGCCGCGCCGATGCCGTGGGCGGTGGCTCCCTGCACCAGCCCTTCCACGATGGACGGGTTGAGCACGGTGCCGCAGTCGTGCACCACGCCGTACTTGAGAATGGTCACGCCGCCGGTGTCCGGGTCCACCTCGACGATGACCCCGTGGGCGGCGTTGCTGGCGAAGAGCTGGTTCCGCACCCGGCGGTTCTCGTCGGGCACGTTGGCGATGTCGGGCTTGTAGTAGAAGCGGCCCTCCAGGCCGGGCTCCATGTCGGGCGGCAGCGACAGCAGGTCGCGGTAGGCCACGAAGGCCAGCTCGCCCAGGGTCTTGCGGTGCTCGTGGCGGTCGCGGGCGTGCACGCCGCCGTCGGCCAGCTCCAGGTTCTCCACCGGCTCCTCCAGCAGGTGGGCCGCCAGTTCCAGCAGCTTGTCGCGCACCTTGCGCGCCGCGCCCAGGATCGCGCCCACGTCGGTGCCGGCGAACTTGTTGGAGTAGTTGCCGGTGGCGTAGAGCCAGGGCGTCACCGCGGAGTCGAAGAACGGCGACACCCGGACGCCGTCCATGGCGACGCCCAACTCGTCGGCGACGATCTGTGCCGCCGCGGTCTCGTGCCCCTGCCCGCTGCCCACGTCCCCAAGCAGCACCAGGATGCTGCCGTCGTGCTCCACCCGCACCATGGCCGCCTCGGCCGCGCCCGAGGCGCTGCGCCGGCCCGACGAGAGGATGTAGGCCGAGGCGTTGGAGGTGCTGGGCTCCAGCCCGATGGCGATGCCGATGCCGAGGTAACGCCCTTGGGCGCGGGCCTCCCGCTGCTCCCGGAGGAAGTCCTCGTAGTCGATGAGCGGTAGCAGCTTGTCCAGGGTGCCGTTGAAGTCGCCGCTGTCGATGAGCGCGCCGCTGGGGCCGGTGTAGGGCATGGCGTCTGGCAGGACCAGGTTCCTGCGCCGGAGATCGATGGCGTCCATGCCCAACTCGCGCGCCAGGTAGTCCATCATCCGTTCCATGGCCAGGCACATGAACGGCTTGCCGATGCCCCGGTTGGCCCCCGACGGGCACTTGTTGGTCATCACCGAGTTGACCTCGTAGCGCACCACCGGGATGCGATAGCAGTTGGTCAGGTTGCCGAGCTTGAGGATCGAGTGGACCGTGGGATTGAGGACGTTGGCGCCCTCGTCGGCGATGTCCCGCACCTTCATGCCGAGGATGCGGCCTTCCTCGTCCAGCGCCGCCTCCAGGTCCATGACCCCGTTGCAGGCGTGGATCAGCGCCATGAGGTTCTCGCGGCGGTCTTCCAGGTAGTGCACCGGCCTGCCGCCGCTCAGCTTGGACAGCAGCGCGGCGATGATCAGGTAGTGGGCCTTGCGCTTGTTGCCGAAGCCGCCGCCCACGTCCGGCGTGACGAAACGGATCTGCGAGTGGGTGAGGCCCAGGCTGTGGGCGACGATGGGCATGGCCTGGCCGGGCCGCTGGTCGTTGGACCAGATGGTGAGCTGTTCCCGGTGGTCGTCGTAGACCGCGGTGCAGCCGAAGGTTTCCAGCGCGGTGGACGAGTACCGCTGGATGTAGAAGCGTTTCTTGAGCACCCGCGCGGCGCGGCCGAAGGCCTCGTCCACGTCGCCGTAGTCGAAGCGGTCCTGCCACATGACGTTGGTGCCCATGGACTCGAACAGCAGCGACGCGTCCGGCTCCATGGCCGCCTCCGGGTCCACCGCCGCAGGCAGCGGCTCGTACTCCACACGGATCTTCTCCAGCGCGTCTTCCGCCAAGTAGCGGCTTTCGGCCAGAATGGCCGCCACCGGCTCGCCCACGTGGGTCACCTTGCCGTAGGCCAGGCAATAGGCATCGAGCGCCACGGGGATGGGGATGAGGGAGCGGAGCGGCTCGCTCATGCGGCTCGCGTCCTCGCCGGTGAGGCCGCACACCACGCCGGGCATCTCCAGCGCCTCGCTCAAGTCCACCTTCAGGATGCGCGCGTGGGCGTGCACGCTCCGCAGCAGCGCCACGTGGAGCGTGTCCGGGAACTTCATGTCGTCGATGTAGGTGCCCCGGCCGGTGGAGAACCGCAGGTCCTCCCGGAGCGGCACCGCCCGGCCCTTCCATTGCGTGGAGGAAGCTTCCATGGGGAACGGTCAGCCTTTCGCGGGCGCCCGGTCGTCGCCGCTCGCCGGCGGCGAAGTCCCGCGCGCCCCGGCGTGCGAATCAACCGGGCCGGACATGAGCGGCGCCGCGGCGCGCACCGCCCGGATGATGCCGGCGTAGCCGGTGCACATGCACAGGTTGCCGGACAAGGCCTCGCGCACCTGCGCCTCGGTGGGGTCTGGACAGTGCTTCAGCAGGTCCACGGCCGCCAGCAGCATACCCGGCGTGCAGAAGCCGCACTGGAGCGCATGGTGGTCCACGAACGCCTGCTGCAACGGACTCAGTTCCTGCTCGCTGCCGAGGCCCTCGACGGTGACGATCTCGTGACCGTCGGCCTGCACCGCGAACAGAATGCACGAACGAATCACCTCGCCGTCCATCAGCACCGAGCACGCGCCGCACACGCCGTGCTCGCAGCCCACGTGGACGCCGGTAGAGCCCGCGTCCTCGCGCAGGAAGTCCGCGAGGGTCTTGCGCACATCCACCGCGGCCTCGCAGCGCGTTCCGTTGACCGTCACGGAGACGGTGCGCCTGTCAGGCGTTGCGTCCGTCGGGCGTTGCGCCGATTGGCTCGTCGATTCGTTCGTCAATTCCGGCTCCATCGCTCCAGCGCCTGCGCCACCGCCCGCTTCACCAGAACCGCGGCAAGACGCTGCTGGTAGGCCGTGGCGTCCGCGTGGGACGGCAGCGCCGCCACTGCGGACTCGGCCGTCCCGCCCGCCTCTTCCACCAACTCGGCTTGCGCCGAACTGTCCGTTCGGGAGACGACCGACTCCGCCACGATCCGCTCCACCGCGTCGAGACGAGAAGGCGTCCACGCCGGACCCGCCGCCACCACCCGCGCCCCGGTCACGGTTCCGTCGCCTTCCAGCACCGCCGCGGCCTCCGCCAGGGCGAAATCGCCGTGACGCCGGCTGAACTCAACGAAGCTCGCGGCCAGCGGCACCGGCGCCGCAGGAACCCGCACCTCCACCAGAATCTCGCCGGGCGACAGCGCAGTCTCGTACGGGGCCATGAAGAACTCACCGGCCGCGATGACTCGCTCGCCCCCCGGGCCGGCCGCCACCAACTCGGCTTCGAGGGCCGTCATCACGCAAGGCAACTCCGCCACCGGGTCGGCGTGGGCCAAGCTGCCGCCGATGGTGCCGCGGTTTCGGATGGCGGGATGTCCCACCTGCGCCAATGCCTCGACGAGGAGCGGACAACGCTCCACCAGGAGCGCCGAAAACTCCGCCTCCCGCTGGCGGGTCATGGCGCCAATGCAAAGACGGCCGCCTTCGTCGCGGATGTAGGACAAACCCTCCACCTGATTGATGTCCACCAGCACATCAGGATATGCGAGCCGCAGGTTCAGCAGCGGCACTAAGCTTTGGCCGCCAGCGAGCACCCGCGCCTCTCCCGGTGCATCCCGCAGTAGGTCCAACGCTTCGGCCAGGGACCGTGGCGTATGGTAACGGAACGGTGGTGGTTTCATAGCGGGAAATTCGTGTCCTGGAGCGGAAATGCAGAAGGAATCGCCTGTACCGTAGCGGTTCGCCACGACGCCCGTCAAGCGATCTGCCAGCGCACCACCTCACTCTTTCATGGAAGCCCACAGTCTCTCGACACCCTTGACAAACACTTGAAAGCTGTGTGAGCGATTCTCCCGTGACAGGCAGTTGGCCATGCGACGGGCACCCTGCCTCTTCTGGAATTCTGGAACTAGCCGGGCGAGGGCTTTGGACGGCTGAACGACACCATCAGGGTCTTGATATCGCCTTTTGTTCAGTTCGCGTAGCGCGCCTTGTCGGGCTTCGGGATATGCTCTCCCGAGTGCTCCCACATCGCCCAGGTACCACGCCTCGAGTTCGCGGCACACAATACGGACAAGCACATCGGTTCGTCCAGCTTCTTCACACAACCGCACGAGAGCATTCTTCACTTGGCGACAGTCCGCACTATTCCGATCCCGCATCACGACGAAACGGACATCCGGTTCTCGCCACGCACGGATCTTTTTGGGGACGCTAAGAGTCAAGTCCTGCTTCCCGTCATGAGGCACACATTGGAATTGCAATCCAGGAATGAGTCGTGGCAGAAGCCCTTCAAGCAAATCCGCCATCGAGGGTTCTTCAACAAGAAAAACTATCTTCATCATCCCGGATCGGCGCCCTCGAACAACCGCTGTTTCCAGAGGCTCCCTGGGCGGTCTCCTTCAGTCACCAAACTACGCAATAGCTCGTCGTCGCTCGCGCGTCTGACGGTACAAAACCCTCCGGACTTTTTCAGCCAATAAATCTCGCTGATTTCAGCACCGCTCAGAAAGTCAGGCGAGTGAGTCGATACGAACACTTGACCGCCCCTTAGCGCATAGGCCCTAAATTCCTCAATGAGCTCGTCAAGCAATGACGGGTACAACTGATTTTCGGGTTCTTCTACGGCGAGAAGCGAGTGTGGCTTTGGATCGTGGAGCAACACCAGGTAAGTGAACATCTTGATCGTGCCATCGGAGACATAGCGGGCCACGAACGGGTCCTGAAAGCTTCCGTCTTGGAACCGAAGCACCAGACGCCCGTCCTCGGTAGGCTTGGCTTCCACATTTGTAACGCCGGGAACGCGATGGCGCATGGCGTCAAGCATGCGGTTGAACTGTTCCGGGTGGTTCTCGAAAAGAAATTGTGCAACCTGTGCGACATTGTCTCCACGTGGCGAGAGGTGTTCAGCGTAACCAGCGTCGGCACTGGGCCGGGCATCGGCGATGTGAAAGTTGGAAATGTGCCAGCTCTCGATCAGACTGCGGAATTCGGAGACAACCCGGAACTCGCGGAACTGCCCCAAGCCCTTGATCGCCAGGATGCTTGGGTCGTCCAGTTCATATTCCTCTCGCTTTTCGACCGCACCCTCCTCGCCGTACACGGACTCGTTCGTTATCGCCTCACCTTTGCCACGCGAGAAATTCACGAAATTCCAAGGCCGGCCAGCACCCCGGCCGCGTCTGTACCGCAATACTTCCCGATCCACGACCACGCGGCCTTCTTCACTGGACACCTCCAGTATGTACGTCGCTAAACGTCCACCGCTCTCCCTGAACTTTACCGTAATCCCGACCGGTCCCTTTTCTCCCCGGCTGACCAACTCCTTGAACCCGCCACGACGGGCCACGGCAGACGTAGCGTTGCTCGCCAATGCTTCCTTCAAGAACGAAAACACGTCGAATAGCGTGGACTTCCCCGTCCCGTTGGCTCCAATAATGACACTCATAGGAGGCAGCCTGGTGAGCTTCACGTCTCGGAAGACACGGTAGTTTTTGATTTCGATCTGTTCAATCTGCATGAGTCACGCCTTCCTGAACACTCGCGCTCCTGCGAGGAGGGGGGATGCCGGAGAACTGTCCCCTCTGACGTTGAAAATAGCTAGAAAGGGCGTCGCCGGTCAATCAGCAACCTTGTATCTGAGAGACGGAGGGTCGGTTGTGTCGTCGGGTCGTGGGGGGTGGGGCGATGGAAACGAAAGGCCAACCGTTGCCGCTCATTTGCCTATCCTGGCCGTATCCGTTACAGGGGGAGGCTTCATGCGCCCCGAAATCGTTCCGTTTCTCTCCGCCATGGGCTGGGCCGTGGACTCGATCCTGGTGCGCAAGGGCGCGCGCACGTCGAGCGTTCTCAGCGCCGCCTTCCTTAGCTACGTGGTGACCACCATCCTGATGTGGTCCTACGTGGCGATCAACTTCCCGCTGTCCATCGTCCGCTCCCCCGCGGCTTTCTATTTCATGGCCAGCGGCACGCTCCAGCCGCTGCTGGCCCGGATCTTCCTCTACATCGGCATCGACCGCTTGGGGGTCGCCCGTGCCATGCCGCTGCGCGGCACCGGACCGATCTTCTCCGTGGCCATCGCCGTGTTCTTCCTCCAGGAACGCCCGGTGATCCCGGTCTACCTCGGGGCTCTGTTCATCGTCGCCGGAGGATGGCTGGTGCTCTACCGCAAGGGCGCGGCCGGCTCCGACTGGCGACTCCTGGACGCGATCTATCCCCTTCTGGCGGCATTGCTGGCGGGGGTCTCGCAGAATTTCCGCAAGGCCGGCCTGCTCATCCTGCCCAACCCGTTCGTGGCCGGCGCGGTGACCACCGGGACCTCCCTCACCATCTTCGTGCTCTACCTCTGGATCAAGCGGCAGTTCTCGGTGGTGATCCCGAGCCGGGAGAGCCTGCCCTACTTCGGGCCTACGGCCTTCGTCTCGGCGATCTCGCAACTCCTGGTCTTCACCTCGCTGAATTTGGGCGACGTGTCGGTGATGATACCGTTGCTCAACACCACCCCGCTCTTCTCGCTTCTCTTCAGCGCCATCTTCCTGAGGGACCTGGAGAAGGTCACGGTACACATCGTCCTGGGCGCGCTGTCCCTGCTGGGCGGGGCTTTGCTCATCACCGCCCGATAGGAAGGTGTCCGGCCGCGCGTTCAAGGCGACCGGCCCGTCAGGACATGCGGGTCAGTCCACCCGGTTCCGCCGCTCGTCGCGCCGGAACGCCTGGATGTTCTCGAACACCTCGTCCATCAGCCGCTGGCGCGCCTCCCGCGCGGCCCAGGCGCAGTGAGGAGTGATCAGGAGGTTGTCCAGCCGGGCCGCCGCCTCCATCATCGGATGGCCCTCGTCCGGGGGCTCCTGGGAGATGACGTCCAGGGCTGCGCCGGCAATCCAGCCCTGCTCCAGCGCCTCGATCAGCGCCGCTTCCTCCACCAGGCCGCCGCGCGCGGTGTTCACCAGGTAGGCCGTGGGCTTCATCAACGACAGGGTGTGCGGGTTGATGAACCTTTCGGTCAGAGGCGTCAGCGGGCAGTGCAGGCTCACGAAGTCGGCCTGCCGCAGCAATTCCTCCACCGGCATCCTCCCCGGCTGCGGCCGGTCTTCGCCCACGCGGCCGGCCACGATCACCTTGACGCCGAAGACCCGCGCCATCTCCGCCACCTTGCGGCCGATGTCGCCGTAACCGACGATGCCGAGCACCCGCCCCTGCAGCTCGAAGCTCGGGTAGTCGTGGCGCGTGAAGATGGTGCTCTCCTGCCAGTGGCCCATGCGCGTCCCTTGGGCGTAGCGGGCAGCCTGGGTGGCCAGCTCCAGGATAAGCGCCAGGGTGTACTGCGCCACCGCGGCGGTGGCGTAGCCCGGCACGTTGCACACGGCGATGCCGCGTTCCCTGGCGCAGGCGATGTCGACGTTGTCCGTGCCCGTGGCCCCGACCGCGATGAGCTGGAGCTTCCCGGCGGAGGGATGCTCCAGCCGCGGCCGGTCCAGCACGAACTTGTTGATCACCACGGACTGGCAGCCCTCGACCCGCGCGGGCAGCTCGTCCGCGTCCGTCAGCTCGTGCACCTCGCATCCGCCGGCTTCCTCGAACCTGTCGAGTGAGATGACCCCGAACGTCGCCGCGTCCAGAAACGCCGTGCGGAACTCGCTCACGGCTACTCCTTCCCTCCGGGGCCGGTCTCGTCCTGGTAGTACGGCACCTCGGTGCCCTTCTTGTAGATGCCCCGGAACGGCTTTTGTTCCGACGCCCCCGGACCGGCGTACACGCCGACCTTGCCGGAGTCCGGGTAGTGGACGATGTCGGGGTACTGCATGGTGCTCACGCACAGGTAGCGCAGGTCCGCCTCGGACGTGTTGATGAGCTGATGGGTCATGTCCACGCCGCCCGGGCAGGCGATGAACATCCCACCGCGCACCGCCACCTCCTCGTCCCCGAACCGCAGCGTCCCCTCACCCTCCAGGATGTAGATCAGCTCCTCGTTGAGGGTGTGGACGTGAATCGGGAACGCGGTCTTGCCCGGCGGAACCCTGAACATCCCGTAACCGAGCTTCTGCGCGCCCACGGCGAGGCCGACGCGCTGCCGGGTGCCGCCGAAGGACGTTCCCTCCGGAGCCGGAATGGACTCCTCCGGGACGTCGGAAATATGGACGATATGCTTGTGGCTCATCGGTGCTCCTCCCTGACGTTGATTCTCAAACGATTTGCGGCTGCGGGTCAGGCGCCATATCGGGCCGGTTTCGTTCGAGGCGCGGCGTTGCTACGTTCCCGCCATGAGCCTGCTGCTGGCGTACGCGATGGGCTTCTCGGTGGCCTCCATGCCGGGACCCATCCTGGCGCTCATCACCACCGAGACGCTCCGCAGGGGCGCGTGGCCGGGCGCGCAGACGGCGCTGGCGCCCATGTGCGTGGACGCCTGCGTCATGCTGCCGCTGGTGATGGTGCTCCAGTCCTCCATCCCGTCGGGCGCCGGCGCCCTGGTCATCGGGCTTGCCGGCGGCGCGTTCCTGTTCTGGCTCGGGCTCCAGTCCTTCCGCGCCGGATCGGCGCCCGTGGCGCCGGGCGGCCGGTGCGGCTCACGACGGCTTCCGCCCTTCCTCAAGAGTGTGCTGACCCAGCTCATGAACCCCTATGCCTACATCTTCTGGGGAACCGTGGGCTTCGCGTTCGTGCGCGAAGGGTTCGAGGCCCGCGGCCTGCAAGGGGCCGTGTCGTTCCCCGCGGGTTTCTGGCTCGGCGCCGGCACCATGAACTTCCTGGTGGTGTATCTCGTGAGCCGCGGCCGGCGCTACCTGCCAGCCCGCGCGGAGCCCTGGGTGCATGTGTTCTCGGGCGTCCTTTTGATCGCGGCGGGCGGCTTCCTCGTCTGGGCGGTATACAGGGATCACTTGTGAGACTTGGCCTGCTCCCACAGCGCATCCATCTCCTCGAAGGACGCCTCGTCCACGGTCTTGCCGCGGGCCGCAAGCTCCTGCTCGATGTGGGCGAAGCGCTTGTGAAAGCGCGCGATGGCGCCTTCCAGCGCCTCTTCCGCCTGCACCTTCAGGAACCGGCTCAGGTTGACCACCGAGAACAGGAGATCTCCGAGTTCCGCCTCCATTCGATCCGCTTCGCCCGTACCCGCCGCCTCCCTCAACTCATCCAGCTCCTCCTCGACCTTGCCCCACACGGGCTCCACGTCCGGCCAGTCGAAACCCACGCCCGCGGCCTTGTCGCCGATGCGCTGGGCGCGCGCCAGCGCAGGCATGGCCCGGGGCACCGAGGTAAAGATGGAATGCCCCTGCGCGCCGCCGGAAGGCTTCTCCAATGCCTTGATCTTCTCCCAGTTCCGCAGCACCGCTCCCGAGTCCGTGGCCTGCTCATCGCCGAAGACGTGGGGATGGCGCCGCACGAGCTTGTCCCGCAGGCCGGTCATCACATCCTCGATGGCGAAGCGCCGGTCCTCACCGGCCATCTGGGCATGGAACAGCACCTGCAGCAGCACGTCGCCCAGTTCCTCCCGCATGGCCCCGTCGTCGCCCTCGTCGATGGCCTCCAGCAGCTCGTAGGTCTCCTCCAGCGCATAGCGCTTGAGGGAGGCATGGGTCTGCTCCCGGTCCCACGGACAGCCGCCCTCGCCGCGCAGGCGCGCCATGACGCCCACCAGCTCCTCGAACAACTCTCCCGTGCTCTTGCCGTCGCTCACGGGGGCCGTCTAGTCCTGTCGGGGCGCGCCGACCCATCCGGTGTCGGACACGTCGATCTCCTGCTCGTCGGGACCGGTGACCTTGACCTCGAAGTAGGACTGGGGATGGGACGGATCCGTGGGGTTGATCCGCGCCATGTCCGTGAGCTGTCCGCCGCCCAGCTCGGTCACCCGCTCCACCGCCTTTTCCAGATCGTCCACCTGGAAGCCGAAGTGCTCCACGCCCGCGGGCGACGTGGGCGTCCTCAGGTTGAGGATCGCCATGTTGATGTGGCCGTCCGAGAGGTAGACGCCGCTGCGCCCCTTGCCTACCTCCTGGAGGTCGAACGCCTCCTTGTAGAACGCCGCCGTCTTGGCCACGTCCCGGGTCCTTATTGCAATGTGCTTGAGTCGCGCCATGTCACCCTCCCATAAGCAGGATTGTTGCATCACACTCTATAGCAAAACCGGCCAAGTTTCATTCATTCCCATCCCCGCTGGCGTTGTCGCTCACAAATGGGACGACGAACAGCTAGACTTCACCTCATGAGCTTCGGCCGCGCCGGCTTGTCCATCTCCGTGTTCTGGTTCACCTTCTTCGGGGCGCTGGGCATCTTCTTCCCCTACTACAGCCTTTACCTCAAGGAGAACGCCGGCCTGAGCGGGACCCAGCTCGGCATGATCCTCTCGGTCATGCCGCTGGTGGGCATTGTCGCCCAGCCCTTCTGGGGGCAGGTGGCGGACCGGACCGGCGCCCGAAGCCGCGTCGTCGCGTTCCTCTCCATGGTGGCCGCCGCGGGCTTCGTGCTGCTGGGGCTGGCCCCGGGGTTCGTCCTCATTCTCCTGGCCGCCATATTCCTGGCCTTCTTCTCCACCCCGATCATTCCCCTTTCGGTGTCGGTGGCACTGGCGGCGTTCCGGCACTCCGGGCCCCATGCTTACGGCTTCGCCCGTTCCTGGGGCACCGTGGGCTTCCTGGGCTCGGTGCTGATCTTCCCGGTAGCGCTGGACGGCGTGCAGCAATGGCGGGGGCTCAGCCCGGCGCCGGGCGGCCCCTCGGAACCGGGCCTGGGGGTCATGTTCCTGGGCACCGCCGCCGTCGTGCTGCTGGCATCGGCCCTCGCCCTCGCCCTCCCCAGGGAAGGCATCGTGTCGCTCAGGGCGGCGCGGGGCGAGTGGCGCACGCTGCTGCGCAGCGGCCCCATGCGCCGATTGCTCTTCTTTTCCTTCAGCGCCTACCTCTTCGTCACCGGCCCCATGGGGCTCCTGCCGGTGTACGTGCGCGCTCAGGGCGGCACCCTGGAAACGGTGCAGACCATGTGGATCCTGATGCTCATCGTCGAGATCCCGCTGATCCTGTGCACCGGCATGGGACTCAAGCGCATCGGCGCCCGGGGGCTGCTGGCCGCGGGAGTGCTGGCCGGCGGCGTGCGCTGGACGGTGTGCGGGCTCACCGCCAACCCCTACTGGATCTATCCCGTGCAGATGCTTCACGGAGTGATGGTGACCGGACTGATGATGGGAGGACCGCTCTACGTGGACCGGGTGGCGCCGGGGCGGCTGCGGTCCACCGCCCAAGGGCTGGTGGCCATGGTGGGGCTCGGACTCGGCGGCATCGCCTCCAACACCGCGGCAGGTTGGATTCTGGATCACGCCGGCGCCAACGCGCCCTACCTCATTGGCGGTGCCGGCGCGCTGGTGGTGGGCTTGGCGATTCGCTGGGTCCTGCCTGCGGTAGAGCACGAGGGCGAAGCGCGGGAGGGTGCCGGCGGCGACTAGCGGAGGGCGACCGCCGATCGCCCCTACCGGTGGATACGCCGGAGGGATGACGATTCGATACGGACCGTCCCTCCGAGGGGCGACCGTCAGTTCAGCTTCACCAGCTTCTGAAGACTGCGCATCTCCCGTGGCGGGTCCAGCCGCCGTCCCATGATGGTCCAGGATACCTCGGCCACGTAGAGGTTCCGGTTGGAGTCCAGGCAGATCCCGTGGGGCGCGATGAACTGGCCCGGCCCCTCGCCCATCACGGGATCCCCGAAGCGCCCCAGTTCGATGCCGTCGGCGTCGCGGATGACGATGCGGTGGCCGATATTGGGATAAGCGCCGTTCTGAGAGGTGCCGGGGCCGAGCTCGCCGATGTAGCAGACGGGCTTGGCGCCGTTGTCCAGGGTCTCCATGTAGAGCGCGCACGGGCGGTGCAGGTTGTCGCACCACTGGGTCTCGAAGCGGCCCTTACCGTCGAACACCTGGATACGGTGGTTCTCCCGGTCGGCCACGTAGACCCAGCCATCGGCGTCAGTGCAAATGTTGTGCACCAAGTTGAACTGGCCCGGATCGGTGCCGGGCTCGCCCCAGGAGAACAGCAGCTTGCCGTCGGGCGAATACTTGTGCACCCGCGAGTTGCCGTAGCCGTCCGACACGTAGATGTCGCCCTGCGGCGAGAAAGCCACGTGGGTGCAGCGGTTGAAGGGATCCCCTTTCTGAAACTCTGCCGCCTTGCCCGGAACCCCGAGGGTCATCAGCACCTTGCCGTCCAGCGTGCACTTGCGCACCGTGTGGTCGCCGTCATCGGTCAGGAAAATGATGCCGTCTTCCTGGCCCATGGTCACCCCGTGCGCCCGCGTGAACACCCCCTCGCCCCAGGTCCGCAGGAACCGCCCGTCCTTGTCGAACACGATCATCGGGTGCTCGCCGCGGGTGAAGCAGTAGACGTTGTCGTCCTTGTCCACGCCCACCCCGGCCACCTCCTTGAAGGTCATGCCGTCCGGCAGTTGCGCCCAGCCATCCTGAACCTCGTAGCGGAACGAGCCGCGCCCCAGTATCGTGCCCATGTAACCTCCCTGTTTATTCGGCGTATTCGGAGATACAGAGATACACGTTCCGGCGTCTCTTCTCCTACAGGCCCACGAGTCCCCGGTGCCCCTCTACCCTATCGTGCCGCCGGCGCGTCCAGCATGCGCCGCAGGGCATCGGTAACCACCGCGTTTAGGCTCATGCCCTTCCGGTACGCGTAGAGCATGGCGCGGCGGTGAAGTTCCCGTCCCGGACGGACATTGAAGCTGCCCTTGAGCGGCATATCGGGCTTGCGCCCCTGTTCCTCGCAGAGTCTGACGTAGTCATCAACGGCTTCGCAAAACGCTCGCTTGAGGCTCTTGGCGTTCCGGCCCTCATAGGTCACAAGATCACGGATGAACTCCAGGCGACCGTGAAAGGTTTCGTCCTCCTCACTGTAGAGGATCGAACCCAGGTATCCCCGGTACTCCAGCATGTTGTTCATATGAGCTCCTCGTCCTCCAACACTCGGAGGACTTCGTCAACGACATACAGCTTCACGATGTTGCCGGGGTGTGGCCGATGCCAAGCTGCTTGTGGGGGTTTTCTCGATGAGTTGGAACCAGCGGCGAAACACTCCCTTGCAGGGAATCACTTCGCAACAGAGGTCCCTACGTCCGGGTTGAGCGGGTTGACGATGACCTCCCGCGTCTTGGGCACGACGACGAGATCCATGTCTTCCATGGGGATGGCTCCCAGCAAAGGCGTATCCCCCATGACGAGAGCGCCGGTGAAGCCGATACGGTTCCCGTAGCGCAGCTCGATGGGACCCACGTAGGGAACAAGCTGTCGGCTTCCGTCCGCCAGTGTCACCTCTTTGGCATCGGCTTCGTCCAGCCGCAGACGCATCTGCACATGCAGCGGGATACACATGTGAGTCGCCCCGGTATCCGCCAGCGCGTCCATCTCCACCGCCTCCAGTTCTGGACGTCTCGGATTTCGCAGTTGAATCTTCGCGTTCGTCAAACCCATTTCACGATCCTCCTTGGTGTCCCTGTAGTTCACGGAGCCTGAGATCATCATCTACAACCTCGCAAAATGCGTGCCTCAGGCTCTCCACGTCAGGAGGGGCGGATCAAGGCCACTCGGCAAGCGTAGGTCCTTTCACCTCAAACGGCAACCAACTTCGGTCCCCACACGGATACCTCTGACCCCTGCCCGCCAACGCCACCGATGACCCGGCTTGAACAATCACCCGCCCCTGTCTAAGATCGCCCGATGGCTGTTCGGCTGGAAACGGACGTGCTGGTGATCGGCGGCGGCATCGCCGGGGCTTTCGCGGCCTACCGGGCGCGGGAGGCGGGGGTGCGGGTGCTGCTGGTGGACCGTTCGTATTTCGGCCGCAGCGGCTGCAGCGCGCTGGCTTCCGGAGTCTACCCCGCCTACATGCCGGGCGACGACAAGGACGCGTGGATGCGGGCTTTCGGCGGACCGCTGGTGAACCAGCCCTTGGTGGCCCGGTCGCTCCCGGTCATGCACGAGCACGTGCTGCTCATGGACCGCTGGGGCGTCAACTGGGTCAAGGAGGGCCGCAAGATCGTCCGCATGGGCGCTCCCGGGCGTTCCTTCGCCAACGGCGTGTGGATGGCCGAGGGCGGGCCGCAGATGATGATGGCGGTGCGCTCGGGAGTCGTCGGAAGCGGCGTCGAGGTGCTGAACCGGGTAGCCCTGACCGAACTGCTGACCTCGGACGGACAGTTGCCCACCGGGGGGCGTGTGGTCGGCGCCGCAGGCTTCCACACTCGCACCGGGGAGATCCACGAGATCACGGCCAAGGCCACCGTGGTTTGCACCGGCCCCTACAAGTTCCCCTACCCCTGGCCCGGAAGCACGCTGGGCTACATGCCCGTCGACCTGTCCGGCGACGGCATCGCCATGATGATGCGCGCCGGCGCGGAGCTGTCGCGGCTGGAGTTGGGAGGCATCAACCTGAACCCCGACAACGCGCTGTCCGCGCCCGGCCTGGAGTCGCTCATGCCGTCGGGGGCCAAGTGGGTGGACAAGGACGGCCGGCGTTTCCTGGAGGACTACGACCCCAAGCGGATGGAGATGACCCAGCGGGCGCTGCTCTACTTCGCCATCGCGCACCAGAAGGAAAAGGGGAACGTACCTTCCATGGACCTGCGGGAGGTTCCGCCGGAGCGGATGCAGCTCATCCGGCGGGTAATCCCCATCGTCGTCAACAACCAGGAAGCCATGGTGGGCGACCTCACCGAGACGCCGGTGCCCTACACCTACCAGGTAGCCGGCACCAGCGGCATCTTCGGCGCCGGCGCGCGGGTCACCGAACGGGGCGAGACCACCGTGCCCGGGCTCTACGCCGCCGGCACCTGCACCGACATGACCTATCTGCCGGGCGGCAACCTGCCCTTCTGCTCCGTCACCGGCGACTGGACCGGCCGGGCCGTCGGAGCGGCCGTGGGATCGGCAGAGCCGCCGCAACCCCCAGCGGAACAGGTCGAGCGCGTCACCGCGGCGATCCTCGAGCCGCTCCAGCGCCGGAAAGGCGTCGAGTTCGGGCCGGTCCACCGCCGGCTCGGCGAACTCCTGATGGAGAAGGTCGGTCTCGTGCTCCACGCCGACCGCCTCGACGCGGCCCTCAGCGAACTCCGCGACATCCGCGAGCACGAAGTGCCCCGGCTCACGGCGCGGAACCCCCACGAGCTGGCCAAGGTATGGGGCCTCACTCAGTACGTGCAGGTGCTTGAGGCGACGTTGCGCGCCTACCGCTACCGGACCGAAAGCCGGGTCGCGTTCATCCGGGAAGACTATCCCGTCATCGACAACGTGAACTGGGTCAAGATGGTGGTGGCGAAGCAGGAGAACGGCGCGCTCACGCTCTGGGACGAACCGATACCCGAGTCCTGGCACGACCCTCATCCGGTGCGGCCGACGCAGAACCTGCATCTCGTGTTCCGCAACCAGGAGGCCGACCGTGCCGCTCGTTGAGGTGAACGGGAAGGCGTGCACCGGCTGCGGCGTGTGCGTCGAGACGTGCCCCACCGACGTGCTGCGCCTGGACGCGCACCAGAAGGCCTTCATGGCTTTCCCCGATGACTGCCAAGGATGCTTCGTGTGCCAGTGGGATTGCGCCTACGGGGCCGTCCGCGTGCACGTCAACGACCCGGCCGCGTCTACGCCAGACTCCCCCTGAGCGCCCGCTTGTCCACCTTGTCGCCCGACGCGACCTTCGGGAAAACGTCCATCAGCACCAAGCGGTCGGGTCGCTTGAAAGGGGCCAGCCCCTGGTCCCGCAGGAACTCCGTCACTTCCTCCAAAGTCAGCGAGGCCCCGCCCTCGGGAACGACGCAGGCGGCGATGCGCTCGCCCATCTCCGGGTCGGCATAGCCCACCACCGCGGCCTCCCGCACCTTGGGATGGCGCACCAGCAGGTTCTCCAGGTCCGGCGGGAAGATGTTCTGGCCGCCGCGAATGATCAGATCCTGATCCCTGCCCATGAGATAGATGTTGCCGTGCTCGTCCATCCGGCCCCATTCCTCCAGGTCCAGAAAGCCGTCGGTGCGCCGGCGCCGATTGAGGTCCGGGTTGTCCAGGAAACGCGCGTCCGAAGGCAGCCCCCGGACCCACAGGCGGCCGGTCTTGCCCCGGGGCGCCTCGTTGCCGTCCCCGTCCATGATGCGTATCTCGTTGCCCTCCAGCGGCCTTCCCACGGCGCCGATGCGGACTTCGGGCGGGTCGTCCCAGGAGGTGGCGCACAAACCGCCGCAATCCACGCTGCCGTAGCCCTGCATGATGCGGCAGCCGAGCCGCGCTTCCGCTGCGTGACCCAGGTCGTGGGGCAGTGACGAGCCGTGGCTCACGATGATGCGTAGCGAGCCGAGGTCATGGTCATCGAGGTCATCGAGGGCCAGCAACCGGGAGATCATGGTGGGGACCATGGGAAGGACATTCACCCGCTCCCGGGCCACGGTCTCGCAGGTGAGCCGCGGCTCGAAGCGGTCCACGAGCACCACCCGCGCGCCCGCCTGGCAGACGCCGTTGTAGACCAGCCCGTCCGCCACCCCGGAGATGATGGCGGTAACCGCGCAAAGGGTGTCGTCGGCCCCGACCCGGAAGCGCTGGAGGTGCATCCAGGCGGTAAGGAGCCGCGTGTAGAGGGGCACCGCCGCGCACTTGGGAACGCCGGTGGAGCCGCTGGTGGTGGCGAGCTGGCAGATGTCCTCGACGCCGTAACGGGTGGCAGACAGGCGCTGGCGGCGTTCCTCGGAAACGGAGGCTGAGAAGACTTCCTCCAGGGGAAGGCAGCCCGCCGGGACCTCGTCCCATGCCGCCAGCACATGACGCAGTTCGGGCACCCGGACCTGCTCCAGCAGCTCCAGGTGGCGGAACCCGCGACAGGCGGCCGGCATGATCACGGCCTCGGGACGGGTGAAGCGGACGATGGGTTCAAGCTCGGCCCGACGCAGGCTCGGAGCCACGGTCACGAGCCGAAGCCCCGCCTTCTCGCACGCCAGCCGCGCCAGGAAGAGTTCCGCGGAGTTGGGCATCTGGATGAGCACACGGCCGTCGCGCTCCAGGCCCAGGTCCAGCAGCCCCAAGGCGAGGGCGTCCGAAAGCTCGCCCATCTGCGCCCAGGTGAGACGCCGCCGGCCGTCCACCAGCGCCTCCTTCCCCCCGACCCGGCGCGCGTTGTCGTCGCAGAAATCCGCCGCCGTCTTGAGCGGCATGTAGCGCGCGACCGCGTCCCGCAGGGTTGTGCTTTGGTCCGGCATTGATTGCGCTCCAGCCGTGCGGCCCATCGCCGCCGGCGACCTCGCACGGTCTTTCTACTCCACCCCCCTGCGGCACATCAAACAGGCGCCAATCCGCTACACTGGATTCCCGCTTCCCAAGCTGTGCCAAAACTCCGTCCTGCGTGCGGAAAGGCGACAACACTCGAATCGTCATTCCGGCGAAAGCCGGAATCCAGGGGTGGGGTGGGACCGACGGCAGTGATTCCCCGCCCCCACCCACCTGGATTCCGGCTTTCGCCGGAATGACGATTCGGGCGTGGCACCATGTCCGTAACCACGGAGAGTTTGACACAGCCGCTTCCGCGGGAATGACGGTTCTTGCGAATGACGGTTGCTGCGTTTCATAGTAGGTTCTTGCGAACTCTCGGCAGCGAGCAACGGAGGGAGCGGACAGCATGGTGATGATCATCAACGAAGATGAAGGCAAGGAACTGCTCACCATGGGTGAGTGCATCGACCTCATGGAGGACGTGTTCCGCGAGATCGGGCGGGGCAACGGGGTCAACCGGCCCCGGCTGCGCTACTCCTGCCCGACGCCCGACCCTAAGGCCAAGTACTTCGCCAACATCCACGCCGGGGCGCTGCCCAAGTACGGGGTGGCGGCGTTGCGGCTGAACTCGCGGCTCGCGGAGGAGAAGGACGACGAGACCCGGCGCGTGGAGTTCCAGCACCCCACCAGGCGCTACTGGGGCCATTTCCTGGTTTACAGCCTGGAGACAGCGGAACTGCTGGGCATCATCGTCGACGGCACCATCTCGCCCTTGCGCGTAGGCGCCACCAGCGGCGCCGCGGTGCGCCTGCTGGCCCGACCGGACTCGCGGGTAGCGGGCCTCTTCGGCACGGGCCACCAAGCGGAGCTGCACGCCCGGGCGCTGGTGGACGCGCTGCCGCTGCAACGCATGAAGGTGTACAGCCCTTCACGCGCGCACCGGGAGGAGTTCTGCGCGCGATTCGGCGACGAGCTGGGGATCCCGGTGACCGCCGCGGCGGAACCGGGGGACGTGGTGAAGGGCTCGGACGTGATCTGCTGCGCCACCAACTCGTCGGGGCCGGTGTTCGACGGAAAGGACCTGGAGCCGGGCCAGACGGTGGTGTCTATCGTCAACAGCGACGTGGTGTTCGAACGCCACGAGGTGGACCGGGAGACGTTCCGGCGCAGCGACCTGATCGTGGTCAACGACCGCGAGAGCGTTCACGCCAACCGCCAGAAGGAACTGCTGGACCCCATCGACGCGGGCGAAACCTCCTGGGACCGGGTGGCGGAACTGGGCGAAGTGGTGAACGGGACCGCACCCGGCCGCCGGGATCCGTCGGACATCATCTACTACAAGAACAACTCCGGCATGGCGATCCAGTTCGCCGCCATGGGCAAGGCCGTGCTGGACAAGGCCCGCGAGACGGGCACCGGCAGGGAGCTTCCGGGCGAGTGGTTCTCCGCGGACCTGGAGCCCTGGTTCGCCAGGGGCTACTCGCCGGCGTCGTAGGGGACACCCGCGCAATGACCGAGACCGAGCGTGCCGGACTGGCCCAACGGATCAAGGCGTGGGGCCGGGAGCTGGGCTTCCAGCAGGTGGGTATCGCAGGCGTGGACTTGGCCGAGGACGAGGCGCTGCTGGAGCGCTGGCTGGCTGAGGGGCGCCACGGCGAGATGGCCTACATGGAGCGGCACGGTTCCCGGCGCGCGCGCCCGGCCGAGATTGTGCCGGGGACCGTCCGGGTGATCTCGGCCCGCATGGACTACCTCCCGGAGCCGGGAGCGGACCCGTGGCGAGTGCTCGACGATCCGCACCTTGGCTACGTATCCCGCTACGCCCTGGGCCGGGACTACCACAAGTTGTTGCGCAAGCGGCTTCAGGCGCTGGCGGACCAGATCGCCGCCTCCGCCGGCCCCTTCGGCTACCGGGTGTTCACCGACAGCGCGCCGGTGCTGGAGAAGCCGCTGGCGCGCAACGCCGGGCTGGGCTGGATCGGCAAGCACACCAACCTCATCAACACCGGCGCCGGTTCGTGGTTCTTCCTGGGCGAGATCTATACCGACCTCACACTGCCGGTGGACACCGCCGCGGAAGACCGCTGCGGCGCCTGCCGCGCCTGCATCGACGTCTGCCCCACCGGGGCCATCACCGGCCCCTACCGGCTGGATGCGCGCCGGTGCATCTCCTACCTCACCATCGAGCTGCGCGGGTCCATCCCGGTGGAGCTTCGGCCGCTCATGGGCAACCGCATCTACGGCTGCGACGACTGCCAGCTCGTCTGCCCCTGGAACCGCTATGCCCGCCCGACGCGCGAGTCCGGCTTCCTGCCCCGCCACGGCCTGGACGCCCCGGCGCTGCTGGAGCTGTTCCGCTGGAGCGAGGAGGACTTCCTGCGCATGATGAGCGGAAGCGCCATCCGCCGCATCGGCCATGCCTGCTGGCTGCGGAACGTCGCCGTGGCGCTGGGCAACGCACCCTACGATCCTCTCATCGTCCGGGGTTTGCGGCAGCGGAGCGACGACCCCTCACCGCTGGTGCGGGAGCACGTGGCGTGGGCGCTGGAGCAGCAGGACCGCAAGCGGACGGATTCCCGGAACGCGCCGCCATCGTGAACGCGCGGCGGCGACCTGTGAGGACGGTTTCGAGCCCGCCGCGCCGATCCCTATCGACTCATCGGCTCCATGAGGCTGGGCACCTGGAAGACCTGTCCGTCGTCGAGCCTCAACGCGGTCAGCGAACCGCCCCACACGCAGCCGCTGTCCAGGCACACCGTGCCGTTCTCGCGGTGGAATCCCAGGGTCGCCCAGTGCCCGTAGAGAACCGTCTCTCCGGCGTCCTGGCGGCGCAACGTGAACCACGGGCTGTAGCCGGCGGGCGCGTCCGCCGGCACTCCCGAGAACGACAGCGCCATGCGGCCGTCGGCCGTGCAGCACCGGAGCCGCGTGAACACGCCCAGGATACAGCTCCAGCGGTCCGGCCCGTTCAGATCTTCGGACCACGCCTCTACCGAGCGGCCCATCTGGATCTGCAGAAACTCCCGGTAGTCGGCGGCGCGCAACCGCGATTCGACCTCCCCCGCCAACCGGACGGCCTCCGCGGTGGACCACCGGGGCAACAGGCCGGCGTGGGAGAGGACATAGCCGTCCTCGCAATGGATCAGCGGAAGACGGCGCAGCCAGTCGACCAGTTCATCGCGGTCAGCGGCGGCCAGAATCTCGGCCAGGGTGTCCAGGCGCTTGGTGGGGGAAACGCCTTCAGCGCGGCAGATCAGGTGAAGGTCGTGGTTGCCGAGGACCGTGACTCCGGCCGAGCCGAGCCCCTTGACGAAGCGGAGCACGGAAAGCGAGTCGGGGCCGCGGTTCACGAGGTCGCCGGCGAACCAGAGCCGGTCCGCGGCCGGATCGAAGCCGGCCATGTCCAGCAACCGCCGCAGAGCGTCGTAGCAGCCCTGCACGTCGCCGATGGCGTACGTGGCCATGAGCCCGCTAGCCGGACCCGCCGAGGCTCAACGGTCCGCTGCCCCGGCACGCGATGTACAGGAACACGAAACAGAAGATCACGGCCAGCTCCCCGCCGTTCTCGATGGGCCAGAAACCCCCACCGGCGTGCGCCATGAAGTAGGCTGCGGCCATCTGGCCGCTGCAGACGAACGCCGCGAGGCGCGCCAGGAGCCCGGCCGCCACCAGCAGACCACCGCCCAACTCGACCGCGCCCGCGATCCCCATGAGCGAGAGCATCTCCACCGACCCGCCGCTGCCATCGGCGCCGCCGAACAGACCGAACAGCTTCTGCGCGCCGTGCTGCGCGAACGCGAGTCCGACGACGATTCGCATGAGCGCGTAGGCGTAACGCGAGGCCCCGCGAGAAAAACCTTCCGACATTGCGTTTCCCTCCCTCGTTCCGTCGTTGCATCAGCGGCCCGGATGAACGACGGCGCGATGTCTGAAGCACGGCACCAAGTGGTCGTTCACCATCCCCACCGCTTGCATGAAAGCATAGCAGATGGTCGGCCCGACGAAACGGAACCCGCGGCGCGCGAGGTCGCGGCTCATGGCTTCCGACTCCGGCGTGCGCGCCGGGACATCCTCTTGGGCGCGCCAGCCGTTGACCCGCGGACACCCGTCCACGAACTGCCAGATGTAGCGGTCGAACGTTCCGTGCTCCCCCCGGACCCGAACGAACGCCTGGGCGTTGGTGACGGCCGCGGCGATCTTGAGCCGATTACGGACGAGGCCGGCGTCCTCCAGCAACTCGCGCCGCTTCCGTTCGTCGTAGCGGGCCACGACGTCGGGGTCGAAGCCGCTGAAGGCGCGGCGGTAGCCATTGCGCTTCCTGAGGATGGTTTCCCAGCTCAGTCCCGCCTGCGCGCCCTCGAGGATCAGGAACTCGAAGAGTACCCGGTCGTCGTGGCACGGAACGCCCCACTCGGTGTCGTGATAGGCCGTGGACAGCTCCGTCGTGGCCCAACCGCAGCGCACGAGCAAGTCTTCCGGCAAATTTCCGGACACGGTAGTCACTCGGAACCGTCCGACCCCGGAGCCGGCAACCCTGGTCTCCCTACGAGTGCGATTCGAGATAGGTGATCATGGAGATCACCGCACCTTGAGGATCCTTGATGACGCAGAAACGCCCCACCTCCGGGATATCCGTCAACGGCACGACCACATCGCCCCCAAGCTCCCGCGCCCTCGCGGCCGCCGCATCCACGTCGTCCACGGTCACGTAGGTTCCCCATGAGGGGGGCATTCCCTGGGCTTGGGGCGGCACCGCCATGATGCCGCCGACCTCCGTTCCGTCCACCTTCACGAGATTGTATTGCACGCCCTCGTGGAACGCGTCGGTGACCGGCTCGATGTTCCATCCGAAAAGCTCCGAATAAAAATTCTTGGCGGCCTCGACGTCGGTGGTCAGAAGCTCGCACCAACTGAAAGCACCCTGCCGGAAAGCATCCATTCAATTCCCCTCCCTGTTGGAATGCCTGGAAATCTAAGGCGCGCTCTGGCCCGCTGTCAAACCTTCCGGGGTTGGCAACCTCCCCTTGAAGCGGCTATTTCTTGGAATGACCTTCTTTCGGGTCGCAAACCTGCCGGAGGTGTTCCCATGCTGAAACTCTACCACTGGTGGAGCTCCACCTGCTCGCGCCGCGTCAGGATCGCCTTGGCGGCGAAGCAGCTCTCCTGGGAGAGCGTCTACGTCAACCTGTCGAAGTTCGAGAACCTGGAACCCTGGTACGTCGAGCTGAACCCCAACGGCGTGGTGCCCACGCTGATCCACGACGAACGGATCATCATCGAGTCCAACTTCATCCTGGAGTACCTGGACGACGTCTGGCCGGAAGTGCCGCTACGGCCGGACGACCCTTACGAGCGGGCGCGCATGCGCATCTGGATGGACCGCTTCGAGCACGAGTTGCACCGCAACGTCAACATCATCTCGTTCATCAAACAGGGCCGCATCAAGCGCTACGAGCACCTGTCCGAGGAGGAGCGCGAGGCCGCGGTCATGCAGCAGCCCACCGAGCCGAAACGGGCGCTCCTGCGGGACCGGCTCAGGAACGGCATCTCCGAGGAGCAGATGGCCTATGCGGAGGCACGGCTGGCCGAGATCCTGGACGAGGTGGAGGAGACCCTGCAGGACCGTCCCTGGCTCAACGGCGACCGCATGTCCCTGGCGGACTGCTCCATCGCCCCCTTCATCGAGCGCTTCGAGTCGAACAAGCTGGAACGGCTGGTGGACTGGGACGCGCGGCCGGCCGTGGGCGCATGGTGGGCGCGGATGCAGGCCACGGAGGCCTTCCGCACGGCCTACTCCTTCAAGGCGCCTCCGTAGGGGCGACCCGCCGGTCGCCCGGGGGTCCTACTCGTATCGCAACGCTTCGATGGGGTTAAGGCGCGCGGCGCGGTTGGCGGGCTGGAAGCCGAAGAACACGCCGATGGCGGCGGCGAAGGCGAAGGCCAACAGAATCGCGCCGGGCGAGATGACGATCTGCCAGCCGCCCATGTAGGAGAGCCCCAAAGAGGCGGCGGCGCCGGCGAGGATGCCGACGGCGCCCCCCAGGAGGCTCAGGACCATGGCCTCGGTGAGGAACTGGCGGCGGATGTCGCGCCGCCTGGCCCCGATGGCCAGCCGCACGCCGATCTCCCGGGTGCGCTCGGTCACCGACACCAGCATGATGTTCATGATGCCGATGCCGCCGACGATGAGCGCCACCCCGGCGATGCCGGCGAGGAGGTAGCCCAGGGTGCTGGCGGCCTCGTTGGCCGCCTCCAGGATGTCGGTGCGGTTGCGGACCCGGAAGTCGTCCAGCTTGGTGCCGGTGATCTTGTGGCGCACCCTCAACAGGGCGGTGATGCCGTCCTGTACGTCGGACGTGGCCTGCCTGCTCTCGGCGCTGACCTCGATGCCGCGCACGTAACGAATCCCCAGGAGCTTCCGCTGCGCCGTTCTCAGCGGGACGATGACGATGTCGTCGAGGTCGCCGGCCCACGAGGACGTCCCCCGCTCCTTGAGCACGCCCACCACCTCGAAGGGGATGTGCTTGACCCTGATGGTCTGTCCTATCGGATAGTCGTCGCCGAACAGCTCCTTGCCCACGGTCCGGCCGATCAGGGCCACCTTCCGGTTCAGCAGCATGTCGTCGTCGGTGAAGTTGGACCCCGACTCGACGCCCCAGTTCATGATCTGGAGGTAGTCGGGGGTGGTGCCGGTGAAGGGCGGATGCCAGTTCTTGTTGCCGTAGACCACCTGGGCGGAGCCCCGGACATGAGGCGCCACCCGGACCACGCCCGGCACCTCCGCGAGGATGGCGTTGGCGTCCGCCTGCGTGAGCGTCGTGATCCGTGCGCCCCGCACGCGGCGGCCGCCTCGGGTCACCGTTCCGGCATAGACTGACACGCGGTTGCTGCCGAGACGCTCCATCTGCTTGGCGACCCTGGCCTTGGCGCCTTCTCCGATGGCCACCATGGCGATGACCGCGCCGACGCCGATGATGACTCCCAGCATGGTCAGCGCCGACCGGAGCTTGTTCACCCGGATGGCCCGTAGCGCGATGCGGACGTTGGCGCGGACGCCCGCTCCCAGACGCCTCCTGCGATAGCGGGGGCCGCCGCCGTTGTCCTCCCCGCCGCCGCCCTGACCCGCGCCGTTGCCGTCATGGGCCCCGCCGCCGTCGCCGGCGCCCGCGGCGTCGCCGTCTCCGGCGTCCTCGCTCTCGGGCGCGGCATGGACCTCGGCGGGTTGCCCCGGCGCAGCCGACCCCACTCGGCTGCTTGCCTCCTCGCGTTCCACCAAGCCGTCCTTGAAATGGATGACGCGCTGCCCGTGCGAAGCCACCTCGGGATCGTGGGTCACGAAGACGATGGTGATGCCCTTCTCCCGGTTGAGGGTCTTGAACAACTCGATGATCTCGGCGCCGGTCTGGGTATCGAGGTTGCCTGTGGGCTCGTCCGCCAGGATGATCCGGGGGTCGTTGAGCAGCGCCCGGGCGATGGCCACCCGCTGCTGCTGGCCGCCGGACAACTGGGTGGGGCGGTGCGTCACCCGATCTCCCAGACCCACCAGCTCCAGCATCTCCCGCGCCTTGCGGCGTCCCTCGGCGCTCGGCACTCCGTTGTAGAGGGACGGCAGCTCGGCGTTCTCCAGGGACGTGGTGCGGGCCAGGAGGTTGTAGTTCTGGAAGACGAAACCGATCTCGTGGTTGCGGAGCGCGGCCATGTCGTCGGACGACAGGCTGCCCACGTCGTTGCCGTTGAGGCTGTACTCGCCGGAGGTGGGCCGGTCGAGGCAGCCCAGCAGGTTCATGAGCGTCGACTTGCCGGAGCCGGAAGGCCCCATGAGCGCGACGATCTCGCCGGCGAAGATGCGAAGGGAGACGCCCTTCAGCGCCTCCACCTTCTGCTCGCCGAGATCGTAGACCTTGGTGAGGTCCTCGACTTCGATGACGGCCTGCCGTTCCACCGCTCAGAGGCCTCCGAGGATCCGCGAGCGTACGCGGGCGGTGGTGTTGGTGGCGCGTTTCATGGCCTCGGAGCGGATGCCCACGATGACCTGGTCACCCGCTTCGAGACCGGAGACGATCTCCATGTTCTTGGCGTCGGTAGCGCCGAAACGGATGCGCGCCCGGGCGGGCTTGTCGTCGCGGTAGACCCAGACGGCGCCCCTGCCCTCCAGCAGCCACCGGCGCCTCTGCTCGGGGGTGGGCCGGCCGCGACGGCGCCCGCCGCCGCGTCTGGGCATGTCGGGGTAGAGCTGGCGGATATCGCGACCGCTGACCCTCAGAGCGGCGCCGGGAACGATGAGCACGTCCTGCCGCCTGGCCAGAATGATGGTGACGTTGGCGGTCATGCCCGGCTTCAGGGCCAGGTCGTCGTTGCGCACCCGGATCTCGGTGTCGTAGGTGACGACGTTGTCCTTGATCAGCGGCGACGGGAAGATGCGCACCACCTTGCCCTTGAAGGTCCGGCCGGGGTACGAGTCCACCTGGAACTCCACCTCCTGATCCACCTCCACCTTGCCGATGTCCGCTTCGTCGACGAAGGCGGAAACCTTCATCTCCTCAAGCTCGGCGATCTTCACCAGCGGCGGCGACGACAGGCTGGCGGCCACCGTCTGACCGGCTTCCACGGTCTTCTGGATCACCACGCCGGAGATGGGCGCCCGGATGACGCTGCGGTTGAGCCGCACCCGCGCCATCTCCAGCTCGGCCTGCGCCTGCTGCACGTCCGCGCGGAAGCCGGCGATGGCCGCCTGCTTGACCTTCACCTCGTCCACCCGCGCGGACTCCTCCTTGAAACGGGCCCCGGCCCGCTCGTACTCCGCCTTGATGGACTCGTACTGGTCGCGCGAGATGAGGTTCCGGCCCACGAGGTCCTTGTTGCGCCGGTGCTTCTCCTCCAGGTTCTCCAACGCCGCCCGGGTGCCCTCGATGCTGGCCGCCACCCGGGACTTCAGCATCTCCACCCCGGCCAGTTCCTTGGCGAGATTGGCCTTGGCCTTGGCCACCTTGGCCTCGGCCTGCAGCACCTGCGCCCGGAACAGGTCCTGGTCGAGCCGCGCGACGAGGTCGCCCTTCTCGACTCTCAACGGCACGTCCACCGGAAGGTCCTTGATGGTGCCCGACACCTGGGTGGACACGGTCACCGACGAAACCGGGTTCACCGTACCGGTGGTGGTGATGCGGGAGAAGATATCGCCGGTCTCGACCTTGGCGAGCCGGAAGGGAAACACTTCCTTCTCTTCCGCTGGAAGGAACCTGCCCGTCAGCGAAGAAAGCTGCCCGCGTACCGATCCGACGCTGCTCTCCACCAGCGCCGGATCATACCAGAACAGCCCCGCGCCCCCCGCTCCCAACAGGACCAGGACCAGGGCAAGTGTCCACAAGAAACGCTTCATCCGTGTCGCTCCGGTTTCGCCACGATGCTCAAACCCTTCTCATTAGACTGCGGAGGGTTTCACTGAGCGCTATTCCGCATCTCCGTTGGTACATTGTACCGCCCATGACGGGCAAAAGGGAACCGTAGAAGGAGAGCCCTACGACCCGGGATCAGGGTCCATTGAGTTGACGGAAGTCTACACGGCGAGGTCGAGAGGAAGATCCGCGATATCCTTCAGGCGTTTCCCCTCGACCATGATTTGAAGCATCTCCTGAGCGTCTGTAAGGTCAAGTTCATCGAGGGTTTCCCGGAGCTCGGGTAAAGCAAAGGAATAGACACAATCAATGTCACCTGTCCCGAGGGCGAGAGAGGCCAACCGGCTTGGCAGAGGCTCGGAGGAAATCGACGCATAGTTCCTCGAACCGATTACCGGCCTGCTGACCGGCCAACCGTGCGCCTCGTGCCCCGCTTCCAATCCGTTTCGCGATACCGCTTGCGATGCGCACGCTGTTCTTGTGGTTGCGATCCGCATTACTGGCAATGCCGGAAGCATCGATCCGCAGAACCGAATTGAGCAGCGCGGCATGGAACGCCTTGCGCGACTCCGAGAAGAGAGCCGTGTCACTCATCGCGTGGTCATGGCCCATACGGGGCGGTTACGGCTTGAGAAGGCCGAGGACATATTCTTCGTGCATGCGTTGCTCGATCATCGAGCCGGACTGCCTTCCGAAGCGGGCCGGCATCATGCGCCTGTCGCGGTCCAGCCGGCGGGGCACGACCCCCACGACGTCGAATCCGACTTGAGCCGCGATGGCCGCCAGACAGGTGTGCGTCTCAACGTCGATGCCGCGCATCATCGATGATCCCACCACGAGAATGGCGGCAGCCTGGCGATGAAGCACGCGGTTCATCTCCGTGAACACGGCCGTCATTTCCGTGAAATACTTGCGTAGAATCCTGCTCTTGCTTCCGTCGAGCTGCGCCAGTTGGGTAATGATGCGCTCCGGCTTCTCGGGGAGGGAAGCGAGCTGCGCGCCCTTGAGACGTTCCGAGCCGATATACGTGGAGCGCAACTCGGACAACTCCCCCACGGACCTGCCGAGCCACACCAGGGAGAACTTGTGGGCGCGCATATAGTCGATGGCGTTGGCATAGGGCGGTGAGGTCACGATGAGGTCGACAACCCCATCGGCAAACGGCATCGCCGTGGCATTGGCATACAGGGGTGTTGACCCGGAACCGCAGGGCAATTCAGCCATGCTGGTGAGATTCTTTTGCAGGCGCAACGAGAACTGCTCGATGGCTTTCCTTGGGACCTTGTCACGATCGAGGTGAGGGCGGCTGTGGGCGAGGTCGCGAGCCCGGGTAACGCCTCCGGACTTGGTAATGATGGTCGCGGAAAACACGAGCTCGAAGAAACGACGCACCGACGGGTCGGCCACGGACTCGATGGCCAACACCAGGGCCATGAGTTCATGCTGCGTCCTGGGGAGGAACCAGTAGTCCACAAACGCTCTGGTGCGCGTATCGAACCGCTGCGCGAGATGTCGTCCGACGGCTTCCTTCTTCGCCAGCGAGAGGGCCTGCGCAACCACCTCCTGGGCGACGTTCCGAAGACTTGCAAGCTGTAGCGGCACGGTCTTGGCCTGACACAGCCGCAATGCCAGCGGGTCGATGTCAAGCCCGATCCCCCTGCGCCCTGCGAGCATCGCTTCGACCAGCGTAGTGCCCGACCCCATCATGGGATCCAGGACGATGTCTCCCGGGGAACTCAGCCCGCGAATGAAAACTCGCGGAAGCTGCGGGGGGAACTTCGCAGCGAAGGCATGAAGTTGATGTGAGGCATAGTTGCCGTTTTCGCCACGAAAATTCAGGTCGCCCTGCAACAGCGCCGCGAGTTGCGGACGCTGGCCGCGCCCTTCCTGATGCGACGCAGGGTCAGGAAGGGAGGGGGAGGGACCGGAGTCCTCAAAGAATGACAGTTGGTCTTCTGGAATCCGTGGGGACATGGTATCCGTGTGGAGACACGATGCTCTTGAAACAACGTCCGACACCCTGGAGGCCTGCCCCACTGAAGCGGGGGCGGTAAAGAGGCCTTAAACAATTCATCGGCAGGTTCGGGCCGTTCTTTAGTCTCAGCGGACCCGAATATCAGTGTAGAAGGGTACACCAACGGGGCTGGTCGGGCAAGCAGGAGTCCCGTCCACCCGGCAACCTGGTCGATGAACTCGCGCGGAGGCGACGCCCATGTTCAGCACACGCTACGACTACAGTCCGATCATCCACCGGCCGCGTCTGGAGTGGCCGGGCGGGGCGCGGGTGGCGCTCTGGCTGGGTCCCAACATCGAGTGCTTTCACATCGACAAGTCGCTGCCGCGGGTCCCCGAGCCGGTGCCGGACGTGCAGTCCTACACGCTCAGGGACTACGGGTCGCGGGTGGGGGTGTTCCGCATGATGGAGGTGTTCGACCGCTACGGCATGCGCGCGAGCGTACTGCTGAACGCCGAAGTCTGCTCGCAGCACCCGGCCATCATCGAGGAGGGCAACAAGCGCTCCTGGGAGTGGCTGGGCCACGGCATGAACAACAACACGCGGATGAACTCCTACGGCGCCAAGAAGCAGCGCAAGGTCATCCGCAAGGTCCGCGACATCATCACCCACGCCACCGGCAAGGCGCCCAAGGGCTGGCTGGGTCCGGGACTCTCGGAGACCTACGACACGCCGGACTTTCTGGCCGCGGAAGGGTTCGAGTACGTGTGCGACTGGGGCTGCGATGATCAGCCGGTGCCCATGCGCGTCGAGGCCGGGCGCATGATCACGGTGCCGTACCAGCAGGGCATCAACGACATCTCCATGTTCGTCCACGCCAACCACACGCCCGCGGACTACTACCGGATCGTCTGCGACCAGTTCGACACCCTCTACCGCGAGGGCGAGAACGGCGGACGGGTCATGTGCATCCCGCTGCACCCGTACGTGACGGCCATGCCTTTTCGCATCGGCGCCCTGGACCGGGCGCTGGACTACATCTGCTCCCACGAAGGCGTCTGGAAGACCACCGCGGGCGAGATCGCGGACTGGTACTACCAGCACTACTACGAGGCGCCGGGCAAGCTGGACGGCTGAGGATACGGGAATGACGAAGGAGTGGTCGACCCTGGTGCTGGAACGGCCCGCGGCGGGCGTGGTGCGGCTCAGCTTCAACCGGCCCGAGAAGCGCAACGCCCTCAACCGGGTGCTGACCGGCGAGATCCTCGACGCCCTCGAAACGGTGCGGGCGGACCCTGAGGTCCGGGTCGTCATCACCCGGGGCAACGGCCCGTGCTACTGCGCCGGCGCCGACCTCCACGACCTGCGCACGCTTCACAAGGAACCGCCGCGAGACTGGGACCGTTCCCATCCGAACCTCATGTTCTACGAGAGCTTCCGAAACTACCCCAAGGTCACCATCGCCCAAGTGCACGGCCACTGCCTGGGCGGCGGCATGGCGCTCATGACCGCCCACGACATCGCCCTGGCCGCGGACACCGCCAAGATCGGCATGCCCGAGATCCTGCGCGGAAGCTTCGGGCAGATGGCGCTCAGTTCCCTGTATCACACCGGCATCACGGCCAAGAAGGCCGCCCTGATGCACTTCAGCGGCCGGAACTTCTCGGGGACCGAGGCGGACCGCTTCGGGCTGGTGTCGGCGTCGGTGCCCGAGGCCGAACTGGAGGAGGTGACCCTCAAGCTCGCCGGGGAGATCGGCACGCGCCATCCCGCGGCCCTGGCCTGCGCCAAGATCGCGGTGCAGGTGGGCAAGGACCTCCCGCTGTCCCAAGCCCTGCGCACGGACCAACTCGTGGCCGCGCGCCAGCAGTTGATGATGGATTCGTTCTCGGACGTGGAGGACTATCTGCGCTCCCAGAGCGGCGGCACCAACACCGGCTACCGGCGCGACGATAGCTAGACGGCGTCCTTCGACTTCGCTTGGCTACGCCCCGCAGCGTCGCCCTCCGCTGTCAGGGAAGCGCCGGCCCTCAGCACCTCCGCGGCCTGCCGTACCATCGCCTGCACGATCTCGGCCGCGGGCCGCACGTCCTTCTCGCCCAGCAGTCCGGCGATCTGTCCGCCCGGCACGCTCATGACGTCCACCCGGCTTCCCTGCTCCGCGGCCACCCGGAACTGGTCGTTGAGCACGCCCTGGAACGGCATCTCCAGCGGCTGCAGGCCCGATTCCTCCCACTTGCGGATCACCGGGCTGCGGTAGTGGCGGCTGGGCTTGCCGCTGGGATAGCGGTCGAGAACGAAGTCCTCGGTGCGGCCCCCGATGAGCTGGCTCTTGTAGTCGGCGTGTATCTCGCTCTCGGCGCTGGCCAGGAAGACCGTGCCGCACCACACGCCCACCGCGCCGAGGCTCAGCGCCGCCGCCAGGCCCCGGCCGTCGGCAATGCCTCCGGCCACCACCACGGGGGTGGGCTTCACCGCGTCCACCACCTGGGGTATCAGCGGGAAATTGGCGATTCTCCCCGTATGGCCGCCAGCCTCGTAGCCCTGGGCGATGACCACGTCCACGCCGTTGGCGGCGTGCCCCACCGCCTGCTTCACGTTGCCGCAGAGCGCCAGCACCTTCATGCCGCGCTCGTGAGCCAGCGGCACAACCTGGGCAGTGTCGCCGAGCCCCACCGCCAGCACCCGGACGCCCTCCTCCAGGATCACGTCCAGTTGCCGTTGCACCATGTCCGGCGTCTTGACCTTGGACCACGGGTCGGGGCCCTGGGTCTCCAGCCCGAACTCCTCGATGGCCTCTCGCACGAACTCCACGTGATCGGGGTGGGTCCGCTCCAGGAACTCCCGGACGTTGCCGACGTCCGCGTAGGGCGTCTGCGCCAGCCGCGGCAGGGTGATGTCCACGCCGAAGGGCCGGTCGGTCAGCTCGCGGGTGGCGCGGATGCGCTCCCGGATGAACTCCGGCTGGAGCGGGCTGCCGCCGATGACGCCCAGGCCGCCGGCGTCGGACACCGCTGCCACCAGCTTCGGCGGGGTCGTGGAGCCGCGGCTGTCCCAGCCCATACCCGCCTGGATGATCGGGTGCTCGATGCCGAGCACGTCGCACAGAGAAGTCTTGAGTTTCGCCATTGCCGCGCTCCGGTCCGTGTATCCGCGTCCCTGGTCATCTAACGCGAACCGGCAGGCATTGCCAATGGCCACCGCGTTCCGGCGTCGTGGACAGCCGGAACCAACCGTGTTAGGAGCCTGTGCCAACGGGCTTGAACCGATTTTGAATCGATTGCCCGGCAACACGGTCAACTCACGAGGACACGCCATGGAGAACCGCCGCTACGACTATCAGCCCATCACCGGCCGTCCCAGGCTCCGCTGGCCCGACGATGCCAGAATCGCGGTCTGGGTGAGCCCCAACATCGAGTACTTCCACATCGACGAGCCCATTCCCAACTTCGGCATGTCCCGGATACCGGACGTGCGCGGCTACTCGCAACGCGACTACGGCGCGCGGGTCGGCGTCTTCAGGATGATGGAGGTGCTCGACAAGCACGGCGTCCGGGCCAGCGCCCAGTTGAACTCCGAGTGCTGCATCCACCACCGGGAAATCATCGACGAGGGGGTCAAGCGGGACTGGGAGTGGTTGGGACACGGCATCACCAACAACCGGCCCTTGACCTCGTATGTCGCCGCGGAGGAGCGCTCCATCATACGCCAGGTGCGAAACGAGATCGCCGAGGCGACCGGACAGGCGCCGCGGGGCTGGCTCGGACCGGCCCTGGCCGAGACCTTCGACACCCCGGACCACCTGGCGGCGGTGGGCTTCGACTACCTTTGCGACTGGGGCTTCGACGACCAGCCCGTCCCCATGCGCGTCCAGAGCGGCCGCATGATCGTCGTGCCCTACGAGCAGGGCCTGAACGACATCAACTTTTTCCTGCGCTCCAACTACACCCCCGGCGAGTACCTGCGGCAGGTCTGCGACCAGTTCGACGTGCTATACCGGGACGGCGAACAAAGCGGCACCGTCCTGTGCCTCCCCCTGCACCCGTTCATCATAGGAGTCCCCCTCCGCATCAAGTACCTCGACCTCGCCCTGGAATACATCCGCTCCCACGACGGCGTCTGGCTTACCACCGGCGGGGAGATTGCGGAGTGGTACTATGAGCACTACTACGAGGATCCGGGGAAGCCGTAGAGCTCCATGACGCAATCGTTCGAGATCATCCCGCGGGCGCCCTACTCCTTTGACTTCACCGCCGCGCGTTTCATGCGGTTTCCGAGTGAGAACGTCGACCTGGTGGAGCGTGGCCGGTACCGGCGCCTGCTCACCGCCGGCCGCCAGGCCGCCCTGGCCACGGTCACGGACGCCGGCACCGTGGCGCGGCCGAGACTCGCCGTGACCTTGCGCAGCCTGTCAAGGACCCCTCTCCAGTCGGCCGCGTTCGAGGCCCAACTGCGGCACATCCTGTGCACCGACCTCGATCTCAAACCGTTCTACCGCCTGGCGCGCGGGGACACGATGCTGGCGCCGATGGTGAGCCGGTTTCGCGGGCTGCGCGTCGTCGCCAGCCCCACGCTGTTCGAGGCGCTGGTCACCGCGGTCCTCTCCCAGCAGGTCAACCTCACCTTCGCCTATTCCATCAAGCAGGCGCTGGTCGAGAGCTTCGGGCGCAAGTGGCGCCTGCGGGGGCGCACCTACTACGCGTTTCCCGAGCCGCGCCGGTTCGCCGCCCAAAGCCTCGGAGCCATGCGCGGCTTCCGGCTGAGCAACGCCAAGGCGGGCACGCTGATCCGCATCGGCGATGCGTTCGCCTCCGACTCCGCACTGGACGGGTTGGCGGCAATGCCCGACGAAGAGGTCGTCGAGCGCCTGACCGCGATCAAGGGAATCGGCCGCTGGTCCGCGGAGATCGCGCTGATGCGCGGCCTGGCCCGTCCGGATACCTTCCCGGCCGGCGACCTGGGGGTGGTCAAGTACGTGGCGCAGGGCCTGCTGGGAAAGACCGGCAAGGCCACCGAGGCCGAAATGCGCGCCTTCGCCGAACGCTGGCGGCCCTACCGGGGGCTGGCGCTGACGTACTGTTACGCGGAGTTGGCGACTCGGCGCGGCACGACCACGCCGGGCGTGGGCCGGAACCGTCCCGACGCCACGACGCCGGAGTGAAGGCGACCCATGCCGAGCACGCCTCATGACGCCGGCGGCGCCGGCCGCACGCTCTCCATCGTCGTGCCGACGTTTCGCGAGGCGGCCAACATCACGCCGTTGGCCGAACGCATCGACGCGGCCCTGTCCGGCGCCGGCATCGAATGGGAGCTGTTGCTGGTGGACGACGACTCCGACGACGGCAGCGAGGCCGTGGCCGCGGAACTGGCGCGGCGCCTGCCGGTGCGCATGGTGGTCCGCCGCGACGCGCCCCGCGATCTGTCGCTGGCCGTCATCGAGGGCATCCGGCAGTGCCGCTTCGACCGGCTGGTGGTGATGGACGCAGACCTGTCGCATCCGCCCGACCGCATCGCCGACCTGCTGGCCGCGCTGGACGCCGATTGCGACATGGTGATCGGCAGCCGCTACTCCCCCGGCGGCGTCGTGGACCCCTCGTGGAGCCTCTACCGCGTGCTGAACTCACGGCTGGCCACCTGGCTGGCGCGTCCTCTGGTCAAGTGCGCCGACCCGATGTCGGGTTTCTTCGCCACCCGCCGCAGCGCGCTGCCGGACCTCCGCACCCTGCGGCCCATGGGGTACAAGATCGCGCTGGAACTCCTGGTGCGGGGACGACTGCGGGCGCGCGAGGTGCCCATCGACTTCCGCGACCGGAGCGCCGGCGCCAGCAAGATGAACTGGCGCCAGCAGCTCAGGTTCCTGCGCCACCTCTCCCGGCTTTACAACCACAAGTTCGGCAGCCTGGCGCGCGTTCCCTTCTTCAGCGCGGTGGGCGCCAGCGGCCTTGTGGTCGATCTCACCTGCTATCTCGGCCTTCAGTGGGCCGGCGTCGAGCACCGGCTCGCACGCTTCCTGTCCTTCTGGCCGGCGGTCGGCTGGAACTGGGCGCTCAACCGCGGCCTGACCTTCAGCGAGCGGGCGCGGCAGCCGCACCTGGGTCAGTTGGCCCGCTTCATGGCAAGCAGCCTCATCGGGCTTGCGGTGAACGTCGGCAGCTATGCGCTGTTGACCAGCTACGTGGATATCTTCGACCGTCACCGCCTGCTGGCGTTTTTCTGCGGCGTCGGCCTCGGCAGCATCGTCAACTTCCTGGTTGCCGACCTCTACGTCTACGGCCGGCGTCCGGGACCCGGACACGGGTAGCGGGCTGGTGGCCACGAGATCCCAGCAGGCGCGCTCGCGGCGAGAACGAAGGCAAACGCCGGCGCGGTCCTGGCCGGAGCGTCTTCACGCCGCGCCGGAAGTCCTGTTGCACCCGCAAACGCCCGGCGCGCCGCCCTGGAAATACCTGCCCTGGGTCCTCACCCTCGCTTTCGCGGCGCGGGCGGCCGTGGCCCTCTCCGGCGACTTCGTCCTGCATCCCGACGAGATCATGCAGTACCTGGAACCGGCGCACCGCCTGGTGTTCGGCAACGGCGTCGTCTACTGGGAGTTCTTCTACGGCGCGCGCTCGTGGCTCGTACCCGGCGTCGTCGCCGGGACGTTGATGCTTTTCGACCTGGCCGGGCTCGGTGAGCCGTCCTGGTACGTCGGCGGGGTGGAGCTCGTGTTCTGCGCGCTCTCCCTGGCGATTCCGGCCGGGATGTACTTCTTCGCGCGGCGGCACTTCAGTGAAGCCGCGGCGCGGGCGGCGCTCCTGGCCGGCGCGTTCTGGTACGAACTGTTGGGTTTCGCGCACAAGCCCATGACCGAGTTCGTCGCCACCGCGATACTGATGGCCTTGCTGGCGCTCTGCGTCCAGCCGGCGGCGAACCGGACCCGGACGGCGTGGCTGGCGGCTCTCCTGGCCGTGCTGGCGGCCGCGGTCCGGTTGCAGTACGCGCCGCTGGCGCTCGTGCTTTTGGGCATCTTCTTTCTCCGCACCGAAAGGAAGTGGCTGGTTGCGCTTGCCGCGGCGGTGTTCCTGCTGGCAGTCGGTCTCTTTGACATGCTGACGTGGAACCTGGCGGCGGACTCGTTCGGCGCGTCACCCTGGAACCCCGGACCGTTTCATTCCTACCAGACCAACATCCGCGTCAACCTGGCCCTCGGCGAGACCCTGGCGGCCGGGCATCCCGCATGGCAGTACCCTGTGTGGCTGCTGCACGCCGGCGGCGGACTGACCCTGCTGTGCGCGGCCATGGCCCTGCGCGAGCCGCGACGCTACGGGCTGCTGCTTTCGCTCATTGCCCTCGTCCTGCTCCTCCATGCGGCGCAGGCCCACAAGGAGTACCGCTTCATCTTCGTCGTCGTCCCGCTTTGGCTTCTGATCGGCGCGGACCTTGCGGCCCGGCTCGCGGCCGTGGCGGAGCGGACATGGTTGAGGCGCGGTGCGGCCGCGGCCGTGTTTGCGGCAGTTTCATCGGCCGGGATTCTGGAAGCGTTGCCGTATCAGAAGTGGCTGTACCAGGGAGTCTGGATACGACCGCCCGACAAAATCGGCTTCATCGGCGGCCGGGATCCCGCTTTTCCCGCCTACCGATACCTTGCCCGGACCCCCGGCGTCGCCGCGGTCGCACACGTCCATCGCCAGTACCACGGCACGCCCGGATACTACCATCTGCACCGCAAGATACCGTTCTATGACCGCGATACCCTGGGCCTCGTGGGAAAAAACCTGCCGGAGTTTTCGGCTTCCGTCAGCCACGTGGTGTCCGAGCGCCCGGATCTTGTCCTTCCCGGCTACTCGGTGGAAAAGGCCTTCGGCAACATCCGCATCTGGCGCCGGGAAAACAACGATGCGCCGGTCCGCCGGTGGCGGAGCCATACTCCGATCATCGACTCCCATCACACGCGTGTTCTGCGCCGGCTGAGCCCCGATGCCCCCGCGGTACCGCCTGATTCCGGCATCCGGTTCGCAGGCATGGCGGTCTCACCATGAAGAGAAAACCGAAACAGACGAAGAAGACGAGGAAGGTCGAGGCAAGCGCCTCGGAACCACGCCACCGAACCGCGGTCATGCCGGCCGGGGAACCGCTGTTCAAGGGCTTTCCGAACCCGGAGGCGTCGGCGATTTTCCTGATCGCCAAGGCGGTGGTGGCGGCGGCGCTCCTCCTCGCGTTCTACGTTTTCGACGGGCTGCACGCCGTCAACCTCTGGAACCGCTGGCATTCCGGGACCGACGTGCTCAACGCCCTCTACCTGCCTTTCGCCAACTGGGACGGCCAGCACTACGCGCTGCTCGCCGACCGGGGCTACCCGGGACATCCGCACAGCCATGCGTTCTTCCCTCTGTATCCTCTGGCGGTCAGGGCCGTGCAACTCGTTCTCGGTGACGTCTACGTGTCCGGCCTCGTGCTGAACCTGCTGCTGTCGTTCCTCTTCTGCCACGTTTTCCACCGGTACGCCGTTCACTTCCTGCCGGCGCGGTCCGCATCCGGAGCGCTCGCTCTCCTGTTGTGCTATCCGACCGCGTTCTATTTGACCGTATTGTACTCGGAGGCGTTGTTCCTGCTGTTGCTGTTCGCGTTCCTCTACTTCCATGACCTGCGCAAGAGCTACCTCAGCGCGCTCTTCGCCCTGCTGCTGCCGCTGGCGCGCGGGCAGGCGGTTTTCGTATTGGCGGCCGTGTTGATCATCGTCGCCGTCGAACGCTTCAAGGGCAAGCCCATCGACTACCGGTATGAAGCTTGCAACCTGGCTGCGTTTGCCGCCGGCGGAGTGTTGTACCTCGTGTTTTTCCACGCGGTGGTGGGCGACGCGTTCTCGGGAATCCGGGCGCAGGGCAGCTTCGTATTCGGCAATTCGCTCGCCAACATACTCAACCCCGGGCATTTTCTGGCGTACCTGTTCTCCGGGACCCAGGGCGTATTCGGCTATACCCATTCGCTGGTGGACAAGATCTTCGTAGTCGCGTCGCTGCTGTCCATCGCCATCGTGGCCGGGACGAGAAACCTCCGGTGGCTGGTGCTGTACGTCATGCTGCTCTACCCGGTGGCTGCGATGGGCGCGGGCGGTTCCTTCTCACGCTTCTCGCTGGTGGCGGCGCCCATCCTCGTCCTCGCAGTCTGGACGCTCTACGGCGCGCACCCGCGGATCCTCTATGGCGCCGGCGCCGTCCTGCTGGCCGTGCAGATCTTCTTTGCCGGCCGCTTCGCGCTCAATCTGTGGGTTGCTTGATTCCGCCTCGCCGGACGGGAGCGGGGACGTCCTCTTCCGGAGAGTCCGCGTCCGCGCGGCCGTAGGCATCCTCGTAGCGGACGATGTCGTCCTCATCCAGGTAACCGCCGTACTGCACCTCCACCAGTTCCAGCGGCGCCGTGCCCGGATTCGCCAGCCGGTGTTTCGTTCCCTGGGGAATGTAAGTGGATTGATTCTCCGCCAACACCAGGGTCTCGTCCCCCCGGGTCACCCGCGCGGTCCCGCGGACCACCACCCAGTGCTCGCAGCGATGTTCATGCGATTGCAGGGAGAGGGCGTGGCCGGGGTTCACGAAGATGTGCTTCACCTTGAAGCCGTCGCCGATGAGCACGTCATGGTACGTGCCCCACGGACGATGGACCTGCCGGTGCACCCGATGCTCATCCCGGCCCGACGACCTGAGCCGCGCCACCACCTTGCGCATGTCGCGAGACGCGTCCCTGCGCGCCACAAGCAACGCATCGGCGGTGTCCACGATGACGAGATCGGACACGCCCACCGCGGCCACGACCCGATATCCGGCACGGACGTAGGTGTCGCGGACTCCCTCCAGGATGGCGTCGCCCACGGCCACGTTGCCGGCGCCGTCTCTCTCGCCAAGTTCGGCCAACGCCGCCCAGGAGCCGACGTCCGACCAGTCCGTTGCCAGCGGGACCATCACCGCGGCGGAAGTGCGCTCCATGACGGCATGGTCCACCGAGATGGCGGGCGAGCTGGAGAAGGAGGCCGCGTCCAGTCGCAGGAAGCCGGTCTCCCGCACGGCGTTCCGGTGGGCCTGCGCTACCGCGTCGCGCACCGCCGGCTCGTGGACGCCCAGTTCCCGCAGGTAGCGGCCGGCCGAAAAGACGAACATGCCGCTGTTCCAGTAGTACCCGCCCTCTTCAACGCAGGCGGCGGCCTCCGCGGCGTCCGGCTTCTCGATGAACCGCTCGACCCTGCGCCCGTCCTCGCTCACGCGGGTGAGGCCCGCGGCCTTGATGTATCCGTACCCGGTCTCGGCGTAGGCCGGAACGACGCCGAAGGTCACGAGATGCCCGGAGGCTGCCTCCCGGACCGCGGCCCGGACCGCGCCGGCGAACCGGCCCTCGTCCCGGATGACGTGATCGGCGGGAAGAACCAGCAGGATGGGGTCCGCGCCGTCGTCGAGGGCCAGGGCCTGAAGCGCCGCCGCGGCGATGGCCGGCGCGGTGTTTCGCCCGACCGGCTCCAGCAGCACGGCCGAAGGGGTCACGTCGATGCCCTTGAGCTGTTCGGCCACCATGAACCGGTGCGCCTCGTTGCACACCACGATGGGCGCCTGCAACTCGTCCAGCGGCGCGAGGCGCCGGACGGTGGCCTGGAGGAGCGTGCGCTCCTCCGCCAGCGGAATGAACTGCTTGGGATGGAGTTCACGGGAAAGGGGCCAGAGCCGGGTTCCGGCGCCGCCCGAGAGAATCACGGGGAACAGGACCTGTTTCATCCCGACCAACCCGATTCGTTGCCGGGGCGCCAGGGCCGCCCGTTCCCCCGGAGGACGCGCCGGTTCCACCACGCGATCAGAGGGGAGATGAGGAGGGTGGGGAGTATCCACGCCAGCCAGACCGGCCGGGTGTCGACGTTGACCACCACGACCGCGGTGACGGTGGCGATGGTTCCCGCCAGCATGTTGGTGAGATGGCGCGCGATGCGTTGCCGGCCGGACCGGGCCGGCGACCGGTGATACCGCAGGTCAACGGCGCCCAGGGCCGCGGCGATGAACCCGAACACGCCCAGGGTCACCCACTGCGGGTCGCCCCGCAGGAACAGCACGATGCCGTAGGCCCACATGCCCAGCCCGGTGAGCCCCATGAGCGCGGCCGCGGTCCGGTCCACGGGCCGGGGCCGCCCGCTCGCGTTGCGGGCAAAGCGCCAGCCGGCGAAGACGAGGTAGAAGCTGAACGCCGCCACCAGCAAGAGCACCACGTCGGAACCGAGCAGGGCCAACGGCGCCGCGCTCGCGCACACCAGCGCCATGGCCGCGGCATAGACCCGCCCCGCCCGAACGTGGCGCGCTTCGCCCTTTGCGGTGAGAAGCGCGACGGCCGCGGCGGCCAACGCCACCGAGCCGGCGGCTATGTGTAAAACGAGGAGGATGGTGCCGGCCATGTCGGACGGATGTTAGCACGAACATCGATCCGTCGAGAAACCACCGGGCAGGCAAGCGTTTTGAGCGCAAGCTCATGTTGACCCGGACGTGCCGAGTCGGTATGCATAGACGCCGGGAGCACGATGGGTACGGTCCACGAAATCTACATCGCGTCGGAAGGCAGCGCCCACATGCGGAAGGTGGAGGAGGCCGAGGCCCTCGCCAGCATGGGGCTCAAGGGCGACCGCTACTGCGAGCGGACCGGCTACTACAGCGGCTGGGACGAGTGCCAGGTGACCCTCATCGAGGCCGAGGAACTGGAGGCCATCGCCGCCGCCTCCGGCCTGCAGGTGCTCAACGGCGAGCACCGGCGCAACATCGTCACCCGCGGCGTCCGCCTGGGCGATCTCGTGGGACATGCCTTTCGCGCCGGCGACGCGGTCCTCGCCTTCGACCGGCCGCGCCCGCCGTGCGCCTACATCCAGTCCATTACCGAGCCTGGCATGACCCGGGCACTCGCCGGCAAGAGCGGCATCTGCGCACTGGTCGTGCAGGGCGGCTTCATCCGGCCCGGCGACGAGATCGCCGTGCTCTGATCACGGCCGTGCAAGACACCCGACCCCCGCGGGCCCCGGCCGCATCACCTTCCACCGCTCCCTTCTTCTACGGCTGGATCATCCTGCTGGGAGGCTTCCTCATCCTGGTGGTGGACGGCGGCGTGCGCTTCTCCTTCGGCGTCCTGGTGAAGCCGCTGGCGGCCGAGTTCGGCTGGGACCGGGGCGCCATCACCTTCGCCTACACCCTGAACATGCTGGTGTTCGGCTTCGCGCAGATGATGGCAGGGCGCCTGCTGGACCGCTACGGGCCGCAGCGGCTCTTCTCGATCTCCGCGCTGGCGGCTTCCGCCGGCCTGTTCCTGACCTCCCGAACCAGCTCGATCCCGGAGCTTTACTTCTACTACGGCGTCGTCACCGCGATCGGGGTATCGGGCGTCACCATCGGCGTGGTCTCGTCCACCGTCTCCCGGTGGTTCAGGAGCCTGCGCGGTCTCATCGGCGGCATCGCGGTTTCCGGCACCGCCTTCGGGCACTTCGCGGTCATCCCGGCGCTGGCGTACTCGCTCGAACGCTTCGGCTGGCGCGGCTCCTGGGCGGGCCTGGGCGTCCTGGTCTCCGCGGTGGTGATCCCCATAGCGCTGGCGTTGATGAAGAAGGAACCCGCGGAGATGGGGCTGTCGCCCTACGAGATCGGCGGCAAGACCGCGCCGGCACGGCGAAGCTCCCCCGCCCCGGACTATTCGCCGAGGGAGGCCTTCCTCTCCCGGAGCTTCATCTTCGTCGCGGTCTCCTATTGTCTCTGCGGCTTCCAGGACTTCTTCTTCGTCACCCAGTTCGTCCCGTTCGCCACCGATGCCGGTCTCACCAGCCAGCACGCCGCGAACATCCAGGGCCTGTCCGGACTGTTCGCCCTGGTGGGCGTTCTCGCCTTCCCGGCGCTGACGGAGAAAGCGGGCCACGGCCTTCCCCTGTCCTTCATGTTCGTCCTGCGCATCGTCTGCTTCGGGTTGCTGGTGTTCTCGTCCGCGGAACCGGCCATCGTCACGGCGTGCCTGCTCATGGGGTTCACGCTGATGGCCACCGCGCCTCTGGCCGCGGCCATGGCCGGCGACTACTTCGGCGTCAGGAACATCGGCCTGATCACCGGCGCGATCCTGTGGGTACACCACACCGGCGGCGCGCTGGGCGCTCTCCTCGGAGGCGTGGTCCACGACGCCACGGGGTCCTATGCGGACATGTTCCTGGCCTGTCTCGTGATGGCGTTCATGGGCGCGGCGGCGTGCCTGGGAATCCGCCCGCCCGGAGGTCCGCTGGTGCCGCGACGCCGTCACAAAGGGTTCATCCCTTGAGCAGACCGGGCATCGGTCTCCCCTTTCTCACTCATCCTCGACGGCCAACTCCTCCTGGTACTTTCGCCACCGGCCGCGGAACTGGTGATAGGTCAGCCCGAGCGCCTTTGCCGCCTGGCGCTGGTTGTACCTCGCGTCCGCAAGGCTCTCGCGGATCATTCGCACTTCCAGCTCTCTCACCGCCTCCTCGAGGGATCTGTCCGGCCCGCCGGGAGCACCGGCCGGGGATGACGGGGACGGGGCCGGCGCCTGAGCCTCGCCCCCGTCGCTCCCACTCGCACTGAAAGGCGGGACGAAAGGGTCGAAGACGAGATCGTCGACGGTGGACGTGTCGGATCGATACACCGCGCGCTCGATCACGTTCCTGAGCTCGCGGACGTTGCCCGGCCAAGCGTAGCTTTCCATCTGGGCCACCGCGCGGCGGCTGAACCGCGGGAGAGATTCCCAACCCAACTCGTGCGCCATGCGCGCGGCAAAGTGATCGGCCAGCAACAGGATGTCGTCACCGCGAGCCCGCAAGGGTGGAACGAAGAGGACGTCGAACGACAGCCTGTCGAGCAGGTCGCGCTTGAAACGGCCCTGACCGGCCAGCGAGGGCAGGTCTGCATTGGTCGCCCCGATGATTCTCGTGTCCACTTGAACGGGTTGCGAAGATCCCACCCTTTCAAAACTGCCGTACTCCACCACCCGAAGGATCTTCTCCTGGACCTCCGTGGGGATTTGAGCGATTTCATCCAGGAAGAGTGTCCCGTCCGTTGCCGCCTCGAACCGTCCGGTGCGCCGTTGATGGGCGCCGGTGAAAGCGCCTTCCTCGTGGCCGAACAGTTCCGACTCCAGCAGAGTCGGCGCCAACGCGGCGCAGTTCAGGGCAACCAATGGCCCCTGCCAACGCGGTGACAGATAGTGGAGCTTGGCCGCGGCGAGTTCCTTGCCGGTGCCGCGTTCACCGATCAACAGGATCGGACGATCGACCTTGGCGGCGCGGGACAGCATTTCCTGGAATTCCAGGAAGGCGTTGGACTGTCCCAGCGGCTCCGTGTAGGATTCAGGCATGGAGTCTCCTGTATTGGTGAAAAATACCATATAATTGTTATTTCCACCAATAATCAGTATTTACTACCACAGAAGAAAAGAGAGCCAGGGGCACAAACTCAACAAAAACAAGTACTTGGAAACAACAGCAGCGGTTGGCACTCTTTGTGCTTTCTCCAGTACACAGCGGCACGGACACGTTCTCCGCGAATTCCGAGGGAGGAAGTCAAATGGGAATCTTTACACGCTTGAGCGACATCATCAGCTCGAACATCAACTCGATGCTGGACAAGGCCGAGGATCCGGAAAAGCTCATCCGGCTGATGATACAGGAGATGGAAGATACGCTGGTCGAGATCAAGGTGGCTTGCGCCCAGGCGATGGCGGCGCGCAAGAAGGTCGAGCGCGAGCACGATGAAGCGCGGCGGCGCCACGACCAGTGGGCGGACAAGGCCAGGCTCGCCGTGGACAAGGGACGCGAAGACCTGGCGCGCGAAGCGCTGGTGGAAAAGCGGCGCTATCGGGAGCGCTCGGAGACCCTGGACAGCGAGGCGGTCCAGTGCACCGCCATCATTGAACAATACCAGTCGGACATGGCCCAGTTGGAAGACAAGCTGGCGAAAGCGAAGGAAACCCAGCGCATCCTGGTGCAGCGCCACATTCAGGCGCGCAAGCGGAAGCGCGCCCAGACCGGGATCCGCAAGATGGGCAGCGCGGACACGATGCTGCGTTTCGAGCAGTTCGAGAACCGTATCGAGCGGATGGAGGCCGAGGCCGACCTGGTCAACTTCGCGCGCAAGCCGGATCTCGATGAAGAGTTCGCCCGCCTGGGACAGGACGACGAGATCGAAGCCGAACTGCGGGCGCTCAAGGATGCCGCTCGGCGGTCCGATGTCTGAGACGCGGCAGCGGTGTGTGCGGCTGAAACGCATGAGTGAGCGGGGATGGCACCGGAAAGCATCATGGGAATAGTGTTGGGCGTGCTCGGGATCCTCTTGATCCTGGGCGCGGCCTTGATCGTCATGGTGGTATGGGCGATCAAGTCGCTCCGCGGCAACGGAGCCGGCGGCGATGAGGCCCAATTGATGCAAGAGCTCTACCAGGGGCTGAGCCGGCTCGAAGACCGCGTGGAATCCCTGGAGACCATTCTACTCGACAGAAAGGACAGAAACCCATGATTCGAGGCTATTCGAGGACTGCCCGCATCTATCGCTCACGTCGCGGCGTCATCCTGGGCGTGTGCCGCGGTCTCGCGGAACATCTGGACGTGCGGGTGTTGTGGGTCCGCGTGATCGCCGTCGTCCTGTTGATCAGCACCGGATTCTGGCCGGTTGCCGGTCTCTATCTGCTGGCCGCCCTGGTCCTGAAGCCGGAGCCCGTGCTGCCCTTGCAGACGGAAGGAGAACAGGACTTCTACAACAGCTACGCGCACTCGCGCACCATTGCGCTGAATCGCCTGCGCCGCACCTTCGGTCAGCTCGACCGCCGCATACGCCGCATGGAGAACATGGTCACCGACCGCGAGTACGACTGGGAACGAAGGCTGCGGACCGGAGAAAGGGAGTAGTGGACATGATCGACGCATACTCGTGGCGCACCAGCAACGGGCGCAAGCTGCACATCGTGCTGGAGGAGCTGGATCTCGAATACCGCCTCCACCCCATCGACATTCGCAAGGGCGATCAATTCGAGCCGGAGTTCCTGAAGATCAGCCCCAACAACAAGATCCCGGCCATCGTCGACCAGGATGGCCCGGGCGGGAAGCCCTACCCGGTGTTCGAGTCGGGCGCCATCCTCATGTACCTGGCGGAGAAGACCGGCAAGCTCATGCCCCAGGAGGTGGAGCGCCGCTACGTGGTGATCCAGTGGCTCATGTTCCAGATGGGCGGCATCGGCCCCATGCTGGGACAGGCCAACCACTTCCGCGGCCAGGCGCCCGACAACGAGTACGGCGTGCGCCGCTACACCAACGAGGCCGGACGCCTCTACGGCGTCATGGACGGGCGATTGGCGGACCACGAGTACCTCGCCGGCGAATTCTCCATCGCCGACATCGCCTGCTATCCCTGGCTCCAGGGCCACGAGAAGCAGGGTCAGAACCTGGACGACTTCCCCCACGTCAAGCGCTGGTTCGAAGCCGTCACCGCCCGCCCCGGCGTCCAGCGCGGCCTCCAGGTCATGACCGACGTCCCAGTCACTCCCATGGATGACAACGCGCGGGAGATCATGTACGGGGCGAGGCAGTACGAGAGGCGCTGACGGGTATCGTGGTGCCGGCGTTGGGATGTAGGGCCGAAACCAGTGCAGAGACGATTTTCGTGATATAATCGACTGACCTATGCAGATCCAATTGCGGAAAGCAGAAAGGCAGAACCTTTCCATAACCTTTGAGTTGTCCCCCTTCATCACGGCGTGGGACTCCGCGGAGACAACGTTCATGGCCGCAGTTGTCCGCGAACTCGGCGACCTGCTCTCAGTTCGCCCGCGCGACTTCCACTCCAACGATTCTGCAGAGCTTGGGGAGTCCCGGTGCACGTACCGGATATTCGGCGGAGCGAGCACCGTTGTCCTCAGCCCAGAGACTCTGCAATTGAACTTTGGCAGTTTGGCCGAGGCCGATTATCCTACGGTCTACGAAATCGTCCATCGATCCATAAACATTCTGTCACGTGACCTCGGCTGCTATGCAAAGGATCATGTAACCATCAACGCGAGCGAGCACGTCCCAGCGGTAAACCACGGGGCTGTGGACAGCTATCTGGCTCAATTCGCTTGGAAGGAGCCGGCCGACATAGCGGCAGCCGACATCGAGATAGAATATAGTCCGGGCGCAAAAATCACACTGTCAGATAGACTGGGACGCTGGTCTTTACATCGCACCGTCGAAAAGTCGGTATTTCTAACCAACGGTGTCTTCGTTACTACGATGATACTGCTCCGCTCGAATCAGTTGACCCCGATTGAGGACCAACGCCAATTGTGGGTCCGAATCGACAGCTTGGGGGATCAAGCCATGGGACTGACGTATCTCGGGGAGGATCCGTAATGGCACCACAGAATAGCAGCCTCGCGTACGATGTCTCTACGTTCGAAAGTGAGCGGGCAGAAAGAGAATACTCGAGCAGCAACCCAGGAATATCCCTACTAGGGATGCAGTCAGCGGCCTTACTCCATACTGCGTCACACCCCCCGCTTCGGTTGAGGTCTCATGCCCTGAACGGCAGGCCGGCCGATCCATGGCGACCGTTTCAGGAAACCGGGGGATTTGCAGAGCGTAGAGAGTGGTTCGACGCGGCTGTGGCTGAATTGACCGATGTGGACAGAGAGGTAGCTGAAGAGGGACTGCCCGATATCTCTTCGGGCACAAAGGACCTCACCAGAAGAATCCTTGTCGCGTTGGCCCATCAGTCAATCCCTCCAACTGTATATCCTACGGAAGACGGAGAAATTGCCCTGTACTTCAAGTCGCCGGTCGCGAAGTCATCAGTGTTGGTATTGGTGGGCAACGACGGACAAGGCGCCTGTTTCGCATACGTTAACGGGAAGAACCGTCGTGCTCGTTACGAGGATGCGTTGGACCTCCCCGAGTTCGCCAGGGAGCAGTTGCGGCAAATGGTAGGCGCTTGAACATACCGCTTCCCGACCTCCACGAGTCCGAAACGCTTGGACGGAGTGTCTTCTCCCGCGGACAAGCGAAGCGCGCTAGCAACGGCAAGGTCTTGCCTCACATTTTTCTCGAGAGCTTCGAAGCCGACTCGGTCTCAGTCGATCGGATAGATCACGCCCAACCGGCCGTCATGGCAGCAATTTCGGAGAAAATCGGACAAAATAGAAGGCCACCCAAGGACTTTTATGGTTGGGCAACCATCGAGGCAAGAGACGCAGCCGCCAACGGACGATCAGTGCAGGCTACCCCTAACGAAGACAACATCTACCACGCCGACATCTTCCTGAATTTGCCGCACGACGGCGAACGGCGAGACGCGCAGAAACAACATGCTAACGAGTTGGCGGCGCGTGCGGGTTGGCGTGATGCGCCGTGAGGGAACCTGCGAAGCCACCTCCGGCAGGTCTGCTTTGGCGAAATGTTTTGGCCAGAAACGATAGACAAATGCCGAGCGTTCCGATATCGTTTTTGCGTTGATGTACCCTCATGTCCCACCGGCACGTGGGGATCTTTATGAACGGGGCTGTGTTTCACGCCGCCCCGTTTCTGTTTTGGGGACAAATGGCGACGCCCTATTAGCGCCGGATCACCCGGAAGCGCGCCATGAAGCGGCTGTCGAGGTAGTCCTTGAAACGCCAGCACCAGCGGGCGTGGGCGGCCCATCCCTTGTAGTCCATCAGGGCCTTGCCGTCGCCGGTGTTGAGGAGCCTGAGGAAGTCATGCTGGGGTTCGTAGGGAGAGAGGGACTCGCCGCGCACCAGCGCGCCGATGTTGCGCCACAGAACCGGGCCCTGGCGGACGGCGTACACGCCGGCCTTGGGGACGGAGGCATCCGCCATGGTGCCGCTATCCCCTACGGCGAAGACACTATCCGAGCCGGTGGACTGGAGGGTGTCACGCGTCAGCAGAAAGCCGCGAGGGTCCTTCGGCAAGGTGGTGTTATCCAGTACGGAAGGCGGCGCTGCTCCGGCGGCCAGGATCACGAGGTCCGCGGGAATGCGGCGGCCGTCGGCGCACACCGTTTCCTGTGGGTCGACGCGGGTGACACGGGTGCCCGTGATCACCTCCACGCCGCGGGTTGCCAGTAGCGCCTCCGCCCGGGGCAGAGCCCGTGGCGAAAGGCCGCTGCCGATGCGCTCTCCCGCGTCGACGATGGTGACGGTGTGGCGCACTTCACCCAGCACGCGGCGCAGGTAGGAAGGCAGGCAAAAGCTGATCTCGATGCCGCCGACGCCGCCGCCGATGACCAATATCCGCAGTTCCTGACGATCCCGCCGTTCCAGTTCCTGGAGCCGTTCGTACAAGCGCATGAGGAACGTCTGCATGGGTTTGATGGGAACCCACGCGCCAGCTTCCGAGTCGATTCCGGCGCGGTTGGGCACCGAGCCCACGCCCACGGAGAGGATGTCGTAGGGCACGGGCTCGTGCTTCTCGAAGAGGACGGTTTGCGCCTCCACGTCCACACCCACGGCCGGCTCCACCACCAGCTCGGCCCGTGCCGCTTGGGCGAGGCTGCGAAGGTCAATCTCGAGGGTGCCGGGGGTGTACTGGCCGGACAGAGCGCCGGGCAGCATGCCGGAATAGGTGGCGACGGCGAAGCTCGACACGCACACGAGGCGGGCGCCCGGAAGGGGGGCGCGCCGCCACATGTCCAGGACGTGGGCGTTGGTGTGGCCGATGCCGAGGAGGACGATCCGCGGCTCGTCAGAGAATCGCACGGACGGACGGGCGCGCCGTCATGCGCTGGTACCACGCATCGAGCAGCGGCAGGCTCGGGTCCGGCAGGATGCCCCACTGGACGTGGCGCATGACCCGCGGGAAGTGGGCCGCATCGAGGAGCGAGAAGTCGCCGGCCATATAATCGCGGCCTTCAAGCTCCTTCTCCAGCGGTTGCAGTTCCTCGATGAAGCGGGCCTTGGCCGCGGCCAGGGCGCCGGCGTCGCGCTCACCCTCGGCCTTCATCATCTCGGCGCGGATGGCCTGATGGCTGTCGTTGGTGTGGACGATGCCGTAGTCGATGAGGATGCGGATGCGCGCGCGTGTGGAGGGGTCGGCGGGCAGCAGCGACGGGTCCGGGTACCTGTCCTCCAGGTACTCGTTGATGATGCAGGACTCGTAGAGCACCGTGTCGCCGTCCACCAGCACCGGCACCTTGCCGTAGGGATTCATGGCGAGGTACTCGGGCGCCTTCTGCTCCCGCTTGCGCAGGTCCACGGGGACGGTCTCGTAGGACAGCCCCTTCTCTTCCAGCACAACCTTCACCCGCTGGCAGTTGGGCGAGGTCGCGAAGTCGTACAGCTTGATGGCGTCGCTCATATCGGGCTCCTCTCGGTCTACTTTTGCCGGTGGCCGCGCACGACCCGGTCCAGTTCGTCCTTCCACCTGCCGGACACGGCGTCGTGGGTCTCCCTGTCGATTTGGCTCACCGCGGGGAACTGGTCTTTCCACTCGAAGGGCCGGGTGGCGTCGATGATGGCGCGGGAGTTTAGGCCCTTCTTGTCACGCGGGATGATGGGGTCCAGCGGGCCGCTCCAGGTGCGGCGGATGATGTCGATGGACTCCTCGGGGTTGGAGCGGGTGCACATGGCCCACACCACCTCGTTCAGGTTGGTGATGTCCACGTCGTCGTCCACCACCACCACGTAGCGGCCGAGATAGGCCCCGGCGTGGCACTGGGCGGCCATGAGCGCCGCCTGCTTGGCATGGCCGGGGTAGCGCTGGCGGATGGAGACGACGATCATGAAGCGCTGGGCCGGCGGCGGCACGTACACCCCGACGACGTCCGGCACCCCGCCCCTCTCGACCCCGTTCCAGATCATGGCCGAGCGCAGCATGGAACGGTACATGCCGTGGATGGTGGGCCGGAACGGCGGCGCGCCGGTGAGGATGGGATCGTCCCGGTGATAGAGGGCCTTCAACTGCACCACCGGCTCGGCCCGCCGTGCGCTGGCGTAGTAGCCGGTCCACTCGCCGAAGGGACCCTCGGGACGGGTGTCGCCGGGGACGATCTCCCCTTCCACCACGATCTCCGCGGCCGCCGGCACCCGCAGCCCGGTAAGCGGCGCCTCGATGACGCTCAGCGGCTGCTCCACCAGGCCGCCGGCCCAGGCGTACTCGCTCACGCCGGGGGGCACCGCCTGGGAGGCGGCCACGAACATCAGCGGGTGCTGGCCGAAGGCCATGGCCACCTGCACCGGCTTGCCCGCCCGGAGCGTCTTCTCCATGTGCATGCGGCCGTGCTTGCCCGGCGAGATGTAGAGCGCCAGCTTGTCCGCCTCGTGCACCATGACCCGGTAGCAGCCGACGTTCTCCTCGCCGGTCTCCGGGTCCCGCGTGACCACCAGGTGGGCGGTGCCGAGATAGCGTCCGCCGTCGCCGGAGTGCCAGCGCGGCACCGGGATGTCCAGGATGTTGATGTCCTTGCCGGTCTTGCGGTTCTCCATCACCGGACCGGTCGCCAGCACGCGCGGCTCCAGGGGCTCTAGACCCGCCAAGCGCGTGCGAAGCCGGTCGATGACCTCGATGGTGCTTAGGTCCAGGGGCAGATTCAAGGTGAGCGCGGTGCGCTCCATGGTCTCCATCATGTTTGCGAGGACGCGGCCCTTGCCCTCGTGTTCCACCACGTCCTCGAACAGCAGCGCCGGCGGAGTCGGCGTGCGCTCACAGATGATCTCGTTGAGCGCGCCCACCTCCAGGTCCCAATGGGCGCCGGAGATGCGCTCCAACTGGCCGATCTCCTCCACCTGTCCGAGCCACACGCGCAGATCGTCGAAGGCGGTCAACTCGGCGTCCTGTATACGTTGCGGTCTTGCCATGGGTCACCTCTCGATTCGCGCTATTCCAGCTCCGTCAGGTCCCAGCTTGCGGGTGCGAACAGTTCCTCGGGGGAGAGGTTGCGCTCGCAGATCCCCTGGGCCTCGCAGTATTCGATGAACGTGTTGAGGACGTCGCGGTTGGCGTCGAGGCCGTAGGGACACGGATCGCCGCCGAACACCGCGTGTTCCTGCTCCAGAGCGTGCTGCCGCCACGCCATCACGTTGCTCGGCATGTCGGCGAACCATTGTCGCGCCTGCCGCTTCGCCCGGCTGAACAGTTCGAAGAGGGCAGCAGGTACGTCCGGGTATTGCTCCACCACCGATTTCTTCACCGCCAGCACGTGCATGATCGGGAGTATCCGGGTCTTCTTGAAGTACTCCGCCTCGACGTCCCGGTAGTCCTCGAACAGGCGCTTCAGTGCCGGATCGGCCAGCAGCGGCGGAAGTTGCGTCTCCGTCACCCCCAGCATGTCCAGCCGTCCCTCGCGCAGCGCGCGCATGGCCCGCTCGGCGGCGCTCCCCTCCCCTTGCAGCACCTCGATGACGGCGCCGCCCGGAAGCGTCACCGAGGTGTCGGTAACGCCGTCGTCCCAGTGATGCAGCGACGCCGCGTGCCATTGGGAATTCTTCGGCGTCACGCCGTACTCGTCCGTGAGCATGCCCCGTATCCACACCGCGGCGGTCTGCACCCAGCGCAGGAAGCCCAGGCGCTTGCCCACGAGGTCCTGCGGCGCATCGATGCCCGCGTCGCGCCGCACCACGATGAAGCCGTGCCGGAACATGCGCGACGGGAACACCGGAATGCCGATGAAGTCGTTCTGGTTGCGCGACGTGTAGTAGATCAGCTCGGCCAGGGACATCTCAGAGACGTCGAACTCGCCCCGGTACATGGCCGCGAACATGCCCTGCACGCTCACCTGCTCCACCGGCTCCAGCTCGATTCCGGGCGCGGTCAGGAGGCCGCGCAGAATGGCATTGGTGCCGTCGTAGTTGCGGCACGCAAGACGGAGGTGGCAGGGATCAGGCATGGGAACCCGTTCGTCCTGAGCGTAGCGAAGCGGAGTCGAAGGACGCTGTTGCGACGCGGACCATCAGCCCGGTTTCACCCGGCGCTGAGCCAGCTTGGCGCCGGTCTGGAGGTAGTCGCTCTTTACCGCGAGCTGCGCCTCCTCTTCCCACTCGTCGTCCCACTGGCCCAACGAGTAGCCGTACCACGGCGCCTGGGGTTCCAGCGGCGGCAGCTCCAGCCGGTTCCACAGTTCCAGGGCGTGCTCCATGAACTCGCGCTTGGGCAGCGAGATGGGCGGGAACGGCTCCTTGAGGATGGCGTTGATGAGCATCCCCGAATCGGTGGCCGGCTGGTAGAACATCTCCTTGGCCGTGACGAGGTGGCCCTCGTCCTCGAACGGCGGCGAGTGGCCCTTGACCCGGCCCGGCAGGATCAGCACGTCCTGGTGGGGCTTGGAGCGGTAGCAGATGGCCCACCACACCGCGTCCAGGTTGTGGGGGTCGATGTCGTCGTCCACCGCGATGGCGATCTTGCCGACCCCGTGCTGGTAGTTGGCGATGCTGTTCAGGGCGCGCCAGACGTCCCCTTCCGCGGGCTTGCTCATCTGCACGATGACGAGCTTGCGCAGGTTGGTGAGGGGCTCGTGCATGGCCACCTGGGTGACGCTCTTGATGCCCACGGTGTCCCGCAGGTAGCGGCGCAGCAGCGGCTCGTAGCCTACCTTCTTGATGACGCTGGATTCGCTGGGGGTCACCTGGCTGATGAACGAGCACAACACGGGCTTGCGCTTCATGGTGATGGCGGTCACCTCCATGAACGGCGACACCGTGCGCGGGTGCAGGTAGCCGTGGGACTCGCCGAAGGGGCCTTCGGGCTCCACGAAGTCCGTGTTGATGAGCCCCTCGATGACGATCTCGGCGTTGTCCGGCACCTCGATGTCCACGGTCTTGCAGCGCACCAGCCGCACGGGCTCCCCCGCCAGGCCGCCGGCGATGCCCATCTCGTCCACCCCGGGCGGCACCTTCTGCACGGTGCCGTAGGAGACCACCGGCGGCGCCCCCACCACCAGCGCCGCGTGCAGCGGCTTGCCGCGCTCCCGGCACTTGTCCCAGTGCGGGAAGATGTGCTGGTGCATGCCGGCGTACATGCCCACGCGCTTCTGGCTCTTGATCTGTCCGCGGTAGTTGCCCTGGTTGCGGATGCCTGTCTCCGGGTCCTTGGTGAACCAGTGGGAGCAGGTGGTGTAGGGGGCGTTGTCGAACCCCGGCGTAGAGATGGGCACCGGAAGCTGGAGCAGCCCGCCGCCCTCGATGTCGAGGTCGGCGCCCTGCAGCACCACCTCATGCACCGGACCGGAATCGACGATGGCCGGCTCGATGGGATTGGCCAGGGCATGCGCCCAAAGCTCGGGAATCTCGTCCACCGGGCGCTGCAGCCCCACCGAGTACACTTGCGGCGAGGCCGCCAGCGCGGCCACCGCCACCGGCATGTCGTAGGCGCGCCCGTGACTGTCCACCACGTTCTCGAACAGGAACGCCTTGCGCTCCGCCTCGGGCAGCCCGCCGCGGAACTGCCAGCGCACCAGCGGGTGCATCTCCGTGTCCTTGTTGATGGGGTGGCGGATGCGCAAAAGCAGTCCGGCGGACTCCAGGTTGGAAAGGTGCTCTTGAAGGTCGGGATAGGACATGTTCGGTATCGCGTTCGTGATTGCGCCAGCGATGAACCCCCATGTAGGGGCGACCCGCGGTCGCCCCTAGGAACCGTTGCCGCCGGGACGCTGCTCTTCCCGGTAAAGCTCCAGCGCTTCCAGCACCGGCCGGTCGTTCATGGTGAAGAGCACCGCCTCCTCGTCAAACGGGTTCTCGTGCCGGTGCCACTGCCAGTTGGGGATCATGAACGAGTCGCCCTTCTCCCACTCCAGGTACCCCTCGCCCACCGCGGTCCGGCCGCGCCCGCGGAACACGTGGTACAGCGACGTGCTGGTGTGCCGGTGGGTGCCGGTGACCCAGCCGGGCTTGAGCATCTGCGCCTCGCACGACAGGGTCGCCATGGTGTAGCCGCCGGTCACCGGGTTGATGTAGCGCACCAGGTGGCCGTCGAAGAGGTCAGCCTCGGCGTCGGCGATGTTGTGGAGCGACGCGTCGGTGTCCTCCCAGCGGTAGCGGAACGGCAGCCCCCGGCCGGGCGATTCCGCGTGAGCCGGCGGGCGGGCGAAGCCGAAGCGCATCTGCGCGTCGCCGTCGGCGCGGCTCACGCCTTGGGTGTCCTTGTCGTAGTTCTCGAAGAACAGCACGTTCAGCGCGTTGATGAGCGGACCGTCCAGGCCGTCGAGCCACACGATAGGCTCGCTGGACTCGTTGTGGTGCTCGTGCCAGGTCCAGTTGGGGGTGAGGATCAGGTCGCCCTCGTGCATGGGGAAGCGCTCGCCCTCCACCAGCGTGAAGGCGCCGCTCCCCTTCACCACGAAACGGATAGCCGCCATGTTGTGGCGGTGCGGCCGCGCGACCTCGCCGGGGTTCACCACCGAGAACGTGAACAGCAAAGTCCGGGAGGTGGCGCGGGTGGGGTTCTGGGGGTTCACCAGCCGTATGGCCCGGCGCTCCGCCAACTCCAACCCGACCGACTCCTTGGCGTCCATCAGGCAGGGATAGACCTCCCGCCACTTCCACAGGTACGGCGCCTCGTCCTGGTGCTCGGGCGTGCGCGTGTTCCAGAAGCCCGAGAGGTCGTGCTCGGCCAGTGACTCGTTGAGGTCCTTGAGGTCCATCTTCATGGGAATCATGTTCCAGAGGCTATACGGTCCGGCTCAGCCTCTTCTCTGGATTCCGGCTTCCGCCGGAATGACGGATTCGACCGTTGTCGCTCGAAAACACCAATCGCAGGCGGCGAAACCTACGGCATCCGCGCCATGGCCGTGGCCATGCCGCCGAAGTAGGCCCGGTGGAGATCCATGGATTCCCTGGCGGTGTTCAGCACACCGTCCTCGCCGCCCTTGGGCACGTAGCGTTCCAGGATGTCCAGGAACATCTCCGAGTGCTTCTCGTCCGCGGCCCGGTGGGCGGTGAAGTTGGGCATCTGCTCGTCGGTGAACTTCAGGTCCCTGCTCCAGCTTTCGTACAGCCGGCCGCAATTGCCGCCGCCGAGGTCGCCCAGCAGGCGGTCGTCGTTGGTCCACTCCGCGATGGTGGACGCAGCCAGCGCCTCCTGCCACGGACGCGTGCGCGCGATCCAGAACCAGCCGAACACCGCCGCCCGGGTGGTGGGCAGCGGCTCGGCATCCACCACTTCCTGCTCGCTGAGGCCCACTTCCCGCGCCTGCCGGAAGATCAGGTCCAGATGGCCGTGGTCCGAGTACTCGTCCTCCACCAGCTCCTCATACTCGTGGGACATGATGCGCTGCTTCACCACGAACACGGGACAGTTGGCTGCGACCTGGGGCCAGTAGTCCCGCCGGCGCCGGACATAGATGCCCAGTTGCGACAGGTAGAGCTGCGCCCGCTCCATGGTGATGCGGGTGTCGTAGAACTGCCCCAGTTCCGGGGAGCGGAAGTAATCCCTGACGACCTCGCCCAACTCCTTGCGCCATTCTTTCGGGTTCATGGCTTTCCTCCTAGTCTCGCGCCGCGGCCAGCGCGTTCCTGAGCCTGCCGACCTGCTCGCTGCTCAGGTCCTTGGTGGGCCAGCGCGGGAAATCCACCACCGGGAGGTCCCGGAGCTTGAGCGACTCGCGCAGCACCGAGCGGCCCGCGGCCCGCTGCAGGTCGCCGATGACCGCGGTGAACTCGATCACCCGCCGTTGAAGCTCCACCGCCTCCTCCAGCTTGCCCGTCGTGGTAGCGTCCCACAGGTTCACCAGCAGTTCGGGGATGGCCACGGTCAGCGGGTGGATGGAGCCCGCGAGGCCCCACAGCACCCCGGGCATGATCAGCGTGGCAGAGCCGGAGAAGACCGCGCAGCTCGACGGCAGCGCCCGCACGAAAGCAAGCTGCTGCTCCAGCGGGATGAACGACATCTTGATGCCGCAGGCCTCGGGCACCTCCTCGCACAGCCGCTTGGTCCACGGCGCGGTCATGCGATAGCCGCTGTTCACCGCGTTGTTGTAGATGAACATGGGGTACTGGATGGCTTCGTAGACCTTGGCATAGTGCGCCAGCACCTCGTCGTCGAGATGGTCGAAGTAGTACGGCGGCACCACGCCAACCACATCCGCGCCCTTGTCCCTGGCGTCCTTCGACAGATCGATGGTGGTGGGGGTGTCCGCGGTGCCCGCGTGGATCACCACCGGGATGCGGCCGGCCACCCGGTCGATGACGATCTTGGCCGTGCGCTTGCGCTCGTCCGGCGTCAGCGCGGGACCTTGGCCGAAGGTGCCGAGCACGAACAGGCCGTGCACGCCCGCCTCCACGTAGAAGTCCGTCAGCGCCAGCACGGCGTTCTCGTCCACCGCGCCGGTATCGGTGAACGGCGTCGGCAGGGGGATGTACATTCCTTTCAGACGTTCCATGGCATGGCTCCTTGTTCCAGGTGTCCTGTCTGCTTCTCGGGGAATATGGCGCTGCCGCGCGCCGAGCCGGGACGTACCGGCAACACGGCATCAGTTAGACGGGTAATAGGCCCAACGGCCCGTGCTGTCAACAGGACGGACTGATCCGCCGCGGACCCACACGGCGGAAACACGTGCCGGCGAGGCGCATGCATCTCCAGTCTTCAACGCGCGCGACTATCTGCGCCGTTCCTGGGACAGGTTGAAGCTCACGATGATCCGGTCGGCGTCCTTCCCCTTGGCCCTGGATCGATTCGGATCCACGCTATGGTACAGCCAAGCGGGGAAGATCAGCATTCTTCCGGCCACGGGCTTGTACTGGACCTTGGTCCAGCAGCTTCGCGGGCGCTTGGCGTCGGGGATGTACTCGGCAGGAGTCATCAGGTTCTGGGTGCGCGGATCGATGAACTCGATCCGGCCCGCATTCCGGGGCGCCTGGACGTAGTAGACGCCGCTCCAGAGGCAGCCGGGATGGATGTGGGCCCGGTTCGAGCTGCCCGGTGGATTGATGATCGACCACATGGTGCCGATTGTCAGTCGATAGGACGTGTGATATCCGAGCTCGCGGCACATCATGGCCGCGGCGGCGTCAACGTGTTGAACCAATCCCGCGAACGTGACGTCCTTGTGCAGCTTGACGTGGCTGTGCCAACTCCCCAGCTCCGGGAAGTTCGACTTGCGCACCCCTGTTCTGTCGCGTTCCCGTTCGGCGTAGATGGCCTCGAGCAGGTGGGCGTTCAGAATCTCGCTGTCCGGAACGTCCAGAGAGAAAACGAGCGTCGGAAAATGGTGTGCCACCTTGATCTCGTCTTCGGGCAGACGAGCCACCAAGCCGCGGTCCGGGGCTACACGGTCGGGAGTGTCGCGCGTCACTTCTTTCCCCATCGTCTTGTTGCGGGTTCGTGAAAGACTTGTCCCAAGGCCAGTGTCGTCGAAGGCCTTCAGGGTCCACTATGTGCGCCGAACGCACCGATCAGGCCCCGGTCATCGTTTACAGACCCGAAGGTCCCGGCGACCGACCCGGGTTTGCCATCAGATTCGGCATTCCCGTAGAATCGACCGCCCCACCGACCGGAAAGCGGCGTGCCGTCATGAAAGTTCCCGGTCGTAGTTCCCTCGAAAAACCCGCTGTTCGCCTCGCCGATGGCAGCCCTCTCCAGAGTCACCATCGTGCCGGGCCGAGGCTGTCGAGTGCTGCCGACATCGGTTTGAAACCTGAAGTTGTCAATGGACCCACTGATCGTGCCCATAGACGTGCCGTCACCGAAATCGGCCTCCAGCGTGACCCGCGCTTCAAAGGAAAAACCGCCCAAGGGCTGCTTGACGGGTTCGAAGTACATGCCGCTCGCGTTTCCTTGATAACGCGCATTGCCCATCAGGGGTAGCAGGTCTCCCTGCATGAAAGGGTCGGGTCCGGACGAGAAGGCTCCGTGCACGATTTCTTTATGGACAGAGACATTCTCCGGGACGCCCACCCAGGTTCCCCAAACGAGATAGTCCGCGTCCGTCGTGCCTTCGATGTCCGTGTACATCACAAGCGAAATGCCGTCGTCTGTCGTCGCCGCGACATCGCCCGTGCGACCGCTTGTCCCCTTGGTGGCGAGCACTCCTATGACGGTTGAGCCGGTTGCCGGCAGTTGTCCTGTCCGATTGGCTAACGTCTTTGTCTCTGGATCATCGATATCCAGAAACCAGTCATCGCCGTTTGCGACCCGGTAGTCGACGTATCCACCTTGCCTGAAGTTCACTTGAACCGAGATGCCGTCGGTCGTCACTCCATCTGTACCGTTCGATGACTGGACGACACTTCCGCCGGCATGCGGCTGGTTTCGTGCAGCCGCTGGAATTCCGCCGGGAAAGCTGCGGATCGGCGGCGACGGTCCACCCATCACGTTGCGGACGTTCGCACCGCCGCCGCATCCCGACGACGCGACCACGAACAGCACGGCTGCCGCGAGCGTCCATGCTTTCAGTTTGTCAGGCATTGTTTGTCCTCTCCAATGGTCCCGTCTGTTGCCACTAGAAGCCAAGGCTCATGCCGGCACCGCTCTGCTCGCCGCTTCCGTCGTCTCCGTCGTTCTCGTCTCCCTCGTCACCCTCGTCACCCTCGTCGTTCTCGTCCCCTTCATTGTTCTCGTCGCCCTCGTCCCCCTCATTGTTCTCGTCCCCCTCATCCCCTTCATTGTTCTCGTCCCCCTCGTCCCCCTCATTGTTCTCGTCTCCCTCGTCACCCTCGTCGTTCTCGTCACCCTCATCCCCCTCATCCCCCTCGTCGTTCTCGTCACCCTCATCCCCCTCGTCGCCGTCATCGCCCGGGAGGAGAAAGCCGGCGATGCCTTCGTCGCCCTCGTCGCCCTCATCTCCCTCGTCACCCTCATCCCCCTCGTCGTTCTCGTCACCCTCGTCGTTCTCGTCGCCCTCATCACCCTCGTCACCCTCATCGCCGTCGTTCTCGTCCCCTTCATCGCCCTCGTCACCCTCATCACCCTCGTCCCCCTCGTCCCCCTCATCGTTCTCGTCACCCTCGTCACCCTCATCACCGTCGTTCTCGTCCCCTTCATCGCCCTCGTCGCCCTCATCACCCTCGTCGTTCTCGTCACCCTCGTCACCCTCGTTGTTCTCGTCCCCCTCATCGCCCTCGTCGTTCTCGTCTCCCTCGTCACCCTCATCGCCGTCGTTCTCGTCCCCTTCATTGCCTTCGTCCCCCTCATCCCCCTCGTCGTTCTCGTCTCCCTCGTCACCCTCGTTGTTCTCGTCCCCCTCATCCCCCTCATCGTTCTCGTCACCCTCGTCCCCCTCGTCGTTCTCGTTTCCCTCATCGCTCTCGTCGTTCTCATCCCCCTCATCGCCATCGTCATCATCATCATCGTCGTCGTCGTCGTCATCGTCGTCCTCCTCCAGAACACCACCCGTGCTGGCGCGCGCCTCCGGGACGATATTGTACGGCAACTTTTCGTCCAGGGTACCGGTCATCACCAAGGACAGAGAGATCACAGTGCTGATCAGGACTGACGCCACCACCCGGCGCAAGATGGTCGATTCGTCCTCGAGCGGTCTGTTCTTCAAAGTCATGGTCGTTCCTCCCGCAAGGGTTTCGTCTTTCGGGGGGAAGCTACACCAACCCGTTGGGGCGCCGCATCGCCGGTTTGTGATAAGAATCGCCGCTCATGGCCTCCTTGAACGTGTGATATATGCGGGGCCAGGAATGTTATATGCGCCGTGATCGCCCCTTTGAGGGGGACTCCGGTAGTGGTAGGGTGATCAGGACGGGCCCCTATGGCTCGACCGTCTTCGGGAACGAAAGGAGACCGCTCTTGAACGACCTGTTCAAAGGAGTGCCCAAGCGGCGGATGCTGGCGTTGGCGATCCTGGCGTTGGCATTACTGTTCTTCGCCTACGACCTTGTCGTGGATGCGTTCTTCGCGGGCGAGTTCGGGTCACCCCATTTTGTCATCGAAGCCTTTGTTTTTGCTGCGGTTTCGTGGACCCTCGTCGTCAACCTGAGGGACCTGGTCGGCCTGCGCGCACGTCTGGAGCACGCACAGAATCGAAACAGGGTGCTCGCCGGGGAGCTCGCCACCGGCATCGAGGAGCAAATGGACGCCTGGCGGCTCACCCGTAGCGAGAAGGAAGTCGCGTGGCTGATCATCAAGGGTTTCCGCTTCGCGGAAATCGCGGATTTGCGCGGGGTCAAGGAAAACACGACGCGATTGCAGGCGAGCGCCCTCTATGCGAAAGCCGGGGTAAGCGGTCGGGCGGAATTCGTCGCGGAGATCGTCCATCAGTTGCTCATGCCCATTACCGAGGATGAACTGCGCGAGGGGACGGCGGGAATCCGCGCCTCTGCGACGGAAAGCGGGGGATTGCGCCGGACCGCTAGCGCTGCGCCGTGACCTCGATCTCGATGAGCTTGCCCAAGGCGGAGTAGCCTTCCACAAAAGAACACTCGGTGCTTTCCGCGGGCACCTTCGCAGCCTCGTGAAACGCCTGCCGTAGCGCCGTCGTATCTTCTTCCTGGTGGAGGAAGAACGACACCCGCACCACCTGTTCCCATGACGTCCCGGCGTGCTCCAGGGAACCCCCGATCAGACCGCATATCTCGCTCACCTGCTGGGAAAGATTGCCGGTGGTGGACGTGACGCCGGAGAGAAAGACCCGTCCCTCCAGGTCGAGATAACGCAACGGGACGATGGGCGGATCGTATTCCACGAGCTTCTTCTGACCGTCCGAGCGCATGGCAAGGAAATCCAGCGCCACGCTGGCGCCGGAGTCGAGGTGCCCGGGCGCGATGTAGCTGGAGCTGGACGAGCGGGCGCTCCCGCTCATGCGCCGGGAGCGGGCCTGGCTGCCCAGGTTGCGGCTCTCCCGGTCCCGCGCCCAGAGGCGCGTACGCACCGTGTCGTCGAGGGAGAGGCCCAGCCTGCCGATGGCCGCCTCGATGCGGTCGAGGATCCCGTCCACGCCCGCGTCGCCGGCAACGCCCGCGGCGCCCTCGCAAGAGACCGCGACGCATTCGCGGCCAAGCCAGTCGAAGGATTTCATGCGCATGACGCGCCTCCCTTGGCATCCGCATCGACGGGACAGGACGTGGCCGTCTCATCACAACACGCCGGAGCGTCGAAGAACGCCAGCGTCCGTATCTCGATGCTCTCCCGGCCCGGGGCGTCGGGAGGGCTCGTGGGATCGTCGAAGGAGGTGTGGGCGGTCCACCTCGCCCGTCCGTCCCTGGCGGAGTCGAAGGTCTTGAACACCACGGCCTCGTCCCGGGTCATGGCCGGGAAGTAGAACCAGCGGTGCTCCGGCCCGTACTTGATCTGGTAGGTCTCGCCGATCCGGCCCGGGTAGCTGCGCTGGGACGCGATCAACTCCTCTTTCCGCAGCGTGCGGGCATCGGCGATGGCCAGCGGGTTGGTGCGCACCGGGTCGTTGGTGGGCTGCCACACCTGGATGATGGCGAACCGCCCCTGGAGCAGCCGCTCGGCCTCGTCCGCCGGCAGGATGTCGCGCACCCGCTTGGGCCCGGACCAGTCGGTGTAGTCGTTGTGCACGGAGCGGTTGGGCTCCCGCACCTTGCGCTCGGCCCGAATGCCTTCGTCCTGAGCGCGTAGCGTGTGGTCGAAGATGACCACGCGGGAAGCGCCGCTCTCCTGCTTCACCAGCGCCTCGACCTCCGGGTAGTAGACCGAACGCAACTCGTCCTCGTCGTAGAAGTCCTTGACCCGGGTGTCGTGCCGGACGAACACGAACCCCTCGCGCTCCAGCGAGAACTCGTCCGCCGTGAGCCGCCCGTTGTGGATGGTGGCGCGGCGCGCCTCGTGCTTGCCGGTGCGCAGCACCGGCGTGCTGTTGATCTCGGCCGTGTGCGTGACCGGCTTGACGCCCGTGTCCAACGCATAGTTGAGCACGGCTTCCACTGCATCGGGCGCGGCTTCGACCGCCTGGACTCCAGTCATCGTGTACCTCCCGCGAACTGCCTGTATCTGTTTAGTCTCTTCAGCACGGATGGTATCAGCCCAAGGACCGTTCAACAATATCGACCGGCGGGTCGAATGCCCGCGGCTGCTCCGTGTCATTGACATGGACGCGGCCCATTGGATAATTTTCAGCCAGGAAGGAGCTGACAATGGGACGTGAGTACAACGTCATTTCAGCCGACGGCCACATCGACCTGAACCCCGACATATGGCGCCACCGGGTGGCCTCGTCCATGCGCGAGCGCGCGCCCAAACGGGTCAAGATGCCCAACGGCTCGGATGCGGTGGTGGTGGACAACGGCGAGCCCAACACCATCGGCGTCACCCGCAGCGTCCGCGTCAACAAGGAGGACATGGCCAAGCAGGTGCCCACCTTCGAGACCTGCGCCGGCACCGGGCCGCCAGAGCAGCGCCTCGAAGAGCAGGACAAGGACGGCATCGACGCGGAGGTGGTGTTCTCGCAGATATCCTTCGTGCTGGAGCAGGCCAGGGACCGCGAGCTATACTGCGAGCTGGTACGGGCCTACAACGAGTTCCTGGCCGAGGAGTACATGGCGCCGGCGCCGGACCGCATCATCCCCATGGGCGTCATCCCCGTCAGCGGCCTCGACGACGCGGTGCGGGAGATGGAGCATTGCGCCCGGCTGGGCCTCAAGGGGATCAAGCTCGACAGGTTTCCCAGCGGCCGGGGCTACCCCACGGCCGAGGACGACCGCTTCTGGGCCGCGGCGCTGGAGCTGGGCGTCGCCCTCACCAACCACAACACCGGCAACATGGGCTCCGGCAAGGACGAGCCCGCGTTCACCTACCAGCGCAGGCCCGGCCCCGACGTGCACGTGAAGGAGCCCATGAACTACTTCTTCCGTTTCACCAACCCCGCCATGGTGGGCGCGGTGCAGATGGCCTTTGCCGGGGTGTGGGACCGTTTCCCCACGCTCAAGATGTACTGGGCCGAGACCATGATCGGCTGGTTCGAGTACGGCCTGTGGCAGCTCGACGACCACTACCAGCGCTACATGCCCATGATCCACGAGTTCTGGGGCCTTCACTACCTGGACAGGAAGCCCAGCGAGTACCTGCGGGAAAACAACTACTGGGGCTTCCTGCACGACCCCATCGGCATCAAGCGGCGCGAGTGCATCGGCTACGACAAGCTCATGTGGGGCACGGACTTCGCCCACGCCGCCAGCGAGTACCCCAACTCCATCCCGGTGATGGAGGATGACTTCAAGGACGTGCCGGCCCACGAGCGGCGGGCGATGCTGGTGGACAACTGCGTGAAGTATTTCGGATTGGACGCATGAACGACGTCGGCACCACCCACGAGGACCTGGAAAAGTACCTTGCTGCCCACCACATGGTGGGAGCGGGGCTGCGGCGCGAAGGCATGGCGCCGCCGCGCACGGGCGTCACCGGCGCCCACTGGCGTTGGGAGGGGATCTACAAGGGGCTCATGCGCTCCGGCGAGATCGTCACCGTGGGGCCCGACGGCATGACCGGCATGCGCTCGGTCACCGGCATCGAGGCCACCCGCTTCCCCATCTGGATGAACGTGCAGATTCTCATGCCCGGCGAGCGCACCCAGGGGCACCGCAACACGCGGAGCGAGACGCGGCTGGTGTGCGAGGCGCCCAAGGAGGCCGCGTTCGTGTGCGAGCACGAGGCGTTCCCCATGGAGCGGGGGGACGTCATCATCAGCCCGTCGTGGACCTACCACGACCACTGGAACCAGGGCTCCACCCCGGCGCTCTACGTGGACGGCTACGACAACGGCTACAACGGCGGGGTGAACCTGAACGAGCGGCTGCCGGTGGACAACCCATACCAGGAAATACGGAAGCCCGATGGCTACGGCGTGCGCACCCGCGGCCTCGCGCGCCCCATGGCAGCGGGGCGGCCCTTTCCGCTGCCGCCCATGCGCTATCCCTGGGCCGAGACCCGCGCCGCCCTGAGCGCCATGCAGGAGGCGGGCGAGGAAGACCCCTGCGAGGGCGTGCACCTGATGCTGGCGAGCCCGGTGGACGGCGGCCCCACGCTGCCCACCATCGCCTGGCACGCGCAGCTCCTGCGCGCCGGGCAGACCACCCTCAGCCACCGGCACAACAGCAACACCTTCTACCACGCGTTCGAGGGCGCCGGCGCCGTGGTCATCGAGGGCGAGCGGCTGGAGTGGCGCCAAGGGGACATCTTCGCGGTGCCGGCGTGGACGTGGCACCATCACGAGAACGGCCACGAGGGAGAGTCGATCCTGTTCTCCATCGACGACTGGCCGGCGCAGACCAAGCTCGGTTTCTACACGAAGGAGACCGCGGCCGCGGACCGCCAGGACGGCTAGCGGCCCGTACACGTTTCGGGCAAGGCGCGAAGACCCATGCGGGCAGGCTTGAAGACGATGGGGGCGCGGCGCGAGACCAGATAGGGAGACGGATCCATGGCGAACCCCAAGCTCCGACTCGGTTTCAGGGAACCCGAGGTGGACACCAACCGGCCCCTGCTCGACGGCACCGTCCAGGTGGAAGGCTTCGATCTCGAAACGAGCGACTTCCACGGCCCCGATACCATCGACGCCTGGGACGCCAGCTTCGGCGGCCTCATGCGCACCAAGGGCAAGGGCGACCACCCTTACGTCTCGATCCCGGCCTACCCCAACCGCAAGTTCCGGCTCGCCTACATCTTCGTGAACAACGCCTCGGGCATCGAGACTCCCAAGGACCTGGAGGGGAAGCGCGTGTTCGTGAGCAGCACCGCGGGGGTGTGGGCGCGGGGAGCGCTGCAGAACCACTACGGCGTGGACCTGACGCGCGTCCGCTGGTGCATGCCCCACCCCGAGGCCGAGAGCTGGGGCGAGGGCATCCAGGTGGAGCCCTTGCCGCACATCTCCGGGCCGGAGGGCGAGCCGCTGGACGAACTGCTGCTTTCGAACGAAGTGGACGCGGTCATCGAGCCCAACGTGCTGCCGTCCATCAGCCGCCGGGACCCGCGGGTGCGGCGCCTGTTCCGCGATTACAAGAACGAGGAGTTGAACTACTACAAGGCCACCGGCATCTTTCCCATCAGCCACATGGTGACCCTCAAGCAGGACTTCGTGGACCGGTACCCGCACGCGCCGGTGGCACTCCTGAAGGCGTACCGGCGGGCGCGCGACGTGGCCATGGACCGGCTCTACGGCGCCGATCCCGAAATCCTCATCACTTCGTGGGTGGCCGCGGCCATCGACGAGCAGCGGGAGGTCATGGGCGAGAACTACTGGTCCTACAACATCGCGGACAACGTCACCTCGCTGGAAGCCATGATGACGTTCGCGCACCAGTTCGGCCTGACCAAAGAGAAGCTCGACTACGAGAGCTTCTTTCACCCGGAGGCAGCGGCGCTGGAAGGCGTGTAGCCCAAAGGAGACGAACATGAGTGAAGCCGTCAACACCGACGATCCGCGGCTCGAGGAGCTGCACCGCATCATGGCCGAGAACTCTCTGGCGGGGCACTGGCAGCCGCGCCAGCCTTCACCGGAGCTGCGGGCGCACCTGTGGCGCTGGCCGGTGATCTACTCCTGCCTCATGGAGTCGGGCGAGGTGGTGAAGCTGGGGCACATCGACGAAGCGGCCAAGCGCCGCACCGTGCAACTGGTGAACCCCGGTCTCACCGCGTTCAAGTCCACCACCCGCACCATCCAGATGTCCGTGCAACTCGTGAAGCCGGGGGAGCGCGCCGAGTGCCACCGGCACACGGCCGCGGCCCTGCGCTTCGTGGTGGAGGGCGACGGCGCCGGCTACACCACGGTGGAGGGCGAGGAGATGCACATGGAGCCCGGCGACCTGGTGCTGACGCCGAGCTGGACCTGGCACGACCACTACAACCAGGGCGAGAACAACATCGTGTGGCTGGACGTCCTGGACGTGCACCTGATGAACCACCTGGACGCCAACTTCCACGAGAACTACGGCGAGGGACCGGCCCAACCGGTCACCAAGTCCGAGGGCTACAGCCGCCACCGCCTCGGCGCAGTGCGACCGCTCACCGAGAGCCCCGGCAACCGCGCCCTGCCCTACACCTACAAGTGGAGCGACACGCTGCCCGTGCTGGAGCAACTGGCGGAATCCGCGGACGGTGACGCCCACGACGGCGTGCTGCTGCAATACGCCAACCCGGTCACCGGCGGCCCCACCATGCCCACCATCGACTGCCGGGTGCAGTTGCTGCGCCCCGGCGAAGAGACCCGGCCTCACCGCCACACCAGCAGCACCATCTACCACGTGATGCAGGGCGCCGGCACGACCACGGCTGACCGGGACAGGAACAACGGCAACCCCATGGCCTGGACCGAGCAGGACTGCTTCGTGGTTCCATCGTGGCACTGGCACCACTTCCGCAACGACTCCCAAACGGAACCCGCGATCCTGTTCTCGGTCACCGACCGACCGGTGCTGGAGAGCCTGAACCTGTACAGCGAGGAGGACTAGGGCGACCGCGGGTCGCCCCTACATGGGGTTCATCGCTGGCGCGTATGACAACCCTCGGATCCGCCACGGTCACCCTCCATGCTTGACGCCATAGCGCAAGCCAGCCTCCAGATCCTCGACCCGGTGCACCTCTTCATGCTGTTCGCCGGGACCTTCCTCGGGCTCATGCTCGGGGTCATCCCCGGCATCGGCGGGGTCACCGGGCTGGCGCTGCTGCTGCCCTTCACCTTCGACATGGACGCGGTCTCCGCCTTCGCCTTCATCATCGGCATGCTGGCGGTGACCACCACCTCCGACACCATCCCCTCGGTGCTGTTCGCCGTGCCCGGCACGGTGGGCTCCCAGGCCACCATCATCGACGGACACGCCATGGCCAAGCGCGGCGAGGCCGGCCGCGCCTTCGGCGCCGCGTTCACCGTGTCCGCCCTGGGCGGCATCTTCGGCGCCCTGGTGCTGACGCTCTCCATCCCCGTCCTGAGCCCGCTGGTGCTGACCTTCGGCTCGCCGGAGTTCTTCATGATGGCGGTGCTGGGGGTGTGCATGGTGGCGAGCCTCAGCGGCTCGGCGCTGATGAAGGGCGTCATCGCCGGCGGCTCCGGACTGCTGCTGGCCACCGTGGGCACCGACCCGATCCTGAGCGTCGAGCGGTGGACCTTCGACCAAGTCTACCTGTGGGACGGCTTCCACGTCGTGCCCATCTCCCTGGGCCTGTTCGGCCTGGCCGAAATCACCGACCTGCTGGTCTCCGGCAAGAGCATCGACTCCGGCGCCCTGGGCCGGCTCAAGGGGCGCTGGGAGGGCGTGCGCGACGCCTTCAGGCACTGGTGGCTGGTGATCCGCTCCGCCACCCTGGGGGTGTGGATCGGCATCATCCCCGGCCTCGGCACCCTGGTGGTGGACTGGTTCGCCTACGGCCACGCCCTGCACACCGAGAAGAACGCCGACAACTTCGGCAAGGGCGACGTGCGCGGCGTCATCGCCCCCGAGAGCGCCAACAACGCCAAGGACGGCGGCGGACTGATCCCGACCCTGGCGTTCGGCATCCCCGGCAGCACCAGCATGGCGCTGTTCCTGGGCGCCATGGAGATCCAGGGCCTGACCCCCGGCCCCGAGATGCTCGACCAGAACCTCGACGTGATCTTCACCATCGCCTGGAGCCTGGCCCTGGCCAACATCATCGGCACCGGCACCTGCTTCCTGTTCACTAACCACCTGGCGCGCATCGCCACCATCCGCGCCCAGCTCCTGGCGCCGGCGCTGCTGGTGATCATGTTCCTGGGCGCGTTCATGGCGCGGCGCCACATCGCCGACATCATCCTGTTCCTGTTCTTCGGCCTGCTGGGCTGGACCATGAAGCGGCAGGGCTGGCCGCGCCCGCCCCTCATCATCGGCTTCGTGCTCGGCTCCACCGTGGAGAAGTACCTCTACATCTCGATCCTGACCTACGGCTGGGCCTGGATGTCGCGGCCCTGGGTCATCGTGCTGGCGCTCCTGATCGTGGCCGCCCTGGCCGGGCCGGCGATCCAGCAGTACCGCAACCGGACCGCCGCGGCCGCGAACCCCTGACGCGATGCAAAAGGCCGTCTCCCTGCTGTTCGACGCCTTCTTCCTGGTGCTGCTGGCCGCCGCGGTAGTCACGGCTTGGCAGTGGCCCTTCGCCACCAGCCTGTTTCCGCTGACTATCGCCATTCCGGTGCTGCTGGTGGCCGCCGCGCAGTTCGCCAAGGACGCGTTCTTCAGGGGTGCCGCGGACGAGGACGGCGAGCCGCGCGAACGCATCCGCGACATCGAGGTGGACCGCTCCGTGCCCGTGCACCTCGTGGTGCGAAGGGCCGGGACCTTCTACCTGTGCGCGCTCGGTTTTCTCGCCGTCATCCTGCTCATCGGTTTCAAGCTGTCGGTGCCCTTGTTCATGCTGTTCTACTTCCGGCGCTTCAGCCGCGCGGGGTGGGCGGTGACGCTGATCCTGACGGGGTTGTTGACCGGGCTGGTGCTCGGCCTGTTCGACGCCGTCCTGCACGTAGCATGGCCGGACAACCTGCTCGACTATCTCCTCGATCGGCGGGAGATGTAGGGACCAGAGCTGACAATTGACATTGCCGGCGGCACGCGTGTACGAAAGAACGAATCGCATCACACCAGCGCCACGGAAACCAGCGAGGTTACGATCCAGGAGGGTTCCCATGAATACCGGCATGACTCGGATATCCCTGATCTTGGCGGGCGTCGTGTTGTTCGCCGCCCAGGCGAGCGCGGCGGACAACGCCGCGGACTTCTACAAGGGCAAGCGCATGACCATGCTGGTGCAGTACTCACCCGGCGGCACCTTCGACATCCGCGCGCGCTGGATGGCGCGGCACCTGCCAGGGGTCACCGGCGCCAAGGCCATCGTGCGGAACCTGCCGGGCGGCGGCGGCGTCGCCGGCTACAACCGGCTGTTCCGGCTTCGGGGGGACGGCCTGACGCTCCTCACCGCGCACACCAAGCTGGTGGCCTTCGACCTCTTCAAGCAGAAAGGGGTCAAGTACGACTTCGACAAGTTCGGCTACCTGGGACGGGTGATTCGCACCAACACCGCGTTGCTGGTGCGCAAGGACCTGCCGTCGGACATCGAAGGACTGCGCAAGCTCAAGCGCATCCGCATCGGCGCCTCATCCCCCTTCAACGAGGGAATGATCGCCGAGATGTTCGGCCTGCCCGTCACCATCGTGCCCGGCTACGGCGGCTCCTCGGAGCGGATGGCGGCCATCGCGCGCGGAGAGCTGGACGCCACCACCGCGGCGGTGTCCACCGGCCTGAGATTCAAGGACCGGGTCAACATCGCGTTCGCCTACGTCAAGGACAAGCGCGCCCCCGACGTGCCGTCGCTGGCGGAGCTGGACGCCAAGGAACCATGGCGCAGTTACGCCCTGTCGTTTACCGACATCTTCGGCACGGTGGTCACTTCCCCCGGCGTGTCCGAGGCCAAGCAGAAGTACCTGAGCGCCGCGCTCAAGAAGATCACGGGACTGGAGAAGGCGCAGAAGGAGGCCGCGAAGATGAAGCTCGTGGTGGAATGGACGGGTCCGGAGGAACTCAGGAAGACGCTGAAGCCGTTCATGGCGCTCAACGCCGAGACCACCCAGCAGCTCAAGAACGTCATCGAGCGCAAGTACGTGGGCAAGTTGAAGTAGGGACGGCTTCCACAGGACGGAGCAAACCCATGGAGATCAAGTTCGGACTGATCAGCGCCGACTCCCATTGCGGCTTCGACCGCGACGCCTTCACCTCGCGCATGTCCGCGGCCAGGTGGGGCGAGCGCATCCCGCAGGTGAGGGAGGTGGAGGAAGACGGCCGGAAGGTGGACCGCTGGTGCGTCTACGGCAAGCCCCGGGGCGACAACGTGGGCAACTGCCCGGCGCTCATGGGCGACCCCTTCCCCACCTACCCGCAGCACTGGGACGAGGTGCCGGCGCTGGGCTACGACCCGGCGGAGCGGCTCAAGGCGCTGGACGCCGACGGCATCGACGCCGAGGTGCTGTTTCCCAATCCCCCGGGCGGCACCTTCTACGAGTGCGGCGACCCGACGTTCGAGCTGGACGTGGTGCGCGCCTACAACGACTCGCTGGCGGAATGGACCACGGTCAGCGACCGCTACTATCCCGTCAGCATCATCCCTTATCTCAGCGATCCCCCGACCATCCGGCGCGAGATCGAGCGCGCCACCGAGGCCGGGCACCGGGGCATCAACCTTCAGGGCGAGACGCCGGGCGAGTTGCCCCACCTCACCGATCCCTACTGGGACCCGGTGTGGGACGCGTGCCAGAGCCTGGACGTGCCGGTGCACTTCCACGGCTCCTGCGGCCTGTCCGCGGGCCGGTCCACGCGCTTCTGGAGCGGCTACTCCCCGCGGCAGGGCCACTCGGCCATGACCGCCACCTCGGCGACCACGCCGGCGCAGATCATTCCGCACCTGGTCTTCAGCGGCATCACCGAACGCTTCCCGCGCCTCAAGTTCGTGTTCGCCGAGGCGGGCATCGGCGGCCTCAACTACGTGCTGGCCGCCTGCGACCACGAGTGGGAAACGCGCCACCTCTGGACCGAGGGGCTGAGCACGCGTCCGAGCGAGGCGGTGCGGCGGCAGATGTTCACCAACTTCTGGTTCGAGAACGAAGGCATCAAGCTGCGCCACGACATCGGCATCGACAACCTCATGTGGGAATCGGACTTCCCGCACGTGACCGCCTTCTACCCGCGCTCCTGGGAGGCGGTGGAAGACGTGCTCCAGGGAGTCTCCGCGGAAGACCGCCGCAAGCTGCTCTACGAGAACGCCGTGCGCGTCTACCGCATGGACGCGGTGCTGAGCGTGGCGGAACGCGGCGCGGAACCCGCGGAAGCGCGCGCATGAGCACGGACCGCGATTTCGTCAGCGTCGACGACCACGTCCAGGAGCCGCCCGACCTCTGGACCAGCCGGCTCTCCTGGAGCCGGTTCGGCGACCGCGTCCCGCATCTCGAACGCGACGCCGACGGCGCGGAGCGCTGGGTGGTGGACGGACGGCCGCTCCTCGGCGGCAAAGTAGCGGCCGCCGGCGCGCTCATGCCCGACCGGAACCGCGAGCCCCGGTGCTGGGAAGAGGTGCCCGCCGCTGCCTACACGCCCGGAGAACGGCTCAAGGCCATGGACGCCGCCGGCATCTCCCATTCCGTGCTCTTCCCCACCGTCGCCGGCATGGCCGGAGAAGCCTTCGGACGGCTCGACGACCCGGAACTGGAGACCGCGTGCGTCCGGGCCTACAACGACTGGCTGCTGGAGGAGTGGGCTTCCGCCAGCCCGCGGTTCATCCCCCAGTGCATCGTGCCCATCTGGCCGCCGGAGGCCGCGGCCGCGGAAATGCAGCGGGCCGTGGCCAAGGGGCACCGGGGCATCGCCTTCCCGGCCCTGCCCATGCACCTCCGGGACGTGCCCCACGTGAGCGACCCCGAGTACGATCCCGTATGGAGCGCGTGCGAGGAGATGGGGGTGCCGGTGTCGCTGCACGCCGGGGCCTCGACGGAGTTGTTGTACCCGGCGTTCTCAGGGCTCGCACCGGCCCTGTCCGAGGCCGTGGACGCGGTGACCCGGCCCATGTCCAGCGTCTACGTGCTCTCGCTGCTGTCCTTCTCACGGGTGCTGCTGCGTCATCCGCGCCTGCGGCTGGTGTTCGCGGAGAGCGCCCTGAGCTGGGCCATGCTGTACATGGAGTGGGCCGACCACCAGTTCGAGCACGACGGCCTGGCGCGCGAAGGCTACGAGTTGAAGCCCTCGGAGATGTTCCAGCGCCAGTGCTACCTCACCGCCTGGTTCGACGAGATCGCGCCGTTCGTGGGCTACCTCGGCGAAGACCACATCCTGTGGTCCACCAACCTGCCCCTGACCACCTCCACCTGGCCGCGCACCCGCGAGACCGTGGAGCGCTGCTTCCGGGGCGTCACCGACGGCACGAGAGAGAAGATCCTGCGGAGCAACGCCGCCGGGCTCTACGGCATCGAGCCCGCCGCTCAGTGAGTTTGAAGCCGATACACGGTTGGGAGTATATAGTTTGAGCATCAGGAGCCCGTCCGAGTAGTCGAATTCAGGGGGCGACCGCGGGTCGCCCCTACACGTGCCCCAGCGATGAATCCCATGTAGGGGCGACCCGCGGTCGCCCCCTGGCAGCTTCAGTCAAGGAGGTGTTTCATGTTGACCGCAAAGGACCTGGGCGGAGTCATGGGCATGATGCCCGCTTTCGCCACCGATGACGCCACCGACATCAACGCGACCCGGACCGTCGCCGTGGACAACCTGGCCGAGGGGGTGGACCGGATCATCAAGGACGGCATCGACGTCATATCCACCACCGGCACCTACGGCGAGTGCTACAACCTGCTGTGGGAGGAATTCCAGACCATCACCACCGCGGCGGTGGACACGGTCAAGAAGCGGGTGCCGCTGTTCATCGGCGTCACCAGCCCCAACCCGCGCGAGGTGGTGCAGAAGATGAAGTTCGTCAAGGACACGGCCGCGGACGGGGTGCTGCTGGGCGTGCCCTACTACGAGACGCTGCCGGTGGACGACGCGATCCGCTTCTATCACGACGTCGCCGACCTGTTCCCCACCCTCAACATCCTGATCTACCACAACCCCGGCAACCACAAGTTCACGCTGCCGGTGGGGGCGTTCAAGGAGCTGGTGAAGAAGCCCAGCATCGTCGGCATGAAGGACAGCCACCGCACCACCACCGCGTTCATGAACCTGCAGCGGATCACCCAGGGACGGATCAGCGTGTTCGTGAACCAGACGCAGTTCTACCCCTACTACGGCATGGGCGCGGCCGGCTGCTGGTCCACTGAGGTGTGGATGGGACCGTGGCCGATCCTGCACCTGCGCAACCTGGTGCGGCGCGGCGAGAACGACAAGGCCGCGGAGGTCATCGCCGACATCAACACGGCGAGCCAGGGCAAGCCCGTTCCGGGCGAGGGCTTCAAGCGGCCCGCGGAGTACGTGGACTACTGCAAGGTGGGACCCACCCGGGTGCCGTTCCTCAACTTCCCGGACAACCAGATCGACCGCGCGAAGAAGCGCGCAGCCCACTGGCAGGAGATGAACGAGCGCTACCGCCCGCTGGTGGAAGCGGAGAACGGCCGCAGCGCGGCATAACCACCCCTGTGCACGCCGGGGCGGTCAACGGACCGCCCCGGCAACCCTCACCACCGAAACGAAGCAGGAAACCGGAGGATCACGAGACTGAAGCCATCCCTCGGCGCACTGGTCCATCGCGGCTTCCGCCTGCTGTGTCTGGCCATCCTGGCCACGTCCTTCGGTTTCTACATCCAGCGGACCGTGGAGTTGTGGCTCGTCTACCAGTTGACGGGCTCCGCCTTCCACCTGGGCCTCACCGGCTTGGTGCGCGGGATTCCGGTGTTCGTCCTCTCGCCGTTCGGCGGGGTCCTGGCCGACCGCATCGACCGCCGCCGGTTCGTGATCCTGGTGCAGACGTGCAACGGCGTCGTGAACGCCGGGCTGGCGTTGCTGGCGCTGACGGGCCTGCTGGAGGTCTGGCACATCTATTCCTCGGCCTTCATGAACGCGTCGCTGAACGCCCTCGGCGCGCCCGCCCGCAACGCCATGGCGCCGGGACTCGTGCCCCGGGAGATGCTTCTCAACGCCCTGTCGTTCACGGCCATGAGCCGGAAGGTGTCGCAGCTTACGGCGCCGTTCCTGGCCGGCCTGCTCATCGTCTGGATCGGCTCCGGCCCGACCTATGCCTTCAACGCCGCCGTCTACTTTTCAGCGGCGTTCCTGGTGACGGCGATCCACTACGTGTCGGACGTGTCCGGCGTCCGCGAGTCTCCCTTCCGCAGCCTGATGGAGGGCTTCGCGTTCGTTCGGCGGGAGGCCGTGGTATGGGTCTCTCTGGCCATGGAGCTCATCACCGTCTACCTGGGGAGCCACCGGGCCTTGCTGCCGATCTTCGTGGCCGCCCTGGGCGCCGGCGCCCAGGGCTTCGGCCTGCTGCTATCGGCGTCCGCGGGCGGCGCCATCCTCGGCGTCGCCGTGATCATGTCCGCGGGCGACCTCCGGTACAAGGGGCTTTGGATGGCGTTCGGGCTCCTGGTCTACTCCGTCTCTCTCGCCATGCTGGCGCTGTCGGAGTGGTTCCTGCTGGCGATGGCCGCGGTGTTCCTGCTGGGTTTCTTCGAAGCCGTTCAGATGGTGATCTGCAACGCCATCGTCCAGGCCATGACTCCCGACAGGCTGAGAGGGCGGGTGCTGAGCTTCCAGCGGATGATGGGCGTGGGCGGCACCAGCCTGGGGGAGGCGCAGTCGGGCTTCGTCGCCGCGCTTCTGGGCGCCCCCCTGACCCTGATCGCGGGCGCCGCCATCTGTTTCGGCACGACCCTGAGCCTCCTGACCTTCAAGAAGGAAGTCCGGAAAGCGGATTTGTGATAGTGGAGATACACCTCTCTCTTGTCGGGAAGGAGATACGGCCATGATGGTTTGTCCTTACGATGACGAACGCCTGCTTCTGATCCTTCAGGTGGATCACTCCCGGGTGACCGGGTGGCTGGCGGCCCACTGGGGCAACGACACGTTCGCGCGACCCGCGCCCTACGCAGCCATGGTGCTTGCGGCCCAGGAGCACGATACCGGGTGGTGGGACTGGGAGATCAAGCCGCAGCTCAGCAATGAGGGCAAGCCGCCCGACTACATCGGCAGCATCCGGCACCTGGGCATGGGGGTCTGGCTGGAGTTCTACCGGAACGGCATCACGCGGCTGGCGGAGCAGGACGCCTACGCCGGCTATATCGTCTCGCTGCACGCCGAGGCATTGCTGAGCCAGGGCAAGGGCCTGCTCTCCTACATGCCCGACTATACGGTCCACCCCGAGGTCCGGGAGTTCCTGCGCGAGCAGGAAGGCTACCGCGACAGGCTGATGACGAGGATGAAGGAAGCGCCGGAGTACCGCGACTGCGTGTCGGAGGAACGGCTCTGGACCAACTTCAAGCTGATGGAGATCTACGACCAGATGGGGCAGTTCATCTGCAACCGCTATCCGTTCAATTCGACCCACCGCAAGAACGGTCCGAGCACCACGCTGAGCGGCATCGCGGCGCCGGTGGGTCCCGGCCGCGAGGACGCCGTGCTGACGTTCGACATCCGGGACGAGCGTAACGCCGTGGTCACCCCGTACCCGTTCGATACCGATCCGCTGCCGGTATCGTTCCAGGCGCGGCTGGTGCCGAACCGCCGTTACGAGAGCCAGGAAGAGTTCCTGCACGAGTACTACGGCGCGGAGCGGCTGACCGTAGAATACGCGCTGCACTCGGACTGACTCTCCCGCCCCGAAAAAACGCGCATACCGAGAAGGAGGCCCAGCCATGTGGTATCTCGTGCTCTCCCGTTCCTTGCCCGAGAAGGAAGAACTCAAGCAACAAAACTACGACGACCATCGGGACTGGTTGGAGGAACAGCACCGGGCGGGACGGCTGCTCTTCTCGGGACCGACGTCGGACCGGGCCTATGGAATCTACGTCATGCTGGCCTCAAGCCTGGGTGAAGCCAGGGACCTCGCGGGCCAGGACCCGCATCACGCCCGAGGCATCCGGACCATGGAAGTTCTGGAATGGGCCCCGCACCGGGCGTTTCGGATGGACGGCGCCACCATCGCCGACGTCGAAGCCATGGCGACGGGAGCCTCGTGACAAGGACCTGCGGGCAGGGTCAGGCGGCGTCCAGGTGGAAGAAGCGCACCGCGTTGCCGGCCAGCATCAGTCGCCGCTCGTCGTCGGGGACGCCGGCGAGCTGCTGTTCCATGACTTCCAGGGAACGGGGCCAGTGGGTGACGATGTGGGGGAAGTCCGTGGACCACATGATCTTGTCCACGCCCACGTGGTGACGGAGCTCGACGCCGATGGGGTCGTCGAAATAGCCCCACAGCGCGTGCTCCCTGAGATACTCGCTGGGAAGCCGGTCCAGACGCTTGAGCCCCAGCAGCCTTTCGGCCCATGAGGCGCTGACTTTGTAGGCCTGGTCCATCTGCTGGTAGAAGTACGGGATCCACCCTATGTTGTTCTCCGCCCAGTAGATCCGCAGCTTCGGGAACCGGTCGAAGACGCCGTTCAGAATGAGTTGCGCGGCCTCCACCGCGCCGCAGTGATAGATGCCGTGACGAGCGATGCGCTGGAGGAAGTCCGGCGGCCGCTCCTCCCCCTGAGGCTCCTTGGGGTACTTCAGGAGATAGACCTCGCGCTCTCGCGTGCGCTGTGGAAACGACGTGTGGATGGTGAGCGGCATGTCCAGGTCCAGCGCCGCCGCCCAGAAACGGTCGTCCTCGGGCGTAGGGTAGTTCCTGCCGCTCGGATAGGTGTGCAGCCGGGCGGTCTTGAAACCCATGTCGGCGCAGCGCTTCATCTCCGCGACGTCTTCCTCCACTCCGATGTTGGGCAGCACGGCCACGCCGATGAGCCGGTCCGGGTCCACCGCGCAGAACTCCTCGATGAAGTAGTCGTTGAACGCGCGCACGATGGCCAGAAACGCGTCCTTGTCGCGGATGGCGGTGTTACGCGCCTCGGTGGCGTAGAGCACCTCGGCGTCGATGCCGTCGGCGTCCTGCTCCTTGAGACGCTCCTCGCCCGTGCCCGCGCCGCGGGCGTGGTCGAAGTCGAGAGCCACGGGACTGAACTCCTCGGGCGACTTGCCAGCGAACTGGTTGGTGCCGCTGTACTCGATGGGCTTGCCTTCCTCGACGATGGCGTCCATGCCGTTGGACAGCTTGATGCGCCGCGGAGCCCGGTCGCGATACTTCGCAGGCACCCGGTGCGTCCACATGTCCGGGGGCGACTCGAAGTGGCTGTCCGCCGAAATGTACCGATACCGCCGGGCCATGGGCATCCTCCGCGTCAGATCCGGAAAAGAACGGTCCTGCGTTGCGCGCAACGCCGATGCGTCACCGCGGGGTCTGGAGCCACAGTTCCGGTTCCAGCCCCGGCCGGTCGGGATACTTCGCCGCGATCTCCCGCACCTTCGGGTGGTCGGCCGCGGTCAGGCGCCCGTCCTTGTAGACGTAGTTGTCCCCTACCCTGAGGCTGCCGCCGCGCATCTCGCCGGAGATGTGCATGAGGTACGGAAAGCTCTTGGTGGTGCGGCTGTTGCCCATGTGGAAGTGGAAGCTGCTCCAGTGGTGGTGCTCGACGAAGTGCCGGTACGGGGTGTTCGGGCACTGGTGCGGTTCGAGGATGGCGGACGGGTGCACGCCGCCGTGAAAACCGCGCACCTCGTAGGCGGCGTCTCCCAGGTACCTGGACATGAACTTGTAGAAGCGGGTGAAGGTCTCGGCCTCCTCGCCGCCCTCGAACTTGCGCATGTACCCGTCCTTGATGTGAACCCGGACCGGCTCCTTGAAGGGACAGGGCACGCCGATGTGCCGGCCCCAGATGACGCCGATCTCGTTGATGATGCCGATGCCCTCGGCGTCGCGCGAGCGGATCGAAGGAAAGACCCCCTCGGGGAACGGACGGTACAGGCCGACGGTACGATAGTCGGCGTAGTGCTCCGCGCCGAGGGGTTTCTCGACAATGCCCTCGATGCAGGACCCGTTGGGATGCTCCATGACCCACTTGGCGCCCGGCGTCACCAGGGCCGCGGTCTGGATGCGGATCTCCGCGACCAGCTCGTAGGGGGTGAGCCCCCAGTTGCTGGCGAGCAGCGGCGCCGTGGTGGCCATGTTGCGCGCCAGGGGGATGTCGCGCTCTTCCAGGATCTCCGGGATCTCCCGCAGCTCTTCCTCATAGGTGAAGTCGACGCCGTAGCTGATGAGCACGTCGGCTCCGAGGATGGCGTTGCGCACCACCTTGGGCACGCGCCAGGCCTTTCCCGGATCGGCACCGTCCCCCCACAGCACGGTGGGACGCACGGGCGTGTCGGTCCAGAGCACATAGGCGTCGGCGCCGCGCTGCTGCACCGCGGCCTGCACCCACGCCACCGCGTCCTCGTCCACGAGGTTGATGCCGCCGTAGCTGCCGTCATGCACGGCGAGGATGAGCACCTGCATGCCGGGCTGAACGTTGGCGCAGTTGTCCACGAGGTCGTTCACCGCGATTGCGGCGTGTCTGGGAATCATCGAAGCCATGTGAAGAACCTCCCGGCGAGAGTGAATCGGTTCCGCGTTCGCGAACCTAAATCCATATACATCGACGCGAAAAACCCTGTCAACGCGGTCTCCCGTCGCCCCTCCCCCGGCCGGCGGGCTCGCATTGACAGCCCAACCGGGAGTTGTTAGTGTCGCGGCCAATCGGGACGGGTTGTGCCCGCGGTCCCGGCCCGCATTTCCCACCGGCCCCAAGAAGGGAGAAAACCATGATCCAAGCCAGCGACATCCACGGCGTGATGGCCATGATGCCGGCCTTCACGACCGACGACGCCAATTCTCCGCGCGCGAAGAACACGGTCAACGTTCCGGAACTCGAACGCAGCGTCGACCGGGCGGTGCGCGACGGCATCGGCGTGCTCACCACCACGGGCACCTTCGGCGAGTGCCATACCCTCTTGTGGGACGAGTTCACCACCCTCGCCGACGCCACCGTCGCCACGGTGAACAAGCGCATTCCCGTGGTCATCGGCTGCACCAGTCTCAACACGCGCGAAGTGCTGCTCAAGATGGACTACGCCGCCAAGGCCGGCGCCGACGCCGTGCTGGTGGGCGTGCCCTTCTACTTCAAGTCCAGCGTGCCCAACGCCGTCCAGTTCTACTTCGACCTGGCGGACGAGCATCCCGAGCTGGGCATCTTCATCTACCACAACCCGCGCAACCACCACATTCACATTCCGGTGTCGGCGTTCAAGGAGCTGGTCACCAAGCCGAACATCGTCGGCATGAAGGACAGCCACCGCACCCCCATGCAGTTCATGCAGCTCATGGACATCGTGCGCGGCAAGATCAGCGTCATGACCAACCAGAACCAGATGTACCCCTACATGATGATGGGGGCCGCCGGATGCTGGTCCATCAACGCCTGGATGGGCCCCTCGCCGGTGGTCCGGGCCTACCAGGCCGGGCGCGAGGAGCGGTGGGACGAGGTCAAGGAGATCTGCATGGCCATGGCGCGGGTGGGCGGAAAGGATCCGAGCCTCACCGACCCGGTGGAGAGCAAGATCTCCATCAACGAGGCCGGCTACTGCTACGCCGGTCCCGGCAGACCGCCCTTCCGGGTGACCACGGACGAGACCCGGGCCGAGGCGAAAGCCATCGCGCAGCGCTGGCGCAAGCTGTGCGAGACCTACCCGCTGCAAGCGGAGGCCGCGGCCTGACGCGCGCGGGTCGGGTTCGACGGGCGTTCCGCCGGGCACGGAGCCGGCAAAAGCGGACCGAAAGGGATACGAAAATGGCCAAGGTCGCAGCCGATAACCAGAAGAGACGTGACGAGTTGCACGCGAAGTTCGCCGACCTCGGACTGATGGGCTACTGGCAGCGCCAGCGCGAGCAGCACAACGTCGAGCCCAGGCTCTGGCGCTGGGACGACGTCCATCCCGCGCTGATGCAGGCCGCCGATGTGATCAGCATCGGCGCCGAGGCCTTCCGCCGAAACGTCGGCCTGGAGACCGAGAGCCGCACCATCGTCATGGGCTACCAGATCGTCATGCCCGGCGAGGCCGCTCCGGCCCACCGGCACACCAACACGGCGCTCCGGTTCGTGGTCCAGGGCGGCGGCGCCTACACCACCTCCAACGGCGAGCCCATGACCATGCAGCCGGGCGACCTGCTGATCCAGCCCAACTGGGTGTGGCACGACCACGTGAACGACTCCAAGGAGCCCATCATCTGGATCGACGCCCTTGACGTCGGCATCGTCAATTTCCTGGGCGCCTACCGCTTCCGTGAGGAGTGGTCGGAAGGAGTCCAGCAGCCTCTGACCCGCAAGGAAGGCGCATCGCGCCGGCTCTTCGGGCCCATCCGGGAGCCGGAGATAAGCTACGAGGGGGCTGCCGGCGTGCCCTACCACTACAAGTGGGACGAAACCGTGGAGGCCTTGAACACGGTGGCGGACGCCGGCGGCGGCGACCCCTACGACGGCGTGCTCCTGGAGTACAAGAACCCCGTCACCGGCGGGCACACGTTCCTGACCATGACCTGCCACATCCAGATGCTGCTGCCCGGCCAGACCACGCGCGCGCACCGGCACACGGGCACCACCCACTACCACGCCGTCCAGGGCCAGGGCGTCACCGTCGTCGACCGCGACGAGCCCATCGAGCTCGAATGGGAGATCAACGACGCCTTCACCCTGCCCCCGTGGCGCTGGCACCACTTCCGTAACGCGTCGGAGACCGAGCCCGCGATCCTGTTCTCGGTCACGGACCGGCCGATGCTGGAGATGACGGGACTGGACCGGGAAGAAAGAGAATAACCTCCGACCGCTGCGGCTATCCGCGCACGGCGCTTCGCTGAAGCTCGGAGGCGGCACCCATCATACCGGCCACCAGCTCGAAGGACCGGAGCCGCTTGGCGTGATCATGGATGTTCGCGGTGATCATGACCTCGTCGGCGCCGGTTCGCTCGACGAAGGCGGCGATCTCGCGTTCGACCGTATCGGGCGCGCCGACCGCCGAGCAGGACAGAGCCTCCTCGATCATCGCACGCTCGTGCGGAGCCACGTGATCTTCAAAATCGGCGACCGGCGGAGGCAGCTTACCCGGCATGCCGCCGCGGCGCCGGTTGACGAAGGACTGCAGGATCGAGGTTCTGAGGAAGTGGGCTTCCTCGTCGGTATCGGCGGCGACGACGGTCATGCCTACCATGACATAGGGCTTGTCGAGTTGCGCCGACGGCTCGAAACGTTGGCGGTACACGGCGATGGCCTGCATCAGGGCCGCCGGCGCAAAGTGCGAGGCAAAGGCATAAGGGAGCCCAAGGGCGGCGGCGAGCTGGGCGCCGTAGAGGCTGGAGCCCAGGATCCAGATCGGCACGTTCAGGCCGGCGCCCGGCACGGCGCGCACGAACTGGTTTGGCGCCGGGTCCTTGAAATAGTGTTGCAGCTCCAGCACGTCTTGCGGGAAGTCATGGATGTTGCCGGCCAGGGTGCGGCGCAGGGCACGCTCGGTGTACCGGTCGGTGCCGGGCGCGCGACCCACGCCGAGATCGATCCGGCCCGAGAACAGGGCCGCGAGGGTGCCGAACTGCTCGGCGATGACGAGCGGTGCATGGTTGGCCAGCATGACGCCGCCGGCGCCGACCCGGATGGTTGTTGTTGCCTCGGCGACCTGGCCGATCACCACCGCGGTGGCCGCACTGGCGATACCCGCCATGTTGTGATGCTCGGCCAGCCAGTAGCGCGTGTAGCCCCACGCGTCGGCATGGCGCGCCAGGTCGATGGTATTGAGCAACGCCTGGCGAGCATCGCCGCCCTCGACAATCGGCGACAGGTCAAGAACGGAGAGCGGTGTGCCGATCATCAGAACACTATAGGCGATCGTCGCGGAAGGACCAACATACCGGCCCGACTTACTGGGCGATGGACTGCCCGATGACCTTTCTGCCGGCGACCACGAAGATCAGGTTGAAGGTGATCAGCACCACCAGCATGGCCGCGGACTCGTTGAAGTGGCCGCCGATGAAGGCCTCGTAGACGATGTTCGCCACCAGCACGCTGCCGGCGGAGGCCAGCAGCAGCGCCACGGAGAAGTCCTTGGCGGCGTGCACCAGCACCCAGAGCCATCCGCTGAGGAACGCGGGGATCAGGAGCCGCAACGTGATCCGGACGAAGGTCTGCAGGTTGTTGGCCCCGCTGGCCTGCGACGCCTCCTCCAGCTCATGGTGGAGCTGCAGCATGGCGGAGTGCATGAGCCGGGTGCCGAAGGCCAAATAGCGGGCCACGAACGCCAAGGTCAGGAGGATCAGCGTGCCGTAGAGCGGCGTGCCCACGAACATGAGGAAGAGCGCCAGGGTCGAGATGACGCCCGGGATGGCCAGGGGCATGAACGCCACCACGTTGATGAGGTCGGTCAGCCTGGAGGGACGCCGTACCACCAGCCAGCCGATGAAGCTTACCAGCAGCATGGTCAGGGTCGCGGCCTCCACCGCCACGATCAGGGTGTTGACGAAGTAGCTGCCGAAGAAGCGGTAATCCAGGAGCCGCGTGTAGTGGAGCAGCGTCCAGCGCATGTCCGCAGCGAACTCCAGCACCGGCGGCACGTAGAAGCGCAGGAAGCTCGCGTACAGCAGAATCGCAAACGGCAACACCACCTTCATCAGGATAAAGAGCATCACGGCGCCCAGGGCCACGTACCTCCACCGCCCCAGCGAGATGAGACGGGGGCGGTAGCCCTTGCCCGTGATCACGGCGAACTGGGAGGTCTGGCGCACCAAGCGGATGTAGATGAGGCTTCCCAGCACCCCCATGGCCAGCCCCAGCATGCCGAAGGCCGCCGGGATGCCGTAGTTCACTCCCAGGTCCGCTGAGGGCAGCAGGCTGAAGAATATCTTGGTGGACAGAAGCTCGATGCCCGCGGTAGGCCCCAGAGCCAGCGGCAGCTCCAGCGACTCCAGGCCGGTGACGAAGAAATAGATGCCCACCGCGGCCACGCCCGGGCGCATGAGCGGCGCGGTCACGGTGCGGAGCACCTGCCAGCGCGAGGCGCCGGATGCCAGCGCGGCCTCCTCCAGGGCCGGGTCCATCTGCCGCAGCACCGCGGTAAGGAAGAGCCACATGGTCGGTATGATGCCGAGCACGTGGACGAAGACGAGCCCGGTCATGCTGAAGATGTTGAACGGCCCCTCGCCCGACTCGATGCCGAAGAGCATGCGCAGATACACGTTGACGGTGCCGCCCCGTGGTCCCAGCAGCAGCACCCAGCCCAGCGCGGTGGCGAACACCGGCGTGCTCATGGGAACGAACATGAGCACGTACATGGAGTTGCGCAAAGGCATGTCCGTGCGCTCGGTGAGGAAGGCGAATCCGAACGCGATGGGCAGCGCGAACAGCACGCCCAGCCCGGAGTACAGCAGCGTGTCGCGGATGATGGGCCTGAAGTCCGCGCCGGTGAAGGCCTCGATGTAGGGAGAGACGGTGAAGGGGCCGGGCTCCAGCGGCAGCAGCCCTTCGGGACGGAAGCTCGCGAGCACCATGAAGAACAGCGGCACGATGACCAGCACCACCAGCACCGCGAGCACGGACAGGGCGCCGGGCTGCCGGAACTGCCACAGCCGGGACAGGGCCGGCTGCGAATGCGCGCCTGGGGGGCTTCCCATGGCTGCTACACGGGGCGGGCGTGGGCCGTTGAAGAGGGACGGCTCGCGACGGGCGTTACACCCCCGGCGTCACACCCGTCAGAGCCACAGCCGCCAGCCTTCGGAGCCCTGACGCCCTATTCCGCGATCTTCTTCTTGCTTGCGATCCCGGCCTTCAGAGCGTTGATGGCGGTCTTGCGGTACTTGCCCGCGAGCTTCGCCTGCTCTTCCGTCTTGGGGCCGGCCACCTGAGCCGCGGACTTGATGCCGTGCTGTTGCGCCAGCTTCACCAGCGGCAGACGGTCGGCCTCCTCCTCGTACATGCGGAACACCCCGCCGCCCGTGATGGCGGCCTCGGTGTAGTTGCCGTCGAAGTGGTTCCAGCCCCAGTAGAGCGCCGCCATGTTGGGGTCGTTGACGCCGGGCTGGATCAGGCAGGAGACCGTGAGGTTGCCGAGCACCATGCCCGCGAAGGTCATGTCCAGCGGCGCTCCCAGGGTCTTCTGCTGGACGATCTGCACCATGGAAGCCACCGCGATGTCGCCCTCACCCTGTATGAGCGCCTGCAACACGCCCGAGGTGCCGCCGGAGACCAGCCTGACGCCGTTGGCGCCCAGGTTGTGCGCGTACACCCGCAGCTTGTCCTCGCTCCAACCGGGGGCGAACGGCAGCACGTACAGCCCCAAGGCGCGCACGTCCCAGACCACCCGGTTGCGCCACTTCTCGTCGGTCAGGTCCTCGAAGCGGATGCCCTTCAACTCTTCAGGCTTCACCCTGCGGGTGTTGTACACGATGGTCCAGGTCCCCATCTGGTGGTGCAGACAGTGGTCCTGCAGCGATGCGCCTCCGGCGCTCTTGATGGGCGGCACCGTGGCGCGGAGCTTGCGCGCCAGGGGCCAACCCTCGTAGATGGCGTCCCACGGCGGCTGCCGCGTGTGGCCGGCCTTGAACATCCGCAGCACCAGCGGCAGCCCGCCGTCCCACATGTCCACCACGCCGCGGCCGGTCTTGGCCGCCTGCATGATCTTCACCGGGGCCTTGCGATGATGTCCGGGCTCCGATTCCAGGCGCAGGTTGAAGCCGAAACGCTTCTCGAAGGCATTCTCCTTGGCCCGGATGATCTCCGGCGGCACCCCCTCCAGAGTCATGGTGATGGTGCCACTCGATGCCTTGGCCTTGGCCGCCAGGTCATCGAGGGGACCCGCGCCGGCCGTGCCCCACAATGCCCAGAGGAGAAGAAAGACGGATGCTGCGACAGCAAGAATTGAACGCATGGGATTGCCCTCCTGTTGCCGAGGCTCAGTGCTCGGCGTTCGATGCGAAGAACACCGTATACACTATGCTCCGGTCCCCGTGCCCGCCAATGTAGCGCCAGGCTCGCGCTCCAGGTCGATGGCCGCATCGAGATGGAAAAACTCAATCGCGTTGCCCGCCAGCATGGCGTAGCGCTCCTCTTCGGCCACGTCGACGAAGGTCTCGTTGATGACATCCTGGGAGTGCGGCCAGTTGCCGGTGGCGTGAGCGAAGTCGCTGCCCCACAGCAGGATGTTCACGCCGATCTCTCGGCGGCACTTGACGCCCCAGGGGTCGCGCATGAAGCCCCACAGGCAGTTGTCCCGCAGGTACTCGCTGGGGCGCCGGGCGCTGGCCTTGATGCCGTAGTCGCGCTCGCCCCAGTAGCGGTTGCGCTCGTAGTTGTCGTCGATCTGGTCATAGCTGTACGGCAGCCAGCCGCACTGGCTCTCCGCCCAGTAGACCCGCAGGTCCGGCAGGCGGTCGAAGACCCCGGCCATGGCCATCTGCAGCGGCGCGATGGGCTGCTCGCCGGCGAAGCGGAACAGCAGCGTCACCGGGTCGCGCTCGGACTTGGGGCCGCCGCCGTCGGGGTAGATGAAGACCGGCCCCTTGTTGCCCAGCCGGGTGGTGCCGCCGAAGGTGTGCGAAGCGATGGGCATCTTGAGGTCCACGGCCGCCTCCCAGAAGCGGTCGTCTTCGAGGGTGACATAGGATTGGCCGCCAGGAAAGCGGTGGAGATTGACGCCCTTGAGACCGGCCTTGGCGCAGTACTCCATCTCCGCCACGGCGTCGTCCACGCCCGTGTCGGGAAGGACGCCCATGGCGATGAGGCGGTTGGGGCTGTAGGCGCAGTACTCCTCGGCCAGCCACTCGTTGTAGGCGCGGATTACGGCCAGGTACGCTTCGTCGTCGGAGATGCCGCGCCAGAACATGGGATAGGAGCCGTGGGTGAAGAGCACCTCTGCGTCGACCCCGTCCTGGTCCTGTTCCCACAGCCGCTGCTCCGGCGCGCCCGTGCCCGGCCCCTCGAACCAGTATTTCTGCAGGCCGTGCTGCTCGTAGGGGATGCCGGTGATGGTGGTGGCGCCCGGGCTCCGGGGCGGGCGGTTCTCGACGATGATGCCCTCGTCGCCGTTGGCCAGCGTCACCGTTCTCGGCGCGCGCTCGCGCCAGCGCTCCGGCACCCGATCGCGCCAACGTTCCGGCCGGATGTCCAGGTGGGAATCGGCCGAGATGCATCGGTAATGTCGTGCCATGGTTACCGTCCTTCCTCGAAGAAACCGTTGAACGTGCCCTCAATTTTCTTCGCGGTAGAGCCCGATACTCTCAAGGAGCGAGCGGCCGTGTCAAGAACGGCCGGCATCGTGGCAGACTGCCTCGGTCCGCTCCACCTCCGGGCCGGTCAGGGCTGCGAATTCACTCTTCCCGGCAGCCGCGGATCGGCTCCTAGCGCTGTTCCCGTATCCGGGCTCGAAGCTCTTCGGTGGCGGCAACGTCGACCCGTGGTTCCGGTTGCTCCAGGGCGACGCCGTAGATTTCCCGGGCGGCCTCCACCGAGACGATGCCGTTGACCACGTCCCGCAGCACCGCCTCGGGGTCACGGTCCAGGGGATCGCCGTAACCGCCGCCGCTGGCCATGCGCATGTACAGCACGTCATCGGTGCGCAGGTCGAAGTCGCAGTACGGCAGCATTTCCGAGGTGCCCCCCATGGCTTCCACGTCCACCGGTTGGCGGTTTTCTCCGACCGTATCCCAGACGTGGGTGCCCTCTTTCAGCACCAGCAGGCTGGGCGCGGCGGACAGGCCGCCGAAGACTCCCTGCCCGGAGTTCCGCAAACCCGCCACTCCCAGCGCCACGCCCTTGATGCCGCCTTCCGGCGCCTCGTGCACGGTGAGCGCGGTCTCCGCCCCCGCGCCCCCGCGATACCGCCCGGCCCCGGCTCCGTCCGTCAGGTGGCGCCGGAACAGGTAAAGGATAGGGAAGTTCTGCTCCACCCATTCGACGTTCTGGCAGGAGTGCCAGCCACGCCCGCCGGAGTCCACCCCGTCCTTGCCGGCGCGGGCGCCGTATCCGTCGATGGCTCCTTCGGAGAGGCTCGACACGTAGTAGCGGCCGTACTGGTTGACGCCGGCGTGGCGCGCGAAGCGGTGGCCCGCGTTGGACGCCATCACCTCGTGCCGCCAACTCTCGCTGGTGGCGAGCATCTGCATCAGCACCGCCGGGGCCAGGTAGCGGCACGTTGCCGCCCCCGAGGTGGTGTTCAGGGACACCGGAGCCGGGTATTGGGCGTTGACCACCGTGCCCGGCGGGGCCACGATCTCGATGGGGCCGAAAGCGCCGTGGTTCCGGGGTATGTCGAATCCGAGGGTCTCCACGACCGCGGCGAAGCAGGTCCCGAAGGTGGCGTGGTACGGCATGTTGATGCCGGTCGTGGCCTGGGGATCGCTGCCGGTGAAGTCGAAGATCAGGCGGTCGTCGCGCTTGCGCAGGGTGAGGTGCATCTTCCAAGCCTCGTCGCCCTGAATGAGCGCCATGTCGCTCCAGGCGCCGTCCGCGAACTCGGCGATCCGCTGCCGCAGCACCGACTCCGTGTAGCGGATGATCTCCGCCGACACCTGCTCCAGGAGCTCCGGGCCGTACTGACGGGCGATTTCCTGTATCCTGGCCTTGGCGATGTTGTTGGCGGCGATCTCGCACTTGAGGTCGAGCCCCACCATGACGGGCTGCCGCGTCATGTTCAGGATGGTGTCGAAGACGTCCCGCCGGAGCTGGCCGCGCTCCACCAGCTTGAGACCCGGCACGCGGACGCCCTCGTGACAGATATCCGTGGCCCCGGGCGAGTTGCCTCCCGGCGACATGGCGCCGATGTCCATGACATGGACGAAGGTGGCGCTCCAGGCGATGCGGCGGCCCTCGTGGTGAATCGGAGCGATGACGTAGACGTCGGACTGGTGGATGGCCGCCACGTACGGGTCGTTCAACAGGAAGACGTCGTCGGGGTCAATGCCCTCGCCGTCCTCGAACCGCTCGATGATCTTCTTGACCGCGAAGCCGGCGCAGGCCACGTGCTGGCCCAGGGACTGGCCCGCGGACAGCACGTCTCCGTCCGCGGTGTAGAGCGACGCCATGTAGTCGTGCTGCTGGGTGGTGTTCACCGTGCCGCCGACCCGCTCGAGGGTAATCCCCATCTCCCGGGCGATCTGGTAGAGGCGGTGCGACAGGATCTCCAGGGTGATGGGATCGACGGCGGTGCCGGACACGGTCATGGTTTCCTCCTGACCGGCGTACAGAAACCGAAACTCCTGGATTCCGGCTTCCGCCGGAATGACGGATTCGGGATATCGGTGCTCATTTACTTACCGTAGCCACTAGCCGATGTGGATCACGATGTTGCGGAACTCGTCCATCTCCGCGCGGTCGTTGGGGTTCACGACGATGGTGGTGACCGGAGTCTCGATGATGGCCGGGCCGGCGAGACTCGCGCCGGGAGACAGGCGGTCGAAGTCGTAGACGTCGGTGGCCACGAAGTCTCCGTGCTCCTCGAAGTGCGCCGCCCGTGTCCCCTTCCGGGCCTCCCGGGCATCGCCGGGCGCGGCCTCGCTCCTGTGGACCGCCGGCCGGGCCAGCTTGCCGATGGCCGTGACCCGCAGCGACAGCATCTCCCTGCCCGCCTCCGGATAGCCGGCCCCCTGCCCGAAGGACTGCTCGTAGAGGTCGTCGAAGCGGGCGTAGAGCCGCTCCAGATCGGCGTCCCCCAGCGGTCCCCGCCCCGGGATCGGGACGTTGATCTCGTTGACCTGGTAGCGGTAGCGCATGTCCACGCTCCGCAGCATCTCGGTATCGCGGTCCTGGAACCCGGCCCCGGCCAGATCCGCGGCGGCGCGGGTGCACAACGTCTCGAAGCCGGCGTTCAGGCGGACCGGGTCCAGCGGCGCCACCACGTGGTCGGACATGCCGTACTCGTAGGTCACGTCCGCGGAGATCAGCCCGGTGGCCGCGTGCACCGAGGCCGTCAGCGGAATGACCACCTTGCGCATGCCGAGTTGAAGCGCGCAGCGCGAGGCGTGGGCGGGCGCGGAGCCGCCGATGGCCACCATGGTGAACTCCCGCGGGTCCTGCCCCCGCTCCACCGTGCAGCGGCGGATGAGATCGCTCATGTGTGCGTTGATGATCCGGAAGATCCCGCTGGCGGCCTCCGTCACGGTCATCCCCAGCGGCCCGGCGATCCGCTCCTCGATGGCGGCCACGGCCGCGTCCTTCCTGAGCGCCAGGCGGCCGCCCAGGAAGTAGTCCGGGTTCAGATACCCCAGAGCCACGTCGGCGTCGCATACCGTCGGCTCGGTCCCGCCGACGCCGTAGGCCACCGGACCCGGAGCGGCGCCCGCGCCCTGCGGGCCGACCTTGAGCAGTCCCGACGCACGGTCGATCCAGGCGATGCTGCCGCCGCCCGCGCCGATGGACGCCACCCAGATCTTGGGCGCCAGGATGCGGTAGCGCTCGAACACCGGCTGGTAGTCGCGCTCGATGACTCCCTGCCGGACCAGGCTGACCTTGAAGGTGGTGCCGCCCATGTCCGCTGCCAGGACATTGGGCTCGCCGATCAGGTCGCCCACGAACTTGCTGCCAACCACCCCGGCCGCGGGTCCGGATTCCAGGGCGCCGATGGCCCGTTGAGAGGCGGCTTCGATGCCGAGCATGCCGCCGTAGGCCTGCATGACCAGGGGGTCGCTCCCGAGCCCCCTGTCCACGAGGCCTTGCTGAAGGTTGCGAAGGTACGAAGCGATGCGCGGACCGATGTAGGCATTGAAGATGGTCGTGGCGGTGCGCTCGTACTCACCCAGGAACGGGGCGACGTCGCTGGAGCAGCTTACGTGGATGCCGGGATGCCTGCGGTGGATCACGTCGGCGACGGCCTTCTCGTGAACATTGTTGGCGATGGACCACAGCAGGCACACGGCCACCGACTCGACGCCCTTGGCCGCAAGGCGCGCCGCCACCTCCTCGATCTGCCCGACATCGACGTCGATCAACACCGATCCTCTGTAGTCGATGCGGCCCTGCACCTCCTCGGTCAGGCTTCGCGGCGCCAGCGGCTCGGGCTTCTCCAGGGCCGCCACGTGCGAGGCCTCGGCCTCCGTCAGGCCATGGGTGACATCGCCTCGCATCATCAGGAACGTGTCGGGAAAACCCCCGGTGACCACCAGCGCGGTCCGTGCCCCGGTGCGGGTGATGAGGGTGTTGTCGGCCACCGTGCACGCATGGAAGAAGAGGCGCGTCGAGCGCAGCAACTCTTCCACGCCCGCCAGCCCAAGATTGGCGGCGCCGTTCTCAAGGGAATCGACCACGCCCACGGCAAAGTCGTGGGGAGTCGACAGCGCCTTCCCGATGCTGAGCTTCCCGTTGCCGTCGAGAATGACGCAATCCGTGAAGGTGCCGCCGATATCGACGCCGATGACGTATTCCATGTTCGCTCGCCCCGTCACGAACCGCCGACGGGCGGGAGTTCGTCCCTGGAGTGCGCCCGGAAGACGCACGCCTTGTCCCGCGGGATGCGCACGCCGACGGTGCCGCCCACGAGCACGGAAGCCAGAGTCCGCACAAGCAGCACGTGCTCTCCGACCTCGACAGTGTAGACCCGGTGGTCCCCCAGGAACACGTTGGAAACCACGCGGCCGCGAAAGCTGTTCTCTTGCGCCGCTTTCCCCTGCCCGTCGGGGGTCAACTCCACATCTTCCGGCCGCACGCCGACGACCACCGACTCGCCCGCGGCCCAGTTGTCCGAGGCGGGCACCGCAAGGGGACCCACGATGGTGTCCACCGCGTCGCTGCCGCGCATGCGGCCGTCGATCCAGTTGGTGGACCCGAAGAACTGCGCCACCCGCGGGTCCGCCGGGCGGCAGTAGAGGTCCTCGGGCGATCCCTGCTGCAGGATGTCGCCCTCGTGCATGACCGCAATGCGGTCGGCAAGCTCCATGGCCTCCATCTGGTCGTGGGTCACGTAGAGGATGGTGATGTCGAGCCGGGCGGCGAGGCTGCGTATCTCCTTCCGCACCTCCTCCCGCAGCCGCGCGTCGAGGTTGCTCAGGGGCTCGTCCATCAGCAGCACCACCGGCTCGGTGGCGAGGGAGCGCGCCAGCGCTACCCGCTGCTGTTGCCCCCCGCTCAGTAGCGGCGTCGGACGGCGCTCCATTCCCTCCAGTCCCACCAGGGCAAGCGCCCTGCTCACACGATCAGCGATCTCGGCCTTGGCGAGCCTGGGCCGTTTCTGAGCCAAGGGGAGCGCGACGTTCTCGAAGATGGTCATGTGCGGCCAGATGGCATAGGACTGGAACACCATGCCCAGTCCGCGCCGCTCCGGCGGCACCAGCACGCGGTTCTCCCGTGAGTAGACGGTCACGCCGTCGAGCACGATTTCGCCCCGATCCGGCACCGCCAGACCCGCCACGCAACGCAGCAGCGTGGTCTTGCCCGAGCCGCTGGGTCCGAGCAGCACGAAGAACTCGCCCCGCTCCACCGTCACGTCCACGGTGCGGAGCGCATGGACGACGGACTCGCCGGCGCGCTGAAAGTCCTTTCCCAGGCCGCGGATCTCGATCATCGGTTGCCCGTCTCCGCGCGACGCCTACTGCGCCACGCCGATGTGCCTCCTGCCGAACACGTAGTACAGCACGATCAACGGCGTCATCAAGGCGACGAACACGAGAGCCGTGGCTGCCGCCTGGTTGAGCCGCCCCGCGGTCCACATGGACCAGATGATCACCGGAAGCGTGAGATTGTCCCGGCTGGCGAGAAAGGCCGCCATGGTCAATTCCCGGAACGCCAGCAGCGCCATCCACAGCCACGAATAGAGCAAGGTGGGAGACAGCAAGGGAATGAGGATCTTGCGGATGACGCCCAGGGGTCCCAACCCGGCCACGTAGCCCGCTTCGTCCAGCTCCTCGTGGATCTGCACCAGACCGCTGTTGAGCATGCGGGTGGCAAAGCTGATGCGCGTCACCACGTATACGAGGATGATGATCCCGATGCCGCGCTCGAACAGCCCCCACTGGGCCGGGAACCAGACGATCGCCAGCAGGAACGCCCCCACGGCGAAGATCAGGTTGGGAATCACGTGGGGCAGGAAGGCGAGCACGTCCAGGGTGCGGGCCACACGCCAGTTGGAGCGAATGACCAACCAGGAAATGGCCATGCCCGCCACCAGGCTCAGGGTCGGCACCGCGAGCAGCAGGATGACGCTGTTGCGCAGGCCAACGGTGAGGTTGGCCCACGGTACCGCGCGGAAGTTGTCCAGCGACACGGTCTGAAACGCCGCCGCGGAGGGGACCTGCAGGAACGGGATGAGGGACACCCAGGTGAGCGCCAGGAGCGGCAGCACCACGTTGAACACGATCACCGCGCCGACAATGAGCCATCCCAGAACGGCCCAACCGCCCAGGTCCACGAGATTCGCGCGGTAGTCCTTGCCCCGCACCACGGCGTAGCGGTGCGATTCGCCGATGACGATCATGTAGCGCCAAGTGAGCAGCAGGCCGATGAGCAGCATCACGGCGCTGGAGGCGCCGATGAGGCCGTAGTTGGGGACTTCCTCCAGGGGTAGCGCCGTGGTGTAGACGAAGGTGCTGAAGGTGTGTATGCGGTTGGACAATCCGATGACCGCGGGAATGTCGAAGGCGGCAATGGTGATGGCCGCCACGTAGAGCACCGCCCCCAGGATTCCGGGCGTCAAGAGTGGCAGGGTGATGCGCCGCAGGCGCGTGAAAAAGGAAATGCCGTGGACCCGTGCGCTCTCTTCCAACGCCGGATCCATGGCCCGGAACGATGCGGCGATCATGATGAAGGCCAGCGGCACCAGCGCGATTCCCTCCACCCAGCCCATGCCCACGAGGCTTATGACGTTGAAGGGCGACTGTTCGATGGGCAGGAGTTGAACCAGCGCCTTGTTGGCGATGCCGATGCGCGGATGGAACAGGATCACCCAGCCCATGGCCGTGAAGAAGCTGGGCACCAGCAGGGTCACGGTCAGGAGCGGAAAGACCAGCCCCCTGCCCGGCAGCGTGGTCCGTTCCGCCAACCAGGCGATAGGGATCGCGAACGCGAATGCCACCAGCAACGCCACTCCCGCGAACACGGCGGTGTTGAGGAACGCCTTGGCGGTGAAGGGGTCGGTGTAGAGCTGCCGGAAGTTCTCGACGCCGTAGACCGTGCCGGCGTCTTCCTCGACCTGGAACGACACCTGCACGATGACCACCAGGAAGACGACCACCAGCCCCAGCGTGACGAACGCGATCAACGGGAGCGGCACGCGTTCCGCCGCCTGCACGAGCCGTGAGCGCAACGCGGCGAAGGCCTCGCCGACGTTGCCGCCCAGGCCCTCTCCGCCCCGTTCCTCCGCGTGATACACCAGCAGACCTCGCCTGTGCTGCGCCCGGGAACCTGCGCCGCGGGAAGACCGGGCGGGGTTCACGACCCGCCCGGTCCCGCCCCTACCGGTTCAACAGCTTCCGGTACTTGGCGTTCTGGGTGCGGTATATCTGAGGGTTGCCCCCGATGATGTCCGCGGTCTCCAACATCAGCGGCTTGCCGGTGGCCTTGCGCTTGGCGAGGTACTCCTTCATCCCGGTGCCCCGGTAGTGCGAGTCGCGCTCGGTGTGCTTGAAGAAGATCCTCTGGCCCTCGGATGTCATCATGAACACGCTCGCCAGCAGCGCCAGGTTCGGACTCCGGCTGGCCTTGGGCACGCTCACGTAGGCCAGGAAGGCGGCATTAATCTCGCCTCCCAGGTCGGTCCACTCGATGGGCGCCCCCTTTGCCTTGAGTATCTCAACCTCCACCAAGTTCCCCTGAAACAGGTACAGGCCGAACTCCCCGGAGATGATGCGCTGCAGGTCGCCGTTGATGTTTCCGGCGAGGTTGCCGTTGGCGGCGATGGTGGACAGCACCTTCTCCACCTTCTCCGCCCCCAGGTTCAGGGTGATCTGGGGCCAGCCGGAACCGTAGGTGGTCGCCGCGATGAGCCCCTTGAACTTCGGGTCGGTAACGTCCTCCAGCGACTTGGGCACGTCTTGCGGCTTGATGACGTTGGGGTTGTAGGCCGCCACGATCACGCCGATGCCCACCAACGCGCCGGTGCCGTCGGTGGCAATCTCGTCATCCCTGATGTCGGGAACGTACTTGCGCCAGTCCAACTCCATGAGAGCGCCCGCGGAGGCCAGCTTCAACTGGTTCCGGCCCGACGCGATCATGATGTCGGTGGAGGCGGGGGACCGGCCCTGCTTGTGCTCCTGCAGGAGCCTGGACGTCACCTGGGACATGTTGGGGCCTCCCGCCGTGCCCTGGAGATCCACCTTGATCCCGTACTTGGCGTTCATGGCCGCTTCCAGCTCGTCCCAGAACTCGGTGTCGCCGTACCTGCCGCCCTGGAGCATGGTAAGTTGCTTCTCCGCTTGGGCCGCCTTGATGAGCTTGGCCATCGCCTCCTTGGACGCTTGGGCCGCGGCCGGGGAGGCCACGAACACGACGAGTGCCAGCGCCGCCAGGAGGGCGCCGGCAGCAAGAAGTCCGCGACGATGCCCGCTCCTTTCAACGCCGGCGGCTCGGGTGCCCGCAACGCGTCCGTTACACAGTCGATCGGTATGCTGTTCCATGACTCGCTCCTTTCCTGTGTCCTGCGCGACACAGCGCGTCCGTAAGCATGCCTTACTCGAACCTGATCCGAGACAGTTCCGTGAAGTGGATGTGGCCCGCCGCCCCGGCGGGCAGGATGGTCATCTGGTGAAAGCTGTACTCCTGTTCGTAACGGGTGCGCGCCAGCACGCCGTCCATGGGCACCACCACCTCGTAGCGGTGCACCCGGGCCGCGCTGGTGACGGTGTAGAGGACGGCGAAGGTGGTTGCCGCCCCTACCACGATGAGGTGCTCGACGCCGTGGGACCGCAGGTAGCCGTCAAGCTCGCCGCCGATGAACTTGTCGAAGCTGTCCGGGTAGATGACCGGCTCCGCCTGCGCGCGCTTCAGCGGTGCGGCGACGCGGTCATGGGGTCCGCCCTTGGCTACCAGGGAAATCGTGTAGATGATGGGGACGCCGTTCCGGCGCGCGCGCTCCAGGAACGGCGCGACCCCCGGCAAGAGCTTGTTGGCGATGGCGCCGGGCTCTTCGGCGCGGGCGTTCATGTCGAGCACCGCGATGCCGGTGGCCGCCGGATCAAGAGCCATGTCCCGGGGGGCGGGACGGTTGGGCGCGCCCGCCTCCAGGGTGTCCACAAGGCTCACGATTCAACCTCCACGATCTGCGAGTCGAGCAGGGTCTTGCACTGCGGGCAGAAGAGCTGCTCCAGCAGGAACTGGCCCTCGAGGTCCTTCATCAACGGGCCGCCGGCCGTAGGAGACTGCCGCTTCACGTAGCTCCGTTCCCGCCATTCGTCTTCGCCGCCGAAGTCGAAGCCGCAACGGGTGCACAGCACGCGCGGGCTGCCGGAATCGTCGTCGAGCTCCAGGTTCTCTCTCAACGGTCGTTTCATCCTCCGCGCCTCCTCGGTCAACGCTGCGCCCGAATGGCAGCGCGAAGCTCCTCCGTGGCCGCCGCGTCCACCGCCGTTTTCGAAGGGGTGAGGGCCACCCCGTATATCTCTTGCGCTACCTCCCGCGAGACGAGGCCGTTGGCCACGTCCCGGAGCACCGCTTCAGGTTCCCGGTCCAGCGGATCGCCGTAGCCGCCGCCGTTGGCCAGCCGCATGTACAGCACACTCCTGTCCTTCACGTCGAAGTCGCAGTAGGGGAGCATCTCCGACGTGCCTCCCATGGCTTCCACGTCCACCGGGTGCCGGTTCTCGCTCATCGTGTCCCAGATGTTGGTCTCTTCCTTCAGCACCAGCAGGCTGGGGGCGCCACAAAGGCCGCCGAACATTCCCTGGCCCGAGTTCCGCAGGCCCGCCACCCCCAGGGCCACGCCGCGGATCTGCCCTTCGGGGGCGTCATGAACGGTGAGGGCGGTCTCCGAGCCGGTGCCGCCCCGGAACCGCCCGGCGCCCGATCCGTCCTTCAGGTGGCGCCGGAAGAGATACAGGATGGGAAAGTTCTGCTCCACCCACTCGATGTTCTGACACGACGACCAGCCCCGGCCCCCCGAGTCCACGCCGTCCTTGTCGGCGCGGGCGCCACGTCCGTCTATCGCCCCTTCCGAGAGACTGGACACGTAGTACCGGCCGTACTGGTTGACCCCGGCGTGACGGGCGAAACGGTGGCCAGCGTCGTGGGCCATCACCTCGTCCCGCCAGTGCTCGTTGGTGGCGAGCATCTGCATCATCACCGCGGGCGCCAGGTAGCGGGCGGTGGCTCCGCCGGAGGTGGTGTTCAACGAAACCGGACCGGGGTACTGCACGTTGGCCACGGTTCCCGGCGGAGCGACCACCTCGATGGGCGCGAAGGCGCCGTGGTTTTTCGGGATATCGTAACCGATGGTGGAGAGGACCGCGGCAAAGCAGGTGCCGTAGGTTGCATGGTACGGCAGGTTGATCCCGGTCTTGGCCTGCTTGTCGCTTCCGGTGAAGTCGAAGATCAGGCGGTCGTCCCGCTTGCTGAGGGTGACTTGCATCTTCCATGTCTCGTCGCCCTGGATGAGCCCGGTCTCGCTCCAGGAGCCGTCGGCAAACTCCCGGATGCGTTCCCGCAGCACCGATTCGGTAAAGCGGATGATCTCCCTCGACACCGCCTCCAGCATCTCGGGACCGTACTGGTCCACGACCTCGTGCACCCTGGCCTTGGCGACGTTGTTGGCGGCGATCTCGCACTTCAGGTCCAGCCCCACCATGATCGGCTGCCGGGTCATGGTCACGAAGGCGTCGAACACGTCGCTGCGGAGCTTTCCCCTTTCCACCAGCTTGATGCCCGGTATGCGCACGCCCTCATGACAGATGTCCGTTGCCGCGGGAGAGTTGCCGCCCGGGGACAGGGCGCCGATGTCCATGACGTGAACGAAGGTGGCGCTCCAGGCGATGCGGCGGCCCTCGTGATGGATGGGGGAAAGCACGTAGACGTCGGACTGGTGGATGGCCGCCTGGTAGGGGTCGTTCAGCAGGAAGACGTCGTCGGGAAAGATGCCGTCGCCGTGCTCGAAGCGCTCGATGATCTTCTTCACCGCGAAACCGGCGCAGGCGACGTGCTGGCCCAGCGACTCGCCCCCGGACAGCACGTCACCGTCCGCGGTATAGAGGGAAGCCATGTAGTCGTGCTGCTGGGTGGTGTTGACCGTCCCGCCCACCCTTTCGAGCGTAATGCCCATCTCCCGGGCGATCTGATGCAGCCGGTGCGAAAGGATCTCCATGGTGATGGGATCGACGCCGCCGTTTCGGGCTGTGGTCATGATGGCCTCCCAGGGCTCCTGCGCAACTCCATAACGCTGTTCGGGCTAGCCGACGTGGATCACGACGTTGCGGAACGCGTCCATCTCCGCGCGGTCCTTGGGGTTCACCACGATGGTGGTCACCGGGGTCTCGATGACCGCCGGTCCGGCGATGCTCATGCCCGGCGACAGGCGTCCGAAATCATAGATGTCCGTGGCCGTGAAGCCTTCGTATTCCTCGAAGTACACGTCCCGCCGCTCCTTGCGAGCCTCCAGGACGTCACCGGGGCCGCCCGGGTGCTTGTGAACGGCCGGCTTGGCCAGCTTGCCGATGGCGGTGACTCTGAGCGACAGCATCTCCCTGCCCGCTTCCGGATACCCCGACCCCTTTCCGTACGACTGCTCGTACAGCTCGTCGAACCGGCTGCAGAGCTGCTCCAGATCGGCTTCCTGCAACGGACCCGCGCCGGGAACCGGAACATTGATCTCGTTGACTTGGTAGCGGTAGCGCATGTCGACGCTCCGCAGAATGACCGTGTCATCCTGCCTGAAACCGGCACTGGAGAGGTCTTCGGCGGCGTGGGCGCACAGCTTGTCGAAGCCTCCGTTGAGACGCGCCGGGTCCAGCGGAACCACCGCGTGGTCGGACATGCCGTACTCGTAGGTTACGTCCGCGGAGATCAGCCCGGTCGAGGCATGCACGGAAGCCGTCAGGGGTATCACCACCTTGCGCACGCCGAGCTGCACGGCGCAACGGGCCACGTGGACCGGAGCCGATCCGCCGATGGCCACCATGGCGAAGTCCCGCGGGTCGTGCCCGCGCTCCACCGTGCAGCGGCGGATGAGGTCGCTCATGTGCGCATTGATGATGCGGAAGATCCCGCCCGCGGCCTGAACCGTCGTCATGTCCAGCGGCCCGGCGATGTGCTCGTCGATGGCGGCGGTGGCCTTTTCCTTGTCCAGGGTCATGCGCCCGCCGAGAAAGTACCCGGGGTTCAGATAGCCCAGGACCACGTCGGCGTCGCACACGGTGGGCTCGGTTCCACCCAGGCCGTACGCCACCGGGCCGGGAGCGGCGCCCGCTCCCCGGGGGCCGACCTTCAGCAGTCCCGAGTTGTCGTCGATCCAGGCAATGCTTCCGCCTCCCGCGCCGATGGACGCCACCCATATCTTCGGCGCCAGGATGCTGTAGCGTTCGAACACGGGCTGGAAGTCACGCTCGATATGTCCCCCCCGGACCAGGCTGACCTTGAAGGTGGTGCCGCCCATGTCGGTGGCCAGGACGTTCGGCTCGCCGATCATGTCGGCGATGAACTTGCTGCCCACGACTCCCGCCGCGGGCCCGGATTCCAGGGTCCCGATGGCGTTTTGGGAGGTGGCCTCGATGCTCAGCATGCCGCCGTAGGCTTGCATGACGAGGGGCGCGCTCTTGAGTCCGTTGCCGGCGAGCTTCTCCTGGAGACTCCGCATGTAGGCGACGATCTTGGGGGCGATGTAAGCGCTGAAGATGGTCGTCGTCGTGCGCTCGTATTCCCCCAGGAAAGGCGCGATGTCGCTGGAGCAGGTTACATGGACCTCGGGGTGCTTGCGGCGAATCACGTCCGCCACGGCCTTCTCGTGGGCGCTGTTGGCGATGGACCAGAGCAGACAGACGGCAACGGACTCCACCCCCTTGCCGACCAGCAGGCCGACCGCCTCCTCGATCCGCGCAGCATCGGTGTCGATGAGCACCGATCCCTTGTAGTCGATCCGGCCCGGCACCTCTTCCGTGAGCCCGCGCGGGACCAGCGGCTCGGGCTTCTTGAGCGCCGCCAGGTGAGAGGACTCGGACTCCGTCAGCCCGAGGTGCACGTTGCCGCGCATCATCAGGAAGGTGTCCGGAAAGCCCTCGGTGACCACCAGCCCGGTGACGGCCCCGGCCCGGGTGATGAGCGTGTTGTCGGCCACCGTGCAGGCGTGGAAGAAGAGGCGCGTGTGGCGCAAGAGGTCGCCTATGCCCGGCAGCCCCAGGTTCTCGGTGGCGTTGCGGAGAGAGTCGACCACGCCTACGGAGAAGTCATGAGGAGTCGAGAGCGCCTTGCCGATGGTCAGCTTGCCGTCGCTGTCCAGCACCACGCAGTCGGTGAAGGTGCCGCCGATGTCGACGCCGATGATGTATTCCATGCACGCGCTCCGCCCGTAAATTGCCACGCGGCATCGTGACAAGTCAATCCACGGGCGTGAGCACCTCGCTGGGAATGACCTCAATCATGCCGTTCCGCTCCGGGTCACGCACGACGCCGCGCGGGTCGCGGCCCTGGCGCACGCCGTCGGCGACCGTCACATCGAAGTCGCTCCAGTCCTCCTTCTCGGCTGCCATGGCGCGGTAGGTTTCTTTCCAGGACAGGCTGTTCGTTTCCTTGCCGTAAAGAAACACCCCATCCTCCACCTCTTCAAGGACAAGGGAATCGCCCCAACCGTACTTCTGCAAGAGGGCCTTCGGAAGACGTATCCCCTTGGAGTTGCCCACCGAGACCAGCTTGACATCTCTCTTGACCGCCTTGTCACCTCTCGTGACCATTCCCTCACGCATCGTCGAACACCTCCTCGGGCAAGACTCGGTAATTACTGTAATTACCTGTGTTGCTTGACTTCAAGCGGTATCGTGGCTCGACTAGAATCCTTGATCGACAGGATCTTGACTCAGGAAGACAAGATATTTGAACTGGACTTCGTTCGTACATGAATACTATCGTAGGCCATCGCGAGTTGTAACGCTCGGTAGTTTAAGCGACGAGCTTCGCCTCATCGCAAATGGCATCGAGGTTCCTGGTGATGGCGGCAAAGCGCCGATGGGTCTTGGTATTGCCGCTCACGGCGTCGGGCGCAAGATGGGCCAGGCCGGGGCGAAGGATGCGGTTGTAGACACGCGTGTAGAACATCGCCACCTTGAGGCCGTGTTCGGTCAAGTGGTAGCGGTAGGCGCCGGGGATGCGCTCGATCAGGCCGTGCAGGCGCAGGCGTCTCAGGTCGTAACTCATTCGGCCCGGGCGCATTGGACTGGGATCGAGGCCCAGGAGTGCACCGAGGTGCCCGCGCAGGTCGCGGTTGGAGAAGCCGCGGGCCGAAAGAGTGAACAAGAGCAGGGCCTGCATCAGAGCCTGCACGCGCTCATCGGCGAAGCGCAGGGCCGAGGCGCGTTGTCCGTGGAACTCCAGGCCGCGTTGATGGCGTTGGAGTTCGTCTTCACCCAGGGCACAGTCGTGGCTGATGGTTTCTATCTGCAACAGACGACGGTTGGCTGTGAAGCCGACCTGGCACAACGCCGCCAGGTTAGACAGCCGCCGGCCCAGGGCGAAGTCATAGGTGTCGTTGACGGTGGTCTCGGTGCGCAGCGCCTGCCCTTCCTTGTGGTACTGCTTGATGCGCGAGTGCTTGTAGTCCACGTGCAAGGAAGGGGTGACGCCTGCGGTGATGACCCGGGTACGGAACCGACCGGGGGTGCGCCGGGTGACCCGGCGCTGGAAGATCAACTGCACCTGGCTGGGGCGACCGAGATCGAGGTTCTCGCGGATCACGTCCTCGAAAAAGACGCGGCCCGAGGCCGGGCGGTCGAGCACCTGGGTCAGGCTGAACTCCGCTTGCAGGATGGAGATGTCGTAGCGCAGACCGGCGCGACGGTCCTGAGGCGTATACGGATGCGGCAGGCGATCGAACCACTTGCGCGCCAGTCTGTCGATGAAAGCGGCATCGAAGCCTTCGCAGATCTGTTGCAGCGCCTCGGGGTCTCCGCAGCAGCGCACGCCGTTGTCCAAAGCCTCGAACGGGATGCCGCGCTCGCGCAACTGGCACTTGGCGTACTCGTTGCCGTTGAGGCACAGCTTGCCGTTGTACGGGAAGTAGGTGCAGAACTTGATGAAGAACGGCCCCGCCTGTTTGTCCACGCAATAGAAATACACATGGTTGACCATCGCGGTAGACGAGACCACCCACGGATAGGTGACCCCGGTGTCCGGGTTCCGGCGCCGCTCGGTGCGCATCACACGGGCCTTCTCCTGCGCTATCCCGATGTACAAAACCCCTTCGGTTCCCTTGAACCGCCCCAGGTACTCCTGCGTCACCTCGTCCTTGCGCTGGCCCTTCTTGAAGTGCACCACCTCGATCTGCTCCCGCTCCGCAAAGTCCTTCACCGCCTGCACGAACTCCCGACTCTTGGGCGCCAGCGCCACCGTCGACGCAAACCGCTGGCCATGGTGCTTGTGCAGATACCCCACTACCCCGCCCACGCTCTGCAACTGCGGCACATACAGGTTCAAGTACAGGCGATCCACCGACTCGTATTCCAGCGTCACGTGATCGCGCAATACTTCCGCTACGGTTTGTGGTAGGCTCATGTCCGGCTCCGGTTGCTTCGGGCTTTTATGCCCATTTGACCCTTTGAGGTCCGACCTTGCAAGGTCCCATGACCAGGGATTCAATCCCTGCTACAAGCGACCGGAGCCAATCCCCTTACCCCCTCGTCGGTCTGAGGCGAAGCCTCGCTAGTCGTCGGCAGCGCCGCGGATTGCTTGCCCGGAAAACCGCGGCATGATTTGATCGTAGCAGGTCGAGGCGGTCGAGACGCTAGTCGCCGTGGCCGCGAAGAGGATTCCTAAAGAGTGCTGGGGAAAGGGTAGCGGCCGTGCATGAAACAGGGAGGCGGCGGTGAAGCTCGCCAAACTTGCGGTGATGCTGCTGGCCACGGCCCTGTCGGGGGCCGCCTTCGCCCAGACAACCCTCGTCCTCGAAAGCTGGCGGGACGACGACCGAAACGTCTGGCGGAAGAACATCATACCGGCTTTCGAGGCCGCCCATCCCGGCATCAAGGTGCGGTTCCGGCCTTCCGCACCGGCCGACTACGATGCGGCCCTGAAGGCCCGGCTCAAGGCGGGCGCGGCCGGCGACCTGATCGCCTGCCGTCCGTTCGATGTCTCGATAGCCCTCTACGAGGCCGGACACCTCGCCGACCTCGGCAATCTCGACGGAATGGCCCGTTTCCCGGGTGTCGCGAAATCGGCTTGGCAGACCGATGACGGGGCCGTAACCTTCTGCGTTCCCGTGGCGTCCGTGATCCACGGGTTTCTCTACAACCGGGAAGGGTTCCGTAAACTCGGACTCGATGCGCCCGAAACGGAAGATGAGTTTTTCGCGATCCTCGAAAGAATCCGCAACGACGGCGCTTGGCTCCCGATGGCCCTGGGAGTCCGCGACCGGTGGGAAGCCGCGACCCTGGGCTACAACAACATCGGACCTGTCTACTGGAAGGGCGAGGAAGGCCGTCGAGCCCTTGTCGTCGGCCGGCAGAAATTGACCGACGAGCCGTGGGTGGCCCCCTTCCGGACCCTGTCCAGGTGGCGCCGCTATCTGGGCAAGGGGTATGAGACGCGGACCTACAAGGACAGCCAGGACCTCTTCGCCCTCGGCCGGGCGGCCGTCTATCCCGCCGGAAGCTGGGAGATCGCTGGTTTCAACGCCCGGGCCAAGTTCACGATGGGCGCCTTCCGGCCACCCGTGCGAAAGGCCGGCGACGCCTGCTACATCTCCGACCACACCGACATGGCCATCGGCCTGAATACCGCCAGCCCGAACAAGGAGGCGGCGCGCGTCTTCCTCGACTGGGTGTCTTCGGCCGCCTTCGCTTCGCTCTACGCGCGGGTGCTGCCGGGGTTCTTTCCGCTGTCGGATCATCCGGTGGAAATAAACGACCCGCTGGCCCGGACCTTCCTTTCCTGGCGTGACGAATGCCGTTCGACCATCCGTTTCGCGTCCCGCATCCTGTCGCGCGGAACGCCGAACCTGGAACGCGAGACCTGGAATGCCTCGGTCGCCGCGATCCGTGGCACGGCGCCCGCGCAGGAACTCGGCGCCCGGCTGCAGAAACAACTGGCACGCTGGTACGCGCCGCATCAGTAGATGCCGGCACGCTCGTGTCCTGGGGCGTCCGTCGATCCGAGTTCTCTGCGGCCGCGGGTGGAAGGGTCCGTGCTGCGCTAGCCGCGTATCAAGCCAGGAACCCGCACTCTCGACGGCACCGATATACAGCATGACGAAGACCGTCTTGGCCGCGATCTCACGGGTTACGTAGTTTCGATTCGTGGTTCCGTCAGGGAAAATCGCCAGCAACCGCTCCTGAATGTCGGCAACGGGCAACAGTGGCGGGTATGGCATCATCCGGCCCCGTTGCCGTACAGGTGCTCCACGACCCGTTCGAGAGTCTCGCGCTTCGCCCTTTTCTTCACCAACCGCTCGACTTCCTCCATTTCCTGGGGTGACGGCAACGGCAGTGCTTCCATCTCGTAGGCCGAGACGGCCACGCTACCGTTGATGCACCGGAATACCTGGTCGACGACGTGACTGTTCAAGAGGGCTGCCAACGCCGCCGGCGCCACCTTCGGGGTGTCGTCAAGCGGTTTGATCATGTTCAAGTGATTCTCGACGACAACCGCACCGTACTCGTCCATAAACGGCTCGGGCAGTTCCACCGCGATCAAACGCCGGCATTGCTCCTTGGCCGTCGTCCTTTGCAACAGCACGCACGGTGATCCGTCACGACCCAGGTCTCGTTTGCGTTCGGCTCAAAATAGGGTTTGTGGTTTCGCTTGTCCGCCCTGAACTCGAACACGCCATCGGACCGTACGGATTCAGCCCAGATCAAAGGATAGCGTCCCTTTCCCGGTCGGTCCCGCAGGCTCTCCTTGTGGCGGTTCCACACCAGTGGTCCCGTACTGACCGTGTAACCGTAGTCCGCCAACCGATGGGGCATCTCGTCAACCCGCCGTACCAGCGCGTCTTGTGCTTCCTTCCTGGGCATCAGCCACGGATGGTCCACGGTCTCGGGCAAGTTGAACGAGCCTGTGGGGTTCGTCTCGATACAGCCGTCTGGTTCCGGTGTGACGAAATGCACCTCTCCGGCTGTTGGATCCCCTCCGTGTCGGTAGGTTGCCAAGAGCGTTTCCTGCAGCACGTTGGCGAACACGCCCTTGCGTGCTCCGATGAAATCAATCCTCACCGGCGGCGCTTCCCGTCCCAGCAATCCGCGTAGCGCCTTGAAATACTCCCCGGCCAGGAAACTCGTCGGGGTCACGAAAGCAATGATCCCGCCCGGCCGCGAGAAACGGAGCGCCAAGTCCGTGAACACGCCGTACAGGTTCGCATGGCCGAACAGGCTACGCCGATATTTCTTGCGCAACCACGACGACAGCGTGATGCGCCCGTAGGGCGGATTCCCCACCACCAAATCGAACCCTTCTTCCCCCGGCATCTGGTCGAGACTGTCGCACACACGCACGACGGACCGAAGCCGGATGCCTGGTTCGCCGTACAGTCCACCGAGCGTCACATCGAGAAACACCTGCGACATCCAAGCCGCAAACGGGTCCAGCTCGAACCCGATCAAGCGACGTTGTATGTCCCTCAGAGCAGCATTGGCGCTGCGGTCCTTGAGGCATTCCGCCATGCGCCGGGCCACCGGAGACAAGAAGGCGCCCCCGCCACAAGCCGGGTCCAGCACCCGGGCCGAAAGCCAGTCGACGCCGGCGTACGTCGCCATATCCAACAGCCGCTCGCACAGTGCTGGCGGGGTGTAGTACGCGCCCAACTGCGCCCGGAACGTGCTGGGCATCATCCCGGTGTAAAGCGTTCCGATCATGTAGCCGGTGTCCGCGACATCCAACTCGGAAGCCGCCGTCCCGATGCTTTCCGCCAACTCCGCTGCTTCCTCTGAGACCGCAGGAAGCTCTATCTCGGACGGGACGTTGCGGAGTGCCCAACCTCGACCGGACACCGCATCGACGTGCGTCCAGTAAGCGGAGATTGCGCCGAAGACGACCGCCCGCGCGAAGTCCAATCGGGCTTCGCCGGTGACCGACGACGCCAGTGTCCGGGCGCTCGACGATAGATGCTCAACCATCGACCGGGCTGACATTGCCGGATCCCTCTCTCCGTTCGCCGCCAAATTCACCACCCCCGTCGTCACGATGCCTCGGGTCCCGTATTCAACCGCCGGACCTGTCTCTCCCGGATAACACATGCACCCGACGGGTTCCTTGGGTCAAGGGTGGGAGTTTTCCCCGAACGCCTTGAGGTACGCGGCCTCGATCCGCACCACCTCTTCCTCGGTCAGCGCCGCGAATTCGTTCTCGCGACGACGGCGGGGCAGTGTCCCGCCGTTCTGTTGCAGGAAGCGAAACAGGAGGTCGGCCAGACGGTCCGGCAGATCGAGCATCACGTCCAGGTCGGCACGGAACGCATCGTATCGTTTCAGGAAAGCCGCTTCTACGGGCAAATCGTGCTCCACGGTCCGCTGCACGCACGCGTACAGGAACTCCGTTTGGGGCGTGGCATCGAAGAACCGATAGAAGTCCCCGGTGTCCGTGAGCACGCGGACATTGCCGTTGTCGGTCGCCTCCCAGTCCACGACCGGCAGAAGCCTCCGCGAATAGTCCTCAAGCGCCGCCCGGTAGCCCTCCATCCGGTCCAGGATCACGGCCGAGACCGGGAAGACGACGCCCGGCGGGTTGAATCCGCGTTCCGCCAGGACGTGGTGCATCAGGTAGCGATGCAACCTGCCGTTGCCGTCCTCGAAGGGATGGATGAACACGAACCCGAACGCGAGGACCGACGCGGCCACAACCGGATCGAGCTGCCGCGCGGCCTGCCTGTCGAAGGCGGTTACGCCGTCGATGAGCCGTGTCAGGTCCTCGGGCCGGGCGCTGATGTGAACCGGGATCGGCATGCGCGTGTCGCGATCGTGCTCGCCGACAAAACCGCCCTCGGTCCGCAGGCCGGGACGCAGGAAACGAAAATCGCCTACTACGATGCGCTGCAAACGCTGCAACTCTTCGAGGTCAATGGGTTGTCCGCCGGCTTGGGCGATGGCGCGGCCCCACCGTTGAACGCGGTCCTCCCGGGGACGCTCGCCCTCGATGGCGAAGCTGGACCTGGAGTCCTTCAGCAAAAGGAAAGCGGCGGTTCTTGCCAGCAGATCGCGCGGCACGGCGGCGGCCGCCTGCCGGGCGCGTACTTGCAACTCCATGCGGACAAAGCGCTCCAGCACATCCGTTCGAAACACCAGCGGACAGAAATCCGGCGTGCCGGGCAGGTTGTTCTTGACCCGATGCCGGGACGAAATCTGCGCGGGCGCTGCGTATTGCTGATCCGGATCGACCACGTGCGGGTACATGCCGCGATCGGCGTCCGGCAGACCCAGACGCTGTCCGGTCAACCATTCGTAGAGGAACCACATACGCCGCGCGTACGAGCCCGTCGGCTTTGCCCGGACGATCGCCTCGACGGGTCCGGGACCGGCCGCGGCGAAGAGGCGCTTGAGAACGGCCAGGTCGAGTCCTTCGTATTTGAGAGCGAAGGTCAGGTGATCTTCAAGTGTGGGATCCGGAGCATAGCGGGGCGGGTAGATGCGCCAGCCGCCTTCTTCGATGCGTCTGTGGCGTTCTCCCACCGCACTGAGGGTGCGGGGCAACGGCACACGCAGACCATAGGCCCCGATCAGCGCGGCATAGCCGGCCGGGGAGGCTGGAACAGGGAGGCGCCGCTCGTGAAAAACAGTAACGGGGCCTGCGAAACGATTATGACGGAGCATGGTCTCAATATCCGATAACAGACGTTGAAGTTTGATGAAAAATAGTAACACATGGCGTGAGGTTAGAAAAGACCGTCTGGTCGAGAACCGCCCATCCGGTTGATTTTGATTCGACAAGACTCGATATTCATGGCCTAATCTGCCTTCGCCTGCCTCCGCATGAACCCCTTGCCCGTTAGGCAGGTCCTCACATATCTCCAGCGATCCGAGGGAGTCGGGTCCATCAAGCCTCCCCGTCCCCCGCCAATTGCATCATACGCCGCCATCACGCACTCCGATCTGGCTTTCTCCTGATCGCTTGGCGTCATCGTCGGATGCGCCCACAGAGCCCATGATCCCAGGTCCTCCCACTCTTCCTGGGTCATCCTCGTAAACCCTTCGCTCATCAGACATAGGGAGTTGTTGCTGCGGATGTACGCCTCGCGATCCCTGCGCGACAACTGCAAGCTGCCCTCCTGCGCTTCCTTGGCGCATTTCGCGTAGATTTTCATGGCTGCCTTAGAGTCCATGCCCGGAGGGGCGATGTGATAGATGGTAGGGGATGACTCGAAAAGACCGAGTTGAAACCCCGTCACCACGGTCCCCAGGACAAGAAGGACGCCAGCGACCAGCAGCACAGGCTTCCAGGGAATGCGATACTGTCTCAACCGCCGAACAAGAAGCCATAGAATTGTGCCAAATCCGATGAGGATCAGCAGTAGTGCGGCCAATCCCACCAAAGCTGCCACGTCCCATCTCGCATCGCGAAGCGCCTCCCATGTGGCCTCGGACATAAGCACCAAACCAAATTGTCGTATAAACTCCACAACCTTTGCGTACATCAGCTCTCCGTCCCCTGTTCACGGCAGGGATTCAAGCCCACTACGGATACCTTCAGTTCTTTACCCTTCGCAAGCTGGGTCGGCTAACAGCTCGCCGTGTCGGCCCACAACCATGCGGCTAGAGTGGCCGACAGCGCGGTCCTGGACACGTTTGGACACGTAGACCTTGGCACCCGAAGGTGGTGAACGGATCGGTTGTCATGGACGCAAAGCGAGAGAAGCTGTTTTCGCGTCGTAGCAATACTGGGTGATGGTTCCGTCTCGGATCTTCTCGACGGCATCGTCGATCGCGCCAAGGGGCACCAGGAACCACTCGTGCGGGACAACAGGATTGCCGAAACGATCCTTGATCTCGACCTCAAGTCGCACTGGAGCAAAGATGCGGTGGATCAGGTTCTCCAGCTTGCTGCGGTTGATGTTGTAGAGCTTGTAAGTAGCGACGACCTCAACATCCGCCATCAGGAACGTCGGTTGAAGCCTTGCGCCTGCTATGCGCTCTTCAACACCTGCATTCGTGACGCCGATCTTGTGGACCAGTTCGCGGTTCTCCGCGATGAACGGAAAATCGGATTTGCTTCTCAGGACATAGATCGTTCCGCTGGCCTCGTCGCCGTCTGCCGTCTGGTCGGCAAACAGGGGGCCGGCCGTGGCATCGGCAATCCTTCTGCCCGCGGCATCCTTGTGCAGCGCACGCTGAAGCGAGCGCATGAGCATGTTGTTTTCGGTGCCGTTGTCAAAAATCACGCGTAGCCGGGCGTCCGTGTCGCCATACTGTTGCGTGAACTGCTTCCCTATTTCGGCCACATAGGCCTTCTGGCCGCCGACGATGAAGAACCGGCCTGGTTGGATTTCAGCCTTGAGCTCGACCGGACAGGTCTCGCGGATGCCCATATCGAGTTCTTTCTGGACCTGCTCAAAGAGCGGTCTGAACGTCTCGAAGTCCTCGCATTTCCGGCGGGTGGCGACTTCCTCCGTCGCGCGCCTTTCGGCAGTCGATCTCACATGGCGAAGCTCGGTAATGTCTGGCGCCCTGGCCTCAACGCCGAGTTCGGCCAACAGTGCATCATCATCCATGTCGTCAGGCAACGGCGATGTCGTTGCAGCTACACCCGTCAGGAGCGCGTGACGGTCGATGGGCGCAAGCAGCGAGCGGGATTCTTCCTGTTCGCGGATACGATCCAGCCTGACCGCATGGAGTCGCTCGAAAACGTCGCGGTCCTCGCCATGCTGTGGCGCGCGGCCATGCGCCTCAACGAACCGCTGGATTTCTTCAAAGCCTGCTATGATCCGTTCATCGCGTGGCGTGCGGCTGGCCGCCTTCACGGGTTCGACCTCGACCCCGAGGTCGGCAAGAAGGGCGTCGTCCTCTTCCGTGAAGTCCTTAGACATCGGTGGCCTGGGCTTTCATCCGGGCAAGGAAGGCCACGCCTTCGGCCATGCGCTTCTCCCAAGCATCGGGCGATGTGATTGAAGGGAGCCGGCCGCGCTCCTGCTTGAACTTCAGGGCACGTCTTGCGAGGTCGCGGGCCTCCTCGGGGGTAAGCTGGATCTTCTTGGCTGAAATGACGGCGGCAACCTGCTTCAAGCTTTCCTCGCTCATCGTCTTGGCGAGGATGGCATACGCTTCGCCAAACGGATTGATCCGGTCAATGAGGTCGATATTGAGGTCGCGGACATCCATCGCGAATTTCCGCACCCCGTCGATCAACGCCGTGCCGCCATTGTACTCGGTCTCGTCGTCGCCAACCACGAACTCTTTCGCCTTTTGGGTCAGGTTCAGGGCGGCAATGGCATGTTGGCGCACCGCCTCCTGATCCACTTCGTCGAGATCGGGGTACCGGTCCTTGATGATTTTGCCCATCCGCACCTGGGTCAGTTCCTCGGGCACAAGCTCGTCGTCAAAAATCCCACGTTCGACGGCCGTCTTGTCCTGCACAAAGGCGGTAATCACCTCGTTCAGGTCTTCCTGACAGATACGCCCGGCTTCCTTGCTCTTCGGCTCCGCCAACCCCTTGATTTCGACCTGGAACTGGCCGGTTTCCTCGTTGAAGCCGATATTGCACTTGTCCGAGTCGTAGCCCCCGTCCCCATAGTCGAAGCCTTCGACCGGCCCGCTATCCTGCACCTTGGGCGTGAAGTTGAAGCGCGGAGTCAGCACCTGTTCCATGAGCAAGCTCGCCGCGATGGCCTTGAGCGTGTCGTTCACGGCCTCGGTGACGGCCTCTTCGGAGGCATCCGGCTCCGCAATCAAGTTGGTGAAGCGGGTACGAGTCTTGCCGGGTGCGTCGCGGGTAGCACGGCCGATGATTTGCACGATCTCGGTCAGGCTTGACCGGTAGCCGACCGTCAGCGCGTGATCGCACCAGATCCAATCGAACCCCTCCTTGGCCATGCCCAGAGCGACGATGATGTCCACATGGTCACGGTTGTTCTTCTGCGCGGGGTCCCTGAGCGCCGCGACGACCCGGTCCCGCCGGACGGGGTTGTCATCGACCAGATCGGCGATCCGGAGGACACGGCCTGCGGACGTCTTCACCAGTTGAAATCCGCTCGCTGGATCGGTCCCCTGCCACTCGCCCAGTTCCTCGATGATGTGCTCGACCTCCCGGACCTTGTCCTTGGTGCTCTCCCGTGAATTGACGCTTGGAATGTGAAGGATCGTCTTCTCGTCTGGATCCAAGACCTTCAGAATGTCGTCCGCGTAACTCCCAGTGTAGAAGAAGTAGCCGATGTCAAGTTGCTTCAAGTGCTCATAACCGTTGAGCTGCTCGTAGTAGGTGTAGGTAACGCTCTCGAACTTCGCCTCGTCATCCGGCATCAGCACGGGTTCGGCATCCCCTCGGAAGTACGACCCGGTCATCGCCACGATGTGGGTCTTGCCGCGTACAAGGAACTGGCCGAGGTGCAGGCCCAGCTTGTTGTCGGGATTGGCCGAGGCATGATGGAACTCATCCACGGCCATCAACCGGTCATCGAAGGCTTCGACGCCGAACTTGTCCACTGCGAAGCGAAAGGTGGCGTGGGTGCAGATCAGCACCTGATCGCTGCTGTCGAGAAACGCCTTGACCGACCTGATTTTGCCGCCCTCGGTACCTGGCGCATTGCAAAGGTTCCATTGCGGCTCGACCGTCCAGTCGGCCCAGAAGCCGAATTGGCTCAAGGGCTCGTCATGGAAGCTGGCGCCAATCGTCTTCTCGGGCACGACGATGATCGCTTGGCGAAGCCCCTGGTTGCGGATCTTGTCCAGCGCGATGAACATCAGCGCCCGGCTCTTGCCGGATGCCGGCGGCGATTTGATCAGCAGATACTGCTCTCCTCGCTTCGCCCAGGCCCGCTCCTGCATCGGGCGCATGCCCAGTTCGTTGGATCTGGTCGAGTTGCCGGTCTGCGCGTAGGTGACGGAGACGGAGGGAATGGTCCTGTCGGTAGTCATTGGAACAGTTCAGCATGGGTGCCGACACGAGTGAAATACACCGAGCCGCTGGGGCCGTCTGTGTCGTCGATGCGATAAATCAGCAGGAAGTCGCCGCCGACATGGCATTCCCGGTGGTCCGCCCATTCACCCTTCAGCGGGTGATCCTTCCGTTCCGGACCGAGCGGGGCATCGTTGGCGATGAGAAGCAGCATGACCGCCTTCAGCCGCTTCATGTCGAATCGGCCGGAACGCGAAAGCCGTCTCCAGTCCTTCAGGAATTCCCTGGAGTAGTCAACCCGGCGCGGCGGGTTGCTTCTCTTACTGGTCGCCGGCTTCTTCAAGGTCGGTAAACATCTCGTCCGCGTTCGCGAATCGTGCCTTGCGCGTCTTCACCATCTCGTCGACCTCGGCCATCGCTCTTCGCGTTTGCGCGTTCGGAACCTTGAGTTCGAGAGGGAATGCCTGATCGACCGCGATGCGGTGGAACAGCAGGCGCACGGCATCGGAAACCGTCATCCCCATCGCCGCCAGAGTCTCGGTCGCCTTCCGCTTCAAAGCGGTGTCCATCCGGACGTGGAGCATGGAACTTTGTGTGCTCATTGAAGCCTCCCGTATCTCACCTGAGATATGTCAGGTCAACGCGATCCAGTCAACCGGACGCGATCAGACCGCCCTCCTGTTGCCGGCCATCTCCGTGTACATCTCGAACAGTTTCTCCAGACGCTCCGTATCGTTCCTGAAGCAACGGCCGACGTAGATGCGCTCCAGCACCTCGTCGTTTCGGTCATGGGCGGCATGCAGGTCGTCCGGCATACGCTCCGGGTCGTAGAGATCGGCGATCGTCGCAGGGAAATACGCCTCGCGCACCAGCAAGATATCTTCGGCACACCGCGTCAGGTCCGCCTTGTTCGTCTCGGTGAGCGTCGGTACGGGGAACGTGTTCCAGCCAAGGGTATTTGAATATGAGAAATCCGTCCTCAACCGAACACAAACCGTGCCGATCCAGACCCAATGAAGCCTCGACGCGATCAGCGCCATGTTCCAGAGCGGAGCGTCGTAGAGAGCGAAGTTCCGGTCTCCTATAATTGTGCCGCCCGCCACTAAACCGACCGGCAGATAGGGACGATTCTCCGACGAGACGCGGGGGACGACGATCGCCGTCTCCGATCCGGACTGACGAATTTCGCCGAATTGATGAGGTGTTTCCGCGAGTTGCTTTGTAGTAGGGCGATTAGACGCTGCTCGCTGCGCACGAACGGCCTCGAACCGCGCGGCCAGCCATTCGCTGTCCATGGCTTCCGGACAATCTTCATCAGTGACCCATATACATCGTCGTTCCGTGCCGCTGATGAATTCCTGCGAGCCTATAAATGGCCGAATGAAGCGACGATCTACGCCATGACGTTCAATCGCATCCTCCGCCTCGGAATGGTTCAACAACAGACACCCCCCTTCATTGGGCATGTTGCCAAAGCTCATTCCGCCCAGATCCGCCATCGGTTTGCTGGCGGGACGCACCAGGACATCTGGTCCGCTGACCAAGTAAGGGTTGATGTTCCCTGTTTCGCGAACCGTTGTTTGTTCTGTGGTCTCGATGGAATACAGCTTGCGGACGGGACCTGCGTTGTTGGAGACTCCGACGATTACAACGGTCACGCCGGCATTGTGACTCGCTAGATTGGCCCACTTGAAACTCGTGTGCGCGAAGGGAATTCCGTGGCCACTCTCAAACATGAGCGACCAGAGCGTTTCGACCTGACGGCCCTGGCAGATTGAGTTCGTGGAAACGAAAGCCGAGACTGTCGTCGTATGGACGCCATAGTCAGCAGCCTTCATGAACCAGCCGGCAACATAGTCAAGGGATTTCCACTTCCTCGTCCGGCCCTCGAAGACGCTTCTCAGGTCCGCTTTTTGTTCCACAGTTTGCCATTGGCTCCCACGGTACGGCGGGTTCCCACAGATGTATGTTTCACCACCTTCGTTCTCAAAATCGATCTCGGCCTGATCGACCGGCGTGTGGAAGAGATCGGTAGCGCGGTGCTTCACTCCTGCCCCTGTGGGCGGGCAGATGCTGCGCCAGTCAATCCGCAGGGCATTGCCAGTCGTTATCCAGTTCATGGCGTCGAGCGGCAAGAACTCGGCCAGCGCTTCTCTTTGCCCACGATAGAGGACATCACACTGATACTCAGCGATGATAAGAGCAAGACGTGCGATCTCGGCCGGGAAATCCCGTATCTCGATCCCGCGAAAGTTGGTCAACGGGATGTCGGATCGGCGTTCACCCTCCCGGCGCCGCTTGTTGATCTCCGCTTCAATCGCACGCATCTCCTTGTAGGCGATCACCAGGAAATTGCCGGAACCACAGGCCGGATCAAACACCCGGATGCAGGCCATGCGGTTGCGAAGATTCAGGAGCTTCCGGCGGTTGCCACCAGCCTCTTCGAGCTTATCGCGCAGATCGTCGAGGAATAGTGGATTGAGGACCTTCAGGATGTTCGGCACGCTGGTGTAGTGCATGCCCAAAGCACCGCGTTCCTCGTCGTCGGCGACCGCCTGGATCATCGATCCGAAGATGTCCGGGTTGATTTTCGTCCAGTCCAGACTGGCCATGTGGAGCAGGTAGGACCGCGCGATCCTGCTGAAACGCGGCACGTCCGTCGAGCCCGAGAAGAGTCCGCCGTTCACGTACGGGAACACCTCGGCCCAACGGTAGATCTTTGCTGCCTCCCGTTCCTTCGCATCAATGTTCATGGCGCGGAAGATCTCGCCGACTACCTCGTGGGTGTTCGAACCGTCCCGCGCGCTCATTTGCTCGATCGTCTGAGTGAACAGGCTCTTGCCAGTGAAGATATCTGTATCTTCGGCGAAGAAACAGAAGATGAGACGCGCCATGAAATGGTTCATCTCATGCTGGCGATCCGCAGCACCCCAGTCAGGGTTGTCCTTCAGCAACTCGACATAGAGCCGATTCAGGCGTCCGGTCGCTTTGATGTCGAAGGCGTTCTCGCGGATCTGCTTGACGGTCGTGATTCCGGCAAGCGGCAGAAAAAGTCCGAAATGATCGGGGAAATCGGGATAGTCGCAGACGACGACCTCGCCGCTGTTCAGGTCTTCGGCCTGGAAGTCCTTGCCATCCGTGGCGAGGACAAATTTCGCCATGGAGCGGGTTGTTGCTGGGCTCGCTTTCAGCGCGGCCAGCGTCGCCGCTGCTTTGCCTTCAGAGGATACCTTGATGTGAATGTTGTTGCGCTGGAGAACGCCACCTATGTCGGAGTTGTTCGTTGCCCCGGTACGCAGGCGCTTGATGGTAGTCGCCTTGTTACCGAAGGCTTCGAGAAACGCGAAAGGGAACTCAACGGGGTCGAAAGGCTCCACCGCAAGAGCCGAAATGGCCTCTTCTATCTCAACGGCATTCATCGGTCATCACAGAGCACAGACACCTGTCGGCTATGCTGACGCAGCTCCAACTCAACGGCTAAAACGTCGTTGTAAAACCGGTCGGTCATTTGTCTGACCTTGTATCACCCCGGCATGTATAGGATGGAATCGTCAACCGTCTCATCTGGCACGTCCACTCCTGCGCCGAACACGACCGACCGCGCGAAGCCCAATCGGGCTTCGCCAGTGATAGCCGATGCCAGTGTCCGGGCGCTCAACGACCGATGCTCGACCAGCGCCCGAGCCGATGTCGCTGGAATCCTGTCTCCGTTCGCCGCCAAAGTCACCGCCCCCTTCGCTATGATGCCTCACGGTCACGCCGCTCACGGCGAGATTCGGCAATTTCGGCGACGGTCTGCTCCATAATCTCATCCTCGGTGCGACCGATGTTGTCAAGCGACTGCTCCGCCGCCAAAAAATGAGCGGCGATACGATCAGCGACGCTTGCTCTGTAGACAATCTCCATCGGACGGAGCAAAATCCCGTTTCCCATGATCGTGGCCTCCATGACATCGCCCTCTTGCAGATTCATCCCCCTGCGGAGCTTGGCGGGTATGGTGACCTGGAACTTCGGTTTGACGGTGACCAACGGCATAACAGACCCCACTTGGAAAGTTGGAATTTCCTTATTTCTACCATCGGACGCCTGAACGGACAAGCTCCGACCAGCCATTCCCGCCTCACTCCTCCGCCAACCCCTCCGGCGTGAGCTCCCGGACCCCACGGTTGGCTACCGCGGTCACCGCCACCACGGCCACCATCATCACCCCACCCAAGATCACCGCCGACGGCGCGCCGGCCAAGGCGCCCAGAAACGGCGACAGGTGGTCCCGGGACAAGCCGGCGACGGCGCCCATCTGCAGTTGCCCCAGCGGGAGGACGACGCTGTAGTTCATGCCCCAGATGGCCATGACGCGGCCGCGATAGTCGTCAGGGACGCGTGTCTGGACGGAGGTCTGGGTGCTTATCATGAAGATGGAGAGGCCGACGCCGGCCATCAGGAGCAGGCACAATGCCAGCGGATAGATAGCGGATAACCCGAACAGGGTAAGGAAGAACGCCTGGATTCCGGCGCCCAGGAGGATCAGCCAGCCGCGTCTGGGGAAGTAGCCCAGGTTGGCGCCGATCAGGGCGCCGATCAGGGCGCCGATGCCACTGACCACGTACAGGTTGCCCAAGGTCGTGCCGTCGCCTCGGAACACCACATCGGCGAAGACCGGCAGGAGCGCGGTGTGGGAAGCAAGGAAGAAGATGTCCAGGTAGTTCAAGCCGATGAGGGTGCGGAAGATCCTGCGGGTCCAGACGAACGAGAGCCCGCCCAGAAGGGTGCGCAGGAAGCTACCGCCCCCGGTACGCTCGATGACCGGCACCCGCACGGGGAGGAGCAGCAGACCGAACGCTAGGTAGGTGGTGGCGGCCACGTAGTAGGCCGCTCCGGCGCCTGCCAGGGGAGAGCCTATGTACCACCCCACGTAGTCGATGGTGAACCCTGCCAAGGCAGGGCCGAAGATGCGGGTGCCGGGCCAAATCATGGAGTTCAGGCTCACGGCGTTCATCAGGTGCGAGCGGTCCAGGAGGTGTGGAAACAGCGCCTGGCGGGCGGGATGATCGAAGGCCTGTATGCCGCCGTGGATGAAGGCCACCGCAAACACGTGCCAGACCCGCACCCATCCTGTTACCACCAGCGTCGCTATGGCGAACAACAGGAGCGCGGTGACGTGCTGGAGCAGCATGAGGAAGCGCCGCAGTTCCAGCTTGTCGGCAGCGGCGCCTCCGAAGAGCGTCAATGCGATCGCGGGCGTAGCGGCCACTAGCCCTATGGCGCCCAGCACATACTCGGACCGAGTGAGCTCCCAAGCCAACCAGCCGTGAGCCAGAATCACCATCTGGTGGCCGGCCACCGCGGTGAGGTGTCCGAACCAGTAAAGGCGAAAGCCGCGGTAGCGTAGGACTCGGAAGACGTGCAGCTTGTCACCGATGCGTGCGAACCTGTGCCTCATCAAAAGCACTACCAAGGGAGACCTCAACAATAGAATGTCGACCGTAGAGCTAACGAAGACCCGATCTCAATCGTAAACCCTGGTTGACCTGCCTTCTTAGTGGTTGGGCTTCTTCAAGCGCCGTCACAACGCCAAACAAACGAAAGCCGAGCCCCTAAGAGCTCGGCCTTTGTACTCGTTGAGGTAGGTTGGTGCCACATGGAGAAGTGCCCTGTGTCCCGACCGACGTCCATTAATACCGCATCTTACACGCCAACTACCTCTCGGAAAATTAGAAGCGGAGTAATACCAAAATAACCTTCTGGCCGACCAAGTAGGTTCTTCGTCGTCGGCCCAAGAAGGGTCATCATTTTAGCCGCAATCTCCTGACCGTCGGAGAAATCCGGTTCCTCTTCCGTATAAGCAGAACGCTCAGGCTTGGCATCTAGAATCCCCAACGCGTACCACTCACCAGGAATTTGCGTCCCATGTTTCAAAGTGATGTCGCTTGCAAGCGTAGACATTCCATCTTGACTGAGACTACACCATACGTTTGCCGCACCCGAAATTTTCGCCTGGATTGTATGAGGCATTATCGAAAGAAGATCTATCACCAAATCCAAATTGTCCGTTGTTGGAGAGTTGGAGACGTTCTGTGCCCTCCGTTCTCTTCTATTCCGCGCCGCCGGTTGTTGGCCAGCCTTGATCAAAGTCTGAACACTTCTTAGTTTCCACGTCCGCTCCATCAATTGCAGGTCGGTGATCGAGAGACTACCGGAACACAGCACAAACTGGCCCATGTTGGCCTCGGCAACATTCCTGTGAATCATCTCTCGTTCACTCAAATAGTCGAGGAACGTGCGAGCGTTGGCCCAGATGGGATCATACACTCTTTGACTTTCGTGTTGGAAGCCGGCACCGGTCTCGCTCGTTTTTTCACCTTCGGCTGTAGCAATCAGTGGTACGCCGCCAACTGCCTTGATTGTGCCAGTGGTCCGCTTTGATCCTTGAGCCGACTCGTTTTGGACGATTTCCTTCAGTTGTCCTGAACTATCAAATTGTGACAGGAACGAAGCAATTCGCCTTGCATCATAATAGAGAAAATCAAAGACGGAATCGGTGTTTAGTCCGTCTTGCTCCTCTGTTGATGGAGTCTTCAGTTTTCTCGACGTCACGTTCTACCTCTTCTGCGTCGTTCTTGGTTTGTTCAATCTCTGACCAGACTTCCGTCGGCTCAAAAGCAAGAAGCCCTTCGAAAGCGTGCCCAGCGGTCTTCTTCTTAATACTGCGCTTCCGTTTAGGCTCTTTGCTCATGATGAGAGGATCTCCTTAGAACGCAGTTACCGAAAGATTTCCATCAACAAGTCCAAATGTGACGGCCCACAGGGCCTCACATCTTCTTTAGTCGCAATTTACTCCGGGCCGTTGTCTTAGCCAGCGGAACTAGGCTTGTTGCCAAGACCATTCAAAACATGCCCCTATCACCCCTTTACAGCTTTACCAGATCCGAGTAGCTCGCCTGGGAGTCGGGCTTGAGGCCGTAGCCGGCCATCCAGTTGCGCGCCCGGTTGAACTCCTCTTCAGTGTAGTCCTCGGGGTAGACGTAGTCCAGCCGGTTGAGATTCAGATCCTCGAACTTGAAGTCGCCGATGAGGTCGCCGGGGATGTCGCGCAGCAGGAGCGCGGCATGCTTCCTGAGGTCGGAGTTGATCTCGTCCACGGAACGCCGCAACGCGCGGAATATCGCCTCGCGCGTATCCTCGGCGTCGTCGGCGTTGACGAACAGCAGACCCCAGTACTTGGACTCGGCCAGCACGCGGCAGCCGCGTTTCTCGGCGAGGCTGATGAACGGCTCCATCAGGGTGGCGGCCTCCACCTCGCCGTTCAGCAGCATCCGGGTACGGATGGCGGGTCCGCCGTCGTGCCGCAACCGCACCCGGTCCTTGTCGACGTGGCCTTCCAGCATCTTGTAGGTCATGTAGTGGGAACCGGTCTGGTCCTGGATGGAGATGGGCGCGTCTGCCAAGTCGTCAAGCCGGTGGTACGACGAGTCGCCCCGCACGATGATGGCCATGGTGGCCACGCTCTCGCGCCGGCCCAGGATCCAGCCGTCGCGCTCGCCGTCGGCCGCGCGCTTGATCACGCCCCACTCGCACTTGTTGTAGCCTTCCAGGTCACCGCACTCGTAGTCCGAGGCGATGGGGCGCTCGAACACGTCCGCGGGCTGGAGCTGGGAGTCCGGTGTCACCACTTCCGCGTCGATCCCCTCCGCGGCCATGAAGCCCTTTTCCACGCCCACGTCCCAGGGCAGCGTCCACACGGTCCCTTCGCTGGTGACTCTGATCTTGCGCGACATGATGACCCGACCTCCGATTGTGTTGGATTGATTCGGGGAGACTAGCATACCGGCTCCGATGATGGAACAATTCCGGGCTGAAGGGTGACTTTCCTCCGTTCACGCTTCGACATCACAACCCAGTCAAGGAGACTCGTGCATGCATACCTGTGCCATCGACATTCACCACCACTACATGCCGCCGGGCCTGATCGAGGAGCTGAAGGTCCACGGCCAGGCCGTGGGCACGGAGGTGGGCCAAACCCCGGAAGGGCTGAATACCCTGACCATCGGAAGCGGGCCGAGCTTCGTGGTGCCGCCGCCGCTCATGGACGTGGCCAAGCGGCTGGAGAACATGGACAAGGGCAAGATCGCCCTGGCGACCCTGGAGCCCCACACCGCATGCCTGGGCTACCGGCTCAACCCGGAGCAGGGCGAGGCGTGGTGCAACCTCTACAACGAGGGGCTGATGGAGCTGCGGAGGCGGCACCCGGACCGTTTCGCCGCGCTTGCGGCGGTGCCGTTGCAGGATCCGAAGCGTGCGGCCAAGGTGCTGGAGCGCGGCATCCTGGAGCACAAGCTGGCCGGGGCCTACATCGGCACCAACGTGAACGGCGAGTACTACCGGAGCCACGAGTTCGACGCCTTCTGGGGCAAGGCCCAGGAACTGGACGCGCTCATCGTCATGCACCCCGAGGACATCGCAGGGCTGGAACGCATGGGCGCCTACGGCCTGTTCCTGATCTGCGGCAATCCCGCGGACACGGCCCTGTCGCTGGGGTTCATGACCTACAGCGGCGTGTTCGACCGGTTCCCCGACCTGAAGCTCTGCACGCTCCACGGCGGCGGCTTCTTCCCCTACCACCTGGGGCGTTTCGACCAGGGATTCGGAGTGCGGCCGGGGGCCGCGGACGCGGAGGCGGAGAACAAGCCCAGCGCCTACCTGAAAAACCTTTACTCCGACGCGCTGGTGTACCGTGTCGACACCCTGGAGTACCTGAAGAGCCTGCTGGGGTGGGAGCACCTGATGGTGGGGACGGACTACCCCTATCCGCTGGGCGACTGGAACGCGGTGGAGAAGGTGGAGGGGCTGGATTGTTCGGACGAGGAGAAGCTGGCGATCCTGGAGGGGAATGCGAGGCGGCTGTTGAAGTTGTAGAGGCAGGGGGGGCCGCCGGATGCCGGGGTGAGGCCCGGGAAGACGAAGGGCGGACCCAACGTCTTCCCGGGCCTCACCCCGGCATCCGGCGAAGGCGGTGGTATGCGACGATCATGGTCGTTCGTTCCGCCCCTGGCGTGGAAAGGCTAGCCCGTCGGCCAGAGGGGGAAGATGGACTCCGGCCAGACGATGTGCAGGGCGAAGTCGTAGAAGCCGACGATGAGCGCCAGGAACGCGAGGGCGACGCCTGCGGAGCCCAGCCAGCCGGCCTTGCCGTAGTACATGAGATAGAGGAAGAGCATGCCCGGCAGGGCCACGTGCACGCCGATGAGCCAGATGGCCACGTACATGATCGTGGTGAAGCCGAAGATGCGCACGAACCGCTGGCCCTCGGTCTTGGGATCGTCCCCGAGGATGAAGCCCGTGTCCATGATGTCGCCTTCCTCGATGCGCTTCTCCGGGGTGCCTCGCAGCAGCGTCCACACCCGGATGAGCCAGAACGGCGTCCCCACCAGCACCGCGAGCCTCGGCATCAGGTCGGCGCCTTCCGGATAACTGAACGAGTCGATGAACATGTACAGAAAGAAGGCGCCCACCGCGAGCAGGAGCACGACCTCTCCGGCGACCTCCAGGGTGAAGCGGCGTCCGGGGGAACTTTCCCCGCCCTTGTCGGCCGCTACCGGTGATTCCGCGACGGCTTCCCGTACTGCCGCATCATCCAGGTCCTCCCGGGCTCCGGCCGTGTCATCGCCTGCCGCCGGCGCGCCGCCTTCCGCCGTCGCCTGCCCGGACTCCTCACCCTCGGTCATGGACATCATGGCCTGCCGGGCACCGCGCTGCGCTCGCAGGCTGAACAGGGTCACCGCGACCATGAAGGCCAGGATGGCCAGGAACTGCGGCCGCAGGAGCATGCCCCAGCCGTAGTTGCTGACCGAGATCCACAGGAACCGCTCCAGGATGTCGGCCAGCGCCACGGCGATGAGGATGGGCGGACGCGGCCAGCCGTAGCGCTTCATGAACACGCCCAGCAGGCCGAAGGCCAGCACCGCGCCCAGGTCTCCCAGGTTGCCGGCGGCGGCCAGCGCCGCCAGCGAGACGATGCCCACCACCACCGGAGCCAGGATGTTGGGCGGGATCACCGAGATGCGGCACAGGGTCGGGGCGAAGGCCAGCATGATGGGCACCACGACAAGATTGGCGAAGGCGATGGTGTAGACCATGCTCACGGTGAGGTCGAGGTGCCGCGTGAGCATGAGCGGGCCCGGCGTGATGCCGGTGAGGATGAGGATGGCCAGCACGATGGCCATGCCGCCGCTGCCGGGAATGCCGAAGACGACGGTGGGAATGAGCACACCCCCGTCCACCGAGTTGTTGGCGGCGTCGGAGGCGATGACGCCGCGCACGTCGCCCTTGCCGAAGGTCTCGGTGCCGCCGGGCTCGGTCTGCCGCGCCTGGGCGTAGGCGATCCAGTGGGCGGCGCTGCCGCCGACCCCCGGCATGATGCCCACGAACACGCCGATGAGGGACGAGCGGATCATCAGCCACTTGTGGCTCCAGGCCTGCAACATGCCCCGCCACACGTCGGATTTGGCCTCCCGGAGCAGCGTGTCCAGCCGCTGCCGGGCGATGGTGGTGTCCCCCACCACCAGCGCGATGGCCTCGGGCAGCGCGAACAGCCCCACCACCACCGGCACCAGCGTGAAGCCGTCCCAGAGGTAGAAGTCGAACCCCATGGCGGCGCGCACGTTGCCGCCCAGGTCGGCGTAGCCCACCATGGCGATGGCGATGCCGAAGGCCGCGGTGAGGATGCCCTTGACGAAGGCTCCGGCGCTCACCACGGCCACGGCCAGCACCCCCATGAGCGTCAGCAGGAAGAACTCCGCGGAGCCGAACCACTCCAGGAGCTGGCGGCTCACCGGCAGCGCCAGCAGCAGCGCGATGGCGCCGATGACGCCGCCCACGATGGTGGTGGTGTAGCTCGCGCCCAGCGCGACCCCGGCCAGGCCCTGCTGGGCCATGGGATAGCCGTCCAGCACCGTGGCCTGGGCGGAGCGGGCGCCGGGAACGCCGAACAGGATGGCGGGGATGGGCTCGGTGATGTCGCTGGCCGCCATGTGGAACACCACGATGGTGATGGCGACCCAGGGGTCGAGGTGGACCGCGAGGCTCAGGACCACCACGGACACCGGCAGCCCGCCTCCGGGCATGAGCCCGGAGAACAGCGCCACCGGCAGCACCAGCGCCATCGCCAGCAGCGGCCCCGGCGAAAACAGGTGGAAGAAAGCGTCAACGGACGCTTCGAGCATGAAGGCTCCCGGCGTCTATCGCTTCTCGCCCATCAGCTTCTGGAAGAACAGCGCGCCGTCAGGAGGCAGATCCTTGATGGTGGCGAGCTGTTTCTCGTAGTGCTCCGGAGAACCGTAGCCCACGTCGTAGCCGGCGACGGTGGCGATCTTCACGAATTCCGGGTCCTCAATGGTAGCCTTGAAGGCCTTGCGCCAAGTGTCCACGATGGGTTGGGGCGTCTTCGGCGGCAGCATGAAGGCCCTGAGGGACTGGTGGATGTTCACGGCCGTGTTGAATGCCGTTTTCTGCGCCTCACTGATCTTCAGACCCGGCAGCTTGAGGATGTTGCGTGGCATCTTGGCTTCCATCCGCGCGAGCCACCCTTCGCTGGGCGGGGCGTTCCACCAGAAGATCGGCACCAGCCGCTTCTTCTCGACAAGCTCCGGGTACATGCGCGGCAGGCGGCGCTCCAGGCAGGTCACCACCTCGGTCTCGCCCCGGGCGAAGGCCGCAAACTCCTCGGCTGTGGACTTGTAGCCGTAGATCAGCTTCATGGGGCCGCCCACGAGCTGGACGAACTCCCCGCCCATGGGAACACGGCCGATGCCGGGCCGCTGGGACGCCATCCGCAACTGCCGCCCCATCTTGAGCATGTCTTCCCAGGACTTGGCGACGTTGCGGTCGACGCAGATGGTGTAGTTGTCGTCCACCAGTGTGGGCGCGCCCAGGATGATGAGTTCCTTGACGTCGAAGCCCGGCACGTCCACCCCTGCCAGCTCCTTCATCACCAGGCTGGTGAAATGCGGACCCACCGTGAGGCCGTTGGGCTTTTGGCGGTTGATGTACTGGGTTCCCTTGAGGCCGGCGCCGCCGGGAACGTTGCGCACGATGAACCGGGGACTGCCCGGCAAGTGCTTGGGGGCCACCTTGGCGAACAGGCGGGCGATAATGTCGTAGCCGCCCCCCGCGCCGGTGCCGACGATGAGGTTGATGGTCTTGCCCTTGAAGTTGACGTCCTGTGCGGCAACATTGCCTGCAAGGAACAGGACGAACAATGCGGCGACGGCAAAGCGCATGTGTCTCATGGCGGATTCCTTTCTCCGTGTCTTCCACGGATGGTGGCCCGTCACTTGAGCTATAGGCCACTAAACGCCGATATTCACTTGTCTTTCCTTTGCTGAACTCCCTGCGTTTACGGATAGAGGGCGTCGACCATCCGGCGCTTGTGATAGTCCGGCGTGCCCAGGTACTGGTAGAGCGTGTGCGCCAGCACGCTGTGGACCATCAGCGGATGCAGGTAGTCCGTGCCCGGTCCGGCGTGCACCATGTGCGAGTAGCTGCACGCCTGGTGGTAGCCCTCGCTGGCCGCGGCCTTGGACTCGTGGATGCCGGCCTCCGCGGGCAGTCCCTCGTCCAGCTCCCACAGGGTCTCATAGGTGGCCATGCGCGCCCGGTCCATGTGGATCGAAAGCTCCACGCAGTGGTCCTGCACCCGCTGGAAGCGGCCGATGAGCTGGCCGAAGGCGCGGCGTTCGTTGGTGTACCGGACGGTGAAGTCGTAGATCTCCTGGCACGCCCCCACCTTGTAGGCGCACAGGATCGGAATGGCCTTCTCCGCGGCCTTGTCCAGCAGCTCCCAGCCCGCGCCTGCCGCGCCGACGAGGTTTCCGGCAGGGACCTCTACGTTGTCGAAGGAGACCTCGCTCACCGACACCATGAAACCGTTGTGCGGCGTCACCGTCACCCCCGGCGCGTTCCGGTCCACCAGCACCACCGAGACCCCGCCGTCGCCGCCGCGCACCGCGCACAGGAAGGCGGTGGCGCCCTCGGCGTCGTAGACGTGGCGCTTGGCGCCCTGGAGGGTCAGGGTGTCGCCGGACTGCGAGCACGCGGTGGCGACCGTCTCCGGCCCCCAATGGGCGCCGTGGTCGCCGATGGCCGGGATGACGATGGCGTCGCCACCGCAGATGGCCGGCAACAGCTCCTGCTTCTGGGCGTCGGAGCCGCCGTCGAGCACGATCTGCGCCGCCAGCACGCCGGACGAGAATACCGGCCCGGGAACCGGCGCGCGCCCGAGCTCCTCGAACACCACCCCGCAGTCCAGGTAGGACAACCCGGCGCCGCCGTACTGCTCCGGCATGAGCATGCCGAGCCAGCCCAAGCCGGCGATCTTGGCGTAGAGGTCGGGCAGGAAGGTCTCCTTCTTGAGGAACTGCTGCGTCAGCATGGTGGTGGGCGCCTCCGCCTGGACGAAGTCCGCGGCCACCTTCTTGAACATCTCCTGGTCTTCGTTGAGTCTCAGATCCATGATGTCGTCCTTACACCGTTTCCGGCGCCTTCTCCTTCGTCTCCCGGCCGATGCCGGCGCGACGGGCGAAGATGAGCCGGTCGGTGTCCAGCGTGCCACCGCCGTGGAGCTGCCCGGGGCCGCTGCGGATGACGTACTCGAAGTCCAGCACCTCGTGCACGCCGTGATCCGGGATCAGCGCGTCCGCGCCCATGATCTTCTGCAGCCGCTCGCCGTTCCTGAGCCGGACCATGCGCTGGTAGTAGCGGAACTGGGCGCCGCCGTAGGCGTGCGGCTCCTTGACGAAACGGTGCCAGAAGATGCGCCGGTTCATGCGGTTGACCGTGTTGATCTCCAGGATCATGTCGGCGATGATGTCGCGCACGTGCGGATCGTCGATGAGCGGCTTGCCGCCCACCTCGTGGTTCCGGCAGTACTCCACCACCCGGTCCACCACCGGGTCGGTGCCGACCCGGCCGTCGCCGCCGTGCTCCAACTCCAGGTGGGTGTGGGCCACCTTCCAGCCGTTGTTCTCGCCGCCGACGAGGTACTTGGCGGGCACCCGCACGTTGTCGAAGAACACCGCGTTCTTGATGCCCATCATCAGGTGCATGTGCTGGATGGTGACGCCCGGCAGGTCGGCCGGGATGTGCAGCCAGCCCAGGTTCTCGTGGCGCTTGCCGTCGGGGTCGGTGCACACCAGCGTCCACAGCACGTCCGGCGGCAGGTGGTGGCCCACCATCACCTTCTGGCCGTTGACGATGTAGTCGTCGCCATCGCGGATGGCGCGAGTCTGGCAGTTGGCTACGTCGCTGCCGCTCTGGGGCTCGGTAAGCACCTGCCACACCACGATCTCGCCGCGGGCGATGGGCGGCAGGAACTCGCGCTTCTGCTCCTCGCTGCCCCAGTGGAGCAGCACCGGGGCGACGATGCGCGCCAGAGTGTAGAAGATGTGGGTGAGGTTCAGGCCGTAGCGCGACAGCTCGGTCTCCAGCACGAACTGGTGATCCACGGTGAGGCCGGCGCCGCCGTACTCCTCCGGGAACATCGGGAACAGCCAGCCCTTCTTGCCCAGCTTCTCCCCCAGGCCGCGGCGGAAGCCGTACTCCTCCTCGTCCTCCCGGGTGGACCACGAGGCCGACCACCGCAGGTGCTCCGAGCCCTTCATGTTCTCTTCCATCCAGGCCCGGACCTCCTTGCGGAACTCGGTCATCTCCGGTGAGTCTTCTTGCAGGTTGAAATCCATGGACTCTCCTTCGTCGCTATGCTGCCAGTTCAACCGACTCCGTGTTTCCCGGCGGCCTCTCCGTCATTCCCGGCGGCCCCCTGTCCGTCATTCCGGCGAAAGCCGGAATCCAGGGCTCGCCCGGGTCCCCTCAGCCCGTCCGTATCGGCTTGGTCACCGCCAGCGTGTTCCGTCCCGTCCACATGGGCAGCAGCACGCAGTGCCGGTGCTTGCCGCCGGTCACGATCACCATGATGTCGTCGGGCCGGGTGGCCAGGTGCACGATGCCGTCGGGGGTGACGTTGGGGGACTCCCGCAGCAGTTCCTCGTCGCTCTTGGTGCCCTTGCGGCGGTCCGGGATGCTGGCGAAGGTGAGGGTGGAATGCTCCCACAGGTACTCGCGGACGTCCGCCCGCGTGATGCCGTCCCGGGCCATGATCTCGGCGTCCTCGCTGCACAGGGCCACCAGCGGCGTGCCGCCGCCGAAGCTGCCCACGTCCAGGTGGCTGCCGCCGTGGTGCATGGCGATGACCTCGGCCAGCGACGACAGCGCCTCCTGCCCGGTGCTGCCGGCGGTGTGCATGGGGATGAAGCCGTTGATGCCGCACACGGTCACGGCGCTCTGCTCGGGCTTGTAGCCCCGGCTCACGTGGTAGGGCTCCCAGGGGCTCTTCTCTTCGTTCTCGCCGAAGCAGAAGCTGTACTTGCCGGGCCAGCCGAAGGTGGCGCGGTCGGTGTCGCCGGGATAGCCGCCGCCGATGGTGATGAGGATCAGGCGGACGGCGCGGCCGATGGTGGCGTTGGCGCGGTGGCCGGGGCCGAACGCGCCGGCGTCGCAGTTGATGCCGATCTCGTTCCGCACCGGGCCGTTCACCAGCAGCGCCGGACCCGCGTAGCCGGTGGTGGCCTGGACCCCGTAGAGGTTGAAGCGGGGCTCCATGATGCCCTCGACCGCGGCGATGACCACCGGCAGGTATTCCGGCAGGCAGCCCGCCATCACGCAGTTGACGGCGACCTTCTCGACCGTGGCCGGTGCCCACTTGGGCGGCACCTGCCCCAGTATCTCCTGGGGGTCGCGGTGGGTGCCCGCGAGCATGCGCTCCACGCGCTCGCGGGTGGGCGGCACGATGGGCAGGCCGTCGCTCAACTGGCGCTCCAGGAACCAGTCGTTGGCCGCCTCCAGCGAGTCCTCCACCTCGATGACGTCGGAGACGAGCTTCACCTAGCTTCCGCCCCCGAAGCACCGGCCTCCGCCGGCTTGCCGGCGTCGGCGTCCGTCAGGATCTCGCGCACCGGCCCGATGGCGATCCTTGCATCCTCGGCGTGCTCGCCCGGCCGCGCGCCGCCGCTCGGGTGGTGCGGGATCTGCACCAGCGGCAGCTTGGGCATGCCGAAGAACGTCGCTTCCTTCCGGCCCAGCTCCATGAAGATGGTCTGGCACAGGGTCACCGTGGGGGTGCCGCGCTTCTGGATCTCGATGGCGTCGTGGACACTCCACGACGTGCAGGACCCTCAAGCGCCCAGGCCGGTGACGACCGCGTCGCACCGGCTCAGCATCTCCTCGATCATCTCCCCCGGCGCCGCATTCATGTGGCTGGGCTTCTTCTTGAGCAGCACCTCGGCCGCGCCCGTCTGCTCCTCGATCAGCCTCGCCAGTTCCTCGAACATCGGACTCGAGTTGGCCTGACCGTTGTCGATGATGCCGACGACTTTCCCGGCCAGACCATCCAGCCCAGGGACGGGCGGATGATTCTCCAGCAGGACGTCGGCCCTTGGATCGAGCATCTCAAGCTTTCCCATGAGGCCCTCCATCGCACGCGTGATTTACCTGCGAGACCTTACCCAAGGGGCAATTGGATTGTCAACGGCATGACGAGCGTCACAAGAGCTGGGACAAGAAAGTTCTGGCCGGGACCACCAGGGGCGGTCCCGGTCCCGCAAAGCAATCGGCGTCAACGAAGTCCGCATCTACCACCACCTGAAACGCAAACGGCGCGTTGACCTGATCCTGGAAGTACTTGAGAGACCCGCTCATGGATTCATCCCGGTGTTTCACCTCCACCAGGAACCAGGGTCGGCCTTCGCGGGCCACTACGAAGTCCACTTCCCGCTTTTCCCTGTCGCGCAGGTAGCCGAGTTCAAACCGCCCGAGGCCCATATCGTTCCAACCGTCAACCGCCTTGAGGAGATGACACGCAACAAAAGTCTCCGCTTTCTCCCCCACATCCTCGATATCCGACCAGTCCCTCAAGTACCACTTGGGCTCCTTGCGCAGCGATCGGGAGACGTTCCGGAACCACGGTCTGACGAGAAAGCCCAGGTGGAAGTCGCACAGTGTGGCGACCCAGCGACGGACGGTGTCCGCCGCCACCCGCACTTCTCCGGCGAGGTTGCCGTACACGAGTTGACCCCCCGACTGACGGCTCAGTCGATGGACAAGGACCTCCATCTGGTCGATCTGCTGAACCTGGGTGATGTCGCGGATGTCTTCCCGGACCAGTTGCGCGAGACGTAGCGACCGCCACCTACGGCTGAAGCGGATGTCGCGTTTAAGGAACGGCTCAGGATATCCCCCGTGACTCCAAAGCGCTTCGAAATCACCTGCGTCGATTCTGCCTGGAAACCGGACGATCCGCTCGGGATCGGGAAGCTCCCTACTTATCGTCTCCGCTACGGAGAAAGGGTGCATCCGGTAGGAGAAGTACCGCCCCATCAGGCTGTCGCCACCCCTGCGGAAGACGTCCAGACGGCTGCTGCCCGTGACGATGATCCGGAGGCGGTCACTATAGGTGTCGAACAGGCCCTTGAGGAAGGGTTTCCAGTTCGGGAACTTGTGTAGTTCGTCGAAGAGCGCTACCGGAGAGGTGGCGGAGAGCCGCTCCACTCCCATGGCGGCGGCAAGGCTGGCCGGACCCGCCAGCACGAGTTCCCGGTCGTCGAGATTGTCCCAGTTGCAGTAGTTGTCGGCGTGACGCCGGCACGTCGTGGTCTTGCCCACCTGCCGCGGACCGCTGACAAACACCATCTGCCGGTTGGCGGACAAGTGCTCGGCCAGCAGGGCATCGTAGACGCGCGATTCCGTGTCCATAGCTTGACCATTATCCATAGCATCGTATTCTGGTCAAGACTATTCGACGATGTACCGTATTTTGGCCGGACTTCGTCGTACTTGGTCAATCCCTCGGGCCGACATATGGCATGGAACTTGCGTTACTCAACGGCATGTCGGCTTGACGGGCCAAGGCTCAAAGGATAGGTTCCAACACGGCGGTCGTTACGGCCGCACTATGGGGAGACTGACCGATGGAATTGGAAGAAAGGATGACCCGCCTCGAAACGGCCTTCGAAACCACCCTGCCGCATTTGGCTACCAAAGCGGATATTGCAACACTGGAAACGAAGATCGCCCGACTGGAAAGCAAGATGGCATGGGAGACCGTCGCCATCCTGGTGGCCTTGGCGACGATCCTCGTCAAGCTGTTCACGTAGAGCATCCTTTTCCGTAACCGCCCTCACCCCCACAGCCGCTCGCTCGCCAGCCGCGCTCCCTCGGACATGGCCTGGAACTTGGCCCAGACGATGGCGGGGTGGATCTCCGGCACTTCCAGGGCCTGGGTGCCGAAGCCGCAGTCGCTGCCGGCGATGACGTTCTCGCGGCCGACCACGCTGGCGAAGCGTTCGAGGCGTTGGGCGATCAGCTCGGGGTGCTCCACCAGCACCGACGACTGGGTGATGACGCCGGGAATGATGAGCTTGCCGTCGGGCAGCTTCACGTCCTCCCATATCTTCCACTCGTGCTCGTGGCGCGGGTTGGACGCCTCGAAGGAGAAGGCGCCGGCGCGGATATTGAGCACGATGTCGATGTAGTCCTTCATCTCCATGTCGTAGACCCGGGGACCCATGTTGATGCCGTAGCAGGTGTGGTAGCGCACCCGGTCCTCGGGAATGTCCCGCAGCGCGTGGTTGATGGCCTCAATCTGCCCTTCGGCCCAGGCGCGGCACTGCTCGACGCTCAGGTCCGGGTTCTTGACGTAGTAGTTGATCAGCAGCGGGTCGTCGATCTGGAGCAGGAAGCCGGCGTCGACGATGGCCTGGTACTCCACCCGCAAGGCGTCGGCGATGGCGAACAGGAACTCCTCGTCCGACTTGTAGTACTCGTTCTCCTGGTTGCCGGCCACGTCGCACGGGGAGATGGCGGGCACGAAGGCCTCGACGGCGCCGGCTTCCTCCACCGCGGCCTTCAGGTTCGCCAGATCCTGCGCAATGCGATCCTGGGCCTTGTAGACGATGGGGCCGGTGCACGCCATCTGCATGTTGCTGGGGTTGGGTTTGGCTCCCGGCACCGGGCTGTAGTAGCCGTAGTACTCGGGAAACGCTTCCGACTCCCGTGAGCCTGCCCAAGGCGACACCCGCACCCGCCCGGTAGGTGTGAGGCCGTCGAGGCGCTGGTGAGCGTAGACCGCGAACCCGCGCTTGCTGAACTCGCCGTCGTCGACGACGTCGACGCCGAGATCCATCTGGAAACGGACGATGTCCCCCACCGCGGACCGGAGCTTGTCCTCGTACTCGGCCGGGTCCACCGCCCTGCCCTCGTTCTCCGCCAGCATCAACTCGATGAGTTGGCGGGGGCGCGGCAGGCTTCCGGTGTGGGTGACGAGAATACGGTCGGTGCTGTGCAGCATGGTTACCTCCGGTGATAACGCCACCTCCTCCCCTGGATTCCCGCTTTCGCGGGAATGACGGAGAGGATGGGTGGATTTGCAAACCCTACGCGTCGTTCACGGGCTTGAACTTGTAAAGGGTCCGGTCCTCGGTGACGTCGTCGAACACGACCTCCACGGGCATGTCGCAACTCAGCGCGTCGGGCTTGCAGCCCACCACGTTGGTGGTGAGGCGCGGGCCTTCGTCCAGCTCCACCACCACCAGGGCGTAGGGCAGCTCTTCCGCAAAGCCCTTGTGGTAGGCGCGGTGGTACACCCCGAAGGAGTATATCTTCCCCTTGCCGCTCACCCGGGTCCAGGTCCACTCGGTGCTCCAGCACTCGGGGCAGGTGGCGGTGGGCGGGAACCAGTGATTGGAGCAGGCGTCGCAACGGGGCACCAGCAGCTCATGGCGCTTGCAGCCGTCCCAGAACGGTTCGGATTCGACGGACGGCGGCGGCAGCGGCTTGTTGTACTCGCTCATCCGGCTTCCCTCCCCAGGATCAGCGCCGACTGGCACACGGTGTTGCCGCCGTGGCCGCTCACCAGGGCGATGTTGCAGTCCTTCACCTGCCGGTCGGGGGTGTGCTCGCGGCGCACTTGGCGGGCGCCTTCCAGCACCTGGAGCATGCCCTCGATGTGTCCCTCGGAAAGCTGGCCGCCGGAGGTGTTGGTGGGCAGCACGCCGTCGGCCTCCAGCGCCCCGGAGGCGACGAAGGGACCGCCCTCACCCTTGGCGCAGAAGCCGTAGTCCTCGAGCTGCAGCAGCACCATGTGGGTGAAGCAGTCGTAGATCTGCGCGGTGTCCACGTCCTTGGGGCCGATGCCCGCCATCCTGTAGGCCGCCTCCCCGGCCTCCCTGGCGCCGGTGGTGATCATGTTGTCGCCGGCGTACCAGCCGCTCAGGCGGTTGCCGAAGCCGAAGCCCAGCACGTAGGCGGGCGGCTGCCGGAGGTCCCGGGCGCGTTCCGCGCTGGTCACCACCACCGCGCCGGCGCCGTCGATGAACACGCTGCAGTCGTACAGGCACAGCGGATCCACGATGAGACGCGCGCTCAGGTACTCGTCCAGGGTCAAGGGCTTCTGCATGAACGCGTGCGGGTTCTTGCGGGCGTGGTTGCGGAACGCCACCGCGATGGCGCCGAGCTGCGCCTTGGTGGTACCGAAGCGCTCCATGTGGCGCCGCGCCGCCACGGCGTAGTTCACCGGCGCGCCGAACTGGCCGAACTCCGAACCGAACTCCGAGTAGGTGCGGGGCCGGGAGGCGACCGCCTGCTTGGCCTCGGCGTTGCGGTGCGTGCGGGACCAGGTGTCCCGGCCGTAGCCCACCACCACGGTGTTGCAGACGCCGGCCTCGATGGCCATGCACGCCATGGCCACGGCCATGGTCTGGCTGGCGCCGCCGTTGGCGGTGGAGGTGCTGTAGGTGACGTCGAGGCCCAGGGCCTCGCCCACCTTCTGGTGGTGGCAGTAGACGTCGTCCGGGCCGCGGGTGATGAGGCCGTCCACGTCCTCCTTCTTGAGGCCGGCGTCCTCGATGGCGTTCTTGGCCGCCACCGCGAAGAGCCCGATGGGGCCCATCTCCGGCACCTTGCCCAGGGGGCTCTGCCCCACGCCGACGATGGCGTACTTGCCGCTCAGGTTCGTGCTCATGTGTTCCTCCTGTGTCCCGTGGCCTACCGGGCCTTCCACACCGCCGGGCGTTTCTCCGCGAAGGCGCGGGAGCCCTCTTTCTGGTCCTCGGTGGTGGAGAGCGCCAGGCCCAGGTCGCTCTCGAGCCTGAGGCCCTGCTCCAGGGGTAGCTGCATTCCCTTGGTGATGGCTTCCTTGATGGCGATGACCGACAGCGGCGCGCCCAGGCAGATCTTGCGCGCGATCTCCCGCGCCGCGTCCATGTAGCCGTCCACCGGCGCCACCTTGTTCACCAGGCCGATGCGAAACGCCTCGTGGGCGTCCACGGCCTCGCCGGTGAGGGACAGCTCCAGCGCCTTGGCCATGCCGACGAGCCGCGGCAGCCGCTGGGTGCCGCCGCCTCCGCCGAGCCGCCCGCGGCGCACCTCGAACATGCCGAGCTTGGCGTCCTCCGCGGCCACGCGGATGTCGCAGGCCAGCGCCAGCTCCAGGCCGCCGCCCACCGCGTAGCCCCGTATCGCCGCGATGGTGGGCTTTTCCATGGCGGCCACCACCATGTTCTGGCCCTGCGTGCTCGGCCGGTTCCGCACCCGCCGTTTCTCGAAGAAAGTCGAATCGTCCACTTCCCGCGCCCGTTCCTTCAGGTCGAGGCCGGTGGAGAAGGCCCGCTCCCCCGCCCCGGTGATGATGCACACCCACACGTCCGGGTCCGCGGACACCCGGCCGCAGGCGTCGTGCAACTCGTCCCGGGCCTTGTAGCTGATGGCGTTCATGGACTCGGGGCGGTTGAGGGTGATGGTGGCCACATGGTCGGTGACGTCGTAGAGGATGTTGTCGTAGGTCATCGAAGCTCCCGGTTTGGGGGCGACCGCGGGTCGCCCCTACCTGAGTGTTGCACCTTGACGGCGGGCGACAGCCGGTTGCCCTTTCCCGGATTACACCGTGATCAGCGCGTCCGCCACCGCCACCCCGCGGCCCTCGGGACGGACCATCACGGGATTCATCTCGACGGCGGTGAAGCGTCCGGCGTTGTGCGCCACGAAGTCGCCGAAGCGCACCACGCAGGCCACCAGCGCGCCCACGTCCCGGGGCTCGCCGCCCCGGAGACCACTCAATAGCGCGACGCCGCGCAGCTCCGCCAGCATCTCGCGCACGTCTTCCTCGTCCAGCGGCGGCAACCGGAAGGCGGCGTCCCGGAAGACCTCCACGTGGACGCCGCCCAGCCCCAGCGTCACCAGCGGCCCGAACTGCGGATCGTGCACCATGCCGACGAGGATCTCCAACCCGTCGACGACCATCTCCTGCACCAGGACGCCGTCGATGCGGGCGTCCGGGTGGGCCGCCTGGACGTTCCGGACGACACGGAGATACGCCGTCTCCACCTCCTCGGCGGTCGCCGCGCCAAGATGGACGCCGCCGGCATCCGACTTGTGCGGCACGTCGGGCGACTGGACCTTCAGCGCCACCGGAAGGCCGAGGCTGCCGGCGATCTCGACCGCCTGCTCGGGAGTGCCGGCCAGTTCTTCCCGGGTCATGGGGATGCCGGTGCGCTCCAGTATCCTCTTGCTCTCATGCTCGGTGAGCGCGCCGGCGCCTTCGGGCGGCCTGAAATCCACGGACGCCGCCGGCATCCGGATCCGCTCGTCCTTGCGGCGGAACGCCGCGTAGTCCACGAGCCGGCGCACGGCCTTCATCCCGCCCGCCACGTCCTCGAGAATGGGCACGCCGGTTTCGGCAGAAAACGCGCGGCAGTCGCCGGTGAGGCTGTTGGACGCAAGGGACAGCACGAACAGCGGCTTGGCCGAGCCCTTGGCGCACGCCACCGCCTGGTCGAGCAGCTTCTGCTGACCCGGCGCGGTCGTCCGCTTGACGCTCAGCGCCATGCCCACCGCGTCGATGCCGTCGTCGCTCAAGAGCGTGTCGAGCACGGTCGTGAGATTGTCGCCCTGTTCGATGCGCGGCATCCCCACGGTGTCGATGGGGTTGCTGAAGGGCCGGTCCGCGACCCCGAGGATCTCCTGGAGCCTTCCATTCACGGCCGTGGACAGGGGCGGGCACTGGAGGCCCGCAACCGCGTTCACGTCGCTGATGAGCGCGGTGGCGCCGCCGGAAATGGTCAGGAACACGACCTTCTCCCCCGCCGGAAGACGCCCGTGAAGGAACAGGCCCGCGGTCTCCACCAACTCGTCGAGGCTTTCCACCGCGGCCACGCCGGTTTCCCGGAACAGCGCCTCGTAGGCTTCCCGCTGGCCGGCCAGGGTGCCGGTGTGGGCCACCGTGGCCCTCTGCCCGGACTCGGTCCGGCCCAGCTTCAACACCACCACGGGCTTCTTCCGGCTGGTGGAGGCCAGTACCCGGCGCAGCTTGGCGCCGTCCTTGGCGCCCTCCATGATGCAGGCGATGACGCGGGTCTCGGGGTCGCCGGCGAGGTACTCGATGTAGTCGGCCATCTCCACCACCGCCTCGTTGCCGCTGGAGATGATGTAGTTGAAGCCGATGCCGCGGCTGGCGCCCAACTCGGTGACGGCGTTGGTCAAGCCCCCGCTCTGGGAGATGAGCGAGACGCCTCCGGGCGCCAGGTCTTGCGGAATCGAGAAATAGGAATTGGCGAAGCCGTACCGGAGGCTCGCCACCCCCATGCAGCAGGGACCGGTGACGGCCATGCCTCCGGCGGAAGCCAGACGCTGAAGCTCCTGTTGGCGCCGCCGGCCTGCCGCGGTATCGCCGTCCGAGAAGCCCTCCGCCACCACGATGCCCGAGGGCACCCCCGCGGCAACGGCCTCCTCCACCACCCCCAGCACGCGGGTGACCGGCAACGCCACCACCACGCAATCGGGCACCTCCGGCAGGCCGTCGATGGACGGATAGCACGGCCTGTCCTGGATCTCCGTGTAGTTGGGATTGACCGGGTAGACCGCGCCTCGGAAACCCGACGCAAGGACGTTCCCCAGGATGCGTCCGCCCGTGCCCCCCTTGGGGGACGCCCCGACAACGGCCACCGATCGCGGCCGGAGCAAGGCCTGGAGGTTGGCGTTCCCGCTCATAGTCCGTTGGGAATCAGTCACTTAGCGGCATTCCGGTACGGGTTGCGCCGCACGGGCCGGCTGTCGGATGCCCGACGGCTGCCGGACCCTATCTTCACAACTGCGCGAATTTACACGAAAAAACGATGCGCAGAAATTGTGCAATTTGTTGAATCCCGGATGAACAGGGCCGTTTTACGCGCGTCCGCGCCCAATACACAGGTTTTTCCACAGACCCTGTTACCAAATTGACATGCTCTCGTAACATTGACACCCGTCGCCTCGGTCCGCCTGATCCTACGTGACGGTGGGGACGCCCGGGTCCTCGGGCTCCTGGCCGTCGTGGTCCCGCACGTGGTCGTACTGCCGCGCGAACCAGCGCATGTAATCGCCGTAGGTCGTGGGCTCGTAGCGGGGCGGGTTGTCCGGCCCCTGGCACGTGGGCAGACAGGCCATGGGGAAGTCGTGGGTGGCGTCGAAGAAGAACGGGATGGCGTAGCGGTCCCGGCCGGCGTTGCGGTTGACCACCCGGTGAGGGGTGGACAGGAACCGGTGGTTGGTCCACCGCCGCAGCATGTCCCCGGAATTGACCAGGAAGGTGCCGGGCGCCGCCGGCGCGTCGGTCCACTCTCCCGACGGCATGCGGATGGCCAGGCCCGGCAGCTCCGACTGCGGCAGCATGGTGAGGAAGCTCGAATCGGTATGCGGGGCCAGACCGTACTGGCCGGCGTCGCCCTGCTCCGCGGGCGGGTAGTGGGACATCCGCAGGGTGTACTGGGGTTCCCTGAACGCCTCGTCGAAGTAGTCCCGCGGCAGCTCCAACGCCGCGGCATAGAGCGGCAGCATGCGCTTGCAGAGCTGCTCCATCGCGTCCAGGTAGGCCGCCACGGTCTCCCGGAAACCGGGCAGGACGCGCGGGTCGGGCCATGGATTGGCGCAGCGGTAGCGCACCCCCGCCACCACGTCGGGATGGTCGAGGGGAAGGTCCCTCTTAAGGAAGTACGCCTCCACGAAGTTGGGCCGCGTCGCCTTCTCCACCCGGGAGCTGCGGGACACGTACCCGTTCACCGGCATGTATCCCACGTTGTGCTCGTTGCCCCGGACCGCCATCTTCTCGGCCAGCGGCCGGGCGTGGAAACGGGCGCACTGGGCGAAGACGTCGTCGATGAGGGCCTGGGACACGCCGTGGCCGTGGATGTAGTAGAAACCCACCCGCTCCAGGGCATGGCGCAACTCCGCGGCCAGGGACTCCATCGCGCCGGGAGCGCCGGCCATGAAACCGGCCAGTTCCAGGACAGGGATGCCGCTTTCGACCGCGGCGGCAAGCTCGGGCTCGCGCAAGGCCTTGGCCATGCCGCTCACCCGGTGGGAAGGACCGGCATGCCATCGGGAGCGCCGATCTCGAAGGCGTTGAGGGAGCAGGCCAGGGCCACGTAGCCGCCGATGATGCCGGTCAGCTCCGCCAGCCGGTGGTTGCCGAGGCGGTCTCGCAACGCCCGGAAGGTCGGCTCGGTCACGCGATGGGGCGGCCGGAGAAGCTCCTGGACGTACTTGACGAACGCCGCTTCATCGTCGTCCAGGCCCTCGGGCGCCCTGCCGTCGCGGATAGCGGCCACCGTCTCCTCCGGCACCCCGGCGTCCAGGGCGTGGCCGGAGTGGGCGGCCCACTCGTAAACGCAGTCCATCTCCCGCGCCACCGTGCAGATGACCAGTTCCTTCTCCCTCAGGGGGAAGTCGGAGGTGAACAGCGAGTACCCTACCAAGTGCGCGGTGCGCGCGGCCAGATCCGGACAGTGGAGCAGGTTGGCGTAGGGCGCGCTGATGCGCTTCCGGCTCGCCATGATGGAGTCGTAGTGGTGCCGCTGGTCCTCCGGTATGGCCTCGCGTTCGGTCAGCTCGGGCAAGCGGGACATGCTGAATTCCTTCCGGCCGTCACAGCGCCGGCGTGGTGGCCGGCGGCTTGCGGTGGTTCGTGGCCTGTTCGTAGGCGTAGGCGAACCGGATCATGCGTGCATCGTCGTACGGCCGCCCCAGGAAAGTGATGCCGCCGGGAAGGCCGTCCCGGGTGAAACCTCCGGGCACCACCACCGAGGAGACGAAGATCAGGAACGTGTTGATGTGCGGCACTCCCCGCATGTTGACCCAGGGCGGCTGGATGCCGTCACGGATGAGGGTGGGCTGGTGTTCCACCGACTTGTGCACGATGGCGTCGAGCCGGTGGTCGGCCATGACCTTCAACAGGTTGCCCATGAGCTTTTCGCGCGCCAGCAGGTACTGGTAGTGCTTGTCGGCGTCCAGCGGCGCCTTCCAGCGGTTCTGGGCGTTGTAGTGGACCTTGGCGAACTCCGGCGACGCCATGGCCTCCTGGCGCGATTCGAACGGCCGCTTGGCGCTTCTGTGGTAGTACAGCTTGAACGCCTCGTCGGCGTTCTTGGGGTTCCATGACCGCTGTGCCAGCAGCTCGTTTAGCTGCGGTATCTCCACCGGGTCCACCACCTCGGCTCCGGCGGCCTGGAGGTCCGCCACCGCCCGGTCGAACAGCTCGGTGATCTGCCGGAAATCGTCGGTGTCGGGCTCCGAGGTGTGGCCCATGGGCTCGCGCAGGATACCCAGACGGGCGCCGCCGAGTCCATTGGCGTCAAGGGAATCGGTGTAGCTCGAAGGGACGTGGCCGACGCCGCGGGCGGTCACCGGGTCCTCGGGATCGTAGCCCACCATCGCGTCCAGCAGCTTGGCCATGTCCGTCACGGTGCGCCCCATGGGTCCCAGCGAGCCGGTCATGTCGGGCCAACCGTCATAGACGCCGCCCCGGCTCACGAGCCCGGGCGTGGGGCGCATGCCGGCGACGCAGTTCCAGGTGGACGGCCGGCGGATGGAGGCGTAGCCCTCCTGTCCCACCGCCACGGTGGCGAAGTTCGCGGCCAGCGCCCCGCCGGAGCCGCCGGAGGAGCCGCCCACCGTGCGCTCGACGTCGTAGGGGTTGCGGCTGGAGCCGAACAGCGAGCCGTGGGTGTCGCCCCCGCCCAGTTCGCCCAGGGTGGCCTTGGCCAGGATGATGGCGCCGGCCGCCTTGAGCTTCTCCGCCACGGTGCAGTCGCGGTCCGGGTAGAAGTCCTTGAACAGCACGCTGCCCAGGGTGGTGGGCATGCCCTTGACGTCGCCCTGGTCCTTGAAAACGATCGGAATGCCGTGGAGCGGGCCGGTGAGAGGCGAGGCGCCGAGCCGGTCGGCTTCCTCCAGGGCGTTGGGGTTGACGGTGATGATGCAGTTCAGCGCCGGCCCCTTCTTGTCATAGGCCTCGATCCGGTCCAGGTAAGCCTGCACCAGTTGGCGCGGGGTCAACTGCCCCGACTGATACGCCTTGTGGACGGCCTCGATGGTGGTTTCCACCACGTCGAAATTGCTCATGCGGTTCTCCTAGAAAAACGCCAGGGTGCGCATCTCGATGCTCTCCCGGGCCGGCGCATCGGGAGGCGTGTCGGGGTCGTCGAAGGCGCAGTGCAGGGTCCAGCGGGCGCGCCCGTCCTTCTCGGACTCGAAGGTCTTGAACACCACGGCCTCGTGGCGCTCCATGTGCGGAAAGTAGTACCAGTAGTGCCTGGGATTGAAGGTGTAGTGCAGCGTCTCGCCGCGCCGGTCCGGGTAGATGCGCGCGGTGGGGATGGCGCCCTCCATGCCGGTGCTGCCGGCGTCGCAAATGGCCAGCGGATCCCGAATCACCGGCCGGTTGATGGGACGCCAGGTCTGGATCACGCCGAACCGGCCCTTGAGTAGCTCCTCGGCTTCGTCCGGCAGAATGTCGCGCACCCGCTGCGGCCCGGACCAGTCCGTGTAGTCGTTGTGGGCGCCGCGCACCGGGCCGCCCACCTGCTTCGCCTCCCGCGTGGCCTCGTCGCCCGAGCGCAGCGTGTGGTCGAACACCACCACGCGTTTCGCCCCGGAGGTCTTCTTCACCAGCTCCTCGGTCTCCTTGTAGTAGACCGTGCGCACCTCTTCCTCGTCGTAGAAGTCCTTCATTTGCGTGTCGTGGCGCACCAGCACGAAGCCCTCGCGCTCCAGCGAAAGCCCCCCGGCCAGGAGCCGCGCGTTGTGGATAGCGACCGTGTGGCTCTCGTAGTTGCCCCTGCGCCTTCGGTCGGCCTCCTTCTGGCTCATGCCGCCGTAGCTCGCGGGGGCCTCGGTGTCTTTCTTGAGGTAGTTGACCACGCCCTGTATGCATTCCGGCTGTGCCGCCTCTTGGGGTCTTGCCATCACGCCCTCCTTCGGATCGGGAAATCCTGACTAGTCAAAACCATAAAACCGCGCGCAGTTGTCCCACAGGATCTTGCGCTTGGCCTCGTCGGACAGGTCGAGTTCCAGGAACCCCTCCACCGCATGGGGATACTTGGAGTCACCGTGCGGGTAGTCGGTGGAAAAGACGAGCTGGTCGCAGCCGAACTCCTCGATGGTGAACCGCGCCGGGGTCTCGTCCGGCTCGATGGAAATCCAGCATTGGTCCTTGAAGTAATCGCTGGGTTTCCGGTCCAGATCGGGCATGTAGACGTCGCCCTCCCGCTCGAAACCCTCGTCGAAGCGCCAGAGGAGCCACGGCAGCCACGAGCAGTTGGCTTCCAGGAACGCCACCCGCAGCCTGGGATGACGCGCGAGCACGCCGCCGCCGACAAAGCTCCCGAGCCCCATCATCTGCTCCAGGGGCTGGGAATAGACGCGCCTCAGGCCGAAGTTGGGCTCGAACTGCTCGCCGGCCTGGGCTGTGCGGGAAGTGGTGGCTTCGTGGAACCCGATGGGAACGGCCAACTCCTCCAGGGTATTCCACAGGGGCTCGTAGTACGGGTCGTGCAGGGCTTTGCCGTTGACGATGTTGGACCTCAGGAAGACCGTGCGGAAGCCGTACTCGCCCACCACCCGGCGCGTCTCCTCCACCGCGTCGTTGATGTCGTAGACCGAGATCATGCCGGCGCCGAACAGCCGGTTCGGGTCGGCTCGGCAAAAGTCGTGGAGCCAGTCGTTGTAGGCCCGCGCCAGAGCCGCGGCGAATTCCCGCGTGTGTCCCGGAAAGGTGAGCACATGGAGGCCCCGGGTCGGGAACAGCACCGCGGCGTCGATGCCCTCCACGTCCATGGCCTCGAGCTGCACCTCGCCGGTCCAGCCCCTTTCGGAGTGGTCACGGTAGGTGTTCTGGTTCTTCTCGTAGTTGTGGCCGCGATGCTCCTCCGTGCCGGTGCGGCGCGTCTCAGCCGCCTTGTCGGGGAAGCGCAGCCCCAGGTCCCGAACGTTCTCGGACGTGCGCCCCAGCGGAGCCTGTGCCTGAAACTCCGGCGGCAGGTACCGGGGCCACAGATCCGTGGGTTCCATGATGTGCATGTCGCTGTCGAATACTTTGAAACCGTCCCTGGCCATGAACTTGCCCCTTTCCTTGCGGGGAGCCCACACGCGCCGCCTTGGGGGCCGCCGCCCGCTCCGTCTCCCCGATGGATGAGAAAGGCCGCCCCTCGGGAGGGCGGCCTTCGCGTTACTGTACCGGCTGAGAAATGTCGAGTTGGTAGAGGTTCTTGACGTTGGTGCAGACCAGCTTCTTCCGTATGTCCGCCGGCAGGTGGCCCAGGTCGCGCTCGATATAGCGCTTGGACTCCGGCCACGTGGAGTTGGCGTGGGGGTAGTCGTTGGACCACATGCAGTTGTCCTGACCCCACCACTCGAAGTTGTGCCCGGCCACCGTGTCGCGGAAGAAGGTGCCGAAGAACTGCTCGTTGAAGTACTCGCTGGGGTTCTTGGTGATGGAGATGGGGTTCTCTCCCTTGAACCGGTTCCAGTAGTAGTCCCACTGCTGCAGCATGAACGGCATCCAGCCGATCTCGTTCTCGACGCACACGAACTTGAGCTTGGGGTGGCGCTCCATGATGCCGTAGAAGATGAAGTCGAAGACGGCGTTGATGATCTCCTGGAGCTTCAGGTTGACGCTGCCGCGGTAGGGCTCGACGCCGATGCGCTGGTTACCGAACACGGTTTTCTTGTGGTAGCCGTGGCCGGTGAGGATGTGCAGGTGCACCGGCAGCTCGAGGTCCGCGGAAGCGGCCCAGAACTTCTCGTAGTGGTCCGAGTGGAACGGCAGGTCCGCGTGCGGCGCCTGCCAGATGAGCGAGCCCTTGAGACCCTTCTTGGCGCAGCGCTCGAGTTCCTTCACCGCGTTGTCGATGTCGTACATGGAGATGGCCGCCACCCCTACCAGCCGGTTGGGCGCCACCGAGGAGTAGTCCACCACCCAGTCGTTGTAGGCGCCGAATGAAACTTCCTGCAGCTTGGCGTCATCCATGGCGAAGTGCGGCAGCAGGTAGGTCGGGAAGAGTACCTCCGCGCTCACCCCGTCGGTCTCCATCTCGGTGATGCGCTTGTCCGGGTCCGATCCGCCCGGCTGGGTCTGAAAGCTCTCCCCCAACTTCAACTGGGGAAAGCGCGGCACCTGGTCCCTGTACCCTTTGGGAGCCCTTTCCACCAGGATGTCCGACGGCTCCATGACGTGGGAGTCCGATGAAATAATGACTTCACAGCCCGCCAGTGTTCCGTTGTCTGCCATTTGATTGTCCCCCTTGCGAACGTTTCACAAATTTTCGCGCACTTAACCTAGCGTCTAGCATTACCGGTCTTGGGGCGTCAAGATTCGCCCTCCTTCACGTAACGCCGTTCTCGCGCAACTCCGCCAGCGCCTCCTCGTCGTAGCCGAGGCCGCGCAGGATTTCGTCGGTGTTCTCGCCCAGAACCGGCGCCGCGCGGTGAAACCGCATGGGCGTGTCGGACAACTGGATAGCGTTGCCGATGAGGTTGCTTGTCCCCATGCCGGGATGGCGGATCTCCTGCGGCAGGCCCATCTCCTTCACCTGCGGGTCGTCCAGCACCTCCTCGATCTTGTATATCGGCGCGTTGGGCACGCTGACCGCGTCCAGGGCATCAAGCCAGTGGTCCCGCGGCTTTTTCTCGAACTCCGCCTGCAGGATGGGGACGATGTCATAGTGGTGCTTCCAGCGGTCGTTGCGGGTGGCGAAGCGCGGGTCGTCCAGCAGGTCCCGGCGGCCCACGGCGCTCACCAGCCCCTCCCAGGCCTTCTGGTGTCCGGAGAGGTGGATCACCAACGGTTTACGGTCGCTGGGGATGAAGCAGTAGATGCGCCCGCGCGGGAAGTTTTCCCGGGTGATGGCTTCGCCGCCGTTCAGGTAGTCGGCCATGTGCGACTCGATGAACGCCAAGCTGATGCGCAGCAGCGAGGCGTCGACGAACTGGCCGCGGCCGGTGTGGTGGCGCGCCAGCAGCGCCCCGAGGATGCCGTAGGCGGCGAACACCCCGGTGGAATGATCGGTGACCGAGACCCCCACTACCTTGGGCTTGTCGAAGTCGGTCATGAGGCTCAGCATGCCGCTCAGGGCTTGGCCGATGGTGTCGAAGCCGGGCTTGTCGCGGTAGGGGCCCTCCTGGCCGTACCCCGTGATGGAGCAATGGACCAGCCTGGGATTGAGTTCGGAAAGGCGCTCGTAGTCGAGGCCGAGCTTCGTGCGCGTCTCGGGACGGAAGTTCTCCAGCAGGACATCAGCCTTTTCCAGCAGCTTGAGCAGGATCTCCTTGCCCTGGGGCTTGCGGAGGTCCAGGGTGAGGCTCCGCTTGTTGCGGTTGAGCGCCCGGAAGCTCGGTCCGTAGCCCTCGTACAGCGGATTCCGCCCGCGGTGCGTATCACCCCCGTCGGGCAACTCCACCTTGATGACGTCGCACCCGAGGTCGCCCAAGAGGCTCCCGCAGAACGGCCCGGCCACGTGGCCGCTTAGATCCAGCGCCATGGTCCCCTGCAATGCCGCGTTCATGATTCAGGACGCCTCCCTTTCGCCACACCGCTGCCACTGCCCTTGAGACTCCGTAGTGGACCAATTCGCACAGATCGTTCGATAGTTCCCGCATCGGGGTTCTCGGGCATGACGAGTTCCAGGAGAAGCTGCAGTCGCTGGTTCCCGGACAGCTTCCGGTAGTAAGCGTAGTCGGCTTCTTCTTCCTCGGCGAAGGAGGTGAATTTGCGAACTACCCTTTCCATAACGGCCTTCGACGGCTTCCCAGTATAGCCGATATGGACCATAGTGGGGAACGGGAACAGAGGATTGAGATGACCGAGATACCGACGGAGGACTCGTGAAGGACGGAATCGTGAAAGGACTCGAAGGCGAGTGGGTGATCGAAACGACGCGGGAGATGGCGGCGGCGCATATCGCGGACGAAGGTCTCCTGGTCTACTCGACGCCCGCCATGGTCGGCCACATGGAGCGCGCCTGCGTGGAGACGGTACGCCCGTACCTGGACGACGACGAGGTGTCGCTGGGGGTGCGGGTAGAGATCTCCCACATCGCCGGAACGGGAATGGGCGAGACCGTCCGCACGAGCGCGAAACTCACCGGCGTGGAAGGCCGCCGCCTGAGCTTTACGGTGGAGGCGCACAACGAACGCGAGAAGATCGGCGAGGGTAGCCACCAGCGCGTGGTGGTGAAACGGGACCGGCTGCCGTCAAAGAAGTGACCACCCGCCGCCCCGCGCCGGCGCCGGGCCGCGCTTGACAGCCCGTCGGGGCGCGTGGTGATATTGGGCGCCGCGCGGGTTTGGCTGCGCGGGCGGCTTCGGCAAGAACTTCATGGGCGTGCGACGGCGACGGAGCGACACATGGCAGGCACCAGTTCCCTGAGAGAGAGGCTCGAAGCCGCGGTGCTGGAGCGGCACTGCGCGAACCATCCGCTGACCGAGAAGTGGGCCGCGGGCAAGCTCAGCCGCAACGCCATGATGGGTTGGGCCATCGAGCAGTACCACTGGATCAGCAACATCTACCGCGGCGAGCTGTACAAGGCGGCCAATACGCCGCTCGAGGTGCAGCGGCTGCTGCTGGGCAACTACCTGGAGGAGAGCGACCCGGAACGGCCGCACCTGGACATCATCCTGCGCTTTTGCACCGCCAACGGCGGCGACGCCGAGGCCGCCAAGCGCGGCCGCGGACTGCCCACCACCGAAGCCTGGGCGACCTGGTTCAACCGGGTGTGCAGGGACGAGTCCTTCATCTGCAGCGTGGCCGCCACCAACATCGGCACCGAGTCCCAGTCGCCCATGCTGTACAGCAAGGTGCTTCCGGCCCTGCGTGACGTCTACCACTTCGACGAAGACGCCATCGAGCACTTCTGGCTCCACGCGGACGTGGATACCGAGCATGGCGGCCGGGGCTTCGATATCCTGGAACGGTACTGCACCACACCCGAGCTACAGCAGATGGCCGTCGATTACGCCCGGGAGAGCGCGAAGATGCGCTGGTTCTTCTTCGACGGCATCTACATCCACTACGAGATGGGCTACGAGTTGCGGTAGGCTGCAACGTAGCGGCGTGAAGGGCACGGCATGAAGACCGAACCGCAGGATTTAACAGAGCTGGACAGCTATCTCGCGGACCGATGGCTGTCGGGCCTGTGGAAGCTGGACCGCCACGAACGCACGCCCGACCCCCAGACGAAGGTGGTGCCGCACCTGTGGAAATGGAAAGACGTTTACGAGAGTCTCCAGCAGGCCCGGGACCGCATCGGCATCGAGAAGGGGCGCACCGAGCGCCGCACCATCCGTCTGGTCAACCCCGGGATGCGGCACATCGAGATGACCAGCCACACCATGCTACTGGCCTGCCAGATGATCCAGCCCGGCGAGGTGGCCCCGGCCCACCGCCACACCATGGCCGCCATCCGTTTCATCGTCCAGGGCGAAGGCGCCTACACGGTGGTCAACGGCGAGAAGCTCGACATGGCGGAGGGGGACCTGATCCTCACGCCGCAGTGGACGTGGCACGACCACGGACACGAGGGCGCCGAGCCGATGGTCTGGCTCGACGGCCTCGACGTTCCGCTGATCCAGTCGCTGCAGGTGATCTCCTACGAGCCCTATTCCGAGGAGAAGCAGGCGACCCGGGCGAGCGAGCAGGAAGCGTCGCATTTCGGCATGACCCGCCCGGTGCGATCTGACGACCAAGGCGCGCCTGCGCCGCTCCACTACCGCTGGGAAGACACCTACCGCTCGCTACAGGCGCTGGCCGAGACGCCCGGCGACCCCTACGACGGCGTCGCCCTCGAATACGTGAATCCCCTCACCGGCGGCAGGACGCTACCGACCCTGTCCTGCTGGGCTCAGATGCTGCGCCCAGGCGAGCGCACCCGCGCTCACCGTCACAACAGCACCAGCATCTACCACGCGCTCCGCGGCAGCGGCGCCACGGTCATCAACGGCCAGACGCTGGAGTGGAACAAGGGAGACACGTTCATCGTGCCGCTGTGGAGCTGGCACGAGCACGCCAATCGCTCGGACGGCGAGGAGGCGGTCCTGTTTTCCATGCACGATATTCCCGTGCTGGAGGCCTTCGGGCTGCACCGCCAGGAGAGCATGGACGAATCCGGCATGGGAATGTAGCCACTGTTAACAGTGCGTCGATGACCAAAATAACCAAAGCGTGCCAACGAAGGAGGAACCACGACGATGGACAGATACCGTGCAACGATACTGACTTCGATTCTTGCAGCGCTCGTCCTGTGCGCTGCCCCGGCGCCCGCGGCGGACTACTATGAGGGCAAGACCATCAGCGTCCTGGTCTCTTCGAGCCCCGGCGGCGGCACCGACGCCACCGCGCGGCTGGTCTCGCGTTTCCTGCCGAAGTTCATACCCGGCAACCCCAAGACCATCGTGCAGAACATGCCCGGCGGCGGCGGCACCGTGGTCAACAACTACTACACGCGCCGGGCCAAGCCGGACGGGCTGACCCTGCTGCAGGATTCCTCGTCCGCGCTGAGCACCTACGTGCGCGGCGGCAAGCGGGTCCGGTACAATCCCAGGACGTATTCGTACATCGGCTCCATCATGCGCGGCGGCAGCATCCTCATGGTGCGGAAGGACGCGCGCAAACGCCTCACCGACTCCAAGGCCAAGCCCGTGGTGGTGGGCGATTCGGACGGCATCCGCACCTGGGTGGCCATGACCGTCTGGGGAGCCAAGTACCTGGGTTGGAACAACCGCTGGATCTTCGGCTACGCCGGCACCGGCGAGATGGTCCTGGCGCTCAGGCAGGGCGAGATCGAGATGTGGGGCACCGGCAACGCCAAGCTCATCCGGGATCTGCAACGGGACGGCGTGGTGGACCCGCTGGTGCTGCTGACGGACCAGCGCCGCAAGGACTTCCCCGACATCCCGACCTTCGAGGAAGTGCTCGGCGACAAGAAACCCGGCGGCATCTCCTGGCAGGCCTACAAGGTATGGGCCGGCCCTTCGGACGTGGACAAGTTTCTCCACGCCCCCAAAGGAACCCCCGCGAACGTCATGGACATCCTACACGGGGCCTGGGCCAAGATGGTGCAGGATCCGAAGTTCCAGACCGAGGCCACCAAGTTCTTCGGCGAGGCCTGGAGGACCCGTGACGGTGCAGCCACGGCCAAGCTCGTGATGGAAGTGACCAACGCTTCACAGGAGGTGAAGGACTTCCTCTTCAACATCCGCAAGGAGCACGGCCTGCCCACGGGCAAGAAGAAGAAATAACGTCGCGCTGAGCCGCACTATCCGGCAGTCTTCGTCAGCCCATGCTCGAAGCCGCGTTTGACGGCCTGCTCGGCGTCCTGACCCTGCACTCCCTGGGCATGATGGCCCTGGGAGTGCTGATCGGGAGCATGGTGGGGTTCCTGCCGGGAATCGGCGGCCCCACCACCCTGGCCATCATGCTCCCCTTCGTGATGACCATGCAGGATCCCTATCCGGTCATCGCGCTGCTGGTGGGCCTGGACGCCGTGGGCAACACCGCCAGCGCCTTCCCTTCCATCCTCATCTCCATACCCGGGAGCTCGGGCTCCCAGGCAACCATTCTGGACGGCTATCCCCTGGCCAAGCAGGGCCAGGCGGCGCGGGCGCTGAGCGCCTCCTTCGCGGCCTCGCTGCTGGGCGGGTTCGTGGGCGCCCTGGTGCTGGTGGCCTCCCTGCCGATCCTGCGCCCGCTGGTGCTGACCTTCGGCTCGCCGGAGTTCTTCGTCCTGACCCTGTGGGGCCTCACCATGGTCGCGGTGCTGAGCGGCAACGCCCCGGTCAAGGGCATCATCGCCGGCATCATCGGCGTGCTGGTGGCCACCATCGGCATGGACGTGAAGTCGGGAATCCCCCGGTTCGACTTCGACTACGACTACCTGTGGGACGGCATCAGCCTCATCATCGTCGCCCTGGGCCTGTTCGGCATCCCGGAGATCATCGACCTGGCGAGCCGCAAGACCAGCATCGCGGAGCACGAGGAGCTGGGCAGCGGCTTCCTCCAGGGCATCAAGGACGTGTTCCGCCACTGGTGGCTGATGGTGCGGTCTTCCGCCATCGGCGCGTGGGTCGGTTTCCTGCCGGGACTCGGCAGCTCCGTTGCCGACTGGTTCGCCTATGCCCACGCGGTGCAGACCGAGAGGAACACCGAGGGCTTCGGCAAGGGCGACATCCGCGGGGTGATCGCGCCCGAGGCGTCCAACAACGCCAAGGAAGGGGGCGGATACATACCGACCCTGGCCTTCGGCATCCCGGGCAGCACGTCCACGGCGTTGATCCTCACCGCCTTCGTGGCCGTGGGCATCAAGCCCGGCCCTGACATGCTGACATCGCAGCTCGACCTCACCTTCGCGGTGATCTGGACCTTGGTCATCGGCAACGTCATCGCGGTGGTGATGTGCGGCGCCCTCGCCAAGCCCATGGCGCGGGCGTGCTTCATGCCCTTCCACAGCATCGTGCCGCTGGTGGCGGTGTTCGTCTTCATCGGCGCCTTCGCCGCCAACTTCAGCGTCAACGACCTGCGCGCGCTGCTGGTGTTCTCGCTGCTGGGCTTCATGATGCGGCGGCACGGCTGGCCGCGGCCGCCGCTGCTCCTGGGGGTGGTGCTGGGCACCAAGATGGAGACCTACCTGTGGCTTTCCTACACCCGCTACGGTTTCGAGTGGCTGTTGCGGCCGGCCGTCATCATCCTGCTCGTTCTGGTGGCGGCGTCGCTGTGCTACCCCATGCTCAAGGGGCGGCGCGAGCGGCGGCAAGCCGCCGTTGCCGCGGGTGAGACATCGGGGGAGACATGAACGGCGACAGACGGCTTCACTACGAGGGCATCCTCTTCACCCTGGCCGTCGGGCTGGTGCTGCTCTGGGCTCTCCGCGTGGCCCACGGCTGGGACGAGTTGCGCGCATCCATCATCATCTTCGTCCTGGGGGGCATCGGCGTGTGCCTGGCCGCGCTCCAGGTCGTGATGGACTTGCGCCCGAGGCGTGGCGGAGAGCAGGCAGGAGGCATCCACATGGACGCCCCGGTCCTTCAGTCCTCCGGCCGCTGGGGCAATGTCGAAATATGGGCCTGGATCCTGGGCTTCTACGCCGCCATCCGGATCATCGGGTTCCCCGCGACGGTCCCGTTGTTCGTCTTCGGCTACGCCAAGTTCTACGGCGCGAGCTGGCTGCTCTCCTGCCTCCTGGCCGCCCTGGCCTGGGGGTTCGTCTACGGCGTCTTCGAGCACGTCCTCCACGTGCCCTGGCCGGAGCCGTGGCTGGCCGGGCTGTTCCTCAGCCCTGCCTGAGGTTGATCACCGAACTCACCCCGCGGCCGGCGTCGGTGTGGATCACCTCGCCGGTCATGATGCGCGACTGGGACGAAGCCAGCAGCACGTAGGCGGCGGCGTGGTCCTCCGGGACCACGGCGACATCGAGGAGATTGTTGGGGAGCCCCGCCGGCGGCCGGGGCGCGCCGAAGACGTCGTCGCCTCCGGCCCCCGGGGCCAGAGACGGCGCCGCGCGCAGGCCGGTGGCGGTGCCGGACGGCGCCACTCCGTTCACCCGGACCGTGGGCGCCAGTTCGTTGGCCAACTGGCGCACCAGCCCCAGCGCGGCGTGCTTGGAGGCGACGTAGAGGGTACCTCCGCTCACGTAGTAGGAGGACGTGGAAAGCGTGAAGACCATGTTGCCGCGGGTCTTCATCAGCTCGGGGATGGCGGCCTTGGCGCCCATGAAATAGCCCTTGACGTTGACCCCGAGGACCTCTTCGTAGCCCTGCTCCAGTTCCTCGTCCGAAAGCTCCGCCAAGGGCCGTCTGGCGTCGTGGATGCCGGCGTTGCCCACGAACACGGTGAGCTTGCCGAACTCCGACACAGCCGCGGCCACCGCCCGCCGGTTGTCCGCCAGGCTCCGCACGTCGCCGGAAACGACGGCCACGTTGTCACCTATCTCGTCCTTCAACGCGGCCAGCCGTTCTCCCGACATGTCGAAGGCTACCACCTTGGCGCCCTCCTCCACGAAACGCGCCACCACCGCCTTGCCGATTCCGGAACCGGACCCGGTCACGACCGCCACCTCGTTTTCGAGCCATTGCATGGACGTCACCTCCTTGATCGTGGCTGTAACATACCAATCACCGGCCCGGTTCGGAACCCGGCGAACCTTGACACTTCCACGGGCGCGGGGATAGAGTCGCCTCTGTAGCCGGTGCGTCCGGCGGTGTTCCCATGACGGTACGATTTCCCACAACCGGGGCTATCGCGGGCGATCTCTACGGCATGGTGCTGCGCGAACTGACGCTGTGCAGGGCCACGTCCGACGAGACCGTCGTGGTGTTCACCGACACCCGCACCAACACCAACTACGCCGCCGCGTTCCTGGCCGCGGCCAAGGAGGTGGCCGCCAGCGCGTTCGAGATCAAGATTCCCCTTCTGCCCGGCACCGAGGGCAACGACACCAACGTGGCGCCGGTGGTGGAGATCCTGAAGACCGCGCACTTGGTGGTGGACCTCACCACCGGCGGCGTCCTCTACCTCTACAGCAAGACGCTCGCCGACGTGCTGTCGGGTGGCACCCGGGTGCTCCAGGTGCGCGGCACCGAGGACCAACTCCGGCGGTGCTTCCCCGACGAGGCAGTGCGGCAACGGACCCTGAACGGCGCAAGGAAACTGGAAGAAGCCGGGGAGATCCGCGTCACCACCGAGACCGGCACCGACCTCACCATGCGCAAGGACGGCCGGCGCGGGGTCACCCAGTACGGCATCAGCGACGTGCCCGGACGCTGGGACAGTTGGCCCTCGGGCTTCCTCTACTGCGCGCCGCTGGAGGACAGCGCCAACGGCACGCTGATGCTGGATCCCGGCGACCTGCTGGTGATGCTGGGCCGCTACGTCCAACAGCCCGTGCGCATCGAGGTGAAGGACGGCTGTATTACCGCGGTCGAGGGGGGCGTGGACGCCATCCTGCTGAGAGAGCACCTGGAGCAGTCGGGAGACTCCCAGGCGTTCATCATCTCCCACATCGGCTGGGGCACGGACCCGCGGGCGCGCTGGGTGGAGGTGGCGCAGCGCGGCACCGAGGAAGGCGCCCGGGACGCCCGCTCCACCTACGGCAACGTGCAGATCGCCTTCGGCGCCAACTACGCCCTAGGCGGGAAGAACACCACGCTGGCCCACGAGGACCTGATCCTGCGCCGGGCCGCGTTCCATCTCGACGGGGAGATGATCGTGGATGACGGCCGGATCATCCCCGAAGAGCTGACGTGACGGGCCGTACGCGTGTCGACGCCGGAGTCCTGCCCTGCACGAGGGCTCATGAGACAGCGCGAGAGCCGTTGCCGCCGACAAGGCGTATGAGAAACAACCTCGGGAGGTGGATGCCATGAACCTGACCGTCAAACCCGTTTCCCCCGCCATCGGCGCCGAGATAGAGGGCCTGGACCTGCGTGAGCCGCTGGCCGATGCGGCCCGCGAAGCGGTCCTGGACGCGTTCCACGAGCATGTCCTCCTGCTGTTCCGGGACCAGCACCTGACGGAGCTGCAGCAGACGGCCTTCGCCATGACGTTCGGGGAACTGGGCAAGCGCACGGTGGGCGCCCGATTCGTCAAGTCCCCGAAGGACACCTACGCCAACCCGGTGATGATGGTCACCAACCGTAGCGACGACGGACCCACGGGCAACACGGCCTCCTTCGGCGACGGCGAGATGTGGTTCCACCACGATACCTGTTTCTACCCGGTGCCCAACATCGTCACCATGCTCTACGGAATCGAGGTCACCAGCGAGGGAGGCCTGACGCGGGTCTCGAACATGTATCGGGCCTATGACAACATTCCCCGGGAACTTCGCGACCGGCTGGAGGGACGCACCGTCCTGCAGGTGTACGACTACAACCGTTACCGCATCGACCCCAACGTGGATATGACCGGCGCCCGCAGCCATGTGCAGCCCATCTTCATCACCCACCCGGTCACGGGCAGGAAGGCGCTCTACGTGAACCGCACCATGACCGCGCACATCGAAGGCATGGACCGGGCCGAGAGCGACGCCATCCTCGACGAGCTGTTCGACATCGCCGAGGACGACCGCATCGTCTACGACCACGAGTGGCGGGTGGGCGACCTGCTCATGTGGGACAACCGCTGCTCCACTCACGCGCGCACCGACTTCCCCGCGGAGGAGGCGCGAATCCTGCGGCGGTGCACCGTGGCCGGCAAGGAGCCGGTTCACGCATAGAACAGAACCTCGGCCAGACAGGAGAAGACCATGAGCCTGACCACGAGACCGCTTTCACCGGCCCTGGGCGTGGAAATTCTCGGACTGGACGTGAGCGAGCCGCTGGACGTCAAGGTCCGGGACGAAATCCTGTCCGAGTTCTACAAGAATATCGCGCTGCTCTTTCGCGGCCAGAACATGACGGTGGAGCAGCAGAACCGCTTCACCACCACGTTCGGGGAGATCGGCAAGCGCACGGTGGGGCCGCGGCTCCGAAAATCCGCGGACGACATCTACACGACGCCGGTGATGGTGGTGAGCAACATCAAGGAGGACGGCAAGCCGCTGGAAGGGGCCTCGGCCAACGGCGACAGGGAGATGGGCTTCCACCAGGACACCGCGTTCCACGAGATACCCGACCACGTCACCATCCTCTACGGCATCGAGGTGTCGGCCCACGGCGGCCACACCATGGTGACCAACCAGCACGCGGCCTATGACCATGTCCCCGCGGACCTCAAGGCGAAGCTGGAGGGCTGCAAGGTGCTGCAGGTCTATGATTACCAGCGGCACACGGTGGACGCCGACATCGACCTGAGCGGCGCCCGCTACTACGTGCAGCCCATCTTCATCACGCACCCGGTGACGGGCCGCAAGGCGTTGTACGTGAACCGCATGATGTCCGTGCGCATCGAGGGCATGGAGCGGGCCGAGAGCGACGCCATCCTCAGCGACCTGTTCGACATCACCGAGGATCCGCGCTTCCGGTACGAGCACACCTGGGAGGTGGGGGACCTGCTGATGTGGGACAACTTCTGCTCGATCCACGCCCGCACGTTCTACCCGGACGAGGAGCGGCGGCTCTTGCGGCGCACCACCGTGGCTGGCAAGGACCGGCTGCACGCCTGAGCCGGCCGGTCAGGTCAGTCCCGTCTTGACCTCGATCTGGTTGCCGTCCGGGTCGAGGATGTACTGCGAATCGCTACGCCCGGTGGCGCCGGTGCGCGGCACCACACCGCCTTCGAGCCTCACACTCATGTTCTCGATGCGTTCCAGGATTTCCCGGAACTCGGGGCCGGTGAACGTCAGGCAGAAATGGTCCACGCCGCCGTGCTCCTCCGGGCTGCGTGCCCGGAACGACGGCTCGTAGAGCAGGAAGATGATGCTCCCGCCCACCTGCATGGCGGCCGCCTCCACGTTGCTTCTGCCGAGCATGCGGCGGTCCACCATCTCGAAGCCGAAGAGATCGCTGTAGAACCTGATGGAGCGGTCGAGGTCGGTGACCTTGACCCCTACGTGGTCGAGTAGCGGCATCACGCACCTCCTTGAGGGATAGGCCCTCTATACCCCGAATGATATGCGAAGGGTATGGGAAGGCCGACGGCTTCATGCGCGCCGTGGGATCATGTAGACTATGCGGGAATCCTGAATCGTCCGTTCCATCCCGTGAGCAAAACCGGAATGCCCGACGACACCACCAGGCGCGCGCCCCCGCTCGACTTCATCCGCACCATCGTCCGGGACGACCTGGCCGGCGGGAAACACCCCGGCGGCGTGGTCACCCGCTTTCCGCCGGAGCCCAACGGCTTTCTCCACATCGGCCACGCCAAGTCCATCTGCCTGAACTTCGGCGTCGCCGGGGAATTCGGCGGCCGTTGCAACCTGCGCTTCGACGATACCGACCCGGCCAAGGAGGACACGCTCTTCGTCGAGGCCATCAAGGACAACATCCGCTGGCTGGGCTTCGACTGGGGCGAGGGCCTGTACAACGCCTCCGACTACTTCGAGGAGCTTTACCGCTTCGCCGTCCAGCTCATCGAGCGCGGCGGCGCCTACGTGTGCAGCCTGAGCGAGGCGGAGATCCGGGAGACCCGCGGCACGGTGACGGAGCCCGGCCGCGAGAGCCCCTACCGCGCCCGCGCGGTGGACGAGAACCTCGACCTGTTCGCCCGCATGCGCGCCGGCGAGTTCCCTGACGGCGCCCACGTGCTGCGTGCCAGGATCGACATGGCGTCGCCGAACATGAAGATGCGCGACCCGGTGATCTACCGCATCCGCCACGTCACCCACCACCACACCGGCGACGCCTGGCCCATCTATCCCATGTACGACTTCGCCCACCCGCTGTCGGACGCGCTGGAAGGGGTCACCCACTCCCTCTGCACCCTGGAGTTCGAGAACAACCGGGAGTTCTACGACTGGATCCTGGCGCAGGTGGACGTCCCCTCCACCCCGCGTCAGATCGAGTTCGCCCGGCTGAACCTCGACTACACGGTAATGAGCAAGCGCCGGCTGCTGGAGCTGGTGGAGGAGGAGCACGTCGCCGGGTGGGACGACCCGCGCATGCCCACCCTGGCCGGACTGAGGCGGCGCGGCTACACGCCCGAGGCCATCCGCAACTTCTGCCACAGCGTCGGCATCGCCAAGAGCGACAACACCGTCGAGATGGGCCAGCTAGAGTACTTCATTCGCGACGACCTGAACCACAAGGCTCCCCGGGTGCTGGCTGTCGAACGTCCCCTCAAGGTGGTCCTCACCAACTACCCGGAGGGTCGCGTGGAAGAGCTGGAGGCGCCCTACTATCCCCACGACGTGCCCAAGGAAGGATCGCGCCCGCTCCCCTTTTCCCGCGAGATATACATCGAGCGGGACGACTTCCTCGAAGAACCGCCCAAGGGCTACCGCCGGCTGGCGCCGGGGCGCGAGGTGCGGCTGCGCTACGCCTACATCATCCGTTGCGACGAGGTGGTCAAGGATCCATCCACGGGCGAGGTGACGGAGTTACGCTGCTCCTACGACCCGGAGACCCGGAGCGGCTCCGACAAGAGCGGCAAGAAGGTGCAGGGCACCATCCACTGGGTATCCGCCGCTCACGCGCTCGAAGCCGAGTTGCGGCTCTACGACCGGCTGTTCTCGGCGCCGGACCCCCAGGGCGACCCCGGCCGCGACTATCGCGAGCTGCTGAACCCCAAGTCCCTGGAGACCGTCACCGGACTCGTCGAGCCGAGCCTGGACAGCGCCCGCCCGGGCGACCGCTTCCAGTTCGAGCGGCTGGGCTACTTCTGCGTGGACCCGGACTCCGCTGCCGGTGCGCCGGTGTTCAACCGCATCGTCACGTTGCGGGACTCGTGGCTCAAGATCGTACGGCGGGACGACGGCTCCGGCGAGCCCAGGCGGTCCCGCGGAACGCAGGCCGCCCCGAAGAACGCGGCCAGGGTTCCCGCGGAAAGAAGGGCGCCGGCCCCCGCCGAACTGACCGCGGCGCAGCACTCCAGAATGGAGCACTACCGCGACCGGCTCGGGCTCGCGACCGGCGACGCCTTCCTCCTGGCCTCGGACGACAGCCTGGCCGGGTTCTTCGAGGAGGCGGTCCGCGCCCACGACAACGCCAAGGCGGTGGCCAACTGGATCGTCAACGAACTGCGCCCGGCGGTGAAAGACAATCCGCTGGACTCATTGCCGTTGACTCCGGCGGCGCTGGCGGAACTGGTGGCCCTCATCGACAGCCAGACCATTTCCGGCAACGCCGGTAAACAGGTCTTCGCCGCCATGCTGGAAAGCCGCGAGAGCCCGGCCGGCATCGTCGAAAGGCTCGGACTCCGGCAGGTAACCGACGCGGGCCAGCTCGAACCCCTCGTCGACGCCGTCCTCGCCGCAAATCCCGGGAACGTCACCCTCTATCGCGAGGGCAAGACCAATCTCCTGGGATTCTTCGTGGGCCAGGTGATGAAGTCCACCAACGGCAAGGCCGACCCCCGCCTCGTCAACGAGTTGCTGCGGGCGAAGCTGGCCTGACGGCCGGCGAATCCGGTGCGTGGCCGGCGCGGCCGAGTCTGCACGTCAATTCTTCGTGCGGAACGTCCGATGGCAGTCCGAGCAGGTCTTCTGCAGACGCATGAAGACCGCGTCCGGCGCCATCGCCGCGAGGTCTTCGGATCCCGAACTCCGCGACGCCGGACCTGCGTCCGCCCCCCTTCCGCCGCCTCGCTCCGACAGCCGTTCATTGGATGCCGTTGCGGCAAGCGCGCCCGCGTACACGGCGAGGTCCCGGGCCGTGGCGGAGAAGCGTTCCCAATCGGTCCATATGGCGGGCTTCGCCCTCGACGGGTGCTTCAGACTCCCCTCGGGGAACAAGGCCGTCATCTTCTCGCCCCCGTGTGTTGCGATGGCCCGGGCGTAGGCCCTGACCCGTTCGGCGTCGTAGGGCTGCTTCCCGCGCATCATCCCCCGCAACGCCTTCATGGCGCCGGCGATGGCTTCCATGGCGTCCATGCGCTGCTTGACGATGCCGGTGGCGCCACGGTGCGCAAGCACTCCCGCGGAGGCAAGAACGAGAGCCAAGGCTACCGCCGCGGACAGGAGCCGTTTCCCCGGTACAGACTGTGGTCCCACGGTCCTAGAATATCCCCCTCGCCCGTTGCAAAGCGCGGACGTAATCGATGACGGCCCTGAGGTCGGCGTCCGAAAGGCCCGGAACCGGCGGCATGTTGCCGAACCGCCAGTGGTGCGCCCGAACCCCCCTTCTCACCGCCAGCACGAACGCCATGTCGGAATGATGGCCCGGTTCGTAGTATCGGTGGACCAGCGGCGGTCCCTGGGAAGACCCGACCGCTTGCGGCCCGTGGCACACCGCGCATTTCTGATTGTATACAGCCTGGCCCGGCATACCCGCCATGGACGCCGCCGGGATTTCGGGGCGCGTCCCGGTCCCGCCGGCTGGCGGGTGCATACCGTGCCCGCCCGGCCACAGGACCCATGCCGCCGCGGCGGCGACCACCACCGCGGCCGCCAAGCCGACGACCAGCTTCACCCACTCTTCCCCGGCATTGCCCTCATTCGAGCCACCATGGCCTAATGCCCGCCTCGGGCTTCGGCGATGAGGAGTTCCAGGATTTCCTGGCTGGTGATCGCTCCCACGAACGCCTCGGACTCGCGGTCCTTGACGGGTATCACGGTCAGGGAACTCTCCGTCATCCGCTGGAGGGCGTCTTCCAGCGCCTCGTCGGGCCAGGTGTTGGGCGCGGACTCGCGCGCGATCTTGCCCAGGTTCGTGCCCGACCACGCCGGCTTGGGCAGATACCTGAGCATCGCAAGCGATACGATCCCCACCAGCTCGTCCCTGTCCACGACCACGTAGTCCTGCTGGTGCGGCACGATCCACTGGTCGGCGAAGTCCCGCACCGACATCTCTGGATCGGGAAAGATGCGCTCCCGGTCGATGACGTCGCCGACGGTGATGTCGTCGAGGGCGAAGCGGACCAGGGAGGGCGGAAGGGGACCCTTCAGCGCGGTCCGTCCCGTGGGCTTGGCGCGGCTGACCGCGGCGGTGATGATCGGCGGCGCAAACAGGATGTAGGCCAGCATGATGAGAACGAACAACGAGAAGACGGGCGGCCCGATGATCTCGCGTTCCAGCAGCACGAGCAGTATGGCGATCTCGGCAACGCCCTTCGCCATCAGCCCGGAGGCGATGGTGAAAGGCAGGTCGAGACGCGCCGCCACGGAGCCCAGCGCGGCGCCGGCGAACTTTCCGATCAGGGGGACCGTCACCAGCGCCGCGATGGTCCACGCCGGCAGCTCGATGAACGACAGGGTCAGATGCAACCCGGCCGAGCTGAAGAAGAGGGGCACGAAGAACCCGTCGGCAATGCTCTTCAAGCCCGGGATGATGTCCCGCTGCACCTGGTGGGGCAGCCGCGACAGCGCGACGCCCAGGAGCAGCGCGCCCAGGGAGCCGTGCAGGCCGAACCCCTCGGCGACCACGACCGCAACGAACAGGAAGCCCAGGATCAGCCCGAACGACAGTTGGGGGACACGGAGCGCGCGCTCCAGCAACTCGATCAGCGGCGGCACCACCCGGCCGGCCAGCACCCAGGTTGCCACGATGAAGCCAGCGATCTGTCCCAGCAGGACGAACACGCCGCCGAGGCTCAGTTCGTGGGAGTGTTCGCCGATGGTGAGTCCCACCATCAGCAGGACCAGCAGCTCCGCGATGAGCGCGGTGGTGAACATCTCGAGCCCCACGGGGTCCTTCAGGCGGTCGGAATCGATCAGGACCTTGGCGACGACGCCCAGGCTGGTGAGGGAAAGAACCCCGGCCAGCGCCAGCGAGCCGTTGAAATCGAGGCCGAGACCGAAGTCGTGGAACAGGTCGTAGGTGACAGCCAGCGAAGCCATGAGCGGTATGAGGACCGAAATGACCGCCACCATGAAGAACCGGCCGCGAATGGCCGCCATGAAACCGGAGACGTCGATCTCGTGCAGGCCGATGAGGAAGAAGTAGAGGAAGATGCCGATGCTCAGGAGGACCTGGATGTGGCCGGTCAGTTCGACTATACCCAAAACCGGTCCCAGGAGGATGCCTGTGGCCGTGTAGGCGACGATGGCGTTGAGCCGGAAGCGCCAGAGAACGCCTTCAGCCAGCTTGGCGACGAGGATGAGCAACCCGGTGGAGAGCAGCGCTTCTTCAAGCATGTCGGATTCCCGGCTGGCGACAGAACGAGTGGGGGTCCACATGCCCGCGCACCTTCATGACGCCATCGACAGGACAGGACACTAGCCCGATTGGCAGAGGCGGCGCAACCCGCCGGTTGAGATCGGTCATTCTCCTTGCCATATTGTTACACCTTCGTGAAATTTCCAGTGAATTCCTTCAGGGGGTGCGGATGACCGGGGCCAGCGTCGACATACTGATTGTTCAAGAAAATCCTTCCGCGACCGCCTCTCTCCAGGCGTGTCTGGAAGAATTGGGCTATACGGTGTGCGCCGCGGTGTCGTCCGGCCGGCAGGCCGTGGAAGCAGCCGCGGCAGCACGTCCCGACGTGGCCTTGATCGACCTCGGGGTCAGAGGGGAGGTCAGCGGCATCGAGGCGGCCGAACGGATCGGCCGCCCGCTGGACGTCGCGGTGGTCTACCTGGACGGCATTTTCGACGAGGAGCTGTGGCAGCGAGCCCAGGCGACCCGTCCGTTGGGCTACGTGCCGCAGCCGTTCGAGAAGCGGCAACTGCACCTGACCGTCCAGACCGCCCTTTCCCTGCGCGAGCGGGAAAACGGCCATCGGGAGAACGCGGCGCGGCTGGAACGCCGCGCGCGCCGCATGGAGGCGGTGTTCGACGGCTTCCGGTCGTGCGGGCGCTCCAGGGCGAGGAAACGGAAGAGATGGACTTCTTCGTACGCAATCAGCACAACCCGGACGGGACGTACATCAAGGCCCGGGCGATCCCCATCTACAACCATGACCGCACCGAGATCATCGCCGGCATGGCCGTCGTGCGCGACATCACCGAGCAGATCAACGCCCAGGAAGCGTTGTCGCACGCGTTCGCGCAGGGACGGCTGGAGATCGTCGAGACCATCCTCCACAACATCGGCAACGCCATCAACAGCGTCACCGTGGGCATCGACACCGTGGACCAGAAGCTGGCCGGCGATCCGCTCCTGCGCCGGCTCCGCAGCCTGGCAGACGCCGTCAAGGACCACGAGGAGGACTGGATCGACTACATCACCCGCGATCCGCAGGGGCAGAAGGTCATGCCCTTCATCGTCGCCATCGCCGACGACTTCACCCGGCAGAACCACCAGTTGAGAGGGACCGTCCAGCGCGTGAAGGACCGGGCGAATCACATCGCGGACATCGTCCGCACCCAGAAGGCCATCGGCGGTCCCGGCATGGACCGGAAAGACGTCAACCTGGAGAACGCCATCGCCGCGGCGGTCAAGGTGCTGCAGGATTCGGTCCAGCGAAGGAACGTCCGCATCGAGGTCGACTGCGGGAACGCGCCCCGGGAGATACGTATCCGGGAGAGTCAGTTCCACCAGATGATGGTCAACCTGGTGAAGAACTCGCTTGAAGCCATCGACGAGCTGACCGCTTCGGACGGACTCCGGGAAACTCCGTGCATCCGCATCCGCGCCCACGTCGAGGGCGAATCATTCATCCTCGAAGTGAACGACAACGGCATCGGCATCGACCGGAACCGCCAGCAAGCGATCTTCGCCGCGGGCTATACCACCAAGGAGTCCGGGACCGGCTTGGGTCTCCATTCGAGCGCCTACTTCGTCGCCGAATCGGGCGGGCAGATCCATCCTCTGAGCGACGGCGTGGGCAAGGGAACGACCATGCGCATCCAGTTGCCGCTCTCCTCCATCACCGCTCCGGAACCCGCAGTCCAAGACGCTCGTCACGCCGGCGCAGCCATCCGATGAACGGCAACGCCAGCACCACCATCCACGCTTTCCCGATGACCTGTCCCAACAGGAAGTCGAGGCTCCCGAACGCGAGGTACAGGAACAGGACGCTGTCCACCACCAGGCCCACGACGCTGCTGGCGAAGACCGCCAGCAGCAACCGGCGCCGCTGCAACGGCGTATAGACGGCAAGGTCGGCCAGTTCCGAAAGCAGGAAGGCCGCGGCCGACGCCACGACCAGAGACGGCGGCGCGAACACCGCGGACAAGCCCGCGCCCGCCACCACCGCGCCAGCGGCCCACGCGAGGCCCATGCGGCGCTGGACCAGGTCCCGGAGCACGAGCGCCAGCCCGATGGTCACGACCCCGCTCGGCGCCATGATCCCGGGCGCCACCGGGATCAGGCACGGCGACGCCGGCGGGCACACCGTGCCCACGTTGCCGATGAGCCAGTTGGCCGCCGGGATGCACAACCCGAACCCGACCAGAAACAGGACCCCTTCCCTGCGCCTTCGACCTTCAATATCGGACACCGCCCGTACCTCCATGAGTGCACCTTCTAGCGGGTTCATCCCGCAGCGCGCAAGGTCGCGGCGGCGCGCCAGCCGAGAGTGAAATAGAGGATAACCAACGGAACCACGAGGAGCAGGGCCACGAGCGAGACCGCCGCGGCGTGGTTCAACTCTCCGTCCCCCCAGATGGCCCAAATGTAGACCGGCAGCGTGGTGTTGTCGCGGGTCACCAGAAGCGCCGCCATGGTCAGCTCGCTGTAGGCGAGAAGAGCCATCCACAACCACGCGTAGAGCAGCGTCGGCGCCAGCAGCGGACGCACGATGCGCCAGAACACGCTCATGGTCTCGAGCCCGAAGACATAGCCCGCCTCGTCGAGGTCCTTGTGGATTTGCAGCAGGGAGGAGTTGTACATCCGCGTGGCGAAGGGGATCCGGGCTACGACGTTCACCAGGATGATGATGAGGATGGTCCCGTAGAACGGGACGTAGACCGGCAGCCAGAACAGCGCGATGAACAGCGCGCCTACGGCGAAGATCATGTTCGGAATGACGTGCGGGAGAAAGGAGACGACGTCGAACAGCCCGGAGAGGCGACTCTTCGACTTGATGATGTTCCAGGAGAGGGCCACTCCCACGATCGTCGCCAGGGTCGGCACCACCAGCGTCAGGACCGCGGAGTTCCCCAGCGCGAACCAGAACGTGTCCCAGGGTATGTTCCTGAAGTTGGACAGCGTCACCATCTGCAACGCCGGCCAGGACGGCGCCATCAGGAACGGGAGCAGCGACGCCCACACCAGCATCGCCAGCGGCAACAGCAGGTTGAGCGAAACCACCAACCCGATGAACAGCCATCCGGTGACCCACCATCGCCCAAGCTCCAGGGGCCGGGGCCGGTAGGCCTTGCCCGAGATCACCTGGTACCGCTCGCCGCGCTGAATGGTCCGCAGGTACCACCAGCTAATGAGAAGCGCCAGCGCCATCATGAAGACGCTGATGGCGCCGACGATGCCGTAGTCCGGCGGAGCGTCGAGCGGCTGCGCGCGGACGTAGAGATACGTGCTCAGGGTGTAGGTCCGGTTCGCCATGCCGAGGAACGCCGGAACGTCGAAGGTCGTCATGCCGAGCGCCATCACGTAGAGGCCCGCGGCCAGGATGCTCGGCCACATCAGCGGCAGGGTCACGTACCGAAGCCGGTCCCAAAATCCGCCGCCGTGAACCTGAGCGCTCTCTTCGAGAGCCGGGTCCATGTTGCGGAAGGCGGGGGCGATCATGATGAAGGCAAGCCCCACGAAGTTGAGGCCCTGCACGAAACCCATTCCCGGCACGGCGCCGATGTTGAACGGCGCCGCCTCGAGAGACAGGAAATCCATCAGCCACCGGTTGACGATGCCGATGCGCGGGTGAAGGAGGAACTGCCACCCCATGGCCGGGAAAAAGGCCGGCACCGCCAGGGTGAGGGTGAGCAGCGTAACCACCCAGCCGCGCCCCGGCAGGTCGGTGCGCTCCACCAGGAACGCGATGGGGACCGCCAACACGAGCGCGGTGACCACGACGATAAGCGTGAAACCGAGCGTGTTGACGACCGCCCGGAAGGCCGAGCCGTCGCGGAAGACTTCACGAAAGTTGTCGAGCGTCCAGACGCCGCCGGCGATCCGCCCTTCCTCGAGGAACGCCACCTGGACCACGACCGCCAACAGCAGGGCGATGACGGCGAGCGCCCCCAGGGCCACGCAGACGAAGGGCGGCGAGCCCATCCATAGCCGTCGCCAATGCACCCGACGAGCTCCTAGCGGAAGTCGATGGCGGCGAGCCTGGAGAAGCGGAACTTGCCGGCGACCCGGGGCAGCACCGTGAACTGGTGCAGCGTGTACTCCATCTCATAATCGGAAAGGGCGTAGATCCCGTCGAGGGGCACCACCACCGTGTAGCCAAAGGCGCGCGCGGCCGTGGTCGCGGTGTAGAGCAAGGCGAAGTTGGCGGCGCCGCCCAGGAACACCATCGTGTGGGTCCCCCAGCCTTCCAGCAGTTGCCGCAGTTCGCCGCCGAGGAACTTGTCGTAGCCGTTGGGATAGAGGATCGGTTCGTCGCTCTGCCGGGCCAACGCGGTCGCCGCGGCGCCGTGGGGCGTATCCTTCTCCCACACCACCACCGTGTAGACCACCGGCACCGACGCCGCCCGGGCCTTGTCGAGGAACCCGCGGGCCGGCCGGATCAGCGGCTGCGCCGGCTGGGACGGGTCTTCGGCCTTGGTGTTGAGGTCGAGTACGACGACCGCGGTGCTGGCCGCGTCCAGGACAAGCGGTTCCGGGGCCACCCGGTTCGGTCCAGTCCGCACCGGGGAGCGTTGCTCGCTCACGTTCACCGTGGCATCCAGCGACACGCCGCAACCGGGACAATAGCGCTCCTCCAGCAGTGCGCGGCCTTCCATGATCTCGTGGAACGGCCCCATGCGCCCCGGCGGCAGCAGCCGGGTGACACAGGCCTCGCGCCAGTCCTCGCCGGCGGCGCAGAGGCGGTGGCCGCAAGCGGCGCATTGCACCCACTCTCCGCCCTGCTCCTCCACCAGTTCCAGGTTTTCCCGCAGCGGCCGCCTCACGACCCGGCTCCCCGGTTCTCCAGCAGGCGCTGCCGCCGGATCTCCGCCGTTGCCTGAAGGTCCACCGCGAAGGAAGCCGGGTCTATGACCACGCCGTAGACGTGCAGCGCAGTCTCCACCGTCACCAGCTCGTTCTCCACGTCCTTGAGCACCGCCCCGGGGTCGCGGTCCAGCGGACTGCCGTAGCCGCCGCCCATGCCCAGGGTGTAGTACAGCACGTCGTCCGGCGTCAGCTCGAAGCTCGCGTAGGGCAGCACCCGCGGCGTGCCGCCAAGCTCGTCGAGCGCCTGCGGCATCCGGTTGGCGTCCAGCATCTTCCCCAGCGCCGTGCCCTCCAGGTGCACCAGGATGCTCGGCGCCCCGGGGTAGCCCCCGAAGATGCCGCGTCCGCCGTTGACGAGACCGGCCACCCCGAAGGCGACGCCCTCGATCCTGCCCTCGGGGGCCTTGTGCACCGAGAACGCCATTTCCGCGCCGGTGCCGCCGCGATAACGGCCCGCTCCCTGCTGGTCCCTGGCATGGCGCCGGAACAGGAACAGCATCGGGCAGTTCATCTCCAGCCACTCCACGTTGGGGCAGGTCATGAAGTCGAGCTTGGTGGTGTCGACCCCGTCCATGGTGGCGCGGGCGCCGCTGCCGCTGAGGGGCGACATGGCCAGGCTCGTGGAATAAAACGCGCCGTGCTGGTTCAGCCCTGACGTGCGCACCCGGCGCCCGCCCCATATCCGTACCATGATCTCGTCACGCCACGCCTCGCTGCCCGCCAGCATGCCGTTGAGCACCGACACCACCACGTACTTGGCGGTGGCGCCGCCCGACGTGGTGTTGAGGGAGACCGGCGCCGGATGGGTGACGTTCACCAGGGTTCCCGGCGGCGCGATGGTCTCGATGGGCCGGAACAACCCGTGGTTGCGGGGAAAGTCGTAGGCCACGGTCTCCACGAGGCCTTCGAAGCAGGTGCCGAAGGTGGCGTGGTAGGGCAGGTTGACGCCGACGCTCGCCTGGGGGTCGGTGCCGGTGAAGTCGAAGACCATGCGGCTGCCCTGCTTCTTCAGGGTCAGCCGGACGGTCCACGAGCCTTCCCTGGACTCGATGGCGGCGCTGTCGCTCCACTCGCCGTCCGGGATCGCCTCCAGGCGCTTGCGCAGCGCGCGCTCGGAGTAATCGATCATCTGGGCGGCCACGGCGTCCATGAGGTCGACGCCGTGGTGGCTGTAGAACTGCCTCATGCGCGCCTTGGCCACGCTGTGGCCGGCAAGCTGGCAATTGATGTCCAGCGCCACCATGTCGGGCCGCCGGGTCATGTTGATGAGGGTGTCGAACACGTCCTTGCGCAGGTTGCCGCGGTCCACCAGCTTGATGCCGGGAATGCGGAGGCCCTCGTGACAGATCTCCCTGGCTTCCGGGGAATCGCCGCCCGGGGACATGGCGCCGATGTCCATCACGTGGACGAACGACGCGCTCCATCCGATCAGCCTTCCCTCCACGTGGATGGGGGAGACGAGGTAGACGTCGGATTGGTGCACCGCCGAGACGTAGGGGTCGTTCAGGAGGAAAACGTCGTCCTCGTGCACGCCGTCGTATTCGGCGAAGCGCTCGATGATCCACTTCACCGTGAAGCCGGCGCAGGCCACGTGCCAGGGCATGGACTCGCCGGTGGCCAGGATCTCGCCGTCGGCCCGGTAGAGCGAGGCCATGTAGTCGTGCATCTGGGTGGTGTTGACCGTCCCGCCGACCCGTTCGATGGTGGTGCCCATCTCCTTGGCGATGCGCTGGAGCCGGTGCGAAAGGATCTCGAAGGTCACCGGATCCACGGTCCTGCCGTCGCCGTTATGATCCATCGTCCTCCCTCCCGGAAAGCGCCGGCCGCGAACCCACCGCGATACGGACGTTGCCGAGATCGTCCATCATCGCGCGGTCGCCCGGGTTGATCAGGATCGTGGTGATGGGGGTCTCGATGACGCCCGGCTCCGAGATGGCCATGCCCGGGCGCATCCTGGCGACGTCGTACAACGGGGTTGTCACGAAGTCGCCGAACTCCTCGAAATAGACCGGCCGCGTGCCCTTTTCGGCCGCCGAGATATCGCCGCCCCCCTCCAGTGGCCGCAGCACCGGCTTGGGCAGCGCCCCCGAGCCGGTGACCCGCAGGGTGACGATCTCCCGGCCGGCGGCCCGGTAAGCCGAGCCCCTGCCGTAGACCGCCTCGTAGAGCCCGTCGAACCGTGCATACACGCCATCGAGATCCTCTTCGGTCAGGTCGGCCTCCCCCGGCGGGATCGGGACGTTGATCTCGTGGACCTGGTAGCGGTAGCGCATGTCCACGCTCCGCGCGAGGGTGATGTCCGCGGCGGTGAAACCCGCGTCCTCCAGGCTGCGGCGGACCCTGGACAGGACCGGCGAGAAGGACTCGTTGACACGGTCGGCCGGGACCGGCACCAGGCAGCGGTCCGAGACGCCCTCCTCGTACACCACGTCGGAGGACACGAGGCCCACGGCGCCGTGGACCGAGGCGGTCACCGGGACCACCACCTGCTCGATGCCGAGTTCGGCCGCGAACCGGCCGGCGTGCACCGGGCAGGCGCCGCCGAAGGCGAACAGGGTGTCGCCCCGGGGATCGTGTCCGCGCTGGACGGTGGCGTTGCGGATCAGGTCGCTCATCTGGGCGTTGACGATGCGGTGGATGGCGCCGGCCGCCTCGGTGACGCTCATGCCCAGGGGCCGGGCCACCTTCTCCTCCACCGCCCGGCGCGCGGCCTCCACGTCGAGGGTGATCTGGCCGCCGAGGAAATAATCGGGGTTCAGGTATCCCAGGACCAGGCTTGCATCGGTCACCGTGGGCTCGGCGCCGCCGCGGTTGTAGCACACCGGACCGGGGTTGGCGCCGGCGCCGCGCGGCCCGACTTTCAAAAGGTCGGTCCCCTCCTCGAGCCAGGCGATGCTGCCGCCTCCCGCGCCGATGGATTCCACCCAGATCTTGGGAGACAGCAGCCGGTAGCGCAGGAAAACAGGCTGATAATCACGCTCCATGGCGCCGCCGCGGATAATGCCGACCTTGAAGGTGGTGCCGCCCATGTCCGCCGCCACGATGTCGTCGATGCCGCTCAGGCGGCCCATGTAGTGGCAGGCCGCGACACCGGCCGCGGGACCCGACTCGATGGTTCCCACCGCCTTGCGCACGGAGTCGTCGACCCCCAGGACGCCGCCGTAAGCCTGCATGATCAGCGGCTCCCGCCTCAGGCCCCGGTCCCGCAGCAGCGCGCGCAGTTGGTTCAGGTATGAGCCGATCCGGGGGCCGATATAGGCGTTGAAGACCGTCGTCGCGGTGCGTTCGTACTCTCCCTGGAAGGGAGCCGCCTCGCTGGAAAGGGTCACGAACAGGTCGGGATGCCGTCTGCCCAGCAGCTCGCCGATGATCCGTTCATGGCCGTCGTTGGCGATGGACCACAGGAGCGAGACCGCCACCGACTCGACGCCGCGTTCCACGAGCTTCCCGATGGCGCGCTCGGCTTCCGCCTCGTCCAGGTCCACGAGCGCATCGCCCTCGAAATCCATGCGTTCGTTGACCTCGGCAATGAGGGGCTTGGGAACGAGGGGCTCCGGCTTCGTGAGGGCCGCCATGTGGTGCGCTTCGGACTCCGGCAGCCCGGCCACCACGCCGCCGCGCATCATCAGGATGGTGTCGCCGAACCCGGCGGTGGCGATGAGACCGGTGCGCGCGCCGGTGCGGGTGATCAGCGTGTTATCGCCGATGGTGCAGGCGTGATAGAAGAGCCGCGTGGCGCTCAGCAGGTCGCCCTCGTCGGCCATGCCGAGATTGCGCGCCGCGTCCCGCAACGCGTCGAGCACCCCCAGGGCAAAGTTCTGCGGCGTCGAGGACGCCTTTCCCAGGGTCATGCCCCCCTCGCCGCTCACCGCGACGCAATCGGTGAAAGTGCCGCCGATGTCGACGCCGACGATGTAGGTGTCGCTCACGCTCGTGTCCCGCGCGGTGCCGGCAGCGAAGGGTCCGCCCGCGAGCGCTAGTTCCCGCGCAGTTTCTTGGCGAGCTTCCGGGAGACCTTGCGGTAGAAGTAGGCGTTCTTCACCACGTTCTGGTCGGTGCCGAAGTAGATATTGGCGCCGGCGGCGCGCTTGCTCTCCACCAGCTTGTTGAGCTGCGAGCCGGCGCGGAACGGTGAATCGCGTCCGATCACCTTCCAGATGGTGTCCTGGCCCTGCTTCGTCAGCATGTAGACGGACAGGAGCTTGGCGAGATTGGGATGCGCGCTCGTCTTCGGCACGCTGACCTCGCTTGCGGTGCCGGACATGAAATCGTCCATGGTGGCGTAGTCCACCGGGCCTCCCTTGGCCTTGAGTCGCGAATAGGCCACCGGCTTGGTGTCGAAGGCGAATATCGGAAACTCGCCCGTGGCCACGCGGTTGTGGACGCCCGTGCGGGTGGTGCCAATGATGGTGCCGTTGGCCACCATGGCGTCGACGATGCGCGTGGCCTCTTCCTCACCCAGATGGATCGCCGCCTCGACCCAGCCGACGGCAAAGACTGTGGTGCCGATCTTGCCCTTGTACCTGGGGTTGGTGAAGTCCTTGTACGACTTCGGCAGGTCCTTGGCCTTCACGAGGTTGGTGTTGTAGCCGATGATGTGAATCGAGGCGCCGATGACCACGGCCGCGCCGTTGATGCCGATTTCCTCGTCCCCGAGCCCCGGCATGAGCTTCTTCCAGTCCACGCGCAGGAGGGCGCCGGCCTGATCCGAGGGGATTGTCTGCCGCGAAGGGGCGAAGAAGACGTCGGTGCTGGCCGGGCGGCCGGTCTTGGCCTCGTCGATGATCCGCGGCATCAGCTTCGACGCGCTGGGGCCGGGGGTGGTCTTGAGCCGGACGTTGATGCCGTAGGTCTTGTTGAGTCCCTTCTCCAGCGCCGCCATGAGCTTGGGAGAATTCCAGTCCCCAGAGCCGAAGACGTTCAGCTCGCCCTCCTTTTGTGCCGCGGCGACCAGTTGCTTGAGCGCGTCGCCGCCCGTCTGGGCGGACGCCTGCGCCACGGCCGCGCCGATGAACGCCAGCACCATGCCCGCGGCCGTCGCGACGGCGGCGACGCGCGGCCAAAGAAGACCCATGTCAAATCGCCCGGAAAGAACTCTCATCGTCGTTACCTCCCAGAGTCACTGCGGCCTTCCGTTCACCTCAAGGAACTGGGGTATCCATATTTTGAGCGAGGGCGGGTTGTCAACACTGCGCCGCGGGGTCAGGCCGGAGACCGCTTGGCGAAAACGATTACAAGCATCACGCTACCTCAGCCAACAGAGCGGGGGCCACTACGCTTGGACATCCGGAATCGATTACTCGTGTACAAAAACGCTTAGAAGAGGCGCTGTTCGTCCGAAAACGATTACCGTTTTCCGGCTCGGTGGCGTTTCGGAGGCTGCGGGTTGTTGGCGGGATTGGTGTCGTGCTTCGCCATGGCGTTCACCGCCGGCCCGCCGACCAGGGGCGCCAGTTCCGCCTCCAGCGCGTCGGCTTTTGCCTTGTCGTAGACCTCGTCGCCGTCCACGTAGAGCGTGAAGGACTTGACGTACTTCGCCTTCTTGGCGGGATCCTCGATGGTGGCCTTGGTCCAGGCGTAGAGCGGATACTTGTCGACACCCTGTCGCTCGGCTTCGGCGCAATAGCCGGCAAAGGCGTCGTACTGGCACCGCAGCACCGCGCCATGCCTGTCGAGCACGGCTACAAGCGGTTCGAGGTCCGGATGGCTGTCCCCCGTGCGCGCGGCCTCGGCGACTTCGTCTCCAAGGTTGACGCGCAACTGGTACAGCCATTCACGGGTCATGGATTCGGGCGTCTTCTCCGCCATGGTCTCTATCTTCCGCTCCGGGACTTTCCTTCCAGGGTGCTACACCGGACCGCCCGCCGCAACCGCCGCGGCCTGCGGCGCCCTCCTCACCTCCGATCGAGCGTCTCCCTGGCCACGAACGCCAGCCCCGCGGCAGCGCCCAGCAGGATGGGGGCGTAGAAGAGGAACGTCCTGCCGGCGCTCATGAGGTCAACGAGCCAGCCGCCCACCAGCGGACCCATCACCGCGCCGGACTCGCCCACGGTGCGGCGGAGCCCCTGAAGGCGCCCCCGGGCCTCTTTCGGGATGACGTCGTAGGTGGAGACGGCCAGAGCGCCCAGGGACATGCCCTGGGCGAGGCCGATGACCACCATGATCGCCGCCAGTTGCGGCAGGGTCGAGGCCAACGGGAAGGCCAGGAAGGCGATGCCCGGCAGCGCGGTGCTGGGAACACTGGCATACTTGCGCCCGACACGGTCGGTGATGAAGCCGGCGGGCAGGATCATGAGCAGGACGAACACGCCGGAAACGCCGAACAGGCCGCCGACGTGAGCCGCGGAGAAGCCAAGCTCCACCCCCGCGTACAGCGGCAGCATGCCCTGGAGCGTCGTGCGGTACATCTGCATGCTGAAAGTCGCTATCACCAGCGTTACGAAGGTGGCGCGGAGGTGCGGGAGGACGTCCGAAACCTTCCCCCACCAGGCGATCTTGCCGACTTGACCCCGCACCGTGTCTCTCCGGGCCAGGACCGCTGCCACGAACACGGCCAGGGCTACGGCCGCGTAGACCGTAAACACCATGCGGAACCCGACCCACTGGGCGATGACGCCCCCCGCCACCGGACCGAGGGCCATGCCGGCTGACTTGACTCCCATGAAGCCGCTCAGCAGGCGCCCGCGCTGGCGCTGCGCCACCATCTCGACCCCGGACACCTCGCGACCCATGGTCCAGACGCTGTCGCCGACGCCGGCCAGGAACTGGCCGAGAAAGAGCAGGAGGAAGTAGGGGGTGACCGCGGTCATGACGGCGCCGGTCAGCACCAGGGCGCTCCCCACCAGCATGGTGATCTTGGCGCCGTGGCGGTCCATGAGGAGGCCTGCCGGTATCAGGATGATGGTGCGGCCCAGAGCGTGGGCGGTGACCACCTGCACGGCAAGTCCCGCCGAAACTCCGAAAGACGCCGCCAGGAGCGGGATGGTCGGGAAAACCATGCCCTGCCCCAGGCTCATGACAAGGACGGTGCCGTACAGCAGCGCGAGGCTACCGGCCCGCGGACCGGTCATCGAGTATGGACTCCCGGGACGGGAAGGGTCAGGGCTTGGAGCCGCCGTAGAGGGAGAGCCCGGAGCTCTTCTGATGGCACGCAACGTCCTGGAATCCCGCGCTCCGGAACCATTCGAGTTGGTCGTCCATCGACGCCGAGCCGCGGTCCAGGTTGAAGAACCGGCCGCCGGACCGCACTCGGCCGAATATCTCCTCGTAGACGGACTTGATGGTCTCGCCGGCCCGGACGTTGTGGATGGCGTTGCACGAGACCACGAGATCGAACTCGCCGTCGGCCACCTGGCTCCAGTTCTTCTTGCTGAAGTCGGAGATCACGTACTCGAAGCGACCTTCAAGCTCCTTCATGCGCTCGCCGCCCAGCTTGGCCATGGCCGCCGAGCCGTCATGGCAAACCGCGGTGGCGCTGGGGAAGGTTTCCAGCAGGAACTTGCTGAGCGCCCCGTAGCCGCACCCCACGTCCATGAACCGAAAGGCCGCGTCCTTGTCGAACGGCGCCAGGCTCGCGATGAGCGTGAACTGCCGGGCTCGAAGCGTCTCGTTGCGCATCTGGCGCTGCGCCCAATCCTCCACGTATTCCTCGGAGTTCCAATCGTGCTGCCGCAACGGGTCGGTGATCTGTGCCATTTCTGCTTCTCGACCTCCTGTGAAGTGGCTGTGTCCTGAGCCCTGTCCGGTGGTGGTGTCGGTCGTGACCGGGCGCGGGCGGGTTTGGAACCCGCCCCTACAACGCTTAGACAAAATAGGCGCGGATGTCCAGGTTGACAGCCGCACGCCGTGGGCCTATAGGGCCTATGGATGGCGCAGCCGGGAGACGAACGCATGACGAAAGAGCGACGAGACGTTGAAGCGGCCCTGAACCTGCGGACTTTCATCGACCGGCTCAGGCAGGCGGGAAAGCTCAAGGAGATCCGGGACGCCCACTGGGACCTGGAGATCGGCGCGCTGACCGAGATCGCCGCCGAGTCCGGCGAGGGCTCGGCGCTGCTCTTCGACACCGTCCCGGACCACCCGGAGGGCTACCGCGTCCTCAGCAACGTCCTGCGCTCTCCGGAATCGGACGCCCTGGCCTTGGGCATGCCGCCGGAGGTCCGCGGCCTGGACGTCGTGCAGGCGGTCAAGGGCCGGCTCCAGGACCTGAAGCCCATCCCGCCGACCGAGATCGGCGAGTCGCCGCTGCTGGAGAACGTCGCCTTCGACGGCGACGTCAACGTGCTCAAGTTCCCCACACCCAAGTGGCACGCGGACGACGGCGGACGCTACATCGGCACGTTCACGGCCACGGTGTGCCGCGACCCCGACACCGGCTACGTCAACGTCGGCACCTACCGCGTCCAGGTCCACGACGAGAACACCGTGGGCGTGTGGATGATCCCCGGGAAACACGGCGACCTCATCACCCGGAAATACTGGGCGCGGGGCGAGAGCTGCCCCGTGGCCGTCGTGTGCGGGCTGCCGCCGGGCATGATGACCGCGAGCGCGGTGGGCATCCCCTGGAACATGAGCGAGTACGACTTCCTGGGGGGCCTGCTGGAGACGCCGGTGCCGGTCATCAAGGGGCAGAAGACCGGGCTGCCCGTACCCGCCTTCGCGGACATCGTCCTGGAAGGCCACATACCGCCGCCGGAGCAGGAGACCCACGAAGAGGGGCCGTTCGGCGAGTGGCCCGGATATTACGCCTCGGGGTCGCGGCAGGCCCCGGTGGTCAAGGTGGAGGCCGTCTATCACCGCAACGACCCCATCATCACCGGCGACCCGCCGCTCAGGACCTTCCTCAACAGCGAGACCCACAAGTACATCCGCTCGGCCAACATCTGGTCGTCCCTGGAGCGCGCCGGCATCCCCGAGGTGCAGGGCGTGTGGTTCCCGCGGCAGGGCCGGTTCATGGTCACCGTGGCCATCAAGCAGCGCTACTCGGGCCACGCCAAGCAGGCCGGATACGGCGTGCTCGCCACCCGCGACGGCGGACGGGACGTGCGCATGGTCATCGTGGTGGACGAGGACGTGGACATCACCAACGTGGGCGAGGTGCTCTGGGCCATGTCCACCCGCTGGGACCCCCGGACCGATTCCGAGATCCTCGACGTCGCCGCCAGCATCCTGAACCCGCGGCTTTCGCCCGAGGACAAGCAGCGCCGGGAGCTGACCACCTCCTGCATGGTGGTGGACGCGTGCCGGCCCTACAGTTGGAAGGACGAGTTCCCGAAGATCTCGGGCGTGAGCGCCGACTACAAGGCCAGGGTCCGCGCCAAGTGGGCGGACCGGTTGTGACACGGGCGACGGGCATTGCGTGGAGGAACGACCGGGCGAGCGGACGTGACGGGGTCACCGCCCCGCACCCGGTGACAGGAAGGAGATACCGATGAGACATCCGTACCGATTCGCGGCAGCCTTCTCGTTGCTGCTGTGCATGGCCGTCCCGGCCACGGCATGGGCCGACGTGGCGGCGTTCTACAAGGGCAAGACCTTGCGGTTCATCCTGGGCTCCGCGCCCGGCGGGGGCTTCGACACCTACGGCCGCACCATCGCCCGCACCCTCACCAAGCACATTCCCGGCAACCCGAAGATCATCGTCCAGAACATGCCCGGCGCCGGTTTCGCCATCGCCATGAACTACGTCTACAACGTCGCCAGACGTGACGGCTCGGTGATCGGAGCGACCAACAGCGGCTTGGTGATGAAGCAGGTGCTGGGCGAGAAGGGCATCAAGTTCGACAACGCGAAGTTCGGCTGGCTGGGCAGCGCCGGCAAGGCCACGCCCACGTGCATGGTGATGTCGCGCACGGGTGTGACCGACCTCAAGGGGATCCTGAACGCCCCGAAGCCCATCAACTTCGGATCCGCGGGCACCCTCACCCGGGACACCCCGCTGATCCTGCGGGATTTCGTGGGCGGCAAGATCAACGTCGTCAGGGGGTATAACGGCACGGCGCAGATTCGCGCGGCCGTGGGGCGCAAGGAGGTGGACGGGTACTGCTCTTCGTGGGAGTCGGTGCGGATCCAGGCCACGGAAATGCTCAAGGGCAAGGAGGGCGACCGGCTGGTTCCCTTCCTCACCAGCGGCGACAAGGACGAGCCGGTGCTCAAGAACCTGCCGCTGTTCGCCGATCACATCAAGAACGCCGACGAGCGCGCGGCCTACGAAGCGTGGCTGGCGCCGTACAAGCTCTTCCGCGCCTACGTGACGCCGCCGGGCATCCCGAAGGATCGGCTGGAGGCGCTGCAGACCGCCTTCAAGAACACCCTGGACGACCCGGAGTTCAAGACGGCCTCCAAGAAGATCGGCATCGAGATCTCGTACCTGTCGGGCGCCGAGATCCTGGGCCTCGTGAAGAAGGTCTTTTCCATCGGGCCGGGGGCCAAGGCGCGGCTCGAGCGGCTGGTCAAAGGCAAGTAGGGTGTCCGAGGGAAGCCACATGGAAGCGCACGCTGCGAAACGGAACGGCGTGGAGAGCGTCTGGCAGGAACTGGTGGAGCTCGTCAACGCGCAGTTCGAGACCCCGCCCTTTCAGCGGCTGCTGGGGCTCCGGTTCTCGCAGGCGCGTGCCCAGGCCCTGTCCATCCAGATGAAGCACTACGTCGCCAACCGGCGGGACTGCTGGGCGTTCGTCGCCGGCGCCGCCCCGCTGAGCGTCAAGCGCCTCATCTGGGAGCACGAGGGCGAGGAGCTGATGGGCGACAAGGCCGCGGGCAAGGTGGACCACATCACGCTCGCCGTGCAAGAGGGCAGGATTTTCGGTCTGTCGCCCGAGGATTACGAGCGCGTACGCCCGCTGGACGCGGCTGTGGCGTGTTTCTACGCGTGGATCCACTTGGCCAAGGACCGGCCGTGGCGCGAGGCCGTCGCGGCGTCGGCAGTGCTGGAGATGCGCAACTCCGACGACTTGGTGCGCGGCGGCTCGCTGTCCTACCGCGTCGGCAAGAACCTCGAACGGGACCTGGGGATTCCGCTGAAGCGGCAGATCAACAACGCCGAGCACGTGACCGCGGACGTGGAGCACGGCCAACTCCTGCTGGAAGTGGCGCGCGAACACTGCCACACCGAGGAAGAGCAGCAGGCGCTGCTGCGGGGCGCGCGGGAGAGCCTCGTGATCGACCGGGCCTACCGCGAGCAACTCGCCAACATGATGAAGGCGCTGGACTAGGAGCCTGCGCCACAGGAGTCCGACGACATGCCCGATATCGCGAAGCTCAAGAGCACTCTGAACGAGATGTGCAACCGCCAGTACACAACCGACGAGTTCCAGGACCTGCTCACGCTGCCCTGGACCATGGAGCGCGGGCGCTACTACGTGGTGCAGAACGCCCTCTACACCAGGAACCGGCGGGACTGTTGGGGCTACGTGCAGGCCGCGGCGCCGCTGGACGTCAAGGCGCTGGTGTGGCAGCACGAGAGCGACGAACTGATCAACGACCCGCGCGCCGGCATGGATCACTACTCCCTGACCGTCAAGCAGGGCGAGGTCATCGGCCTGGAACGCGAGGACTTCGAGAAGGCCGAGTTGCCGCCCATGGCGCAGGCGGCCTTCCTCGCCTGGCACCACATCGCCGTCAAGGGGCCGTGGCTGGCTTCGTTCACCTCCTCCCAGATGCTGGAGCGCCGCAACAACCCCGACATCGTGAAGGACGGCGGCATGTCCTACCGTATCGGCAAGAAGTTCGAGAACGAGCTGGGCATCAGCCTCAAGCGGATGATCTCGCTCAACGTGCACTCCACCGCGGACACCGAGCACTCCGACATGATGGACGGCGTCTACGACAAGCACGTGCGCACGCAGGAGGACTACGACACCGTGCTGCGGGCCGCGAAGCAGTGCATGGCCATCGACCGCGCCTACCGCGGCGGGCTGGCCTACGTCATGCAGCGCATCGAGGGCTGAGCGGAGACGCGCAGGGAGACGACCATGAGCCTCGAAGACCTCAACAAGGATCTCGCCACCAAGCAACTGGCGGGTTTCTGGGCGTCCAACATCACCGACAACGACGGCGAGGTGCTGGAGCCCCGGACCACCGTGGTCCCCTACCTGTGGAAGTGGGACGACATCTACAACGGGCTCTTGCAGGCCGGCGAACTGGTGAGCCTGGAACAGTCGGAGCGGCGCACCATCCGCCTCATCAATCCCGGCGTGCCCGGCACCACCGGCGCCACCAACACGGTGCACACCTCCATCCAGCTCGTGAAGCCGGGCGAGGTCGCCAAGGCCCACCGCCATACCCTGACCGCGCTGCGCTTCGTGCTCCGGGGCGGCGGCGCTTTCACCACAGTGGAAGGCGAGCGCTTCACCATGCACCCCGGCGACCTGATCCTCACGCCCCAGTGGACCTGGCACGACCACTACAACGGCACCGGCGAGAACATCATGTGGCTGGACGGCCACGACGGCCCCCTGCTGAAGGCGCTGGAGGTGATGGCGGTGGAGCCCTTCGGCCAGAAGCAGCAGCCGGTGGAGGCCATGCCCGACTTCAGCCTGCACCAGTTCGGCTGGGCGCGTCCGCCCGAGCAGCTCTCGGAGTTCCCGGACCCGCCCTTCCGCTATCCGTGGGAGACCACTTACGAATCGCTGGAGGCGCTGGCGACGAGCCCGGGCGACGAGTGCGACGGGGTGCTGCTGCGCTACGTCAACCCGCGCAACGGCGGCTTCACGCTGCGCACCATCGGCTGCGAGATCCAGATGATCCGGCCCGGCGAGAATACGCGCTCGCACCGCCACACCAGCACCACCATCTACCACGTGTTCCGCGGCAGCGGCGCCACCACGATCAACGACCAACGCATGGAATGGACCGAGGGCGACTTCTTCACCGTGCCGCTGTGGTCCTGGCACCAGCACGAGAACGGCAACAAGGACGAGGCCATCCTGTTCTCAGTCAACGACCGCCCGGTGAAGGAGGCCTTCGGCCTCTACCGGGAAGAGCGTGCGTAGTATCGGAATCCAAGGAAGGAGCATTCCCATGAGCAAAGCCGCCGCCATCGACACCTCAACCGGAGCGGAGCGGAACCTGAATGAAGCCTCCGGCTTCGCGCCCATCAGCCCCTACGAGATCTACCAGCAGTGGGAAGGTATCCCCGTGTACAAGGGGTTCATCATCGACGACCTGCTGGAGCTGGAGCTGGGCGACTGGGCTCGCACCGGCGGCAAGGGCGCGTTCGTGAACCTCGACGGCGCCGGCGGCACCTGTGACACGGTGATCCAGGAGATCGCCCCGGGCGGGGAGCTGCGGCCGCAGCACCACCTGTTCGAGGAAGCGGTGTTCATCCTGTCCGGCCAGGGCGCCACCACCCTGTGGAACGAGGGCGGCCGGAAGCACACGCTGGAGTGGCAGAAGGGAAGCCTGTTCTCGATCCCGCTCAACGCCTGGTTCCAGCACTTCAACGCCCAGGGGCGGGAGCCGGTGCGGATGATCTCGCTGACCGACGCCACCGTGATCATCAACCGCTACCGGAACCTGGACTACATCTTCAACAACCCGTTCACCTTCGGCGACCGCTACGCCGGCGACGCCAACGAGTGGGGCAAGCCCGGACGGTATCTCGAAGGGGTGAAGAAGGGCCGCGTGTGGGAATCCAACTTCATCGCGGACCTGTGGCAGTTCTCGCCCAAGGACTACAAAGAGCGCGGCGGCGGCAACCGCACCACGCTTTTCGAGTTCGTCGACAACACCATGAGCGCGCACCTCTCGGAGTTCCCCGTGGGCAAGTACAAGAAGGCCCACCGCCACGGCGCCGGCGCCCACATCATCATGCTGACCGGCTCCGGCTACTCGTTCCTGTGGGAGGAAGACGCGCCGCGGAAGCGCGTGGAATGGGGCCGCATGAGCATGTTCGTGCCGCCCATCCAGTGGTGGCACCAGCACTTCAACAACGGCGCCGAGCCCGCGCGCTACCTGGCGCTCAAGCCGTGGGGTTTCAAGTACAAGGTGGAGGAGTTGAAGGACACCGGCGAGGACGTGAAGAAAGGCGGCGCGCAGATCGAGTACCAGGACCAGGATCCGGAGATCCACCGGGTCTTCGTGGAGGAGTGCCGCAAGAGCGGCGCCGAGGTGGACATGGCGCAGTTCGGGTTCTGACGGACTGCCGGGGACGGGCGGCCTCTAACGGTCTTCCCGGAGCCGGCGCCGCAGCGCCTTGGTGGCTTCGGGGTCCACCTCGCTGGCCTCACCCTCCAACGCCACGCCGTAGATGCTCCTGGCCGCCTCCTCGGAGACCGCGCCGTCCATCACGTCGGCCCGCACCCGGCCGGGCTCCCGGGCCAGCGGGTCGCCGTAGCCGCCGCCGCTGGCCACCCGCATGTAGAGCACGTCCCCTTCGTTGAACTCGAAGTTGCAGTACGGCAGCACCCGTTCCGTTCCGCCGACCTCGTCCAGGTCCACGGCGTTCCGGTCCCGCTCCATGACCTCGCGGACCCGCGTTCCCTCCCTCAGCACGATGACGCTGGGGGCTCCGGGATAGCCGCCGTACATGCCGTGGCCGGAGTTGCGGAGTCCCGCCACCCCGTAGGCGACACCCCCCAACCTCCCCTCTCCCGCGTCGTGGGGCGTGTGGGCCGTCTCCACCGCCAGTCCGCCCCGGAACTTCCCCGGACCCGCGGAGTCCGTCGCGTGGCGGCGGAACAGGTAGAGCACGGGGAAGTTCAGCTCGAACCATTCGGCGTTGGGACAGTTCATGTAGGTGCCGCCGGAGTCGATGCCGTCGCGGTAGACCCGGGCGCCGTTGCCGTCCATGGCGCCGTGGGCGAGGTTGAACACGCAGTAGCGTCCGTACTGGTTCACGCCGGAGTGCTTGCCGTTCCGGTGGCTGGCGTTGGGGGTCACGATCTCTTCCTTCCAGCGTTCGTGGGTGCCGAGCATCTGCATCAAGACCGAGCTGGCCAGGAAGCCCACGCCGAAGCCGCAAGAGGTGGTGTTCATGGACACCGGAGCCGGGTACCGGACGTTCACCAGAGTCCCATCGGGGGCGATGACCTCCAGCGGCCTCAGCACGCCGTGGTTCTTGGGGAGATCGTACACCAGCGTGGTCAGCACCGCGGCGAAGCAGAACCCGGCGGTGCCGTGGAGCGGCAGGTTGACGCCGGTCGAAGCCTGGGGATCGGTGCCGGTGAAGTCGAAGACCAGCCGGTCGCCGCGCTTGCGCAGCGTGACCTTCATGCGCCAAGTCTCCTGCGCCTCCAGCGCCAACTCCTCGGTCCACTCGCCGTCCTCGAACGAGGCGATGCGCTCCCGCAGGATCGCCTCGGTGTAGCGGATCATCTCGTTGCCCACCGACTCCAACAGCTCCGGACCGTAGTGGTCGTACATCTCGCCCAGCCGCGCCTTGGCCACGTTGTTGGCAGCGATCTCGCACTTGAAGTCCAGGCCAACCATGCCCGGCTGGCGGGTCATGTTGGTCAGCGTGTCGAACACGTCCTGGCGCAGCCTGCCCCGCTCCACCAGCTTGATGCCCGGGACCCGCAACCCCTCGTGAAAGATCTCGGTAGCGTCGGGGGAGTCGCCCCCCGGCGAATTGGCGCCGACGTCGTTCACGTGGACGAAGGTGGCGCTCCAGGCCACCAGGCGGCCGCTGTGGTGGATCGGCGCAATGACGTAGACGTCGGATTGATGGATGGCGGCGAGGTAGGGATCGTTCAGCAGGAAGACGTCGTCCTCGAACACCTCATCGGGCGGAAAGCGCTCGATGATGCTCTTGACCGCGCAGCTTGCGCAGGCCACGTGCTGCCCCAGTGTAGCGCCGGCGCAGAGGATCTCCCCGTCCGGGCGGTAGAGGGAGGCCATGTAGTCCCGTTGCTGCGTGGTGTTGACGGTGCCGCCGGTGCGCTCCAGGGTGATGCCCATCTCGCGGGTCACCTGGTGCAGACGGTGCGAGAGTATCTCGAAGGTCACGGGATCGACGCCGCGGATTCGCGTGTCCATGCAGCTCCTCGTTCCTCGCCCGGCACAGTCGTAACCGGGCTTTCTGGATTCCGGCTTTCGCCGGAATGACGGGACTACTGGCCGATGAGCAGCCTGACGTTGCGGTACTCGTCCATCACCGCCCGGTCGCCGGGGTTTATCACGATGGTGGTCACCGGCGTCTCGATGACGGCCGGTCCGGCGATCTCGTTTCCGGGTTGCAAGGGTTCGAAGCCGTACACCGGGGTCGCGCGTGATTCCTCGTACTCCTCGAAGAAGACCTTCCGGCTCCCCTTGACCGCTCCGCCTGCATCGCCCGACGACAACGGGTAGCGCTGCGGCCGGGGCTTGTCCAGCGCGCCGGTGGCGGTGAGCCGGAAGTTCATGATCTCCTTGCCGGCCTCGCGGTAGCCGGAGCCCTGGCCGTAGGTCCGTTCGTACAGGTCGTCGAAACGTTCGTACACGCCCTCCAGCTCCTGCTCCGAAAGCGGCTCCGCGCCCTCGGGCATACCCACGTTCAGCTCGTGCACCTGGTAACGGTACCGCATGTCAAGGCTTCTCTCGATGCGGACGCCCTCGCCCTCGAATCCGGCGGCGGCCAGGTCCGCGCGGGCGCGCCGCACCAGCTCGTCGAAGTTCCGGTTGACGCGCCCGCGGTCCGCGGGAACCGGCAGCCGGTCTGACTTGCCGTACTGGTAGACGATGTCCGAGCTGACCAGGCCGGTGGCGCTGTGCACCGACGCCGTCAGCGGCACCACTACCTGCTTGATGCCCAGCTCCGCGGCGTAGCGGGCCGCGTGCACCGGCCCGGCGCCGCCGAACGCGAACAGGGTGAAGTCACGAGGGTCGTAGCCCCGCTCCACCGTGGCCCGCCGGATGAGGTCGCTCATGTGGGCGTTGATGATGCGGAAGATGCCGGCGGCCGCGGCCTCCACGGACAGTCCCAGGGGCTGTGCGACCTTCTCCTCGACGGCCCGCCGCGCCCGTTCCGCATCCAGCGACATGCGCCCGCCCAGGAAGTAATCCGGGTTGAGGTAGCCGAGCACGAGGTCTGCGTCCGACACCGTGGGCTCGGTCCCGCCCAGGCCGTAGCAGGCGGGACCGGGCTGCGCGCCCGCGCCGTCCGGCCCCACCTTCAGCAATCCGGTCTGGGGGTCCGTCCAGGCGATGCTGCCGCCGCCCGCGCCGATGGACTCCACCCATATCTTGGTGGCGTAGATCTGGTGGCGCAGCAGCACGGGCTTGTAGTCCATCTCGATGGCGCCGTCCCGGATCACGCTGACCTTGAAGGTGGTGCCGCCCATGTCCGTCGCCAGGACGTCCGGCAAGTCCATGAGCCGACCGAGCCATGCGCTGCCGGAGACCCCGGCCGCCGGCCCGGACTCGATCGTGCCGATGGCGTTCCGGGCGGTGGCGTCCACGCCCAGCACGCCGCCGTAGGACTGCATGATGAGCGGCTCACCGTCGAGGCCCCGATCCCGGAGCCTGCCGCCCAGCCGCTTGATGTAGGCGGAAATGCGCGGCCCTATGCAGGCATTGAACACCGTGGTGGCGGTGCGCTCGTACTCGCCCAGGTAGGGGGCCACCTCGCTGGAGAGGCTGAGGAAGACCCCGGGGTGCTTTTTCGTGACGATGTCGGCGACGGCCCGCTCGTGGCTGTCGTTGGCGACGGACCAGATGAGGCTCACGGCGACCGCCTCCACGCCCTGCGACGCCAATTCCGCCACGGCCTTTTCCACTTGGCCCGAGTCGAGCCGCACCAGCACCGCCCCCTTGTAGTCCACCCGCTCGTCAACCTCCTTGATCAAAGGCCGAGGCACCATGGGTTCGGGCTTGTCGAGGATGGAGAGATGGAAGATCTCGGACTCTGGAACGCCGTCGGTGAAGCGCCCGCGCATGATGCGCAACGTGTCCGCGAACCCCCTGGTGGTGATCAGGCCGGTGACGGCCCCGGAGCCGGTGATGAGCGCGTTGTCGCCGATGGTGCAGGCATGGAAGAACAGCCGGGTGGATGCGAGAAGCTCGCCTTCGTCCGCCAACCCCAGGCTCTCGGCGGCGTTCCGCACCGCGTTCAACGCGCCCACCGAGTAGTCGTCGGGCGTGGAGAGGGCCTTGCCCACCGTCATTGTGCCGAGCTCGTCCATGGCGACGCAGTCGGTGAAGGTGCCGCCGATATCGACGCCGATGCAATACCCGGTTTCAGACTTAGACATTACGGCCCGATTTTCCTACCACGCTCTTTCGAGCACCGTCAGGACTTCCTCGGGATCCGTTACCGGCCTGGGGTTGTAGATGATGTTCGGCGACACGATGACCTTTTTCGCGATGTCCGGGAGGTCGTCGCGGGGGACGCCCACGTCCCGGAGCCGGGTGGGCAGGTCCAGGTCCCGGATCAGGCCGGCCACCGCGGACTGCGCTGATTCGGCAAGCTCGTCGTCGGTGGCGCCCTCGCCGCCCAGGGCCCGGCCAAGGGCCGCCTGGGCGCTTTGGCTCACGGAACGGTTGAACTCCATCACGTGGGGCAGCATGACGCAGGAGGTATGGCCGTGGGCGACGCCGTGGGCGCCGAGCTGCCAGCCGATGACCTGTGACAGGCCCTTGTGCACGCCACGTCCGTGGAAGCCCACGCCCACCAGCGCCACGTGGCATTGGGTGAAGGCCTCCAGGTCCTCCGGGTTGTCCTTGCAGCGGGGCAGGTAGCGGTAGAGCAGCTCGCCGGCCTTGAGGCACATGTTGTCCACCACCGGGTTGCGGTCCACGGTGTAGAGCTTCTCCACCACGTGCTCCATGGCCTTGAGGCCGGTGGCACACCACAGGCCGGCCGGGGTGGATGAGGCGATGGCCGCGTCGAGGATCACGGCCCTGGGCACGAGGTCGGGATGCCTCACGTGGTCCTTGAACTTCCGCTCGGGCCGGTTGATGGTCACCGACCACGTCGCCTCCGAAGCGGACAGGGTGGTGGGGATCGCCACCTGGGGGATCGGCGGGCGAGGCAATGCCGTCAGCCGCTGGTTGTCCGGCGAGGCCACGTAGCCGTCCAGTTCCTCGACCGATTCGAGGCCCTGGGCGAGTATGAACGCCACCGCCTTGCCCCAGTCGGCGACGCTGCCGCCGCCCACGGTGACGATGACGTCGGGCTCCACCTCGCGGGCCTGCCGCGCCGTGTCGAAACACAGCCAGTCGGGGGTGAACTCCGCGCTGTCGCTGCGGACCGCCGCCACCATGCCGCCGAGCCCGTCCACAATCCTGTCCACCCATTGCGTGCGCTTCTTGAGCGAACCGCTGGTCAGGAGCAGTGCCCGGGTGCAGCCCATCTCTTCCAGCAGCCCTCTCAGGCGCTCGTGGGAGCCGGGGCCCCAGATTACATGGTCCGGCACCGCGGCGCGGTCGCGCCATTCGCCCTGGAGATCATTGGCTGCCGTCGTCATGGATGAACCTCCCCTCTCCGGTTCGGGGATGGTTGCACGCCCGGTTGATGGCGTCAAACCGGGTCATTCATGACCATGAAATAGCGCCCAGGTGTTCCCCGTCATTCCGGCGAAAGCCGGAATCCAGACGGGGCGAGACTGTAGCCTGCACCGTCGCCTCCTCCCCTGGATTCCGGCTTTCGCCGAAATGACGGAGAAGAAGTCCAGAATGACGGGGAGGGGATACGGAATGACGGGTTCAATGTGAAGGCACGGGCTTGCCACACCCGGATGACTGTGCGAGAAGTGAGGGCCGGAGGGAACGATCATGAGCGAGCGAATCATCTCGGCTGACGGACACATGGACCTCTTCTATCTCGACGAGGATACCTTCCGGTCCCGGGCTCCGGCGAACCTGAAGGACCGAGTGCCCAACGTACATACGGTGGACGGGAAGCCCACGTGGGTGGGCGACGGCGCGGTGATGGGCGGGCATCGGGCTTGGATGGGCAGGCAGCCCATGACCAACCACCGGGGGCGGCGGATGCGCGAGGCCGGGTGGGAACCCACGCACCCTTCGGACCCGAAGTTGCGGGCCAAGGACATGGAAATCGACAACATCGCGGCCGAGGTCATCTACGGCATCCGCTTCGTGGAGGACAGCATCAAGGACCCGGACGTGATCACCGCCACCTACCGGGCCTACAACGACTTCATCGCCGAGTTCTGCGAGTACGATGCCAACCGCTTCATCGGCATCGCGGATATCCCGGCCCACTCGCCCGACGCCGCGGCCGCGGAGGTCCGCCGCATCGGCAGGAACGGGTTGGGGCTCAAGGGCGCGCTGTTCGACTTCTTCAACGGCCCCGCGCCCATCTGGCACGAGATGTGGGAGCCCATGTGGGCCGCGGCCGAGGAGGAGGAAGTGGCGCTGTCGTTCCACATCGGAGCGGGCCACGGCACCACCACGGTGGGACCCCGGAGCGCGGAGGAGAAGCTCAGGGGCGATACCCCGAAGGTTTCCCGGGAAGCGCACATCGCGGTGGTGGCGATGCAGGCCGACGAGTGCCTCGTGTCGATCATTCTGTGCGGCGCGCTGGAGCGCCATCCCGCCCTCAAGGTGGTCATGGCCGAGAGCCACATCGGCTGGATCCCCTACGTGCTGGAGCGGCTCGACACCAAGTTCCGGGAAGGCGAGTACGAGGGCATGATCAGCACGCCGCCGAGCACGCTGTTCCAGCGCCAGATGTGGGCCACGTTCCAGGACGACAAGGTCGGCGCGCAGCTTGCGGAAGAATACGCCCCGGAAAACTTCTGCTGGGCGTCGGACTATCCCCACCGGGACGGCATCTGGCCCGACTCGCAGGAGTTCATCGCCCAGACCATGGGCGGGTTGAGCGACAGGATGCGCAAGCGGCTTACCGCGGACAACGTGGCGCGGTTGTACAATATCCAGTAGTCCGTCGCTACAGGATCCTGATCTTCGCGCGGTTGTAGGCGGCCATGGAGGCGGCTGACGCGCGGCTCTGCGGGTAGTCGGCGGCGTCGAGGCTCCACACCATGGTGTCGCGCGCGAGACCGTCGGCGTCGGTCTTGTTGCCGTAGAGGGTCGAGCGGTGGACGTAGCCGAGCTTCTCGGCCACCCGGGCGCTGGCTTGGTTGCGCGGGTCGCAACGTATCTCGACCCGCTCCACCCGGTTGATCTCGAAGGCCACCCGCGTGAGCGCGCCCGTGGACTCGGTGGCCAAGCCCTGGTTGGCGTGGGGCTGGGCGATCCAGTAGCCGATCTCCCGCGCGTCCTTGTTCTCCCGGGTGTGCAGGCCGGTGCCGCCGATGATGCGTACGCCGTCGGCGCCGAAGATGCCGTAGACGTAGTCCCGCCGTGACAGGAAGTCGTCCCGGAACCGCCGCAGCCGCTCCGTCTTCATCTCCAGCGATTCCGGCTCCTGCCGCGCCCAGTCCATCCACGGGCGCAGGTAGTCCAGGTTGTCGTTGATCGCCCGCTGCAGCAGGTTGGCGTCCGTCGGATGCCAGCAACGGAGGATCAGGCGCGGCGTGTGAATGCTGTATGCCAGTCCCGAGGGGCGAGCCATCTACCCGGTGTCCTGCCTCGAGGCCCGCCCCTCGGCGGCGGAAACGTGGCGCCCGCTACTTCTTGACAGCAAAGGTCTTCTTGATGGTGGACATCAGCTCCGGCGGCAGCTTGGCGATGTTGGCCACGAGCCGTTCCACCTCCTCGCCGGAGACGGGCGTGATGTCGAACTTGCCCTTTGCCTCGGCCAGGAGCTTGGGGTCCTTGGTGGCGGCGTCGAACGCCCGGCGCAGGATCATCACCCGGTCCTTGGGCGTCCCCGGAGGAAGCGAGTAGGGCCGGTTGAGCGAGCCGCCGATATCGTGGACCACGGTCTTCATGACCACCCTTCCCTCCTCGGTCTTCATCTGGTCGATGCCCAGGGGCACCTTGGTGAGGTCGTAATGGGGCTTGTCCACGAATTGCAGCAGCACGCGCACGTCGCCGCTCTTCAGCGCCGCGGCCCAGGGGTTCTTGAGTCCTTCCCAACTCGCGCACACGCCGCCTACCTCGCCCCGCTCCGCCGCCAGCCGCACCGGCGCCGTGCCGCCGTAGCCCTCGATGAGCTTGAGGGGAAGGTCCGTGTGCTTGCCCAGGATCATCGGGATGTCCGACATGGTGGAGCCGGGCCGCTGGCCGCCGAACTTGAGCGGCTGCTTGGCCGTGCGCCAGGCTGCCAGGTCGGCGACGCCGCTGGTCTTGTGGGCCATGCATACGTTGTGGATGCGCACCGGCGCGCCGACCCACTCGAACTTGGCCGCGTCGAACTTCACCCCCTTGTCCCCCAGGTACTGCTGCAGGATGAGGCCGCCGATCCACATACCCATGGTCAGCCCGTCGGGCTTGGCCTTGTTGTACATGTAGTTGGCGGTGATGCGGCCGCCGGCTCCGGGGCGGTTCTGGACGATCATCGTGGGGTTGCCCGGTATATGCCTGGGCATGTGCCGGGCCATCATTCGCGAGTAGGCGTCAAAACCGCCGCCGGGGGAGGCCGCGACCATGATGTGCATGGTCTTGCCGGCGAAGAAGCTGTCGGCGGCATGCGTTGCCGAAGCGAAAGCGAAAATGGCAAGGGCCGCGAAAAGAGACAAAGACGAAAGCACGAGTTTCCGGGTCATGGCGTCCTCCAGTGTCGTCGCGGTTGACGGGTGTTTGAAACAACAACGGTCAAGTTGCCTACCCTATACCACAGGCACCCTATTGCGATTCAAACGGATAATGGCCTATGGACATGAGCCGCACGGCTGGCAGCTTCCTCAGTTGCCGGTTGAGCGGATCGACTTCGATCCCCAGGGACTCCAGTGCCGTTACCCCGAGCAGCGGCTCGGTGTTCGCATCGCCGAAAAGGACCGTGCCCCCGACGACCTCTCCCATGAGCTCGATTCGCGCAACCGCGACGTCCATCGCAACTTCACTGCCGTTCGCCAGCAGGTATCTCCGCTGCCCTTCGGGCTCGATACCGATGGCTTCCAGGTGTTGCCTCGGGACGACGCTGTCGGTGGCGCCCGTGTCCACCACGAAGACCCCTTCCCAGGCCTTGTCCCGGTCGGCGGGGTTGCTGATGACTACTTTGGCGTTGACGACACCCATCTTGCATTCCTCCTTCCCCCGGGCCGGATAACTGGCTCCGGCGCCGGACCCGGCTCAGGCGAGCTTCAACTCGTCGGATACCTGGGACAGCAGCTCGTTGATTTCCTCTACGGCTTCCGGTGCGGGAGCGGTCTCGCCGCCGAACTCGACCCGGACGTTGAACCGAAGGTCATGACCCACCGCGGCCTTGGCGATGTTCGGCACTTGGTCCGCCAGATCCTGGATGCCGTTGACCTCCAGGACCGCCTCGGCCGTTAGCAGCCCCTGGGGCTTCGGTGTCGGGGGCTTGACGTCACCGTCACCTTTCGGAACACGGAGGATGACGTGCCTGGCCCCGGCGAGGTCGCACGGCCAGGCGCCGCCCCCGTCGCCAAGCTCGATCCATCGCGCCCGGATACCGTCCTCTATGGCCGACTGCACGGTGAACCAGGGCAGGTTCATGCCGCGCCGGGCCGACAGCGCGGTGGCGACGGCGAGCGCGTTGGTCTCGCCATCCTTCCAGGCATCGGGGATCGCCTCGGCCATCAGCTCGTGAACCTCGAACCGCTCGGGGGGCGGGTGCAGCATCGCCGCGGCACCGAGGACCCCTGCGGGCACGGGCTCCTTCAGGATCGAAGCCGGTCCGTTGGTCAGCCACACGAGCCCGTTCTCCACGGCCTGTGAAACCGCCGCTTCCACGTCCTCCGGCTCGCACTTCGGCAACGTGACGGTCTCTTCATAGCCGTCCATCGGGACCGTCACGGTGTGGCCGCCGGCAAAGTAGTCGCACACGTCCTGGACGCTGATCCCTCCTTCGCGCCACAGTCCGGGCAGCTTTTCCGGTTCGAACAGCTCGGCCGGCAGCTCACTGAGTGTCACGGCTTCGGGCAATAAGACCTCCAGACCCGAGTCCTTGAGCGCAGGCTCGTCGATGGCCGTGCGCCAGAACGTTCTGACGGTCCTGTCAGGACGCAACAGCCGTGCCACCCATATCCCCTGGCGGACGCCCTGCACGACGGTATCGAGTATCTCCTTCGTCCGCAGCATCTTGGGCAGCTTGGGAAACTGGGCGAACGCTCCCACCAGGTCCTTCACCCGGCGCCCATCCTCCCCTTCCCGCCACAGGTCGTACGGACCGCCCGGCAGCATCGCCTCCGAGTTGATGGCCGTCTCCTGGATGCGGGAGCGCCTGTCCGCCTTGATGATCGTGAACAGGGGTTCGTCCGTCACCACCACCTTGAAGGCCTGGACGTCGTCGTTTTCGTTCACTGTGACGACAATGGAATATGCCTGGGTGACGGCGTCCGGGACGCGCTTCCGCGCAGCGTCCAGCTCCCTGGCGAGCATCTGCTCCCGGACGAGGTCGATGGACTGGTCCTTGAGCTGGTCGCGGACCTCCACCCAGCCGAGATATTCGCGCACGCGCGTGCGCGCCGCTTCGAGGCCGTCCCGCGAAGGAACGACCAGGACGACGGCATTGCGGTAGACCCGGGGCTTGTCGGCGGCGGTGGTCTCGTCGATGAACCGCCGTGCATCCGTGTTGGGCTTGCCGGACTCGGAGGCCGCCTTCGGTCCGAGGATGCCGTAGTGGAAATCGCCGTCGTCGGCGACGTCGCGCGGCCGCTCCGGCAGGTTGTGCACCTTCGCGCCCGCCGCCGCAGCGCCCGACGTGAGCGTCTTGCGTTTCTCGATGGCGTCGATGAGCTGCGATTCCACGAGTTCGGGCGGCACCCGCGTGGTGCACGCGTCGTGGTGCATCTGGCGCAGGTTGGGACGGTTGCCAAGCCGCCACCCCTTGGGCAGTTGCGGGGCGCCTTCCGGACCGGCGCCGCCCGTGGCCACCTGCACCTCGTCCAGGAACCAGGACAGTTCCGTCCAGCGGCGCAGGGCTTTCTCCAGCTCGATCCTGTCGGGACCGCCGGCTCCCAGCAGCGCCATCAACTCCGGCGTCGAAGCCTTGTGGCCGATGGGTTGAGAGTTGAGGAAAACCGCAATCACCGCCTGCTCGATCTCCCGGTGGCGCAAACCCGCGGCCTCCGACTGAATCGTCCGCGCCTTGACCAGCTCGCCTTCGACGATGGGCCGCCACTCCTGCCCCCCGGCCGCTTCACCCACGCTGGCGAAAGACGCCAACTCGCTCGCGGCTTCCGCAAGGTCGTTCCTTTCCGGTTCGGCAAGCAGCACGTTGGGGCCCACCAGCGGGCTCGTGTCCCACTTCTCCGCGTCCCGTAGCGCAATGGCGAAGGTCCGCAGGATGCCGCGCGTGCGCTGGAAGCCCTCGACCTGGGTCCAGCGGGTGTAGAAGACCTCGGTGAGGTCCGGGTGAAAGGGATAGCTCTCCAGGTAGCGCTTTTCCGCGGCCTCGCGCTCCTTGCGAGTGCCCTCGTCAAGCGCGGCGATGCTGGCCGCGGCCGAGGTCACGTGCGGACGGAAAGCGTCGGTATCGCGAATCGATTCGGGTTTGAAGAAACGGCGCCGGAGAACCTCGGCCACGTCCTCCTTGCTCACCGGGCTGGCGTCTTCCTCCTTCTGGCGGCCGAAGATCTCCGACACCTCTCGCAGCAACTCGCTGCCGAATTCATCGTTTTTCCGCGGGTCCGAGGCCAGCAGCGACGCCACCAGGGCGCAACGGTCCACCTTGACCACCGCTTGCGTCAGGTACTGGAAGAAGCTCATCAGGAGTCCGCGCCACGAGGGCTCGATCCGGGCGCGCATGTACATCAGCACCTCGTCCAGCAGCACCAGGGTCGAAAGCCCCTCCTTCTGTGGCGCCGACAACAGCTCCGCCAGGAGCGGCTCCGCAGGCGGCGTATCCCGCTCCTGGTCCTTGCCCTCGGCGTGGATCAGGCGGAGACCGTCCGGCCCGGCAAGCTGAAACGCCAGGATGCTCCACGGATGCCTGAGCATCCTCACGGTTCCGTCGGGCGCCCGCGTCTCGACCCCTTTCTCCAGGTCGATCTTGTCGAAGCACAGCGCCGCCACCCGCGCCTTGGGCGCCCGGGAACCGATGTGCGCCTCGAAGTCCTGCACCGCCGACAGGTCGGGCAGCGCCGCCGGATCATGCACCAGGTGCCTGAGAGTGATGAGCGTATGAGTCTTGCCGCCGCCGTAGTTGACCGAGAGCTTCCTGCACGCCTTGTCGCTCTTGCCCGCCAGCCGAACGCACACGTCCTTGACCAACTCGCGCAGGTTGTAAGTCGGGTACGTCAGCGCGAAGAACTCCGCCGGGTCCTCGTACACCGGCCGACGGCCCTTCTGCATCATCACGTCGTGCAGGTCCGCGGCGAACACGGCCAACGAAAGCTCTCCGGTCTTGAGGTCGTCGCGCAACTGCACGACCTCGTGCCAGGGCTTCCGGGAAGGTTGGGTTGTCATGCTGTCCTCATTCGCCGAGATCACGCCTCCCGGAAGGAAACCACTTGCTCAGGATACTCTTGAGTTCCAGAAACGCCGTATCGGTGCATCGACGCAAAGAAACCCTTTCCGCAATCTGTTGATACAGGGAAGCACTCCGCGGTTTTTGCGCTTCACGCAGGGCCGCTTCAAATGCCTCTTTGGGCCGCCCCGGCTTAACCTCGCCCACTCGCAAGTATTTCTGCTCGATCAACCAGGGGCGGAGTTTGGGATCACGGTTTCTCCAGCCTGCTACGACATCGACGTGCGGAGAATCACTCCAAATCCACGCTTCCAACTCTGGGGACAGCACGACCGCCCTCGCCCGTTCGCCCCAAACCGAGCCGGCAAACGCCTCGTTGAGCGTTGTCTGGAGGTCTTGAGGCGTCGTGGCTTCCCTTCCGCTTCCCATGTGGTCGAATATGAGCAACCCATGGCCATAGTCCGCAGAGAGGTTGACCAGGAAATCAACGCCGCGCAATGCACAGGCAGGATCATGTTCCGGTTCCACAAAGATATCGGCGTCGACGGGTCTGGTGCCCAACGCTTCTGGTCTTGCAAGCAATCCCTTCAGGACGTGTTCCAGATCCTTGTCCGCGGCAAGAATGACGATATCCTTCATCCCAAGACCCCTGATGCAAGCAACATGCCGAGCTTGGCTTCGCCATGCCACTGCTTGAGCCTGGGATGCTCGGAACCGAGCACGATGTCCGTTGCTCCCATCCCGTCTTTGGCGAAGCATAACACGTCGCGTATTCCAGCGGCGTTCAATACTACCGGCGAGTGCGTTGCCAGCAGCACCTGCGCGCCGTAAACGGACGAAAGGGAATCGTACGCCGTCGCTATGGCTCTGGGATGGATGCCGTTCTCCGGTTCTTCGATCAGGTAGATGCCACGAAGATCATTGAGATAGGCGGGCAAGGTCAGGGCTGTCAGCCTGAGGGTGCCGTCAGAGACCATCCAGGACGGCACTTTCAATCCACCTTTGTACTCATAGACCATGTAGCAATGTCTGTCGTCCTTTCGTTCAACGGTCGTAATCTCCTCCAGATCAGTCAGCGCCGTACGGAGGTGTGCGATCCAATCCCGGTATCGGTCTCCAGCTTCTCCACGCAACCGCTCAACGACCCACGGCAGATTCGATCCGTTGGGCAAGAAACCTGCCACTCGCGTCGGCGGACTGGCCTGCCTGATCGCAAGGCTGTTGAGAACAAACTTCTGCACCCCGGAGCTCAGGTATTCTCGAAACCACATGGCCACGGGGAGAGCATTGACGTCCGCGGGGAGATTGCCGAGGGCCGACTTTTGCGGCCCCAGCTTGAACGACGGCGCCCAGCCTTTTCCCCCTCGGGGATAGGTTTCACTGTAGAAGTTGTCGTTCCCTCCCGGCACCTTGTTGACTACGGTCTTGTAGTTCCGGCCCTTGGTCAGCAACGACTTCGGCGCGTCGGGCGGCATGGGAAACAGTGAGCGCTGGAGCGGCTCCGTCCCATTGTCTTTCTTGAGCAGGAACTTCTCCGCCTTGAACTCGAACTGCAGTTGTGTCTCATCGAAACCGATCGCCACTTCATACCGCGCCGTGTCCAACTCCGGTCTCGCCGTCCGCTTCCGCAACTCATCCGGTATCCGCGCTTCGATGGCCAGTTCCAACCTGTCTCCCTGACGCCGAAACAGGAGCTCTTGCGGGTTGTTGGTTCGGCCGGACGTGGCTGCGTCCAAACCCTCCGACAAAAGGTCCTGGAGAAAGCCAACGACATCGAGAAAAGTCGTTTTGCCGGACGCGTTCGGTCCCACCAGTACGTGAAACGGGTGAAGCGGCCTCGAGACGTACCGCAAGCATCGATAGTTCAGCGCTTCAACCAGTGTGATCATCCCTGCGCTCCATCCGGGTTCAGTGTTCAGAGGACCTCAGCGTGCGAGTTCCCGGAGTTTCCGTCGAAAGTACTGGAAACTGGGCGATGCGTTGTTTTCCACATCCATCAGCGGAGCGATCCTCTCCGCCCATGCCGACTTTTCCGCCCCTACTGCCTGCCATCCGTTCGATTTCAGCGCACCTGAACCGCCTGCGAATATGGCGTCAGCCAGAACTTCCCACGTGCCGCAAATCGAGTCGCTAGCGTAGCGGTTGAGGATATCGACCTTGGCGTTGGGATAGGCCGACCTGATCGCCGGGAGGTCTCCGAGCAGCCACGCTTCACCTTCTTCGATGGCGATGCAGAATCGAGTGGTCGGTCCAGGATTGCAAGCATTCAGCACGGCAAAGAGTTCCTGCCGAAATGTTTTCTGACACCTGTCGTCCAGGTCGCAAACCAAGACCACCGCTGCTGGATAGTCGGCCGGGTAACCGGCAAATGCCCTGCCGTAGCCCTTGAGCAAACGGGGGAGTTGGTCAAGTAAAAGGCGCTTGCTGGCGTCGGTAACCCTCTTGAGGTTCCTTGGAATACGTCCGATTCCCCGGTATTTGGTCACCTTGAACGTGTGCTCACACCCGATCATCTTCGGGATCAAGATGTCAAGTGCCCTCTTGCCGGACGCGTCTTCGACAAGTACCTCGAAGTGCATCCCATCACCTGGCGTCGAAATAGTCGCTATACCAGAGGCCGCCCAACGGCAATCCCTCCGCCACCATGTTCTCCACGATCGGATCGTCGCTCGCCCGCCGAACGGTTGAGAGGCCATCTGCTCCCTTCTCCAGTATCCAGACTTCGTTGGGCTCCAACGCATCCACCAGATAGGGTTGGTGCGTCGTCACGAAGACCTGTGAACCACCTTTGTGCGCACCGGCGTATTCACGAAATTCCTTGGCCAGTGTTTCCAGGAGCTTGTGATACAAGCCGTTTTCCGGCTCTTCGATACAGAGAAAGGGGGGCGGGGTGGGATCTTCAAGCAGCAACAGATAAGCGAACACCTTGAGCGTCCCGTCTGACATCTGCTGCGCGAAGAAGGGATCCTGAAAACCCTTGTCGTTGAACCTGAGCAATAGTCTGCCATCATTGGTTCTTTCCGTATCGATCTTGTCGATGCCCGGAATCTTGCCGGCAATGCTCTTCAGAATCTCCAAGAACCGTTGCGGATGTTCACGCTCCATAAATTGCACGACGTTACCAAGGTTGTCGCCGTGGATACTGAGATGCTTCTGAGGCCCGGCCAGCGGCAGACCGCGGGCCGCATCCGGCGTAAAGTAACTGAGATACCACCCCTCGATGAAACGGCGAAAAGCGGAGATTCGCGGGTGCTGTTTCAAGGCGCCTAGCGTGGCAATGCCGAGCCTACGACGATCCTCCAATTCGATGCGTTCAGCATCCTTGGATTCCTTCCCGGCTTTGACCAGTTCCAAAAACTCGAAAGCGTTGAAACCTTCTGTTGAATCGCCCTGAACAGCCAGATTTCCCTTCCACGCCACGCCACGCCCTTCGCTGAGAACAAGAAAAAGCGACGATGCAATATCTTCGCCCCGGTCTTCGCACATTTTCTCTTCTGACACATAAGGACGACCAGACTCGTCGACTTCGATAGCAACTTCATAGGTGATGGGAATAGAATTCTCATCTTCCCGATAGTACACCTCAAACTCCATAGGAGCCTCTTCCCCTTGCGTCCGCATTCTCTCGAAGCCGCCACGTCCCCGTGCGTCGCAAGCCTCTTCGACCCCGGATTTCAACGCATCGGCGAGAAACCCGAAGGCGTCGAACAGGGCGCTCTTGCCCACGCCGTTCTTGCCGATTACCGCCGTCATTGCTGTCACGGGTTGGACGTCCGGTCGGTCCCACAAACGGCCCAGCGTCACATCCTTGAGCACCTTGAAGTTTTTTACTCGAAAGCCTTCGATCCTGGCCATTTTGCAGTACCTTATTGAATTATTGGGTGGTAGAGGAGCGGGGCTTCAGCCTCCGTTCTCCGAATCTCCACCGGCCGTCCGCAAGCGACGCAATCGCGTCTATCTCCATCCAGCCGCCAATCAAGCCGTGGTGATGGCCTGCACCAACAAGCTGCTTTTGGCCAAGCCATCCGAACACGAGACAGTGACCGGCATTTCGCAGGGTCCTTTTTAGCCAATCCTCCCGGACCAGCAAAGCCATGTGGCCATCCCCTTCAACGTAGCGCGCTACCGTCTCTCCACTCGGGATGCGCCACTCGCGAGTGCCCGGGACCCAGCGCAGCTTTCCCGACCTGAACAGAACCGGTGCCGGGGAAAAGGCCGTTACGCCTTCGTCGATGGAGCAATCAAGGACATTGCCCTCCCAGTGGTAGTCTTCTCATCGTCAGCCTCGTCGCTGTTTTCGGTGAACGCGAGCGCCGTTTCCATCCACCCTTCGCTGAGGAGCCGGCCCAGCCCGCCCTGGGATGTTCTAAGCTCCTTGGCGTTGGGCAATTCGGCAACCGGGCGAATGATGGCGTCGTAGGAATCTTCAAGACGGCACACGACCGACGTGTTCTCGAACGTGCTGTCGTTGGCGAAAGTCAGCATGTCCGGCGCATGGGTCGTGGTCACGACCTGGACGCTGCCTTTTGCTGTCTGTCTTTCGATCAGTTCAAGCAACAGCGCCAGCCGCGCGGGGTGAATGCCCGTGTCGATTTCCTCGAAAAAGTACAAACCATGAGGGTTGTCGCCCAGCAACGCAGCCAACACCGCTAGAAAACGCAGTGTGCCGCCCGAGGCGCTATATGCCGACACCCTTCTTTCCCCGGTCTCAAGAATGTGTAGATGGACTCGGTCACTTGGATCCGGGAGAAACTCAAGTTTCGCCACGTCCATCGGTGCGAGCTCCCGCAACCAATCGGCCAGAATCGTCCGTCGCGCCTCGTCTGTGCAGATTTCCTTCAGAACCGTCGGCAGGTTCTGTCCAAAATCGCCCAATGTGTCCGCGTTCGGGAAGGAGGGTTCGCGCATGAGCTTGGGGGTCAACTCCAGAAAACGCATGCCCTGGAAAACACGGAGCACCGGGACTTCGGATAGATCGAAGTATAGATCTGGCTGGTCCAGGAAAAATGCCTGATTCAGAACCGGTTGAGACGCGCTCGCGGAATATCCTAGCGGACCGTTCTTCCCATCGAGCGACAATGAGTGGTCAGTTGCTGTCGTCGCCTTGTAGACCCTTCCAGACTCGGTCTCCAGCTCCTCGCTCACCACGACAAACCTGTCAGGGCCATGAGGCTTGAATCCCACGGTGATCGCGTAAGATGTCCTTTTGCCCGCCAACTCCATCTTGACCTCGATGGAAAACTCGGATGGCTTCAAGTAGAAGGATGACGGAGAGAAACGAGCGATCTCGTTTGGAGCGCCGCGAATCGGTTCCCATTCCGGTTGGCCCCCGACCCCGTGTTTCCCAGCGATGATTTCCTCCAGTGTGTAGCCCCGGCCAATACCGTGAAGGAAGCGGAAGGCGTCGCGGACATTGCTCTTGCCGCTTGCGTTCGCGCCCACGATCGTCGTGAACGGTCCTACCCGCAACGTCTCATCCGCGAAATTCTTGAAGTTCACGAGGCGGATCGAGGTAATCATCGGCTTTCCTCCGATTGACGGTTCATGTCCCAAGGGAACCGGATCAAAGGTGCATCTGCCGCGGCTCCTGGACGCCGTCGCGCCCGGCCACATGGTTGCTCACGGCTTCGAGAATCGCCCGCTCGTCCGATCCGGCATCGGCCAATTCGATCAGCGTCTGGAGGATCTGGTTGAACAAGGGGTTGCGCTGGAGGCCGCGGGTGTCGAGGTAGTCGTCTACCTTGACCTGATCCCCAGCTCGCCACAGGTGCATGAGCTTGTGCACCTGGTCGATCAAGGGTGCCGGCCGCCCACCCGGAGCTTCGAAACCGAGGTTGCGGCCACTGCGACGATGCCAGGGTTTGAGCTTTACTTTGGCCCCGGTGCCCGGCTCTCCAACGTCCTCCGACGGGTCCTCCTCATCGTCCGGGTCGCCGGTCTTCTCTGATTTGGTCAAGAGATCATACTGCCGGACCAGATCCGAATCGGACAGATTGCATGACAGCGCATAGAGAATACATCCGCCAATGGCCGCTTCCGTCGTACCGAAGTCGTGGCGATGGAGCAGGTAGTATGTGGTGACGTCGTCCAGTCCCGTGGCCGCCTCTTGCCCGTTGGACGACGTGGGAGCGCTTTCCTGGAACAACACGCGGCCTACTACGAAGTCCACAACCATGCGGCGGACCTCGGTCAAAAACTCCGAGACCGTCATCTGCCGGTCTCGGTCATTCGCCTTCTTGACGGCCGGATGCTTGCTGAAAGCCTCGAGCGCCGGCCCCGTAGCCGCCCATACGAAATCCGGCCCGCGGATGCCGGCATCCCAGAAGTCACGAAGTTGCCGGGTGATGTTCTCACGCATCTCGCCGAGGACTACGTTGTCCCAGCCGACACGGGAGGCTGAACGCCTCTTGCAGACTAGCCAAACGGAAGATGAGAGGGCAGCGGAGGCCATCGCGCGAGTCCTGGTCCCCATCTCCGTCTGGATGGGCCAAGAGCCATCAACTACGAGTCCGGCCCTGATCAGGGCGGCGGCGAGTGTCTCCCATGCATCCGGCTGCTTGTTGGCGAATACGACTACTAGACGGCCGTCTGGCCGGAGCGCCGCAGCCAGGGAGCGAAACACACGGGCCATGCCATCTTCGTAGTTTTGCTTCGACCGTTCCTTGTCGCCCCCGAATCGGCTCGCGTCGTCTATGAGTTCACCGTCCTTCTCTTCATGATCCCATTTAGGGCCGAGCTTGTCCGAGAAAAGCCCATCGACCTCCGACGACAAGCCCGTTACAGATCGCCTCAACCACACGTAGAAGAAATCCATCAGGTCCGAATACGGAATTGCATCGTAGTATGGAGGATCGGTGACAATGGCGTCATACTCTCCGGATGCTGCAACCGCGCTGGCGCCCAAGACACTGTTCCCTTCCGCCGATTGAGCCGCCACCAGTGTGTGGGCAACACAGCGCGAGACCCAATCGAGTGCACCGAGATAGTTGCCGGACGAATCCGACAGCGGATTGACCTCGGTGTAGTCCCACACGATGGGGAGTGCGAAGCGCGCAAAGGTATGTCCGAGTTTTTCCCCGCTGTTGTGCCACGAGCAAACTGCGCTGGAGTAGTCGGCCAGCCGGTCGTTGACGAGCGCAAGTTGCGCGATCATGGCTTCGCGCCAGCTTTCCGGCCAACCGTCGAGTTCTTGCATAAGGTTCCGAAGGACGAGAGCAAACCGTCCAAGGGTCAGTAGCTGCCGGTTGGTGAATAGCTTCCGCCAAGTGTCGAGACCGTATAGCGGAACGCGGAACCCAAGAGCCTCCTTGCTCGGCAAGGACTCCTCCGGTAGCCCGAAAGGAATATCAGCGTAGAGGATCTGGAGTTGTTCATCGGTTACCTCAGCCACAGCACGCTCATGATCCGTAGGCAAGCGGTACTCCTTGCCCTTCTGGCCATCGACAACCACCGCGGTCATCACCGCACCCAGCCTGCCCGCCCGGCCCTCAAAACGGATGTCCTCCATCGTCATGATCGTGCCGCAGCATGGGCAGGTGGCTCCGGTGCGCGACATGGTGCCCGCCCCGACACGCCTGTCGTGCTCCCGTCGCTGAGCCGCGTTGCCGCCGTTTTGCGGGACTCCGTTCTGAACTCCAAACACGGCCCCAGTGCCGTCGGAGTTCCGATCCATCGTCAGCAGGACGCGCTTTCGTTCCTTCTTGCATAACCAGCGCGTCTTGAGCAGCGGGAGCGTGGCCCGGCACTGCTTGCAGGTCACGGTACGCGCCCAGAGAAAGGCGACCGTAGGTTTGGCAATCCAGCGCGGGTTTCGCGGGTCCTTGAGGCAGGCGGCGTCGAATTCCGCGTTGAGCGGGTCGAGTAACGGCAGGCCCCTCTCGTCAACCTCCAGAAGTCGCATGGGGCGCGGTTCAAACTCCAGGCCCGGCGCCGGCGGCTCGAACTCGGCATAGGTCGGGTAGTACGCCGCCAGTTCCCTGCGCGCCCTTGCCAGCACCCACCGCCCCCAGGCGCGCACCTGCCAGGCCAAGTCCGCTTCCACCGTCGGATCGTCATGCGCCAATGCATCAAGTTGCATTTCACCGCCGTCGCCGTGGCCGAGGCGTTCCAGGTGAGTCCGCAGGCTCGCGCCCTTGAACCCCTTGGCCTTGAGGAACGCCTCCATGAACTCCCAGTCTTCCCGGGCAAATTCAGGCAAAGGCCGCGTCTGGCCGGCGAGCTTCTGGGGATATTCAAGCGTGCACTTGAGGATGAACCAAGCCACCGGGTTGATGTCCATGGCAGTGACTTCACAGCCCAACCGCATGGCTTCGAGGGGAATAGCGCCGCCTCCGGCAAACGGGTCCAGCACCTTGGGCGCCCGGCCGCCGTACGCATTGCGTATCTCGTCCCTGAACCACGCGAGACCCGGCTGGTTCTCGCGGCCCCAGTGAAGAATGCCGCCGACGGTCTCCTCTTTCACCGTCTCGACCGTGCGGCCGTTCAAGCGCTTGCGCTCGATCTTCTCCGTGACTCGGCCCGCCATGCGCTCCAGGATCGCTCGGCGCTTGTCGGGATCACCGGGATCCGGCAGCAGCGTTGCGATCAACGCCGCCCGCGCCGCCGCCAACGGCCTCCGCGCCGGCCAGATATGCAGCGTGGAGATGTGCCCGTGCCGCACGTTCTTCTCGTGCACGGAGTCGAGAGACACCTGCTTGAGCGGAAAGGCCGCTTCGATGAGGCGACGGTCGCTCAAGGCGCCGTCAATGTTCGGCACCGACATGTATGCGCTCCTCAGCCCAGCGAATGACAGACTTGGCAATTTCCAGTGCTTCCTGGTGCTGCTTCTCTGTGACGGGAGGTTCGGCGCCGGGGTAGCGAGTAGCGACGGCGAAGTGAGTGAGGCGCTCCGCCTGCCACACTGCTTCGGATATCTCCTCACCCCCTTCTTCAAGAATCGTCAGCATAACGCCCAAATCATGAATGTAAGGAAACTCGACGTTACGCCGGATCAGCACCGCCTTGATGGCCTTCTCCGCGGCCTGTTGTGCCTGGGAACACAGATCCTCGATATGGATTTCGGGTCCGCGCAAGCCTGCCAGGGCAAGGCTGCTCTGAGCCCGACTCAGCCACTCTCGCGGATCATCCGGCGGAAACCGGTCAGGCGGACTCATAAACGACCTTGCCCTCCTGCAACGCCGGCTTGATGACCAAGGCATGGCTGTCCTTGTAGCGCTCGACGTCCGCCGGCGAGACCACAATCGCATCCACGGCGGTCCGCACGCCACGCAAGCCTTCGTAGATTCGCGCGCTGAGTTCGCGGTCGCCTCCTTCCTTGATGATGAGAAGATCGACGTCGCTTTGTCCGGTCATGATACCGCGGGCCGCGGACCCGAAGAGTATGATCTTCTCCGGCTGGGCAACCTTCACGACGCGTCGGATAACTTCGTCGAGAGCCGCTGGGTCCAGTGCCGCTGAACTCAATGCTGCGGCCCTCGAAACCTCTTCCGCGCGGCGACGCGCCGTTCGAGCCGCCCTGTGCATGGCTGCCTCTGCGCCGATCAAGTCGGAGCTACGAGGCCTTTCCGTCGGCTTCCGATTCCCTGCGCTCATCCTTTAACTCCCTCTCCACTGACCGTGGCTTACATGAAGAACCGGAATTGATAGGGGGTTTTCCCCAAGCTCGGCATACGCTTCACTACACGGGAGAGCACCTTGGCATAGGCCATGGTTACAGGTAGCGGGTCGTATAGCGCATCATTGTTCCAGTTCATCTTCGACAGCCCAAGCACTGCCCGTACCGTGTCATCCCACGGCCCGTGACCTGCATGGCGAACCAGCCGCACAGGCCTGGGAGTGCTCCGAGCCCCCTGAAAGTAGGAACCTGATGTGATGCCCGTCACATTACCGTGTGTCCACAGCAACGCGTCTCGTGGTCCAAGCCTGACCACGGTACCACGCGGAACCGGGTATGCGGCGCCGCGGCCCTTCTTTTCACCTTGATGACCGGGATCAATGCGGACGCCACGCCAACCAACATCCTCAACCACCTGAACGAGATCGACTTCTTCACACAAGTGCAACGCCTCCATACAACCCTCGACTTCGTCCCGTTTGAACTCAGTGGTCTTATGTACCATCACACGCCGGGGCGGCTGTCCTGCATGACGACGGCGGTAAAGGTCCAGGGAACGCGTCATGACGCGGAACATTTCGGTCCGGGAAAGGAACGGATTGTCTCGCTGGACGTTGACCTCATGAGCGTCATAGGCAATGAACTCCAAGCCGGAGCCTTCTTCGTCGAACACCTGACTGCAACACGTCACAAATCGAGGTCGATCGGCCTGAACGGGACGGATCGCGTATGAGATGCCTATGTAGGCGGTTCCGGGATCAGCTTCAGCCAACTTCCATGGAACGCCGCCAGCCTTGGCATAAAGCGCAAGACCGACACGCCACATCACACTGGCTCGGCAGGGATAAGCAAGTGCCTTGTCCTCTCGGACCAATTGAACAGGGATACGACGTGTGGCGGTGACGGCTTTTAGATGGTCGTGCAGGTCGAAGTCTCCCTCAACTCCACCGGCGAAGCCGGGTTCCCAGCGTTTGGGAAGGTAGATGAACAAGACGTCGAAATCATTCCGGCGAGATCCAAGGCTGTGAATCGCCCTCGTCAACGCCTCCGCGAGTACCGTGTAGGGCCTGGGTGAACTACGGAAATCGGACTCGACCCGGGAATCGAGTTCCACGAGGCAGCCGCTGTCTGCCGGGCCGATGTGCAGCCCAAAGACTCTATGGAATCCTGGCCATTCTGGCAGATAATCAACTCGCTCCTTTGGTTTATACGTCGTTTTCAGCTTCTTCATGAATCCGTAAAGACGTTCGCTCTCACCGGCTGGTGCCAGCGTGGCCACCCTTATTGGGTCAGGGACGCAACCCGCTGAGTGAGGACCGAACTTCAACAGCCCGTAGAGCGGATGAGGCGTTCGATCCGAACTACGGTCGGGATGAAAGCTCAACTGAGGCTCAGACAACCACATGTGGGGGCTGATCTCGAAACTCACGACATCGTCCTCCGCGAAAAGGCAGTGGTACGCGAAAGCTCAAATATGGCATCGATCCCACCTTCGACATCCAACGCACGCATCTCCGTCCCGTTCCGTCCCAAGTATCCCGCCCAAAAATCAATGAGCCCGTTCAGCATTCGATTGTAGCGCTTGACAGTCCGCTCACGAGCGAAATCTGCCGCCGCGGCCTTGTTCTCGTAATTCACTCCCTCGAACACGGTCGCTGGCTCGATCAATAGCCAGAGCTTGTCATCGGCCCAACCTAGACGAATGGCGATGCCTTCGCTCCACAGCAGATCCCGATCACCATTGACCGTGCCGTTCAATCTTCCCACCAAATTCTCCAAGGGTTTCCAGACGACATCGCTCGGATTGGCCGGCGACAGTAGGTCCGTACCCCTGCGATGTCGCCGTATAAGGTCACACTCCCGCGCTAGCGCCACCGTCAAGGCTTCGCGTAAGAAACCGCGTTCGTTGGAATCGTATCTTTGTTTCCTGACGTCCAACGTGTGGATATCGAATTCGCTAATGTCCTTACCTTCAAATGCAGCCCGCACGTCGGCATCAGCACCAAAGGCCAAAACCCCGACTCCGGAGCGAACAGCGAGCACATTGACCCCAGCTTCCTGAACTGCTTGGCGTACCTCCGAAGTTCCACCTATTTCACAAACCACCCTCCTGCATGTGTTCGGCACTTTGACCAGAGGTAAGGCGTTGAGTCGTACGACCGGCCAACCGCGACGCCGGACTTGTGGAAGCGGTGCAGGACTCCAATGTCTGCGCTCCGTGGCGAAGTCATCAAGCACTTTGGTATCGATGCTCTCAAAAAGGCGCATCAAATCTCGCAAAGTCTCGTCGAAGTTCTCGATAACGACCAACGCCGTCTCAACCCCCGCTTCCTTCCCTCGATCCAAGAGTCTTTGAACACGTGTCAAGGGGGGTTGCTCACCACGGTGTAACCAAAAAAATCCGGAGGGAAACGCCCTTTGACACGTGATCGCCTCCTCCAAAGTGTCCATGATCGAGTCGTCACGCCCGCTGTATCCCGCAACCACAAGTCCAAATCGCTGGCATTGGGCGATCATTGCTTGTCTCAGGCGTTGATCTTGATGTCTTAATTCGTCGTCCGTGTTCTTCAATCGGCGGGATCGGAAATCGCCATGTAGCTTTACCTCGAGTGGCCAGCGCTCGTCGGCTATCGCTTGTTCGGCCAAATCCGGGGCGTCGAGAGCCGCTGTGGTTAACGCACCTGTGGTGTCATATATCTTTGCACAGGCGTCGGCTACCAGTGCATCGAAGTTTGTAGTCCAGACGATGCGCATCAGTTCGGCGTACATCAACGTAGCGAGCGCCATGTGACCATAAGACGGTTTCGCTCCCGCCAATTTCGCACGCAAAAACGCTTGGCGGTCCTTTTCGGCAGGATACGCAGCTTCGAATAGCTGAGCGTACTCGTCCGGAGCACCCGGCTTAGGGGATTGCTCCATGGAATCGATGTGGCCCTGGAGCTGATCACGCACCATGGGCTGGGAAAGATCTGCTACGGTTTGATACGAGCCCCGACGTTGACTGACGAAAAGCGTCTGTTTGAACTCCCATATCATGTCCATGGCAGTAGGAACACCGGCCGCAGCAGAACTCCCAGCGCCAAGGAACCACATCAGACTTCGCGCCCGCATGGAGAAACGACGCGCGAAGTCATCCAGTGTGATTCTTGGAGTATCTGATTCCTGCAATCCCTCCTCCTATGCCGCTTCCGCAATCCTTCTGTCCCGGTCCATCAGTCTGGCAATCCACGGAAGGCATTACGAAGATCCGCTATGAAACGCTGAAAGGACCTGTCCACACTTGCCACGCGGTCGATTTCCATATGCCGGACAATCTCATCCGCGTATTCGATACCCCCGAGCCTCGGTACCGTTTCGGTAGCTCTAATGGCCTCGATCAGTCGTTCCTTGTAGCGGCTTCGGGCGCACTTCTGGTCGGGTGCATCGCAGCCCTTTCCGAACACAGCCTTGAACGCTGCCCCATCCAACAGCAACCAGCGCTCTATGTGGGGATCAGGTATGGCGAGGATAAGCGTGGGTTTGTCTCGACTCCTTTTGGCTTGGCTCCTTACTTCCTGCGCTCGTCGGTTCAAGCCCCTGCAGTTGGCGTCGGTGGCTACAACGAGCAGATCAGGCCACGGACTACCTTGGCGCTCGAGATCACTTATGTAGTCCTTGAGCTTTCCGACAACTTTGCCGTAGCCGCCTACGGCGTTGCGCCAATTGAGCCGTATGGAGACACCGTATTCCGCGGCGATCCTCTCCACGAGTGTCCCGATCACCTGCCGATGCGCGTAGTCCTCAACGAACAGCGCAATCTCACGCATCGAAATCTCCTCTCAGAATGCGTTCAGACACGGCTGGTGCGTCCTGCTGGTCCGATAGTGCCTCATCGATCCCAATCCGTCGTCCCAATGGCCCCCAAACAGAAAACGAGTCGATCCGAGTCCTTCGGTCGATCCGATTCATCACGAACAGGGAGCTGTCCTCCAACATATCAGGCAGGATGGGCGAGTGCGTCGTGACAACGTACTGGGTCGTCTTCAGGACCTCCTGAGTCTTGAGAAGCTCAGCGATGAGCTGGATTCGACGAGGGTGAACGCCGTTTTCTGGTTCTTCGAAACCCACAAGCGCAGGGGCCTCGTCAACACCGGTCAACGCTAGAAGCCCGAGCATCCGCAGTGTCCCTTCCGAGAGTACGCGAGCGGGGAACGCAACACCGCCTTCCCGGAGGCGAAGCTCCACCTCACCGAGATCGCTAACCTCCACTTCGATGCCGTCGATGTTCGGCATCAACAGATTGAGCGCCTTCTCAATGCCTTTGAACTGTCTCTCATCCGTGGCCTTCATGGTGTTGAGGAACGCTGCGAGCTCTTCTCCCATCAAGCCGATATGGCGGACTTCCTTTACCGGATTGGCGGCACGCATGCGTTCGCGCGGCTCGAAGTAGAAAAACAACCAACTCTCCAACTCGCGCCGTGCAGCCACCAAATGGGGATAGTGTGGCGGATAATGCGGCATGGAGAGGATGCTATGATCCAGATAACGGTCGAAATAGGTGGGGTGCGCTTGCCCTTCGTGGCGGAGGTGTATTCTTCCGCCTTGTCTTTCGAGAAAAGGCTTGCGCTTGCCCGTGGGCTCTCCCTTGCTGTTGAGCGCAGCCAGATACTCGTCGGCAACACGCAACACGCCCGACCTGGGCAGCATTTCCACCTCAATGCGGTACCGCAAGTCGCGTTCACGAACGCGCGCTGGCACCTTGCTCTGCTTCTGGGAGACTCCGGCATCGTTTGGTCGACGCATTTCTCGGATCTGGCGATCGACGAACTTTACCACGCTGTCCGACAAGCTCAGATCGGCTTCGATTGAAAACGACAACCGCTCTTGCTCCAGCAAACCCTTGATCCCTGTTTGCCCTATCGTAAAGGACTCCAGCGGCTTTCCACGATAAGGAGGCTCAAAGGCTTCTTTGAGCGTCCGGCTCGTCACTAGCTTTGACAACAATTGCAAAGCGTCAAGTAGATTGCTCTTGCCGGCGGCATTCGGCCCAAACAGGACGACAAGCTGAGACAGACTCACTTCAACGTCTTCAAGGGACTTGTACCCTCGTATTTGTACGCGCTTCAGCATGTTTCCCCCTCCAGGACTCCAATCAAGCAATCCTCAGCTTGGCGAAGGATCGCCTTGGCGATTTCCAGTGCCTCCTGGTGCTGCTTTTCTGCAGCGGCACGGCTGCTCTCTGCTCGGTTCACACCCGGCTCTACCCAGCCAGCGGAACAATCCTTGAACCGCGGATGACCCGATCCCGCGTCAGTAACGGCACGTCATGCACGATGCTGGTGGCGGCGATGATCTCGTCCGCGGGATCGCCCTTGAAGTCCAGTCGGGTCGAGGCTCGCGCAACGGCGAAATCGATCGGCCACACGTGCACGCGGTTCAATACACGGACCACTTCACGGTCGTCGAGGTCCACATCCAACCGACCCAGTTGGACGAGCTTGGCCAATTCCCACAAGACTATGGCCGAAATGGACCACGGACTCCCCGTCAATAGACTCTGCTCGGAACGTTGGAGGTTGCCGTCCATCGCGAAGACGAGAATATGCGTGTCAAGATTGAGCATTTGCGTCCCAGGAAACGCCGGTCGTCAGGATATCTCCCCGAATCTTGATCTTGTGTCGCAGGCTACCGATCAGATCAGCGCATTGCCGGTCGTAGGGGACCACCCGGGCGACAGGCTTGCCACGCTTCGTAACGATCAACCCTTCCGTGTCAAGGCTGTCCAGCAATGCCAGGCACTGCTCTTTGAACTTGGCGGCTCCAATCGTCTTCATTGTGTTCCTCCGCTAAACTGGACACATTATATGACCAGTCACTCAATTTGTCTATGCTGACCGCCATTGATAGGCAAGTGGAAGCTGATGTTCATCAGTTGATTCCCGCCTGTTCCGCTGCCTCCATGACCGCACCCGCCGTGATGGTAAACGCGAGCGACTCCCGTCCCTTGACCAGCAGCTTCGCGAACGGATCGCGTACCCTTACCAGCCGAGGGTTGGGCGTGGCGCAGTCGAAGACCACGTAGAGCCAGTACCGACCCCGAAGGTTGCAGGCCCTGGACCACTCGTTTTCCTGCATCTCCACGCTGCCGGTGCGCGCGCGGCCTTTGACTTCGATGGCTCGTTCTTCCCCGAGACGGCGGGATCTGAGATCGAAGCCCGGCCAATCGGTCAGGCCGGCGCGGCGTGCGAGTTCGGGGCGCGATACGTCGGCGACCTCGGCGCCGAAGCGCTCCTCGTAGGCAGTGGCCACCTGCATTGCGACGGCTTCCACGTCGGAGTCGTATCGCTCGGTCTCGCCGGTGTCCTGTACGGGCACCACGAGAGCGTGGGCGAGCAACTCGACCTCTCCGGCCTGGATGAGGTCCGGCTCGGCTTCCAACGCGGCCAACGCGCGGTTGCGGTGGCTTGTCAGGCTCCGCTGCCGTTCCTTGACTCTCGAAAGCTCGGCGTTGGCACGGGGGTCACCCGCGCGCGCCTTCTCCCCGAGACGCGCGCGGGCCGCGGTCAGCTCCGCGGCACGAAAGTCGAACCCGCGCTTGACGAAGTCGACGCGGGCGGGGAGGTCTTCCGTGCGACGCTGCCGGTGCGACTGGACAAGCCGGTCCAGCACGAACTCCCGTGCGTAAGTCACGGCATCCTGGACCATGCCGCGCGCCAGGGTCGCGAGGGGAACTCGGCTCGGCGCGAAGCCATGTGCGCCTCTGAGCAACAGCAGGTGCTCGACCGGACACTCCTCCACGGCGCCGTCGTTGGACTGGCGCAGCCCGGTAAGCCTCGACTCCAGAGTCTTCGAGGCTGACTGTTCGCGCTGTTCCACCGTCACCCGTGCGACGTGGAACAGGTACGGCTCGGTTGCATAAGGGTCGGTGAACACGGCGCCCCGAAGACCGTCCCGGCCGAAACGGTCCAGGACGGTAACCGACAGAGCGTCGAACAGCGGCTCGCCGGGGTGCAGCCAGACAGCGTCTTCACGGGTCGCCGGCTTGTAGACCGTAAGACGTTGCCGCGCAGGCTCGGCGTACCGTTCGAGGGCGGGCAGCAGCGGGTCGCCGGCGCCGGGACGGTCGGAAACGAATGCGAAGGTCGTTTCCGGATCGCCTTCGATACGGAGGTTCAGCAACGGCGCCACCTTTTCCACGAAACGGCGGACGTAGCCGGGCAGAAGCCGCCGGTAGTTCTCCTGCTCCGCCTCATCCTTGAGGTCGTCGAGTCTTCCGCGCACGTCCCCGCCCTGCCCGTAGAGCACACGCTCCCTTTCCTCCAGAGCCCGGACCTGCTCCTCGGTCAGGTGTCCCTCCAACTGCTGGACAACGGCTTCCGCATCGTCCGTGACAGCCTGCTCAAGGTAGTCCTTCATGGAGACGCCCTCGAACAGGCGGCCCACCACGTCGAACACCTTGTCGGACTGAAGCCTGCGGCGCATGGCCTCCAGCTTGTCGAGCAGCGTCTTGAGCACCCTGCCCTCGCGCGTGCCGCCGGCCACCAGATTGACGATGACCACCGGATCGTGACGCTGGCCGTAGCGATGGATGCGGCCCATCCGCTGCTCCAGCCGCGCCGGGTTCCAGGGGATGTCGTAGTTGACCATGAGCCAGCAGAACTGCAGGTTGATCCCCTCACCCGCGGCATCCGTGGCCACCAGGTAGCTGGCTCCGCCTTCGGCCGCTGGCCGCCGGAAGAACTCGACTTGCCGTTCCCGTTCCTGGTACGGCAGGCCGCCGTGGATCAGCGCGACGCGGCCGGTGAAGCCCAGACCTTCGAGGCGGCGCACTAGGAATTCCGCGGTGTCGCGGTGCTCGGTGAAGACGATGAACTTCTCGTCGGCGTAGCGAGGATCGCGGAGCACTTCGCGCAACTTCTCGAACTTGGACTCCTCGCCGGCATCGAAAAGCCGTCGCGCCTTGTCGAGCAACTCCTCGACCTTCAGACGCTCGGTCTCCAACTCCCCGAGAGTCACCGCGACCGTAGCGCCGAGCGCCTGGCTTTCGAACTCCTCGTGCTGCTCGCCCCGGTCCTCGATCGACGCATCCTCGTCCGCGGTGCGACTCTCGAAGACGTCCTCAATATCGTCCAGGTTCCGCTGAAGGCGGGCGAGCGCTTCCTCGGTGAGCCCCCCGTCCCGAATGTCTTCGATCAGCCCCTCGATCTTGTCCAACCGGCGCTCGAAAGACCGCATCAGGGCATACGTGGAGCTGGCCAAGCGCCGCTGGAAGACGCTCATGGCCAAGCGGGCCGCGGACCGGTTCAGCACCCGAGCCCGGTTGTAGTAGAAGCGGAGGTACTCGGTCGCGTCGTCGTAGAGTTCCTGTTCACCTTCCCGCCCCTGAGACAGGTCGTAACTCAGCGTGTCGCAGTTGCGCTGCGGATACAGCGGAGCACCATCAAGATGAACCAGCTCCTCCTTGGTCCGGCGGATGAAGTGCCTCGGCCGCGAATCGCGGGCAAACGCATCGAACGCGTCGCCGGTCGAGAGCGTGTCGGGAAGCAGCAGCCGCCACAGGAAGTAGTAGGGGTGGTCCTTGCCCATGTGCGGCGTTGCGGTCAGCAGCAACAGATGCTGAGCAGACCACGGTAGTCTCCACCGGTCACCGTCCACCTCGGCGCCCGCCAATGCCTCCGCCAGCCGGTAACGGTCGGTCTTCCGCACCCGGAAGTCGGGCTGGCGATCCGCGGAGAGCTTGTGCGCTTCGTCGAAGACCACAAGGTCGTAAGGCTGCGTCGCCGCATCCTTGAGGCAACCGAACAGCCTTTCTCCGGCCAGGGTGTCGACGCTGACGATGACGTGATCGCCCTCGGGACCGGCGAACGGGTTGCCTACGCGCGCATCCGCGCCGCTGACGATGCGGAACGGCAGGCGAAACAGCGTGCGCATCTCCCGCTCCCAGTTTCCCACCAGGCCGGCGGGCGGCACGATGAGCACGCGGCGGATGAGCCGCCGGGACAGCATCTCGCGTACGTACAGGCCCGTCATGATGGTCTTCCCCGCCCCTGCATCGTCGGCAAGCAGAAAGCGCAGGGGAGCTTGCCGCAGCATCTGCTCGTAGACGGCGATTCGCTGATGGGGAAGCGGGTCGATCAGTGAAGTCTCGGTGGCGAAAGCAGGGTTGAAGAGGTGACCGTAGGCAAGCCGATGCGCCTCGGCGACGGCGGAGACTGCGTCGGGGTTGGCGGAGAAGTCGAGGCTGGGCGGAGTCGTCGGACCGGCATCGTATTCGACTTCGGTCCCTTCCATCACGTGGTCGGGTTGGGTCTCGATCTCCGCGATTCGCCGCCATGCCAGCTTGTTTGGACGGGACTGCCCGTTCTCCCAGCGATTGACGGTGACGTAGGATACCCCGACAAGCTCCGCGAACTGCGTTTGCGTGAGACCCTTGACTCCCCGCACACGTCTGATTCGCTGCGGGAAGTCCTCGGCCAAGTCGGGGGATACGAGAGGCGACATATGACTATTGCACCACAGAACCGAGGACACGATATCGGAATTATGTCTCGTGTGCAATAGCTTTCATCATATATCAAATTTTATAGTCGCTATTATTTTGACACGCTCCGATGGCCTACCCTTCACCCTTCCTTCCGCTTCGGCGGCGCGTAGAGCTGCAGCAGGTTGCCGTCGGGGTCGAAGAAGTAGAAGCCGCGGCCGGACCGGCGCTCCACCACCGGGACCTCGTGGATGCGGACGCCGGCTTCGCGCATGCGTTCCTCGGCAGTGTCGAAGTCGTCGGCATCGACGTAGAAGGCTTGGTGGGTGACGCCGTCCTCGGCCAGGGCGTCCCGCTCGATGGGCGTGGGGCGCTGGAACAGCACCACGATGCTCTTGCCGGACCGCATGTCGGCGCGGCCGAGGCCCCGGAGGTCATCGCGGGCGACGTTGGCCACTTCCATGCCCAGCACGTCCCGGTAGAAGGCCACCGCCCGGTCGATGTCATTGACGGGGATGCCGCTGTGATACATTCCCTTGGTCTTGATCATGTCCTGCCTCCTGTGCCTGAAGGGCTTGTTTCGCGCTCAATCGAAACCCGCGGGGAAACGTGCTATTCGAGAGTTTCCATCATCACCAATCAAACAACAGCAACCAGAGGATACCACCCATGAACGACCTGTGCAGACTTTCCGCCAGCGAAGCCGTAGAACGCATCAACCGGGGTGAAGTCACCTCCGAGGAGCTGGTCCGTGCTTGCCTGGAGCGGATCGAGGAACGGGAGCCCCAGGTGGAAGCCTGGGTCCACCTGGACGCAGAGTACTCGCTCGCCCAGGCCCGCGAGCGCGACGCCGCGTCGGACCGCGGACCGGTTCACGGCCTTCCGTTCGCCGTGAAGGATATCATGGACACCGCCGACATGCCCACGGGCTACGGCTCGCCCATCTGGGAGGGCTTCCGGCCACGGGCGGATGCCGCGTGCGTGGCGCTGACCCGGGCCGCGGGCGGCGTGCTGCTGGGCAAGACCGTGACTGCGGAGTTCGCCAGCCGCCATCCGGGCAAGACGATGAATCCGCACGATCCGGCCCACACTCCCGGCGGCTCGTCCAGCGGATCGGCCGCTGCGGTGGCCGATTTCATGGCGTTCATGGCCTTCGGCACCCAGACCTTGGGGTCGGTGATCCGGCCGGCATCCTTCTGCGGCTGCGTGGCTTACAAGCCCACCTACGGCGAGATCAGCGCCGAGGGGGTCAAGGAGAACACCGGCTCCTTCGACACGGTGGGGCTGTTCGGCCGGGCGGTGGAGGACCTGCCGCTGTTCCGGGCGGCGGTGACCGGCGAGCCGGTCCGACCGTTGGACCCGGTTTCGGTCAAGGGGCTTCGGGTGGGGCTGTGCCGTACGCCGCTGTGGGACCGTGCGCAGAACTACACCAAGGCGCTGGTGGAGGGCGCCGCGGCCGAACTGGCCAAGGCCGGTGCGGCGGTGTCGGACCTCGACCTCGGCGGGCCGTTCGCCGACTTCGAGGCCATGGGCCGGCGTCTCAGCGACTACGAGATCTCTCGTGCGCTGACGTGGGAACGCACCCACCACTTCGACCTGCTGAGCGAGTACCAGCAGGGCAAGATGAAGGACTGGCCCGTGGTGTCCTACGAGGAATACCGGGAGGCGGAACGGGTTATGACAGCGTGCCGGGCCTACCTGGACGAGGCCGCGAAGGAGCTTGACGTGCTGCTGACCCCGAGCGCGACCGGAGAGGCTCCCGTGGGTCTCGACAGCACCGGGGATACGTCGTTCAACATCCTCGCCACGTGGACACACGTGCCGTGCGTGACGCTGCCCCTCTTCAAGGGGCCTTCGGGCTTGCCCGTGGGGCTGCAACTGGTGGGGCGCCGTTGCCAGGACCACCGGCTGTTCGAGATCAGCCGCACGGTGCTCTCCGTGTTGTCCGGGTAGGGCGCTCCTTCGGAAGAAACGGGAGTTGACGCGCCTTGTTCCGCCCATGGATACGGGGGCGCGTCGTCCTCGGCTTCGTCCCGGCTGTCCTGCTGATGAGCTATACCGGCTTCATCGAGAACTTCTTCCTCTACCACCCGCTACGGGAGATCGAAGCCACCCCTGCGGACTACGGCGCACCCTTCCAGGACGTGCGCTTCCAGGCCGGGGACGGCGTCCGTCTGCACGGCTGGTACGTGGAACCCCCCGGTCCGGACCGCCCGGTGGTGCTCTGGGCGCACGGCAACGCGGGCAACCTCTCCCACCGGGCGGAGAACATCGCCATGATCCGCGAGGAACTCCGCGCGGGGGTCTTCCTGTTCGACTACCGGGGCTTCGGACGGAGCGAGGGACGGCCCGGGGAGCCGGGACTCTACGAGGATGCCCGGGGCGCATACGCTTGGCTGCGCCAAAGGGTGCCGCCGGAGCGGATATTCCTCTTCGGGCGCTCCATCGGCGCGGCCGTCATGGTCCGCATCGCCGCGGAGGGTGCCGCGGCCCGCGGTCTGATACTCGAAGCACCCTTCGAGAGCCTGCTGGCCATGGGGAAGGAGGTCTTCCCTTTCCTTCCCGTGAGCTGGTTCGTTTCTTCCCGGAAGTTCGACAACGCAAGCTACCTTCCACAAGTAACAATGCCCGTCTTCATCCTTCACGGGGACGCTGACGAGATCGTCCCCCTCACTCAGGGGCGGCGGCTGTTCGAGTTGGCCAACCCGCCCAAGCGCTTCTACGTCATTCCCGGATCGGGGCACAACGACACGTATCTCGCGGGCGGAGAGCCGTACTGGGAAGCCTGGCGATCCTTCATGGCGAACCCGGAGCGTGGAACCCCGGAATCAACATCGGAACCGGAGGGCCGGTAGCCGGAGCCGCGACCTTGCCCGGCTTGCCAGCGCTTCAGGGTTCGAACCGTTCTTGCGCGTCGAGCTTGCGCTGGAACTCCAGGTACTCGTCCCGGGTCATGCGCGGTTTGTCTTCCCTGAGGATCCGGCGCGCCGCCGCGGCGTCGTCGTGAAGCAGGTCGATGGCGGTCATGGCCAGGAGCTTGGCCGACTTCACGTAGACCGCATCCTGGTCGGTGAGCAGGTAGGCATTGGTGTGGCCGCCGCCGGAGGCGCCGGCGACGTAGGGCTGCACCGCCGGCATGATGTGCGCCAGGTCGCCGAAGTCGGTGCTGCTGGTGCGGTGCTCGGTGCCGAGCGCGAATTGGCCGGCGCCGAACACCTCCTCGGCGTTCTCGCCCCACAGGCGGGCCATGGATTCGTTGTTGGTCTGCGGCAGATAGCCCGGCACCGTCGTGATCTCCACCGTGGCGCCTATCGCCGTGGCCGCGCCCCGGAGTGCGTTGTCCACCTTGCGGTTGGCGTCGAGGATACCCTCCAGGGTCTTCCCGCGGATGAAGGTCTCCAGGGTCACCTCTGCCGGCACCACGCTCACCGCGTCGCCGCCCCGGGTGATGATGGGATGGATGCGGATGGTGTCGTCGTCGTAGAAGGTCTCGCGCTGGTAGGCGATGGCGGTCATGGCCAGAGACGCCGCGTTGAGGGCGTTGATGCCCTTCTGCGGGCTTCCGCCCGCGTGCGCGGCCCTGCCTATGAAGCGTATCTTCTTGATGATGGCGGCGTTGGACGATCGCGCCACGTGGGAGGCAAGAGTGTCGGTCTTGGTGTGGAACATCATCGCCAGGTCCACGTCGTCGAAGTGGCCGAGCCGGATCAGTTCCGCCTTACCCGACAGGAACTCGATCTCACCGCCGGCCTTGCGCGCCATGCGCTCGTCCACGTCGATCATCTCTTCGGCCGGGACCGCAAAGAACACCAGCGAGCCCGCGAGCTCCGGCAGCACGCCGGCGGACAGAAGCCCCATGGCCGCGCCCACCATGCCAGCCACCTGCGCGTTATGGCCGCAGGCATGGGCCGCGCCGGTCCGGGAGTCGGCATGAGGGTGGTCCGGCACCCGGAGCGCATCCAGCTCCCCCATGATGGCCAGGGTGGGACCGGGGACGCCGCAGTCCATGCGGCCCTTGATGCCGGTGACGGCCAGGCCGCGCTGCGGCTCGATGCCGAGGCCCTGGAGCCCGGCGGCTACCAGGTCCGCGGTGTCGGTCTCGTTGAAGCCCGTCTCGGGGTTGCGCAGGATCGTCTCGCCAAGGTCGATGATCTCCTGACTGCGGTCGTCGATGACCCGGCAGGCCCGGGCCTTGAGATCCTCCCTGGAGGTCATGGGTTTCCTTCCTTCACCGACAAGCGGTTCGCCCTAGCCCTGCCGGAGCGCATCTTCCAGCAGTTGCAGGGCGGCCTTGGTGAAGGCCCACATGTTGGCTTCGCGGTCCGCGTCGCCGGTCTCGATGGTGATGGCCTTCTCCACCGGCCCGACGACGGCCATGCAACTGTGGCCGGCGGCGTCGCCGTAGCGGTTCCCGGTGGGGCCGGTGGCGCCGCTTTCCGAGAGGCCCCAGGTGGTGTTCAGCCGTCCCTGGATCAGCCGCGCCGCGTTGAGCGCGTACGGCTCCGTGCTGCCTCGCACCGTTACCTCGCTCTCGGGCATCATCAGCAGGCCGGCGCGGGCATGCCGGGTGTAGATGACGCCCCCGCCCACGAAATAGGCCGAGGCGCCGGGCAGCGACAGCAGCGCCGCGGAGATCAAGCCGCCGGTGGAGGACTCGGCCACCGCCACGGTCTCGTTCCTCTCCTTGAGCAGTTCGCCGACGGTACGTCCGAGGGTTATCAGGTCGGGCATGGTCTCTCCTCTCCTGGATTCCGGCTTTCGCCGGAATGACGGATGCGAAGCGTCATTGTCTCATTCACCTGCCACAGGCCTTCCATATCGGCGGGATTAGTTCCAGGCGGCTACGCCCCGCCCTTCTGCAGCGACAGCGACAGGCCCGGCCGGCGCACGTGGATGCCGGCGTAGCGGCTGCGGCCGGTGAGGCGCTCCATCAGCGCGACCATGGGCAGCCTGGCGCTCAGGTACTCCCGGGGCGGGCCGGCGGCGCGCATGGCGGCGATCTCTTCCTCGCTCAGCATCCACCGGAGCAGCAGCTCCTCGTCGGTGACGCCCGGGCCGCCAAGCTTGCGCCGCACCTCCTCGATGGTCAGATCCGGCGGCTCCCACCGGGCCATCTCCTTGCCGCGCGGCCGGTCGAGGATCTTGTGCTTCACGTCCGGGTCCATGGTCTCGGCCCCTTCGCGGCCCCACAACCCCAGCGCGTACTGGATGACCTGGTCGGTGACCTCCTCGTAGCGGGCGCCGACGATGACGTTGATGGCGGCCTGGCTGCCGACGAACTGCGACAGCGGCGTCACCATGATGGGATAGCCCAGGTCCGCGCGCACCCGCACCACCTCTTCCAGGGCCTCCTCCGCCTTGTGCTCCAGACCCACCTTGGCGAGCTGGTGGCGCAGGTTCGAGATCATGCCGCCGGGCACCTGGTGCTGGTACTGGGCGTAGTCGTATTCCACCGGGGCACCGATGGGAAAGCCTTCCCGCCGGGCCACCGCGGTGAAGAACTCCGACACTTCCTCAAGAGCGTCCGTGTCCACGGCGCACGGGTAGCCCAGGGCCCGGAGGTTGGCGGCGACGCTGAAGACGGACGGGTTGGAGGAGGCATTGGCCAGCGGCGGCACCGCGGTGTTCACGGTACGGATGCCGAGCTTCACCGCTTCCAGACAGCACAAGGGACCCAGCCCGGTGGTGCAGTGGGTGTGCAGCTCCACCGGGATGCCGCCGGCGTTCTCGAAGATCATCGGCACCAGGGTGCGGGTGCGCTCGGGGGTCAGCAGGCCGCCGGGGTCCTTGAGGCAGAGGAACGGCACCCCCAGCGACGCGGCCTCGCGGGTCTTCCGCGCGTAGTAGTCGTCGGTGTGCTTCGGCGACACCGAGTAGATGAGGTTCACGATGGGCTGGAGGCCGTTCTTGCGGGCGATGGCGACCTTGCGCTGCCAGCCCTCCAGCTCGTTCCACTCCTCGGAGATGCGCGCCTGCCGGATGCCGTTGGCCGCCATCCGCTCGATGAACAGCTCGTACACCGACACCGGCGTGATCTCGAAGGCGTTGACCCGGCCGGCCATGAGCCGCAGCGGCGTGCGGGTGACGCGCTCCGCCACCATCCGCACCCGGTCCCAGGGGTCCTCCTTCAGCTCACGCACGCACTTCTTGAGGTGGGAGGCGGACATCAGCTCGATGGCGTCGAACCCGGCCTCGTCCATGGTCCTGGCCACCGGCAGCATCATGCCGGTGGTCATGCGCTCGGCCCACAGGCTCTGGTGGCCGTCGCGCAACGTCGTGTCTACGAATCGGATCTCGTCCATGTCGCTAATCCAGGATGCGGGGGCCGAACAGCGTCACCGCGTTGTCCCACAGGATCTTGGCCTTGGCCTCTTCCGGGATGGGCTGGGCGTCGAAGTCCGGCAGGGCCTTCTCCGGCCGCGGCGCGTCCGGGTGCGGATAGTCGGTGTTCCAGGCGATGTTGTCGCCGCCCAGGTGGTCCACCGCGTAGGACAGCGCGCTCTCGTCGCTGTCGCAGGTCACCGTGATCTGGCGCTTGAAGTACTCGCTGGGGAGCATGGGCAGGCGCTCCACCGCGTTGCCCATGACGCTGTTGCGGCCGTGGGTGTGCTCGTCCATCCGGCCGAGCCAGAATGGCACCCAGCCGACGTTGGACTCCAGGATGCCCAGCCGCAGCCTGGGGAAACGGTCCAGGATGCCGGTGAAGATGAAATGACCCATGGTGGCCATGTTGTCGCACGGGAAGCCCAGCGCGTGGTCGAGGCCGCGCAGGGCGAGCTGCTGCATGTCGCGGTCGTCCACGTTGCCGCGGTTGCCGCCGGCGAAGGGGTGGAAGCGGCGCTGGCGGTACTCGCCGTGCACGGAGATGGGGAAATCAAGCTCGCAGGCCAGCGCCCACAGCGCGTCGTACTCGGGCTCGTGCAGCCAGCGGTCCTCGGGCAGGAAGGGGTTGCGCACCGACACCGCTCCCAGCTCCTCCACCGCGCGCCGGGCCTCCACCAGCATGGCGTCCGTATCCGATCCCGGCAGCACCGCCACGAACTTGAGCCGCTTGGGGTCGGCGTCGCAGTAGTCCCGGCACCAGTTGTTGTAGGCCCGGCACATGGCCGCACCCAGTTCGGCGTCCTTGAGCGCCACCCGGTAGGCGAAGTTGCCGTTGTTGCCCGTGGGCAGCAGCACTTGCACGTCCCAACCGTGGGCGTCCATGTCCTTGAGGCGGGTCTCCGCGGACCACCACGTGCGGTATTGCTCCCCGTACCTGGCTTCCATGTCCGCCCACGCGGTGCGCGGCAGCTTGGGCTGCTTCTCGGTCTTGGGGATGATGCGCCCGTCCGGCTCGTAGACCATGAAGGCGCCGTCCATGAACGCCACCTTGGGCACCTGGTCGCGGTAGGCGGGCTCGACGTAACGCTCCCACAGGTACTGCGGCTCGTGCATGTGCGCGTCCGCGTCGATGACCTTGAATCCCTTCCACATGACGGCGCTCCTTTCATGTGCGGCCCTGGAGGCCGCCCCGCTACACGCCTGCTACTATTCCCTGTTTCGCGTTTCGCTTCAACCGGACGCTACGGGCGCTTGACGGCGCGGCAACGATTCCTTTAAGGGAAACTTGATCGATAGGAACGGGTGCAGGAATGACGACTCAAGCTTTCGTATCCTCGGTGGTGGAGGAGATCATCCGTCCCGGCGTCGAGCGGCTGCTGGCGGGGCGGTACTTTACCGACCTGCGGAACGGCACCCTTTCGACGCGCAGGCTCCAGGGGTTCGCGGTGCAGCACTACCTCCTGAACGTCGCCATCAACAAGGGGTTCGTGCTGTGCATGGCGAAGAACGCTCACAACCAGGAACTCTACGACCTGTTCCTCCACGCCTTCACCGAGGAACAGACGCACCCGGACCTCATGAAGCGCTTCGGCCTCGCCATCGGCCTCACCGACGAGGACTTCGACGAGGCCCTGCCCATCTTCGAATGCCAGGCCCACGCCGCCGCCATCCTCAGGGGCATGTTCCTGGGCTCGCCCGCGGAAAGCCGCACCAGCGCGCTGGTGAACGAGAGCATGGTGGGCCGTTACGCGGCCGAGTTCGACGCCTGCCTGGCCGAAGGATACGGAATCGGCGACCACGACCGGGAATTCTTCACGGTGCACGCGGTGGCCGACCAGGAGCACGCCGCGCTGGCGGCGCAGGTGGTCGAACGGTACTGCACCACCGAACGGGACCGCCGCGTCGTCGAGCACGCCGCCCGCAACATGGTGCGCTTCAAGCTGGCCAAGTTCGACGGGATCTACGACGCCTACGCCTGAAGGCCGTGCTTGACCGCGGTCGGAGGGGCTCTATAATCAGGGAACAAGGGGGTTCCGCATGGAAGACAAAACCGAATCCGTCTCGTTGCCCGAAGTCCTTTCCATCTTCCCGCTCACGGGAGTGCTGCTGCTGCCCGGCACCCGGCTGCCGCTGCACATCTTCGAGCCCCGCTACCGCAACCTGGTGCACGACGCGCTCGACGCGGAGGGCGTCTTCGGCATGATCCAGCCCTTCATCCCCCAGAACGACAACCTGCCCCAGCCGGGCGCCGAGCGCACCGTGCCGGAACTGTACGGGGTGGGCTGCGCCGGACACATCGAACGATGGGAAAAGGCCCCGGACGGCCGCTACATGGTGCAGCTTCGAGGCATCAGCCGGTTCCGCATCCAGGAAGAACTCTCCCTGGAACGGGGCTACCGGCGGGTGCGGCCCGACTACGCGTGCTTCGACGATCTGGAGGAAACGGACCCTGCGGCCGTGGACCGTCCGCGCCTCACCCAGGCGCTCAACCGCTACGCCGAGACGCGCGGCCTGACCATCGACCTGAAGCAGCTCGACCCCATCCCCGATACCGACCTCGTCAACTTCCTGGGCGTGGCGATGCCCTTCCACCCGTCGGAAAAGCAGGCGTTGCTGGAAGCCGAATCCGTCGGGGAACGGGAGAGGGTTCTCGTCAGCCTGCTGGAGTTCGGCGGCGACACGACGGCGCCCCCCTCGGACTCGTCGGGTTCGCGCACCCTCAACTGAGCCGCCGCGCCCAGGCCGCGCGGTCGTCACCACTACCTTCTGTCCTGCTGGATTCCGGCTTTCGCCGGAATGACGATAGAGGTGTCGGCGCTATTCCGGGTGGAGGGGCCACCTTCGGAACGAGGCGGCTATCGGGGCATGCAGCAGCGCTTGTACTTTCGGCCGCTGCCGCAGGGACAGGGCTGGTTGCGGCCCACTTCCGGCCGGTCGGCGGCGTCCGCCTCGCGCACCAGCCGCATGACCTTCTCGATGGGCTCGCCGGCCTGCCACAGGCCGGCCATGGTGCTCAGGTGCTCGCGGCTGTGGATGAAGAACTTCTTGTATCCGGCGCAGAGGTAGTTGAGCCCGTCCTCGCCGTCCGGGGTCTTGATGAAGCGGTCCTTGGGGCAGCCGCCGTTGCACTGGGCGCGCACCTCGCACTCGCGGCAGTAGCGCGGCAGCGTGGTCCACTTGTCGCGGCCGAACTTCCGCTGGGCGTCGCTGTCGATCATGCGCGCCAGGGAAGTGTCGCGGAAGTTGCCGAGGCGGTACTCCGGGTCCACGTAGTGGTCGCAGGAGTAGAAGTCGCCGTTGTGCTCCACCACCGGCACGTCGCCGCAGGTCTCCCGGAAGATGCACAGGGCGTGCTCGATGCCCAGGCCGGTGCGGGCCGCCTCGTCGAAGATCTGGATGGTGACCCGGCCCACGTCGTTGCGGATCCACTCGTCGAAGATGGCGCACAGGAAGGCGCCGAAGGCCTCCGCGGGCACGCTGCGGGGGCTTACCGCCGGCGCCGATGACCGCGCCGCGGTGACCGCGGCAGGCGCGCTGGCGGGGCTCGCCGCAGCAACGCCGGGCAACCGCTCCACCAGCGGGATGAACTGCTGGTGGTCGGCGCCGAGGCTCTTGAAGTAGCGGTAGACCGTGGTGGGGTGGCCGACGTTGCCGGCGTGCACCACGCACAGCACGTCGCAGGGCACCTTGTGGGCCTTGAGCCGCCTGAACGCCTGCACCACCTTGCGGTGGGTGGGCTGCTGCCCCTTGGTGACGCGGTACTCGTCGTGGAGCTTCTCGGGACCGTCGATGCTGAGGCCGATGGAGAAGCCTTCCTCGGCGAAGAACCGGCACCACTCGTCGTCGAGCAGCACGCCGTTGGTCTGCATGCCGTTGCGGACCTTGCGACCCGGCGGGCAGTGCTTGCGCTGGAGCGCGACCACCTCCCGGAAGTAGTCGAGGCCCAGGATGGTGGGCTCGCCGCCGTGCCAGGCGAAGTCGATGACGGGGTCCGGGCATGCCTGGATGTGCTGGGAGACGTAGTCCTCCAGCACGTCGCGTTCCATGCGGAAGGACTTCGTCTCGGGGTAGAGGTCTTCCTTCTGGAGGTAGTAGCAGTAGACGCAGTCCAGATTGCAGATGGCCCCGGTAGGCTTGGCCATGATCTGGAAGCCGCGGGAGGCGGGCGGCGAAACGGGCTTGATCAGTTCGGGTGGCATTCAGAATAGTGCCAAAGGTCCTTCGACTTCGCCTGTCCTGAGCCTGTCGAAGGGCTCAGGACGAACGGAAATGGTTACAACAACCGTTCGTCCTGAGCGTAGCGGAGCGAAGTCGAAGGACGCCGCCGCTTAGTTCATGTTGAAGAACTTCCTGGCGTTGTCCAGCATGATCTTCTGGCGTACCTCGGGTTTAAGTTGGATCTTGGCGAAGTCGTCCAGCCAGCGCTCCACGCCGATGGCCGGCCAGTCGGAGCCGAACATGGCCTTGTCCTGGAGGATCGAGTTCACCTGCTGCACGAGCTCGGCGGCGAAGTACTTGGGCGACCAGCCCGACAGGTCGATGTAGAAGTTGCTCTTGTGACGGGCGATGGCGAGGCTCTCCGCGGTCCACGGCCACGACGGGTGGGCGCAGATGATCTTCAGTTCGGGGAAATCCGCGGCCACGTCGTCCAGGTGGATGGGCTGGGTGAACTTGAGCTTGTTGCCCATGCCGCCGGGGGTGCCGGCGCCGGCGCCGGCCATGCCGCTGTGGAACAGGATCGGCAGCTCCAGCTTCTGGCATTCCTCCCACAGGGGATAGAAGCGGGTGTCGTTGGGAAAGAACTGCTGCCGGGCCGGGTTGATCTCGCCCACGCCGTGCAGCCCCATGTCCTTGATGCGCTGGATCTCCTGCAACGCCACCTTCTGCTGCCACGGGTCGATGACGCCGAAGCCCATGAAGACGTCGGAGTTGCGCTGGACGCCGTCGGCCACGTGCTGGTTGGGGACCGGGGTCAACCCCGTGATGGTTTCATCGGTGGTGTTCTGGATCACGGCCATCATGTTGCGCGCGCGGTACTCGTCGGCCATCTCGTCGATGGACACGGGCTTGCGTTCCCGCTTGAAGTACTGGGCCATCTGCTTCGGGCGGTCGCCCTTGGAGCTGAGGGTCAGCTCGTCGCAAAGGTGTACGTGCACGTCAATCGCAATCGGGTCCGTAATCGGGTCCATACTGTCGATCCTCCTTGGGGTTTGGTCGAATGTCGGCGGCAGCCTGCGGCTGCCCGAAAACTGCCTACTAGCTAACACGATACGTGCTGGCTGACCAGCGCAGGCGCCCGCCCTACGTCTCCCAGGGCGCCGAGGTCAGCGCGTTGAGGGCCTTGTCGAGCATCTGCCGCATGAACTCGGAATTGCTGCCCTCATTCAACTCGTAGCGGACGCCGGTGACGATGGTGACGCCCTGCTCCTGGTCCTCCAGGACCGTGTGAAGCTCCACCTGGAACAGCGCGAAGGGGGTGTCGTCGAGCCGCTCGCGCGTCCGCGTGGCGTTGCCCTTGAGGTAGTAGTTCAGGCCGTGGTCGGTGACCACCAGGGTCAGGGCGCCGGTGCGCACGAGGTTCCGTTCCGTGGTGCTGTTCTTGCCCACGGCCAGGTGGATGCGTCCCGGGCTCTTGGCCACCAGCTCGTAGTAGGATCCCATGGCCGGGTGGCACCAGCCGTTCTCGTCCACCGTGGCCATGATGAAGACCTTGCCGGCCTCGACGGCCTTGCCGCTCATCAGCGCGAACAGGTCGTCCGGCATCTCGCTTCCGAGTAGTCTCGACACGAAACGATCCTCCTGATCTTGTTGCAGGACTCAGCGAGCGGCCGCACCCAAGTCGAGTTCCTGGCGCTTGCCGAACCCCTGCTGGTTGTCGATGTAGTACAGCGTTTCGGGAATCACCCGGTAGAACTTCACCTTGAGAAACGCCCGGTGGTAGACCCCGCTCGAAGGATCGGTAAACAGCTTGATGACGCCGGGGTACTTGCGCGCGTAGACCGCCATGGCCTTGGCCTTGGCGACCACCGAGTCGACGAGTTCCACGGTCCCCTCTAGCTGGATGCCCTTGATCTCGCGCCAGTCCTTGTAGTCCTCCTGCACGGTCACCGCCACCCGAGAGTTGCCCGCCAGGTTGGTGCAGTGGCGCGAGTCCGGCGCGGAGAAGAAGTAGAGCTGCAACCCGTCGCTGGCGTAGAACACCGTGGCGTTCCATGGCACACCGTCCGCGCAGGTGCCCAGGGTCATGGTGTTGTGGGTCCGGAGGTAGTCGAGGACCTGTTCCTCAAGATCAGCCAAACAAACTACTCCTTGTCTCCGGGATAGCGGCTGAGGGACTCCTCGTCCCAACGGTGGAACATGTCGGTCTCGATCTCGAACTGGTCCAGGATGCGGGCCACGGTCTGGTTGATGACGTCGTCCAGGGTCTTGGGACGGTGATAGAAGGCGGGCACGGGTGGAAAGATCACCGCGCCCATGCGGGTGAGCTGCGCCATGCTCTCCAGGTGGCCCAGGTGAAGGGGGGTCTCGCGGGCCACCAGCACGAGCTTCTTCCGCTCCTTCAAGATCACGTCCGAGGCGCGCACCAGCAGGTCGCCTCCCACCGACAGCACGATGCCGCCCATGGACTTCATGGAGCACGGCGCGATGACCATACCGGCGGTGCGGAAGGAGCCGCTGGCGATGCTGGCGCCGATGTTGTTGATGTCGTGCACCACGTCCGCCAGCCCCTCCACTTCCTTCACCGAGTGCGGCGTCTCCACCTGGACCGTCATCTTGGCGGCCTTGCTCATGACCAGGTGGGTCTCGACGTCCTCGATCCGCGCCAGGACCTGCAGGATGCGGATCCCGTAGATGGATCCGGTGGCTCCCGACATGCCTACGATGAGACGGCGCATACTGACTTACCTCCTGCAGCGACGCTGTTTCCGGTCATGGTCCTGCCGGGCGAGCCGCGTCCCGCGCGGCCCCGGCACTCTGTCCCGACGGGGCTAACCGTCGAATACCACGGTCAACTCGTCCCCGTCCCGCACCGCGTGGGTCTGCTTCAACGAAACCGCGGCGATGATCTCCAGCTTGTCCGCGGGGTATTCCTCCACCTCGGGCACCACCACCGCCACCCGCTCCCGCGCTCCCGCGCCGGACTCCCATCCTTGAACGAAGCCCGTCAGCAGGAAGGCGTTGCAGAAAGCCGGATCCGGCGACGGCAGGACGATCTTGCCGGCGTGTCGCCGGACCTGCTCCCACCGGGTCAGGTCGGCGCCGTTCGCCCGAAGGTTCAGTGTGCCGGGATAGGGATCGAAGCCCACACGCTCTCTGACGGCCTCCCGCACCCAGTCGATGCCCACGAACGCTCCGGCCCGGCCCAGGTCCGAGAACACCACCCCTTTCACCTGACTGCCGCGGGAACCGCTCACCGCTTTTGGGAAAGCGACTGCGCCTTGCCGCCGCGCCGGACCTTGATGATCTCGCCCAGGATGCCCAGCGCGATCTCCTCCGGGGTCTCGGTGGCGATGTCGAGCCCTATGGGAGCGTACACCCGTGAGATCAACTCCTCGGAGACGTGCTCCTCTTCCTTGAAGCGCTCGAAGCACGCCTTGATGCGCCGCTTGCTGCCGATCATGCCGATGTACTTGGCCGGCCGGTCCAGCAGCTCGCGCAGGCACGGCTCGTCGTACTTGTGGCCGCGGGTGATGAGCACCACGTAGGTGGTCGGCGTGATGTCCAACGCCTTCACGGTCTCGGCCATGTCCCCCACCACTACCTCGTCGGCATCGGGGAACCGCTCGCGGTTGGCGAACAGGATGCGGTCGTCGATGACCACCACGTGGTAGTCCATGAGCTTGGCGATCCTGACCAGCGGCACGGCGATGTGCCCGGCGCCGACCACGATGAGCTTGGGCGGCGACGGCATGGCCTCGAAGAAGACGTCCGCCTGCCCGCCGGAGGCTGTTTCCAGCGACACCAAGCGGGAGCGCTCTTCCGAGAGCCGCTCCGCGGCCTCGCTGAGGAGCGTCCGTTCGAGTTCCGGGTCGTTCACCTCGCCCAGGACGATGCGGCCGTCCCGGATGAGGCACTTGGCACCGCTGTCGAACCCATCGAGGCCCTCGGACTCCACCACGGTGACGAGCACCGCGCCCGCGCCCTCACTCTTGATCTTGATCAGCTCTTGAACCAGCGCGTCCATTCATCCGTTACCTGCCTGGTCCTTCCACCAGGGGTCGATGAAGACGTTCATGATGCCGCCGCACACCGCCGGGCTGTCGGACGAGATGTCGTCCAGCAGGTCCACGCGCACGGTGCGGGGCTTGCGGGTGCGCACCACCTCGATGGCCTCGCGCCGGACGTCGGCCTCGCCGCAGCCGCCGCCGATGGTGCCGAGGATCTCGCCCCACGCCGTCACCACCATCTTGGCCCCCACCTCCCGGGGCGTCGAGCCCTTGGTGGAGACGATGGTGGCCACGGCCACGGTCTCGCCCTTGTCGAGGAATTCCTTGACGTCGTCGTAGATGTCTTCCATCAATGCCTCCTTGCGGCGCGCCTACGCCACCAGCCTGCGCATGGTGTGGCCGAGATGGACCAGGCTGTTGGCGTTGTGGGCCGACAGGAACAGGTCCAGGTACGGCAGCGCCGCCTGCATGCCCTTGCACAAGGGCTCGTAGTTTTCGCTGGCCAGCAGCGGATTGAGCCAGATCATCTTGCCGCAGCGCCGCTTCAGCGCCTGCATCTGCCGCTCCAGCACTCCCACGTCGCCCCGGTCCCAGCCGTCGCTGATGATGACCACCACGGTGCGGTGGGTGACCATGCTGACCGCGAAGTCGCGGTTGAAGATCTCCAGCGAGCGGCCGATGTTGGTGCCGCCGGACCAGCCCAGCACGCTCTTGGAGATCTTCTCCAGGGCGTTGCCGATGTTCTTGGTGCGGATCAGGTGCGTGATGCGGCTCAGGGTGGTGCTGAAGACGAAGGTCTCCACCCCCCAAAGCTCGTTCTGCAGCCCGTACATGAACTGGATGAGGAAGCGGCTGTAGCAGTCCATGGAGCCGCTCACGTCGCACAGCAGCACCACCCGGGTTTTCTTGATGCGCCGCTTGCGCGCCACCAGCTCCACCAGCTCGCCGCCGTACTTGATGTTGCGGCGCATGGTGCCGCGCGGGTCGATCTCGGTGCCCCGGCGCGCGCGCTTCTTGCGCCGGCTCACCTGGGTGGCGATCTTGGAAGCGATGAGCAGGATGGCCTGGGTCACGGCCCGGCTCTCCTCGATGCCCATCTCGCTGAAGTCCTTCTCGTTGAGCTGCTCGTTGGGGCTGTAGGTGGGCACCATGAGCGGGTCGGGGTCGTTGGGGCTGTCGTCGCTGGCGCCCTCCTGCTCGGTCAGGGTCTCCTCCACGGTGCCGTCGCCGTCGTCCGACGAGTCCAGCGCCTCGTCCGGGCTCTGGGCCGGGACCTCCATGGTCTCGATGCCCTCTTCGATCTCCATGTCGCCCTGCCAGAAGGCCTCGAACACCTGGTCGAACAGCTCGATGTCCTCGTGGTCGTGGAGCAGGTTGGCGGCCAGCGCCCGGTGGAAGTCCGGGCGGCTCTGGATGTCGATGAGCGGCAGCGAGCGGTTGGCGTCGATGACCTGGCTCAGCCCCAGGCGGAATCCCAGGTCCTTCAGCACCCGGCCGAACATGAGCATGTTCGCCAGCGTGCCCTGGCCGCGCAGGGGCTTGTAGCGCTCCACCGCGTGGATGATCTGTTCGTCGGTCAGCTCTCTCGCCATGTTGCAGTCCGGCCCGACTACGGAGCTACTGGGCGCTCCCGCCCACCACCGTGGCCGGCTCCTTGAGGATGCGGTCCATGTCGAGCTTTTCGCCGGACAGCTCTTCCTCGAGATGGTGCAGGTCTTCGCGGTACTTGAACACGCAGCCCACCGTCTCCCTCACGATATCGGGGTCCAGCTCGGCGCGGTTCAGCAGCAGCAACGCCGACGCCCAGTCCAGGGTCTCGGCCACGCCCGGGCGCTTGTAGAAGTTCATCTGGCGCACCTGCTGCATGAACGCGCAGATCTGCTCGGCCATGAGCTTCTGTATCTCCGGGTGCTTGGTCATGATGATCTCGTACTCCTTCTCGAAGGTGGGGTACTCGATCCAGTGGTAGAGGCAGCGGCGCTTGAGCGCGTCGTGGATCTCGCGGGTGCGGTTGGAGGTCAGGAACACGTATGGCCGCTTCTGCGCCTGGATGGTTCCCACCTCCGGGATGCTGATCTGGAAGTCGGACAGCACCTCCAGGAGGAACGCCTCGAACTCCATGTCCGCGCGGTCGATCTCGTCGATGAGCAGCACCGGGGGCTCGGCGCCGTCGGTGCGGATAGCGTCCAACAGCGGGCGGCTGATAAGGTAGTCCTCGGAGAAGATCTCGGTCTCCACCGACTCACGGTCCCGGGAGCCGATCTCCTCCAGCTTGATGCGCAGCATCTGCTTGGGATAGTTCCACTCGTAGAGCGCGGTGTTGGAGTCCAGCCCCTCGTAGCACTGGAGCCGGATGAGCCGGGTCTGGAGAACGTCCGCGAGCACTTTGGCGATCTCGGTCTTGCCCACGCCCGCCTCCCCTTCCAGGAGGATCGGCTTGCCCAGCCGCACCGACAGGTAGACCACGGTGGCCAGGCTCCGGTCGCAGATGTACTTGCGCTCCCTCAGGGAATCCCGGATCGATTCGACGGTAATGCTGTCCAGATTCATGCGTATCCCTTCTTCGCGGTCGGTCGAGTGATTTTTGATTGCGGTTCGGGCGCGCCGGCGGCCCCACGGCCTGCGGCGGCTACTTGTTCTCGGCGAGCTGCCGCTTCCACCCCAGGGTCCTGGCCTTGGCGCCGACGGCTTCAGCCTCGTCGATCATCCCCTTGCGCTGGTAGAAGATGGAAAGGCTCGTATAGGCCAGCTCATCGTCCGGGCTCACCTCGATCAGGCGCTTGCCCACCTCGATGGCCTCGTCCAGGCGGTCGATGTTCGCGTACGCCATCCCCAGGGCGTGCAACGCGTCGGCGTAGTCGGGGTCCTCGGCCAGAGCCTTCCGGTAAGACTCGATGGCCTCGTCCACCCGGTCGTCGGCGTACGATTCCATGCCCTGGATGTAGTGGTCCTCTTTAGTCATCGGGCTTCACCCAATGGACCTAATCTGTATTACGAAATCGTGATATTCTCAACCGAACGCGGACAGGCTGCCCCGGCCGGTTCTCCCGCGCCGATAACCCGTTGCGCGGGCACACCCTGAAGCACAAAACCCGGAGGACTTCATCATGGCGGAAGCCGCAACTCTCGACGAAATCAAGGACCGCATCCGCAAACGCGTGGGCAAGCGCAGCCCCTTCCACCTGATGGACCCGGCGGAAGCTGAAGGCGCGCTCGTCGACCTGACCAGCCTCGAACCCGACGCCTGGGCGGAAGCCTGGAGCAAGGCCGGTGCGCGCTGGGAAGAGACCGCGAAGGAGGCGGAGGAGAAAGGAAACGCCGATGAGGCCGAGGCCGCCTACTTTCAGGCCGCCGCCTGGTACGGCGCCGCCCGCCACCCCTTTCCCAGCTCACCCGGCAAGCAGGAAGCCTATCGCAAGACCATCGAGAACTATCTCGCCGCCTCGCGCTACTTCGACCCTCCGCTGGAGCGCATCGCCCTGCCCCTGCGCGACAAGGAGGTCATCGGCTACCTGCGCCTACCGGCCAAGCGGCCCGCACCCGTCATCATGCACTGGGGCGGCATCGACAACTGGAAGGAGGAGCGGCACAGTTTCGTGGAGTCCATGCTGGCTGAGGGCTGGGGCTGCTTCATCATGGACAGCCCAGGCACCGGCGAGTCCCCGGTGCTCGCCTCCGACACCGCCCACGAGGTCTATACCACGGCGCTGGACCACCTAGTGACGCGGCCGGAGGTGGACGCGGCCCGCATCGCCGCCTTGGGCGCGAGCTTCGGCGGCTACTGGTCCACCAAGCTGGCCCACGTGGAGCCCGAGCGCCTTCGTGCAGCGGTCAACTGGGGCGGCGGCATCCACGGGTTCTTCCAGCCCGAGTGGCAGCAACGCTCCCGCAACGCTTCCTCATACCTGTTCGACCTCATCGAGGCCCGCGCCAACCTGTTCGGCAAGAGGACCTTCGACGAGCTTTGCGAGGTCATGCCCATCCTCTCCCTCAAGGACCAGGGCCTGCTCGACAAGCCCTGCGCGCCCATGCTCCTGGTAAACGGCAAGGACGACCTCCAGGTCCCCATCGAGGACTTCTTTATGCTCCTGGAATGCGGCAGCCCCAAGGCCATGCGCCTGTTCCCCGGCGGCCACATGGGCGAGTCGCCGGACGTATTTCCGACGATCCTGAGGTGGCTGCACCGAGAGCTGGATGGGGAGTAAGGAGCAGCGGCGCGCCGCGAAGGCCATGCGTTCATTCAACACCACGGGGCCGGTGCGTCCGGAGGAGCACTACTGCATTCCGCCGCTCCAGCGACTCGACCTGGACGGTGTGCTCGAGCTGATACGCGGAGGGCGCTACTTCGTCCTGCACGCGCCGCGCCAGACAGGCAAGACCTCGGCCATGCTGGCGTTGCGCGACCTGCTCAACGACGGCGGTGAGTTCCGCTGCCTCTATGTCAACGTCGAGGCCGCGCAAGCCTCCCGAGAGAACCTGTCCGAAGCGATGGCTACCATCCTGACGGAGTTGCGCCGCCGCGCCCGCATCACGTTTCGCGACGATGCTATGGTGAATCTCGTAGCCGGGGTCGGGGAGCGCACCGCGCCGGGCAACGCGCTGTGCGAAAGCCTCACCCTTTGGTCGGAGGCCGATCCGAGGCCGCTGGTGGTGCTCATCGACGAGATCGACACGCTCGTGGGCGACACCCTGATCTCGGTCTTGCGCCAATTGCGCTCGGGTTACGACTCCCGACCCGGGAGCTTTCCCCAGAGCGTGGCGCTGTGCGGCGTACGCGACGTCCGGGACTACCGTCTGCGTTCGGCCGCGGGCAACGAGGTGGTGACCGGCGGAAGCGCGTTCAACATCAAGGCCGCGTCCCTGCGGCTGGGAGACTTCAGCAACAGCGAGGTGCGCGCCCTGCTCGCGCAGCACAGCGATGAGACGGGGCAAGGATTCGAGGAAGAAGCGCTGGAGACGGTGTGGCGCCAGACCCGCGGCCAACCCTGGTTGGTCAACGCGCTGGCCAACGAGGCATGTTTCCGCAGCCGGACCGGACGCGACCGCACCCGCACGGTGACGGCGGAAGCAATCCTGGACGCCCAGGAGCAGATCATCCTCCGGCGCGAGACCCACCTCGATCAATTGGCGGACAAGCTGCAGGAAGAGCGCGTGCGCCGGGTCGTCGAACCCCTCCTCAGCGGCGGGGACGAACGGCCCTTCAGCGCCCGCGATGTCGAGTACGTCCGCGACCTCGGTCTCGTCGCGGTCGATCAGCCCCTGCGCCTGGCCAATCCCATCTACGCCGAAGTGGTCCCGCGCGAACTAACCGACGCAGCCCAGGAAGGACTCGTAGAGTCCACCTCCTGGTACGTGTCCCCAAACGGCGCCCTGGACCTCGACAAGCTCATGGCCGCGTTTCAGGCGTTCTTCCGCGAACACTCCGAACACTGGGTGGAACGGTTCGATTACAAGGAGGCCGGGCCGCAGCTCCTGTTGCAAGCGTTCCTCCAGCGCATCGTCAACGGCGGCGGACGCATCGAACGCGAGTACGGCCTCGGACGCCGGCGCACCGACCTGCTCATCGTGTGGCCCGAAGCCGCCCCCGCGTCCGACCCGCCCGGGTCGAGCGGCACCGCTCCCGTGGACAGTGCCGGCCGCGCTACCCGCCGCTACGTCATCGAGTGCAAGGTGCTGCGCAGGACCCTGGAACAGACCCTCGCGGAAGGCCTGGAACAGACCGTGGACTACATGGACCGCTGCAACGCCGAGGCCGGCCACCTGGTCATATTCGACCGCACCACAGAACGGGAATGGAACGAGAGGATATTCCGCCGGGACGAAACGCTGAACGGAAGAGCCGTGACCGTATGGGGGATGTAGCCAGCCGGGACACGAGCCATCAAGCAAGGATATGGAACCTGTCATGAAGGAGATCGGGGTCAAGAACTTGAATGCCCGGCGCTGACACGGATCTCCGATCCCTTTTGCGGGAGCACGCTGAGCCACGAAGCGACTACACCGGAAGCCGAAAATGAGTGCCACGGAGTCTAGAAACTAGGAGTGCGCCATGGATTCGGTCACCCTCAAGAATTTCCGCTGCTTTCGTGAGGAACAGACAGCTCGCTTGGCGCCACTGACCCTTCTTGTGGGTGAGAACAGCACCGGCAAGACCTCGTTCATGGCAATGATCCGCGCGTTGTGGGATGTCGCCTACCGGCATCGAGCGCCGGATTTCAAGGAAGAGCCTTACGACTTGGGCAGCTTTGACGAAATCGCCCACCATCGAGGAGGCAGGGGCGGAAGAACTAGGGCGTTCGAGGCAGGATTCGAGGTCGCCCCGACAGTGCCCAAGGATGCGCCGGGAGGCGCCGACCGCCGCCCCTACCGCTTCGACACGACTTTTGAATGCGTGGGCACCGCGCCGCATCCAGTGAAGTTGCGGGTCTCACGCAACGGGACCTCCGCCGAGTCCTGGCTGATGGATGACGTTTGGGGCGGCCAATGCCAAACTCCAACGAATCAATGGGCTTATGTGCCGGGAGCGTCCGGAGTTAGAGTAGGCGACGATGTCTTGTTAGTGTCGCCCTATTATCTGACGGAGATCAACCTTTTTCCGCGGGTTCCCGAGCCGTCCTCGGACGAGATGGAATTGATCCGTGAACTCCTGGTCGGCTTTTACGGCCATACCATTGGGCGCCCCTATGCCAGCGCACCGGTAAGGTCCAGACCGCGCAGAACCTACGACCCTGCCCGCGTTAGCCGTGATCCCGAAGGGGACTACATCCCGATGTATCTCGCGAGCACGTACTTTCAGGAGTCGCAAACATGGGCAGGGCTCCAGGAAGCTTTGGTTCGCTTTGGAAGGGCGGCAGGCCTCTTTGACGAAATCGCGATCAAGCCTCTTGGAAAGCGAAACACCGAGCCCTTTCAGATAACAGTAAGAAAGGGAGGAAACCGGGTAAAGGGTCCGCCCCGGAACCTGATCGATGTTGGATACGGCGTTAGCCAAGTGCTCCCACTTATTACCGAACTGTTGCGTCCAGACGCACCGTCGATGTTTCTGTTACAGCAACCCGAGGTTCATCTGCATCCTAGCGCCCAAGCCGCTTTGGGGACCCTGTTCTGTCAAGTGGCCTCACGGAGACGGAAGTTAGTGGTCGAGACCCACAGCGATCACCTGCTCGACCGGGTGCGCATGGACGTCCGCGACGGCAAAACACGGTTGAAGCCGGAGGACGTCTCCATCCTGTTCTTCGAACGTGGCGATCTGGAGGTAAACATCCACGCTCTGCGAATCGATCAGGAAGGGAATATCCTGGATGCGCCGCCGAGCTACCGCCGGTTCTTCATGCAAGAGACCCGCCGGTCTCTGGGGCTCTGAGGCATGTGCGCCATTATTGACGCAAACGCCGCCTCGGAGGTGTTCGGATCCAATCGTCCCGAGGCTGGAGTGAAGTTCTTCGACTGGTTCTACGCAGGCAAGGGTCGCTTATTCATCGGCGGGCAACTTCTTGAGGAACTCAACCGCACGCCGGTTCGAGAGTGGGCGCGACAAGGGCTCAATTCTGGATGGCTCCGAAAGGTGCCGGATAACGACGTAAACGCCAAGACCCAACAAATCCGGGACGAGGGTCAATGCAGGTCAGATGACCCGCACGTTCTGGCCCTCGCCGTAGTGAGCGGCGCGCGGCTCTTGTACTCGAACGATGCAGACTTGCAGCAGGATTTCAAGGACAAGAATCTGATCGACAACCCACGTGGGAAGGTCTACTCGACGCGTGAGGCAACGAGCTTCCAGCAAAGTCACGCAAGGCTGCTTCAGAGGAAAGACTTGTGCCGCCCCTGAAGGGCACAACTCTATTCGATGTCGTGGGCTTCGACATCGACCATGGGTCCACGCGTCTCGACCTCTCCACGTTGGAGACGATCTCATAGTCGGGCGTTCACGAACGCTGATCGAGTCTCTGTCACATCGGCGTTGATACCCTCGCCGGATCTGTTCCGCACCGTCCTGAGGTGGCTGAACCGGCAACTTGTTGGGGAGTAAGGAGACGCCCCTACCCCACCTTCCCCCGCGCTTCCATGATCTTCTTGACCACGGCTTCGACGTCCGGTTCGTCCACGAACGGCGACATGATGTAGGACTTGAGCGCGTAGATGGGCTCGCCGTAGGCGGTGCGGCGGTAACAGTCGGTGTTGGAGATGACGACGCCGCGGCCGGACATGGCCTCGGAGTGGACGTACCGGAAAATGTTCCGGTTGAACTCGTTGTGGGCCAGCAGGGTGTCGCGGAAGGCTGGGTCTTCCAACTCCTGGCGCTTGATGGCGAATGTGTCCACGCCCGGCGGATAGGCACGGAACAGGGTCACGGTGCCGAAGTTGTCGCGGTTGAGCACGGTGGTGCCCTCGCGTCCCTCCAGGTGCTCGCGCAGCAGTTGCGCCATCTCCACCATGTGTCCCAGCACCACCCGCAGGCCCTCGCGCCCGAACAGGCGGTAGTTGGCGAGGGCGGCCAGCGGCCCGGTGCCGGCCCGGGACGTCTCCAGGGTGTACATGCCGGGGCGGTGCTCGCCGAAGTGGTAGAGGTAAGGCATCTGTGCCGGGTCCCGGGCCAGTCGCTGCAGGTCGCCGCGGTCCTTCGCCAGCACCAAGCTGGAGATGTACGGCGCGAAGCCGGTCTTGTGGAAGTCCACGCCCACGGAATCCGCCAGCGACAGGTGGCGGATGCGGCGGCACGCCCCCGCCAGGGCGCGCAGGGTGCGCGGCCGGAAGCCCAGGGGGTTGCCCTCGAAGTCATAGTCGTTGAAAACCGCCCACGCCCAGCCGATGACCGCGTCGGCGTGGATGTGCGGGCGGTAGGCGAGCCGGTACTCGTCCACCAGCGTGTCCCGCAACTTCGCGACGGCCTCCAGGTCGTCGAGGCCGAACGAATCGGTGGTGCCCATGGTGGCGATGATGGCTGCGATTTTCCTGCCCTCCGACAGTGCCTTGCGCGCCGCTTCCTCCAGTTGCGCCAGATCGATCTCGTTCTCCGGAGTCGTCGGGACCGTGATCAGGCTGCGGGTTCCCAGGCCGAGCCAGCCGGCGATGTTGGCGGCGCAGTAGTGCCCGGTGTCGGACACCAGGATCACCGCCTCCCTTGACACCCCGTTCTGGATCGTGTCCGGGCACGCCTTCTCCAGCCCCATCTTCACCCCGTAGAGGGACGTGCCGGTGCCGCCGAACGTGAACACGCCGCCGGCCCGTTCCGGGTCGTAGCCGATGAGCCCGGCGGTCGTGCCCGTGGCCTCCACTTCGGCCAACGCCACCAAGCGGCTGTATTCGTCCCAGGCGACGTTGGGGTTGTACAACGCGGCCAGCAGCACGCCGATGACGCTGGGGATGGTCGGCGGAGGGATGACGTTCTGCTGCGTGCGGGGGTGGCCGAAGATGGTCATGCCCTGAAGGTAGTCCACGAGGTCGGCGGTCACAGCCTCCACCGACGACGGCCCCTCCGGCAAGGCCGCGTTGCGCGCCTCCCCGAAGTCCCCGGCGGTCAGCGCCCCGAGTATCGGCAGGTCGGACTTCAACGCATCCACCTGGTCGAGGGCGCGCATGATGGAGTGGACGAAGTACGAATCGTGGATCGGATCGGATACCGGCTGCGGGAACGCCAGCCGAACCTTGTCCAGGATGTCGCGATAGGGTGTAGTCATGAAACGGAGTCCTCACCTGTCAGGAAGCGGGACCCAGCGCGAGAAGGTGGCGGCCTGTCCCTGCTTGACGCCGTGCTCGTCGAGCACGTTCCACACGGTGGCCTGCTTCACCAGGAAGCGCCGGCCGCTTTTCGATATGCGCACGCCCTCGTAGTCGGTGACGAAGCCGTGCTCGGCCGCCTGACGGAGCATCCGGGCGCGCTCGGTGCGGTTCACGGGCTCCGCGGTCAGACGCGACGGAGTGGCCGTCAACTCCGGCCAGGTCATTTCCCACAAGAGCAGCGCCTGCCGATTGCCGTAGTTGAGGACAGGGTCTTCCGCGTTGGCGTGGGACACCACCACGAAAGGAGCAAAGAAGAGCCTCCGGCTTTGCTCGTCCAGGGTGCCGGTCCGCTCGACCAGATCACGTTTCAACCAGAACGCGTAGCTGTCCAGGAGCCGGCGTATCCAGGTGAGTTCCATGGCCGGCATCGGCTGTGGCAGGCATTCGGACGGCTCCTTCATATCCGGCTTCAATCTATGCTTGGACCACCGACCGGTCAAACGGTTCCCCAGGACCTGCCGATCCCGCGCGGCAATGCGGACATTTGCAGAAAATCGGTGAAATGCCATAAACCGGGCAGCAGAAAGGAGCGGACGGCGATGATCACTCTCTACAGCAAGGCGACCTCCAACGGCCGCAAGGCATCCATCATGTTGGAGGAGTCGGGGCTGGACTACACGGTCAGGCCCATGGCCCTGGAGAACATGGAGCAGAAGGAAGACTGGTACTTGGCCATCAACCCCAACGGACGGATTCCCTGCATTGTGGATGACGACGGCCCTGAAGGCGCGTCCGTCACCGTGTTCGAGTCCGGCGCCATCCTCATCTATCTGGCGGAGAAGTCGGGACGGCTCCTGCCCCAAGAACCCGCCGCCCGCATGGAAGCGCTGAACTGGCTCTTCTTCGCCTCCGGCCACATCACCCACACGGGCCTTGGCGTCCACTGGCAGATACGCTGCCGCGACGCCGGCGAAGAGCACGCCCATCTGGGCGTCTGGCAGACGGAGAACAACCGGGTCTATGGCGTGCTCAACCGGGGGCTGGAAGGCCGGGATTATCTGGCGGGGGACTACTCCATAGCGGATGTGGCGGCCTACCCCTGGACCTACCGCTGGGAGATGCAGGAAATCGACCTCGACAGCTATCCCAACGTCCGGGAGTGGCTGGGCCGTGTCGGCGCCCGGCCGGCGGTGCAGCGGGGGTTGCAGATTCCGCCGCGGGACGACGGACTTTGAGCGTTACGCCTCGTCAATGAAGGCTATATCAAGATCAGAGTTTGAATTAGCCTACAATACGCCGTTCGTTTATAACAAGTTTAACCCAGTTTATCAGAATTTGATAAACTTCCTAAACTCGCTATAAATCCCTCCCGCCCTACTCGAACAGCTCAAGCAACGCATCCACCGCAACCCGCGTATCGGAGAAGTCCGGCAGCAGCCGGTCCGCGTCCAGCTTCCGCAACTCTTCCAGGGGATTGTAGCGGCCGGTGGCCACGAGCAGGCATTTCATGCCGTTGGTCCTGGCGGCTTCGAGGTCGCGGGGGGTGTCGCCGACGATGACGCAGTGGCGGGGCTCCACGGGGAGGTTCAGGTGGGCCTGCCACCGTTCCATGGCGATGCGGGGGAGGTCGTTGCGGTTGGCGGAGTCGCTGCCGAAGGCGCCGGGGCCGATATATTCGCCGACGCCCGCGGCCTGGAGCTTGAGGCGGGCGGTGACCTCCATGTTGCCGGTGACGACGCCGAGGCAGAGGTCCGGCAGGCGGCTCAACTCGCGCACCAGCTCGGGGACGCCGGGCAGCGCGCGTACCCGCGTGGGGCCTTCGGAGATGGCGCGGGTGTAGCTTTCCTTCAGGCGCGCGCTGAAGGTGGCCAAATCCGCGGGGCTCCATTCCACCTCGTGGCCGCCGGCGTCGAATATCTCCTGCAGGATGATCGGATCGGTCTTGCCGTCGGGGCGGATGGTGCGGATGTCGCCAGGGACGCCGAAGGTCTTGAGGATGGCCTCGTTGAAGGCGACGTGGCCCTCCTGGGACCGGAGCATTGTGCCGTCGAGGTCGAAAAAGATGATGTTGGGTGTGCTGGCCATGACGGACTGGAAACTTATACGCTCGCGGCGCGCATGGGAAGGGAGGCGGCCGGCCCCACCCCTCGCCCCCTGGACCCCGGATCAAGTCCGGGGTGACGGGTTCGGCGGACCGGCCGGCGGAATTGACAAAACCGCCTGCTCCGGCTACGAAGAAGGTCGCACAACTGGCGTGTACGTGGATTCAACCACGGGGGAGTGCTTTACTGCTGGACGGCCGTACGCCTGGGTCTCTGTGCCGAAGAGGTTCAGGCTTTTTTGTGCGCAAAACCCGTCGAGTGAAGCAATTCATGCCGCTGTGGCGGCCATTGGATGTGACGCCATGATCAAGCAATACCTCCTTTCTCCCGGGCCGACGCCCATTCCCAACGAAGTGCAGTTGGCCATGGCGCAGACCATGATCCATCACCGGACGCCGGAGTTCGCGGCGGTCCTGGAGGAGGCGCGGCAGGGTCTGAAGACGCTGTTCGGCGCGAAGAACGACGTGATCATCCTGGCCTCGTCCGGCACCGGCGCCATGGAGGCGGCGGTGACCAATCTGTTCTCGCCGGAAGACAAGGTGATCCTGGTCAACGGCGGCAAGTTCGGCGAACGCTGGCTGCGCATCTGCCGGACCTTCGGCCTCGACGTGGTGGAGATCACGGTGGAATGGGGCAAGGCCGTGGAGGTGAGCGCGGTGGAACGGGCGCTCCGGGCCCACCCCGATGCCAAGGGCGTGCTGGTCCAGGCCAGCGAGACCTCCACCACGACGCTGCACCCGGTGCGGGAGATCGCGGAACTGACGCGCGACGGGGGACCGTTGCTCCTGGTGGACGGCGTGACCGCGGTGGGGGTGCTGTCGGTGCCCATGGACGAGTGGGGCATCGACGCCCTGGTGACGGGCTCCCAGAAGGCGATGATGCTGCCGCCGGGCCTGGCCTTCATCGGCCTGAGCGACCGCGCCTGGCAACGGACCCGGGAAGCCGCATCCCCGCGCTTCTACTTCGACCTGGAGAGCGAGCGGAAGGGACAGGCCAAGGGCTCCACCGCCTACACGCCCGCGGTGTCGCTGGTGTTCGGACTGTGCGCCGCCCTCAAGCTCATGCGCGAAGAGGGGCTCGACCGGGTCTACGCGCGGCACGACCGCATGGCCCGGGCCACCCGCGCGGCGGTGACGGCCATGGGCCTCAAGCTGCTGTCGCCCGACAACCCCAGCCCCGCGGCCACGGGCCTCTACGTGCCCGATGGGACCGACGGCGACGCCTTGCTCGATTACCTGCGGGCGCGCATGGGGGTCACCCTGGCGGAGGGACAGGACCACCTGCAGGGGAAGGTCATCCGCATCGCCCACGTGGGACACATGGGCGCCTTCGACGTCATCGTGGCGGTCAGCGCGCTGGAGATGGCCTTCCGCAAGTTCGGCCTGCCGGTCACTCTCGGCCGGGCCGTGGCCGCGGCGCAGGAGATCCTGCTGGAGGCGCTGGACTGACCCATGAACCTGATGGACCACCGCGAGGCGCCCGTGAACGGCGCGGACGCAAGTGAGAGCAGAGGTGACAGCGACATGAAGAAGGTGCTGGTTTCGGACCCGCTTCCGGACGTGGGGCTGGCGGTGCTGAACGATGCGGAGGACATCGCCGTCGACGTGCGCACGGGGCTCAAGCCCGAAGAGCTGAAGGAGATCATCGGCGGTTACGACGGCTTGATCATCCGAAGCGGCACCAAGGTAACCGCGGAGGTCATCGAGGCCGCCGAAAGGCTCAGGATCGTCGGCCGCGCCGGCGTGGGCGTGGAGAACGTCGACGTGGACGCCGCCAGCAAGAAGGGCATCGTGGTGATGAACACCCCCGGCGGCAACAACGTCACCACCGGCGAGCACACCATCTCGCTGATGCTGGCGCTGGCGCGGCACATCCCCCAGGCGGTGGCCTCGCTCAAGGGCGGGAAATGGAACCGCCAGAAGTTCACCGGCGTGGAGGTGTGCAACAAGACCCTGGGGGTCATCGGCCTGGGTAACGTGGGACGCATCGTGGCCGAGCGGGCCCTGGGCCTGCGCATGAAGGTGCTGGGATACGATCCCTTCATCCCGGCCGAGGCCGCCGCGCGCATGGGCGTGGAATCCGCAAGCCTTGACGAGATCTACCGCCGGTCGGACTTCATCACCGTCCACGTGCCGCTGATCGACGAGACCCGGGGGCTCATCGACCGCGACGCCATCGCGAAGATGAAGGACGGCGTGCGCATCATCAACTGCGCCCGCGGCGGCATCGTGGACGAGAACGACCTGGCCGAAGCCATCGAGGAGGGCAAGGTGGCGGGGGCGGCGCTGGACGTGTACGTGGACGAGCCGCCGGGGCCGGATCACCCGCTGGTGCAACTGGACCAGGTGGTGACCACCCCTCACTTGGGCGCCTCCACCGACGAGGCCCAGCTCAACGTCGCCATCGCGGTGGCCGAGCAGATCCGCGACTTCCTCGTGGACGGCGTCATCCGCTATGCGGTCAACGCTCCCAGCGTGAGCCAGGACCTGCTGCGGGAGCTGCAACCGTACCTCACCCTGGGGGAGAAGCTCGGAAGCCTCCACGTGCAGTTGCTGGGCAGGTTCCCCGAGGAGATCCAGATCGAGGGCGGCGGCGAGGTGGCGCAGTACGACATCGCCCCCATCGCCCTGGCGGTGTTGAAGGGCGTGCTGAGCTTCGCCCTGGGCGAGACCGTCAACTACGTCAACGCGCCGTTCATCGCGCAGGAGCGCGGCATCAAGGTGGTCCAGTCCAGGAGCGAAAGGACCAGGGACTTCGCCAGCTACATCAAGGTCCGCACCCGCACCGGGGGCGAGGAAACGGAGATCGAGGGCGCGCTCTTCGGCACCAACAATCCCCGCATCGTGCGCCTCAACGAATTCTACTTCGAGGCCGTGCCCGACGGGCATATCCTGGTTTCCTACAATCACGACGTCCCCGGGGTGGTGGGAGCCATGGGCGCGCTGCTGGGCGACAACGGCATCAACATCGCCGGGCTGGAGCTGGGGCGGGAGAAGGCCGGCGGACGCGCCATCTCCTTCATCCGCGTGGACAACGCCGTGCCCAGGGACGTGCTGGACAAGTTCAGGGCCTTGCCTCAAGTCATATCCACCACCGCGGTGAGGCTCTAGGGGCGGCCGCGGGTCGCCCCGGCGTGGGGTTCATCGCTGAAGAGAAGACAGGTGGCGAACGTTGCGGTCATAGGCGCCCAGTGGGGCGACGAGGGAAAGGGCAAGATCGTCGATTTGCTGGCCCGGCAGTCGGACGTGGTGGTGCGGTTCCAGGGCGGCAACAACGCCGGCCACACCCTGGTGGTGAACGGCGAGAAGACCATCCTGCACGCGATCCCGTCGGGCGCCCTCCACGAGGACAAGGTCTGCGTCATCGGCAACGGCGTGGTGCTGGACGCCGAGGTGCTGCTGCACGAGCTTGAGGAGTTGCGGCGGCAGGGTCACCTGCAGAATGACTCCCAGCTCCGCATCAGCGAGCAGGCGCACCTGATCATGCCCTACCACAGGGCCATCGATCTCGCCCGGGAGCGGATGCGCGGCGCAGGCAAGATCGGCACCACCGGCAGGGGCATCGGACCCACATACGAGGACAAGGCCGCCAGGGTCGGCATACGCGTCATCGACCTGCTGGAAGAGGACACCTTCCGCGCCAAGCTCACGCACAACATCGCGGAGAAGAACGTCTACTTGAAGGCGATCCTCAAGGAACAGGCCCTGGACTTCGACGACATCCACCGGACCTACGGCGGCTATCGCGAGCGGCTGGCGCCGTTCGTCACGGACACGGGCGTGCTGCTGGAGGAGATGTTCCGGGACGGCAAGAACGTGCTGTTCGAGGGCGCCCAGGGCACCCTCCTCGACCTCGACCACGGCACCTACCCCTACGTCACCTCGTCCAACACCGTGACCGGCGGCATATGCTCGGGCGCCGGCATCGGGCCGCGGCACGTCCACGAGGTCATCGGCATCTCCAAGGCCTACACCACCCGGGTGGGCAGCGGACCGTTCCCCACCGAGCTGACGGGCGCCGAAGGCGACAAGCTGCGCCAGGACGGCGACGAGTACGGCGCCACCACCGGGCGGCCGCGGCGCTGCGGCTGGTTCGACGCGGTGGCGGTGCGGCACGCCGTGCGTCTCAACGGCGTCACCGGCATCGCCCTGACCAAGCTCGACGTGCTCACGGGCTCGCCGAAGATCCGCGTGTGCATCGCCTACCGGGCGGGAGACAGGCTGCTGCACCACTTTCCCGCGAGCCTCAAGGTGATGGAGTCGGTGGAGCCCGTGTGGGAAGAGTTCGAAGGCTGGCGGGAACCCGTTTCCGGCGCCCGCAGCGTCGCCGACCTGCCCGCCAACGCGCGGCGCTACATGGAGCGGCTTGAGGAGCTGGTGGAAACCGAGATCGTCATCGCCTCGGTGGGGCCGGACCGCGACCAGACGATCCTCATCATGAACCCCTTCGACGCCCGGACAGGCTCCTCATAGGAGTGCGGTTCAAAGCCCTGTCCCTCTGGGAGAGGGTTCCCTCACCGCGCGGCGCCCGCCTTCCTCGGGTCCGAAGCTCCGGTGATGCGCTTGCCCTCGACCCGGATGGCTTGCACCGCGCCCAACCGGCGTCTCTCCCGAACCGTGTGCCCCTTGCCTTCGAGGGCCTCTACCGCCTCGCCGCCGACCGCGGGCTCCACTTCCACGGTCCGCGGCTCGTCCGCGGGGACATGGATGCGCGGCGCGGCCAGGGCCGCGGCCAGGGGCATGCGGAAATCCACGACGTTGAGAATGGACTGAAGCACCGCTCCGGTGATCCGCGAACCCCCGGAAGCGCCGATGATGAGCACCGGCCGGCCCTCCTCGAGCAGGATGGCCGGGGTCATGCCGTTCACCGGCCGCTTGCGCGGCTTGAGCACGTTGGGCGCGTCCTCCCCGGGCGCCCCGGAACCGTCGCCGCGCGAGAAGTCCCGCATCCGGTTGTTGAGGATGACGCCGGTCTCCCGCACCAGCACCCTGGCGCCGAAGGGACTGCCCAGGGCGACGCTCATGGAGACCGCGTTGCCGTCGCCGTCCAGCACGCCGACGTGGCTGGTCCCGCCCCCCTCCGCGCTGCGCGCCGCGGGCCCGGCGACGGCGTGGCGCGCGGCCTGGTCCAGGGAGATGCGCTTGCGGACCGCGGAGGCGCGCTCCCGGGAGGTGATGCGCTGGACCGGGACCTCGCTGGAGTCCGGGTCTCCGAGGTCCCGCAGCAGGCCGGCCGTTCCCGCCTTGGTGGTCTCCGCCACCAGGTGCAGGTAGGCTCCCGAGTTGTGGCGGAACTGGTCCGGCCCGTAGCCTTCCATGACGTTCAGGAGCCCCACCAGCGCCACTCCGCCGGCGCTCGGCGGCGGCGCGGTGACCACGGTCCTGCCCCGGTAGCCTCCGATGACCGGCCGCCGCCACACGGGCTTGTAGCTGCCGAGGTCGTCCACGGTCACGGCGCCGCCGTCGTTCGCGATCCGGGCCGCGATGGCCTGCGCGACGGCGCCCCCGTAAAAGGCTGCCGGACCCTCCCTGGCGATGGTCTTCAAGGTCTCCGCCAGCTCCGGCTGGCGGACGATCCCACCCACCTCGTGAGGCGCCCCCGCGGCGTTGAGAAAGATGCGCGAGAAGTTGTCCCGTTGCCGCAACGCCGGCAGGTTCTCCTCGATGGCCCGTCGAAGCCCCGGCGTCACCGGCGACCCCTCGGCGGCGTAGCGGATGGCCGGCGCCAGCACCGTCTCCAACGGCAACCGCCCGAACCGCTTCAATGCCTCGGTGAGCCCGGCCACGGTTCCGGGAACGGCCGCGGCCAGGGCGCCGCTCTCCAGCCGGTCCCGGCTGACACCGGCTCCCGTCCGATAGAGCGCCGGGGCCACCGCCGGCGACACTTCGGTGAAGTCCAGCGCGTGGGCCTTCTTCTCCCGGGACTGGTAGAACACCATGACGCCGCCTCCGCCGAGGCCGGACGAGGCCGGGTCCACCACCGCCAGGGCAAAGGCCGTCGCCACCGCGGCATCGACGGCGTTGCCGCCCTGCTCGATGATCTCCATGCCCGCCCGGACCGCGGCATCGTGGTCGGCCGCCACGACGCCGTCGAGGCGGGTCTGCGCAGGGGAAAACGACGGGCCGGCGAGGAATGAAAGCCCCAGAACCAGGGTTGCGCCGAAGACACGGTTTCGGACGGCAACGGTCATGACCCCCGGAACCTAGTTCTTTGTCGGCTGGTTTGCAACGGCCAATCTTTCCGGGGGGCGGCGGTTGTGTTAGTCTTGGTTCTGCTGCCGCGGGTCGCCGGTCCCGGCAATCCGCGTGATGAACCCCGGCAACATCCGGAGACGAACGCTTGGCGCGCAAATACGTCCTCAAGAACATCGACCCCGCCCCGTCCCCTGCCGTATCCGCGATCGATTACGAGGAGGAGCTCAACGAGGCGCAGCGCGAGGCCGCGATGTTCCTGGAGGGTCCGTTGCTGGTGGTGGCCGGCGCCGGCACCGGCAAGACCCGGACCCTGGTGTACCGGGTGGCGCGGCTGATCGAACGGGGCATCGATCCCCAGTCCATCCTGCTGATGACCTTCACCCGCCGGGCCGCGGAGGAGATGCTGCAGCGCGCGAGCCTCCTGACCGACTCCCGTTGCGAGCGCATCGCCGGCGGCACCTTCCACTCCTTCGGCAACATGGTGCTGCGACAGTACGGCCAACTCATCGGACTGGCGCCGGGCTTCACCATCATGGACCGTTCCGACAGCGAGGACGTGATCCAGCTCCTGCGCGCCGACATGGGCCTCGACAAGCGCGAGAAGCGCTTTCCCAGGAAGCAGACCATCGGGGAGATCCAGAGCCTGGCGCGCAACAAGCAGGTGCCCCTCCCCGAGCTGGTCGAGCGCGAGTACTCGCACCTCGCCGAGTTCCTGGAGGAGCTGACGGTGCTCGCGGAGCGTTACCGGGTCTACAAGCGCGAGAAGTCGCTGCTGGACTACGACGACCTGCTCACCTGCCTCAAGGACCTCCTGGAGTCCCACGAGGACCTGCGGCGGCGGCTGTCGGAACGCTTCCGCTTCGTCATGGTGGACGAGTACCAGGACACCAACCGCCTGCAGTCCGACATCATCCGCCGGCTGGCCTTCACCCACGACAACGTCATGGCCGTGGGCGACGACGCCCAGAGCATCTACTCGTTCCGCGGCGCCCACTTCCGCAACATCATGGACTTTCCCAACCAGTTTCCGGGAACGACGATCATACCCCTGGAGGAGAACTACCGCAGCACCCAGCCCATCCTGCGGCTCACCAACGAGATCATCACCCGGGCCGCGGAGCGCTACGAGAAGAACCTCTACAGCCGCAAGAGCGACGGCGAGACGCCGATCCTGGTCCAGGCCGAGAGCGAGCACACCCAGTCGCGGTTCGTGTGCCAGCGCGTGCTGGAGCTGCGGGAGGAGGGGGTGCCGCTGTGGGACATGGCGGTGCTGTTCCGCTCCAGCTTCCACTCCTTCGACCTGGAGATCGAGCTGGCCCGGCACGACATCCCCTTCGTCAAGCGCGGCGGCTTCCAGTTCATGGAGACGGCCCACGTCAAGGACGTGCTGGCGCACCTCCGGGTGGTCAGCAACCCCAGGGACGCGGTGTCCTGGGGCCGGGTGCTGATGCTGCTGGAGGGGGTCGGCCCGCAGATGAGCCGCAAGCTCATCGACCGCATCCTGTCCGAGGCGGACCCCAGTGAATGCCTGAAGCGGACCGAGTCGCGCGGCCGCGCGGCCCAGGCGATCAAGACGCTGGGACAGGTGCTCGGCGAGTGCTCGGAGCGGACCCGGCCGGCGGACTTGGCGCAGTACCTGATGCAGTACTATCTTCCCATCCTCAAGCGGAAGCACGCCGACGACTACCCCAAGCGGCTGCGGGACCTGGAGCACTTCCAGGGGCTGACCGAGCGCTACCAGAGCCTCGAGCGCCTGTTGAGCGACATGGCGCTGGACCCGCCCACCGCCAGCGTGGACGATGCCGAACCGGTGGACCCCGACGAGGGCCCCCTGGTGCTGTCCACCGTCCATTCCGCCAAGGGGCTGGAGTGGCATTCCGTGTTCATCATCTGGGCGCTGGAGGGACGGTTTCCCTCCTACTACAACACCAACAGCCTCGAGGAGCTGGAGGAGGAACGCCGGCTGCTGTACGTGGCCGCCACGCGCGCCAAGGAGAACCTCTTCTTCGCCTATCCGGCGCGCGTGTACGACCGTTCCCTGGGAATGGTGTTCTCGCAGCCGTCGCAGTTCATCGAGGGAATCCCCGAGGATCTGCTGGAACCCATGTCGCTGGTCCATGAAGACTGGTACTACAGCCAGCTTTAGCGCCGCGTCAGGCGATCGTTGAAGGTGTCCCCGAAGTCCCTGATATCGGCCATCCTGGCGCCCATCGGGCGCGGCTGGGCCAAGACGCTGTACGAGAAGAATACCGGCCATCACCGCATCCGGGTGGAAGAGACCCGGGAACGCCGCTACCTCTACTTCGACGGAACGCTGCAAAGCTCCATGGACCGGCGCGACCCCACCTCGCTGGAACTGCTCTACTCCCGCTTCGCCTCGCTGGGGCTGGCGCTCCGGCCGGACGCCGCCAGGGCCCTGATCATCGGGCTGGGCGGCGGCTCCATGGCCAAGAAGTACCACCGGGAGTTCCCGGAGATGGAGATCGACTCCATCGAGATCGACCCGGACGTGGTGGAGGTCGCGCGCGCGTACTTCCACTTCCGGGAAGACTCCAGGCAGAGGGTCCACGGCGGCGACGGCCGGGAGTTCCTGGCGCGCACCGGAGAACGTTTCGACCTGATCCTGCTGGACGCCTACTACGCGGACAACATGCCCTTTCACCTGGTCACGCGCGAGTTCTTCGACACCGCCCGGGACAGGATGACGCCCGAAGGCGTGCTGGTGATCAACCTCATCGGCTCGTTGCGGGGACCGGACAGCGCCATGGTCCGCGCCGCCATCAAGACGCTGAGCGACGTGTTCCCGCAAGTCTATACGTTTCCCACGTTCGGCAACCGCGGCCGGGTGCTGACCGAGATCCAGAACGTCGTGGTGCTGGCCAGCAAGGCGCGGGAACGCATGAGCATGAAGGAGATGGAGCGGCGGGCCGCCCGCCTCGGCCGGGACCTGTTCCCCGACCCGGTCAGCAAGATCCGAAGGTCCTATTTCACCGGGCCGCTGGAGCAGGACGACGTCGAGCTCCTCACCGATGATGCCGCGCCGCTGGATGATCTGGTGCGTCTTTAGCGGCCTGCTGCTGGCGGGCTGCGCCGCCGGCCACCCGGACCGGGCCTCGCGGCCGCTTCGGGTGGTGCGGGTGAAGCTGGTGGCCGATCCGGCGTTGCGGCGGGCCGACCCGCGCTGGCGCGACACCGCGGAGGAGCTGTTGCGGGCGGCGTCCGACTACTACGAAGAGCGGTTCGGCATCCGGCTGGCGCCCCAGGCCGTCGAGCCCTGGCCCGTGGAGGGCACGACGTCGTCCTCGGTCACCCTGATGAGGCGCCTCAAGCGCGCCTATCCGAGGGGGGGCGGACACCGGCCCTACGACGTCGTCATCGGGTTGACCCGGCAGCCGCTCAACTTCTACCGGGGCGGCCGCGCCCGCGCCGACCGCTTCGGCAACTGCGTCCAGGGACTGGGAAACTACATCGTGAGCCACGTCGGGGAGTCCTTCGACTACGATGACCGCGAGTTGACCCACGACGCCGCGGCGCTGATCCACGAGATGGGGCACCTCTTCGGCGCCGTCCACACCGACGATCCGGAATCGGTGATGCACCGGGACTTCGACCTCAGGACGGGCTTCGACGCTCCCAACCGCGCCACCGTCATGAGGAACCGCCTCTGCCCCTTCGGCGACCCGACGACAGGTGAACGATGACGCCTCTCTGGTCACCCACCGAACAACGGGTCCGGCAATCCCACCTGTACCGGTTCCGGGAGCGGCTGCGCGCCGCCCACGACATCCCCGGCGATTCGTACGCGGCGCTGCACCGCTGGAGCGTGTTGCGCCTGGAGGATTTCTGGGAAGCGGCGTGGACGGACGCCACCGGCCAGACGCCACCGGGCGCGGTGCTGGCGGACCGCTCCATGCCCCCGGCCGGACGCCTGGGCGGCGAGGTGTGGTTCCCCGGCGTCCGCTTCAACTTCGCCCGGCAACTGCTGCGGCACCGGGACGACCGTGTCGCCGTCATCGAGGAGAATGAACCGGGGCAATGCCGCACGGTGACCTACCGGGAGCTTTACCGGCTTACCGGCCTGTGCCAGGCGGCCTTTCGGGAAGCGGGAGTCGGGCCGGGAGACCGCGTCGCCGGCTTTCTGCCCAACGTCCTGGAAACGGTAGTGGCCATGCTCGCCGCGGCCTCCCTGGGCGCGGTGTGGAGCTCCACGTCGCCGGACTTCGGCTACCAGGGAGTGTTCGACCGCTTCAGCCAGATCGCTCCCAAGTTGCTGCTGTCGGCCGACGGCTACTCCTACAACGGCAAGCGCCACGACTGCACCGAGCGGGCGCAGCGGCTGGTGGACTCCATCCCGAGCATCGAACACTGGGTCGTGATCCCCGGCGCCGGGGGGCCGGAACGGTTGCCGGAAGGCGTCGCCGCGTGGGACTCCTTTCTCGCCGGCGACGCCGGGGAGATGACGTTCGCCGAGTTCCCCTTCGACCACCCGCTGTACATCCTCTACACGTCGGGGACCACGGGAATGCCCAAGTGCATCGTGCACGGCGCCGGCGGCACCGCGCTCAAGCACCACGTGGAGCACAAGCTCCACACCGACGTAGACCGCGGGGACACGCTGTTCTACTTCACCACCTGCGGCTGGATGATGTGGAACTGGCTGGTGAGCGGACTGGCCCAGGGCGCGACCCTGGTGCTGTACGACGGCAGCCCTACCTACCAGGGGGAGGACCGGCTGTTCCGGCTGGCAGAGGACCATGGCATCACGGTGTTCGGCACCAGCCCGAAGCTCCTCGCCGCCTGCGAGAAGGCCGGTTTCGGCGCTACCGGCAAGTACGGGCTCGCGGCCATGCGCACGGTGCTCTCCACCGGGGCGCCGCTGGAGGCCTCCCAGTTCCACTACGTGAACGAGGCGATCCGCCCCGGCGCACAGGTCTGCTCGATTTCGGGGGGCACGGACATCGTCGGCTGCTTCGTGCTGGGCAACCCGATATCGCCGGTGTATGCGGGGCAGATCCAGGGGCCGGCGCTGGGAGTGGACGTCGCCGTGTTCGACGGGGCCGGGCGGCCCGCCGCGGCCGGAGAACAGGGTGAGCTGGTATGCCGAAAGCCCTTTCCGTCCATGCCCCTGGGCTTCTGGAACGACCCCGGGGATGCGCGATACCGCGAGACCTACTTCAGCGCCTGGCCGGAGGTCTGGCGCCACGGCGACTACGTGGCCGCGACCCCCGAGCAGGGCTTCGTCATCTACGGCCGTAGCGACACCACGCTCAACCCCGGCGGGGTCCGCATCGGCACCGCGGAGATCTACCGCGTCGTCGAGCGGCTGCCGTTCGTCCGGGACAGCATCGTCGCCGGCTACCGGCACGAGGGAGAACCGCGGATCGCGCTGTTCGTGGTGCTCGACCGGCCGCTGGACCCGGAGTCGGCGGAGGCCATCCGTTCCGCCATCCGCACCCAGGCCACGCCGCGCCACGTGCCCGCGGTGATCCACCGCATCAGCCAGGTGCCGGTCACCCGCAACGGCAAGAAGGTGGAACAGGCCGTGTCCGCGATCCTCAACCGCCAACCGGTGCGAAACCGAGAAGCGCTGGCCAACCCCGAGGCGCTGGACGAGGTCGCGGCCATCGAGGTCCCGGGTTGACGGCGTTTGGCCCCTCGTCAAGAGGTGGTAGGATGAAGGCAGGAACCGGATGAGGGAACACGGATGAGGGAACGATAACGGGGAGGGACCGATCATGGCCTGGGAGCAACCCCAAAGCGAAAAGCTTACCTATCAGGACTACCTGAACACGCCTGACGACGTGCGCTACGAACTTATCGACGGCGAACTGATCGTCATGGAGCCGGCGCCGACCACGCCGCACCAGAGCGTTTCGATAAACCTCTCCACCCTGCTGTGGTCTTTCGTGAGACGCCATGGCCTGGGGAAGGTGTTCGCCGCGCCGACCGACGTCTACCTCTCCGAGACCAACGTCGTGCAGCCGGACGTCCTGTTCGTGTCCGCGGCGCGGACCGCGATCATCACCGAACGCAACGTCCACGGCGCGCCGGACCTAGTCGTCGAGATTGCCTCGCCCTCTACCGAAGCGCGTGACCGCGGCGTCAAGCTGGAGTTGTACGCCCGCTGCGGAGTGGCCGAGTACTGGCTGGCCGACCCCGCCGCCGAAACCGTCGAGACTCTGCGGCCGGAGGACGGGGAGTTCGTCGCAACCGGGCGCTACGGCCGGACGGACACCTTTACGACTCCCCTGCTGCCGGGGCTGGCCATCGACCTGACCGAGGTCTTCTGAGAACGTGGCCGGAACACCGTCGATGATCCCGGCAGGGCGCCGATGAAGATCAACTCCCGCAGCACTTACGGCATTCTGGCCCTGGAGGAACTGGCCCGGCGGTGGGACGCAAGGACGCCGATCCAGGTGAAGGAGATCGCGGAAAGGAAGGCGATCCCCGAAGAGTTCCTCGGGCAAATCATGATCTCGTTGAAACAGGCGGATATCGTAGGCGCGGCCAGGGGACCCGGCGGTGGATACTATCTCACGCGGCCGCCGGAACGGATCCGGCTGCGGGAGGTGCTGGAGGTGCTGAGCGGGTCGGCGCCCGGGCCGGAGGAAAGCCTGCGGAAATACACGGCCGATTCCGTAGCCGCCCGAAAAGTGCTGGAGACCTGGAGAAGGGCGGCCGACGCCATGGATGACGTCCTCGACGGCGTCACACTCGCCGATGTCTGCGAGCCGGACGACCGGCCGCACATGTACTACATCTGAGGCTCGACCTGATTCTTCGCAGGCGGGACTCGTGGAGGCCGGCGGGCTGCCTTTGGAGCCCGCCCGTTCAAACGTGGAGGCATGACGAATGGAAGCGATCAAACGAGGCGAGCGCGTGAAGGGCAAGGTGGCGCTGGTGGCCGGCGCCGGGTCCATCGAGGCCGGCTGGGGCAACGGCAAGGCCGCGGCCGTGCTCTACGCGCGCGAAGGCGCCAAGGTGTTCGCGGTGGACTACCGTCACGAAGCCGCGGAAGAGACCCGCGCCATCATCGAGTCCGAGGGGGGCGTATGCGCGACCTTTGCCGCGGACGTGACCTCGGAGACGGACGTCAAGGCCATGGTGGAAGCCTGCATGGACGCCTTCGGCCGCATCGACATCCTCCACAACAACGTCGGCGGCCAGGGGCCGGGGCGGTGGGTGCTGGACATCGAGCGCGACGACTGGGACGCGGTGCTGGCCCGCAACGTGACCTCGGTGCTGCTCACCTGCAAGGCCGTCATCCCCATCATGATCCGCCAGGGCGGCGGCGCGATCGTCAACATCTCCTCCATCGCCAGCATGCGCCACGTCAACGTGCCCACCGCCTCCTATTCCGCGGCCAAGGGCGCGGTCAACCTGCTCACCCAGAACCTGGCGCTGCAATACGCCGACAAGCACATCCGCGCCAACTGCGTGCTGCCCGGCTACATCGACACGCCGTTCACGCGGCGCATCGTGGCCGGAAAACCCAGCTACGAGCACAAAGGGTTCACTTCGGCGGAAGAGTACCGCAAGGCCCGCGACGGCATCGTCCCGCTGGGCCGGGGCGGCACCGCGTGGGACGTGGCGCAAGCCGCGCTGTTCCTGGCCTCGGACGACGCCGACTACATCACCGGCGTGATGCTGCCGGTGGACGGCGGCGTCACCGCCACGTGCCCCGGCGTCTGAAGTATGCGTCCTTCGACTTCGCTTCGCTACGCTCAGGACGAACGGGACTATGATGTGAGAACCAGACCGCCTACAGCGACCGCGCGAACTCGCCGAGGAACTTCAGGGTCCGCTGCCGGGAGGCTTCGAGGTCTTTGCCGGCGGGCAGCACGCTGGCCATGATCTCCCCGGTGCCGAACGAGAACAGCTCCCGCAACCGGCGCTCCGCTTCCGCCTCGTCGCCGGAGATCACCAGCGCCTTCAGCATCGGGGTGCTCCAGGCCCGCTTTCCGGCTTCCGCGAAGCCGGCCAGGCGGTACATCTCCACGTAAGGGTCGCGCCGCATGTAGGAGTCGAAGCGCTCCCGCGCCACCGCTTCGACTTCGTCCCAGTCCTCGTGGAGGCTGACGGCTACGTGGGCGATGAGCGGCGGCGCCGGCTGCCCGGCCTTCGCCGCGCCCGCGGCCATGGCCGGCAGGGCGAAGTCTCGCAGGTAGGCGCCGGGACACAGCCAGCTTATGGCGCCGTCCGTGAACCTGCCGGCAAGCTCGAAGGACTTCGGCCGCACGGCCGAGATCATCACGGGCACGTCCACGGGCTCGTTGTCCGCGGTCTGCGCGCGGTAGTGACGCCCCTCGAAATCCACCCTGCCCTCGCGCAGCACCGACCTCACGATGCGCACGTACTCGGTCAGGTGACCCAAAGGACGCTCGAACGCGAAACCGTAGGTACGCTCGATGGGCGCCTTGTTGCCCGGGCCGACGCCCAGGCGGAACCGGCCCGGCGCAAGCTGCGCCATGGCCTCGCAGTACTCGACGAAGGACAGGGGATGGCGGGGCCACGTCAGCACGATGGCAGTGCCCAGTTGGATGGTCTCGGTGCACATGGCCGCGGCCGCCAGGATGCTCGGGGTGTCGCGGCGGATGTTGTTGTCCGCGGTCCTGGGTCCGCCGGTGGTCATCCATACGGCCTGGATCCCCAATGCCTCGGCCTCGCGGATGTCGCCCAGCACCTGGTGGACATCCGATCCGGGAACTTCAATGCCGACTCTTGATTCCGCCATCACCTGTCCTGCTATAACCGTTCTGATGGACGCCGGTCAACTTTCGGCCGGTGTCGGTATCTCATCCATGCGTTTACGGACATGTTCCCTGTTTGAACGGAGGCGAAGATGGAATCGAGAATGCGATCCCTCGAAGAACTGAAACCGGAGATCCTCCGGCGCGCCGGCCGCGCCAACCCCTTCGAGTGGGTCCGGCGGGAGGACGTGGAAGAGGTGGTCTCGTGGCTCCTGTCCACCGAAGATGACCACTGGGCAGAAGTCTGGGGCCGGATGGGGAAGCGGTACGAGGCGCTGGGCGAAGCGCAGGAGAAGAACGGAGAGCCGTGCGGCGAGTCCTACTACCTCGCCTACGACTACTACCGCATCGGCCGCTACCCGGTGTCCTCGACCCCCGGGAAGATGGCCTGCTACGAGGCATCGCTGCGGAATTTCCTGAAAGCGGCGCAGCACCTGGACCCGCCGGTGGAGCGGGTGGAGATCCCCTTCGAGGGGAAGTCGATCATCTGCTACCTCCAGGTACCGCGCGACGCTGACCGCCCTCCGGTGGTGCTCCACTGGGGCGGCGTGGACGGCTGGAAGGAGGACCGCCGCAGGCCCAGCGAGGCGCTTCACCGGCTTGGCCTCGCCACCATGACCATCGACATGCCCGGGGTCGGCGAGAGCCCCGTTCTGGGCTCCGACCCCAAGGCCGAGCGGACCTTCTCCGCAGCCCTGGACTACCTGGAGACGCGCACGGACGTGGACGGGTCACGCCTCGGCGCCATGGGCGGGAGCTTCGGCGGCTACTGGGCAGCCAAGGTCGCCCACGTCGAAGCGGAACGGCTCAAGGGGGTCGTGGACTGGGGCGGCGGCGTGCACCTGACGTTCCAGGAGGAGTGGCTGCGGCCCGCTCTGACCACGCGCGCCGAACAGTATCTCATGGGTCCCGCCAGCCTGCTGGACGCGCGCGGCTACATCTTCCGCACCCGCGATCTGGACGAGATCCTGAAGCTGGCCCCGCAGCTCTCGCTGGTGACCCAGGGGCTCATCGACGGGCCGTGCGCCCCGCTGCTGCTCATCAACGGCAAACTCGACGACCAGCACCCCATCGACGACTTCTACCTGCTGCTGGAACACGGCGACCCCAAGGACGTGTTCATCATTCCGGACGGAGGGCACATGGGGCGCGTGCCCGGCAAGTCCAACGAGCCGGCGCTGAACGTGCTGGCGCAGTGGCTGCACCGGAAGCTCATGGGCTAAAAAATCCCTCCTTCACGGCCCAGAGCCACAGGTGGGCGATCTTTTCGTTGTGCAACTCGGCATAGCCCACGTGGCCGTAGCGGGGGATCAGCACCACGTGGCAGCCGCGGGCCGTCTCCGCGTACTTGGCGCCCATGAACATCTCACGCTTGTCCTCCAGCCGGTCCCCCCTGATCCAATGTCCCTTGTCGTTCTCCCCTACCACCAGCAGCACGCCGGCATCCTTCAGCCACTCGGGGTCCGGGTCCTGGAGGTGATCGTAGTATTCCTCTCGCGGGAGGCCGGTGAGCTCTATGTAACGGTCCAATATCCCCACGGCGCCGTTGTGCTGGTTGTCGCACAGGCTGGTCTTCATCTGGGAGCGCCTCGGATTGGCCCACGCCATGTACTCTTCCGGGCCGCCCCAGGGGGTCAGATCCTCCGGGTCCTCGTAGCGCGCCGCACGAAAGCTCTCGGGCGAGCGCCGCGAGATCTGCTCCACGGGGATCTCGCTATACTCCTCGGCGCCGGTGCGCTCGCGCCATTCCTTGCGCCAGCCGTCGGGGCCGCCGGAGCCGAAGCCCAGGAGGCCGGTGATGCGGGCGTTCCGGACGAAACGGTGCAGGTGCGCGGCCATGGGTCCGCCGGTGGAATGGCCGAAGGCGAGCACGTCCCGTCCCGGCAGGTGCGTGTCGGTGAGCAGCCCGGCGCCCTTCAGGATGGTGTTGAACGTGCACTTGAGGTTGCGGTCCAGAATCTCCTTCACGGGCAACTCCCGGTCGAGCAGGTACACCGGCAGGCGCTCGGGCACGGGTTCGGTCCACGCCCCGCCCGGCGGGTAGTGGCCCGGATAGGTGACGGCCAGGGTCACGAATCCCTGCGACGCCAGCACCCGCGCCAGTCCCGGGCGGCCGTCCGGGGTCGTGTCCATGATGCGCTCGCTGCCGGCGCCGCCGTGGAACACCACCACGGCCCGGCCGGGGTCGGCCTCCCGCTCCGGCGTGTAGAGGGTGCCGTGGATGTCCCACGCGTAGCCGTTGCGCTCGTAGCGCGCGGTCACCTCGCGGCTCGTGAACCCGGTCTCCGGATAGGGCGCGGGCATGGCCAGCCAGCCTTCCCAGTCCATCTTCAGCAGCAACTTGGCCGAACCTAGCGCCGCCAGGACCGTTTCAATGTTTCCGCTCTGCATGTTCATGGCGTTGGCGAATACTACAGCATCGACGATGGGGCAACCAGGAGCCGGTTCAACCACCGGCGGTTTCATAGTAGATTCATGGCGGCGCCCTACCGCCAAGGGAGAATTCGACATGCAGAAGTCCGGGGCACGCTGATGCGCTCTTCCATGAAAGCCGTAACCGTCAGGGAGTTCGGCGACGTCGACGTGATGCGGATGGAGCAGCTTCCCGTCCCGTCCCCCGCGGCGGGAGAGGCGCTGATCCAGGTACACTCGGTTTCGGTCAATCAGACGCTGGACATCGCGGTGCGGCAGGGCCGCTACCGCACCGACCTCAAGTTTCCGGTGGTGCTCGGCACCGATCCCGCGGGTGTGGTGGTGGCCACCGGCGACGGGGTGGCGTCCACGCAGCGCGGCGAGCGGGTCGCGGTGGTGGCCTCCATCCGCTGCGGCGAGTGCCGCTTCTGCCTCATGGGACGGGAGGACTCGTGCCCTCGGAGCAAGCACTTGGGGCTGGATCGCTGGGGCGGGTACGCGGAGTACGTCACCGTGCCGGCGGAGAACGTCTTCCCGATCCCGGACAACCTGTCCTTCGGTGAAGCCTCGGTGGTCACGCGCCACTTCCCCACGGCCATCAACCTGCTGCTCAACCACGCGAAGCTCGAGAAGGGCGAGTGGGTGCTGATCATGGGGGCGGCGGGGGCTCTGGGCAGTTGCGGCGTGCAGATCGCCAGGCACACGGGCGCCCGCGTCATCGCGGCCGCGGGTGCCGATTCCAGAGCCGAGGCCGCCCGAGGGTACGGCGCCGAGTTCACGGTCAACTACCGGGAGCAGGACCTGGAGCGGGAAGTGCTTCGGATCACGGACGGCCACGGCGTCGACGTGCTGTTCGAGAACATCGCCGACCCGACGCTGTGGCCCGGGGCCTTCAACAGCCTCGCTTTCGCGGGCCGCCTGGTGACCGCGGGGGCCCACGGCGGCGGCACCGTGCCGCTGGACGTGAAGCGGCTCTACCTCAGGCGCATCCGCATCACCGGACAGCCCGGCGCGACCCGCAAGGACATGGGGCTGGCCCTGTCCCTGGCCGGCCAGAGCGCGGTCCGGGCCATCATCGACCGCACCATGCCCCTGGAGGACGTGAAGGAGGCGCACCAACTGCTGGAACGGGGCGGCATCATCGGCAAGATCGTCCTCGACCCGACCCTCGGCTAGGGCGGAACCAGGAACCGCCCATGCTTCGACTCTACGACAACCATCTTTCCGGCAACGGCTACAAGCCGCGGCTGCTGCTCGCACACCTCGGCCGGACTTACGAGCGTATCGAGGTGGACATCCTGAAGGGCGAGACCCGCACGCCCGAGTTCCTCGACATCAACCTCAATGGCCGCATCCCGGTGCTGGAATTGGAGGACGGCACCCGCATTGCCGAATCCAACGCGATCCTGTTCTTCCTCGCGGAAGGCTCGCGTTTCCTGCCGTCCGACCGGCTTGCCCGCGCGCTCTGCCTGCAGTGGATGTTCTTCGAACAGTACAGTCACGAGCCCTGCATCGCGGTGGCGCGCCACTGGATCCAACACGTCGAAATGACGGAGGCGCAACGCGCCCAGCTCCCGGCCAGACAGGAAGGCGGGCGGGCCGCGCTGGCCGTCATGGAGCGGCACCTCGGCGCGACGGACTGGTTCGGGGACGACGCCATGAGCATCGCCGATATCGCGCTCTACGCCTACACCCACGTGGCGGACGAAGGCGGCTTCGACCTGTCGGACTATCCCGCGGTCAAAGCCTGGGTTGCCCGCGTCGCGGCGCAGCCGGGCCACGCCCCGATGAATCCCGCGCCCGCGGGCGTCGTCGAACCGGCCGATCCCTGAGCCGGTCCGGCACTACCAGGAAACCAAGGAGACAATCCATGGCGCAACTCGTCACCATGCTCGGCATCACCCACAACCCCTTCATGCCGAAGATGTTCAAGCAGGCGCAGCAACCGCCGGGGGCGGCCAGGGTCCAGGAACGGATCGCCATGATGCGCGAGAAGCTGGCGCACCACAAGCCGGACGTGCTCATCACCATCGGCAACGACCACCTGCACCAGTTCTTCATGGACAACATGCCTGCCTTCATGATCGGCAAGATGGACCGCTTCCACGGCACCTTCTACGACGAGGTGCGGGAGTTCGGGCTGCCGGAGTGCGAGGTGCCGGGCGACCTGGAGATGTGCAACCGGCTGCTGGAGGGCGCTTACGAACGCGGCGTGGACTTCGCCTATTCCAGCGAGCTCACCGTGGATCACTCCATCGTGGTGCCCATGCTGTTCGTCAGGCCGGAGATGGACATCCCCATCGTGCCCATCCTGACCAACTGCATCGCCCCGCCGCTGCCCACCGCACGGCGCTTCTACGAGGTGGGGCAGGCCATCCGCTCGGTCATCGACGGCATGCCAGACGGCAAGCGCATCGGCGTCCTGGTGAGCGGCCACCTGTCTCTGGAGGTGGGCGGCCCCAAACAGTTCGAGCGGCGCCTGATGGACCCGGACTTCGACGCCTGCGCCGTGGGCTGGATCGCCGCCGGCGACATCGACGCGGCCGCGCGCGCCTGCAACCTGGAGCAGATGGTCCCCTCGGGCAACATGACCATGGGGTTCCTGAACTTCCTGATGGCCATGGGCGTGGCCAACGGGACGTCCCCCACGCACGCGGAAGGACTGGACGCGGGGTTCCCGGCGGTGCCGTTCTTCGCCTGGGAGCAGAAGGAAGAGGGAGCGGGACTGTGAGCAAGTACCTGGTCAACAAGTTCATGCACGTGGTCAACATGAACCAGGAGGCGGAAGAAGCCTACGTGGAGAACCCGCCGGGCTTCGTCGCCCGGTGGGAGAAGGGAGAGCGCCTCGAGTTCACGCCCGAGGAGCGGCGCGCCCTGGAGCGGCGCGACTACGGCAGCCTGTACGCCATGGGCGCGCATCCGTTCCTGCTGTGGAGCTTCACCGAGGCCATCTGGCGCCACGAGGTAGACCGGGAAGAACTGGTGAAGGACTACAAGGCCAAGGCGGCCGCGGCGGGCTACCCGGACTTCGAGAGTTGAGCACCCGCTCCGGACCCGGGAACCTGTGTTGCGGCGGACCCCGGTAGGGGCGACCGGCCGGTCGCCCCTACCATGTATCGACTACTGGGACAGGCTCCCGGGATTCGATCACCGGGCTGGATGCCTATTTCATCTTGAGCTTGGCCCGCACCTCCGCGGCGAGCTTCTTGATCCTGTCCTCGGGATCGGCGCCTTCGATGACGTCCACCAGCGCGGCCCCGATCAGGTCGGTGACCGCCACCCCTTCGGCGCCGGGATACGCGTACCAGGGACCCGAATAGGACGCCACCTGGGCGTGCGCCCGCCGTGAATTCTCGTTACGGGCGTAGAACTCGCCGAGATAGCTCTTGTCCTTGAGCACCAGCTCGTTGGTCGGCGCATACCCGGTGTTCTCCACCACGATCTTGGCGCCTTCCGGGCCGGTGGCGAACTGGATGTATCTCCACGCCGCCGCCTGCTTCTTGGGATCCTGCGTCAGCATGACGATGGCCGAACCGCCGGTGGGGAAATAGACCGTGGACTTGTCCTTCGCGGCCACCACCAGCGGCAGCAGCGTCACCTTGAAGCGGTCTCCGGCGCCGGCGACAACCCGCGTCAGGTAGGAAGAGCTGTCGATGTAGATGCCCAGGGTGCCCGCGGCGAACGCCTGCCGCGCGGCCTTGCCGCCATAGGTCTTCATGCCGGCTTCCTTGCCGAGGCGCGAATAGAGCCTTGCGGCGTTGATGCCGGCCTCGCTGTCGAAGGTGATGTTGGACTCGTCTTCGTTCATGGGCCGGCCGCCGTAGGAGCCCAGCATGCTCTGGAAACGCCAGTCATGCGCCGACACCCACACGCCGTCGATCTGGTCGCCGAGGGCGCTGATCTTGGTGGCCAAGCTGATCAGGCCGTCGAAGTCGGTCGGGAAGTTGTCTACCGAGCCGCCGGCCTTGGCCACCAGCTCGGGGTTGACGTAGATCACCAGCGTCGAGGCGGAGGCCGCGATGGCGTATTGCTTGCCTTGGTACTGGCCCAGGGAGCGCAGAGCCGGGGTGTAGCCCTGCGCTTCGAACTTGGCGGCATCACCGATGAACGGATCCAGCTCCACCGCCAGCCCGCGGGCCTGGAGGATGCGCCAGCGGTTCAGACCGAGGAAGGCCACGTCGGGAAGCTTCTTGGCCACGGCTTCCCGGAGCAGGCGCTGAACGCCCGCAGCGTAGTTTTCCGCGGGCGCCTGGATCTCGAGCTTGATATCCGGGTTCTTCTTCATGAACGCATCGGCGACCAACTCCTGGACCTTGGCCCAGAGGTTGGGGTGTGCGTAGTGCAGGGTGAGCGTCACGTCCGCCGCCTTGGCCGAGCCCGCGGCCAGGAAGCTCGCCACCAACATCGCGAAGAGTATCCTTCTCATCGCCAGACTCCTTTCTTTTCGCCCGTTCACGGGCGATGCCGTTGTTGCCGACGCGGCTCGGGACCGCGTCATCCCTTGAGCCCGCTCATGGTGATGCCCTGGACGAACTTGCGTTGCGCCGCCAGGAACGCGATCACCAATGGAGCTGTAACCACGGTTGCGGCCGCCATCAAGGGGCCGAAGTCGGATCCCGCCTCCTCGTCGCGGAAAAACAGTATCCCTCGCGGGGGTGTCGCCAGGTTCGGGTCGCTGATGGCGATCAACGGCCAGAACAGGTCGTTCCAGTGCGCGACCACGGAGAAGATGGCGAACGCGCTCACCGCAGGCCAGGCGTTGGGAAACGCGATGCGCCACACGATGGCCGTCTCGCTCAATCCGTCGATGCGCGCGGCGTCGATGATCTCGGCGGGCACCGTGGCGAAGAACTGCCGGAACAGGAAGATGCCGAAGACCGAAGCGACGAACGGGATGATCAGCGCCGGGTAGGTGTCCAGCAGACCGATCTCGGCAAAGCCCAGGAAGACCGGGATCGCGGTCACGTGATAGGGAACCAGCAGGCCCGCGAGCACCAGCCCGAAGATCACCCAGCGAAGCCCGAACTGCCGGTGAGCCAGCGCATAGGAACAGGGCACCGCGATGAGGATCTGAAACACCAGGATGCCGGCGCAGACTATGACTCCGTTAAGCAGGAATCGGTGCAGCGGAACCTCCGCGAACGCTTTCGCGTAGTTGCGCCACTCGATGCGGCTGGGGAACAGGTCGATGCCCGGCGCGAAGATCTCGGCGGCGGGCTTGATGGATAGGGAGAGCATCCAGAAGAACGGCAGCAGCACGAACGCCGCGCCGGCCAGCAGGAGCGCAAGCATGACGGCCCGGCCGAGGTGGAAGCGAGCGGTCATCGGTAGTGCACCCGCCTTTCGAGCACACCGAACTGCACGAGCGTCAGCGTCAGGACGAAAGCGAAGAACACCATGGTGACCGCGCTGGCGTATCCCGCCTTGAAGTAGACGAACCCCTCCCGGTACATGGCATAGACGAGCGTGTCGCTCGCAAACCCCGGGCCGCCGGCGGTCAGCGTGGCCACGGTTTCGAAAACGCGGAACGCGCGCGCCGCGGTGACCACGAGGACGAAGAGCGTCGTCGGGCCTAGCAGAGGCCACGTGACCGTCCAGAAGCGATCCCAGCCTGGGCGCACGCCGTCGATCTCCGCGGCGTCGTAGAGGTGTTCCGGAATCGCGGTCAGCCCGGCGAGGAAGAGAACCATGTTGTAGCCGACGGTCTCCCAGATACCGATCACCGCCAGTGAGTAGAGCACGATCCCGCGGTCGGACAGCCACTCCTGTCCCGGCAGGCCCGCCAGTCCCAGGACCTGGTTGAAGAGTCCGACGTTCGGATGCATGAGCATCTGCCAGACCGTCGCCATGGCCACCAGCGTGCCCGCCACCGGCATGAAGTAGGCGGTGCGAAGCACTCCCGCAAGCGTCGCGTTCCAGCTCGCGACCCGGTGAACCCCAAGGGCCACCAGCAAGGCCAGGATCATCGAGGCGGGCATGACGATGGCGACGTAGATCAGCGTGTTCACCACGGCCCGCCGGCCGATGGGATCGGTGAACAGCACGCTGTAGTTGTCGAGCCCGATCCAGGCGAAACTCTGGGCGCCGAGCTGGTAGTCGGTGAACGACAGCACGGCGACGGCGAGCACCGGCCCGAAAATCAGCACGAGCATCCCGATGGTAGCCGGACCCACCAACCAGGCATTGGTCAATGCTTCGCCTACGGCGGACGGCAGCCGGGACATCATGACACCGGACCTGTCGCCGTCGCACGGAGTGGCGACCTCGGTACGAGGCGAGCCTTGAGCCGCACCCCGGTCGAACCGTCGAAAAGGTGTGCGTGGTCCGGGTTGAAGCTGAGACGGATCTCGTCGCCGGGCTGGCGCAGCGCCGAATGGGTCGGAAGGACGGCGTGAACCGTCTGGTCGCCGGGCAACACGACGGTTGCCACGGCCTCCGAGCCGAGGTACTCGATCCGCACCACCCGCCCGGCGAGCAGACCGTCGTCAGCCGGGACCAGCGCTTCCGGGCGCAGGCCGATTACCACCGTATCATTGATCAGTCTTGTGTCGAAGGCGAAAGAGGTGAACGGCTCCGGCAGCTCGCGGGAACGTGCCGGGACCTCCACCAGGTTCAGGGGATGGTCGCCGACGAAGGCGGCGATCTCCTGGGTGGCGGGACGTTCGTATATCGCACGCGGCGTGCCGGACTGAACGATGCTGCCGTCCATCATCACCGCGATCTGATCGGACATGCTCATTGCCTCGGCCTGGTCGTGCGTCACGTACACGAACGTGCGGCCGGTGCGCTGGTGCAGGTCCACGAGCTCGCCGCGCATCTGGAGGCGCAGCTTGACGTCGAGATTGGAAAGCGGTTCGTCCAGCAGGAACGCAACCGGGTCCCGCACCAGCGCCCGGGCCACCGCGGCGCGCTGTTTCTGGCCGCCGGAGAGCTGGCTGGGCTTGCGGTCCAGCAGCGTCTCGATATCCAGCAGGGACGCGACTTCGCGGACCTTGGTCCGGTGGGCCGCCGCAAGGTCGCGGGCGGAGGCCAACAGACGGTCCATCAACGGCAGGCGCTGCCAGACGCTCATGTTCCGCATCGCCAGGGGAAGGTTGATGTTCTGGCGAACGGTCATGTGGGGATAGAGCGCATAGGACTGGAACACCATGGCGATGTTACGTTCCGCGGCCCTCAGGCCGGTCACGTCGCGCCCGTCGATCAGCACCTGTCCGGAGGACTGCGGCTCAAGCCCGGCAACGATGCGCAGGGTAGTGGATTTCCCGCAGCCGGACGGCCCAAGGAGTGTCGTAAAGCTTCCTTCGGCGATCTTCAGCGAGATACCGTTGAGCGCGTTGGTGGCGCCGTAACGCCGGCGGACATCCTTGAGCTCGATCCTGCCGGAACTCATGAGCGATCTCCGGTAGTTCAGTCAGTAGCCCCGGACGATGACGATCCGTCGCACGGAAAGGTTAAAGTCTGGTGACAGAGCCGCATTCGGAGAAGCACTTCACCAGAGTCGGAACCCGGAAGGGAAGATAAGACACACCGGATGCGGGCGCAAGGTATTCCGCGGTCGCGGGAGAACCCTCAGCTCCTTTTCCTCAACCTGGAGGTCCACGACAACCATGGGAACCGTTCCCGGTAGCGGCGCACCAGTTCGCGCCCGCCGATGGCGCAGCCGGCCCAGAAGACCACCTGGCTCACGAAGTAGATGCCGGCCGCCACCACGACCCTGTTGTACTCCAGGTAGACAAAGGGCAGCAGCAGAATCGTGGCGGTAATCGCCCACGAGCCCGCCATCAACACCACCGCGAACTTTTCGAGAAGGGTCATGTAGGGGATGGACGCCGTCGCCGCCCCGTGGATACGGAGCGCGTCTGACGGCGCCGCTACCGGGAATTGCGGACGATGCGCACGTCCACCGCGGCCACTCCCGCGCCCGCCTCCTTCACCATCAGCGGATTGATCTCCAGGTCGCTCAGGTGCCCCCGGTGCGCGGCGAACAGGGTGGACAGGCCGGTGATGGCCCGGACCAGGGAGTCGACGTCACGAGGCTTCTGCCCGCGCACGCCTTCGAGGATCCTGTAGCCCTTGAGCTGGCGGAGCATGGCCTGCGCGTCCTCGGTGGTGACCGGGACGAGGCGCAGCGCCACGTCCTTCAGCACCTCCACGAAGATACCGCCGAGGCCCACCATGACGAAGGGGCCGTACTGCGGGTCCACGCGGGCGCCGAGGATGACCTCGGTGCCGCCGACCATCTCCTGCACCAGCAGCTTCGATCCGGCGGGGCCCTTGGCCAACAGTTCCGTCCCCGCGTGCTCCACCCGTTCCGCCGAATCGAGTCCCAGCACCACGCCGCCCACCTCGGTCTTGTGCACCACCTCCGGCGACTGGAGCTTCAGCACCACCGGGAAGCCCATTTCGCCGGCCTGGGCCGCGGCTTCCGCGGGAGTGTCCACCACCGCTTCCCGCGGCGGCGTCAGCCCGTGCGCGGCCAACCGCTGCTGCCACGCGGGTCCTTCCAGGTCCTCCGCCGTGGCGCCGGCGGGAGGCATTGCCGGTATTCCCAGGCGCCGGCGCTGGCCGTAGGCGCCGAGGCCGTTGAGCGCCCGCAGGGTTGCCTTGATGCCCTGCAGGTGCGGCACCTCCGAAGCCTCCTGAAAGGCGCGGCTCTCGTCCTGCAGGCTGTACGTGGAGCGCGCGTGCGCCACGATGGGCTTGTCGATGCTCCGGGAAATGTTCTTCAGCAGGTCGGGATTGCGCTTCTCGCCGAAGCGCGGCAACTCGCCGTGAATCGCCAGCAGGTCCACGCCGTCGTCCTCGGCGTGGATGCGCACGATCTCGGCGAAGGTGTTCTCGTTGCCGAAGCCGGCCACGCCGCACTCCAGCGGGTTCTCCACCACCAGGTCGTCGGGGATGAGCGGGCGCAGCGCCTGGTTGGAGACGTCGCTCAGGGTGGCCAACTCGATGCCCACCTCCTCGATGTGGTCCAGCAGGATGCCCTTCATGCCGCCGGAGTTGACCACGATGGCGGCGCGTCCGCCCCGGGGGCGCCGGCCCGGCAGGAACGCCAGGGTCATCTCCGTCAGGTCCTCCAGGCTGTGGCAGCGCACCATGCCGTAGCGGTCGCAGGCCGCGGAGAAGACCTCGTCGTCGCCCGCCAGAGAGCCGGTGTGGGAGATGGCTTGGCGCTTGCCCATCTCCGAGCGGCCTAGCTTCACCACGATGACGGGCTTGTCGGCCTCCAGCGCACGAGCGGCCATCTCCAGGAACATCTTCGGGCGGCGGATGCCCTCCACCATGAGCAGGATGATCTTCGTCGCGTCGTCATCGACGAGAAACGACATGTAGTCCACCACGTCCAGGCTCACCTCGTTGCCGCTGGAGATGGCGTAGCTGAAGCCGACGCCGCGCTCCGCCGCGCCCTTCATCCAGTTGCCGAGCGAACCGCCGCTCTGGAACACCGCGGCCACGGGACCGGGCCTGAGCAGCGGCTGGCGCTGGGCGTAGGTCATCATGCGCTGGTTCACCGACGCCGCGCCCATGCAGTTGGGGCCGCAGCAGACGATGCCGCTCTCCTCGCAGAACTCGGCCAGCTCGCGCCCGCGCTCGTGGCTCTTGGGATCGGTCCCCTCGCCGAAACCCGCGCTGTAGATGGTGGCCGCCTTGACCCCCAGCGGGGCTGCCTGCCTGAGGGTAGGGATCACCGCCCGGCTCGGCACCAGCATGAGCAGGTGATCGGGCGGCTCCGGCAACGCCTCCAGGCTCGGGTAGCAGGGCGCGTCCCACAACTCCTCGTAGTTGGGATTGATGAGATAGATGTTGCCGGGAAACTCCGCCGCCTTGAGGCTGTGGAAGAGCAGGTTGGGCCAGTTGCCCTTGGGCGAGGCGCCGACGATGGCCACGCTCCTGGCGTGCAGCAGGTTGGCCGCGGGTAGAATCGTGGTTCTTTCCGTCGTTTCGGTCATTTCATCTCTTCTTTCCGGAAGCCTGCGTTGAGGTGAACTCCCGTAGGGGCGACCCGCGGTCGCCCCTAGAACAGCTCGACGCCCAGGAAGCGGAACAGCTCGCCCTCGTACCACGAGGCGTGAATCACCTGGTCGAATACCCCGTACAAAAAGGCGATGGCGCACGCGGTCAGGAACAGCGAAAGGACCCATCCCTCATTCGATCCGACCTTCAGATAGAGGAAGACGAACAGCGGCAACGCGATGAGCTGTCCCAGAAGCCATGTGCCCGCGAATATCCCGGCGAGCCACGCGCAGATGATGAATGTCCGTTTCAGTGCCTCGCCGCTACGGAGGTTCACATCGAGGTAGAGGTCCGCGGCGCCGCCCGGACCTTCGGGAGCCTTCGCGTCCCCTCCCTTTATCCCGGTCCACAGCGAAAGAACCACGGCGATGATACAGCCGGAAACCCCGATAAGCGTGGGGAACAACGCGCTCTTCGCGGGCCACTCCCTGGCCGTGACCACGCCGGCGGCGAACATGACCGCCATGGCGAGTATGAACAGGCTTTCAACGTAGTGCTCGCGGATCCGTGGTACCATCTCAAGCCTCGCCGGGTTGCTGTCGACGCATCTGAGCCCGCGTCGCGTAGTAAAGCGTCGCCAGGGTCATCAGGATCAGGATGATGCAGATGGGCCGCTCCCACAACCACACCCAGCCGTAACGGCTGACGCTGATGTCGAGGTAGCGCTCCATGATGGGACCCAGGACGATGCCCAGGGCGATGGGCGGCCTCGGCCAGCCCCACCGCTTCATGAGATATCCCAGCACACCCAGGCCCATCAGCACGAGCCAGTCGCCCAGCTCCTGCGTCGCCATCCAGGATCCCATGAAAACCAGCACCAGGATGATCGGAATCAGCACGCTGCCGCGTATGGTAGTGATCTTGGCCAACTGGTTGGTGCAGCCCATCAGCAGCATCGCGGTCAGGATGTTGGCGATCACCAGCGCCCAGATTACCGAGAAAGTAACGTCGAGCCGTGTGCTGAGGAGTTCGGGACCCGGGTAGATCCCGTGGATCAGGAAAGCGCCCAGCAGGATGGCCATGGTGGCGCTGCCGGGAATACCGAAGGCGATGGTCGGGATCAGAGAACCGCCCTTCATGGCATTGTTGGCGCTCTCCGGGGCGATGACGCCCCGTACCTCACCCTTGCCGAACTCCGCCTCCGGGTCCTTGTTGGACTGGACCGCGTGGCCGTAGGCCACCCAGTCGACGATACTGGCTCCGAGACCGGGGATGAAGCCGATGTAGGCGCCGATGACCGCGCACCGGAGCGCCAGCCACCAGTTACGAACGGCATCGCGCACCCCGTCCAGAAGGCCCTTGCCCATCTCCGGCACCTCCGAGAGGGTGCCCCGGCGTACCGCCAGCTCCACCACCTCGGGAAGCGAGAACAGACCCAGCACGCAGGGGACGATGGGAAACCCCTCCAGGAGATACGGCACCCCGAACCAGAAGCGCGGGATGCCGTCCTGTGGCGAATAGCCGATCATGGAAAACTGCAGGGCCAGCAGACCCACCAGAATGCCCTTGGCCGGGGCATTGCCGCTCAGGGCGCCCACCATGGCCATGCCCAGGACTCCCAGGAGGAAGAACTCGGGAGCGCCGAACGAAAGCACCAGGGGGCTCAGGATCGGGATCGACAACACCAGCAGGATGGCGCCGACGACGCCGCCGAAACCCGACACGGTGTAGGCGGCGCCGAACGCCCGGGCCGCCTCGCCCTTCTTCGCAAGGGGGTAGCCGTCCATGATGGTGGCCTGGGAGCCGGCCGTGCCCGGAACGCCCAGCAGAACCGACGATATGGTGTCCGAGGTAGAGGTAATGGCGTACATGCCCATGAGCAAGGCCATGGCCTCGTAGGCCTGGAGGTCGAATGTGAAAGGCAGCAGGATGGCCATCCCGGAGAGTCCGGAGAGGCCGGGAACCATGCCGAAGAAGACCCCCAGACTGATGCCCAGCAGCAGATAGCCGAAGGCCGGCCACGCGAGGATACCCTGAAGTCCCAGTTGGGCTGCTTCTAGCATTGTCGGGGAGAGGTCAAGCCCTTAACACTTGAGGAGATCCCGTTGCCGACCCCATGAGCTTGCGGCCGGCAACGGGACACGGTTGATGGCCTATTTCTTGGCCGCGAGCTTGCGCCCTTCTTCTATGTAGTCGGCGCGGAACTTCTTCAATTCGGCGCCGGCCGTCTTCCACGGCGTCATGGCCTTCTCGATGCCCTTGGCCGTGGTCACCATATCCGGCTCGACTCCGACCGACTTCCTGTACTCGGCCCGGAACCCGGGATCCTTGTTCATGGAAGTGAACGCAGCGCGAATCGCGTCCACGGCGGCCTGGGGCACCCCCGGCGGCGCGAGAATCTGGCGGTAGCTGGTGTGGACCTGAAAGAGCTGCCATAGCGGCCCGGAAGGTTCCTTGCCCGAAAGCAGCTTGACGAAATCACGCGCGGGCACGCCCGGGGCGATGGCGGGAATCTGCGTGTCACCGCCGTGCCAGAGGGGAACGGCCGTCCCCTTGTCCACGGCAATGGGCTTCACCCGGGGAATGTAGAACGGCGTGCTGCCGTCGATGTAGTCGAGTTCACCGCGGAGGAACGCCGAAAGAAGGTCCGCCGACCCCTGGTATCCGGTGACGTACTTGAACTTCACTCCTGCCAACTCGAACAAGGTGCGGAACTTGAGGTCCTTGGCGCTGTCGGCGCGGAAGCCGCCCACGTTGAAGCTCTTGACGTTCTTGAGGTCTGCCGGCTTCTTGAGCGGCGGGTCGAGGTCCGTCCTCGCCACTCCGACGCTGTACACGGGCGTGAACATGACCGGGATGATCTCCGCCATGTTGGCCCGGAGACCCGCTTTCTTGGGGTCGCCCACGAACCATTCCGTGTAACGGCCGCTGGCGGTCTGGCAACCCATGATGGTGCCGTTGCGCCGCGCCCGCTCGTAGATCCAGTTCATGGCCAGGTTGCCGCCGCCGCCCGCGCGGTTCTGGATCACGATGGTGGGGTTGCCCGGGAGGTGCTTCTTCAGATGACGGGCGTAGATCCGGCACTCGATATCCGTGGGTCCGCCCGCCGAGTAGTCGACGATCAGCCTCAGCGTCTTCCCTTGGTAGAAAGGCTTGTCCGCGGCGGACGCCTGGGCCCCGAGCAAGAGCCCAAACACGAGCACCGCAACAATGAATAGCACGGCTTTCTGTAATGTGGACTTCATCGTTTGCTCCCTCCTTGGGTCAGTGATTGCCGTCGTCCGGCGTTTTGGGGCGCCGGTCCGGGACCATCCGGGCCGACGCCCCGCCACATGACACTCGTCGGTATTCCTCTCGACCTAGGATGCCTTGTTGACCCGGGCCATGGGACCCAGACCCGGCTTGTAGGTCTTGTCGTCGATGAACTGCTTGATCCCTTCGTCGTAGCCGCTCTCGCGGTCCGACTGCTTGATCCACGCGCCCTTGGCGGCCAGGTAGTCCTCGGCCTGGGAGTAGTCCATGCCGCGCACCAGCTTGTAGGCCTGCTTGGTGGCCCGCAACGCCCAGGGGTTCTTCTCCATCAGCTTCCTGGCCAGCTTCACGGTCTCGTCCCGGAGCTGGTCCGCCGGCACCGAGTAGTTCACCAGCCGCATCTCCGCGGCCTTCTTGCCGTCGAACGGGTCGCCGGTCATGGCGTGGTAGAGGCCGTCGCGGAGCGTCATCATGTCCGTGACCACCCGGCTCACGAGGCCGCCGGGCAGGATGCCCCAGTTGACCTCGGACAGGCCGAACAGCGCGTCGTCCGACGCGATGGCGAAGTCACAGGCCACCAGCGGCGTGAAGGCGCCGCCGAAGCAGAAACCGTTGACCATGGCGATGGTGGGCTTGGGAAAGGTGAAGAGCTTGCGCCAGCGCCACTCCTGGCTGCACCAACTCGCCTGCCGCCGAAGCTGCGGGTTCTTGTCGCCCTCGCGGAAGTATTCCTTGAGGTCCTGGCCGGCGCACCAACTGCTGCCGGCGCCGGTGATGATCATGACCTGCGTCTCCGGGTCTCCCTCGCATTCCGTCACCGCGTCATACATGTCGAAGTGGAGCTGCGGGCTCATGGCGTTCCGCTTCTCCGGGCGGTTCAGGATGACCCAGGTGATGCCGTCCTCCTTCTCCACCAGGACCGTCTTGTATTCTTTGGTTGCCATTAAACGTATACCTCCTTGAAACCTTTCAGGTGATTGAAATTTCCGCCAACTCTATGCAGTCGCGCTTGCGGAGTCAAGGCATGAGTCCCGGGGTCAGGAATCCTTGTTGACCCGGGCCATGGGGCCCAGGCCCGGCTTGTAGGTCTTGTCGTCGATGAACTGCTTGATCCCTTCGTCGTAGCCGCTCTCCCGGTCCTGCATCTTGATCTGGGCGCCCTTGGCCGCCAGGTAGTCCTCGGCCTGGGAGTAGTCCATGCCGCGCACCAGCTTGTACGCCTGCTTGGTGGCCCGCAGCGCCCAGGGGTTCTTCTCCATGAGCTTCTTGGCCAGCTTTACCGTTTCGTCCCGGAGCTGGTCCGCCGGCACCGCGTAGTTCACGAGCCTCATCTCCGCGGCCTTCCTGCCGTCGAACGGGTCGCCGGTCATGGCATGGTACAGGCCGTCGCGCAGGCTCAACACGTCGGTGACCACGCGGCTCACGAGGCCGCCGGGCAGGATGCCCCAGTTGACCTCGGACAGGCCGAACAGCGCGTCCTCGGAGGCGATGGCGAAGTCACAGGCGATCATGGGGCTGAAGGCGCCGCCGAAGCAGAAGCCGTTCACCATGGCGATGGTGGGCTTGGGGAAGGTGAAGAGCTTGCGCCAGCGCCATTCCTGGCTGGCCCAGCCCACCTGCCGCTGGAACTCGGGGTTCTTGTCGCCCTCGCGGAAGAACTCCTTGAGGTCCATGCCCGCGCACCAGCTATTGCCCGCGCCGGTGATGACCAGCACCTGGGTTTCCGGGTCCCCTTCGGCTTCGGTCACCACGTCGTACATGTCGAAGTGGAGCTGCGGGTTCATGGCGTTCCGCTTCTCCGGACGGTTGAGGATGGCCCAGGTGATGCCGTCCTCCTTCTCCACCAGCACTGTCTTGTATTCCTTGGTCGCCATTGGCGTGTGCCTCCTTGAGTCGTTCGGGCTCGCCTGCGTTGCAGGCGGTTCTTACCCCTTAAGGTGCCTGCCCAGGAACGCCAGGGTCTTGGGCCAGATGTCTTTGGCGGACGCCTCGTGGTAGCTCGGGCGGTCGTCGCAGAAGAACGCGTGGCCCGCGTCCTCGTACAGATGCCACTCGTAGTCCACGTTGTTGGCCTTGAGCGTCCCCTCGATGGCGTCCCGCGCCTCCTGGGGAATGCCCTGGTCCTGCCCGCCCCACACGCACTGCATGGGTATCTTGATGTTGTTTCCCTGGGTCACGGGCTCCACCGGGCTCTTCTCGCCCCGCTGGCCGCCGGCGATCTGGCCGCCGTAGTACAGGCTGCTGGCCGCCAGGCCCGGGCAGTTGCACGCCGCCATCCACGACACCCTGCCGCCGAAGCAGTAGCCGATGATTCCCACCTTGTCCGGGTCCACGTCGTCGCGGCCCTTGGCGTAGGCGATGGCGCGGTTCAGGTCCTCGATGACCTTGGTGTCGTAGAGGGTGCCGCGGGCGGCGAAGGCGCCGTCGCGGTCGGTGTTGGGGATGACCCGTTCATCCAGCCGGTAGTAGAGATCCGGTGAAATGGCCACGTAGCCCTCGTTGGCGAAGCGGTCGGTCACGTCCTTCATGTGGGCGTTCACGCCGAAGATCTCCATGATCACCAGCAGCGCCGGCTTCCTGCCGTCGCCGTCCGGCGCGGCCACGTAAAGGCCCATGGACTTGCCGTCTTCGGCGGCAATATCCACCGTAGCGGTATTGATGCTCATCGCGTTCCTCCTGTTGGGTTCCTTTCGGATAAACGAAAGTCTTCACTCTGATCTTTCTCGATGGCAGACGGCCTTTCCTTCTCAGCCTGTTTGCCAACCGAAACGCTGCGTTGTGGCCATATGAATTCCGGTGCGGCTGGGCGTTTTTTGATTCGGGACTTGGGGTCAGGATTTATGCCGCCCTTTTGAACATAACTCCCAATATGACGGCGGCCCGTCGGACGCTTGGTCGAGTTTTCCGGTCTGTCTGCCATGCCGTACTCCTATTCTTCGTCGCCTTGTTCCTGTGAGGGAAACTCGATGTGAATATCCGCCTTGTCTCGCGCGATATAAAGCCACGGCACCTCGGTCTTGCTATCTGTTTCATAGTATACGATGGCGTCTCTCAGCAAGATTTCCCGTAGCTTTTCCGTCTCCGAAAACGCGCTCACCCAGCCAGCGTATATGATTCTCTTGTCGAAATCCCGAACGTGAACATACTCGGTTTCCACCTCATGCGAGTTGAATGTCAGGTCCCAAACGTCCTCGTTTCCATATTTCCTCGTTGCTCGGATTTTATGCAGAAGCCGTGTCAGCCACTTGTACGTGTTTGCGTATAGCCAAACCACAGCCAAGAAAAAAGAGACCGGAATGGAAGTCAATATTTCGTCAAAGAAATCCGTTGTCAAAAATTTCGTTGAAGCTGAACCACTGATCTCCGGGATGGAAAAGTCACCTCCGCACACTCGATAAACGAGATAGACTCCCAGGTACGTCACCAGACCGAACATAAAAGCCCGAACAAGAAACTCGGCCGGTCCGGGCTTTTCTTTCAATGCGTATCGCGCGTCGAGTTGGGCCCAAATCAGGCCCGGAAGAAACACGATAGCAAGTTGAAACAGTAGACCGTCGATCTTCATTCCTCAAACCCTGTGCCACTATACCAAGGGACAACACCTCCAGCAAATCTGCTCATCCTCTCATTGGATTCCCTCCCCTCCTTGGACCCGGCACTCACTGAACAAGACTCCGGTTTGCTCCCGTTCCGCGATGTGCTAGAAACCCGTTGGCCGACACCCAAGGTCCCGATGCCGTCGAGCGGGTGCTCTGAGCGAGACCGGGGAATACCGATACCATGCAAATCTGCTGCCTGGACCTGGAGGGCGTCCTCCTGCCGGAAATCTGGATCGCGGTCGCCGACCACTTCCACAACGACGACCTCAGGCTGACCACGCGGGACATCTCCGACTACGACCAGCTCATGCAGTACCGGCTGAAGATCCTGCGGAAGAACCGCATCCGGCTGGCGGACATCCAGGGCGTCATCGAAGGCATGAAGCCGCTGCCCGGGGCCAAGGCTTTCCTGGACGACCTCCGGCGGCATTTTCCGGTGGTGGTGCTGCTGTCGGACACCTACTACGAATTCGCCATGCCGCTGATCCGCAAGCTGGGAAATCCGACGCTCCTGTGCAACTGGCTCACGGTGAGCCGGTCGGGGTACATCGAAAACTACGTCCTCCGCCAGAAGGACGGCAAGCGCAAGGCCGTGAGGGCATTCAAGCAGATCGGCTTTGGCGTGGTGGCGGCGGGGGATTCCTACAACGACCTGAGCATGCTGCGCACCGCCGACCGCGGCGTGCTGTTCAACCCGCCGGAGGCCATCGCCAAGCGCTACCCGGCTTTTCCGGTTTCACGCGACTACGCGACGCTGTCGCGGTTGCTGAAACAGTAGCAGAGCTTTCGCCGGCGTCCTTCGACTTGGCTTCGCGAAGCCTGTCCTGAGCCCGACGCCGACACAACCAAGGAGAACTTCCATGCTCGACGTGCTGATTTCCAACGCCGACATCATCACCGCCGACCACCGCTACCAGGGTTCGGTGGGCATCCAGAACGGCTCCATCGCCGGGATCTACGCGCCCGGCGCCACGCCCGAGGCCGCCGAGGTGGTGGACGCCACCAACCTGGGGCTCATCCCCGGCGCGGTGGACATGCATTCACACCACCGCGAGGGCGGCGAGCCGGGCGGCTACGACTACAAGGAGAACATCCACACGGCCACCATGCAGTGCGCCGCGGGCGGCGTCACCACCTCGGTGGCCATGCCCAACGTGACGCCGCCGCCCAACACGGTGCCGCGCCTGGAACAGTTGTTCTCGGTCTACGAGCGCGAGTCGATCATCGACTTCAACGTAAACCCGGCCGGCGTCATCCCGGAGGAGATCCCCAAGCTGGCCAAGATGGGCATCGGCGCATTCAAGGTGTTCATGGTGGTGGACACGGGGCGGGACTACCCGCACATGCCGGGCATCGGCGTTCACGACCACGGCAAGATCATGGAGATCATGGAGGCGTGCGCCGCGGCCAACGTGCCGCTCATGGTCCATCCCCACGACCAGCCTCTCATGGACTACATCGAGAAGAAGTACTGGGACCGGGGCGAGCGCGACTGCCTGGCCTACGCCAAGGCCTATGCCGAGCACGACGGGGTGATCTGGGAGACCGCCATCCAGTTCCTCATCCGCTTGCAGGCGGCCACCGGCGTGCACCTGCACGTGCTGCACGTCCAGACCGCGGGCACCGTGGAGATGATCCGCCGGGCCAAGGACAATGGCCAGCGAGTGACCGCCGAAGTCAACCCCTGGGCGATCTTCCTGGGATCGGACTGGAGCGAGATCGAGCGGCTGGGCTCGTACGCGCTCTCCTACTGGATACCCGAAAAGAACTCGCCGACCCTGTGGGAGGGTCTGTGCGACGGCACCATCGACATCGTCGCCACCGACCACGCGCCACACACGCGCGAGGAGAAGGAGATCGGCTGGGAGGACGGCTGGAAGGCCCACACCGGGACGCCGTCCGCGCAGTACTACATGAGCCTGCTCATGGACGCCGTCTCCAAGGGCAAGATCCCGCTGAACCGCATGGTGGAGGCCACTTCCACCCTGCCCGCGCGCATTTTCGGCGTGCACAACAAGGGCCGCATCGAGGTAGGCTACGACGCCGACCTGGTGCTCGTGGACCTGAACGCCGAGAAGGAGATCCGCGACGAGGACGTGCTGAGCCTCATCGGCTGGTCCCCCTACGCCGGGCGCACGCTCAAGGGCTGGCCCGTGCGCACGTTCGTGCGCGGGACCACGGTGTACCGAGACGGCAAGGTGGTGGGAAAGAAGGGCCACGGCCGGCAGGCGAAGGCCACGTACCCCGGTTAGGGCGACCACGGGTCGCCCCTGCGTGGGGTTCATCGCTGGGCAGTGTAGGGGCGACCCGCGGTCGCCCCTGACCGCCATGCTCCCGCGAGTTACGCGATGAAGACCCGGCCGCCGTCGACGTTGATCACCTGCCCGCTGATCATGTCGCTGTCGTCCGAGGCCAGGAAGACCACGACGCCGTCCAAGTCCTCCGGCAAGAGGTGGCGCTCGATGCAGCGTTGCCGCAGCATGTGCTCGGACGGCGTCTCCGGCGCCTCCCGGACCTGTGAGGTGTCCACCCCTCCCGGCGCAATCGCGTTGACGTTGATGTTGAACGGGCCCAAGTCCGTGGCCAGCGAGCGGGTCAGGCCGATCACCCCCATCTTGGACGATGCGTACTGATGGCTCAGGGTGCGGCCGTGGAGCGCCACGCTGGAGCTGATGTTGATGATCTTGCCCTTGCTCGACCGCTTCATGTAGGGCACCACCGCGCGGGCGGCGAGAAACGTCCCGGTAAGGTTGACCGCGATGATCCGGTGCCAGTCCGCCACGTCGGTCTCCTCGACGGGGACCCGCGGCGTGTTGCGCACGATGCCGGCGTTGTTCACCAGGATGTCGATGCTGCCGAAGTGATCGAAGGCTTTCTTCGCTCCGTCCAGCGTCTGCTGCTCGGAGGTCACGTCCATCTCCAGCGCCAGGGCCTTGCGGCCCTTCGCCTCCACCAGCCGGGCGGTCTCCCGTACCCCGGCGAAACTCACGTCCGTGGCGCACACGTGAGCCCCTTCCTCGGCCAGCCTCACCGCATACGCCCGGCCCAGGCCCGTGGCCGCGCCGGTCACCAGGGCAACACGATTTTCAAGTCTCATGGCTCCGCTCCAGGTCGAGCAGGTACTGCTTCACGTCCAGCCCTCCGCCGTACCCGGTCAACTTCCCGTTTCCGCCGATGACCCGGTGACAGGGAACCACGATGGCGATGGGATTGCGCCCGTTGGCCGCTCCCACCGCGCGCACTGCGGCCGGCTGTCCTATGGCCCGCGCCTGCTCGCCGTAGGAGCGGGTGGCGCCGTAGGGAATGTCCTGAAGCGCCGTCCACGCGCGCAACTGGAACGGCGTGCCGGACGGAGCCAGAGGCAGGTCGAACCCTCTCCGCCGCCCCCGGAAGTATTCATCGAGCTGCCGCCTCGCCTTGGCCACCAACGCCCCACCCTTCCGCCAGCCTTCGACGACCCTGCCTGGATGCCGCCCCTCCCGGAAACCGATCATCCTGACCGCGTTCTCGTCGGCCACGATCAGAAGCTCGCCCACCGGACTCTCCATCCAGTCGTAGTTCATGTCCTTCCCTTTCCACTCCCCGAAACTTGCTTAAAATCCAATCCTTGTTTGTGTGAACAAGCCGCAGAGTATTGACAAACTCGCGGGTGGCGCCCCTCAGTCTTCCACCGGCACCATCCAGCCGTGGCGGTCCGGCAGGCGGCCGCGCTGGATGTCCGACAGGTCGTTGAACAGGCGCTGTGCCAGCGGACCCACTTCGCCGCCGTGGACGCGGATCCGCTCGCCCCTGTAGGCCAGCTCGCCCACCGGGGAGATGACCGCGGCGGTGCCGGTGCCGAAGACCTCCCGCAGGGCGCCGTCGCGGGCCGCGGCCATGACTTTAGCGATGGTCACTGGCCGTTCGGCTACGCTCACGCCGTAGTCCCTTGCAAGCTGGAGCACGGACTCGCGGGTCACGCCCTCCAGCAGCGTGCCGGAGACCGGCGGCGTCACCAGCTCGTCGCCGATCACGAAGGCGATGTTCATGGAGCCGACTTCCTCGATGTATTCCTGGTTGATGCCGTCCAGCCACAGGACCTGGGCGAAGCCGTCCCGCTGGGCTTCTTCTCCGGCCAGCAGGCTGCCGGCGTAGTTCCCTGCGGTCTTGGCCGCGCCGGTGCCGCCCCGCACCGACCGGGCGTAGCGGTCTTCCACGCGGATCCGCAGCGGGTTGAAGCCTTCGGAGTAATAGGCCGCCACCGGCGAGAGGATGATGAAGAACTGGTAGGTGCGCGAGGGACGCACGTGCAGGTCGGGGTCTTTCGCGAAGGCCACCGGCCGGATGTACAGGGAGGTGCCCGGCGCCCGCGGCACCCATTCCCGGTCCACGGCGACGAGCTGCCTGAGGGCGGCAAGGAACAGGTCCGGGTCGATGGGCGGCACGCACAGCCGCGTCGCCGAGCGGTTGAAGCGGGCGATGTTCCGGTCGGGGCGGAACAGCCGGACGGCATCATCTTCCCCGCGGTACGCCTTGAGTCCCTCGAAAATGCTCTGCGCGTAGTGGAGCACCACCGTGGCCGGCTCCAGCTCCAGCGGGCCGTAAGGCACGATGCGCGGGTCGGACCAGCCCGCGTCTCCCGCCGCGTCCAGGAGGAACATGTGGTCGGTGAACACTTGGCCGAAGCCAAGCTGGTCGTCCCGCGGCTTGGCCTTGGGCCGTTGGATGCGTGTAAACGGAATCTCGAAATTCATTGACGACAACATACTCCTTGAGTCCGCCCAGTGTACTACACGCTACGCCCGTTTCGGAAAAGCCCGTCCAGCCACGAAGCAGGTTTGACAGTGTAGCATTTCCGCAACATAATCGGGTGCGGGTTTGTCGGGTGCGGATCGAGCACCCGGTTGCCCCACCACAAGCCGGACAACAACGGAAAAAGGAGGAACGAGAACCATGTCCATAAGGAGACAGACATTCAGCATCCTGTTGGTTGCGCTGGCGCTGGCCGTCGCGGCGCCGTTCAGCGCCGGCGCGGTCGAGAACAAGCTGGTCGTCGTCACGTCGTATCCGCCGGACACGACCAACACGGTGAAGGCGGCCTTCGAGAAGAAGCACCCCGGCGTCAAGGTCGAGATGCTGCGGAAGAAGACCACCGCCGGCATCAAGTACCTGCAGGAGACCGCCGGCAACAACCGCTCCGACATGTTCTGGGCCTCGGCCCCCGACGCCTTCGAGGTGCTGAAGGGAGACGGGCTGCTGCAGAAGTACGAGGTCAAGGTCAAGGGCATTCCGCAGAAGGTGGGGGCTTTCCCCATCAACGATCCCGAGGGCTACTACAAGGGGTTCGCCGCTTCCGGCTACGGCATCATGTGGAACACCCGCTACCTCAAGGCCAAGAAGCTGCCGGTGCCGAAGACCTGGGCGGACCTGGCCAAGCCGGTCTACCACGGCCACGTGGGCATGAGCGCGCCGTCGCGCTCGGGAACCACCCACCTGACCGTCGAGACCCTGCTCCAGGGGAAGGGCTGGGAAGAGGGCTGGGCCATCTGGAAGGCCATCGCGGGCAACTTCAAGACCGTCACCGAGCGCAGCTTCGGCGTGCCCGACGGCGTCAACTCGGGCCAGTTCGGCATCGGCATCGTCATCGACTTCTTCGGGCTGTCGTCGGAGGCCTCGGGCTTCCCGGTGAAGTTCCTCTACCCGCAGGTGACGACCCTGGTGCCGGCGAACATTGCCATCGTCAGCAACGCACCGCACCCCAAGGCCGCGGGGGCTTTCATCGAGTTCCTGCTGTCGTCCGAGGGCCAGGAGGTGCTGCTGGACCCGAAGATCCGGCGGCTGCCGGTGAACCCGGCGACCTATGCCAAGGCGCCGGCCGGCTTCCCGAACCCGTTCAAGGACAAGTCCATCGGCGCCGCGGTCAAGTTCGACCTCGAACTCTCCAAGAACCGCTACAACGTGATCAACTCGCTCTTCGACGTCATGGTCACCTACCGGCTGGACGACCTGCGCGCGGCCACCAAGGCGATCCACAACGCCGAGGCGACGATGGGGAGCAAGTCCAACGCCGAAGCGCGGAAGCTGATCGACGAAGCCAAGGCGCTGGTGGCCGCGGTGCCCATCGAGGCCGCCCAGGCGGGCAAGGCGGACTTCAACAGTATCTTCAAGAAGAAGCGCAAGAAGGCCACCACCAAGGTGACCGGCCGCCAGGCGGAGATCGAGCAGGCGTGGGACGCCAAGGTCAAGGCCAACTACACCAAGGCAAGATCGCTGGCCGAGAAGGCCGCGTCCATGCTGTAGCCCGAATGCGAGTCCGGTAGCCCGTGCCCCCGCGTGGGGTACGGGCCGCCGGTTATCTCGGCGGCGGGTCCGTACAGGCAAGGAACTCCGTGTACGCGGCAATGCGCGGCCAGTGGGGGCCGGCGGCGGTGGTGGCCGTGGTGGGCCTCTTCCTGTTGGTGTTCCTGGTGCTGCCCGTAGTGAACGTGATCTACGTGGCGTTCCAGGACCCCAACACGGGCGCCCTCACCCTGATCAACTTCGTCGACTTCTTCCGCACCAGCCTGTTCCAGGAATCCTCCATCAACTCGCTCTACGTGGCGGCCATGGCGGTGGTGGTGTCGTCGTGCTTCGCCCTGCCGCTGGCCTATTTCACCTCCCGCTTCAACTTCAAGGGCGCCGTCCTGATCCAGACCCTGGGCATCATCCCGCTGATCATGCCCCCCTTCGTCGGCGCCGTGGCGATGCTGCTGCTGCTCGGCGAGAACGGCTCCGTCAACCTGCTGCTGGACGAGTGGTTCGGCTTCACCATCCCGTTCATGGAAGGGCTCAACGGCGTCATCCTGGTGGAGAGCATCCACTACTTCCCGTTCATCCTCATCAACCTCTCGGCGGCGCTCAACAACATCGACCGGTCCATGGAGGAATCGGCGCAGAACCTGGGCGCCAGCGGCCTGCGGCTGTTCCGCCGCATCGTGTTCCCGCTGGCCATGCCCGGATACGTGGCCGGCGCGTCGCTGGTGTTCCTGAAGGTGTTCGACGACATCGGCACGCCGCTCTTGCTGAACGTCAACAACATGCTGGCGCCGCAGGCCTATCTGCGCATCTCCTCCATCGGCATCGCCGACCCCATGGGCTACGTGATCTCGGTGATCCTGGTGATCTTCTCGCTGCTGGCGCTGTGGACCTCCTTTCTGGCGTTACGCAACAAGGACTACGCCATGCTGCAGAAAGGGGGCGGCGGCCTGATGAAACGGGACCTCCGGCCGTGGGAGAAGGCCGCCTGCTACGGCGTGGTCGTCTTCATCCTGCTGCTGGTGCTGTCGCCCCACTTCGGGCTCATGCTGCTGTCCTTCGGCACCGTCTGGTCGTTCAGCGTGCTGCCCGACGGCTACACCACCGCGCACTACGTGCAGGTGGTGTCGTCGTCGTTCCAGTTCATCAGCAACACGCTGCTCTACGCCGGCCTGGCCGCGGCCATCGACGTCTGCTTCGGCACCGCCATCGCGTACGTGGTCTGGCGCACCAGGCTGATCGGCCGGCAGTGGCTGGACTACATCGCCATGGGGGCCGTCGCCATCCCCGGGGTGGTCCTGGGGATCGGCTACCTGCGCACCTTCTACGAGTTCAACGTGCCCCTCATCGACAAGCCGCTGGCGTCCTGGTGGGTCATCATCGTCGTCGCCCTGGCCATCCGCAGGATGCCCTACGCTCTGCGCGCCTGCACCGCGGCGCTGCAGCAGATCAGCGTCATGCTGGAGGAAGCGGCCGAGAACCTCGGCGCCACCAAGGGCCGCACGGTCCGCCGCATCGTGGTGCCGCTGATGGCGGGGGGCATCGTCGCCGGCTTCGTCACCAGCTTCGCCACCGCCGCGGTGGAGCTGTCCACGACCATCATGCTGGTGTCGCAGGAATCGGACGCGCCGCTGGCGTTCGGCATCTACGAGTTCATGCAGTCGGCCGCGGGACGCGGACCCGGCGCGGCCCTCGGCATCGTCGCGGTGGTCATCGTCGGCATCACCACCTACGTCTCGCACCGCTTCATCCAGCGCAAGGAAACCCAGCGGACCCCCGACGTGACGGTGGTGGCGGGAGCGTGAGCATGGAATCGGAAAACGCCGCCGGCGTGGTCATCGAGGGGCTCAGCCTGGCCTACGACGCCACCGACGTGCTGAAGGGCGTCGACCTGCGGATCGAGGCGGGCGAGCTGTTCACCTTCCTGGGTCCGTCCGGCTCCGGCAAATCGACCTTGTTGCGTTGCGTGGCCGGTTTCGGCCCGACGCCCCGCGGACGCATCCTGATCGGCGACCACGACGTGACGCGGCTGCCGCCCTGGCGGCGGAACGTCGGCATGGTGTTTCAGTCGTACGCGCTGTGGCCGCACATGACCGTGTACCGGAACGTCGCCTTCGGGCTCGAGGAGCGCAGAACGCCGTCGGCCGAGATCCCGAAACGGGTGAAGGCCGCGCTGGACATGGTGGGTCTCTGGGAGCTGGCGGAGCGGCGGCCGTCACAGCTTTCCGGCGGCCAGCAGCAGCGGGTGGCGGTGGCCCGTACCATCGTCGTCGAGCCTCGTGTCCTGCTGCTGGACGAGCCGCTGTCCAACCTGGACGCCAACCTGCGCGTGCAGATGCGGCGCGAGATCCTCGACCTGCAACGGAAACTCAAGCTCACCACCATCTTCGTCACCCACGACCAGGAGGAGGCCAACACCATCTCGGACCGGATCGCGGTCCTCGACCAGGGCATCCTTCAACAGGTGGGATCGCCCATGGACCTCTACGACACGCCCGTCAACCGGTTCGTCGCCGATTTCCTCGGCAGCGCCAACCTGCTGGACGGGCGCGTGGAGGCAGCCGGCGAGGGCGCGCGCTTCGTGGCCGCCGGCGGCATCGTCCTGCCGCTCCCCGGTGAGCGCCACACACCCGGAGACGGCCGCACCGCCATGTTCCGTCCCCAGGACGCAAGCATCGCCGCGGCGGGCGATGCCGGCGGCGCCACGGCCTTCGCCGGCCGTGTCAGCCATCGCGAATTCCTCGGAAACCTCATCCGCTATACCGTCGCGGTCGACGACAAGGTGTCCCTGCTGGTTGACGATACGCACCAGTCCGGGCGCCGCGCCTTTTCGGTCGGCGACAGCGTGACGGTCAACGTCGACACCGAACGTGTACGGGTACTGACCGGCTGACGCGAGCACAGGGGTCCCGCGTCCACCTGCTCCGGGCGAACGGGGAGGCTCTACCCTTCCGCCCTGGCGGCGGCTTTCCGCGCTTCCAGCTCCGCGGCCTCGGCCGCGGTCTTGCCCCACAGGGGCGGGTCCTTGAGGTACTCTTCCTCTTCCGGCGTGTTCGGGCGTCCCAGGACCGCGTTGCGATGGGGGAAGCGGCCGAAGCGCTTGATGGCGGCATGATGGCCGACCGCAGCCCTCATGGAATCCTCGTTACCGAGGCTGCCGTAGAGGACCAGCGCCCGTTCCTGGTCGGCCAGCCGTTCGCTGTGCTCGAACGGCAGGTAGATGAAAGTCCTGGGCCAGCGGGCGAACCCCCGGTCGTAACCCTGCTCCAGGGCATACCCGGCGACCTCGCGGGCCTTGGCGTCGGTGGCGAAGGCGCGGGGCGTGCCGCGGTAGATGTTGCGCGGGAACTGGTCCAGGGCCATGATCAGGGTCAGGCAGTCCTCGGGCGTCCGCTTGAAGTGGTCCAACTCGCCGGCCGCGGCGCGCTCGTGAACCCCGGTGTAGTGATCGACCAGGTGCCGGTCGAACTCCGGGGTGGCGCGAAACCACACCTGGCGCTTCTCCATCTCGACGCTCAGGTCCAGCGTGCCGAACCAGAAAGTGAGTATCTCTCTCGATAGAGCTTCCACGCGTCCTCCGGCGAAAGAAAGGTCGCTGCAAGTCTTGACCAACAGAGGTCCAATTGCAACACTGCCCAAGCGCGGGCGGGTCGATCCGGTCTCCGGGAGGTCATTACGGCAAACTTCGACGACAAGGTCGCGGCAAGCGGCCGGTCCCTCCACAAGCAGAAGCTGCAAGTGCTTCAGGTCAACATGGGGAAGTACTGCAACCAGTCGTGCTTCCACTGCCACGTGGAGGCCGGGCCGGGCCGCAAGGAGATGATGGACCGCGCCACCGTGGACGACGTGCTGCGGTTCCTCGAAAACTCCGACATCCCCACCGTGGACATCACCGGCGGCGCGCCGGAGCTGAACCCCCACTTCGACCATCTCGTGGAATCCTGCAGGGACATGGGACGCCACGTGATGGACCGATGCAACCTCACGGTCTTCTACGAGGAAGGCAAGGAGTACCTGCCCGAGTTCTTCAAGCGCCACCGGGTCGAGGTGATCTGTTCCCTGCCCTGCTACACCAGGGAGAACGTGGACAGCCAGCGCGGCAACGGCACCTTTGAACTGAGCGTGCGCGGGCTGCAGGAACTGAACCGCCTGGGCTACGGCCGGCCCGGCTCGGGGCTGGAGCTGAATCTCGTCTACAACCCCATGGGCAACTACCTGCCGCCGCCCCAGGAGCAACTCGAGGGCGACTACCGGCGCATGTTGGGCGAGGAGTTCGGCATCGTCTTCAACCACCTCTACTGCCTGACCAACATGCCCATCACCCGCTTCAGGAAATTCCTCAAGCAGCGGGGACAGTACGACGACTACCTGCAGCTCCTGGAGGACAACTTCAACGCCGAGACGGTGGAGAAGGTCATGTGCCGCGACCTCCTGAGCGTGGCGTGGGACGGCTCGGTGTACGACTGCGACTTCAACCAGATGCTCGACATGCCCCTGGGCCGCGTGAACGGGAAGAAGCCCCACATCCGGGAGTTCTCGGCAGCGGACTTCGAGGACCAGCCCATCCTCACCGCGAACCACTGCTACGCCTGCACCGCGGGCACCGGCAGCAGTTGCGGCGGCGCCCTGGTCTGACGCGCCGACGCCCGGCCGCGGACGACCCGTCCATGCGGCTTTCCATCATCATCCCCGCCCTGAACGAGGAACGCGCCATCGCCGGCGCCGTCGGCAACGCGGCGCGCATCGAACCCCACGAGATCATCGTCGTGGACGGCGGCAGCACGGACCGCACCCCGGACATCGTGCGGGACGGCCCGGCCCGGCTGGTGTTCTCCGCCAGGGGGCGCGCGGCGCAGATGAACGAGGGCGCCCGGCGCGCCGAAGGCGACGTGCTGCTGTTCCTCCACGCCGACACCGCGCTGCCCGACACCGCAAGGCTCGACGTCGAAGGCGGCATGGCCGACCCGGAATGCGTGGGCGGCCGTTTCGATATCCGCCTGGACAGCGAGCGCCCGCTGCTCCGGGTGGTCGGCCGCATGATCAGCCTGCGTTCCCGTCTGACCCGGGTGGCCACCGGAGACCAGGCCATCTTCGTGCGGCGGTCCGCGTTCGACGGGCTGGGCGGCTTCCCCGAGATTCCCATCATGGAGGACGTGGCGTTCTGCCGCGCGCTCAAGAAGGAAGGACGCATCGCCTGCCTGCGCTCGCGGGTGGTCAGCTCGGCCCGGCGGTGGGAGCGGAACGGCCCGGTGCGGACCATCCTGCTCATGTGGGCGCTGAAGCTGCTCTTCCTCGCCGGAGTGCCGCCGGCGACCCTGAAGCGGCTCTACAGCGAGGCCCGCTAGTGCCTGTGCCCGGACAGCCGCCAACTTTGACCGTTTCGCCGGCTTTGTGTTAGGTTGGCGTTCCCGATGAGTCGCATGGAAAACGGAAAGCAGCAGGAGATCATGGCGAAGCACAAGGAGTACCTGTTCTCCTGCGTCGCCAACTACTACGAAGAGCCCCTGGTGGTGGACCGGGCCAAGGACTCGCTCGTTTACGACGTGGAGGGACGGGAGTACCTGGACTTCTTCGGCGGCATCGTCACCGTCAGCGTCGGGCACTGCAACGACACGGTGGTGGCCGCCATCGAGGAGCAGGTCCGCAAGGTCCAGCACACCTCGACGCTCTACCCCAACGAGCCGCACGTGCGCCTGGCCGAGAAGCTCGCCGCCGTCACCCCCGGCGCGCTCAAGCAGTCGTTCTTCACCAACAGCGGCACCGAGGCCAACGAGACCGCGGTGCTGGTGGCGCAGCTCTACACCCGCTCCCACGACGTCATCGCGCTGCGCCACGGCTACAGCGGCCGTTCCCAACTGGCCATGAGCCTCACCGGGCACTACACGTGGCGGCTGACGCCCACCGCGAGCCCGAACATCCACCACATCCCCAACGCCTACTGCTACCGGTGTCCGTTCGGGCTCACCTATCCGAGTTGCGACCTCAAGTGCGCCAGGGACCTGGAGGGCGCCATCCAGACCGCCACGTCGGGGAAGCTCGCCGCGTTCATCGCCGAGCCGATCCAGGGCGTCGGCGGGTTCATCACCCCGCCCAGGGAGTACTTCCGGGAGGTCGCCGACATCGTGCACAAGTACGGCGGCCTGTTCATCTGCGACGAGGTGCAGACGGGATGGGGCCGGACCGGCGGCAAGATGTTCGGCATCGAGCAGTGGGACGTGGAGCCGGACATCATGACCTTCGCCAAGGGCATGGCCAACGGCGTCCCCATCGGCGGCACCATCACCCGGCCGGAGATCGCCGACAGCATCCGGGGGCTGTCCCTCTCCACCTTCGGCGGCAACCCGGTGACCTGCGCCGCGGCCCTGGCCACCATCGAGGTCATCGAGAACGAAGGTCTCGTGGCCAACGCCGCCGACCGGGGCCGCCAACTCCGGGACGGCCTGGAAGGGCTGCGGGAGAAGTACCCCCTCATGGGCGACATCCGCGGCATGGGCCTCATGCAGGCCATCGAGATGGTGGGGCCGGACAAGACCCCGAGCCCGGAAGCGGTGCTGAGGCTCTTCGAGCTGACCCGGCAGAACGGGCTGCTGATCGGCAAGGGCGGGCTCATGGGCAACGTGATCCGCATCACCCCCGCCCTGAACGTGACCAGGGACCACGTGGACGAGGCGCTGGCGCGGCTGGACCGGTCGCTGGCGCAGATGGGGCTCTGACTTCGGATGATACGGCGCAGGCTTATCGGGGCCATTCCCGTCCTGATCGGGATGTCCTTCCTGGTCTTCTTCCTGATGCAGCTCGCGCCGGGAGATCCGGTGACGCTGCTGCTCGGGGAGGACGCAGAGCCCCACGAGATCGAGGAGGTCACCCGCGAGTGGGGGCTCGACCAGCCCATCATCGTCCAGTACTGGCAGTTCGTGTCGAAGGCCGTCCGGGGAGACTTCGGCGAGTCCATGCGCTACGGAGAGCCGGTGACGCAGCTCGTGATGGAGCGGTTGCCGGCCACGGTGGAGCTGGCGCTGGCGAGCCTGCTGGTGGCCATCATCATCGCGCTCCCCATCGGCGTCTACTCCGCCATCAAGCACAATTCCCTGTGGGACCACTCGGGCATGACCGTGGCGCTGGTGGGCATATCCGTGCCCAACTTCTGGCTCGGCATCATGCTCATCTTCTTCCTGGGAGGCCAGTGGAACCTGCTGCCGGTGGCGGGACGGCTGACTTACGGAGTGAACGTGGTCCCGGTGACCCAACTGGTGCTGGTGGACGCCCTGATCGCGGGAGACCTGCACGCTTTCTGGGACGCCATCAAGCACATCCTGCTGCCCGCCGTCACCCTGGGCACGAGCTTCGCCGCCATCATCACGCGCATCTCGCGCTCCAGCGTGCTGGAGGTCATCCGGCAGGACTACATCACCACCGCCCGGGCCAAGGGGTTGAGTGAGCGCAAGGTCATCTGGAAGCACACGCTCCGCAACGCCCTCATCACCATCATCACCATCCTCGGCCTGCAGCTCGGCGCGCTCCTGAGCGGCTCGGTCATCACCGAGACGGTGTTCTCCTGGCCCGGCATCGGCAGCCTGCTCATCCAGTCCATCACCACCCGCGACTACAAGCTGGCCCAGGGCGTGATCTTCTTCTTCGCGATGGTCTATTTCTTCGTCAACCTGACCGTCGACCTGCTGTACACGTGGGTCGATCCGAGGATACGGCTGTGATCGGCTGGCGGCGCTACGCGAAGGTCCTGAGCGGCGGCCTGATCGTGCTGCTGCTGTGCATCTGCGGGCTGGGGGCTCCCTGGCTGGCGCCCTACGACCCCCAGGAACAGAGCCTGGAGCAGAGGCTGCGCCCGCCGTCGCTGGACCTGGCGGCGAACCCGCACGTCATGGGCACGGACAATCTCGGCCGGGACCTCCTGAGCCGGGTCATCTACGGCTCGCGCATCTCGCTGATGGTGGGGGCGGCGACCGTCTTCCTGGCCGGGATACTGGGCTGCTTCCTGGGCGCGGTGGCCGGATACTTCGGCGAGCTGATCGACGAGACCATCAACAAGACCACGGAGATCTTCCTGGCCTTTCCATTCCTGCTGCTGGCCATCGCCATCATGGCCTTCCTGGGGCAGGGCCTGATCAATCTCATCATCGCGCTGGTGCTGAGCCGCTGGGTGCAGTACTGCCGGGTGGTGCGCGGCGAGGTGCTGTCGCTCAAGGAACGCGAGTTCGTGCAGGCCGCGCGGGCGCTGGGGGCCAGCAACCGCTACATCATCCTGCGCCACGTGATTCCCAACACGCTGCCCAGCGTCATGGTCATCGCCACCTTCGCCATGGCCGTGGTGATCATCACCGAGGCGAGCCTGAGCTTCCTGGGGCTCGGCGTCCCGCCCAGCATCCCCACCTGGGGCTCCATGCTGAGCGAGGGCCGCAGCTACATGTACCGTGCCCCCTGGCTCACCATCTTTCCCGGCATCGCCATTTTCGTCACCGTCCTCGGCATCAACCTGCTGGGAGACGGCCTGCGCGACATCTTCGATCCCAAGCTCACGCGGAACCGCTAGCCGGCGTCCGTGAGGACGCTCTCGATGGCGGCCAGAAAAGGTTCGGCGAAGGCTTCGAGCTTGGCGGCGCCGACGCCGTTCACCTCGGCGAACTCGGCTTCGGTCCGGGGCCTGCGGCGCGCCATGTCGATGAGCGTGCGGTCGGTGAACACGATATAGGCCGGGACGCCGCGCTCCTTGGCGAGCCGCAGCCGCAACGCCTTGAGCGCGTCCAGCAGCGCCGCCTCCGATGTGCTGAGCGGACCGTCCTCGGGCTCCGTTCCGCGCCGTCCGCGGGGTTCCCGGACGGGCTTGGGGGGGTTCACCGACACGGTGTCGGGGCGGTAAAGGAACACGCTCCCGCCCTGCAGCAGCTCGCGGCCCTTGCCGGTCATGGAGATGCCGCCGTAGCCGCCGATGTCGAGGTTGAGGAACCCGGTGGCCACCATCTGGCGGATCAGCGAGCGCCATTCGTTCTTGCCACGCTCCGCCCCCACGCCGAAGGTGGGCAGCCGGTGGTGCCTTGCGTTCTCGACCTTCTCCGTCGCGGTCCCGCGCAGCACGTCGATGACGTGCGCGGCGCCGAACCGCTCGCCGGTGCGGTAGACCGCGGACAGGATCTTGCGGGCGTCCTCGGTACCGTCCACGCGCTCCGCGGGGTCCAGGCAGACGTCGCAGTTGCCGCAGGGCTCGATCCCTTCGCCGAAGTACTCCAGCAGCGTCACCCGCCGGCAGGCGGGCGCCTCGCAGTAGCCCAGCAGCGCGTCGAGGCGCTTGTGCTCCCGGCGCCGCCGCTCCGGCCCGGCGTCCTCGTCCTCGATGAATTGCCGCCGCATGCGGATGTCGGCCAGGCCGTAGAGCATGTGCGCTTCCGCGGCCGCGCCGTCGCGTCCGGCCCGGCCGATCTCCTGGTAGTAGGCCTCGACGCTGCCGGGCAGGTCGGTGTGGAGGACGTAGCGCACGTCGGCCTTGTCGATGCCCATGCCGAAGGCGATGGTGGCGACGATCACCACCCCGGGATCGGTCATGAAGACGTTCTGGTGAGCCTCCCGGTCCTCCTTCTCCATGCCCGCGTGGTAGGGCAGCGCCCGCACGCCGTCATCGGCCAGCATCCCCGCAGTCTCCTCGGTCTTCCTGCGTGACAGGCAATAGACGATGCCGCTCTCGCCCTCATGGCGCGCGACAAAGCTCCGGCACTGGCGCTTCCAGTCGCGCTTCATCTCCACCGCGAGCTTGATGTTGGGCCGGTCGAAGCCCAGCACGAAGGACTCCACCTCGTTGTCGAACAGCCGCTCGGCGATGTCCTCGCGGGTGACGGCGTCCGCGGTGGCGGTGAGCGCGGCGATGGGGACGCCGGGAAAGAGCTGCCGCAGCCGGCACAGGTCCTCGTATTCCGGGCGGAAGGACGGTCCCCACTGCGAGATGCAGTGGGCCTCGTCGACGGCGAACAGCGTGACCGGCAGCCGGCCCAGCGCCTCCAGCATGCGCTCGGTCATGAGCCGCTCCGGCGCCATGTAAAGGAGCCGCGTCTCGCCGCGTGCGGCGCGGCGCCAAGCGGCGACGTTCTCGGCGCGCGCGTTGGCGGAGTTGATGCTGTCCGCGGCCACCCCGGCAAGGCGCAGAGCCGCCACCTGGTCCTGCATCAACGCCACCAGCGGCGACACCACCACGGTGAGGCCCTCCAGGGCGAGCGCAGGCACCTGGAAGCACAGCGACTTGCCCGACCCCGTGGGCATCACGGTGAGCACGTGACGTCCGGCCAGCAACGCCTCGATGACGGCTTCCTGTCCGGGGCGGAAGCCGTCGAAGCCGAAGACGTCCTTCAGTATCCGGCGCGCGGCGGTCATCACGCCGCTATTGGATGAGATTGCCGCGCCGCGCTTCGGCCACCATGTAGTCGCAGACGCGGAAGGCGTTGGCCTCGATGGTGAGGGTGGGGTTCAAGCCGGCCGCGGTCACGAACACGCTGGCGTCGACGATGAACAGGTTGGGCACGTCGTGGGAGCGGCACCACTTGTCCACCACCGACGACTCGGGGTCGTTGCCCATCCGGCAGGTGCCCATCTGGTGGTTGTGGAGCTTGCGGGTCTCGGGCTTGGGCACGATGATGCGGGTGGCTCCCGCGGCCTCGTATATCTCGCGGGAACGCTCGCCCAGGTAGGCGGCCAGCCGGACGTCGTTCTCGTGGCTGGTGTAGGTGACGCGCGCCACCGGCAGGCCGTAGCAGTCGGTCACCTCGGGGTCCAGGTCCACGGCGTTGCTCTCCACCGGCAGGCTCTCGCCGGTGCAATGGCTGTGCAGGTAGTGGCTCCAGGTCTCCCGCATGGAGTCCTTGTGCTCCTTGCCCCAGCGCTTGCCGTGGATGGGCCGCAACGCCAGCTCGATGGGGTCGCCGCCGTGGGCGCGGGGGTGCATGAAGCCGCCGCGGATGAATCCGCGCTTCGTGTCCGTCTTGTAGAAATCGTGGAGCACCCGGGTGCTGGAGGTGCCCTTGTGGCCGTCCAGCGGCTCGGGCATCGTCACCACCAGGGTCACGCCCGGAGAATGGAACATGAGGTTCCGGCCCACCAGGCCGCTGCCGTTGGCCAGCCCCTGGGGGAAGCGCGCGGACTCGGACAGGAGCAGCAGCCGCGCCGTCTCCACGCCTCCCGCGGCCATCACCACCAGGCGGGCCGGCTGGTGCTCCTCCTCGCCCTCGCCGTTGAAGTAGGTCACGCCGGATGCTCTGCCCTGGCGGTCCAGGGTGATCTCCCGCGCCAGGCACAGGGGCCGCACCTCCAGGCGCCCGGTGGCCAGCGCCTTGGGCAGCAGCGACTCCAGGGTGCTGGACTTGGCCCCCACCGGGCAGCCGTAGGATGAGCACATCCCCTTGCCGATGCAGCCCGGACGGCCGTCGTAGTCGCCGGTGAGGATGGCCAGAGGCGTGGGGAAGGGATGCAGGCCGAGCTTGCGCGCGCCCTTCTCCAGGGCCGCGCCGGGGCTGTTGCGGGCCGCCGGCCCCACCGGGTAGTCGCGCTTGCGCGGCGGATCGAAGGGGTTCGACCAGCCCTTCCCCGACACCCCGATGGTCCATTCCGCCTTCTCGTAGAACGGCTCCATGTCGTCGTAGGAGATGGGCCAGTCCTCGATGGTGGTGCCGGCCACCGGGCCGTCCTCGGACTTCACGCGGAAGTCCGACTCGTGGAAGCGCCAGGACAAGCCGCTGTAGTGGATGGTGCCGCCGCCCACGCACATGGCGTTGGAGAAGGTCTGGGTCTTGGTGGAGATCAGCTCGGTGGGGCTGTCCGCGTCCGGCCGCCAGGTGCGCGGCTCCAGCTCCACCGTCGGCCAGAAGAAGTTGCGCCGCTTGTAGAGCAGCTCGTCGCCCAGGGCGAAGTCCTCGCGCTTGTACCAGGGACCCCGCTCCAGCACGCACACGGTCATGCCCGCCTCGGTCAGTTCCTTGGCCGCCACCAGGCCCGAGGCCCCGCCTCCCACGATGCAGATGTCGACTGTTTCGTGCTGTGCCATCGCTTCCTCCACGCCTTGAAACGCTCGCCCCGACCCTCTCCCCGGAGGAGGGGCGAAGGATGTCAGGACGACTTGTCCTTCCTGTCGCCGGCGAACTCGTCGGGCTCGTTGGCGTCGTACCAGCCGTATGGGGATTCGTTGCCGTGGGGGAAGCTCGGGCCGGGGTAGCCCAGAACCTGCCAGCCCACCCGGTCCTTGTTGCCGCCGTGCCGCGGGTGGCCGTAGAACCCCTCCATGGTATGGGTCACGAGGAGCGTGAAGAACGGCTCCTTCCGCTCGTCCAGGATGGTCAGGACCCGGTCCCGCCCCGCGTCGTCCAGCCCGCAGAAGTCGGCGCCGGGGCGCAACTCCGCGGCCAGCCTGTCCAGCTCCGCCACGCCGTCGCAATAAGCCTGCCGGTGGCGGCTGCCCAGCCCGTTCAGCTTGAACAGCGTGGCCTGCTGCTCCTCGGTGCGGCCCCCCATGCTCCCCAGGAGGAAGTTGGAGTACTCCTTCTTCTCCCGCGGGCCGATGTCCGCGTCCACGTCGTCCGCGGCCAGCAACCCCTCGATGTAGTCGATGACCCCGGCCTCGCGCGCGCCCGGGTCCTCGTCCGAGGGAACGATGCGCGCCGCCGCCGCCTCGATGGTGGCGCGCTCGTGCCGTGAGAGGACGCCGCCTGAATCGCTATCACTCATGTGGAACCCGCTTCCATGTTGATATCCTGCCTTGGTATCCTGTCCCGCCGCCGCGGGGATGAGCCATCATACAATAGCGGCGGACAGAATTCACCTTCCCTTGACAGGCCGTAGCCGTCGTTCCAGACATAGCTGAACCCGGTTGGAATCCTGTCACATGATCGAGAAGCCGCCATACGCGATCACGCCGGATATCCTTTTCCGCGTTGAAGAAATCGGCGAGATGATCGGCCGCGCGGAAGCCGCCGGCATCTCGCAGGATCTGCGCCTGCGGCGAATCAACCGGATCCGCACGATTCACGGCTCGCTGGCCATTGAAGGCAACACCTTGAGCGAAGAAGAGGTTGCCACGATTCTCGACGGCAAACCGGTCGCCGCTCCGCCAAGGGACCTTGCGGAGGTCCGCAACGCCATCCGGGCCTACGACCAGTACCAGCAGTGGGACCCCGCCGACCAGGGCGACCTGCTGCGCGCTCACGAAATTCTCATGGCCGGGCTGCTGGATGCCCCGGGGCGCTATCGTCAAGGTCAGGTGGCCGTGATGGGCGAGGACGAGGTTCACCACATCGGTCCGCCTGCAGCACGCGTGCCGGAACTCATGACCAACTTGTTGACGTGGCTCCACAGCACCGACGAACATCCGCTGATTGCCAGCTCGGTCTTTCATTACGAGTTCGAGTTCATCCACCCCTTCGAGGACGGCAACGGACGGATGGGGCGGCTCTGGCAGACCCTGATCCTGACCCGCTGGAAAACCCTGTTCGCCTGCATTCCCGTGGAGAGTCTTGTCCATGCCCGCCAAGCCGACTACTACGAAGCCATCAGGCAGAGTTCGGCAGACGGCGAGAGCACATCGTTCATTTCGTTCATGCTGGCAATCATTGTCGAGGCGCTTCGGATTCCGACAGGGAGCGACCAAGTAGCCGATCAGGTAAGCGACCAAGTAGCAAGGCTGCTCGCGGCTCTGGCCAAAGGCCCCAGGACCGCTGCACAACTAATGGCGGACATGGGCTTGTCGCATCGCCCCACGTTCCGCAAGAACTACCTTCGTCCGGCGATCTCCGCAGGGCTGGTGGAGATGACACGGCCCGAATCGCCCACGGCAAGAAACCAGCAGTACCGGCTTACCGGTGTATCTTGACGAGAGACGGCAGCCCTGATAGAACTTAGCTCAACTTAGCTAGAAGGGGCGTAAAATGAAGCAGGTAAACATGCACGAGGCGAAATCCCAGCTTTCCAGGCTGGGCAAGTTGGCCTGGGAGGGCGAGGAGATCGTGATCGCCAAGGCCGGCGAACCATATCTGCTGCTGAAGCCGTACAAACGACCCGTGGAGGAACGAAAGCCTGGTGGGCTGGAAGGGCAGATATGGATGGCCCCGGACTTTGACGAGCCCGACGAAGAACTCATGGACCTGATCGAGAACTCGAAGATCTTCCCGGATGAGGACTGACGTCGTGCGTCTGTTGCTGGACACCCACGCATTCGTATGGTGGATCACCGACTTCGCGCTGCTGACCGAGACAGCCCGTTCGGCAATCGCCGACCCCGGCAACGATGTCTTCGTCAGCGCCATTACCGGTTGGGAGGTCGCCGTCAAGCGGGCCAAGGGGACCATGACCGCGCCCGACAATCTGTCGGCGATGGTCGAAGAAAAGTGCTTCATCCACCTGCCGTTGACCTTCCATCATGCCGAACAGGCGGGCAAACTGCCGATGCATCACCGTGACCCGTTCGACCGTTTTCTGATCGCCCAGGCCCAAGCCGAGGGATTGATACTCGTCACCCGCGATCAACAAATCCCTCGATACGACGTAGCCACCATGGCGGCTTGACCCCAGGTTGCCCTCTCCCATTTACGCTCCCGGCCTTTAGGCGTCCTGAGATAGCGTCCTTCGACTTCGCGACGCTGGCGCGTCGCTACGCTCAGGACGAACGGTTGTCAAAGCGGCTTGACCACCTTGACTACCGCCGCCGCCATCGCCGTGGCCGCCTTCAGGTAGGTCTTGATCCGGTGGAGCTTCTCCCCTGCCCGTTCGAGGTTCCGGAGGCCCCGTTCAAGCTCTTTCTCGTTGTCGACGAGTTCCCGGCGGATATCCGCGACACGCGCGTTTTCGATCCGGCGGATGGCGAGGCAAACGTCCAGCAGCGCCATGGCCGCCGCGGTTCGGTCCGCCTCGGGGAGATCCTTCACCCCCGAGAGCCATTCGGCGGACATCATCTGCTTCCTTGCCTGCCGCAACTCGGACAGGGTCTTGCTGCGGATCTCTCCCGGAGTCATCGGACGGCCCTCCTCGCTTCGGCACCGAGTTGCGACACCAGTTCGACGAAACCCGCAACGGTGGCGGCCAGTTCCGCGGCCCGTGCGGCATCCAGACGTCCCTCCAGAGCCGCCACGTACGCGCTTCGCAACGAACGGATGGCCTGCTCCGCAGACCGCGCCGCTGCCACGTCGGCAGGTTCATGCAGGCTCCGCAGCCGCCGCGCCGCCCAGGTCTTGGGCAACCGGCCGGCGCTCACGTACGGCTCCACCACGTCGTCGTTGCGGAAACGGGCCGACACGATCTCCCCGTCCGCGCGGACCTGCCGCGCGAGGGCCGCCACCAGCGCTTCCTGAAGCGCCAGCTCGCGTTCGATGGCTGCGCCACGCGCTTCCAGCTCGCCGCGCAGCGCCGCGGACTTGAACGACGCCAGCGCGATGCTCGCCGCGGGCTCGACGAGACCGCTCACCGGAACGCCGCCCATGCGCGCTCTCTTGAGCCTTGGCGACAGCTTGCCCAACTCCGCGGTCAACCGCTTCGCGGCATTGCCGATCCCTTTCGGCCCGTCCGGCTCAAGCAGCGTACGGAGAGCAACGAAATACGATCTCAACAAGTCGTTGTGGCGCTTGGCGGCGTCGTACTCCGCCAGTCGTTCCGCCATGGCCGCGTCGAATTTCCGCAACGCGTCCCGGCGCTGTTCCTCCGACAGCCCGCCCCGGGCCTCCACCAACGCACGCGAATCCACCGCCATCGCCAGCTCGAACGCCCGGTCCAGCAACGGCGGCACCTTGCCGGCGTAGGCGATGCCCGCCTCGGCCACCGCATCGAGCCGGGCGGTGTCCGTGGCCGCGGTGCAGCCGGTTACCACGAGCGCCAGGACGAACACCGGCAACAGGTGCACGCCGCGGTTGTAGATGTGACGGGCTCGTGCGCCCCTTGTCTCCATGAACGGTGCCTCCTCGCCTGCGAAGTCGAAACGGTGCCACGAGCCGAAGGGCCGCGCACCACCCGGCTTGTCGCATTCTGAATCGACCGGTCCACGTTTTGCACAGAACAACCGGAATGTGCAAGGGTGTCGAAGGGCCGGTCATTGACCAGGCGCCCGCACTTGCTGTAGTTTCGTCTCGGAGCACGCCAACGAGCCACCCGGGCGCACAGGATCGGCACACCCTGCCCGGACAAGGAGGAACGAAATGAAAGACGGCCTGCGTTTCGTGGACAGCGACATGCACATTCAGGAACCGGGGGACCTCCTGGAGAAGTACCTGGACCCCGAGTTCAAGCATCGGGTCACTTGGGCGGTGGACGGCAAGGGGAAGATCAGCCGGCGCACCTGGACCATCGACGGCCTGCCCACCGGCGCGGACTCGGAGATGCAGCAGCACCGCAAGAAGGCGGCTTCGTCAAAGGCCACGGGGCCCATCATGGGGGCGGCCACCGGGGTGCTGTCGGCGTCACGGATCGCCGACACCGGGCGCCTCGACTTCGCCATCGAGCGGGGTTACGACGAGGAAGCCCAGATCATGGGGATGGAGATGGAAGGCATCGACATCGCCGTGCTCTTCCCCACCGGGGGACTGGGGCTTCTGGCGCGGGACAACATGGACCCGCATCTCTCCCACGCCTTGAGCCGGGCCTACAACGACTGGATCCACGACTTCTGCCAGCACTGCCCGGAGCGCATGAAGTTCGCCGCCATGCTGCCGCTGCACGACGTGAACCTGGCGTGCCACGAACTGAAGCGGGCGGTGCAGGAGTTGGGGGCGGTGGCCTCGTTCATCCGGCCGAACATGGTCAACGGCCACTTCTGGCACTCCAACTACTGGGACCCTCTCTACAGCCTGCACGAGGAACTGGACGTGTCCTGGTGCTTCCATGAAGGCACCGGCGCCTGGAACTCGCATATGAACGAGCTGTACGGCGAGAATCGCTTCTACCGCCACGTGGCCAGCCACTGGATCGAGATGCAGCAGGCCCTCATCGCCATGATCATCGGCGGCGTCTTCGAGTTCCATCCCAAGCTGCGGGTGGGTTACCTGGAAGCGCAGAACTCCTGGGTGCCAGGCATCCTGACGCGCATCGAGTGGGACTACGCCAACTACCGCGACTCCCACGCGCCCTACCTGTCGCTGACGCCCAGGGAGTACTTCCAGAGGAACTGCTGGGCCGCAGTGGAAGGCAGCGAGCCCGAGATCGCCGGCACCGCGGATCTCATCGGCGCCCACCGGATGTGCATCTCCACCGACTACCCGCACTTCGACTCGAACTTCCCCAACGTCTCCACCAACCTGCTGAACAACGTGTCACGGGAAACCGCCGCCGCCATCTTCATGGGCGGCGCCGGGTTGTACAAGTTCAGCGAGGAGGACTTCCAGAAGGCCCACGCGGCCGCGGAGGCGAGCCAGAAGCGCCAGACAGCGGTCAACGAGGGCTAGACCTCAAGGTCCCGCGCGAATCGAGAGGGGGTGAAAGCGCCGATGCTTCACCCCCTCGCAGTTCAAGATCCGATTCTCATTTCGGCATCGGCCCCACCAGCAGCGCGGGGTCGAGGCGGCGGCCGAACAGGTTGATGCGCCAGTCGAGGTGGGGGCCGGTGGAGCGGCCGGTGGAGCCGACCTCGGCGATGGGCTGTCCCTGCTTCACCCGCTGGCCCTTCTTTACCAGGATGCGCGACAGGTGGAGGAACGCGGACGAGAGGCCGTGGCCGTGGTCGACGATCATGGTGCCGCCGGAAAAGTACATGTCCCGGTGCACCAAGGTGACCACGCCGGCGGCGGGCGCCGCCACCCGGGTGCCCTTGGGCGCGGCGATGTCGATGCCGTAGTGGGGACGGCGCGGCTCGCCGTTCAGGATGCGCTGGGAGCCGTAGACGCCGCTGATGCGGCCCTTTACGGGCCAGCGGAAGCCTCCGAGGAAGTCGGTGCGCGGGTCATCGACCTTGCGCGCGCGCTTCACCAGGGCGACCTCCCGGCGGATGCGCTTGAGATCCTCCTTGCTGGGCGTCACCTTGCGCGGCGGCAGGCCGTCGATGCGCTGAACGTTGTACTTGCGGGGCTTGACCACCAGCCCGTACCGCTGGCGCCGTCCGTCCGGGAAGACCACCGACAGCACGGCCCGCGGCGGGGCGTCGCGCCCGAAGCCGACGAGGAACCAGCCGTCACGGGAGACCCGCACCCGCTCGCCCTCGAACTCCACGACGGAACCCGGCGCCACGCGCCCGCGCAGCAGACCGCCCTGGATCCGCGCGCCGTCCAGTTGAACCGCAGCCTCAGCGGCCCGCGACGCATCCGCGGGTAGCAGCACGAACAACGCCGCCAGACAAAGCGCCGTCAACGTCCACCGGGACCGCAAACCAGGTACGTTCGTAACAGGTACGTTCACGGGATCAACCAAGACTGACGCGGAGCAACGTATCCTTCCTGTTGTGTCGCCAAGCGTCTGCATCTACAACATATGGTGTATGCGGGCTCCGGTGTCAACCGACCGGCCGGCTGCGGTCTTGACTTGGCGCTGCTTCGGTGGTCCGATGGAATCGGAACAGGCTGGCGGTCCCTGCGCGGTCGGACGGAAAGGGAAAGGCGCCCGATGGCACAGTGCGGTGATGGTTCCGGAGACGGCGGCACGACGCGGCGCGGCACTCTCGCGCTGATCCTCATGGGCGCGGGGCTCGTCTTGAGCTACGGCCTGCTGGCCGCCCAGGGCTTCCTGTTTCTCCTGCCCCGGCGCCTCCGGCCCGAGGTCCGCTGGCTGTTCGCCGGACGGCTGGACCACTACCGGGAAGGCGCCGTCCGCAAGTTCACCGGCCTCGACGGCACGGAAATCCTCATCAAGCGCAGTCCGGGCGGCATCGAGGCCTTCAGTTCGGTGTGCCCCCATCTCGGGTGTCGCGTCCACTGGGTGCCGTCCCGGAAAGAGTTCTTCTGTCCCTGCCACAACGCGGTGTTCGACGGCGACGGCGTGGCCGTCTCCGGTCCGCCCGCGGACGCGGGACAGCGCCTGGCGCGGGTTCCGCTGAGGGTCGACGACGCCAGCAACGTCGTCTACGTCGGCGTCAGGGACACGGGCAAGGGTTGACGAAGCCATGAGCAAGCCTCCCGGAGCCGGCCGCCTGCAAGCCATGTTCCCGTTCGACTGGGAGCTGCTGAGGCACGCCGGCGCCGAGCCCATCCCCAACCACCTGAAGAAGTGGTGGTTCTGCCTGGGCGGCACCGTCCTCTACCTCTTCATCGTCCAGGTGGTCACGGGCATCGCCCTGACCTTCTACTACGTGCCCTCCGCGGAGGAAGCCTACGCCAGCGTGGCCGCCATCACCCGCGAGGTCCGCTTCGGCTGGTTCATCCGCTCGCTGCACAAGTGGGCCGCCAACCTCATGATCATCGCCGTGATGCTCCACATGCTGCGGGTGTTCGTCACCGGCGCCTACCGCCACCCGCGGCAGCTCAACTGGTGCGTGGGCTTCCTGCTGTTGCTGGTGACCCTGGGCTTCGGCTTCACGGGCTACTCGCTCGTCTTCGAGCAACTGAGCTTCTGGGGCGCCACCGTGGCCACCAACCTGGCCGAGGCGGTGCCGCTGGCCGGGCCGTGGATGGCGCACTTCCTTCGCGGCGGCGCCGAGGTCGGCGGCGCCACGCTGACCCGCTTCTACATCCTCCACATCGGCGTGCTGCCGACGGTGGCGTTCGCGCTGCTGGCGCTGCACATCCTGCTGATCCGGCTGCAGGGCGTCACGGAACTGGAGCCGCCGGACGAAGAAGACACGGCCGGGAAACGCCACTTCCCCTTCTGGCCGGACCACGCCACCACCGAGATCCTGATCGGCGTGCTGCTGATGTATCTCCTGACCATCCTGGCCCTGGTCTTCCCCGCGGGGCTCGGGCCGGCCGCCGATCCCACGCAGACCCCCGATCACATCAAGCCCGAGTGGTTCTTCTATTTCAGCTTTCGCCTGCTCAAGCTGACGTCGCTGCGCGTGAGCGTGGCGCTGACCGTGGCCATGGGCGCCATCGCCTTCTTCTGGCCCTTCATCGAGGAATGGTGCCGGCGCCGCTGGCGGGTGCCCGACGGCGTCCCGGTGACCCTGGGCACCCTGGCCTTTCTGGTCTTTCTCGTGCTGACCGTGTGGGAATCCTTTGCCGACTGACCGTCACGAGTCTGGAGCCATGCCATGAGCCTGACCTTCAAACGCTACGTCATTGCCGGCCTGTCCTTCCTCTTCCTCGGGGCGCTTCTGCTGGTGGCCTGGCAGGAGTCCCGGCGCCACCGGGTGGATCAGGGCCACGAGCCCGTGGTCACCGCGGCCAACCAGGCGTGCGTGACCTGCCACAAGGTCGATTCACCGGCCATGGTCATGCAGTGGGAGCAGTCCCGGCACGCCCGCTTCGGCGTGGGCTGCGTCGATTGCCACCGGGCGGTCGAGGGCGACATCGACGGCTGGATGCACGAGGGGACGCTGGTCTCGGCGCTGGTGACGCCCCGCGACTGCGCCCGCTGCCACGTGCGGGAAGAGGAGCAGTTCGCGCGCAGCCACCACGCCCGCGCCGGCGAGATCCTGGCGAGCCTCGACAACGTGCTGGCGGAGAAGGCCGCCGGCATGCCCGGCAACATCGCGGACGCGGTCAACGGCTGCTGGCAGTGCCACGGCAGCATCATCAGGTTCAAGCGGGACGCGGACGGCGCGGTGCTGCGCACGGGCAAGGAGAACAAGCCGGTCATCGACCCGGACACCTGGCCCAACAGCGGCATGGGGCGCCTCAACCCCGACGGCTCCAAGGGGTCGTGCCACGCGTGCCATTCACGCCACTCGTTCCAGGCCAAGCTGGCGCGGGCGCCGGAGAACTGCGGCAAGTGCCACATGGGACCCGACCATCCGCAGATCGAGATCTACAACGAGTCGAAGCACGGCATCGCCTTCTACGCCAACCGCGCGAACATGGCGCTGGACAAGGAAGGCGACTGGGTGCTGGGACGGGACTACGCCGCCGCGCCCACCTGCGCCACCTGCCACGTCAGCAGCCACATGACGCCGCAGGGCGTCCGCACGGGCAACAAGCACGACGTGGGCGAGCGCATAAGCTGGACGCTGCGGCCGGTGATCAGCACCAAGCTCAACCGGGTCGTCTTCAAGGACGGCTACCAGGAAGACTACCCGGATACCCGGGCGCTGCCGGAGATCGGCGCCACCGTGGACACCGTCGAGAAGGTCGTGCGCAACGAGAGGCTGGTGAACCGGACGGTGCCGCGCCAGGTGGCCCGCATCGTGACCTGGGAGCAGCGGCGGGAGAACATGAAGCAGGTCTGCCGCAACTGCCACAACGACACCTACATCGACAACTTCTACCGCCAGTTCGACCAGCTCGTGGTGCTCTACAACGAGAAGTTCGCCCGCCCGGCGCAGCGGATCATGAACGAACTGAAGGCCGACGGCGTGCTCCGGGCCAACGCCCCCTTCGAGCACGACGTGCAGTGGGACTTCTGGGAGCTGTGGCACCACGAGGGCCGCAGGGCGCGCCACGGCGCCAGCATGATGGGGCCGGACTACACCCACTGGCACGGCATGTACGAGGTCTCCAAGCACTTCTACCTGAAGTTCCTGCCCCACGTCATCAAGGCCGCTGCCACCAAGGGGCCGGAGATGAAGGACAAGTACACCCGGCGGGTCCAGGAGCTGCTGGCGCGGCCCGAGAACGTTTGGCTCAAGGGCCTCAGCGCCGAGGAGGCGGAGGCGCTGCGCAAGGCGTACGAGGAACGTTACGACCAGTGAGATCCCTCGCGGCCAACGGAGTACGGGAACCGTTGCGGAGGAATCGGCGTCCGGAGGTTGCCGGCCGGGATCAGGGCTTCGTGCCCACCGCCGAGTGGAACGGTTGCGAGATGAAGAACTGGTTGCCGGCCGAGGCAATCGCGTCCCGCCACTCCTCGGCCTCCTCCGGCGTCAGCCGCGAGGCCATGCGTTCCTGCTGCTGTTGCAACCGCTCCCCTGATGCGTAGGTGGCGTACTGCGGCAGCATGACCACGTCCCGGAGTCCGGCCCGCTCCATGCGCTCGTAGAGGCTCGCGTCCGCGCAACCGCCCCGCACCACGTCGCCGTAGCCGGTCTGGGCCTTGTGCTTGAGGTCGGACCGTAGCGGCAGATTGACCCACCACGGCATGTCCAGGGAACGGACGATGGCCGCCACCTTGCCGCCGGGCCGGGTGACCCGAACCAACTGGGCCAGCATGGCGTCGGCGTCGCCTTCCTCCATGACCGTGAACGCCAGGGCTGCGTCGAACCGGCCGTCGGCGAACGGCAGTTCCTCGCCGTTGGCGCTCCGCCACTCGATGACGCCGTCGAGCCCTTCGCTCACCGCCAGCTTCCCCGCCTCGCGAAGCAGATAGTTGTTGATGTCCGCGCCCACGATGGGGTTGCGCTTATCGGTGTAGCGGGCCAGCCAACGCGCCACCGTGCCGGCGCCGCAACCCACCTCCAGCACCGTCTGACCGGGTTCGAGCCCGACCTCGTCCACCACGCTCCGCACCACCCGCAGGTATCCGGGGCCGCGGGTCTCCAGGAAAGCCACCATGCCCAGGTAACGGCCGCCCAGGGTCACGGTCGTGTAACGCTCGGCGAGGGCGGGCAGCAGCGGATCCCACTGCGACGCCGCCAAGCCTAGCGGAAAGAGCAGCAGCGGCGGCCCCGATCCCCGGACCGTGTAGGAGATGCCGGCCTCCTCACCCTCCCCTTCCGGGATCTGAACCGACGGCAGCGGACTCTCCCTGTCCCGAACCGCGAGAAACTCCAGCATGGCCGACCCGACCTCGCCGGTGCGGTCCGCCATGACGTCCGCCCACATGGGGCTGAAGTAGTCGCGCAGCATGGTCAACGTGGTCCCCGGCAACCCGTCCACCGCACGCATGAGATCGCCCACCACGTTCCCTCCATCGCCCGATACGATCAGCAGCCGCGACGCATGGGGACGCAGCACCTCGGTCTTCATGCCCCGCGGACAGATGAGGGTGAGCGACGCCACCGCCGCCGGGTGCTGCTCCAGCAACCCGCTCCAGTCGCCGGGCAGGTAGGCCGCCACATGGGCCTTTTCGATGCCCAGGCGCCGCAGCAACTCGACGACACGGTCCTCCACCGAACGATTTTCCTGTGTGACCACGGTGTCCCTCCTGTACTTGCCGACGGTTCAGCGTTAGTGAATTTCCCACGGCGTATCAAGTCCACCGCACGAGTCCCCGGCCCCACATTTCCATTGCAGCAGATCGTCAATTCGTCATTCCGGCGAAAGCCGGAATCCAGGGGCGGCGGCAGGCCGGGGCCGCAGTGCCGGCCGGCCCTACCCCCTGGATTCCGGCTTTCGCCGGAATGACGGGTGCAGGCTATGGCAGCCCGGCCCGGCGTGACGGGTGCGGGCGTTGAGCCTCGCCTTGACCCCTCTCCGCATTCACGCCACTATGAGCAGTCTGCAACAGCACATCTTTCAGGAGACCACATGAGCGACATTCACTTCATCGACACGACCCTGCGCGACGGCAACCAGAGCCTGTGGGCGCTCAACATGAAGACCGCGGCCATGGTGGAGGCCGCGGAGCAGATGGACCAGGCGGGCTTCGAGTCCATGGAGTTCTTCGTCACCAACATGTTCAAGAAGTACGTGCGCGAGCACAAGGAGGACCCGTGGGACTGGCTGCGGGAAGGCACCAAGCGGCTGCGCAAGACCGAGCTGCGGCTCCACGGCGGGCTCAAGGGCGGGCTCGAGAAGAAGCCGGCGTCCATCCTCAGACTCATCATCCAGAAGGTGGTGGACAGCGGCATCACGCTGACGCGCACGTCCAATAGCTGGAACGACTACGAGGTCTTCGGCGAGGAAGTGAAGGGGCTGCGCGAGCTGGGCATGGAAACCGTGGTGAACCTCATCTACTCGGTGTCGCCCCGGCACACCGACGAGTACTACGCGCAGAAGGCCCGGGAAGCCGCGGCCATCAAGCCCTACCGCATCTGCTTCAAGGACGTGGGCGGGTTGCTCACGCCGGAGCGCACCCGCTCGCTGGTCCCCTTGGTGTTGGAGAACATCGGCGACACCCCGGTGGAGTTCCACGCCCACTGCAACAACGGCTTGGCGCCGCTCAACTACCTGGAAGCCATCGAGCTGGGCATGACCACCATCCACACCAGCGTGCCGCCGCTGGCCAACGCCTCGGCCCAGCCCTCCATCTTCAACATGGTGCGGAACATCCGCGCCGTGGGGCACACGCCGCTGGTGGACGAAGAGGTGCTGCGGCCGGTGGAGCAGCACTTCACCTACGTGGCCAGGCGCGACGGCCTCCCCATCGGCAAGCCCGTGGAGTACAACCACGGCCAGTACCTGCACCAGGTGCCCGGCGGCATGATCTCCAACTTCGTGCACCAGCTCAAGCTCGTGGGCATGGAGGACAAGCTGCCGGCGGCGCTGGAGGAGGCCGCGCGGGTGCGCGCCGAGTGGGGCTATCCCATCATGGTGACGCCATTGTCGCAGTTCGTGGGCACCCAGGCGGCGTTCAACGTCATCCTGGGCGAGCGCTACAAGGAGGTGGCAGACCAGTCCATCCAGTACGCCCTGGGCATCTGGGGCCGGGAAGGCGCCGAGCTCATGGACCCCGACGTCAAGGACAGAATCCTGAGCCGCCCCCGGGCCAAGGCCTGGACCGAATGGGAGCAGCCGGAGCCGTCGCTGGCGGAGTTGCGGGGACAGGTGGGTGGACCCTCGATTTCCGACGAGGAGCTGGTGCTGCGGGTCTACGCCGGCGTGGACGAGGTCAGGACCATGATGGAGTCCGGCCGCCCGCGCGAGTACCTGAGCGCCCGCCAGCCGCTGGTGCGGCTCATCAACGAGCTGACCAAGCAGAAGGAGTACACCCAGGTGTACATCCGCAAGCCGGGCTTCTCCCTCACCCTGGGGCGGAACGCCGACGGAGACGCGACCGAAGGTACTGCCGCCGCGTAGCGGCGGGGTTCAAAGTGTGCGGAGACCGGCTGGCGTAGGCTGCGCGCGCTTCGTGACCTGATCGCTCCCAAGCCCGCGCCAGTGCCGACCAAGGCCGAAGTCAAGGAACAGGTCAAGATTCGCCATCAGGACGGCTCCTTGCCCGACCCTGACGAATTGGCCCGTCGGGGTCACCTCACTGGGAACATCCCTGGAAGGAGTTTTGCTTCAGGGTGGCAGCGAAGTTATCTATGCCATCGTGCTTGCGAACGCTTGAAAGGCGCATAGCGGATACGCTATATGCCTAGATGTGGGATGGCAGGTCGAAACCGTTTCCAGTGTCGATGCCGAAATCGCGGCCCTGCCGGTGAAGTTGCGTGCCCGGCTGGTGCGGCTGCTGGAGACAGTGGAGAACGTCGGTCTGGAGGCATTGCGGGAACCGCACGTCAAGCATCTCGAAGGCAAGCTCTGGGAACTACGGGTCAGGGCTGAAGGGGGGACCGCCAGGGGGATCTATGTGACAGCGGCGCAACGACGGGTGGTGGTCCTGCATGTGTTCGTAAAGAAGTCGCGGAGGACACCGCTTCGGGCTCTCGCGACAGCCAGGGAACGTATGAAGCAGGTGAAGCTATGACCAGACTGAAGGAACTGAAGAAGCGTCTTATGGAAGACCCGGAATTCCGGGAGGAGTACGCGCGGATTGATGACGAGTACACGCTGATCGAGGCGCTGGTTCGTGCCCGCACGGCGGCGAAGCTGACGCAGGCGGAACTGGCCCGGCGCCTCGGCACGACGCAGTCGGCCATCGCGCGGCTGGAGGGCGGCGGAGTGTCGCCGTCGTTTACCACCTTGCGCCGCTACGCTGAAGCGACCGGCACGCGGCTGACCGTTGAGTTGGTACAAGCCAACCGCTGAAGGGGGCATGCTTCACCCCGCGATGGCGCCAAGCCGTCATGCAGAATCCTCCCGAGCCCGAACGCTTCTGAAACGCCGCTTCTCAACTCAGCACCCGCAAGGCGGTCTCCGGCATCTTGTCGAGAACCCGGGCAAGGCTCTGGCGGCGCCGGTGGGGCCGCGTTTGCCCTGCTCCCAGTTGCGGACCGTCTCGTGCGACACGTCGATGCGTCGCGCGAACTCCACCTGCGTAAGCCCGAGGCGCCGACGAACGCGGCGCGCGAACCGCGCCATGTCGCGCATCGCCTCGGCATCGTCCTCCCGCTGCTGCGATGCGAGGTCCGCCTCCGTGGCGCCGTCCACGACCGCATGATCGATCCTCCCCTCGGGCAGGCTGCGCGGATCGTCCGGATCAATCCTTACGCGCTTCGTGTTCATACTCGCGAACCTCCTTCCCGTTGGCCTTGCGGGCCGAGATGATGCGGATGGCTGAGCCGCGCATGGGAAAAACAGTCATCGCTCTTGGCATCGTCCCACTCGAAGTCCATGTGCTGATATAGGCCAATGGCCTACAAAGGTCAATGATTGGCGGTTGCCCGCGATGAAAGGCGGGGGTGATCGGCGCCCGCCGCGTGTGCTAAGTTCGAGAATTCCGTTTGCAGGGCATTGGCAACAGCCGCGAATCAGAATCGCGCCCCACAGGGCAGGACGGATGCGGGTGGACGCTCGGAGGCGCCACCGCCGCATCACGGGCGATTGCATGGCAACGACCACCGAGGAACACGCATGAGCGACGTCACATTCGTGGACACCACGCTGCGGGACGGCAACCAGAGCCTGTGGGCCTTCAACATGAAGACCGCGGCCATGCTGGAAAGCATCGAGCGCATGGACCGGGCGGGCTTCGAGTCCATGGAGTTCTTCACCGCCACGATGTTCAAGAAGTACGTGCGCGAGCACAAGGAGAACCCGTGGCACTGGCTGCGGGAGGGCGCACGGCGCGCGCGCAACACCCCGTTACGGCTCCACGGCGGCATCAAGGGCGGACTGGAGAAGAAACCCACGTCGGTGGCGCGGCTGGTGGTCCAGCACGTCATCGACAGCGGCATCACCCTGACCCGCACCTCCAACCCCTGGAACGACTACTCCGTATTCAAGGAGGACGTGGAGGCGCTGCGCGAGGTGGGCATGAACTGCGTGGTGAACCTGATCTACTCGGTGTCGCCGCGGCACACCGACGAGTACTACGCGCAGAAGGCCCGGGAAGCCGCCGCGCTGAAGCCCTGGCGCATCTGCTTCAAGGACGTGGGCGGCCTGCTCACCCCCGAGCGCACCCGGACACTGGTACCCCTCGTGCTGGACAACATCGGCGACGTGCCGGTGGAGTTCCACGCCCACTGCAACAACGGGCTGGCGCCGATCAACTACCTGGAAGCCATCGAGCTGGGCATGACCACCATCCACACCAGCGTGCCGCCCCTGGCCAACGGCTCGGCCCAGCCGTCGATCTTCAACATGCTCCGGAACGTACGCGCCATGGGCCATACCGCATCGGTGGACGAGGAAGTGCTGAAGCCGGTGCAGGAGCACTTCACCTTCGTCGCCAAGCGCGACGGCCTGCCCATGGGCGCGCCCGCGGCCTTCGACCAGTCCGTCTATGCCCACCAGGTGCCCGGCGGCATGATCGCCAACTTCCGCCATCAACTGGGGTTGGTAGGCATGCTGGACAAGCTGCCGGCGGCGCTGGAGGAGGCCGCGCGGGTGCGCGCGGAGTGGGGCTATCCCATCATGGTGACGCCGCTGTCCCAGTTCGTCGGCACGCAGGCCGCCATCAACATCATCATGGGGGAACGCTACAAGCAGGTCACCGACCAGTCCATCCAGTACGCCCACGGCATCTGGGGCCGGGAGGGCGCGGAACTGATGGACCCCGACGTGAAGGACCGCATCCTGGGGCGGCCGCGCGCGAAGGACTGGGAAGGCTGGCAGCAGCCGGACCCGTCGCTCCCCGAGGTGCGGACGCAGCTCGGCAGCTCCTCCATGTCCGACGAGGAGCTGATCCTGCGGGTCTTCGCCGGGGACGAGGCGGTGGAGGAACTGCAGAACGCCGGCCGGCCCCGCGAGTACCTGAGCGCCAGCCAGCCGCTGGTGCGGCTCGTGAACGAGCTGACCAAGCAGCAGGAGTACACCCAGGTCTACATCCGCAAGCCGGGCTTCTCCCTCACCCTGGGACGGAGCGCCGACGGCGAGGCGGCGGAAGACACCGCGGCCCTGTAGGGGTGGGTTTCAAACCCGCCCGCGCCAAGGCAGGTCGCCGGCGGTCTGAATTGGCGGGAACCACCGAGGAACAGCCATGAGCGACGTCACATTCGTGGACACCACGCTGCGGGACGGCAACCAGAGCCTGTGGGCCTACAACATGAGGACCGCGGCCATGCTGGAGGCCATCGAGGGCATGGATCGGGCGGGCTTCGAGTCCATGGAGTTCTTCAGCGCCACCATGATCAAGAAGTACGTGCGCGAGCACAAGGAGAACCCGTGGCACTGGATCCGTGAAGGCACCCGGCGCGCCCGCAACACTGGGCTGCGGATGCACGGCAGCATCCGGGGCGGGCTGGAGAAGAAGCCCACGGCAGTGGCCAAGCTGGTGGTCAGCCACCTGGTGGAGAACGGCATCCGCCTGACGCGCAACTCCAACCCGTGGAACGACTACTCGGTGTTCAAGCAGGAGGTGGACGACCTGCGCGAACTGGGCATGGATGCCGTGGCGAACATCATCTACTCGGTGTCGCCGCGGCACACGGACGAGTACTACGCGCAGAAAGCCCGGGAAGCCGCAGCCCTGAAGCCCTGGCGCATCTGCTTCAAGGACGTGGGCGGCATGCTCACCCCGGAGCGCACCCGTACGCTGGTGCCCATCGTGCTGGAGAACATCGGCGATACCCCGGTGGAGTTCCACGCCCACTGCAACAACGGGCTGGCGCCGCTCAACTACCTGGAAGCCATCAAGCTCGGCATGACCACCATCCACACCAGCATACCGCCGCTGGCCAACGGCTCGGCCCAGCCCTCGATCTTCAACATGCTCCGGAACGTGCGCGCCATGGGCCATACGGTCAACGTGGACGAGGAAGCGCTGAAGCCGGTGCGGGAGCATTTCACCTTCGTGGCCAAACGGGACGGCCTGCCGGTGGGGGAGCCGAGGGCCTTCGACCAGTCCGTCTACAGCCACCAGGTGCCCGGCGGCATGATCTCCAACTTCGTGCACCAGCTCCGCCTCGTGGGCATGGAGGACAAGCTGCCGGCGGCGCTGGAGGAAGCCGCGCGGGTGCGCGAAGAGTGGGGCTATCCCATCATGGTGACGCCACTGTCCCAGTTCGTGGGCACCCAAGCGGCCATCAACGTCATCATGGGAGAGCGCTACAAGCAGGTCACCGACCAGTCCATCCAGTACGCCCTGGGCATCTGGGGGCGGCAGGGCGCCGAGTACATGGACCCCGAGGTGAAGGACCGCATCCTGGCGCGGCCGCGGGCCAAGGCTTGGGAGAACTGGGAACAGCCGGACCCGTCCCTCAAGGAGGTCCGGGCCCGGCTCGGGGCCTCGCTGTCCGACGAGGAGCTGATCATGCGGGTGTACGCGGGGGACGAGGCGGTGGATGCTCTGCAGAACGCAGGCCGGCCGCGCGAGTACCTGAGCGCCAGCCAGCCGCTGGTGCGGCTCATCAACGAGCTGACCCGCCAGCAGGAGTACACCCAGGTCTACATCCGCAAGCCCGGCTTCTCACTCACGCTGGGGAAGGAATCGCCGACGGCCGGCGCTTCCTGAACCGGCTACGCCTCCGCCACCATCGGCGCCGGCACCGCCATGTCGTAGAGCCGCGCCACGTTGTCCCGCAGGAGCTTGGCGCGCACGTCCTCCGGCAGGTGACCGAGGTCCCGCGCCACCACGTCCCGCGAGTGCGGCCAGGTGGAGTTGGCGTGGGGGAAGTCGTTGGACCACATGCAGTTGTCGTGCCCCCACCAGACCAGATTGCGGGCGCCCACGGCGTCGTTGAAGAAGGTGGCGAAGACCTGCCGGTTGAAGTACTCCGTGGGCAGCTTGTCGATGGTCAGCGGGTCGGTGGGGCGGTGGCGGTCGAAGTAGTAGTCCCACTGCTCCAGGACATAGGGCAGCCAGCCGATCTCGTTCTCCACCAGCACGATCTTGAGCTTCGGAAAGCGTTCCAGCACGCCCGAGAAGATGATGTCCATGAGGCTGTCGGTGATCTCCGCCAGCTTCAGGTTGACGCTGCCCCGGTAGCGCTCCAGGCCCTTGCGGTCGTAGCGGGTCTTGACGTAGCCGAAGCCCGTGAGGATGTGGACGCTGACGGGCATCTCCATCTCCTGGGCCGCGGCCCAGAAGCGTTCGTAGTGGTCGGAGGCGAAAGACATCTCCTTGGGCGGCACCTGCCAGATCAGCGCGCCGCGCAACCCGGCATTCTTGCAGCGCTCCAGTTCGGCTACCGCCACGTCCATGTTGTAGGTGGCGATCATCGGCACGCCCACCAGCCGGTCGAGGTCCACCTGGCAGTATTCGATGAGCCAGTCGTTGTACGCCCGGCAACATTCCTCGTGGAGCGCCACATCCTCCTGCGAGAACAGGCTCAGCGCATAGGTGGGGTAAAGCACCTCGGCGCTGACGCCATCTACCGCCATCTCCTTGAGCCGGGCGTTGGGATCGGAACCGCCGGGATGGGTCTGGAACCCCTCTCCGACCTTCAGCTCGGGAAAGCGCGGCGCGTTGTCGCGCATGGCTTGGGGCATGCGGTCCACGAGGGTGGCCGCCGGCTCCATCACGTGCGAATCCGACGAGAACAGCACCTCGTCGGTGGCGACCCCGCCCTCGCCCCTGAAAGTCCGTCTATAAAGGCCCGTATCGATGCTCATGGGAGGCTCCTTTCGTCGCGTCCTGTCTCTTGAATTCTTATGCCAAACCGCCTGCCGTTGCCAACGCTTCACTTGCGATCGCGGTTGGCGACCTCCAGCGCCGCGAACGCGTACATGCGCGCAGCGGCTTCGAGGTCTTCCACCTTCTGCATCTCGCTGGTGGCCGGCTTGGCGTCCGCGGCTTCCGGCGCCGGGCCGCACTTGATGGCCGGGATGCCCACCTCGGCGAACACCGTGAGGTCCGCGTAGGTGCTGGTGAAGGCGCTGCGGATGGGCTCCACCTTGCGGCCCCGGACGTACTCGTGGGCCTCCTCCATGGCGGCCACCAGGGGCTCCGCGCCCTTGGACTCGTAGCTGTTGACCGACAGGAACAGCGAGGACTTGGCCTCGATGCCCGTGTCGGCCAGGACCGCCCTCACCTCCCGCAACACGTCGATGGCGCGCTGGTCCGGGGTCATGAAGGCCTCGACGTAGAGGTTGCAGATGGCCGGCGAGAAGTTGGGCTTGAACGGGGCGCCGCCGAAGATGGAGCCGATGTTGACCTTGGGCACCATGGTGCCGGCGCCGAACTCGTAGCGGTGCTCCTGCTCGTAGCGCCGCGCCCATTCCTCCAGCGCCGGGATGATGGAGGCCATGCGCACCACCGCGTTCTTGCTCTCCCTGGCGTCCACCGGGTGGTCCACGAACGGCCCGTACATGGGCTCGCCGTAGGTGGTGATCTTGATGAAGACGGCGCCGCACTGGGCCCAGGTGATGCGGAACTGGGACGGCTCCACCACGATGCAGTAGTCCCCCACCACGCCGTGGGTCACCAGGTAGCGCGCGCCGTGGCCCTTGCCGCGGTAGGCGGGGCCCTGGTAGTGGTCCACCGGCGCGCGCCCGATCTCGCCGGCCACGCCGGTGACGATGACGTCGCCCTTGAGCTTGACGCCGCTCTCCTTGAGCGCCTTGGCCATGACCAGCGTGCAGGTGAGCGGCCCCTTGTCGTTGACGATGCCGCTGCCGTAGATGACGTCGTCCTCCCGCCGCGCCAGCGCCTGCCACTCGGGCCGGCTGCTCCCGGTGATCCAGAGATCCTCCTGCCCGCCAGACAGGGCCGTGTCCATGTGCCCGTTGAACAGCAGCGTCGGCCCCGTGCCCTCGCCCGGAATCACCCCCACCACGTTGGCGCGCCCCGGCTCGGTGTGCTGCAGGAAAGTCTCGATCCCCTGCTTCTGCAGCCAGTCATGGATGAACCGCGCCACCTCCTCCTCGCTCCCGGTGGGCGTGGGGAAGTTGACGACGTCCATGGCCAGACTGGCCAACTCCTCCCGGTCGATGTGGGAAAAGACCTTCTCCAAGGTCGCTTGGTCGGTATACATGGTCGGAACCCCCTCCGTGGATTACAGCGGAAGCTAACGGACACGGAAGCCGGGAGTCAAGCGAAACGGGGTCTGGTAGATGTCGGAATGGGCTAAGTGTTCCGGGAACCGTCGTATCTCAGGAACCGCTTTACCACCGGATGCCATGCGCACGGTTGGTACCCCTTCCACGAAGGATGGTGGATGGCCAGAATGACGCTTTCTCCCTCGGAGTAGCAATAGCGGCCGAGGAGGCTCTTCGGCGACCTCTTCGGCGTCGTCGGAAAATTTTCGGAGCCGAAGCAGTCAATCAACGCTTTCAGCGGCCTCGCCCAAAAGTCCTCGTCGTACGGCATATTGTCCCAGAGCCTCATTCCGCATGCCACGATGTGCGTTGGACGCAGACATTCCAAAGTCGCACGAAACGGAGCGGCCGCATCTTCCCACATCTCTCTGGTCGGTGGGATGTCAGGAGCGTCGCCGACACTCCGCTGAACATAGTTGTAGAACGCAATGGAATTGAAAAACTGGGACCGCTGTGCAGGAGTGTCGGGTCCGAGAACCGTGTGAAAGACTTTGGTGAAGAAAGGATAGACGCTTCCTTCAATGTAATCTTGCACCACAGCCCTCGTCAGTTCGCTACCCCAGCCGTCCGATTCCTTCTCGTAGTGCGATTCTCCGAGAATCAGGAGTCTGGCCGGCAGACCGAGGTTATTTCGCTCGCCGTAGCCCTCTCCTTTCCAAGGACGAAATCTCGGTTGACGCCTCGTCTTCAGCCAATTCACGAAAGAACGCTTGCTCTCCCCGGATCGTTTTCCTGCGAGCAGACCCTCAACGCTTATGTCCTCGTCGATGTCGTCCCAATGAATTCCCTGGCCTTTGCCGATGAGGCTCCAGTTGGCCCTCTCTTGCTTCGTGGCGTAGGCGAGCCTCGGGTACCGGTCCAACGGGATGGACACAGTACCGCCATCGCTCAACTTGACGTGCAGCGTGTCACCCGACGCCTCTAAGCCGACCGCGTTCGGCACACTTCTTTCAACTGCTGAAATACTCATCCCAAGCCTCTACGAGTTCCCTTCGATGTTCTTCGACAATACCGATAATACGCGAAATTTCGGCCGGACGGAATCCGCCGGCTTCCTGAAGCCGGATGGGTTCGAGCCAGAATTTCGCAACGTGGTTGTCTCGCGCTACATGCACGTGACGAGGCTCTTGACCGTCGCTTGAGTAGAAGAAACACCGGTACGGTCCCTGCCTCAGTACAGTGGGCATCTCTGCTATCGCGTAGGTGACCCATGCAGTCAGCCACTCCGTTGATTTGATCCGGCGTCCTTTGACGCCGTCAACACGGAGTCTCAACCCAAGGATGGAAACATACCGTTTAATCCAAAATCTCTCAAGGTGCCCTACCGGACCGAGAAAATTGAGCCAAGCGTTGTGTATTTGACCGAGGTGGGAGTCCCCGGGCGCCCTTTCAGATCACCGTCCCGAGCGGAGTCAAGGGAAGAGACTTGACAGCGAACAGGTAATCAGTGACCCGGGGCAACGTCATCGCCGGACCCTTGCAGGCAACCTCCTTGTTTCCGACGAAGATACCGGTGCAACACGCGTCCGCGCGCCTTCATTGACACGGCCGGACACGATCCGCTATTTTACCGTTTCGCGCTGGAGCCTGCCGTTTCTTTCCGACACCGAAGCCCCGAATCCGGGCTGCAACACACGGGGCGACGGGGACTCTCTGCGACATCACTTGAAAGTTCGACGCGAACAGGAGGCAGTCAATGGGTTATGCAGACCTACATGAGCATCTGAGAATGCTCGAAGAAGCGGGGCATCTGCGCCGCATCAACCAGACCATCAACAAGGACACGGAGCTGCACCCGCTGGTGCGCTGGCAGTACCGGGGCGGCATTCCGGACGAGGAGCGCAAGGCGTGGTACTTCTCCAACGTCACCGACTCCCGCGGGCGCAAATTCGACTTTCCCGTGGTGGTGGGAGCGCTGGCGGGCAGCAAGGCCATCTACTTCCTGGGCATGGGCTGCGACAGCGCCGAGGAGATGGACAAGAAATGGAAGCACGCCCTCTCCAACCCCATCACGCCCAAGGTGGTGGACAACCCGGCGTGCCATGAAGTGGTGATGACCGGCGATGCCGTGGAGAACCAGGGGCTGGACAAGTTCCCGGTGCCCATCTCCACCCCCGGCTTCGACAACGGCCCCTACACCACCTGCTCCCACTGGATCACCAAGGATCCGGAAACCGGCATCGGCAACATCGGCAACTACCGGGGCCAGATCAAGTCGAACTCCCGGGTGGGCGTGTTCCCGTCCGGGCTGGGCCAGGACATCTTCCTGCACTGGAAGAACGCCCAGAAGCGCGGCGAGCCGCTGGAGGCGGCCCTGGTCATCGGCGCGCCGCCGGTGGTCTCCTACGTCTCGGTGCAGAAGGTGGACTACGGCGTGGACGAAATGGCCATCGCCGGCGGCTTCGTGGGCGAGCCCATCCGCATGGCCCAATGCAAGACCGTGGACCTGCAGGTGCCGGCGGAGTCCGAGATCGTCATCGAGGGGCGGCTCAACACCGAGTTCGTGGAGCCCGAGGGGCCGTTCGGCGAATCCCACGGCTACATGCACCCCCGGCAGTTGAACCCGTTCATGGACGTCACCGCCATCACCCACCGCAAGGACGCCATCTATGTTTCCTGGTTGAGCCAGCTCACCCCCAGCGAGTCGTCGGTCATCCGCAAGATCGGCTACGACCGGCTGATGCTGGTGCACCTGCGCGACCACTGCCGCATCACCAGCGTCATCCGGGTGGAGATGCACGAGCCCCTCACCAACACCTACAAGCTCGTCATCGTGCAGATGCGCAAGCCCAAGGAAGCCGAGGTCTGGCGCGCGCTCCACGCCGCGGCATCGTTCCACCCCGGCGTCGGCAAGATCGTCATCGCCGTGGACGAGGACATCGACCCCTCGGACGAGGCAGCCGTCTTCTGGGCCATGTGCTACCGCATGAAGCCCCACCAGGACGTGCAGATCATCGGCGGCATGGAGAAGGGCCACGCCCCGCCGTTCCTCTACAAGCACGAGGCCAAGGGCACCGACGTGGTGTCGTACCACCTGCCGGCGGACGAGTCGGGGATGCTGTGCAACGCCATCCAGAAGGAGCCCTTCCCGCCCGTGTCCCTGCCCAAGCGGGAATACATGGAGCACGCCCGGGAGCTGTGGGAGGAGTTCATGCTGCCGCCCCTCAAGCCCAAGATGCCGTGGTACGGCTACTCCCTCGGGCAATGGGACGAGGAACTGGACGAGGAAGCCAGGCTCGCGGTGGAGGGACGCTACTTCGAGACTGGCGAGAAGCTCAAGTCACGGCGGGTCAAGGCCAGCGAGGTGGAGGAAGAGGACCACTAGCTTCGAGGCGGCCATGCAGATCCAGACACTCACGCTGTTGCATCCCGGCAATATGGGCGCCACCGTCGGCGCCGCGGTGAGCGGCGCCCGGGTGCTGTGGGTTTCGGACGGACGGAGTGAAGGGAGCCGGCGGAGGGCACGAGAGGCCGGACTGGTCGAAGTGGCGACGCTTGCGGAGGCCGTCGGTGAGAGTGACGCGGTCCTTTCCGTGTGCCCGCCCCACGCCGCCGAAGATGTGGCGCAAGACGTAGCCGACCTGGGGTTCACCGAGATCTACATCGACGCCAATGCCGTGTCCCGGGCCACCGCGCAACGCGTGAGTACGGTTGTCGGCAAGGCCGGGGCCCATTTCGTGGACGGCGCCATCATCGGCCCGCCGGTGCGCAAGCCGGGCACCACGCGCCTCTACCTGTCGGGAACCGGAGGCGAGGCGGTGGCGAACCTGTTCTCTGGTGGCCTGCTCGACGCCAGGGTCATCCAAGGGGGGACCGGCGCTGCCTCCGCTCTCAAGATGGCCTACGCCGCCTGGACCAAGGGCAGCGACGCGCTGGTCCTGGCCATCCGTGCGCTGGCGGCCACGGAAGGCGTGGAGGAGGCGCTGCTCCAGGAGTGGGCGGGCTCGCAACCCAACCTCGGCCGCAAGAGCGAACGCGCGGCCTCGGTAGCAGCGCCCAAGGGTTGGCGCTACGTGGGCGAGATGGAAGAGATCGCCGCCAGCTTCGAGTCCGCGGGGCTTCCCGCAGGCTTCCACAAGGCCGCCGCCGACCTCTACCGGCGGCTGGCGCCGTTCAAGGACCGCACGGACCCCGGACCCGAGGTCAAGGAAGTGCTCGACGTGCTCGCTACGAAGAGACGGTAAACGTCAGCCGGCCGTCACAGTTTATCCGGGAGGTTCCCTCACAATCTGAGCAGCGGACGGTCCGGCGATTCAGGCCGCGGCCCGAGCGTCTGGCGCACGCAGTCAGCCACCAGATCCAGCCGTTCCATGACGATTTGGCCGACCAAAGCATCAGCCCCGGCCGGCACGACGACGCACTCGGTGGACGTCCAGCGGTCGCCGATGCGGACCGTCAGCGGGCCGGCGATGGGCCGTTGACGCTGCTGTCCGTCAGCGTAGGTGAACGCGGCGCTGCCCACGACCCTGATGCCGAGCCGGTTCACCGTGTCCTCAGGCAGCGCCAGCATCACCGCGCCCGTATCCGCGACGGCGCGGACGGTAACCCGCCGGATGTCTTCCTCCCTGCGATGCCCTTCCTCAAACAGCGCACGGTCTCGCGGGTTCTCCAACTCTATGTCCACGACGATTTCACCCATCGCGCTCCCCTTCTCCATGCAGTAGCCATCCACGCCCCGACAAGGATACCGCATCATGGGCGGAACCCCAAGCTGCGGTCTCGTCTCATGACCATATGCCCGCAAGATCCATGCCAATGCGGACGCGGGCGCCGGCGCAGAGTGGTCGAGCCCGGCCGCCCTCAGAGGACCGACTCCGCGGAGAGCGGCTTGGGCCTCCCGTGGTACCACTCGAACCAGTCCTCGCCGTCCCGGGGACAGGCCGACAGCATCGCCTCCATGGTCACGGGTACGATATCACCCTCGCGGATCTCCCGCAGTCGTGACGCCGGCATCGGGTTGCCGTACTGCGCGTTCCTCATCTCCAGCCGGATCGCGCCCATCTCCGCGATGATCCCCGCGGCGGTCTCGACGTCTTCGGGCCCGCGGATCAGCCGGTACAGGTCGTCCCGCCCTTCCGAGGCGCCGTGCTCGATCTCGTCCCGCAGGATGATCTTCGATGCGCGCGAGAGGGCCTCCTCGTAGTCGCCGCCCCGGAGCGGGATCATGCCGTAGAACAGCGAACCGCCGCCGCCACGGGTGAACAGCGCCGCGGCCAGATCCAGTTCCGACCCGCCCGCCTTCAGCTCCGCCCACCGCCGGTGCTCCCGGCGCGACAGCTCGTACCACGATGCCTGCTGCGCGGTCTCCCGGAGTTCGCGCCACTGCACCCGCTCGCCGCTGATGCCCTCGTAGATGTAGGCCAGCATGCCGTAGTGGCGGACCTCCTGGTAGTCCTCGGTGAGTTGGTCCACCAGCGTTTCGCGGGACACGGACCGGTCCACCTGCTCCACCAGCTCGCAGCGCTGGTGGGAGGCGATCTCCTCCAGGTTCCGGGCCTCCCGCGCCACCTGGAAACGCAGCCAGTCCAGGTGCTGCGGAAGCGGCCGTTTCTCCTCGAAGAAACGTTGCGCCACCTCGGCCTCGCCGGCGCGGTACTTGCCGACGATCTCCTCGATTTCGGGTATCGGCGTCATGGTCTCGACTCCACACGGAGGATGGACATGCTTGTCGGGACGCTAACACCGGGCAGGGAGCCTGTCAAAGCTCCCGGCCGGCCGGTGGTGGGTGCGTCGCCGACGGGGTATGATGACCGCCATGTCCACGGCGAAGGGAACCGCGCTCGTTACCGGCGGAGCCAGGCGCATCGGCGCCGCGGTGGCGCGGGCGCTGGCGCAGCACGGCTACGGTGTCGCGCTCCACTATCTCGACTCTGCGGAAGCGGCCGAACGCACCGCGAGGGAGATCGAAGGGATGGGCCGCCGGTGCCGGCTGTTCCGCTGCGACCTGAACGACCACGACGAGACCGCGGCGCTGATCCCCAGGGTGCGGGAGCACTTCACCGACCTGACCGTCCTGGTCAACAACGCCTCGGTCTTCGAGCGCGGCACGCTTCGGGAAACCGGCCGCGGCCTTTTCGAGCGCCATTTCAACGTCAACTTCAAGGCGCCCTTCTTTCTCACCCAGGCGTTCGCCGAGGGCTGCGCCCGGGGCCAGGTCATCAACCTCCTCGATACCCGCGTGAGCCGCACCGACCCCCATCACGCCGCCTACACGCTGTCGAAGAAGGCGCTGCTGGAGCTTACGCGGATGGCGGCCCGCGAGCTCGGCCCCGCCATCCGGGTGAACGGGGTTTCCCCGGGCATGATACTGCCCCCGCCGGGCGGAGTGGTGGACGACCTGGAGCGGCGGAGCGCCGCCCTGCCCTTGAAACGCATCGGCGACACGGATAACTTGGTCGCCGCGGTGCTGTTCCTGCTGGACAACCCCTTCGTCACGGGCGAATGCATCTACGTCGACGGCGGGGAGCATCTGTAGCGCGGCCCGTCCGAGTCATCGGATCGTAGCCCCCATGTCGGGTTGGCGACCACGTCCCATGATCCAGAAGAATCCGGTCAAGATCACCATCGAGAACCTGCGGCTCCGCACCATCATCGGCATCAATGACTGGGAGCGCGAGACGAAGCAGGACGTGGTCGTCAACGTGGAACTGGAGCTGGCGCCAGACACGGTCTTCACCCGCGACGCCATCGACGAGACCGTGGACTACAAGCGCCTCAACAAGCGGATCATCGCCGAGGTGGAGCGGTCGTCGTTCTTTCTCATCGAAAGGCTCTGCGAGCACCTGCTGGAGCTGGTGATGGACGACGAGCGCGTGAAGCGCGCCCGGGTCCGGGTGGCCAAGCCGGCGGCGCTCCGCTTCACCGACTCCGTGTCCGTGGAATGCTCGGCGGAGAGGACGGGGACGGGAGCGGGCGAAGCATGAACCTGGCGGTGATCGGCGTCGGCTCCAACATCGAGCCTGCGGTCAACGTTCCCAGGGCGCGGGAGCGGATCGCCGAACGGCACGTGATCCTCGCCGAGTCGCCGCTGGTGGAGACGGCGCCCGTCGGCTACGTCCACCAGCCCGATTTCACCAACGGCGCCCTGCTGGTGAAGACCCGCGTGGACTGCGAGCGGCTGAGAGCGGACCTCAAGGCCATCGAGGTCCTGCTCGGACGGGAGCCCGGCAAGGACCGCTACGGACCCCGGACCATCGATCTCGACATCGTCGTGTGGAACGGCGAGGTCATCGACCGCGACCTCTACACCCGGGACTACCTCCGCGACGCCGTGCTGGCGGTCCTGCCCGACCTGGACCTGCCGTGAGTCCACGCCGGAATGCGCGGCCGATGCGCCCGACCTGCGCGGCGGCTTGCGCGCTGCTGGCGCTGTTCGCAATGGCCGGCAACGGGTTCGCCGGACGAATCGAGGTCAAGGCGGTCCCGGTGGCGCTGGATACCGAAAGGCCGGGCGTCCGGGTATTCGGCCGGCTCGTGTTCATGAGCGGCTTCGAGCTGGTGTCGGATCACCGGAGTTTCGGCGGGCTCTCGGGCCTGGAGGTCAACGCGGACGGCCGGCGGCTCCGGGCCGTCTCGGACCGGGGCGCCTGGATCACCGCGGACCTCACCCACGACCTGGACGGGCGCCTCGTCGCCGCAGACTCCTGGCGCCACGCGCCCATGCTGACGCCCGCGGGCAAGCCGGTCCGGGGCCGCCTGCGCGACGCCGAAGGGCTGACGCGCGCCGGCGACGGCTCGTTCCTGGTCTCGTTCGAGCGGCGCCACCGGGTCTGGCGGTATCCGGCGGCCCTCGACGCGCCGCCCCGTCCGGTGAAGACGCCTCGCGCCCTGGACGGAGCGCCCGTCAACGGAGGGCTCGAAGGCATCACCGTGCTGTCCGACGGCACGCTCCTGGGCGTGACCGAACGGCACGCCAACGGAGACGGCAGCCTCAAGGGCTGGCTCATGCGGAACGGCACGGCCCGGGAGATCGCCTACCTGCCGGCGGACGGCCTCCGCCCCACGGGTCTCGCCGCCCTGCCCGGCGGCGACGTGCTGCTGCTCGAACGGCGCCTGACGGTGACGGGAATACGCGTCCGCATCGTCCGCCTGGCGCGGGGAAGCCTGCGCGCCGGCACCCCGTTGCGCGGACAACCCGTGGCGGAACTGAAGCATCCGCTGCCGGTGGACAACTTCGAGGGGCTCGCGCTCCGGCGCGACCGTGCGGGACGGACGCTGCTGTACCTGGTGTCCGACGACAACTTCATGCCGTTTCAGAGGACGCTGCTGTTCCAGTTCCGGATGATGGACGATCCGTGAATCCGGGTCCGGTGTCCTGTCCCATAAGCACGTGTGCTAAGATGCGCAGGATGGTCCGGTCGTGCATCCATTGAGGGGGAACCATGAGCCTTCAACTGCTTGAACAGAAACCGCTCGAGAACCTGAGCCTGGACGAGCTTCGCGCGCTGTTCCACCAGCGGGTCCGGCCGGAGGCCATCGAGCACGTCATGGGCGCGGCGGAGAGCGAGTCCACCCTGAAGCGGAACCGCACCGCGCTGGACCGGCTGCTCTTCCGCCAGCGCATCTTCCACGACGTCACCGACCCGGACACCTCCATCGAGCTGTTCGGCCACCGCCTGCCGTCGCCGGCGCTGATCGGCCCGGTGGGCAGCTTCCGTATCCTGCGCAAGAACGGCGAGCACGAGGTGGCGGAAGGCGGCAGCCTGTTCGGCACCATGGTGTTCATCAGCGGCGCCACCGCGTCCACCGTGGACCAGTGGGCGGAAGGAATATCCTCGCCGCTGGTGTACATGGCCTATCTCAGCAAGGGACGGGACAAGGTGCTGGCCGCGGTGCGCCGGGCGGACGAGATCGGCTACGCCGCGGTCGGCCTCACCATGGACACGCTGCAGCCCACGAAGCTCAGGGACCGGGTGCCGCTGTCCTCGGACGGCAAGCCCCGCACCGTCCACCTGTCGTCGCCGGACGACGTGACGTGGCTCAAGAAAGAGGTGTCCGTCCCCGTCGTGGTGAAGGGGATCATGAACCCCGACGATGCACGCATCGCCATCGACGCCGGCGCGGACTGCCTGGTGGTCTCCAACCACGGCGGCCGCATCCTCGACTTCAACCGCGCCGCCATCGAGGTGCTGCCGGAGATCGTGGACGCGGCCGACAACCGGGTGCCGGTGCTGCTGGACAGCGGCGCCCGCAGGGGCGGCGACATCGCCAAGGCCCTGGCCCTGGGCGCCAGCGCGGTGCTGCTGGGAAGGCCCATCTGCTGGGGCCTCGGCGCCGCGGGGCCGGAGGGCGTGGCCCGGGTGCTTTCCATCTTCACGGACGAGCTGAAGCGGGTGATGATCATGACCGGCACCCCGGCCATCGCGGACATTACGCCATCGCTTCTCAGCCTGGACCCGAACAACGTCTGGTTCCGCGGCCTGTAGGCCGACGGGCTGCACGAGAGGATATCCCATGAGCGCGGAAGATCGTCTGAAAGAATTGAACCTGAGCCTGCCGCCCGTGCCCAGGCCCATGGCCAACTACGTCAGCGCCGTGAGGACGGGCTCGCTGCTGTATCTTGCCGGCCACGGCCCGCTGGGCGACGACGGCAAACCCGTCTCGCGCGGCAAGCTCGGCCGCGACCTGACCGTGGACGAAGGCTACCAGGCGGCGCGCCAGACGGCGCTGAACACGCTGGTCACCCTGAGAGCGGAACTCGGCAGCCTCGACCGCGTCCGCCGCATCGTCAAGGTGCTGGGCATGGTCAACGCCGACCCGGACTTCCAGAAGACGCCGCAGGTCATCAACGGCTTCTCGGACCTGATGGTGGAGGTGTTCGGCGAGAGCGTGGGCAAGCACGCGCGCTCCGCGGTGGGCATGGCGACGCTGCCCAACGCGATCCCGGTGGAAATCGAGTCCATCTACGAGGTGGAATGACGGCCGCCGGGCGCGTTGCCCTTTCCTCGTGTGGCGCCCGCGGGCGGGCGGTTTCGGAACCCGCCCGGCGACTCAATCGACGGAATCGTCGAAGGCGTTCGACCGTTTTGACGTGCCCACCCCGCCCGGGACCCCGGCAACTCCCTGAAAACATGGCTCTTTCGAAAGCCCCAGACGCTGGCACGAAAGGTGCTCACCAAGGGTCACAGATTCTTTAAGGAGGTGGCTCCATGCCCTCGAAGCAAGTCCGTTCCACGTCCATGAAGGCGCTGGGCGTCTGCGCCCTGCTGCTCGCCGTGTTCGCCCTCTACTCGGGCTTCGATCGGCAGCCTCTCAACGCGTCCACCAAACCCGCCGCCGACCAACGGCCGGTGCGGGGAATCGTCGACCTGGTCAAGGCCGTGAGCCCGGCGGTGGTCAACGTCACCACCAAGGGGGAGACCCTGCCGGCGGCGTGGTCCCGGCGGTTCGGCCACTCCCTGCCCGAGGAATGGCGCAAGTTCTTCGAAGACTCCCCTTTCTCCATCCCCAACCCCTTCAACATGCCGGGCAGGCCCGGCACGCCGCGCAGGACCCAGGCATACGGCTCCGGCGTCATCATCGACTCCAAGGGCCTGATCCTGACCAACCACCACGTGGTGGCGGGCGGCAAGAACGCCATCATCACCGTCACCCTCTCGGACGAGAACGAGTTCGAGGGGAAGGTCGTGGGCATGGACGAGAAGACCGACCTGGCGTTGATCCGGATCGACGCCGGCTACCCCCTGCCCACCGCGCCTTTGGGCGACTCGGACAAGCTGGAGATCGGTGAAGGCGTGCTGGCCATCGGCAACCCGTTCGGCCTCGACCGTACGGTCACCTCCGGGATCGTCAGCGCCAAGGGGCGCCGAATCGGCGCCGGGCCGTACGACAACTTCATCCAGACCGACGCCTCCATCAACCCGGGCAATTCCGGCGGACCGCTCATCAACCACCGCGGCGAAGTGGTGGGAGTGAACACCGCCATCTACAGCCGGGGCGGCGGCAACGTGGGCATCGGCTTCGCCATCCCCATCAACCTGGTCAAGGAGCTGCTGCCGCAACTGCGGAACGACGGCCAGGTCACGCGCGGCTGGCTGGGGGTGGCCTTCCAGAAGATGACCCCGCTGCTGGCGGAGTCCCTGAAGGTGGGCGAGCCGCGCGGGGCGCTGGTGGCCCAGGTCTTGCCCGACACTCCGGCCCAGGAGGGAGGGATCAAGGCGGGAGACGTCATCGTCGAGTTCGACGGGATTCCCATCGAGGCGACCGGGAACCTGCCGATGATCGTGGCCCGCACCCCGGTGGGCAAGGAGGTGGGCGTCAAGGTTTTGCGCGACGGTGGTGAACGGACGCTGACGGTACGGATCGGAAAGCTCGCCGAGAAGTCCGCGGCGGTTGCGGAACAGGGATCGGACCTCGGGCTCACCGTAAGCGAGATCACCCCGGCTACGGCCAAGAAACTCTCCCTGAAGCAGGAGAAAGGCGTCGTGGTCACCGCGGTGAAGCCGGGGAGCCCGGCGGACGAGGCCGGGCTGCGCCAGGGAGACGTGATCCTGGAGGTCAACCGGATTCCGGTCACGACGCTGGCCGCCTACAACGAGGCGCTCGGCCAGGCGGAAGAGGGCCGGAACGCGCTGTTCCTGGTACAGCGGGGCGAGATGCGGCGGTTCTTCGTCGCGAAGAGCTGAGCGCATGAGGACGGCGACCGGGAGCCGTTGCGAATTCTTGCCAAGTTCAAGGCCGTTTGTATAATGGGATGACGGGCTGCGGCCCGTCGTAGCCCGCGGTCTCGAAACCGGCCAAGAATCATCATGAAACGAGCTTCCCTGGTCCCCTACTTCCTCGCCTCGGTCCTGCTGCTCCTGGGGCTCTTCTCGCTCTACGTGTTCTACGAGAGCCGCTGGCTGGAGGAGGAGCTGGTGCGCCAGGTGGAGGTCAAGGCGCTGGCCCTGACCAGGACCATGGAGACCAGCGCGAAGAAGTCCATCAAGGGCAACGCGCTGATCGAGGAACTGGTCCGGCGGCGCCTGCTGGACAACGCGCGCCTCATCGACCGGCTGCTGACCGCCAACCCTCCAGCGCGCCTGGTGCAACGCATCAGCGCCATCAACGACCTCTACCGGGTCGAACTCCTGGACCTCCAGGGCCGCCCCTGGGTGTCGCACACCGGGACCGAGCCGCCCGGGATCGGCGACCTCCTGGCCGGGTTTCGGGAACGGTGGTCGGGGCGCAAGGCCGAGGTGCACAACTGGGGCAAGCTCTGGTCGCAGTTTCCGGGCCAGCCGCCGCCCCTTCCCCAACACAAGTTCTGGGAGGACAGCGTCTTCGGGATAGCCCTGGAAGCCCGGAGCTTTCCCGGGTACATCGCGGTCCACGCGGACGCCTCCTACATGCTCAAGCTGCAGCGCGAGATCGGCGTTCAGCGCCAGATCGAGGACCTGGGGCGGCAGGACGACATCCACCACCTCGCGCTGCTGGACAACGACCTCACCGTGCTCGCCCACACGGACCCCGCGCTGACCGGCGTCCGCATGGTGGATGACTTGGCCGCCAGGGCGCGGGCCACCGAGCGTTCGGCGCACCGCATCGTGGAGACGGACGGCGGCGGCCGGCGTTACGAGGTGGTCAAGCCCATCACGCTGGACGACGATCCCATGGGGTTCCTGCGCATCGGCCTGTCCATGGACGCCGTGGACGCCGCGTGGTGGCAGAGCCTCCGGTCCATGGTGTGGCTGGGGTGCGGCATCCTGGCCCTGGGCATGCTGGGGTTTACGGCGATCCTGTACAACCAGCGGTTCCACATGCAGGAGATCAAGGCCCTGGAGGCGGAAGTGGACCGCCGGGAGCACCTCTCGATGATGGGCAACCTGGCGGCCACCGTGGCCCACGAGGTCCGCAACCCGCTCAACGCCATCTCCATGGGCCTGCAACGCCTCAAGGGGGAATTCAAGCCGACCCGGGACGAGAGCGAGTACAGCCGCTTCATCGAGCTGATGCGCGGGGAGGTTCACCGCCTGAACGCCATCGTGGAGGAGTTCCTGACCCTGGCGCGTCCGCTGAACATGAAGCCCGACCTGGTCAAGGTCGACCAGTTGCTGAACGAGCTGACCACGCTGACTCAAGGCGACGCCGAGGCGTCCGGGGTGGACATCCGGGTGGTGGGCCACGGCCCTCGGCCGGTGGTGAAGGCCGACCCGGACTATCTCAAGCAGGTGTTGCTGAACCTCATCCTCAACGGTCTCCAGGCCATGCCCGAGGGCGGCACCCTGACCATCGAGACCACGACCCGTGACGGCAGGATGCGGCTCGCGGTCAGCGACACCGGCGTGGGCATCCAGCCGGAGAACCTCGCGCGCATCTTCGAGCCCTACTTCACCACCAAGACCGACGGCTCCGGGCTGGGCCTGGCCATCGCGCGCAGGATCGTCGAGGGCCACGGCGGAACCATCGACGTGACCAGCAGGACGGGCAGCGGCAGCCGGTTCGAGATCGTTCTCCCGTTGGACCACGCCTTCGCGTAGGACCCGTGGAGCGCGCGGGGGGAACGGCGATCCGAGCCCCGAAGCGCAGGCGCTACGAAAACGACATGACGGAACAGGCATATCGAGACGAACCCGGAGTCCGGCCGTCGAGCCATCCGGCAGCGGCGCGCGGCGACCGCTTCCACGTCATGGTGGTGGACGACGAGCGCACCCAGCTCGAGTTCGTCGGCGGCTTCCTGGGCAAGGCCGGCTTCGAGGTCGTGCTGATGGAGAGCGCCGCGGAGGCGCTGGAGCGTTTTCGCAAGGAACCCTTCGACCTGATCCTCACCGACCAGCGCATGCCGGGGATGTCCGGTCTGGACCTGCTGAAGCAGTGCCGCGCCGCGGCGCCCGAGGTGGCGGTCATCATCATGACCGCGTACGGGAGCATCGAGACCGCGGTGTCCGCCATGCAGGAGGGGGCCACCGACTACCTGACCAAACCGCTCAACCTGGAGGAACTCCTGCTGCGCATCGAGCGGGTCAAGCGCAGCCACCAGCTTGTCCGGGAGAACACCGAGCTTCGGGAGGCGTTGCAGGAACGCCACCGCATCGAAGGCATCATCGGCGAGAGCGGCCAGATGCAGGAAGTCCTGGACCTGGTGCGGCGGGTGGCTCCCAGCGACGCCACCGTCCTGCTGCGCGGCGAGAGCGGCACCGGCAAGGAGCTGATCGCCAAGGCCATCCACTACGCCAGCGCGCGCCGGAACGGCCCCCTGGTGAAGGTGAACTGCGCCGCGCTGCCGGAGACGCTGCTGGAGTCGGAGCTGTTCGGACACGAGAAAGGCGCCTTCACCGGCGCCTTCGCCATGCGCAAGGGCCGGTTCGAGGTCGCCGACAAGGGCACGCTGTTCCTGGACGAGATCGGCGACCTGCCCGCCCACCTGCAGGCCAAGCTGCTGCGCGTGCTGCAGGAGAAGGAATTCGAGCGGGTGGGCTCGAACCGCGCCATCACCAGCGACGTGCGCATCATCACGGCGACTCACAGGGACCTGGAGCAGCTCCTGCGGGAGGGGAGCTTCCGCGAGGACCTCTACTATCGCCTCAACGTGGTCACCATCATCCTCCCCCCCTTGCGCGAGCGGCGTCAGGACCTCTCGGCGCTGATCGATCACTTCCTGCGGAAGTTCGCGGAAAAGAACGGCAAGACCATCCAGGGATTCTCCCGCGAGGCCCGCGACGCGCTGCTGCGCTACGACTATCCCGGCAACGTCCGCGAGCTGGAGAACCTCGTGGAGCGGGCCATCGTGCTCACGCGGGACGACGTCATCGGGCCGGGCGAGCTGCCGCTCACCATCAAGGAGACGCGCCCCGGCGCGGACGACCAGACCAACCTCTCCGCGGTGGTGGAAGGGATGGAGCGGCGCATGATCGTCGACGCCCTCAACGCCGCCGGCGGCGTCCAGACCAAGGCGGCCGACAGCCTCGGCATCAGCGAGCGGGCGCTCCGATACAAGCTTCGAAAATACGGCATCCGGGACGACAAGTGACCCCGCCCCAAGCCCGTAACGCGCGTAACTTGGTGCTTGACAACGGATATTCCTGATGATACTTTAGGCTGTTGCTGATTTCCCTCAAGGACCGTTGCTCAGTCGTTGCTCGATCCGGGCGGGTTCGCAGGGACTATCCCAACACAACTACAAAACGTGCCTGTTCCGCAACTCCTCCGGTCATGCTCCAGGAGCGTCAACGGTTTTGCAAGGGTTGCGGATTTTTTCAACTACCGGATTGTTGGTTTGCCGGGTGCTTCAAGGGAGCTTCACCCCTTTGAGCGACGGCGTGATGAATCATTGTGGAAGCCGAAATGATGGAGAGAGCCTTGAACATCGAAGACACCGAGGATGCGATGGACGACTCAATCGACGAGCTTGACGACGTTGCCATAAACGAGGTCGAGGACGAAGAGCAGCCTGCATCCTTTTCCGAGGAGTCCGCGCCGAGCCACGTCCCGGTGGACAGCGACCGGGTGGACGAAAAGACCGACCCGGTGTCGCTCTATCTTCGCGACATCGGCTCGACGCCCCTGTTGACGAGGGAACGCGAGGTCCAGCTCGGAATGCAGATGGAGCAGGGGCAGGAAGAGTACATCGACAGCGTCATCGCCTCGCCGTTCACCGTTCGGCAGGTGCTCGATCTGGCCGAGGAGATCAAGAGGAACGAGACGCCGCTGGATCGGGTGCTGATGGCCGGCGACGACGGTGAAGCGTTCGACGAGGCCATCGAACGCCGCCGGTTTCTCAAGGGCGTCACGGTGCTGCGGGGCCTGGTCCGGGAGCAGAAGCGCATACAGGCGGAACTGGGCCGCAAAAGGACTTCCCAGAAGCGCCGGGTCACGCTGGAAGCCGATCTCGCCAAGAAGCAGACCCGCATCATCGACGCGGTGAAGGCGTTGCGGCTGTCCAAGGAATGGATCGACGACATCGGCGCCAACCTCAAGGAGTCGCACCGTACCGTCGTCAAGCTGCAGGCGCAGGCCCGCAGTCACACCCGCGGCAACGCCGCCAAGCAGATCGCCGCCGAAATCACGGCCATCGAGGAGGCCCACGAATCGTCCGCCGAGGACCTCGCGCGTCAGGTGGAAGCCATCACCGAAGCCGAGCTCAAGGCCTCTTCGGCGAAGAAGATCCTCATCGAGGCCAACCTGCGGCTGGTGGTGAGCCTGGCGAAGAAGTACGGCAACCGCGGCCTCCAGTTCCTCGACCTGATCCAGGAAGGGAACGTGGGTCTCATGCGGGCGGCGGAAAAGTTCGACTACCGGCTGGGCTACCGGTTCTCGACCTACGCGGGCTGGTGGATCCGGCAGAGCATCACCCGGGGCATCATCGACTCCGCGCCGACCATACGCATCCCGGTGCACATGATCGAGACCCGCAACAAGCTCATCCGCGCGCACCGCTCGCTTCACCGCAAGCTCGGCAGGGACCCGCAGCCGGACGAGGTCGCCGCGGAGATGGGGCTGACCACCGAGGAGATCCGCCGGCTGATGCGCATCGTTAAGGAGCCGGTCTCACTGGAAACCCCCATGGGCGACGACGAGGAGAGCCGGCTCGGCGACTTCGTGGAGGACAAGCACATCCCGAAGCCGCTGGAGCAGACGATTCACGCCAACCTGCGCGACAGGGTCAAGAAGTACCTGGCCACGCTGCCGCCGAGGGAGGAGGCCGTGTTGCGGTTCCGCTTCGGCATCGGCGAGGTGCGGGACTACACCCTCGAGGAACTGGGGGAGCGCTTCTCGCTCACCAGGGAGCGCATTCGCCAGATCGAGCAGCGCGCCTTGAGAAAGCTTCGGACCGCGGTCGGACCGGACCTTCAGGACTAAGCCTCGTCAGAGCGACCGCATAGGCACGCAGGGGGCAGGTTTGATACCCGCCCCTATAGCTCTTCCTCCTCCAACTGCGCAGGCGGCCCCGCCCGGTGGGTCTTCACCTCGCCGCGCCGCCGCCGCGCGTACTCCTGCACGCGCCGCCTAGCGGCATCGAATGCGTCGCGGATGGCCACGTGAACGTCGTGGTGCGCCGCGGCCTGGCTGTTGTCGCGGTTCACCACCAGCTCACCGCCCGGCACCGTCAGGTCGATGCGGACGTTGTAGAGCCTGCCCTTGTGATGGTGACGGTGCGGCGCGGCCACCACCACCCGGCAACTCGTGATGCGGTCATAGAACTGATCGAGCTTCGCCGCCTTGTCGCGAACCGCCCGCTCGATGCCGCGAGAGGGTTCCACGTCGCGAAAGGTCACTTGCACTTCGAGTTTCATCGGCCCCCCTTTTGATCCCTTCTCCTTTTCTATAATCTTCGGCGATGGTGCGTCAATTGCCTGAAAGCCTCTGCCGGGGAAGCCGTCTCCGCGGGCAAGGACTTCCATGAGCGGGCGCAGCCTCACGGGGTTCCCGCCTTCGGAGCGGCGCCGGCTGCAACGCCTGGCGCAATCGGCGCCGTCTCCGGACGCCGCGCTGGTGCAGCTCGGTCGGCTCGTGGAAACCGCCGGCCGCGCGCCTCTGGCGGACCTCGCGCCGGCCGAGCTGCGGCTCCTGCTCCGGGTCCTCGGCGGCAGCGCCTACCTCGGCGACATCCTCATCGGCGAAGGCGCGTCGTGGGCGGAGACCTTCACCCAAGCCATAAGGACGGGACCCAGGACGGCCGCCGGCCATGCCGCGGCGTTCGGCCGGGTCCCCCGGCAGGAGACCCCGGCGCGGTTCTACCGCAGGCTTCGGCGTCACAAGCGGCGGGAGTTCCTGCGCATCGGCGCCCGCGACCTCGGGTCGCTGGCGCCGGTGGAAGAAACCATGGGGGAGCTGACGACCCTCGCGGACTTCGCGCTGGACGCAGCCTGCCGGTTCTGCCGGGCGGACCTGGAACGGCGGCACGGCCGGGTGAGGCTTCCGGGCGCCTCGCGGGACAACCGCTTCGTCGTGCTCGGCATGGGCAAGCTCGGCGGTCGGGAGCTCAACTTCAGCTCGGACATCGACCTCATCTACCTTTACGAGACCGATGAGCCGGCGCGCCGCGGCGCCGTCCCGCCCACGGAATTTTTCGGCCAGCTCGCGGAACGCCTGACCCAGGCCATGGGCGAGGTGACCGAGGACGGCCTGGTGTTCCGCACCGACCTGCGGCTTCGGCCGATGGGGAGCCAGGGACCCGCGGCGCAACCGGTGGCCGCGGCCCTGCTCTACTACGAGTCCTGGGGGCTGTGCTGGGAGCGGGCGGCCCTGATCAAGGCGAGGCCCGTGGCCGGGGACCTGGAGTTGGGCGAGGCGTTTCTGGACGACGTGAGGCCGTTCGTCTACCGCCGTTACCTGGACTTTTCCACGGTGGAGGAGCTGCGCGACATGAAGACGCGCATCGAGCGGCAACAGCTCGCCGACGGCGACGGCCGGAAGCGGAACCTCAAGCTCGGTCACGGAGGCATCCGCGAGGTCGAGTTCTTTACCCAGGCCCTGCAGCTCGTGAACGGCGGCTACGACCCGCACATCCGCAAGCGGGGCACGCTGGACGCCCTGGCGGAGCTGGCCCGGCACGGCTACGTGCCGGCGACGGAGAGCGAGGCGCTGAGCGCCGCCTACCGGTTCCTTCGCGACGCGGAGCACAAGCTCCAGATATTCGCCCACCAGCAGACCCACGCGATCCCCCGCGAAGCAGACCGGGAACGCGCCCTGGCGCGGCGGCTGGGCTACATCCGCGAGCCCGGCGGGGAGGCCGGCGCCTTCTGGGCGGACTACCGGAGGCACACGGAAGCCGTCCACGCGGCCTTCGAGCGGCTCTTCTACAGCGCGCGGAAGGAGTTCTCGGCCGAGGGAGACCTCCAAGTCTGGCAAGACCTGGAGCAGCGGGAACGGGTCATCGGGGAGCTGGAAGAACGCGGCTTCCCGGACGCCGCCAAGACCTACGGCGACCTGCTGGCGGTTCGGGACGGCAGCGGCGCCACGCCCCCCGGCCCCAGGCGCCGCAAGGTCATGCGGGACCTCATGCCGGCGCTGATGAGGACCATCCTGGACTCCGCGGAACCGCAGCAGGCGCTGCACCACATGGCCGAGTTCGGCCGCCGCATCGGCGCCCGCACCGGGTTCCTGTCACTGCTGGCGGAGAACCCCGGCACCACGCGCCTGCTCATCGATCTGTTCGCCAACAGCCGCTTCCTGTCGGTGCTGTTCGTGAACCGGCCCGAGTTGCTCGACAGCCTGATCCGGGTGGACCTCACCCGCGTCGCCAAGACCCGGGCCGAGATGCTGGACGAGCTGAACGCATCCATCGCGGAAGCCGCGGACGTCGAGGACGGCCTCGACCGCCTGAGACGCTACCGCACCGAGGAGTTCATCCGGCTGGGCCTCCACGATCTCGGCGGCGAGCTGGGCTTCGCCGAAGCCGTCGCGCAACTGACCGGACTGGCGGAGGCCTGTCTGGAGGCGGCCCTGGGCTTGGCGCGGAGCGAAACGGACCGCCGGCACGGCGCCCTGGAGGCCGGGCGCTTCGCGGTGCTGGCCATGGGCAAGCTCGGCGAGGCGCAGCTCGAATACAACTCCGACCTCGACCTCATCTTCCTTTACGACGGTCCCGATGGCGTCGAGACCCGCGGCGGCCTCAGCGCCCACGAGTACGACGTGCAACTGGGGCAGCGGCTCATCACCTGTCTTTCAGCGCCGACCGCGGAAGGCATCGCCTATCAGCTCGACATGCGGTTGCGCCCCTCGGGACGGTCCGGCCCGCTGGTCTCCTCCATCGAAGCGTTCCGGCGCTACCACGAGACCAGCTCGCAGTTGTGGGAACGGCAGGCGCTGATCCGGGCTCGTTTCGTGGCCGGTGACGCACGGCTCGGCGCCGAGGCCGAGGCCATCGCCGAACGCTTCGCATACCAGGACAACTTCAGCGACGAGGATCTGGCCGAGATCGACCGGCTGCGCATGCGCATGGAGCGGGAGCTGGCGCGGGAGGACGGCTCCCGCTTCGACGTGAAGACCGGGCGGGGCGGGTTGATCGACGTGGAGTTCCTGGTGCAGATGCTGCAACTGCGCTTCGGGCACGAACATGCCGCGCTGCGCCAACGGGACACCCTCGGCGCGGCCGCGGCCCTTCGGGAACTGCGCCTTCTCGGGGCTCGGGACCACCGGACCCTGGCAGAGGGCTATGCGTTCCTGCGCCGCCTAGGCCACCGCCTGCGGATCGAGCGCGACCACGACACCCACGTTCTCGAACGCGAGCCCGGCAAGCTTCGGGCCGTGGCGCTGGCTCTGGGCTATGAAGAAAAGGGCCGCAGGTCTGCGGGCGCGGCGCTGCTGCGGGACTACGAGAAACGCCGGGAGCGCATCCGGGCGTGCTACGACAGGTTCTTTTCGGGCGGCGGGTGACCCTTCGACTTCGCTCCGCTACCCGTCCAGCATCTCGGCCAGGTCCGTCACCACGATGTCCGCGCCGTTGTCGCGAAGCGCGTCGGCGTCGCCGTGCCGGTCCACGCCGATCACCAGCCCGAAGCCGCCCCGGCGGCCGGCCTCGACGCCGGATAGGGCGTCCTCCACCACCACCGCCCGCTCAGGACGCACGGCCAACTCTTCGGCGGCCCTAAGGTAGGTGTCCGGCGCGGGCTTGCCGGGTATCTTCAGCCGCTGGGCGATCTCTCCGTCCATCCGTGCGTCGAACAGCGCCTCGATGCCCGCGGCCTCCATGATGTTCCTGCAGTTCTTGCTGGAAGACACAACCGCGGTCTTGAAGCCCCGGCTGCGGAGTTCCCTGGCCCAGCGAATGGTTCCCTCGTAAGCCTCCACCCCTTCTTCCTTCAGCACCTCGTTGAACAGCCGGTCCTTGCGGTTACCCAGGCCGCACGCGGTCAGCGTCCCCGGAGCATCGCCGGGGTCGCCGTAAGGCAGCTCGATGCCCCTGGACTCCAGGAAGCCCCGCACCCCGTCGTAACGGGGCTTGCCGTCCACGTAGCGCTTGTAGTCGCCGTCCATGTCGAAGGGCACGAAGGCGCCGCCGGTGTCCGCGGCGCGCCGTTCCAGGAACTCGTCGAACATCTTCTTCCAGCACACGGAGTGGACCCGGGCGGTGGAGGTGAGCACCCCGTCGAGATCGAACAGAACGGCGTCGAAGTCGTCCGCGGTCACGCGGGGCCGCGGAGGCGTCACGGCGCTTCCTCATTCAACGCCGCCAGGACCGCGTCCCGCACGTCCTCCACCCGGCCCACCCCCGACACCTTGATGTAGCGCGGCGCCGCGGGGTCACCCTGGGCCTGCCACCGGGTGTAGTAGTCCACCAGCGGGGCGGTCTGCTCGCCGTAGACCTCCAGGCGCCGGCGCACGGTCTCCTCCCGGTCGTCGTCCCGCTGCACGAGATCTTCGCCGGTGACGTCGTCCTTGCCCTCGGCCTTCGGCGGATTGAACGCCACGTGATAGACGCGTCCCGACGCCGGGTGCACGCGCCGCCCGCTGAGCCGCGCGACCACGTCTTCCGAAGGCACGTCGATCTCAACCACGTGGGTGACCGGGATGTCGTTGTGCCGCAACGCCTCGGCCTGGGCCAGCGTCCGCGGGAAGCCGTCGAAGAGGAACCCATTACGGCAATCCGCGTCCTGGATGCGCTCCTTGATGAGGTCCACGATGATGTCGTCCGACACCAGCGCGCCCGACTCCATCACCGCCTTGACCCGCTGTCCCAGCGCCGTGCCCGCCTTGACCGCGGCCCGCAGCATGTCGCCGGTGGATATCTGCGGGACTCCGAAGGCCGTGACGATGGACTCCGCCTGCGTTCCCTTGCCCGCTCCGGGCGGACCCAACAAGATGATGCGCATGAACGCGGATCAGTAACACGGAAACCGGCAGCCATCAAGGTGAACCTTTCCCGAACGCCTCCGTCAAGGGCAACTGGCAACGATGCGGCCAATACCGTACAATGAGGAACGGGTCAGCCGTTGCCCCCCACGGCGCCACGGACACCGGGAGACTTCATGCCCAACCCAGGAACCGACGACAATCCCCTCCGAGTCGCCATCATAGGCTCGGGGCCGGCAGGCTTCTACGTCGTCGAACGGTTGTTTCGCGAGCAGGGACTGAGCGTCGAGATCGACATGTTCGACGAGTTGGCGACTCCGTTCGGTCTGGTTCGGGGAGGCGTGGCTCCGGACCATCAGAAGATCAAGTCGGTGGCGCGGGTCTATGACCGCAACGCCCGGAAACCCAATTTCCGCTTCTACGGCAACGTCAGCTACGGCCGGGACATCCACCTGAGCGACCTCGAGGACTGCTACCACCAGGTCTGCTTCACCACCGGCGCCCAGACCGACCGCAGTCTCGGCATTCCCGGCGAGGACCTCCGGGGCAGCCACGCCGCCACCGAGTTCGTGGCGTGGTACAACGGGCACCCCGATTTCCGTGACCGCCGCTTCGACCTGTCCGGCGAGAACGCCGCGGTCATCGGCGTCGGCAACGTCGCCATCGACGTGGCCCGCATCCTGTGCCGGAGCTACGAGGAGCTGGCCGTCACCGACATCGCGGACTACGCGCTGGAGGCGCTGCGCCAGAGCAGCATCCGCAACGTCTACCTCATCGGCCGCCGGGGCCCGGCCCAGGCCGCTTTCACGAACCCCGAGATCAAGGAGATGGGGGAGCTGGCCGACGCCGACGTGGAGATCCTCCCCGAAGAGGCCAAGCTCGATGACCTCAGCCGGGCGTACGTGGAAGCGCACCCGGACAAGGCTCTGCTCCGCAAGATCGAGATCCTCCAGAGCTACGCCGGCCGGCCGCCCACCGGCAAATCGCGCCGGCTCAGCATCCGCTTCCTGCTGTCGCCGGCGGAGATCATCGGCGACGCCGAAGGCCGGGTACGCGCCCTCCGCTTGACCAGGAACGAACTCCACGCCGACAACGGCTCCCTGCGGCCGCGCGCCACGAACGAGCACGAAACCATCCCCGCGGAAATCGTCTTCCGGTCCGTGGGCTACCTCGGCGTGGCCCTGCCCGATGTCCCCTTCGACGAACGGCAGGGAGTGATCCCCAACGACCGAGGGCGGGTGCTGGCGGGAGCGGGCAAGGATCCGCTCACCGGCCTCTACGCTTCCGGATGGATCAAACGGGGACCCACCGGCGTCATCGGCACCAACAAGCCCGATGCCGCGGAAACCGTCGAACGCATGCTGGAGGACCTACAAGCCGGCGCCACCCTGCATCCCGGCCGCCCCGGCGTGGCCGCAGCCGAGGCGCTGGTGCGGGAGCGCCAGCCCGACTACGTTTCCTACGACGACTGGCTCCGTCTCGATGACATCGAGACCGCCCGCGGCAAGAAGCATGGACGCCCGCGGGTCAAGCTCACCCGCACCGAGGACATGCTCGCGGCGCTGAGGGCAGCGGACTAGGAGCACAGGCCCGCCCGAATCCGGATGGCCATTCCGATCCAACCGTCATCCCGGGCATTCATGTCATGAAATCACCCCGGGCTTGACTCGGGGTGACGTTTTCCGTCATTCCGGGCTTGACCCGGAATCCAGACGTCCGTTTTCTGGACCCCGGATCAGGTCCGGGGTGACGGTGCGGGGGTCCGGGGTGACGATCGGCCCTGCCGCGAGGTTCCTAGTCGTTTCCGAGCAGCGCCGCGGCAGCACGGTCTGCGATCACCACCGCGGCGTGGGAGGCGACGCGGCCTGCGGGAATGGCGGCATCCCCTTCGCGCAACCGCGCCAGCATCTTCCGCTTGTCGTCGCCGGTCACCACCCAGAGGATCTGCCGCGCACTGTCCAGGACCGGATAGGTCAAGGTCATGCGCCGCCGTCCCTGGTAGGTATCGGTCACGGCCACCGGGACGTCGCGGACATCCAACTCCGGCGCGCCCGGAACCAGGGAGGCAGTGTGACCGTCCGGTCCCAGGCCGAGGTGCGCCAGATCGAGCCGGTCGGACGGTTCCGTCAGCCGGCGGAGGGTGCCGGCGTATTCCCGTGCCGCGGCGTCGAGATCGTCCGTCTCCACCGGCATGGCGTGTATCTGCGCGGATCCGAGTGGCGCGTGTTTCAGGCTTTCCCGCAGATGCGTGAGGTTCCGGTCCGGGTGCCCCTCCGGGGCCACGCGCTCGTCCACCTGCACGATCTCCACCGCCTGCCAGGGAACGTCTTCCTTCGCCAACGCGCGCAGCATGACCCAAGGGGTACGGCCGCCGCTCACGGCGAAGACGAACCGGCCGCGGGCGCTCACCGCCGCGCGCGCGGCGTCGGCGATGAAGGCCGCGGCGCGGTGCGCCACCGACTCCGCATCGGGAAGCACCTCGATGTTCATGAGCGTGTCAAGAGATTCGCGATCCAGGGCGCATGGCCAAAACCGCAGCCCTCTCGCTATTTCTTGCCGGGCAGCTCCTCGTGGCCGCCGAACTGGAAGCGCATGGCCGAGAGCAGCTTGTCGGCGTAGTCGGCCTCGCCGCGGGAGCTGAAGCGCTCGAACAGGGCGGCGGTGAGGACGTGGGCGGGCACCGCCTCGTCCACCGCGGCCTGGATGGTCCAGCGCCCTTCCCCGGAATCGGACACCCGCCCCGCGAACCGCTCCAACCCCGGGTCGTCCAGCAGCGCGTTGGCGGTGAGGTCCAGCAGCCAGGACGCCACCACGCTGCCGCGGCGCCACAGCTCCGCCACCTCACCCACGTCGAAGTCGTACTGGTAGTGCTCCGGGTGCCGCAAAGGCGTCTGCTCCGCGCTGGCCTCGTGGCCCTGCTTGCCGACGTTGGCGTGCTTCAGGATGTTGAAGCCCTCGGCGTAGGCCGCCATGATGCCGTACTCGATGCCGTTGTGGATCATCTTGACGAAGTGTCCGGCGCCGTTGGGGCCGCAGTGCAGGTAGCCGTGCTCCGCGGTGCCCTTGCCCGGCTCCCGCCCCGGCGTGCGCGGCGCCTCGTCGATGCTGGGCGCCAGCGCCGCGAAGATCGGATCGAGGTGCTGCACCACGCCCGGCTCGCCGCCGATCATCTGGCAGTAGCCCCGCTCCAGGCCCCACACGCCGCCGCTGGTGCCCACGTCCACGTAGTGGAGGCCCCGGGGCGCCAGCTCCCTGGCGCGCCGGATGTCGTCGATGTAGTAGGAATTGCCGCCGTCGATGAGGATGTCGTCTTGCTCCAGACGGTCCACGAAGGACTCGATGGTCCGGTCCACCACCGCCGCGGGCACCATCATCCACACCGCCCGGGGCTTCTCCAGTTTCGCCACCAGCTCCTCCAGCGAGCCGCTCCCCACCGCGCCCTCCTCCGCCAGTCCCCGGACCGCGTCGGCGTGCATGTCGAAGGCCACCACCTCGTGCCCGGCCTTGATCAGCCGCCGCGCCATGTTGCCGCCCATCCTTCCCAAACCGATGATGCCCAACTGCATGCGAACCTCCTTGGACAAGGTCCTTGCCTGGGAGCCCGTCCGAGTAGTCGAATTTCAGGGGGCGACCCGCGGTCGCCCTGGTGTCCTGCCAACTGTTTCATCTTAGCACACCAACCTTTCCAGCAGGACACGGTGCACGACCGCGGCCTCCCCGCGAGCACGACGGGCGGACACGATAGTATTACCCTTGGGGATACGATAGATTGACCGCGCAATGTACGCTCCCATCGAGAACTACGGCGTCATCGGCGACCTTCACACCGTCGCCCTGGTGGGCAACGACGGCTCCGTCGACTGGTTCTGCTACCCGCGCTTCGACTCTCCCAGCATCTTCGCCGCGGTGCTCGACGACGCCAGGGGCGGACGCTTCGTCATCGGGCCGGACGTGGACAACGTCACCTGCCGGCAGTTGTACCTGCCGGACACCAACATCCTGATCACCCGCTTCATGACCGAGGAGGGCGTCAGCGAGGTGATGGACTTCATGCCGCCGGGGCCCGCGGACGAGAACTACCACGGGCGCCTGATCCGCATCGCCAAGGTGGTGCGCGGCACCATGTCGCTCAAGCTCCAGTGCGCCCCGGCGTTCGACTACGGGCGGGCGGAGCACACCGTGGAGGTCCGCGACAACCGCGCCGTATTCCGGAGCGACCGGCTCGCCTGCATGCTGAAGGTGTCCCAGAGCGGCCACCGCACCGTCGTGACCGTCCGCCCGGACGGCAACGGCGGCGTGACCGCCAGCGGCACCCTGCGGGAGAACAGCGTGCTGGCGGCGGTGTTCCAGGGCGTCGACGACCGCGGCATCGACTGCGACTGCCCGGAGGTGGAGGGCTGCCTCGATCTGCTGGAGGACACCGAGCGGTACTGGCACCACTGGCTCCGGCAGTCCCGCTACAGCGGCCGATGGCGCGAGATGGTGGACCGCTCGGCGCTGGTGCTGAAGCTCCTGTGCTACGAGCCCACCGGCGCCATCGTGGCCGCGCCCACCTGCAGCCTGCCGGAAGACATCGGCGGGGTGCGCAACTGGGACTACCGCTACACCTGGATCCGCGACGCCAGCTTCAGCCTCTACGGCCTCATGCGGCTGGGCTTCACCTACGAGGCCGGCCGGTTCATGGACTGGCTCAAGGAGCGCTGCGGCGACCTGAAGCCCGACGGCTCGCTGCAGATCATGTACGGCATCCGCGGCGAGAAGAACATCCCGGAGTCCACCCTCGACCACTGGGAGGGCTACCGGCAGTCCGCTCCCGTGCGCATCGGCAACGCCGCCGCGGACCAGCTCCAGCTCGACATCTACGGCGAGATGATGGACTCGGTCTATTTATTCAACAAGTACGGCACCCCCATCGACTCGGAGCTGTGGACCAACCTTTCGCGGCTGATGGAGTGGGTCTGCGACCACTGGAACCAGCCGGACGAGGGCATCTGGGAGGTGCGGGGCGGGCGCCAGCACTTCGTCTACTCCAAGCTCATGTGCTGGGTGGCGCTGGACCGGGGCGTGCGCCTGGCCGAGAAGCGCTCCTTCCCGGCCAACCGAGAGCGCTGGCTCCGGAACCGGGACGCCATCTATCAGCAGATCATGGCCGAGGGTTTCTGCCGCGAACGGAACGCCTTCGTGCAGTCCTTCGGCAGCGACACGCTGGACGCCAGCAACCTGCTCATGCCGCTGGTGTTCTTCGTCTCCCCCACCGATCCCAAGATGCTCTCCACCCTGGACGCCATCAACTGCCCGCCGCACCAGGGCGGGTTGGTCTCCGACAGCCTGGTCTACCGCTACGACGTGGCCCGGACCGACGACGGAGTCGCCGGAGACGAAGGCACCTTCAGCATGTGCACCTTTTGGCTCGTGGAGGCCCTGACCCGCGCCGGGCGGCTCCCGAAAGCGCGCTTCATCTTCGAGAAGATGCTGAGCTACGCCAGCCACCTGGGGCTCTATTCCGAGGAGACCGGCCCGCGCGGCGAAGCGCTGGGCAACTTCCCCCAGGCGTTCACCCACCTGGGGCTCATCAGCGCCGCGTTCAACCTGGACCGCAAGCTGGGGAACAAGGACTGAGCCGGGTTGCGGCAACTCCTGGATTCACGTAAAGACCAGCCGGAAACCACAGCAGGGGTACGTGAAACGCGGCCCCGAGCCCATCGGGAAGAACGGAGGAAGACCATGTTTTCAAGAGTGCTCGTGACATTGGCGGTGCTTGGCCTCGCCCTGCCTGCTTTCGCGGAAGAGAAGATTTCCCCGGCGCTTCAGAAGGTCATCGAAGCGGCCAAGAAGGAAGGCGAGCTCAAGATACAGTGGACGCCCGGACGCCTTGGTGGAGACGTCGGTCTCCGCAAGATGGTCGCGGCATTGAACAAGCGCTACGGGACCGATCTCAAGGTCCGGTACACGCCCGGGCCGAGCTTCCCGCGCATGACCGCCAAGCTGCTGCAGGAGCAAGCCGCCGGCCAGCCGGCCAGCAGCGACATCCACCTGGGCACCTCGAACCACATCTCCCAGGGCACGGCCAAGGGCATGCTCACGCTGCTCGACTGGGAGGGATTGCTGGAGCGGCCCAACCCCAAGGGCGCCAACATCAACCGGACCGCCCCCAAGGGCGCCGCGGTGGCCATCGCCTCGCGCGTGGTGGGCATCTCCTACAACTCGCGGCTGGTCAAGGGCGATGACGTTCCCAAGAGCATGGAAGACGTCTTCAAGCCCAAGTTCAAGGGCAAGATCGCTTCCACCCCTTACGCTACCGGTCTTTACCAGTTCGCCGCCGACGACATGCTCGGGCGCGAGCGCATGACCGACTACACCAAGCGCCTGGCCGCGCACATCGGCGGACTCATGCTCTGCAATGCCCAGGAGCGCATCGCCAGCGGCGAGTTCCTGATGCTGGTGTTCGACTGCGGCCACGACGACGCCCTGCGCATGACCCGCAAGGGCGCGCCGGTCAAGCAGGCCACCATCAAGGAGATCTCGCGGATCAACGTCATGTACCTGGGCGTGCCCAAGCACGCGCAACGCCCCAACGCCGCCATCCTGTTCGCGAACTTCATGAACACGGCGGAGGGCCAGAAGCTCCAGTGGGACCTGGGCGGTCATGACCTGCACATCTACCCGGAGGCCAACACGCGCAAGCCGGTCCTGGATATCGTCAAGGGCGGCGGCCTGCTCTTCATCGACACGGTGGAGCGCAACAACACGCATGACCCCAAGGCGCTCCGGAAGATCCAGGCGGAGTTCCGCAAGATCCTGAAGAAGGGCGGGAAGTAGTCAACCCGGCGGGTTACCCTTGCACCTCCCGCGTCTCAACGGCCGGGTTTCCCCTCTGCTGCCCGTCGCCTTGGCCCCCATGGGGCTCGTGGCGGTTTTCATCCTGGTAATCGTGTGGGTGAGCGTCCAGACCGGCACCCTGGGCACCGTCCACTCCGCCTACACCCTGGAGAACTACCGGGATGTCCTCGGTGATTCCGAAATCTATGACGTGATCTGGAACACGCTGTGGTTCGCGTGCTCCACGGTGTTCTTCGCGCTGATCATCGGCCTCCCCATCGCCTGGCTGACCGAGCGCACCACCATCCCGGGCAAGCCCGCCATCTACGTCATCATGACGCTGGGGCTCCTGATCCCCGGCATCTTCGTGGCCATGGGCTGGACGTTCATCGCCCACCCGCGCATCGGCTTCATCAACCGCTGGCTGGTGGACCTGCTGGCGCTCGACGACGGCCCGGTGAACATCGCCACGCCCGTGGGCATGGGCTTCGTGCAAGGGCTCAACCTGGCGCCGCTGGCGTTCATCCTCACCACGCAGATGTTCCGGGCCATGAACCCCATGCTGGAGGAGGCGGCGCGCACCGCCGGCATGAGCGCCGCGGCCACGCTGCGCCGGGTGACCGTGCCTCTGGCCATGCCCGCCATCCTGGCCGCGGTCATCTACGTCTTCATCGTCGGCATCGCCACCTTCGACGTGCCCGCGGTCATCGGCCTGGGCAACCGCGTCTACCTCTTCAGCACCTACCTTTTCACGATCACGTTTCCCGAGGACATGGAGCCCCGCTACGGCATCACCGGCGCGGTGGGCGTCCTCATGATCGTGGTGGCGCTGGGGCTCACCGCCTTGTACGGCCGGGTGCTGCAGCGCGGCAACCGTTACCAGGTCATCACCGGCAAGGGCTACCGTCCCAAGCTGCTGGACCTGGGCGGGTGGAACTGGGCCGCCTGGGCGATGATCGGCCTCTACGCCGTCCTCTCCAAGCTCATCCCCATCGCGCTCGTCGGCTTCATCGCGTTCGCCCCCTACGTGGCGCCGCCGTCGCTGGAGATGTGGGAACAGCTCTCGCTCAACAACTTCCACAACGTCAACTGGGAGCTGGTGTGGCGCGGCATGAAGCACACGCTGATCCTGATGTTCGTGGTGCCGCTGCTGGTGCTGGTGTGCGCCTTCGCCATCTCCTGGCTGGTGGTGCGCACCCGCAGCCGCGGGCGCTATGCCCTGGAGTTCGGCGCCTTCCTGCCCCACACCGTGCCCGAGCTGCTGTTCGCCATCGGCGCGCTGCTGGTGGCGCTGTTCGTGCTGAAGGACTACGTGCCGCTGTACGGCACCGTGTGGCTCATCGCGCTGGTGTACGTCGTCACCCGGCTGCCGTTCGCCACCCGCGCGCTCAACGGCGCGCTGCTGCAGATACACAAGGAGCTGGAAGAGGCCGCCTACGTGTCCGGGCTGACCATGCTGCGGGCCAGCCGGCGCGTGCTGCTGCCCTTGCTGCGCCCCACGCTCATGTCCGTGTGGATATGGACCGCCCTGCTGGTCTACCGCGAGGTCACCGTCGCGGTGTTCCTGGCCACCGAGAGCAACATCACCCTCACCGCGGTGGTGTGGAGCTACTGGGCCGCGGCCGGCATGACCGAGGCGTCGGTGGTGACGACCCTGATGATCCTGTTCTTCTCGCCGCTGCTGCTGCTGTTCTGGATCTTCGGCCGGCGCAGCGCCCTGGCCGAGCAATGAGGTGGATGGCGCCCTTATGATCAGCATTCGCAAACTGGAGAAGATCTTCGACTCGGCCCGGGGGCCGGTGCGCGCCGTCGGCGGCATCGACCTGGAAGTGGCCCAAGGCGAGTTCATGGTGCTGCTGGGGCCCAGCGGCTGCGGCAAGACCACCACCCTGCGCTGCGTGGCCGGGCTGGAGCGGCCGGACGGCGGCTCCATCGAGATCGACGGCGAGCTGGTGGACAGCGCCGGGGGCGGGGCCTACGTGCCGCCGGAACGACGCGACATCGGCATGGTGTTCCAGAGCTACGCCGTGTGGCCGCACCTGAACGTGTTCCAGAACGTGGTGTTGCCGCTCACCGAGGGACAGCGGCGCATACCGCGCTCGGAGGTGCGGGACCGCGCACTGGAGGCGCTCCGGCTGGTGCGGCTGGACGGTCTGGAGGAGCGCCCGGTCACGGACCTGAGCGGCGGGCAGCAGCAGCGCGTGGCGCTGGCCCGGGCGGTGGTGACCCGGCCCAAGGTGCTGCTCATGGACGAGCCCCTGAGCAACCTCGACGCGCGCCTGCGCGACCAGATGCGCGACGAGCTGCGGCGCATCGCCGAGTCGGTCAACGTCACCTCCCTCTACGTCACCCACGACCAGGCCGAGGCCCTGAGCCTGGGCGACCGGGTGTGCGTCATGAACGAGGGCGAGATACTTCAGTTGGACACACCCAAGCAGGTCTACGCCGAGCCCCCCAACCTCTTCGTCGCCCGCTTCGTGGGCGAGATGAACTTCCTCCCCGGCAAGGTGGTGGACGCCGGCCGCGTGGAGTCCGGCTTGGGCGCCATCGAGTGCGCCGTGCCGCCAGCGTGCGCGCCGGGTACGGCGGTCACCCTGGGCATCCGTCCCGAGCACATCGGCATCGCCGCGGGCGAGCCGGCAGGCTCGGTCCGCGGACAGGTGTTGCGGCAAACCTACCTCGGCGACGCGCTCCACTGCCAGGTGCAGGTGGGCGAGGTGGAGCTGACGGTCAAGGCGGTGGGCGACGCCGAGTACGCCCGCGGCGACACCGTCGCGGTCTCGCTGCCCGCCAAGGGCTGGCACGTATTCCCGGAAACGTAGGAAGACTCTGGTCTATTTCCGCAAGCAAGATGGCTCCGTTCGCCCTGAGCGTAGCGAAGCGAAGTCGAAGGGCGCAAGAAAGGAAACCACATGGCCCTGATCATCAGCGCGAAGCAGACCCGCGAACTCATCGACATGGCGACCTGCATCCGTCTCCTCGACCGGATGTTCCGGGACCGGGCCGCGGGCAAGGTGCGGGCCGTCCCGCGCCGGAGGCTCAAGGGAAGCAGCAAGCAGCTCAACGTGATGGCCGCGTGGCACCAGACCTCGGACCTCATCGCGCTGCGAAGCTACGTCGGCAAGGCCAATACCATCAGCCTGTACGACGGCGGCGCCGGGGGCCTCAAGACCGTCATGAGCGCCGCGTATCTCAGCAGCCTGCGCACCGGCGCGGCCACCGGGGTGGCGGCGAAGTATCTCGCACCGGCGAAACCGTCGGTGCTGGGGCTGATCGGTCCCGGCTGGCAGGGCACGTTTCAGGTGGAAGCCGTGGTCAAGGCCTGCCAGCCGAAGGAGGTGCTGGTATTCGGCCGCAACGCTGCGCGGCGCGACGGCTTCATCGAGGCAATGAGCAAGGTGGTGCGCACACCCTTCCGTGTGGCGAGCTCGGTAGACGAGGTCGAGAGCGAGTCCGACATCCTGGTGATCTCCACCGACTCCACGACCCCCATCGTCGAAGGCCGGCGGCTCAAGGACGACGTTCTGGTGGCCACCATCGGCGCCAATCAGCCGGTGAAGCACGAAGTGTCCGGAAGGCTCATCCGGTCCATGGACCTGGTGGTCACCGACGACCTCGCCACCGCGCAGAACGACAGCGGCGACCTCATCGACGCCTGCGCCAAGAGGCAACTGCGCTGGCGCGACGTTGTGCCGCTGGAATCCATCGTGGCCGACGGCCCGCAAGGCAGGCCCCGCAAGGTCCTGTTCCAGTCCAACGGGATCCCGGACGAGGACCTTGCGGTGGGGACGTACGTGCTGCGGCAGGCGCTGAAGAAGGGAATGCGGCTGCGGGAGATCAGGGAATTCTGAGTTCCCGCAACGACGGAGAAGCTGGCCAGGAATCTGTCCAGGTAGGGGCGACCCGCGGTCGCCCTAGCCGGTCACCCCGTACAGCCGCTTGGCCGAATCGGCCAGCAGCCATTTCTTGTCCTCGGGGGACAGGTCCTCCCTGCGGCCGAGGTGGTCGATGTTCTCCGGGAACTCCATGTCCCAGTGGGGGTAGTCGGACGCGTAGTAGAGCACGTCGGGACTCAGCCACTTGCCGGTCTCGCCGATGAACGGCTCGTAGTCCTCGGCGTGGAAGTAGATGTTGCCGCCGCGCACGTACTCGCTGGGCTTCTTCTTGCAGAGCGGCGCCTCCGCGGCGCCGCGCTTCTCCCATTCCTCGTCCATGCGTCCGGCCCAGTAGGGCGCCCACGAGCAGCCCGCCTCCATGAACGCCACCCGGAGGTTGGGGAACCGCTCCATCACGCCCTGGAAGATCATGCTGGTCATCTGCATCATCTGGGCGAAGGCGTGGGACAGGGTGTGGACCTCGATGAACTGGTCGAAACCGTCGGCGCCGAAAGCCTGGGGCCCGCGGACCGTGGCGTGCACGCCCACCATGCAGTTGAGCTTCTCCGCCTCCTCGTAGATGGGCCAGTAGTCCTTGTGTCCCAGCGGCAGGCGCAGCCCGATGGCCGGCAGCATCAACCCGGTGAGATTGAGCTCCGTGACCGCCCGGCGCAGTTCCTTGACCGCCTCGGGCACGTCCTGAAAGGACACCAGCGCCACCCCCTTGAGCCGGGGGCTGACCTTCTGGAACTCCTCCGAGACGAAGTCGTTCCAGGCCTTGCAAAGGGCCACCGCCAGGTCCGGCTCGCGGATCCAGCCGATGCCCAAGCCGCCCGTCGGATAGAGGTACGCGGTGGTGAGCCCGCCCTCGTCCATGGCGTTCAGCCACGTCCTGGCGTCACACGCCGTCGTCCCCAGGGTCCCGCCGATGGAACGGTCCCAGTTGTCGATCGGGTAGAGGGTCGCGGTCCGGTCCACCCACGGTGCTTCCATGTACTTCTTGAGCTGCTCGTCGGTCTCGGTGATGTGCCCGTCCGCATCGATGACTTCGATGTCTCTGGCCATGGTTTCCTCCTCGATTGGATTGGTCGTTGAAACGCACATACCCGTGTCGTTACCGGCCACGCATGACGGCGTATCCGTTCGGTAGGCACGCTAGGCGACTCTACGGCGAGGCGCGCTCCATTGTCAACACCACCGCCAAACGCAGCCACATCAAGCTTGACATGCGCCCCCTGCCTGAATAAACATGGCGGTTTTCAAACGGCGCGGGAATCGTTGTCCGCGCCGGCAAACCCGGCGGCTACCGCCTGTACGGAGGTATACCCATGACTCGTATTCTTAGCGCCGTTGTCATTGGCTTCGCGGTACTGCTGCTGTTCGGCACCGCGGTCCAGGCGGAGTTCCCCAAGAAGAACATCAACAGCATCGTCACCTTCTCGCCGGGCGGGGGCTTCGACACCATTTCCCGGGCCATCTCCCGCTTCGGCGAGAAGTACCTGCCCAAGGGCGTCAAGATGATCGTCAAGAACGTCACCGGCGCCGGCGGCATCACCGGCACCGTCTATCTGTACCGCTCCAAGCCCGACGGCTACACCATCGGACAGCTCCACGGCGGCATGATGGCGGTGCCGTTCCTCAGGGGCGTCAAGAAGACGGGCTACGACTACGAGAAGTTCACCTGGGTGGCGCGGGTCGGAGGCGAGCCCTACGCCCTGCTCTTGCGCAAGGACTCCAAGTACAAGTCGCTGGAGGAGTTGCAGAAGTCCAAACGCGTGACCTGGGGTCTCGAAGCCATCGGCGTCGGACGCTGGGTGGACGCCTTCATTGCGGCCGGCGAATTGGGCATCGACTTCCAGGTCGTGTCCGGTTACCGCGGCACGGGCGAGAACCTGCCCGGCCTGTTGCGGGGGGACTACGACGTCTTCTTCCAGCCCATCGACCATCCCTCCGTGGTGCCGTACCTCAAGACCGGCGAGATCCGGCCGGTCCTGACCATGGGGGCCAAGAGAGCCATCAACGCTCCCGATGTCCGCACCGCCATCGAGGCGGGGTACAACGTCACGGTGTCTTCGGCCCGCCACATAGCGGCCCCGCCGGGAACTCCCGCCACGGTGGTGAAGGCCCTGGAGACGCTGCTGATGAAGGCCATGAACGACAAGGACTACGACGCGTTCATCAAGAAGTCGGGCCTGGTGCTGGATCCGGGCGGCACCAAGCGCGCCAACAAGGACATCGCGGATCTCGCGGCGCTCTACCGGAAGTACACGCCGGCGATGAAGAAGACGCTGAAGAAGTAGTAGGGCGAAGGCGGTCCCAGACAATTGCAGATTGACAAGGTGGCTACTGGTAGCTACTTTATCAATCATGCGATCGGTAGGAATCAAGGCTCTCAACAGCCGGCTGAGCGAATACATCCGGCTCGCTGCATCCGGCGAAACCGTCCTGGTCACGGACCGGGACCGCGTCGTGGCGGAGATCGGTCCTCCCAAGGAGACGAGGAGCCCGTTTCTCGCCGACGCCCTGCTGGCGGAAGCGGTACGTGCGGGTTTGTTGACGCCGCCCGCACTACCGGCCTCCGGTAAACCTCCTGCATCCCAACCCGTAGCACCGTTGAGCCACCTTCTGGCTGAGCTCAACGACGATCGAACCGACCGGTGATCTACGTCGATACTTCCGTCGCGCTCGCCCATCTCCTGGCCGAAGACCGCCGTCCACCTGCGTCGCTATGGAGCGAAACCCTGGTAGCCAGCCGGTTGTTGGAATACGAGGTCTGGACCCGGCTACACGCCCGCAAGCTTGCCCGCTCGCACGGCGATGCGGCCCGCGAACTTATCGGGCGAATCGCCATGCTGGAGCTTTCACCCCAAGTGCTCACGCGCGCGCTGGAGGCGTTTCCCCTACCCGTGCGCACGCTGGATGCCCTGCACTTGGCGTCATGTGAGTACTTGCGCGAGCAAGGCCAAACGGTCGCGCTGGCCAGCTACGACCGTCGGATGACGGACGTCGCCCGCGCCATGGAAGTGCCCGTTCTTGAGTTGTAGCCGCTGCACAGGGACCGTCAAGTACCCTTGAAACTCGGCTTTCGCTTCTCGTGGAACGCTTCCACGCCTTCCCGGAAGTCGTCGGACTGGCGCAGGCGGGGGAGACCCGGCAGCCGGTCTGGCTCTCGAAACGGCCCGCCGTGTCCACGTCTATGGCCGCGGTGCGGTGGCGCAAGGCCAGTAGTGAACTCAGATCGAAAGGCTCGACATCATGCTGGGACAGCCGCGCCGGGATGACGGGGACCGTGGTCGCCACCGTGACGCTGGCCTTCTCCACCAGGGCACACGGGCGATAGTTGTCGGGAAAGGTGAAGGCGCACGGCGCGGTGCCGGACATGACCCAGGCCAAGACCCCGGCGGCGCCGGACATGGGCGCGAAGATGCCCACGTTGTCGACTTCGCCCACCGCCAGACGTTCGGCTATGCCCCGGCCGATACAGACCTGGGCCTATACCGCCCGCGCGCGAACGATGGCTACGTCGTACGATTCAAGCACCGCGTCGGCGGTGACGAGCGTCAGCCCTTCCACCTGGGCCTGGGCCACCAGGGCGCGGTCGAACGGGTCGCGATGGTGCGGCGGCAGCGCGGCGGCGGTCAAGGCATGGAGGTGGGATATCGGCAGCCCGACGGCGCCGCTCCGTCTCATGCTCTCCGCCACGTAGATCGCCGGCGGTTCGGGAAGCGAAAGCCGGCCGGCCTCGTACTTGATCGCAATCTCCCAAGCGCTGGCCGCCGAGAGGTATATCTCGGCCGATCCAACGGCCATCGTCTCCAACAGACTGGCGGAGATCCGTTCGGGCTCGGTCTGCAACCACAGCCAGCAGTGGGTATCCAGGAGATACCTCATTTCCGTCCTTCGAAGGCACGCAGCAGTTCCTCGTCCAACGGGGCGTCAAAGTCGTCAGGCACCACGAACCGTCCCCGGTCGTGGCCGAAGGTGCGCCGCCCTTGTCCGATCGGCACGAGGCGCGCCACCGGCTGTCCTGACCGTGTAATGACTACATCGTCTCCGGCAGCGATCTCCCGCAACAGCCTTGAGAGATGGGTCTTCGCTTCATGGACGGTTACTTGAGGCATAACGGGCTCATACTAGACTAAGTTGATGACTAAGTCAATTCGCACGGCGCTCATCGTCACACGCCGTTCCGCAGCACCTTCCCGGAGCGTTCCCCGGTGGGCTCGCCGTCCTCCAGCACCACCTGGCCGTTGACCAGGACCGTGCGGATGCCGTCGGCCTGCTGCACCAGCCGAGCGGCGCCGCCGGGAAAGTCGTGCATCAGCTCGGGCTCCCGCGGCGCCACCGTGGCGGGGTCGAACACCACTACGTCCGCGGCCATCCCTTCCTCGAGCCGGCCGCGGTCGGTGATGCCGCAGATGTCCGCCTGCATGGAGGTGAGCTTGCGGACGCCCTCCTCCAGGGTAAGGTCGCCGCGCTCCCGCACGTACTTGTCGAGCAGCAGCGTGCAGTAGCCGAAGCCCGCGTCGATGGCCACATGGGCGCCGGCGTCGGACTGGCCCAGCACGGTGTAGGGGTTCGACACGATGGCGCCCACGGCGTCGGCGTCGCCGTTGGTGTGGGCGGTCTGGAAACCGGTCGCCAAGTCTTCCTCCAGGCACAGGTCCATGAACGCGTCGAAGACGTCCTTACCCTGGGAGCGGGCGTAGTCGGCCACGTTGGCGCCCTTGAGGTGCGCGTTCTTCTCGGTGGCGGGCTTGACGATGTAGACGATATCCCAGCGCCTGTGGAAGGCCGACGTGCCGGTGTCCTCCACCACCTCCCAGCGGAGCTTCTTGCGCACCTCCGGGTCCTGGAACGCGGCCCGGCGTTCCTCGATGGGGCTGAACATGAGGCCGCGCCAGGTGGGGAACTCGTCGAACTCCTGGCCGTCGATCAGGTTGAAGCGGTTGTTGAAGGGCCGGACGTTGGTGTTGGCCCAGGCCTGGGCGCCGCGCTCGAAGCCTTTCACCGTGGCGTCCAGCAGCTCACGCCATTCATCGGGTCTGGCCCAGCGGTGCAGGATGGAGTTCCACACCACCGGACGGCCGGTGCGGAGCGAGAAGTCGGCCAGCGACGCCACCCGCTCGGCGTTCTGGCCCGCGGAGCTCATCTGGATGACGCCACGGTTCAGGTCCGTGAGCACCTGCCCCAACGCTTCCAGCTCCTCCCACTCCGCCAGCCGGCTGGGCAGTGGCTCGCCGTCCTCGCGGAAGTGCCGCTCGTTGCGGTTGGTGGAGAAGCCCAGCAGCCCGGCATTCAGCGCCTCGCGCAGGAGCGCCTGCATGGCGGCGATCTCTTCGGCGGTGGCGGCGCGCTTGATGGCGTCGTCGCCCATGACGTACTGGCGTAGCGGGCAGTGGCCCACCAGCATGCCGACGTTGAGCGCCGGGCGCATGGCCTCCACCGCGCCCATGTAGCCGGCCATGTCGGTCCAGCTCCATTCCACCGCGCGCCGCAAAAGCCCGATGTCCATGCCCTCCACGTGGGAGAAGGTCTGGAGCAGGATGTCCCGGTCCTCGGGCTTGCACGGCGCCAGACTCAGGCCGCAGTTGCCGGTGACGATGCTGGTGACGCCGTGGTAGCAGGAGCTGGTCACCAGGGGATCCCACAGCAACTGGGCGTCCATGTGGGTGTGGCCGTCGATGAAGCCGGGCGCCACGACCAGACCGTCGCCGTCCACCTCGCGTGTGGCGGGGCCGGCCTTGCCGCCCACCTGGTGGATGGTCCCGGCCTCGATGGCCACGTCCCCGGTGTAACCGGGCCTGCCCGAGCCGTCGCAGATGGTCGCGCCGCGAATCACCATATCGTGTGCCATGATGAGTCCTCCCGATTAAATGCGTGTCCTTCGACTTCGCTCGGCTACGCCTCGCTACGCTCAGGACGAGCGGTTGTAGGGACCATTGGCCGTTCGTCCTGAGCGTAGCGGAGCGTAAGCGAAGCGAAGTCGAAGGACGCCATCTTCTCAAATCGCCTGTATGATCACGTCCACCAGCGCCGGCTTGCGCTCTTCCTTGACCACGGCCAGCGCGCGCCTGACCGCGGGCTGGATGTCTGCGGGGTCCTCCACCGGGCCCTCGCTGTAGACGCCGAAGGACTTGGCCAGGGTGGCGAAGTCCACCGGCGGCGTCTCCATGCGCATGCCGATGCCCTTGTTCTCCACCGGGCGGCTGCGCGCCACCGCCACCCGCTCCTGGTGCTCCTCGTCGTTGTAGTAGGTGCGGTTGTTGGTCATAAGCATGAGCAGCGGCACGCTGTAGCTGGCGGCGGTCCAGAGGGCGCTGTTGGTGTACAGCAGGTCGCCGTCGCGCTGCAGGTCGATGCACACCGTGCCGGTGTCCTTGAGCCCCAGGGCCGCGCCCACCGACGCCCCGGGGGCGTAGCCTAGGCCGCCGCCGCCGTAGCCGCCGAGGAACGCGTTGGGCTTCTCCCAGTCCCAGAGCCGCCGCGGCCAGCCGCGGAACGCCCCGGCCACCAGTGTCCAGTCCTCGTCCTTGACGACCTCCCATATCTCCTGGGCCATGCGCGGCGGCGAGATGGGGCGCTCGTCCCAGCGCTTGCGCAGCATGGCCTGGCTCTCTTCGCGGATCGCCCGGTGGCGCTGCTCCAGCGCCCGGCAGCGGTCATCCTTAACGGATTGCTCCGGGCCGCCACGCCGCTTGACCGCCTCGGTCAGCGCGGGCACGAACACGCTCGTATCGGCCAGGATGGGCAGGTCCACGGGCGACAGCTCCATGAACTCGGTGGACCAGCTCTTGATGGCGAAGTCCGCCAACGTCACGTTGATGATCTTGCAGCCGGGCTGGAACGCGGGCTCCGAGGTCTGCGTCCTGGCGTCGTGCCGGTGCAGCGCGCCGTAGAGGTCCATGACGTCAAGCCCCAGGATGACGTCGGCCTCGGCCACCATCTCCTTCTCCTTGCCGCTCAGGTCCAGCGGGTGGGTGTTGGGGAAGTTGTGGCGCGCGCCCCGGTCCACCACCGGCGCACCCAAGGCCTCCGCAAACTCCACCAGCGAGAGCATGGACTTGGGATTACGTCCCAGATAGTCGGCGATGATGAGCGGGTTTTGCGCTTCGCACAGCCACGTGGCAGCTTCCTCGATGGCGCCCTGCTCGGCCTGGAGCGGAACGGGTGGCCGGAAGCGGTCCGGCGCCGGCATGCCGGACGCCATGGCCTCCGGCAGCCGCGACTCCTGCAGGTCGAGGTCGAAGCACACGTAGACCGGGCCCTTGGGCTCGGTCATGGCCACCCGGTAGGCGCGCAGGATGGAGTTGGGCAAGGCGCCCAGGCTCATGGGCTGGTCGTCCAGCTTGACGATGTCGCGCACGAAGTTGCCCTGCACCAGCGCCGTGTGGATCCAGTCGATCCAGGGCCGCCGCTTGGTGGTGTCCATGGGTCCGGTGCCCCCCAGGACCAGCACCGGCGTCTTGTCGCACCAGGCGTTGTAGATTGCCATGGAGGCGTGCTGGAGCCCCACGACGTCATGCACGATGGCCGCCATGGGCTCGCCGGTGGCCTTGGCGTAGCCGTGGGCCACGGCCACGGCGATCTCCTCGTGGCAACAGACGATCATCTCCGGGTTCTTGTTGTGGTTGTAGTTCACCAGCGAATCGTGGATGCCGCGAAAGCTCGCCCCGGGGTTCAGCGCCGCGTACTTGATCCCCAGGCTCTTGAGCATGTCCACGATCAGGTCGGAGCCGTATTCCGCCATGTCATCTCCTCGTTGATTACTCTCCGCGCCACTGCGGCGCGCGCTTCTCCACAAAGGCCCGCGCGCCTTCCTTGACGTCCGAGGTGGTCCTGAGCAGCGCCGAGAGGTCGGTCTCCAGGCGCAGGCCGTCGTCCAGCGACATCTCGTAGCCCTGGCGCACGGCCTCCTTGGCGAACACCACCGCGATCGGCGCCTTGGTGGCGATGGCCCGGGCGTATTCCTCGGCCGCGGCCATGAGCTGGTCGCGCGGCACCACCTTGTTCACGAGGCCGATGCGGCAGGCTTCCTCGGCGTCGATGACGCGGCCGGTGATGATCAGCTCCAGTGCCTTGCCGAGTCCCACCACCCGCGAGAGACGCTGGGTGCCGCCGCTCCCCGGGATCATCCCGCGGGAGACCTCCGGCAGGCCCACCTTGGCGCCTTCCACCGCCACCCGGATGTCGCAGGCCAGCGCCAGCTCGCAGCCGCCGCCCAGGGCGAAGCCGTTGATGGCCGCGATCACCGGCTTGTTGAGCCGGGCGATCAGTTCGGTGTCGCCGACTTCCATCTTCGCCTGCCGCGCCGCCACCACGCCCACCTTCTCCTGGGCCGCCTCCTTGAGGTCCCGGCCGGCCGAGAACGACCGCTCTCCCGCGCCGGTGAGGATCACTACTCGCACCTCCGGGTCCGACCGAATCGCCGTCACCGCGTCGATAAGCTCCTCCCGCATCTGCCGGTTGCGCGCGTTCAGCACCTCCGGGCGGTTCAACGTCACGTACGCGATGCCGTCCTTCCGCTCGAATATGATTGCTTTGTAGTCCATGCGTCTTATTTACTCCTTTCCGTCCCGTGAAAACAGCCGTACCGTCAGAACGCTCCGGCGGCCTCCAACGCGCGAATCTCCTCGTCGGTCAGTCCGAGCAAGCCGCTCAGGACCGTGTGGGTGTCCTGGCCCAGCAAGGGAGCGTGACGGCGAATCTCCCCCGGCGTCTCCGACAGCTTCATCACGATGCCCGGCAGCGTGAGCCGGCCCTGACGCGGATGCTCGTGCTCGACCACCGAGTCGCGAGAACGCAGGTGCGGGTCGTTGACGAGGGTGGTGCCGTCCGACACCATCCCCGCGGTCACGCCGTGAGCCTGGAACGTCTCCATGACCTCGCGGGGACTCCGCTGCACGGTCCATTCGGACACCAGAGCGTCCAGATCCTCGGCGTTGGCCCGGCGCCCCGCCACGGTGGCGAAGCGCTCGTCTCTCAGCGTCCCGCCGTTTCCCGTCACCGCGCAGAAGCGTTGCCACTCCGCATCGTCTTCCACGGAGATGGCACACCACGCGTCATCGCCCCGGCACGGGTAACAGCCGTGGGGCGCGCCCGCGTAGCCGCGGTTCCCCATAGGCGCCGTGGCGCGTCCGTTGACCAGCCCGTCCAGCAGCGCCGGTCCGATGAGCGACGCGGTGACCTCGCCCTGGGCGATGTCGATGAACTGCCCCTCCCCGCTGTTGGCGCGGTGATGCAACGCGGCCATGAGCACGAAGGCCATGTGAATCGAGACGATGTAGTCGGGGTAGGAGGTCTGCGACCCCACCGGCGCGCCGCGGTCCGGGTGGTTCCACAGCCAGGTCATGCCGGAGAACGGCATCAGGCTGGGCCCCCAGGTCACGTAGTTCTTCCGCGGGCCGGTGGTGCCGAGTCCCTGGAGCCGGATCATGATGATGTCCGGCTTGAGCGCCCGAAGCTCCTCGTAGCCCAGCCCCAGACGGTCCATGACCCCGACGCTGAAGTTCTCCACCACCACGTCGCTCTCGGCGATGATGCGGCGCGCCACCTCCCTGCCCTCTTCGGTCTTGAGATTGGCGGTGACCGACAGCTTGTTGCGGTTGTGGTCGGCGAAGGGCAGCGACGCCTCCACGTCCTTGTTGCCCTCCCGGATGCGCCAGGTGTCCGGCCGGGTCCGGGACTCGATCTTGATCACCTCGGCGCCGAAGTAGGCAAGCTGCATGGTGCCGTAGGGGCCTGCGACCATGTGGGTGAAATCCGCGACGCGAATGCCGGCCAGGGGCAGAGCGCCCGGCGGCGCGCCGTTCCCCGCCGCGGCCGTGTCCCGGGCCGACGGCTCCGGCAGCCCGCGGGAGCCCGCCGGTCCGGCTCGATGCACATGCTCGTGCGCCGGTTTCTCCTCGTCAAGCAACTCCCGGTCGTGCTCTCCGACAGCCGGAGCGTGACGCCGGAACCGCCAGCTATCGGTCTTGTAGGCCCGGCCCGGGAATTCGATGGGACCCAACCGCGGGTGCACCGTATCGACGACGAAACCGCGGGACTCGATGTGGCGGTCGCGCACGAACTCCAGCGGCGTGTTCACCGGCGCGCACGGGATGTGGCGGTCCTGCAACTCCTCGTAGACCTTTTCCTTGGGAAGCCCCGCCAGGATCCCCGACACCACCCGGTCCACCTCGGCGACGTGAGCGCGGCGGTAGACCGGATCGTTGAACTCGTCGCCGGTCAGCGCCTCCGGCAGCCCGAGCCAGTCCACGAAACGGCCCCAGGCTCCCGGCTGGGAGTTGGTGACGAAGATGTGCACGTAGCCGTCGCGGCAGCGGTAGATGGTGCCGGGTGTGGCGAAGCGGTGCTGGGTGCCGTCACGGCGGGGATGCACTCCGGTGGACGCCGAACGCGACACCATGTTCTCCATGGCCGCCAGGCAGTCCATCATGGAAACGTCGATGTGCTGTCCGGCGCCGCGCTGCCGCACGCGCCACAGCGCCATGAGGATCGCCAGGGCGGCATGGGCGGAACCCACCAGGAAGGCCTGGGCGCCGGGCGCGTTCACCGGCGGCGCCGTCGGCTTGCCGCTGACGTACATGAGCCCGCCCATGGCGAACGCCACCAGGCCGGACCAGCGGTATCCGCTGTAGGGGCCAGTCTGGCCGAAGGCCGTGACCGACGCATAGAGCAGCCGCGGGTTGGCCGGCTTGAGATCCTCGTATCCCAATCCCATGTCTGCCAGCGTGCCGGGTACGGCGCTCTCCACCACCACGTCCGCGGTCCGCGCCAGGCGCCGGACTCGCTCCCGGCCCGCCTCGGTGTCGAGGTCCACGGTGACGCTCTTCTTGTTGGCGTTGAAATAGAGGAAGGGAAGGCTCCGGTCCGGTCCCGGCCGGTCGTCCTTGAACGGGGGCTCGGCGCGCGAAGGACTGCCTTCGGGCGGCTCCACCTTGATCACCTCGGCGCCGAAGTCCGCCAGGAGCTTGCCGCAGTACTCGCCCTCGGCGCCCGCCAGTTCCAGGACCCTGACGCCGTTCAGCGCCTGCGGTGCGGTACGCTGCTCCGCCATCGATTCAACCCTTCCAGACTGACCGCGTCCTTCGACTTCGCGACGCTTCACGTCGCTACGCTCAGGACGAACGGATGTGGTAGCCTTTTCTCCGTTCGTCCTGAGCGTAGCGGAGCGAAGTCGAAGGACGCCATTTCGCTGGTCTTGGAAATTCTCGGACAGGTTCCTAGCCGCGCCGGTCGAGCGGCTGGAACTCCAGGCCCGTGGCCCCCACGTAACGCGAGTTGGGACGGAACAGGCGGTTGTTGTCGATCTGCTCGATGATGTGCGCCGACCAGCCAACCACCCGGCTCATGGCGAAGATGGGGGTGTTGAGGGCGATGGGAATCTTCATCATGTGGTAGATGGGCGCGGCGTAGAAGTCCACGTTGGGGCACAGGTTCTTCTCCCGCCACATCACCTCCTCGACGGTGATGCAGATGTCGCTCAGCCGGGTGTCGTCGAGCTGCTTGCCGAGCAGCGCGCCCCACTTCTTGGCCACCACCACGCGTGAATCCGCGGTCTTGTAGATGCGGTGGCCGAATCCCATCACGCGCTTCTTCTGCCGCAGGCTCTCCTCCACCCAGGCCTCGGCCCGGTCGGGCTCGCCGATCTCCAGGATGACGTCCATGGCCTTCTCGTTAGCGCCGCCGTGGAGCGGCCCCTTGAGGGCGGCGATGGCGCCCACCACCGCGCCGTACAGGTCCGCCAGCGTGGAAGCGATCACCCGGGCGGTGAACGTCGAGGCGTTGAACTCGTGCTCCATGTAGAGGATCAGCGTCACCTCCAGCACCCTGGCCTCGAACTCGTCCGGCCGCTCGCCGCGCAGCATGTAGAGGAAGTTGGCCGCGTGGTTGAGCCCGGGGTCCGGCGCAACCACATCGAGCCCCTGGGAGAGCCGGTGCAGCGCCGCCACCACGGTGGCCAGCCGCGCCAGCAGCCGGGTGGCCTTCCTCAGGTTGGCGTCGCGGGAGTCGTCTCCGGCGTCCGGGTCGTAGAGCGCCAGCGTCGATACGGCGGTGCGCAGGGCGTCCATGGGGACCGCGTCCGACGGGAGCAGCTCGAGACTCTCCACCACGCCCGGCGGCAGCGCCCGTTGCGAGCGCAGCTCCTTGTCGAACGCTTCCAGCTCGGCACGGGTGGGAAGCCTGCCGAACAACACGAGGTAGGCCACCTCCTCGAAGCTCGCCTGCTCGGCCAGGTCGTGCACGTCGTAGCCGCGGTAGACCAACTCGCCCTCCGGGCGCACCGAACAGATGGCCGTCTCGCCGGCCACCACCCCCTCCAGACCGGGCTTTACCTCTGACATGAGTGCCTCCTTGAACGGCGCCGCTCGACGGCGCCCCGAATTCTCCCGGCAAGCACTACCGGACAATTACTTCAATAAAGAACGGCGTTCAACCGAGGTCAACCGGCCCTGCGAGTTCCGGCCCGGCACCCGGCAAGAAGCCGCAACGACGGAAAAGCCGCGCATCAAACAGCCCCGGCCTTGCGCAGTTCCCGTATCTGGGCAGAGGTGTAGCCGAGCGCCTTGAGAACTGCGCTGGTGTGCTGGCCCACGCGGCAGACCTTCCCTCCGGGCTTCCGCGCCCCGGCGAACCAGAACGGCGGCGTGAACTCGACGGCGCCGGTGCTCTTGCTTGGGGCCAGCGTCTTGCGGAAACGGACGTGGGGATCCTCCAGCACCTCCTCGGGCTCGTAGACCGGCGCCGCCGAAAGACGGTAGTCGTTGCGGAGAACCTTCACCCAGTGGTCGCGGGGCCGGGTCTTGAAGACGCGGCGCATGGCCGCCTTGATCCTGGGCGTCTTGACCGGGTCCACGACCGAGTCCACGTACCGTTCCAGTCCCAGAGCCTTGCACAGGAGAGCCCATTCCTTGGGCCCCAGGGCCGCCAGCGACACGAACCCGCCGTCCGCGGCCGCGTAGGTGTCGTAGCAGGCTGCGGTGCCCGCCAGTGTGGCGTGCTCGCGCTTGACCACCGGCCGGGAGCGCCGGGGCGGCGGCTCCAGCATCAGGTAGCGCGCCACCATGAGCAGGGTCCAGTCGAACATGGAGATGTCGATGTAGCGTCCCTCTCCGTCCCGGAGCACCGCGATATAGGCGGCGAGGATGGCGGCGAAGGCCGGATATCCGCCGCCGGCCACGTCGGCCACCTGGGCCGCGGGCGGCAGCGGCCTTCGCCCGGCCTCCCGGCCGATGCCGAGCATTCCGCTCAACGCCAGGAAGTTGATGTCGTGAGCCGAATACTCCACTGACGGGCCGGATTGGCCGAAGCTCGATATGGAGCAGTACACGAGTTTGGGGTTCAGCTCCCGGAGCGTCTCGTAGTCCACCCGCAGCCGTCGCGCCACACCGGGCCGGAAACCTTCCAGCACGATGTCGGACGCCTTCGCCAGCTTGTAAAGGACCTCCAGCCCCGCGTCGGTCTTGAGGTTGAGAGCGATGCTCTTCTTGCCCTGGTTGAGGAAAGGCGCTCCCGTGCGCACCGCCCCCGGCGCCTCCACCTTGAGGATCTCCGCCCCCAGCGCCGCCAGCAGCCACGTGCACAGCGTGCCCGGGTACATGTGGCTCAGGTCCAGGACCTTGACACCGTGTAAAATCGGTTTGGACATGCGGCCTCCGTGGTTCGTCAGGCATTGATAGAAACACGGGTAGTGACGTTCGACAAGCAGCGGCGCCGCCTCGACTCTCCCACCGGCGTCGTTGTTGAAAAGGCCTGCTGACTGGTCTATCGTACCCTCCGTAAATCGGGTGAGATATGTCTATCCAACAAGGAGAACTATCATGTTTCAACGAATGGCATGGATCGGGCTCATCATGGCCGCACTGCTGGCGTCCGCAAGCGCCGCGGCGGCCACGTCGTTCTACGAAGGCAAGACGGTCAAGATCGTGTCCGTGCACTCCCCGGGCGGCGGCTACGACACCTACTCCCGCCTCTTCGCCCGGCACCTGGGCAACCACATACCCGGGAAGCCCAAGGTCATCGTCATCAACATACCCGGCGGCAGCGGGCTCGTCGGCACGAACTACGTGTTCAACGTAACGAAGCCGGACGGCCTCACCCTCGTCCAGCCGAGCTGGAACCTGGCGCAGGCGCAGTTCCTGAACTTCCCCGGGATCAAGTACGACGTGAACAAGTTCATCTGGCTGGGACTGGCCAACGCCGGCCCGGTCACCGCGGTGGTGCGCAAGGGCTCGCCGATCCAGAGCATGGACGACTGGCTGAATCCCAAGACGAAAACGCTGATCTTCGGCTGCACGTCGCGCAACAGCCCCACCTGCAGCATCCCCCTTGCCATGAACGACATCTTCGGCCCCACCACGTCCAAGATCGTCGCCGGCTACAAGGGCACCGCGCCCATCCGGGCCGCGCTCCTGCAGAAAGAAGTGGACGCCCTCACGGGGTGGAGCTGGGACTCGGTGAAGTCCACCGGCATGTCCATGATCGACGACGGCGAGGCCAAGATCATCGCCTACCTCGGCGAGGAACGCCATGCGGAGTTGGAGGAGCGGAAGGTGCCGTACCTGAACCCCAGGATCACCAAGGCGGCCGACATCGCGTTCATGAAGGTGCTGATGCTGCCGGCGGCCATGCTGCGACCCTGGGCGCTGCCTCCGGGGACTCCGAAGGACAAGGTCCAGACCATGCAGGCCGCGTTCAACAACACGCTCAAGGACCCCGGCTTCCTGAAGGACGCCAAGCGCACACGGCTGGACATCAACCCCAAGAGCGGCGAGTACCTCGTGAACCTCATGAACGACATGAAGAAGCGCATGACGCCGGAGATCACCAGCCGGGCGCGGAAGATCATCGGCCTGGACAAGTAGCCGGGCGTTAAACAGTATTCGGCTGGCAACGATATTCGGACTGGAGAAACAGGAGGCTATCAACATGTTCCTGCGACGAATGTTCATGGGCCTCGTCGTGGCCGTCATGGCGGCCGGTGGCGGGGCCGCCGGGGCCGCGTCCTTCTACGAGGGCAAGACGGTCAAGATCATCTCGGTTAGCTCCCCGGGAGGCGGTTACGACACCTACTCGCGGCTGTTCGCGCGTCACTTGGGGAAGCATATCCCGGGCAAGCCCAACGTCATCGTCATCAACATCCCCGGCGGCAGCGGGCTCATCGGCACCAACTACGTGTACAACATCACCAAGCGGGACGGCCTTGCCCTCGTGCACCCCACCTGGACCGTGGCGCAGGCCCAGTTCCTGAACTTTCCGGGGATCCGGTACGACGTCAACCAGTTCATCTGGCTGGGGCTCGCCAATACCAGCCCCATCACCGTGGCGGTGCGCAAGGGCTCGCCCATCCAGAGCATGGACCAGTGGCTCGACACCAAGACCGAGCCGTTGATCTTCGGCTGCACCGCGCGCAACAGCCTGACCTGCAGCATTCCCCTGGCCATGAACGACATCTTCGGCAACACCTCCAAGATCGTCCCCGGCTACAAGGGGACGGCGCCGGTGCGCGCGGGGCTGCTGCAGAAGGAGGTGGACGCCCTCACCGGATGGACCTGGGACTCGGTGAAGTCCACCGGCATGTCCATGCTCCAGGAGGGCTCCATCAAGCTCATCACCTACATCAGCGAGGAAAGTCACCCCGAGCTTGAAGCGCGTAACGTGCCGCTCCTGAACGAGAGGATCACCAAGCCCGCGGACGTGGCTTTCATGAAGGTCCTGCTCCTTCCGGCCGCCATGGTGCGTCCCTGGGCGTTGCCGCCGAAGACCCCGAAGGACAGGGTGGCCATCCTGCGCAAAGCCTTCGACGACATCCTGAAGGATCCCGCATTCCTGAAGGACGCCAAGCGGGCGCGGCTCGACATCAACCCCAGGAGCGGCGAGTACCTTGCGGGCCTCATCGCCGACATGAAGAAGCAGATGACGCCGGAAGTGGTGAGCCGCGCGCGCCGGATCGTCGGGCTGGACAAATAGGACCGTTCGAGCAGAGCTTGTGACCGATCCCGGCGGGCCCTGGCACATGGCCGGCAGCCGCCGGGGCAAGGAGGCAGACATGTCGAACCTTTCGGGCAAATACGCCGTCGTCGGCGTAGGCGAGACCAGGGTGGGCAAGCGGCCCGAAGCCACCACCAACTCGCTGCACGTAGAGGCCATCCGCCTGTGCCTGGAAGACGCCGGAGTCGACGCGTCCCAGGTGGACGGGTTGCTCACCAACCAGCCGCTCACCGACGCGCACCGGAGCTACGCGGTGCGGCTGGCGCACATGGCGGGAATCGATCCCAGCTACGCCACCGACCTGGCGCTGGGGGGCGCGACGCCCATCGCCATGATCCAGAACGCGGTGATGGCCATCGAGGCCGGCATGTGCAACTACGTGGTGTGCGTGCACGCGCGCAAGCGGGCGACGCCGGACCCCACGCCCGGATACCCCATCCGCAGCGGCGACGAGCACTGGGAGCAGCCCTGGGGCCATTTCTCCGCGGTGGCCAACCACGCGTTCGCGGCCACGCGCCACATGCACGAGTTCGGCACCACCAGCGAGGACCTGGGGCAGATCGCGGTATCCACGCGCAAGCACGCGTGCATGAACGGGAACGCCACCATGCAGAAGCCCATGACCATCGAGGACCACCAGGCCTCGCGCCTGATCGTGGAGCCGCTGCACCTGTTCGACTGCTCGCTGGAGTCGGACGGCGGCGCCGCCATGCTGGTCACGAGCATGGAGCGGGCCAGGGACCTGCCGAAGAAGCCGGTGCAGGTGCTGGGCATGGGACAGCACCACCCGCACTCCAGCGTCATGGACGCGCCCACCCTCACCACCCTGGGGAGCCGGAAGTCGTCGGAGGCGGCCTACCGCATGGCCGGGCTCACACCCAAGGACATGGACTTCGCCGAGTTCTACGACTGCTTCACCATCACCACGCTGATCACCATCGAGGACTACGGCTTCTGCGGCAAGGGCGAGGGCAAGGACTTCATCAAGGACGGGCGCATCGAGGTGGGCGGCGAGATCCCCGTGAATACCCACGGCGGTCTGCTGTCCCAGGCGCATCTGGAAGGCATCATGCACGTCACCGAGGGGGTCAAACAGTTGCGGGGCAACGAGGTGGAGCCCGAGCGGCAGGTGCAGGGCGCGAAAGCGGGCGTCATCAGCGGGCACGGCGGCAGCCTGTGCATGCACGCATCACTCGTACTGGGGGTACAATGAGCAAAACAGAAACACACGACAAGCGCGGGCGCGCGGCGCCGCGCAACGAACCTTTTCTAGCGGAGGTGGAGGCCAAGCCCTTCTGGGACAACCTGAAGGAGCACAAGCTCACGGTGCAGCAGTGCAATGCCTGCCAGACGTACTTCAACTTCCCGCCCCAGGCGCTCTGCGCAAAGTGCCTGTCTCCGGACAACCAATGGGTGCCGGTGAGCGGCAAGGGCACGGTCTATTCCTTCGTCACGTATCACCGGGCGTGGCATCCGGCGTACCAGGACAAGATCCCGTACAACGTCTCGCTCGTGGACCTCGACGAAGGGCCGCGGCTGGTGAGCAACGTCATCGACATCCCGCCGGATGAGGTGAAGGTGGGGATGGCGGTGGAGGTGGTGTACGAGGACCACGAGGAGTTCACGCTGCCGAAGTTCAAGCCGAGCGCGTAGGCAGATCGGTACCCATCAATGACGGTCTCGAAGGAGTGACAGATGGCCTACACGGCACAAGGGCGCACCAAGAGCTTTCCGGTCTTCGACTGCGACAGCCACATCCATGAACCCCGGGAGGTCTGGGACGAGTACATTCCGGAGAAGCAGCGGGCGTTCGCCAAGCAGCACTTCTACCGGGACATGGACCGGCTCGTGATGGTCGTGAACGGCCAAGTGAGCTACGGCAATCCCAAGACCTACGCCTATCCGGGACAGGGCTGGCACCCGGGCATGAACAAGAAGATCCTGGGCTCCATCGCGCCCGACGACCCCCGGTGGGACGAGGAGATCGGCCGCAACGCCAGCCAGCGGGACCCGCAGGTCCGCCTCAAGGACATGGACGCGTCGGGCATCGACCAGGTGATGGTGTTCCCGTCCACCTTCGTTCGCATGCCGCTGGTGAAGAACCCGGACGCGGCGCGCATCTGCGCCGCCGCCTACAACGACTGGGTCAACGACTACTGCGCGGCCGACCGGAAGCGCCTCTATCCCTGCGCCGTGCTGCCGGTCCAGGACGTGGACTACGCCGTGCAGGAGCTTCGCCGCGTGGCCAAGCTGGGCTTCAAGTCCGCGGTGGTGCGGCCGGTGCTGGTCAACGACCGCTACCCCACCTTCCCCGAGTTCGACCCCTTGTGGAAGGAGTTCGAGGAGCTGGGGCTGGCCCTGGGCATGCACACCTTCCCGTCCGGCGGCGAGGCCGTGACCGAGGCCATGGCGGAGCGCATGTCCGCCGGCACCCGGGGCAAGAGCAGCGCTCAGCGCTCGCCCTTCACCGCGCACGAGGTCTACGTGTACTCGCCGGGGCAGTTCGTGGAAAACATCATGCGCAGCATGGGGGCGGTGCAGCCCGGGGCTGAGTCCCTGAGCTTCATCAGCGAGGCCCAGACCTGGACCATGATCGTGATGCTCACGGGCTGGCTGGAGAAGTTCCCCAAGCTCCGGATCGCCATCCTGGAGTCCAACTCTAGCTGGCTGCCCCTGATCCTGGAGAAGGCCGAGACCTACCTCGACCTCTACCGCTTCGTGCGCGAGCAGGCCAGCCCGCCGCAGAAGGTCGGCGACCCGCGGGAAACCTTCGAGCGGCAGTGCTTCATCGCCTTCGAAAGCGACGAGGACGTTACCCTCAGGCTGTGGGACATCTTCGAGAACATCGGCCTTTGGTCCTCCGACATGCCGCACCACGACGCCTCGGACACTTGGGAAGCCGTGGACAACATGAACAAGCACGGCGTGCCGCAGGAGGTGCAGGAGAAGATGCTGGGCGGCAACGCCCGGCGCCTCTACGGCATCGAGCCGGAATTGTTCGTGACCGAGGCGCCGGCGGAGTACACGCCGGTGAACATCGTGCCGCGCTACGCGGGGTAGGAGAACCGGGCGGCCGGGGGAGCCGGGACCATGACCGAACTGGACAGCGTTACGTCGTCGAGCGAGACCGAATACCTCGAGTGGCACCTGCGCAACTACGAGGACATGCCGCGCGAGGTGATCCTCAAGATGGACCTCCTGCGGGTGGGCCACTGGTTCACCGACGCCGCCCTGGAACTGGCCTCCGAGGCCCTGGTCAAGTCCTACCGGCTGTTCTCCTACGACCTGATGTCCATGAAGGACATGAAGCGGAAGGAGCACCGGCGGACGCCCGAGTGGTTCGCCATCCGCGGCGGCCACCTGGGCCTGCGCCCCGTCATCGTCCAGACGACGCTGAACGCCGATTCGCCTTACGTCATCGACGTGGTGGACGGGGAGGTCCGGCTCCTGCTGGACGGGCGCGAGCTGTGTGACGTGAGCTTCCCCAAGCCGCTCAAGTACTACACGCGCTCCTTCGAGGACGGCACCAAGTACCACGAGATCATCGCCTTCGGCTATTTCGCCACGGTGTTCCGCAACTGCCAGTACTGGGGGCCGGACGAGGAGTGCCGCTTCTGCGACATCAACGTCAACGTACGCCAGATGAAGGAGTCCCGGGACTTCACCTTCAACACGCCGGTGAAGCCGGTGTCCTACGTGGCCGAGGTGGCCCGCTCCATCGAGCAGGACGCCATCGACGATGTTGGCTACGCTCCGCCCATCGACTTCCTGATCTCCGGCGGCACCATCCTGAAGACCCTGCACCGCAAGTCGGAGGACGACTTCTACCTGGAGTACGCCTCGGCCCTCAAGTGGGGCGGCCACCGCCGCTACATCAACATCCAGACCAACGCCAAGGACAAGGAGACCATGAAGCGCTACCGCGCCGAGGGCGTGGACTGCCACCACGCCAACATGGAGGTCTGGGACAAGCGGCTGTTCGAGTGGATCAACCCGGGCAAGAACCGCCGCATCGGCTGGGACAACTGGGTCAAGTGGATGATCGAGTCGGTGGAGGTGCTGGGCGAGGGCAACGCCCGCCCCAACTTCGTCTGCGGCGTGGAGCTGGCCCGCCCCCACGGCTTCGACAACATCCCCGACGCGGTCAACTCCACCGGCGGCGGCATCGACTTCATGATGCGCCACGGCGTCTTCCCGCGCTTCAACCAGTGGCGCCGGGAGCCCGGCTCCGACCTCGTCTCGCAGCACAAGCAGCCCGCCATCCCCCTGGAGTTCTACATCCAGATCATGCGCCGCTACTACGAGAGTTGGAAGAAGTACCGCCTCCCCTTTCCCCACCACGACTCCGTGCACCCCGAGCGCCGCTGGGGCTCCGGCCACGCCACCTACGACGACATGCTCTTCCTGAACGACTGGCCCCACTACGAGGAGGAATGGGACCGAGGCTCGCGGGAGGGGCTGAAGGCCTGCGTCGTCAGCGAGTAGGCCGGGGTCCGAACTCGATCCTTCTCGAACCTTCAATCAGTCGGGTATCAATCTTAAATTGGTCAGCCTCAAATCTTCAGTCGGTCGGTTGTTGACTTTCAATTGGTCGGCCGCTAACCTTCAATCAGTCGAATTCATTGTTCAAATGGTTGGAGGGATGCGGACGTGTATCCTCGTTTTATCGAAAGCCGCGTCAACGAGGCGTTGACTTACACACGGGTCGTGCTCATATCCGGCCCTCGACAGTCCGGCAAGACGACATTGGCCAGACATATCGCAGCCGGCAAAATCCCGTTCCTGGACCTCGATGACAGGCCCACCCTGGAGACGGCCCTAGCCGATCCGGTGGGATTCATACGCGGCCTCGACCGGGCTGTGATCGACGAGGTTCAGCGCGCGCCCGACCTCCTCCTGGCCATCAAGTCGACTGTCGATGCCGACCCGAGTCCCGGCCGCTTCTTGCTCACCGGGTCCGCGAATCTCATGACCGTGCCCCGGGTGGCCGATTCGCTTGCCGGCCGAATGAAGGTCGTGCGCCTCTTGCCCTTGGCACAGGCGGAGTTGAAAGGGAACCCCTCCGCCTTCCTTGATATGGCCTTCAAAGGCCAAGTGCCCAAGACCGGCGACGTCGTGGTCGGAGCCGACTTGATCGAAGAGGTTCTGGCTGGCGGATATCCGGAAGCTCTCACCCACTCCCGTTGGAACACCCGGCGCGACTGGTATCTCGACTACATCGAGGCCATCGTTCAACGAGATGTCCGCGACATCGCCCAATTCGAGAAAGTTCCATTGATGCCGAGGCTCTTGCGCGTTCTCGCGGAGCACTCCGGACAACTCGTCAACTATTCCGGCTTCGGTGCACCGTTGGGGATGAACCATTTCACCACCCGAAGATACACTGGGCTATTCGAGAGTCTGTATCTCCTGTACAACCTGCAACCCTGGTTCACCAATACGCTAAAGCGGCTCACCAAGACACCGAAGCTGCACTTCCTCGATGCAGGACTGCTTGCGGCCTTAAGGGACATCACATCCGACCGTGTGGAGAAAGACAGGGCGCTTTTCGGACCGGTCCTGGAGACTTTTGTTCTTGCCGAGTTACTGAAACTGGCCAGTTGGTCAGACGACCGGTACGACTTCTCGCATTTCCGGGACAAGGAGCGGAAAGAGGTGGACATCGTCATGGAGGACCGTCGCGGCCATGTCGTCGGAATCGAGGTCAAGGCATCCGCCACCGTGACTGCCCGGGACTTCGCCGGCCTCCGCCGCCTGTCGGAAGCCTGTGGCGACCGGTTCGTTCTGGGACTGGTCCTCCATGACCACGAGCGCGTTGTGCCATTCGGTGAGCGCCTGTTCGCGGCTCCGGTCTCGGCGCTGTGGTCGTGACGGAGCGCTGGGGAGGCGCTGATCTGGAGCGTGAATCACGCCTCCAAGTATTGCCTTCCGACCTGAGGCAGAATAATTTTTTGAGATATATACGGCGGGGGCAAACCATGTTGATCAAAGTTCAGAAGTGGGGAAACAGCCAAGGTCTTCGACTCACGAAGGCGGACCCCTATGCGTCCCTCAGGGGTTAAGTGATTGACCCAATCAACCGGCCCCGCCATGACCAAGCTCAGACTGCCCATCGGCATTCAGACTTTCCGCAAGCTTCGGGAAGAAAACTGCTACTACGTCGACAAGACGCCGTGGATACGGGCGCTGCTGGACGAAGGCTCGCTTTTCTTTCTCTCCCGCCCCCGGCGCTTCGGCAAGAGCCTGTTCCTGGACACGCTGAAGGAACTCTTCGAGGGCACGGAGACGCTCTTTCGCGGGCTCTACATCCATGAAGGTTGGGACTGGTCCGTGCGCCATCCGGTGCTGCGACTGAGCTTCGGAAGCGGCAATTTCAAGGACCCCGCCCAGGCGCATGCAAGCCTCATGGCGCAACTCGACGCCGTCGAGCGCCGGACAGGGACCGCGTCGCCCTACCCCACTTCGCCGGAGCGTTTCGGCCATCTGCTCGAACAGTTGCACCATCAGGCGGGGCGGCCGGTCGTGGTGCTGGTGGACGAATACGACAAACCGATCCTTGACGCGTTGGAAGCGCCGGAGATCGCCCGGTCGAACCGCGACTTCCTGCGCGGCGTCTATGGGGTCATCAAAGACTGCGACGCACACATCCGGTTCGCGTTCCTCACCGGCGTGAGCAAGTTCTCCAAGGTAAGCCTGTTCTCGGGTCTCAACAACCTCAAGGACCTGACCCTGGACCCGCGCTACTCCGCGGTCTGCGGTTACACCGATGCGGACCTGGACAGCGTGTTCGCCCCGGAACTGCCGGGGCTGGATCGGGACGAAATCCGTCGCTGGTACAACGGCTATGCATGGCTGGGTGACGAGAAAGTTTACAATCCTTTCGACATCCTGTTGTTGTTCGATCGGCGCAAGTTCGACGCCTACTGGTTCGAGACCGGCACGCCGTCGTTTCTGGTGGAGACCCTGTTCAAGCGGCGCGTGAGCACCCTGACCCTTGAGGACATGCTCGGCACCAACGACCTGCTGTCGAGATTCGATGTCGACGACATCGCCACCGAGGCGCTGCTGTTCCAGACAGGCTACCTCACCGTCACGGATGAGGAGGATTTGGGCGGCGAGCCGGTCTATCGACTCGCTTATCCCAACCGGGAAGTCCGCGAGAGCCTGAATCGGAGTCTCCTGCGTCACCTGGTGCAGGATTCGTCACGCCAGACGACAAACGGCGTCCGACTCTACCGCCTGCTGGAAGTCAACGACTTCGATGGTCTCAAGGCCCTGTTCCAGACCTTCTATAGCAGCATTCCCTATCAGTGGTACACGAACAACGACATCGCCGACTATGAAGGATTCTACGCCAGCGTATTCTACTCCTACTTTGCTGCCCTCGGTCTCGACATCATGGTCGAGGACAGCAGCAGCCACGGGCGGCTCGACATGGCCGTACGCTTCAACGGCAACGTCTACCTGTTCGAGTTCAAGGTAGTCGAGATGACCCAGCCCGGTGCGGCAATGGCCCAGTTGAAGGCCCGGCGTTACGCCGACAAGTACCGCAGCCTCGGCCAGCCCATCTGGCTCATCGGCGTGGAATTCAGCAAGGACACGCGCAACGTGGTCGCGTTCGAGGTCGAACGGGGGTGAGGGACAACCCCGCCACATGGAATGGCCCTTGAGCCGACGGCAGTGTCGGCGCGCGGGTCTACACAAGAAGAAAGACCTTTCACACGGCTCCCTTTATCATAGAGGATCATAGAGGATGATTTGATATCTTCTGATCAGCAGATGGCCGGCCAAGGCTGACCGGAAGGAGGTACAGATGCCGAACCTTCAAACAATAGCAGAGGCCACTATCGTCGATGTCCTGGGAAGCGACCCCGAACCGCTTCCGGAGTGGCTAGTAGCCCATGGCAACCCGCCACGGTTCAACCGCGAGAAGTTCTTCGATTCTCGGACTGTCTATTATCCGGGGTACGGAGACGATGGGCATCCCGTGGAACTCTTCAACCGCTCCCACGCCGCACACACGTTCATTTACGTCGACCATGGAGTCGGGCGGGACCCGCTCGCACAACGGCTTCGTGACCGGAAGCAGGGTTTTCTCGGATATGAGGTCGCCCATCAGCAGGAATTGTCGGAGGATACTTTGCGACCGGGCGGGTGGACGCAACACGTCACCGCTGACGAAGCCCGTGGGCTCATTACAGGCCGGGAAGGTTTAGCCTGAAGTTCTGGGGCCGGATTCCGGCCTGACAGCCTCTAACTCATTGTATTGGATAGACATTTGGAGATTCAAGGGCAGATTTCAGGCGTAACATGTAGTCACTAAATAGACTTGACTCATTCGGTGATTGTGCTACAATTCCATGTATGCCAAGACGCAAGGCCGCCGTACACGTCGTTACTACCACGCGTCGAGTCTACACCACCCACCTGCTCAGGCGCTCCTACCGCGAAAACGGCAAGGTCAAAAACGAAACCGTCGGCAACCTCTCCCACCTGCCCGATTCGGTGGTGGAACTGGTGCGCCTCGCACTCGGCGGCAAGACCCTGGTGCCGGCCGAGGAGGCATTGCAAGTGTTGCGCTCTCGTCCCCATGGACACGTGGCTGCGGTGCTGGGCACGGTCAAGACGCTGGGGCTGGAGCGGCTGCTGGACTCTCGGCACAGCGTCCAACGCGACCGTAGTGTGGCCTTGATCGTGTCCCGGGTGCTGTGTCCGGACTCGAAGCTGGCCACGGCGCGGGCGTTGGATGCCGAGAGTGCGACGTCCACCCTGGGCGAGGAACTCGGCCTTGAGGCGGTGCAGGCCGAAGAGTTGTATGAGGCCATGGACTGGCTGGGGGAGCGTCAGGGGCGCATCGAACGCAGTCTGGCCAAGCGCCATCTCCACCACGGCACGCTGGTGCTCTACGACGTGACTTCGAGCTATCTCGAAGGGCGGCGCTGCCCGCTGGGGCGCATCGGCTACTCGCGGGACGGCAAGAAAGGCAAGCTGCAGATCGTCTACGGGTTACTGTGCAACGCCGACGGCTGTCCGGTGGCGGTGGAGGTCTACGAGGGCAACACCGCTGACCCGAGCACTTTGGCGGACCAGATCCACAAGGTCCGCGAGCGCTTCGGGCTCGAACGTGTGGTGTTCGTCGGCGATCGGGGAATGTTGACCAGTGCGCGCATCGACGAGGAACTGCGCCCGGTGGAGGGTCTGGACTGGATCAGTGCACTACGCAACGATGCCGTCGCCAAGCTCGCCCAAGACCAAGGCCCCTTGCAGTCGTCCCTGTTCGACCACACCGACCTGGCTGAAATCGCTCATCCAGACTTCCCCGGCGAACGCCTCATCGCCTGCCTCAACCCCCTGCTGCGCCAGGAGCGTCGGCGCAAACGCCAAGCCCTGCTGGACGCCACCGAGCAGGAACTGGACAAGATCGTCCGGGCCACCCAACGCCCCAAACGACCGCTTCGCGGTGAGAGCGCCATCGCACTGCGGGTGGGCCGGGTGTTGGGCCGCTTCAAGATGGCCAAGCACTTCGACATGACCGTCACCGAGTCCTCGTTCCGCTATCAGCGCAAATCCGACGCCATCGCTCAAGAGGCCCGCCTCGACGGCCTCTACGTCATCCGCACCTCCGTCCCTGAGCCCCTCCTCGATGCCACTTCCACCGTCAGCGCCTATAAACGCCTCGCCGCAGTCGAGCGCGCCTTCCGATGCCTCAAGACCGTGGACCTCCACGTGCGCCCGATCCACCACCGCCTGTCCCAGCGCGTGCGCGCCCACGTCTTCCTGTGCATGCTCGCCTACTACGTCGAGTGGCACATGCGCCGGGCCTGGGCTCCACTCTTGTTCGCCGAAGACGACCCCCAGGACGCCGCTCGCCGCCGCCCCTCCCCCGTCAGCCCCAGCGTGCCCTCCCACAGCTCCGAGCGCAAAGCCGCCACCCGCCGAACCCCACAGGGGCAACCCGTGCACCACTTCCGCGGTCTGCTCCGCCACTTGGCCACCCTCACCCGCAATACCCTTCAACTCCAAGGCTCAAAGCTGACCTTCCAACAACTCACCCTCCCCACCGACCTCCAACGCCTCGCCTTGGAACTCCTCCACCTCAAACTCCCCGTGTAGTCAGAACCCGTACTGCCGTCTCAATCCTATTCCCCCTAAATTCAACCACTTACGCTGTCTTGGCCTCAGAACTTCAGTTTAGCGAAGCCGTTCGGATGGTTTGTTGTACTGGATCGACAACAGGGCCGCGGGGATGACCATGGGCCAAAACGTTTCGCAATCCTGTTCATCGGCGGTGATGGTTACGCCAGCTACGATGCACTGTATTGCCAAGGAGACGGGACTCCGCCACCATTTCTCGCGGTCATCCAGGACCACGGCGACAATCCCTTCGGACGCGACAGCCCTCTGGAGTATATCGCCCGGAGACAAGGCATCCTGCCAGAATATTTGTTGGTTGGAGAACCCTCCACAGAGTGGCTGGGATATGCAGACATCGGAGCCCTCCCCAAGCCGGGTGGCATGCATGCTACGGCAAGACGACTTTTTATGCGTATAGACGACAATCTCGAGAAAGTTGTCTCTGCCTTTCTGCACGACTCTCGCAACCTGCAAACACGAACAACTGAGGACCTGAACTTCATTGTGAACCAGGTCAACAATTTACGCGCAGCCATCGTGGACATTATCAAACCGATGAAAGATCGGAACCTGAAACGGAATGCCGAGTCTCTCATTCGGAAACTAACCCATCGCCAAGCGAAAGTGAACAAAATCTTGCATGACTAAGGCCGAAACAATCCTCGGCGTCCACGTTGCCCCTCCACTTCATGCTGTCCCGGTCGGCGTGGTGGGACGACCACTACGGGCCGCTCGAACGCGACATGACGGCGTTCCCAGCGCGCCCGGTGGCCTCAATAGGTCGTGAAGAAAGGGCTCAGACGAACGGCGATACAATCCGTTCGTCTGAGCGTAGCGCCGCGTCAGCGGCGCGAAATCGAAGGGCCTCGTCTTACCCTTCTGTCCATTCTGGGGTATCAAACACTGCGGAAACATCGGCCGTGAAACCTTCGAGCAGCGACGACGTGGCGACGGCTCCACGCCGAAACACGCCGTGCTCGACGTATGCGTCGCCCTTGAGAGTAAGGACGGTGATGGTGTCGTCTCGCGGATCCACGATCCAGTATTCGGGGATGCCACCCTCGGCGTAGTCGGCGCGCTTCTCCACCAGATCCCGTTCCGGGCCGTCCGGACTCACGACTTCCGCCACCAAATCCGCCCCCAGCCAGTAACGATCCTGGTAGCGCGGATCCGACCGGCTGCGCAGGAGCAGGATGTCCGGTTCGCGGAACTTGCCTTCGCGGATGCGTATGCGTAGCGCCGAGACCATTGCGACGCCGCTGAGCGGGCTGAGGTAGTCGCGGAACAATTCGTAGAGGAAGGTGAAAATCGCTTGATGCGTCGAGGTGGGTGCAGGCAGCCTCGATGTAGCCGTCGGTGAACTCGATGAGCCTGCGGCTGCGGTCAGTGAGCCACAGGTAGCCCGCGTCGCTCCAGGCGCCTTGGCGAGGCAGGGTCTCGCGCAACAGCGCATTCAGCGCTTCCTGCGAGGCGTTCGCGCGTCCTGTCATGCGGGTCATGCCCTCATCCCTTCGTATCGCTGGGCTTTGCAAATCAATCCTACCCCACCCCCTTCATCCTTCCACCTCTTTGGACCGCCACACCGCTCCACCTCTGGATTCCGGCTTCCGCCGGAATGACAAATTCGGACATTCACGGGTTATTCCATGGCATAACGGGTTCGCGTATCCCGAACCCTGGTGCACCGAATGCGCGGCCAGACGATATACGGCTTCTACGGGTGCACATCTTGCAGGAACAACTCGTCCGGGATCTCAAAGCCGATGCCCTGTTCACGGGCCCGCTGGTAGGCGATCCATGCGGGGATGTACTGGAGACCGAGCCCGCTGGAGGGGCCGGTGCCGACACCGCCGAATAGGGTGATGTCGTCGTCGCTGGTGCGTCCCTGGTCGAGTCCTTCGACGATCTCGCCCAGGAACTTGAGCTTGTGGTTCCAGTGGGGCTTCCAGCGCTCCATCCATAGCTGATCGGGCGGCACCTCGCCGGTCTTCATGTGCCAGATGGTGGCGGGTTCGCGGGCACGCGCGGTGATGGTGTCGGCGGTCTCGTGGGTGAGGTCGTCGAGTTCTCCGACCTGGAGAGAGCCGACGTAGTGGCCGGGCTTCAGGATGGCGCCGTCGAACACCGGCTCGTAGGAATTGGTCGCGCAGGCGATGATGTCGGCGCCTTTTACCGCCTCTTCGGTGCCGGACACGGGGATCAGCTTGGCGGGGACCCGCCCCTCCATGGCCCCGCAGAGCGCCAGCTTGTGTTCTTCGGTCGGGCAATAGACCCGAATCTCCCGGATCGGCCGCACCGCGCAATGGCCGATCACCTGGGTCGGGGCCAGCCATCCCGCGCCGAGGAGCGCCATCACTTCGCTGTCGGCCCGGCTCAGATGCCTGGCGGCGATGCCGCTGGTGGCGCCGATCATGGTGCGGTTGAGCACCGCGTCCTGAAACATCGCCAGCGGCGCGTGGTCTTCGATGCTGAACATGATGATCAGGCCGGAGAACTTGCCCACGGGATTGGGAATCTGGTAACGCCGGGGAAAACCCTTCACCACCTTGCGCGACAGATGTTCCGAGGTCATCCGTATCAGGTGCACGCCGTAGCGCGGCACCGAGGCGTCCATGCAGGAGTAGAGGTAGAACTCGCCGTCGCCGAGGCCGGTATAGTTGAGCGTGCGCGGACGGCTCGACAGCCGACCGGCACCAAGGTCGGCAAAGGTCGGCTCCAGCACCTTGATGGCATCCTCGACGGTAACGAGCCGCTCCACCTCCTCGTTGGTCAGGAACAGCGCCATGATGTCCCTGCCTATCCAACCGTCCGAGGAAAGACAAGGCGCAACAAAGCAAACACGCTCCCGGCACTCTCGCTCGTTCCCGACATCGGGCCCGAGAGCCGCATTCTCGACATCGGGGCTGCGGAACCGCGGCAGGTAAGACTTGAAGTATTGCTGTCCAGGATGCCCCATAACTACAAGCCTGAGGAATTCGATGGAGACGAGGGCTCGCTTTTCTTTCTCTCCCTCCCTGGATTACGTTGGATACATGCGACGGAGGGCATACCTTGCCGACCAAGGTTAGTAGTACCGGATCGTCCCTGTCGTCTATTGACAGGGCCGAGGTGGACATGTTCGAGCGACCCACGTTGCAGGACGTCATCGGGGCGAGCCGCCGCACCGCCCCACACGTGACGAGGACCCCGCTTCACCGTTACCTGTCCCTGGACCGCCTCCTGGACGCCGAGGTCTACGTCAAACACGAGAACCACCAGCGCTTGGGGGCCTTCAAGGTGCGGGGCGGCGTCAACCTGGTATCCCAGCTCTCCGACGACGAGAAGCGTCGCGGCGTGACGGCGGCGTCCACGGGCAACCACGGACAGTCCATCGCCTACGCCGCCGGGGTCTTCGGAGTCGAAGCCGCCATAGTCGCGCCCGAAGGCGCCAACCCGGGCAAGGTCGAGTCGATGCGGAACCTCGGCGCCAACGTCGTCTTCCACGGCACGGTCTTCGACGATAGCCTCGCCCATGCCGCGCGGCTGGCGCGGGAGCAGGGGTACCGCTTCATCCACTCCGCCAACGAGCCCCACCTGATCGCCGGCGTCGGCACGGTCGCCCTGGAGATCCTCGAAGACCTGCCGGACGTGCAGGTCATCGTGATCCCCATCGGCGGCGGCAGCGGCGCTTGCGGCGCCTGCATCGTCGCCAAGACGGTCAACCCGGACATCCAGGTGTTCGGCGTTCAGTCCGCGCAGGCCCAGGCCGCTTGGCTGTCGTGGAAGGAAGGCCGGATCGTCGACTCGCCCATGCGGACCATTGCCGAGGGCCTCGCAACCGGATCCGGCTACGAGCTGACCAACGGCATCCTGAGGGATCTGCTCGACGACTTCGTCCTCGTAACTGACACGGAGCTGGAACGGGCGGTAGTGCTGTACCTCGAAAAAACCCACAACCTGACGGAGCACGCGGGCGCCGCCGCTCTGGCCGGAGCGCTGAAGGTCGGGGAGCGGCTGCGCGGGAAGAGGATCGCCCTCGTGATGAGCGGAGGAAACATCTCGATCCCGCAGTTGCGGGCAGCCCTGGACAACGCGCCCCGGGAGTCGAGTTGACGACAGCACTCTTCTTCGAATTGTTCAGTGGGCTGCCGCGCCAGGGACCCGGTGACGCCTCCAGCACGCTCCGAGCCCTCTCTCTCGTTCCTGGCATCGGGGCAGAGACCCGTATTCTCGACGTCGGCTGCGGCACCGGCATGCAAACGCGGGTCCTGGCGCAGAACTCCCCTGCCCGCATCGTCGCCATAGACAACCATCCGCCGTTCATCGACGTCGTGAACGAGGAAGCACGCCGCCTCGGCCTCGCGGACCGTTTGCAGGCCCGTGTCGGCGACATGCGCCAGCTCGATTTCGCGGACGCCTCGTTCGACCTGATCTGGTGCGAGGGCGCCATCTACATCGCCGGCGTCGAGGCCGCGTTGCGCCACTGGCGCCGCCTGCTTGCGCCCGGCGGGCACGTGGCCTTCTCCGAGGTCTGCTGGACGAAACCCGACCCGCCGGAGGAATGCGCGTCGTTCTGGAAACGGGAGTACCCGGCGATGCGCGAAGAAGAGGGACTCCTGAGCGCAATCGACGCGTGCGGTTACGAGACCGTCGGGCACTTCATGCTGCCCAAGTCCGCGTGGTGGGACGACTACTACGGACCGCTTGAACGGAACGCAACGGCGTTCCGAGCGCGTCACCGCGGGCGTCTCAATGCGCAGGAGCTGGCCGATGAAACTCAGCGCGAGATCGACGTCTGGAAGAGCTACTCGGACTACTACGGCTACGCGTTCTTCGTCGCGCGCGTCCGGTAATGCACACGGACGTGTCGGAGACCGGCGATCACACCCGCTCTACCTCCATCCCCACCACGTTGCGGGTCTCCCGGCTGAACTCCACGCCGACCAGCCAGATGGGCCGGCCCAGGCCGCGGTGCTTGTCCGCGTAGCCCCGCTCCTTCAACTGCGCCATGGCCGAGCCCTTCTGCCCTTTGTCCGTGTTCTCCACGACCTTGAACTCGAACAGGTAGACGTTGTCATTGAAGCGCACGCTCATGTCCAGCCGGCCGCTGCTGCTGCTGTCTTCGACGGTGGTGTCCAGACCGAGGGCGCAGAACCAGGAATAGAAGACACTGGCATAGTAGCCTTCGTAGTCGGCGATGCGATTGTTTACGTGCCACTGGTACGGGATGCTGCTGAAAAACGCCTGAAACAGCGTTTCGAGACCGGCGAAGTCGTTGGCGGAGAGCAGCTCGTACAACCGGACGTCGTGCTCCCCCTGCCGGGATGGATCGGGTCCGGTGGCGCGCAGCAGATGCTCGTTGAGGCTCTGTTTGACTTCCTGGTTGGGATAGCCCAGGCGATACAGGGACTTGCCTCCCAGTTTCCTTTCCTCCGCGATCGTCAGGTAGCCGGTCTGGAACAACAGCGCCTCGGTGGCGATGTCGTCCACATCGAACCGCGACAGGAGGTCGTCGGTCCCCATCATTTCCTCGAGAGCCAGGGAGCTGACGCGCCGCCCGAGAAGCGTCTCCACCAGAAACGACGGGGAGCCGGTCTCGAACCAGTGGGCCTTGAACTTGCGGGTGTCGAAGAGCAGCAGGATATCGAACGGGTTGTACACCCTCTGCTCCCCCAACCAACTGTAGCCGTTGTACCAGCGGCGTATCTCGTCACGGTCCAGGCCGGGGAGTTCCGGCGCGAACACCCGATCCAGGTCGGCGTCCGAATAGCCGCAGACCGCGGCGTAGCGCGGGTCCAGGGTCATGTCCTGGAGGTTGTTGAGTCCCGAAAACAGGCTCACCTTGGAAAACTTGCTCACGCCGGTGAGGAAGACGAAGCGGATGTGGGCGTCGCAGTCCTTGATGACTGCATAGATGCCGCGCAGGAAGTCCCGGTTCGATCGCGCCGACTCCGGCGCGTCCAGCGCGTCGAGTATCGGCTTGTCGTACTCGTCGACCAGCACTGCCACGGGCTGTTTCGCGCGGCGGTGCAGGTCTTCCAGCAGCGACGCGAAACGTCCCGCCGCGGTCGTATATTCGGTGACGGCCCCCGATCGCCGTTCGGCGGCGGCGAGTTGCTCCATCACGTGCTGACGCAGGTAATCGGGCTCCTTGAAGTTGCCGCTGCCGAAGCTCAGGCGCAGCACCGGATGGCGGACTGACCAGTCCCACGAATCATGGATATCAAGCCCCTCGAACAGGGCCTCGTTGCCCTCGAACAACTCCTTCAGCGTGTCCAGGAACAGGCTCTTGCCGAAGCGTCGCGGGCGCGACAGGAAGAAATGCGAGCCTTGGTCGACCAGCGCTCGAATCCAGGGCGTCTTGTCCACGTAGTAGTGGTCCTGCTCCCGGATCTTGCGGAAAGTCTGAATACCGATGGGAAGCCGTCGTCTGGTCATGGAAGTTCGGAACTGCCAGCCTCTGTGTAGCCGGCGAGTTTGTCCACCAAGTCTACCTGGACCACCATCCTGTTCGTCTCTTGAGTTCGGTCTCAAGTTCATGCAGCGCTTGTGCCTTACGTTCCCGCGACTCGCCGTCCCATTCCGTTTCAGCGAATTCATGCAAATGGTCGACCAGAAACTCCGTAATGCGGTTCTTGTTGCAATCCCGGTTTGCAGCGCAGTAATCCGAAAGTGATTTCGTCAACTCCTTGGCTGTCTTGCCTGACGCATCGCCCACACATTGTTCTATCGCGAACTCTACGAAGTCCGGAGCGTACCCCCATTCCTCCACGTAGTAGGACACGATGCCTTCTTTTTCTTCTCCACTCACCTCTCCGTCGTCGGACCTTGCGATCCAGATACTGAGGGGCAACATGAGACCCATCAGCTTGTCGGCCAGCAGGTGCAACGGCGTGTTGACGTACTTGGGGAATTGGACTAGGATATCATCCCTCACCTTGTCGAGCTTTCGCCTTATGCCGTAATACGCGCCCCCGGCGAGAACACCGGCCGCAAGTACCCACCCGATTGGCGTCGTAGCGGCAGCACCCAAGCCGATCCAAGCGAGCAGGCCGCTGGAGGGAAAGAACGTGGTAGCAACCACGGAACTCGAGGCGATCATCGTTCCACCGGAAGCAGCGCCTGCAGTCCCCAATATGTGTTCCAGGTTGCGCGCCGATTTCAAGAATCTGTAGCAATCCTCCCCGACACCGAGCCGTTGCTTGAATATCAACTCGTTCGCAAGAATTGCCTCAGGCTCATCCCTCATCATGTGACGCTCCCCCGTATTGATTACCCCTTCACACCTCTGCGTTCACGATTGCAAAGGGCTGAAGCGCTTCCCGGGCGGCGTGCCCGACTGGCTCGTTCATCAGGATTTTCATTACGTCGGACTCTTGACTACCCTCCGCCTTGTCGGCCTGTTCAACCCCCCCGGCGGCTTTGTTCGCGCGATCTGTCAGCCAATCCTTTACAAAAGCGTAAAGCAACTGGATCGCCGCGAAAAGCGGGACAAGTATCGGCGCCAACCAAGGAGCAACCGTGGAAAGAAGCTCGCCAACCAGCCACATGACGACGGCAAAAGTGGTATTCGGGTATCGCTTGCGGAGATCGAGCACAATCTCAAGAACTCGCCTGCCAATGTACAGCACGGCGTTTCCGATCCTAACCGTGGCGTTCATGAGCGAATCGAGCAGTGCCTTGACATCGGCAGGAACCGACAGCTTGCCGATCTTCCGTTCCAGGTCTTTTCTGGAAACCCTGGGTCTGGCTTCACGAACAAGCCGGTCCAATTCCTCGAGGGATATTTCGACGGCGATATCTTCGCCGGTTGCCGGATTGACAGCTTTAGCCTGCATTGACAACTCCAGGACCATGAGGTGCTTGGTGGTACACCAAGAGCCATGTCTCGCACACCGGCGACGAAGGGTCAACCCGGGTCAACCAGCGGCCGGGCAGTGGCGGCGGCAGAATGGGACCGACGAGACCCCGGAATGGCGCCCTTCGACTTCCGGCCGCTGGGTGTCGTGAAGTCTGTCCTGGGCTGGCGAAGGGCTCGGGACGAATGGGTGGATTGGCGACTGGCTCAGCAACGCTTGGTATCCGTGGCTGTGACGTGGTACCCTCGCTTCCGCATGACCGGCAAGGCGTGCCCGGTCAAGTTGGAGCTGAAGAGCAGCACTGACGCCAACGGATACCACATATGGGTCGGCGTGGGCGGCGCATCGGCGGGGATTTCAACAACCATACGCACAACGTCCTTGCGTTGGAGGTGAAGCATGGGTGAAGGCTGGCGGAATTTCATCAGGTACATCTGCTCAACAGACGCCATCCTTGCAGGCGTCCTTCTGGCCCTGACAATGCTTTCCTTCCACGGCGCGTTGGACGACCTCGCCCATAAACGCCTTAGTGATACCACAAAGGAGTCCGTCGGCATATATGCTTTGGCCAGAGCTACTAACGCCAGCATTTCGGTGTTGCAGAGTTCCGAGGTCGGCATGGCGCTTGTCGGTAAGGTATCCGTGAAGCTGGGCGAGGTGCTCGACCCGATAAACGATGCGATCGAAAGACTTTCGTCCATAATGCTGTGGGCCATTGGCTCGCTGTTGCTCCAGCGTCTGGTGCTTGAAGTGACTTCGACGGCTGTTTTTCGGTGGGGGTTCTTCTGTATCGGCCTTGTGGCGTTTCTGGCGCTGTTCCTTCCGGCATGGAAACCCTGCCGGGAATTAGTTCGCGTCAGGTTCCAGATTTCCGCTGTGAGCTTGGCCCGCTGTCGCGACCTGCTCGTCCGGATTTTCGTCGTCGGTGCCGTCGTTCGTTTTATTGTCCCAAGCTTTGTCCTCGTCAGCATTATGGCCGCCGAGATGTTCCTCGGAACCACCATCCAGGAACATCGAGATCGCTTGTCGGTCTTGAGCGCCGATGCCGGAGCAGGTTCGCCGGTGGCCGGCAATCGGAGCTTGGCAAGTCAGAAGGAAGATATGTCGATCAAGTTGAACACCCTGCAAGCCGCCATGGAGGAGCACCAACGGGAAAAGCAGCGCCTGGACGACGAAATTCGAAAGATTCAGGAAGAGGTGGGCTGGCGCGGCTGGGCTTTCGTACCTGAATTCCTTGGCGGTGTATCGCCGGGAGAGGAACTGCTGAATAAGCGCGAGCAAGTCAGCGGCGCCGTCGAGGATATCCAGACGCAGGTCGATCAGAACAGGGACGATCTTCAATGTATCGAGCGCCAGATGGCAGGCGAGACGTGCGGTTCGTTGTTCGACAAGTTGTCCGGGGCCGGCAAAGCCGGTTACGGCAGGATCGCATCCATTGTAGAAAAAGCGAGCAACTGGGCGACGAGCATCGTCCGGCTCTCGATTGCAATCGTGATCAAGAACGTCCTGTTCCCGATCATTTTTCTGGTGATCGCCATGAAATGCAGCCTTCCCTTCATCCGGTACGCAATGAGGAAATGTTCCACATGGCCGCGGGATCTGAATGAATTGCCGAATTCCCTGAGACAGTTGGATTGAGGCGCGGTCACGACCGCCACAGCCGGACAAGGGGCCGGGCAGTCGTCAGAAAGCTGGGGAGACCGGAAAGTCACCCGTGCGTACCAAGGTTCAGAAATGGAGCAACGGCAAGGGAATTCGGTTCACGAAGGCCCTACCGGACACGGCAGGGCGGACGCCGCCCGCCGATAAAACCTGTCCGTCTAATCCGGGGCGTCGAACACCGCGGCTACGTCAGCGACGAATCCTTCGAGCAGCGGCGAGGTAGCGTTGTCACCGCGGCGGAACACGCCGTGCTCGACGTAGGCGGCGCCTTCGAGAGTGAGGACCGTGATGGTATCGTCACGGGGGTCTACTATCCAGTACTCCGGGATGCCGCCCTCGGCGTAGTCGGCGCGCTTCTCCACCAAGTCCCGTTCCGGGTCGTCGGGGCTCACGACCTCGGCTACCAGGTCCGCGCCTAGCCAGTAGCGGTCCTGATAGCGTGGATCCGAACGACGGCGCAGGAGCAGTATATCCGGCTCGCGGAACTTGCCTTCGCGGATGCGCATGCGTAGCGCCGAAACCATGGCGACGCCGCCGAGCGGCCTGAGGTAGTCGCGGAACAGTTCATAGAGGAACAAGAGGATGGCTTGGTGCGTGGACGTGGGCATGGGCAGTTCCTCGATGTAGCCATCGGTGAATTCAATCAACCGGCGGCTGTAGTCCGTGAGCCACAGATAGCCCTCGTCATTCCAGGCTCCCTGGCGCGGCAGGGTCTCTCGCAACAGGGCATTCAGCGCTTCCTGCGAGGAGTCCGCGGGTCCTGTCATCCTGGTCATGCCTTCATCCCTTCGTGTTGCAGGCGTCTACAGAGGCTACCCTACACCAGCACCCCCTCCTCTTTCCACTTCGCGATGGCGGCGGCGTCGTAGCCGAGCACGTCTCGCATGACCTGCTCGGTGTGCTCGCCGAGGTTCGGGGTGAGGGGGATCTCATCCTCGGGCTGGTCCTTGAAGATGATCCCGCCGCGGGGCAGCTCGAAGGGGCCGATGGGGGAGTCGTCGTACTTCTGGAAGTAGTCCCGGTGGCGGAGCTGGGGGTCCTTGCAGAGGTCGGTGCCGTTCTGGACCACCCCGGCGGGGACGCCGGCGGCCTGGAGGCGGTGGGCCACGTCCTCGACGGTCTGGGTGGCGAGCCAGTCGGACATGATGGCGTCCAGCTCGCCGGCATGGCGGCGGCGCTCGACGCAGGTGGCGAAGCGGCTGTCTTCCGCCAGCGCCTCGTTGCCCATGACGCCGCACAGGCGGCGCCACTCGTCATCGTTGTTCACCGACACCACGCACCAGCGCTCGTCGCCCTGGCAGCGGTAGCAGCCGTGGGGGGCGGCGGTGAGGCTCCGGTTCCCCTGGGGTTCGGGGTCCACGCCGTTGATGCTGGATTCCAGGTAGCTGGGACCCAGGGTATAGGCGGTGACCTCTCCCTGGGACACGTCGATGATGGAGCCCTTGCCGGTGAGCTTCTGGCGCAGCAGCGCGGCCATCATGATGGTGGGGGCGGAGATGAAGCCGAGGTGGTCCGGATAGACGCCCTGGCTGCCGATGGGGCGGTCCTGTCCCGGATGGTTCCAGAGGTAGGTCATGCCGCTGAAGGAATTGAGGTTGAAGCCCCAGGTGCCGTACCAGTTCTTGGGTCCGGTCTCGCCGAGCCCGGGCAGCTTGAGGATGATGATGGAGGGATTGACCTTCCTCAGCTCGTCGTCGCCGAGCCCCAAGCGGCCCAGCACCTGTGGCCGGAAGTTCACCAGCACCGCGTTGGACCTGGCCGCCAGCTCCTTGATGATGCGCTTGCCGTCGTCGTGCTTGATGTTGACGGTCATGGACCGGATGGCCAGGTTGCACTCGATGAAGCGCGGCGCGGCGTTGATGTCGCCCTCCGCGCCATAGTGCCGGAAGGTGTCGAGCCCGCCGGGGTACGACTCTACCTTGATGACCTCGGCGCCGTACTGCGCCAGCAACCGGCCGGCATAGGGGCCGGCGTATCCGGTGGTGAACGCGATGATGCGGACGCCTTCGAGAATCCTGCTGGGACTGGGCATCAGATGACTCCCTCCGCGGCCAGCACCCCCATGTCCTCCTCGCTCAAGCCGAGGTCGCCGCCCAGGACCTCGGCGTTGTGCTGGCCCAGCATGGGCGCGGGCCGCGGCCCCCGGCGCTCGCCGTCCAGCAGGAACGGAACGCCGGGCTGGGCAAAGGAGCCCAGCACCGGGTGCGTGACCGTGCCGAAGAAGCCCCGCTCGACGATGTGCGGGTCCTCCATGAAGTCCCGCGGCGAGTTCACCGGCAACGCCGGCAGGCCGTGCTTCTGGAGCAGCACGGACAGCTCCTCCTTGCCGTATTGGGAGGTGAACGACGCCACCATGGGGTTGAGCCAGTCCGCGGCCGCGCGCCGGTTCAGGTTGACCAGCAGCTCCGGGTCATCCAGCTCCGCCGGGTGCCCCTCCCACATGTCCAGGAAGATGGGCCAGTGCCGCTGGGTGGCGAAGAACGAGATCCAGCCGTCCTTGCACGGGAACAGGTTGGCCGGGGCGACGTGCTGGTGCTGGCTGCCGGCGCGTTTCATGAGCCGCCCCTCGGACGACCAGGTGAAGGCCACGTGCTCGTGGAGCGCCATGCTGGCCTGCACCGAGGCGTCGATGTGCGCCCCCAGGCCCTTGGTCTCGCGCTGCCAGAGCGCCAGCAGGGCGCCCAGGGCGGAGTAGAGACAGGTGTAGACGTAGGACTGGCCGCCGGGGGGAACGCACGGCGTCATGCTGGGGTCGCCGCTGATGAACAAGAGCCCGCCCATGGCGTTGGCCACCAGGTCCGGCGCCCGGTAGTCGCGGTAGGGGCCGTCCTGCCCGAAGGCGGAGATGGAAACCAGCACGAGTCTGGGGCGGCGCGCCACCATCTCGCCGTAGCCGATCCCCAGGCCGTCCAGGTAGCCGGGGTCGTGGCTGTCGATGACCACGTCGGCCTTCTCCACAAGGTCGAGCAGGAGCTTCCGGCCCGTCTCGCGGGACATATCCAGAGTGATGCCGCGCTTGCCGGAGTTGAAGTAGGCGAACCGGAGGCTGCCCTCGCGGTTGCTGTGTCCCTTGGCGAAGGGCGGCTCGGTGCGGAGGTCGTCCCCCGACGGCGGCTCGACCTTCACCACGTCCATGCCGAGGTCGGCCAGCACCTTGCCGCAGAAGGCGCCCATTGCGGTGCTGAGGTCCAGCACCCGGAAGCCGGAAAGCAGCGCTTCTCCGCTCATCGCCGGGCCCCCCTGCCCCTCAACGCTTGCGACTCCCGGCTCGTTATCGGCGCCTCTCCGCTCATTGGCCCTTGGCGCGGGCGCGCAGCAGGTTCTGGGCCATGCGCCAGCGCAGCACCTCGGTGGCGCCCTCGGTGATGCGGATGCTGCGCAACTGCCGGTACCACCACTCCAGCGGCAGCTCCTTGGTAAGGCCGATGCCGCCGTGGACCTGGATGGAGCGGTCCACCACCCGGCTGGCCATCTCCGTGCACACGCACTTGACCATGTAGCCCATGTTGCGGATGTCCTCGCCGCGGTCGTGGCGCCAGGCGCATTCGTAGACCAGGTTGCGCGCCATGTGCAGCTCCATCACCGAGTCGGCGATCATGAACTGGACGGCCTGCCGTTCCGCCAGCGGCTGCCCGAAGGTGGTGCGGATCTGCGAGTAGTCCATCATCATGTCGAGGGCGCGCTCGGCGATGCCGACGCAACGCGCTCCGTGGCCCTTGATGCGCCCCTCCTGGAGCCAGCCCTGGGCCAGCCGGAAGCCCTGCCCCACCTCGCCGGCGACGTTGCCCGCGGGGATGCGGGCGTTCTCGAAGAGGATCTGGAACGGCGCGTCGCCCATCATGGTGGGCCAGCGGCGCTCGATGGTCACGCCCGGCGTGTCCATGTCCACCAGGAAGCAGGTGATGCCGCCCCGCGCGCGCTTCTCGGGATCGGTCACCGCCATGACCTGGGCGAAGTCGGAGAAACCGGCGTTGCTGATGAAGCGCTTGGTGCCGTTCAGCACCCAGTGGTCGCCGTCCAGCACCGCGCGGGTCTTCATGCCCGCGGGGTCGCCGCCGGCGTCGGGCTCGGTCTGGGCGAAACACGCGGTCTTCTCGCCGCGGATCACCGGGTAGAGGTAGCGCTCCTTCTGCTCGTCGTTCAACTCGAACAGGATGCCGCGCGCCTCCGGGCCGAAGACCGGGTTGTTGCGGAAAGGGATGGAGATGGTGCGGGAGACCTCCTCCTGGATCACGCAGCGCGTCAGCAGGTCGAGGCCGGCGCCGCCGTACTCCTCGGGGATGTCGAGCATCCAGAACCCCAGGGCCTTGGCCTTCTCCTGGAGCGGCTTGTACAGCTCCTCGGGCATCTCCTCGCCCTCCGGGCGAAACTCCCGCTCCAGCGGGATCAGCTCCCGCTCCACGAAGTCGCGCATGGTGTTCTTGATGATCTTGATCTCTTCGGGAAGCTCGAAATCCATTCTTTCCTCCTTCTCCAGCGTCGGTCCGGTTGACGGATGGCTCGTAACATAAGCCCGCGACCGGACGGAGGTCAAGCCGGGACCAGGGCTCGCCCGTTCACCCGGCCCGCGCCCCCGTGTGCGCCCGCGGCGATGCCGCCCGACGCCGTATTTGACAACCGCACGGCCAGTGTCTATGTTTCCGATAACCCACCCGCGCGAGGCCAGCGTATGCCCATCTACGAGTACAACTGTTCGGAATGCGGCGTGTTCGAAGTGACCCAGAGGATCACCGAAGATCCGCTGGACACGTGTCCCACCTGTGAAGGAGAGGTTCGGAAGCTCATCTCGAACACGTCCTTTCAACTCAAAGGCACCGGTTGGTACATCACCGACTACGGACGGGGCAAGGGCGCCGACGGCGAGAAGCAGGACACTAACGGCGGAAAGGATTCGACGGACTCCGGGAAGTCCAAGGAGAGCAAGACCTCCGAGAAGTCATCCTCCGGTGACGGCGCCGCCAGCACCGCCTAGGAGCCCGTCTCAAGCCCGCTCCTCCCCGGATCGTCCGCCGCGCTCCGCGCAGTCCGGAGGCGCGGCCATCCAACCGAAACGACCGCCCTCCCGGGTCTCCACGACAGGTATCCGATGAAGACGAAACCACTCGGCCGCACTCAGATCCAGGTGCCCGAGATCGGCCTGGGCGTCTGGCAATACCGGGGCGGCGTCGAGCCCCTCCGGCACGGCATCGAGCTGGGCGCCAACCTGATCGACACCGCGGAGATGTACCGGACCGAGGACGTGGTGGGCGAGGCGGTGAAGGGCATGCGCGAGCGGGTGTTCATCGCCAGCAAGGTGTCCGGCGACCACCTGGGATACGACCAGGTGCTCCGGGCCGCGGACGCCAGCCTTCGCCGCCTGGACGTGGACGCCATCGACCTCTACCAGGTCCACTGGCCGAGCCGAAGCACTCCCATCGAGGAGACCATGCGGGCCATGGGGACCCTGGTGGATACCGGCCGCGTCCGTTTCATCGGCGTCAGCAACTTTTCCGCCGACGAGCTGGCGGAGGCCCAGGCCGCCCTGAGCCACCACCCCATCGTGTCGAACCAGGTCCTGTACAACCTCCGGCGGCGGGAGATCGAGCGGACGCTGATGCCCTACTGCCGGCGCCACGGCGTCACCATCATCGCCTACACGCCGCTGGACAGCGGCAGGCTGGCGGCAGGCCGCGGCCTGTTCTCGGCGCGGGGCACGAAGGTGCTCCAGGAGATCGCCGAAGCGAACCGGAAGACGGCCGCTCAGGTGGCGCTGAACTGGTGCATCTCCCACGAGGAGGTCATCGCCATCCCGAAGTCCGACAGCGTCTCCCGGACCGCGGAAAACTGCGGCGCCTCCGACTGGCGCCTGTCCGCCGAAGACGTGGCCCGCCTGGACCGGGCCTTCGCCTGACCGCGTCACGCGGCAACGGGCGGAGGCTTCCGGCGCGCCGCCTGGAATCGAGGCAACCGATGGATTTTCCCGCGCTGACCCGCACCGGAGCCTTGGCGTTCTTCTCCGAGTACGGGAAGACGATCCACAACCCGCAGGGCATCCTGTACTGGACCCGCAAGGCCAGGGCCAGGGCGCGCATCAACGCCACCATCGGCTCGGCCCGGGGGCCGGAAAGCGCCGTGTACCCCGGCGGCGGCGAGCGCGAGATCACGCTTTGCGCGCCGCTGATCCACTCCTTCTTCAACGGGCTGGACACCGAGGAGATCTTCCCGTACACGCCGGAAACCGGCACCCCTGCCTTCCGCTCGGCGTGGCGGAAGTGGATACTGTCACGCGCGGGCGACGAGTCCGAACGTCTCGAACGGCAACTGCATCAGCCTGTCCTCACTCCCGGCATCACCGCCGCCATCAGCATCGCCGCGCGGATGTTCGTGGACCCGGGCCGCTCCATCATCACGGCCGACCGGCGCTGGGAGAACTACGACCACGTGCTCGGACAGAACCTCGGCATACGCATCGCCGGCTTCCCGCTGTACGATGACGGCGACCTGAACGTGGCCGGCCTCGTCTCGGCCGTCCAAAGGGTATGGCTCGAACAGGACACCGCGGTGGTGCTGCTGAACTTCCCCAACAACCCCACCGGCTTCTGCCCGTCCGCCGCGGCCGGACCGCGGCTGGCGGAATCGCTGGAGCGACTCGCGGAGGGGACCGCGAAGCGGCTGGTGCTGCTGTTCGACGACGCCTACGAAAGCTACGTCTACGACCCCGACGCCATGCAGTCGTCGCTGTTCTACCTGTGCCGGCCGCGGCCCAACCTCTTGCCGGTGAAGCTGGACGGCGTCACCAAGGAGCTGCTCTGGTACGGCGCGCGCGCCGGCGCCATCACGCCGGCCTTTCCCGACGAGTGGCTTTCCGGCGAAGACGCGGAAGCCGTGGCCGCGGAGATCGACAACAAGTTCGCCGGCGTCAACCGCGGCCTGTTCTCCAACAACTCGACGGTGACCCAGGCGGTGGCCACCCGGGCCATGGAGCAGATGGAGCGGCTGGTGGTGGAGCGGCAGCGGACCTTCGATCTCCTGAGACGGCGGTACGAAACCCTGAAGGACGAGCTGGGGCAGATGGACACGGACCTGGTGACCGTGGAGCCGTTCCAGGGCGGCTTCTTCTGCTTCATCACCCTGAGACCCGAGTCGGGGCTCCGGGCCACGGACGTCGCCGATCACCTGCTCGACGAGCACGGCATCGGCACCGTTCCGTTCGACACCGACAGCATGAACGGGCTGCGGATCGCGTTCTGCAGCGTCGACAGCGCCGACCTGCCGGAGCTGTGCCGGAGACTGGCCCAGACCGTGAACGAGTTGGCGGATAGGAGGCAGGCTCATGGGCAGGCTTGAGGGAAGGGTCGCCATCGTCACCGGCGCCAGCCGCGGCATCGGCCGGGCGGTGGCGCTGGCCTTCGCCCGGGAGGGCGCCACCCTGGCCATTACCGGCGTCCGGGACCAGGCCGCCCTGGACTCGGTCCGGAACGAGCTTTCGGCCCTGGGAACCGAATGCATGGCGCGGATGGTGGACGTGGGCCGGCGGCCGGAGTTGGACGCGCTGGCGCGGGAGGTGGAGGAACGCTGGGGCCGCATCGACGTCCTCGTAAACAACGCCGGGGTCCTCACCCTCAAGCGGTTCGAGGACATCACCGAGGAGCAGTGGGACGAGACCATCCGGGTCCATCTCAAGGGCACCTTCAACGGCATGCAGGCCGTGCTGCCCGTCATGAAGCGGCAACGGTCCGGCAAGATCATCAACCTCACGGGCCCGGCGGCGCTGCGGCCGTCCAACGGCGTATCCGACTACGCCAGCGCCAAGGGCGGCATCATCACGCTGACCTTCAACGTCGCCAACGAGATGAAGCCCCACAACATCCAGATCAACTGCATCTCGCCGATAGCCGACACGCGCATGACCGACGCCATCGCCGAGTTCCGTGAACACGAGGGGATTCCCGACAACCGGCCCAACCCGGCCCCCGCCGAGACCGTAGCGCCGGCGTTCGTCTTCTTCGCGTCCAGCGACAGCGACTACATCACCGGCGAGGTGCTCGGGTTCCACCGCAAGTGAGCCCGGCGGCCTCCGGCGCGGCAATCGCGGGTCACGGATGCCGGACCCGTGACCGCCGACACAGGACAGGAAACGAGGTGAACCCATGCTCCGAAAATCAGCCGCGGCCTGGCTGGCCGCCATCATGCTGACCGCTTTGGCGGCGGCCACGGCCGCGGCCCCGCCCCTTGGCTTCCAGGCGGTGCCGCGGGACGCGTTCCCGGTGTTCGACGACCCCAGGATGCTGAGCGCCGCGGAAGCGGAAGAGAAACAGTTCGTCTTCGACCGGGACGTGATCATCGGCGTGGCCCACAACGGCGAGGCCAAGGCCTATCCGGTCACCATCATGGGCGTCCACGAGCTGGGCAACGACTCCATCGGAGGGGCGCCCATCGCGGTATCCTGGTGACCCCTGTGCCAGACGTCTATCGTGTATAGACGCACACTGGGCGACAGGGTGCTGAGCTTCGGGCACGCGGGCATTCTCTACGAGCAGTCGTTCGTCATGTACGACCGGGAAACCGGCTCGCTGTGGGTCCACGTCACGGGCGAGGCCGCGCACGGACCCCTCAAGGGCAAGCGCCTCGAATTCATGCCGTCCACGGTGACCACCTGGGCCAACTGGAAGAAGAGCTATCCCCATACCACGGTGCTGCCGGGCTATCGCCGGGGCGGGTTCATGGGAACCTACGTCGGCCCCTTCCAGAGCGACATCCTCGGGCTTGCGGTGGTGGTGAAGCTCAAGGCCAAGCTCTACCCCTACGGAGTGCTCGCGCGGCAGAACCTGGTCAACGACGAGTTCAACGGGGCCAAGGTGGTGGTGTACTATTCGCCGGCCGACGCCACCGGCACCGCCTGGCGCCGGGAGCTGGACGGACGGGTGCTGACGTTCGTGCAATCGGACCGCAAGGACGCCGGCGGCAACGCGCTGCTGCGCGACGAGGAGACCGGAAGCCTGTGGTCGTGGCTGCGCGGGGAAGCCGTGGCGGGGCCGCTCAAGGGACGGAAGCTCCGGCAACTGCTCTACAACCCCATCCTGAACGACCGCTTCGCCGCCTTCTATCCGGGCGCGCCCGTGTTCGAGACCGCGAACTAGTCTGCGGGACGAAATCGTTATATACCTTACGGAAAGCACATCCCTTCGACCACAGGGGACGAAAGGCATTCCGGGACCGGTGAGCGCGACTGGCGACTATATCCGTGAAGCGCGGGAGCACAAGGGGCTGACGCTGGGGCAGGTGGCAGAGGCGACGCGCATCCCGCGCTACTACCTAGAGATCCTCGAAGGCGGCGGCGACGACCGCCTGGTTTCGGACCGTCTCTACATGGTCCACTTCCTCCGCACCTATGCCGCTTTCCTGGAGGTCGAGGAGGATGCCCTTGCGGCCCAGTTCGTTCGCGAGAACCGGCAACCGGAACCCGAGACGATCGTCCCTGTAAAACAACGCCGGTCATGGAAGGCTGCGGCCGCGGCTACGCTGACCGTGCTGCTGGCCATCGGGGTCGGCGCGTATCTCTACGACCCGGCGCTCGTCGGCATGGTCGGCGCGCCGGTGCAGCGCCTCGTGATGACGACCACTCCCGCACCGGTTCCGCCGGAAACGCCGGCACGACAGCCGTCGCCGGTCCCGGCCGCCCCGCCCCGGGTCGAAGATGCCGAAAGCTCCGTCTTGCAGCCCGAGGCCAACGAAACGGATCCATCCCAACCCAGGCTGGTGGCCGACCCTCCGGCGCCTCCGCCCGAGCCGCTGCCGGCGACCGCGCCGGACGCTCCGGTGTCACGAGACGGCCCTGCGTCCCCCACTGCCCGGAACGTTGCGGCGTTGCAAAACGGCGAAACCGCGGCGGGGAACCCGGCCGCGGGCGAACCTCGGCCGCGGCAGGACCCGGCGACGGTGACCGGCGCCGCGGACACGCCGCCGGCACCCGAGGCGGCCGCGCTGTCCGGGCAGACGGACGCCTCCGTCACGGAAGCATCGGCAAACCACAGCCTTACCATCTTCGCCGAGCAGAAGTCGTGGCTGAGGGTCTGGGTCGACGGCGAGCCGTACAAGGACATGCTCCTGTCCCCCGGAACGACGAGAACGCTGTCCGCGCAAACTCACTTCATCATCACTTTCGGCAACGCCGGGGGAGTGCGTCTTACCTTGAACGGGGAAGAGCTTCCCCCCGCGGGAACATCGGGACAGGTGGTCCGCGGCTTCAAGCTCCCTCCTGACCCATAGACGGACGAACATGATCGACCTGCGTTCCGACACCGTTACCACACCGACGCCGGAGATGCTCCGGGCCATGACCGCGGCCGAAGTGGGCGACGACGTCTACGGCGAAGACCCCAGCATCAACCGCCTGGAGGAAGAGGTGGCCGGGCTCCTGGGCAAGGAAGCCGCGGTCTTCACGCCCTCCGGGTCCATGGCCAACCAGATCGCGCTCCTGCTCCACACCAGGCCCGGCGACTCGGTGCTGTGCGAGGAAGGCTCCCATTCCTTCGCCTACGAAGCCGGCGCCGGCGCCGCCCTCTCGGGCGTGCAGTTCGACCTCATCCCGTTCAGCGAGAAGTTGTCCGACGAAGCCATCCGGGGCAGGTTCCGGGCCGACGGACTCCATGAATCGCCGTCCACCCTGATCCTGGTGGAGAACACCCACAACCGCGGGCGCGGGCGCGCGCTGCCGGTGCGGGAGACCCGACGGATCGTCGCCACCGCCCACGGTCTCGGGCTCAAGGCGCACTGCGACGGCGCCAGGCTCTGGAACGCCGCGGCCGCCACCGGCGACTCCGAGCGCGAGCTTGCCGCCGGCTTCGACACGGTGTCCGTCTGCTTCTCGAAGGGGCTGGGGGCGCCGGTGGGCTCCGCCCTGGCCGGCGGCCGGGACGATGTCGCGCGGGCGCGCAAGCTCCGCAAGCGCCTGGGCGGCGGCATGCGCCAGGCGGGGTTCCTCGCCGCCGCGGCGCTCCATGCCGTGCGGCAGCACCGCGGGCGCCTCCCGGAGGACCACCGGCGCGCCGTCACGCTGGCCGAGGGACTGAAGGAACTCGTCCAGGACGGGCGTCCGCTGGAGGTCGACGTCCCGGACCCGACCACCAACATGGTCTATTGGCGCGTGACCGACGGCCAGGAGACGGTGGAACGGTTGCGGCGCAAGGGCGTGCTGATGAACCACGTGGGAAACGGCTGGATCCGCGCGGTCACCCATCTCCAGATCTCCGACGCGGACATCCACGACGCGGTGCTCCGAATCCGCGAAGCGCTGTTGGAATAGAGGCCAGGAGACCCCAGCGCCAACCCCGTTCTCTGGACCCGGACATGCGACCCGAAGACGCGCGATACGTCATCATAGGCGCCGGTTTCGCCGGCGCCGCCACCGCCTGCCACCTGGCCTTCCGGGGCGCGCGGCAGATGGTGATCCTGGAACAGGAAGCCGTGGCCGGGTTCCACTCGTCGGGCCGCAACGCGGGTTTCATAAGGCAGGTGCTGTCCGAGCCCTCGGTAGCGGACCTGGCGGCGAAGTCCGCCGAGTTCATCCGCAACCCGCCGCAGGGCTGGCCCGTGCCGGTCTCGTACGACGCCATCGGGTGCCTGATCCTCGGCCGCGGCGCGCAGTGGGAGGCGTTGTGCCGGGATACGGAGCTGGCGCGAGAGCGCGGCCTCGCGGTCGAGTTGTGGTCGCCCGAACGGACCGTGGCAGCCATGCCGCTCATCGAAGGCGGCAGCCTCGACGGCGCCGTATGGTGCGCCTCGGACGGCGTCATCGACATCAACGCCCTCTTGTCGGGGTATCTCAAGACGGCACAGAACGGCGGCGCCGTGATCCGTTACGGCGAGACCGTGCGCGAGGTGCAGGTGCGCGGCGGACGCACGCGGGGAGTCGCCACGGAACAGGGCTTCTTCGAGGCCGACGTGGTGGTGAACGCGGCCGGACCGTGGGCCGGACCGGTCGGGACCATGGCCGGAGCGGCGCCCGTCGCGTTCTACCCGCGGCGGCGGCACCTGTTCGTGACTCCGCCGCTCGACTGGGTCAAGCCCGACTGGCCCTTCATCCTCAACGTCTCGGACGAAGTCTACTTCCAACCCAGCTCCGGCGGACTCATGCTGTGCCCGTGCGACGAGGAGGATCTGCCGCCCTGCGACCCGCCGACGGACGTGCGCGCCATGGAGCTTCTGGCCGAGAGGCTGGCGGCGGCCTACCCCGCCTTCCCCGACGTCTCCATCGCCCGTTACTGGGCCGGCCTGCGGACGTTCACGGACGACAACCGCTTCGTCATCGGCTGGGACCCCGAGGTGGAGGGATTCTTCTGGGTGGCGGGCCTCGCCGGCCACGGCGTCACCACCAGCGCCGCGGTGGGCTCTCTGGCCGCCGGCCTTCTCTTCGGCGCAGACCCGGACCCGAACTTCTCGCCCGCGCGTTTCGGTTCGACTACGAACCCAGGAGGCCGTGGCGGTCCAGGAACTCGCGCATGATCGCGACGCAGCTCTCCGGTTGTTCGAGCTGCAGGAAGTGCGTCGTTTCCGGCACGAAATCGTAGTCCACGGTCAGCATGTGGCTCAGGTCCAGCGTCGGCAAGTAGGAAAACGGCAGGGTGGGGTCGGCGCCGATGACCTTCGTGGGACAACGGAGCTTGTCGAAGTCCACCATGACGGCGAAGAGCGCGGCGTATTCGATGACCTGTGCTTCGTAGTCACGCGGACACCGGAGATCATAGCCGTGACCGTCGGCGGACTCCCGCAGCGTCGTCCGTGCGACGAGGTCGCGCACGCCGGGAACGGCCCGCTGATACGTCGGCATGTAGAGCAGCAGGTCGGCGAACTCTTCCAGGCTCTCGAACCGCGGCGTTCGCCGCCGGGCCATGGCCGCCACCCGCTCGGCCGCGGCATCGAATTCCCGGTCGTTCAGCCCGCGCTTGCACACGGGCGGATCGAACAGGACCCGGGCCGCAAACTCGCGGCCCAGATTCGACGACACGAGGGTGGTCAGCGCCGAGACGGAATGGAAGACGCCGATCTTGGGTTTGTCTCCGTAGTGGTCGTCGATGGCCTCGAGAACCACGTCGTGGTCGCGGACGAACCTTGCGACGTTGTGGCCTTCCGACCGGCCGACCGGGTTCCACCCGTGGTTTCTCAGGTCGTAGACGACCAGGTCGAAATCATCGACCAGCAGCGACCAGAAAGGGTAGTAGAGATCGATGGCGAGACCGTTGCCGTGGCACATGACGAGCCGCGGGCCCGCCGGGTTGCCGTGACGCCGCAGGACGATGACCGTGTCATCGTCCACGCGGACGTCACAGGTGGAAAGCGGGTCGGGTACTTCCCACACGGTTTCCCGATCGGCCTTAACCGGAGTGGGAATCAACGTACGCGATCAGGTCGCCGATGGTGTTGAACTTCGCGACTTCTTCGGGAGGAATCGTGACGTTGAACTCCTCGCCCACGACCTTGATGAAAGCCACCGCATCCATGGATGACACACCCGAATCGGCGACGCTGGCCGCGGGATTCGCGGGGCGACCCAACTGTTCCTGGAAAAGCTGCTTGATACGGTCTTCACTCGATGCCATCTGTCTTCCCCTTTCGGTAAGCGGCCTGCGTAGCACGCAGGCCGATTTGACGGAACTCGCGTTCCGCGCGCCGCAAGATCAGCCCAATATAATGCCTTGCGCGGTCATTTCAAACCGCCGCGCCGGGCTTCCTCGCTCCCGCGAACGCCCATCGACTGACTGCTTCACTTTGGCGCCCGTTCAGGCGCCTCGATCCAGTATTGGCGGCGCTCGAACGGATAGCCGGGCAGCGAGATCCGGCGACGGTTCTCTCCAGCGAAGAGGCCGGAAAAGGACACCTCCAGCCCTGCCTCGTAGGCGCCGGCTACCGCTTCGACAAAGCCGTTTTCCGAGGGTGCGTCGCGCCGGAGACTCGACAGCACCAACGGCGCCCCGCGGTTCCCGTCCGCATCCGCCCGGTCCGGCCGCGCCCCTGCCATCGCCGGACCCGGCACACCGATCTCCACCACCACGTCCACGTCCATCGCCGCGAGCATACTGACGCTTTCGGCGAACGCCGCGGACTCCCGCGGTTGCCGGGTCCAGTATGCCTTGTCGAGCACGTCACCCGACTCCATGACGCGCCCGGTCACGCCGCTCAACAGGACCAGGGACGGCGGCGCCAACGTGACGCCGGCGAGAACCGCTTCCAAGCCGTCCTGGCCCGATTCCGGGCCTCCGCTCGCGGACGGCGACGCCGACAGCGCGTCCCGGGCCGCGGCCAAACGCAACCCTTCTTCCAGGCCGAACACTCCGGCCGCCTGCGCCGCGGCAAGCTCTCCCAGGTCACGGCCCATGGCCACGCTCGGGCGAATCCCGATGCTCGACCACAGCGCCGTCAACGCGCATTCGAGCGCGTAGACCGCCGGCTGCATCCACGCCGTGTCATCCGTCGCCCCTTTCCCATCCGCCGCGCCGAACATGACATCCAGCAACGACCCGTCCCGCTCCCGCCGGACAGCGGCGTCGCACTGATCCAGGACCGCCCGGACCACCGGCTCGCTTTCGTACAGCGCCCGGCCCATGCCGGCCCACTCGCCGTCCCGGCCGCCGTACACGAAAGCCACCTTCGTCGCCGTCACCGGCTTCGCCTCGCCGCTCCCGTCCGCCAGACTCCTCAGCCCCTCCCGAAGCGATGCGGCGTCGCGGAACACGAGCGCCTTGCGGCACTCGAAATGGCTCCGCCCCACACCCGCGGTCCACGCCATGTCCGAAAGCAGGGGTTCCGACGCGGTATCTTCTGAAGAAAGCTCGCCGCCGCGCTCGTCCAGCCACGAAAGGTACCGCCGCGCCGAGTCCCGGAGCGCGCCATCGGTCTTTCCCGACAGCGGCAACAACCGCGAGGTGCGCCCTTCATCCGGCGCCCCGGACCCCTCGCCCGGACCCCGAAATCCCTCCACCACGACGTGTGCGTTGGTCCCGGAGATCCCGAACGCGCTGACCGCCGCCAACCGCGGCCGATCGCGGCCGGCAGGCCACTCCACCGCCTCCGACGTCACGCGCACCGGGAGCCGCTGCCAGTCCACGTTCGGATTCGGGTCGTCGAAGTGAAGGTGCCTCGGGATCACGCCTCGCTTCATCGCCAGCACCGTCTTGATCAGGCCCGCGACCCCGGCGGCAGGCTCCAGGTGGCCGATGTTCGTCTTTACCGAGCCGATCAGGAGCGGTCGGTCCGCTTTGCGGCCCCTGCCGTAGACCGCGGCCGCCGCCTGGACCTCGATGGTGTCGCCCAGCTCCGACCCCGCCCCATGGGCTTCCAGATAGTCCACGTCGCAGGGCGCCACGCCCGCCCGCGACAGCGCCTCTTCGATCACCCGCTCCTGTGCCGGACCGTTGGGCACCGTCGGCCCCGCGCTCGCACCGTTCTGGTTCACCGCCGAACCGCGGATGACGCCCCAGATGCGATCGCCGTCCGCCGCCGCGTCGCCGAGCCGCTTGAGCACCACGATTCCGCAGCCCTCGCCCCGCACGAAGCCGTCCGCGGCGGCGTCGAAGGCCCTGCACTGACCGCCCCGCGACAACATCCCGAGGTCGGCCATCTCTTGGGTTATTCCCGGCGACAGGACCGCGGCCACGCCGCCCACCAGAGCCATGTCCACTTCGCCCTGGTGCAAACCGGCGACGGCGTGATGCACCGCCACCAGCGACGACGCACAGTTTAGCTCCACCGGCATCGTCGGCCCTTCCAATCCCAGTTGAAAGGCTACCCGCCCGACCGCCATGCTCGCGGCCGTGCCCAGGTAGCTCACGCCGTGAGCGCCGGCCGTCATCAGGTCCCGGTACTCGCTGGTGCCGATTCCGGCGTAGACCCCGGTGCGGCTGCCTCTCAACCGGTCCGGGTTCATCCCGGCGTCCTCAAGGGCCTGCCAGGCCGTCTCCAGCATCATGCGTTGCCGGGGATCCATCAGGCGCGCCGCGATCGGCGTAATACGAAAGAAATCCGCGTCGAACCTGTCGATCCCTTCCACGAAGCCGCCCCGGGCGTAAGCCTCATACTCGGGAGGGAGGCCCTTGACGAGATCGTCCGAGGAGCCGGCATCCCGGCGCCGGTCCGTCACGGCGTTCTCGCCCGCTTCGAGCTGGCGCCAGAAGGCTGCAAGGTCCGGGGCGCCGGGCAGACGGCAGGCCATGCCGACGATGGCGATGCCGCCGTCCTCGCGGCGCGCTGCCGGCCGCGCCTCTGCCGGTATCTCCGGCTGTGCCTCTGCCCGTGTGTCCGGCTGTGCCTGCGGGACGGGCGCGCTGCCGACCTCGCCGAGCTCCCCCACCAGATGCCGGGCCAGAGTGGCGATGTCCGGGTAGTCGAACACCGCGGTGTTGGACACCGTGTACACGTCCGCCAACGCCCGGTTCAGCCGGTTCCGCAGCTCCACCGCCATCAGCGAATCCATCCCCAGGTCGAAGAACCCCACCGTGGGCGCCGGTGTTGCCGGCAGCCTCAGCACCGCCCGGACCTCCTGCTGCAGGAAAGACACGAGCAGCTCCTCGCGCGACCCCGCGGGTGTCCCCCGCAGTTGGGATAGCAGGTCGCCCGAAGGGGCCTCGGTACCGGCATCGTCCTCGACGGCCGTGGACAGCAGGTCCTCCAGAAAAAGCGGACGGTCGTCGGCCGCCTCTTCGAACATCGCCCAGTCCATCGCCATCACCACCGAGGTGGTTGCATCCTGCCGCACCAACTGGTCCAACGCCCGGAGACCCTGCTGCGGGGTGAACCAGCGCCCGCCCAGGGCCGTCCGTTGCCGGTCGATGCGTTCCCGCTGTTCCGCGGCCTCGCCGATCTCGGACCACGCCCCCCAGGCAATGCTCTGTCCCGGCAGCCCCAGCGCCCGGCGATGGCCGGCGAGCTGGTCCAGAAAGGCATTGGCCGAAGCGTGGTTGGCCTGGCCCGGATTGCCCATGACGCCGACCCGGCTCGAGAAGAGGATGAAGAACTCCAGCTCGCGGTCCGCGGTCGCGCGGTGCAGGTGCCAGCCGCCCAACACTTTCGGCCACAGCACCGTCTCGAACCGATCCCAGCTCTGGTTGGTGAGGGCGCCGTCCGACAACACGCCGACGCTGTGGATCACGCCGCCGAGGGGCGGCAGTTCTCCATCGATCCGCGCCAGCATCCCGTCCACCGCGGCCGCGTCGGTAACGTCCGCCAGCTCCACCTGAACCGTCACCCCGCGTTCCCTCAGAGCGCCGATGGCCTCTTCGGCCGCGTCGTCGGGAGCGCGGCGCCCGTTGAGGACGATGGTCCCCGCTCCGCGGTCCGCCAGCCAACCGGCCACGGCGCACCCGATGCCGCCCAGACCGCCGGTCACCAGGTAGGTCCGGTCCTGCCGCAACCGGCCCCTCGCCAGCGGCGACGCGGTGACGACGATCTTGCCGAGGTGGCGCGCCGAGCGCATGAAGCTCAACGCCGCCCCTACTTCCGCCAGCGGCCACCGGCTGTGGATGACGGGTTCCAGCTCCCCCGCCACCAGGCGCTCCATCACCCCCCGCAGCACCCTTCCCACCCACGCCGGGTCGGTCTTCTTGAGAACGTCCAGCTCCAGGATCAGGTAGGCCACGTCGGGACGCGCCGCCGCCATCTCGCCCGCGCTCAGGATGTCGCGTCTGGCCAGCTCCACGAACCGGCCGCCGTGCGCCAGACATGACAGGCTGGCGTCGATGAAGCCCTCTCCCGTCAGGCTGTTCAGCACCACGTCCACGCCCGCGCCGTCCGTGTCCTCGATGATCTCTTTCCCGAACGCCGTCCGGCGGCTGTCGTAGATGTGCTCCACTCCCAGCGACCGGAGATACGCCTGCTTCGGCGCGCTGGCGGTGGCGAAGACCTCGGCTCCGGCCGCCTGCGCCAACTGGATCGCCGCCAACCCCACGCCCCCGGCGCCGGCGTGAATGAGCACGCGGTCGCCGGCTTCCAGCCCGGTGAACTCGTACGACAGCGCCGCGGACACGAACGCGCTCGGCACCGTGGCGAGCCCGGTCACCGGAATCCCCGGCGGCGCCGGCGCCACCAGCTCCTCGTGGGTGATCATTTCCGCGGCGAACGCGCCGAACCCCAGTCCGACCACGGGGTCGCCGGCCGACACGGTCGAGACCTCCGAACCCACGTCGACCACCTGCCCGCACATCTCCCTGCCCAGGTTCCCCTCCTCGATGAAGCCCAGCGAACGGAACACGTCCCAGAAGTTGAGCCCGGCGGCATCCACCGCGACGCGGACTTCCCTGGGCTCCAGGGGACGCGCCGGCAGCGGCATGACGTACGGTTTCTCGAACACGCCGGCCGGATCGGGGGCCAGCGCCCAGTCCGGCTCCTCCGGCAGGGTCAACCGCTCTACCCCCTCCCCGGCTCGCACCAGGCGCGCCACGCGCCGGCGTCCGGAGCGGTAGGCGATGTGATTTTCCGGGTCAGGGTACAGCAGCTCATCGACGAGGTCCGGCGCGGCCGCCGTCGTCCCCGGGTCCAGATCGATCATCCTGGGCTGCAAGTGCGCCGCTTCCCGCGCCACCGCCTTGCCGAAACCCCAGAGGGTGGCGCCGGCAAGCTCGCCGCCGCGCTCCCGTTCCAGGACCTGCGCGCCGCGCGTCACGAACCACATGCCCTTGGCCGGCGTCAGGTCGGAATCGGCAACCGCCTGCGTCAGCGCCAGCGCGCTGGCCCCGGCGCGTCTCACGTCTTCGGCGATCTCCGCGGTCGCAGCCTCGGCCCCGTGACCGTCCAGCCCGGCCAGGTGCACCACCCCGTTGAACGGTATGTCTTGAGGCAAGCCCTCCACCAGCGATCGCCACGCCTCGCGATCCTCTGCACCCACGGCCGTCCTGAAGACACCCGGCCCGCGGATCTCCGGGCTTTCCGGCGCTCCGCCGTCCGCCAGCACGACCGTCTGGTTCCGCGCCGCCAGCTCGGTTGCCAGGCCGGCCGCCACCTCCCCGTGGTCCGCTGCCAGAACCCACGCGCCAGCCGGTTCGGTCACCTGCGCCGGACCCTGCGCCACGATGACGCCCTTGTCCGGCATCCGGTCCGTCTCGGACTCGTCCGGCCCCAGGACTTCCGCTCCCGTGAAGCCGGCGTCGCCGAGCGCCCGGCGCCACACCGCGGGGTTCGCCAGGGCGTGATGCGGGCGGTAGTCGTCGGCGAACCGCCACCACCCATCCAACTGTCCGAAGGTGAGGTCCATCCAGCCCAGGCCGCTCAGGTTCTCCAGCGCGATCAGGTGTCCCGACGGCGCCAGCAGGTCCCGGCAGTGGCCCAGCGTCTCCTGCAGGTACCGGGTCGCGTGCAGCACGTTGGACGCGAGCAGCAGGTCGTAGCCGTGGGACTCGAAACCCTGGGCGACGGGGTCCTTCTCGATGTCCAGCGGACGGTACTCGATGCCGTCATTGCCGAAGCGCGCTTCCGCTTCCGCGAAGAAGCCCGCGGAGATATCCGTGTAGGTGTAGTCGAACCGCCCTTCCGGCAGTTCCGGCAGCACGGACGCGGTGGCCGATCCCGTGCCCGCTCCCACCTCCAGCACCCGCAGGCGCCGCCCCTCGGGCAACCGGGCCACCAATGCCTGGACCGCGTCCGCCAGCATCCGGTTCGCTGCGCGCGCCACCGGCGCCTTGAGATACAGGTCGGCCGCGGTGGGCTCTCCGCTGCTGAACAGGAGGGTCAGCGGATCGGCGCCGCCGCGGAGCACGTCGGCCAGGGCGTCCGCCGACCGCTTGAACAGCCCGATCTCGACCAAGCCGTCCGGATACAGCTCGGCCATCCGCGGGGCGAACCCCTCGGGGTCCCCGGTCATTTCCTCCGGCCACGGATCTCCCGATCCCGCCACGACCGTGAAGCCGTCGCCGGTCTCCTCCAGGACGCCCGACTTGGCGCACATTTCGAGCATCCGGCGGAAGAGGCGCCTGTGTTCCTCGTTGACGTTCAGCCGCTGCCGCAGGTCTTCGGCATCCACCACCTCGCCGGCCCGGCGCTCCCACCCCAGCTTGTCCAGGTTCGCGAGCGCATAGGACCGGGACCACCGCTCCAGGTCCGCCAGCAGGGCGCACCTGTCCTCCGGATCGACGTCCGCGCCGGTCAGGTAGCCGGAGAACGACTGCGACGCCGCGGCAACGGTCGCCGGACTCGGGAAGAAGTCCGCGGGCAACAGTCCCGGCGCCAGGGCGGAGTCGCGCCACACGACCTCGTACAGCAGGTCGTTCACGCCTTCGATTGCCGACAGCAGCGCCTCGCGCGTGGCCCGCTTCACCGTGTACCCGCTCAACACCCCGAGGAGCGCCCCGTCGGGGTCGTAGATGGTCAGTTCTCCGCTCAGGACCTCCGGCGGCTCGCCGGCTTCCGCCTCCGGCTCCGGGGACGGCATGTTCATGCGCACGTGGCAGACCACCCGCTCCGGCAGCCGCCCCGCAAGCCACAACCGCTCCCATCCGAACGGCAGGTACGTGGTCGCGCCCTGGGTTCCGGTCAGGCCGCGCGCGGCCCCCACGACCTGGAAGCAACCGTCCAGCACCAGCGGGTGGACGTCCAGCCCGTTGCGGCCGAGAGCTTCCGGAAAAGAGACCTCGCCCAACGCCTCGCCCGGCCGCGCCCAGACGCTCCCGAGGGTGCGGAAGGACGGGCCGAGATCGATCCCCGTATCGGCCCTGGCCCGGTAGTAGTCCGCCGTCTCCACCGGCGACATGCCGGCCTTCAGACCTTCAATATCCACACGCGTCACGGGCTGCGGCGCGGGAACGCCCGACGGCACGCGTCCCTCCATGTGGAGCGTCCACTCCCCTTCAGCCCCCTTGCTGAAGATCTGCACGCCGCGCGGCGCCGCCTGCCCGGGAGCGTCGAGCACGAGCTGCATGGTCCGGCCGTCTTCGCCCGCGCCGTCCCCGGAGTCCTGCTCAGGAAAAACCAGCGCATTGTGGAGCTGCACGTCCTCCACCACCGCCGAACCGCTGCCCTCGGCAAGGGCCGCGGTTGCGGCCATGGCGCCGTAGAGCGCGCCCGGGGCCAGCACCCGCCCGAATACCCGGTGGTCGCTCAGCCACGCCGGATCCGAAGGGAAGACTTCCGTCTCGAAGGAGACCTCGCCGCGAGCGGACTCGTGCCGGACGCCCAGCAGGGGGTGGCCGGCGTTCCCGCGCCGTTGCTTCGGTGCTTCGAGCCAGTGGCGTTCGCGCTGGAACGGATACCCCGGCAACGAGATACGCCGCCGCGCCTCTCCCGCGAAAAGCCCCTCGAAACGAACCGGCAGCCCCGCCCGGTAGGCCCCGGCCACAGCCTCGACGAAGCCGTCGCCCGAGGGGGCCGTCGCGTCGCCGGACGGCCGGCACAGGCTCGACAGCACCCTCGGCACCGGCGTCGGCGACGACTCGGGCCAAGCCGACACCGCCATCGGCGCCAGCACCGAATGCGGACCGATCTCCACCACCAGGTCCACGCCGAGTTCCGCCAACGTCCCGACCCCGGCCGCGAACGCCACCGGCTCCCGCGCATGACGCCGCCAGTAGGCGCCGTCCAGCCCCTCGCCGGCCTCCACCACCCGGCCGGTCAGGTTGCTGACCACCGCCAGCGAGGGGGCCTCGACGGCCAGACTGTTCACGAACGCTTCCAGCTCGTCCAACGCCGGCTCCACCAGCGCGCTGTGGAACGCCTTGGCCGTGTTGAGGCGCCTGACCCGGATTCCCTCCGACTCGAAACGCTTCGAGAGGTCTTCGATGCCCGCCACCGGTCCGCTGACCACCTGGTGGGTTCCGTTGTCCGCGGAGATGTTGACGCCGATTCCGGCCGATGCCTCGTTGGCAGCCTCGACCACGGCCGCCACGCGCGCCGGCGGGGCAAAGACCGCGGCCATGGCGCCCGGCTCGATGCCCGACAGCAGGGTGCCCCGTGTCGCGGCGAGCCTCATCCCGTCCTCCAGGCTGAACACGCCCGCGGCCTGGGCCGCAGCCAGCTCGCCGACGCTGTGCCCCAGGACCGCCGCGGGCCGGATGCCCACACTCGCCCAGAGCGCGGTCAGCGCGCACTCCAGGGCATAGAGCGCCGGCTGTTCCCACGCCGTATCGCCCAGGTCCCCTTCGCCTCCCGGCCGGCCGAACATCACGTCCAGCAGGGAGGCCCCCCGCTCCTCCCGGAACACCGATTCGCAACGGTCGAGCACCGCCCGCGCCACCGGCTCGGTGTCGTAGAGCGTCCGGCCCATGCCGGCCCACTGGCTTCCCTGTCCGGTGTAGGCGAACGCCACCGTCTTCGCCGCGGCCGGCGCGGCGTCCTCGCTAGATTCGGCCAGCGCCTTGAGGCCCTCGCGCAACGAGCCGGCATCCTGGAAGACTACCCCGGCGCGGTGGTCGAAGTGGCTGCGCCCCACACCTGCGGTCCATGCCATGTCGGACAGCGCCGGCCCGGAAGCAGCGCCTTCGACGGAGAGGTTCCCGGGGGGTTCGTCGAGCCACGACAGGTGACGCGCCGCAAGTTCCCGGAGCGCGCCCGGCGACTTGCCCGAGAGCGGCAGGAAACGGGCCGGCCGGGGACCGAGGCCCTGCTCCGGCCGCGGCAGGTCCTCCGCGGCAGCCGGCAGCGAAACCGGCACCACCCTGGCCGGACCCGCGGCCGCGCGTTCCTCCCCGGACGTCCCGTCCGGGGCGCGGTGCTCCTCCACCACGATGTGGGCGTTGGTCCCGGATATCCCGAAGGAGTTCACGCCCGCGAGCCGCGGCCGCCCGGGACGGCTGGGCCAGTCCATCATGGTCGAGGTAATGCGCAGCGGCAGACGGTCCCAGTCGAGGCGGGGGTTGGGATCCTGGAAATGCAGGTGCCTGGGAAGGACGCCCCGATTGACCACAAGCGCCGTCTTGATCAGTCCGGCAATCCCGGCCGCGGACTCCAGGTGGCCGATGTTGGTCTTCACCGAAGCCACCAGAAGCGGCCGGTCGGCGTCGCGTCCCCTGCCGTAGACATCTGCCACGGCCTCGATCTCGATGGGGTCGCCCACCGCGGTCCCGGTCCCGTGAGCCTCCAGGTAGTCCACCTCCGACGGTGGTACTCCCGCTTGCGACAGCGCCGTTTCGATGACCTGCACCAGCGCGGGGGTGTGCGGCACGGTCAGACCGGAGCTGGCGCCGCCGTGGTTCACCGCCGCCCCCCGGATCACCGCCCAGATCCGGTCGCCGTCCGCCTCGGCCTCGCTCAGCCGCTTCAACACCACCACCCCGCAGCCTTCGCCCCGCACGTAGCCGTTGGCGGAGGCATCGAACGCCTTGCTCTGCCCGTCGGGGGACAACATCATCGCGTCCGCCCGAAGTTCGTAGATGCGGCTGTTCAGGATCGCCTGAACCCCGCCGGCAATGGCCAAGTCCGCCTTGCCCTGCTGGAGGTCCGCCACCGCGTCGTGCACCGATACCAGGGATGACGCGCAGGCTGCGTCCACGGCCTTGGCCGGCCCCATGAGACCCAGCACGAAAGAGACCCGCCCACTGGTGCCGTTCAGGTTGGTGCCGCTCAGGGCATAGAGGCATTCGGCCGCGCCGGAAGGCTTGGTCGAATCCACCACCAGCATCCGGTACTCGTCGTTGCTGATCCCGGTGTAGACCCCGGTGAGGCTCTCCTTGAGTCGGTCGGGATCGATCCCCGCGTCCTCCAGCGCCTGCCAGGTCGTCTCCAGCATCATGCGCTGCTGCGGGTCCAGCAGTTGCGCTTCCACAGGGGATATCCGAAAGAAGCCCGCGTCGAACAGGTCGATGTCGTCGACGAAGGCGCCGAAACGGCACGCTTCGCTGGGAACCGCGCCGTCAGGGAAAATCTCGCCCACCCGCCCGACACCGGAACCCGGGGCGTTTTCGGTGATGGCGTTCCCGCCGGCTTCGAGCAGGCGCCAGAACGAGGAGAGGTCCGGCGCGCCGGGGAAACGGCAGGCCATGCCGACGATGGCGACGGGCTCTCCGGCCCGGACGACACCAGATTCATTGCTCATTTCGTTCTCCATCCGGCGGGGCTTCCACCCGCACGGTCAGGATGTCCGTGTCGTGATACTGCTGATGGCGGGCCCAGGCGGCGAGGTGCCGCAACAGCCGAAGCGACGTTTCCGACTCGTCGGGACCGTCGCTCGCGTGCTCGGCGAGCAGCACCATCCTGTCCTGGAGGTTCTCGCCGCCGGGCGCGGCCACGAACTCGAGGATCGCGCCGCGGTCCTGCCGGTAAGCCACCAGGCCCAGGCGTTGCCGCCGGAGTTCACCGCCGGCCTCATCTTTTCCCATGAGCGTCAACAGCGACTCCTCCGCGGCGGCGGTCAGCCGCTCCGCCATGGTTGTACCCCAACCGTTTCTGAACGAGAAATCTCCGAAGAACTTCCTGATCCCGGGCAGGAGCGCCACATCGAGAGCCCCCTCGAAGCGGCTGCGGCGGGGCTGGGTCAACTCCAGGAACGCGGTCATGAGGATGGCCGTGAGACCGCCGGCGGTCATGCCGTTCCGAAGCAGCCCCCCCGCGAACCCGGAAACGTGCTCCGGGAACACCACGCCATTGTGGAACCCGACGCCGATCCAGAAAGCGACGCCGACCACCAGCCCCTTGCGGTAGTCGATCCCGTCCTGAAGCACCATCTTCATGCCGATGACGAAGAGCATCGCGACGATGACGGTCATGTAGGCGGCGATCACCGGGGTCGGTATCGCCACCACCAGGGCGAGGGCCTTGGGAAGGAATGCCAGCGCCATGAGGAGCGCCCCCGCGGCCACCCCGAGGCTCCGGGCGGCGACGCCGGTCAGCTCGGCGACCGATACCGCGGTGGTGTAGGCGGTGTTCGGCACCGTGCCGGCGAGGCCGGAAACCAAGTTGCCGAGCCCGTCCACGGTCGCCGCGCCCTGCACCGCCCGGAAATCCACGGCCCGGGGCCGGCGCCACGACGTGCGCTGGGCCGCGACGGAGCTGCTGATGGTTCGGATGGAGCCGATGGTCGCCGCCAGCAGGAAGGCCGGGAGGAGCGCCCAGAACGCCGGCCCGAAGTCGAGGGCCAAGCCCGGCCACCGGCCATCGGGCAGCCCGACCCACGGCGCCTCCGCAACGGGGCTCATGTCGTAGATCCCGAAAAGCGCCGCGGCCACGGCGCCGCACACGATGCCGAGAACCGGCGCCCACAGCCGCAACGCTCCCGTCGCCTTCAGCGCGAGGCCGACGACCACCAGCACCGTGACCAGGGCGCTCAGCGGCGCCGCGGCCGCGGGGCTCCCGTCCGGCACGTCCCCCAGCATGTCGAAGATGACCGGCATGACCGTCACCGGTATCAGCATGATCACGGTCCCCGAGACGGTGGGCGTCAGCACCCGCCGGAACAACGAGAGCCGGGCGGCCATGACGAACTGGAAAAGCGCGGCGGCGATCACCAGGGCGGCGAGCAGCGCCGGACCGCCTTCGGCCACCGCGCTGATACAGACTGCGATGAAGGCCCCCGAGCTGCCCATCATGAGCGCGTGACCCATGCCGATGCGGCCGAGCCGGACCGTTTGCAGCACCGTCACCGCGCCGCAGATGAAGGTGGCGGCGAACACGGCCCACGCCACGTGGGTCTCGGCGGCGCCAGCGGCCCGCATCACCACGGTGGGGATCAGGATGGTTACGGTGGCGCTGATGACCGCGAGCTGCAGGCCCAGACCCAGGGAGACCGCTACGGGAGGCTGTTCGTCGGGCTGGAAGCGGATGCCGGTGGTGGTCAATCTCGTCCTCTCACGCGGTTTTCCAGGATATCCCGGCGCCTTCCCGGATTCAATCCGAGACCGCCTGTCGCTACGGGAAATTGTCGGGTAAAGTGAAGCGACCGTTGCCCGCGGGGGTTTCGGTCAACGGAGGGGGAGATCATGCCGGACGACTACAACCTGGAAGGGACGCCGGAAGCCATGCGCGCGCCGCTCGGGCGCTACGCCGAGACCCTGAAGGAGCTTGCCGGAGACAACGCCCGGTCGCTCATCCTGTACGGCGCGGTCGCGGCCGGAACCTTCAATCCCCGTTCCCACACGGCGCGGAGCGTCTTCGTGGTGGGCGCGGTGGACCTGGAGGTGCTGCGACAGTTGGCGCGGCAGGGTCCGCGGCTCGGCAAGGCGCGCATCGCCGCGCCGCTGATCATGACGCCGGAATACATCGACGCCTCGCTGGATACGTTCCCGCTGGAGTTCCTGGAGATCGCCCAGCGCCACATCTGCGTGTTCGGAGAGGACCATTTCCGGGAACTGCCCTTGCAGGCCGCGGACGTGAGGCATCAGTGCGAGCGCGAGTTGAAGACCATCCAGCTCGGCATGAGGCAGGCGCTGCTGGCCGCGGCGGGCCGGGACAAGGCCCTGAACACCGTGGAGGTGGACGTGGGAGAGCGGCTGCTGCGGTCGCTTCGCGGTCTGCTCTGGCTTCACGGCGAGACCGGGCCCAAGGCCGCGCTGGATGCGGTGGCCGCGGTCGAGGAAGGCGTCCACCGGTCGCTGCCGGGGGTCCGCAGCGCCATCGACGACCGCAGCCAACACGGCTGGGAGGAGTTCAAGACCCTGTACGCGGACGTGGACGCCCTGAGGACCCATATCGATGCGTGGTAGCGCCGGCCAGCCCTTCTTGCGGCCGGCGGCGGTGCTGTGTCTCGCCGCGCTGGCCCTGCTCGCTCCCGCGTCCGCCGGGGCGGTGACGGTCAAGGACCCCGGCCGCTACGTGGTGGACACCGCCGGCCTCATCGACGCCGCCACGGAACGCAGGATGGAGGGCTGGCTGCGCGAGCTGGAGCAGAAGACCACGGCCCAGGTCAAGGTGCTCACCGTGCCCACCACCGGAGGCGAGGACTTCTTCGGCTTCGTGCAGCGCCACGCCGAGGCCTGGAAGCTCGGCCGCAAGGGCAAAGATAACGGCGCCCTCATCGCCCTCGCCGTCAAGGAGCGGCGGGTGCGGGTCCACACCGGCTACGGCCTCGAAGGGGTGCTGCCCGACTCCTGGGCCGGCACGGCCTCCCGCCGGGTCGCTACGGACTTCTTCAGGGCGGGGAAGTACGCCCAGGGATTGATGGCCCTCACCGTCGCCACCGCCAACCGGGTGGCAGACGCCGCGCGCGTGAAGCTTACCGGCGCACCGGACTACCGTATCCGCGGCGGACGCCGCGGCGTGACCAACACCGGCATCGGCGCCTCGCTGATGCCGCTGCTGATCTTGCTGTTCGTCTTCAGCTCCCTGCGGAGGCGCCGTCACCACGCCGCCTGGGGCGGCCGGGGCGCGGCCTCGGGCTTCCTGATGGGCGCCGTCCTCGGAAGCCTCCTGGGGGCGGGCGGGCGCTCCTGGGGGGGCGGCTTCGGCGGCGGTCTGGGAGGAGGCTTCGGAGGCGGGTTCGGCGGTTCCTTCGGGGGAGGCGGCGGCTTCGGCGGCGGAGGAGGAGGAGCCGGGTGGTGAGGCCGGCCCTTCCGGGGCTTGCTGCCGGGGCCGGCGGGCGCGGGGATGTGAAACCCGTCCCTGCTTGACTGTCCCTGCGATCCGTGGATAGCTCATGGAGGCAAGGAGAAACGGTGTGAGCGCATCGAGGATTCTATTGATAATGCTGGCGGCCATCGTCGGCATGGTGCTGCTGGCGGGCGGTTGTGTCCTCAACGGCTACAACCGGGCCATCACCCTGGACGAGGGGGTCAAGAACCAGTGGGCGCAGGTGGAGAACCAGCTCCAGCGCCGCTTCGAGCTGATTCCCAACCTGCTTGAGACGGTCAAGGGGGTAGCCAAGCAGGAGGAGAAGATCTTCCTGGGAGTGGCCAATGCCCGCAAAGCCTACTTCCAGGCGAACACGGTCAACCAGAAGGCGCAGGCCGCCGTCGGCTTCGAGCGGGCATTGTCCCGGCTGCTGGTCTTGCGGGAGCGATACCCGCAACTCAAGTCCAACCAGTCCTTCCTGAAGCTCCAGGACCAGCTCGAAGGCACCGAGAACCGCCTTGCGGTGGAGCGCAAGCGCTTCAACGACGCCGTCACCGCGGTCAACACCTTCGTGCGCAGGCTGCCGGGCCGTTTCTACGCGGGCCTCGCCGGTGTGGAGAAGGCAGAGTACTTCCAGGTGGAAGAGGCGGCGCGGGAAACACCGAGAGTCAGCTTCTAGGAATTCCGCACACTACGGGCGATCTACGACCTACAGCACTTGCTTCAGCAAGAACGCCATGTCGTCGGACGCCTCTTCATTAGCCAGCCAGTTCTCGCGCCGTGCCAGGAGCAACATCGGCTGAAGCCGTTCCAAGAGCGTCGTGCCGCGCAGCTCTGCGCGAACCATATCCGGGGAAAGGCGACCCATCGTGGCCAAGAGCCAGTTGTTGCCGTGTCCACCGGCATTCACGGCTGCTACCAGTGATTTCAGCACACTGACGCTGTCAATTACACGCAGGGCCTCCGACGCAGCCGGCGCCCGCCGTGCATCCCCGTCCATGAGAATTGCGACGAGGAGATCAATCACGTCTTCCGGCGTATCCGGTCCGAAGGCAGCAATGGCATGTAAGGCCACGTTGTCTTCGTCGTCTGCGATGAAAGGCAGGAGTTCCCGATAGGATTTCAAGCCGGCCTTTCCGAGACCCCAAATCCCTGCCTGCCGCCGTTCGTCATGGCGAAACCTTACATCACCAGCGGCAAGGCGCAGTTGTTCCCGCGCAAATTCGTTCTTTAACTCTGTAAGGATCAGGATCGCCTCCATGCCCATCTCCGCGGCACCACCCTCGGCCCAAAGCGTCTCCACGATCCGTTTTTCTCCCAATTTTGAGCCCAGCGCCGTTGCACTGCCGGCCGCTTCGAGTCGCACGCGATTTTCCTGTTCCGTGTCGAGAATTCCGTCAAGGGCCAAAACAGCACGATCCCGGAGGTCGGCACGGAAACGCAGCGCCTTCACGGCCGCATACCGATCTACAGAACTTGCTGCGGCAACGTCACGGAGCGGGTCATAGCGAACCCGCATCCCAAGCCCTTTCGGGGTTGTTCGGCGCATCGCTCATTCGGATCATGAGGTCGCTCTTGGCCCGGACTTCGACCCGCATGCCGGTCTTCACACAAAGCAGATCCGGCAAGCGAAGCCGCTTGACTTTGATTGCCCAGATCTTGTTCGACGTGCAGTTGCGTTCCAGCTCGATAGGTTCGAATCCCCGGTCCTTGAGTTCGGACAGAACGCTGTGCACACCCAAGGCGCCCATTGTCAGAAACCGCAGGAAGCTGGAATTTACCTTGAACCCCATCGGCGGTCATCTTTGCCTTTGGCCTGTTTGGAGCAAGTCGCCTGGGTCCACGCCGAGAGCTTCGGCCAGAATGAAGATGTTCTCAAGGGAGACGTTCCGCCGCCCACGCTCAATGGAACTGATGTAGGTCCTGTGAAGGCCGGCCCTGTCTGCCAGCGCTTCCTGGGAAAACCCGGTTGCCACCCTGATGCGCCGAAGGTTGGCGGCGAGTATGGTCTTGGGGCTGCTATCGATCAAATTTCGGCCTCGACGGATTGCAGAAAGGCTAGAAATATGTCAACAATAAGTCTACAGACTTTAAGTCACCCATCTGCATCGACGACGAGAGCATGATGTCCCCCTTGGCTGCACTGCCGGAAACCATCACCGCACCGCGCACGGACGCCGTCTACAACTGTCACGCCTATCTCACGAAGGTGCCCATCGCCGCCATACGGCCCTTTGTCGAAGCACTCTCTGCTCCCGGAGATACGGTCGTGGACTTCTTCGCAGGCTCGGGGATGACCGGCTTGGCCGCCCTGATGACCGGCCGCAAAGCGGTCCTCAGTGACATATCCGTACTCGGACAGCACGTTGCCAAGGGCTATCTGGCCGATGTCTCGCCGTCCGCGTTCCGCCACGCTGCTGCTGCGGTGGTCGAGACAGCGCGCGGCGCGCTGGGCGATCTGTACAGGACCCGTCGGGCCTCTGACAGTGCCATTGTGGAAATGGCCCGCACCGTATGGTCCTTTGCCTATATCTGCCCTGCCTGCGCCGAAGAGATCATCTATTACGAACACATCACACCCCGCAGCGGTCCCCCGGAACAATGCCCCTCATGTGGCGGGCCGTTTGCACGCCGGAACTGGTCACGGGCGGGAGATGTGCCGGTTGACGTCGTGGTGACCGGAGAAGAAGGCAAACTCACTTCACAGGAAGTTTCCGATATTGACCGGAAAATGATCGCAATCGCCGCGGCCGATCCCCGTCGCAATGATGTGCCGTCCCTCCCCATCGACGAAACTCGGGAGATGTACAGCCGGTCGGGGCTTGGGAAAGCAGGTCTGACGGAAACAGTCCGGTTCTTCGCGCCAAGGAACGCTATAGCGCTTCTTGAGTTGTGGAGCGCCATTCAGGCATATGAAGACAATGACATCCAACGCAAACTGAGTTTCGCCTTTACGGCGATTCTTCCACGAGCTTCCCGGCGCTATCAGTGGAGCGCCAAGCGCCCGCTCAACGCACAGAACCAGACCTATTACATCGCTCCAGTCTACTACGAGTGGAATGTCTTCGACCTTTTCTGTCGGAAGGTAGAGGCGGTCCTGCGGGCCGATCGGGAGTTGTTCGGCGGAAGGAGTGAACCACTGTTCCGTCAAGTGAAGGGGCAGGATGTCTTGTATCAACTCGCGTCAGCGCACCGCCTGCCACACTTGCCGGACACGTCGGTGGACTACATCTTCACCGACCCGCCTTTCGGCAGCAACATCTTTTACAGCGATATGAGCCTGTTCCACGAAGCCTGGCTGGGTCGAACTACGGACAACGAAAGCGAGGCCGTTATCCACACTACGGGCGAACGGAAGAACGGCGCGGCCGAGCGCTATGAGGACATTTTGCGCGGCGCGTTCACGGAGGCATTTCGGGTCCTGAAGCCGAGTCGGTACATGTCTGTGGTGTTCGGCAACAGTAACGGCAGTATTTGGGGCCTTGTACAGCGTGCCCTGCGAGCCGCCGGATTCACGGGCACGCCCGTCCATGTCGCCATCCTCGACAAGGGCCAACGATCGGTCAAAGGTCTGAATTCCGGAACCGAGACCGTGGCCACGGTGGACCTCGTCCTTACGGTTCAAAAGCCGGCAGTTGCGCAGCCGTCCGTTCAGGCTCACACGCTATCAAGCGGCGATGCGGCGGCATTGATCCGGGAATCGCTCGCCAACCTGACCGTCGAGCAAACCCGCAACGCCAGCTATATCTACGTCGGAATCCTGCGGCGGGCCATCCAGAAACACCGGATTCTGGACGATCTGCATCTCGGTGATGTGCTTGTTGAGCTACGGCGCGCCGGCTACACAATCGACCGCAAGACCGGAATGTTGCACCGCGACCCTGCCACGGTAACCGCGGCGTGACCTTGTACCAAAATCACGGCTATCGACGCTCGCTCAGGAGCCTTACTGCATTCTCCCGCGTCAGCAACTCCACGTCCGCTTCCCGCTCCAGAAACGGGCGCACGTCCGCGGCCACCCGATCCCACGCCAGCGCGTCGAGGCGACCGCGGATCGTCGCCCGCCAGTTTTCGGGATGCAGCGCCTCGCCCGCCCAGCCGGTCTGACGCAACGCCGCGTTGAGCAGCGTGAGATTGGGCGCGGGCCACGCCGGGTCGCTCAAGTACCAGATCAGGTCGTACAGATCCCGGCCCTTGGTATAGGGACGCTGCAAGAGCGCGTGCAGCTTGCCGGCGAGCAGCGAAGCGCGGTCGTGGTGGCGAAGCCGCAGCGTCACGTGGCGGCGCACCAGGCAGATCGCCAGGATCGCCCCTGCTGGAGGCCGGGTATCGACCTCGATCCTGATGGCGAGGCTTTCGTCCGGATGCGGTGAGAGTCCTGCCTCATGCAACAGCCCCCGGAAGCGCACGAACGCGCTGTGATCCGGGTTCCGGTCACGCACCGCGAGGCCGACGGCGTAACCCTCGCGGGAGAGTTCCGCGCGGACGGCCTTCAACCAGGCCCGCAGGTCATAGGCCTCGGGGTCGCCTTCAAGGGTGAAGTCGAGGTCTTCCGAGTAGCGCGGGAGGGCGAAGATAAAGCGCAGGCATGTGCCGCCCTGGAACGCCAGCGACATCATTGCCCCCTCTCGTTGCAGGACGCCCAGGATGCGCGCCTGAAGGTATTCGCGCGCAATGTTGCGGCCCTGCAACGGGCCGGCCGCCTGCATGAGATCCAGCAGATGGGCTTTCACAGCGCCTCGTAGGACCCGGTCCGGTCTTCCGCCAGGGAACGGACGTGTCGCGCCGCTCGCAACAGCTTGGGCTTGGCCGCGGCCTGCGCCAGACGGTCCAACTCGTCCAGGTCCAGCGCCTCCAGGTCCAACCGCAACTCATCGATGTACGCCGGTTCGTCGCCGCCGGGACACAGATGGACGACATCGAGCAACGCCTTCTCGGGCGAGGCCACGAACGCCGTCTGTCTCGGGCCGACATCGACCTCACGGTAGCCGTAAAGCAGATCGACCTTGACGTGACGAAAGGAAAAGCGGCCCAGCGCGGTCCGGCGAAGTTGCGGCCTGCCGGACGCTACGCTGGTAACCTCGGCGACGTATTCGGGAATGCAATGCGCATGCGCCAGCGCCGAAAGGCCGCTTACGTAAGACCCTCGCACAAGGCGGTTGGCGACCAGAAAGGGATGCGGTGTCCGTTTACGATACGGGGGAGCCAGCGCGTACAGCTCACGCCGTAGCCGGTGAATCCGCCCGGCGCGGGTCCAGCGGGCGAGCTGGTGCCTGACCCTTACGGGATCGGCCTCCCCGCAAAGAAGCAACCCCGTCTCGAACACCGGCTCGTCGGCAACGATTTCGAGCAATCGGTGAAACTTCACGGAAAAAAAGTATCAAATATGTCAAGTTAATGCAATGATTTATGCCACTACAACGCTTCCACCCGCGCCGCGCAGAACTTGTACTCGGGTATCTTGCCGAAGGGGTCCAGCGCCGGGTTGGTCAGCAGGTTCACCGCCGCTTCGGCGAAACAGAACGGGATGAAGACGCATCCGTCGGGGACGGCGCTGTCGGCGCGGGACTTGATCTCGATGACGCCGCGGCGTGTGGAGACGCGCACCATCTCGCCGGCGGACACGCCCAGCCGTCTCAACTCCGCGGGTGAGAGATTCGCCACCGCTTCGGGCTCCAGTTCGTCCAGCACGCTGGCGCGCCGGGTGATGGCGCCGGTGTGCCAGTGCTCCAGTTGCCGGCCGGTGCTGAGGATCATGGGAAATGACTCGTCGGGCTGCTCGTCGGGCGGGATGATGTCCACGGGCACGAGCTTCCCGCGTCCGCTGTCGGTGGGGAAGCCGTCGCCGAACACGACGTCGGTCCCCGGCTGGTCCGGCGCCGGGCACGGGTAGGTCACGGAGCTTTCGCGCTCCACCCGCTCCCAGGTGATGTGGTCCAGGGACGGCATGACCTGTTTCATCTCCGCGAACACGTCGGCCGGGCCGGTGTAGCTCCAGTCGAGGCCCATGCGCTGCGCGATCTCCTGGATGATCCACCAGTCCTGGCGCACGCCGGGCGGGGGCGTGAGCGCGGCCCTTCCCATCTGCACTTGGCGGTTGCTGTTGGTGACGGTGCCGTCCTTCTCCGGCCATGCCGAGGCCGGCAGCACCACGTCCGCGTGAAAGGCCGTCTCGGTGAGGAATATCTCCTGCACCACCAGGTGCTCCAGCCGGGCCAGGGCCTCGCGCGCGTGCTGCACGTCGGGGTCCGACATGGCTGGGTTCTCCCCCATGATGTAAATACCCTTGATCCTCCCCGCGTGCACGCCGTCCACGATCTCCATCACCGTGAGGCCCCGTTGCGGGTCCAGGGCCGTGTTCCAGACCTCCTCGAAGCGCCGGCGCGTATCCGCCTGTTCCACCGACCGGTAGTCGGGGTAGAACATCGGGATCAGGCCCGCGTCCGAAGCGCCCTGCACGTTGTTCTGGCCGCGCAACGGGTGGAGCCCGGTGCCCGGCCGCCCGACCTGTCCGGTGACCAGGGCCAGGGCGATGAGGCAGCGGGCGTTGTCGGTGCCGTGGATGTGCTGCGAGATGCCCATGCCCCAGAAGATGATGGCGGCGTTGGCCTGGGCGTAGAGACACGCCACCGAGCGAAGCGTCTCGGCGTCGATACCGCAGATTTCCGCCATGGCCTCCGGCGGGAAGTCCGCCACGTGCCGCTTCAACTCCTCGAAGCCTTCGGTGTGGGCGGCCACGTAGTCGCGGTCGTAGAGCCCTTCCTCGATGATGACGTTGAGCAGGCTGTTCAACAGCGCCACGTCGGCGCCGGGCCTGAACTGGAGCATCCGGGTGGCGTGGCGCCGCAGGGCCTGGCCCCGAGGGTCCATGACGATCAGCTCGGCCCCCCGCCTGGCCGCCTGCTTGAAATAGGTGGCCGCCACCGGGTGGTTCTCGGTGGGGTTGGCGCCGATGACGACGATGACGTCCGAGTCCTCGCAGGCGGTGAAGGGCGCGGTCACCGCGGCCGAGCCGATGCCCTCCATGAGCGCCGCCACCGAGGACGCATGGCACAGCCGGGTGCAGTGGTCCACGTTGTTGGTGCCAAAGCCCGTGCGCACGAGCTTCTGCACCAAGTAGGCCTCCTCGTTGGAGCCCTTGGCCGAGCCGTAGGCCGCCAGGGCGTCGCCTCCGTCGCGCTCCCGGATCTTCCGGAGCCCCGCCGCCGCCACGTCCAGCGCCTCCTCCCAGGTGGCTTCGCGGAAGTGAGTGTACGGGTTGGCCGGATCGATATCCGCCGATGCGTCCTTGGGCGCGTCCTCGCGGCGGATCAGCGGCACGGTGAGCCGGTGCGGGTGGCTGACGTAGTCGAAGCCGAACCGGCCCTTGACGCACAGGCGGCCGCGGTTGGACGGGCCCGTGCGGCCCTGGACCGCGGCGATGGCGTTGTCTTTGACGAGATAGTCGATCTGGCAGCCCACGCCGCAGTAGGGGCAGACGCTGGGCACCTCGGTGAGGTCCTCGCGCTTGTCCACGCCGTCCGCATCCACCAGCGACGCGGGCATCAGCGCGCCGGTGGGACACGCCTGCACGCACTCGCCGCAGGCCACGCACGTGCTGTCGCCCATGGGATCGTCGAAGTCGAAGACCACCTTGGCGCCGGCCCCCCGATAGGCCATGCCGATGACGTCGTTCACCTGCACCTCGCGGCAGGCTCGCACGCACAGGGTGCAATGGATGCAGGCGTCGAGGGCCACCCGCATGGCTGGATGGCTGGCGTCGGGGACCGGCGCCTCGCGCGCGGGAAAGCGGCTGCCGGTGACCTGCGTTCGCTCGGCCCACTGCCACAGGCGCGAGCCGGAGTCGTGGGCCGTTTCCCTAGCGGGCTGGTCCGCCATCAGCAGCTCCAGCACCATCCGGCGGGCGCTCCGGGCCCGCTCGCTGCCGGTGCTCACCTTCATGCCGCCGGCGGGACGCCGGATGCACGAAGCGGCCAGCACGCGCTCCCCTTCCACCTCCACCATGCACGCGCGGCAGTTGCCGTCGGGCCGGTAGCCGGGCTGGGGATCGTAGCACAGGTGCGGGATCGTCGTGCCGTTCCGCTCGGCCACCTGCCAGATGGTCTCGCCGGGCGCCGCCTCCACCTCGCGTCCGTCGAGCATGAAACGCACGGGTTCACTCACGTCAACTCCTCCCGGAAGTAGCGGAACGCACAGCGCACCGAGTTGGGGGCCGCTTGGCCGAGGCCGCAGATGGAGGCGTCCGTCATGGCCTCGCCCAGCGACTCCAGCAGCGGCTCGTCCCAGGAGGGCCGCTCCAGCAGCGTCACCGCCTTCTCCGTCCCCACCCGGCACGGCGTGCACTGCCCGCAGCTCTCGTGCTTGAAGAAGCGCATCAGGTTGCGCACCACGGCCTTCACGTCGTCCTTGTCGCTCAACACCACCACCCCGTGGGAGCCGACGAAACAGCCGTGCTGCTCCAGGGATCCGAACTGGAGCGGCAGGTCGGCCATGGAAGCCGGCAGAATCCCGCCCGAGGCGCCGCCGGGAAGGTAGCCCTTGAGGCGGTGACCGGGCGCCATGCCGCCGCAATGCTCGTCGATCAGCTCACGGACCGTGATGCCGGTGGGCGCGATCTTGACCCCCGGACGGGCTACCCGTCCCGATACCGAGTAGGCGTGAAGGCCGGCGCCGCCGTTGCGGCCCTGGGCGGTGAACCATTCCGGCCCCTTCTCCAGAATGTCCCGGACCCAGTAGAGCGTCTCGACGTTCTGCACCAGGGTGGGACGGCCGAACAGGCCGGTCTCCGCCACGTAGGGCGGCCGGTGCCGCGGCAGCCCGCGCTTGCCCTCGATGCTTTCGATCATGGCCGACTCTTCGCCGCAGATGTAGGCTCCGGCGCCGCGGCGCAGGTGCACATCCACGTGGGCGTCCAGACCGGCTTCCCGAAGCCTGGGCAACTCCCGCGACAGGATCTCCCGCGCCTCGGCGTACTCGTCCCGCAGGTAGATGTAGGCGGCCTCCGCTTCCACCGCCCAAGCCGCCACCAACACCCCTTCCAGGAACCGGTGCGGATCGCTCTCCATGAAGTAGCGGTCCTTGAAGGTGCCGGGCTCGCCCTCGTCCGCGTTGACGGTCATGAGCCGCGGGCCGGGATAGCCGCGCACGATCTGCCACTTGCGGCCGGTGGGGAAGCCCGCGCCGCCGAGGCCCCGAAGGCCTGAAGCCGTCACCTGTTCCACGATCTCCTCGCAGCTTCGGCCCCCCGCCAGACACTCCCTCAGGAGGGCGTAGCCGCCCTCCGCGGCGTACGCACCGTAGTCCCGGTAGGCCGGAATCGCGGCCTCGACCTCCCGGCGCCGGACCGGCCCCGCCACCGACTCCAGGGTGGCCCGCTCCACGTAGAGACGCCCCACCCTGGCCACCGGAGCGCGGTCGCAACCGCCCATGCACGGACCCGGCAACACCCGAACCCCATGCCCCAAAGCATCCGTCAGGCTGTCCAGCAGAGCCCGCGAACCCATCATCTCGCACACCAGTCCGTCACACACACGCACGGTCAGATCCGCGGGCGGAACCGTGCCGTCCCGGATCACGTCGAAGTGGGCGTAGAACGTCGCCACCTCGTAGACTTCCGCCAGGGCCAAGCGCATCTCGTCCGCCAGCGCCGCCAAGTGCGCTACGGACAGCACTTGGTAACGGTCCTGAATGAGGTGCAGGTGCTCGATCAGGAGATCCCGGCGCCGCGGGCGGTCGCCGAGCAACGCCCGCACCTGCTCCAGCGCCTCCAGGTCTACCTGCCTGCCCCGTGGACGGTTCCGGCCGAGGCCGCGCCCGGAACCGGGATGCTGCCGCCGCCGTGGCGGCTCGTGCGTTTCGGCCATCTTCTCAGGCTTCCCGGTTCGACATCCGTGAACGGCGCGATGTGCGCTTGCTCACCGACTCTCCTTCTCGAGGCGCTCGATCAGCGCCGCCAACTCGTCGAGACGCTGCCGTGCATCCGCCGCCGACCGGGCCACCCTATCCGCCGCGGCCCCGTCATGCACCGCGTCCTCCAGGGTCGTCACGGCGATACCGAATACCTTCAGCAGACGGCGCACTTCATCGCTTGGCATCAAGAGCCCTTTCATCCGGCTGTGTTTGTCCCTCCCCACCCCCTGGATTCCTGCTTTCGCGGGAATGACGGTTGGGGCGTGGGTCATGTAACACACGCGCTCAGTCCCAACGCCTCCAGCTTGGCCCGAGACACACGGCCATCCTCGTCCCACTCGCGGGCGCTGTAGTAATCCCGGATCATCTCTCGCAGCTCGTCGCGGGTGAGCCGCGTCCCCTGGGCCACGCCCGTGGCCAGGGATTCGGTGAGCACCCGAAGCGGCAGGCCGTCGTCCTCGGGGCGCCAGCCCTCGCGCTGGTTGAAGCAGCGCTTGAGCGTATGTATCCGCTCCGCGGCGCGCCGCAGCTCGTCCGCGGTGCAGTCCCAGCCCGTGACCTTGGCCAACAGGTCCGCGGCTTCGCCGTAGAAGTCGTGGAAGCAGCGCCGCAGGAACTTGCACACGATGAGGGAATCCTGCGCCGCGGCGAAGTCTTCGGAGGCGGCCACCAGCGCGCCCCGGCCCGGCCCGGACGCGAGCCGGTCCACCTCGCCGGAGAAATCGGCTTCGTAGGCTCCGGAACGGTTATGGCAGGCGCCCCGTGGACTCACCGCCAGACCCAGGGCCATGGTCTTGAGGCTCCGGGGCTCGTATCCGGGAAGCTCCAGCCCCTTGACCTGCATGGCCCAGTCCAGGGAGTCGTGGCCCACCGCCAGCGCCGCGCGCCGGGAGCCCTCGGCCAGCAGGTCGCCGACCCCCCGGCGCTCCGCGATGGCGGGGATGGCGGCCAGCACGGCCTGCGCGGAGCCGAAGCGCAGATCGCCGGCCTCCGGCAGCAACCCCCGCTCCACGCACTCCATGGCCCAGGCCAGGGTGCCGCCGGCGCTGATGCTGTCGATCCCGTATTCGTCGCAGAGCCGGGCGGCCTCCAGCACCGCGTCGGGATCCTCGATGCCGCACAGGGGCCCAAGGGCGAACAGCGTCTCGTACTCCATGCGCTGCTCGGCGCCGGATGCCGACTTGAACAGCCGCTCGCAACGGATGGTGCAGGAAGCGCACCCGTGGCGGCGGCTGAAGCTCGTCTCGGTGAGGCTCTCGCCGCTGAGGGCGTCGGCCGCGTCGAAGGTGGGCTGCTGAAAGTTGCGCGTGGGCAGGGCGCCGAGCCGGTCGAACACCGCCAGGTTCGCCACCGTGCCGACCTCCCGGTACTTGGCGGTGTGCTCCCCCAGGCTCCGTTGCCGCAGTGCCGCGGCCGCGGCCGCCACTCCCTCCGGGTCCGCCACCGACACCCGGGCGTTGCCGGACAACGCGACGGCCTTGAGGTTCTTGGAGCCCATGACCGCGCCGACGCCGCCGCGGCCCGCGTGCCGGCCCTCGTTGCTGATGGTTGCGAAGCGCACCCGGTTCTCTCCGGCCACGCCGATGGAGGCCACCCTCACGGCATCGTTCCGTAGCTCCGCGCGGATGGCGGTCTCCGTGTCCGCGGCGCTCCGCCCCCAGAGATGGCGCGCGTCCCGCAGTTCCACCCTGTCGTTGCCGATGAACAGCCAGCACGGGTTCGGAGCCCGTCCCGTCACCACCACCGCGTCCACGCCCACGGCCTTCAATTCCAGCGCGAAGAAGCTGGACGACAGCGAGTCGGCGATGAAACCGGTCAGAGGCGACTTCGTGACTACCGCGTACTTGGCGGTGGTGGTGAGCCCGGTCCCGGCCAGCGGCGCGCTGGCGAGGATCAGGGGGTTCTCCGGCGCCAGCGGCTCCACGGCCGGAGGGGCGAAGTCGTAGAGCAGGCTCGTGCCGAGGCCGATTCCGCCGAGAAAGGCCCGAAGCCGGCCCTCTCCGGTCTCGAGCCGGCAGTGGCGGCCCGTGCCCAGGTCCACGTGCAGCAGCCTGTCGTGAAACCCGTGCACGGTCATCCTCCGGCGTCGCTGGACATGATGAGAAGCCGGTCTCCGGGCTCCACCGGCCGGCGGGGGTCCCGCACGAAGTCGCGCCCGTTCAGGTTGCACACGTGGCCCGCGGTGAGGCCGTCGCCCGCCGTGTTGATGACCGGGCCCACCAGCGCCGGGAGCTTGAGGGCCAGCGCCGACAGCACCCGCGCCAGCGTGGCCGGCTCCGGCAGCTCCACCGAGACGCGGCTGGTCCGCGCCCGCAGCCGGGCCACGCCGAACAGCTCGACTTCGCAACGCGCGCCCGGCGGCGTCTCCTCCCAGCGGGCCAGCGCCGCGGCGTAGTCCTCCGGCGCGTTCATGTTGAAGAAGCTCGATCCGTCCGGATCGAAGGCGCGGATCTCGTCCTCCTCCACCTTCAGGGTGCGGACCTTGTCGTAGAGGAAGACCGGACGCAGCTCGCCGCGCTGGAGCTGCCCCTCCAGCAACGGCAGCACCGAGCGGCGGTACACCGCGTGGAGCGGCTGGAAGCGGCCTTCCCAGTAGGGCGCCACCACGTCATGTTGCGGAAGCCGGGAGGCCAGATGGGAGACCAGGGGAAGGCTGAGGAACGGTACGTCGCAGGAGGTGACGAACGCCGCGGCGCTGTCACATGTCCCGAGTCCGTAGCAGATTCCGCCCACCGGACCCTGATGGGCGACCTCGTCGCGCACCAGCGTGACGGGCAGCTCCGGCAACTCCTGCCCGGGTGCGGCCACCACCACGATGTCCGGGAACAGGAGCCCGAGCCTCCGCACCACCTGCACGATCAGGGGCTCTCCGCCGAAGGGAAGCATCGCCTTGGGCCTGCCCATGCGGCTGCTTTTGCCGCCCGCCAGAACAACGGCCGAGCCGACCTTGTCCGATTCACCGGTCATGCGTCATCTCGCCCGAAAGCCCGGCGAGGCCCCCTGCCCCGCGGGCCTTCGCTTGCATGATTCCACAGCCCTTGCACAAGCACAAGACGAAGCGTTTGACGTTTCGACGACACGAGAGCCTGCAGGGAAACCGGAAGCCATGAAGCTCAGCCCGCCCGCACCTGGTTGAGGCCGGTTCCGGCAAGGTAGCCGAGCCAGACGGCGATCAGACAGACCGCGGCCGAGAGGACGACGTTGCCGAGCGCGTACAGCAACTGACCATCGCGCAGAAGTTGGAGCGTCTGCAGGCTGAACGCCGAAAAGGTGGTGTAGCCGCCACAGAAACCGACCATGATGAACGCGCGGGCCTCGGGTCCGGGCGCCCATGGATGACCGAGGGATGCGCTCAACGGCGCAACCACGCCGATGATGAACGAGCCGGCCACGTTGACGAGAAACGTGCCCCAGGGGAATGCGCCGCCGAACTGCTCCGAAACCAGGCCGGTGCACCAGTAACGTCCAACGCCGCCGATGGCGCTGCCGAGCGCAATCCACAGATAGGTCATTTCCGCATGGGTGCGATCGTTGGCGCGTTGGTGGAAGGCCGGAACGCGGCCGGGAGTCAGTGTCCGATCGCCCAGGGGCGGCGCGCGTGCCGGTGGCCGCCACCGTGGCCGTGCCCCGGCGGCTTCCCGGACACGACCTTGGGTTCATGCGCGCTTTTCTCGTTCCGCTGATGCGCAACCCGGTTGTTCGGGTCCATGTCGGCGATGAACGGCGCCGTGAGAATGCGCTGAGCGTCCTTCCCGCAGGTCGGGCAGGACGCCGGCTCCGACGATCGGCTCATGCTGCGAAATTCGGTGAACGGGCCGTCGCACACACACTCATAGTCGTATAACGGCATGGCGCTGTCCTCCCCCGCCGCCACTGACCACGCGGCGGGATGCCGTTCGCCCCGAAAGGGGGACGAACGGCATCCGTCGTTTATGCCAGAATCCCTTCCAGCAACAGATATCCCGGCAGCCAGCCGGTCAGGATGCCCTGTATCGTGGTGACGGCGCCGGTCACCTTCGCGATGGGTTTCTGCATCGCGAGCAACAGGAAGAACATGAACCACAACACGGCCCACGCCGCCCAGCACAGCCCGAACCAATACCCCCACAGCGTCGAGGCATTGATGAGCGTGTCCAGCGCGACCGGAACGACGGTGATGGCAACGAACAGGCTGTACCAGCCCAGGCCGCGGCCGTCGACATCGTGAAATCTATTGTAGGCCACCCACAGGTAAGTGAAGGTGAAGAGAAGCGTCAGCGCCGCGGCCTTGATCGAAGTCGCATCCGCATTCGGCCCGAAGGCCAAAAACGCCGAAACCAGCGCCGTGAGAGCGCCGACGAAGATATTGATGATGGCGATCTCCCGATCACCGATGCGGCCCATCAGCCAGATGCCGTTCAGGAAAAGAACGGACCCGACGTACAGTAGTGCAAGTCCCAAGAGCATTGTTCAGGCCCTCCGAGTGTCACATCGCCCCTCTCCGCCAGGAACCGTCAACTGCAGGACGTAACGTCCACACCGCTGACCTGGACCGTCGGTCCGGAAGCACTCGGCCGGATATCGAAATCGAAGATTTCCGTCGGCACGGCAAGCGTGCAACAGGCGTTGGGGATATCGACGATTCCGCTGATCCGACCCTCCACCGGAGCCGTGCCCAGGATCATGTAGGCCTGCTCGCCCGAATAGCCGAACTTCTTGAGGTATTCGATGGCGTTCAGACAGGCCCGCCGGTACGCGACCGTCGCGTCCAGGTACTTCTGGGACCCGTCATGCTCGTCAACGCAGACTCCTTCGAAGATCAGGTAGTCGGAGTAGTGCGGCTCCACCGGGCTCGGCTTGAAGACCGGGTTGGTGATACCGTACTTCTCGATACCGCCCTTGATGACATCGACGCCGATGTCGATCCAGCCGGCCATTTCGATGGCGCCGCAGAAGGTGATCTCGCCGTCCCCCTGCGACCAGTGGATGTCACCCATCGACAGCCCGCCGCCCGGCATGAAGACCGGGAAGTAGCAGCGCGAGCCGCGCGACAGGTTCTTGATGTCGCAGTTGCCCCCGTGCTCGCGCCCCGGAACCGTCCGCGCACCCTCCTGCCCCGCGGCCTGGGCGGCGTCGCCGGTCATTTGCCCCATCAGTGCCGTGGTGGTGCCGGCAAGCCCGTCCGGCAACGTGCACAACGGCGGCACGCGGTTGGGATCGGTTCTGAACAGAGCCGATTCCCGGTCATTCCAGCGCTTCAACAAGTCGGCCGAAGGCAGCGTGCCGATGAGTCCGGGATGAATGAGCCCGGGGAAGCGCACGCCGGGAATGTGGCGGGTGGTAGTGTAGATGCCGGAAAAGTCCCAGCAGGCCTTGCGTGCCTCGGGATAATGCTTGTCGAGGAAACCGCCGCCGTTCTCCAGCGCGAAGATGCCGGTGAAGCCCCACTGCGAGTCTTCAAGCCAGCCGATGTCGTTGATGTCGACGACCAGCAGGTCTCCGGGCTCTGCCCCTTCGACGCCGAACGGGCCGCTCAGGTAGTGCACCTTCGAAAGGTCGACGTCTCGGATGTCGTTGGCCGACTCGTCGTTGTGTATCTGGCCCCCGGTCCAATCATAGCATTCGACGCGAAACTCGTCACCGGGCTTGAACTGCTCCACAATCGGGATGTCGGGATGCCACCGATTGTGGGTCTTGACCGCCTGATCCTCGGGCCACTTGTCCATTTCCGCCCGAAATACCGTCTTGGCCATCGTTCGCTCCCTCCTTGCACGGGTCTCCATCAAAGCTGCGGTACGCGTTAGATTCGCCGGTGACAGATCCAACAGTCTGTATAGCGGCTGTCTGTCCTCCTTTCAGACTAAAACACTCGTCAGGTTCGTTCTGAGAAAGCCCCTAGCACGGCCTGGAAGTGAAAAACAACAAAAAAATGAGAACGAATCCTCAACAACAAAAATAATGAGAACATATTCTCAATAAAGTTCCCGGACTTTACAATGGGGACGAATTTCGTATCGTTCCCGGAGCTTCCATGAGAATAGACTCTCAATATAGTTTGTGGATTTCTGGCAAGCAGGAATCAGGAACACAGCCTGTGGCGCAGTTCCCGGAGGGCGAGTCGAAAAAGCTCGGGGTCCTTCGACAGGGCGGTCTTGTAAAGGGCATAGCGTTCGTGCCCCGCCCAACGGCCCCACTCGGCGAGGGTCACGGGCACGCCCTCCCCCTCGCTTCGCGCGGCTACCGAATCGGGCACCGAAGCGGCGGCCCACGCATCCGGGTCCATCGCCGGGCAACGCTCGGCCTCGACGCCGGCACGGGCCTCCGCCAGCGCGGCCATGAACGCGGCGAACACCTCCTTCTCCTCGTCGGTATCCGCCGGCAGATGACACAGCGCCCGGCGCTCCTCCAGGCTGAAGGCGCGCCAAGTGCTCAGCGACACCCGGACCCCCGCGAGGTCGAGCTTCATCCTGACGTGGAACGGCAGCCGCTCCAGCGTCGGATAGAACGCTGCCTCGAAATCGAAGCGGTAGAACATACGTGATCACCGTGCGGGCACGGGCAGCCGACCGCGGCTCATTTGAACGCCTGCTCCCTGCTGCCTTTCAGAAAGCGAATCCCCCATACCATCAGTATGGAAACGATGAAATTCCCGAAGGCGATCATGAACGGGACGGTATAGTTGCCGAAGATATCGTGCAGGAAGCCGCCGAGCCATATTCCCACCGCACCGCCGATGCCGATGCTCAGGGTAAAGTACCCGTAGATGGCGCCGAAGTCACGGCCCAGGAAGACATCCGCGGAGATGGCCGACAGCACCAGCGCCCTGGAACCCTGACCGAGCCCGTAGCACGCGGCGTAAGTGTACAGCAGTATGGGGTAGGCGGTGCTGTCGGCCGCCACCAGCGCCAGTATCCCCACCGACGAAACCACCTGGACCAGCGTGTACACCCACTGGTGGCTCAGCACGTCCGTCAGGTAACCGAACAGGACCCGGCCGAAGATGCTGAACACCCCCATGAGGCCAAGGACGGAGGCGGCAAAGAACGGCGTGTAGCCGATATCCACGGCGTGCGCCACCTGGTGGTTGGTGATGATCTGGTTGCCCATGCTGGCGACCACGCGCGACACGAACAGCAGCCAGAACATGGTGCTGGTCAACGCCTCCCAGACGGTCCACTCCCCGTTCGTCGCGGCGCCCCGCTCCTCCGACTTTTGCGGCATCGGCGCGTCGCGGGGCATGAAAACGACCGAAGGCAACACCACGAACAGGAAGGCCAGCGCTCCCATGCCGAAGTAGGCCAGCCGCCAACCCCATATGTCCACGAGCAACTGCGCCACGGGCAGGAGCGCGGCGATGCCGAGACCGCCGCCGGACCACGCAAGGCCCATGGCCAGACCCCTGCGCCGGGTGAACTGCCGCGCGATGATGGCCACGTGGGGCACCATGCCCATGAGTCCGAGACCCAGCGCCGTCACCACGCCGACCCAGAGATAGAGCTGCCACAACGACGAGACCGTGCCGCTGAACCCGAGACCCGCGGCGAGCAGCAGGCCTCCCAGCACCAGGGTCTTGCGCGATCCCCAGCGGTCCACCAGGGAGCCCGCCAGCGGCATGGAGAACCCTTCCGCCAGCACCGAGATGGACAAGGCGGTGGCGGTGACCCCGCGGGACCACCCGAAGGCGTGGAGCAAGGCGACGTAGAAAACCGCGTAGGCGCCCCGGATGCCGCGGTTGAAGCCCATATGCAGAAAGCCCAGGGCGACCTGGCCGACACGCTGCCCGGTGGTGGCTGTTGACTCTTGAATGTTAGTCTACCTCCTGCGCGGATCCGTGAGGTCCCGCGTTCGTTCCCGCCCCGCCTCTCCTGGACTCCGTATCACGCCTGGGGTGACGCTTTCCGTCATTCCGGGCTTGACCCGGAATCCAGACGCCCGTTCTCTGGACCCCGGATCAAGTCCGGGGTGACGGTGGGTATCACCGCGGTGACGGATGCGGGGCTACAGAAACTCGTTGGTCCACGCGTCGTATCGATCCTGGCCCAACACGAGCTTCATCAGATCCGGGGACGCGGCCTGCTCCTTGAGCGCTCCGGGCGGGCGCCCGTCCCGCAGGTGCGCGTACGAAGCCTGGAGGGCCTGCACCGCCACCTGGAACGGCATGTGGCCCTGGAGGGCGATGCGGACGCTGTTGGCGGCGAGGAACTCCCGGTCATGAAGCTCCGGCGGGGTGGTGCCCAACACCACCGGCAGGTTGGTCATGGCATGGATGGCGGCCACCTGTTCGCGGGTCCGGACGCCGGTGAAGAAAACTCCGTCGGCGGCGGCCTCCTCGCATGCCTTCACGCGCTCGGCCAGCGCCTTCTCTCCTTGGCTCGGCAGCACGCCGGTCCTGCCCAGGATTACCAGCTCCGGGTCCGACCGGGCCGACACAGCGGCGCGGACCTTGCCAGAGAACTCCTCGATCGAGATGAACTCGTCCTTTTGCGTGCCGAAGCCCTTGGGCAGGCGCGTGTCCTCGATGGTCAGGGCCGCCACCCCCGCGGCCTCCAGCTCCTCCACCGTCCTCATCACGCTCAGGGCATTGCCGTAGCCGTGATCCGCGTCCACCATCAGCGGGAACCCCGCGGCCCGGACGATGCGGCGCGCCTGCTCGGCAAACTCCGTCAGGGTCAGAACGACGATGTCCGGCGCCCCCAGCACCGTGGCGGAGGCGGTGGACCCCGCCAGCATGCCGATCTCGAATCCGGCGGCTTCGGCGAGCCGGGCCGACACCGGATCGAACACGGATGCCGGGTGATAGCAGGCGGTGTCCTGCAGCAGCTCGCGATACTGCCGGCGGCGTTCGGTGGCGGTCACGGCGTTCTCCCAGTGTTGCGTTCCAAATACGCTGACGAATATGCGCAGTATCTGTTCCGTGCTCCGCCGAGCGCGAACACCAGGCCGCGGTTCAATGGCTTGGATTCAATCGCAGGTAGTCGTAGCGGTCGCCCGACACGACCCGCACCTCTTCGACCCGAATCCCCTTGAGGAGGTTGAGCGGGACGCTGACCCCGGGGGCGCCGAGCGCCCAGACCTTGCGGTAGATGTCGGAAAGCCCCTCCACCGGAGCGCCTCCGACCCCCGCGATGAGGTCACCCGGACGGAGCCCGGCCTGCGCGGCCGGCCCTCCCCTGGATACACGACGGATGATCACGTGTCCACCCGCCTCTTCCATCTGCGCGCCCAGCCACGGCCTGGGCTTGGCGCCGGATCTCCCCTTCTGCGTGAGGTCCGAAAGGATCGGCTTCAGCAGGTCGATGGGCACGAACATGTTGCCCGGCACGGGTTGACCGAGAATCGCCTCCGGCACCTGCAGCGAGCCGATCCCCAGCAGCCGGCCGCTCCGGTCGATCAACGCGGCCCCGCCGAAGTTGGCGTGGTGCGGCGCGGTGAAGATGGCCCGCTCCAGCAGGTATTCCCAGTAGCCGGCGAACTCCCGGCGCGACACCACGTAGGCGCCCTGCCCCGTGGGGCCGCTTCCCCCGTAGCTGAGGATCAGGGCCTCCGCGCCCCTATCCAGGTCTGCCGACAACCCGAGCGGAAGAGGCTTGGCGTCCGGCGCCGCGGACAGGGCACGGAGCAGGCCGAAACCCGTGGCGTGATCGTAACCCAGGACCTTGGCCGGCACCGTGCGTCCGGCGAAGTCGGTGACCTGCACCCGCGACGCCTCGAGAATCATGTAGCCGATGGTCAGGATGAGACCGTTGGGGTCGATGATCACCCCGCTCCCTTGCCGCAAAGGACCGAGGGAAGCCGCGGTGCGCGCCTCCGCCGGAATCTCTGCCTGGACCTTGACGACGGAGTTGAGGGTTTCGGCGGTAAACTCCTGACTCCCGACGTGCGCCGGCATCGCCAGCACAAGGGCAAGGATGACAACGAGACCTGCCTTTCCCATAAGACACCTCCAGACCGGACCGCAGCTCTCCGGCAGCCGATACCGCCCCTATTGTACAAGGGACACCATGCTATAATCCATCCAGAAAACGTGTCCAGCCAAGCAGAAAGCGAAAAATCCTCACCCCGGATGGACCCACGCATGCCCGCCCGGATTCGTGTCGGCGTCAGTAGCTGCCTCCTGGGGCACTTGGTCCGCTACGACGGCGGCCACAAGCGCCACCGGGCGGTCACCGATACGCTGTCGCGCCTGTTCGAGATCGTTGCCGTGTGCCCGGAGATGGAGGTGGGAATGGGGGCGCCGCGGGAGCCCGTGGACCTCGTCGGAGACCCCCGGGCGCCCCGCATGGTCGGACAAGGCTCCGGCAGGGACTGGACCGCGGTCATGCGACGATACGGACGACGGCGGGCGGCCGAGATCGAGAAGCTGGAGGTGTCGGGCTTCGTTCTCAAGAAGGGTTCGCCGAGCTGCGGGCCGGACGGCGTGCCGGTTCACGCGGAGTCCGGAAAGGCTCGCCGCAACGGCATCGGCCTGTTCGCGCGGGCGCTGGCGGACGCCCTGCCGCTGATGCCCGTGGAAGCGGAGGACGGGCTGGAGGACGCGTCGCTGTGCGAGAATTTCGTCGAGCGCGTCCACGGATACCGGGCATGGCGCGACTGTGCTCGCGGCGGACCGTCGCTGCCTGATCTCATGGACTTCCACGCGTCCCACAAGCTGACCCTGCTGGCCCACAGCGAAAGACACCTGCGGCTCCTGGGACGCCTGCTGGCGGAAGCGGAAAACAGCTCGCGGGAAGCGGTGACGACGCGATACGGCAGCGTCTTCATGGAGGCCCTGGCGCAGCCGGCGACGAGAAAGACCCGGACCAACGCGCTCCAGCACCTGACGGGCTTCCTGTCGAGCAGGTTGGACCGCGAAGAGCGCGGGCGGCTCGCCGCGCTGGTCGACGACTATCGCCTTGGACGGGTCCCCCTGTCCGCGCCCCTGGACGCCATACGCCGACACGCGGCCGAACATCAGGCCGGGTACGTGCTGCGCCAGAGTTTCCTGCGCGCGGACCGGATGCCGGACTCGTGACGCACGGCAGACGCGTGTCCACGAGCGCCGGCGTCGCCTCCTTGAAGTCCGCGCTCAGGCTGTCCCGTTGGCGAGGATTCCGTGCAGGTAGAGGTGCAGCACGGGCATGTCCTCGGGCGCGTCGGGCGCCACGCGCTTGCCGAATTCGTAAAGGCTGCCGAGCTGCACCGCCTTCAGGCCCGTGCGTTCCTCGAGAACGGAGAGGTCGTTGAAGCCGGTGAGCCATTTGACGTTCAGGGTGTTCTGGAACTTGTCGGTGGTGGCGGTGACCCTGTCGTCGCCGGTGGTCCGGTCGATGATCCTCCTGTCGAAGAAATCGAAGGCGATGCGGAAGGACCGTATCCCGCCGCGCAGCCGGTTGAGGAAGCCGTAGATCAGGTCCTCCGGCAGGTACATGGTGTTGCCTTCCCAGATGATCAGCATGGGCGCGTCGAGATCGAATCCCACCTCCGCCAGCTTCGCGGCCAGGTCCACCTCCAGATAGTTGCACGGGATGCCCGCCGACGGGGTCACGCCGCGGGCTTCCAGCAACCTGCTCTTGAACGCCAGCACCGCGGGCTGATCGACGTCGCAGAAACGCACGCCCTCGCTCTGAAATATCTGAGGCCGCATGTCGAATCCGGCGCCGAGGATGACGACCTGCCGTATGCCGTTCTCGATCTCGTTGTGGGTGATCTCGTCGAACAGAGCGGAACGGTAGCGGACCAGCTCCAACCCTTCCGGCAGATCCGCGAACACGTGGCGGACCTTGGCCCGGACCTCGTCGTTGACGAACCACTCCGCGTAGGGGTCCCTGAACAGCGGATGTTCCCGGTCCTTCTCCTGCTCACGGATGCCCGCGATGAAGAATGCTGTAGCGCCGACTTCGTTGATGTCCGACATGATGAACCCTCCTTACCCCGGATGATAACCGGAAATCTCCGCGGCGCAAACGCAGAGGACACCCCCGGCGGAGAGCTGCCGGCGGTTCCTCGACTACGACAGATGCTTCCTGAAGAAGGCCACGGTCCGCTCCCACGCGAGTTTCGCCGCGGCGGCGTCGTAGCGGGGCGTCGAATTGTTGTGGAAGCCGTGGCGCGTGCCGGGATAGACATGCGCCTCGTACGGCACGCCGTTGGCCTTCAGGGCGGCCTCGTAGGCCGGAGCCTGCTTGTTGATGCGCGGGTCGTTCTCCGCGTAGTGGATCAACAGCGCCGCCTTGATCCTGGCGACGTCGTCGGCCGACTTCGGGGCGGAGCCATAGAACGGCACTCCGGCGCTCAGGTCGCTTCCCATCTGCACCGCGAGGAAGTTGACCACGCCTCCGCCGAAGCAGAAGCCGGTGGCCCCCAGCTTGCCGTTGGACAGCTCGTGGCCCTTGAGATACCGCGCGCTGTTGAGGAGGTCCGTCCGCAGCTTGCCGCGGTCGAGGCTCCGCTGCATCTTCTTGCCGTCGTCGTCGTTGCCCGGATAGCCGCCGATGGGCGAGAGGCCGTCCGGCGCCAGCGCGAGAAACCCCGCCACCGCGGCACGCCGGGCGACATCCTCGATATGCGGGTTCAGGCCCCGGTTCTCGTGAACGACGAGAACGGCAGGATACGGGCCCGCCCCGGCCGGCGCCACCAGATAGCCGCGCATCTTGCCGGAGTTGCCGCCGGGCGAATCGTACGTGACGTAGCGCGCCTTGATACGCTTGTCGGTGAAGGAGATCGTCTGCGCCCTAGCGTAGCGCGGCAGCATCGCCTGGGCCATCGCCAGCGCCGACCCGCCGACAACGACGAGGGCGGCCGCCCGCCGAAGGAACTCGCGGCGCTCCATGCTGCTGTGGCAGTACTCGTCATACAGGTCGTAGACCTGCGGATCGATCAGATTCCTGTCCATGACATGCCTCCCTTTTCTTTCAGCACGGTTCTTTCAACGTCGCCGAGCCCCGCCTCCGGGACACCCGATCCTGAAGCCATTTTAGGGCGAAGAATTCAAAGCGCAACGCCAAGGCTGCTCGCGGGCGATGGAGAACTGGTTGGGGTCAGTTTTTCTCCGACCTTTTCTCCGACCTTTTCTCCGACCTTTTCTCCGACCTTTTCTCCGACCTTTTCTCCGACCTTTTCTCCGACCTTTTCTCCGACCTTTTCTCCGACCTTTTCTCCGACCTTTTCTCCGACCTTTACCGACCTTTCTACCGACGTTTTACCGACGTTTTACCGACATCGCCTTCCAAGATACGTTTTGCCCCAGCCCCAGTTCCGAAGCCGCCCTCCTCGTATCCCGGTTTCCTGCACACACAGGATCTCAGATCGGCGGACGGCTGTTTTCGCCGTACCCCGTAAGTTCCACGTACCCCTGGCCGATGCGTTCACCGCTTTCGGATTCGACCCGGACCGAGCCTTCCCAGTAGAACAGGTTCGGGATCAGGGCGCTGCGGTTCTCCTGATCCGGCAGCTTGGGGGTGATCACGGCGCTGATGCCGGCGGACGGGATGTCGAGGTCCCATCGACCGGGATAGGCCGCGCGCGAGACGGGGCTGGTCCATTCCGCGATGGCTTTCAACTTCCATTCATCGGGAAGCAGATAGCGGACGGCGCCCTCGGGGTCCACGAGCGTAGCGCCGGCATAACGGGTGCCGCTGTCGCGGTTTCGGAGGACGTAGAGCATGACCTCGCGGCCGTCGTCGAGTTGCAGGCTGAACCAGTCCCACCCTTGCGTGTCCCCGCCGAGCTGGTTGGAGCCGAATTCCTTGTCCATCCAGCTCGTACCGCTGACCTCCCACTCCTTTCCGTCCAAGCGGACCTTCCCCGTGGTGGCCATGCGGGTGAGGCTGTAGTAGTGGCTGGCCTCGGTGGCGCCCTCCCCTTTGCGGCTCAGGCCGCCGGGACCCTGGAACACCACGGGCTTGAGCGGACGGGTGGAGAGGCTGAAACCGAAGGACCGTCCGGTGTCGGCCATGGTGAAGTCGAAGCCCTTGCCGTTCCAACGGAGCTGCCATTCTCCTGGTGTCCCCGGGGGACCGACACTCCAGGCTATGCGCGGCTCCGGGTGGCGGCCGAAGCCGGCCAGGAGCGGAGCCGCCCGCACCACCACCTCGCTGAACCGGTGGCGGCCGGTGTCCAACTCAGTGACGGCGGCGTGGCCCATGATGATGTTGCCGGCGGCCCATGCGGAACCGGGCGGCGGCGCATCCTTCGACACGCCGATCCTGAAGAACGTGAACTGGTAGCCCAGGCGCCGGGCGGGCTCCCCGGCGGTGCGCAGGTGGCCAGTGAAGTACCACCATTCGGTCTTGTAGCCGTCGCGTACCCAGTGGTCTTGCGGGAACGACCAGACGTAGCCGGGTCGGGCCGGGGTCCAGGCATAGGCCATAAAGTCGGACCACGACATGACGGGCAGCAGCACAAGAACGCACGTCAGTAGGCCGTTACGGCACCGACCATGCCCGAGGTCCCTGCGCTGAGGCCGAGACGACTTCGGGCTCATTACACACCTTGCATCTCTGCGCTGGTCGTAGGTGTTCTTTCGGCTGGGCATGATCTGTCTGTCGGCGTAGGACTCGAACCTTTCGACGAAGTAACAGGGTCGTCGGATTACCGCTCGACGGCTGGGGTCAGATAGGACGCGAATTGTACTGAAACGTTACGACCGTCTAAATCGTTCCGTCTCCCGTCCTTGGGTGTTTGCCAACGGCAAGGACACTCCTCCTCGAGGCAGATCGCGTTCCCATATGCTCTTTCTGAGGCACTCGGTCGAAGGCGATAGGCCCTTGGCATATACGACATTGAGAATTGCTGGATCCTGCGCCAAATGGTTCTTGTTGGCTAGACGCGCTTCCCTAATCAGATAGATTCCCGCCCGCGCCGCGAGGTCGGAATTTCTCGCATCGTGCGCCATAGCTATGGCTCGCCGATAGTGGTGTTCGCCTTCTTCCAACCGGCCGCGGCGGAAGGCGATTAATCCCTCGGTCGCGGTGACACATATCCGGGGGGTTACGTTCTGGGCCGCACCTTGATTCTTGGCCACTTTTATGTCCGCCTCAGCCTCGTCGAGCCTGCCGACAGTGGCTAGGGCGAAGGCCCGGTTGTTCAGAAGCGGGAGGTGTCTCGGATTCGCCATGAGGCCGGCATCGGCAGCCTGGACAGCACCCTCATGATCGCCCAAGTGCGTGGCACGCAAGGATGACAGGGCTACGGCCGGCGTCGAGGCGAAGGGCTCCTCGTGGTACCAGGCTTTACATGCCGTTTCGGCCTCTCGCCACTGAAGCCTTGCGAAGGCATCACGGGCGCAGGCCTCCGCCGATCCTTTCAAGGCGTCAGGGCTTGGCACACGAATCAACTTATCGACGTCTCGGGCGGCCCACACCGTCTGCGCGAGACCCAACTCGGCGGGATCGACCACAGCAAGCTGGAACAATTTCCGCGCCAACCGATGTTTTCCGGCGGCTAGCTCAGCAGTGGCCACGGCCGCCGCGAGCTCGGAGACTTGAAACGGCGGCCGGCCTCCATGCTCAACCACTGCCAGGGCTCGGCGTACGAAGTGCGAGTGTTTACCAACGAGTTGAGAAAGACCGATTTCCGGTGCCATGAGCCAAGGGTCGGCGAGAAGAAGGGCAGGATCACGCCGCAATGTGGCGAGCGCCTGCTCGGGTTTACCCATGTGTTGATAGAGACGGGCCTCGGCGCGGAGGATGAGTCGGTTCGAGGCTCCGGCAAGGCCTCGCGCTACGGTAAGCGCCCGTTTCGCCTTGGAATATTGTCCGCAGGAAGAGTGGGCCAACGCGAGGTCGAGCCATGCGAATCCGCTCTCACGAACATAGGGGTCGGCGATGCGGAACGCGTGGATGTCGTCCTTTGTAAGGGAGGTCGGCGTAGGGTGATCGACCGCCAGACCGAGGCAGCTATCGATCAGCCGACGGCCGCCGCCTAGGTTCTCGCCATAGTGGGCGAGGAATCCGGCTGCTTCCCGGGCCCTTTCAGGTACACCCTCCACCACTGCAATAGCGACGGCTTCGGCTGCGTAGGGAGCTGCACGATGCTGTCGGAATTCTTCCATAGCGCGCATAAGACCCACTTGCCGCACCTTGCCAAGTGGAGCGGTCTCTGTACTCTTCTCGGCGGTCAATGCCTCACCGAGCTGGACTGATCGGCCGACCGGTCTCCAACGAGGTATTATGTTCCGAGCCATTTCGCGGCCATCCAATTGCATTGCGGTCTCTTTTCCAATCTAGGCTGGTAGCGGCGACGGGCGCTTGAGACGCACCGACGCTTTCTTGCGTAGCAAGTCAAACCCGCTTATGAAGCGGGCGAGCCCGTAAGGTTGTTCGACGCCAATACGGTTTCGGCGATGACCGCGGCGTGCTGGATTCGGGTGACAGAGTTGATAGGTGAAATCGGTGTGGTCGTGCGCGATCTCGGGGGTGAGACGCCGGCTCATGTGAGTCTTGAACTCAGTCATCATGGCGCTGTATGCGTGTTCAAGGTGGGGAAGCACGGACTTAAAATCCCCGTACCAACCGCCCTGACAACGACGAGGCCGCATGCCGATAGAAAGACGATCTATAAGATCAGCGGTAGGGTTACCAAGACCGAAAAGGAAGAAGCTTAGGCTGCCGAGGTGATAGAGGTCCACGGCTAGCCGAGCTTCGCCCCACTCGGCCGCGCGGTAGCCGTAGAGGAGCTCTGGAGGGCTATAGTGGGGGTCACCGAATACAGTAAGGTCATTCAGTTCGGGATGGGGACGATGCTGTCCGGTTGCCGATCCGACATCGCCGATCTTGCTAATCCCCTCGGTTTCGAAATGCATCACGTTGGATGGTTTTGTGTCCTGATGGGCGACACCGACGCCGTGGAGTTGGGCCAAGGCGGCTGCAACGTCTTTGAGGCAGTTGAACCGCCAAGCGTCGTTGATGCCCTCCGCTAGGCTGAGGTAAGCACGAACGTCGCCATCGGCCATTTCGAAGATGAGGTAATCGACGCGAGGAACTGGAAACTGACCATCTACCTCGACGCCGTTGGCCTCCAGCACGCGGACAACACGACTGAGCCTGTGTCGCTGGCAGAGGTCATATAGGAGGTCTCGTTCGAAGAGGTAGCGGTTGGTCATGGTAGCGAGCACATCTGGCGTGTGTGGTGTGCGAAAGGCCATATGATAGTCGAGCGCCTTCAGGAAAGCCGTTCGACCGTCAGCACTTTTGACCTCATATCCGAAGGAAAAGGTGGACCCGCTTAGAGGTGCCGCGCCGTTCAGTTGATCACGGTCTCTTAAGATGCGGATAACTCGCCAGCCGCCAGGGAGTTCGGTCCCCTCAAGGGAAGCGGCAGCGACAAGCTCGCCGTCGATTGTGACCGGGTTCGGAATGTTGATCTTCATGGCGTCTTCTCCGAGTAAGCGCGTTCGAGCCTGTCGCTGAGCCGACGCATGAATGCAGGCAGTGCGGAAAGCGACGGATCCGGTAGCTCCATACCCAGGTAATGCCTGGCGATCCACGCCGCTTCCTGTGCTTGCGCATAGTCACGGGAGCGCTTGACGGGCTCGCGGTCGGCACGCTCCGAAACCCAAACTTTGTGTAGCGCGAAAGCACGTGGGTCAACGCACCAGCACCGAAGCGGGAAGCCGTCTTCGCCGATTACGACGCCGTTCACCTTTGGAGCGTTAACGAGCCACTCGAGACCCTCGATGCCGACGCCGATCAGATCTTCTGGGTTGGTGCCAGCGTCCATGACCACATAAGGGTCTTCGACTGGGCGAATCAGATCAACCATGAAGCCTTCTCGGTTAATGGCTCGAAAGAACTGCCGACGGCTGCGCTGGAACGAGCGGTCAGCGCGCCTGAGGTAGCCGATTACCCCTGAGTGGCGGAAGTCTTTAACTGCCAGGATCAGACTTTGGCGGGCATCCCACAGGAGGTCGACGTCGACGGTCGCAAGCAGATCGCTTGTCAGGTGGACGCCCGCCAGAGCCTCGTAAAGGAAAAGGCTGTTCGTACCGATGACGAAAATGTTTTGCCCGAGAACCTGCGCGGCCGCGAGGTGACGGAGAATTCGGCTAGTAATGCGCGGAACGCGGTTCAGGCGAAGCGCACGGTTTACGGGCGCCATCTCTCTGAGACGCGCGCGTAGCGCGTGGCATCGTTTCCGCTCTGTGTCACGGCCGCTGCGGAACGCGCGGTAAATCTCCTCTGTCTCGTCGGTCTTTCGGCCAAGCGAGATTTCGCTGCTGGCTTTTTTTCGCAACAGGTAAAGATGGCCCTTCCGTTCGACCCACCGCATAGAGCCAACGAAACGCTGGGCGAGCTCAGCCTTTGATTCTTCCCACGCCTCGAAGGTCTGGACCACATCGACGAACTGTCGTCTTTGGGCGTTGTTGAGCTCTGCGAGCATAGTCTACCCTACTAGGTTGTATTACCGCTAGTTTCCACTATATCTGGAGATTTCTCGAAGTGTAGAGGAAACCAAAGGGTATTGCAAGTAAAATAGTCGCAACTTATTGAGATAACTTTGATTCCCACTTTGAAGATTGATTTTGTCTAAGGAAGGGGAAACCGGTCCGGCGGATCGTGCCCTTCGACTTCGCTCGGCTGGGCCTCGCTACGCTCAGGACGAACGAAAAATGGGTGACCCACCTTTCCCGAGCCCCTTTCCTCACGCATCCGCATGGCACAGCTCGTTGGCCGGCGTGCGGCTGGCGCGAAACGCCGGGTAGAGGCTCGCCAGCACTGCAGCGCACACGATGGCGATGGCCTCCCCGGCCAGGGGCAGCCACGGCCAGGTCCACTCGATGCTCCAGCCGAAGTAGCTCTTCTGGATGACGAAGATCAGCACCGCGCCGAGGCCGATGCCGCCGGCGAAGCCCAGGGACAGGCCCAGGAAGGCCATGGCGGCGCCCTTGCTGACGAACAGCAGGAACACTTGGCGGCGGAAGGCCCCTAATGTGCGGTAGAGGGCGATCTCGCCGGCCTTCTCCTGGGCCACCACGAGCAGCGTGAGGGTGATGGCGCAGGCGGCGATGATCAGGCTCATGACCTGGAGGATGCTCGTGACCGCGAAGGTCTGGTCGAAAACGTGCAGCACGTCGTCCTTGAGGCGCCGGTTGCTGCGCACGCGCAGGGAGCCCTGAGGATGGCGGCTCTCGATGGCTGCGGCCACGGCCTCGGGGTCGGCGCCGGGCTTCAGGTGGAGGGCGATGCTGGTGAGGGATCCGGCGCCGAGGGCTTCGGCCATGAGGTCCAGGTCCATGGTGACGGAGCCACCTTCGGTGTAGTCGCGGTAGATGCCCGACACCGGGAGCCGCACCGGTCCCAGCGGGCCTTCGATCTCCACCGCGCCGCCCACCGCGAGGGCAGCGCTGCGGGACAGCGGCTCGCCCACGAGGACGCCGCGTTCCCGGAGCGCCCGCGCCGCGGCGTCGCCGCCGGAAAGGAGCCCCAGGCGGCGCTGCTCGGCCGGACGGTCCAGGTCCACACCCACCACCGCCACGCGCCGCCCGCCCACGGGCAGGAACAGGCGGCGCAGCGGATCGACGCCCCGCACCTCGGGCGCGCGCGCCAGCCGCTCCACGAGATCGGCGCCGAGGGTCGCCTGCGGCCCGGCCCTCGCGCCGACGGTGGCGGTGACGTACACGTCGGCGCGCAGCGACCGGTCCACCCAGCGCACCAGGGTTTCGCGGAAGCTCTCCACCAGCAAGGTGATGCCCACCAGCAGGCACACGGCCATGGACAGGGACGACACCGAGAACGAGGTGTTGGCCAGGGTGGCGCCGAGGCTGCGGACGCCGTAGCGGAAGCCGAAGTCCGGCACCCGCACGCGCCGGGTGAGGCGCTGCACCAGCCAGGGGGCGAGCAGCGGCAGGCACAGCATCATGGCGGTGGAGAGGACGAACCCGGCCGGGCGCCAGCGCCAGCCCACGAGCCAGTACCAGGCCAGCGCCCCGGCCACCAGCGCGAGGCCGGCGCGGAACAGCGCGCGGGCGCGGGCGATCCCCGCGGACTGCGCCGGGTAGGTGTCCAGCAGCGTCCGCGTGTCCCGGCGCCAGACGTCCAGGGCCGGCAGCAGCGTGCCGCTCAGAGCGCCTCCCAGGCCGGCGAACACCGCCAGGGCCAGGGTGCCGCCGGAGACCTCCAGCGACTGGATTTCCCGGAGCATGTAGATGTTGGTCAGGGTGGAGCTTACCGCGTCCAGGTTCCAGATGGCGGTCCAGTAGCCCGCGACGATGCCGATGGCGACGCCCAGCACTCCGAGCAGCGCGGCCTCGCCCAGGATGAGGGCCAGCACCTGGGCCGGGGTGGAGCCCAGGGAACGCAGCACCCCGAACTCCCGGCGCTGCCACACCAGGCACGCGCGCATGCTGCTGAACACCAGGAACGTGCCCACCAGCAGGCTCACCATGCTGAGGGCGGTGAGGTTGAGGCGGAAGGCGCCCAGGAGCTGCCGCGCCTGCCCGGTGCGCTCCGACGGCGTGACCGCGTCCACCCGGCCGCCAAGGCGATCCTCGATACGCAACGCCAGGGCCGCGAGATCGGCGCCCTCGGCGGCCTCCACGCCGATGCGATGGAGGGCGCCGGCGCCGCCGAACAGGGCTTGGGCCTCGGCAATGTCCATCACCAGGGCGCGGCGGCCTCCCCCCGCTCCCCAACGCTGGAAGTCCACCAGCGCGCCGACGTGGAGCGCCCGGACGTTGGCGCCGTCACGCACCTCGATGCGGTCGCCGACGGACCATCCCATGGCCGCGGCCAGCTCCGGGGTGACCGCCGCCCAGCCCCGGCTGCGCGCGGCGACACCGGCCTCGGTTTCCGGAGGGAGCCCGGACAGCGCGTCCCAGAAGTCCGGGGAAGGCGCCAGCAGGTCGATGCCCAGGAGCCGCGCGAACGTGCCGGGCCGGCGCTCCAACGACACGGTGGTCTCGAAGACCGGCCAGGCCGCGGCCACCCCCGGCGTGCCCCGGACCAACGGATAGAACGCGTCCGGCAGGGTGCCGCCCTTGCCGGTGACGGCGACGTCCGCGGCGCCGCCGATGGTGCGAACGCCGGCGGCGAACGAGGCCACCGCGCTCTGGTTCAGGATGCGGATGCTGATGACGGAAGCCACCCCCAAGGCCACACCCAGAACGGTCAGGGCGTAGAGCACCGGGTTGGTGCGCCAGTGGGCCGATACGGTCTTGCAGAAATAGCGTATCAAACAGCGTCCTTCGACTTCGCTTCGCTACGCCTGTCCTGAGCCCTGAGCCTTGTCGGGAAGGGCTCTGGACGAACGGTTTCGATGGCCTTTTTCCGTTTCACGGTTCCAGGATGCCGCTGTGGAGCCGCAGGGTGCGGTCCGCCATGGCCGCCAGCTCGCGGCTGTGGGTGGCGTAGACCAGGGTGGCGCCCTCCTCCGCCACCATCTCCAGCATGAGGTCCATCACCCCCTGCCCGCTGGCGTCGTCCAGGCTGCCGGTGGGCTCGTCCGCCAGCAGCAGGCGGGGCCGGCGCAGCAGCGCCCGGCAGATGGCTACCCGCTGCATCTCGCCGCCGCTCAACCCGGCCACCGGATCATCGGCCCGGTCGGGCAGGTCCACCCGATCCAGGAGCGCCGCCACCCGCTCCCGGTAGTCCCGCTCCCGCACTCCTGCGATGAGGTCCGGCAAGGCCACGTTGTCCCGCACGCTCAGGTGGGGAAGCAGGTGGAAAAGCTGGAAGACGAAGCCGATGTCGCGCCGGCGGAGCCGGGTGCGGTCGGTCTCGCCGAGCCCTTCGAGGGGCGTGCCGTGCACCGCCACCGAACCGTGCGTAGGCACGTCGATGCCGGCCGCCAGGTGCAGCAGCGTGGACTTGCCGCTGCCGCTGCGGCCGACGATGGCCACGGTCTTGCCCGAGGCGATCTCGAAGGAGACGTCGCGCAGGGCGTAACGCTCCGCGGAGCCCGCCCCGTCGTACACTTTCGAGACGCCGGCGAAGGCGAGCGCAGGCTGGTCCATCACCGCGCGCCGAGGACGTGGCGCAAACCCTCTTCCAGGGACCCGTGGCGGAACGCGTACCCGGACTCCATCAGGCGGGCGGGCTTGACCCGGGTGCTGGCCAGCAGCAAGGCGTCGGCCATCTCGCCGAAGGCCAGCCGGGCGGCGAACCCGGGCATGGGGAACAGGGTGGGCCGCCGCAGCACGCGCCCGAGGGTCCTGGTGAACTCGCCGTTGGTCACCGGCGCCGGCGCCACAACGTTCACGGGTCCGGCCGCCGATTCGGCGGCCAGCAGGTGGCCGATGGCCGCTGCGGTGTCGTCCAGGGTGATCCAGCTCATGTATTGCCGGCCGTCGCCGATGTTGCCGCCGGCGCCGAGCCTGAAGGGCGTCAGCATCTTCGCCAGCGCGCCGCCGTCCTGGCTGAGCACGATACCCAGCCGGGCGTGGACCACGCGGATGCCCTTCCCTTCCACCGCCTCGGTGGCCGCCTCCCACTCGCGGCACACCTCGGAGAGGAAGCCGGAGCCCGCCGGACTCTCCTCGGTCAGCTCCTCGTCGCCGCGGTCGCCGTAGAGACCGATGGCCGAGGCCGACACCAGCACCCGCGGCGGCCGCACCAGGCGGGCGAGGGTCTCGGCCAGCAGGCGCGTGCCGTTTATGCGGCTCTCCTTGATGCGCCGTTTCCTGGCCTCGGTCCAGCGTCCGGCCGCGATGTTCTCGCCGGCCAGGTGGACCACGCCGTCGAAACCCTCCAACTCGCCCGCCTCCAGCACGACAGCATCCGGGTCCCAGCGGACGTCGCCGTCCGCTGGCGCGGACCGTCCCAGCCGCGCCACCTCATGCCCTCCGGCCTCCAGACACGGGACCAGGGCGCTGCCCACCAGTCCCGACGCTCCGGTCACGAGTATCTTCATCTGCGGGCCTCCCTTCGCCGCCGGCCATGCCATCGGCGGTGCCTTGGATCACGAGTTCTCTTGTCAATCTCCATATTGTACACTATACAGCAGCCGCCAGCGCTTCGCCGAACTGGGTGGGCAATTCAATGAGCATGAACGCGGACACGATGGCGATGAAACAGGAGAAGCCCAGGAAGAGGACAGGTATCCAGCCTCTCGAGGGAACCAGCTACGGAGACGGTATCGTCCTCGGAAAGACTGAACGGTACAGGCCCGTGAAGGAGTGGAAACCCTCCGCCCGGCTCTTCGAAGGCAACAGGAAACAGGACGATATGGTGAAGTTCTTCACCAAGCTGTTGAAAGCGGGTGAGGTCACTGTTTCCACCCTGAAGCGAATGCTCAAGGAGCACGGAGGCGAGAACGTCAGCCTCATTCAGCGTCGGCTGAACTGGTTCTCCTGGGGTCGCTACGACAAGCACAACTGGCACCTGACCGTGAAGCAGGTGAACGGCAAGCCTTCTCAAGCGGACAAGGTTCGCTTCCACCAGATCGAGGACACGCACGAGGCGATCATTGCCGTCCTCAGACGGTCAGGACGAGGTGATGTTGCCGATCGCCTGGTCTACCTCCGCTGCTTGGCCAGGGAGGATCCCGACGAGGCTCCCATGGATCTCGATTCATTACGGGCGATGGCCCATCTCCTGATGAGCGAACGACAACTGCCAAATCCGCGGACCAGCGTCACGTCAGATGGATTCGTCCATATTGAGTGGCGTTTCCCGACCAACGGTATCCTTGCCATGGTGTTCCTGCCCTCCGACCTGATTCAGTTTGCAGCCGTCTCTGTCCCGGCCAACCAGGGGACCGAGCAACTGACCGTGAATGGTAAGCTGCCCAGGGACAGAGCTCTTGCAGCCGTCCGGCAATTCACCTCCTCTCTGTAGCCCGATGCGAAACGAGCCGCTTCCCGATGAGCACCATGTCGCACGGTATTGCAAACCATCAAGCGTTGAGGACGGAGTGCCGTCGGCAGAGGCCTTCATGTTGAAACAGGATGAGGAGTACCTCTCGGTCAACTGGCTCGAATACTTCAACGCGCCGGACCTGACCGCCGCTGTGGAGCGCATTCGAGAGACTTTCCGCAACAAACGTTACCAAGTGCGACGGAATGCCCGGTTTACGGTACTCAACGTCGAGGCCGCCAAGCACGCCATCCACGGGGCCACGAAAACCATGCCCGCGATCAAACATTTGCCCTCTCGGAATGACCCGTCCCACGCTGGTATCTTCGCAGGCACGGCAGAAAACCTTGCCCTCGCCGTACAACTTGCCGCGCTCGTGACTCCCGAGAATGTGCACGCTGCAATACCTTGACGAAACCGGCACGAGTTCACCGTAAGTCTTCGGAAACACCGCAGTGATGCAATGAACTCGAATACACCCCAAGACCATGCTGGACAGTCTGCTTAAGAAGGTGGAAGCGCGCACCGGCTACTTCGGCGCCTACGGAGGGGCGTTCACGCCGGAGATCCTGCGCACGACACTGGACGAACTGATCGCCGCCTTCGACGACGCGCGCAGGGACCCGTCCTTCTGGGAAGAGTTCCGGACGGTGATGCAGACCTACTCGTGCCGCCCGACTCCCGTCACGCACCTCAAGAACCTGAGCGAAATTCTTGGAGGCCCCGCCATCTACATGAAGCGGGAAGACCTCAACCAGACCGGCTCGCACAAGATCAACAACGTCATGGGCCAGGGGCTGCTGGTGGCGCGCATGGGCAAGAAGCGGGTCATCGCCGAGACCGGCGCCGGGCAGCACGGCGTCGCCACCGCCACCATGGCAGCGCGGCTGGGGCTCAAGTGCACCATCTACATGGGCGCGGTGGACGTGGAGCGGCAACGGCCCAACGTCTTCTGGATGGAACGGCTCGGGGCCGAGGTGGTGTCGGTCGAGGACGGTTCGGCCACGCTGAAGGACGCCATCAACCAGTGCCTGCGGGACTGGGCATTCTCCATGGACGACACCCACTACGTGCTGGGAACCGCCTGCGGGCCGCACCCGTTCCCGCAGATGGTAGCGTGGTTCCAGCAGATCATCGGGCAGGAATGCCGCGAGCAGATGACGGCGGCCACCGGCCGGTTGCCGGACCGGGTGTACTGTTGCGTGGGCGGCGGCTCCAACGCCACCGGCACGTTCCTGGGTTTCCTCGACGACGAGGAGGTGGAGCTGGTGGGGATGGAGGCCGGCGGCGAAGGGATCGAGACCGGCCGCCACGCCGCGCGGCTGGCGGGCTCGGACGGCAGTCCGGGCGTGGCCCAGGGGTACAAGACCTACTTCCTCCAGGACGAGGAAGGCCAGATGCGCCACACACACTCGGTGGCCGCCGGTCTGGACTACATCGGGGTGAGCCCGATCCTGGCCTGTCTGAAGGAGAGCGGACGGGTGCGGTTCGAGACCGCCACCGACGGCGAAGTGCTGGAAGCGTTCCAGACCCTGCTGCGCCGGGAAGGCATCATCGCGGCGCTGGAAAGCGCCCACGCCGTGGCCGGCGCCATCCGCGAAGCCCCGCGCATGGGCCGGAACCGTAACGTGCTGATCACCCTTTCCGGCCGCGGCGACAAGGACATCTTCACCATCGCCGAGGCGTTGAACGACCCCGGCTGGCAGCGGTTCCTCGAACGGAAAGCCGCCCGTTGAACCTCCGGACCTACATTCAGGGCCGCCTCGGCGTGCGGAAGATCCTGCTGATGACCCACGTCATCGTGGGCTATCCGTCGCTGGACGCGAACTGGCGGATGCTGGAACGGATGGAGCGCGCGGACGTGGACCTGGTGGAGCTGCAGATGCCCTTCAGCGAGCCCATCGCCGACGGGCCGGTGTTCGCCCGGGCCAACCAGGAGGCGCTCAAGCAGGGTCTTTCCATCGAGCAGTACTTCGACTTCATGGCGCGCGCCACCGAGCGGTTCGGGTTCCCCCACCTGATGATGGGATACTACAACACCGTGTTCCGGCTCACCCACCGCACCTTCTGCGAGCGGCTGAGCGCGGCCGGAGGTGCAGGATTCATCGTCCCCGACCTTCCCATCGAGGAATACCACGACCTCTTTCCGTTGAGCGAGGCGCACGGGTTGACGCCGGTGGCCCTGTTCACGCCCACGAACACCGATGCCCGGCTGGCCGAGATTGGGCGCCACGGCCGCGGCTTCGTCTACGGCGTGGCGCGACGCGGGGTCACCGGCAAGCGCACCGACCTCAAGGCCGGCATCGACGCGATGGTCGCCCGCTACCGCGCGGCCACGGACGTGCCCCTGGCCCTGGGCTTCGGCATCGCCGGCGGCGGCGACGTGCGGCAACTCCACGGGAGCTGCGAGATCGCCATCGTGGGGTCGGCGCTGCTGGAACGTTGGGAGAGCGGCGGCGAGGCCGGGTACACGGAATTTCTCCAGGAGTTGCAGGAGGCGCGTAGCTGAGACGCAGGGTCCTTCGACTTCGCTACGCTACGCTCAGGACGAACGGAAAATGGCTGGAGCTTCCCAGGAAATCCCACACCGAGGGGATTACGAGCATGAAAGCGGTCTACATCCCTGAAACGGGCGGCCCGGAGGTCCTGACCTACGGCGATTTCCCGGAGCCCGAAATCGGCGGCGGCGATCTGCTGGTCCGGGTCAAGGCCGCGGCGCTCAACCGCCGGGACCTGTTCGCCCGCGAGGGCAGCCACGGCGTCAAGCCGCCCCTGCCGCACGTTCCTGGCCTGGAGGTGGCGGGCGAGGTGGTGGAGGCCGGAGCCGAGACCACCGGTTTCAAGGCCGGCGACCGGGTGCTGGGACGCTGCCGGGGCGGCGGTTACGCGGAGCTGGTGCGGATGGAAGCCGCCGACGCCTACCTCTTCCCGGAATGGATGTCGTTCGAGGAGGCCGCGTGCATCGCCGTGCCCTTCGGCACCGCCTGGCGCATGCTGGTGGTCCGGGCGAAAGTCAAGGCCGGCGAGGACGTCCTGGTCATGGCCGCGGGCAGCGGCATCGGCAGCGGCGCGATCCAGCTTTGCAAGCTGCTGGGCGCACGGGTGATCACCACCGCAAGCTCGCAGTGGAAGCTCGACAAGGCCGCGGAGCTGGGCGCCGACGACGGCATCAACTACAAGGAGTTCCCGGAGTTCAGCCGGAAGGTTCGCGAACTGACGGGCGGCGAGGGCGTGCACGTGATCTTCGAGCACGTGGGCGCTCCGGTGTGGCGGGAATGCTTCGCCAGCCTCCGGCGGGGCGGCCGTTTCATCAACTCCGGGGTGACCGCGGGCCACCGGGTGGAGCTTCACCTGGGCCAGCTCTGGACCCGCGAACTGACCCTCATGGGCACCACCATGCGCCCGCGCGAGGACATGCCCGAGATCATGAAGCTGGTGGGCGGACGCAAGCTGCGCGGCGTCCTGTCCGAGGCGCTGCCGCTACGCGAGGCCGCGCGCGCCCACGAACTGATGGAGCGGAGCGAGTTCTTCGGCAAGATCGTGCTGGTGCCGTAGAGCAGGTGCGAACGATCATGCGGTTCGGGATCATCGGGACCGGCGGGGTCGGGGGTTACTTCGGCGGTTTGCTGGCGCGGGCGGGGTTGCCGGTTTGTTTCATCGCCAGGGGCCGCCACCTGCAATCGCTGAGGGAGCACGGCCTCGCCGTGGACTCGGTGGAGCCGGGCAGTTTCAGCGTCCGGGACGCGCTGTTCACCGACGACGCGGCCGAGGCCGGGCCGTGCGACGTGATCCTCTACTGCGTCAAGACACCGGCCAACGACGAAGCGATCCCCTTCATGCGGCCGATGATCGGCCCCGACACCGTGGTCATTTCGCTCCAGAACGGCGTCGACAACGGCGAGCTGCTGGCGCGCGAGTTCGGCGAGAACCGGGTCATGGAGGGAGCCGCCTACGTCTTCAGCACCATCGCGGCGCCGGGGACGATCCACCAGACCGCCGGGCCGCGGCGGATCGTGTTCGGCCGCCTGGGCGGGGGAAGCAGCCCCAGGGGCGATGAGCTCGTGGCCGTCATGCGTGAGGCCCAGGTCGACGCGCGACTCTCCCAGGATATCCGCATCGAGCTGTGGAACAAGTTCATCCTGATCTGCGCGGTAAGCGGCATGACCGCGCTGACGCGGCGGCCCCTCGGCGAGATCCTCGGCTACGACGGCACCGCGCGGATGGCCCGGGAGGTGATGCGGGAGGTCTTCCAACTGGCCCTGGCCATGGGCGTTCCGCTGGAGCCCGATTCCGACGCCGCCAACTACCGCTTCATGGCCCAGCAGGACCCCTCGGGCAAGGGGAGCATGTGCCACGACGTGGAGGCCGGACGGCGCCTGGAGATCGACTCGCTGTGCGGCTACGTATCGCGCATGGGCCGGGTCCACGGCGTGGCCACGCCGCTCAACGACTATCTCTACGACACTCTCAAGCTGGAGGACCTGCAGGCCGCGCACCGGCTCAGGGAAACACCATCGTGAGCGCCGTGCGCCAGCACATGGAGAAGATCGCCGTCGACCGCGGCATGCAAGTGTCCGCCGTGGTGGCGGAGCCCGCGGAATACCGGGCCGGCGAAACCGACGTCATCGTCCTCGCCCACGGCGCCGGCACGGACATGCACCACCCGTTCATGACCTTCTTCCACGAGTCGCTGGCCCGCGCGGGCTGGCTCTCGGTGAAGTTCAACTTCCCCTACAAGGAACTGGGCCGTAAGGCCCCGGACCCCGCCGCGCGGCTGGAGGACGCCTACGAGCGCGTGCTGAAGCACGTGCGCGCGACCCTGCGCCCGGCGCCGGGGCGGCTCTTCATCGGCGGCAAGTCCATGGGCGGCCGCATCGCCGCCAACGTCGCCGCCAGGGACGCCGACACAGGGCTGCACGGCCTCGCGGGCCTCGTCTTCCTCGGCTACCCGCTCCACGCCCCCAAACGCCACGACCGGCTCCGGGCCGACAACTTGATGAACATCACCGCCCCCATGCTGTTCGTGGAAGGCACCAACGACCCCTTCTGCCGCCTCGACCTGCTGGACGAGGTGCTGGAGCGGGTGCAGGCGCGGACCCGGACCCACATCATCGAGGGCGGCAACCACGACTTCCGCGTCCCCAAGCGGCTGGGCCGCGAGGCCGAAGATGTCTGGCGGGAAGTGGTGGAAGCCATCTGCAGGTGGCGCCCCTTGGCATCCGGCAGAAACGCGGAGGGCCCGTCATGAGCCCCACATGAGCCCTGCCGACGATCTCATCCGAAGCCGTTGAGGGGCCGCAAGTTTTTGAAATATATGTCGAAGTCACAGCTTGCTTGACACAGGTTTCAAATCGGCTACATGTAGAGACCATACCCGGACGGAGATCGAAAGGAGGCGACGATGTCCTCTAGGCCGCAGCTTCAATGCGAAGACAACTTGCAGTTCATGAGGCGGCTGCCGGAGGGAAGGTTCAAGCTTATCGTTACGTCGCCGCCCTACAACTTGGGAAAGTCCTATGAGAGCAAGGCTTCCGTGGATTCGTACCTCTCGCATCAAAGGCAGGTCATCGGCGAGTGCGTACGACTGCTGCATTCGCAAGGCTCCATCTGCTGGCAGGTCGGCAACTACGTAGAGAACGGGGAAATCATCCCGCTTGACGCGCTTCTCTATCCGATCTTTCGTTCGCACGGCTTGAAACTCCGTAACCGCATCGTCTGGCACTTCGGCCACGGCTTGCACTGCACAAGGCGACTCTCGGGTCGCTACGAGACGATCAACTGGTGGACGAAGGGAGACGATTACACGTGGCACCTGGACCCGATCCGAGTCCCTGCGAAGTACCCCGGCAAGCGGCACTTCAAGGGGCCGAACGCGGGCAAGCTGTCGGGCAATCCTTTGGGGAAGAACCCAAGCGATGTGTGGACGTTTCCCAACGTCAAGAACAACCACCCCGAGAAGACGATCCATCCGTGCCAATTTCCCGTAGAGCTTGTGGAACGGCTGGTGCTATCCATGACGGATGAAGGCGATTGGGTTCTGGATCCGTACATGGGCGTTGGGTCGTCGATCGTGGCGGCCTTGATGCACGGCAGGGAAGCTTACGGCTGCGACATCCTTGACGACTACGTCCGAATCGCCCAGGAACGGGTCGCCGCGCTGAAAGCTGGGACCCTTCGCACCCGGGAGATGGGGAAACCCATTTACGACCCGGCTTTACCTAACGGTGGGCATGATGCGAATCGGCGCACGCTTCTCACACCTCAACGGAGAGGAATACCTGCTCGTTCATCGTCCCGAGCTGTGGCAGGAGGTGCTGGACGTAATAGCGGAGGTGGACGCGGAAGCCTGCAAGAACAAGGTGTCCCGCGAGAAGACGATGCCAGGCAGGCTACTCTATTCCCCTGTGGACCTGAACACGGCGTTCAAGGACGGCTTGACGGTCAGAGGGTGGAGTGAGAGACGCAGCACCTTCTGGGTCACAAGCGACGAAAAATTGTTGCGCAGGCTTCACGGCTTACCTGAAGATGAGCAGAGGAAGATCATCGAAGACGCTGGACAGACGCCGATCATGTCGTACAACCAAACGGACTTCGTCAAGGAACGGATCGCGGTTGAAGTCCAGTTCGGCAAATACTCGTTCGTGGCCCACGACCTGTTCGTCAAGCATCTGAGCTTCTTCGTGGCCGACATCATCGACGTAGGAGTCGAGATACTGCCCATGAAAGAACTCGAGAAAGAAATGTCAAGCGGCGTCCCGTACTACGAGCGGGACCTGCTCAACGTAATCCGGCAGGGGCGCGGCGTCCCTGCCGTGCCGCTAGTTCTTGTCGGAGTCCTCCCGTAGGGAGAGGACTGTCCTGGGAAGTCCCAGGTACGGCCTACTGCGCGGCCTCCTTCTGGCGGGCCGTGTTGGTGACCACGGGCTCTACCGGCACGTCGCCGTGGGGGCCGCGGTTGCCGGTCTTCACGGCGGCGATCTTGTCCACCACGTCCATGCCCTCGACGACGCGGCCGAACACCGCGTAGCCGAAGTCCCGGCTGCCGTGGTCGAGGAACGCGTTGTCCTTCAAGTTGATGAAGAACTGGGAGGTGGCGCTGTTGATGTCCGAGGTGCGCGCCATGGACAGCGTGCCCCGGAGGTTCCTGACGCCGTTGTCGGCCTCGTTCTTGATGGGCGCCCGGGTCGGCTTCTGGTTCATGTCCGCGGTGAAGCCGCCGCCCTGGATCACGAATCCGGGGATCACCCGATGAAAGATGGTGCCGTCAAAGAATCCGGCATCGACGTAATCGAGAAAGTTCTTCGCCGTGACCGGCGCTTCCTCGGAAAGAAGCTCGATCGTGATATCGCCCATCGACGTGGAAAAAATCACCACAGGCCTGTCTCCTCCCGCTGCTGTTGGGCCGAACGCCGCAGCGCCCAGCAACAAAATGACTGCCGCCACCAGGCACTTGAGTGCCCCGACATGCTGTTTCAAGAAGTACCTCCTGACTATATTTCCATTCATGAGTCACCCGCCGCGTCCCGGTCCGCGGCGATGCGGTCGAGTATCCAGTCCACCACCCGCGGCTTGCCGAGTATGACATCGAAACGGCGGTCGCGAAGTTCCCTGCCTTCCCTCTGGAAGCACACGTAGCGGCCGCCTGCCTCCTCCATCAGCACCTTGCTGGCCATGGTATCCCAGAGCCGAAGGTCGAAGTCCACCATGGCCCCGACCGAACCCTGGAGCGCCAGCGCGTGGCCGAAGCAGTCGGTGTAGGTGCGCACCGCGGGATGCGTCCGCATCAACGCGTCGAAGACCTCCGTCCGTCCGGCGCTGACGAACTGCTGCCGGTCGCCGATGCCGATGATCTCCTTGTCCAGGGCCTCGTCCTCGCGCAGGTCCTCAAGAGCGAGGACCCTGTCGTTGCAACGGGCGCCGAGACCCCTCGCCGCGCTGTACGTCCTGTCCAGGCCCGGCAGGTCGATGATCCCCAAGACCGGCTCGTCGCCGTCGAGCAGCGCCAGCAGCGTGCCGTACAGGGGCACTCCGTGCCGGAAGCTCCTGGTGCCGTCGATGGGATCGACGACCCAGGTGAGCCCGCGGCCGCCTTCGGTGTCGGGCAGCTCCTCGCCGATGACGCGATGGGCCGGGAAGCGCGCCGACAGCAGCGTCCGCGCCTTCTCCTCCACCGCGATGTCGACGTCGGTGACGAAGGTCCCGTCGGCCTTGGAACGGTGGGTGAAGCCCGTCTCCAGCGCGGCCTCGATCACGGCCCGGGTCTCCCGGACGATGTCGCAGGCATCGGACAGCATTTCCCGCAGCACCGCCGCCGGCATGCCACTCACCGGCCGCTCCTCTCGACGCTCTTGACCGTGGCCTCGCGCACGGCGTTGTCGCTGTCCGTCATGCCGTCTCCAAAGACGGCCTCCTCGGTGCCCATCGGCGGAGTATACACGTTGCCTCGAATGCAGGGAAACACGACGGTTTCGGGACGGGCCGCGTCGGGCACGGTGGACGGGCGGCGGCGCCGCTGTTACGGTTACCAACGGCAATCCGGGCAGCCGGCCACAGGGAGGCCTCCATGGACCACAAGATATTCGCCATGACCGTCGGCATCGCCGAGAACTGGCGCCCCTCGGGCATCATGCCGTGCATCCGCAGCGACGCCGAGCGGGACGAGCCGGTGCCCTACATCATCTGGTGCATCGAGACCCCGGACGGCCCGGTGGTGGTGGATACGGCCTACCATCCCGACTACGTCGCCGCGGAGTGGGCTCAGGGGAACCAGTTCAGGGAGCCTGCGCAACTGCTGGGGGAACTGGGAATGCGCCCGGAGGACGTGGCCACGGTCATCGTCACCCACTTCCACGTGGACCACTTCACCGGCTTTGACTTCTTCCCCAAGGCGAACTTCGTCATCCAGAAAGACGAGTACGAGTTCTGGACCGGGCCGATGATGCGTTTCGACTATCTGAACAACCTGATCCGGCCCAAGGTGCGGCCGGCGCTGCAGCAACTGGTGGAAGGCGAACGGGTCACCCTGGTGGAAGGCGACCACGAGCTGGTCCCCGGGGTGGAGCTGCTGAAGGCCGGCGGCCACACCCCCGGGTCCCAGATGGTGGCGGTGGAGACGGCCCGGGGCAAGGCGGTGCTGTGCGGCGACATCGCCTACACCTACCGGAACCTGCGCGAGCGCATTCCCGTGGGCTGGTACTTCAACCTGCCGGACTCGGTGGTGGCGCTGGACCGGGCGCTCGCGACAGCGTCCAGCCCCGATCTGTCGTTCCCCAACCACGACCCCGAGATCATGCAAGGCAAGCGGGTGATCCGGGTGGCTTGAGGGAACGGGTGACCGCCTCTATCACGGAGCCCTGCCGAATCGGCGTCATCTCGGACACCCACGGGCTGGTGCGTCCCCAGGCCCTGCAGGCGTTGCGGGGCTCGGACCTGATCATCCATGCCGGCGACGTGGGCAAGCCCGAGGTGCTGGAGCAGCTCCTCTCGCTGGCGCCGGTAGCCGCGGTCCGGGGCAACATCGACCGGGGAACCTGGGCCGACGACCTGCCGGACGAACGAACCGTCGAGGTGTGCGGCGCCCGTATCCACGTGGTCCACAACCTGGCGACCCTGGCCTCGGAACCGGAAGGCTGCCGCATGGTGATCAGCGGCCACTCCCACAGGCCGTCCGTCCAGCGGCGCGACGGCATCGTCTACCTGAACCCCGGCAGCGCCGGCCCGCGGCGCTTCACGCTGCCGGTGGCGGTGGCGACCGTCCGGTTGAGCAGGCGAAGCCTGCGACCGAAACTGGTGGAGCTGACGGTCTGACGCGTCCGCCGGCATCGGTTGACGGACCCGGCACAGGACGCGGGGAGACGACTCATGGACCTTGAGGACGCGCTGACAACGGCGCGAGAGGCGGCACATCAGGCCGGAGAAAAGCTCCTCTCTTACTACACGTCGCAATACACCATCCAGCACAAGAGCGGGGGAAACCCTGTCACCACCGCCGACATCGAGGCCAACCACGTGCTGCGGGACGCCCTGCTCGACGCGTTCCCTGAATCCGGCTGGCTGTCGGAGGAATCATCCGACGACGGCGAACGGCTGCAGCGGGAGTGGGTGTGGATCGTGGACCCGCTGGACGGGACCGTGGAGTTCATCAGAGGTATCGATGAGTTCGCCGTGTCCGTGGCGCTGGTGCAGGGCTCGACGCCGGTGGTGGCGGTCACCTACAACCCGGCCACCGGGTGCATGACCCATTGCCGGCGCGGCTCGGGAACCTTCCGGAACGGGCAGCCGGTGCGCGTGTCGGACCGCGCCGAACTGGACGGCGCCACGGTGGTGGCCAGCAGGAGCGAGACTCGAAGGGGCCTGTTCGACAGCTTCGAGGACACTCTGGAGATCAAGCCCACCGGCAGCATCGCCCACAAGCTGGCCGAGGTAGCCGGCGGATGCGCCGACCTGACCGTGAGCCTGGCGCCGAAGAACGAGTGGGACGTGTGCGCGGGGGTGCTGCTGGCGGAGGAAGCGGGCGCCAAGGTCACCGACCTGGACGGGCGGCCTTTCGTCTTCAATCAGCCCGACACGCTACGCAACGGCGTCATCGCGGCCAACCCATCGCTCTATCCCGAATTGTTCCGCTTCGTGGCCGACCGCCGGCGCTAGGAGCCTGTCCGAGTAGTCGAATTTCAGGGGGCGACCGCGGTTCGCCCTAGCCGTCGCCTTCAGGGTCGCTTTCTTCAGGGTCGGTGACTTCCCGCAGAAGCTCCAGGGCCTCCTCGGCTTCTTCTTCCGGCACCTGGATCACCGCGGCCACGCCAGCCGAGCCGAAGCCGCCCCACAGCGGCCCCACCGGCAGCAGCGTCAGCGCCGATTCGCCCTGGACCACGTAGTTGATGCCCGCGCTGTCCAGCACGGACTTGACCACGGCCAGGGTGGAGACGTCCACCGTCCGAAACACGTCCACGTAAGTCACGGCTTGTCGCCATTCATGGCAGCGGTCCTTCTCCCGACCCGGAAGGGCCGGGGTTCACGGCCGGCCCGGCGATGTCGAGCACCAGCTTCGTCACCGCGACGCGCCCGCCCAGGCATACGTCCACGTCCCGGCCCGGCTGTCGCGGGCGCTGGTGGTACACCGCATCGTAGACGAACGCGCCCGCTTCCCTCCGATAGGCCACGCCGAAGGGGCTCGTGTCCAGGGCGCAGTAGGCCAGATCGACCGCACCGTCAGTGGGCGGGTGCGGCAGGTTCACGTTCCAGAACTCGCCGCGGGCCAAGTCGCGGGCGAGAAGCCGCTGGAGCAAGGGTGTCGCCCGGCGATGCACGACTTCCCAGTCCACCGGCTGCCCCTTGGCCACGTACTGCGAGATGGCGAGGGAGCGGCAGCCCAGCAGCGCGGCCTCGCGGGCCGCGGCCACCGTGCCCGAAGTGTAGATGTCGGCGCCGAGGTTCGCTCCCCGGTTGACACCCGACAGCACCCAGGAGGCATCCGGGGCGATCTCGGTGAGGCCGATGCGGACGCAGTCCGCGGGGCTCGCCTGGACGCTGTACCATCCGCCGTCGGTGCGCTCCACGGGGATGGGCCGGTCCGTGGTCAACTTGTGGCCGACGCCGGACTGGACCTCCGCCGGCGCCACGACGATGACGTCGCCCAGGCCGCGCGCGGCCCGCTCCAGCACCTCCAGGCCCGGCGCGTCGATGCCGTCGTCGTTGGTGAGCAACAGTTTCACGTGGGTCACATCGATTCCGTCACCCCGGACCCGTATTCCGTCACCCCGGACTTGATCCGGGGTCCAGGGATTGAGACAGAAATCTTCACCGCCTACATCCGCTCCAGGGGCCGGATGCCGAGGATGTTGAGGCCGCTCCGCAGCACCTGCTTCACCGCGGTGAAGAGCAGCAGCCGAGCCTGCGCCTTTCCGGTTTCCTCGCCCTTGACCCGCAGCACCGCGTAGCTGGCGTGCAGGCCCCGGGCCAGCTCCAGCAGGTAGTTGGCCAGCACCGAGGGCTCATAGACCCGCCCCGCCTCGCGCAGGACGTCGGGGTAGCGGGCCACCAGGCTCACCAGCCGGTGGGCCTCGGGCTCCACCAGCGGACTCACGTCGGCGTTCGGGTCGGGTTCGAGCCCGCAGTTGCGCAGGATGCCGGCGATGCGGGCGTGGGCGCTCATGAGGTAGGGGCCGGTGTCGCCGTCGAAGGAGATGGCCAGATTCCAGTCGAAGCGGTAGTCCTTGATGCGCTGCTTGGACAGGTCGGCGAAGAAGATCGCGGCGATGCCCACGGCCTCGGCCACGTTCTCCTCGTCCTCCAGCTCCAGCCGCTTCTCGATCTCGCCGCGCATGTAGGCCAGCGCCCGCTCCCGCGCCTCGTCCAGCAACTCCTCCAGGTAGATGACGTTGCCCTTGCGGGTGGACATGCCCTGGACCAGGCCGAAGTTCACGTGGACGCAATCGTCGGCCCACGGGTGCCCGAGCAGCTTCAGCACCGTGAAGAGCTGCCGGAAATGCAGCGACTGGCCGCTGGCCACCACGTAGACGATGCGGTCGCAGCCATAGGTGTCGTGGCGATACCGGGCCGCGGCCACGTCCCGGGTGAGATAGAGCGTGGTGCCGTCGGCCTTCTCCAGCAGCGCCGGCGTGTCGATGCCCTCCGCCGAGAGGTCCACGATGAGAGCGCCGTCGGAAACCGCAGCCAAGCCCTTGGCCCGGGCTTCCTCGATGACGGCGTCCATCTTGTCGTTGAAGAACGACTCGCCCGTGTAGGAGTCGAAGCGCGCGCCGAGCCGGTCGTAGATCCCCTTGAAGTAGTCGAGGCTGGTGTCGCGGATGCTGCGCCAGAGCGCCAGCGCCTCCTCGTCCCCGGCCTCCTGGCGGCGGAACCACTCCCGCGCCTCCTCCACCAGCTCCGGGTCGCCGTCCGCCTCCTCGTGGAACTTGACGTACAGGCGGTTGAGGCTCATCAGGTCGTTCTCGTCGCCGGGCTTGCCGAACCGTTTGAGCCCCGCGATCTGCCGGCCGAACTGGGTGCCCCAGTCGCCCACGTGGTTGATGCCGATGACCTCGTAGCCCAGCGCCTCGAAGATCCGCACCAGCGCGCCGCCGATGATGGTGGAGCGCAGATGGCCGACGTGGAAGGGCTTGGCGATGTTCGGGGAAGAGTAGTCGATGGCGACGGTCTGGCCAGCGCCGTCCGTGCAGCGGCCGTACGCTTCGCCCGCCGTCGCCGCCTCGCGCAGCACCGCTTCGGCAAAGCGGGTACGGTCCACCGACAGGTTGACGTAGCCGCCCAGGGCCTGGGCGCCGCTGAGCAGCTCCAGGTCTCCGGCGGCCTTGTCCGCGATCTCCTGCGCGATGAGCGGCGGGGCCTTGCGGAGCTTCTTGGCGAGGGTGAAGCACGGGAAGGCGAAGTCGCCCATGTCCGGCTTGGGCGGCACCGTCAGCATGCGCTCCACCGCGTCGGGCTCCAACTCCGCGTGTTTGGCGATGACCTGGGCTGCCTCGCCGCGGAAATCCTCCACGTTCATGGTGCAGCCCGTCCCGTGCTTTCCGTCGAGGTCATCTCACCGAGTTTAACACAAAGCCCGTTACCTGAGCAGGGAAGGACGAATGGATTCCGGCTTTCGCCGGAATGACGATACCAATGTCGGTTCCATGCCTGTAGACACAGGGAGTTTGCGCTGGAATGACGATATGGAGCGTCAGAACGCGGGCGCCACGTGGCGGCTGAAACGCTCCATGGAGGCGAGGACCTTGTCCTGCGTGAGGCCGCCGAAGTGGAAACAGAGGCCGATGTGGGTGGGGCCGACCACGTCGATGATGTTTCTGAGGTGCTCGATGCAGGTGTCGGGGCTGCCGAAGACGCCGCGGTTGTCCTGCACCATGGCGTCGTAGGCCAGGCGGGCGTAGATCTTGTCCAGCATGGGTACGCGGGCGGGGTCGAGGCGCACCTCGTCCAGGGCGAACTCGCGCCAGCGGTGCCAGGCGTCCTCCACCTCGGCGCGGGCGTGGGCGTCGTCCTCGCCGACGTAGATCGGGTACATGACGAAGACGTCGTGGTCGTCTTCCGAGAACCCCGCTTCCCGCAGGCTTTCGAGATAGACCTCAATGCGGGTGCGCTGCTCGGCATTGCTGCCGATCCACGGCAAGGTCATGAGGTGGTAGCCGTTGCGGCCGATCATGCGGAAGTTGTCCAGGTCCCGGTTGGCCGGCACGTAGATGGGCGGATGCGGTTGCTGGTGCGGCCGGGGCCGGACGGTCATGCCGTGGTAGCTGAAGTACTCGCCGTCCCACTCCACGGTCTCCTCGGTCCAGGCCATGCGGATCACGTCCAGGGCCTCCACCAGCCGCGGCTGCGCGGTGGGCCAGTCGTGCCCGTACACCTCGTACTCGTGGGGGCTCATGCCGCGGCCGGCGCCGAACAGCAGGCGCCCGCCGGAGAGGAGGTCCAGCATCGCGTAGTCCTCGGCGATCTGGAGCGGGTGGTGCATCGGGACCAGCGAGACGGCCGAGCCGAGCTGGAGCCGGCTGGTCCGCTGGGAGGCCGCCGACAGAAGCATCTGCGGGCTGGGCATCATGCCGCCGAACAGGCGGAAGTGGTGCTCGGTGACCCAGAGGCTGTCGAAGCGCATGTCCTCGGCCGCGTCGATCTGCTCCAGCCAGCGGGCGTAGAGTTCCCGCGAATCGCCGTCCAGCTCGGGCACGTATGTATTGAGCAGGTAGTAGCCGAACTTCATGAATGTCCTTCGCTTTCCCTTTCGGGCGCCGCAACGGTGGTAGCCTCCACCCCACCTCCCTGGATTCCGGCCCCGTATCGAGTACGGGGCAGGCTTTTCGCCGGAATGACGATTCGGGTGTTGTCGCCTTTCCGCACCCAGGACGGAGTTTTGACACAGCCTGTTTCGCGGGAAGACGGACCCGACACCCTATTCCCGTTCCTCCAACCGTTTCTTCAGGGCGTCCAGGCTCGGTTCGACCGGCCGCAGGTGCTCCGGCGGCACGGCGACGCTGGCGGCCTGCTTGAGACCGTGGCCGGTGACGTTGCATACCACCATGTCGTCGGCGCGGATGACGCCTTCCCGCCGGAGACGCATGGCCGCGGCCAGGGAGACGGCGCCGGACGGCTCGGCGAAGATGCCGGCCAGGCGGCTCAGCAGGCCCTGAGCTTCGAGGATATCCTCGTCCGCCAGCGCCACGCCCGTGCCATTGCTGGCGCGCACGGCGCGCAACGCCCTGAGCCCCAGCGCCCTGGGGTTGCCCACCCGAATGCTCTCGGCCACGGTGGCGCCCGCGGCCACGGGCTCGACGGTGGCGCTGCCGCTCTCCAATGCCGCGGCGATGGGGGCCGCGGCGGCGCTCTGGGCGGCCACCAGCCTGGGGAACCGGTGCGCCCAGCCGAGGCCGTGCAGCTCCTGGTAGCCTTTCCACATGGCCGCGAGGCCCGCGCCCCCGGCGGTGGGGTGGATGATCCAGTGGGGCACGTGCTCGTCGAGCTGATCGAACAGCTCGAAGGCGTAGGACTTCTTGCCCTCGTTCCGGTACGGGTTGGTGGACAGGCAGTCGTACCAGCCGAACTCCTTGACCGCCTGCCGGTAGAACGGCCCGATGTCGTCCAGGCTCCCCTCCACCGTCACCACCTCGGCGCCGCAGGCAACCGCCTGGACCACCTTGGCCATGTCGGTGCCTGCCGGAACCATGACGACGCTGCGCAGGCCGGCGGCCGCGGCGTAGGCGGCCACCGACGCCGCGGCGTTGCCGGTGGACGGCACCGCCACGGTGTCGAAGCCCAGCTCCACGGCGCGGGAGATGCCCACGCTGTTGCTGCGGTCCTTCAGGGAGCCGGTCGGCAGCAGCGTGTCGTTCTTGACGTAGAGCCGGTCCATCCCCAAGTGCCCGCCCAGGCGCCGGCAACGGGTGAGCGGGGTGTAGCCCTCGCCCAGGGACACCACCGAGCCGCGGCTCTTCACCGGAAAAAAATCGAACCAGCGCCAGAGGGTCTTGTCGGTGCTGGCGCGGATGATGCGCACGTCGGAGCGGGTGAGGTGCGTGAGGTCCATCTGCACCTCCAGCACTGAGTCGCAGGAGCCGCACGCGAAGGTGTCGTCGGTCACCGCCTCCCAGCCGCACTGCGGACAGCGTAGCGCCGCGATCCTGCCCATGACCCCCTCAGGCCCCCGCGTCCGCGACGCCTTCCCACAGCACCTCCACGGGATGAAGCGCCTTGCGCCCGGTGAGATGCTCGATCTGCTGCCGGCAGGAGATCCCCGACGCCACCACGCGGGCGTCCTCGGGCGCGGCCTCCACCGCCGGCACCAGGCGGCGGTTGGCGATGGCTACGGACACGTCGTAGTGCTCCTTCTCGAAGCCGAAGGAGCCGGCCATGCCGCAGCAGCCGGAGTCCACCTCGCGGACCTCGTGGCCCGCCTCCCGCAGCACCGAAACCGTGGGCGCCATGCCCACCAGCGCCTTCTGGTGGCAATGGCCGTGCAGCACCACCGGCGGCCTGGGGGCGCCGCCGTTCTTGAGCGATGACGCCGCCTCGTCGCGCATCAGCAGCTCCTCGATGAGCAGCGTCTGGCCCGCCACCAGGCGCGCCGGCTCGTTGCGCAGGAGGTCGGGGTACTCGTCCCGCAGCGTGAGGATGCAGGAGGGCTCCAGGCCCACCACCCGCACCCCCTGCTCCACGTGAGGCAGCAGCAGGCCGACGTTCCAGGCCGCGTGTTCCTTGGCGTCCTGCAGCATGCCCTTGGAGATCATCGGCCGGCCGCAGCAGCGCCGGGGCACGGTCATCACGCGATAGCCCAGGTGCTCCAGCAGACGCGTGGCCGCCACCGCCACGTCGGGCGTGTTGTAGGTGTTGAAGGTGTCGTGGAACAGGATCACCGAGCCGCGCGAGCCCGTGCCCGCGGCATCGCGCTTCTTCCACCAGGTCTCGAAGTCGTTGCGCGCGAAGCTCGGCAGCGGGCGCCTGCGGTCGATGCCCAGGAAGCGGTCCAGGAACCAGCGGTTGACGAAGCTGCCGTTGACCCGGTTGGCGACCGGCGCCAGCAGCGAACCCCAGCGGCTCAGGGAACCGATGCGCCCGAACAGGCGGCTCCGCAACGAGACCCCGTGCACCTGCTGGTAGTGGTGCAGAAATTCGTACTTGAGCTTGGCCATGTCAACGTTGGACGGACACTCGGCCTTGCAGCCCTTGCACTCCAGGCACAGGTCCAGCACCTCGTGGAGCCCCTCGCCGGTGAACTCCGAGCGCGGCACCTTGCCGGAGAGCACCGCGCGGAAGGCGGTGGCGCGCCCGCGGGTGGAGTGCTGCTCCTCCATCGTCGCCATGTAGGACGGGCACATGGTGCCGCCCAGGGTCTTGCGGCAGGCGCCGGTGCCGTTGCACATCTCCACCGCGGCCACGAAGCCCCCCTGGTCGCTGAAGTCCAGCATGGTGTCGGGCTGCCAGGTCTTGTAGGAGGTGCCGTAGCGGAGCGAATCGGTCATGGGCGGCGCGTCCACGATCTTGCCGGGATTGAGCAGGTTGTCCGGGTCGAACAGGCGCTTGACCTTGCGGAACTCCTGGTACAGCTCGGGTCCGAAGAGCTTCTCGTTCAGGTGGCTGCGGGCCAGGCCGTCGCCGTGCTCGCCGGACATGGCGCCGCCGAACTCCATCACCAGGTCGGAGATCTCGCGCGAGATCTGCGTCATCTTCTCCACCTCGCCCGCTTCCTTGAGGTTGATGAACGGGCGGATGTGCATGCAGCCCACGGAACAGTGGCCGTAGTAGCCGGCGCGGACGCCGTGGCTGCCGAGGATGCCGCGGAAGCGCTTGATGAACTCCGGCAGCTTCACCGGGTCCACCGCGGTGTCCTCGACGAAGGCGATGGGCTTCTTCTCTCCCTTGACGCCCAGCAGGAGCCCAAGGCCCGCCTTGCGCACGCCCCAGATCCGCTGCACCTCCCCCGGCTCGTAGGCGAGCGAGGCAGCGTAGCCCATGTGCTCGCGCTGGCGGATCACCTCCAGCTTGTCGACCTTGTCCCGGACCTCGTCGGCGGTGTCGCCGTCGTACTCCACCATGAGGATGGCGTCGGGGTCGCCCTGCACGAAGCCCAGCCGCTTGGACTGCTCGATGTTGTTGCGGGCGAGGTCCAGGATGGGCTTGTCGGTGAGTTCCATGGCGTAGGGGTTGGTAGCGAGAATGGCTTCGGACACCCCCAGCGCGTCCTGGAGGTCGTGGAAGTGGATGACGTCCAGCGCGGTGAACTTCGGCTTTGGCACCAGCCGCATCTTCGCTTCCACCACGCACGCGAGGGTGCCCTCGGAGCCCACGATCAGGCGCGAGAGGTTGAACGGCTGATCCTTGGCGAACTCGTCCAGGTTGTAGCCCGACACCCGCCGCATGAGCTTGGGATAGCGCTCGGCGATGAGCCCGCCGGCGGACTCCACCAGCGGCGGAAGCTGCTGGTAGATGCGGCCCTCCAGCCCCTTCCCTCCCTGCCGGGCGGCCAGCCCGTCCGCCGGAAGGTCCTTCAGAACCGCCTCGCTGCCGTCCGCCAGCAGCACCGTCAGCTCCAGCACGTGGTCCAGGGTCTTGCCGTAGACGATGGAGTGGGCGCCGGCGGAGTTGTTGCCGATCATGCCGCCGATGGTGGCCCGGTTGGAGGTGGAGGTATCCGGCCCGAAGAGCATGCCCATGGGCGCCGCGTGGGCGTTCAGGGCATCCTGCACCAGTCCGGGCTGGACCCGGCACCAAAGCTCCTCCCGGTTCACCTCCAACACCTGGTTCATGTACTTGGAGAAGTCCATGACGATGGCGTGGCCCACGGTCTGGCCCGCCAGCGAGGTGCCGCCGCCTCGTGCCAGCACCGGCACCCGGTGCCGGTTGGCCACCTCGATGACCGCCTGCACGTCGCCCTTGTGGCGGGGGATGACCACGCCCACGGGCTCCACCTGGTAGATGGACGCGTCCGTGGCGTAGAGCAGCCGCGAGTAGTGGTCGAACCGGACCTCGCCCTCCACGCGCTTGCGCAGCTCGGCCTCGGTCTCCCGGTAGTCCTGCAAACCTTCACGCGCCATGGGAAACTTCTCCTGGCGGCCACCCGATCACGAACCGGGCGGCTTCAGCCGAGGGACGCGGCCTGCGGCCGCCCTCCTCAGTCGATGGCCTCATACCGCTTGACCACGGCGCGTGCGCCCTGAAGCGCCCGGGCATGGTTCTGGATGGCCTTGTGGTCGTCACTATCGCGATAGCGGTCGATGTCTTCCTGGCTCTCCCACTCGGCGTAGGAGATGTACTCGCCCGGGGAATCCATGCACTTGAGCAACTGCTCGGACTTGCAGCCCTTCTGGGCGAGCATCCGCGGACCGCAATCCTCTTTCCAGATGCGCTCCGCTTCCGCGGCCTGGCCGGGATCGACGTTGACGTGGATCAGTCTGACGATGGACATCTCAATCCTCCTCTTTGGGATTCGTCTGTTACGGTTTATTTCAACTCTTCCCTCTACCGCAAGCCGTTTCGGTTTTCCGGTTTCAAGTCGCGAAACGGAGTTTGACCCCACACGCGGCCGACACTTTGGCGAGTGTGTCGAGCCGTGGATTTCTCCGGCCGGACAGCGCGCGGGACAGTGCCACGCGATCCAGCTTGGCCTCACGCGCGAGTGCGGACACGCCGCCCTGCGCCTCGGCTACGTTGCGAAACGCCTTCATGAGCAGGCGCGGGTCGTCACCCATCTCCTCGATCGCTGCATTCAAATAAGCAACGATATCCTCGGGTGTCTTGAGATAATCGCTCGCCCTATGTTCTCTTACGGGCATTTCGTTTCTCCTGTCGGTACGCTTTCCAACGGGCCTGCGCCGTGGCTATATCGCGGGCCTGCCGGTTCTTCGTTCCGCCACCCAGCAGAATCACGACCTCATCACCGTCACGACCGTAGTACAATCTGTATCCAGGACCAAAATCGACCCGAAGCTCGGAAACGCCCTTCCCCACGCTCCTGTGATCCCCGAAGTTGCCGAACTCGATTCGATCGATGCGCGTCTGCACACGAGCACGCGTTGCGGACGATTGCTGCCGGAGCCAAGTGTCGAAGTAGTCAACGCCGTCGTCGGAAACGTAGTGCAGTACGACCACACCATTGTCGTAGTCGATCGGCTACAGTCCGTCAAGGAGTTCCTGTGCCGTGCGGAAGACGTCGTGGAACATGGGCACGGTGAGCTTGCCTGTGAAGGTGTTCTGCTGGCTGGGGTGGTAGGAGCCCAGGAGGGTCAAGCCGTTGTCGAAGTCATGGCGGCTTCCGTGGCCGAACTGCGGGCGCGGACGAGGAAGCGATTGACCTGCTTCGGCCGCCGCCTTGAGGTAGGAGTCGAAGGCGATCTTCCCCAACGCGATGACCACCCGGAGACGGCGGAGCAGCGCGAGGTCCCGGACCAGGTAGCCGCGGCATTTGTCGAACTCGTCCCGGGCGGGCTTGTTTTCGGGGGGCGCGCAGCGAACCGCGGCGGAGATGTAGCAGTCGGTGAGCTTCAGACCGTCGTTCCGGTCCACGGACTCGGCCTGATTGGCGAACCCGTGCTCGAACAGCGCTCGGTAGAGCCAGTCGCCGCTGCGGTCTCCGGTGAACATCCGACCGGTGCGGTTGCCGCCGTGGGCCGCGGGCGCCAAGCCTACGATGAGGAGTTGCGCGGCACTATCGCCGAAGCCGGGAAGCGGCCGGCCCCAATACTTGTAGCCGTGGTATCGCCGCGGTGGATTGGCCGCGGTCTCGGCCCGCCAGTCCACCAGCCTCGGGCACTTTCGGCACCGGATCACCGCCCGGTTGACACGTGCGAAAGAGTCCATTTCATAGGCATCGAGGCAGCAAGGTGAGGCCGAAGGGCTACGTTCTGCCATCAACGCAGCCCCGAGGCTGACGCCGATGTCCCTCCCAATCCGAACAGGCCGAGAAGTTCTTCACGGGTCATCCGTACCGACAAATCCAGCGACACATCGTCAACAAGCTCGTCAAACAGTGCCTGCTTGCGCTGAAGGATCTCGTCGATGCGTTCCTCGATGGTCCCCGTGCAGGAATACTTGATGGCGTTCACCTTGACCGTCTGGCCGAAGCGATGGCTCCGGTCTTCGGCCTGTGTCTCTACGGCGGGGTTCCACCACCGGTCCAGGTGGAAGACGTAGGATGCCTCTTGCAGATTCAAGCCCAATCCGCCGACGCGCAGAGACAATATCAGCACCTTGTGCTCGTCGCGGACCTTGAATCGCTCGATGATCTCGGTCCTTTGCCGTTGAGGCATGCCACCCGTAATGGTGAGCGGCGCGAAGTCCTTCAGGTAGCTGGCCGCCGCACCTACGCCGGATGTGTCATTGACGTACTGGGAGAAGAGCAGCGCCTTGTGTCCCTGGGCCGCCAGTTGTTCCAGCCGGTCCTTGATGTCGTCCAGCTTGCTGGACTCGCCACTCTTGGGGTCAGCGTTGCATATCTGCTTCAGGCGAGTGATGAGCTCAAGGACATGCCGCACATCGACCTCAGCGCCCAGAGACTTCAGGTAGACGATTCCCTCGCGCTCGGCCTTGTCGTAGCTGTCTCGCTGCCCTGGATTCAGGTCGATGGTGACCGTGGTTATCTGCTTCGGGGGAAGGTCATCAAGGACGTCGCCCTTCTTGCGCCTGAGCTGCAACTCGCGGTGCCGCATCCGCAACTCTGCGCCAGGCCGGTACCGTTTGGGCGGATTCGACCCTTCATGGTCCACGAACTCCAGGATCGATGCCAATTCCTCCTCATGATTCTCGATGGGGGTGCCCGTCAACGCCCAGGAACGCATTCTTTGCAACCCTTTCAGCGCGTCGCTGGTGTCGTTGCGGTTCTTGATGCGTTGCGCCTCGTCGGCTACCACCACGTCCCAGATCCGGCGCCGCACCGGGGATTGCGCGTTGCCGTTGAAATCAGAACGCAGGGTGTCGTAGCTCACCAAGGTCACGTCCCTCTCGGCCGCCCACTGCCAGGAGCGGTCGGATGTCGGGCCACGAATGATGATGGCAGATAGTTCTGGCGCCCACTTCTCGAATTCACGCCGCCACTGGTCCAACAGAGCAGCCGGAGCCGCCACCAAGCATGACCGGGCCTCCCGGCGCGCCCGGAGGATACGCAAGGCGGCGATGGCCTGCAAGGTCTTGCCCAGACCCATGTCGTCCGCCAGCAGCAGTTGGCGATTGTCCAGCAAAGCCCGGACGCCCTCTTGCTGGAAGGGCATCAACGGTCCGGCCCATTCCAGTTGGATATCCTGGCCCGGTTTCCGGGGCGCGGCGAGCACCGCCCACAACCGCTGCGCCAGCGTCAACGCAGGTCCGAAGACCGGACGGGGCTCCTGGACAGTGTCCTCGTTTTCTGGAACACGGTTCGCCGAATACTCAGGGTGTTTGGGGAGTGAAGAAAGGCGAACGACGGTGGCCAGCCCGGGAAGCGCCGTCATGGCTTGAATCCGGTCATCGCCAAAGGCTTCGTCCAGAGCCTTGGCGACCCGTTCAAAGGGCTCGACGGGGTTGACCCCGTCCATTATTTCGCCGAGAAGCCGGCTGGCGGGAGACTCTTCGGCGCTGCACTCAGTTCCCCAAAGCCATTGGAATTTCCCGCGGCCTGTTCGGTACTCGGCTCCACTTCCCGTCCCGTCACCCGTAACGCTGATACGGCAAAGGGGCTTCCCCAGCCGAATTTCGCCGGCAAACGCATCCTGTGGCACTTCGTCGGCCCGAGCGACAACCAATGTGGGTGACGATGTGGCGGCTCCAAACAGCGATTTGGCAAGGGATGACAGAACCTTTGGCTTGACGGTTCCTGGTTGTCCAAGGAGCTCATACGTCTCCGTACGAGTGAAGCAGAAGTCCAGCGGCTCACCGGCGGCGGTGGTCTGAAACAGCGCGGCACGCATGCCCTTGGCACTCTCCTCTTCGACGAACCGCAGCCAAGCGACGGCGCCCGAGCGGGTGTTCTCGTCACTGAGGTCGTCGAAAGGAATCGGCAATGCAGCGTACCCTTGGTCACAGGGATGGCCGACTGCTACTCGGCATCGTCTTTGGCTTCCCGTTCAAGGTCGGCGTTCTCTTCGTAATCAGGCTGATACTCGTCTCCCACGATCTCCGGATTGGAACCAGGGTAGAACCTCAGCAAATCCCACTCGTTGATGGACGCGCGGACTTTGTAGCGCATCCGGTTCTGATACCCGGCACCCCCTGTCTCTCCTTGCAGCGCTGGCGCCTCCCAGCCGTATGCCGTGCTGTATATCGTCCGCAGCTTCTCCACTGTCTCTCGAACGTCTTCATCGGTAGGTGACGACAATGGGATGCATTCGCGTTCCAGCAGGCGCATCCCTGTTGCGGCGCGCGCAGCGATTTCCTTGTACTTGCTGGCCTCCAACTTCGGCCCGACGTAGTCGCGGTCCTTCTTGGCGCCGTCGGGGCTGATGACGTGCGAAGCGAAGTCATCCGTCACGGTGCCGACGGCAACCAGCCCCGGATAGGGTTCGCCGATGGCTCTCCCCAACCAGCGGGTCAACTCGGCATAAGACCGGCCTCGTTGCAGGAGCGAATAGGAGCCGATCAGTTCGATCTCGTCCAGCAGCAACACCCAGCCCTTGTAACCGGCGCCCTTGATGAGCTCGGTGGCGAATCGCAGGCGCTGCGGAGGCAGTTCGACTGCTTTGGGGGCGCGGAAGGAGTAGTTCTGCAGTTGTCCGATTTGCCTCAGCCCGTCCTTTACCCTGGCCAGCCTTATCCGCTCTCCAGCCCAGAACGCCTCGATCTCGCCGTTGAGTTCAAGGTCGTTCGACCTCTCATGGACGATCAGGCTCGCCGGAAACATCTGACTGAGAAGCCCTTCGTGTGCGGTCTTGTTGGCCCACTGGAAAAATGCAGCGTAGGCAGTGGAACTCGGCTTGAGGGCCTGCCCCAACTCTTCGATCAGCCTCCCTCGACGTCCGGGCATCCGACCGTTCTCCACCGCCGACTTGAATACCTTGCCCAGGTCGTAGAGGGGCGTCTCCTTGCTGATGGCCACCTTGCTGCAAACGAAACCGCTGGAAAGGGCCTGATGTTGCAAATGGGTAAGCAAATGAGACTTGCCTGCCCCGAAATCACCGGAGACCAGCATCCCCAAAGCGCCTTCCGGAGGGCTCTCCACGTCCGTGATCCGGTTCAAGAGCTTCGTGAAATCGCCTTCCGCCCGTGGCTGGTTGCAGCCCAGGCGCTCCACCGCATCCCGGTTCGGAACGCCGTTACGGAGGGCTTCCAGCGCGCGCCGGCAGGACAGAACCAGATCTTCGGCAACCACGACGAGTGGCCTCCCTTTCAGGTCAATCGCACGAGAGACGCGACCGGATTGACTAGGTTCCGGTCTCGAACGTCGTCCATGACCCTGGTGCGCAGAGCTTGGTAGATGCCGTAACCTCTTGAAGAGGTACTCTCATCGAGGAACTCCGTGTTGGTTGCCACCACGAGAAGCGTGCCTGACAAGCGGTCGATGTCGTCGATAAACTCGCGCAACAACTCGTAGTGATCCATGGTCATGGCCCGGGTGTAGTACCTTTGGCCGTCCCTGGGGTTTCGCGCCAAAGTCACGCGGGAGTTGTCGAGCAGGATCACGGTTCCGAGGTGCCCGACGAAGCGAAACCAGTAGAGAGCGGACTCGATGAAATACCGGGCAGTGGTTCGGTTGATGCCGGTGTAGATTGCAAAGGCGCGCACACTGCTCACCCGTGTGTTGGTCCCGGTCAGCCACTCCAGAACGGGCTGGCCGTCATACTCACCGCCGCTACGGGTGTTCTCCATGAGGCAGAGTTGAGTCATGGCCACTCGGAAATCCTTGGCCATCCTCGGGTTCTTGAAGACTTGGTTCTGTATCTTTGGCCTGATCGCATTGAGGACGAACTGTGGTTCGAGATGGTTGGCGGCCGCGATAGCAGCGAACAGGTTGTCGGAAGTGTCGGGGTTGACCCTGGCAACCTCATATTCGCTTTCGGCCAGCCGCAGGATCAGGCGGCGGGCCAAGCGCCGCCAATCAACCTGGACGGCGAGTCCGAAGAAGATGTCCTGCGGCATGTGGGCCCGCATGGTCGCGGCATCCAGCCTCGCGAGAACGTAGTCCAGCTTCTGACAGCGGTCTTTCAACTCCTGATAGAACTGCGATTTCCGTTCGTCGGAGGTGACCGCGAACTTTACGGAGGCCCCGCCGTTCCTGATGAAATCAGACAGATACTCGTCGTCGAGTTTCTGGAGCCAGTCTTGCAGACCGATGGTGTTCGACATCAGCCGCCCTCGGTAAACCTGAGTCCGTAATACTCCACGTCGCGGCCATCCGGTCCGACGAAGGAGAACAGGCCCTTCGCACGCCGGGTCCCCGTGGATGACGGGAATGAGACGCTGGCACCCTTTTTCGTGCGCTTGGGGCCTTTCGTGTCCAGGATATAGAGGTCCCTCGCGAAGTCGGTACGGTCATACTCCCGGCTACTGCCCGGCAGGGAGGTGAATAACCTGTATACCCTCTCCAGGGGGACAACCCGCCCAGCGCGCTGCGCCAGGAGGTCACGGTCCGAAACTTCGTCTCTCACGATGTCCGAATAGACGTTGTAAAGGGAATCGAGGAAAGCACCCGACTGGTAACGGCCGGGCTTTTCCTGGTTCTTCAGCAAGGCATCGGCCAAGTGGGACGGTCGGATCGACGAGACCTTCTTCTTGTCGATTCTGACCGCACGTTCAGCGGGAAGGACCCGTACAATGGAGGGATGAGACACCAGCCGGTCGTCACGCTCGTGGATGTCCAGTCCTTTCTCGGAAGCGATGCGCCGCAACTCCGCCCGGTATCCGTCTTTAAGGTACTGCTCCTCTTCGTCTTCCTCAAACGGCCATGATTGGACCGCGTTGGTCACGGCCTGTCCCAACGAACCCAGCGCCGTATCGAGCCTATCCTGAAGCCTCTTTATGGCAGCGATGTTCCCCTCTCTGGATGCCTTCTCCAACTGTCTGGCCAGCTTGATCAACTCGCCGGCCGAAGCCAGGGTCGCGGCGGCGGCATTTTGGGTCTCATCGAATGCGCGTTCAAAACTAGACATTCCATGCTCCGGGATATGATACAGTCGAGCCCGGTGGCGACGGGCCGTGTCGATGCGCAGTTAACAACGCAGGAAGAACCCGGTCAAGCCCTGACCAGGGCAACACGGATTCACAGATGATCTCGCGCAGGCGCGCAAGGGCGAAGACCGGATCCACGTCGAACGCTACCGGCGGCAGCCAACGGCTCAGGAAATTCCACAGGACTATCGCGTCGGACAGGACAGCCGAAATCGACCTTGACGCTCCTGAACACGTTTTGCTATACCCCTCGAAAACGCAGGAAATCTGCGTGCCTCTCGCCAAAGAAAAGGGGATCCCCAGTGCCGCAATTTGATGTTCTCGTTATCGGTGGAGGCGCTTCCGGTCTGCGCGCGGCCATTGCCGCCAAGCGCGCCGGGGCGTCGGTGGCGGTGCTGAGCAAGGTCCATCCGCTGCGAACCAACTCGGCGCTGTCGCCGGGCGGCCTGAACGCGCCGCTGGGAAGCGACGACTCCGCGGAGAAGTTCGCCCAGGACATCAGGAACGCCGGCGACGGCCTGTGCGACACCGAAGCCGTGAACATCCTGGCGGCGGACGCGGCCCGCGAGGTGGTCTGGCTCGAACGCGTGGGCGTGCCGTTCAACCGCGACGCCGACGGGCGCATCGACCGCCGCGCACTGGGTTCCAGCAGCGTTCAGCGCGCCGCCTACGCCGACGACCGCACCGGACACATGGTGCTCCACGTGCTCCACGAGCAGTTCCAGAGAGAGGACATCCCCTGCTTCAGCGAGTGGTTCGTCACGTCGCTGATCCAGGATGGCGGCGCGTGCACCGGCGCGGTGGCCCTGGGGCACCGGAGCGGCCAGCTCGAGACCTTCGGGGCGGGCGCGGTCATCCTGGCCACCGGCGGCGCCACCCAGTTGTACCGTCCGTGCACCTCGGCCGTGGGAACCACCGGCGACGGCCTGATGCTGGCCTACGACCTGGGCGTGGGCCTGGTGGATCTGGAGATGGTGCAGTTCCACCCGACGGTGTACAGCGACGCCCGCACCGCGCTCATCAGCGAGGCGACCCTGGGCGAGGGCGCGAAGCTCGTGAACGCCGACGGCGCCGTCCTCGTAAACGCCGCGGGGCTCTCCCGGGCGCGGCTTGCCGCGGAGGTCCACAAGGCCGGCCGGAACGGCGGCGGTCCGGTGTCCCTGGATCTCCGGCCGGTGGAGAACCTGACGTCCCGCTTCCCGGGGGCTGCGGAGGTGGTCAAGTCCATGGCCGGGATCGACGTCACCAAGGACCCGGTTCCGGTGCAGCCGGTGGCGCACCGCCCCATGGGCGGCATCGAGACCAACGCCGCGGGGGAAACCTCGGTGGCCGGACTCTACGCCGTCGGCGAATGCGCCCACAACGGACTCAACGGCGCCGGACGCCTTCCGGGCAACACCCTCACCGAGGCGGTGGTGTTCGGCAAGCGGGTGGGCGAAGCCGCGGCGGCCCACGCCAAGGCGGCGGGGGCCGGGGACGCAGGCGGCAGCCGGGCCGCGCAGGACGGCGAGCGACTGGCGGAGATCACCTCCGGAGGCTCCTCCGGCGACACCATGGGCGCCGTCCACCGGGAGTTGGGCGAGTTGATGAGCGCCAACCTGGGGGTGACGCGCACGGAGGCGGGGCTTGCCGAAGCCCAGAACGGAATCCGCGCGCTGCAAGAGCGTCACGCAGCGCTCCGCGTCAACAACAAGGGCCGCGTCTTCAACTACGCGCTCACGGGCTATATCGAGTTGGGGAACCTGCTCAAGCTGGCCGAGGCCACGGCCCTGGCCGCGCGGAGGCGCGCCGAGAGCCGCGGCGCCCATATCAGGAGCGATCACCCGGACAAGGACGACGCGAACTGGAAGGCGCACACAGTGGTGCGCTCGGAGGACGGCTCGCCGAAGCTCGATACCCGGGCGGTATCGGCGTAAGGACAGGCTGCCGCAACACGCCCTTCCGCGTGCGGACAGGGGCGTGAGGCGCCGGCCGAGGAGGAACCATGGAAGTCACCTACAAGGTTCATCGCCAGGACCCGGAGAACGGCGGCGAGTCGAGCTACTCCACTTACCAGGTGGACCTGTCCGAGGACGCCACGGTCCTGGACGGACTCCAGAAGATCCGGGACGAGCAGGATGACAGCCTCGCGTTCCGGGCCTCCTGCTGCCAAGGCACCTGCGGCGAGTGCGCGGTGCGCATCAACTACAAGGCCCAGTTCACCTGCACCACCCGGATCGGCGACGTGACCAAGAAGGCTCCGGAGATCCTGCTGGCCCCGGTGCGCAACATCCCGGTGATCAAGGACCTCGTGTTCGACATGGACGCCTTCACCTGGGACAAGATGGCCGCCGTCAAGCCCTGGATGGAACCCGACGACGAGTTCGCGCCCACCGAGAACCTGGTGCCCGAGAAGGACATGGCGGAAGTGCGCAAGACCATGAGCTGCTACCAGTGCGGTCTGTGCGACGAGGGCTGCGCGGTGCTGCCGGTGAACTTCGACTTCCTGGGACCCGGCGCCATGGTCAAGAGTTACCGCTTCGTCATGGACCCGCGGGAGAGCGGAGCCCGGATGGAGGCCCGCATGAAGGTGGTGGAACAGCCCCAGGGGCTGTGGGACTGCGTCCACTGCTACGAGGCCGACGGCAAGTGCCCGCGCAGGCTGACTCCCTCCACCAAGATCATGGAAATGCGCGACGTGTCCTTCAAGGAAGGCATCAAGCACGAGAAGGTCAGCCGGCACCACGCGAGCTTCATCAACTCGGTGAAGCAGACCGGCTGGCTGGACGAGCGCAAGCTGGCCATGGAGACCGAAGGGTTGACCAACGTGGGCGGACTGATGAAGCTTCTGCCCACCGCGGTGCGGGCGCTGCGGCGCGGGAAAATGCCGGGCCGTCACGAGAAACGCCCGGGGGCCGACCAGATCAAGCGCATTCTCGAGAAAGCGGAGGACTCCAAGTGAAATACGCGTTCTATCCCGGATGTGTGGCCAAGGGCGGCTGTCCCGAGCTCTACTCCGCCGCCGTCAAGGTGGCCGAGAAGCTCGACATCGAGCTGGAGGAGATGACCGACGTGTCGTGCACCGGCGCCGGCTGCATGCCGACTCAGCTCTCGGACCCCATCAACGCGCGGACGTTCGCCAAGGCGGAGCAGATGGGACTGCCCATCATGACCATCTGTAGCACCTGCCAGGGCGTCTTCAGCCAGGCCAACCACCGGCTGCAGGACCCCGAGTACCGGGAAGAGATCAACCGCGAGTACCTTGCCGAGGAAGGGCTCTCGTACCAGGGCACCACCGAGGTGACGCACATGCTGTGGGTGCTGTTCGAGGACTACGGCATCGAGAAGCTCCAGTCGCTGATCGAGCGTCCCCTGAACGGCCTCAAGGTTTCGCCCTTCTACGGCTGCTTCATTCGCCGGCCCGGGAACATCATGGTGCCCACCAAGGAGGTGGGCGGCCGACGGACCTACCTGGAGGACCTCACCCGCATCCTGGGGGCGGAGAACGTCGACATCAGCGGCAAGACCAAGTGCTGCGGCTTCCCGATCCTCACCGCCAACGAGGAGGCCTCGCTGGGCATGGTGTCCAAGCACGCCGGCGAGTCAAAGGGCAACGGCGCCGACTGCATGGTGACCCCCTGTCCGCTGTGTCATCTGAACCTCGACGGCAACCAGCCGAGAGCCGAAGGCCAGAAGGGCGAGAAGATCGACTTGCCCATCATCCATCTGCCGCAGCTCGTGGGGCTGGCGCTGGGGTTCGACCCCGACGAAATGCAGCTCGGCCGGCACATCGTGTCCACCAAGGCCGTCAACGACAAGATCGACATGCTCACTTAGAGGATGGGCAAGGACGAGCACAAGCCCAATCCCGTCAACCTGGCGCGGGAACTCTTCAAGTTCCGCAAGGCGCAGCGTCCCTTCGGCTTCTACTACGCCGTCAAGGTCCGCCTCGGCCACGCGTGGGTCGAGGACGAGACGGCCTTGGCGGAGATCCTGTCCGGCATCGACGAACTGGGCTACGAGGTGGTGAAGAAAGGAGCGAAGAACACCGAATCATGAACAGCATAGCTATCGACAACAAGAGAACCCTGCGGCAGGACACGTGGTGGCTGGAACCCATGCTGGTGGTGCTGGGCCTGGGCGCGTTTGCGGTCTATTCGACCTGGGCCGCGCTCCAGAACGGCAACTACTACGCGGCGCCGTACCTGTCGCCCTTCTATTCGCCGTGCCTCGCCATCAGTTGCGAGCACGTGAGCGTGCCGCTGTTCGGCTCGTGGTACAACTGGTCGCCGGCCATCCTGATCCTGTGGATCCCGGGCGGTTTCCGCCTCACCTGCTACTACTACCGCAAGGCCTACTATCGCTCCTTCTTCTGGTCGCCGCCAGCGTGCGCGGTGCGGGACGCGGCCAGCAGCTACTCGGGCGAGACCCGCTTCCCGTTCATCCTGCAGAACGTCCACCGCTACTTCTTCTGGGCGTCGCTGCCGATCCTGGCGTTCCTGTGGTGGGACGCCATCATCGCGTTCAACTTCGGCGGCAGCTTCGGCATCGGCCTGGGAACGCTGGTGCTGATCGCCAACGCCGCCCTGCTGTCGCTCTACAGCTTCTCCTGCCACTCGTGCCGGCACCTGTGCGGGGGCGGCCTCAACAGCTTCAAGCTGGCGCCCGGACGCTACAAGATCTGGGGCTGGGTAACCAAGCTCAACGAGAAGCACATGCAGATCGCCTGGACGAGCCTCGTGTGGGTGGGCCTCACCGACGTCTACGTGCGGCTGCTGGCCCACGGCGTCATCCAGGATCTGAGGATCATCTGATGGCCGGCGAGAGCTACGAGACTCACGACTACGACGTGGTGGTGGTGGGCGCCGGCGGCGCCGGGCTGCGGGCCGGCATCGAGGCCCACGACAAGGGCTGCAAGACCGCCATCATCTGCAAGTCGCTGCTGGGCAAGGCCCACACGGTCATGGCCGAGGGCGGTATCGCCGCGGCCATGGGCAACGTCTGGCCGGAGGACAACTGGAAGGTCCACTTCCGCGACACCATGCGCGGCGGCAAGCTGCTGAACAACTGGCGCATGGCGCAGATCCACGCCCAGCAGGCGCCGGACCGGGTGCTGGAGCTGGAGGAATGGGGCGCGCTGTTCGACCGCACCGACGAGGGGCTGATCCTGCAGCGCGACTTCGGCGGCCACCGCTACGCGCGGCTGGCCCACGTGGGCGACCGCACCGGCCTGGAGATGATACGGACGCTCCAGCAGCGGGCGGTGGCGCTGGGCATCGACGTCTTCATGGAGTGCAACATCCAGCACCTGCTGATGAACGACGGCCGGGTGAGCGGGGCGGTGGGCTACTGGCGCGAGAGCGGCGAGCTGATCGTGTTCAACTGCAAGGCCGTGGTGCTGGCCACCGGCGGCTCCGGCAAGTGCTGGCAGGTGACATCGAACTCCTGGGAATACAGCGGCGACGGCATGGGCATGGCCATGGAGGTGGGGGCCGACCTCATCGACATGGAGAAGGTGCAGTTCCACCCCACCGGGATGGTGTGGCCCCCCAGCGTGCGCGGCATCCTGGTGACCGAGGGCGTGCGCGGCGACGGCGGCACCCTGCTGAATTCCGAGGGCGAACGCTTCATGTTCAACTACATCCCGGAGTTCTTCAAGGCCGAGACCGCGGACAACGAGACCGAGGCCGACGCCTGGTACCAGGACAAGAAGAACAACCGCCGCACCCCGGACCTGCTGCCCCGGGACGAGGTGGCCCGGGCCATCAACGCCGAGGTCAAGGCCGGACGGGGCACCGAGCACGGCGGCGTCTACCTGGACATCGCCAACCGCCGCGACTCGGAGTACATCATGCGGCGGCTGCCGTCCATGTACCACCAGTTCAAGGAGCTGGCGGACGTGGACATCACCAAGGAAGCCATGGAGGTGGGTCCCACCTGCCACTACATCATGGGCGGCGTCCGGGTGGACGCGGACACCTCCGCCACCGCGGTGCCGGGCCTCTACGCCGCGGGCGAGGTGGCCGGCGGGCTGCACGGCGCCAACCGGCTCGGCGGCAACTCCCTGTCCGACCTGCTGGTGTTCGGGCGCATCGCCGGTGAATCGGCCGCGGACTACGCCCTGGGCGCGGAGGCGGCGGCAAAGGCCGATCCGGCCGAGGTGGACCGAGTCACGACGCTGATGCTGGAGCCCTTCACGGACCGGGGCGACGAGAACCCCTACGCCATCCACATGGACCTCCAGCGCACCATGCACAACCTGGTCGGCATCATCCGCACCGAGAGCGAGATGCTGAAGGCGATGGAGGAGGTCGCGGCCTACAAGGACCGGGCCGAGCGGGTGAAGGTCGAAGGCGGCCGGCGCTTCAACCCCGGCTGGCACCTGGCGCTGGACCTGCGGAACCTGCTGGCGGTGGCCGAGGCCGCCACTCTGTCGGCCCTGGAGTGCAAGGAAAGCCGCGGCGGCCACACCCGGGACGACTACCCGGACCCCGACCCCAAGTACGGCAGCGTCAACGTGGTCACCCGCAAGCAGAACGGAACCATCTCGGTCTCCCTCGAGCCCCTGCCCGAGATGCCCGAGGAGCTCAGGAAGATCGTCGAGGAGCAAGTTTGATGTCTGAAGCAGCGGTCGCAGGAAACGGTGGCGAAGCGAAAATGCGGGTCTGGCGCGGCGACGCCGGCGGCGGAGAGTTCAGGGACTACACCGTGCCGCTCCAGGAGGGCATGGTGGTGCTGGACGTGATCCACGCGATCCAGGCCATGCACGCGGGCGACCTCGCCGTGCGCTGGAACTGCAAGGCCGGGAAGTGCGGATCGTGCAGCGCCGAGGTCAACGGCAAGCCGCGGCTCATGTGCATGACGCGCATGAACACGTTCGAGCCCGGCGAGACCATCACCGTGGCCCCCATCAAGACCTTCCCGCTGATCCGCGACCTCGTCACCGACGTCTCCTACAACTACGAGAAGGCCAAGACCGTCCCGCCCTTCAAGCCCAGGCCCAAGGAGGCCGACGGCACCCGGCGCATGTACCAGGAAGACATCGACCGGGTGCAGGAATTCCACAAGTGCATCGAGTGCTTCCTGTGCCAGAACGTCTGCCACGTGATCCGCGACCACGACGACAACAAGCCCGGCTTTGCCGGACCGCGCTTGTTCGTGCGGGTAGCGAGCCTGGAGATGCACCCGCTGGACACCGACGACCGGCTGGAGTTCCTGCGCAACGAGGCCGGGCTGGGCTTCTGCAACATCACCAAGTGCTGCACCGAGGTCTGCCCGGAGCACATCAAGATCACCGACAACTCCATCATCCCCCTGAAGGAACGCGTGGTGACGCGCTTCTACGACCCCATCGCGCGGCTGCTGGGGGCGCTGGGCGGGAAGAAGTCCTGACGCGTTGACAAGGCGTGACGAACCCGTCATTCCGGCGAAAGCCGGAATCCAGAGGCCGGGTTGGATCGGGCAAGGCGGACCCCTCGACCCCGCCACCCCTGGATTCCGGCTTTCGCCGGAATGACGGTTCGGGCATTTGCGGACTATTTGTGAGACACCACACCAAGTCACCGATGGTCCCATGAAATGGAGTTGTCAGAACGAATAGCGCTGATCACCGGCGGCGGCACAGGCATCGGCAAGGCCGTGGCGCGAGCCATGGCGCAGGAAGGGGCGCGGGTGGCGATCGCTGCACGTGACCTGCGGAGGCTGGAAGCGGTGGCAGAGGAGTTGCGGGCGGAAGGCCACTCCGTGTTGCCGGTGGCGGTGGACGTAACGGACAAAGTCGCGATTCGCGATTGCGTGAACACGGTCCGAGACAACTGGGGCCGGCTCCACATCCTGGTGAACAACGCCGGGGCCTCCGGGATGACTCCCATGGATGACGCGGACGACGGTCTGTGGCATACCATCGTCGATACGAACCTGACCGGCGTCTACCTGCTGACCAAGGAAGTGCTGGGCATCATGAGCGGCGACGGCGACGGCCGCATCATCAACATGTCCTCGGTGCTCGGCAAGTTCGGCGTTCCCGGCTACGCGGCCTACTGCGCCAGCAAGCATGGCCTCATCGGCTTCACCCGAGCCCTGGCGTTGGAGCTGGTATCCCGCGGCATCACGGTCAACGCCCTGTGCCCCGGATGGGTGGACACGGAGATGTCCCGCGCCGGCATCGAGCAGATCGCCGCGCAACAGGGAACGGACCCCGAGTCCTTCAAGCAGCAGGCGCTGGCCGCGGTGCCGATAGGGCGGTTCCTGGACCCGGAGGAGATCGCCCGGTTCGCGGTGTACCTGGCGTCGGACAAGGCGTCCGGCATCACCGGACAGGCTCTCAACATCTGCGGCGGGCAGACCATGGTGTAACCGATGACGATCCCGGAACTAGAGGCCATAGCCAAGGAAATCAGGGTCGACGTGATCCGCATGCTGGTGGAGGCGGGCTCCGGCCACCCAGGCGGCTCGCTGTCCTGCACGGACATCGTGACGGCGCTGTACTTCCACCAGATGCGCCACCGCCCGGACCAACCCGACTGGCCGGACCGGGACCGCTTCGTTCTCTCCAAGGGCCACTGCGTCCCCGCGGTCTACGCCGCCCTGGCACGGGCCGGCTACCTGGAGCGGGAGGAGACGCTGAGCCTGCGCAAGCTCAACAGCCGCATGCAGGGACATCCGGACCGGCACCGCTTCCCCTACGTCGAGGCATCCACCGGCTCCCTCGGACAGGGCCTGTCGGTGGCCGTGGGGATGGCGCTGGCGGGCAAGGCCGGCGGTAAGGACTACCGCACCTACTGTGTCATCAGTGACGGCGAGTGCCAGGCCGGGCAGATCTGGGAGGCAGCCATGTCCGCACCCCGTTTCAAGCTCGACAACCTCTGCGTGCTCATGGACTACAACCACATCCAGTTGAGCGGCGTGACCGACGAGATCATGAGCCTGGAGCCGCTGCTGGACAAGTGGCGCGCCTTCAACTGGAACACGCTGGAGATCGACGGCCACAGCTTCCCGGCCATCCTCGACGCCCTGAAGGCCGCCGAACAACACCGCGACGGCCCCACCATGATCGTGTGCCAGACCGTCAAGGGCAAAGGAGTCAGCTTCATGGAGAACCGCTGGGAGTGGCACGGCAAGGCCCCCAGCCGCGAGGAAGGCGACCGCGCCATCGAAGAGATCGTCAACGGAGCGCCCCCGGCCTCCTAGGGAAGAGCACATGAGCGCAACCGCAACACGCGTGACCTTCGGCGAGACCGTGACCCGGCTGGCCGACGACAATCCGGATATCGTCGTCCTCGACGCCGACCTCCGGAAGTCCACCATGACCGACGAGTTCTCAAAGAAGCACCCTGAGCGCTTCTTCGACGTCGGCATCGCCGAAGGCAACATGGTGGGCGTCGGCGCCGGCATGGCCTTGGCCGGCAAAATCCCCTTCATCTGCAGCTTCGCCTGCTTTGTGGTGGGCCGCTTCGAGCAGATACGCATGGCCGTGGCCTACAACCGCGCCAACGTCAAGATCGTCGGCACCCACGCCGGCATCGGCATCGGCGAGGACGGCTACAGCCAGATGGCCACCGAAGACGTGGGCCTCATGCGCACCCTGCCCAACATGGCCGTGGTGCAGCCCGCCGACGCCATCGAGACCCGTGGCGCAGTGGAATACATCGCGCAGCACGACGGCCCCGTGTTCCTGCGCCTCACCCGGCAAAAGGTCGCCGACGTCAACGGCGAGGGCTACGAGTTCCGCTTCGGCAAGGCCGTAGTGCTGCGGGAGGGCACGGACGTGTCGCTGGTGGGGACCGGCGCCGTCATGGAGAACGTCCTCAAGGCCGCCGACTTGCTGGCCAAACGAGGCATCAGCGCCCAGGTAGTGAACGTCCACACCATCAAGCCCATCGACACCGAGTTCATCGAGTCCGTGGCCTCAAGCCACGGCAGGATCGTCACCGTGGAAGACCACGGCATCTCCGGCGGCCTCGGCAGCGCGGTGGCCGAAGCCGTGGCCGAACTGGGTCGCGGCCGCGTCCGGCGCGTCGGCGTCACCGAGTTCGCGGAGTCCGGGGACACCGAGGGACTGTACGGGAAGTACGGACTGTCCGCCGAGCACATCAGCACGGCGGCAACGGAATTGCTGGAGTAGCGTTCTGGCGACGTCCAGCAAAACCCCAAGGAACAGCGGCTCGTTGTAGACGGTCTGCGGATGGTATAATTCCAGTGCCAACGGGACTGCTAAGGAGGGGAACGATGATCCCGACGGGAACGAAACCCAACAAGGAACTGGAGAGGCGCCTGAAAAAGGCGGCCAGCAAGCCGATGACCAAGGAGGAGATTCGCAGGCAGCGTATCTCATTCGTCTACGGGAATATGCCGAGTCGAATCGGCATTACGCGCGACCAAGTGGCGGAACTCCTCGACAAACATGACGGCCGATGATCCTCCACGATCTTCTGGGGACCGAGCAACATCCTGCCTATAGCGCACTCTCTGCCGACAATCTTGCCAGACAGTACGACTTTCTGCGTTCCGTGGTGAATGCTGCTCTGACCATCAATCGGCCGATGCTCTCCTCAGCACTCATCAAGGCATTGAACTATCACGCCATTTCCTGTCTGCACGTCAGTGCTGGAGAGTACCGGCCATGTCCCGTCACCGTGGGCCAGCATCAGCCGCCTGACCACTACCTTGTGCCCGAGTTGATGAACGGGTTCATAAACGAAGTGAACAGGTTTTGGGAGACCAGCGACATTTCTGTCCTGGCCGCGTATTGCCTCTGGCGCTTGAACTACATCCACCCCTTCATCAACGGCAACGGCCGAACGGCGCGAGTCCTCTGCTACTTCGTGGTATGCGTGAAGTCTGGTGGCTGTTTGAGAGGTGAGCCGATACTACCCGAATTGATACTGCAGCACCGTGACCGGTATGTGGCGCTGCTCCAAGATGTCGATCAGGGCTGTCGAAGCCAGCCGTCCTGACTATCTGGATGGCCTCACGGCATTCATTGCCGAACTGTTACAACAACAGATCCAATCAGTATCCCGTTAGCGTTCACCGGAGGCCGAACCCGGTGACATTAAGTTTGATCGCCCGTGGTCGGAGGCTCTTTGGATACTTCTTCGCCGACATTGACAGCCGGCTCTTCACCATGGCCCGACGGCGCTTCGGCAGCGGCCTCTTCAGCCGGCTGGGCTTCCGCGGTGGCGGCTTCCGCCTCGCCATCGGCCGCGGCCGTTTCCGTGTCGCCGGCCTCCGGCTGGTCCTCCGACACCACCTTCACCTTGATGCTCGGCATCACTTCCGGGCGCAGCCGGATGGGGACCTCGTAATCGCCGACGTTCTTGATGGGGGCGTCGAGGACGATCCTGCGGCGCTCGACGTCGAAGCCCTGATCCTTGAGCGCCTTTTCGATGTCCATGGTGGTCACCGAGCCGAAGAGCCTGCCCTCCTCGCCGGCCTTGGCGGTGAATTCGAGGGACACGCCGGCGAGCTTCGCGCTGATGCCCTGGGCCTCCTTGGTGAGGCGTTCGCGGCGCTGGGCGATCATGCGCTGCTCGTGCTCCAGGGCCTTGAGGTTCTTCTTGTTGGCGAGGACCACGAGACCGCGGGGGAGCAGGTAGTTGCGGGCGTAACCGTCCTTGACCTTCACCACGTCGCCCATGTGGCCCAGGTTCTCGATATCTTCCTTCAGAACGACTTCCATCGGTTCTCCTTCAGGTCAGGCCCTCGGTGCGCCGCTTGAGGCGACGGAAGTCGCCCCAGAGGTCGAAGAACCCAAGGCCGATGACCAGCACCGTGAGGACCTGCTCGAAGACGATGAGCAGGTATCCCAGCACGCGAAAAAACATCGGGACTCTCTTGTGATGAAAATAGTACGCCACGATGGCAAGGCCGTGGAAGAAATAGAACACGGCGCATACGAAGACCAGGTTCACGGCCAGTGCGCGCAACGACCATCCGAGGGGCAGGAAAAGCGCCAAGCTCGGCACCAGCAACAACCACACCATGTAATCCGGCGACTTCCATTCCTTCAGGTCTCCGGCCTCGAAGAAAAACGAGCGGTACTGCGGGAACTGCCACGACAGCAGCGCCAGATTGACCAGCACCGTGACCCCCATGGCCAGGAAGACCATCCCGGGCAGCATCTGGACGAAGAGGGCCGCCATCTGGCCGGCGTTCTCCCGCAGATAGTCAATGGTTTCGCCGGACAGGCCCATGCGCTCGTAAGCTTCCAGGGTCGCGAGGACCTGGGCCTGGACGCCGCCGTGCAACGTCGTCCACAGGGTCGAGAACGAGCCGGCGACCGCCGCGGCCGTCAACAGCATGACCGTCACCGTAAGGAGGGCGTTGCCGCTCACCACCGTGACGATGGACCATCCGCGTCCGAAGGAAAAGAACAGCAGGTACGTCACCAGCGCCAGGACCAGGTAGGCCACCGCCGCTTCCAGACCGGCCATGACGAAAACGCATGCCGTTGCCGCCAGGGGCAGCAGGTGTCCGGCCTGTTTCCCCACCTTGACGCCAACGAACAAGGCCGGGTAGATGACCAGCGGAAGCGTGGCCAGACCGAAGATCGGCACCCTCAGGCCTGCAAGGAAAAGCAGCAGGGTGGCAGCCAACCCAAGGCCGAACCACTTCGGTGTGTCAAGGCCTTTCATGAGCCGACCCTGTCGACGCCGGATCAGAGCTTTACGGTGGTGTAGGGGAGTAGCGCTACCAGGCGAGCCCGCTTGATCGCCTTGGACAGGCGCCGCTGGCACCAGCAACAGGTGCCGGTGATGCGGCTCGGCGTGATCTTGCCCCGCTCCGTCATGAATCCGGTGAGGAGCTTGGTATCCTTGTAGTCGAAGCGAAGGTCCTTGTTGGCGCAGAAGCGACAGACCTTCCGGCGCGAAATGCCGCGCCGGCGAGGTGACGAATCACGATCTTCCGAGCCTCTTCTCCCGTGATATTCTGCCATGTTCTCCTAGCCGTTCCGCTCTGCCATCCGTAGCCGGATACTTACGCTTCGGAGCCTTCCTGGACTTCCTTGGCGGGTTCGGGCTCCGGCGCCGCCGGCTCTGCTGCTTGGGCCGGTTCCGCCGCCGCTGCCGCCTCCGGTTCCGTTGCTGCCGACACCGCTTCCACTGCCGCTGCCGGTTCCGGCGCAGGCGCGGGATCTTCCGTCCGGGCCAAGGACCGCACGTCGTCGTCCAGGACCACGGTCATGCAGCGCATGACCTCGTCGCTCAAGCGCATCAGCCGCTCCAGCTCCTCGCTGGTCCCCGCCGAAGCCTGGTACTGGACCAAGTTGTAGAAGCCCCGGTCCTGCTTCTCGATGGGGTAGGCGAGGTCGCGCATGCCCCATTCCTCGAAATGGGTAACGGTTGCGCCGCGGCCTTCCAGGACTCCCAGGTACCTCTCGCAGAGCTCCTTGTTCTTGCCGCTGTGGACCGGGTGAACGATGAAGAGCGTCTCGTAGTGCGTCGTTTCGTCAGTCATGGTCTGTCTTGTCTGACCGGCGCCATGATCCGAAATGGCGCCCTTGAAGGACGCCATTTCAGCGCACCGGAACGTGTCAACCTAGCACAGGGGTTGCCTGTTTACAACCTTCGCCACTCACACCAGCAGCGGCGCGATGACCAGCGACACCACCGACATGAGCTTGATGAGGATGTTCATGGAGGGCCCGGAGGTGTCCTTCAACGGATCGCCCACGGTGTCGCCCACCACGGCCGCCTTGTGCGCCTCGCCGCCCTTCTCCTCGTTCGCCAAGTCGCCGCGCTCGATGTACTTCTTGGCGTTGTCCCAGGCGCCGCCGGCGTTGGACATGAGCAGCGCCAGCAGCACGCCCGAAACCAGCGCGCCGGCCAGCGTTCCGCCCAGCGCCACCGGCCCCAGCGCGAAGCCCACCACCACCGGCACCACCACCGCCACCAGCCCGGGCACCACCATCTCCTTGATGGCCGCCCGGGTGGAGATGTCCACGCAGCTCGCGGCGTCGGGCTTGACCCCCTCACGGCCCTCAAGCAGGCCGGGGATTTCGCGGAACTGCCGGCGGATCTCGTCGATCATCCGCCCGGCCGCCCTGCCCACCGCGGTCATGGTCATGGCGCCGATGAGGTACGGGATCAGCCCGCCGATGAACAGGCCCACCACCACTTCCGGCGAGGTCACCAGGATCTGCAACGGCTCCTTCCCCATGGCTGCAAGCTCGGTATCCACGGTCCTCGTGTAGGCGGAGAAGAGCGCCAGCGCGGTCAGCGCCGCCGAGCCGATGGCGAAGCCCTTGCCGATGGCCGCGGTGGTGTTGCCCAGCGAATCCAGTCCGTCGGTGATCTTGCGCACCTCGGGGCCCAGGCCGCACATCTCGGAGATGCCGCCGGCGTTGTCGGCGATGGGGCCGTAGGCGTCCACGCTCATGGTGATGCCCACCGTGGCCAGCATGGCCACCGCGGCGATGCCGATGCCGTAGAGCTGGGCCGCGCCGTAGGACACCCAGATGGCGATGGCGATGACCACCACCGGAAGCGCGACGCTCTCCAGGCCCACCGCCAGGCCGTGGATGATGTTGGTGGCGTGGCCGGTGCGGCTGGCCTCGGCGATGCGCTCCACCGGCTTGGCGGAGGTGTAGTACTCGGTGATGAGGCCGATGAGGATGCCTCCCAGCGAACCCGCGAGCACGGCCCAGAAGACGCCGATGGTGACGCCGTAGGCGAGGATCAGCACCAGCGCCGCCACCAGGAACAGCACCGTGGTGAGGATCGTGGCGCCTCGTAATGCCGACTGCGGGTCGATCTTCTTGAAGACGTGCATGGAATAGATGCCGATCACCGAGGCGATGAGCCCCAGCACGGCCAGGATCAGCGGCAGCGCCATCAGGGTGGCGCGGGAAGGTTCGGCCCCGGAGGAGAACAGTCCCGCGAGCCCCGCGGTCGTGATGGTGCTGGCAATGGCGATGGACGCGATCACCGAGCCGACGTAGGACTCGAACAGGTCCGCGCCCATGCCGGCCACGTCGCCGACGTTGTCGCCCACGTTGTCGGCGATGACCCCGGGATTGCGCGGGTCGTCTTCGGGAATGCCGGCCTCGACCTTGCCCACAAGGTCCGAGCCCACGTCCGCGGCCTTGGTGTAGATGCCGCCGCCGACACGGGAGAACAGCGCGATGGAGCTGGCGCCCATGGCGAAGCCGCTGATGTACTTGGCGTTGTCCGGGTCGCCGTAGAGGAGGTACAGGATGCCCACGCCCAAAAGGCCGAGACTGGCCACCGAAAGACCCATCACCGAGCCGCCGTTGAAGGCCATGAGGAGCGCTTCGGACTGGCCGCCTTCCGCGGCCGCCTGGGACGTGCGCACGTTGGCGCGGGTGGCTGCCTTCATGCCGAGAAAGCCGGCGATGACCGAGCAGATGGCGCCGGCGAAGAACGCCAGCGCGGTGTCGACTCCGAGCTGCCAGGCCAGCAGCAGCGCCACCACCACCACGAAGATCGAAAGAACGATGTACTCGCGCTTCAGGAAGGCCATGGCGCCTTCGTAGATGGAGTCGCTGACGGACTGCATGCCCGCGTCCTTGACTCCGACCTTGATGATGCCCCGATACGCCGCGTACGCGATGATCAGTCCCACCGCGCCCAGTATCGGGGCCCAAACCGCTAAACCGTCCATAACGCCTCCTCTATTGAACCCGATTGAAATCTTCCATGGCCCGCACCGGGCCGTCCCGCACGATCGCTTCCAGCGCCTCCCCGGCCTTCGTCAGCACGCCGTCCAGCGCGTCTTCCTCGTCCGGCGGGAACCGGCTCAGCACGTATTCCACCGCATCCACGCCCGCGGGCGGACGGCCGATGCCGATACGGAGCCGGACGAAATCGCGGTCGGCCACGTACTGCAGGACGGACGCGATGCCGCGATGCCCGCCCGCGGACCCGCCGCAGCGGATCCTCAAGCGCCCGAAGGGCAGATCCAGGTCGTCGTAAGCCACCACCAGATCGGCCCCTCGGACCTGGTAGCGTTTCACCAGGGCCGCGGCCGCCAGGCCGCTGTTGTTCATGTAAGTCTGGGGCTTGGCGAGCACCAGGGGCTCCCGCTCCCACTCCCCCCGACCCACCAGGGACTCGCACCGGTCGTCGCCGATGCGGATGTCCCTGGCTTCCGCGATGCGGTCCAGCAACAGAAACCCGAGATTGTGCCGGGTGCGCGCGTAACGCCGGCCCGGATTGCCCAGGCCCACCACGAGCTTCACGTCCGTGACCCGGCATGGAAGCCCGCGCACGCGCCGGACGTCCCGCCATCCCTGCGCGGCGCGGCGTTCACTCGCCCGTCTGTTCCGCGGACGCCGCGGCCTGTTCGTCGGCCCCCTCCGCCGCCTCCGCCGCGGCTTCGCCTTCGGCCTCCTCCTCGGCCAGGGTGGAGACCGTGGGCGCCAGCACCGACACCAGGGCCAAGTCCGGAGTGTTGTTGGTCACATCGGGCGGCAGGGTGATGTCGCCGGCCTTGAGCCCGTGACCGATCTCCAGTGAAGAAACGTCCACCTCGATCTGCGCCGGGATGTCCATGGGCAGGCACTCGACCTCCAGTTCCCGCGCGATGGGCTGCAACACCCCTCCATGAATGACCCCTTCGGCCCGCCCCACGAAATGAAGTCCCACCATCACGGTGATCTTCCGCGTCACGTCCACCTCGTAGAAGTCGATGTGGGCGACGGCGTGGGTCACCGGGTGATACTGCACGTCCTTGACCAGGACGAGCCTGCCGTCGAGATTCTCGGCGGAGGACTTGAACCGGAGCACGTGAGAGCCCTCCAGCCTGCCGACGCGGGTCCTCAGTTCCCTGCCGTCCACCTGCATGGCGACGCCGTCGGTCCCCCGGCCGTAGACGACCCCCGGAAGCTTTCCGTTGCGCCGCAGGCGCCCGGCGTCGCGCTTGTTGCCGACCTCTCTCGTCTCTACCGAAACTTCTACCGTTTCCAAACCTGAACCTCCTGCCGAAATGCTGTGGATGCGTCGTTCAGAAAAGCGAGCTGATGGACCTTTCCAGGTGGGTCCTGCGGATGGCTTCGCCGATCAGCGGCGCCACCGACAGCGGCTTGATCTTCGCGCACCGGGTCATCTTCTCGTCCACCGGGATGGTGTCGGTCACCACCATCTCCTCCATCGGCGAGTCATTGATCCTGTCCAGCGCCTTGCCGGAAAAGACGGCGTGGGTGCAGCAGCCGATGACCTTCCTGGCGCCGGCCCGGATCAACGCTTCGGCCGCCATGGCGATGGTGCCGGCGGTGTCCACCATGTCGTCGATGAGGATCGCGCTCCTGCCTTCCACCTCGCCGATGATGTTCATCTCCTCCACCACGTTGGCATCGGCCCGGCGCTTGTCGATGACCGCCATCGCCACGTTCAGCCTGGTGGCGAAGGCCCGCGCCCGCTGGGCGCCGCCCGCGTCCGGCGACACGACGATCGACCTTTCCCCGGCGAAGCGCCGTTCCAGGTACTGGAGCAGCACGGGGGAGGCGTAGAGGTTGTCCACCGGTATGTTGAAGAACCCCTGGATCTGCCCCGAATGGAGGTCCATGGTGAGCATGCGCGAGGCGCCCGCGGTGGTGATGAGGTCCGCCACCAGCTTGGCGCTGATGGGCACCCTGGGAGCCACCTTGCGGTCCTGCCGCGCGTAGCCGTAGTAGGGGATCACCGCGGTGACCCGCTTGGCCGAAGCGCGCCTGAACGCGTCCAGCATGATGAGCAGCTCCATCAGGTTGTCGTTGCCCGGGGCGCAGGTGGACTGGATCACGAAGACGTCGCAGCCGCGCACGTTCTCCTTGATCTCCACCCGGATCTCGCCGTCGCTGAAGGTCTCCACCAGCGCCTCGCCCATCGGGATCTCCAGGCCGCGGCAGATGTCGTGCGCCAGCGCGGGAGTGGAATTGCCCGCAAAGATTCTCATTTCATCGTGCAACGATCCCATGTCCTACCTGCGCTGCTGTGGAGAGAACGCCGGTGTTCGTAACGGCTCACCGGCCCATCGAAGGAGAGAGCTTGGCTGGGCGGGAAGGATTCGAACCTTCGAATACCGGATCCAAAATCCGGGGCCTTACCACTTGGCGACCGCCCATCCCGTCCCGTCGGCGTCCGAGTGTCCGGCCCGGGAAGGACTATTCGCCGTCCCGGTCCTGGCCTGCATCGCCCGCTGTAACGTCCCTGTATGCCGCGATAATCCTTTCTTCGAGCATTCTGCGGGTCTCGCTGTTGAGGGGGTGCGCCACGTCCTTGTAGGTTCCGTCCCGGCGTTTCTTGCTGGGCATGGAAACGAACAGCCCCGAGGTGCCGCGAATGACTTTGAGGTCCCGGACCACGAAACAGTCGTCCAGGGTGATGGTCACATAAGCCTTGAGCTTATCCTCCTCGACGGGAAAGACCTTGACTTCCGTGACCTCCACAGGGACCTCCTTTCCGTCCGGGGACGGATGGCCTGCCCTTATGTCAGCGAAAAAGCCAGAAAGGCGCGAACGTCTTTTTCGCCCTCGAAGCCCGCGAATGCCCTTTTTGCACCTGCCTCGTCAGCGAAGAGCCCGAAAACCGAAGAGCCGCTTCCGGTCATGAGACTGCCGATCGCCCCGCTCTCGTCCAAGCGTTCCTTGAGGCGGGCGATGCGCGGATAGCGGCCGATGGTTACCGTTTCAAGGTCATTGACCATGGCCTGAGCCACTGCGTCAGGCGTGTCCAATTTTCCGAACAAGTTATTATTGTTGGACCGTTTTGTCAACTTGAACCGGAAGTTGCGGTAGACCCAGGCCGTGGAAACCGGGAAGCCGGGAAACAGCACCACCATCCAGAGCCGCGGCAGCGCGCCCGCGGGGCTCAACTCCTCGCCGATTCCCCGCGCCCGCGCAGCCTGGCCGCGGATGAAGAACGGCACGTCCGCCCCCACCGACAGCGCCAGCGCCTCCAGGTCGCCGGCGGACAGGCCCGCTCCGAGCAGGTCGTTCATCCCCCGCAGAACGGCCGCGGCGTCGGTGCTGCCGCCGCCGAGCCCCGCGCCCATGGGGATGCGCTTGCGGATGTGGACGGCCAAGGGATCGCGATGACCGGTGCGTTTCCGGAACGCACGAACTGCGCGGTGGACGGTGTTCTCTTCCCCCAGGGGCAATTCGGGATCGTCCGCCCGCAAGGTCAATGACTCGGGGTCTCCGTCGATCCGGGAGATATCCACGTCATCTCCCAGGCTGATGGGAGCCATCAGGGTGTCCAGCAGGTGGTAGCCGTCGTCCCGCCGGCCCGTGACCCGGAGGTAGAGATTCACCTTGGCGGGGGCGAACAGCTTCATGCCCTCAGGGCTTGATCAACGCCTTGGTGGGGAACATCTCGGGCACTTCGCCGCCGACCGCGCGGACGCACTGTTCGGTCTCGTCCAGCGAGAACACGTGGCTCACCATCTGCTCCACCGGAAAGCCGGTGGTCTCCATCAGCCGCAGGGTGGCGTCGATGGCGTCGTTGTCGCCGGTATAGGCTCCCTGGACGCAGATCTCGCCCCAGACGAGCTTGTCCATGAGCATGGGGGTCACGGTCTTGTCGCCCGTCAGCCCGCCGAGCACGAGCTTGCCTTGCCGCCGGAGACAGTCCACCGAGGTGACGATGGCCGCGGGGTTGCCGGAGACGTCGACGGCGACGTCGCACATGGCGCCGCCGGTCTCTTCCCGGATCACCTCCGCCACGTTCTCCTCCTCCACGTTGATGGTTCGGTGCGCCCCGAACCGTTCGGCCACCTCCAGCCGGCTCTTGTCGCGGCCGATGCCGGTGACGAAGATGCGCGCGGCCCCGGCGTGGCTCGACGCGAAGGTGCAGGCGAGCCCCTGCTGGCCGGGTCCCTGGATCAGCACGTAGTCGCCCATCTTGACGCCGCCGTGCCGCAGCGCCCACTGGAAGCCGTTGGCCATCACCGCCCCCACCAGGGCCGCGGCCTCCGGCGGCAGGTCATCGCTGATGCGGGTCAGCAACGCCGTGGGCGTGATGTAGAGGTACTCGGCGAAGCCGCCGAACAGGTGCGGCGGGTCGGCGGACGACATCCGGGAGCCGTAGGCCGCGCGCTGCTTGCAGAACCGGTCCCCGCCGCGGCGGCAGTCCGCGCAACGGCCGCACCCGATGGAGCCCTTGATGATCACCCGGTCGCCTTCCTTGACGCCGTGTATCTCCGCCGCCCGGTCGCCGAGCTTCTCTACCCGGCCGAGTATCTCGTGGCCCAGGATGATGGGCATGGGCAGGTTGAGCTTGCCGGTGTAGTACTTGTAGTCCGTGCCGCACACCCCACCCATCTCCACCTTCAGGAGCCCGCCGTCGGGCGGGATGTCCGGCACAGGGTACTCCCGGACCTCGATCCTGGCCGGACCCACCAGGGTCGCCGCTCTGCAGGTTTCGCTCATGGCCGGATCAGCGCCTTGGTCGGGAACATCTCGGGGATTTCGCCGCCCACGGCCTGGATGCACTTCTCGGTGTCCTCCAGCGGGAACACGTGGCTCACCATCTCCTCCACCGGGAACCTGGTGGCTTCCATGAGGCGCAGGGTCGCGTCCACCGCGTCGTTGTCGCCGGTGAAGCAGCCCTGGAGCTTGATCTCGCCCCACACCAGCTTGTCCATGTGGACCTCGGTGATAGTCTTGTCGCCGGTGAGCCCGGCCAGCACCATGGTGCCCTGGCGGCGCAGGCAGTCGATGGAGGCCAGGATCGCCTTGGGGCTGCCCGACACGTCCACCACCACGTCCGCCATGGCGCCATCCGTCTCTTCCCGGACGACGTCCACCACGTTCTCCTCCTCCACGTTGATGATGCGGTCGGCGCCCCACTTCTTCGCCAGCTCCATGCGGGGCGCGTCCCGGCCGATGCCCGACACGAAGATCTTGGCCGCGCCTGCGTGCTTCGAGGCCCAGGTGCACGCCAGCCCCTGCTGTCCGGGCCCCTGGATCAGCACGAAGTCGCCCATCTTGACGCCGCCGCGCCGGAGCGCCCACTGGAAGCCGTTGGCCATGACCGAGCCGATGAGGGCCGCCGCCTCCGCCGAGAGGTCCTCACTGATCTTGGTCATCAGCACGTCGGGCGCCAAGTAGAGGTAGTCGGCGAAGCCGCCGAACAGGTGCGGCGGATTGGCGCTGGTGGTGCGGCCGCCGTAGTTGGTGCGGTTCCGGCAGAAGCGCTGGGCGTTGCGCCGGCAGTCGGAGCAGCGGCCGCAGCCGATGGCGCCCTTCATGATGACGCGGTCGCCTTCCTTGACGCCGTGGATCTTCTCGGCCTTGGAGCCGAGCTTGTGCACCCGGCCCAGGATCTCGTGGCCCAGGATGATGGGCAACGGCAGGTTGATGCGGCCATGATAGTACTTCACGTCCGAGCCGCAGACGCCGCCCATCTCGACCTTGAGCAGTCCGCCGTCGTCGGGAATGTCCGGTATGGGGTATTCCCGGATCTCGATCTTGTCCGGAGCAAGCAACGTTGCCGCCCTGCTGGTCTCTGCCATCGTGTACCTCCTTGACGGGCCGTCACCCCGGACTTGATCCGGGGTCCAGGGGCGTGGGGCCGGTGTGGCGCCCCCGCCGTGTTATCCGATGTAATCCTCCACACGGATCCGTTCGCGAACCGCGTCGGGCACGGCAAGCCGCTTGGGAAAGTCCTTCCGTTTCTTGGTGGCGTCGATGACCATCTTGGCGGTCATGCCCCCCTGGCCGCTGGACGGGTCGGTCTCCGAACCCTGGCAACGGGGAATGATCAGCGTGTCGGTGTCCGCCTGCACGCGGTTGGCCACCGCCCACATGACATCGCGCTCGTTGTAGACGTCCACGTCCCCATCCACCACGATCACCAGCTTGAGATAGAGGTCCGTGGCCATGGCCGCCATGACCGCGTTGCGGACCTCGCCGTCGCTACGCTTGTCCAGGGAGATGTAGCAGTGGAACCGGCAGTTTCCCGACGGCGGCATGTGCACGGCCCGGGTGCCGCCGGCCACCGCCTTCACCGCCCGGAAGATCGCGGCCTCCCGCGGAATGGAGCCCATGAGGCGCTGCTCCGAGTGGCCGGTGAAGATGTCCTGGTAGAGCGGCGTTTTGCGCATGGTGATGCCGGTGATCTCGGCCACGTGGTTCCTGCGCACGCCCACGGCGTGCCCGGTGAACTCGCCGAAGGGCCCCTCCTCCTCGCGCACATTCGGCAGGATGCGTCCCTCCAGGATCATCTCCGCGTGCGCCGGCACCTCCAGCGGCACGGTCTCGCACTTCACCAGCGGCACCGGCTGCTGCATCATGCCGCCGATGACGTCGTACTCGTCCACGTCGAAGGGCGCCAGCGACAGGGCGCCGATGGCGAAGGCGGGGTGGACTCCGACGATGAAGGCGATGTCCAGGGGCTCGCCCCGCTCCTCGGCGTTGCGCGCGCAGCGCATGAGGTGCATCCCGGGGGCGAGATGCATCCGCAGCCGGTTCCGCTCCACCATCATGGCGCGGTTGAAGCTTAGGTTGCGCACGCCGCTCACCGGGTCCCTGGCCACCACGATGCCCGCGGTCACGTACGGCGCCGTGCTGATGTCGAAGTGGGTCAGCAAGGGGATCTCGCCCAGGTCCACGTCCGCGCCGGTCCGCACCACCTCTTTCACCGGACCGTCGCCGATCAGCTCCGGCGCGATGGGGCTGCCTTCCCGGCTGCGGTACTCCTCCACCAGGTCGGCGCCGTCCACGTCCAGCGCCATGGCCAGGCGCTTGCGGGTGGCGTGGAGGTTGGTAATCACGGGCATGGAGAAGCCCTGGACCTCGTGCACGAACAGGGTGGGGAAGCGGCCGGAGGATTCCAGCTCCATGAGCAGGCCGGTCACGTCGTGCTCGGGCCGCACCGGCTTGCGGATGTGCAGCAACTCCTCCGGGCCTTCGTTCTCCAGCCGGCCCATGAACGACCGCAGGTCTTTCATGCGATCTCTCCGTTACCGCGGCGCGCCCGGGCGTATTTGAAACCCGTCCCTGCGGTCTCTTGCACGTTGCCGAGCTTCAATGTTCCACGCATCCCGGTCAACCCCTGCCGAACAGCCGCTCCGCGTTTCCGCCCAGGATCTTGTCCTTGCCGGCCTGGTCCAGGCGAATCCTGTCGATGATCTCCAGCGGCCTGGGATCGCCGATGCCGAACGGGCAGTCGCTGCCCAGCAGCACGTGGTCGGCGCCCACCTCCGCTATCAGGAACTCCAGCACGTCGGTCTCGAACACGATGGTGTCGTAGTAGAACCACTTCAGCACGTCCCGGCCCATGAGCGCGGTGTTCTTCTGGATGTCCGGCTGGATCTCCCGGCCCCGGGTCATGCGGCCGAACTGGTACGGCAGGAAGCCGCCGCCGTGGCAGAGGATGATCTTCAAGTCCGGGAAGCGGTCCAGCACGCCGCCGAAATACAGGCACGCCACTCCGACGGTGGTATCCGCCAGCAGGCCCACGATGTGGGTCAGGAAATACTTCCCCAACCGCTCGATGCCCAGCGGATTCAACGGGTGGATGATAAGCGGCACCTTGAGGCGCTCCGCGGTCTTCCAGAAGGGATCCAGCCCCGGGTCGTCCAGGTTCGCGCCGTCGATGTTGGAGCCGATCATGGCGCCCATGAGACCGCACTCCTTGACCGCGTACTCCAGCTCCTCCGCGGCCCGGGCGCCGTCCTGCAGCGGCACGGTGGCCGTGCCCCGGAACAGCCCGTCCTCGTCGCCGTCGGCCAGGGCCTCGCACATGGAGTCGTTGAGCATGCGGCTCCAGTTCACCGCCTGCTCCACCGGCAGCATGTAGCCCACGATGTCCATCCACGCGGACAGGATCTGCCGGTCCAGGCGGGTCTCCCGCACGGTGTCGATGCGCTTGGGCAGGTCCGTTGCCGGCGCCAGGATGGGCCGGGCCAGCGGCCGCCCCTCGCCCCCCAGGCGCAGGCGCGGCCCCTGCGGGGTCTCCTCGCCCACCTCCACCCCGAAGGACGTCCCGTCCTTGCGGAGCCGCTCCAGCACGGCCGGGGGTACGTAGTGCGCGTGACAGTCGATCTTCATGGTGCAGCCTCGATGATGCCTGACAGGGTTACGGTCTTTCCCGGCGTCAGTCCTTCAGAAAGCTGACCGGCATGGGCATGCTGAGGATGTTCATGCCCTCGGTCTTCTCCACATGGCGGATGAATCGGTACTTGTTCTCCACCTCGTCCATGGGGTACGGCGGCACCTCGCTGCGGGACGTCTCCACCTTGAGCCCGATGAAGGCGGCGTCCCCGCCCGCGAGCGCTTCGGAGAAGACCGTGCGCAGTTCGTCCGGGCTCTTGGCCCACGACGCCCGGCGTATCCCGGCCGCCCGCGCCATGGCGACGAGGTCCGTCCCCGCGCCCGTTGCGGTGTCGATCTCCCCGGAAGCCTCGTAGACCTCGTTGTCCAGCACCATGTGGGTCAGGTTGGGCGGGTTCTTGCGCGCGATGGTGGGCAGGCTGCACAGGTTCATCAGCAGCGAGCCGTCCCCGTCGATGGCGATCACCTGCCGGTGCGGCAACCCCAGCGCCATGCCCAAAGCGATGGAGGACACCAGGCCCATGGTGCGGACACGGAAGTTGCCGTCGCCCGGCCGGCACGCGTACCACTCGACCGTGTTGCCGCCGGCGCCGGTCACCACCAGGGCGTCCCCCGCCAGCTCGGCCATGACCTTGAAACATTCGATGCGTTTCATCCGACCGTCCGTTCGCACGTCCACTGCGGCCCGTCATTCCCCCGGACGCCGCCGCCCCAGCACGTCCTTGGTCAGCAGCACCGCCACCGGCCGCTTGTAGTCCTGGGTGAGCACCTGCGTCCTCTTGATCAGGCTCTTGGCATCGTCGGGGTCGCGCAGAACGAAGTGACGGATGCCGAGCGCATCCAGCACCGGCTGTGTCATGGCCCCGTTGGTGCTGAAGGAACGGTCTCCCACGTCCCCTGCGAAGTAGATGAGCAGCAGCAACGGGAAATTGTATTGCAGCAAGGTGGAGACGATGCCGTTGACGCTGTTGAAGAGCCCGCCGTTCTGCATGATCATCGCGCACTTCCTGCCGACGAGATAGCCGCCGGTGCAGATGCCGATGCCCTCCTCTTCCCGGCACAGCGGCACGTGGGTGATGTCCGGCTCCGCAGCCACCCGCTCCAGCAAGGCGTGCAGATTGATGTCGGGAAGGGTCGCGACCAGGTCGACGCCCGCCTCCTTGAGCCCTTCCACGATCATTTCCGGTCCGGGATGGCCGGCCATGCCATGCTCCTCCCTTCCAATTCGGAAGTCTGAATATCACTTTTTGCACCAGCCGCGTCAACCGGTCCGACCCGCACCGGACGGGGTTCCGGGCGGCGCGCCGGAGACAGGGCTAAAGTTCCGCCCCGCAGTGCCGAAGTAATAGACAGGGGGACCCTCTGCCATGCCCGACGAACTGCTGCATCAACCGCACGACAAGATCTTCCGCTCCGTCTTCTCTGATCCCGCCGAAGCCGCGGCCCTTCTCCGGGCCGTCCTGCCCGCCCCGCTCCCCGACCGCATCCACTGGAACACACTCTCCCTCCTCCCGGACTCCTTCATCGACGACACCCTCCGCGCCACCGAGTCCGACCTGCTCTTCGAGGTCCGCCATGAAGGGGTTCGGGAACCCATTCACGTCTATGTCCTGCTGGAGCACCAGTCCTCCCCGGACCGCTGGATGCCCTTCCGCCTGCTCAAGTATTGCTTTCGTATATGGGACCCCCACGCCAACGGGTCGAACCTCCTGCGTCCCATCCTGCCGGTGGTGTTCTACCTCGGTCCTCGCCGCTGGAACTACCCTACGGAGTTCGTCCATCTGTTCCCGGAGGAATGCCGCGAGTTGGCATGGACGCCGCGCTTCGACTATCTGTTGCTGGACCGGACCGGGGTCGAGCCGGACCAAGTGGGCGGCGACATCGGAGGACGCATCGCCCAGTTGTTGATGATGGCGGCGTTCACGCGTAACATGCGTGATATCAAGGAAGCGCTGAACCTCGCCGCGAGCCTGGTGGCGGCAGGGACCAGCCACTGGCCGCAACTCAGGACGTACCTGTTGGCGACCCAGTATCAGGAACAGGTGCAGGCGTTTGCGGAAGCCCTGCAACGCCATGGTAGCCGACAAGGAGGGGAGATCATGTCATACGCCCAGCAACTCCTGGAGGAGGGCTTGGCCAAAGGGCGGAACGAAGGTCTGGCCGAAGGCGAACGCCGAGCCAAGGTGGAGATGATCGAGGGCCTGTTGAAAACCGGGATGACCTGGGATGTTATCCAGCGGGCCACGGGCCTGGACGAGTCGCAGTTCCTGTCCCTCAAGCAGCAAGCGCCGCCATACGACAAATAGCCGCCATGGCGCAGGCGGGCAAAGATCGTTGGGGTTTCCTCCGTAAACGGCGTGGACATCGTGAAGATCGGTATCGGACTGCCCTTCAAGACCTCCAGGGATAGCTGGCCGGCCATCGAGGCGCTGGCGCGGAAGGCCGACCAGGGCTCCTACTCCAGCTTCGCGGTCATCGACCGGCTTGCCTACGACAACTACGAGCCGTTGGTGATGCTGGCCGCGCTGGCCTCCGTCACGAAACGCATACGGCTCATGACCGCGGTGCTGGTGGGCCCGCTCAGAGGAGCCGGGGTGCTGGCCAAGCAGGCGGCCACCATCGACGCCGTTTCCGGTGGCCGTCTCAGCCTCGGCATCGCCGTGGGCAGCCGCGAGGACGACGCCTTGGTGGCCCCCTCCGGCTTCCACGACCGCGGCCGCCGCTTCGACCGCCAACTCGACCTCATGAGAAGGATCTGGCGCGGCGAGATCGTCAACGACGCCCAGCGGCCCGTGGGGCCGGACACGGTACAGTCCGGAGGCCCGGAGCTTCTCATCGGGGGCACCACGACGCGTGCCCTGGACCGGGTCGGGAAGTACGCCGACGGCTACGTCATGGGCGGCGGAGCGCTGGACCGGGAGTGGGCCGCGGGCGTTCTCAAGCAGGTGAACGAATCGTGGCAGCGGCACGGCCGGAGCGGCCGTTCGCGCATCGTGGCGTCGGTGCTGACGGCGCTGGGACCGGGGGCTGAGGAAGCCCTGCGTGCGGCGTTCGCGGACTACTACGGCCGCGACCCTGCCCGTTTGGCGGCGCGCTTGGCGCGCGCCAACCTGTCCACGCCCGAGGCCATCCGCGACGCCATCGCGTTGCACCGGGAACTGGGCACCGACGAGCTGATTCTCAAGCCCGCGACGCTGGCGCCGGACCAACTCGAACGGCTGACCGAGGTGGTCGCCGGAACCTGAGCGCACTGGGAGCAATCATGGCCGCACGCAGTCTCGTTCCGGAAGGATACGAGGTGTACCTCGACCACATGGGGCTCTTCGTCCCGGACTTCGACGCCTCGCCGCGGAGGCTCCAGGAGCTGGGCTTCTCCCTGACGCCGTTCGTGGCCCACATGGCCAGCACCGAACCCGGCGTAGCGGCCACTCCCAGCGGCACCGGCAACCAGTGCGCGATCTTCGGGCAGGGCTACCTGGAGATGCTCGGGCCGACGGTGGACACGCCGCTTTCGCGCCAGCTCCGGGCGCAGCTCGACCGCTACCCGGGGTGGCACCTGATCGCGTTCGCGGCCAACCACCCCGAGGAGAACCACGAGCGCATCGGCCGGGACGGCTTCCGGCCGCTGCCGCTGGTGCGTCTGGCGCGGCCGGTGCCCACGGACAGCGGGGAGGAGACCTGCCGTTTCTCGGTCATCCGGGTACCGCCGGAGGTCATGCCCGAGGGCCGCATCCAGATCGTCACGCACCACACGCCGGAGCTGGTGTGGCAGGCCCGCTACCAGCCCCAGCCCAACGGCGCCGCGGCGCTTACCGGCGTGCTGGTATGCGTGGACGACCCGCGGGAGGCGTGCGCGCGTTTCTGCCGGTTCGTCGGGGTGGAGCCGGTGGAAGGGACGGACACCTGGGAGATGGGGCTCCAGGAAGGCCGCGTCGTCTTCATCGAGGGCCGGCGGTTCCGCGAGCGTTACCCGGACCGGGAGCTGCCCTGCACGCCCTACATCGCCGAAGTGTCCCTGCGCACTGATGACCTGGCGGCGACGCGCAGCTACCTCGACGGCGCCGACGTCCGCTACGAGACCCTGGACGGCGACACCGTGCGCATACCGGGGGCCGAGGCCCTGGGGGCGTCCTTTCTGTTCCATCAGTCCCTGGAGGGAGGCATCCGTTGAGCGCGGACACACGCTACGACTACGACCTGTTCACCATCGGCGCGGGCTCGGGCGGGGTGCGCGCCAGCCGCATGTCCGCGGCCTACGGCGCCCGGGTGGCGGTGGCGGAGGAGCGCTACCTGGGCGGCACCTGCGTCAACGTCGGCTGCATCCCCAAGAAGCTGCTGGTCTACGGCTCGCACTTCGCCGACGACTTCGAGGACGCCGCCGGCTTCGGCTGGACCGTGGGCCAGCGCGCCTTCGACTGGCCGTCGCTGATCAACAACAAGGACGGAGAGATCGCGAGGCTCAACGCCATCTACCGCAAGCTGCTGGAAGGACACGGGGTCGAGGTGTTCGAGTCGCGCGCCCGGGTGCTGGACCCGCATACCGTGGAGGTGGGCGGCAGGAAGGTCACCGCGGCCAACATCCTGGTGGCCACCGGCGGCTGGCCCGCGGTGCCGGACGTTCCCGGCAAGGAGCACGCCATCACCTCCAACGAGGCATTCCACCTGGCGGAGATGCCCCGGCGCGTGGTCATCGTCGGCGGCGGCTACATCGCGGTGGAGTTCGCCGGCATCTTCCAGGGCCTCGGCGCCGAGGTCACCCAGCTCTACCGCGGCCCGCTGTTCATGCGCGGCTTCGACATCGACGTGCGGAACACCCTTGCCGAAGAGATGCGCAAGAAGGGCATCGACCTGCGGTTCGATACGGACGTCGCCGGCATCGAACGGAACGGGCGGGGCCTGACGGCCACGCTGAAGGACGGACAGACCCTGGAGACCGACGCGGTGATGTTCGCCACCGGGCGGCTGCCCAACACACGCGGGCTGGGCATGGAGGAGGCCGGCGTCGAGTTGACCGGCAACGGCGCGGTGGTGGTGGACGAGCGCTACCGGACCAGCCTCCCGTCCATCTGGGCCTTGGGCGACGTGACCGACCGGGTCATGCTCACTCCGGTGGCCATCGCCGAGGCCATGATCTTCGCCCGGAACCTCTTCAAGGGCGACGTCGAGTCCATGCACTACCGGAACATCCCGTCCGCGGTCTTCAGCCAGCCGCCGGTGGGCACGGTGGGCTACACCGAGGAGGCCGCCCGGGAGAACTGCGGGGAAGTGGACGTTTACCGCTCCGTCTTCCGCCCGCTGAAGCACACCCTGTCCGGAAGAGACGAGAAGACCATGATGAAGCTCATCGTCGAGCGCGCGGGCGACCGGGTGGTGGGCTGCCACATGGTGGGGGCGGACGCAGGCGAGATCGTGCAGGGGCTGGCCGTGGCGCTCAACTGCAACGCCACCAAGGCCGACTTCGACCGGACCATCGGCATCCATCCCACCGCCGCGGAAGAGTTCGTCACCATGCGCGAGCCCGTGGGCGCCGCCTAGCATGCGCAGACCTGGTTTGATTCCGGCGGTCGGCCTTGCCTTGGCGCTGCTGAGCGCCTGCGGAGAAAAGGTTGAAGAGGTGAAGGGACCGGACCCGGCCCGAGGGAGGCGGCTTTACCTCGCGACCTGCATCGTGTGCCACAACACAGACCCGAGCAAACCCGGCTCCCAGGGGCCTCCCGTCAAGGGATCTTCATTGGAACTGCTGGAGGCCAAGGTCCTGCACAAACGCTATCCGCCCGACTACAAGCCTCAACGGACGACCAAGGCCATGCCCACCTACCCTCAACTGAGGAAAAGGATTCCCGATATCGCTGCCTATCTGGCGCAGCAGTAGGCTGCCTACGCCATCGCCAGGAGAATCCAGAAGATCGCGGTGAGGATGAAGCCGCTCCATAGTACGTTCGGAATGGAGGTCAGGAGCTTCTTGGTGCCTCCGCCGGCATCCCCCACCAACGCGTTCAGCTCGACGACGGCGATGATCACGAGGGTGACGATCCAGTAAACCGCCACGCCGCCGCCGTACTCGCCGTGCGGATAGTGGCTCGCCGCGCCCATCAGGAACAGCATGGGGATGGAGAACAGCGTGTTGGTACGGGAGGCGAAGCCGGCCCACTGACCCTTGCTCGCCGCGTCGGGAAGGGCTTCTCCGCCCTCGGCCACCTTGTTGGCGGAGGCGATGACCACCTGCTGATTGGGCCAGATGACCAGCCACACGTTGAGGAACATGATCGTGCCCATGGTGCCGCCGATGGTGATGGCCATGCCGTAGCCGATCACGAAGAAGTCGGCGCCGAACTGCATCAGCTTGATGAGCCACATGAGAATACCCGCCAGGAAGGTGAACATGGCGCCCCAGCGAAACCACCAGAGGGCGCGGGGCACGAGCTTCTGAATGGCGCCGGTGCGGGTCCCTGCCTCGGTCTCTGCGAAGAACGGAGTCTGAACGAAGTTGAAATAGTAGAGCAAGCCGATCCAGGTGACACCGGCCAACAAATGTACCCAACGCAGTAGGAATTCAACGAGCTCCATCAAGCACCTCCTGTAAGCTGTTTCCCGGAAAGATCGAACCGTCGGCCATTATAGGCAGTAACGGGCCGGATGGTCAATGAGAAGCGCCGCCGCCGTCGTGCCGTTGCCGCCCGCGCCGGTCATTCCTCCCCGATGAGCGAACGGACCTTCTCGTACAGTTCACGAAGCCTGGCCTTGTAGTAGTCCACGTTCTCGTCGGGACTGGCCGGATCCCATTGGGAGACGTGCCGGCAGCTCTCGTTCACCATGACGTTGGCCCCCTGTCCCGCCACGTAGCAGGAGACTTGGTCCCCGGGCAGGTACTTCCGTTCCGACCGGAGCGCCGCCTCATAGGCGCCGCGGGGGTGCTGTTTCCCGCCCTTGACCTTCATCTGGTACTCGTCCAGGGATTCCCGCAGGGTCTCGGTCCGCTTGAGCAGGAGCAGGTCGAGGCGATGATTGGCGATGGCGTCCCGATACCGCTCGTACAGCGCCGGGATCTCGTCCTTCCGCCCTTGCAACAGGAGCGCGAGCGTTTCCTGAAGCCACTCGCGCCGATAGCGCTCCAGGCCGCGCGAGCCGAGTTCGGAACCGGCCACGGAAAGCTCGTCGTGCTCGTCCAGCAGCGCGTGGTTGCCCGGCCCGTAGCAGAACATCGCCCGGTACCGGGTCAGCGGAAGCTCCACCTTCCACGGCAACCACGAGGCCGCCTCCAGCGACAGCGCCTCCTCCGCCGGCGCGCCGGTCAAGCCGGACCGGGAGACCAAGTAGATGCCGGCGGCATCCACGGTGACGATCCGGTGGCCGTGCTCCGCGAGCCGTGCAGCCAACCCCCGGATCAGGTCTCCGGCGGCCGCGGTGACGCCGTCGGCCGCACGGGAGTCGTTGAAGTGGCCCTCGGCAAACGACAGGTAGTCGTGGAACGAGTCCAGCAGCACCTTGAGGCCGGACCGGACCGTCGCGAGGAAGCGGCCCTCATGCCCTGCCGGGGCCGCGCCGCGGATGCGTCCGTCCCTTTCGCGCAGGTCACCGAGCCCGCGCAGCAGGTCCGGGAAGACGCCGAGATCGTCCGCCTCCGGACGGCAGCCGTCCGCGAGCATGACGGCCGGGTAGAGCGCGGTGACGTCGCAATGCAGGATCGGCCGCGACACCCCCCGGACCTCGAGGCCGGCATGTTTCTCCGCGGCCGCCGTTCCGGCCGCGAGGGCGGGAACGGAGTGGCGGCGGGCGAGGTATTCCCGGAGCATGAGGCCGTCGATCCTCGTCGAATCGTCCGTCAGCGGCGTCTCCTGGTAGCGGCACGGGAAGACCTGCGCCTGGACGTAGTAGCCGGGCGAGAGCGCCGCGGAGATCTCCCGGGTCTCGCGCACGTCGTCGAGGGCGTACCGGAAAAGGGTGTCGGGGTCGTGGTCGAAGTACCAGCTCGCCTTCTCGCCCGGAATATAGGTGCGCTGCGGGGCCGCCAGCCCGAAGTGGCGGGCCACGTCCTTGAGGCCGTCGCGCCGGAGGCGGCGATCGGCCCGGCGGTAGCGTTGCGCCAGGAACCAGGTGTCGATGACGTGGCGTCCGTGGATGCGGTATTCGCGAAAGGGAATGACCCGGTCGCCGGCCTGGAAGCGCGCGCGGCGGCTGCGGGGCGCGCTGCCGTCCCGGCCCACCGCCAGGCTCACGCCGTACCGCCGGGCGCGCTCGTCGAGATACGGCAGGTCGAACCGGAAGATGTTGTGGCCCTCGATGACGTCCGGGTCTCGGGCGCCGATCTCCCGGACCATCTCCGCCAGCATCTCCGCTTCGTCGTGGTCCCTGCCGGATAGCAGCCGCTCCCAGCCGGTGCTGTCCGACATGGCGATGGCAGTGATGCGGTCGCCTTCGCGAAGCGGATTGGGAAACTCGAAACCGGCGGTGCGGTACACCTCCAGGTCGATCTGCATGCGCACCAGGCGGTCGAACCCCATGTCCAGGAAATGCGTCGTCCCGGACCACAGCAGGTATTGCTGCACGGGATCGGACAGGAACCGGTACGGCGAGCCGGGGGCGCCGAGGCGCCTGCCGCTCCTGCGCTGGAGCCAGGACTTGGCCGACTCCAGGCTGTCGACATCGGGGAAACAGGCCAGCCGGCGGAACGCGCCGGTTCCCGACAACGGCTCGATCCGGCAGGGACCCCTCCAGCCCGCGAGCCTGTCCTCGGAGGTCAGCCACAGGAACGGCTCGAAGGGAACCGTCCTGGAATCCACCGCGGACGACGCCCTGGAGAAGACCCGTATGTGGCGATTTCCTTCGAGTTCCAGGGCCACCACCGCCGCGGTCGCGTCGCGGCCGAACAGCATCTCGTCGTGCCGGGATGTGGAATCACGCGTCATGGATCTACCCGACGGACTTTCTAACAGATCGGGGCCTTTGCCGTAACGTGGACGGCGGACGCGCGCCTGCGGGTTTACCACCGCCCCTGCTGGTGCTGCCGTCGGCAGATGTGCTAGAGAAGAACCATGGCCTCCGACGCCATCTCCATTATTCGCCGGCCCCGTCTGCGGCAACCCTTCCTGATCCTGTCCTTCTCAGGTTGGAGCGACGCCGGCTCCTCGGCCACTTCCGCGGTCCGGTATCTCATCGAGCAGCTCCTGGCCTCCGAGCTGGCCAAGATCGACCCCGAGGACTACTACGACTTCTCGGTGCAACGGCCCCACGTGCGCCTGGTGGACGGACAGCGCGAGATCGAGTGGCCTTCCTACGACTTCCACTACTACAAGACCGGAAGCGAGCTGGAGCAGGACTTCATCTTTGCCTCGGGCGCCGAGCCCCATCTGCACTGGAAGTCCTTCTCCCGGACCGTGCTGCACCTCGCGCACGAGTGGAAGGTGGCGCGGGTCATCACCCTGGGCGCCCTGCTCGACGAGGTGCTCTACACCAAGCCCGTTCCCCTGAACGGGTTCTCGTCCGACCCGGAGCTGATGAAGGAGCTGGACTTCACGCCGTCGCGGTACCAGGGGCCGACCGGCATCGTCGGCATCCTCAGCGACACGTTCCGCAAGGAAGGCGTGCCGCACGTGAGCCTGTGGGCCGCCCTGCCCCACTACCTGGCGCCTTCACCCAATCCGCGCGGAACATTGGCGCTGGTCCTGCGCCTGACCCAGTGGCTCGGCATCCGCATCGACACGAGTCCGCTGGAGCGCGCCGCCGGCGAGTTCCAGAACAAGGTGAACGACGTGGTGAACAGCGATCCGAACCTGTCTGCTCTGGTCCGGGAGCTTCAGAAGCACGAGTTCGAGCAATAGCGGAGGGAAGAGACATGCGTAAATCATCCTGGCCGTTCATCCTGGCGGCGGCGATGTTCCTGACGGCGGGAACGAGCTTCGTCTCGGCCGCCCAGTTCGACAAGATCATCGAGGAGCGCCAGCAGTTGATGAAGACCATCGGCGGGACCAGCAAGGCCCTGCGCTCCGCGGCGGACGCGGCCGCGGTGGCCGCCAGCGCCGACAAGCTGGCGGAGTTGTTCGCGAAGATCAACGCCGACACCTTCCCCAAGGGTAGCGCCGAGGGCTCGCGCTCCAAACCCGATATCTGGGAGCAGTGGGACGAGTTCGCCGCCGCGGCCAAGAACGCCGCGGGACTGGCCAAGAACATCGCGGCAAAGGCCCGGGCGGGCGAGGACACAGCCGCGCTGGTCAAGGGCTTCGGCAGGAACGCCTGCGGAAGCTGCCACCGCCCCTTCCGGAAGCCCAAAGAGAGAAGCTGACCGCCCGTCCCGCATGATTACGCAGCACGTCGGGGAAGCGGCCCTTCCCGATCTCGAGGCCTGGGCCAACGCCATCATCCGTTCCGAGGACGACACCGTGAAAGCGGTGGAGTCCTACCACGACGCGGACTCCAACACCTACGTCATCCGCCTCACCCGGGGCGCCCGGGTGCTGCTCTTCCGGCTCTCCGAGGCCCAGGTGCACACCCCCGAGCGGGAACCCGAATGCGAGAAGACCCTGCGGAACCGCGTGAAGGAAGTGCGCCGGCTGCTGGGGCGGGCGGAGTGAGTGGGGTATCTGGGCACTGAGGCTGGCGACAGCCGGAACCGTAGCCTCTGAAGGTGCAACGGCGATGGGTTACAGATGACGTCGCCCACCGGCCAGATCGCGTTGAAGTTCTTCTGCGGACAAATCGAAGGTCTCTACGCCGTAATCCGCCAGCTTCGTCAAGAACAACGGCTTGGGCAGATCCGCCAATTCCGCCGCTACGCCGGTCGATAACCGGCCCATCTCGCAGAGTTTTACGGCAATCAGAATCTTGGCCTCATGGCGAAACTCCTCTGGAGTCAGGCCCAACGCCAACAGGACATCATCGCCATAGTCTATGGTCAATGATCTTGTCATCCGGGAACCTGAACCGCCCCGGAAAGCCTGACGAACACCCTGACACGGTGACGTCGGCCCTGTATCGGATCGTTATCGGGCATGTCGCGCTGAACAAAATACAGGGACGCACGAGGCGTCCCTGGGGTCAGGATGATCGGACCCCGTATCTCCCGGTTCGGGCGGTGGTCCGATGGATCGTATTGTATTGCAATATACGCCCTAACGGCCGGTTTGCAACCCGGCTCGCGGAAGTCAGAGGCCCTAAAGCATTCCCGCCATCTCTTTCGCGAAGTAGGTGAGGATCAGGTCGGCGCCGGCGCGCTTGATGGAGAGCAGGACTTCCGGCACCACCGTGCTCTCCTCGATCCAGCCGTTTTGGGCGGCGGCCTTGATCATGGCGTATTCGCCGCTCACGTTGTACGCCGCCGTGGGATAGTTGAAGCGCCGCTTGACGCGGGAGATGACGTCCAGGTAGGAAAGCGCCGGTTTCACCATGACGATGTCGGCGCCCTCCGCGATATCCGTCTCCACTTCCCGTAGCGCCTCGTCGCTGTTGCCCGGATCCATCTGGTACGAGCGGCGGTCGCCGAACTGCGGCGTCGATTCCGCGGCCTCCCGGAACGGGCCGTAGAAACCCGACGCATACTTGGCCGCATAGGCCATGATGACCACGTTCTCGAAGCCTTCTCCGTCCAGCGCCGTGCGAATGGCTCCGACCCGGCCATCCATCATGTCGGACGGAGCGACGACATCGGCCCCGGCCCGGGCGTGCGACAACGCCTCCCTCACCAGCAGATCGAGGGAAGCGTCGTTCTTGACCTCGCCGTCCTCGACGATGCCACAGTGGCCGTGGTCGGTGTACTCGCACAGGCAGACGTCGGTGATCACCAGCAACTCCGGGGCCTTGTCCTTGATGGCCCGTATGGCTTCCTGCACCACGCCGCGGTCGGCGTAAGCTTCCGAGCCTACCGGATCCTTGGTCTCGGGGATGCCAAACAGGATCACGCCCGGGATGCCCAGGCGCCAGACGATCTCGGCCTCCCGGGCCGCGCGGTCCACCGAGAGTTGCGAGACGCCGGGCATGGAGGTGACGGGCTGCTCCTGGTCCCGCCCCGGGCAGACGAACAGCGGATAGATGAAGTCCCGCGGACTCAGCGCGGTCTCGCGCACGAGATCGCGCAACAAGCCGGTCCGTCGAAGTCGTCGTGGCCGGGTTACGGGAAATGCCATGGTTGCCTCCTATCATGGCGTCCTTCGACTTCGCTCCGCTACGCTCAGGACGAACGTTTTGACGGAGCCATTCACGATGACCCGGTGATCGTGGAATCCACCAATGCCTGAATCAGGCCCGAAACGGTGTATTCCCGGGCCACCGCCCTCACCTCCAACTCGTGCGCGCGTGCAGCGTTCGCGGTGATGGGGCCGATGCAGGCCACATGGACGGTGGCGGCCGGGAATGCCGCGCTTTCGCCTTCGAGCAGATCCACGAAAGCGTTCACCGTGCTCGGACTCGTAAAGGTGACCCAGTCCACCTGCTCCAGTAACTCAACCAACCGCTGGGCGCCATGCCGCACGGGCTCGTTGCGGTAGGCTTCCACCACCGTGACCGTCGCGCCCCACCGGCGCAGGGTCTCGGGGAGCACGTCGCGGGCTCCCGCTACCCGCGCAAGCAGGAAGCGGCGGCCCCGGACGCGATCCGGCCCCAACGCCGCCAGGATGCCTTCGGCGCGGTATTCCTCCGGCACCAAGCTGGCCGAAAGGCCGCGGTCTTCCAGCAGCCGGGCGGTCTGCGGGCCGATGGCCGCAATGTCGAGCCGCCGCAGGCTCTCAATGCACCCCAGCGCCTCGCAACGCGCCAGGAAGTGCCGGACGCCGTTGACGCTGGTGAAGACCAGCCAGTCCTGTCCCGGCAGGCCGCGGACGGCCTCGTCCAGGGCGGCGGCGTCTTCCAGGGGCAGGATCTCCACCGTGGGGAAAACCACCGTCCGGGCGCCCGCGGCTTCCAGGCCGCTCACGAAGGCCGCGGCCTGCTCGCGCGGCCGCGTGATCAGTACCCGCTGTCCCGACAGCGGAGCGCTCATACACGCGCCTCCTGCAGCACGACGCCGGCGCCTTCGTCCAGCAATCTCTCGGCGAGCCGGACCCCCAGCGAGGCCGCATCCGCGGGCGCACCCGAAATCTCGCTCCGAAATATCCGCCTGCCGGACGTATCCGCCACCATGCCGGCGAGGGTGATACGGTCCGGGGCCGCGACGGCCCGGGCGCCTACCGGCACCTGGCACCCGCCCTCCAGGCGCCGCAGGAACGCCCGCTCGGCCTCCACTTCCAGAGCCGACGGCTCATGGTTGAGGAAACGCAGCCGCTCTGCCTCGTGCCGCCGGGTCTCCAGGCCCAGGGCGCCTTGGGCAACGGCACTCAGGCAGATGTCGGGAGGCAGCGCCTGGGTGGCTTCCCGCTCCCGGCCCAGGCGCTTCAATCCCGCCAGCGCCAGCAGCAGCGCGTCCACTTCGCCGCGCCGGAGCTTGGCGAGCCGCGTATCCACGTTGCCTCGTATGGGCGCCACCGTCAGGTCCGGGCGCCGGTTCAGCACCTGGGCCTGCCGCCGGAGACTGCCGGTGCCGACCCGGGCTCCGGCCGGCAATTCGGCGAGGCTCGACGCGACGTGGCTCACCATGACGTCCCTGGGGTCCTCCCGTTCCGGCACCGCGGCGATGGCCAGACCATCGGGAATCTCGGTCGGCAGGTCCTTCATGGAGTGCACGGCCACCTCGATGCCTCCCTCCAGGAGCGCCTCCTCGATCTCCTTGATGAACACCCCCTTGGCGCCGATCTGCTCGATGGGAACGTCCTGGAAGCGGTCGCCGCTGGTCTTGATGGCCACCACCTCCACCACGGCCCCGGGGTGGTGTTCAAGGATGCGAGCCCGGACCCATTCCGCCTGGGCCAGGGCCAAGGGGCTGCGCCGGGTGCCGATGCGGATCCTGTCCATGCTCACGGGTCGTCCCGGCCCGGACCCGGCTCCTTGTCCAGGTCGAACAGCGCCCGGACCGTGTCATGGTAGGCGGCGTCCTCGTCGGGACGCTCCTTGAGGCGCGTCAAGGGGCCGTGGAGGATCTTGTTGATCATGGCCGCGGTCAGGTCCTCGATGGCCTTGCGCTCCCGTTGGGAAACGTCCTTGAGATTCGACTCCAGCGACTTCCTCAGCTCCCCCTGCCGGATCTCCTCGAACCTCCGCTTCAGCGCGATGATGGTGGGCACCTGGTCGAGTGAGGAAAACCACTGGTAGAACGTCTCCACCTCCTGGTCCACGATCGACTCTCCCTTGTCCGCCTCGCTTTCCCTCCCCTTGAGGTTCTCCCGGGCCACGCCGGTGAGGTCGTCGATGTGGTAGAGGTAGACGTTGTCCAGGTCGTTGATGAGGGGGTCGAAGTTCCTGGGCATGCCCAGGTCGATGAAGAACATGTTGTCCTGCTTCCGCTCCCGCAACACCTCGGCCGCGGTCTCACGGCTGATGAGCGTTTCCTCCGACTCCACCGAGCCGATGACCACGTCGGCCAGCTTGAGGTAGCGGGCGTAGTCCTCGAACCGGATGGGGCTCGCCTCGAAGCGGTCCGCCAGCTCCACCGCCTTGTCGAAGGTGCGGTTGGTGATCATCAGGCCCCGCACGCCGTTCTCCACCAGGTGCCGGACCAGAGCTTCGCCCATGACGCCGGAACCGATGACCATCACGGTCTTCTCTTCCAGCCGGTCGAATATCCGCTTGGCCAGGTCCACCGCCACCGAGCCCACGGAAACGGGCCGGTTGGCGATGCCCGTTCCCTGCCGCACCCGTTTCGCCACCGAGAAGGAGCGATGGAAGAGGCGGTGCAGGATGCTGCCGACGGTGCCGGCCTGCTGCGCGATGGAGTAGTACTCCTTCAACTGGCCGAGGATCTGCGGCTCCCCCACCACCATCGAATCCAGGCTGGAGGCGACCCGGAAAACGTGCCGCACCGCGCCCTTGCGGGCGTGGTGGTAGAGCTGGTCCTCGGTGGGACCGATGCGCACGCCGGGCTGGTTCCTGAGAAAGCCGCCGATCTCCTCGAAGCCCGCGCCGCGGTCACGGGCCACGGCCACCACCTCCACCCGGTTGCAGGTGGACAGGATCACTCCCTCGTCCACGGACGGAAGCGCCACCAGGTCCTGCAGCGAGCCGTTGAGGCGCTTGGGCGAGAACGCGAGCTGCTCGCGCACCTCCACCGGGGCCGTCCGGTGGTTGACGCCCACCACGAGGATCTGTCGTTCCGCCTCACTCAAAGCGGCCCCCGTGGCGGCTGAGGAAGAATACGTCTCCCCAGAGGAAGTAGCCCAGCACGATCATGAACCCCGCGATGGTCCACACGGCCGCCTTCCTCCCGCGCCAGCCCGCGGTCAGGCGGCCGTGGAGAAGGATGCCGTACAGCAGCCAGGTCAGGCCCGAGGTGATCTGCCGCGGATCCCAGGACCAGTAGGTGCCCCACTGCGCGTGCGCCCACACGCTGCCCGTGAGGATGCCCAGCGTCATGAACGGGAAACCCCAGACCAGGAAGATCTTGTTGAGACGGTCCAGGGTCTCCAGCGCCGGCAGGGGGCGGCTCCAGCCGGTCATCCGCTTGTTCTTGAGCTGGCGCCGGAGCAGCAGGTAGACCACGCTCACGGCGAAGGCCAGGGCGAAGACCGCGTTGCCGAGCAACGCAAGGGTCACGTGCAGCGGCAGCCAGTAGGTCAGCAGCGCCGGCGGCGTCTCCAGACCCGGGTCGCCCAGGGCGATGGACCGCAGCGACATGAGGAAGGCCAGCGGCGCGACGAAGCACCCCAGGATGGGCAGCCGGTACTGGAGCTGCACCGTCAGGTACACCCCCACCATCAGCCAGCCGTAGAAGGACTGGGTGGCCGCGGTCTGGGCCAGCGCCGGGAACCCGGCTTCGTGGAAGAGGAATGCGAACTTGATCGCATGACCGATGAAGCCGGCCAGCAGGAGGCCCTGGCCCGCGCGCGAGAAGGACTCCCGGGGAGAGAACAGGTAGAGGATGAACGCGCCTGCCGCCAGAAGGTAGAATCCGGCCGTGGCCTGGAGAAGGCTCTGGTACATAACCTCCGGCCATTATATCGCATCGGGGATGGAACCCCTAGGCCGACTGCGGGGCGCCCCTACGGGGTTCGTCACCGGGTATCTGTAGGGGCGACCCGCGGTCGCCCTGCAGAGTGTTCCCCGGCGTTATCTCACGACCGGGTCCCGGGGATTCTGAGACGCTGCCCGGCCCGGATCCGGTGCCGGTTGCGGATGGAGTTGGCGCGCTGGAGCGCAGCCAGCGAAACTTTGTAGCGGTCGGCGATGGTCGAAAGGGTCTCGCCCGGGCGCACGCGGTGATAGACGTGCTGTTGGTCCACGGCCCTTTTCGACGCCCGGGTCGCCGGCGGCTTGCCCGGGATCTCGAGCCGTTGCCCCACCCGCAGGCGATGGGCGCTCCTCAAGCCGTTGATCGACTGGATGGCGTGCATCGACGTGTCGTAGATCCTGGCGAGATCCCAGAGGGTATCGCCTCGGCTGACGACGTGGTACGGGAACGACGGCGTCGTGTTCATGCCCGACAACGCGGTGCGGAACCGGTGACTCTGCTCTTTCGGCGCCTTCAGCCGATAGCCCGCGGGCAGCCACGAGGCGTGGCGGCTCAGAGCCGGATTCCACTTGAGCAGCTCCGCACGGGAAACCCGGCTATGGCGGAGCAGCGACGACACCGACACGCGCTTGTGGAGGCTGATCTCGTCGAGGTGCACCAAGCGATCGAACCGGACGTGGGGCAGGTACCGCTCGACGTCGCGCATGATGTGCACCGCGGCGAGGAACTCCGCGTAGAAGTTCTTGGACGCGAACTTGAAGGTCCGGCTCCGGTAGCGGCGGATGATGGTGACGATGTCCCGGGTGCCCACCCGGCGCACCGCCCGCTTCATGCCGGCGCGGCCGTGGTTGTAGGCGGTCACGGCCAGCGGCCAGGTGCGGAGCTCCCGGTAGTTGTCCTGCAGCAGACGCGCCGCGGCACGGGTCGCCTCCATCGGGTCCCGCCGCTCGTCCAGCGACCGCGTTACGCGCATGTAGATCCGTCCCGTGCCGGGCATGAACTGCCACATGCCCACGGCGCCCCGGAACGAGCGCGCGTCGTTCCGGAACGAGGACTCTACCAGCGGCAGATAGACCAGCTCCACCGGGAGTCCGCGGGCGGCGAAGATCTTGCGCATGTGCTCCATGTAACGGCCGGACCGCCGCACGCCCGCGGCGAAACGTTCGCTGATCCCCCGCTGTGCCTTGATCCGGTGCCACGGGATGCCGCGCCGGTTGAGCCGGGCGCGCACGGACCGGACCACCCGCCGCGCGCTGGCGCCCTTCTTGATCTTCACCACCTGGTGGATCTTCGACATGTTCCCGGGATCAAAGAACACCAGCTCGTTGGAGTCGTAGTCGAGAAAGATCGCCTTCCAGAACTCGACCGCGGGCTTGAGACCTGAAGGGATGGCGAAGGGGTCCGCTTTCGCGGGAACGGCGCCACGGGCTGACGCCGCCGGAGCGGATGACAAGCCGCCGAGAAGGAGAAAAAGAAGACTCGCGAGGACGACGAAGCAGCGTACCGCGCAGAACTCCTTAAAAAGCATCGGCTTAGAGTACCTGGCGTAAACCTGCTTGTCAAGTTTGGCGGTTACATGGCCGAAAAAGCTGCCGGGAGGAATCCCCGCGCCGCTTGCGGGCTATCGAACTCGGCTTGCAGGCTATTCGAACTCGAAGGGTATCTGGGTAGGCCCGTATCCCTGCCAGTACTTGCACGTCTCCGGGTCGTACCGGCCCTGGAGGAAACCGCCGGGCTTCTCGGCCCGCACGATGATGGCGACGGTGCGCTCCTCGCCGCTCTCCTCGGCGTGAATCTGCCACGGGCGCACGAGATCGATCTTGCCCGGTTCCACCTGGGCGTTCTCGGTCTTGCGGATTTCCGCGTAGTCCGGCCTGGAACCGTCGTCCAGCCGCTCGTAGCGCTCGATGGTCTCGCGGCCGTCCAGCACCCCGTAGAGCGTCCAGTTGTGCGCGTGGTCGTGGATGCTGGTGCGGGTTCCCGGCGCCTTGACCAGCCCGTTGATGACGAAGCCGTGGTCCGGGTCCTCGTAGAGCAGGAGGTTCTGGGCCCGCTGACCGCCCTCGGGCAGCGTCAGCCCGCCCTGATCGCAGTCAGGCCATTTCTCCGACTGTGCCTTCACACTGGGGTCCGCCAGCAGCTCGCTGAGAAGAGAACCCATTTTCTCCCAGCGCCTGTCGACGTCCGGCTCGTCGGTGTGGAGTTCCCGGATGGCCGCGATGAACCGCTTGGCGGCCGACTGCTCGGCTTCCTGCGTGGGCATGGGACGTGCGCTCATGGGGTTTCCTCCCTCTTGTGCCTGCGTTTACGGCTTGCGTGGACGGGTCGCCAACTCGTGGAAGGTATCCGAGGAACGGACGCCGTGTCAACCTGATCCGACGCCCTTGACCAGTTGCACCCGGCTGGTGTCGCGAAGCTTGTCGAACCGGTCCCGGTCCACCTCGAAGTAGTGAGGGTGCGCGGAGGTCTTGAGGATGTAGTGGTCGCCTTCCTTCGGGGACACCACCGTGTGCCTGATGACCGATCCTGCCTTCGTCTCGATGGTGTACTCGAGGATGGGCCTTCCCGTGGCGAAACGCGCCTTGCCGTCCTTCGAAAGCACTTCCTTGAAACCGACCTCCGCCACGCGTTCCACGAGCTGCCGCACCGGCTCGGCGTCGGTCTCCTCGTTCTCCCGCAACCCTTCGACCTGGAACCCGCCGTCCCCGGCCTTCAACGCATAGGCCCCCAGGTCGATGCGGGCGATGTCCTCCGCCGGCGTCTTGAGGATCTCCGTGTCGTACCAGGAACTCGCGTCCGCCGGAGCGTCGAAGGCGTTGAAATCGACGGCATAGGTATGGTCGTCGCCGTCGAGACGGGCGTGCACCTTGCGGAACGCCGGCGACGAGCCGAGGAAGACGTCGCCCAGGACATCCTCGCCCTTGAGAAACCGCACCCGCCGCTCGTAACGATCCGGCGTCACCTTGAACTGCCGGGCCCCCACCAGGGTCTTGCCCACCGGCCAGGATCGTCTGGCCCCCAGCAGCTTCTCGGTGAACTGCTCGAACTTGGCCGGCGAGACCGGAAAGTCGCCCTTCTGGGGCAGGACCCAGCCGCCGTCCTTGCGCGCCAACCGCAGCGCCGCCCATTCCATCCCCTCGATGGTTACGGTATCGGCGCTGTCCAGATCCAGGGCCAGCAGCGGCGTATCGGCCTCGAAGGCGCCGGGGTCGTCTCGCTGAAGGTTGACCCAGGCCACGAGGCCCGCCTGCAGCACCAGCAACAGCACCAAGAGCTTGATCGTCGTCATGCCGCCAGCATCCTCTGGTAGCGGTCCCGCAAGCGGAGCAGATGATAACGATGCGCCCCGTAGATCAGCATCAGCCCCACCAGCACGATGCCGTAGTTCAGGTATTCCCAGAAGGCCTTCTGCTCGCGGGTCATGGGCACGAGGGTCCGCGCAAAGTGGGCGCGGCTGCGAATGGACAGCAGCGCGCGGTCCTCCAACGCCCAGTCCACCACGTTCTCCACGAACTGCAGCGAGTTGACGAACCGGTCGTTGGCCGCGGCGCGGGAGAGTTGCAAAGTCTGGTCGGTGAACGCCTCGTTGGAACCCACGAGGATGATACGGGCCGATTCCGGCGACTTCTCGATCATCCCCGTCACCACCGGCACCTCCTCTTCCTCGGTCTTTTCAGCGGCCTCCCCTTCGCCATCGTCCCCGGCCAGCAACGGCGAGTCCTTGCCCGCGTAGTAGGAACGGAAGCTCCCCTCTACCACCGCCGCCAGCACCCGACTCTTGGGTTGCCCTTCTTTCTCGAAGCCGAGCTTCGGATGCACCTCGAAGTCGGGATGCACCTTCAGGGAGGTCGACTGCCAGGATACGCCGGAGCTTGCCAGCAGCGGCGTCGCGCTCCGGACCCCGGCCTCGTCGTCCGGAAGCGTAAGCGGCGAAGCCCAGCTCACGGTCAACTGCGGCAGCCTCGCGGTAATGGGATTGTCCTGGTTTAGGCCCGCGCCCCTGACGTCCACGAAGTAGGGGTACGGCACGAGCTGCAGCTCACGAACCGTGAGAGCGCCCGCCTTGCGGTTCACGAACACCGGGAAGGGCTCGTTCTGCGGGTCCAGCACCAGGCTCTTCTGCACCGTCAGGCCGTAGTGCTCCAGCAACGGCTCCAGACCGGAGGTGTGCCTGCTGGCGGCCAGACCGGCTTGGGTGCGCCTTACGGTATAGGGCGAGGTCAACGCGGTCACCGAGCCGCCCTTCATGAGGAACTGGTCCACGGCGAACCGCTGCTCCGGCGTCAGCTCCTTGGGGGCCGCGAGCACCAGCAGATCCACGTTCTCCGGCACCACGCCGGACTTTAGGTCCACGTCGGCGACGCGATAGTTCTCCCGGAGCTTTTGCCGCAGGAACCGGAACTGCCGGGGCGGCGGCTGGAAACGCATGCCCGGCTGCCGCGGGGGCGGCGGCGGGGTGTGGAAGCCGATGGTCTTGATGAAACCGGGCGCGAACCTCCGTAGCGCCGACTCCACGCTCCGCCTGGCGGCCTCCTGGTTCAGCTTGCCGGGCAGGGGCACCTGCACGGTGCTGCCGTTGTTCTTCATGACCATGTAGAAATAGAAACGCTCCGGATTGAGGGGGCCCGCGGCCATGGGCCGGAAGCCGTACTGGTCGGCAAGCTGCTTGGCCAAGGCGCCGCCCTGGGCCTCCGGATCGATGATCTCGTAGTTGAACTTTCCCTCCGACTCCTTGCGGAGCGCCCTCAGCGACCCCAGCAACTGGCGCTTGAAGACCACGATGGACTCCGGCAGCTTCTCCTCCTGCGAGAAGTATCCCCGGAACTCCACCGGCTGATCGATTCCGGCGAAGAGCGTCCCGACGTCCTGGAAGCCGTACAACACCTTCTTGACGGCCCGGGCCAGGTCGTATTCCAGGTTCCGCAGGCGCACCTTGGTGCCGGTCCGTTCCCCCTTGATCTCGATCAGATCGTTGAACCGCAGCACCTCGTGCTTGTCGCCGTACTGGAGCAGCACGTCGAAGTAGGAGTTGACCAGGGAGGTCTGGTAGCGGTCGGCGGTCCGGAACGGCACCGGACGGATGTTGTAGCGCTGGTTGGCCTCCTCCTCCAGGCCGGGCTCCTCGCGCGGGTCCACGAACTCGGCGCGGACCCGGCCGCCGCTGATGGTTTCGACCTCGCGAATCGTGTCGCGGATGCGGGGCACCAGCGGAGCCAGCAACGGGTGGGTACGGGCGCTGAAATAGCCCCGGATGAGCAACGGCTCCTGCAACTGGGCGATGAGGTCCCGAGTCGCCTGGGAGATGGTGTAGTCCTTCCCTTCGGTGAGGTCCGCGCGCACGGCCAGGCCGCGGTGGAGCCAGAAGTTGGCCAGGACGAAGTTGACGATGACGAGGGCCGTCACCGTCCGCCAGACATGGTGGCGCCTCTTCTGCCCTTCTCTCGACCATCGGAGCCGTTCGAGGGAGAAGACGTTCAGGGCGAGGAAGACGCCCACAACGCTCACGTAGTAGTAGATGTCCCGAAGGTCCAGGATGCCCCGGGTGATGGACTCGAAGCGGACGCCCGTGGCCGCCAGGCCCAGGTATTCGGCCCATTGGATGCCCACCAGGGAACCGAAAGTCAGGGAGCCCAGCAGGTAGAACACGAAGCCGATGACGGTGGTGAGGATCAGGCTCGCGATCTGGCTCTCGTTCCGCGCGCTGACGTAGAGGCCGATGGAGCAGTAGGCCGCCGCCAGCAGCAGCGAGGCGGTGTAGGCGCCCAGCACCGGACCCCAGTCGAGGGGGCCCATGAAGGAGACCGTGACCGGCACCCCCAGCGTCAGCGCCAGCGCGATGGCCACCAGGCCCAGACACGCCAGGAACTTGCCGAGCACGAGATGGAGCGTCCTGACCGGCATGGTGAAGAGGAACTCCAGGGTCTCCATGCGCCGCTCTTCGCTCCACATCTTCATGGTCAGGGCCGCGCTGAGGAAGATGAGCAGGATCGGCATCCACTCGAACAACGGCCTCGCGTCCACGATGTTGCGCGCGAAGAACTGCTCGACCCAGAAGAAGATGAACAGGCACACGGCCGAGAACGTCCCCAGGAAGATGAACGCCACCGGCGACGAGAAGTAGGTGGAGAACTCCTTCTTGGCGATGCTCCAGATGCTACCCCGCATGGCCGCCTCTCTCCCCCACTTCACGGAACACGGTCTCGAGGGTGCGCGCCTCTTCGTTCATGCGGTAGAGATCCCAGCCGCGTTCGACGGCCGCCCTGGCAACGCTGGGCGCCACCTCGTCCAGGGAAGCCTCCAGCTCAAGGCCGTAGCTCTCCCCGCGCGGCCCCTCAGCCGGGGTCACCATGCCCACTCCCGGGATCTCCCGGAGCCGCTCGGCCGCGTCCTCGGACGGATTGCCGAGCCCCACCACCAGCCGATTGGACTCTTGCAGCTCGCTCAGCCGGGCATCCACCGCGATGCGCCCCTGCGCCATGATGATCACCCGCTCGCAGACCGCTTCCACCTCCTGGAGGATGTGCGTGGAGACGATGATGGTGGCGTTGTGGCTCAAATCGCTCACCAGCGAGCGCATCTGGAAGATCTGCGCAGGGTCCAGCCCGTTGGTGGGTTCGTCGAGGATCAGGATCTCCGGCTCGTGCACGATGGCCTGGGCCACTCCCAGCCGCTGCTTGTAGCCCTTGGACAGCGTGCCCACCGGGTCCAGCGCCCGGTCCATCAGCCACGTCCGCTCCAGCGCCCGCCTGAGCACCGCCGGCCGTCCGGCGCGCGGAATCCCGCGCAGGTCGGCCACGTACTCCAGGTAGCGCACCACCGACATGTCCGGGTAGAGCGGCGCGTTCTCGGACAGGTAGCCCAGCTTGCGCTGGATGCCGAGCCGCGCTTCGTGAAGCGGCATGCCGTCGATGACCACCGATCCCGCGGTGGGCTCGATGTAGCCCGTGAGCATCCGCATGATGGTGGTCTTCCCGGCGCCGTTATGCCCCAGCAGGCCGACCACCTCCCCTCTCCCGATGGAGAAGGAGACGCCGTCCACCGCCACCAGATCACCATATTTTCGAGTGAGACCCTCGACCTCGATCAAGCTGCATCCTCCCGGCGGGTACTGTTCGCGGGTTTCGGAGCGAAATGGAAATTTTTAGCAGATCGGGCGGCGGGGCGCGAATCGGGACCCGGGACCGTGCCGTTCAGGCGGCAGTTCAATGATTGATTATGTACATTTATAAGTTTACACAGCTATCCAACAGGTGCATCGAGGTGACTCTGATGATGAACATGATCGGAGCGGCGGAATTCAAGGCGAGATGCCTCCGTGTCATCAACCAGATGAACAAGGACGGCAAGCCTGTGACCATCACCAAACGGGGACGACCGGTGGCAGTGCTGCATCCCGTCGAGCCTCCCGATGAACGCCCGTCGATCATTGGGGCGATGCGCGGTTCGGTGCTGGCCTACCACGATCCATTCCGGCCAGCGGTCGATCCTTCCGACTGGTCCGCCACGGAATGATCGTCCTCGACACCCACGCGTCAATTCCGCTGCATCCAATAACCCGGCCGCCGTCTCAAGTGAGCGATGGCCACGATAACGATCTCATCTGGCCTGAGGCGGTAGACTACTTGATATGGGAATGCGGAGACCAGGACTCGACGCGTGTGGCCGTCCTCCGAGATTACCGTTCCGATTTCGGGATGGGCGCTAATGCGGGAAAAGGCTGCGTTAGCCGCGTTCAGGAATTCACCGCCGAGCCCGGTTCGTTGGGTTTCGTACCATCGGACCGCTTCCCTGAGTTCTTCGGCGGCAGGTGCACTGGTAAGAATCTTCACCGACCGAGAATCTCGCTCTCGATCCGGCGCTTGACATCTTCCCAAGGCTCAAGCTCGACGGTCCCGCCTTCAATGGCCTCGACCCGCCGCTCGATTTCCGTGGCCCACGCAGCCTCGGCGTCCGGATCCGCAGGACCGTCCAGGCTCTTCAGGAGCTCGGCTGCCAGTTCGGCACGCGCGTCAACATCAAGGCGCAGAGCCTCGACGAGAACCGATTGAGTGGCCTTGGACATATCCCAAATTCTACACCCAAACTGCATTTCAGCAAATACCTGAGTTGCCTTGCATACAAGACAAAAGTCTGGTATTCGCATCCCCATGACACCCTTCACTCCACCCGGAGAGACCCGGGAAAAGGTTTACCGGTTCGTGCGCAGGCGGATCCTGGAGGAGCTTCCTCCCACGGTGCGGGAGGTCCAGGAGGCGTTCCGGTTCAAGGCGGTGCAGACGGCCCGGCAGCACTTGGAGCGGCTGGTGGCCGAGGGGCGACTGGTCAAAACGCATGGGAAATCCAGGGGTTATCGCCTGCCCCGGGAGCCCGGGACGCTGTTCGTGCCGCTGCTGGGGCGGGTGCAGGCGGGGGGGCTGCGGGCGGCCATCGAGGAGTGCGAGGGTTACCTCCCGGTACAGTCGCGGGGCTCGGAAGAGATGTTCGGGCTCCGGGTCCAGGGCGAGAGCATGACCGGAGCAGGCATCCTTCCGGACGACATCGTCGTCGTGAGGCAGCAGGCGGAAGCGGCCTCGGGGGACATCGTGGTGGCCCTAGTGGGGGACGAGGCCACCATCAAGAGGCTCCGCCTGCGCCGGAACCGGATCGAGCTGCATCCGGAGAACCCGGCCTTCGCACCGATCGTCCCGAGGGCCGATGAATGCATGCTCCTGGGCAAGGTAGTGGAGGTGAGACGGTACCTGGAAGGGTGAGGCAGCCTTCATGGACGTTTCCGCCGAAAAGACTCACGAGCGGATGCCGGTTCCTACCCGGGAGCGGATGCCGGCTTCGGGCGCCGTCGCGGTTGCGCCGCGGCGCCGGCCTGTCCGCGAAGCCCCACCGGCCTGGAATCTCTCCTTGCTGGCCGGGCGTCTTACGGAGATCTCGGACTCCGGCGTGGCCCCTGCCCTCACCGCCGCGGCCTCCCTGATCCTCCAGGCCCAGCAGCGCGGTGAGCCCGCGGCGTGGGTTGGCTTCGGCAATTCGATCTTCTTTCCGCCGGATCTGGTGGAGTGGGGAATCGATCTCGACGCCTTGCCGGTGGTCCGAGTTCCCAACGCCCTCGCCGCTTCCCGCGCCGCTGACCAGTTGCTGCGCTCCGGGGCGTTCGGGCTGGTGGTGCTGGACCTGAAGGCCGAGGCGCGGATGCACATGGCGGTCCAGAGCCGTCTGGCGGCGCTGGCCCGGAAGCACCACGCGGCGCTCCTCTGCCTCACTCGCAAGAGGAAGGGCACACCCTCGCTGGGGCCGCTGGTGTCGCTGCACGGCGAAGGCACCATAACCAGGACCGCCTTCAGCCGCTTCGACTGGGAAATCCGCGTGGTCAAGGACAAGCGGGGCGCACCGGGATGGAGCCACACGGAGTCGTGCCGTGGAACGGATGGCCTGTGTTGACGTTGCCGCCTTTCCCCTGCAACTGCTGCTCCGGGACCATCCGGACTGGAAGGACCATCCCGCCGCAGTGGTGGACCGGGACAAGGCCCAGGGGACCATTCTCTGGGTGAACTCCCGGGGGCGCGCCACGGGCATCCTTCCGGGCATGCGCTACGGCGCGGGACTCGCGCTTTCGCGCCATCTCCGGGCGGACATCATTTCCCGCTCGGCCATCGACAAGGCCGTGGCCGGATTGGTTCCGCGACTGCGTCGTTTTACCGCGGAGGTGGAGCCCTCCCGGGACGAGCCCGGTGTATTCTGGCTTGGGGCTTCGGGCCTTTCCCTGCTCCATCCCCGCCTGGAGGAATGGGCCGGACTCATCCACGACGCCCTCGCCAGCGCCGGCCTCCACAACACCGTGGCCGTAGGGTTCTCCCGTTTCGGCAGCTATGCCGCGGCCAAGGCCTGCGACCGGACCACGGTCTTCCGGACGCCCGATGAAGAGCACCACCATGTCCGCTGCGTCCGCCTGGACCGGCTCGATTTCGCTCCCAAGGTCCGCGACCTGCTGGCCCGGCTCGGCATCCACACCTTGGGCGGCTTCCTGGACCTGCCTGCGTCCCAGGTGCGCTCACGGCTGGGACGGGAAGCCCACCGGCTCCATCGGCTGGCCGCGGGCGATCTGTGGAGCCCGCTCCACCCGGAGACGCCGTCCGAGCCCACCGCCGCGGGGGTCTTCCTGGACTACCCGGAGAGCGACCACCCGCGGCTGGCAGTGCTCATGGAGGAGTTGCTGGAACCATTGCTCGACTCGCTGGAACAGCGGCACGAGGTGATGACCGCGCTCATCCTCCACCTCCGCCTGGACGACAGGTCGGAAAGGGTCGAGACCCTGCGGCCGGCCAGGCCCACCCTGGACCGGGGGCAGATACTGGACCTCTTGCGGCTCCGCCTGGAGGCCATGGCGCTGACGGCCGGGGTGGTGGAGGTCGTCATGGAACTCCAGAGAGCCTCGCCCGACGTGCGGCAGGGGGAGCTTTTCCACGGCGCCGCGCGCGACCACGACGCCGCCAACCGCGCCCTGGCGCGGCTGCGGGCGCGCTTCGGCGACGGCGCGCTGCTGCGGGCGCACCCGCGCGCCGGGCACCTTCCCGAGGCGCGCTTCACCTGGGAACCCATGGAAGTCGTGCCGCCGCCGAGGCCGCGTCGGGTGCGGCTGCGCCCGCTGGTGCGGCGCTTCTTCCCGAAGCCCGTCCGGCTCCCGCACCAGACTGTGTCAAAACTCATGGGGGAACGATGCACCAAACACGTCATTCCGGCGAAGAGCCTGCCCCGTACTCGATACGGGGCCGGAATCCAGTGGGTGGGGAGGGGCAAACGGGCGTGTTTCCCTCCCCCACCCCGCCTGGATTCCGGCTTTCGCCGGAATGACGATACCAATGTCGGTGCCATGCCCGTAGCCGATACCGAGCCCGTGGTTGGCGACGCCTGCTCAGGCGACGCCCGAATGGACAACGGCTTTCTCACCCGAGAAAGCGCCGGCCCTTACATCGTCTCAGGGGGATGGTGGGGCTCGGGCGCCGAGGTACACCGCGAGTACCATTTCGTCCGCGACGGCGAGGGTCCCTGGCTGTGGATCTACTACGACCGGAAGCGGCAGGGCTGGTTTCTGCACGGGAAGGTAGAGTAGATGGCGCCCCCGTCCTACGCACCCCTCTATTGCAAGAGCCATTACTCGTTCCTGGAAGGGGCGAGCCATCCTGAAGAACTGCTGGAGCGGGCGGCGGAGTTGGGGATCGGGTCGCTTGCCCTGACCGACCGGGACGGCGTCTACGGTGTCGTGCGCGCCCACGTGAAGGCCCGTGAGCTGGGCCTACACTTGGTCGTCGGCGCCCGGATGACCGTCGCCGACGGCTCCTCCATCGTGCTGCTCGTCGCCGACGGCGCCGGCTACGCCCATCTCTGCCGGCTCATCTCCGCCGGACGCCTGCGCTCGCTCAAGGGACAGAGCGTGGTGGAATGGCGCGAGGTCTGCGCCCACGCCGGCGGGCTCGTGGCCCTGTGGGGCGGGGAGGAGAGTCTGCTGGTGCGGGAGCCGGAACCCGCGTTCGTCGCCCGCGACTTGCGGGACGCCTTCGGCGACCGGCTCTACGCGCTGGTGACGCGCCATCGCCGGGCGGAAGAGGCGCGGCAGGAGCAACGGCTGCGGGAACGGGCGCGGCGCTACGGCATCCCCACCGCGGCCGCCGCCGAGGTGCTCTACCACCACCCCTCGCGGCGCCGGCTCCAGGACGTCCTCACCTGTATCCGCCACGGGGTCCCGCTCGCCGGCGCGGGGCGGCTGATCAAGCCCAACGCAGAGCACGACCTCAAGTCCCCGGCCGCTTTCGCGGCGCTTTTCAGGGACGACCCAGACTCGGTCGCACGCACCCTGGAGGTAGCCGCCCGCTGCGAATTCTCTCTGGACGAACTCCGCTACCGCTACCCGTCCGAGGAGCTTCCCGACGGGAAGACCTCCAGGGAATGGCTCCGGGAGATCACCTTCAAGGGAGCCAGGGAGCGCAACCGCGGCAACGTTCCGGAAAATCTCCGCGCACAGCTCGAGCGGGAGCTTCAGGTCATCGGAGAACTCGCCTACGAGGGCTATTTCCTCACCATGTGGGACCTCGTCCGGTTCTGCCGGGAGAACGGCATCCTCTGCCAGGGACGCGGCTCCGCGGCCAATTCCGCGGTGTGCTACTGCCTCGGCATCACCGCCGTCGATCCGGTGCAGATGGACCTGCTGTTCGAGCGGTTCATCTCCATGGAACGGGCCGAGCCGCCCGACATCGACCTCGACATCGAGCACAACCGCCGCGAGGAGGTCATCCAGTACCTCTACCGCAAGCACGGCCGCACCCACGCCGCCATGGTCGCCAACTTCATCCGCTACCGCGGGCGTTCCGCGATCCGGGACGTGGGCAAGGTCCTGGGGCTGGCGGAGACCGCCCTGAACCGCATCAGCAAGCTGGCGGGCAACTTCGAGAGCGTGGACCCGCAACTCCTCGAAAACGCCGGCTTCGATCCGCGGAGCCAAGTGCATCAGGATTTTCTCGGGCTGGTGGCGGAGATCCAGGACTTCCCCCGCCACCTGTCCATTCACCCCGGCGGGTTTCTCCTCGGCCACAAGCCGGTCCGCGACCTCGTCCCCATCGAGAACGCGACCATGCCCGACCGCACGGTCATCCAGTGGGACAAGGAGGACCTGGAAAGCCTCAAGCTGTTCAAGGTGGACCTGCTGGGGCTCGGCATGCTGACCGTGGTGGACCGGTCCTTCCGCCTCATCCGGAGACACTGGGGCAGGACCTTCTCCCTGGCCACGATTCCCAGGGATGATCCCGAGACCTACGCCATGATCTGCAAGGCCGATACGGTGGGAGTCTTCCAGATCGAGAGCCGCGCGCAGATGTCCATGCTGCCCCGGCTCAAGCCGCGCGAATACTACGACCTCGTCATCGAGGTCAGCATCGTCCGGCCGGGACCCATCGCGGGAGGCATGGTGCACCCCTACCTGCGCCGCCGAAACGGCGAGGAGGCGGTCACGTACCCCCATCCTTCCCTTGAGCCGGTGCTCAAGAAAACGCTGGGAGTCCCGCTGTTCCAGGAGCAGGTCATGCGGCTGGCCGTGGTAGCCGCGGACTACACGCCCGGGGAGGCAGACCAGCTCCGGCGCGACATGGCCGCCTGGAGGAGGTCGGGAAGGATCGAGCGGCACCGGGAGCGGCTCATCTCTCGGATGGAGGCCAAGGGCATCGGCAGGGATTTCGCGACGCAGGTGTTCGAGCAGATCCGCGGCTTCGGCGACTACGGCTTCCCCGAAAGCCACGCCGCCAGCTTCGCCCTTGTCGCCTATGCGTCGTCATGGCTCAAGCGCCACTATCCGGCGGCCTTTGCCTGCGCGCTGCTCAACGCCCAGCCCATGGGCTTCTATGCGCCGGCCACCATCGTGGACGACGCCAGGCGGCACGGGGTCCGCGTGCTGCCGGTGGACGTCCGGCACAGCGACTGGGACTGCACCCTGGAAAGGCAGGCCAGTGGGCAGAGGCAGGCCAGTGGGCAGAGCGGTGAGGTCGGCGGGCAGAGCGGCGGGCGAACCGGCGCCGCCCCGGTCCATGCCCTGCGCATGGGCATGTGCTACGTGAAGGGGCTCCGGGAAGCGGACTGGCAGCGCATCGACAACGTCCGGCGCGCCGGCCCGTTCCGGTCCGTGACCGATTTCGCCTCCCGCACCGGGCTGCGCCAGGACGTCCTCGACCGCCTTGCCGAAGCCGGCGCGCTTTCCTCACTCAGTCCCCAGCGGCGCCAAGCCCTCTGGCAGGTCCGGGGGGTTCACACGGCCGTGGGCGATGCGACAGACGGACGACCAAGACCCGGAGCAGGGGTGCAGGGACTTCACGAGGCCGGGAGGGCCGCCCTGCCCCTCGAAACCCCCGAGGCGCCGGTGCCGTTCGAGCCCCTGAGCGATCTCGAGTCCATCGTGTGGGATTACCGGACCACCGACCACAGCCCCCGTGGCCACCCGCTGACCCATCTGCGCCGCCAGCTCACCGCCCTGGGGCTTCCCGACGCCGCCACCGTGCAGCGAATGCCCCACGGCCGCCGCGTGGACTACGCCGGCATCGTCATCTCCCGCCAGCGCCCCAAGACCGCCAAGGGAGTGATCTTCCTGACCCTCGAAGACGAGACCGGCTTCGTCAACGTCATCCTGTGGCGCGACGTCTACGAACGCTTTTGGGTCGCCGCCAAGACGCTCTCGTTCATGGGCGTCAGCGGCACCCTGCAGAGCGAGTCCACCGTCGTCCACCTCGTCGCGGACACGGTCTGGCAGCCGAAGATAGGAGCGGAGCCGGTGCGGAGGAAGAGCAGGGATTTTCAGTAGGATGGTTGCGGTGTAAGGCGGTGTGGACTATCCGCTCTTGGGGAAATCGAACAGCACCTCGTCGCCCCGGGCATAACCCACGACGGCCCAGACGGCCGCATCGAACCTGAGATGCAGCACGCCGCAGGTGGGCAGGTTGGGAATCTCCCGCGGCCCCAGGTGATTGGCGAGCTCGGTCAGCCCTGGGTTGTGGCCGAACAACATCAGGGTCGCCACAGACTCGTCCGCGTTGCGGATCACATCAAGCAGTTCGACGACGCCGGCACCGTAAAGCCGATCTTTCACCACGATTTCTTTCCGCGCGTAGCCGAGCTTCTTGGCGATGATCCGTGCCGTCGTCAGTGCCCGCGCTGCCGGGCTCGACACGATCAGTTCGGGTTTGACGTTGCGGTGTGCGAGCCGGAAACCTATCTCTGGCGCGTCCCGTTCGCCCCGCTTGTTGAGAGGTCTTTCACGGTCGTCGAGACCGGAATCCTTCCAGCTCGACTTGGCGTGCCGTATGAGGATCAAGTCCTTCACGAGAATCCGGATTCTGTTTCCCGTCTCGCTTGAGTGGGCTTCGGGTAATCGTGGTATGACTCAACCACGATTCGACTCCACTTCGAATTCCTCCTCACTTATTCCATTCTCGATCAAGTAACGTCTCATACGGTTGAGGAACGCTTCTGCCCGTTGGTACTCCTGCATTGTTTCTTCGCGGGAGAATCGAACATGCACGCTGTAGTCTACCATCAGTCTATCGTCCAGGCTCCATCCGAGTTCCCTGGCCCACTCCGGTTCGATCTGACCTGTTCGCACGAGATGCAATCCAAACATCCTCCTCACAGCGGCATGACTCGACGGTCCCATGTCGTGAACAAACAAAGCGGCTTTGGCTGCATGGAAAATCGCATAGTAGGACCGTGATACCGAGTCTTCTTCCCTATAATCGGATCGCATTAGAGTCTCCGCCGCACCCAGAGACCGTACGGCTAGCCGCCACTCTCCGAACAGCATCGGCCTGTTCACAGCACCGATACCCCATGGCGCTCTACTGCATCTCTATAAGGAGACTGCAAGGCTTTCAGTCGATCCCACTCTTGTTCGGTGTACGCCATGATCGAAGGGACCGCCCACGAAGTCACGGCCAGGTCGTAACCAATGTCCCGCAGTAGCCGTTTAAGGTCGATGGCCTCGTCCCGGACGACGACGAGTATGTCGAGATCACTGTCTTCTCGGGCTTCGCCCCGTGCTTTGGAACCATAGACAAGCATCCGTAACACCATTCCTGGGTGTTTTTGGGCGAGCGCCTCACGGTACTGGTCCAGCCACTTCTGTTCGTCTGGGTGGAGTTTCAACACGGAATCAGACCCTTAATGTCGGAGGTAGCAGCTTCGGATAAAGCCGGTCTCCGGTCAAGTCCGTGGTCAGGCCACCGAACGGCGGCCCGGCTCGGGCTGGGCCGGCTGACTGAATGGGCGGTCGTGGCGCAGGCTCGGGACGCGCTTGCGGACGCTGGCGACGCTCTCCATGTCCACGGTGGCGACGATGGTGCCAACGTCGGCGCCGCCCTCGGCGAGGGTCTCGCCCCAAGGGGAAACGATGAGGGAGTGGCCGTAGACGGCGCCGCCGCCGGGGACGGGGCCGACGGAGCAGGGGGCCACCACCACGGCGCCGTTCTCGATGGCGCGGGCGCGGTTGAGGACGTGCCAGTGGGCTTGTCCCGTGACCTTGGTGAACGCCGCGGGCACCGCCAGGATCTCGGCGCCCGCCTGGGCGAGTGAGCGGTAGAGGTGGGGGAAGCGCAGGTCGTAGCAGGTGGTCATGCCCAGGCGGCCCCAGGGGGTGTCCGCCACCACGGCCTGCTTGCCGGGACTGACCACGGCGGACTCGCGGTAGCGCTCGGTCTCGGAGAGGTCCACGTCGAACAGGTGGATCTTGTCGTAGCGGGCGCGGATATCGCCTTGATCGTCCACCAGGAAGCCGCGGTTGATGAGCCGGCCCTCGGGTCCGTCCACGGCTACGGAACCGATGAGCATCCACACGCCGGCATCGCGGGCGAAGGCGCACAACGCCTCCAGCACGGGGTGGCTCGCCTCGGGCGCGGCCGGGGGCTTGAGCACGCCGTTCTCGGTGGCGAGGCCGCCGCAGAACTCGGGCAGGCACACCAGCTCGGCGCCCGCGGCCACCGCGTCGCGGGACAGGCGGCAGGCGGCCTCGATGGCCTCGTCGAAGGTCGGCAGAGCCGGCGTCTGGACACAGCCGATGCGCACTTCGCGCGTGGTGGTCATGGTCTTCTCTCCCGTGGTCGCCCGGATTCTCTCTGATCGAGTTTAACGCCTTGTACGGAAATTACGAACTACATTCACATACCGCAGAACGCGCCGACCGATCTCCCGCCTATGCGCGCGTCAGCCGCTCGATGAGCGCTCCGTGCTGCGGGTAGCGCCCGAGCAGCTCTTCCTTCGTCGGCAGTTCGAAATCGGCGAAGTCGAAGCCCGGGACGCAGGTGCAGCCCACCAGGGCGTAGCCATGAGCGCCGTCCACGGAGGCGCCGAACAGGGAGCCGCCGGGCACCAGCGCCTGAAGGCGCTCGCCCGCCTGCAGGTCGGGGCCCATGCGGATGGGCGTGTAGCGGCCGGCGGCGTCAATGACGTGCACGGTGAGAGTCGAGCCCGCGTAGAAGTGCCACAGCTCGTCCTGCTTGATGCGGTGGAGGGCGGAGAACTCTTGGTCCCGCAGCAGGAAGTAGATGGAAGTGCCGAGGTTGCGGGGACCGTCGTATCCTTCCAGCGCCTCACCCGATACTGCGGCGGCGGATCGATAGACCTCCTTGAAGTGCCCGCCTTCGGGGTGGGGTTTCAGATCGAGGTGGTCTATCCAGTAGGCGGCGTCGCGCACGGAGTACCTCTCGGGGAAGTTTCCCTACCCTGCTCCGGTCTGGATTCCGGCTTTCGCCGGAATGACGTTTTCGTGCAGGTCACTACGATGGTGCAGCTCCCGCATCGCGCAACGTCCGCCGCCACAGCGCCAAGTCTCCGCCGCCGTCGAAGTGATAGCGCTGCAGCGCATCCGGGTCGAGGGTGACGCCGAGGCCGGGGCCGTCGGGCGGGCGCATGAAGCCGTTCTTCGGTTCCAGGGGCTCCTGGAGGAGGTGGCTGCGGAGCGGGTTCTCGTTGTAGTCGAACTCCATCACCGCGCTGTTTTCGAGTGCGGCGGCCAGATGAAGGCTCGCGGCCAAGGCGATACCGTCGCCGTAGGTGTGGAGCGAGACAGGGAGGCCCTGTTCGGCCGCCAGTGCGGCGATGGTGCGCACCTCGCTGATGCCGCCGGCCCGGGCGACGTCGGGCTGCAAGACGTCGACGGCGTCCCGCGCCATGAACGATTCGAAGGCGAAGCGGGTGTGGAGGTTCTCGCCCAGGGCCACGGGGACACCGCTACCGGCCTTCAGCTCGGCATGGCCGGCCACGTCCTCCATGAAAAGCGGCTCCTCCAGCCAGCCGACGCCGAGCTTCTCGAAAGCCGCGGCGGCGGCCAGCGCCACGTCCAGCCCGTAGCCCATGTTGGCGTCGGTCATGAGCGGGAAATCGGCTCCGAGCGCCGACCGCACGGCGCTTACGATTTCGATATCCTGGGCGAGGTCGAAGCCCACCTTGATCTTGATGCCGTGGAAGCCCCGTTCCGCCAGCTTCTCGGCCTTCTCCACCGCAGCCTCGGTTGCCTCGGGATAGAGCGCGGTGGCGTAGACCTCCACCGGGTCCCGGCGCTTGCCGCCCAGCAGCTCGTACACCGGCACGCCCTTCACCTTGCCGGCGATGTCCCACAGGGCGATGTCCACGCCGCTGAGGGCCACCACGCCGACGCCCCTGGAGCCGAAAGCGCGGACGCCGGCCCGGAAATAGGCCGTGTCCCAGATCTCCTCGATGGCGAGGGGATCCATGCCGATGAGGAGGGGCTTGAGCACATGGGTGACGATGGTCTCCAGCACCACTCCATTGCCGGAACAGGAACCCACGCCGGTGACTCCCTCATCGGTGTGGACCTCCACCAGAAACCCGTAGCGATGGGTCCGCAAGCCCGTGCGGCTCTCCACCCGCCCCTGAACGCCCATCGGCGCGCGCAGCCGCAGGGTCGTGATGTCCGTGATCTTCATCGGAAACTCCCGGCCTCCCATCGAGCCGACATGGCGGCTGCCATCCCACAACGTCCCTTTGTCCGGACCAGCCTTGACACCTTCCGTCCGGCGGAAGTAGATAAAGTCTCGATCCGGACACCGCCTCGAAGAAGCCCTGGTCCGGCAGGCCGACCGTAGTCGATGCCGGCGTACACGTACAAGAGAAGTACAATTCGGCGCCGGCCGTCAACCCTTTGGAGCAACCATGCAAGGCAACAAGGTCTGTATTCCGGCGCCGCACAAGCTGTCGGTGGGGCGGGACGTGCTGGAGGAGGCAGGCTGCGAGCTGGTGCTGGGAAAGGACCAGGACGAGCATCCCAAGCACCGCTACACGGAAGACGAGCTGGTGGAGCTGATCGGCGACAGCGACGCCGTCTGGGCGGCCCAGCGGGACTTCATCAGCGGGGCGGTGATGCGCCGGTGCCCGAAGCTGCGGGGGGTGATCAAGGCCGCCATCGGCTACGAGACCATCGACGTGGAAGCCGCCACCGAACTGGGCGTCCTGGTGTGCAACAGCCCGGCGCGGGAGAACTTCACCGGCGTGGCCGAGGCCACCGTCGGGCTCATGTCCATGCTGTTCAAGCGGCTGGTGCACAACCAGCAACTCCTGCGCGAGGGCGGCTGGAAGCGCAACGAGCACCGGGGCAACCTGATGGTGGGCCGCACCGTCGGCATCGTGGGCGTGGGACGGGTGGGCAAGGAGGTGGCCAAGCGCCTCGGCCCCTGGGAGATGCGGCTCATCGGCTGCGACCCCTACATCACCCAGGAGTCGGTGCAGCACCTGGGGGTGGAGCTGGTGTCGCTGGACGCGGTGCTGCGGGAATCCGACCTCGTGACCCTGCACACGCCCCTCACCGAGGAGACCCGCCAGCTCATCACCCTGGCCGAGCTGAAGAAGATGAAGCCCACCGCCTACCTGGTGAACACGTGCCGCGGCGGCGTGGTCAAGCAGGACGACTTGGTGCAGGCGCTCAACGAGGGCGTCATCGCCGGCGCGGCCGTGGACGTGTTCGAGGAGGAGCCGCTGCCCATGTCCGACCCCATCCGGCAGGTGGACCCGGAGCGGCTGATCATGACCCCGCACATCATCGGCACCAACCCGCAGTCCCAAGTGTCCGGCGAGCGCATGGCGGCTCAGAGCATCCTCACGGTGCTGGCGGGACAGGCGCCCGAGACGGTGGTGAACCCGGCGTGCGTGGACGCTTGGCGGGAACGGTTCGGCGCCCGTTGACGGAGGACCGGCACACCCCGTTCCCGGAAAAACCAGTGGTAGGGGCGACCGGCGGTCGTCCTGACCGGCCGTCGAACAGAATGGAGGAGACCCGTGGCTGAAAGGGAAACCATCATCGAGGACATCAACGAGGAAACAGGCGTCGCCTGGATCACCCTCAACCGGCCCGAGCGGAAGAACGCTCTCAGCCGCAAGCTCCTGGCGGAGCTGGTGGACAGCCTCAAGACCCTGTCGGTGAACGACAACATCCGCTGCATCGTCACCACCGGGGCGGGCAACGCCTACAGTTCGGGGCTGGACCTGTACGACCTGCGAGCGTCGTGGCAGGGCAAGCGCCGGCTCTACGAAGGCGGCTCGGCCCGCGAGATCGTCACGCTGCTGCGCCAAGCCCCCCAGGTCACCGTGGCCGCGGTCAACGGCTGGGCCCTGGGCGGCGGCCTGGTGCTGGTGAACGGCCATGACCTGGCCATCGCCGCGGACACGGCTCAGTTCGGCATGCCGGAGATCATCCGCGGCAGCTACGGCGCCACCGCCACGCCTACGCTCTTCCGCAGCGGCATCCCCTTCAAGAAGGCCTTCTACATCCAGCTCACCGGCGAGAACATCGCCGGCGCCGAGGCCGAGCGCCTGGGGCTGGTGTCCAAGACCGTGCCCGAGCAGGAGCTGATCCCGTTCGTGCGGGAGTTCGCCGCCACCATCGCCACGCGCCACCCGGCGACCCTGGAGCACGCCAAGATCGCCGCCTACACGGCCATGGACCTGGACAACAGCCGCGGGCTCCTGGTGGACGAGATCATCTCCCACCGCATGCGCGTGTACACCAACCCGCTGAACGACGTGGAAGGCTACCTGCAGTCGCAGAAGGGCGGCGGCAACGTGGGCTACGAGAAGCCCGACGCGAAGAAGTCGTAGGAGCGGGTTTCAAACCCGCCCGCGTTCGCGTCGCGCTGCGGCCGATACAGCCTGTGAGCGGCGGAACCCTTATGACCAAACACGAATCAGAACACCCCGACGGCGCCCCGCGCCTGCTGGAAGGATACCGGGCGCTGGACCTCACGGACCGCAAGGGCCAGATGTGCGGCCGCTTCCTCGCCGACCTGGGCGTGGAGGTGGTCAAGATCGAGCCGCCCGGCGGCGACCCGGTGCGGCGGCTGCCCCCTTTCGCCGGCGAGACCAGCCTCACCTTCGCCCATCTCAACGCCAACAAGCGCACCCTGGAGCTGGACCTCGACACGCCCCAGGGCCGGGAGCGGCTGCGGGCGCTGGCAGCCGAGACCGACATCCTCATCGAGAGCGGCGCGCCCGGGTGGATGGCCGGCCTGGAGCTGGACTATGACCGCCTGAGTGACATCAACCCTCGCCTGATCATGGCCTCCATCACCGGCTTCGGCCAGTGGGGTCCCTACAGCGGCTTCGCCTGCAACGACCCGGTGGTGTTCGCCATGTGCGGACTCATGTCCATCTCCGGCGACCCCGACGGCGCGCCGTGCGTGCCGCCCGAGACCCAGGCCTACTACTTCGGCAGCCTCATGGCCGCGCTGGGCATCGTGGCGGCGCTCCATCGCCGCGAACGTACCGGCGCCGGCGACTCGATCGACGTGTCCATGCAGGAGGCCCTGGCCACCCAGGAACACATGATCCGGCTCTACGCCAACGAGGGGGACATCCACCACCGCGCCGGCAGCCAGCACCAGCACGTGGCGCCCGCTCGTATCTTCCCTTGCCGCGACGGTTACGTCTACATCTACGTCAGCCGGCAGCACTGGCAGAGGTTCCTCGATATCTGGCCCGGCCACCCCGAGGATTTCGACGACCCGGCATACCTCAACAACCTTTTCCGGCGGTCCCGCGCCGACGTCATCAACCCCGCGGTGAGCGAGTTCACGCGGCGGCACTCCATGGAGGAGCTGACGCGCCTGCTCCAGTCCAACCGTATCCCGTGCCTGCCCGTGAACCGGCCGCTGGGCTTCCTGCGGGACCCGCACGTGGAAGGACGGCGTTTCGTCCAGGAGGTGCGCTACCCGGACGGGACATCGCTGATCCAGCCGGCCCTTCCCTGCCTGTTCAGCGGGTCAAGGCCACGGGTCCAGGCTCCGCAGACTGCCGGCCGGGACGGCCAGGACCCCGGTTTCACGCCGAGGCGGGGCGGCACGCCCGTACCGCGGCCCGGCGAAAGGAACGCCGCTCAGCCCGCGGAAGCCAGGCATGGAGAGGACAGCGCCTCCGCGACGCCCGCGGGGAACGCAGGGGCGACGACAGGCGCGGCTCCCGGCCGCGTCCACGCCGACGGCCAGGGCCTGCCGCTACAAGGCATGCGCGTGCTGAGCTTCGACCACGTGCTGGCGGGTCCCTTCGGCATGATGCTGCTGGCGGACCTGGGCGCGGAGGTGCTGAAGGTGGAGTCCGCCAAGGGCGGGCTCGACCCCTTCCGCTTCTTCGGCACCGGGGACGATCCCAACGCGTCGCCGCGCTTCCTGGAGTTCAACCGCAACAAGCGCTCGGTCACGGTGAACCTCAAGCATCCCGAGGGACCGGGCCTGATCCGGGAACTGGCGCAACACTGCGACCTGGTGTTGGACAACTTCGCGGCGCGGGTGATGCCGGGCCTGGGACTCGACTACGAGCACCTGGTAGAGCAGAAGCCCGACATCGTCACCCTGCGGATGCCCGGGCTCGGCGCCACCGGCCCCAAGAAGGACTCCCTGACCCTGGGCACCATCATCACCGGGTTCACCGGCTTCACCTGGCTGTGGAACGAGTCCGCTGACCTGGACCCGCCGGTGGGGTCGGGCACCGTGCTGCCGGACTACGTGTCGGGAGTCATGGCCGCGATCCTGTCGGTGGCGGTGACGCTTTACCGCCGAAGGACCGGCCGCGGAATGGCCATGGACATGGCCCAGGCCGAGGCGGCCGCGTTCCTCATCGGCGCCGCCATGATCCAGGCTGCCAACACCGACACCGAGCCCGTGGCCGTGGGCAACCGGTCGCCCTATCACGCGCCCTACGGCATCTACGCGTGCAAGGGCGACGACCGCTGGTGCGTCATCGCCACCGAGGACGAGGCCCAGTGGCGAAAGCTGGCCGCCGCCATCGGGCAGCCGGAATTGGCCGACGACCCTCGGTTCCAGGATTCGGCGGACCGGGTGCGCAACCGGGCCGAGCTCGACGCCGTCATCGAGGACTGGACCCGGCCCCGCGACTGCCACGAGGTCATGCGGCTGTTGCAGGCGGAAGGGATCCCCTGCGGCGCGGTGCAGAACGGCGCCGACTTGGTGGAAAACGACCCGCACCTCCAGACCCGCGGCTTCCTCGGCACTCACGACAATCCGCGCTTCGGGCGCCTCACCCTCCCCTGCCTCCCCATCCGCTTCGCCCGCACCGACGCCGCTCAGGACTGGGTGTTTCCCGACCTCGGCCGGGACACCGACCGCACCCTTCGCGACGTGCTCGGCTACGACGACGCACGCATCCGGCAACTGCGGGAGGACGGCGCGCTGGAGTGAAGTAAGCAGTGCCGCTCCGTCATTCCGGCGGAAGCCGGAATCCAGGAGGACACCGCAGCTCTTAGCGCCTTACGGCTCGTAGGACAGGTTGGAGCGCACCAGGTTGCTGATGCGCCGGTGCATGGGATTCTTGAGCTCCTCGCCGATGTGGGCCATGGCGCCGAGGGTGCGGCCGATGAGGGCGAAGGCCTTGGCCATCTGCCACTGGAGGCCCATGTCCGAGGCGATGGCGGCGATGGCGCCGGTGACGTTGATGGGCAAGCCCCGGTTGTGGCGCGCCTCCGCGGCCTTCTTGATCTCTCCCAGGAACTCGCAGTAGCGCCCGCGCACGCCGGTCTCGGCGGCGATTTCGTACAGCTTGTCGGCGCGGGGATCGCCCTCGGAATGGGTGGCGTGGCCGATGCCGGCGATCCGCTGCTTGCGGTTGGAGTGATCTTCCACGACGGCTTGTGCGGTCGCGGCCAGATCGACGTCGCCGCTGTCAAGGGGCAGCGCGTCCTGCAGCATCTTGGCGCAGTACTCCGACGAGCCCAGGTGCACGCTGCCGGCTCCCAGTAGCGCCGCGGCCACCGCTCCCTGGATCGCCTCCGGCGCCGTGGACACGGTGAAACGCGCGGCGATGATGTTTCCCACCATGCCGTGCTCCACCAGGACGTTGAGCAGCGCGTCGGTCATGCGTCCCTCGTCCTCGCTGGGGACCCGCCCCACCAGCATGAGGAACGTCATCTGTCCGAAGCTGAGCTTGCCCAGGATGTCCTGGGTCAGGTCGATGTTGCGGACCAGCACCCGGTGCAGCTCGGCCTTGCCCAATCCGGTTACGATCTTGGTCTTGTCGTCGCTCACGGAGCTCTCCTTGCGGTCACGCGTCCGCTGTCGGGCGCCAAGCCGCGGTTACCAAGCCTCACACGTCGATACGCGTATCCCACAGGATCGGGTCGCCGCCCATGGGGGGGCAGAACAGGTCCACCTGCAACTGCACTTGGCAGCCCGGACAACTGTACTCGTGGTACTCGCCGATGTAGGGCTCGCCGGACGGCAACGCGTCTTCCATGTAGTCGTTCAGGTCCAGGACGCGGCGCAGCGCGTAGTTCTTGTAGTTCTCCTCGGGGCCGCAGTAGAGGTGGCCGCACTGGATGCAGCGGATGGCGTGCCGGCCGTTGCGGCGTGCGATCTCCAGGCTGGCGTGGAAGCGCAGCACCGATTCGTACTCGCCCGCCTGCGCCGGGTCCAGCGCCGAGGTCTTGCCGGACGGGGGCGCCCCGAGCTGCTTGCGCTCGGCGCGGATGCTCTCCCGCAGGCTGCGCGTGGCCGCCTCGTCCACGGACCGGCCGTCCCTGGCCAGCACCACGCCGTACACTTCCTCGCCGATCTTGGGGGTGAGCCAGCCGCGGCCGAAGTCCCGCAGCACCAGCGCGGGGTCGCGTTCCAGCGGGTCCCCGAAACCGCCGCCTCCGGCCACGTAATCGATAAGCAGGCTTCCCTCCGGCAGCGCCACGCGCTCGGGAACCCCTTCGGGATGGACCACCTTGCCCCAAGTGCCGTCGCGCATGCCGGTGCCGTCCGGGTACTCGCCCTGCTTGACCCGGTCCAGCAACTCCATGCCCGCGTCCACCATGTAGCGCAGCACGCTCTTGCCGGTGGGATAGCCGCCGCACAGGCCGTAGCCGCCCTGGGCCACGCCGCCGTAGGGCTTGTAGTCCACGCTGCAGTCCTGGGAGCCGTATATCCAGTAGATGCGGTAGCTGCCGAGGCCGCCGCGGTACTTGCCGAAGCCGCTGCCGTCGGGGTTGTGCCCGCGGGTGAAGTAGAGGAACGGGTACTGCATCTCGATGCGCTCGATGTCGCTGATGCCGGCGGAGGGGATGTTCATGTGGCCGCCGGTGTTGACCCCGTCCCGCAAGGGAGCGCTGCCCATGCCGGCACCGTGGATGTCGTAAAGCCCCTGGGCCACGCGGATGCCGTCCCGGGTGTGGCCGCCGTAGAAGTAGCCGGGGCCGCCGGCGTAGGCCAGGTTGCCAGTGGTGGAGGCGTTGACGTCCTCCGCCCGGCCGGCGGCGTAGAGCATCTTGGAGACGCACTCGCAGATGGTGGAGACCAGCACGTTGCCCACCCGGGGCGCGGCGCCGCAGGCGGCCGGAAACGTGCAGTTCAGGATGGTGCCCTCGGGTATCTTGAGGGTCACCGGCCTCATCTTGCCGTCGCTCCAGGGCACGTCCCAGAAGAGCGCGTTGGTCAGCGCCAGGGTGATGTGCGCCGCGGTGCTGGGGAAGGTGGAGTTGTGGTCGGTGTCGGTCTGCGGGCTCGTGCCCTCCAGGTCGAACTCCAGCTCGTCGCCTTTCTTGGTCATGGTGCAGTAGAGCTGCTGGGCCACGGCCTTGCGGGACTTGCGGTCCAGGGTGGTGACGTACTCGCGGGACACCCAGGTGCCGTCGGGCAGCGAGCGCAGCTTGGCGCGAGCCTTGGCCTCGGAGTCCTCGATCATGCGCCGGCCCGCGGCCTCCACGAATTCGGGGCCGAACTTCTCCACCAGCCCCTGGTAGCGGTCGGCGCAGACGTTGTTGCCGGCGATCATGGCCTTCATGTCGAGGCCCACGTACTGCGGGTCCCGGCACATGCCGACGAGGGTGCGGAACACGTCCTCGCGGAACTCGCCCTTCTCCACGATCTTGAGGCCGCTGATGCAGATGCCCTCGTGGAATATCTCCAGGGCGCCGCCCCGCAGCACGCCGCCGGTGTCCGCGGTGTGGGTGCTGGTGGCGGTCCAGGCGATCAGCTCGCCGTCGTAGAAGATGGGCTTGATGACCATCATGTCGTAAGTGTGGGAGCCCGCCACATAGGGGTCGTTGAAGAAGAACTGATCGCCGTCGTAGAAGCCGGGCGACTCCTTGAAGTACTCGATCATGTTCTTGATGGCCTGGGAGGTGGCCGCGGCGAACCGCAGGTGGCCGGAGCACGCCAGCACCATGACGCCCTCGGTGTCGTAGAACGAGCTCATGCACTCGCCGCCCTGGGCGACGATGGGCGAGGCGGTGACGCGCTGGAGCGTCATGCGGCCCTCTTCGCCGATGGCCCAGAGCCGGTGGAAGTACATTTCGTATTTGATCGGATCAACCGCTGTCGGTTCCATCGAACTCTCCTGATTTGAAGCCTGCGTCGCAGAAACGGCTTGCAGTAGGGGCGACCCGCGGTCGCCCTAGATTTCCATCACCAGGTTCAGGTACTGGTCCACCGCCACCTTCGCGCCCGGCGGCACCGGGATGGTGGTGAAGGGCAGCTCCAGGACGGCCGGACCCGCCACCTCGTTGCCGGCCTTGAGCAGCGCGTTGTCGTACACCGGGGTCTCGATGAAACCGCGCTCCGGCCGCGTGAAGTAGACGTTGCGCTTGCCCTTGACCGCCTGGGAGCCGTCGCCTTTCTCCACGGGCTGGGGCTTCAGTTCCGGCTTGGTGACCAGGCCCACCGCGTCCACCCGGATGGCGCTGATCTCGATGCCGGCCTTGGTGTAGCCCGCGCCCACGCCGTAGAGCTCCTCGTACTTCTTCTCAAACATCTCCTGCAGCTCCTGCAGCCGCTCGTCGGTCATGCGGTCCCACGGCAGCGGGATCTCCACGCCGGCGGTCTGCCGGCGGTAGCGCATGGTGAAGAACCGGCGGTACTCCACTTGGTCGGCCTTGAAGCCCTCGCCGGTCATGATCTCTTCCAACTCCTTCTCGATGGTGTCGAGCCGCTCGTTGGGCCCCTCGGGCTGGGCCGGGAAGATGTACTGGCAGGTCATCACCCGCGTGTGGATGACGTCCGCCGCGGCCACGCCGAAGGCGGAGAACACCGGGGAGGTGGGGAAGATGTATATCTTGTTGATGCCCAGCTCGGCGGAGAAACCGCCAGCGTGAACCGGCCCGGCGCCGCCGAAGGCGTAGATGACGAACTCCTCGGGCAGGTGCCCGGTGCGCACCACCTGCTGGCGGATGAGGTCGGACATCTTGCTGTTGACGATGTCGTAGACGCCGGCCGCGGCCTCGACGTTGCTCAGCCCCAACGGCTTGGCGATCTTCTCCTCCACGGCCTTCTCGGCCTTCTCCTTGTTGAGCGACTTGCGCCCGCCCAGGAAGTAGTCGGGGTCGATGATGCCCAGCACCAGGTCGGCGTCGGTGACCGTCACCTCCTCGCCGCCGGCGTCGTAGCACACCGGGCCGGGGCTCGCGCCCGCGCTCTGGGGACCTACCAGCAGGCGGCCGGTCTCCTCGTCCACCCGGGCGATGGTGCCGCCGCCGGCGCCGATGGACTGGATGTCGATGATGGGCTGCAACATGCGGAAACGCTCGACGATGGGCTCCGCAGCGTAGCGCCAGTACCCTTCGGTGATGAGGCCCACGTCGAAGCTGGTGCCGCCCATATCCGCGGTGATGACGTTGGGATGCCCAAGCAGACCGGCCACGTAGGCCGACGCGATGGCGCCGCCCGCCGGTCCGGACTGGAGGTTGGACACCGGCGTGGCGTGGGCGCGATGGGCAACGCCGCCGTTGCCCTGCATGATCAGGAACGGCCCCTCCAGGCCGCCATCTTCCAGCTTGGTCTGGAGGCCGCCCAGATAGCGGTCCACCGTCGGGCCAAGGAAACTGTTGATGATGGCCGTGTTGGCGCGGGCGTACTCGCCCGCCACCTGGGCCAGCTCGCTGCCGAAGGACCAGAACACCTTGTTCGACGGGTCGGCCTCCCGCGCCAGTGCGCGCACGTCGTCCTCGTGCTTGGCATTGGCCCAAGCGTGCAACAGGCTTACAGCGATGGCCTCGCAGCCCTCCTCATCCACCAGTTGGCGGATGGCGTCCATCACGTCCTGCCGGGACAACGGCACCACCACCTCGCCGCGGTAGTCGATGCGCTCGCGCACGCCCAGCACCCGTTCCCTGGGCACCAGGGGTTCGGGCTTGGTGACCCAGGTGGCGTGGCGGATCTCCTCCTCGGAGAGGCCGTCCACCCGGCCGATGGCGCGCATGATCTCGGTGGTGTCCTCGAAACCGCGGGTGGTGATGAAACCCACCTTGACCCCGGTGCGCGTGATCAGCGCGTTGGTGGCCACGGTGCTGCCGTGCTTGAACAGCACGGCCTGATTCAGCAGTTCGGTGCGATCCACATCCAGCACCCGCGAGGCTTCGGTCAGGGCGTCCATCACGCCCCGGGAGAACTCGTCCGGCGTCGTCGACGCCTTGGCGGTCCACACCTCCCCGCTCGGTGACATGACCACCACGTCCGTGAAGGTGCCGCCCGTGTCGATACCGATGATGTAGTCTTTCGCTTCCGCCATGCCTGCTCTTCCTCCTGATTCCGATACTCGACCCGATTGCCTTCCCGACCGGCGCCGCGACAGCGCTCCCCTGTGGGCCGCGTCAGCCCCGGTAGGTCGGGTTAGCCGAAGGCGTAACCCGACAGGACATCGCAGTCCTGCGCCGGGTTTCACTCCGCTGATGCGACCTGCCTGGGACGGGAACCGTAGGGTGAAAAGACCCCGGTACTTGCCGCAACTGGGTTGGCGACACCGAGGATACTAGCTAGCGCGTCTGGTCCTTGTATTCAAGGGTTGCGGGTCTCGTGCGGCCACGCGCGCCATGTCCCTCACAGCTTGTACACTTCGCGACGGTTTCTGGCGAAATGAACGACGATCTGCCGGCTCGACGCGTCGAGCGTATAAAGAGCACGGTAATCGCCCACGCGAAGCTTGAACACTCCCTGCCAAGCCGCTCCTAATGCTTCGTGCCTGACCGTTTCGATGTTCTCTGCCAACCACTGCAACTTGGAAATGACACGGCGTGCGATGACCGAGTCCAAGCGGCGAATATCGGCTTCCGCCCCTGGCGTCAACCTAATCTCGTAGCTCACTTGGTGGTTCCGGCATCCTTCAGCACATCGGAGAGACTCTTCGTCCTTCCGCCCGCTTGAACCTCCCGGAGAGAATTCCTCAACGCTTCCGCGAAGTCATCCTTGAGGACCATCCCTTCGTCGGGGTCGGCCAGCAACTCGGTCAACGACCGACTCACCGCCTCGTGGACGAGTTCCTTGAACTCTGTCACCGTCAGATTTGCGATTGTCGAATTCGCCATGTTTTGTTCCCTCCCGTTGCACGCATTGCAAAGTCCTGCCGAGAGACGGGATGCCGATGCCACAGGTAGCTTATCGTGAATTCGGCAAAATCCAAACCAAGATGGTCGTCATGTCCTCCTTTGCTGTGAGAAGTGACCGGAGGTGCGCGCTGGGTGGATAAAGCCTCTTGTGCGGAATGACGACATCACCTTGACACTATCCTTATACTATAGTAGTACTAACTAGTTAGTAGCACGCCGACAGGAGGACACGAAATGCAAGTTGCTCACAGCGAACCGGCCAAAGGACATGATGGGTGCGAGATCCGGCTTGGAGTGGCGTCATGGGCCAAGAAGGGTAGCAACACCGAGAAAAGTGTAAAGTTCACGTGGTTTGACAAGAACGGGAGGGCTGTCCGCGGAGGGGAGTTTCCGGTTGATGTCCTACCCCAAGCACTGACGTTCGCGATCCAGAAAGGGTATTTGAGTCTGGGATCTGTCGAACCGTGATTGAGCCGCTGACCTTCAAAGTGCCCTTCGAAGAGAATTTGGCAGAACTGGGCGACCCCCTCTTGCCGACCCCCTTACGACGGGACGCTGCAACCGGGAAGCTAAGGCAGTGCGCCGTTAATTATCCCGGTTCAAACGCTAGTTCATCACCAAGCCGCCGTTGACGTTCAGCGTGTAGCCGGTGATGTAGGTGTTCTCGGGGCTAACGAGGAAGTAGAAGCCCTCGGCGATGTCCTCGGGCTGGCCGGTGCGGCCCATGGGGATGAGCGGCTTCCACGCCTCGCGGGACCCGGGGGCGGCGTGGGCCAGGACACGGGGCGTGTCCGTGGGGCCGGGGGCCACGACGTTGACCAGGACGCCGTAGGGCGCCAGCTCCTGGGCCAACGACTTGGTGAAGCCGAGGACGCCGGCCTTGGCGGCCGAGTAGGGTGTGCGCAGGGCGCAGCCGGTAAGGCCGTAGTTGGACGCGGTGTTGACGATGCGGCCGCGTCGTTGCTCCATCATCAAGGGAGCCACCTCGCGGCAGAAGAGGAAGGTCCCCTTGAGGTTGACGTCCAGCACCTCGCGCCACTCGGCCCAGGACAGGTCCTCTACCGCTTTCGTGTGGATGGTGCCGCCGGCCAAGTTGCAGAGGATGTCCACGGATCCGAAATCCTCGCGGACCTGCGCCACCACGTCCTTGATCTCTCCAGCCTTGGTGACATCGACGCCGTAGGCGCGCGCCTGCGCTCCTGTCGCGTCCAGCTCCCTCACGACCCCTGCCGCGCCCTCCCGATCCGCGTCAGCGATGGCGACGGCGATGCCCGCCCGTGCGAACCGCAACGCGACGCAACGGCCGATGCCGTTGCCGCCGCCGGAAATGATGGCCACGTCGCTCAATTTGGGTTCCTTCCTTTGCCTGGGGTGGACCCCACAGGGGCGACCGCGGGTCGCCCCTACACGTCACCGCGCCTTATCGGCGACAAATGAATCCTGCGCACCTGCCGTACGAAACCGGACACGCGCCTAGAGGAAATCCTCCAATCTAACCTGCCCCGCGCCCATGGGCTGCAGGCGGTCGAACTCGTAGCGCCGCGCCGGGTCGCACTCAGGCGGCTTGGTGGCGTCGATCATCACCTTGCCCCCGACCCGGTGCCAGCCGGGCGCGCCGGGCTCTCCCATCTCCGCGCACGACGGGTCCATGGCGTGGATCTTGGCGCCGGGGATGGTGATGATGTCCTCGGCCGGGTTGACGCGCGTGGAGATGGCCCACAGCACGTCGGCGTAGTTGAAGATGTCCACGTCCTCGTCCACGGCGATGGCCACCTTGGGATGCTGGTATTCGCTGGACAGCGCGGCCATGAGCACGTTCCTGGCCTCGCCGTAGTAGCGCGCGTTCATTTGCACCACGAGGCCGAAGATGCCCGGCAGCACGAGCACGTTCTTCACCTGGGCGCCGCCGCCGACGCTTCGCACCCGCCGCAGGATCTGCGCCGACATGGGCACCTTATGGTAGACGCAGCCTTCCACCTCGGCGCCGTTCTGGATGTTCTTGAAGATGGCGTCGCCGCGCATGGTGACGGCGTTGACCTGGAACACCGGGTTCTGCCCCGCCCCCGCCAGGTAGTAGTCCTGAAACTCACTGAAGGGGCCTTCCTCCTCGCGCACGTGGGGCAGGATCTCCCCTTCCAGCACCACCTCGGCCTGGGCCGGCACCTCCATGTCGATGGTCTCGCACTTCACCATCTCGACTTCTTCCTGCAGCAGCCCCGAGGCGATGGTCAGCTCGTCCCGGCCGTAGTCCGTGGTGGTGGCGGCGGCGAAGTAGAACATGGGGTGGTGGCCGATCATGAAGGCCACCGGCATGCCCTCGCCCTTGGACTCGTGCTTCTGGTAGTTGGCCCAGCCGTGGCGCGGATAGAGCAGGATGCCGGTCTTGCGCGGGCCCTTCATCTGCAGGCGGTGGAAGCTCAGGTTGCGGTTGCCCGTGTCCGGGTCCTTGGAGATCATCAGCCCGGCGGAGATGAAGGGGCCGCCGTCCCGGATGCCGCACTGGTGGATGGGCAGCTTTGTAATGTCCACCTCGTCGCCCTTGAAGATGCGCTCCTTCACCGGTCCCGAAGACACCAGCCGGGTCGTGCCGGCCATCTGCGTGCGCCGGACGAACTCCGGCACCATCTCGTTGCGGTCGACGCCGAAGGCCAGCGGCGCCAGCCGCACGTCGCCAGGCGCCTGCCCGAGGCAGCGCCAGCCCGGAAAGCCGTCGAGGTTCTCGAACAGCAGCGCCCGCTCGCGGGACTGCCACAGGAGCGCCCCCATCTGCGTACGCGGATCCACCGGCTTGGAGATGGTGTCGAGCACGCCGGCGCCCCGCAACTGGTCGATCCAGGTGCGTATGTCCTTTTTCATTGGCTGTTTCGTCGTTGGGAAAACGTTGCCGTCCGGCGCGCGAACCGCGCCGGACGGCAACTGGGTTGGTCTACTTCTTGCGCGCCAGCAGCGCGGGGATGTACTCGTTCTTGAGCCAATCCCACCCTGGCGAGGGCTGGAGCAGGGTCCTGGTGATCTTGTCCGCGTCGGGACCCTTGATGTAGTCGAGCTTCAGCCCGAAGATCTTCTCCCACTCCTTCACGTAGACGGGATCGGAGTACATCTTGTCGAACGCGGCCCGGATGGCGGCCACGCGGTCCGCCGGCGTGCCCGGAGGCACCACCAGCGTGCGGTTCAGGGTGCGCAGGGTGGGACCGGTCAGCTTGTAAGCTTCCCAGGCCGGACCCGAAGGGGCCTTGCCCTTCACCTGCCTGTAGACCTCCTCGAAGGTCGGAATGTCGGTGCCGGGAGAGCGGATGACCTTGCCGTCGGGAGTCAGCACGCCGCCCTGCCAGATGGCGACGGCGACCCCTTCCTGGATGGAGGAATAGTACCGGCCGCCGCTACCGAGCACATGATGGAGCCCGGTGCCGCCGACGTACGAGACCTCACCCGACAGGAACGCCAGGGCCATCTGGGCGGTGCCGGGGTAGCCTACCGCGAAGGTGTAGCCCTTGATGCCCAGCAGGTCGAGGCCGATGGCGTCGTTCAGAAAGGACGATCCGGTGATGGAGCGCCCGGAAACCGCGATCTTCGTGGGATCGATCCTGGTCAGCTCGACCCCGGTCTTGACCTTGAGGAAATCCCGCACGATGGCGGCGGAGGCGCCGCTGGTCGAGTAGATCGACGGCATCTTCGTCAGGTCGAAGTTGGGCTTGGGCTCCTTCAGGACCGAGCTGCTCAGGTGGGTGGTGCCCATGATGGACCACGTGAGGCCGTCCTTCTTGGCCTTATGGTGGATGTAGGCACCGTGAATCAGGCCGGACGCGCCGGGCATGTTGATCTTCACCACCTTCTTGGGCATGCCCGGAAGGTACTTGCCGATGCGGCGGGCGATCAGCCTGCCTTCGGTGTCGTGCCCGCCGCCCGGCGAATAGCCGGAAAGGATCTGGATTCGCTTGCCCTCGGTGAAGGCATGCGCCGAACCCGAGGCGAGAACCACCAGCACCGCACAGCACACGAACAACAACGACACTCTGCGTAGGGTCATGAGATTCCTCCCTTTCGAGAACGGATGGGATGTGTCTCCGCCCGCCCGGACGCTACTTGGCGTTGGCGAACTTGCGGAGATAGGTCTGCCATTCCGCGGGCGCCATGGTCTCGTCACGGATCCTGGTGGCGTCCTCCGGACTCACGAGCACCGGGGCGAGCTTCTGTCCGAACACCCTCTCCCAGTCCTTGATGAAACCCGGGTCCTTGGCCATCTTCCCCACCGCCTCGCGCAACTCCCCGACCTTGGCCCCGGCGATACCCGGAGGCAGGACCAGGGTACGGGTCAGGTTCGAGATGCCAAGCCCGATGGCGCGCCACGCATCCCAGTTGGGTCCCGAAGGCTCTTTCTTGTGAACCGCCTTGTACACCTCGTACAGCGTAGGGACGTCCCCCTTTACCGTGGCGGACCGCACGATGCTGCCGTCGCCCTTGAGGATGCCGCTCTGGTACATGGGGAACACCAAGCCGCGCTTGTGCAGGTCCACGAAGGCGCCGCCCCCCACCAAGTGGGCGTCGCTGGCCACGAAGTAACTCACCTCGCTCCGTTCCATGGCGGCCCTGATGGGCGACGTTCCCCCATAGCCGCACACCGGCGTGTACTCAACGATGCCCAGGAGCCGCAGGGCCAACTGCCCGCGCAGGCACGAGGAGCCCTGCTTGGAGCGGCCGGCCAAGGCGATCTTCGAGCGGTCGACCTTGGTCACCAAGTCGTTGGCGTTCCTCGCGCCGAGAAAGTCCCGTGTGAGGTGGACCTGGATGCCGGCAACGGACCAGATGATGGGCATCTTCAAGAGGTCGTACTTGACCATCTCCGGCGGCGCCAGCACTGCCTGCATTCCATGGCTGCTGCCGAAGAGGCCGATGGTGTTCCCGTCCGGCTTGGCCCGGTTGTAGACGTAGGACGACATGATCATGCCGCCGGCTCCGGGCATATTCTGGACCAGGACCTTCGGGTTTCCGGGCAGGTACTTGCCGAGGTAGCGCCCCATGACGCGCGCCTCGATGTCGTGGCCTCCGCCGGGCGGATAGCCGATCAGAATGGTCACGTTCTTGGCTGCCGCCGTGGTCGTCATCAGCCCGGCGAAGATCAATAGAAACAACAGGATGCGCCAACTCGTCCGTCTCGATCGCTTCATGGTCCGTTTGCCTCCTCAGCATCGGCGACCGGCCACTGGACCGGTCCGCCACGCGCGCAAGGCCGTATAACGCAAACGGGCTGAGGATTCCAGTACACCCAGATCCTCAGCCCGTCTGTCGTTGACGGCCGCTCCTTGCGGAACCGACCTGCATCAAGAGCGTCGCCGGTGAAACCCCGGCGGCGCTCCTTCCGCACGAATTCCTATTTCTTTTTCGGCGCGGGTATCGTCAACTTGGCAGATGCCAGCGTGTTGCCGTCCCCGTCCACCAGCATGACCTCGTGGTCGCCGGGCTTCAGCAGGCGCTTGATGGTCCGTCCCCGGATACCCCAAGTCGTGGACACGTTGCCCTTGTCGTCCGCCTTCTCGACGGCAGGCTTCGCGAGGAAGCTCACGTCCGACAGGACGCCGCCCATCATGGTCCGGATACCGACCTCCTGGCCCGCCTTCAGGCCCGAAGCGGAGATCTTGACCTGCAGCCGGCCTTTCTTCACGCCGCCCACATCCACCATGAGCTTCGCGCCCGCCATGGCGATGGACGACATCAGGAACAATGCTCCCAGGGCCGCTGCCAATCCGACTAGACTCTTCCTTGCCATACGTACCTCCCTTTGGTTATTTGTTCCGCCGATCCAGACGGCTCCCTTTATACGTAAGCCTTGCGGCAAATGTCAAGAGCCCCCTTGACCGAAATTTTGCCCCGCCATCAGATGGGAACGAGACTCGACAAGTACCTTTCAACCAGCCCCAGAATGAACTCTTGAGGCCCGTTAATCAAGCCCGGCGGCCACGGGATGTGCAACACCATCTCGAAGACGCCGATCATGAACACCATCATTATCACCATGTAGGTCACGGCGACCTTCCACGTCTCGCCCGCCTGAATGCCCAGGTAGAGGAGCAGGAAGATCGGCACGCTCAGGATGAAGCCGATGATCCAGATGGACAGGTAGAGGCCGAGGATCCACGCGAAGATGTTGATGGCGCGCTGGATCACCACCGCCACCGGAACGCTGCGGTCCACCGGCAGGTCCATCATGCCGGCGACGTCCTCGTCCGCGTCCTTGCCGCGGAACATGTCCAGTCCCAGTTGCAGGAAGCACAGAACCATGGTGGGAATGCCGATGGTCCACGGGAACAGGCGCGCCTGGTATTGCCACTGCTTGGCGGTAGCCACCAAGCCGATCATCAGCAGCAGGACGAAGACGGTGAACAGCGCACCGGGATTGGCCCTAAGCTTCATCGGCTCCTCCGCTCTGTTCCTGCCCGACCTGCGCCTCGCGCGATTTCTGCAACTCTTGCTGCTTGCGCGCGTTGCGCACGCCGTAGTACAGGCTGACGGCGATGAGCACCATCACGATCATCACGATGGGTCGCAGCATCCACGTGGCGCCGTAGCGGCTGATGGAGATGAAGAGGTAGTTCTCGATGATGCCGCTCAGCACCAGTCCCAGGATCAGCGGCGGCCGCGGCCAACTGAACCGCTTCATGAACCAGCCCAGCAGCGAGAAGAACAGCAGCGACCACAGGTCCCCCCAGTGCCGGGTGGCCTGAAACGACGCCAGGACCACGATCACCACCACCAGCGGCGTCAACAGGTTGATCCGCACCATGGCGATCTTGGCCAGCGTGTTCGTCAGCAGCATGCACAGGACGGTGCCGAAGATGTTGGCGATGGCCAAGCTCCAGATCATCGTGTAGGTGACTGCCAGGTCCTTGGTGAGCATGGCCGAGCCCGGGGTCAGCCCCTGGATGGTCATGGCCCCCAGCAGCAACGCCATGGAGGCGCTGCCCGGCACGCCGAAGGCGATGGTGGGGATCAGGGCGCCGCCCTCCTTGGCGTTGTTGGCCGCTTCCGGCGCCAGCACGCCGCGCACGTCGCCGGTGCCGAAGGTCTCGTTGGCGCCCTTCTCCGTCTGGATAGCATGGCCGTAGGCGAACCAGTCCACCACCGAGGCGCCCAGCCCGGGGATGGCGCCGACGAAGACGCCCACGACGCCGCATCGCAGCACCAGGAACCAGTTGCGGAAGGAGTCCCGGATTCCCACCATCACGCCCCGCAGCCTCTCCTTGGGCACGTCGGCGATGCGCGTGCCGCGGATGGTCAGGTCGACGATCTCGGGGATGGCGAAGATGCCCAGCGCCACCGGGACCAGCGGCACGCCGTCCCACAGGTAAAGCTGCCCGAACACCCAGCGGAGCACGCCCGTCTGCGGGTCCATGCCCACCATGCCCACGCACAGGCCGATGGCCCCGGCGATGAGCCCCTTTACCGGCGCGTTGCCGCTCAGCACGGCCACCATGGAGATGCCCAGGAGCCCCAGCATGAAGAACTCCGGAGAGCCGAACGCGAGCACGATGGGACGGAGCACGGGAATGGAAAGCGCCAGGATCAACGACCCGAACACGCCGCCCAGGAGCGAGGCCATGTAGGCGCCGCCGAAGGCCCGCCCGGCCTCGCCCTTCTTGGCCATGGGGTGGCCGTCCAGGATGGTGGCCTGGGACGCCGAGGTGCCGGGAACGCCGAAGAGAACCGAAGGGATGGTATCCGACGTGCTCGTCACCGAGATCAGGCCGATCATGATGGCGAACGCCTCGAAGGAGTCCATGTCGAAGGTGAAGGGCAGCAGGATGGCGAGGCCGACGAGGCCTCCCAGGCCGGGGATCGCGCCCAGCGCCAGGCCCATGAACACGCCGATGAACAGGTACAGCAGCCGGGTCGGAACCAGCAGGTTTTCTATCGCCAGGGTGGCGGCTTCCAGCATACAGACTCTCCTCTGCCCCGTTGGAAAATCCACAGGGATATATCGAGGTCTGGAAAGGCTGTCAAGCTGACCCGGTTCGGCGCCCCGCGCCGTCTCGGTGCCGTTGCCGTTGCGGGATTCGGGGAAAAGAACTATCAGGACGGTGATCGTCTGTCTCGACGCGGGTGCGCGCCCGCATGGAGGGGTTCGCGGCGGACCCTCGAGCCTCCCGGAAAGGATCGTCATCATGGGAAACCTGGGCATCTGTTTCGTCAATCCGGCCCCGCAGATAGAGGCAAGCTACGTCACGGACATGGCGCGGAAATGCGACCAGGCGGGCCTGCATTCGTTCTGGACCATCGACCGCATCGCCTATGACAATCTGGAGGCGTTGACGGTGCTGGCCGCGGTGGCGGGCGTCACCGAGCGCATCCGGCTGGGGACCTCGGTGCTGCTGTCCGCCCTACGCCACCCGGCGCTCCTGGCCAAGACCGTGGCCACCCTCGATTTCCTGTCCGGCGGCAGGATGACCCTGGGCATCGGCTTCGGTAGCCGGGAGAGCGATTTCACCTCGGTGGAGGTCCCCTGGGAACACCGGGGGAGCCGGGCAGAGGAGTCTCTCGCCCTCATGAAGCGGCTCTGGACCGAGGAGGAGGTGGAGCACCACGGCCGTTTCTTCGACCTTCACAGCACCCGCTTCGGCCCGGAGACCGTGCAGTCGCCCCACCCTCCCATCTGGATGGGCGGAACCGCCCCTACCGTTCTCAAGCGGGTCGGACGGCTGGCCGACGGCTACATCTGCGGCAGCAACGCGGTGCACAACTTCGACGCGGTATGGGAAAAGATCAGCGGCCACGCCCTTGCCGCCGGCCGGAATCCGGACGACATCGAGAAGGCCGGGCTCACCTTCATCGCCATCGACGACGACAAGAGCAAGGCGGTGGAGGCGTGCGAGAACTACCTCACCCGCTACTACGGCAAGGTGCGGATGGACGTGGAGAAGTACATGCTGGTGGGCGGCGCCGACGCCTGCGCCGACGGCATCAACCGCATCTTCGCCGGCGGGCTCCAGACCCTGATCATCGGCCTGGCCATCTCCGACCTGGCGCAACTGGATACGTTCGTGGAGAAGGTGCTGCCGCAGGTGGAGGGGTAAGACCAAGGCAAGAGCCCGCACCCGTCATTCCGGCGAAAGCCGGAATCCAGGGGGTGGGGAGACGCTTCCGCCGGAATGACGGATTGCCTACAGCGGCGCCGGCCCTTCGAAATTCTTGGTGTAGGGCAGTTTCTCGGCGGTCCGGGCCACCTCGCCCATGTTGCCGAGCAGCAGCGCGGTGGAGTCCCACGAGCCCGTGGTGAGCGCGTTGCGGTGGCCGTCGCTGATGTCGAGGTCCATCTCGCTGCCGTCCGGCAGGCGGACCTTCCTGGCGTCCAGATCCACCGTCAGCTCCGCCTGGGGGTCGGACTCCACCAGCGTCATCAGCTTGCCGATGTCCTCGGACGAGACCATCACCGTGGGCATGCCCAGCAGCACGCTGCTGCCGGCGAAGATGGGGCCGAAGGACTCGCCGATGATGGCGCGGATACCCCAGCGGTACAGCGCCTGCGGCGCGTGTTCCCGCGACGACCCGCAGCCGAAGTTGCGGTTCACCAGCAGCACCTCGGCGCCCTGGAAGCGCGCCTCGTTGAAGGGGTGGTCCACGGACTTGCCGTCGGAGTCGTGACGTTCGTCGAAGAACGGATACTCGCCCATGCGGCTGAAGGTGATCTCCTTGAGGTAACGCGCGGGAACGATCCGATCGGTGTCGATATCATCCCCCCGCACCACCACCGCCCTGCCGCCTACCTGCCTGATCTCACTCATTCCGACCTCGTTAGTTGTAATCGCGCACGTCCACGACCTTGCCGTTGAGCGCGGCCGCGGCCACCATGGCGGGACTCATCAGCAACGTCCGTCCTTCCGGGCTTCCCTGGCGGCCGATGAAGTTGCGGTTGGACGAGGACGCGCACACCTCACGGCCCTGGAGCTTGTCTGGGTTCATGGCCAGACACATGGAGCAGCCGGCCTCCCGCCATTGAAAGCCGGCCTCGGTGAAGACCCGGTCGAGCCCCGCGGCCTCCGCCTGCTTCTTCACCTCCACGGAGCCGGGCACCACCAGGGCGCGCACGTCCGAGGACACCTGCCTCCCCTTGGCGACCCGCGCCGCGGCCACCAGGTCCGAGAGCCGCGAGTTGGTGCAGGAACCGATGAACGCCACGTCGATGGGGGTGCCCAGGATCGGCGCGCCGGGCGTCCAGCCCATGTGCTGGTAGGCCTTCTCCACGGTCTTGGGGTCCTGCAGGTCTTCGGGGCGCGGCAGGTTCTCCTGCACGCCCACCGCCTGGCCGGGATTGATGCCCCAGGTGACCGTGGGCTCGATGGCCGAGCCGTCGATGTCCACCACGTCGTCGTAGACGGCGTCCGGGTCCGACGACATGGAGCGCCAGTATGCCGCGGCGCGGTCGAATGCCTCGCCCTTGGGGGCGAAGGGCCGTCCCAGCAGATACTCGTAGGTCGTGTTGTCGGGGTTGACGTAGCCCACCAGGGCGCCGCCCTCGATGCTCATGTTGCACACGGTCATGCGCTCGTCCATGTTCATGGCTTCCAGCACCGCGCCGCCGTACTCGTAAGCGAAGCCCTTGCCGCCGCCGACCCCCAGCGTGCGGATGATGGTCAGGATCACGTCCTTGGCGTGCACCCCGTTGGGAAGGCTGCCGTTGACGTTGATGCGCCGCACGTTGAGCCGGTCCATGGACAGGGTCTGGGTCGCCAGCACGTCCCGCACCTGGCTGGTGCCGATGCCGAAGGCCAGGGTGCCGAAGGCGCCGTGGGTGCTCGTGTGGCTGTCGCCGCAGGCCAGGGTCATTCCCGGCTGGGTCAGGCCAAGTTGCGGGCCGATGACGTGGACGATGCCCTGCCGGGCGCTTCCGAGTCCGTAGAACTCGATGTCGAAGTCGCGGACGTTCCTTTCCAGCGCCGCCATCATCGCCTCGGCCTGCTCGTCGGCAAAGGGCCGGACCTGCGTATCCGTGGGTATGATGTGATCGGCGGTGGCGAAGGTCCGTTGCGGATAGGCGATGGAGAGCCCGCGCTCCCGCATCATGTCGAAGGCCTGCGGGGTGGTGACCTCGTGGACCAGGTGCAATCCGATGAAGAGCTGGGTCTGCCCGGTGGGCAGCGTCGTCACCGCGTGGGCGTCCCAGACCTTGTCATAGAGCGTACGTTCGGACATGGATACATTCTCTCCTTGGCGGAAAGTTATAGCCAGCGGCCTGCGCTAATTCAAGCGAGGCCGGCGGCAGGCGAGTCATAGCAGACCTCGACGAGGAACAGGCCCCGGGCCGGCGCGGTGGGACCCGCCAGGGTACGGTCGCGGCTGTCGATCAGTGGGGCAACGCCGGCGGGTTCCCGCTCGCCCAACCCCACCTCTACCAGCGTGCCGACGATGTTCCGCACCATGTGGCGAAGATACCCGGTGGCCTCGACGCGGTAGACCCAGTGGTCCTCCCACCGGTGCAGCTCGTTGCGGTAGATGCGCCGGACCGCGGTGGCGGCGCCGCACCCCGCGGCGCGGAAGCACGAGAAGTCGTGTTCCCCTTCCAGCGCGGCCATGGCCTCGCGCATGGCGTCGACGCTCAGCGGTCTCCGTACATGCCAGGAGTAGCGATCGTTGAAGACCGACCGCCAGGGGCGGTTCCAGAGCCGGTACTCGTAGACCCGTCTCGTTGCGTCCCTTCTGGCGTCGAAGGAGGAAGCCGCCTCCTCGGCTGCCTTCACCGTGATGTCGTCCGGGGTGATGGCGTTGAGGCTGCGCTGGAGTTGCGCGAGGTCGCGGCCGTCGGGACAGGTGAAATCGGCCACCTGGCCGAGGGCGTGAACGCCGGCGTCGGTGCGCCCGGAACCGTGGACGCGCGCGGGCGCCTTGAGCAGCACCGCCAGCGCGTCCTCCAGCACGCCCTGTATGGTCGGCCCCTCGGGCTGGAGCTGCCATCCCCGGTAGCGTGTACCGTCGTATTCGAGGGTCAGTCGGACGTTCATGCCGGCAGGACGACCACCCGTCAGTGGTAGTCCCGGATCAGGATCTCGGCGATCTGGACGGCGTTGAGGGCCGCACCCTTGCGCAGGTTGTCGGCGACGACCCACAGGTTGATGCCGTTCTCCACCGAATCGTCCTCGCGGATGCGCCCGACGTAGGTGGCGTCCTTGCCCGCCGCCTCGGTGGCCAGGGGATAATCGTTGTTCTGGGGGTCGTCCTGGAGCAGCACCCCGGGAGCTTCCCGCAGGATGGCGCGGACGTCGGCCGCGGACAGCTTGCTCCGGGTCTCGACGTTGATGGACTCGGAGTGGCTGCAGAAGACGGGCACGCGCACCGTGGTGGCGGTGATGCGGATGTCCGGGTCGTCCAGGATCTTGCGCGTCTCCTGGACCATCTTCATCTCCTCCTTGGTGTACCCGCTGGGCAGAAACGTATCGATGTGCGGGATGCAGTTGAACGCGATCTGGTGCGGGAACTGCTCGCACTCCACGTCATGGCTGTTGAACAGCGCCGCGGTCTGCTTGCCCAGCTCCTCCATGGCCCGCCGTCCGGCGCCGGACACCGACTGGTAGGTGGACACGACGATGCGGCTGATGCCGGCGGCGTCGTACAAGGGCTTCAGCGCCACCACCATCTGGATAGTGGAGCAGTTGGGGTTGGCGATGATGCCCCGGTGCTCGGCGATCTGATCCGCGTTTACCTCGGGTACCACCAGCGGGACGTCGTCGTCCATCCTGAAATAGCTGGTGTTGTCGATGACCACGGCGCCGGCGTCCACCGCGGCCTGGGCATAGCGGGCGCTCACCGACCCGCCGGCGGAGAACAGCGCGATGTCGATCTCCTCGAAGGAGTCCTCGTCCAGCACCTCCACCGGAACCTGCCGGCCGCAGAAGTCGAGCCGCTGGCCCGCCGACCGCTCGGAGGCCAGCAGCCGGAGCGTGTCCACCGGGAACAGCCGCTCCTCGAGGATCTTCCGCATCTCCTCGCCCACGGCTCCGGTGGCCCCCACCACGGCTACGTTGTATTTCTCTTTTCCCATCATCGTCCGTTCACGCTCCGCGGCTCGCTGCGATCTCCTGGCGCACCAGCGCACCCATTTTCTTGCAGCCCACCACCGGGCCCTCTCCCTCGGCGATGTCCGGTGTGCGGTGACCGGCCTCCAGCACCCGCTCCACCGCCTGCTCGATCAAGTCCGCGGCGTCCCCCTGGTCGAAGGAGTGCCGCAGCATGAGCGCCACCGTCAGGATGGTGGCCAGGGGGTTGGCCTTGTCCTGCCCGGTGATGTCCGGGGCGCTGCCGTGCACCGGCTCGTACATGCCCACCTTGCCGCCGAGGCTGGCCGACGGCAGCATGCCGATGGAACCCGTGAGCATGGCGGCCTCGTCGCTCAGGATGTCGCCGAACATGTTGGTGGTGACGATGACGTCGAATTGCCTGGGGTCCCGGATGAGCTGCATGGCGCAGTTGTCCACCAGCACGTGGTCGAGAGCGACGTCGCCGTAGCCTTCCTCGTCGCGCACCCGGGTCACCACCTTGCGCCACAGCTCGGTGGATTCCAGCACGTTGGCCTTGTCCACGGAGGTCACGTGGCCGCGCCTCCTGCGGGCGGCGTCGAAGGCCACCCGCGCGATGCGCTCGATCTCCGGGGTGGTGTAGACCAGGGTGTTGACGCCCCGCTCGCTGCCGTCGGGCTCGGCGGTGACGCCCTTGGGCTGGCCGAAGTAGATGCCGCCGGTCAGCTCCCGCACCACGACCAAGTCCGTGCCTTCCACCACCTCGGGCTTGAGGGTCGAGGCCTGCGCCAGCGGCGCGAACAGTTTGACCGGGCGCAGGTTGGCGAACAGCCCCAGCTCCTGGCGCAGCGCCAGCAGCGCCCGCTCGGGGCGGATGGAGTAGTCGAGGCCGTCCCACTTGGGCCCGCCCATGGCTCCCAGCACCACCGCGTCGCTGGACTTGGCCAGCGCCAGGACCTCGTCGGTCAGGGGTTTCCCGTGGGCGTCGATGGACGCGCCGCCCACCAACCCCTCCTCCACGTCGATGTCGAAGCCGAAGATGTCGCCGGCCTGGCTCAGCACGGCCATGGCCTCGGCCACCACTTCCGGGCCGATGCCGTCGCCCGGAAGCACCGTTATCCTGTGACTCATGGACCCCCCTGTACGGATGCCTGACGGTGACGCTTGCGATACTCCAGCCGGTTCAGGGCGTTCACGTACGCCAGCGCGCTCGCCATGATGATGTCGGTGTGGGAACCCTTCCCCGAGATGTTGACGTCCTTCTCCTCGAGCATGCACGACACCTCGCCCTGGGCGTCGGTGCCGCCGGTGACGCTCGCCACCGAGTAGCGCCGCAGCTTCGCACGGCTGCCGGAGAGCTTGGCGATGGCTTTATAACATGCATCCACCACCCCGTCACCCGTGTCGTGGGCCACCTTCTCCTCGCCGTCCACCCGCATGCGGACGGTGGCCGACGGCACCGCGGACGAGCTGGACGCGATGTTCATGTACACCAGCTCGTAGCGGTCCGGCTGGCTCGGGATCCGCAGCACCTCGTCCGCCACCAGCGCCTCGATGTCCTCGTCGAACACCTCCTTCTTCTTGTCGGCGAGCTGCTTGAAGCGCTCGAAGGCGCGGTTGACCTCATCCTTGCCGAGCGAAAAACCCAGATGCTTGAGCCTCTCGCCGAAGGCGTGGCGGCCGGAGTGCTTACCCATCACCAACCGGTTGCCGGTGATGCCGACGGTCTCGGGCTTCATGATCTCGTATGTGAGCTTCTGCTTCAGCACCCCGTCCTGGTGGATGCCGGCTTCGTGGGCAAAGGCGTTGTCGCCCACGATGGGCTTGTTCAGCGGGACCGCGATGCCGGTGACCTGGGACAGCAGCCGCGACGTGGGATAGATCTGCTCGGTATGGATGCGCGTGTCGAGGTTGAACACCGGCTGGCGGGTCTTGAGCGCCATCACCACCTCTTCCAGCGAGGTGTTGCCGGCGCGCTCGCCGATGCCGTTCACCGTGCACTCCACCTGCCGCGCGCCGTTGGCCACCGCGGCCAGGGAGTTGGCCACGGCGAGGCCCAGGTCGTTGTGGCAATGGGCGCTCCAGGTGACCTTCTCGGAGCCCTCGGTGTTCTCGATCAGGTACCGCACCAGCTCGCCGAACTCCGACGGGATGGCGTAGCCCGTGGTGTCCGGGATGTTCAGGGTGCTCGCACCCGCCCGGATGGCCTCGCTGAAGACCTCCACCAGGAAGTCCCGATCGCTGCGCGAGGCGTCTTCCGCGGAGAACTCGACGTAGTCCAGATGCCGCCTGGCCTGCAGCACCGCGGTGCCCACGGACTCCAGCACCTCCTCCCGGGACATGCGCAGCTTGTGCTTCATGTGGATGTCAGAGGTGGCGATGAAGGTGTGCAGCCCGGGCTTCCGCGCCCCTTCCACCGCCTTCACGGCCTTGCGGATGTCGCCCTGCTGCGCTCTCGCCAGGCTCAGCACGATGGGGCGCTTCACCGCCTTGCACACCTGCGCCACGGACTCGAAGTCCCCGGGCGAGGACGCCGCGAAGCCGGCCTCGATGACGTCCACCCCCAGCTTCTCCAGTTGACGGGCGATGAGGACCTTCTCGTCGATGTTCATGCTCGCCCCGGGCGACTGCTCGCCGTCCCTCAAGGTGGTGTCGAAAATGTTCACGATGTCTTTGGCGCCCATGGTCTTCCTCCTCAAAAAAAAACTCCCGCGGAGGTCCGGCGGGAGTTTCGGTCGTTCAGTCGGGAGTTGATTCGATTAGGCGTGTAGCAGCGCCTGCTCTTCCCTCCGTCGCTTCCGCACGGCGAGCAGCCCCAATAAGGGACCCGATAGGGTGTACGTTAATAACGCCGAGAACAGCACGATCTGCCACATAGCGATGGTCAGTATAATGACTGCGAGCGCGGAAAGCAACAACCAAATGGTGCTGCGTTTCTTGAAGTGGTGCTGCTTCAGGCTGAAATAGCGGAAGTTGCTCACCATGAGCCCCGCCAGCGCGCATGCGATGACGATGAAGACCACGGGCTTGCCCTGGGTGTTCTCGAGCCCCAGCATGAAATACATGAAGATGGTGGCCGCGATCATGGCCGCGGCCGCGGGGATGGGCAGCCCGGTGAAGTAGCTCTTTTCCGCGGCCAGGGTCTGGACGTTGAAGCGGGCCAGCCGCAACGCTCCACAGACGGCGAACAGCGCCGCGCCGAGGCCCCCCCAGATGCCCCAGGGGGCCAGCGCGAATATGTAGACCAGCACCGCGGGCGCCACCCCGAACGACACCACGTCGGCCAGGGAGTCGAACTCAACGCCGAACTGGCTGGTGGTGTGGGTCAGCCGCGCCACCGCGCCGTCGACCCCGTCCAGCAGGTTGGCGGCTATGATCAGCACCGCCGCCTTGTGGTAGTCCCCGTCGAAGGCCAGCAGGATCGCGAACACGCCGCAGAAGAGATTGCCCGCGGTGAAGAGGCTGGGCAGGAGGTAGATGCCGCGGCGCAACCGGTTGGACGGACTCCGCCGCTTCATGCGGCGGCGGCCGATCTTCCCCTGGGGGATCAGCCGGACCTTCTTGAAGGGCGCGCCGGTCTTCTCGGAACGTTCCATGATCTCCGCTCAGAGCCTGGCCACGATGGTCTCGCCGCCGCGCACCCGCTGGCCCGCGACCACCTCGACCGCGGCGTCCCGCGGCAGGTGGAGATCCACCCTGGAGCCGAACATGATCAGCCCGAAACGTTCGCCCCGCTTCAACGCATCGCCGCGGCCCACGTAGCACACGATCCGGCGCGCGAGGAAGCCGGCGATCTGGACGATGCGAAGCGTCCTTCCCTCATCGTCCACCAGCTCGATGGCGTTGCGTTCGTTCTCGTCCGACGCCTTGCCCTTGTAGGCGGCCATGAAGTGCCCCGTCTGGTAGCGGACGTCCGCCACTCGCCCGTTCATGGGCGCCCGGTTGATGTGCACGTCCAGGGGCGACAGGAAGATGCTGAGCCTGCGGCCGGCGGGGTCCGAGGCATCGCCCACGTCCACCACCTTGCCGTCCGCCGGCGACACCACCACCCCTTCCGCATCCGGGGGCACCCGCTCCGGGTCGCGAAAGAACCCCGCCACGGCCGCGGCCACCGCCAGCAGCCCTACTCCGGCCACGGCCCAGCCCACGGCCATGGCCGCCGCGGCCAGCCCCAACGCGGCGAAAACGAACCGATAACCTTCCCTTGCAATCCTGATGGCGGTGCTCCCCTGTTTCGTCAGGAGTCTGCCGTATCCACCCGCCCCGCTAGTTCCTGCTCTTGTCCACCAGCCGGTTCTCGGCCAGCCACGGCATCATGGACCGGAGCTGCTCGCCCACCTTCTCGATGGGGTGGCTCCGGGAGGTCTGGCGCAAGTCGTTGAAGCGAGGGGAGCCGGCGCGGTGCTCGTTCATCCACTCGTCGGCGAACTTGCCGGACTGGATGTCCGCCAGGATCTCCTTCATGACCTTGCGCGTCCCCTCGTCCACGATCCGGCTGCCGCGGGTGAGGTCGCCGTATTCCGCGGTGTTGCTGACCGAATAGCGCATGTTGGCCAGTCCGCCCTCGTAGATCAGGTCGACGATCAGCTTGACCTCGTGGCAGCACTCGAAATAGGCCATCTCCGGCGGGTAGCCCGCCTCCACCAGCGTCTCGTAGCCCGCCTGGATCAGCGAGGTGAGGCCGCCGCACAGCACCGTCTGCTCGCCGAACAGGTCCGTTTCGGTCTCGTCCTTGAAGCTGGTCTCGATGACCGCGGCGCGGGCGCCGCCGATGGCCGCGGCATAGGCCAGGCCCACCGGCGTGGTGTCCCCGGTAGGATCCTGCTCGACGGCCAGCAGGCAGGGCACCCCCCTGCCCCGCTCGAACTCGCTCCGCACCAGGTGCCCCGGCCCCTTGGGCGCCACCATGAAGACGTTGACGTCCTCGGGGGGCACCACGCGCTTGAAGTGGATGTTGAAGCCGTGTCCGAAGGCCAGGTAGTTGCCCGGCTTGAGGCCCGGCCGGATCACGTCCCGGTAGACGTCGCCCTGAAGCTCGTCGGGCAGCAGCACCATGACCACGTCGCCCGCCTCGGCCGCCTCGGCCGTCTCCATCACCGTCAGGCCGGCATCCGCGGCCTTGGCCCAGGAGGCGCTGTCGCGCCTGAGCCCCACCACCACGTCCACGCCCGAGTCGCGCAGATTGCTGGCGTGCGCGTGCCCCTGGCTGCCGTAGCCGAGCACCGTGACCTTGCGGTCGCGGATCAGGCTCAGATCCGCGTCCCGGTCATAGTAGACCTGCATGATAAACCTCCTGTTTCGTGGAAGCCGGCCGGACCCCCGCTACGCGGGTTCCCGGGCGATGGCGATCCGGCCGGTGCGGACGATCTCCTTGATGCCCATGGGCTTCAACAGGTTGATCACCGCCTGGATCTTGCCGGAGTCTCCCGACACCTCCAGGGTATAGGTCTGCGGCGTCGAGTCGACGATGTTGGCGCGGAAGATCTGCGCGATCCGGATGGCTTCGTCCCGGTGCGCCTGCTTGGCGCCGATCTTGATGAGCGCCGTTTCCCGGTCGATGTGGTTCTCTTCGGTGAGATCGACGACCTTGAGGACCTCGATGACCTTGTTGAGCTGCTTCATGATCTGCTCGATGATGACCTCGTCGCCGGAGGTCACGATGGTGATCATGGAGATGGTGGAGTCCGGGGTGGGCGCCACCGAGAGGCTCTCGATGTTGTAGTTGCGGGCGCTGAACAGGCCGGCCACCCGCGCGAGCACCCCCGCCTTGTTCTCGACCAGGACCGAGATGATGTGTTCCATCCGCCAAACCCTTACGCCGGCAGCACGGCGTCCGCATCCTCTCCCTTTTTCCGCGAGCCCTTGCGCGCGGTCTTCATGTGCGGAGGATCTTCCAGCACCATCTCGTGATGAGCCCCGCCTGCCGGGATCATCGGATAGCAGTTCTCGAACCGGTCGATGGCGAAGTTCATCAGCACCGGCCCCTTGTGCTTGAGCCCTTCCTTCAGCACCGCCTCCACGTCCGCCGGCCCTTCCGAGTGGAGGCCGAGAATCCCGTAGGCCTCCGCCAGCTTCACGAAGTCGGGGATGGCGCCCAGGTCGCTGGAGGCGTAGCGCCCCTCGTAGAACAAGTCCTGCCACTGCCGCACCATGCCGTGGAACTGGTTGTTGAGCAGGATGATCTTCACCGGCAGCTTGTAGATGGCGGCCACGGCCAGCTCCTGGAGGTTCATCTGGAAGCTGCCCTCGCTGGTGATGCAGAGCACCGTCTTGTTGGGGTACGCCTTCTGCGCGCCGATGGCCGCCGGGAACCCGAACCCCATGGTGCCGAGCCCGCCCGAGGTGAGGAAGGTGCGCTGCTGGGCTCCCCTGAAGTACTGCGCCGCCCACATCTGGTGCTGGCCCACGTCGGTAACGACGATGGCCTTGTGCTTCGTCAGCTCGTAGGCCTTCTCGATGACGTACTGCGGCTTGGTCTCCTTCTTGCCCTCCTGCTGGTAGGCCAGCGGGTGCTGGGCGGACCACTCGTTCACCTGCTTCTGCCACGGGCTCCGCTGCGCCTTGACGCTGGCGGGATTGCCGTCCATGGAACTCAGCACCTGCACCAGCTCCCGCAGCACCGTCTTCACGTCGCCCACGATGGGGATGTGGGCGTGGACGTTCTTCTTGATGGAGGTGGGGTCGATGTCGATGTGGATCACCCGCGCCCGGGGCGAGAACTCGGACAGCTTGCCGGTCACGCGGTCGTCGAAGCGCGCGCCCACGGCGATCAGAAGATCGGCTTCGTGCATGGCCATGTTGGCGCTGTAGGTGCCGTGCATGCCCAGCATGCCCATGCACAGCGGATGAGTTCCGGGGAAGGCGCCCAGCCCCATGACCGTCATGGTGAGCGGGATCTGCGTCAGTTCCGCGAACTCCCGCACCTCGTTGGCCGCGCCGGAGAATATGGCCCCGCCGCCGACGTAGATGACCGGTCGCTTTGCCTTCATGATCTCGCCGGCCGCCTGCTTGATCTGGTAGCGGTTGCCGGTCACCGTCGGGCGGTAGCCCCGGATGTCGACCTTGTCCGGATAGCGGAAATCCGCGGACTCGGTGCTCACGTCCTTGGGGATGTCCACCAGCACCGGACCGGGACGGCCGGTGTTGGCGATGTAGAAGGCCTCCTTGATGGTGGCCGCCAAGTCGGCCACGTCCTTCACCAGGACGTTGTGCTTGGTGCAGGGCCGGCTGATGCCGATGTTGTCGGCTTCCTGGAAGGCGTCGTTGCCGATGAGGTTGGTGGGGACCTGCCCGGTGAAGGCCACCAGCGGCACCGAGTCCATCATGGCGTCCTGGAGGCCCGTGACGATGTTGGTCATGCCGGGACCCGAGGTCACCAGCGCGACTCCCGCCTTTCCGGTGGCCTTGCCATAGCCTTCCGCCATGTGGATCGCGCCTTGCTCGTGCCGGGTCAGGATAACCTCGACGTCCTTCTGCTGGTGCAGGACGTCGAACAGCTTGAGGACCACTCCGCCGGGAATGCCGAAGATCGTCTTCACTCCCTCGCGCTTGAGCGACTCCACAAATATTTCCGACCCGTTCAACTTCATGGTTTCTCTCCCTGGCTCTCCCCAGCCCGCCTCAGCTTGCCGACTTGTACTTGCCCAGAATCTGCATGATCCTGTCCTTGCCGACGAGCTTCAGCTTCTGGATGCGTTTCTTCTCCATCTCCTCTTCCGGCGACAAATGGCCTCTGTCATGCAGGGCCACCAACTGCTTCTCGTACTCCAGGTGTTCTTCATAGTATTTGCGCAGTTCCGGGTCCTTATCCAAGACAGAGGCAATCATTCGTTCCTCTCTCTCCTCCATTGGACGACCTCCTGATCGTTGGTTTGGGCAAGCGATAGAATTTATCCAACGGCCGGATTTTTGTCAATGAGCGGGCGCCGCTCGGGTGCACGACAAGGATGGAGCAGGTCGCAGGAGGATGGGTGGCCAGGGGTGCTTGACAAACTTCCTTATTGATAATAAATTATCAATAATGCCTGAGATCAGAAAGCCGACTGTGCGTAGGCCAATCGGAATCAATGGCTCCGTGGGAGAGACACGGTTCGGACGTGCCGTCTCGCCTCTGGGCAGTGGCGTAGCCGTTCAACTCGTTTGGGCAGGCACCCTCGCGACCCTGCTGTGGGTCGCCGCGGCCTGGGCGATGGGATGGCTGCCATGACAGCCGTCTTTTCCCTCCACGACGTCACCCTGGGGTACGACCGCCATCCGGCCGTGCATCACCTGACCGGCAGCTTCGCAGCCGGTTCGTTGACGGCGCTGGTCGGCCCCAACGGGTCAGGCAAGAGCACCTTGCTCAAGGGACTGATCGGGCTCCTGGCGCCTCTTGACGGCCACTTGGAACGCAACGGTCTGCGCCAGGGCGATATTGCCTATCTGCCCCAGCAGGCGGAGATCGACCGCAGTTTCCCGATTTCGGTGATCGAGACGGTGTCGCTGGGTCACTGGCGGACGACCGGCCTGTTCCGCCCGCTCACGCGTACCCTGCGGCGGCAGGCCGAGAAAGCGCTGGTGGCCGTAGGTCTCGATGGCTTCGGGCGACGGCCGATTGCCTCGCTGTCGGCGGGGCAGTTTCAACGGGTCCTGTTTGCGCGCATGCTGCTACAAGACTGTCCTGTCATTCTGCTCGACGAGCCCTTCACGGCAATCGACGCCAGGACCACGGCCGACCTTCTGAGGGTGGTGGTGAGATGGCATGGCGAAGGACGAACGATCATCGCCGTGCTGCATGACCTCGACCAGGTACGAGAGAGTTTTCCCGACACCCTGCTGATGGCCCGGGAGCCCATTGGCTGGGGGGCGACTACCAAGGTCCTGCGGGCAGAACATCTCTTCCAGGCGCGACAGATGGCGGAGGCGTGGGATGACCGTGCCGAGGTCTGCTGGCGAGGCGTTGCCTGATGGACATCCATGCCGCCCTGATCCAGCCCTTCATCGAGTTCGGGTTCATGCGCAGGGCGCTGGCGGCTTGCCTGGCGCTCAGTCTCGGCTGCGGCCCGGCGGGCACTCTCCTGGTTCTGCGCCGCATGAGCCTCGTCGGGGATGCCTTGAGCCACGCCGTGCTGCCGGGTGCGGCCATTGGTTTCATGATCGCCGGGCTCTCGCTCGTCGTCATGAGCTTCGGCGGCTTCATCGCGGGCCTCATCGTGGCGGGGCTGTCCGGTCTCGTGGCGCGTGTGACGCCTCAGCGCGAGGATGCCAGCTTTGCCGCCTTCTACCTCATTTCGCTGGCGCTCGGGGTGCTCATTGTCTCCACACACGGCAGCAACGTCGATCTCATGCATGTCCTGTTCGGAACCATTCTCGCCGTCGACGATGCGTCCCTGCTGCTGATTGTCTCGATCGCGACGCTGACTCTTTTCATCCTGGCCGTCATCGGACGCGGATTGATCGTCGAGTGCTTCGATCCCGGCTTCCTGCGCGCCGTGGGTGGCCCCGGCGCGGCCCTTCACTTCGTGTTTCTGGTGTTGGTCGTCATGAACCTCGTCGCCGGGTTCCACGCGCTCGGTACGCTGATGGCGGTGGGTTTGATGATGCTCCCGGCCGCGGCCGCGAGATTCTGGGCCGGCAAAGTTGCGACACTCGCGGCCACAAGCAGCGCCATCGCCTTCGCTTCCGCGTATGCGGGGCTGCTGCTCTCTTACCACGTAAACCTTCCGTCCGGACCGGCCATCATCCTGGTCGCCGGGGGCGTCTACATCGTCTCGGTTGTCGCGGGTCCGCGCGGCAGCCTGCGGGCGCGGTTCCTGCCGCTCCGCCATCTCGAAGCTTGAATCGCAAAGGAGGATCCAAACCATGCATCGCCTTTCACGCCGCTTGTTTCTTGCCGCGCTTGTCACCCTCGCCGTCGCCGCGGCGTCTCCATCCTGGGCAGCCGACAAGCTCAGGGTCGTTGCCACCTTCACCATTCTCGGAGACATGGTGAGGAATGTCGGCGGGGAGCACGTCGCCCTCACCACGCTGGTCGGGCCGGACGGTGATGCCCACGTCTACGAACCGACTCCGGCCGATGCGCGCGCGCTGGCCCAGGCGGACCTCGTCCTCGTCAACGGCCTTGGCTTCGAAGGCTGGATCGACCGGCTCGTCAAGGCATCCGGCTACAAGGGGCCGGTTGCCGTGGCCAGCGAAGGAATTGCCTTGTTGAGAGCAGAAGAGGATCACGGACATGGCCACCATGGGGACGAATTCGACCCTCACGCATGGCAGGATCTCGTCAACGGACGCCTCTATGTCATCAATATCGCTCGCGCACTTGCTACGGCCGACACGGCCCGCGCCGACGACTACCGCCGTCGTGCCGAAGCTTACGATCGCGAGCTGGTGACGCTGGACCGGGACATCCGCAGCCGGCTCGACGGCGTCCCCGCGGAACGGCGCAAGGTGATCACCTCGCACGACGCGTTCCGGTACTTTGGGCGCGCCTACGGCATCGGCTTTCATGCCCCGGTCGGTCTCAGCACCGAAGACGAGCCGTCTGTGGGCGAAGTGGCCGCTCTTATTCGCCAGATGCGGGATGAGGGCATCCGCACATTGTTCGTCGACAACATCACCGACGCCCGCCTGGTGCAGCAACTCGCCCGTGAAGCCGAGGCCGTCATTGGCGGTACGCTCTACTCGGACTCGCTTTCCGGCACCACCGGTCCGGCGCCGACCTATCTCGACATGTTCCGCCACAACGCGGGCGAAATCGTCAAGGCCTTCACGAACTGAGCGGGCGCCGTGTCGCCGGGAGAAGATGGAACATGTTGATCAACACATCAGCGCGTAGCCCGAACCGCGAACGGGTCCGGCATATCAAGGAGGCCTTGCGCGCAGCGCTGAGCCTTCCCGACGGCACGACGGTTACGGTCACCGAGCTGGCATGTCTCGAAGAGGGCTGTCCGCCCATCGAGACCGTGGTTGCTCTGCTTCGGCCCGATGCCCCGCCGCTGCAACACAAGCTTCACAAAACCACGGACGCCGTTGACGCCGAAGACCTGGTCCAGGTCTGCAAGGCGTGGGGGTTCGACGTCCAGCTTCCCATACTCGCACCTCTGCTCCAGGAGAACCAGATATGGACACGCCACAAAAAATACCTGTTTCCATCCTCACCGGCTTCCTCGGCTCCGGCAAGACGACCCTGCTCAACCGGATCCTGAGCGAGGAGCACGGCAAGCGCATTGCGGTGATCGAGAACGAGTACGGGGAGATCGGCATCGATCAGGCACTCGTCATCGACGCTGACGAGGAGGTCTTCGAGATGTCGAACGGCTGCATCTGCTGCACGGTGCGCGGAGACCTGATCCGCGTGCTCGGCAATCTCATGAAGCGCCGCGACAAGTTCGATTACGTGTTGGTGGAGACCACGGGGCTCGCCGATCCCGGCCCAGTGGCTCAGACCTTCTTCATGGACGACGAGATTCGCGCGGAGTTTTCGCTTGACGGGATCGTCACCCTCGTCGATGCCGCCCACATCGAGCAGCAGCTCGGGCGAAGCGACGAGAGCACGGAGCAAGTCGCGTTCGCGGACGTCCTCGTTCTGAACAAGACGGACCTCGTCAGCGACGAGGCACTGGACAGGCTCGAAGCTCGGCTCCGGGACATGAACCGAATGGCGCGAGTCGTGCGCACCGAGCGGGCCAACGTCCCCGTCGACACCGTACTCAACCTCGGCGCCTTCGACCTGGACCAGGTGCTCGAGCGTCGTCCCACCTTCCTCGAGCCGGAGTATCCGTTCGAATGGACGGGAGTCTATGCGCTCGATGTCGGCCGCTACGAACTCAGCCTCGCCGATGGACCGGATCCGGCGATGTCGCTCGTCGTCGTGTCCGGCCAGGCCACGGATGACGCGGCCCTCCGTGAGAGTGCGGAGTGGTGTGTGCGGCGTTACGCCGAACCTGCGGAGATCGTTCGCCCGGGGGAAAGGATTCCTGTCGGTAAGCATGTGAACCTCCCGCTCGATTCCCCGGGGCGAAAGTCGTTCTTCCTGGAGGTCGATACGCCGGTGCGGGTTGGCCTCTACACCCAGCACACCGCGGAAGAGTTCGATCTCCAACTGATGAACGCGGAAGGAGCGCCCATCAGGCAAAAGATCGAGCGCACCTGGGTCGCACAGCACGAACACGACGACGAGGTGGGCTCGATGGCGATCGAGCTGGCCGGCGACGTCGATCCCGAAAAGCTCAACGCCTGGCTTGGCGAACTGCTCCGTGAGCGCGGAGTGGACATCTTCCGAATGAAGGGCTTCATCAGCCTCGCGGGTGAGTCGCGTCGCTTCGTCTTCCAGGGGGTTCACATGCTCTTTGACGGACAGCCGGATCAGCCGTGGGGCGACGCGCTCCGGCGTAATCAACTCGTCTTCATCGGCCGCAACCTCGATGAGCAAGGCATGCGGCAGGGGTTCGAAGCATGTCTGGTTTGAGTGTCGACAGGAGGAGTCCGCATGACCGGCACCGAGAGCAGTGAAATCGTTCATGACGTAGCAGTCGTCGGCGCCGGCGCCGCAGGCGTGGGTGTCGCGGTGGCTCTCAAGTATGCCGGCATCGAGAACTTCGTCGTTCTCGATCGTCACACGGTCGGCGCATCGTTCGCCTCATGGCCGGCCGAGACTCGCTTCATCACGCCCTCGTACCCAACCAATTCGATTGGCATGCTCGATTTGAACTCGGTCGTGATCGGCACTTCACCCGCGTTCAGTTTGGGGGTCGAGCATCCGACGGGTAAAGAGTACGCGATGTATTTGCGTGCGGTCGCACAATTCTTTGAGCTACCTGTACGCCAGGATACCGACGTGAGGCGGGTAGCAAGGGTTGGCGACGGCTTTCGCATCGACACGGCCGACGAAACCTTGCAAGCCAGGCACGTCATTTGGGCCGTTGGCGAGTTCCAATACCCACGCTTGGATGGGCTGGTTGGCAGCCAATTGTGTCGCCACACCGCGACCATCGCCAGCTATGAAGAGCTTGACGGGGACGACTTCATCGTGGTGGGCGGCTACGAAAGTGGTATCGACGTGGCCTACCATTTGGCGTGTCGCGACAAACGAGTGCGGTTGTTCGACAAGCGTTGCCCGTGGAAGAACGAGAGTTCCGATCCCAGTCTCGCGCTTTCCCCGTTTACGCTCCAACGGATGCGTGAAGACCGATTCGTTGAGCAAGTGGAACTGTTTCCGCACACACCTGTCGATTCGGTCACTCGCGTGGACGCCATGTATGAAGTCACGGCTCGGGACGGGCATCGGTTTCAAACCTGCGTGCCGCCGCTGTTGGCAGGCGGATTCGAGGGGGGTCACAAGTTGGTCGCGGATTTGTTTGAACGACGCGACGATGGCTCTCCACTTCTGAGCGAACACGATGAATCGACCCTCGTACCGGGAGTGTTTCTCTGCGGCCCCACGGTTCGCCACGACAAACACGTCTTCTGCTTCATCTTCAAATATCGCCAACGATTCGCCGTTGTCGCCAAAGCGATTGCGACCTCGTTGGGATTGCCGGCGGAAGAGATGGAAGAGTACTACCGCAATTGGGGCATGTATCTCGATGACCTCTCCCGCTGTGGGGAGGAGTGCGTATGTTGACGGGAAACGACGAAGGGGCCGTCGCGTCCGGCGCGGGGCGAAGCCGACTGGCCAGGGTGCGAAGCATCGAATGGCTCGGACAAACGGCTGCCAGCGTTTGCTGGATTGGCAGCATGCTGACTTACGGGGTCCGATCCGGTGGGGATTGGTTGCAGTTGCTTGCTGCGTCCGCATGGCTGTTGGCCAACATCGTAGCGATTGCGACCGCCGAGGCTGATTGAGATGTCGGCAGCACTTCAAGATGTCGACACCCCAAGGGGTGTTCTTCGCCGGGGCTGGTCCGCGGCGGTCGGCGACTACGCCATCGCCGGGGGCTGGATCCTCCGCGGTGAGGCCCTGGTGGTCGGTGACGCCGCGGGTGGCGTCTACGCGTTCGATGGCAAGTCCGGCGAAAGCGCCTGGACGCGGCAGGGGGCTCATGACGGCGGCGTGCTTGCAATGGCGACCCACCCAAGCGGAACCGCGTTCGCTACGGCCGGCCAGGACGGACGAGTCCTTGTCTGGGGTGTCGCCGAAGGTCAGGTAGAACAGGCCATCGACGTCGGCAGCGGTTGGGTGGAAAACGTGGCGTGGTCGCCGGACGGCCAATGGCTGGCGGCCTCCTGCTCCCGGCAAGTTCGCGCGTATGGTGCGGACGGCGGAGAAGTCTGGCGATCCGATGATCATCCCAGCACCGTCAGCGCCATCGCCTGGTCCAGCGCGGGGGAGCTGGCGACGGCCTGTTACTGTCGAGTGACGTTCTTCGACGTGTCCACCGGGGAGCTTCGCCAGAAGCTGGAGTGGCAGGGCTCCCTGGTGTCGATGGTACTGAGCCCGGACGGGGATATCGTGGCCTGCGGCAGCCAGGACAACTCGGTGCACTTCTGGCGTCGCTCCACGGAGCAGGACTCCATGATGTCCGGATATCCTGCCAAACCGTCGGCCCTGGCCTTCGATGACACGGCCACCCTCCTGGCCACCGGCGGAGGCGACGCGGTGACGGTCTGGAGCTTCCGGGGTAGTGGTCCCGAAGGCACGCGGCCCGGCGTTCTGAAGCGTCATGCTCAACCTGTCACAACCCTCGCCTTCGCTCCCCGCGGGATGCGCCTGGCCTCGGCAGCACGGGATGGCGCCGTAGTGGTGTGGTCGCTCAAGAGGAATGGAAAAGGCCGTCGTATCGGGTCCGCGGTTTTGGCGGACATAGGGGCGGGACTGTACTGGCGGCCAGACGGACGCGCGCTTGCCGCGCTCGACGCCCAGGGTGGCGTGACGGTTTGGCGGACAGGATCAACATAGGCCCGAGTTGCCCGCGCACGCACGTACTGTGTCCACGCCGACCCCGCCATCCTCGCCTACGGCGCTGACTAGAAGGCCGCAGGGCTCTTGGCCACGGCGTCCGGAGGGCGTATGTAGTGTGGGCTCAGCGGCTCGGCCGCGGTCTCGGGAGCGGCCCGGAACCTCTCTTCGGCAATCCGCGCGACCGCGGAGGCGATGGTGGGAAATTCGTCTCCGGCGGTGACCCGCGCCTGCCCGCGGGTGCATCGGGCGATCAGGTCGGCGTATGCCAGGGCGCCGTTTCCCAGGAAGACGCACGGCGCCGAGGCCAACGCGTCCACCTGCCGCACCAGGGGTTCGGGCGCCGCCACGGTGTCCTCGATCAGGCACTCGAAGGCGCCGGCCGTACGACGGTACAGCGCGCCGTAGACCTCGCCCTTGCGGGCGTCCATCAACGGACAGACGAAACTCGCCCCGTCATCCGCGGGCACCCGGTAGGCCGCCGCCTCGAGGGTCCGGACCCCCATCACCGGCGTGTCCGAACCGTACACCAAGCCCTTGGCCGTGCTGATGCCGATCCGCAGCCCGGTGAACGAGCCGGGCCCGACCGCCACCCCCAGCAGCGAAAGATCCGGGAAATCCACCGCGGCGTTCCCAAGGACCTCCTCGATGAGCGGGATGAGCCCTTCGGCGTGGTTCGAGCGGCCCGGCCGGCGGTCCTTGGCCTGCACCGACTCCCGCGCGCATTCCGCGGCGAGCCGGCCGTCTGTCAAGACCGCGGCGCTCAGCAAGGCCGTCGATGTGTCGAGTCCGAGTACCTTCATGCTCGTGTCCGCGGTCCCGGCGAAGAGGTCCGGGAGCCGTTCGGAGCCGGCGGGAAAGCGTCAGCCGCTGAATATCCGCGCCAGATCATTGTAGAAGGCGTAGACCATCACGAAGAGCAGCACCACCAAGCCCATCTGTTGCGCCCGTTCCCGCTGCCGCGCTTCCAGGGGTTTCCCGCGCACCGCTTCGATCAGGAAGAACAGCAGGTGGCCGCCGTCCAGCATGGGGATGGGCAGCAGGTTCAGCACGCCCAGGTTGATGCTCAGCAGCGCCAGCAGGAACAGGTAGTTCGCGAGCCCCCGCTGGGCCTGCTCTCCGGCCAACTGGACGATCATCACCGGGCCGCCGAGATTCGACGAGTCGACGCGCCCCACCACCATCTTCACCAGCACTTCCAGTGTGAGCAGCGAGAGCTCCACGGTGCGGGAGACCGAGAGCCACGCCGCGGCCAGCGGATTGCGCCGCTCCACCTCCACGGCCCCGGCGCTCTGAATGCCGATCAGCCAGGTCTCCTCGACCTCACCCAGGAGATTCTGCGTCTGCCCCCGCGTGGGGCTCAGGGTGACCGACAGCTCCCGCTCGCCCCGGGCCACGCCCAGGTGCATGGGACCGCCCTGGCTCGCCCTCACCTCGGCGGACAACTGGTCCCAGGAACGGATGGGCCGGTCGCCCACCATGACCACGCGGTCCCCGGCCTGCAGGCCGGCGCCTGCCGCGGGGGAACCGGCCTTGACGCCGCCGATCTCCGCGGTGCGGTAGGGCACGCCGAAGACCATGAAGACGAAGAGGAACACCGCCATGGCCAGCAGGAAGTTGGCGCCCGGTCCCGCGGCCACGATGGCGGTCCGGCTGGCCAGGCTCCGGTGCGCGAAGGACCGTTCCAGGTCCGTGGAGCCCACGTCGTCCCGGGGGTCTTCCCCCATCATCCTGACGTAGCCTCCCAGGGGGAAGGCGCTCACGCAGTATTCCGTCTCGCCGTACCGGCGGACCAGCACCTTGGGGCCGAAGCCGATGGAGAAGGTCAGCACGCCCACGCCGGCCTTCTTGGCCACGAGAAAGTGGCCCAGCTCGTGCAGGAACACCAGCACGCCGAACGCGACCACCGCGGCCGCGACCATGTAGACGACGTCGATCACCGCGCCGGACCGTTCTCCCGGGCGAGCCCTCGGGCGAACCCTCGTGCCCATTCATCGGCCTTCAGGACCTGTTGCAGGTTTCTGGGCTTGACGGACTTGTGGGACTCGACCGTCTTCCGGCTGATCTCGTGGATCTGGCGAAAACCGATACGCCCGTCCAGGAAGGCGGCCACCGCCACCTCGTTGGCGGCGTTGAGAACGGGCGGGACCGTACCGCCCCGGGCCAGGGCCTGGTAGGCCATGTCCAGGGCCGGATAACGCCGGTTCTCCACCTTCATGAACGTGAGATCCCCTTCCTTCTGCAGGTTCAGCGGCGCCAGCCCGACATCCAGCCGTTCGGGGTAGGACAGCGCGTAGGCGATGGGAATGCGCATGTCGGGGATGCCGAGCTGGGCCATGACCGCGCCGTCACGGTAGCGCACCATGGAGTGGACGATGCTCTGGGGATGGATGGTCACCTCCACCCGCTCCGCGGGCACGCCGAACAGCCAGCGGGCCTCGATCACCTCCAGCCCCTTGTTCATCATGGTGGCCGAATCGATGGTGATCTTGGGCCCCATCTTCCAGGTGGGGTGCTGCAGCGCCTGCTGGACGGTGACACGGCGCATCTCCCGGAGCGGCGTGCGCAGGAACGGTCCTCCGGACGCGGTCAGGATGATCTTGTCCACGTCCTCGCGACGGTTGCCTTCGAGACACTGGAACACCGCGCTGTGCTCGCTGTCCACCGGCAGGAGCCGCACGCTCCGCTTCCGCGCCTCGCGAACGAACAGCTCGCCGGACATGACCAGGGCTTCCTTGTTGGCGAGCCCCACGTCCTTGCCCGCCTGCACCGCGGCGAAGGTCGGCACCAGTCCCGCGCCGCCCACGATGGCCGCCAGCACGAAGTCCGCGGAGGGCTCGGTCGCCGCGGCCACCGCCCCTTCCTCGCCGTAGACCAGCTCGACCCTGCGCCGCCCGATGAGCTTGCGCAGGGCGGCGACGTCGTCCCGGTCGCTGACGCTGACGATGCGCGGGGCGAACTCGGCCACCTGGCGGGCCAGCAACTCCAGGTTGCGCCCGGCCACCAGGCCGGCGACCTTGAACCGGCGCTTGAAGGTGCGGATGACGTCGAGGGCGTTGACGCCGATGGTTCCGGTGGATCCCAGAATGACGATGGATTTCATGACGACACGAACCGCAGGCAGTAGACGCTCAGGACTCCGGGAAAGATGAGGCTGTCGAGCCGATCCATCAGGCCGCCGTGGCCGGGAAGGAGCCCGCCCGAATCCTTGACCGCGAAGCCCCGCTTGATCACCGATTCGAACAGGTCGCCGACCTGGGCGACGAGGGCGACCGCCAGGGAAAACGGCAGCGCCTGGACGGGCGGCAACGCCAGCAGCCACCAAGCCGCCAGCCATCCGGCGGCGACTCCCGCCACGGTGGCGGCCACCGACCCTTCAACGGTCTTCCCGGGGCTGAGGGAAGGATACAACTTTCTTCGGCCCAGGGCCACACCGGCAAAGTAGCCGGCGCTGTCGGCCGTGAAGACGACGATCAGCAGCCACAGCACCCACTCGTACCCGTCACGGTAAAGGACCGCGAAATGGGGGAACAGATAACCCAGGTACAAGGCCCCGGCCAGAGCCAGGCCCAGGCCGCGGCAACGCTCCTCCACCGGTCCGCCGGTAAAGATGAACACCGTGCAAAGGCCCGCCACGACCACCGGCAGGAGCCCCGAAAACTCCGGGACCACCAGGGTCAGGGACAGCAGCATGCCGGCGGCGATACCGGCGAGCCGCACCCCTCCCTGGTCCGGAAAGGCCATGCGGAAGTACTCATGGAGGGCGACGACGGTGAGAACCTCGATGAACGACGCGAACAGCCAGACGCTGTCCAGGACGATGATCCCGACGACGACGGGGATCCCGGCCAGCGCGGTCAGTACCCGGGTGCGCATCTGCGTAAACCCATGTCAGAGAGAGGACACCGGCCTCAACTCTCCAGGAGCTGCTCGTCCGTCTTGCCGAACCGGCGCTTCCGCCGCTGAAATTCCAGCAGCGCCTTGATGTACTGTTGCTCGGAGAAGTCGGGCCAGAGCGTGGGCGTGATGTACAGCTCGGTGTAGGGTATCTGCCAGAGGAAGAAGTTGCTGATGCGCATCTCCCCGCTGGTGCGGATCAGCAGGTCCGGGTCCGGGATGGGTCCGGTCTCGGTGTTGGCGGCGATCATGGACTCGTCGATCTCCTCTGGGCTGCACTGCCCGGCCTTCACCTTCCGGGCGATGTCCCGCACCGTCTTGACGATGTCGCTGCGGCCGCTGTAGCTGAGGGCCAGGATGACCGTGATGGCGGTGTTGTTGCGGGTGAGACGGATGTTGCGGTCGAGGACCCGGCGCACGGAGACGGGCAGGCGCTTGCGGTCGCCGATGGCCACGAGGCGGACCCCTTCGCGCATCATGCGCTCCCGCTCGCCCTGCAGGTAGTCCTCCAGGAGTCCCATCAAACCCTCGACCTCGTCGTGGGGCCGGTTCCAGTTCTCGGATGAGAATGCGTAAAGCGAGAGGTAGCGAATGCCGAGGTTGCGGCTCAACTCCACCGCGGTCCTGACCGCCGCCGTCCCTTCGCGGTGACCTTCGAGACGGCTCTTGCCGCGAAGCCTGGCCCAGCGGCCATTGCCGTCCATGATGATCGCGACATGGGTGGGCAACCGACTCTTTTCCAGCCCGTGGAGATCCACTAGACTTCCATGATCTCCTCTTCCTTGGCCTTGAGGAACCCGTCCACCTTGCTGACGAACTCGGCGGTGATCTTCTGGATGCGGTCCTGCCCCTGCTTGACCTCGTCCTCGGTGATCTCCTTGCCCTTCTGCCTTTCCTTCAACCCGTCGATGGCGGAGCGCCTGTGGTTTCGCACCGAGACGCGAAAATCCTCGGCGGTCTTGCGTACCTGCTTCACCAACTCCTTGCGGCGCTCGCCGCTCAGCTCCGGTATCGGCACCCGGATCAACTGGCCGTCGTTGGCCGGGGTGAGGCCGAGGTCGGCCTTCAGGATGCCCTTCTCGATGCCGGCGATGGCGTTGCGGTCGTAGGCCTGGATCGTCACCAGCCGGGGCTCGGGCACCGCGATGGTGGCGATCTGGTTCAGCGGGGTCTGGGTGCCATAGTACTCGACCGTGACGCCCTCGAAGAGGGAAGCCGAAGCCCGTCCTGTGCGCACGCGTCCCAGCTCCCGGCGCATGGCCGCCAGGGTCTTCTCCAGTTCTCCCTGAAACTCGGTGTAGAAGGCGTCGTCCATCTTTCACCTATGAGCTTGCGTCGCGATCGCCGACGCCTACCAGCGTGCCGATGGGCTGACCGCTCACCACCTTGCGTATGTTGCCTCTCTCCATGACGTTGAAGACGATGATGGGGAGGCTGTTGTCCATGCAAAGCGAAATGGCGGTGGAGTCCATCACCTTGAGCTCCTTGCTCAGCACCTCCATGTGGGTCAGCTCCCGGAAGAGCTTGGCCTCGTGGTTCTTCAGCGGGTCGGTGTCGTACACGCCGCGGACCTTGGTGGCCTTCAGGATGACTTCGGCGCCCACCTCCATGGCCCGCAGGCTCGCGGTGGTGTCCGTGGTGAAATAGGGATTGCCGGTTCCGCCGGCGAAGATGACGACCCGGCCCTTCTCCAGGTGCCGGACCGCCCGCCGGCGGATGTACAGCTCCGCCACCTGACGCATCTCGATGGCCGACATGACCCGGGTCGAGACGCCGATCTTTTCCAACGCGTCCTGGAGGGCGATGCTGTTGATGACCGTGGCCAGCATGCCCATGTAGTCGGCGCTGGCCCGGTCGATGCCGTGGTCGCTGGCCTCGGCCCCGCGCAGGATGTTGCCGCCCCCGATCACCAGCGCGACCTCGCAGCCGAGATCGTGGACCTCGCGGATCTCTTCGACGAACCGCGTGACCGTGGCCGGATCGATGCCGTACTGGCGCTCCCCTGCGAGGACCTCCCCGGTGATCTTCAGAATGACTCGCTTGTATCTCAGATCCACGGCGGTCATTCGGTGGGGGCTCCCTACTCCTTCATGCCCTCGCCCACGGAATAGCGAACGAAACGCCTGACCCGGATGTTCTCGCCCAGACGGGCGATGGCGTCCTGTATGATGTCCTGGACCCGGCGGGTGGGCTCCTTGATGAAGGCCTGCTCCATGAGGCAGGTCTCCTGGAAGAAACGCTCCATCTTGCCGTCGACGATCTTCGCCAGCACGGGCTCGGGCTTGTTCAGTTCCTCGGCCTGTTGCCGGTAGATGCCCTTCTCCCGTTCCAACTCCTCGTCCACGACTTCCTCGCGACGGACGTAGCGCGGGCTGGAGGCCGCGATCTGCATGGAAAGATCCTTGACCAGGGCCTGGAACTCCTCGGTCCGGGCCACGAAGTCCGTCTCGCAGTTCACCTCCAGAAGCACCCCGATCTTGTTGCCGGCGTGGATGTAGGCGCCGACCAACCCTTCGCTGGCCTCACGCTCCGCCTTGCGGGCCGCCAGCGCCAGTCCCTTCGCTCTCAGGTGATCCACGGACTTTTCGAAGTCGCCCTCGCACTCCATGAGGGCCTTCTTGCAGTCCATGAACCCCGCGCCCGTCTTGTCTCTCAACTGCTTGACTACACTCGCATCGATGGCCATGCTCGCTCAACTCCCCGTCACGGTCGGCGCGTCCGTGGATTTCTCTGGATCGGTGTTTTCCTCAACGGCTTCCGGAGCCGCTGCCGGCGTTGCTTCAGCTTCCGGTGCCGCGGCCGGTGTTGCTGCCGCTTCCGGCGCGGGGGCCGGCGCCTGCACAGCCGCTGCTGCGGGCTCGGCTGCCGCTGCCGCCGGCTCCGTCTCCGCTACCGCCTCTTCGGCCGGCTCCTCCTCCGCGACGGCCTCGGCCTGTGCGGCTTCCGCCTCCGTCCTCGCCTGGTCGCACAACGCCTTGCCCTCGTTGACGGCTTCGGCCATGAGGCTGCAGAACAGCCGGATGGCGCGAATCGCATCGTCGTTGCCCGGGATCTTGTAGTCCACGAGGTCCGGGTCGCAGTCGGTGTCGATGATGGCGATGACCTTGATGCCGAGCTTGCGCGCCTCGCGCACCGCGATGGCCTCCTGTCCGGGATCGATGATGAACACCGCGTCCGGCAACTTCCTGATGTCCTTGATCCCCCCGAGGGCGCGTTCCAGCTTGGCCTGCTCGCGGCTGTGCGAGAGCATTTCCTTCTTGGTCAGCGCCTCGATGATCTTGGGGTCGTTGGCCATCTCCTCGAGCTTCTTGAGGCGTTCGATGCTCTGACGGACCGTCTGGAAGTTGGTCAGGGTGCCGCCCAGCCAACGGTGATGGACGTAGGACATGCCGCAGCGTTCCGCCTCTTCACGGACCGAATCCTGGGCCTGCTTCTTGGTGCCCACGAACAGGACGTGGCCTCCGCCCGTGATCAGGTCCCGAACATAGGCGCAGACGTCCTTGACCATCCTCACGGTCTGCTGCAGGTCGATGATGTGAATCCCGTTTCGCGCCCCGAAGATGTAGGGCTTCATCTTGGGATTCCAGCGACTGGTCTGGTGTCCGAAATGGACCCCGGCTTCCAGAAGCTGCTTCATGGATACATCCGTCATAACGCCAGAACCTCGAATTCTACGTAGTTCAACATCCTGTTGTCCTGTCTATCAAACCTGGGTGATCTTGCAAGGGAACTCCGGGAAGCCCCTATGTGTTCATGGACTCCAGAAATTCCTTGTTGTTCTTGGTGCCGTGGAGCTTGTCGATGAGGAACTCCATCGCCTCCACCACGTTGAGCTGGGACAGCACCTTGCGGAGGATCCAGATGCGGTTGAGGTCCTCCTTGGGGATCAGCAGCTCTTCCTTGCGGGTGCCGGACTTGTTGATGTCCACGGCCGGGAACACGCGTTTGTCCATCAGCCGGCGGTCCAGGTTGATCTCCATGTTGCCGGTTCCCTTGAACTCCTCGAAGATCACCTCGTCCATGCGGCTCCCGGTGTCGATCAGGGCCGTGGCGATGATGGTGAGGCTACCGCCGTCCTCGATGTTCCGCGCCGCGCCGAAGAACTTCTTGGGCTTGTGCAGCGCGTTGGAATCGACGCCGCCGGAGAGGATCTTGCCGCTCGGCGGCACCACGGTGTTGTAGGCCCGCGCCAGGCGGGTGATGCTGTCGAGCAGGATGATGACGTCCTTGCCGTGCTCCACCAGCCGCTTGGCCTTCTCGATGACCATCTCGGCCACCTGGACGTGGCGCGTCGCCGGCTCGTCGAAGGTGGAGCTGACCACCTCCCCGATCACAGACCGCTGCATGTCGGTGACCTCTTCCGGGCGCTCGTCGATGAGCAGGACGATGAGGACCGCATCCGGGTGGTTGTCGGCAATGGCCTTGGCGATGTTCTGCAGCATCATGGTCTTGCCGGTCCGCGGCGCCGCCACCACCAGACCCCGCTGCCCCATGCCGATGGGCGTCAGCAGGTCGATGAAACGCGTGGTGTACTCGTCCGCCTGGTGCTCCAGCGTGATGCGCTTGTCGGGATAGAGCGGGGTGAGGTTGTCGAAGAGGATCTTGTCCCGGACCTTGTCGGGGTCGCCGTTGTTGATGGTCTCGACCTTGAGGAGCGCGAAATAACGCTCGCCGTCCTTGGGAGGCCGGATCTGGCCGGAGATGATGTCTCCGGTGCGCAGGCCGAAGCGCCTGATCTGGCTGGGAGAGACGTAGATGTCGTCCGGGCCGGGAAGGTAGTTGTAGTCCGGCGCTCTCAGGAAGCCGAACCCGTCGGGCAGGGTTTCCAGGACCCCCTCTCCGTACACGTAGCCGTTCTTCTCGGTCTGCGCCTGCAGGATGGCGAATATCAGGTCCTGCCGGCGCATGTTCGCCGCGCTCTCGATGCTGAAACCCTTGCCGATATTGGCCAACTCGGCGATCTTCTTGGCCTTGAGCGAGCTGAGGTTCAAGCCGTTCTGGTGCAGCGGCTCCGCCGCCGCAGCCGCCCGGCCCCTGCGATGGTTCGGAGCCGTTTCGCTCTTGGTCTCGACTTCTACCGCGGAGCGCGTTCGTACATTAGCCATGAAACTTCCTTTCAATCACGCTGCCGGCGGCCTGTCGAACCGGACAAGAAGCGACGGCGAAGCAGGACAAAACGGAACGATTTGTAGCAATGATTGATAAAGCGGATTGGATCGGAAACGATTGGTTAAGGCGCCGTGGCCGGAAGCCTAGATACTAGGTGAAACAGGGGGCTTTGTCAAGCATGCCCCGGCCGGGCCCTCTGCGGCGTTGCGGCTCAGCGCCCCGCGGGCCTGGACCACGTCTTCTTCGATCTGCCGGACCAGTCCTTCGACCGACGGAAAGTTCCGCTCCTCCCGGAGTCTTTCCACGAAGGAGACCTTCAGTCGGCGGCCGTAAAGGTCCTCCTCGAAATCCAGTATGTGAGTCTCGATGGTCCTCGGCCCCGACCCGAACGTGGGGTTCACCCCGATGCTGGTGACGCTGTGCAGTTGCCGGCCGCCCACCCGAACCAGCGTCGCATAGATCCCGTTGGCCGGCACCACCTCCGTCCGGCTACGCACGTTGGCGGTGGGGAAGCCGAGTTCCCGGCCTCGTTGATGACCCTTGACGACGGACCCTTCGATGAAATGGCAACGACCGAGCTGCCGGCGCGCGACGTCCACTCGCCCCTCTTCGAGCAACGCCCGGATACGGCTGCTGCTGATGGCGCGGTCCGATTCCGCCACGGCTCGAATGACCTCCACCTCCATCCCCGCGGCCGGGCCCCAGGTCATGAGATCCTCGACCTTGCCGGCCCTGTCCTTGCCGAAACGAAAATCTTCTCCAACCCACAGCCTCTCCACCCCGAGCCGCACCAGGTACCGGCTTACGAAGGCACGCGCCGACAACGCGCAAAAGCCCGGCGTGAAGCGCTGGATCACCACGCAGTCGATGCCGACGCGCCGCAACAGCGCCAGCTTGTCCTTGCGCGCCAGGATCAACCGCGGCGCGAACCTCGGGGCGAGAATCTTCAACGGGTGGGGCTCGAAGGTCAGCACCACCGCGGCTCCTCCGCGTGACCGCGCGTCTTCCATCACGCGGCGCAACAGGTCCTGGTGTCCCAGATGCACCCCGTCGAAGTTTCCAATGGTCATGACGGGACGAACAAGGGGGTGCTTGACGTGCCGCAAAATCTGCATCGTGTTCCTGGAAGGATGCCCGCACGGGCCGGATCAAGGCCGGGTCCGGGAATCCGCCGCTCACGCTCGCGGAAAATCCGGCTGCCCGGGATCAGGTGTCCAGGGCTCGAATCTTCTCTTGCGCCTTTTCGGCTTCTTTGGATTGCGGGTAGCGATTGATGACTTCCTGGAGAATGAGCCTTGCATCGACCCGATTCCCCAGCTCGGCGAAAGCGTAGCCTATCTTGAGCCAGGCCGCCGGGACCTTGTCGCCCTTCGGGTATTTCTTGCGGACCACGTCGAATTCCAGAATGGCTTCGTCGAACTCCTTGAGCGCATAATAACTTTCGCCGATCCAGTACTGCGCGTTGTCCGTCAGGTTGCTGTCCGGAAACATTTCGACGAACTTCTTGAACCGTTCGATGGCGCCGCGATAGTCCCTTTCACGCAGGCGCTTCCACGCATCTTCGTAGTCCTGCTGGGCGGCCGCGGCCTGGTCGCCGCCCGGCGTCTCGCCCCCGGATACGCCCGGTCCGGGAGCCGCGGTCACGGGAGCTCCCGTTTCCGGCGTCTCGGCCGCGGGACTCGCGGGCGTCTCGCCGGTCTTCAGGACGGCGTCCCGCAACAGGCGAAGCTCATCCTCACGCACCTTCAACAGTTCGCGCTGGGTCTTGACCTCCGCCTCCAGGGCCGCCAACCGGCGGAGCAGCTCCGCCACGTCTCCGGAACCGGCGCCCTGGCCCGTTCCGCTCCGCATTTCCTCGACGGCACCCTCCGCGGCGTTCAAGCGCCCCCGCATGGAGGCGACCTCCGCCCGGGTATCGGCCAACTGCTTGCGGGTCTGGTCGAGTTGCGCCGACAGGTTGTTCAACACCGCCCACTCGCGCTCGGTCAACGACGCCTGGCCATGAGGCACGGGCGCCGCATGATAGTCCACGGTGCAGCCCCATAGCGGGACCAGCAGGATGAAGCCTGAAGCGGTCCGGGCAAAGATTGACATCGACATGAAGCCCTCTCACGAACGGAGAAGCGGCGCGGCCGGGAGCGGTATCGAACGCGATGTGGACGCGGGCGGGCTTGGAAACCCCATGCAACTACGAGGCCGGCTTCTGAGTCCGGACGACGAAATGCGCGCGCCGGTTCTTGCGCCAACACTCCTCCGAGTCCGTTCCACAGACCGGGAGTTCTTCACCGTAACTGATGGTGGAAAGACGGTCCGGAGCGTTTCCCAACGTAACGAGATAGTCCTTGACCGCCTGAGCCCTTCGAGCGCCCAGGGCAAGGTTGTATTCGTTGGTGCCCCGATTGTCCGCATGACCTTCGATCTCTACGGAGACGCCGGGGTTCTGCTTGATCCAGTCCGAGTTGCGCTGCAGCGCGTCACGCGCCTCGGCTCCCAACTCGGAGCGGTCGAACTCGAAGTAGACGTCCTCCAGCACGCCCTGGTCCGGGGAAGTGCCTTCCTGATGGGCGACGAGGCTCCCCTGGCCCAGCCCTTGACCCGCCTCCTGCTGGCCGCTCTCCTGGGACAGAGTGCCCTCGGTGATGGCGCTGGCGTCGGTCTGGGCCCCGGCCGCCGGATCGGTCCCCTGCTCACCCGGTTCGGGCGCCGGCACACAGGAGACGAGCAGCAGCAAGGACAGGGAACAAGACAGCGAGACAAGCGCTTTTCTCAGCATCCGTTTACTTTCTGGCCTTCCAAGGCTGGGTTGGAGCGACTGAACGAGGAGATGACGATTCAGGACTGGACGAGTCACGACTAGGAGTCAGAACTACCGAAGCCGAGGCGACCACGAGGGATGTGTATCATTTGCCGTGGACCCTGTCAATCGTCTCTGGCTCTCTCCGTCACGGCGCATCGTATATATTCGACGGGAACCCGTCCGGTCCGACGTAAAGGCAATGAACCGCCCATCCGGCGACCACGACGGATCTTCGTCATTGTGCCGGTTGGAGGTGATCATCCGCTGGTCGCTGCCGTCCGGACGAATGGTGAAGATCTTCATGACGCCGTTCGACCGTCCCGCGAACGCAATCAACTCTCCGGTGGGCGACCAGTCGGGCGACTGGTTGTAGTTGCCCTTGAACGTCAGCCGCCGGATCTTTCCGGTGGAGAGTTCGACGATGTATAGTTGAGGGGACCCGTGCCGGTCGGACACGAACGCTATCCTCCGGCCGTCGGGCGACCAGGTGGGAGAGATGTCGATGCTCGCATTCTTCGTGAGGCGCCGCACGATGGCCCCCGAGCGGTTCAGAAGGTAGAGGTCCTGGTTGCTCTGCCGTTCCAGCGGCGTGGCCAGGTACTGTCCGTCCAGCGACCAGCGGCCGCGCAGGTTCAGCCCGTCGCCCGTGGAGATGGGCGTCTCCCGGTTCGTAACGAGATCGAAGCCCATCACCTGCGGCTTGCCCGTCTTGTAGGAGAGAAAGACGAGCCCCTTGCCGTCCGGCGACCACGACGGGAACAGGTTGATGGTCCGGTTGTTCGTTACCTTCTTCTTCTCGGTGCCGTCGAGGTGCGATACGTATATCTCCTTGAACCGGTCCCTTCCGGTGGACACGTAGGCGATCCTGGTATCGAACGCCCCCCGTACGCCGGTCAGCTTCAGGATGATCTCATCGACGAACTTGTGCGCCATTCGGCGCGCGTCCCGGACCTCGCCCTGGTAAGCCTTTCCGAAGATCGACCGCTGCTGGAAAACGTCGTACAGCCAGAACTCGAACTTGACACGGTCGCCCCGGACGAGGAAGGCGCCCTTGACCAGCCCTTCGGCTCCTATGGTCGACCAGTCGCGAAAGTCGAAGCCGCCCAAACGGACCCCGGTTCGCTGCGGATTCTCGATGTAGGCGCCCCGGTCGATGATCTTGAACCAGCCGGAGCGGTCCAGGTCGTCCGCGATGACGTCGGCAATCCGCTCGGAAAGGCGCTCGCCGTCGTCCACGGCGCCGAGGTTCCTGAGCGGCGAAACCGCCATCCGGTAACGCTCGGCGCCCGGTCCGAGGATCAGGCCCTTGACCTGCGCCTGCACGGTCCCTGCAAACAGCCAGCAGAGCACCAAGCCGGCGACGGTCCACCCGACCGCGCGACGCGGCCCGGTTCCAGCACTCTCCACACGTCTGCCGGCTCCATGCGATGACCGCGGTATGCTTCTTCCTCTCATGGTCCAAGGGTCCCTTTCGCTCTAGCCGTCCAGGTCGCCGGGCCGGAACGTCACCTCGACCTCCGCAAACTCGCGCGCGTAACGCGGCGGCGGCGGCCGCAGGGAAGCGCTCGCTCTCCGCACCGCCCGCACCACCGACTCGTCGTAGGACGCGTCCCCCGAGGACTTCAGCAGCTTGAGCCCGAAAACTCCCCCATCGGCCGCGACGCCGAATCCCACCGTTACCTCCAGGTCCCTGCGTCTGCCGATCCAGGTCCAACGATCCTTTATGAGGTTCAGCATCTCGTTGCGGTAGGCCACGAACTCCATCCCCCGCAGCACATCGCCGCCGCTGCCTTTGCCGCCGGCGCCCGTCCCCTGCCCGACACGGGCCTCGCGGCGCAACCGGGCCCGCTCCCTGGCCGTGGCCACGGCGTCGTCGATACGCCGCTGTCTCAGTCTTTCGACGAGCTGCCGCTCCTTTCCAGCCTTCCGTTTCGGCTTCGGGGCCTTGGACGCTTTCCCGGCAAGCTTCGCGGGACCCTTCGGAGCGCGTTTCGTCCGCTTGACGGCCTTCTTCGGCTTGGCGGCCTTCCTGGGCTTCACCGTCTTCTTCGGCTTGACCGTCTTCTTCTTCGGCTTTTCGGGCGCCTTCACGGCTTTCTTGACCGGGGGCGCCTCCTTGACCTTCGGCTTCGGCGGCTTCTTCGCCTGTTTCTTCTTCGGCGGCGGGACCTGCTTCTCGGAAACCTTGACGCTCCTGGGCGGCTCCGGAACGACCGTCTCCAGGAGAGCCTCTTCCAAACCTTCTTCTTCCACGAGGGGAGAAGTCTCGACCCGCGGCGGTTCGGCCTTTCGCGGCTCGGGTTTTCGGGGAGCGGCCGGCGGCGCCGGCATGCTTCCCGCCACGATATCCACCGTGTACACCGGGACGGGCAGGTCCCGCCGCGCCGTGCTCGTCGGCGCCGCCAGCAACGTCGCGATCAGCGCCAGATGAAGAGCGCCCGAAAAGCAGATCCACCACCTCAGACGGTTGGCGCGCGATCCGCCAGGGCCCGGCCGGCGGTCGCCGTCTCCGGTAAGGAGCGCCCGCAAATCCCGCAACGTTCCTGAAATGCGCTCTCGCCACATGGCCGATTCGGATCCTCCCGCTGCTCTCACCGGTCGGTCAGAGGAAGGGCCATCATGCCGAGCTTCTCTATACCGGCGCCCTTGATCTCACCGATGGCGGCGATCACCGACCCGTAGCGGACGTCGCGGTCCGCCCGCAGGTAAACCGGCTTTCCGGCGTCCAGTTTCCGGATGGCCTCCAGCTTGCTCCGCAGCTCGACCGGAGTGACCTCGTTGTCGTTCAGGTAGATCCGGCCCTCCCGCGAAACGGTAACGATCAGGGGCTCAGCTTCGCCCAACACCGGGCTGGCCTTGGCTTGGGGCAGGTTGACCTCCATGCCCTGCTGGATGATCGGCGCCGTCACCATGAAGATTACCAGCAGCACCAGCATGACGTCCACGAAAGGGGTGACGTTGATGTTCGACAACGGCAACTTGTCGCGCCCCTGGTTGACGTCGGCCGCCATGGCTCAACCTTTCTCCGTACGGACCGCCCGCGTGATTCCTAGGACTTCTTGGTGAAATGGCGCTCCGCGATGTTGAGGAACTCCTGAGTGAAGTTCTCCATCTCCGCGGCCAACACCCGGATCTCCTGAAGGAAATGGTTGTAGGCTATCAGCGCGGGAATCGCCGCCAGCAGGCCGGCGGCCGTGGCGACCAGCGCTTCGGCGATGCCCGGCGCGACCGCCTGGATCGTCGACGACCGGGTAACGCTGAGCCCGCGGAAGGCGTTCATGATCCCCCACACCGTGCCGAACAGGCCGATGAACGGCGTCGAACCGGAGGTCGTCGCCAGGAAGGTCAGGGTCTGCTCCAGCTTCGTCAGCTCGACGTTGGCGGCGCGTTTCATGGCCCGCGCCACGTTGTCCACCCCGCTCAGGTCGGTGGTGAGGCCTTCCGTTTCCGCGGCGCTCCGGCGGGATACCCGGAGTAACTCCTGGTACCCGGCGCTGAACACCTGCGCCACCGGGCTCGCCTCCAGCTCCCGGCTGGCTTCGTGTATGGAGGCAAGGTTGCGGCTCTCCCAGAAGATCTCGATGAACCGGGCCGACTGCTTCTTCGCCTCTCGCACGTGCCGGAACTTGAAAAGGATGATACCCCAACTGACCACCGAAAAGAGAATCAGCAGGTAGAGCACCATCTGGACCACCGGACCCGATCCCAGGACCAGGTCGAGGATGCCCTGCTGCTCCATTCTCATGGTGTCGGGTTGAACCGCTAGCTGGTAAATCGAGAAGTACGGCATCAAACCGGCATCAACAGTACGGCTTCAAACCCCTGCTATCTTGAAAGTTTATTTTAATCGCAGTACCTAGTCAATTGGCCTCGCCTCGGGAAGTCATGCTCCGCAACGTTTCAGAACTGGATCTGGGGGGAAAGACGGTGTTTCTCCGGGTGGACTTCAACGTGCCCCTGGCCGACGGAGTCATCACGGAGACGCATCGCATCGACAGCTCGCTGCCGACGGTCCGTTTCCTGCTCGAGAAAGCCGCCCGCCTCATAATCGCCTCCCACCTGGGCCGGCCCGGAGGAGCGCACGACCCCCGCTGGAGCCTGGCGCCGGTGCGACGCTACCTGGAGCGGAAGCTGTCCCGGCCGGTGCGGCTCGCGCCCGACTGCGTGGGCGCCGAAGTCCGGCGGCTGCTCGCGGACCCGGAAGGAGACGGCATCGTGCTGCTGGAGAACCTGCGGTTTCATTCCGGCGAGGAAGCCAACGACCCGGAATTCGCGGCATCGCTGGCCGCCCTGGCCGACGTCTACGTCAACGACGCCTTTGGCGCCGCGCACCGGGCGCACGCGTCGACCGCGGGCATGGCCCGGCACTTCCGGGAGAAGGGCGCGGGTCTCCTGTTCCACAGGGAGGTGGACTACCTGTCGCGCATCCTGAGCGCGCCGGAGCGGCCCGTGGCCGCCATCCTGGGCGGCGCGAAGGTCTCGGACAAGATCGGCATCCTCCGCAACCTGATTCCGCGGGTGGACCGGATCCTGGTCGGCGGCGCCATGGCGTACACGTTCCTGAGCGCCCGCGGCGTAGCCGTCGGACGGTCGCTTCTGGAAAGGGATTCCCTTGCGGTCGCCAGGGACATCATGGACGGGGCGGAGCGGTCCGGAGTCCCGTTCGTGCTCCCGGTGGACCACGTGGCGGCCGGGAACGCGGCCGGCGACGGCCGTGGCGTGACCGCCGGCGCGGACATTCCCGAAGACCGCATGGGCCTCGACATCGGCCCGAAGACGGCGGCCCTGTTCGCGGACAAGCTGGCGGATGCGGCCGTGGCGCTGTGGAACGGCCCCCTGGGGCTCTTCGAACGGGACCCCTTTCATCACGGGACGGTTTCGGTGGCTCGGGCGCTGGCGGCCTCGGACGCCACCACCGTCATCGCCGGCGGAGACACGGTGGCGGCCGTGCGGCTTGCCGGAGCCGCTGAATCCATGACACACCTGTCCACCGGAGGCGGAGCCGCGCTGGAGTTCCTCGAGGGCAGGACGCTTCCCGGCGTCCGCGCCCTGGAGGTCGCGGACCCCTTGTGACCATGGCAAGACGAACGGTCATAGCCAACTGGAAAATGCACGGGAGCCGGACCGAGGCTCGCGCCCTGGCGCGCGGCGTCCGGCGGCTGCTGAGCAACCGGTTCGGCGATGTCGAGGTGGTGCTGGCGCCGCCCTTGACCTCCCTAGAGGCGGTGCAGCGTACGGTCCGGGGAAGCCGCCTGCGCTTGGCCGCGCAAAACCTCCACTGGCAGCCGCAGGGAGCGTTCACCGGTGAGGTGAACGCGGACATGCTGCGCGACGCGGGTTGCAGCCACGTGATCGTGGGCCACTCCGAGCGCCGCCGGCTCTTCGGCGAAACCAACCGCGACTTCGGACGAAAGCTCGCCGCCGCCCTCGACGCCTCCCTGAAGCCGGTTCTCTGCATCGGCGAGACCCTGCGGGAGCGACGCGGCGGGCGCACGTGGCGCACGCTCTCCGCCCAGCTTTCGGGCGCGTTGAAGGGCATCCCGAAAAGTGTTAGTGGTTGTCTGGCAGTGGCTTACGAGCCGGTCTGGGCCATCGGCACGGGCAGGAACGCGGCCCCGGCGCAGGTGATGGAAGCCCACGGCTGGATCCGGCGCGCACTCGCGCGCAGGTTCGGAGCCGCGCGGGCGAAGGAGATACCCATCCTTTACGGCGGCAGCGTGAACCCCGGCAACGCCCCCGAGCTGGCTCGGGTTGCGGAGGTCGACGGCGTGCTCGTGGGGGGCGCCAGCCTCGACCATCGAAGCTTCGCAGCGATCGTAAGCGCGTTCTCGGAACAGCAGAACCAACGGACACGAGAGACATGATCATCCTGGTGACAACCGTTCACATTCTCGTTTGCCTGGGCCTCGTCGTCGTGGTCCTGCTGCAAACGGGCAAGGGAACCGACATGGGCGCCGCATTCGGCGGCGGCGCGAGCACGACGGTCTTCGGCAGCAGCGGCGCGGGCAATTTCCTCACCCGGCTGACCACCGGGATGGCGGTGGTGTTCATGCTGACCAGCCTGACGCTGGGCTACTTCGCCGAACAGAGGCCGGACGCCAGCATCTTCGAAAGCGTCACGCCCCAGGCCCAGACCGCGCCGGCCCCGGCTGACGCGCCCGCGGCGGCCAGCCCCGAGAAGCCCGCGGAACCGCCGGCTTCTCCCTGAACGATGTTCGAGAGACGTGCGAGGATGGCGGAATAGGCAGACGCGCTAGCTTGAGGGGCTAGTGCCAGCAATGGCGTGGGGGTTCAAGTCCCCCTCCTCGCACCAAACCCCTCCCACCCTCCACCCACTCTCCGAGGTCCCGCGCCGGGGCCTCAGCCAGCTTCATCTAATTAACCGCCCCCGCGAGGTCGTAGAGCGACGTCACGAGAAAGGCGCGCAGGAACCAGACGATGAAGATGGCGGCGATGGGAGACATGTCGATGCCGCCGAAGCTCATGGGAAGCATCTGCCTCAGCCGGTCCAGGACCGGATCGGTCAGGTTGCAAAGCATGCGCACGATGGGGTTGTAGGGATCGGCATTGACCCACGAAATCACGGCGCGCCCCACGATCACCCACACGTAGAGAGTCAAGACCGTATCGAGAAGTCCGGCGACGGCTTCCAGAAAGTTTCCTGCCACGAACATGTCCCCCTGTCCCCGGTTAAGGCCCGCCTACCGCGACGGGCTCCTGGGTCCGAACAGAGCGGTGCCGACCCGCACCAGCGTCGCCCCCTCGGCTACCGCCACGGGGTAGTCGTGAGTCATCCCCATGGACAGCTCCTCCAGCGCCACGTTGGGAAGCGCAAGCTCGTTCAGCGAATCGCGCAGTTCCCGGGTCCTTCGGAAGTACGGTCGGCCGGCTTCGGGATCTTCGGTGAACGGCGGAACGATCATCAGCCCCTTGACCCTGACGTGAGAGAGGCGGGACACCTCCCGCAACAGCGGCTCGAGACCCGCCTCGCTGACGCCTGTCTTGGTCCGCTCCCCGGCAAGGTTGACTTCCACCAGCACGTCGACGGGCCGGTCCAGTTCCCGGCCCTCATGGTCCAGCGCCCGGGCCAACCTGAGACTGTCCAGCGTCTGGATGACCGAGAACAGGCCGGCGGCGGCCCGGGCCTTGTTCCTCTGAAGATGCCCGATCAGGTGCCACTCGGCAACGTCGCCGACGGCCTCCTTCTTGGCCTGCGCTTCCTGGACGTAGTTCTCCCCCACGAGACGCACACCGGCCTCCACCGCAGCGCGCACCGCGAGCACGGACTGGGTCTTGGCGGCGGCGAGCAGCCTGACCTCTCGCGGGTCCCGGCCGCTCCGCTCCGCGGCCTCGGCGATTCCTTCCATGACCCGTTTGCAGTTGCCCGCGATGTCGACCATGACCGCGCCACACCCCCGAAGCGGCTCTGAACGGACCCGGCAGCCGCCGTGCCCGCGCCGCATGCATCACTATACCACAGGACCGGCGGCGCGGTCCTTACCCCGCGGCCCGCGGACTGCTAGAATCCAACGCAACCTCGGTGTCCACGCAACCATGAAAACGCTCGCCTGTGGCGTCTGGGCCGTGCTGACGTGGCTGTCCGTGGCTCCCGTACACGCGGTGACGGGAGCCGAGGCGGACTTCGTCCGGGCCTACCGCCATTACTCCGAAGGGGACGACCTGCGCGCGCGACCCCTCTTCCGCAGCGCGCTGGGCGACTCCACCCTGGTCCTGAGAGACTACGCCCTCTACTACCTCGGACGAATCGCCGCCAGAGGGGACAGGCACGAGGAGGCGCGGGACTACTTCAAGCGGTTGAAGAAGTCATACCCCCGGAGCGTCTGGTCCGCCGAAGCCTCCTTCGCGTTCGTCGAGATCGACCTGGCCCGGAAGCGCTACGAAGCGGCCGTCCGGGGCGCCGCGGCGCTCAAGAAGACAGCGTCCGGGAGAGAGGCGCGGGCCAGGGCCGCCTACTACCTCGGCCGGGCCCACGAGGCGCTGGGCAAGCACCGCAAAGCGTACAGTTACCACCAGGAGGCGCGCCGGCGGGCGCCGCGGTCGGCATGGGCCGGCCGGGCCCGGGAAAGGGTCCGGGAACTGCGGCGAGAACACCCGAAACCGCTGGGGCTTCGCGGCGGCGAGGCCATGCTGCGGGAAGGCAGGCAGCTCCGGCGCGAGCGGGACTACCCCGCGGCCGCCGACCTTTACCGGCGCATCCTTCGCGAAACCAACTTCCGCCGGCTGTCGCTGGAAGGGCTCGCCGAAGTCTACCGCAAGATGCGCCTGCGGGACGAGGAGGAGCAGGTCCTCCGCCGGTACGTCCGGCACTATCCGCAACGCGCCCAGGCCGGCGCGGCGCTCACGAGGATCGCCGTCATCCAGTGGAACCGCGACGACAACGCGGGAGCCTTGAAGACCTTGCGCACGTTCCGGAAAAAATATCCCGGACACCTCCGAAGGCGCTTCGCCGTCTACGTCATCGGCCGCATCCATGAATCCATGGGCCGGCGCGAGGCCGCGATCCGCACCTACCGGCAGCTCTTCGCCAAGGAGCATCGCTTCAGCCGTTTCCGCAACGACGCGGCGTGGCGCCTGGGATGGATGCACTACCTTGCGTCCGACTACGCGCCGGCGAAAGCGCGTTTCCATGACCTCGCCCGCAGGCGCGGCGCCTACAGGCCGGCGGCCGCCTACTGGGAGGCCCGCACGGCCGAGAAGCTGAAGGAGGCCGACGCCGCGGCGCGACTGTACCGGCGCGTGGTGCGGAAGGATCCCGAGTCCTACTACGCAGTCCTGGCGGCCCGGCGGCTCGCGCGGCTCGGAGCCGCGGTCCCCGATCCTCCGCCGCTGAACGAGACCGGGCAGAAGGCCGGCGCCCCGCGGCTGGGCGAGCGCGCCCGGTTCCACTTGGCCCGGGCGCGCTCGCTCGCGCGCCTGGGGTTGAACCGCCTCGCCCATCCCGAGCTGGACCGGGTCCGCAGGCACGCGAAACGCAGCCCCGGCCTCACGCGCCTGCTCATGCGCGAGTACGCGCGGAGCCACGCCTACCACCGCAGCCTCTCACTGGCGCTGCGGCTGCCGGCCTCGCCCGAGACGCTCCGGCTCCGATATCCGCTGGCTTACTGGGACACCGTCCGGCGGCACGCCGCCGACAACGGCGTGGACCCGTACCTGGTGCTGTCGGTGATGCGGAGGGAGAGCCGGTACAAGCCGAAAGCCGTGTCCCCCGCTGATGCGTTCGGACTCATGCAGTTGATCCGGGAAACCGCGGGCAGCGAGGCGGCGAAGATGGGCCTGCCGGAGCCTGGGACTCGGCAGCTCTTCGATCCGGAACTGAACATCAGTCTCGGGGTGCACCACCTCAAGGGGCTCCTGGAACACTACGACGGCAGCCGGGCCAAGGCGCTGGCGGCCTACAACGCTGGCAGGAGGGCGGTGGAGCGCTGGACCCGGGACCTTGGTTCCGCGGACGACCTGGAATTCATCGAGCGCATCTCCTACCGGGAGACGCGCCGTTACGTGAAGGCGGTGCTGCGCAACTACCACGCCTACCGGACCCTGTACGGCCCGGGATAGCGGGAGGTCTCTGCACGCCAGCGCCATCAGCCGGCCCGAGCGCGCGCCGGTGGACAAATCCCTGCCGTTCTCTATATTGACCGGATGCGCCGTGAACCTTCAGAGATCCTCTCCCCCCGCGACCGCGCCGACTGGAGCGTCACGGCTCCATCGATCCTGACCCCCCGAGAACGCCCTCCGGGTCAGCTCGCCGCCGGAATGGTCCGGACCCTGTTCGACCGTCCACGGTGGCTCGAACCCCGTCACCTCTACGACGAGAGAGGGTCGCTGCTGTTCGAGGAGATCTGCGAGCTGCCCGAGTACTACCCGACCCGGACCGAGGCGGCGATCCTCGAGCGCGAGGCCGGCGCGCTCATGAGCTTGGCGCCGGTGGACTGCATCGTGGAGCTGGGCGCCGGCTTCTCCAAAAAGACCGTCCACCTGCTCAAGGCGCTGACCCGCGCCCGCGGCCGCGGCACCTTCGCCGCGGTGGACGTGAGCGCAACTGCGCTCATGGCCTCCCGGCGCATGGCCGAGGAGCTGTTTCCGGAGCTGGCGTTCACCGGACTCGAAGCCCGCTTCGAGGACGCCATCACCAGCATCACCCGGGAGCTCCCGAAACTCGTCGTGTTCCTGGGCAGCACCATCGGCAACTTCACCCCCACCGACATGCTGCACTTCCTCGGCCACCTCACGGACAACATGGGACCCGACGACTACCTCCTGCTGGGAGTGGACCGGATCAAGGAGCCGGAGGTCATCGAGGCGGCCTACGACGACTCCCGCGGCGTCACCGCCGCCTTCATCCTCAACGGCTTCAACAACGTCAACCGCATCGCCGGAGCCGACTTCCAGCAGGAGAAAATCGCCTACCGGAGCGGCTACAACCGCCAACGCGCGCAAGTGGAGATGTGCGGCGTCGCCCGGGAAACCCACCGGGTGAGTTTTCCGCGCCAGTCCGCGTCGTTCGTATGGGAGAAGGACGAAGCGATCCTGGTGGAGACCAGCCGCAAGTTCGACCCCGATGACCTGCAGGTGCAGCTCCGCTGTTTCGGCCTGGAGACCCTGGGCCACTGGACCGACCCGGACCAGTGGTTCTCGCTGCTCCTGTTCCGCCGGAACGCGCCCGCACCTTCCGCGGAGTTGCCATGAAGAAAGTCCCGGACAAGACGCCCGCCTACGACCTCACGGATTCCCGCTTCTGGGACGAGAAGGACCTGCGCTCCGAGGTCGAGCGCGTCTTCCATCTGTGCGCCGAATGCCGGCTGTGCGTGAAGTTCTGCGGCAGCTTCCCGAAGCTGTTCGACGCCATCGATTCCTACTGCACCGAGGAGGAGTTCGCCGAAGTGGACTCCAGCAAGCTCAAGCCCGACGACGTGGACGAGGTGGTGGACCTCTGCTTCCAGTGCAAGCTCTGCAACATCAACTGCCCCTACACGCCGGGAGACCACGATTGGGCCATCGACTTCCCGCGCCTCATGGCCCGGGCCAAGGCCCAGCACGTCAAGAAGCACGGCGTGTCCTTCACGGACCGGATGCTGGGGAACCCCGACTTGGTGGGCAAGCTCGGCTCCGCCACCGCGCCCATGGCCAACTGGGGCAACGAGAACCGCGTGCACCGGCTGTTCATGCAAGGGGCGCTGGGCATCCACAAGGACAAGAAGCTGCCGCCGTTCGCCTGGAAGACCTTCGCCTCCCGGTTCCGGTCCGCGCGCCGGGAGCCCCAGGGCGAGCCGGTGGCGAAGGTCGCCTACTTCGCCACCTGTTTCGTCAACTACAACGAGCCCGGCATCGGACTCGACACGCTGGAGGTCATGGCCCGGAACGGGGTGGACGTGGCGCTGGCCTACCGGGAGTGCTGCGGCATGCCGTCCTGGCACAACGGCGACATGGACAAGGCCGTGGCGCAGGCGCAACGGAACGTGGAGTTGCTGACCCCGTACGTCGAGGAAGGCCGGACCATCGTCGCCACCAACCCCACCTGCTCCATGACCCTGCGCGACGAGTACCCGCGGCTTCTCGGCACCCAGGCGGCACGGGACGTGGCCGAGCACACCACCGACCCCACCGCCTTCCTGGCCTCGCTTCACGCCGAGGGCAAGCTCAACCGGGACTTCAAGACCGGCCCGGGGAAGGTTGCCTACCACATGCCGTGCCACCTGCGGGCGCAGCGGCTGGGCAACAAGACCAGCGCTCTCCTGTCGCTGCTGCCGGACACCGAGGTCACGCTGATACAGGCGTGCTCCGGACACGACGGCACCTGGGCCATGAAGCGCGAGAACTTCGAGGCCTCCATGCGCTGGGGCCGCCAAGCGTTCCGGGGCGTCGAGGAGGCCGGCGCCGCGGTGGCGTGCTCCGACTGTCCCCTGGCCGCCATCCAGATCGAGCAGGCCACCGGGAAGCATCCGCTGAACCCGCTGCAGATCCTGGCCAGGAGCTATCGCGGCGAGGAGGACTGGGATTCGTGATCTCCCCACCCCGACCACGAGGACGCCCATGAACATCGCCCTGGAGATCGAGGAACGCGCGCCGTTTGCGGAAGGGGCCGACTTCGGCCCGGTGGGCGCCTACGAACGGATCAAGGGACGGGCGCGGTTCGCCATCGACCCGCGCTTGGCCGCCAACCGGCACATCGTGGACCTGACGCTGGCGCCCACGGACGGCCGCGGCTTGGTGGAGTACTCCACGGAGTTCTTCATCGTCAAGCCCGTGGACATGAACCGCGGCAACCGGCGGCTGCTCTACGACGTCAACAACCGCGGCAACAAGCGCGCGCTCCAGTTCTTCAACGACGCCCCGCCCAACAACGACCCGCGCACCGCGGAGGACGCCGGCCACGGCTTCCTGATGCGCCGGGGCTACACGGTGGCGTGGTGCGGGTGGCAGGGAGACCTGCTTCCGGGGGACGGGCGCCTGACCATGGAGCTGCCCGTGGCCGCGGGACCCGATGGCCCAGTCACCGGACCCTTCCGGGCCGAGTTCATCAACGAGGAGCCCGGTGTGACGACCGTTTCCGTGGGCGGACATGATTACATCCGGCCCTGTCCGTCCGTGGACCTCAATACCGCGGCGGCCTCCCTCACCTGCCGGCGGCTGGAGCAGGACCCGCGCCAGCCCGTACCCGCACGCGACTGGCAATTCGCCGCCCCGGACGCCGCCGGCAACGACTGGCCGTCGGCCGTCCATTGCCACCTGCCCGGAGGCTTCCGGCCCGGCTGGATCTACGAGCTCATCTACACCGCCAAGGACCCGCTCGTGCTGGGGCTGGGCTTTGCCGGCGTGCGCGACCTCATCGACTTCCTGCGCCACGCCGACGAGGACGCGGCCGGACAGGCCAACCCGTTGCGCGAAGGATCGCCGGGCGTCGAGAAAGCCTACGGCTGGGGACGCTCTCAGAGCGGCCGATTCCTGCGCGGGTTCGTCTACGAGGGTTTCAACGTTTCGGACAGCGGCCGGCGCATCTTCGACGGCGTGTTCTCCCACGTGGCCGGCGGCGGACGGCTGCGGCTCAACTACCGCTTCGCACAGCCCGACCGCTATCCGCGCCAGCACGAGGACCACCTCTACCCGTCGGAGGAGTTCCCCTTCGCCTACCACCGCACCGAGGACCCGTTCAGCGGGGAGCAGGACGCGATCCTGAAACGGCCGGAGACCGACCCCGCCGTCATCCACACCCAGACCGCCACCGAGTACTGGCAACGGCGCGGCTCCCTGGTGCACACCGACCCCAGCGGCAACGACCTCCCCGAACACCAGAACGTGCGCGTCTACCTGCTGTCGTCCCTGCAGCACAACGACGCGGCCGCCGCCCTGGAAGGCGGCGTGCCGCGATACCCGCTCAACCCGCTGCCGGCCAATCCGGTGCTCCGCGCCCTGCTGAGCGCCCTGGACGAGTGGGTCACCGAAGGGGTCCCGCCCCCGGACAGCCGTGTGCCGACGCGGTCCGGCGGCGACCTCATCACCGGGGACGCCTACCGGAGCGCGTTCCCGGCCGTGCCGGGCAGCGCCTGTCCCGACCCTCATGCACTGTACCGCCTGGACCGCGGAGCGGACTTCGCCGACGGCGTCATCTCCCGCGAACCGCCGGTGGAGGACCGCACCCGCGAATATCCGGTTCTGGTGCCCTTGGTGGACGGCGACGGCAACGAGAGCGCGGGGGTACGGGTGCCTGAAGTGGCCGCGCCCCTGGCCACATACGCGGGCTGGAACCTGCGCAAGGACTCGGAAGTGATGGCGGGCATCGTCGGCAGCGCCCTGCCCTTCGCGGAGACGGAGGAAAACCGTGCCGCACAGGACGACCCGCGACCGTCCATCGAGGCGCGCTACCCGTCGAGGGAAGCATACCTGGACGCGGTCCGGGCGGCAGCGGTGGCCCTTCAGGAAAAGCGTCTGCTGCTGGCCGAAGACGTGGAGCGTTGCGTGGCGGCGGCGGGAAAGCGATGGGATGCGCGGCACTGAAGGACGCCATCCAGACGTTGGCTGATAACCGGCGTTTGCTGACGGCTATTCCATCAAGCCGTTGTCCCGCAAGAACTCAATGACGAAGGCATCGAAGCCCGCGGGGTCCTCGATGCAGCAGGCGTGACCCGTTCCCGGCAGCACCTTGTGTACCGCTCCGGGAGTCAGGGCCGCGGTCTTTCTTCCACCCTCCAGCGACATGTCGTGCTCGCCGTTGATGACCAGGGTGGGCACCTTCATCTCCGAAAGCCGCGGCGTCATGTCGGTGCCGGCACGGGCGCGGAAGATCTGCGCGATGGACTTCCCCGACAACCACGGGTTGCGCTCCAGGAAGATGTCCAGCAGGTACTTGCCCAGCCGGGTGCTCTCGAAACCCGGCGCCACCAACTCCTTGATGTGCTTCTCGTGATACGTGGTCACGTCGTCCGTGTAGCCTTGGATGCGGTCTCCGACGCGAGCCCCTCCGCCGCTGCTCCCGCCCACCAGAATCACGGCACGGAACATTTCCGGGTGGTCCAGCCCCAGAAGCAGCGCGATGCCGGAGCCCACGCTGACGCCGCCAATGACGGCCTCCTCCACACCCTCGGCCCGGCACACGGCGAGCACGTCCCCCGCCATGTCCCCCAGGGAAAACGGCGTCTCCGGCTTGTCGGACCGGCCATAACCCCGGATGTCCAGCGAGGTCACCTTGAACCACGTGGAGAAGTGGGCCACCTGGTACATGAGGAGGTTGTGATCGAACGGGTTGGCGTGCACCCAGATGAAGGGCAGGCCCTCACCCGAGACCTCGTAGTAGATGCGCACCCCATCGGAATCAGTGTACGGCATGATGCACCTCGCGTCGTTCCAACCACGAAACCGGACACACTGCAAACGGGGAAGCAAAACAGACCGACCCATCAAAATCATGCTATAAAGGTCCCATGACGACGGCCGAAAGCGTCCGGCTCGACAAATGGCTGTGGGCGGCACGGTTCTTCAAGACCCGCTCGCTCGCGGCCGAGGCGGCGCAGGGCGGCAAGGTCCACGTGCGCGGCGACCGCGCCAAGCCGGCCCGGCCGGTTCGCGTCGGCGACCGGTTGGAGATCCGGCGCGGCGCCTATGAATGGGTGGTCACCGTAAAGGGTCTATCGACGAGACGCGGCCCGGCCAAGGAGGCCGCGTTGCTGTACGAAGAAACCGAGGAGAGTGTGCGCAACCGCGACGCCTCGTGTGCCCAGGCCCAGGCCGCCCCCTTCGGGGAACGCGGCGGACGGCCCACCAAGAAGGACCGCCGGGATCGGGCGCGTTTCGCGCGAGAGGATTGACGCGGTCTCTCTACCGGGCGCACCTCTCGGTCAGCGCACTCCAGGAAGCGGTTTCCGTCCGCAGGGAAGGAGAAGAAAGTATGGCTTCTTTCGAGGTGAAAGTTTACCGGATTCAGGTCGAGGAACATCCGAACGCGGATGCCCTGGAGTTGGCCCGCGTGGGCGGGTACGTGAGCCTGATCAAGAAGGAGTCGTTTTCGACGGGCGACTTGGCGGTTTACATCCCCGAGGCATCCATCGTTCCCGAAGACGTGATCCAGGAGCTTGGGCTTGAGGGGCGTCTTGCGGGGAAGAAGAAGAACCGGGTGAAGGCGATCAAGCTTCGCGGGATACTGTCCCAGGGCCTGGTCTACCCCATCACCGGCAATCGCCTTCGCGGGGTCTCCGTGAATGAGGGCGATGACGTGATTGAGGCGCTCGGCGTGGAGAAGTGGGAGCCTCCGATCCCTGTCCACTTGTCCGGCAAGGTGCAGAACTCTCACGGAGCGACACTTCACTACGACATCGAGGACATCAAGAAGCACCCGGAGGTCTTCAAGGCCGGGGAAGAAGTGGAAGTCACCGAGAAGATCCACGGCACTTGGTGTTGTCTCGGTTGGAACCAGGAACGCGGACCGATCGTGTCGTCGAAGGGATTGTCCTCCCAAGGGTTGTCCTTCAAGGTCGATGATACGGACAATGCGGACAATCTGTACGTCCGCATGTGGAAGAGGTACGGCGACCTCGTGAAGCAGCGGGCGGAGCATTCGGGCCGGTCGTTGTACGTCCTGGGAGAGATCTTCGGACGTTCGGTCCAGGACCTTCGATACGGCGAGAAGCAACAGGCCTTCGCCGTTTTCGACGTGTACGTCGGAGACCCCGGTTCCGGCAAGTACCTGACGCGGTCCGAGGTGTCGGAATTCACTGGCGAGGATTTCCCAACGGTTCCGGTCCTTTACCAGGGTCCTTTCGATGAGAGCCTTCTTTCCGAGTGGACGTCCGGCAGGACTCTATGGGGCGAGGGGGTTGAACAGATGCGGGAAGGCGTCGTTATTCGGGATTGCGCCGAAGGGTCGGACATGGAGATCGGGCGGCGAGTTCTCAAGAGCGTGTCCGAGGGCTATCTGCTTCGGAAGGGGGGAACGGAGTTCAACTAGGACCGGTGACCTACATCATGCATGTGGGTAAAAATGCGGCTATTTTATCCACATGCATGAACGGACGCTTGCGGGACCGTCCTACATTCCCTCCAGCAGCACCGTGCGGATCATCGAGATGGCGTTGAGGCTCATGCGGGTGCGGTCGGGGCCGCCGCGGCCGCCGAGGTTGTAGGTGCGGGTGTTGAACTTCGTGCCGTCGGTGACCGAGATGTAGGTCTGGCCCCTGGCGAGGTTGACCGCGGTGTCGCCGGGATTCTCCACTGCGTGGAGCGCCAGACCCAGGTCGCTTCCGGCCTGCTGCCGGACGGTCCAGGCCAGTTCCTCGGTGAGCGGCTCGGGCTGCTCCAGCAGCGCATCGGCCTCGTCCGGTCGGCGTGAGTTCGCCAGCAACCGCCGCGTCCCCCGCTCTCCCGGCGCCACCATGCCCTCCACGAAGTGCTCTTTGCTGGCCCGCTGCAGGCGGTCGGCCACGAGCCCCGCGGTCATATCCTCGAAGACGGCCACGCTCCGGTCCTTCTCCCGCAGCAATCCGCCCACCGCGTCTTCCATGGTCTCGTCGTCCACGGCGAAGATGTGCGTGGTGAGCAACTCCCGCACCTGCGCCTCCACCGGCGCGATGAGCTTCATGGCTTCCTCGCGGCTCGACGCCTTGGCGGTGATGCGCACGTCCACTTGGCCGGGATGAGCGAGCACCCCCACGGTGGGGTTGCTGGAGTTGGCGATGAGGTCGCCGATCTCGTGGTCCACCGAGCTTTCGCCCATGTCGGTGACCTTGAGCACCCGGTAGGTGATGGTCTCCGAGAGATCCCACTTGCGCCGCGCGTACGGGGTCACCTCGTTCTCGAAGAGCCACTTCATCTCGTGGGGCACCCCCGGCAGCGCGAAGATGACGCCCTTCTCGTGCTCGACGATGAACGACGGCGCGGTGCCGTTGGGGTTCTCCACCGGGATCGCCCCCTCGGGAATGTCGGCCTGGCGCTCGTTGTTGGGGGTCATGATCATGCCGCGGCGACGAAAGCGCCGGTCGATCTGGTCCAGCAGGCCCAGGTCCCGCACCAGCTTGCGGCCGCACACCTCGGCGATGATCTCGCGGGTGAGGTCGTCCTGGGTCGGGCCGAGGCCGCCGCTGGTGATGACGAAGTCCGCCCGGTCCAGCGCCCGGCCGATGACGTCCTTCATGCGCCCGGGGTTGTCGCCCACGATGGTCTTGAAGAAGAGGTTGACCCCGAGGTCCGACAGCCGCTGGGCCATCCACGCGGAGTTGGTGTCCACGATCTGGCCTAGCAGCAGCTCCGATCCGATGGCGACGATTTCAGCGTTGGGCACGATGCGCTCCACCGGTGCGCTCGATCAGGGCTTCGAGCGCGCGCATGGCTTGGGCGTGCGAGGCGCGGTGCGCCACCATCGTTTCCTTGTGCGCAGTCATGGCTTCCCTGTGTGCGGCCATGAACTCCTCGTGCCTGACCATGAACTCCTCGTGCGCAGCCCTTTGCCCGGCCATGACTTCCTCGTGCGCGGCCCCGTGCGAAGCCATGACTTCCTCGTGCGCGGCCCTGTGCGAAGCCGTGACTTCCTCGTGCGCAGCCCTGTGCGAGGCCATGAATTCCTCGTGCGCAGCCCTATGCGAGACCATGAACTCCTCGTGCGCGGCCCTTTCGCGCTCGGAGCGCTGATCCCCGGACCGGCGCATCAGCACGATGCCGATCCATACAACCCCGACCATCAGCAGACTGATGGCGGCTTGCGCGATTCCTGTCCATTCCGATACAGACACGGCGCGTCTCCCGTCGGTCCGCCAACTCCAGGCGACCATGATAGTTCTTTCCGCTACTGGATATCAAACGACGCCACAGCCTCGCCGCCGCATCCAAAGCGAACCCCTTCCCTATGGTAGCTATTCGGCACCGCCGGACGGAACTTAAGCGGCGGCTCAGAAATTTGAGCTTCCGGGTGGAACTTTAGCCAACTGGCCCTTTCATAAGGGCCCCCTGACGAGCGGGCGGTGTACCTGGCCATGGGGATCACCTGCGGCGGCGACAAAGACGTGCTGGGGCTGTGGATCGAGCAGAGCGAGGGGGCCAAGTTCTGGCTTCGGGTCATGAACGAGCTCAAGGCCCGTGGCGCCCAGGACGTGCTGATCACGGTGGTGGAGGGGTTGAAGGGTTTTCCTGACGCGATCACCAGCGTCTTCCCCGAATGCGCGGTTCACCTCATCCGTCACTCGCTGTAGTTTGCCGCGTGGAGGGACAGAAAGCCGCTGGCGAAGGCCCTCAAGGCCATTGACGGGCCGTCCTCGGCCGAGGCCGGAGCTGGACCGTTTCGAAGCCGGCCCCTGGGTCAACAGTGTGTATTGAGACGGTAATCACCTGACAGTCCCACCTTCGGCGCGAGATGGCAAGTCGTGCGGGCGCTGGCGGTGGCGACACCGCTCCTGGAAGGATCAGGTTCCAGTTTACGGACAACCAACCTTTCAGGAGAACACCGTGACCACAAAGGACAAGGCCACCCGGCGGAAGCCTGCTGGAGTTGGCCCAAGAGATGAGCAACGTGTCCAGGGCGTGCCGCATCATGGGCTACTCACACCAGCAGTTCTACGAGATCCGGCGCAACTACCAGACCTACGGGGCGGAGGGCCTCATCGACCGGCTGCCGGGAGCCAAGGGGCCGCATCCCAACCGGGTCTCTGAGGAGGTCGAGGCCGCCATCCTTGCCCATGCCCTCGATCATCCCACCCACGGGGCGCTGCGGATCGCCCAGGAGCTGTCGCTCCAGGGCGTGCAAGTCTCCTCCGGAGGCGTCCGCGGCGTGTGGTCCCGCCACAAGCTCTTGACTAAACAGGAGCGGCTGCTGAGGCTTGAGATGTCCGCTTAACCTTCTAGCCTGACCGATTTAGTGCCATGGCCTCTTGGGATTTGGTCTGAATCGTAGAGGTGGATGCACCGTTGCCGGAAACTTGCTCTGGCCGTTACGCCAAGAGCCACTAGTACTCTTATAAGTTACCCACAAATTAACCGTATCTGCATTGACATTGATGTCCAGATATTCTGTGAGCTGTCCCCACCCGTTCGCTCGGCCATTTCTCGCTCCGCCTACAAATATCCAATTACGGCTCACCGCCACGCCAGGACCGGAAGCTAGGCCGCCTGCACAACTCCCGAGCCAATAGACAGCCAACTGTTCGCGCATCCAAAATTTACAAGTTGGATCTTCTTCCTCGATTTTCGGAAGTTTATGGTTCACCGTATTGCAACGACTACCCAAACAAGACGTACCTCTCGCGAGCGAACCCCGGTAGAATTCACCCTCATTCGACCATTTCTCTTGGACGTATGTTTTTTTACGGATCGCTTCGTCGCCAATTCCTGTTCCTTGCAGGACGCCACGACCGTGAAACAATCCGTGCTTAGCAGAACCTTCGTAGTATTCAACCTGATCTTGATCCCGGGTTGAACAACCAGCTATGTAGTACCATGTAGACCCACAATACGCGGTCATGACGGCCGAACCCTTACCGTGTGCTAAGCCGTCTTTATCACACTGGCCTTTCCAGTACCCCAATCTTCGACGGGCCATCCCCTGATGTTTCCATACGACACAGTTCTTCGCTTCAACCTCCTTCAAAGCAGCCGCCTTGCGCGCTGCTTCTTGCTTCTCTCTGTCTTGGCGCGCCAGACGCTCTCGTTCCGCGGCCTCCCTCGCCTCTCGTTGCTGCTCCGCCCTCTCTCGCTCCTTCCGCTCTTGCTCCCTTGCCGCATGCCTTGCCTCCGCCCCCGCTTCCACCAACGCCTCCGCCTGCTCCTTCGTCAAGTACCCCGTCCCCGCAAAGCCCTGCGCCTCCTGCCACGCCCTGATCGCCCCTCGCGTCTTCTTCCCGAAAATCCCGTCCGCCGGTCCCGCCTCGTAATTCATCGCCGCCAGTCCTGTCTGGACCAAAACCTTCCCCTCCGCCGTCAAACCCAAGCCCGCCTCCACCGTGGCATGGTCCGCCGGAGCTTCATCACCACCAGGGGCCTGGGACAGGCCCTTGTCGGGCTCGCCACGCGGCTCCTCCGGCGGCTCCTGACTCCCTCCACCCGACAACGCGAAATGCTGCGGCCTTACCACCGGAAGCCGTCGCCCGCCGAGCACCTTGTGCTCTTCCTCGTCCTTGACCAACAACGCCACGTCTTGGCCGTAACTCGCCTCGCCCGCGCTGTTGAACAAACTCTTCACTCTTGCCGTGGCCGACTCGACCCTCTCCTTGACGACACTGCCGATACGCAGAACCGGAAACGCATCCACGACGAGCTTTATCGGAAAACGCCGCACCTCCCTGAAGCCTGCCTCCACTCTCTCCTTGTCCCCTTCAATGGCCCCGGACAGCACCTCGCCGGCGTCATCGATCAATTCCCCGAGGTTCTTCTTCACCGAGTACCCGACACCCCCGACGGCGATTCCGCGACCCAGCCAGGCCTCAGCGGGCGCGGCGGCCAACAGGAACACGGCAATCGTCGATGTGGAAAGGACCCGGATAGTGAAGCCATGACCGTTCCGTCTCTGGGCCATTGAATTTCCTCCTGGCTTCCGGTCTTGGGCAATGCCGTCTATTTGATGACGGAGGCCAGAACGAAACGTCGAAGCTTGCAAGCGTTCCCCTCCAGCCGGCACAGCACCAGAACATAGATGTCGCCATCGTCCGGCGAGGAGCCGATCAGAAGACGCTCGCTACCTTCCGCCTCCACCACCATGTCCAGTGCGAGCCCGTCGGCGAACCCGGACGGCAGATCCGCCAGCGCCGACGCCGTCCTCCAATCCGTGTCCGGAGCGGCCCAATGGATAGTCCAGTAATCGCGCGAGCCGAGCGCCCTCTCCACCGCAGCCAACGTCGGCCCCAACCATGCCGACGCTTCCTCAGTCCATCCGGCGCGTTGCACCAGGTTCCAGAGCAGCCGCGGCAGCACCGCCCTCATGTCCGCCGCGGCCTCGGCAAACCTGACAGCATCGCGGCCCGGCTCTCGCGAGGTACCCGGATGCGCGTCCCAGAACGCCTTGTGGCGCGCCCTCATCGTCGTCGCAAGGGCTGCCGCCATTCCGTTCGAAGCCGATAACCACGAGGGCAAGGGCGGTGTCTTCAACCCCGAGTATAACAGCCTTTCGCCCGGCAAGGCGCGCGCCGTATTCACCCGATAGCCTCCATCGTGTTCTGTCCAAAACGTGATCACGGCGGCATCCAGCAACGGGTTGTAGTAGAGCGCAACCGGGGCCGGCGAGCGAAACCGCCCAAGCATCACCACCGCGTTGGCAAAGAACGAGTTCCAAAGGACCGACGGCGAAACCTTGCGCACCATCTCCGCTCCCGGCATCGCCGCCAGCACCTCCTCGGCCTGCTTTTCGCCCGCGACTCCCGCCGCGCGCAAGGCCAGCGCGTGGGCCGCGAACAGCCGCGGCCCCTCGTCCGGCGCCTGCTGGTGCGCCTGCGTCGGTCGCTCCTGCTCCCGCGCCTGCTGCCGGATTTGTTTCTTCGCGCGCATACGCGGGACTAGAGGGACCAGGGTCTCGGTTGCGCGACCATTGCTCCATGTGCCTTCCAGCGTTCCGTCAACCCTCACTGTATAGATGACCGGCCACTTGTCGCCCCAGTCGGCTGTAAGGGTGTTCCCCGCCAACGCACCAGTGCCCGTCAAAGTCTGCTCTCCGATGGACCACTTGAGCGAGTATCTATCTGCGGAGATACGGGTAATGGTTGCAGTGCCGCGATACTTTGAACCATCAGGATTCGTGCCCGTACAATTGTAGTCGCCCTCCAGCGCGAGAGCCCCGGCTAGTACAAGGTGGCTCGCCAATGACACTAATCCGATTGCGGCCAGGAATGCCTTCATCGTTTGCTCCTTCGGCCCTGGTGATCGGTGAAGCCCACATCCATTCCCCTACTACCCCTGCGCTCACGATTGCAAGCCGCGCGACGCCGCGCTTTCGTTGGAACGGCAAAGGTTCACAATCTGCCGCACCCTTCGTTCGCCCTGGCCCAGAACGCTTCCGAACAGAGATCGCCACAGCCAGGGTGGTTGTAGGACCCGAAAGCGGCAAAACGGGCCTTCTTTCCGCCCGCAGTCGGATCTCCCATCAGAGGGGTGGCGCCACGAAACATTGGCTCTCCCCGTCAAATGTCCAGCCTGTTCTATAAATCCGGTCATAAAGGGTCGAAATTTGCATGAGTTCCGAACGGGGGTTAAACTTCAGTTTCTCCAGAAGCACTTCTTCCTTTCCTTCCAATCTCACAATACGAATTTCATGACCTGCATTGTGGTATGGAAGATAGGCCGCGAATGACACACTGTCTTCCTTCTCTGCTATCAATCTCAAATAATCCTCCGCCAATAGCCTTCCGTTCTTATCGTAAAGGCGGATTCTGAAAGAATCTTTGAACACACGTTCCTTGTCATACTTTCTGTAATAACAATAACGCATTTCCGTGTAGTAATAGTTCTCGTTTAGGCTGTCCAAGAGGTGTTCATACTTCTCCTCAAAAACCTCTCCGGGCTTCAAACGACCCTGCCTGATCACTTCCTGTCTAAAACTGTCAAGTCTGTGGGGATTTTCTGGACGGTAATAACCCCAAACAACGATCTCTTCCAAATCTTTTTCGGGGAATCTCAGATGCTCAGAGGCGGAGCTTGTTCGTGGTTCCATCAAGTTGCAGGAAACCGCAAACAAAACAAAACCCAAATATAGAGATTTGCACGTGAGCATCTCGCGCCGTCACTTTTCTCAGCAACTGAAGCCGCTTCTATTTCGCCGCCGAGTAGAAGCATGCGGCATCCACGCCGATCCACTCGCCGGAACGGCCGGAGCTGTAGGCCCTCCTCACCCCGGAGGCGGCCTTTCTCACCAGGGAATTTCCCTTACTCGATCGTAGTCCCCGCAGCCTGCGGGTGTTCTCATGGCCGGGAAACTCCCGCATGTAAGACGCCACCCACCCCATGGTGCTCCCCAGCCCGCCCAGGTACTGGTCGGTGTAGTGTTTCCTCGTACCTGGACTCCTGTTCTCCTTGGCGTAGGGGAAGACGATCTTCGGGTCCTCGATGGCGTCGATGAAGAACTTGACCGGCTGGTGGATGGACTTGCCGGGCTTCGGGGCTTTCCTGAACAGGTCGATCCCCTGCGCCCGGGCCCTTTCCGCCAGCATGACGAGTCCGGCGATGGTCCTGCCGTGGTAATACAAGGCCTTGGCCCCCCGGCGGGTCTCGATGGGCAGGCTGCCGTCTTCTCTCATGCTGTCGAGGGTGAGGTGCCACTGCTCGATGCCCGTTTCGAAGTACCCGTCGTCTCCTGCCAGCGCTCCGTAGGACATGGCCGCCGCCGAGGACTGCACGGCATGGTTGTGGGCGGCCTTGCGGACGCTCCCGGTGTCGAAGTCGTAGTAACCGTCCCCGCGCAAGTCGTGGGAGAACTCGTCGACCTTGCTCTTGAGCCAGGCAAGGACCTTTTCCGCGGCATCCGGGGGCAGGGGCTTCTCCGCCTGGGCAATCGCGAGAGCGGCCATCATGGGTCCCGTGAGCCGCATGTTCACGGTCATGGTCGCCCGCCACTCCGCGAGTGTCGTCCAGGGCATTTCCGGCTTGCCGCTTTCCGCCCACTCAAGGGCATAGTCGCGGATATCCCTGCAGGCGTCGTGGTCCCCGGCGAAGCAAGTCTTGCCGGCCTCTCTGAAGTAGTCGTCGACGTGGTTGTAGGCCTTGTCAGCACCGCGGCTCGTGTCTATGGGCGCGGTGAGGACCGGCGGCTTCACCGGAAAGCCGAACCCGCAACGCTGCTGCAGGAGGCCTGCCCCCTGCAGCTCGGCCTTCCTCTTCACGTGGTCAACCGCAACGAACCCCGGCTTGGTGACAAGGCGTTCTGCCCACACCGACGAACTCAAGCCAACGAAGAGAATCACGGTCAAACCGATTGCAAGTGTTTTCCTCGTGTTCATGGCGATCTCCTGGATCGTCTTGTCCCCGCGCGGCGCCTCCAGGGCCACCTTCGCCTTGAAGTTCCCGCCGTGTGCTCATCGCGGCAGCCTATTCCATTCAGTGCGCGAGAGCACACGAAGGTTCACGGCCTGCCGAAATCCTTGATCTCGGAACTTTCCTGCAAATCCCGGACCGCAAGCACTTGGCGAGACACCGCCTTCACAGCACCGGTTCGGAGGGAACCGCCTCCGTTGCCGGCTTGCGCCGGACCTTGGCCAGCACGTCCAGCCACAGGGAATAGAGCGTCGGCGTGAGCACCAGCGTGAACAGGGTTGAGACGGCCAGTCCGCCCAGCACCGTGGAGCCCAGGCCGCGGTACAGCTCGGAGCCGGCGCCTCGGGACAGCACCAGGGGCAACATGCCGAACACGGTGGTGGCGGTGGTCATGAAGATGGGGCGGATGCGGGTGCGCACGCTGGCCAGCAGGGCCGCCTGGGGCTCTTCCCCGGCGCGGATGAAGTTGAGGGTCTGGTGCACGATGAGGATGGCGTTGTTCACCACGATGCCCGTGAGGATGATGAACCCCAGCATGGTGACGGTGTCCATCTTGATGGTGGGCTCGGTGGCGTGTCCGAGGCTCACGGCGAGGATGCCGCCGGTGGCCGCCAGCGGCACGCTGAACATGATGATCAGCGGGTAGCTCCAGGATTCGAACAACGAGCACATCACCAGGTAGACCACCACCACGGCCAGCAGGAACGTCCACTTGAAGGCGTCCCAGGTCTCCGCCAGCTTCTGCGCCTGGCCGCTGACCGCGATGGAGTAGCCCAGCGGCAGGGTGCGCCGCACCTCCTCCACCGCGCCTTCCTCCACCAGTCGCACGGCTTCCTCCAGCGGCATCGCGTGGTGCATGTTGGCGTTCAGCTTGATGGCGCGGTCGAGGTCCACGTGCTCGACCTTGGTGGGGCCGTCGCCGGGCCGGACCTCCGCGATGTCCGAGAGCTGCACCAGCCGGCCCGCGCCGTTGGACAGCATGAGCGCGCCCAGGTCCTGGGTATGCGCCATCTCGCCGCGCGGCCCCTTGAGGATGATGTCGATCTCCTTGCCGCGTTCGCGGAAACGCCCGGCGCGGGTGCCCTCCACCGCGGTCTCGATGACGTCGCCTACGTCGGAGGCGCGCAGGCCCAGGGCCGAGACCCGATCCCGGTCCAGGTGCACGCGGATCTCGGGATTGCCCCACTCGAAGGACGAGTTGACGAAGTTCACCCCCTCCACCCCGCGAATGCGCCCTTCGAGGCCGCGGGCGATGTTCCGGATCGCCTGCAGGTCGTCTCCCTTGACGTCGAGGGCCACGTTGTTGCCGCCGATGAAGCCTCCCCGCTGCCGGAAGAGAGAAGCCTGGGTGATGAACACCGCCTGGGCGCCGGGAATGCCGCCGACGGCGCGCCGCATGGCCCCCACCACCCGGCGCATCTCATTGAGGCTGGTATGCGGCTCTTTCACGATGGCCCCCATGATGGGGGTATCCAGGCGTATGACGGCGAACATGCGCTCGATCTCGGGGATGGCCCGGACCCGCGACTCGATCACCTTGATGATGGATTCCTTCTGGTCCGTGTTGAAACCCGGAGGCATCTTCACCACGCCGAAGATGAAGTTGCGGTTTCCCCGCGGCAGATAGTCCAGCGGAGGCGCGAACCACCAGGCCAGGGCCACCGACCCGCCGACGATGAACAGCACCACCGCCACCCGCCGGACGGCGCCGCGCTGAAGCCACGCCAGCAGCCCCAGCACCATCCGCGAGAAGCCGGACCCGCCCCGGTCCAGCACGGACATGGCCGCGCGCAGGCGCCGGAACCGCTCCCGCGGCTGCTCCGGGAGGACGTGGGCGGAGAGCATAGGCACCACGGTGAGGGCCACCACCAGCGACAACGCCACCGCCACGGACACGGCCAGGGCGATGTCCCGGAAGAGCTGTCCCGCCTCCTGCCGGACGAACAGCACCGGGACGAACACGGCCACCGTGGTGAGCGTCGAAGCCAGGATCGCACCGCCCACCTCGCGGGCGCCGTCCAGCGCGGCGCGCACGCGCCCCTTGCCCATGTCGCGGTGGCGGAACACGTTCTCCAGCACCACCACGGCGTTGTCCACCACCATGCCGGTGGCGAAGGCCAAGCCAGCCAGCATGATGACGTTCAAGGAGGAGCCGGCGGCGTTGAGGACCACGAAGGTGGTGACGATGGAGACGGGGATCGCCACCGCCACCACGACGATGCTGGCCGGGCTGCGCAGGAACAGCAGCAGCACCAGCACCGCCAGCGTTACCGCGAAGTAGATATTGCGGGTCACCAGGTCGATGGAATCGTGAATGTAGTCGGTCTCGTCATAGACCATCTCGAGGTGGATGCCCTTGTCGCCGTAGCGCTGCTGCAACCGGCTAAGGGTCTCCCGGACGCCCTCCATGACCTCCATGGTGTTGGCCCCGGAACGGCGCAGCACGCCCATGCCGAGGGCCGGCTTGCCGTTGATGCGCACGGCGAAGTCGCGGTCCTCGTGGCCGAAGGAGACCGCGGCCACGTCGCGCACGTACACCGGTCCCCGGACGTCGTGCCGCACCACCACGTCGGCGATGTGACGCAACTCCTCGAACTGGCCCAAGGTGCGCACCACGTGCCGGCGCTTGCCCTCGCTCAGGTCGCCGCCCTTGACGTTGCGGTTCTCCCGGGTGATGGCCTGCCGGACCTCCGCCACCGTGATACCGCGGGCCGCCATGGCGCGGGGGTCCAGCGTCACGTGCACCTGGCGGTCCCGGCCGCCGAAGCGCCACACCGCGCCGACCCCGGGAACCCGCTCCATCTGCGGCACGATGACGTCCTTCAGCTCCTCCCACACCTCGTTCAGGTCCCGCTCCGTGTCCACCATGATCCACGAGATCGGGCTCTCCTCGTCGGTGTTGACGGCACGGATGCGGGACTCGCCCACGTCCGGCGGCAGGTCCCTGACGGTGTCGAGCTTCTCGGACACGCCCAGGCGCGCGATGTCCTTGTTGGTGCCCCAGTCGAACTTGAGGACGACGCGGGAGCGCCCTTCGATGGAGCTGGAGGAGACCTGCCTGAGCCCCTCCACGGCGTTGAGCCGATCCTCCAGCCGGTCGGTCACCTCGCGCTCCACCTCCAGGGGGCCGGCGCCGGAGTATTCGGTCGTGACCGTGATCTCGGGCCGGTCCACGGTGGGGATCATCTGGACCGGCAGGCGCAGCAGCGCGATGGTCCCGAACAGCACCGCCAGGATGATGCCGACGGTCACCGAGACCGGGTTGCGGACGCAGAAGTCAACGATTCCCATCGCGCTGCGCTCCGGGCCCGCCGAGCCTCGCTCCGGGCCTCCCGCCAGGCCCGCGCCCGCCCAGCAGAACCTTGGCGCCGTCCCGCAGCACTTCGTTGCCCAGCGTCACGACCTGCTGGCCGGGCTTGAGAGCCCCGTTGGAGATCTCCAGAAACGCCCGCCAGCCGCGCCCGGTGCGGACCTTCACCGCCTTCGCCTGACCGTTGGACACGACGAAGACCAGCTCGTCCGGGCCGCGCCGCACCACCGCGTCCTTGGGCACGAGCACGCTCGGCTCGCCGCTCGCCACGATCACCGTGACGCGCGCCAGCATGCCGGCCTTGAGCCGTCCCTGCGCGTTGGAAAGCCGGACCTTCACCGGGAAGCTGCGGCTGCGCGTGTCCGCCTGGGGGACGATGTGCGCCACCTCCCCGGAAAAGCCTTCGCCCGGGAAGGCATCCAGCGTCACCGTCGCCGGAAGGCCCGTCCGCAGCAGCGCGATCTTGCGCTCTCCCACCGGCCCGGCGGCAAAGACCGGGTCCAGGTCCACCAAGTCCGCCACCGGCTCGCCGGCGTTCACCCAGTCGCCCACGTCCACGTGCTTCGTGACGATGAAGCCGGATATGGGCGCGCGCAACGTGCTCTTGTCGATCTCGTAGGCCACCGCCTCCATGCGCGCGCGGGCCTCTTCGTGCTCGGCCTCGGCCATGGCGATGTCCTCGTCCCGGGCGCCGGAGCGGGTGAGCTTCAAGGCCGCCTGGGCGCTGCCGTGCTTCTCCCGCGCGGCGAGGTACTCGCTCTCGACCTTCTGGAACTCCGCCAGGCTGATGAGCTTTCCTTGATAGAGGCGCCGGGCGCGCTCCAGGTCGCGCTGGTGGTGTTTGAGGATCGCCTCCTGCTCCTTGGCGCCGGCCAGGCGTTGCGCCACCTCTTCGGAGCGGGAACCCTCCCGGACCTTCTCCCACTGCTTCTTCGCCCGCGCCACCGCGGCCGCGCGTTCGCGCAATGCGATCTCGCGCCGCCCGCGGTCCACCTGGAGCAGGACGGTCTTGCCCGCGGTGACGGCGTCGCCCTCCCGGAAACCGGCCGCCGCCACCCGCCCCGCCACCACCGAAGCGACGGTGGTGGCGACGTTGGGCTCGATGGTGCCGATGAAGGAGATCTCCTGCGGGATCGCCTTCGACTGCACCGGCGCCGTCTTCACCGCCACCGGTCGCGGCCCCCAGCGCTGCGCCGATGCGCCATGGGCGGCCAGCAGCACTGCGGCCAGGGCGCAGCAGGCGCCGGCAACCCGCGACGGCGTGAACAGGACGGTTCGGGGTCGTTGGAACATGTCGGTTTCCAGACTCAAAGGTTTTAACCGAGTTCAGGATAGGGCTTTTGGGAGGAACCGGCAACCGCGCCCGAGGGCGGTCTCGTCTCGCTTGACAGCCTTCCGGGGACGGCCTAGGATTCGAAAGTTCCATTCAAGACAGGACGTGCGAAATCGGGAGTGGAAACTTCCCATCCGCGGAGGAGAAAATGGCTAAGCAAGGCTTCAAGGCAATGGATTCCGACATGCACGTGTTCGAGCCCCACGACCTCTGGGACCGCTACATCGACCCGGAGTTCAAGGACCGCGCGCCCAAGGGTCTGCAACGCGATTTCCGGGACCTCGGCGTCGAGGTCGAAGGGAAGATCCTCCCCATCCCGAGGCGGCCGGAGAACCCGGGCCTCAGGGACTACCGCTTGGCCACCCTCAAGGAAAAATACAGCGACGTGGCCGCGCGCAACTTCGACGGCGTGAGCCAGGTCATGGCCATGGACAAGGAAGGCCTCGACGTGGCGTTCCTGTTCCCCACCCGCGGCCTCTTCGTCTTGGGCATCGACGGCCTCGATCCGGAACTGGCCGCGGCCATCTCCCGCGCCTACAACGACTGGCTCTACGACTTCGCTCAGACCGCGCCCGACCGCATGGTCTGCGTCGCCATGGTGCCGCCCCAGAACGTCGAGGCCGCGGTGGCCGAGACCAAACGGACCGTGACCGAAAAAGGCTTCCGGGGCATCTTCATGCGCCCCAACCAGACCAATGGACTGTGCTGGAGCGACCCCTACTACGATCCCCTGTGGGACGTGTGCCAGGAGCTGAACGTGCCGGTGGGCTTCCACGAGGCCGGGCGGGTCTACCAGCCCCAGCCGGCCATCTCGCAGTTCATCCCGTCCTTCTCCATGTTCAACACCCTGAGCTTCCCGCTGGCCAACATGTTCGCGTGCGCGGACATGATCTACGGCGGGGTGATGGAGCGCTTCCCCAAGCTCCGCGTGGCCTTCCTGGAGGGCAACTGCTCGTGGCTCCCGTGGCTCCTGTACCGCATGGGCGACTACATGGAATCGGTGGGCAAGGCCGAGTACCCGGACTTGAAGCTCGAGCCGCTGGAGTACTTCCAGCGCCAGTGCTTCGGCGCCGTCGAATGCGACGAGATCACCGCCAGGTACATCCCCGATTTCGGCTTGGAGGACAACGTGGTGTTCTCCACCGACTATCCGCACCTGGACGTCAAGTATCCCCACTCGCTGGATACTTTCCTGGAGATGCCGTTCTCCGACGAATCCAAGCGGAAGTACCTCTGGGACAACTGCGCCCGGCTGTACAACATGGGTCAGTGACATAGCGGGCTCCACAACGACATTTGAGCGGCGGGGGATCGTTGAAGGCTTCTTCGGTCCCCCGTGGAGCATGGCGCACCGCGCGGCGATGTTCGCGTTCGGCGCCGCGCGCGGCATGAACACCTACCTCTACGCGCCCAAGGACGATCCCTACCACCGGGAGCGCTGGCAGCTTCCCTACCCCGAGCCGGAGTGGCGCGAGCTGTGCCAGCTCATTGACTCGGCCCAGACCCACGGCATCGACTTCGTCTACGGCTTTCATCCCGGCAAGGACCTGTGCTTTGGCGCCGCCGAACCGGTGCGCATCCTGCTCGACAAGGCCGCGCGGCTTCACGACCGGGGCGTGCGCACCTTCGCGGTGCTGTTCGACGACATCCCGTCGCATCTCACGGACGCCGGAGACGTGCGGAAGTTCGACGGCAGCCTGGCCAAGGCGGAGTCGTTGTGGCTGGAGGCGGTGCTGGAAGCGCAGCCCGGGGACTGGGAGGTGGAGTGGTGGTTCTGTCCCTCGTACTATACGCCCGACCCGCTGCTGGCCCGGATGTTCGGCGAGTTCGAGCCCGGCTTCCCCGAGACCGTGGGGCAGTACCTGCCGGCGCCCGTGGCCTGCTTCTGGACCGGCCCCAAGGTGGTGCCCGATACCGTCACCCTGGACCACATGGCGGAGATGAGCGACAGGATGGGGCACCGGCTGCTGTTCTGGGACAACTACCCGGTGAACGACCTCACCATGGCCGAAGAGATGCACATCGGACCCCTCACCGGCCGGGACCCGCGGCTGCCGGAGCGGGTGCACGCGCACCTGGCCAACCCGCTCTTGCAGGAGGAGCTGAGCTTCGCCCCGCTGGCCACCTGCTTCGACTATGCGCGGGACCCCGGAGCCTACGACCCGGAGAGGAGCTGGGCTACGGTCGTGATGGAGCGGTTCGGCGAGGACGGTCTGGATCACTGGCGGGCGCTCCGGCTGTTCTGCGAACGGGACACGGACAGCGCCGGGACGGCGACGTTTTCGGAGGCGGAACGCGCCCCGCTGAGAGCCGCCCGCGACTACCTGCTGGCCCACCGGAGCGAAGGATGGTGCCGGGAATTCGAGCCGTGGCGACAGAAATTGGAACGCGCGCTCGGGTAGGAAACCGGTAAGGCGACCTGCGGTCGCCCTTACCGTCGGCACGACGCGATAACCTGTAGGGGCGACCCGCGGTCGCCCTAGCGGAATCCACCTTGGCAACCATGGAAGACAAGACCGTAACCACCCGTGAGATACTCGACACCCTGAACGAGGTCCGCTCCCGGACCCTGGGCCTCGTGGAGGACCTGTCCGGCGAGCAGCTCACGGTGCCCATGCTGAACATCGTTAATCCCCCGCTCTGGGAAATCGGGCACGTCTCGTGGTTCCACGAACGGTGGACGTTGCGCCACCTGCGAGGCCGCGACCCCATCATGTCCAACGGCGACGAACTGTACGACTCCGCGGCCGTGCACCACGACACCCGCTGGGTGCTGGCCCTGCCTCCGTTCAAGGAAACCCTCGCCTATAAGGAACACGTGCTGCGGCAAATCACTGATGCGCTGCCCGCCGAGCGGCTGAGCCCGGAGGAAACCTACTTCCACAAGCTGGTGGCCTTCCACGAGGACATGCACGCGGAGGCCATGACCTACACGCGCCAGACCCTGGGCTATCCCCCGCCGCCGTTCATGGGCGAGCCGAGGGCCGTGTCCGGCGGCCCCTGTCCCGGCGACGTGGAGGTCGCGGGCGGCGAGTTCATTCTCGGCGGCACGCCCGACCTTCCCTTCGTCTTCGACAACGAGAAATGGGGATACCCCGTGACCGTGGCGCCCTACCGCATCGCCCGCGCCCCGGTGACCAACGGGGAGTTCGCCGCGTTCGCGGACGACAGCGGCTACGAGGACCGGCGGTGGTGGAGCGACGAGGGCTGGAGCTGGCGGCAGGCAGAGGACGCGGCGCATCCTGTGTACTGGAAGCGCGAGTCCCCCGGCCGGTGGCTGGAGCGGATCTTCGACCGGTGGGGGCCGCTTCAGGCCGAGCTGCCGGTGATCCACGTCAACTGGTACGAGGCCGAGGCGTATTGCCGCTGGGCCGGGCGGCGGCTGGCGACCGAGGCGGAGTGGGAGATGGCCGCGGCCGTGGACTCCGCCGGAGGCACGGACGCCGGAGCCGCCAAGCGCGGCTACCCGTGGGGCGAAACCCCGCCCGACACTGCCCACGGCAACCTCGACTGGGCCGCCGGAGGCCGGTTGCCCGTGGACGCGCTTTCGGCCGGCGACAGCGCCGCGGGCTGCCGGCAAATGATCGGCAACGTCTGGGAGTGGACGGCCGACGCCTTCCACCCCTACCCGGGTTTCGTACGGGACCCCTACAAGGAATACTCGGAGCCCTGGTTCGGCGACCGCAAGGTGCTGCGCGGAGGCTGCTGGGCCACCCGCTCCCACCTGATCCGCAACACCTGGCGAAACTTCTTCACCCCGGACCGGCGCGACGTGCTAGCCGGCTTCCGCACCTGCGCGCGGGACTAACCGGAGATCGGAAGGCCACTTTTGGCAAGCAGGAAAACCGGCACCGCCAGAATCGCGCTGGTAACTCCCGCCGGACCCACCCCGCGCACGGGCAACCGCATCTCAGGCAACCGGTGGGCGCGAATCCTGCGCGCCTCGGGACACCGTGTCACCGCCCTGGACCGCTATGAGCGCGAGCGTTGCGACCTGCTGATCGCGCTCCACGCACGCCGCAGTCATCCGTCCATCCGGCAGTTCCACGAGTTGCACCCGGACAAGCCGATCGTCGTGGTGCTGACCGGCACCGACCTCTACCGCGACATCCACGAAGACGAGGACTCGCGAGAGTCCCTACGATTGGCTACCCGCCTGGTGGTGCTGCAACGCAAGGGTCTGGACGAACTGTCACCGGAACTGCACGAGAAGACCCGGGTCATCTACCAGTCCGCGCCAGCCCGCCCCGGACGCCCCGGCGAGCGCCACAGGCAGTTTACGGTTACCGCGGTGGGCCACATGCGCCCCGAGAAGGATCCGTTCCGGACCGCAATGGCAGTGCGCTCGCTGCCGCGCGCGTCCCGGATCCAGGTGGTGCACATCGGCGCCGCATTGGGCGACAGCTTCCTGCGTCGCGCCGAGCGAGAGGCCGAGCGCAACCCGCGCTACCGTTGGCTGGGCGACCTGCCCCACTGGAAGACGCGGCAACTCCTGGCCAACAGCCACCTCACGTCCATCACCTCACGAATGGAAGGCAGTTCCAACGTCCTGTGCGAAGCGCTGGCCTCCGGCGTCCCCGTGGCCGCGTCCCGGATCTCCGGCTTGATCGGCACCCTGGGCGACGACTATCCCGGCTACTATGACCTCGGCGACACCGCCGGGCTCAAGCGCCTGCTGCTCCGCGCCGAGAACGACCCGGCCTTCTACGAAAGCCTGGCGCGGCACTGCACCGAAGTCGCGCCGCTGGTGAACCCTGACCGGGAAATCCGGACTTGGCAGGGGTTGGTTCGTGAGGTGTCCACCGGTTAACGCACCCGGTACGGTGCATCTATCCCCTCTCCCAGAGGGAGAGAAAGTCCGCCACTATCCACCTTCCGCAAGAGCCTCAACCAGTTTGTCTGCCACGGTGTCCAACTCGGCCTGGGTGATGACCAGCGGCGGCAGCAGCCGCACCACCGTGGCGCCGGCGGGCAGCGCCAGGACGCCTTTCTCCATCAGGCGCACGAGGTGGGGCTGGGACTTTTCCTTGAGCTCTATGCCTATCATCAGGCCGAGCTGGCGGATCTCGCGGACCTTGGGCAGGTCCGCGGCCTGGAGGCGCTGCAGCAGGTAGGCGCCCTTCTCGGCGGCGGCCTCGGCCAGCCCTTCCTCCTCCATCGCGTCGATGGCGGCCAGCGCCGCGGCGCAGGCCAGCGGGTTGCCGCCGAAGGTGCTGCCGTGGCGGCCGACGGGGACTTCGAGCTTGTCGGAACAGACCACGGCGCCCATGGGGAGGCCGCCGGCCATGGCCTTGGCCAGGCACAGGATGTCGGGCTCGACGCCGAAGTGCTCGCAGGCGAACATCCTGCCGGTGCGGCAGAAGCCGGTCTGGACCTCGTCGATGATGAGGAGGACGCCCCGCTCCCGGCACAGTTCACCCACCTGCTCGAAGAACTCGGCCTTGCCGAGGTTCACGCCGCCCTCGCCCTGGACGATCTCCAACATGACCGCGGCGGTGTTGTCGTTCACCTTCTCCTCCAGCTTGGCGAAGTTGTTGAAGGGGGTGAACTGGAAGCCTTCGACGATGGGCACGAAGGGCTCGCGGTACTCCTTGGTGAAGGTGGCGCTCAGCGCCCCCATGGTGCGGCCGTGGAAGCCGCGCATGGCGCACACGAACTCCTGCTTGCCGGTGGCGAAGCGGGCGAACTTGATGGCCGCCTCGATGGTCTCGGTGCCGGAGTTGCACAGGAAGGCGCGGTTCAGGTTGCCGGGGGTGACGGCGGCCAACCGCTCCAGCAAGCGCGCCTTGACGTCGCTGTAGAAGACCCCGGAGCAGCTCACCAGGCGCTGAGCCTGCTCGGACACGGCCTGCACCACCTTGGGGTGGCAGTGGCCGAGGTTGGCGACGCCGTGGCCGGCGACGCAGTCGATGTACTCGCGGCCCTGGTCGTCCCACACCCTCGCGCCCTCGCCGCGCACGAGGACGATATCCCGCTTGGGGTAGACGTCGAACTCGTGCCGTTGCTGCAACGCTTTGAAGTCGGTCACTGGATCACCGTTCCTTTCCCCGCCAGGGCGTCCCGCACCGGATGCTCGGTGCGGCCGTCGCTCATGATGACCTTTTCCGCGCCCTCCTCGAAGAGCTTCCGTAGCGCAAGCATCTTGCGCTTCATGCGCCCCTCCACCTGGGCTTCCCGCTGCTCCAGCTCCCCGGCGCGGATCTCGGGGACCACGGTGCTCTCGTCGTCCTTGTCGGCGAGAAAGCCGGGGGCCTCGATGAGCTGGAGCACCACCTCGGCGTGGAAGGCGGCCTGGAGCACGTTGATGATGTCGTCGTTCTCCGAGTTGATGGCGGTGTGGCGCTCGTCGATGATGGGGATCGACAGCACCGGCGCATAGCCGCCGTCAAGCAGCAACTGGAACAGCTCCTTGTTGGCGCTCCGGGGCTTGCCCGAGAAGTCTCGGACGATGAGGGTCTTGCCGTTCCTGCGCACCCGGATGCCCTTGTTGCGCTGCCCCTGGATGGCGCGCCCGTCGATGCCGGAAAGGCCCACGGCGTTGACGCCGTTTTGTTGCAGCAACTCCACGATGCGCTTGTTCTGCACGCCCGCGTACCCCATCAGGATGGCGTCGATGGCGTCCTTGTCCGACAGCACGCTGGTGTACCCCGACACCGAGGTGACCACCTGGGTCGGGTTGCCCAGCTTCGCCGCGATGCCGTCGCGCACCGCGTTGGCGCCGTGCACCACGATGAAAGGGTCGGACAACGCCGCCAGATCCTCGGCGATGCCGGGCAGGTTGATGTCGCTGCCGCCGCCGATCTTCACCAGGATCATCGCAGGTGCTCCACACGAGGAGATCGTTCCATGTCAGTTCCGCCTGATTTTCCCATCTTGACGAGAATCATCGAAGCCGGTCCACCGTGTCGTTGGCGATGATGCGCCACGCGCCGTGCTCCGGCACGGTCTCGGAGCTCACCGTGAAGCCGCCGATGTCCTCACGGGCGCGAAGCCTGAAGTACTCCGGTTGCTCGTTGTAGAACGATCCCACGTAGACGTTCTCCGGGTCGGCGATGATCATGTTCATGGCCCTGACGTAGCGCGTCCTGCGGACGATGACGTCCATCCCCTTGCGCATGGCCGCGGCCATGTCGCCCTTGTCGAAACGCTTGACGAAGTTGAACACCTTCTCCGCGCCGATGCGTCCCTCCGCGGTGATGCGCACGCCGCGCAGCTCGCCGTTGAACGCGAACACGTAGCGGTCGTCATAGAACGGCATGTTGTTCTCCACCACGATGTTCTCATCGCGGAACGCGCTGCGGGCGTGGCCCACCAGCAGCGTGGTGGCGCCGAACTGCTCCAGGTCGTCCTCCCATATGGGCTTGATGTCGTGATAGACCCTCCACGCACCGTCAACGAGGTAGGCGCAGCCCCAGCCGTGGCCTTGGTATTCCGGGCTGTTCCGAGCGATGCCGGCGAGATCGGACAGGCGTTCGCCTATGTCGAAGGGCTCGCGGTTCTTGACGCACAGCAGGCGGCACATGGCACTTGCCCGCTACGGGTGTAGCCCCGGGAATTCGAGGCCCTCGGTCTCCTCGAAGCCGTTCATGAGGTTGAACGCCTGGACCGCCTGCCCGGCGGCGCCCTTCATGAGGTTGTCCAGGGCACTGAGGACCACCAGCCGGTCCGATCCCTTCTCCTTCTGAAAGCCGATGTCGCAGTAGTTGGTGCCGCTCAGCAGCTTGGGCTCGGGGTAGCGGTAGATGCCGTCGGCTTCCTTGACGATGCGGATGAAGGGCTCGTTGCCGTAGGCCTCGCGGTAGAGTTTCCACACGTCCTTCTCTTCCAGCGGCTCGCGCAGGAAAAGGTGGCAGGTGGCCAGCACGCCCCGCACCATCTCGATGGAGGTGGCGGAGAAATACACGCGGATGGCCTCTCCGAAGCCCAGCTCCTGGTAGATCTCTGCGCAGTGGCGGTGCATCGTGGGCATGAACGAACGTACCGCACCGCTCCGCTCCGGGTGGTGCGACGCGTCGCTGGCGGCGTTGCCGCCCTCGCTGGAGCCCACCTTCACTTCCACCACCGTGCGCTCGGAATCCGCCAACCCCTTCCTGAAGAACGGGTAGACGCCCAGGATCGTGGCGGTGGCGTTGCAGCCGGCGCCGGTGACGAGGCTCGCGCCCCGGATTTCCTCCCGGTGCAGCTCCGGGACGCCGTAGACGAACTCCTTCATGAGCTCCGGGCGCTGGTGCGGCTTGCCGTACCAGCGTTCGTACTCGCCGGCATCGTTCAGCCGGAAGTCAGCGCTCAGGTCCACCAGTTTCGGCGCCAACCCCCTAAACGAATCGATGCGCTCCATGGTCTGGCCGTGGGGCAGGCACAGGAACAAGAGGTCGCACGGCTTCAACTCGTCCATCTTGCAGAACTTGAGCTGGGTGCGCTTGCGCAGGTTGGGATGGGCCTTGAAGGCGAACTTGCCGGCGAAGCGCTCCGAAGTGACCTCGCACACCTCCACCTGCGGGTGGCCGAGCAGCAGGCGCAACAGCTCCCCGCCGGTGTAGCCGGACGCGCCGACGATGGAGACCTTCAGCTTCTCCGTCACGCCGCGCCCCTGCGCTCCTGTTCCTCCCGGCCCACCCTGAGCACGTGCTCGACCACGAGGCCGGGGATGTTGACGCCGGTGGTGTCGATGCTGTTGCGGAACTCCATGGTGTAGTTCACCTCGTTGACCAGAAGGCCCTCGGGGGTCTCGAAGAGGTCCACGGCGACGATGCCGCCTCCCACGGCGCGGCACGCACGCACGGAGAGGTCCCGCAACTCGTCCGTCACCGGACAGTTCTCGGCGCGCCCGCCGCGTGCCGTGTTGGTGATCCAGTGGTCGCTGTAGCGGTAGATGGCGGCGATGCACTCGTCGCCGATGACGAAGCTGCGGATGTCGCGCCCGGTCTTCTCGACGTACTGCTGGATGTAGAAGATGGAGTGATGGTAGCTCCCCAGGATCGCCTTGTGCTCCAGGATCGTCTCGGCGGCGTCGCGGTCGTTGACCTTGGACAGGAGCCGGCCCCAGGAGCCCACCGCGGGCTTGAGCACCACCGGGTAGCCCATCTCCTCGATGGCCTCCAGGGTGGAGTCCTCGGTGAAGGCGATGCGCACCTCGGGCTGGGGCACGCCGTGCTCCTGCAGGTGCACCGAGGTGAGGATCTTGTCGCCGCACACGGTGGCCACACCTGAAGAATTGACGCAGCGCACGCCGGCGCTCTCGAACAGACGAAGGCCGTGCAGCGCACGCGAGTGGTTGATGCACCGCTCCAGCAGCACGTCCAGGTCGAACTCGTCCCTGCCCAGGTTGAACGAGAGTTTGCGGTCGTCGATCATTTGAAGCTCGACGCCGGGATGCTTCCGGAACTCCTTGATCAGGAGCTTTTCTTCGGGCCGGACCAGTGAATGCAGCAGACCGATCTTCAAGCTCATTCCCCCCAGTCTTCCTCTTCCGAGGGCGCCTCTTCCACCTCCGGCGGATCGAGGCTGGTGACCTCCAGCTCGGTGCCGCAGTCGGCGCAGGCGATCAGCTCGCCCTCCACCGCGTCATCCTCCAACTCGAATTCCGCTCCGCAAACCGGACATTCAACCATCGGCGGATACCTCCTCGTGATCGTTCAGTGGGCGACCGCGGGTCGCCCCTACGCCTGCATCTTCGCCGACTCTTTGTGAGACAGTTTACGGCAGCACGGCCTTCGCGACCGTGGTGATGGCGTTCCGCAAGATTGCAACGATCTCGTCGATCTGCTCTTTCGTGATTACCAGCGGCGGGCACACGGCCAGCGCGTGGGTGCCGCACACCCGCAGCAAGAGGCCGTTGGCGAGGCACTCGTCGTAGACCTGCCGGGGAACCTGCTGCTCCACCGCGAAGGACTCACGGGTCTGCTTGTCCTTCACCATCTCCACCGCGGCGATGAGTCCCTTGCCGCGCACCTGGCCCACCATGGGCAGTTCCGACAGCGCCGCCAGCCGCTGCTGCATGTAGGCGCCCACCTCCGCCGCCCGCTCCACCAGCCGCTCCCGCTCGATGATGTCGAGGTTGGCCAGCGCCGCGGCGCACACCACCGGATGTCCGGTGTAGGTGTAGCCGTGGTAGAACGCGTCGTCGGCCTTGGCCAGCAGCGTCTGGAATATCTCTTCCCGGAACAGCATGGCGCCCATCGGCAGGTAGCCGCTGGTGATGCCCTTGGCGGTGACCAGCACGTCCGGCGTGACGCCCTCGCCCGCGCACGCGAACAGGCTGCCGGTGCGCCCGAAACCGGTGATCACCTCGTCGCAGACCATCAGGATACCGTGCCGGTCGCAGATCTCCCGAATCCTGGCGAGCCAGCCCTCCGGCGGCACGATGACGCCGCCCACCCCTTGCACGGGCTCGGCCACGAAAGCCGCGATGGCGTCCGCGCCCTCCCGCTCCACCAAGCGCTCCAGCTCGTCGGCGCAGGCAAGCCCACAGTCCGGCCAGATCTTGCCCAGCTCGCAGCGGTAGCAATGAGGCCGGGGCATGTGGTGCACGCCGGGCAGGCCCGGCTCCATCTGCCGGTTGAACAGCGGGATGCCGGTGAGCATGGCGGCGCCGCTGGAGGAGCCGTGATAGCCCTGGTTCAGAGTGACGAACTGCGTGCGCCCGGGCTGGCCCTTGGCTTTCCAGTAGGACCGCACCAGCCGGATCATGCTCTCGTTGGTCTCCGAACCGCCGGAGGTGAACACCACCCGGGTCAGCCCTTCGGGCGCCATCTCGGCGAGCCTCGACGCCAGCCGGACGGTGGGCTCGGAGGTGGGCCCGATGAGCGTGGGCGCGTAGGCCAGGCGGTCCATCTGCTCCGCCACCGCGCGGCTGATCTCCTTCCGGCCGTGACCCACATGGACGTTCCAGAGGGTCGAGAGGCCGTCGATGTAGCGCTTGCCGAGGGAGTCCCAGAAATAGACCCCCTCCGCCCTGACGAAAACCGGCAACCCGTCCTTCTGATGCTTCGACAGCGGCACGAAGCCGTGGACCAGGTGGTCCCGGTCGGCACGGCTCATGGCCGCGGCGCGTTCGAGGTCGAGAGGTTCGCTCACAGTCCGTAGTAGCGCTTGGGGTTGTCGCACAGGATCTTCTTGCGCAGGCCGGGGCTCACGTCCTCGCGGGCGAAGAAGTCCGGCAGATCGTGGAAGAAGTCCGCGCGCGCCCGCTCGTGGGGGTAGTCCGAGGCCCACAGCACCTGGTCGCCGCCGAGCCGCTCCAGCACGTAGGGCAGCGCCTTCTCGTCCACCTCGCAGGTGAAGAAGATGTTGCCGCCGCGGATGATGTCGCTGGGGCGCTGCTTCACCGCCAGGGCGCGGCCGCGCCGCTCCCAGTTCTCGTCCAGCGCGTCCATCATGAACGGCACCCAGCCGGTGCCGCACTCCAGGTAGGCCACACGCAGGTCGGGAAAGCGGTCGTACACGCCGGCGTTGATCATGCTCATGATCTGCACCATCTGCGGCATGGCGTGCTCCAGCGGGCGCGCCTCCGCCAGACTGTCGAACATGTCCAGCAGGCCGGAGGCCGGGCCGCCGTGCACCGCCAGAGGACAGTCCAGCCGTTGGGCTTCCGCGTAGAGGGGATCGAAGCGGCTGCCTCCGAGGCCCTCCTGCGGCGCCATCACCGACGGGATCACGCCCGCCACCATGCCCAGATCCTCCACGCAACGGCGCAACTCCGCCACCGCGGCGTCGATGTCCTGCACCGGCAGCAGCGCCACGCCCTTGAGCCGGTCCGACTGGCGCCCGAAGCAATCGTACAGCCAGTCGTTGTAGGCCTGGGCTACGGCCACGGCCCAGCCCTTGTTGCGGATCTGTCCGTGAAACAGCGCGTTGCTGGGATAGAGGATGGTCTGGTCGATCTTCGACTCGTCGAGGAAGCTCAACCAGTTGGCCGCGTCCGGCACCTCGGCCTTGTGGCGCGACGACATGCCGCGCATCCAGCCGTCGGTCAACGGAAAGAAATAGTACTCGCGCGTCCAGTCCTTCTCGTTCCAGGGAGCCGGCAGATAGTGGCGCAGGTCCTTGTCCTGATCCACCACGTGGCCGTCGGCGTCGATGATATCGTGCTGCTGCTCCATCGGAAACTGATCCATGGGAGACCTCCGTTAACGGAATCCGTATTGGCGCCGGGGCGAGCTGCCGCGCCTCAGCGGATCATCAACCGGCCGGACTGGCCGGAGTAGTTGATGAAGACGGTCTTCAACTCGGTGAAGAAGTTGACGCCCTCCTCGGACATCTCGCGCTCGCCCACGCCGGTGGCCTTGATGCCGCCAAAGGGGAGCTGGGCCTCGCCGCCGATGGTGGGCTCGTTCACGTGCACCATGCCCACTTCCACCTCCTCCACGAAGCGCATGACCTTGTCCACGTCCTGGGTGAAGATGGAGGTGGTGAGGCCGAAGTCCACCGAGTTGGCGAACCGGATGGCCTCTTCCAGGTCCGAGGCCGCGGCCACCGACAGCACCGGGCCGAAGATCTCCTCGCGGAAGATGCGCATGTCCGGGGTGACGTCGTCAAACACCGTGGGCTCGACGTAGTAGCCGTGGTCCAGCCCCGCGGGCGCGTTGCCGCCCGTCACCAGCCGGGCGCCCTCCTGCTTGCCGATCTCGATGTACTCCAGGTCGGTCTTCCACTGGCCCTCGTCCACCGCCGGCCCCATGTCCACGTCGGCATCGAGGCCCGAGCCCACGCGGATCTTCCTGGCGTGCTCCTCCAGCCGGGCCACCAGCTCGCCCCGGGTGTCGCCGATGGCGATGACCCGGGAGGTGGCGGTGCAGCGCTGGCCGGTGGAGCCGAAGGCGCCGTCGCGGATGGCCACCGCGGCCTTGTCGAGATCGCAGTCGGGCATGACGATGACCGCGTTCTTGCCGCCCATCTCGCAGGTGACCTTGGCGCCGCGGGAGGCGGCCTTGACGTAGAGGTCGCTGCCGATCTCGTTGGAGCCGGTGAACGACACCACCGGGATGCGGCGGGAGTTGACGATGGTCTCGCCCACGTCGCCCCCGGACCCCACCACCACGTTGAACACACCCTTGGGAACGCCGGCCTCCTCGTAGACCTCCGCCAGGAGGCCGGCGGTGGCCGGGGTCAGGGACGCGGGCTTGAGCAGCACCGCGTTGCCCGCCACCAGCGCCGGCGCCGACTTCCACACCGGGATCGCCCAGGGGAAGTTCCACGGCGCGATGAGCCCCACCACGCCCATGGGCTGGCGGATGGTGTAGGTGAAGGTGTCGCGCGCCTCGGAAGGGAGAGTCTTGCCGCCGAGCCGGTAGCCCGCGCCGGCGTTGTACTCCAGCAGCGAGATCCCCTTGAGCACCTCGCCCCGGGCCTCCTTGAAGATCTTCCCTTCCTCGCGGGTCATCATCTCCGCGATCTCGTCCACGCGCCGGCGGGCGATGTCCGCGGCCCGCCAGATCACCCGGCCCCGTTCCGGACCCGGCGTCTTGCGCCAGCCCTGGAACGCCTCCGCGGCCGCGTCGATGGCTCGCTCCGTGTCCTCCGCGCTGGCTATGGGAAACTCGGCGATGACGTCGCGGGTGTCCGCGGGATTGACGTTGCGGATCTGTCTTTCGGAGTTCGGCTGATACCACTCGCCGTTGATGTACGAACCGGTTTGCATGGGTTGTCTCCTTGAAGCGGTGCAACGCGTCACTATAGGCGTTTGCGGCGCAAAACACCGGTGTTGGGCGTGTGTCGGATTAAAAAAGACATACGGTTCCGTGTCAAGCGTTCGTCCGCATGTTGCGGCCCCGGCCCGGCGGCACCTATACTTCCTGTCCGGGAAACCATGAAACACGTCACCATCTACACCGACGGCGCCTGCATCGGGAACCCCGGTCCCGGTGGCTACGGGACGGTGCTCCTGTACAACACGGCTACGCCTGCCCGTATGGAACTCAGCGGCGGATACCGCAGGACCACCAACAACCGCATGGAGATCATGGCCGTGCTGGCGGGACTGCGATCCCTCAAGGAACCGTGCCGCGTGACCGTCTACAGCGACTCCCGCTACGTGGTGGACGCCATGTCCAAGGGATGGGCCGAGAGCTGGCGCGCCAAGGGTTGGAAAAAGGCCAACAAGGCTCCCGCCCTGAACCCCGACCTATGGGCCGAACTGCTGGAGCTGTCGGAGGAGCACCAGGTGGAGTACCGCTGGGTCAAGGGCCACGCGGGCGACCCGGAGAACGAGCGCTGCGACGAGCTGGCGGTGGCCGCGGCGCGCGGTGCGGACTTGGCGCGCGACGAGGTCTACGAGAGGAATCATCCCTGACACTGGAGTCCCGGGCGCTACTACGGCATCCTGTTCCCCTTGAAATCTGTGCGGCCGTCGCTCATATTTCAAGTCGATGGAAATCACACGGGAACGCCACATCCGGCGTGTCGAACTTCTGCTGAACGAGTTTCCGGTGGTCGCGCTGCTGGGCGCCCGACAAGTCGGCAAGTCCACGCTCGCCCAGCAACTCGTCCAGGCCCGCCCCGGGCCATCGGCGTGGTTCGACCTGGAAAACCCCGTGGACCTCACTCGCCTGGCCGATCCAGGCCTGGAGTTGCGGCCCCTCCAGGGTCTCGTGGTCCTCGACGAAATTCAACGGCTCCCGGAGGTGTTTCCGCTCCTGCGCGTGCTGGCGGACCGGCCTGGAACACCGGCGCGATTCCTCGTGCTGGGGAGCGCCTCACCCGCGCTGCTCCGCCAGACATCCGAGACCCTGGCCGGACGGGTAGCCTTCCACCAACTGGACGGATTCGGACTCGACGAGGTGGACGACCCGGAGCGGCTGTGGTTGCGCGGCGGGTTCCCGCGTTCCTATCTCGCTCCGTCAGTCCCCGCCAGCCGCCGCTGGCGCGACGGGTTCATCCAGACGTTCCTGGCCAGGGACGTGCCGGAACTCGGCAACCTGATTCCTTCGACGACGCTGCACCGCTTCTGGACGATGCTGGCCCACTGGCACGGCCGGTTGTGGAACGGCGCGGAGCTGGGCCGAGCCTTCGGTGTTTCCCACACCACGGTCCGGCGCTACCTGGATCTCCTCACCTCGGTGTTCATGGTCCGCCAGTTGCAACCCTGGCACGAAAACATCGCCAAGCGTCAGGTACGCTCGCCCAAGGTCTTCATCAACGACGCGGGCCTGCTTCACGCATTGCTGGGCCTGACGACGCGCGAGGCCGTGGTCTCGCACCCCGTCGTCGGACCGTCGTGGGAAGGCTTCGTAGTCCAGCAGGTCATTCACCTGCTGGGCGCCCGTCCCGAGCAGTGCTACCACTGGTCGACCCACGCTGGTGCAGAACTCGATCTGCTGATATTGGACGGCAACCGACGTTACGGCTTCGAAGTAAAGCGGGCCGAAGCCCCCCGGCTGACGGCGTCCATGCACGTTGCCTTCGAGACGCTACGCCTGGAGCGGCTGGACGTGGTGCACGCCGGCACCCAAAGCTATCGGATGGCGCCTGGCATCAGAGCGCTGCCGGCCGCCGACCTGAACGCAACACTCAACCCCTTGCCGGAATGAGGCGCTATGAATAATTCCGCCCGGTGTTAAATTGGAGTCCATGAAAGTCGGACTCACGGGATTCTCCCGCGCGGGGAAAACCACCCTCTACAACGCCCTCACCGGCCTCAGCGCCACGGTGGGCGGCTTCGAGGCCCGCCACGAGGCGGCCATGGCGGTAGTCAAGGTGCCGGATCCGCGCGTGGACGCACTGAGCGAGATCGTCCATCCCAAGGAGAAGAAATACGCGGAGGTCACTTTCCTGGACTTCCCGCCGTCACAGGAACGGAAGGCGGCGCTGGAGAGCCAATCCGTGGCGCAGTTGCGCGAGGTGGACGCCCTGGCCCATGTGGTGCGGGGCTTCGACGACCCGGTCGCCGAAGAGCCACCGGCGCCGGTTCGGGACCTCAACGCCTTCCAGGTCGAGCTGATACTGGCCGACCTCGCGGTCATCGAGAAGCGCTTGGAGCGGATTCGGAAGGAAGCCGTCAAGGCCCGTGAGCGGGAGATGGAGAGCGATCTTCTGACGCGCTGCCAGAGCACGCTGGAAGAGGAACGTCCCTTGCGGAGTATGGATTTCCTGCAGGAGGAGAAGACCCTGCTCTCGGGGTTCGCCTTTCTCAGCGCCAAGCCGCTGCTGGTGGTCTACAACTCCGACGAGGCCACCTTGCAGGAGCCGCTGCCCGACGACGTCTCGGACTACGCGGGGGCCGAGAACCTTACCGTGGTACCGGTATGCGGCAAGCTCGAGATGGAGATCGCCCAACTCGACTCCGGCGAGCGCGCCGAGTTCCTGGCCGAACTCGGGCTCTCCGAGACCGCCCGGGACCGCTTCATCCGCCACGCCTACGACCACCTGCGCCTCATGAGCTTCTTCACCGCCGGACCCCAGGAGGTCCGCGCCTGGACCATCACCCGGGACACCGCCGCGGTCAGCGCCGCCGGCAAGATCCACTCCGACATCGAGCGCGGCTTCATCCGCGCCGAGGTCATCTCCTACGACGACTACATCAAGCACCGGGGCGAATCCGGCTGCCGCTCGGCCGGCAAGCTCCGCCTCGAAGGCAAGGACTACCGGGTGCAGGACGGGGATGTGATGCACATCCGGTTCAACGTGTAACTGTTTTGAGCTAGTTTAACCACGAGGTCTTCAAATGAATCAGTTCAACATCTTTCAGCACCCCACCCTGGGCTATGAAGCCGTCAAGAAAGGCTGGAGCTGGCCCGCCTTCCTGTTCACCTGGATCTGGGCGTTCGTCAAACGACTCTGGCTGATTGCGGCGTTGATCCTGGTCCTGTTCTGGATCCTTGTGAACGCGATCCCGGAGGCGTGGGTGGTCGGCAACCTGATCATCTCCATCGTGATGGGCATGAAGGGCAACGAACTTCGGGCGAAACGACTGCGCGATTCCGGTTACGAAGAGGTGGCAACCGTGGAGGCGAGGACACCCGACGCTGCACTGGCGGCGCATCTCGCTTCAGGCGGAAACGAAGACCCGATTCCGCCGGAAGGCATTGTGAGGTAACTGTTACCGTGCCGTACTCGGCCCATTTCGAACACGTTTGCGGAAGCGTCGCGCAGGAACTCCAGTCAGTCGAGGAGGTCCTGTCTCAGTTGGAAACGACCCCAGAGAAGTCGAATGCCTGAGATCTGCCGATTTTTCGGCATCATCATACGCATGTACGTCGAGCCTCTCGGTATTCACAACCGTCCCCATTTCCACGCCTACCACCAGGATGCCGTCGCTGTGTACGCCATTGACACCATTGAGTTGATTGCAGGACAATTGCCAAGGCGACAGCAGCGTCTGGTCGAGGCTTGGGCGGAATTGCATCACGAGGAATTGCTGACCGACTGGCGACGATTGCAATCAGGGCGGATGCTCCTGAAAATAGACCCTCTTCGATGAGGGAGGCGCCGATGAGCCACCCCATCTATCGTGTGATTTCCTTTGAAGTTGAAGCGCCCTACACGCTTCGCATTCGTTTCGACGACAAGACGGAACAGGTCATAGACTTCCAGGCCGTATTGGAGGGCGAACTGTTCGGTCCCCTTCGTGATCCGTCCCTTTTCAATCAAGTCCGCATCGATCCGGAAGTCCATACCCTGATCTGGCCGAACGGTGCCGATTTCGATCCCGCCACCCTGCACGACTGGCCTATCCAACTTCCGGAACTGAAAAAATTGGTCGATCGTTGGTCGCCCGCGAGTGCAGGGCATTGACGCTCCGCTACGTCCGTTCCGGTGAGTCACCCGGAACAACTCGATGACGGCTGTGGTCACACCTACCATCGATTCCCTCAATCTTCAGCCGCCGTTGGTTACGATTGTATATATTAACAATGCCTTTTCCGTTCGTCCTGAGCGAAGCGAAGTCGAAGGACGCCGTCTAAAACTGTCGCAACTTGGAAATCGTGCTCGTAAGCCGCTCCTCCAGCAGGTGGACATGCCGCACCGCTTCCGTCGGGTCAATTTCCCATGCCCGGAGCGTGCCCTTGCGTACTTCCCCGTGAAATATGTCCTTGTGCGATTCGAACCAGCCGTGCATCTCATCAACGACGGCCTTGGCTTCCAGTGGAAAGTCCGAGTGGGCAGTGCCGAACGCGAAACCTTTAAGGCCGTTCCAATAGGTCTGCTCCATCGACGGATACAGCCAAGCGACGGTAACTGGCGATGTATGGAATGAGCAAGATACTCGAATCGACACCCCGGAGTCTCCCCGTTCAATTCTGGCACCGGCTTTTTCGGCCGCGGTTATGAGACGCCGGGCGACCGAGCTATCCGCAAAACATCCGTAGAACTCCTCAAGTGTCAGTTTGGTTCGTTTACGCGCCGTGCCACCCGTCGGCTTCGCGACGGTGCGTCCAATCACCTGAGGCACCAGTGTCGTGAGCGACGCACCCCGGAATTGCTTGATCTCCACCGCCAGCACTTCGATGTTGTCCTTTGTCTGCTCATTCAGGAACTCCACTACCCGCGCAAGCTCGTCGGGAATGCGGTCGGCAACGAACAACAGCCGCAGCCGTCGAGCGGCAAGATTCGTCGCCACCCGTTCCCAAAAAGCATCGGCGTCGACCTCGTCACTCTCTTGGGGTTGCAGCAACTCCACCAGCTTGCCTTCAGCATCGCCGCCGTCTTCGAAGGTCTGCCGCAACTCGTCCGTGGTCCAAGTCCGCGAGGCATGGGCCGCGTATTCCAGCAACTGGCCTACTATGGTGCGGCGGATTTCCGTATTGGTTCCCCGTTTCACCTCTACGAGGGTGGGGATGGCGTCCTGGTCGACCAGAAGATGGTCGACCGACCAGCGCGCCCCGGCGTCGACCGTGTCCGGGATACTCTTCTCGCGGGTGATGAGAATCCAGCGGCGAGGGTCGCCCGGTCGCATCTGCTCACCGTCCAGCAACTCCGGGTGATCGGCGACCAGTCTTTGGAGCAAGTCCTCCGTATCGAACGGTTCTTCCGCCAAGGGATGAATCTCCCCTTTATCGTTCATCACGTAGATACGTTCAGCCATACTGAGGCCCCTCACCGGATCATCGTATTCGGCAGGAACAGCGCGATCTCCGGGAACGCCACCAGGATGGCCAGGCAGACGGCCATGGCGATCCAGAAGGGGAAGATGCCGGCGAAGATCCGGCTCATGGGGACGTCCTCGGCGATGCCCTTGACCACGAAGACGTTGACGCCCACCGGCGGGCTGATGAGGCCCATCTCCAGCACGATGACCATGACCACGCCGAACCAGATGGGGTCGTAGCCCAGGGTGAGGATGATGGGATGCACGATGGGGAGGGTCAGCACCAGCATGGCGAAGCCCTCCAGGAACATGCCGAGCACGATATAGGCGGCCAGCAGGATGCCGAGCACGGCGAGCCGGGGCAGCTCCATGCCCACCAGCAGCTCGGCGAGGTCCGAGGGGATGTGGGTGAGCGCCAGGAACGGGTTGAAGATGTGGGCGCCCACCAGGATGAGGAAGACCAGCGCGGTGGTGCGCGTGCTCTCCAGCGCCAGCGACGACAACGACGACACCGTCAGGCGGCCCCGCACCAGCGCCAGCAGGGCGGCCAGGAAGGCGCCCACGCCGGCGGCCTCGGTGGGGGTGAACAGGCCGGCGTAGATGCCGCCGATGGTGACCGTGACCACGCCGATCATGGCGCTGGCCTGGCGGAAGGCGCGGATGCGGTCCATGACGGTGGAGGCCGGCCCCGGCGGCCCCAGGTCCGGGTTGATGCGGGTCTGGATGAAGATCGACAGGATGAACAGCGCAGTCAGCAATATCCCCGGGAAGAACCCGGCCAGGAACAGGCGGCCGATGGATTCCTCGGTGAGGATGGCGTAGATCACGAAGCCCGTGCTGGGCGGGATCAGGATGCCCAGGGTGCCGCCGGCGGCGATGGCGCCGGTGGACAGGCGCGAGTCGTAGCGGTAGGTGCGCATCTCCGGCAGCGCCACCTTGCCCATGGTGACGGCCGCGGCCACCGATGAGCCCGAGAGCGCCGCGAACCCGGCGCAGGCGGCGATGGTGGCGGAGGCCAGCCCGCCGCGCCAGTGCCCGAACCAGGCGTAGGCCGCGGCGTAGAGGTCGCGGCTCATGCCGGAAACCGTGGCGAAGTTCCCCATCAGCACGAACAGCGGGATGACGATCAACTCGTAGTTGGTGGAGATGACGAAGGGCTCGCTGCCCAGCACCGCCAGGGCCGGCCCCCAGCCGTTGAGGACCCCGAACCCCAGCACGCCCACGAGCATCATGGCGATGCCCACGGGCATCCGCAGCGCCAGGAGCACGAACAGCCCCGCCAATCCCAGAAGACCCGCGGCGGTGGGACTCATTCAGCCTTCTCTCGGGGAGCCTGAGGCGGCCGGAAGATGCCGGAGGCCGCCTGGAGCAGCAGCACCAGGGCGAACAGCAGCCAGCCGAAGCTCATCAGGAACATGAAGGGATGGTGGGCGATCTCCACGAGGTTGCTGGCCTCGCCGTACTCCAGGGCGTCGAACGCCTGGTGCATGGCCTGCCACGCGACGATGGCGAACAGCACCGCGCCCAGGAGCCGCATGAGGGTGTCGGTGTAGCGAAGCCGGGCCTCCCTCACCACCGTGCTGATGAGGTCCACGGCCACGTGGCCGCCGGTCCAGCCGCAGTAGGGGATCCCCAGGAACACCACCACGGCCAGACTCAGCTCGGAGATGTCCTGTGCGCCCAGGATGGGCGCGTTGAAGACGTAGCGCATCACCACCGCCACCACCGTCAGCAGCATCAGCCACAGCAACGCGGCGCCGGCCGCGTAGGCCAGGAACCGGGTGGTCCAGTCGGCCACCGCGGTCCCCGGCAACGCGGCGCGCGATTCGTCAGCCATGGACGCGTGGAGTCAGTCTGCCGCCCTATCCGCCCATGGCGGCGAGGATCTTCTCGGCGTCGATGCCCTTGCCGGAGAGAGCCTTGACGGTCGCGGCCCGGACCCCGCTCAGGGCCTTGCGGAAACGCTTGTCCTCGGCGTCCGAAAGCGTGATGACCTCGCCCCGGCCGCTCTTCTTCTCGCCCGCCAGGGACCCGGCCCCGGCCTTCTTGTAGATGCCGGCGGCCTTGACGCTCAGGGCCTCGCCCGAGGTCTCGTCGACGATCTTCTTGTGCTCCGCCGAAAGCCCGTCATAGGACTTCTTGTTCATCACCAGGAAGAACGCCGTGTTGGCGAACGGTCCCACCGTGTAGTACTTGGCCACCTCGCCGATCTTGAAGCTGCGGATGACGCTGGGCGCCACCATGAGGCCGTCCACCACGCCGGTCTTGAGGGCGTTGTACATGCGCGTCACCGGCATGGCCACGGGAGTGGCCCCCAGGGCCTTGATGATGTCGCCCTGGAGCTTCGACGGAGTGCGGATCTTCATGCCCTTGACGTCGTCCAGGGTCCGCACCGCCTTGTTGCGGGTCATGATGACGGCCTTGTCATTGGTCCACAGCGCCAGGACCTTGGTCCTCGTGTACTCGCCCTGAATGGCGCCGATGGCCTTCCACATCATCTTGGTGGCCTCCACCGCGTCCGGCGCGAGACCGGGCAGCTCCACCAGCAACGTCCTCGGAAACAGCGGTGAGCTGTACCCCTGCAGGCCGAAGGTGATGTCCGCGATGCCGTCCGCGGCGCGCTTGTACTGGGCCACCGGCCCCTTGCCCAACTCGCCGCCGGGATAGATGCGCACGGTCAGCGAGCCGTTACTCCGCTTGGCGACTTCCTTTCCCCACGGCCGCATCACCAGCCGGTCCATGGGGTGCTTGGGAGAGGTGAAGTGGGCGAGCTTCAGCTCCACCGCTTGCACCGAAGCGGCAGCCGCCAGGAGCAGGCCGCCAACCACCGATACGACCGCCAGTCTCCGGAAACAGGCTTTCAGCAATAGGGACATGGTCCGTTCTCCTTTCACTATGTGCATGGTCACAAGCGGACGCAGACTAGCCGAAGAAACGGAGAGGTGTCAAACTCACCGAAGGAGCCCCATGCAGAAGATCATCGACTCGCTGGCGGTGTACTGGGAACGGCGCATGGCGCGCATCATGCTGCTCGGCATCATCAGCGGCTTCCCCTGGGTGCTCATCGGCAGCAGCCTCACCCTGTGGCTCAAGGAGGACGGCCTGAGCCGCACCACCATCGGCTTCGCCGGGCTGATCTTCGGGGTCTACGCCTTCAACTTCCTGTGGGCGCCGCTCATCGACCGCATCCGCATCCCCTGGCTGACGGGCAAGCTCGGCCACCGGCGCGCCTGGATCCTCACGCTGCAGGCGGTGATCGTGGCGTGCCTGGTGTCCTGGAGCCTCGCCGACCCCTCCGCCAACCTGGCCGTGGTGGTGGGCATCGGCCTCGCCATCGCCATCGCCTCGGCCACCCAGGACATCGCCGTCGACGCCCTCAGAATCGAGCAGGTGGGCGCCACCGAAGGCGAGGCCATGGCCGCCGGCGCCGCGGTCGCGGTGGTGGGCTGGTGGACCGGGTACAAGCTCGGCGGCATCGTCGCGCTGGAGGCCGCCACCGCCTTCCAGAACGCGGGCGTCGAGGACTACTGGCAGGCCACCTTCATCGTGCTCGGGAGCCTGGTCGTCCTCACCAACGTGGGCCTGCTGTTCGTGCACGAGCAGGGCGCCGAGGAACGCATCGCCTCGCAGGCCGCGGAGGAGGACCGGATCGCGTCGCAACTCGGCGTCTCCGGCCGCATGGGCCACGCCGCCGCGTGGCTCGGCGGCACCGTGGTGAGTCCGCTGGCGAGCTTCTTCCGGCGCAACGGCGTCGCCATCGCCCTCACCGTGCTCGGCTTCATCTTCCTGTTCAAGATCGGCGAAGCCTTCATGGGACGCATGTCGATCCTCTTCTACCGGGAGATCGGCTTCTCCAAGTCCGAGATCGCCCTCTACTCCAAGGGCCTCGGCTGGGTCACCACGGTAGGGTTCACCGTGCTGGGCGGCTTCTTCGCCGTCCGCATGGGCCTCATCCGGGCCATGTTCCTGTCCGGCATCGCCATGGCCGCCACCAACCTGCTATTCGCCGTGCTGTTCTGGGTGGGGAAGTCCGAAGCCCTGTTCGCCACCGCAGTGGTCATGGACGACCTCACCAGCGCCTTCGCCACCGTCACCTTCGTGGCCTTCATCTCCATGCTGGTGGACCGCACCTACACCGCCACCCAGTACGCCCTCATGGCCTCCATCGGCACCGCCGGCCGCACCCTCCTGGCCGGCTCCTCCGGCGCCCTGGTGGACTGGCTGGAAGGCGACTGGGCCACCTTCTTCGTCATCACCACCCTGATGGTGATCCCGTCGCTGGTCTGCCTGTGGGCGATCCGCGGCAAGCTCCGGGACATGCTGGCGGGGGCGCAGGTGCGGCTGCTCGGGAAGAGCGTGGACGATCCATGATCCAGCTTGCCGTGCGGCGCCGCATTCATGCCTGAACCCGGCCGCTGATCTTCCTCTCAGAACTGCATGTTGAGGGTGACGAAGAAGGTCCGTCCCCAGCCGGCTTCCGTGGGCCCGTCCACGCTGCTGGGGTTGGCGGTGTTCACCGACAGACCGGCATCGGTGAGGTTGAACACGCCTGCCGTGACCCGCGCGCCTTTCAGACCCAAGGGATCGGCCCAGTCCAGCACCACGTCGTGGCCGTTCCAGGACTTGAAGGTTCCGGTGCCCGTCCGGTTCTTGTAGCTGGAGCGGTAAGCGGTGGTCCAGGTGGCGCTCACGCCGCCGCGCCGCGCCAGGATACCGATGCGGACGATGTTCTTGGGGATGGGGAACCGGTCCTCCTCGCCCGCGATGCGCAGTTCGGTGCTGGTGACGTGCCGCCAGGCTCCGCGCAGGCCGACGACTCCCCAGCCTGTTCGGAAGCCCCCGCCGAGCCGGGTATTGACGCCCGAGAGATCGGCATCGACGATGTTTGCATAGCGGTCGTGAATCGTGATGTCGCCGGCGGTGCGCTCGATGCAGTTCGACCGTGCGCCGCCCGTGCACTCATTCAGGTTCTGCATGGCCCAATCGGCGCTGTTCTGCCCGGGCATACCGGTACGCGAGAGTCGATACCATTCCACGTCCAGAAAGAACGGCCCCCTGCGGGCCCCGGCGCCGATGGCGAGCCGTTCGGTGTCCGCGGGATCGAGTTCCGGGTTGCCTGCGGTCACGCGCGTCACCTGCCGGGGATTGGGCTCCGTGCAAGAGCGGGGCGGGCTCCCGGTCCCCGGGTCGCACTCGACGTAGGGGTGGTCCTGCACCTCGGAACTGTAGAGATCCAGCATCGAGGGCGGCCTCTCTCCCGCGCTCCAGGAGCTGCGCAGCGTGATGAGGTCGCTTAGCCGGTAGGCCGCCCCAAGGCGCCACGACGCCATTCCGCCCACGTCGTCGTATTCGTCCCCGCGTCCCCCGACCCTGAGATCCAGATCCTCGGTCAGCGGCAGCGACATCTCGGCAAAGGCTGCGCCGGCGTTGCGCTTGCCGTCATAACTGGCCCCGCCGGAACCGAGCACCTGGGAGACGTCATGGGTCGCGCCGTCGTTGCCGCGATAGATCGAGATGTCATGGGATTTCGCCCGGTCCAGCTCGAAACCCGCGGTCCACGCCGCATTGCGGCCGCCGATGGCGAATCCGGACCCCTCCAGCGCCAGCCGGGCTCCCAGGTAGTCCGCTCCGAAATCGTTCTCCAGCCGCAGGCTGCTGTTCTCTATGGCTCGCCGATGCTCCGGGGCGTCCGAGAACGGGTTTGCGAGGTCGTAATTTCCCGCCCGGATTTCCGATGTGATCTTGCCGGCATGCACGAAGGTGTTGCCGGACACGAAACCGTTCAGGCGAAATGCGCTGATGCGCGCATCGTAGCCGAGACTCTCCGAGACCCTGCCCTCGACGCCCACGGAGACGTCATATTCCTCGGTGTCCGTCAGCCAGTCCCGGTTGCCGTGGCGGACGAAGCGGTGCGCCACGACGAACAGGTCGTTGCCGTCTGCCTCGAAGTCCGAGCCGGCGGCGTCGTTGATGGCTTGCAGCAAACCCGGGTTCGGCGTGAAGGTAAACGAGTCCACCGACGGAGCGTAGCGGAACGCCGAATCGCCCCGCGTGAAATTCGCGTCCACGCGGAGATCGGCCTTTTCGGTGAGCGGGTGGTCCATGTTCAGGACCGCGCTCTTCTGCTCAAAGCTGCCGGTGTTCCACATGATGGTCCCGTAGGCGAAACCGCAGCCCTTGTCGCCCGAGGTGATGCCGGGCGGATTGCTGAGCGGGCCGGTATAGCCTTTCGCCGGGTCGCACTCCCCCAGCGCGGCCGACCTTACGCCGGTCACGGCTCCGTCGTCATCCCGCTGGACGACCCAGACCGTGTTGCCGCCGACGCTGACGTTCTTCGCCTCGTTGAACGCGCCGCCGTCCGGCCAGACGGAACGGCTGTACTCCCGGCTCTGCGCGGTGATTTCCTGGCGCTGGAGGATATCCGCGCCGAGGATCATGCGCCCCTTGCCCACCGCGCCGCCCCAGAAGACGCTGCCCTGCCAGCCGTCGCCGCCGTCCCGGCTCGGCATCCGCGCGACCGCGCGCGTCTCGAAGCCGTCCAGATCCTTCCGCAGCACGACGTTCAGCGCGCCGCGCACGGCGCTGCCGTCGAGAGTGCCCAGGCTGTCGCCGCTCAGAAGCTCGATGCGCTCGATGGCCGAGATCGGCAGGGTATCCAGATCGCTGGAGGTCGTGGCGTAAGGCCGGCCGTTGATCAGGACGAGCAGCGGCTGTCCGCCGGTGAGGAAGTAGCGGACGATGCCGGTGTCCAGCAGTTCCTCCAGCGTCTGGGAGCCGGAACGCTCGAGAAAGGCCCGCTCGTACTTGGCGATGACGCGCGGGGCCGGCGCGAGGGGGCCGGCATGGGCCGCGTTCGCTGCCAGCACGGCGAACAGAGTAAGCAAAGCCAAAGGGTCTTCATCGGAATTCTCCTTCCGGTTCGGGACGACGTGCTTTGGAGCCGATGGAGCGCCGCCTCCAGGGCTCGGGCTCGCCGGTCTCAGGTCACAGGATTCCAAGGTCGCGCAGCGAGCCGATGGCCCGGGCCGCCTCCGCCGCGGCTTCGATGATCTCCTGCTTCGGCACTTCGGACCACTCTTCCGGCGGCAGTCCACGCTTTTCTCTCACCACGGCGATGGCGTTTTCGAGCTCCGGGAACCGAGCTGAATCCCGCAGGTGCAGATAGAGCGCCGCCAGGGCAACGGAGCGGCTGCGGCCCTCGCGACAGTGGACGAGCACGTTGCCGTGCACCTGTCGGGGGTAGCTCTCCTTCTCCGGCATCGTCTGATGGAGGGCGCCGCGGAGAATGCAGTACCCGCCGAGCATCATGCCGGCCGGGTTCTCGCCGTCCACGAGCCCCAGCTTGTAGACCCGGAACAGCGCGTGTCCGGCACGGCACAAGGCGCCCGTTTCCCCGTCCCCGCCGTCCTCCACCGGCGCGGGGACGTAATTCACGTCCACGTTGATCGCACAGTTGACCACGGTCGATATGCCATGCCGACGCAACAGGTTCACGTCACGCGCCGCCGCGGTCCCGCCGATGAAAAGGTCGGCGCCGTAGGGCTCAAGGCCCTGGGCAATCAGGCTGAGTGACGGAAGGGGAGCGGCCATGCGTTGTTCTTCCACGATCTCGTTTGGCACCCCAAGGAGACCGGCAAGGCGCCGGTGAATCCCTTGCGCGGCGACATCAACCGGCGTAGTGTAGCCTCCGACGACAGCGAACGACGATCCCGCAATCCACAATCGGGTGATGTCACATCCCACAGGGAGGATACCATGAAACACTTCATAACGCGTTTTTCCGCGGTCCTCATGGCCGGCCTGTTCGTTTTGTCCCTCATCAGCGCGGCCAACGCCGCCTCCAACCCGCCGCCCGAAATGGAGGCCTGGCTCAAGGCGTCCAAGCTCGGCCCCTACGACAAGGACGAGAACTGGAAGGACGTCGTCGCCAAGGCGAGAGCCGAAGGCGAGGTCGTGGTCTATACGTCGTCCGGGCGTATCGCCAAGCTGGTGAAGCCGTTCGCCAAGCTTCACCCGATCAAGGTGACCGTGCACGACCTCGGGTCGGTCAAGTCGGTGGAGAAGACCATTCGCGAGCAGAACGCGAACATCTTCAACGCCGACATCGTGACCACCGGCAACTCGGGCCAGGTGATCTACGAGATGCTCAACAAGAACCGTCTCGTCAACTACGTGCCGCACCACTACGTCGACCGGATTCCCAAGGAGAACCGGGACCCGCTGCTGATCCGCGTCAACGAGGCCTTGGTCTTCCTCTACAACCGGGAGGCCTACCCGGACGCGCCGCCATTCAAGAACGTGTGGGAGCTGACCGAGCCCAAGTTCAAGGGCCGGGTGGGCATGAAGAACCCGCTGTCTTCGGGCTCCACGCTCATGGGCGTCATGACCCTCATGCAGCGCCCCGATGAATTGGCGGCCGCCTATCAGCGCCATGCCGGCAAGCCCCTCAAGCTGAGCAAGGGGGTGCCGGACGCCGGCCACGAGTTCTGGGCACGGCTCCTCGCCAACGACCTGGTGATCTTCAAGTCGGGCTCGAAGCTGGCCCGCGCCTCGGGCAAGAAGGGTCAGAAGAAGCCGCTGATCGCGTTCGCCAACATGACCTACATCGCGCGCAACGACGACAAGGGCTACGTCAACAAGATCCTGGCCAAGGTGGATCCGGTGGGCAAGCTGGTCTACCCGACCTTTTCCGCCATCGCGCGGCAAGCGCCGCACCCCAACGCGGCCAAGCTGTTCACCGCGTACCTGCTCGGCAGTCTCGAGCTCAACAAGAACTCCAAGCTCACGAAGCCTTACGACAAGGGCGCGAGCATCGAGCTGCTGCAGGGTCTGGCGCCCTATTTCGACCCGGGCACGGTGAGCCCGCGGAGCGACGTGCCGCTGCCGGCCGGCGGCGAGATCTGGGATGACATGCCGGGCTGGAACGTGGACGCCACCTACATGTGGAAGCAGGGCCCCAAGGTCCGTGACTTCTGGACCCTGCATTCGAGCCGATAGCCCAGGCATGGAGGAAATCCATCTGACAGGTATCCGGAAGTCGTACGGCAAAGAAGTCGCCGTACGGCATCTGGACCTGACCGTGGCGCCGGGTGCGTTCCTGACCATTCTCGGACCGTCCGGCTGCGGCAAGACGACGACGCTACGCGTGATCGCCGGGCTGGAGGAGCCCGAAACGGGGGAAATCCGGTTCGGCGACAGGCTCATCTTCTCCCGCCAGAAGGGCGTGATCGTTCCCCCCGAACGCCGTAACCTCGGGCTCATATTCCAGGGCTATGCGCTCTGGCCCCACATGACGGTGGAACGGAACATCACGCTGGGCCTGAAGCAGATGGGCCTGAGCGCGGGCGAGACCGCCGAGCGTCTCGAAGCCGCCCTCGAGAAAGTGCAGATGAAGCCGTACCAGCTCCGCTACCCCTCGGAGCTGTCCGGCGGCCAGCAACAGCGGGTAGCGCTGGCGCGCATGATCGCCTCGCGCTCGTCCATCCTGCTGATGGACGAGCCGCTGTCCAACCTCGACGCCAAGCTGCGCACGGAAATGCGCGGCGAGCTGAAACGGCTGCACCGGGACCTGGAAGCCACCACCGTCTACGTGACCCACGACCAGATCGAGGCCCTGACGCTGTCGGACGTAGTGGTGGTCATGGACAAGGGCGTGGTCAAGCAACAGGGCACGCCCTATGAAATCTACCACCATCCGGCGAACCTGTTCGTCGCCGATTTCATCGGCGATCCCGGGATCAACCGGTTTGCCGGCACCATCGGGCAGAAGAACGGGGCGGTGGGCCTGGATTGCGGCGATGTATGGCTGCCGATCCCCGGCGAGCCTCCCGCCAACGCAAGGGACCTCATCGCCACCATCCGCCCGGAAAGCATCAATGTATCCACCGAGGCCAGGGAGGACTGGCTCGAGGTAACGCTGGAATCGGTTCAGCCGAAGGGGTCCGACACGATCCTGCAGGTCCGGACCGGGAACCAGTCCATCACCCTCGTGCAACCGGGCTTCATAAGGATGGACCTCGGCGAAACCCTCTGGGTCGACTTCGAAACGGAATCGTTGAACTTCTTCGACGTCGAGTCGGAGGCCAACCTCTTCGATCAACGCCCGTCCGCCTGAGCGGACCATCATCGGAAGTGCCCGAAGCATGTCGCTGAACACGGCCGATCCCGGGGGGGCGCCTCCGGTCCTTTCCAGGAGCAATCTCAGCTACCACCTCTACCGGCTGATGAACCAGCCGGAGAAGATCCTGGGGCTGCTTTGCCTCGCGCTGCTGTCCTTCCTGGTACTGGTGCCGCTGTTCGAGATCATCCACGACGCCCTGGTCTACCAGAGCTACGACCTCGCCTACCGGCCCGAAGCGAAGGTCGGCTCCTTTACCCTGTTCCATCTCGAACGCGTCTTCACCGGCCCGCTTTCCAGGGCGCTGTTCCTGAAGCCGCTCTTCAACAGCGTCGCCGTCGGCTTTTGCGTGACCGTCGTGGCCGTGAGCATCGGCACCGCCCTGGCATGGCTCATGGTGCGCACCGACATCGGCTGCAAGGGCGTATTCGGGGCGCTGGTGGTGGTGCCGTACATGATGCCGTCGTGGGTGCTGGCGCTGGCATGGCTGAGTCTGTTCAAGAACGACCGGATCGGCGGCAACGAGGGCATGATCACCAGTTTCTTCGGCGTCCTGCCGCCGGACTGGGTGAGCTACGGCTTCTTTCCCATCGTCATCTGCCTGGCGCTGCACTATTACGCCTATGGCTTTCTCTTGATGTCGGGCGCCCTGGCGACGGTGGATTCGGAGCTGGAGGAGGCGGGCGCCATCTCCGGCATGAACCGGCGCCAACGGCTGTGGCGCATCACGTTTCCGTTGCTGCTGCCCGCGCTGGGCTCCGCAGTCGTGCTCACCTTCATCCGCATTCTCGGCACCTTCGGGACGCCGGCCCTGCTCGGACTGCCGGTCCGGTTCTTCACCTTCTCAACCCAGATCTACGCCTCGCTGAACGCCCGCAACAGCGGCGACGCCTTCGTTCTCGCCCTGGTCCTGATCGTGATGGCGATCACCTTCATCTGGATCAACAGCCGGGTGATCGGCGTTCGCAAGAGCTTCGTGACCCTGACCGGCAAGGGCTTCCGGCAGCGCGAGATCGCCCTCGGCGCGTGGCGCTGGCCGGCCACCATCGCGGTCGGCGCCTTCCTCGCCGTGACGGTGGTGCTGCCGATGCTGATCCTGCTTTGGGAATCCCTGGTCATCACGCCGGGGGAATATACCCTGAAAGGGCTGACGACGCATTTCTGGATCGGCAAGAGCGACATCGACATCGCCAATGGCGAGCCCGGCATCTGGCATTCCCCGGGCATCTTGAACGCGTTGTGGAACACCATCAAGCTGGGCGTGCTGGCGGCGTTGTGCAACGGAATGCTGGGTTTGCTGGTGGGCTACGCGGCGGTCCGCGGCCGCGGCACGCTGCTGGCAAGGTGGCTCGAGGGCGTCGCCTTCGCGCCTTACATCTTCCCCTCCATCGCCCTCGGCGCCATCTACATCGGCATGTTCTCGACTCCCTGGGGGCCGCTGCCGGCGCTGTACGGCACATTCACGATCCTGGTCCTGATCACCGTGGTCAAGAACCTGCCGTTCACCTCGCGCACCGGCATCGCCGCCATCCTGCAAATCGACAAGTCCCTGGAGGAAACCGCGCGGGTCCAGGGGATCGGCTGGTTCAGGCGCATGGCCAGGATCATCATCCCGATGTCGTCAAGCGGCGTGACCGCGGGCATGCTGCTGACCTTCATCACCGCGACCCGCGAGCTGTCCCTGATCATCCTGCTGCTGTCGCCGGCCAACATGGTGCTCACCGGAGTAATCTTCAGCTACAACGAACACGACATGACCCAGCACTCCGGCGCCGTGACCCTATTCCTGGTCATGATCATCGTCGGCGCCAACGTGCTGGTGCGGGCAATTACGGGCGGCGGCGGGCTGGCCGGGCTGCGGCATACGTGATTCAGGCCGTAGAGGTTCATGCTTTGACATGCTCCCGGCTACTTTGTTAGTGTGGCGCGGCTTTCGTTCCAAGGACCCGCAACACTCGAAACAGCCGTTTGGAAGGGGAGACCTATGAACACTGCAAGCTGGAGAACGCGACGCACGCGCAACCTGTCCGTGGTTCTCGCCACCGCGCTTTTCGTGTCCGTCGCCGCGGCATACCCTGCGTTTGCCCAGGACAAGCCGGTGCGAGGCGGAACCATCGTTGGCACGACCGTGCTGGAGCCCAAGTCTCTCGACCCGCTGTTCGGTGACGGCGGCAATCTGGACCACTACGTCTGGCGGCAGATCTACGAATCGCTCCTGGACATCACGGGGAGCGGCGAAGTCGCACCCGGACTGGCGACGAGCTGGAAATTTACCGAGGACAAGAAGTCGATCGATTTCACGTTGCGGCAAGGCGTCAAGTTCCATGACGGCACCGCGTTCAACGCGGCAGCCGCGGCGGTCACGTTCCAGCGCGCGCTCTCGAAGGAGTTGAACGCGCCGCGCGCCTCCGACCTGTCCGCGATCACCGGGGTGGAAGTACGCGGACCCTATCAATTGCGGATCAATCTCAAGGCGCCGAGTTCGGCCGCGCTGCCGGCCATCGCCTTCGCCGGACTGATTTCGTCTCCCGCCGCCATCAAGAAACACGGACAGGACTATGGCAGGAACCCGGCGGGGACCGGCCCCTTCAAGTTCGCCAGTTGGCAATCGGGGTCCAGGATCGTCCTCGAACGAAACCCCGATTACTGGCGGAACGGCGCCGACGGAAAGCCCTTGCCCTATCTCGACCGCGTCATCATCCGGTTCATCAAGAAGAGCGCCGTCAAGGTGATCGAGGTCAAGTCCGGCAACGTCCAGGTCATCGACACCGTGTCCGCCCGCGACCTGAAGACGGTGAGCGGCGATTCCAACCTTCGACTCGTGCGGACCGGCAATGGCCGGCACGTGATGTTCGCGTTCAACATCTCCAAGCCGCCGTTCGACGACATCCGGCTGAGACAGGCGGTCCTGTTCGGCATGGACCGTCAAACGATGATGAAGGTGATCACCCTCGGCAGAGGCCAGGTCACTCCGACCCTGATCCCCAACCAGAACTGGGTGTTCGACGCGACGCTCGAAAAGTACGGCCACGACCCCGCACGCGCCAAGCAACTGCTCGCCGAAGCCGGACACAAGGACGGCATTGACGCGCGATTGGACATCATCAAGCGTCAGCCCGACTCCACGGTCGCCCAGTTGATGCAGGCGCAACTGAAGGAGGCCGGCATCAATCTCACGATCAAGACCGTCGATCGCCAGTCCATGCAGGCCAGCCTGCGCGCCAAGAACCACATGTTCGGCATCGGCCGCTTCACGGTGCCGGGGATCGATCCGGCCCAGACGTTCGGACGGATATTCGGACGGCGCGCGCGCATTCAGCGGACCGGCGTGAGTGACGAGAAGCTGTTCGACATGATCGACAATGCCGCGCGGCAGACCGATCAATCGGTGAGAAAGGGTCTCTACCGCGAGATTCAGGCCTATCTGGTCGACAATGCGCTCTACGGTTTCCTGTTCTTCATGGAGTCGACCCAGGTGGAGCGGACCGAGGTGAAAAACCTCAAGCGCACGGTCGGCGGCGCCTGGGTGTTTGCCGAGGCCTGGACGGCCAAGTAGGCACGCCGAAGCTCCAATCCGCAACAACGGCTGACCCCTTAATCCTCCCTCGGGCTGTCAGGCCTGAGGGCGACCGATGTTTCTGTTCATCTCGAAGCGAATCGGACAAACCGTCCCGGTGGTTCTCCTGGTTTCGTTCTTCGTCTTCTTCGTCATCAACGTCATTCCGGGCGATCCCACACTGACGGTTCTCGGGGAGTTTGCCACCCCCGAACAGCGCGAGATCGCGCGCCAACAGTACGGCTTCGACCGCCCGATGTTCGTCCAGTATCTGGACTGGCTGACCAAGACCCTGAGTGGCGACCTGGGGCGGTCGTTGCACAGCAATGAACGCGTTTGGGCCATGCTCGTCGATCGCTTGCCGGTGTCGCTGGAGTTGAGCGCGCTGGCCCTGATCATCGCCCTCGGCATCGGCATTCCCGCCGGCATACTGGCCGCGCTTCGACGCGGCACGACCACTGACGCCGTCATCGGGATGTTCTCGGCCGTGGCCTTGGGCGTCCCCTACTTCTGGCTCGGGGTCCTGCTGATTCTCCTGTTCGCCATCTTCTTCAATCTGCTGCCGCCGTCCGGATACGTGGCTTTCACGGAATCACCCGTCGAGAACCTGAAGCTCATGATCCTGCCCGCGTTGACCATCGGCCTGCACGTCGCGCCGCTGATCGTTCGCCAGACACGCGCAAGCGTCTTGCAGGTGCTGTCGCTGGACTATGTCCGGACCGCCCACGCCAAGGGCCTGCCCTGGTCGGCAATCGTCCGAAGGCACGTCTTGCGCAACGCGCTCATTCCGGTGTTGACGCTCGTGGGGCTTCAGCTTGGAAACATGCTGGGCGGGGCCATCGTGACCGAGACGATCTTCTCGACGCCGGGATTGGGCAGCCTCATCGTCGCCGCGGTATCGACGCGAGACTTCCCGGTGGTTCAGAGCGGCATCTTCCTGGTGGTGCTGCTGGTCATATTCGTCAACCTGGTAACCGACATCCTGTACGCGTACGTCGATCCCCGGATCAGACAGCACTTGATCGTGTGATGGAAAGGCGCAGGTCCGTGAGCGAAGCACCCGAAACACCTCGGCTGGAAACGGAAACCGTATCTTCCGACAAGACGGCGGCGGCCGGCCGGCGGGCACGGCCCCGGCTGGCGCGCGATCTGCTCAGGCACCGGCAGGGCGCGGTGGGGACGGTTCTATTTTTGGGCCTCGTGTCGATGGCGTTTCTGGCGCCGTTGTTGTCTCCCTTCGATCCGCAACATGTCGACGTCGAGAAGATACTGAGCCCGCCGAGCACCACCCATTGGCTGGGAACCGACGAGCTTGGCCGCGACATCGCCAGCCGCATCATCTTCGGCGCGCGGGTGACGCTGCAGGTCGTGGCCGGAGCCGTTGCCTTGTCGCTGGTCGCGGGGGCGATCCTCGGATTCATCGCGGCGTATCTGGGCCGGTTCTGGGACGCATTGATCATGCGGGTGATCGACGCCCTGCTGGCCATTCCTCCGCTGGTCCTGGCGTTGGCCATCGTGGCGGCGCTCGGACCCAATCTCTTCTACACCATCCTCGCCATCGCGCTGGCGAAACTGGGCATGTTCGCCCGGCTCGTGCGCGGGGAAGTCCTGGTTCTCAAGTCGATGGAGTTCGTGGAAGCCGCCCGCGCCGCCGGCGCCAGCGGCGCCCGGATCGCGCTCAAGCACATATGGCCCAACGCGGCCGGCAACGTGATCGTCTTTTCCGCGGTCATTGCATCGAGCGCGCTGCTGATCGAATCGGCGCTCAACTTCCTCGGCCTCGGAGCCCAGCCGCCCACCCCGAGTTGGGGCGTGATGATCGCCATGGGAATGCAGCACTGGACGTTGTGGTGGATGAGCATCTTTCCGGGCGTCGCGATATTCCTCGCCATCCTCGCCTTCAACCTGCTGGGCGATGCGTTGCGGGACATCATGGACCGGCGCCTCTTCGATGTCGGCCGTCTGTGAGGCTTATATGGCGCCGTTCGCCCTGAGCGTAGCGAAGCGAAGTCGAAGGGCGCCGACTCAGATTCCGGACGGCAATGGGTCAGCCCTGGTCAGCCGTTCTCGATGCTCAGCGAAGCCCCGAGCCCGTTCAGGTCGTGGACGAATTCCGGATAGGACATGACGAAGTTCTCGGCCCTGGACACGGTGATCTCCTGATCCCCCCGCAGGCCCGCCACCGACAATGCCGTCGCCACGCGGTGATCGAGGAATGCATCGAGCGTCGCCGAACCACGGTAGCCGTCGATGCCGACGATATCGAGCCCGTCCGGCCGTTCCTCGATGCGGGCGCCGATCCTGGTCAACTCCATCATCGAGGCGATGCGATCACTCTCCTTGTAGCGGACGTGCTCGCCGTTGACGATCCGGGTCGTGCCTTCGGCGAAACAACCCAATACCGACAGGATGGGCACCAGGTCGGGCGAGTGGGTGACGTCGATGTCGATCCCGTGCATCGGCTTCGAGCCGCGCACCCGGATCGTGTTGGCCGCGGCGTCGATGGTCAGGTCGGCGCCCATTTCCATCATGATGTCTACGATCCTCTTCTCCGGATGGATGCTGGTCATGTCCAGATTCTGCAGGGTGATGTCCGAGCCCGGCGTGATGGCGGCGGCAACCATGGGCACCGAGGCAACACAGAAGTCGCCAGGAATGGTCAGGCTTGCCGGCTTGTAGGTTTGTCCGCCGGGCACCACGTACACGTCGGGGGCACGGCTCGCGTCATACTCGATCCCGAACGTATCGAGCATCTGCAGCGTCATGTCGATGTAGGGCTTCTCCCGCAACGTATCCGTGACCCGGACCGTCACCCCGTCGCGGCTGAGCGGCGCGCAGATCAGGACGCCCGACAGCCACTGCGAAATAAACCCGGATATCTCCGTTTCGCCGCCGGCGAAGCCGCCGCCCCTGACGATGATCGGCGCGGTTCCGTCCCCCTGGGCCGAATAGCAATGAACGCCCAGCGACGACAGGCTGTCCAGCAACGATTTCATGGGCCGTCTGCGCAGTGACTGGTTGCCCGTGAACACCGTCCACCCCGGAGTTGCCGCCACCACCCCCAACAGGAACTGAAGCGTGGTGCCCGAGTCATCGACATCGATCACGTTCCCGGGCGTGCGGTAGTCGCCGCCGTCAATGACGCAGGCATCTTCGGTGAACTCGATGCTCGGACCGAACGCGACAATGTTCTCGGTGGTCGAGGTCATCTTGCCGACGAAAGCCCCGGACGCGTCCGTGATCGTGGTCCGCCCGTGGGCCAGCGACCCCATGATCATCGCCCGCGTGAAATGATATTTCGACGAAATGACGCGAAGCGACCCGCGCAATCCGCCGCAGGGTCTGGATTTGATGTTCATCGACGCTCCCCTGCCACATGGCGTCGCAGCCACGCCGCCAGTTCGTCAAAACGGAACGTCCCCGCCTCGTAAAGCCCGGAGATGAAAGCGTACGCCTCCTCGCCGTCGGCGGTCAACTGCGCGCCGTTGATCGATGGATGAAGCCGATGCAAAGGCCGAACAGTCCGAATTGAAGCACAAGATAGAGAGTCTCCATCCCGACGAACGCCGCCGTTCCCGCCACCTGCTGCTTGGCGACGAAGGCGAGCACGTGAGAAGTCCAGAAGAAGGCTCCCGTGATGAAAGCGAACTTGATCCCTCGCCGAAAACTGCTTTCCCCGGTCTTGAGCATTGGAAACAGAGTGGAAAGCAGAAAGCCCTGAAGCACTATGCTCAGCAAGCCGACAAGAAAGTTCGGCTCGCCCTCGAAGTAGCCGAACGATTCGTAGTTCTCTTTGAAAAGCAACACATGCCAGCCCACGGCGAGAGAAAACGTGCAGATCGTATAGGCGGCGGTTCCCAGGATCAGCTTCTTGGCGTTCATCGCTTGCGAGGATTGGCTTTATTGTCCCATGCGTCTGCGGGCACGACGACGAACGACCGCCGGAGCCATGCCGCCAACTCGTCGAAACGGAACCTCCCGGATTCGTACAGCCCCGAAATGAACGCGTAGGCATCTTCCGGGTCCGCCGTCAGTCGTGCTCCGTTGATCGCGAGAAACGTGTACGTGGCTGCAAAGGCCACACGCTTGTTGCCGTCGAGAAATGGATGGTTCTGGGCGAGGCTTTCCCATAACGCGGCGGCTTCCTCAATGAGATTGGCGTAGTAGCCGGTCTGCGGCCGATAGAGCGCCGCCTCCAGAAGACCGGCATCCCGAATCCCTTCCGTTCCTCCGTACCGTTGGATCTGGTCCGCGTGAATGGCAAGGACTTCAGCCAGCGTGAGATAGTCACTCATTGGGCGAGCTTCTTGTAAAGCTCGCCGTACTTGTCATGGCTGGCCAGATAGGCTGCCATGACCTGCGGCCGGGGCCGGCCCTGTCTTCGTTTTTCGATCAGGTCGGCCAGCGCCTCATCGACGAGGGCCTGAAGTTGGCGGCCCTCCTGCTCGGCAATCGCGCGGATGGTGGACAAGATTTCGGAATCGACCTGAGTGGCGAATTTCTCACGAGTCTTGGACATGGCTCGAACATGTCATGACAAATCATGACATGTCAAGACTTGCGGCTATGTCGGCCTGACGGAGCGCGTGGTGTTTCCTTTCGTTCGGATCGAGGTGGCGTTTTCGAAGCCGGAGATTGCACGGCGTGACCTCGATCAGTTCATCCTGGCGGATGAACTCGATGGCCTGCTCCAGGGACATGCGCACGGGAGGCACGATCTTTTCGATGCCCTTGAGGACGGAGGACCGCATGTTCGTCAGTTTCCTCTCCTTGGTGATGTTCACGTCCATGTCCTTGTCGCGGCTGCTCTGTCCCACCAGCATGCCGCCGTACACCGGCTCGGTGGGCCCGACGAACAGCTCGCCCCGCTCCTGCAGGTTGAACATCGCATAACCGGTGACGCGGCCCCGGCGGTCGGCCACCAGCGCGCCGGTGGAACGATGGACGATGTCGCCCGCCCAGGGCCGGTATCCGATGAACATGTGCGTGAGGGTTCCCGTGCCCTTGGTGTCGGTGAGGAACTCGGTCCGGTATCCGATCAGCCCGCGGCTGGGCGCCTCGATCTCCAGACGAACCCTTCCCGAACCGCGGTCCGCCAGCCTGACCAGGACGCCCCTCCGCGCGCCGAGCTTCTGGACCACGATTCCCTGGTACTCTTCATCGGTCTCGATGATGGCCAGCTCGTACGGTTCGTGGACCGCGTCGCCGACGGTGCGGGTCAGCACCCGCGGCATGCCTACCGAGAACTCGTACCCTTCCCGCCGCATCTGCTCGATCAGGACGGCGAGTTGCAACTCTCCGCGGCCGTACACCAGGAAGCGGTCGGAAGACTCGATGGGCTCCACCCGGATGGCGAGGTTGTGCTCGGCCTCCTTGAGCAGCCGCGCCCGGAGGTGGCGCGAGGTCAGGTAGCGGCCGTCCTTTCCGCTGAACGGGGAGTCGTTGATGGAGAACTCCATCGACAGCGTGGGTTCCTCCACGTCGAGGGCCGGCAGCGGCCTGGGGTCCTCGCCGTCGGCGATGCTCTCGCCCAGCCCGATGCCGCTCATGCCCGCCAGCGCGACGATCTCTCCGGGGCCAGCCGACGGCACCGGGACGCGCCCGAGGCCCTCGTAGATGAACAGCTCCGCAACCGCGGCCTGGGTCTGCGACCCGCCGCGCCGGCACAGGGTCACCGGCTGCCGGTTCCGCACCGTGCCGTCCACCACGCGGCCGATGGCCAGCGGGCCGAGGTAGTCGTCGGGCGCCACGTTGGTCACCAATATCTGCAACGGGTGGCCCGCGTCTCCGGCGGGCGGCGGAACGTGCTCCACGATGGCCTCGAAAAGCGGCCGAAGATCGGTAAGCTCGCCGCCCGGCGACGGCGTGCATCTTCCCTGACGGGCGACCGAGTAGATGACCGGAAACTCGATCTGTTCCTCGGTGGCGCCCAGGTCGATGAACAGGTCGTAGATCTCGTTCAGGACTTCCGCCGGACGCGCGTCGTGGCGGTCGATCTTGTTGATGACCACGATCGGCGGCAGTCCCAGCTCCAGCGCCTTGGCCAGCACCGCCCGCGTCTGGGGCATCGGCCCTTCCGCGGCGTCGACCAGCAGCATGACCCCGTCAACCATGCGCAACGTGCGTTCCACCTCGCCGCCGAAATCCACGTGGCCCGGCGTGTCGGCGATGTTGATCTTGACGCCGCGGTAAGTCACGGAGGCGTTCTTCGCCATGATCGTGATGCCCTTCTCGCGCTCCAGGTCCATGGAGTCCAGCACCCGCTCACGCACGTCCTGGTTTTCGCGGAACGTCCCGCTCTGCCACAGCATGGCGTCCACCAGCGTGGTCTTGCCGTGGTCCACGTGCGCGATGATCGCGATGTTGCGAAGATTCGCCGCCTCGCGGCATGCGACGAGGTCCATCAGTCATCCTCCCCTGTTCGCCCGCACACCTCAGGCAGCCGGGTGTATGCGGACATGCAAAATCCGGTTACGGTCGTTCGTGAGCGCCCTGGAAATGGCCGGAATTTCCGGACGGTTTCCGGCTCGGAAAACGGAGCTTCAAGGCGTGCAATGCCGAAGAGACGATTCTAGCAAGTTCGGGGGAATTGGCCTAGCGCCGCTCAGGTAGTCCGTCATTTGGCGAGCTTCTTGTAAAGCTCGCCGTACTTGTCATGGCTGGTGAGATAAGCCGCCATGACGTGCGGCCGGGGCCTGGCCTGTCAATTCTCCTTGGCTGGCATTCCACCGTTATCGGCCGGTGCGTTCGATCAGGGCTTCAAGGGCGCGCATGGCTTCGGCGTGCGCAGCCATGGCTTCAGCGTGGCGTTGGTCTTCGCGCTTGGAGCGCTGGTCTCCGGCCCGGCGCATCACCGCGATGCCGGCCCACACAACCCCGACCATCAGCAGGCTGATGGCGGCTTGCGTGATTCCTGTCCATTCCGATACAGACATGGCCCGTCTCCTCGTCCGTCCGCCGGCTCCCGGCGTCCATAATAGGTCTTTCCACTACTGGAGTTCAAACGCCGCTACACCCCCCGACTACCTCCAAGGCAAACACCCGTCCCTACAATTGATTATTCGGCACCGCCGGACGGAACTTTAGCTTGAAGGATCCTTGCCCGCTCACGCGGCCCAGCCCGCGGACAGCACCTCGGCCTGTTCCAGCACGGTCTGGGTGGCCTTCTCCTGCTTGTCGGGCGGGTAGCCGTGCTTGCGGAGGATGCGCTTGACCAGGACCCGGAGTTGGGCGCGGACGTTCTCGCGGAGGGTCCAGTCGATGGTGACGTTGTTTCGGACGGTCTCCACCAGCTCGCGGGCGATGGTGCGGAGGGTCTCGTCGCCGAGCACCTGGACGGCGCTGTCGTTGGTCTCCAGGGCGTCGTAGAAGGCAAGCTCGTCTTCGGACAGGCCCAGCTCCTCGCCGCGGGCGTTGGCTTCGCGCATCTCGCGGGCGAGCTGGATCAGTTCCTCGATGACCTGCGCGGCTTCGATAGCGCGGTTCTGGTAGCGCCGCAACGTCCGCTCCAGCATCTCGGCGAAGGACCGCGCCTGGACGACGTTCTTGCGCCGGCGTTGCGCGACCTCGCCCTTCAGGAGCTTCTGCAACAGCTCGACCGCCAGGTTCCGTTGCGGGAGGCCGCGCACCTCGGCGAGGAACTCGTCCGACAGGATCGAGAGGTCGGGCTTCTCCAGGCCGGCGGCGGCGAAGATGTCCACCACCCCCTCCGACGCCACCGCGCGGGAGATGATCTGCCGCACGGCGTGGTCCAGTTCCTCCTCGGTTCGCGCGTCGGAAGGCGCGCGCTTGAGCAGCACCGACTGGACGGCCTGGAAGAACGCCACGTCGTCGCGGATGCGGATCGCCTCCTCGTGGGGCACGGCCAGGGCGAAGGCCTGGGAAAGCTCCCGCACCGACTGCACGCAGCGGTCCTTGCCGTTCTCCTGGGCGAGGACATGTTCCTGCGCGGCCGGCAGCAGCGTCAGCCGTTCCGCGGGCGTGCCGGTGGTCCACTTGGACCGGTCGAAGCCGTGGAACAGGTCGCAGCAGATTTCGTACTTCTCCAACATCACCGCAACCGCTTCGGACTGGTCGAGGGCGGTGCGGCCGGTGCCGCCGCTCTCGGTATAGGTAGCCAGGGCGTTCTTGAGTTCGTGCGCGAGCCCCAGGTAGTCCACCACGAGGCCGCCCGGCTTGTCCTTGAACACGCGGTTGACGCGAGCGATGGCCTGCATGAGTCCGTGGCCGCGCATGGGCTTGTCCACGTACATGGTGTGGAGGCTCGGGGCGTCGAAGCCCGTGAGCCACATGTCCCGCACCAGCACCACGCGGAGCGGGTCGGCCGGGTCGCGGAATCGGCTTGCCAGCGCCTCGCGCCGCTGCTTGTTGCGGATGTGCGGCTGCCAGTCCGGCGGGTCGGAAGCGGCGCCGGTCATGACGACCTTGAGGACTCCCCTGCCGTCGTCCGCGTCGTGCCAGTCCGGGCGCAGCCGCACCAACTCGCGGTAGAGGTCGATGCAGATGCGCCGGCTCATGCACACCACCATGGCCTTGCCGTCCAGGGCCTGGAGGCGCTCCTCGAAATGCGCGACGATATCCCCGGCCACCAGCGCCAGGCGCTGCTCCGCGCCGACCACGGCCTCGAGCTGCGCCCACCGGGTCTTGAGCTTCTCCTTCCGCGCCACCTCCTCCCCCTCGGTGGCTTCCTCGAAGTCGGGATCGATGCTCGGCCGCTCGCTCTCGTCGAGGGATAGCCTGGCGAGCCGGCTCTCGTAGTAGATGGGCACCGTGGCCTTGTCTTCCACCGCGCGCTGGATGTCGTAGATGCTGATGTAGTCGCCGAACACCGCGCGGGTGTTGGCGTCCTGCAGCTCGATGGGGGTGCCGGTGAAGCCCACGAACGACGCATTGGGCAGGGCGTCCCGCATGTGGCGCGCGTAGCCGTCGATGAAGTCGTACTGGCTCCGGTGCGCCTCGTCGGCGATGACCACGACGTTGCGCCGCTCCGAAAGGACGGGATGCGCGTCGCCCTTCTCGTCCGGAAAGAACTTCTGAATCGTCGTGAACACCACGCCGCCCACGTCCACCGCGAGCTTGGCGCGCAGGTCCGCCCGGCTCTCGGCCTGCACCGGCGGCTGGCGCAACAGCTCGTGGCAGCGGGCGAACGTGCCGAATAGCTGATCGTCGAGATCGTTGCGGTCGGTCAGCACCACCACCGTCGGGTTGGCCATGGCCGGCTCGCGGATGATGCGGCCGGCGTAGAAGGCCATGCTCAGGCTCTTGCCCGAACCCTGGGTGTGCCAGACCACCCCGATGCGGCGGTCGCCCGGGTCGCCTCCGGGCTTGCGGCCCGACTCGTAGACGCCCGCGGGATCGACGACCTGCTCGGCGGCCTGCTTCAACTCCGCCGCCCGGAGCGTCTCCGCCACCGCCACCTGCACCGCGTGGAACTGGTGGTAGCCCGCCATCTTCTTGACCAGCACGCCGCTGCCGTCGTCCTCGAACACGATGAAGTCCCGCACCAGGGCGAGGAAACGGCGCGGCTCACAGACGCCTCCGAGCATCACCTGCAACTGCGGCAGGTGGGGATCGGCCAGCGTCTCCCCCGATATGGTCCGCCAAGGCTTGAACCACTCCCGCCCGGAAGTGAGCGTGCCGATCCGCGCCTCGACGCCGTCGGACACGATCAGCGCCGCGTTCATGGCAAACAACCCTTGCAACTCGGCCTTGTAGGTCTGGAGCTGCTGCCACGCGGTCCAGACCGTCGCCTCCTCGTCCGCCGGGTTCTTGAGCTCCATCACGCCAAGCGGCAGCCCGTTCACGAAAAGCACCACGTCGGGGCGGCGCTCGCGCTTGTTCTCCACCACGGTGAACTGGTTCACCGCCAGCCAGTCGTTCACGGACGGAGCATCGAAATCCAGCACCCGCGCCTGCCCACCCCGGACCGCGCCGTCACCCGCACGGTACTCCACCGTGACGCCATCCACCGCCATGCGATGGAACGCGCGGTTGCGGGCTTCGAGCGTCGCGCCTTCAGGCCGGGTCAGCCGGCGGAGGGCGTCGTCCAGGGCTTCTGCGGGGAGATCGGGGTTGAGCCGGCCGAGGGCGTCCCGCAGGCGACGTTCCAGCACCACCTTCCCGTAGTCGGAACGCTCCGCGCCCGGTGTATCAGGGGCGATGTCGGGACCGTGGGCAACCCTCCAGCCAAGGGTTTCAAGCCAGGAAAGCGTGGCGTCTTCTACGGTGGATTCGGTGAAAGTGGCCACGTAGTTGCTATTGCCCCTCCTCGGCCCCGTCGTTCTCTCGAAGGACGTCTGTAATAACGGGATTCAACAGACGCCAACGCTGCCCAATTCGTTCAAGATCGCCCCTCAATACAACAGGGGCCTTTTCTTTGTGGGCCAAAATCGCCTGCTCATAATCCGATTGCCTCAAGACAGCCTTCACGGATTCATTCCGGCCATCGATGGATGCCAGCAGAGTCACCGTCCCGTCCATTTCCGCTTCTTCACGAGTCAACGCGCGTACGATACCGAAGATGTCTACATCTGGACGCGGTTCACGCTCCCGAAACGATCGCGCGGCCTCTCGCAACACGGGAACATCAGAGGCGGAGAAACGGATCACGTCCCGAACCACCTTCACAGGGCGAGTTCGAGCCCATGTGATACTGACATTCAGCCAAGGGAACGGTTCGACAACCTCTACAAGAGCCTCGCACAGGTTGGCGCTGACCCCCCGTTGCACCGCGTTTGCAAAGGCGTCCGCCTCTCCACCGACCGTGCGTTCCGTTGCCTCGCGAGTCGCTGCAAGGGCACCGGCCAAACGTCTCGTGATCTGCCGCTCAAACGGATCGTCGTCTAGCGCCGCGTCGTCAATGAGCGCGTGCTGGATCGGGGGTGGGACAATGGGACTCAGAAGCGTCACCGCGAAACTCGCTTGTTCCGTCTGCCCCAAGCGAACGTGCTCCATATAGATGTTTGCTTCCTTGTTTGCACCAGCCCTGTAAAAGCGCTGGGGGTGTTGCACGGAACAGGCCGCGGCCAAAAGCAGATCGCGAGCCCCGTGTATGAGCCTGATTCCATCACTGGCGGTCACGCTCCCGTCGTATCCCTCCGCTGCTCGGACCCTTATGACGTCGCGATCAGCCGTAACCAGATCACGATAGAGCGCCAACTCGTCAAGCTCGGCGGCTTTAGCGAAGATTTCCAACAGGCGTGAGACCACGCTGGCATAATCTCCGAGTGATTGATGCCGAGGCAAGAGAATCTCCGGTAATCCCTCGGCAGTATAAATGTCCGAATGATCCCCGTATGTCCCCGTCTTGGTCCATCCCGAAGTCCGCGCATAAGCCGACAGTGCTCCCGGAGAGATTTCGCTCAAAGCCTTCGTATCCCGGATGTTGGCTATCATGTGATCTTCCCCCTTCGCGATAGCTCCATTAGGGCACGCAATCGCTCCACGTCAAACCGATTTTCTGGGGGTATCGGAACCGTAATGGAGGATCGATTGGGTTTCTCCTCCTGGCCGGCCAGACTCAGCCAGAAGGCGCACCGCCTTAGTGTCAGCGCTTCCGCAGTGATGGTCATCCAGTCCCTCGGTTCCGTTGGCAGATCAAGCACAACGAGAATCCTCGGGGTTTGAGTCTCGATGCGCAACAGATCGTAGTTCCGCTGCTTCAACGGAAAGCGCAAAACTCCGTCCGCGGCGGCCCTCAAATTGACGCTGGCCTTTAGCTGCATATCCAGCGCAGGCCGCATGCCGCCTCCCGCGTGTATACGGATATCGACGCCGTCGCGATCCAGGTCACAATGGCTTGTGACGTAACCTGCCCGGGCAGCGACAGCCTGCACATACACCCGCGACAGGGCTTCTTCTTCGTCAGCCGACGTGAGGAGTGTGTCTGTCATACCGTCGCCTTGGTGTGTGCTTCCGTGTCCCCGACCCTTGAAAGATCGGACCTCAAGGGTCAAATGGGGTATAAAACCCGAAGCAACCGGAGCCGACCATGAGCCTACCACAAACCGTAGCAGAAGTGCGGACCGAGCGGCGCCGGAATCCTGACACCGGGGTCACGTATCCGTGGGTGGTGTCGTCCACCGCGATGGTCACCATGTGTATTTCTATTTGATTCAAGCAGCGAGTTCCTCGCGCGCCTGGTCGCGGGCCGACCACGCAATGGGATGGACGTCGTAGCTCCGAATCGCGGCCGACACGTTTTCCGAGACCTGCTGGTCCGAATCGTTGAGGATGGCGTAAGCGCGCGAGTCCGTAGACCGAACCTCCTTGGTGTCGATCCAGGAGAACGCCATTGCCTGCGCCGTGTCTCTACTCGGCCGGTTGATCGCCCGCACCACCCGCTCCGGCTGGACTCTTGATTTCGGTATGACGAAGTCGAACCGGTGATCGTAGCCGCTCTTCCCGGTGAACTTGACGTTCGGCGTGTAGCGGATATCGGAGAGATCAAGCCAAGACACCACGTCTTCGTAGAACAAGTTGGCGACCACGGGCGACGCCAAGTAGAAGAGATCGTTGACGGCCAGCATGGCCTGTACGAGGTTGTGTTTCCGCGGCGCGAAATTGTCAGCCGACGCGTGCACTTCAAGCGCCCTTTCGTTGATCTGCACGCCAAACCCGTTGAGCGTCGTCTTGAACAGCGCCTGTCGCTTGGTACTGTCGATCTTGCACCCCGACTGCTCCAGATCGTCAAGAACGTAGCCGTCATCCGTCAGCACGAAGCCGCCGTTGACCCGCTTGGCGTAGATCTGGAGACAGTCGTTGTGACGGTCGAGGTAGGGGGTGGTGATCTCCGCCCAGTCGCCGATCTCGCGAAGACTCGTCCTGTCCCGCAGCCAAGCCCAGTATTGGTCCAACAAGGATTGTACTTCTCCGATCATGTGAAGAGTCCTCGTTGGACGTTAGGCGGCTCCACGATGTTGCAGAACCGTATGAAATCTCCAAGTGTCAGCCACGCGAACCCGTACTACGCTGCCAGGAGGATTCGCTCGAATTCGTCAGGTCGTGACCAGCGAGCGACTACGGACTGCTGCTCCACCAGGCTGAAGTCCTCCTCCCGCCACACGTCTTCCGTGTCGTCGAAGAGCGAGACGAATGCCAAGTGGGGTTGACTGACCTTCAGATGGCTGAGATCGACACACCCTGCCAGGACGTGTTCGGCGACGCGGCGGGCCGCACCGCGTGAACCGGTGCTCAACAGGAAGACAAAGGAGGTTCGATCATTGGTACGGGTCTGGTAGTCGATGGTCCAGCTTCGCCCCGACCTCCCTTGGCAGTTGACGGCACGGTCAAAGGACATCTCCCTTTCCCCCAGCCAATCGGCCACTTCGTCGGCCACCGTTTCGACTGCACGGGCGCGCAACGTGAACCACAAGTCAGCGACGCGCACCACGGCCTGCGCCACACGCAAAACCGCCTCCCCCACCACGTCAGCGCCGTCCGACCGGAGCACAAGCTGTCCGCGGTGCAATTCCACACCCAAGGTCTGGCACGTATCCTCCACCATCCGGTCCTGTTTGGGCGAACGTCGGGCACTCACGGATTGCATGCGCAACCACCCCAATGCCTCCCCGAAGTCCGTGACGTGGCACCGCCCCTCGCGCTCGACGACAAAGACATCGACGATGCCGCCGTCCGGATACATAAGCGGGGTCCGCACCCGTACACCCTCCCGCCGGGCGGGCGTGCACTCGAAAAGAGCCGGAAGCGACCGGCCAACCGAAACGCTCAGCTCATCGGGATTCATGGCCACAGTTCCTCCTGGACCTCCGGCGTATCCATCCGCCCCCTATGACGAATTTTCGCTTCCGCGCAGAACTGCCCCCAAAATTCTACCGGTCGGTCCCAAGAACTCCGTGATGTCCTCCGGCAAATCCCTCCGTCTGCAGATGCTTATGCTTCTCGCCAACACGATTGCAATGGGAATTATAACCCATAGTCACATCTAGGGTTTCCACCGGAACCCCTTGCCGATTAAGCACTGAGCTCGATAGCGTATCCTCGCTGCATCCCGAGACGCACTACCGACGATTCCAGCAGTAACTTCAATCGCCTTCCTTTCACACTCAGAGTAAGCCACAAGGGCCTCACTCTCTGTCATCCTATGGTAACGAGGGGTCTGCCTCTCTTCCAAGAAGGCCAGAAGCACCAGCAGGGCAACAGCAACGCCAAGGATGGCGATTAAGGGGAACCACTCATACAGCCCCTTGAGCACACCCCCATCAAGTAGGGACGCTAGCCGCCGATACCAGAGCGGAGCAGACGCCAGTAGCAGCAGTCCAGCAGCAAGTGAACCTATCGCCGAATTCAAGATAGCAGAAAGATCAATCATGACCTGATGGCCTCGCATCTATGGGCCGGAAGAACACACTTCGCACCACCTCACTGGCGTACTTCCTTCTTCACCTCGCGTCCTCGGCTCCCACGTCCATCCCACGGCACCGAATGTATCCTGACAGCAGCTTGGGAAGGAGCCTATCCCGAGCCTCTACAAGATGCGTGGATTCCTTCACGTTTGCGACGATTCTATCGTAATACACTGCTGTCCCACAAAAATACGAACGGGGGAGGACCTGAAGAGCTCGCCTGTGTTATGATGGAATGATCCAAACCCCATCAACAGGGAGGTTCAGGTCCATGGCATACAATCATACCGTACTGGGGCAAATACTCAAGCTGGTGCCGAGACATGAATTTGAGAGGGAGGCGCGGGAGCACCACGAGGGGCGGCGGCTGCGGAAGATGACGCGGTGGGGGCAGTTCGTGGCGATGGTGCTGGGGCAATTGGCGGGGCGGAGCAGTCTGCGGGACATCGTGGGGAACCTGGAGGTGCAAGCGGACAAGCAGTATCACCTTGGGGTGAAGGGGGTGAGCCGATCGTCGTTGGCGCGGGTGAACGAAAAGCAGCCGTATACGTTATACGAGGCGGTGTTCGGCAAGTTGCTGGGCCGCTGTCGGAGTCAGGCGCCGGGACACAAGTTTCGCTTCAAGAACAAGCTGTACTCACTGGATGCGAGCACCATCGACTTGTGTCCGTCGCTGTTTCCGTGGGCAAAGTTCCGTACCACCAAGGGAGCGGTGAAGGTGCACATGGGATTGGACCACGACGGTTATTTGCCGACCTTCGTCAACATCACCGACGGCAAGACTTCCGACATCCATGGAGCGCGGGCGCTGACCTTGCCCCAGGGCAGCATCCTGGTGGCGGACCGGGGCTACGTGGACTTCAGTTGGCTCAACCACCTGTATTCACAAGGGATTTTCCTGGTCACCCGCCTCAAAAGAGGCGCCTGCTACCGCGTCTGTGAAAGCCGGCCCGTCCGCCCCGAACAGGGCGTGATCTGCGATCAAACCATCGAACTCACTTCCAGCCACTCCAAGTATCCCCGCCCCCTCCGCCGCGTCGGCTACTACGACGCCGCCACCGGCCAGTTCTACGACTTCCTCACCAACCACTTCTCCCTGGCCCCCAAAACCATCGCCGACATCTACAAAGACCGCTGGCAAGTCGAACTCTTCTTCAAGTGGATCAAGCAGCACCTCAAAGTCAAAAGCTTCCTCGGAACCTCCCGCAACGCCGTCCTCACTCAGCTCTGGATCGCCCTCTGTGTCTATCTCCTCATCGCTTACATCAAGTTCCTCAATCGTATCTCCCTCTCCCTCTACCACATCCTCCGCCTCCTCCAACTCAACCTCTTCGACCGCCGCCCGCTCCTTTCCCTCCTCTACCCGCCGCCCCCGGCTCCCCCGCCACCCCAACTCCCCCTCCCGGGTACCTAAAGTTTGTGGGACAGCAGTGATCGTAATAGGGTCGCACAAGACCTTCGTAGGCTGCGAGCACTTCCTGTGGTGGCACCGTGATAGGGACTAGACGGAACACCTTCTTGCTGATTTCGGCGAACGTCGAGCCTCCGGAAATGCTCTTGACGTATTCGAGGTTCTCGAAACTCCAGAAAAGGACATAGACGTTTGGCAGCCGTTTTCCGCAGACCATGGCTATGAAGCCTTGATTTATCGCCGTCGGCACCTCGGTTACAGCCAAGTAGCCGATCGGTGCCCTCGAGGATAAAAGCACCGTACCGACAGGCAATAGGCCAGAGGCAATCGTTCTGACACCAGCGTACGTGATCTTGCGATCCGTGGTTGTCAATACCGGAAAGAACAACTTGGAGAGATCTTTCGGCGTGGCCCAGCAATGTACACCTCCATCCCAATAATTCGGTTCCTTCGTGCTAGGTGTCGAGCCTCCTACAACATCCACCTCATCACCAATCTTCGAAACTCTCCACCCGTCAGGCACCTCAGCCGCTTCAGACCATCGCATCCGGTCAGGGAAAAGCTCTGCAATCCGTCGAGGCAGACCCGTTTCACGGCCTTCCATTTTTGCCCGGACAGGCTCGAAAGCGACGAACCACGACTTGAACAGCGCCCGTGCCATCGCCTCCAGCGTCTCGTTCATGCGCCGGTTCAACTCGATCTTGTCATCCAGGGTGCCGAGGATGTGGGCGACGGCTCTTTGTTCCTTCTTCGGTGGAACCACGAAGGGGCAGGATGACAGAATGGAAGTGTTGAGGTTCTGCATCGTTGCGCCGTGAGCATGGCGAACGATCCATTCACGGACCCTTGGATGTCCCAGAAAGTACGAAGCATATTTCGGATCAACGCCGTTTGGACCAAAGCGGACACGAAGGCAGCCCGTCCCACACAGCCAACCGTCTTCATTTGCGCGGATCAATGCACGTCGCTCAACGTCGCCTCTTCGGCTGTAGACGATATCGCCCTGTTGCACCGAGTAGCGCTTCAGCCGGTTGGCGTCCTCTGGAGTGATGCGGGCGATCCCTTCTGTGTTGATCCAATTGTCGCCTATGTTTTGCGGCATGATGGATGGAATTCCGACGGGCACGTAGTCTGAAGCGTGCAGTTGGCTTCCAAAGGGTCCCGTCTGAATCTGGCCACCCCCTTGCTCGACGGCTCTCCCGAGCGTGGTCTGTTGCCACCCATCGGGTAGAGAATCGAACAACTTTTCGGGCGCGATGTCCGAGTCATTCTTCGGCGCCACCACCACATACCGCCGCTCAATCTCCCTTTGAAACCGCTTCGGCAGCCTTGCCCAGTCCCTGGCGTCCACTAAGAAAGGGATGTTGGACTCCTCAACCGCGTCGTCGAAGGCTCCCAGTTGATCGGCGGAGATATCCTTGAGGGCTGGGCCACGTAGGACCAAGTCGAGGTCGCTGCCATCGTGGCTTTGCCCATTTATTCGGCTGCCGTAGGCCCAGACCTCGACATCGGGAAGATGTTGCCGCAACAAGTCTTGGAGGATGTCGCGGTGCTTGGGCAAGAGGTGGAGTTGGTCAGTCATCATCAGCTCGGTAAAGGTCGTACCGGATATCCCCTTCCTCGTTGGCCGCGACAAAGGTCCGGCCGCTTTCCAGGGCTTCGATGCAACGTCGCAGGAATGTTGTGTCGATCATTGGTCTGGCTTGTCCTGCCAACCGAACCCCAGTGCCTTGAGGTTGGCGGCGATGGCGGCATCCAGCTTCGCCCCTTCTGCCTGCTGCTCCTTCAACTGCGCCACAAGCCGCTTCATCTTGTCCTCGAACGGCTCGCCGTCGTCCTCCTGCGCCTCGGCGCCGACGTATCGGCCGGGGGTCAGGACGTGGCCGTGTTTCCGCGCCTCGTCCACCACAGCACTCTTGCAGAAGCCGGGGACGTCAGCGTACTCCCCCGCTCCGTCCTCCCCACGCCAAGCGTGGTAGGTGCCGGCGATGCGGGCGATGTCCTCGTCGGTCAACTCACGATGGGTGCGGTCCACCATGCGGCCGAGCTTGCGCGCGTCGATGAACAGGACTTCGCCACGCCGGTCGCGAAACTTCCCGCCGGCGCGATCACGGGCGAGGAACCACAGGCATGCGGGTATCTGTGTCGAGTAGAAGAGTTGGCCGGGGAGCGCGACCATGCAGTCCACCAGGTCGGCTTCGATCAGGCTCTTTCGGATCTGGCCCTCGCCCGACTGGTTGGACGACATGGAGCCGTTGGCGAGCACGAAGCCGGCGGCGCCGGTCGGTGACAGGTGATGGACGATGTGCTGCACCCAGGCGAAGTTGGCGTTGCCCTTGGGCGGGACCCCGTACTGCCAGCGCTTGTCGTCGGCGAGGCGGTCGCCGCCCCAGTCCGAGACGTTGAACGGCGGATTGGCGAGGATGAAGTCGGCCTTGAGGTCGGGATGGCGGTCGTTGTGGAAGCTGTCGCCGTGGGCGATCTGTCCCTCGATGCCGCGGATGGCGAGGTTCATCTTGGCCAGCCGCCAAGTCGTGTAGTTCGATTCCTGGCCGTAGATCGAGATGTCGGCCTTGGCGCCTTGCAGCGTATCCCCGCCCCCGGATCGGGGTCCTGGGCGGTTCCCGTTGCCGGTGGCGTGGGCCTGGATGAGCTCCACCGACTGCACGAACATGCCCGACGAGCCGCAGCAGGGATCGTAGACCCGGCCCTGATAGGGCTCCAGCATCTCGACCAGCAGCTTGACGACGCAGCGCGGGGTGTAGAACTCGCCGCCCTTCTTGCCCTCGGCGCTGGCGAACTGCGACAGGAAGTACTCGTAGACGCGGCCGAGCACGTCCTTGGAGCGGGCGTCTTCGTCGCCGACCTTGATGTTGCTGATCATGTCGATGAGCTGGCCGAGACGCTGCTTGTCGAGGGCGGGCCGGGCGTAGTCCTTGGGGAGCACGTCCTTGAGGCCGGGGTTGTCGCGTTCGATGCCGGTCATGGCGTCGTCCACCAGTTGGCCGATGGCGGATTGCCGCGCCTGCGCCTTGAGGTGGGTCCAGCGGGCCTCCGGCGGCACCCAGAAGATGTTGGCTGCGCGGTACTCGTCCGGGTCTTCCGGGTCGGCGCCTTGCGCCCGCTCGGCTTCCAGGCGGGCATGCATCTCCTCGAAGGCGTCCGAGATGTACTTGAGGAAGATGAGGCCGAGGACGACGTGCTTGTACTCAGCGGCGTCCATGCTCCCGCGCAGCGTGTCCGCCATGCGCCAAAGCTCGGCCTCGTGGCCGGTGGTGGCGCCGTTGCTGCCCGGTTTCGGCTTGGAGGCTGGTCCTCTTCTTCGCGCTCTCGCCATGGTCCTGTCTCCAAGTTAGCCGACTTGGTTCCGCTTGGCGCCTTGGGCGGTCACCGCGCTTCCCAAGGATTGACGAGTTCAACGCCGGCGCGTTGAAAATCAGCGATGTTGCGAGTGGCCACGGTGAGGTCGTGGGCCTTCGCCGTTCCCGCGATGAGAGCGTCGCCGAGGTCCAGCGTATGTCCTGAGCGCTGGGCCAGGACCCGGAACCGGGCCGCCCACTCCGCCCCCGCCCGGTCCAGGGGCAGGATTCGATCCCCGTATTCGGTGGTGAAGCGCAGCAGATCAGCCTCCAGGCCGGACCGCCGTCGTCCCTGTGCCAGCCGCCGCACACCGTATTCCAACTCGTGCACAACGATCGAAGACAGCCATAGGTCGTCATGTTCCGCCAGAAAAGTCACCACACGTGCATCCGGAACGCGACGCATGGTCTCCGAGACCACGTTCGTATCCAGGAGATACCCGCTCATTCGTCATCCTCGTCGCTGAACGGAACCTCCCGGGCGGAACGGCGGTCGGGAATTTCGAGATCTACCCCGCGCGGCATGTTCTCGATCAGCCATCGGCCAAGGGGCTTGCGAGGATTGGCTTTGTTGTCCCATGCGTCTGCGGGCACGATGACGAACGACCGCCGGGCACCAATACGCTGCGGCCCTTCCGACTGGGCCAAGCGCAGGATCTCGGAGAGGTGCGCCTTCGCCTCAGCCACAGTCCAAACACGTTGCGGTCCGGTCCTTGCCACGAACAGGCCTCCTCCGATCAAGATGGCATAAACTAGTCCAGTATAGACCAGGTATCCGACTGCGGCAACGGAGCGCCAAGCTTCCAGGACCACCTCATTCGCCATGGTCCTGTCTCCAAGTTAGCCGACTTGGTTCCACTTGGCGATGGTTGCCGTTACGGAGTTTCCATACCGACGGTCCGCGCTGCCCGGTGGAGCGCGCGGTCCAGCGTCGCCAGCGGCAATTGCAGCCGCATGGCAAGTTCCAGATACATCGCGTCGTAGACGGATAGCTGGTGCGTTCGGGCCAATTCGAGGGAGGCGCCCCATGCCCGGGATGTCGTCACGGGGTCGATTTCAATGGGCAATGCCTCGAGGCTTGCGCGTATTTCCCGCCAGTCGTCTACACGGATCCGGTTCCGCCGCGTGGCGGCCAAGAGCACGTTGCCGACCTCCACGGGCCAAAGGGATGGGACGAATGCGCGGCTTTCCAAAAGCGAGTCTCGCAACTGATTGGTGGCTTCCGTCGCTTCGTCGGGGAAGACCCAGGCCATGGTGACGGAGCAATCGAGAACGAATGCCATCAGTACTTGCGGCCTTCCTCGATCATCTCACGAATGGACAGACCTGCGAGACTGTGACTCTCCTGAAACGCCTTCAGTCTGGCAATCGCCTCGCGCACCTTCCCCGCATCGTGGGGCTGAAAGGGAATCAACTCGGCGACGGGCCGGTTATGTTTGGTGATGGTGAAGCGTTCTCCCGCCTGAACGCGCCGCAACAGACGGGGCAAGTGGGTTTTTGCTTCAAAGGCGCCGATTTCAGGCATGTGATGAACCTCCCAAGTCAGATACTAGTCTGAGACTAGTCTGTTCCGACGTGAAGGTCAAGCACTCGTGGGCAGCCTCCTATGCGCAAGAATCAAGCCTATGCGCAATTAAAGTTGCGTGTAGAGCCTATTTCTTGCGCGTAGAACCTATCTGCGCATAGCGGGTCCTCAAGGTCACGAGTTGTGATCTCAAGTCGTCAGGCAATGGCACGTTGGTGGGCTTGGCTTTCCGCGCTCGGACGGGCCTCCCCCACGCAGCATCGTCGTCCGCCTGCGCGACAACGAGTTCGTCTATTTCTCTCTCGGTTGGAGGTGTCGTCTTTTTTCTCATTGTGGCCGGATGGTGGCGGAGGGGGCGAGATTCGAACTCGCGGTCCACTTGTTAGGCGGACGCCGATTTTCAAGACCGGTGCCTTAAACCGCTCGGCCACCCCTCCGTATTCTGGAAGACCCGGGGCGCCCCGGTGCCGGAGGCGCTTCTAGGGATTTTGCCACTTGGTGAAGGGATTTGCCACAAGGTTGGCGTTGTAGAAGCGGGAATCGTGGGTGACTTCCTTGCCGACCCACGGGGGCTTGGCGAGCGGGCGGTCTTCGCGGTCCAGCTCCACCTCAGCGACGACGAGGCCCTGGTTGTCGCCCAGGAACTCGTCCACTTCCCAGACGAGGCCGTCGTGCTCCAGCCGGTGGCGGACCTTCTCGATGAGGGGCGGCTCGCAGAGCCGCAGCAGCTCGGCGGCTTCTTCGGGCGGGATGTCGTACTCGTATTCGGAGCGGGTGGCGCCGTGGGTGATTCCCTTGACGGCGATGGTGGCCTTGTCGCCCTCGATGCGGACGCGGACGGTGCGCTCGGGGTGCGTGCTCAGGTAGCCCTGGCGCAGGACGGTTCCCTCGGCCTTGCGCCAGTCGTCTCCGATGACCAGGAACTTACGCTCGACCTCAAGTGGCATGGGGTCCTCGGCTACGGCAACGGCTCGTCAACGGTGCGGGCACGGGCGGGTTTGAAACCCGATCGTACAACATACGTCCTACAAATCATGGACCGCCACTAATTGAAATAGGCAATGGATCTTCAGGATCTCGTGTGCGCAGGATATCTTTACTCACGCCAAGTCAAGGCACTACGCGCCTCCTCCGGTCCGTTTCGGTCCTTCGGGTGACTCGGTGTTCGCGTCGGCCGGGGAGCATCCAGAGCCGGAAGGAAACTGAACCGCTCCGGGTTCATCGGAGAGCAAACTTTCCGTGCGGCCACTTTCCTGTGGCGTACCGCTTCCTTTTGGGATCACTGCTGTCCCACAAACTTTAGGTACCCGGGAGGGGGAGTTGGGGTGGCGGGGGAGCCGGGGGCGGCGGGTAGAGGAGGGAAAGGAGCGGGCGGCGGTCGAAGAGGTTGAGTTGGAGGAGGCGGAGGATGTGGTAGAGGGAGAGGGAGATACGATTGAGGAACTTGATGTAAGCGATGAGGAGATAGACACAGAGGGCGATCCAGAGCTGAGTGAGGACGGCGTTGCGGGAGGTTCCGAGGAAGCTTTTGACTTTGAGGTGCTGCTTGATCCACTTGAAGAAGAGTTCGACTTGCCAGCGGTCTTTGTAGATGTCGGCGATGGTTTTGGGGGCCAGGGAGAAGTGGTTGGTGAGGAAGTCGTAGAACTGGCCGGTGGCGGCGTCGTAGTAGCCGACGCGGCGGAGGGGGCGGGGATACTTGGAGTGGCTGGAAGTGAGTTCGATGGTTTGATCGCAGATCACGCCCTGTTCGGGGCGGACGGGCCGGCTTTCACAGACGCGGTAGCAGGCGCCTCTTTTGAGGCGGGTGACCAGGAAAATCCCTTGTGAATACAGGTGGTTGAGCCAACTGAAGTCCACGTAGCCCCGGTCCGCCACCAGGATGCTGCCCTGGGGCAAGGTCAGCGCCCGCGCTCCATGGATGTCGGAAGTCTTGCCGTCGGTGATGTTGACGAAGGTCGGCAAATAACCGTCGTGGTCCAATCCCATGTGCACCTTCACCGCTCCCTTGGTGGTACGGAACTTTGCCCACGGAAACAGCGACGGACACAAGTCGATGGTGCTCGCATCCAGTGAGTACAGCTTGTTCTTGAAGCGAAACTTGTGTCCCGGCGCCTGACTCCGACAGCGGCCCAGCAACTTGCCGAACACCGCCTCGTATAACGTATACGGCTGCTTTTCGTTCACCCGCGCCAACGACGATCGGCTCACCCCCTTCACCCCAAGGTGATACTGCTTGTCCGCTTGCACCTCCAGGTTCCCCACGATGTCCCGCAGACTGCTCCGCCCCGCCAATTGCCCCAGCACCATCGCCACGAACTGCCCCCACCGCGTCATCTTCCGCAGCCGCCGCCCCTCGTGGTGCTCCCGCGCCTCCCTCTCAAATTCATGTCTCGGCACCAGCTTGAGTATTTGCCCCAGTACGGTATGATTGTATGCCATGGACCTGAACCTCCCTGTTGATGGGGTTTGGATCATTCCATCATAACACAGGCGAGCTCTTCAGGTCCTCCCCCGTTCGTATTTTTGTGGGACAGCAGTGTTTTGGGATACACTGTTCCCGACGTCGTAGTGTAGTGGTAGCACAACTGCCGATTAGAGGAGTACCAATGCAGAAAGCGGAAAGCGCGGGTTCGATTCCCGACGGCGTTAACTCAGATGAGATTCCCATTTCGCAGCCGTTGCAGTTGCTGCTCAGAGATATCGGCAGCGCCGTATTCGCACTCAATACCGCTGTCGTAGGATTAGACGCCGTAGAAAACGGCTACCAAAAGCCCGTTTCGTTAAATATCTCTTGGACGCCGCATGATCGAAAAATTGCCGCCAGAAAATCGCGCAAATTCCTACTCGAAAGTGTATTGGTTCGCGTTTCAACCACGATCTATGAATATGTATCCGTGTTGAGCAAGCTAACTAGATTCGCGATTGTCCGGGAGAAGTGGCATAAGGACACTACAATTTCCGAACGAATTTCGACGATTGCAGCAGAAGTGCTGGACAAAGATGACTACCTGATTCCTGGAGTAGTTTTGCTGGTTCATTGGCGAAACCGCGTTGTACATCCAAATTCAACCGCAAAACTCAAGCCGCATGAAAAACAAATTCTGCTAAAGAACGAGGACATAATCTCAGACAGATACAAGGGATTGAGGACAAGTGAACTTCTACAACACTTCGGAGATCAGCGGCCAAAGCTCAAAGATATTTCTTCCCTAATCTCGATGACAATCAATCTAGCGCGCAAAGTGGACAGAAATATGCAACTAAATCTTAACAAAGCTGATCTAGATGCGTGGTTAGAACATTATCAACTGATTCCCATGTTGAAAAAAATAGAGATGGAAACGTCTCCGGACAAATACAGAGCGTCAGTTTGTCGACTTCTAAAGTCCCGGGCGCCACGCTTGCTTGATGCATATCTGCAATATCTGCACCACTACAAACCATAGCCCCTCGTAGTCGTCTACAGGCCAACCGGCACCACGGGCGGCCACCCGGCATCCCGGCACCGGACTCCAGCCTATCTTCTCAAGGGCTCGCCATCAAGCGTAACTAGCCAAGTCTGACCGCGAATATCACCTATAGCCGATTAAGTTCAAGTTTTATGTAATTGAGGGACTGTCGCACCCAGTTCTCGATGTCTGCGAGACTGGTTGGACCGTGCACGTGTTCGTCGTGTGGTGGCGATTTCCACCATGCCGCTGCGCTGGCGAAATGGATCCGACTGAGCCTCTGGGCCGTCACCAAGTCACGTACATCGACGTTCGAGAGTTGCGGGTTGAACTCATGAATCTCTGGTTCTGCTTCAGTTTTGAGGTGGCTGAGCAACTGCGCGGCGCGTTGAGACAAGTCGTCATCCGGTAGACTGTCCAGGGCGTCAAACTGCCAATGCGGATGGCCGGCATCAGCAGCCTGGAAGCTGTAGTCATCACCACTCCACCTTGCCCAACCGGCCCATTCGGCTCGAAACATCTGCGGTTTGAAGGCATCGTTCCTCAGTCCAAAATGAATGGAAAGCCCGACTGACCTGAAGGAATATCTACGGATGCCATGGCTCCGCTGTTCTTCATCCCATTCCTCACGGTATCCGAGCCATACCCAGAGGCCTTGTCCAAGACTCAACACTGGCGCGACAGAGACAGGCCTCCCGCGATTCCGAGGAATAGTTTCACAACCGGACCCGCGCAGACCGCCTATCAATTGCCGATGGGCGAATTCGGCTACGACCTGCAACAGGGCCGACCCATCGACCGCAGCTGCGAGAATTTTGCCACTCTGCTTGAAATGCGTATCGAGTTTCGATTCAGAGGCGATTAGTGGTGCAGGCACGCCGTCAAACCCGATCAAGGAAATCGCCACCATAGAGTTCGGTCGTGTTGCGATCTACCGAATCTCTCCAGCTATCTTCAGCAAAGCGAGGTTCTCGACCCAATTCGACTAACCTGGAAATCAAACGACCCTTTCGCTCCTCTCTGGCAAGATCGACTAAGTCGGGTATCGGAATGTGTCCAACGTACCTAGGGCTGAGATTGAATTGGCCACCCGCAACATGTGGTGAGAAGATTTCCAATACCCTGCTAAAGGGACGGGAATTCATGATGGCAGTGTAGGCGCACACTAGGTCGGCAACTGGAAGCACGGTCTCTTCCTCTTCATCGTATGGTTGCCCGGCCTTTAGAAACCAGACATACCCTTGGACGACTAAAAAATCTGGCTTCAAATCAACTGCGAAACCACCTGATCCACCGAAGTATTTCGAAACCAAACGCGATGTAGAATTGAAGGCCCAGGTCGCTCGCCTTTCAGAAAGCCCCCACCAATCTTTACGGTCGGCACGTATGAGACTCCTTCTAGCGATCAATCCCTCACGTCTGGGGATCAGAAAACTCTGAGCATACGCGGGAACCGCTGCCAGCAATTCATCTTCCGTCTTGAAACGTGGACCTTCGATGTCGTAGGGAAAAAACACCCAATAGAGCCGCTGAAGCCGTCCATCCTGAATGGAATGGTTCATGACTGCTGGTTTGAAAAACGACTTTTCTTTCTTTGGAAGTGCCTCGAAGGCGTCCTTGTCGATGACGAAAGCCTTGTTGTCGCCGGTAAGCACGCCCTGGTGGACCTGGAAGAGATCGGACACACGTGCGGCGCCGGCATCAATGAGCTTGGACAGAGCTGCTTCAGTCTTGGGCGTCGTCAATCGCCATGTTCGGCGTGACTGCAATTTTGCGGTTGGTACCTCGAACAAGCGCCATGCATTATCCTCGCCACTGTCGAATGCTCCCCGGCGAAATCGGCGCAACGTGCGTAACGCGTCACCCGTAGCTTCGGCACTGTTGGTCGTGACCAGGGCCGTGGTGGTGCCGCGACGCGCTACAGAACTGGTTGGCTTTAGCATGACTGCTGCCGCCACCTGAACGAGCGCATGCGCAAAGAGCCCATAGTCGCCCAGCGAGGCAAGCAAACGCAAATCTGTCCTCTCCAGTAGATCCGCACGCCAAGCCTCTGCGGCCTGGAGAGTCAACAGACTGGAGGGCAGCAACACACCCATGGCGCCGCCGGTGGAGAGAATATCAATCGCGTGGCTAACAAAGGCCATGCTAAAATCGCCTCGTCCTTGGAGACGATTACCCAGCACTTGTCGCATTTGGTGGCGCTGCGCGTCATCAAGGGAAGGCCACGCGATGAAAGGCGGATTCATCAGCACAACATCCGCGAGCGGAAGCGGTTCGGCCAGCGAGTCGGCGACCCGAACGTCGATCTTGACACCACGGTCGGGGGACCAATCCGCGGCAGCGTGACGAACGATGAAATTGGCCATCGAGATCGCGGCTCGCGACGTATCACGACCAACCATTACGATCTCACCAGCGAAATTTAGCCGCCGCAACGCCCGAAGCGCCTCATGAAGAAATGAGCCAGAGCCGCAAGCCGGATCAAGAACCGTAAGCCGCTCCCTACTGTCCAAGCCTTCAACTTGCAACAGCGTTTGCTCGGCGACACAGCGGGCCAGCGCCGCGGGCGTAAAGTGGGCGCCCCCACGTGTAACCGGTTTGACCTCTGCGGGTCCGGCATAGCTAAAGAGATCGAGGCTTGGAGCACGGACGAGCTCAAAATGAGCTTCCTGGAAGATTTCGCTGCCCGCGTGGCGCACGGCGAGGGATGGGTACAGGCGGAAAGGCCGTAGCGAAGTGGGTTCGCGAAGCTCCCTGACAAGGGAATTGACGCCATTCTTAGGTAACTCACGAAGAAGCTCGGCACCATCGTCAGCGTTCAGGAGTGCGATGCGGTCTCTACCGCTCGCTTCATGTCGGTCCTGCTCGATGATCTGCGTGAGAAAGGCAAGGAAGGCATCTGTGCTTTGTTCATCGGGAAGACCTGCGTCAGCCACTAAAGACCGCATACGACGGAACAAGTTGAGCACATAATCAACCACTCTCTGGCTGGATTTCACACGATCGGTGGCGAGGTAGCTGTAGAACGATTCGATCTGGGCTTCGACGCTGGGTCTGGAAAGCACTTCAGTTCGGGAGCTATCCCAACGCGTAACAGCGACGACTTTGTCCGTCACCGTTACATGATGGGGCAAATCGCTTGACCAAGCCCAGCAGGCGGTTTTCTTGTCGAGCCAAAGCTCTTCGGCGGTTTCAGACATCGCAAAACTGCCGTAACCGCCGTCGAGCAGTACAGCATGAGAGCCTGCGGCATCCACTTCTTCGGTCTCAAACAACGGCGTCAATGCTAAGCCAAACTGACCGGCCCAGCGTTGTGGCAGTCCATCCATAATCACCGCGACACCGCCATGACTGGGAAGAGGGATAACTGATCTGGACGTGCTAAAGACAACTTGGAAGCAAGGACTATGAGATGGGACTCCAGCGGCAGGATCAAGCCAGTCTGGCCAATCTTGGAGACATCATCGACGAGTAGGGCGGTTTGGCGGTTCGGAAAGAACACTGAGGAGCGCCAAAGCCGCGGAAATGCGGCGCTATCCAACTTCTCTCTGAGATTCTCTGCAGCCGGAGCCCAAGCTCCCACCTCGGCTGCGAATTCATTATGTAAGACGAGAAGGAGTCGCAGGACAAGCAGGGTCTGCCAAGTGTAGAGCGCATGTCGGCCCGGGCCGTCTGGGCGGATATCTGGCGAGATTAACTCACGGCGCCCACGTCCCGTCCATTCGCGAAGTTGGCTGCGCGTTAGGCCGGTCGCCTCCAGCGCGTCGGCAGATTGAAAGAGTCTCATGGCGACTATCATATTTTAGGAGTATCACACCTCCATAGTGGGTACAATACCCACTATGGACCTTGTATCGCCGTCTTCCTGCACGACAAACGGAGACCACCTCATCCAGCGCCGGCCTCCGGGGGCCAGTTGGAAGCGGCGGTTGATGGCGTCAAGAGGGCGGTAGAGCCAGTCGCCGAGATACATGGCCGCATACCGCCGATAGCCCCGCTCGGTGCTGGCTGCGCGACCGTGGCACGGACTCGATGTAGTCCATGCAGGCTTCGCCCAGTCGCGGCAGGGCGCGTGCGTCGGCGCGTTCCCCCGCAGGGTCGTCGCCTGCGGCGACGCGTCCGAGCAACTCCTGGGCTAGACGCCTTGCTTGGTCCGGGACGACCCGATCCAGGGCTCGTCTTCGACCTGAGAGCGTCTAATGTGCGCTTGGTCAGCGCGAGCTTTACCTTTGAAACCCGCCCCTACATGGACATGAGACGCCCTGCCCACTGGCCACGGCCTCGCCGCAGCCTACTTCATCCGGTGCAGCACGTTCTCCGCCAGGGCCTGCAAGTATTCCTTCCGTCCCGACAGGTCCTTGGGCATGTTGAGCAGGGTCATGCCCACGTACTCCACGCCGTCCTCGGCGAGGCGGCTCAGGTCCTCCAGGCAGTCGTCGCCGTTGCCGGTGACGGCCCAGGCGCTGACTTCGGAGTCGGAGGCGATGTTGATCTTGACCATGGTGTCTTCCTGCATGTTCCAACTGCTGTACATCTTGTAGGAAGACGCCGCGGACTCGCGCGCCTGGGCGATGGCGGTCTCGCGGTCGGGGGCATAGGCCACGCCCCGGGAAATGGTGATGTGGCCGGCGTCCTGGCCCGTGACGCTGCGCTCGTCGCGGTAGATGGAGATGAGACGGGCGACGTCGTCGAAGCCCACCTGGGGTGCCAGGTAGGCGGCGTCGGCGATGCGGGCGGATCGGCGCACCGCGCCTTCGCTCTGGCAGGCGATCCAGATGGGGGGATGGGGCTTCTGAATGGGCGTGAATCCCATCTTGGCGCCGTGCACGGTCCAGTACTTGCCCTCGTGGTCGATCTCCTCGCCGGTCCAGAGCTTCTTCATCACCTCGATGGACTCGGTCATGCGCGAGGCCCGCTGCTTGCGGTTGGAGCCGATGGCCTCGAGCTCGGTGTCGCGGTAGCCGAGGCCCACGCCGAGCACGAAGCGGCCCTTAGCGATGTGGTCCAGGGTGGCCACGTCTTCCGCCACCTGGAGCGGGTTGTGGAGCGGCAGCAGCACGATGCCGGTCTGGAGCCGCATCTCGCCCACCTCCGGGGCCAAGCGCGCCAGCATGGGGAAGGGCTGCGGCCAGATGGTGGGGTGCGACACCCAGTGCTGGGGCATGGTGATGGCGGCGAAGCCGCAGTCGCGGGCGACGTGGCAGATTTCCACGGCGTCGTCGATCTGTTCGTGCAGCGGGCGCGCGGGGTTGGTGAAGAAAGAACGGAAATAGATGCCAAGTTCCACTGGAGTCCTCCTGAAGGGTGAACCTACTTCATGGCAAGTGGGGCCTGTCCTTGTCAAACTGCGCCCCGCCCCACCTGGATTCCGGCTTTCGCCGGAATGACGGGAGGGAGGCCGGGAATGACAGAGGGGCGGGGCGGGATCGGCAAGTTGACAGAAACCGGCACGTCCACTAACACGTAGCGGCATGGCTTCATCATCCACTGGAGGGGGTCCCGAGGTTGACGTGCTCATCGCGGGCGGGGGGAACGCGGCGATGTGCGCGGCCATCATGGCCCGTCACGGGGGCGCCAGCGTGCTGGTGCTGGAGGCGGCGCCCAAGGCGTTTCGGGGCGGCAACAGCCGGCATACGCGCAACCTTCGCTACATGCACGAGGGCGAGGACGGGTTCCTCACGGGCACGTATCCGGAGGACGAGTTCTACGAGGATCTGCTGCGGGTGACCGGCGGCGACACCAACGAGGAGCTGGCGCGCTTCTGCATCCGCGAGTCCCAGGACGCGGGCGAATGGATGTCGGCCCACGGGATCAAATGGCAGCCGTCGCTGCGCGGCACGCTGCAACTTTCGCGCACCAACGCCTTCTTCCTGGGCGGCGGCAAGGCGCTGGTGAACGCCTACTACGACACCGCGGAGAAGATGGGCATCCAGGCGGAGTACGAGACCGAGGTGCGGGACCTGAACATCGAGGACGGCGTGTTCCGCTCCGCGGTGGTGGAGCACAAGGGCCAGACGCGCGAGGTGGCGGCCAAGGCCTTCATCGGCGCCTCCGGCGGCTTCGAGGCCAACGTGCCGTGGCTCAAGGAATACTGGGGGGACGCCGCGGACAACTTCATCATCCGCGGCACGCCCTACAACAAGGGCCGGGTGCTGCGGCAGTTGTTCGACGCGGGCGCCAAGCCGGCGGGGCGGGCCAAGGGCTTCCACGCTATCGCGCTGGACGGGCGCGCGCCCAAGTTCGACGGCGGCATCGTGACCCGGCTCGACTGCGTCCCCTTCGGCGTCGTGCTCAACAAGAACGCCGAGCGCTTCTACGACGAGGGCGAGGACTTCTGGCCCAAGCGCTACGCCATATGGGGCACGCTGATCGCCGGCCAGCCGGAGCAGGAGGCCTATTGCTTCGTGGACGCCAAGTCCATCGACCTGTTCCTGCCTTCGGTGTTCCCGCCCTTCCAGGCGGACTCGGTGCGGCAACTCGCCGCGGCCCTGGACTTGAACCCGGCCAAGGCGGAGGAGACGGTCAACGCGTTCAACGCCTCGGTCAAGCCCGGCGCCTTCGACCCCACGATCCTGGACGACTGCTCCACCGAGGACATGGACCCGCCCAAGAGCCACTGGGCGCGGCCCATCGACACACCGCCGTTCTACGGCTATCCGCTCAGGCCGGGGATCACGTTCACCTACATGGGCGTGGCCGTGAACAAGCAGTGTCAGGTGCTGTTCGGCGAGGACCGGCCGTCGCCCAACATCTTCGCGGCCGGCGAGATGATGTCCGGCAACATCCTCGGCAAGGGTTATCTGGCGGGATTCGGCATGACCATCGGCACGGTGTTCGGCCGCATCGCAGGAAGGGAGGCCGCGCGTGCCATCGCCTGAGCATCTCAAGGAAGCCGACCGGGTCATGACCATCTGCAACGCCTGCCGCTACTGCGCGGGCTTCTGCGCGGTGTTCCCGGCCATGGAGCGGCGCCGCACCTTCGACACCAAGGACCTGGTCTACATGTCCAACCTGTGCTTCGAGTGCCGCGCCTGCTACTACGCCTGCCAGTACGCGCCGCCCCACGAGTTCGCGGTGAACGTGCCCCAGGCGCTTTCCCGGCTCCGCGCCGACACCTACGAGGACTACGCCTGGCCCCGCGTGCTGAAGGGCTTCTACAAGAACAACGCCTTCCTGGTGGGGCTCGTCACCACGGTGTGCATCGTCCTGGCCTTCGTGCTGACCCTGGCGTTCAAGGGGAGCGACACGCTCTTCTCCGCCCACCAGGGCGAGGGCGCGTTCTTTGCCGTGGTTCCCTACGGTGCCATGGTGTTCCCGGCCATGGTGATGTTCTTCTACGCCATCTTCGCGCTGCTGGCAGGTTTCGTGAGCTTCTGGCGCCGCACCCGCGGCAGCATCTCGGACCTGATCGACGTGCCCGCGTTCGCCCGCGCCGTGAAGGAAGCCTTCGGCCTGCAGTACATGAAGGGCGGGGGCGACGGCTGCAACTACCCCGACGAGAAGTTCTCCAAGAGCCGCATGTGGCACCACCACCTGGTGTTCTACGGTTTCGCCCTGGACTTCTGCGCCACCAGCATCGCGGCCTTCTACCACAACGTCCTCCACTGGCATTCGCCCTACCCCTACCTGAGCCTTCCGGTGGTGTTCGGGACGGTGGGCGGCGTCATGATGTGCATCGGCACGGTGGGGCTTCTCTACCTCAAGTCCAAGAGCGACCTGGACCCGGCCGAGGAGAAGATGCTCACCCTGGACAAGACCTTCCTCTGGATGCTCTTCTGGACGAGCTTCACCGGGCTGCTGCTGCTGGTGTTCCGGGAGACCGCGATGATGGGGACGCTGCTGGTGATCCACCTGGGAGTGGTGGCCGGTCTGTTCCTGACCATCCCCTACAGCAAGTTCGCCCACGCCGTGTACCGCTACGCCGCGCTGGTCCAGAACGCCATCGAGGTGCGGGAGGACGAGAGCAAGATCGTCCTGGGGTGAAGCGGTCGGGGAAGTTGCGAGCGGTGCCGCCCCGGATCCGTCATTCCGGCGAAAGCCGGAATCCAGAAACATGATGGATGGACTCTGGATTCCGGCTTTCGCCGGAATGACGGATCCGAAACGCTATCATTAATACGTATCCAGCACCCGCTGAATCGCATCCGGGTCGCCGGTCACGCTGAGGGCCAGCGCCATCAGCACGCGGGCCTTCCAGGGCTGGAGGTTGTCGGCGGCGACGAAACCCCTGGCCCGCAACGACGGGCTCCGCACCACCCTCCCGGAACCCACCCTGCTGCTGAGACACATGATGACGCCCTGGCGGCCGGCGCGGTCGAAGGCTTCGTCCTGCGCCGGGGTCGGCCGGCCCGCGCCGGTGGCGGCGCACACGATGCCCCTGGCGCCCGCGGCCACGCAGGCGTCGATGATGGCGCCGTCGGCGCTCGCGTGGGACAGCACCACGTCCACCCGCGGCAGCGACTCGACCCCACTCACGTCGAACTCGGTGGCGGTGGTGTGCGGCATGACCGTGCGGTGGTAGTAGCGCACTTTCCCGTCGGCGTCGGCGAAGCCCAGGGGACCCAGGTCCCGTCCCTGGAACGCCTCGACCCGAAAGGTAGCCGTCTTGGTCAGGTCCCGGGCGCCGTAGATGCGGTCGTTCATCACCGCCAGCACGCCCTGCCCGCGGGAGGCCGGTTCCGCCGCCACCCGCACCGCGTTCAACAGGTTCAGGTAGCCGTCTGCGCCCAGCGCCGACGCCGGCCGCATGGACCCCACCAGCACCACCGGCCGGTCGGTCTTGAGCACCAGGTTCAGGAAGTAGGCGGTCTCCTCCAGGGTGTTGGTGCCGTGGGTGATGACCGCGCCATCCGCCTCGTCCCGATCGAAGATTCCATGCAGCAGCCCCGCCAAGTCGAGCCAGTCCCGGTCCACCAGCGCATGGCTCGGCAACCGCCGGAACGGCACCTGCTCCACCGTGGCGATGTCCGCCAGCTCAGGCACGGCGCCCACCAGCTCGCCGTCGCCCAACCGCTTGTTGTTCTCGATGTACCAGGCGAGGTCCAGACGGTCGGCGCCCACGGAATCGATGGTGCCTCCGGTCAGGATCAGGGCGATTCTGGGTAGGGTCATCTCATAGTCCCGGCTTGGAGAGCAGAAGCACGCTCAAGGAATGCCGAAGTCGGGCAGGAACGTATCCGACTGACCGGAGGCTGTCAATTCACCAGGCGCAGCCGGACGATGATCGGGTCGTGGTCGCTGGCTCTTGCCGCGGTCTCCGCGAACTCCGCGTTGACGTGCACGATGTCCACCTCGGCCGAAGCCCTCAATGACGGGCTCACCAGGATGTGGTCCAGGGTCTGGGCGTTGCCCTCGAAGATGTAGCTGTAGCGTTCGTCGGCCGGCAGATCGTTGGTGAGGTTGTGGAGACGCTCTTCGAGAATCCTGAGCGGGGACACGAACGCGAACTCGTTGAAGTCGCCCAGCACGACGATACCGGCGTGGTCCCGCGCCGCCGCCTGTATTCTCGCGACGAAGTCGCGGACCGCGCGGGCCTGCCTCCGGCGGTGATCCACCCCGCCGTTGACCGCAGGGTCCTCCTGGTGCTCCGCGAAGGGCTGCACCTGCCCGAACAGCGGAGTGCTGCCGCGCTTGGAGTTGAAGTGGTTGTTGACCACCGTCACGGGAGCGCGGCCCGGAGCGCGGGGACGGAAGGCGGCCGCCAGCGGCAGGCGGCTGTCGAAGAACGGGTTCTTGGGATTGGTCCGCTGGTCGGCGGGGTCGGTAACCGTGGCCAACGAGCCGGGAATCAACTCCACGCGCGCCGGGTTGTAGAGGAAGGCCACGCGGATGTTGCCGCCGGGTTGGCCGCCGCTGGTGTCGTCGCCGATGAACGGGTGATCGACGAAACGGTAGCGGACGGGGCCCAGGGCGGCGATGCGGTTCACGAGCAACCGCAGCGTCGCGTCCGCGGCCTTGACCCCGGTCTTGGCGGAGCCGTCGTTGTCCTGGACTTCCTGGAGCGCGATGATGTCGGGATGCCGCAGGTTGCGGGCGATGACGGCCGCCACCGCGTCGAAACGGCCGCTTGCCACGTCGGTGTCTCCGTCGGCGTCGTTGGGGTCGAGGTTGAGCACGTTAAAGGACGCGATGGTCAGGTACCCGTCGCCGGGTTTCAAGCGGGTGGTTCCCGGTCTCAGCGGCCCCGGCTTGGCCGAAAACGCCTCGGTGAAGCGCACCTCGTAGTTGCCGAAGCCGTAGCTCATCACGCCGGTGACGTCGCCGAGTGAATCCCCGACCTTCACGTGCGGCGTCGCCATGGGACTGAGCCCGAAATCGTCGTCGATCTGAATGCGCTCCGGGTTGAAGTCGTCCGGGCGGAGGGTGAGGGTGCCGCGTGGGCTCAAGCCCGAAGGGGACGTGCCCCGGGTGCGCACGAAAATCTCGCCGAAGCGGCTTGTGGGGCTGACGGCCACGGCATCCCTGACCGTGACCCGCATGCCTTCGAGGGTTTCGTAGAAATCGATGCCGTCTTCTGCCGGGTCGAAGACGGCGAAGCCGTCGTTGTCGATGATCCGGTCCGGTGGGATGCGTCCGTCCACCCCTAACACCACAGGAGCGGGAAGCGGGTTGCGACGGGACAAACGCGTGAGCTCCGAGCGGGTGATCTGCGTGATCGTCAGGTTGTTGGTCTTGGCGCCACCGGGCTGGAACTCCGCGACCACGCCATGCACGCGCAACGCGTCGCCCACGGCAACCGCCGGAGTCCGGCGTGTGAAGACGAAGACGCCGTCCGAGGTAGCGGGGTCGCCGTCTCCTGCCGGGTCCTGAAGGTAGAACCCATCGGTATCGACCGCGGTCACGGTCCCGGTGGTCGTGACCTGTTGCCCGCGGAAGGGCGAGATGTGGCTCCGGCCCTGTATGCGCCCGACGGGCGTTACGCCGGCCGCCCTGGAAACGCGTGTCTCGCGAACGGAATCGGCGCTGCCGGACCGGACGGAACCGTCCACCGTACTCGCCAGCAGCAGGACGCAAAGCGCCGCATGGCAGCCCGGCACCAGGACTGCGCGGATCGGGCGTTCCGCCATCGTCGAAGACCTCATGTCCGACCCGTGTAGCAGGACCGCGAGACGGACCTCAAACGCCCGGTGGCCGTCATTTTCGCATTGCCTATTCCCCGTCCTGTAGTATGCTCAGGATGTGACGTGAGTGATGCTCGGCATACCGTTCGTCAATAGCGGAAAGGAGGCCCGTCATGTCCGTCATCGTGATCTACGAAGGCATTTCCGGGGCTGAGGAAGTCGCCAACCGGGTTGCGCAGTCCCTGGACTACAAGTTGTTCGGCCGCCAGGACCTGGCCGCCACTCTGGCGAACTACGGCGTGCCCCGCGCCAAACTGGACGAGATCACCGAGAAGGAGCCGCACTGGTGGGACCAGTGGCTGCATGACCTGCGGCCCTACCGCATCGCGCTCCAGGCCGCCATGTGCGAGATGGCCCAGGCCGGCCCGATGGTCTACCACGGACACGTGGGACACGAGCTGCTTCCCGGCGTCGCCCACGTGCTGAAGGTCTTCGTGACCGGCTCCATGGAGCTGCGCGTCGATCGGCTCCGGTCGCGCCTGGCGGTGGACGAGGGCACCATCCGCAGGCAGCTAGAGCACACCGACCGGGCTCGCAGCCGGCGCCTGATGGCCCTGTTCGGCAACGACTGGCAGGACGCGACCCGGTACCACCTGGTGCTCAACCTGGCCATGGGCACCGAAGCGGCGAGCGAGGTGATCACCACCGCGGCCCGGCAGGGAGCGTTCGCGGAGACCTCGGATTCCAGGCAGGCCTTCGAGGACCTCGCGCTGGCCAGGAAGACCCAGGCCACGCTGCTCCGCTCCGACCTGTACCGCGACCTGCCCATCGACGTGAAGGCGCACGGCGGGGCCATCACCGTATCCGGCATGGTCGCCTCGCCGGTGACCGTGGAAGGCGTGGTGGCGACCATCAAGGCCGTCCCCGATGTCTCGGAGGTCACGGCGAACCTGGTGGTGATGCCGCGAAGGCATTCGGACATCGAATAGCCGAGCGGACATGCCCAAGAGCCTGAGCAGCTTCCTGGAGGACTGCCGCCGGGAGATCCCCAACGAGGTGGTGCACGTCGAGCGGGAGGTGGACCCCGCCCGCTACGACGTGAGCGCCATCATCAAGCACCTGGGCGCCGCCAGGAAATTCCCGCTGCTCGTCTTCGACCGGCCGCGCAACCTGCACGGCCGGGTCAGCGATTTCAAGCTGGTGATGAACTTCACCATCTCGCAGCGCAAGACCCAGATAGCCTTGGGGCTGCCCAAGGAGATGACCCGCGCGCAGATGGCCGAGGCGTGCGTGGACATCGAGCGCAACCGCGTCGCCCCGGTGGTGGTGGACAACCGCGAGGCGCCGGTGATGGAGAACGTCCGTAGCGGCGAGGCGGTGGACCTCTACGAGCTGCCCATCATGCGCCACCACTACATGGACGGCGGCCCCTACATCACCCTGTGCACCATCGCCAGGGACCGCCGGCAGGGCATCTACAACGCCTCCTACCACCGCATGGAGATCAAGTCCCGGAACCTCACCACCCACTACCACTCGCAGCACCACCAGTGGATCATCTTCCGGGACCACGAGGACCAGGGGCTGGAGTGCCCGGTGGCCACCGTGCTTGGGCACCACCCGGCGTTCTACATGGGCGCCTGCTACACCGGGCCGTTCGAGGTGAGCGAGTACGACGTCATCGGCGCCTACCTGGGCGAGCCGCTCAGGGTGACGCCGTCCACCACCTGGGGCGACGACCTGCTGATCCCCGCGGACGCGGAGATCGTCATCGAGGGCGCGCTGATTCCCGGCGAGCGCATAGTGGACGGCCCCTTCGGCGAAGCGCCGGGCTACCTCGGCCCCCAGCGCTTCTTCTCGGCCTGCCGCTACGAGGTGCGCGCCATCAACTGGCGCCGCAACGCCATGTACCAGTCGGTGATCACTCCCGAGGGGGACAAGCCCTGGCTGGACCTGCCGCGTGAGGGCGCCTACCTGCGGCGCATCCGCGAAGCCGTGCCCGGGGTCACCGCGGTGTGCAAGGCCGGACGCCACGCCCACTACAACATCTTCATCGCCATGAAGAAGCTGTCCGAGGGAGACCCCGGCCGCGCCGCCGGCGCCGCCCTCACCGAGTTGCACGCCAAGCACATCTTCGTGTTCGACGACGACATCGACGTCTACAACCCCACCGAGATCCTGTGGGCCCTGGCCACCCGCGTGCAGCCCCACCGGCAGGTGTCCATCATGCAGCCCACCTTCACCGGCAACTACCTCGACCCCACGGTGGTGGACGAAACCAAGACCTCGGTGATGATCATCGACGCCACCCGCCCGCTGGACCGCCCCTTCTCGCCCGTGTCCAAGGTCCCCGACGAGGCCATGGCCCGCATCAAGGTGGAAGACTACATCCCCGGCGAGGTGCTGGCGCACATCCCGGTGGACCGCACCACGTACTGGTCCTGAACGTCCCCGCCTCGGGTCCCCTTGTCGCCGCGCGCCCGGCGATCTGCTACAGATGAACCAACCCGCCGCGACTACCCGCGAGCCATCCGCATCGAGGAACCCATGAACGAAATCGAGATTCAATTCGAGCTGAACGGCCAGGCGCACGCCGCCAGCGTGGCGCCGGAGCTGCTGCTGGCGGACTTCCTGCGCAACGACCTGGAGCTCAAGGGCACCAAGACGAGCTGCGGGGTGGAGGTGTGCGGCTCCTGCACGGTGCTGCTGGACGGGCGGCCGGTTAGCTCCTGCACCACCCTGACCCACGAGATCGCCGGGCGCTCGCTGACGACCATCGAGGGCCTCGGCGACGACGACGGGCTGGACCCGGTGCAGGAGGCGTTCTGGGAGGAAGGCGGCTTCGAGTGCGGCTTCTGCACGCCGGGCATGATCCTCGCCGCCCGCGCGCTGCTGGACGAGAACCCGGACCCCTCGGAGGAGGACATCAAGACCGCTCTGGACGGCAACATCTGCCGCTGCACGGGCTACCTTTCCATCATCCGGTCGATCGACCGGGCCGCGGAATTGCGGCGCGGTCAGGATGCGTCGGCCCCGAGGCCCCTCGACGAGCGCCGCTTGGACGGCGCCGCCAAGGTGCGCGGCGAGCCCGTGTACACCGCCGACCTGACCTATCCCGGAATGCTCTACGGGCGCGTCCTGCGCAGCCCCCACGCCCACGCCCGCCTCCTCGACATCGACACGTCCGCGGCCGAAGCCCATCCCGGTGTTGTGGCGGTTCTCACCTCCGCGGACCTCACGGACATCGCGCAGTTTCACGGCCCGCTGGTGAAGGACACCCCGATCCTGGCCATGGACAAGGTCCGCTACGAAGGTGACGCGGTAGCCGCGGTGGCAGCCGAGACGCTGGAGGCCGCCACCGCGGCCCTCGCACTCATCCGGGTGGACTACGAGCCGCTGCCGGCGCTGATGACCATGGATGAGGCGCTTGCCCCCGATGCCCCGCCCCTCCACGAGTCCGTCAGCGACGATGCGCCGAGCTTTCCGGGATATCCCGGCGTCGACGACGAGGCCAGGAAGTACGCCAACGTGAGCTTCCACTACGAGCGCGCCCAGGGCGACGTCGACGAGGGGTTCGCGGCCTCGGAGCGTATCTTCGAGCACACCTTCGACTTCCCCAAGATCGCCCACTACTCCATGGAGCCGCAGCTCGTCGTGGCCGAGTGGCGCGAGGACGGGTTCACGTTGTGGTGTTCCACCCAGCACCAGTTCATCGTCCGCAACGAGCTGGCCGAGATGTTCGGAGTGCCGCGGGAGAACGCGCGGGTGGTGGTGCCGCTGGTGGGAGGCACCTACGGCAACAAGAACCACACCAAGCTGGAGCCCGTGGCTCTGGCCCTGTCCCGCAAGGCCGGGCGGCGGGTGTTCCTGCACCTGTCGCTCGAAGAGGAGTCGCGCACGGTGAGCAAGCCGGCCGCGCGGGTGAGGCTCCGCACCGGCGTCAGCCGGGACGGCCTGATCGTGGCGCGGGACTGCCTCGTGCACGTGGACGGCGGCGCCTACTCGGACTCGGGTCCCCGGGTCGCCCAGAAGACCGGCTTCCGGGCGCCCGGCCCCTACCGCATCCCGCACGTCCGCTCCCACGCCTACTCGGTGTACACCACCACGGTGCCGGCCGGCGCCTTCCGAGGCATGGGCACGCCCCAGGTGGCGTGGGCCTACGAATCGCAAATGGACATGATCGCCCGGGAGATGGGATGGGACCCGGTGGAGTTCCGGCTCAAGAACCTCCTGGACAAGGGCGAGGAGTTCGCCCCCGGAGAGACCCCTCTGGACACCGACCTGAAGGAGGGACTGCTGCGAGCCGCCAAGGAGATCGGCTGGGGCGAGGAGCTGGAACCGGACTGCGGCATCGGCGTCAGTTGCGCCTGCAAGGACGGCGGCGGCAACTTCAAGATCTCGTCCGCGCGGGTGGAGGTGGACGACCGCGGCGCGGTCACCCTGCACGAAGGCACCATAGAAATCGGTCAGGGCTCCAACACCGCCCTCGCGCGCATCGCCGCGCAGGAGTTGGGCGTGCGGCCCACGGCGGTGGAGGTCGCGCCCCTGGACACCGACTGGACCCCCTTCGACATGGGCACCTACGCCAGCAGCGCTACCACGGTCATGGGGCTCGCGGTGCAGAAGGCGGCCGTGGCCGTCCGCGAACAGCTCGTCGAGGCCGCCCGTTCGATGGGGAAGAGCCCCGACGCCGCCGCGACCCTCGCCAACGGCGAGGTGCGCCTGGGGGAGATCGCCTTCCCCTTCTCTGCGCTGGTGCAGCACGCCAAGGGCGCGGGCGGCGTCATCACGGGAGAGGGCCGCCAGGAGACTCCGCGCGTCCCCGAGGCCCCGCTCGGCGCCCGGTCGCCTTTCTGGGAAGTGGGATGGGGCGCCGCCAAGGTCCGCGTGGACCGGGACACCGGCGAGGTGAAGGTGCTCAAGTACGTCTCCATCGCCGACGCGGGCAAGGCCATCAACCCCCAGGTTTGCCACACCCAGGAGCAGGGCGCCTTCCTGCAGGGGCTGGGGCAGGCGCTGTTCGAGGAGACCGTGTACGAGAACGGCCTGATGCTCACGCCCGACGCCCTCACCTACCGGCTGCCGAAGATCTCCGACCTGCCCGACGAGCAAGTCAACATCCTCTTCGAGAACGGCAACGGCGCCGGCCCCTACGGCGCCAAGGGCCTGGGCGAGAGCGGCCTCATCCCCGTACCCTCGGCCATCGCCAATGCGGTGGACCACGCCGTGGGCGTGAGAGTCACCGATCTGCCGGTGACGGGCGAGAAGATCTGGCGCGGACTGAGGAAGTGAATCCGTCGTTCCCGCCCGGCTTCCGTCATTCCCGCGAAAGCGGGAATCCAGGAGGGGCCGGGGCGGGGGAGCACGGCCGCTGATCTCTCCCCCTGGATTCCCGCTTTCGCGGGAATGACTCAGAGGCGACCCACACGCCCAATTTCATGCGTAACGTGAACGAACCGGCGCGCCAGGACCGCTTCTACTTCAAGCTCTCTGAGCGGCTCGACAAGCCTGGATGCCCCATCTGCGGCATCGTCATCGACGACAGCCGCGCCTACCTGGACAGCGTCCTGTACGAACGCGTTACCGACGTGCCCACGCGGGAGGGGCTGCGGGAATCCTTCGGCCTCTGCAACCCGCACACGTGGCTGTTGCGTGACCTGCCGGCATCCAGCGCACCGGACCTGGGCTTCGCCATCATCGCCAGGGACCTGCTGAATCGGTTCCGTGACACGGCCGGCACGCCGCCCGTCACCGGATGGCGCGCCCTGCGGGGTTGGCTCGGTCGGGCCGGCTCGGGATTGCGCGCCCGGCTCAAGAAGACGACCTGTCCCGCCTGCGTGGTTGCCGGGCGGTCGGAGTCCGTCCACCTCCGGCAACTGCTGGACCTGCTGGGAGACGAGGCTTTCTCCGAGAAGTACCGCAACTCTTCCGGCATCTGCATCCCGCATTTCCTCGTGGCCGGGGAAACTCACGCCAGCCACCCGCACTTCGCCGACCTCCGGGAACTCCAACTCCATGCCGCGCAAGCCCTGCACGACACCCTCGACCGGTTCACCGAGAAGCACGACCACCGCGCCCGCGAGGAAATCACCCCGGCCGAAGCCAGGGCCTGGACCGACGCCATGGAGTTCCTGGGCGGGAAGCGGGGCGTGTTCGGCAGCGAGATGCGCCGGCCGGGACTGCGATAGGGTTACAGCCTCCAAGACCTACCGGGACAGGTGTTAGCCTCATACCCTATAGCGTATTTCTTGACCTTATACTAAAAACCGTTTATTTCCTATTTATCCCTTATCGCGTATGCTGCATCACTACGATAGATTGTTTCGAGAAGAGAGGCGCCCTATGGAACAGATCGTCCGAACCCCGAAACAGATGGGTGCGGCCATTCGCCGGCGGCGGCGGATACTCAAACTGAGTCAGCAGGAAGTCGGGGACCGGGTTCGTCTGCGACAGGCAACCATCTCCGCCTTGGAGAACGGTGAGCCGGGTACGCGGATGCGCACGTTGCTGGACGCGATGACCGCGCTCGGCCTGGAGATCGTTGTGCGCGAGCGTTCAACGAGCGGGAAAGACATTGAGGAGTTGTTCTGATGGCGCGCAGGCGGACCCGAGTTCCCCTTGATGTCTACATCAACTCCCGTCTGGTTGGACAACTGCGGCGTCTCCCGACCGGAGCCATCGACTTTCGATACGACGAGGGCTGGCTGGGTTGGGAAGACGCCCTGCCCATTTCGATTTCGCTGCCGCTACGCGAGGACCGCTACACCGGCGATCCCGTGATCGCGGTATTCGACAACCTTCTCCCGGATAACGTACAGATCCGACGCCGCATCGCCGAACGTGTCAAGGCCGACGACTACGGCACCTACAGCCTGCTGGCCAAGGTCGGCCGTGACTGCGTGGGCGCGATGCAACTTCTCCCGGAAGGGCAACCGCCCGGCCCGGCAGGGGCAGTGGAGGGTCGAGAGGTCAGCGCCGACGAGATGGCCGGAAAAATCCGCGAACTGGCTCTGGCTCCCCTTGGCGTGACCGGGGATGACGAGTTCCGTATTTCCATAGCTGGAGCGCAGGACAAGACCGCCTTTCTGTATTGGAAGGACAAGTGGCACATCCCGCATGGCGCCACAGCGACGACACACATTGTGAAACCCCAAATCGGCAGGCTGGCCGACGGCATCGATCTCACCCGGAGCGTCGAGAACGAATACCTGTGCCTTCGCCTGGCGGCCGCCCTCGGCCTGCCGACCGCCAGGACCGAGGTCACGGACTTCGGCGGCGAACGCGTCCTGGTGGTCGAGCGCTTTGACCGGAGGTGGACAAGGGACGGGCGGCTGCTGCGCTTGCCGCAGGAAGACTGCTGCCAGGCGCTTTCGGTGCCGCCCACCTTGAAATACGAGTCAGACGGCGGCCCCGGGATCCGCGATGTATCGACGCTGCTGAAGGCAAGCGACGAGCCCGCCGTGGATCAAGGGACGTTTCTCAAGGCACAGATCGTGTTCTGGCTGCTGGGCGCGACCGACGGCCACGCCAAGAACTTCAGCATTTCCCTGAGACCGGGCGGAGGCTTCAGCCTCACGCCCCTCTATGACGTGATGTCGTCGCAACCTGCCATGGACGCCGGACAACTACGGAGAAACCAGTTCAGGCTCGCAAACGCGGTCGGCAACAACCGTCACTACGTCATCGACGGGATCATGCCGAGGCATTTCGTTCAGTCCGCCGAGAACAGCGGCGTGCCTCCGGCCGTGATAGAACAAATCTGCGCCGACTTGGCAACATCCGCCGAAACGGCGATCGACGAGACCCTCAATGCCCTCCCTGACGATTTTCCGGCAGAACTTGCCGACTCCATCGCAGGCGGGATGCGGAAGCGCCTGCGGCTCCTCGGCTAGATTCACCGTCAACTCGCATTGGTGCGCGTCACCGCTCAAGGAACGGCATGACGCGGCGCAGGTAGGCGTCGAACAGCGGAACGGTGAAGGCGGTGTCGCCGTGGGCGGGACTGTAGATCATGCCTTTGCTGATGAGCTTCGCGCGGGTCGGGGCTACGACGCGGACGGACTGGGCGAGGACTTGGGCGATCTCGCCGGAGCGGTGCGGGCCGCCGCCAAGCTCGGCCATGGCGCGCAGGTAGCGTTTTTCGGACGGCGCCAAGCGATCGAAGCGGGCGCGAAAGAAGCTGGCGTCCAACTCGGCCGTAGCTTGGCGGGTGGCGGACTCGACGTCTGAGGCCGTGACCGGTGAGGATGTGGCGCAGTCCCAGCAGTGCTTGCCCCACTCCTGGAGAAAATATGGGTAGCGCTGGGTGTTTTGCAGCACCGTCTCCAGGGCGTCAGGTTGGAAGGCAACGTCGAGGCGCCTCGCCGGCGCTTCGATGGCGCGCCTTGCGGACCCCGCATCCAGCGGACCTATCTCCGGGAAGGTGAAGAGCCGTTCGGCGTAGGTCTTGGCGGATGCGGTGCGGGCCACGAGTTGCGGCAGGCCCGCGCCAACCAGCGTTACCGGCAACCGGCTCTGGGCGGCGCGGTGGAGGGCCGCGATCAGCGCGGCCAGATCGCGTTCCGCGACGTACTGCAACTCGTCGATGAAAAGCGCGACGGCCGTGTCCTGATCGCGGGCGGCCTCGCCCACGGATTCCATGAGCGCCGTCAGGTCGGCGTCCAGGTCACCGCTGTCGGCGAGGCCCGGTTCCGGGGCGAGGTCCAGGCTGATGTTGAGGTTACCGCTCCCAAGCTTGATCGCGCTGACGAATCCCGCCAGCGCCTTCAGCGCCCGGCGCGCCGCATCACTGGCGGCGGCGAGGCGGTTCATGCGCACCAGCGCCGCGTGTAACGGCGGGACGAGCAGAACCGGCAGCGACCTGTCTTCCGGCGCCTCCAGGAGAAGCGTCGTGAAACCGCGACATCGGGCGTCCTGGCAGATGCGGTTCAGGAGCACCGTCTTGCCTACGCCCCGCAAACCCACCATCAGCATGCTCTTTGCCGCCCGCCCGTTGCGGATTCGGTCCAGGGCGATGGATGCCTCTTCGATCAGCACGTCCCGCCCTGCCAACTCCGGCGGCGGGGTCCCTGCTCCGGGCGCATAGGGGTTCAGTCGTGGGTCCATATCAAGTGAAGTTACCCAAGGTTACCTGAAATCGCAAACTTTCGACATGCCGGCGTCTCGTCGATCCATGTCCGCAGGCCGCGCATGTCCCTGGAGGATGACGGCGACGCGGGATCAGTCGCTGATGTCCTGCAGAAACCAACTCAGCGGCAGCTTCCGTCCCAGGCTCTGCCTCCGGGCGCCCTCGTACACTTTGTACGCCGACGCCGCGAACTGGATGGCTATCCCTTGCGTGACGAAGCAAGTGATCTCTTCGGGGTCCGCCCGACCGGGGTAGCGGCCGAGGATTACGTCGGACAGGAAGACCCGCTTGTCGTCGTCCAGCAGGCGCTGTTCCCGTTCCAGCCACTCGGTGTCGATGGGCTCGTAGCCGACGGCGGGCCGCCGGTCCGGGTCGGCCACGTGGTAGTCGGTCCTCGTGGTCCGCGAGTAGACGTACCGGTGGCAGCGGCGGAAGACCTCGTCGTCGATCTCGTTGGGGAGCACCGACAGCAGGTGTGTGCCCGGCTCCAGCCACTCGCCCTTAACCACCGGCGCCAGCGAGTTGGTGCAGGCGGCGACGATGTCGGCCCCCTCGGTCACCTGACGCGGATGGTCCACCGCGGCCACCGGGATTCCCATGAGTTGGCTCGTGCGTTCGGCGAACGCCGCCCGGTGGTCGGGATTGGGGCTGTAGACCGCGATGCGCTTGATGGGCCTCACCTTGGCGATGGCCAGCGCGTGGGCCGTGGCCATGCCGGCGGTGCCGTAGATGCCCAGGGTGGCGGCATCCTCGCGCGCCATGTGCTTCACGCTGATGGCCCCGGCCGCGCCTACCCGCATGTGCTGGATGTGGCCGTCGTTCATGATCGCCAGCGGGGCGCCGTCCTCGGTGCTGAACAGCACGATCAGGCCGCAGAACTTGCCCGGCGCGACGCAGTACTTCTTCACTTGGGCTCCCGACGGCGGCAGGATGTCGGACTTCATCCTGATGGCGAGAGCGCCCATGCCGGGAAGCGCCGAGGCCATGGGGTCCCAGGTGTACCAGCCCTCGCCTCCGGGCCGGGGCACCGAGTGGGTCGCGCGCGTGGCCGTGGCCCGTCCCAGCCCGTACTCCCGGTAGGCTTCCTCCACCGCGTCGATGGTGTCCTCCATCGTCAGGACTTGGGCCGCGGTCCGGTTGTCGATGAAGAGCACGCTCCGCCCTTCGATGTCCTCGTCCGCCTGAGCGTTGCCGTGGTAGGTGACGTACGCGTCGTGGTCCATGTTGCGTCCCCGCTCCTTCATTCATGTGTCCTCAATGGCATTGACCCTTCATTTCGGCTATAGATCGTCGGTGTAAAGGACACAAGCGTGATACGAGTTGACCCCCACAAATGCGACGGCTGCGGCATCTGCGTGTACGACTGCGGCGCCGACGTGTTCCGCTTCACCAACAAGAAGGACAAGGTCTTCCCTTTCGGCAACAAGTACTGCGTCAACTGCTTCCTGTGCGAGCTGGTCTGTCCGGAAGACGCGGTCGAGGTGGTGCTGCAGCCCAAGAAGAGAAAGGCCGCGGCGGCCACCGAGCCCACCCCCTCGGCAGACACATGAGCGACGCCATCCCCACCACCGACTGCGACGTCCTCATCATCGGCGGCGGCTTGGCCGCGTGCATGGCCGCGCTGGAAGCATCCAAGCGCAACATGGACGTGGTGCTGGTGGACAAGGGGCGGCTCGGCCGCAGCGGCTCCAGCCCCACGTCCGGCGGCGTACCCCAGGCGGCCTTCGCCCACGCCGACCCGCGCGACAGCAAGGACCAACACTTCCGCGACACCATCCTTGGCGGCGACTACATCCCCAACCAGAAGATCGTCCGGGCCATCGTCGACGAGGTCACCGACCGGGTCATCGAGCTGGAGGAGATGGGGCTGCACTTCAAGAAGACCCCGGACGGCAAGCAGTTTTACCAGGAAAAGCGCCTGGGCAGCTCCTACGCCCGCAGTTGCCCGCCGGTGGGCGGCAGCGTGGGCATGCTGGGCTCCCTCCGCAAGGAGGTCTTCAACCGCGAAGTGCAGGTACACCAGTGGACCATGGTCACCAAGCTCCTGCGCCGCAACGGCCGCGTCACCGGGGCCTTCGGCATCAACGTGCAGAAAGGCACGTACCACGCGTACCGCGCCCGCGCCGTGGTGCTGGCCGGGGGGAGCGCCATCGGCATCCAGAAGTACACCAGCGCCAACTTCCTCACCACCGGCGACGCCTACGTCGCCGCCTTCGACATCGGCGCGCCCCTGGCCAACCTGGAGTTCCTGGAGTTCACCCTGATCCCCGCCCCCGGCGGCCAGGCCATCTCCATGGCCGGGCTGTCCCCCTTCACCAGCAAGGGCGGCCGCTTCTTCAACTCCCTGAACGAGCGCTTCCTGGAACGATACGACCCCGAGCGGCTGGAAGGCACCACCCGCGCCATCCTGGTGGGCGCCACCTACAAGGAGATGCTCGAAGGGCGCGGCCCCGTGTACATGGACCCGTCCTACATCCCCGACGAGAAATGGGACGACGAGATCCAGTTCGAATACACCCCCAAGCTCGGCAAGGCCGGCATCAACCCCCGCTCCGACCGCTTCGAGTGGGTGCCCGCGCTGCACACCTTCCTGGGCGGCCTCGACATCAACGAACGCTGCGAGGTGGCCGGAGTGGAAGGGCTCTACGCCTCGGGCGAATCCGCCACCGGAACCCACGGCTCCAACCGCCTCAGCGGCAACGCCATCGCCAGCGCCTTCGCGCTGGGGGCCCGGTCAGGGAAGTACGCGGCCATCTACGGGGCGGACGCGGAGATGGGAGAGGTGGACCCGGGCGAGCTGTCCGCCGAGGTCGCCAGGATCGAAGCTTTCAAGGGCGAGGACGGGCTGAACCCGACCGAGCTGCACGAAGAGATCAAGGACATCGCCTGGGAGAGCACCGGCGTGGTGCGCAACGAGCCCGGCCTCACCTCCGGAGTGGAACGCTTTCGGGAAATCCGCCGCGAAAAGGTCCCCCGGCTCAAGGCCGGCAACCTCCGCGACCTCATCAAGTCCCTCGAATGCGCCAACCTCTCCTGGGTCGGCGAAATGGTCGCCGCCTGCGCCCTGGAGCGCAAGGAATCCCGCGGCCAGCACACCCGCGACGACTACCCCGAGCGGGACGACAGGAACTGCCTCAACTGGATCTCGGTGGAGAAGGACGGAGACGGCGTGAAGCCGGTGGTGAAGCCGATTCCGTTCGAGGATGGGGATTTGAAGCCGTAGCCGGCCGCAGCCCCGTGAACGTCACTCCTTATCCCTGGCTACGAGGTCGTCTACGTCAACACCTAGGGCGCGTGCCAAGGCCGCCAGCAACTTGCGCAAACACGGCGTTGACTTTCGTCTAGCGGCCACCGTGTTCCGGGACCCACTCGCATTGACCGTGCGCGACGAAGAGCATAGCACCGGCGACACGTAGAGAACGACGCCAATACGAATCAGGCCAATGAAACGCGAGTACGACTTCTCCAAGGGCGAGCGCGGCAAGTTCTATCGACCAAACACCACACTCAATCCGCCGCGTCCCAGCGAAAAGCAAGATCAATCGCCTGCTTCCTCGATCTCATCAGGTTCCCCGATCATTGATACGAGAATGGTTGGAGGCGTTAGTGAAGGGACACAAGGGGACGGACGCAATCAACGCGTCAAAAGTTGCTGTCATGGTCGCGGCAACGATTCCCGAGGAAAAAAGAATGAGGAGGATGGGGGGCCTATCAAGTTAGGTATATAATTCCCACTGGGAACTATCGCGGAACGCTACACGCACGAGGTTGAGAAAGCCAGTGCAAGGTTGGGCCGGCTGTTGCGCAACGGGGGGAGAGACTATGAGAGCAAGGCACAAGGAAAAGGCGAGGGGTTGGACGAACTGCGAAATTCACTTGGGGGACTCATCATGGGACAGCTCAGAGAGCTCCGCGAAGTTCGCATGGCCGGACAAGAACGGCAAAATGGCTCGTGGGGGCGAAGTTCCGGTGGAAGCTCTACCCCAGCTCCTTGAGGCTGCAATTCGGGAGGGATACTTGAGGATCAAGTCCGGTTGATTAGTCAAGTATAGAATTCCCTTTGCTAGCTACTATCGGCGATTGATGGGCCTCGCCCGGTTCCGGCCATTTTCATTGGGATGACTGTTGACGATGGTGGGCGGCAAGCGAGGCACACATTTCCGCAAGCCGCCGGCGAAGGCCGGAGGACTCCAGCACGGTCACGCTCTCCCCCCAAGTCACCAGATGCCAACAGATTTCCTCGGTGCCTCCGGCCCTGAAGCGCACCGTCAGGGAACCGTCACCGCTCTTGATAGTCGTCTGGCTTGGATGGAATCGAAACGCCTTGGCGTCCGGCGCTACGTCGGCATCGAAGCGGAGCACAACATCGACGGGTTTCTCCTGGAAGGTGCCGAATGAACGCTCGGCATAGCGCCGCAGGTTGAACGCCGGTTCGCGCTCAAATGTTTCGTCAGTGATCCTGACCTGAGTAACGTTCGCGAGCCGCCACAGCATGGGGTCCTTTCCCCGATCCGTTCGCCCAACCAGGAAGGCGCGGTTGCCGTAAAGCACTCCGTAAGGCCGCACCCGCCGCCGTCTCCGCCGTCCCGTTCCTCGGGAAAGGTAGTCGAACTCGATCTTGCGGCGCGCCGTGATCGCATCCCGCACGAGCGAAAGAAGTCCCTCTTCAAGACATTCCCTCGGGCCTGCGCGCATGGCAAGCCCTTCCGCCTCCATGAGGCTCGCCAGGGCGCTGTTGAACTCTTCGGGGGAGTGGCGGCGTGATGCTGCCCGCAGCTTGACCACGAGGTCGCGGAGCTTGCCGGCACGTTCCGGGAGTCCAGCATTGTCCAGGCTTCCAGCCGCTGCCTCGATGTCCGCCAACTCGTCGGGTGAGATTTGAACAAAGGAATGCAGGGCGCGCGACCGAAGTCGCCACCGAATGCGCCGGTCGCCGGTCTCCACGTCCACAGTCTCCAGCGGTCCGAAGACCGCCTCAACGGCGTCACGCATCCGCTCCGCCGTGCGCCGACTGACGGAGAACATCTCCTGGATGTCGGCGATGGTCATGCCGCCATGTGCACCCTGGAGGTGCATGGCGAGGCGAACGTGATCTACGAGGCGTTCGTAACGCATGGGACGTGTCCACTTACGACGCTGCACGGAGCGCGCAAGACCGCAAACGAGAATCTTTCACCGTACAAGACAGTCGCTGGCGGCGTACCGGGATCCACACGTCAGCTTGTCATCGAAACAACGTGAGGTTTCCTCGCCTAAATCCGCAACCCATCCCAAGGCGTGAAGCCGATCGTCCGAGGAAGCACCGGCCGTTTCCTGGGGAATTGAAGGGGTTCCCGTCCGAAATGGTTCCGAATCGCGAGCGCAGACGTCGGAGTATAACGAGCGCCCGCATCGCCAATCATCCCATCCACCGTGATACCGACGTACTGCTTGAGCGCTTCCTGAAGCACGTATTCCACGTTCTCAATGAGGTGCTCTCGTGGGCAGGTCACTTCCGCCCAGCAGAACCACGTATTGTTCACTATCGCCTGTGCGATCTCCTTCCTTTCGGCGAGATTCTTGGCAACCGCATTTCGGTTCAACTCCGCTATCGGAGCCTGAAGGAAAGCTTTCAGGTCGGTGGGAAGATAGTACGTTTCGAGGTCACGCAAATGTTCCCACCAGCGCTTACCGATGTCGTCGGACTTCCCGACGCCATAGCCCACATAGTTGCCACCGTTGCCACCGGTGGTTGCCAATACCCATAGGTAGACACCTTGGCCGAGGTAGGGACAGTACCAGTCCGAGAAGGACTGAATCGCCCCCATCGGGATCGATTTCCAATGTAGCTCGTAGGTCGTGGGCACGTCTGTCACCTCCTCCTTGGTAATTCGTTCACCGTTCCTGAAAAGCCGTCAGCACCCTCGGTAGTCGTCCCAACCGGATATAATGGGAAATCAATGGAAACCATCCTCTTCGGTTCGCTCTCCCATCGTCCGTCGAACTTCACGTTCACGTCCGAAATCCCAGCACTTTCGGCGTATCTGGCTTCGTCTGACTTTCCGCCCACAGCATTGCCGCGAGTGCCTGCGGATCACTCAAGCATGCGAGAATCTCCGCCTTGCGGTGCACGACGGCGAAGTCTCCAGGCGTCAGTGTAGTAATGTCAGCTACATGAACTACCGGTTCAAAACCGAAATAGTTGCGGAACGCCTCCTTTGCCTGCTCAGGCGACAGATAATTTAGCACGATCTTGAACGTAAATCGCCGCAGAGTCGCCGGGTCAAGACGCTCGCCGAAGTTGGTCGTGAAGGCGACGGGGAGAGGGTGGCTTTCCATCCAGGTCAGCATCTCGTTGACTTGGCTCACCTCCCAGCTTCTTTCGGCGAGACGCCGGTCGGCCAGCAGTGAATCGGCTTCGTCGAAGACCAGGAATGCTTCGGCGTCGCGGGCTTCGGCAAAGGCTTCGGCGATGTTCCTCTCGGTTCCACCGACCCACATCGACATGAGGTCGGATGCGCGCTTCTGCACGACTTCGAGACCGAGGCGATCCGCGAGATAGCGGACGAACGCGCTCTTTCCGGTGCCCGGCGGCCCTTGAAGGCACAGGGAGAAGTGATGCGCGCCGGATGCGACGAGGCGGTCCGCGAGTTGCAGCGGGTCCACGTCAGCGCGGATCAGCGCGGGATCGTACTTGTCGGGCGGCCGTTGAGCCGGCGGTTTGTCGCCCGACAGCACCCGTGCGAGTCCACGCACGCCCCGGCGTACGTCGGTGACGGTCCCGCCACCGAGCCCTGCAGCGGCGGTGACCCCGGAAGCAACGCCCGGCGTCACGTCGAACTCTCGTGTAAGGGCGTGAGCGTCCTCCTCGGTCGCCTCGATCCCATGGTGTGCGAGTTGTCGCGCCCAGATCCGCGCTCGGACCTTGGGTGGGGGTTGGCGGAGTTCCAGCGCGAACATCATGCGGCGCAACAGGACCGGGCTGGTCGTCCCGGCGGCATTCGACGTCCACAGGATGGGCACTGGAGTCTGCTCCAGGAGCCGGTTCATGAATACCTTCGAACCCCCTGCCGAACGCGCGGGAGCCCGACGGGACCCCAACAATGCCGCCAGCACTTCTCCCTGCCCGGAAAGCAAATCCTCCATCTCGTCGAAAAGCAGGATCGATCGCCGGTCTTCGGCAAGCAAACGTTGGGCCAGTCGGAGTTCCTGTATCCTCTCCTGGCGGGAAGGTTCGCCGCCGGCGGCATCCGATTCTCCCACCACGTACAGCGGTGCTTCCAGGCGGGCGGCAAGAGTCTTGCAAAACTCGGTCTTGCCTGTCCCCGGCGGCCCATAAACAAGCACATTCACGCCCTTCTGGCCGTTCCGTAACGCCCCACCCAGGATCCGTTCGAGATGGTCGCGGTCGCCGGCGACATGGTCGAAATCGGGCCAGCACAACTCGCCAGGGCCAGCCTCGTCAAGCAGCAGGCGTTGCACCTCGAAGCCGCCCTCCCTCGGAACCCAGTGGAGTCGAGTCATCCGGGTGATCAGCGTCAAGTCGCCATCGTCGTCGATGGATACAAGCCCCGATGCCAACAGAGGCGCGTCGGGCGCCAACCGACGATGGACCGTGGCGGCGGACAGACCAAGCAAGCGCGGGACAAAGGGGTTGTTCACTCCGAAGCCGTTCCTCCTCCAGTGCAAATCCTCGAAGAGCGCGTCGATCATCATGGCCACAAGAGACCCAGTGCGGCGGTGCAGCAACAACTCCAAGATCGCGGTATCGGTCCGGGAAAGACGCGTAGTCCTTGCGAGATGTCTGAGGCGCCTCGCCGTCCGATCCGGGCGTACGTGTCTGGCTGCTGCCAAGGCGGTCCTCGAAGCCAACCCCACACGTTGCCACACCCGCGCGGGCACGTCCTGGTCTCGCAACCCCTGTGTCAGCACGCGTGCGGCCTCGTCGTCCTCCCTCAGCAGGTACGGAAGGCCCAGTTGGTCCTCATGCTGGCTGAGCCAAAGCAGCAGGTTTTTTGCCTCCTCGTCGCGGCCGCGGAGGTGCGGAACAACATTGGACAAGTAAAGGAGGAGGAGACGGCGTTCGTAGGAAGACAACATGACAATCCCCCATTTTGTGACGTTCTATGGGGAGGTTACCGGAATCGTGCGTCAGATTCGGACGCACTTCGCTGTCGTCGAGACAGATTTGTTCTAGAGTCGAAGCACTTGTTCTCAGACCCGCGGCAGCACCGCCGCCCCGAACAACTCCATGGCGTCCAGGATGTCCTTCTGATCCAGGCCTGGAGTCCAGTCGAAACGCAATAGCAGCAGGTCGGGCTTGAGGGATTCCTCGTAGGAACGGATTTCCTCGACGCAGTCCTCGGGGGAGCCGAGGATGAAGCGGTGGCGGGCCAGGCGGTCGAAGTCCCAGGTGAGCTCGTCGGGGTTGGTCATGGCTTCGTCCTGGCCCCACTTGACGTAGACGTCGCGGTAGAGCTTGTCGAGGCAGGGGCGGGCTTTCGCCACGGCATCTTCGCGGGTGGGGGCGACGAAGCACTCGCGGACCATGACCAGGGCGCCGTTGCCGGGCTTGCCGGTGTCGGCCCAGGCTTGGCGGAACAGTGCGGTCTGGTCCTTCAACTCCTCGATTGCCGAGTGGGGTCCCACGAGCCAGCCGTCGCCGATGCGGGCGGCGCGGCGGACGCCCTTGTCGCCGTTGGCAGCGATCCATACGGGCGGGCGCGGCTTCTGCAGCGGGCGCGGGGCGATGGTGACGTCCTTCAACTCGAACGCCTTGCCGGAGAACGAGACGTGTTCTTCGGTCCACAGGCGCTGGACGATCTCGACCCCTTCCACGAACCGGTCGAACCGTTGCTTCTTGGTGAGGTTGAAGGCGTCCAGTTCCTGCTGCCGGTAACCCAAGCCAAAGGAGAAGACGGAGCGGCCCTCGTTCATGACGTCGATGGTGGCCAACTCCTTGGCGATGACCACGGGGTCGTGGAGGCCCAGCAGCGTGGTGGCGGTGCCGACGCTGGCCTGTTTGGCCTCGGCGCAGAGCCGGCCCAGGAGCGGAACCTGGTGGAGGCGCTGGAAGCCGGGGATATTGTAGTGCTGGCCCATGGTGATGGCCTCGAAGCCCGCCTCGTCGGCCACGCGGGTCTGCTCCGCGAGCGTGGGGAGGAGAGTTTCGGGCGGCTTTTCGATGGAGACCTGGGGGTTGAGTTGGATGCCGAACTTCATGATGCTCTCCTGTGGTACGTTCGCCGGGACGCGGGCAGATTCCAACCCGCGCCTATGAGTCTTTCCGAGTGAGCGAACTGCCCTTCGACTTCGCGACGCTTGCGCGTCGCTACGCTCAGGACGAACGGAGAAAAGGCTACCTCATCCGTTCGTCCTGAGCGTAGCGGAGCGCAAGCGGAGTGAAGTCGAAGGACGCGCTTTAGTTTAGCCCGCTCTACCCCGGCCCTTAACCTTTTCCGTTGAGAGCCCGCCAGACCCGCTCCGGCGTCAAGGGCAACTCGCGAATTCGTACGCCGGTTAGCCGGGCGATGGCGTTGGCCACCGCGGGCGCCACCGAGACGATGCCGGACTCGCCCATGCCCTTGGCACCCCAAGGGCCGGGGCCGTCCTGGTTCTCCACCAGCGCCACCTCGAAACGCCGCGGCATGTCCGCGAATCCCGGCACCTTGTAGTCGATGAGGTTGGGGTTGAGGGGCTGGCCGCGGTCGTATTGCAGGCTCTCGCACAGGGTGTGGCCCATGCCCATCATGGCGGCGCCCTCGTCCTGGGCCTCGGCCTGGAGGCGGTTGATGGCCTTGCCCACGTCGGCGACGCTGGCGTAGTGCGGCACCCGCACTTCGCCGGTCTCCTCGTCCACGGTGACCGCCGCGGCGCCCATGCCGGTCTCCCAGAACACCGGGAACTGCGCGGGAATGCCGCCGCCGGCGCGCACGTAACCCCGGCCGATGAACTCGCCGCCGGGCATGGCGAAGTAGGCGCGCACCACGGCGCCGTAGTCCATGCGTTGAACGGGAGGCACGCCCGGAGAAGACCGATCCGTGCCGTGCGCCTGCGCCCGGCCGGCTTCGGCCCACCCGTTCTCAAGGAACACGTCGGCCGGATCGCAGCCCATCGCCTCCGCTGCGGCCGCGCGAATCTGCCCGGCGAGGTCCTCGGCGGCGAACTTGACCGCGGTGCCCATCACGGTTGTGGAGCGGCTGGCGCCGGTGGAGCGGTCGAACGGAGTCACGTCCGTGTTGGTCGCGCGCATGACGATCCTCTCCGGCGGAAGTCGCAGTTCCTCGGCCGCCACCTGGCCCAGGACCGTGCGCGCCCCCTGCCCCACCTCGGTGCTGCCGGCCATGAGCACGACGCTGCCGTCGCTCAGGAGGCGCAGGATGGCGGTGGACACGGGCATGGCCTCGGAGTCGGTGACGCCCACGGCGATGCCGAGGTTGTCCGCCGGCGCGCCCAGCTCCTCGTCCCAGTCCACCATGGAGGCCAGCTTGCGCAGGTCCATGTGCAGGTCCGCGTCCATGGGCTTGGCGCCGGGCTTCAACTCCTCGTCGGCGTGCAGCAGGTTCTTGAGCCGGAACGCCAGCGGGTCCATCTCCAGGCCCCGGGCGACGTCGTCCATGTGGGACTCCAGCGGGAAGATCGACTGGGGTCCGCCGATGGAGCGCATGGAGCCCGCAGGCGCGGTGTTGGTGTACACGGCGTAGACGTCGATGCGGTAGTGGGGGATGCGGTAGGGGCCGTGGATGCGGGTGGCGACGCGCTTGGCCACCCGCGGGCCGTTGTCGGCGTAGGCGCCGGTGTCCAGGTGGACCTGCGCTTCTCGCGCCACCACGGTGCCGTCACGGAGGACGCCCGTCCTGACGCGGCAGCGCGCCGAGTGGCGCCGGATGGTGAGCATGGACTCGGAGGCGCTCTGGGCCAGACGCACCGGGCGGCCGGCGGCGGTCCGCGCCAGCGCTACGGCCAGGGGCTCGATCTTGAAGTAGGACTTGCCGCCGAAGGCGCCGCCCACGTAGGGCACGGTCACCCGCACGTTGGGCATGGGCACCCGGAACATCTGGGCGATCTCGGCGCGGATCAGGAACGGGTGGGCGGAAGATGTCCAGAGCGCGATCTCGTCGCCCTGGAACCGGGCCACCGCGGTGTGGGGCTCCAGGGAGTAGTGGCAGATCATCGGGAACTCGAAGGTGTCCTCGAAGACCGCGTCCGCCTGCTCGAAGCCCGCGGCCACGTCGCCGTCCTCCAGCCGCTCGTGGTGGCAAACGTTGCGCGGCGCTTCCTCCTCCACGGCCGCCATCTCGTGGTATTCCCCGACCAGGGCGTTGGTGTCGTGCAGCACCGGGGCGTCCGGCGCCAGGGCCTCGTCCATGGTGGCCGCCATCGGAAGGTCCCGGTAGCGCACCCGCACCAGCGACAGCGCTTCCTCGGCGACGTCGCCGCTTTCGGCAGCCACCGCCACCACCGGCTCGCCGACGTAGCGCACACGGTCGGTGGCGATGAGCGGCCGGTCCCGCAGGCAGTGGCCGTAGTAGGGGTCGATGTCGCGGACGGATTCGCGGGTGAGGACGCCGTGGACGCCTGGAAGCGCCTCGGCGTCGCCCACGCCGATGCTTTCGATCAGCGCGTGAGGAAACGGGCTGCGGAGGACCCTGCCCTCCAGCAGCCCGGGGAAATCGAGATCGGCCGTGAACCGGGCCTTGCCGGTGACCTTCTCCACCCCTTCGGCGCGGCGGATGGATCGGCCGATGGTGGTGAACTGCCCTTCGACTTCGCTCGGCTGCGCCTCGCTACGCTCAGGACGACCGGATGGTCTCACGGTGGCGACGACTTCCGTTGGCCACGGCGCCCGTCACTTCTTGTCGTAGTAGCGCAACTCGAAAGTGATGCAGCCGTTGGGACTCTTGTAGGGTCCGTGCACCATGCCCGGCGGGCGGCAGCCGTACATCCCCTTGGTGAACTCCTGGTTCAGGCGGGTGTCGATGAGGCTGCCCTCGATGATGATGACCTCTTCCCAGAAATCATGCACCACGGTCTCGTCGGTTTCCACGCCTGCCGGGAAGTTGACCATGCGGGCGTAATCTCCCGTGTCCGGGTCCTCGCTCAGGATCTTCTCCATGATCCCCTCGGCCGTGGCTCCCGATCCGGCCCCCGCGGGGCGCCAGTCGATGGTGTCGGTGTCGAAAAACTCTCTTTCTTCCTTCGGCATCTCTCTCCTCCTACGGTAGTGTGCGGGCGGGTTCGAAGCCCGTCCCCCAAATTCCACGAGACGTCAGTCGATCAGCACCCTGTCGTTGAACGCCGAGAACGTGGTGCGGATACTCGGGATCTGCGCCAAGTCCAGCTCGCCGCGCACGACGCACTCGCCGTCGCCGCCGGCCGCCAGCGCCGTACCCCAGGGATCGGCTACGGTGCTGTGACCGACGAAAGCCTTGCCCCGGTTGCTCCCGGTGCAGTTGCTGGAGACCAGGTAGCACTGGTTCTCCAGCGCGCGAACGCGGTTCAGCAGGAGCCAGGCCTCAAGCCGGGGGTACGGCCACGCCGACGCCACCAGGAAAACCTCGGCTCCGGCGACGGCCATCTGGCGGTAAAGCTCCGGGAAGCGCAGGTCGTAGCAGGTGGACAGCCCGAACTTGCCCAGCTCGGTATCCACCACCGTGGGCGTCCGGCCCCGTGTCAGCAGGCGCGCCTCCTCGGACTGGTACCCGAAGAGATGGATCTTGCGGTAGCTGCCGATGATCTCGCCCTGCCGGTCGATCAGAACGCTCGTGTTGTAGTACGCGCCGCCGTCCTCTTCCACGAAGCTGCCGCCGAAGAGGTAGACGCCCTTGGCCGCGGCCTTCTCGCACAGCATGGACACGGTGGGGCCGGACAGGCTCTCGCTCTCGGCGCTGTAGTCGTCAAAGGCAAAGTAGCCGACGTTCCAGATCTCGGGCAGCAGGATCAGGTCGGCGCCGTCCACGCCGTCGATCAGCGCCGCGGCGCGCCGGACGTTGGACTCCTTGCCGCCGTCGTCCATGCCCATCTGAATGGATGCGACGCGGATCCGTCGTTCTCGATTGTCAGTCACCCTCTCTCTCCGTTCTTATGGGTCCTTCCGCAGGCTTGCGGCACAGCCCTCTTCTGCCGTCAGTCCTGAGCGTAGCGACGCGTAGCGTCGCGAAGTCGAAGGGCGCGCGTCTACGCCAGCCAGTCAATGGGACGTATGCTGTAGCGGAACGACAGCTCGCGCCCGAGCACGTCGTCGGAAAGACGGCCCTCGAAGGTGGGCGAGAACAGCAGCTCTCCGCCCAGGCTGGGCATCGTTCCCATGTAAAGCACCATCCCGTCCAGCGCCCCGTCCTTCACCACGGACCTGACGCCGTCGAGAAAGTCGTCGATGGTCAGGAAGTCGGCCAGGGACCCCTCCTGGTAGAGCGTTCGCTGCCCGCTGACCTCGATCCAGCTCTGGAGCTTCAGCCTTTCCCAGTGTGGCCTCACGTCCGCGAGCTTCCACACATCGCGGGACACCACCTTGGGGCAGATGACCTTGGACTTGGGGATGCTGTCCTTTTCCAGCTCACGGTCGGTGTGATCGCTGCCCACCGCGATGTAGGTCTCATCCCCCTTGAACAGGAACACCACCTCCACCTCGCCGGAAGTGTCGTCGCCCAGCACCTCTATCTCGTCGTCGGTGGTGACCAGCTCCCGGGTCACCGCGAAATAAGCGGGGATGCGGTCCGGCGCGGCCACGCCGTGGGCCTTCAGCTCCTCCACGTGCTTCATGGCCCCTTCCCGGTTCTTCCCCGTGAACCCCGCGTCCAGGATCCGCGCCACCGGGAACTCCAGGTCGGATCGGCCGCCGTCGGCGTCAACTACCGTCAGATTAAGGGTACGCAACTTTCTCTCTCCTGTAACGTGAACATATGTCGAGCCCGTCATTCCGGCGAAAGCCGGAATCCAGGGGTGGCGGGGCGAAGGGTCCGCTGAACTCTCCCGGCCCGGTCCCTGGATTCCGGCTTTCGCCGGAATGACGGGCTCGGGCATTTGTGGGCTATTTTCATTGTATTGATGGGACCGTTACGAAAAGTGCGGCGCGATCTTCTCCGCGATCAGGTCCACCTGTTCGATGTCGGGGCCGGCAGGTTGCAGCGTGACGTGCTCCATGCCGGCGTTCTCCAGTATCTTCAGCTTATCCACGATCTGGTCGACGCTGCCCACCATGTAGCACTCCTGGAGGTGGTCCCAGCTCCGGTTGCTGCCCATCATGCGCTCGACGTGGGGACGCTGGAGCCGCAGCGCCTCCTCGGGGTCCTGGGTGTCCACCACGTAGATGGCCTGCACGTGGGCGAAGCCCAGGGTGGCGGGGTCCCGGCCCGCGGATTTGAGGAACTCGCTGACGGTCTCCAAGTCGCGCTTGACCCATTCCAGCTTGCCCGAGGCGCGGCAGGTGAAGACGTCGGCGTGCTTGGCGATACGTTGCATCACGGTCTTCACCATGTAGGGCTTGTCCGGCGACAGTGCATCGGGGATGCGCGAGCCGCCGGCCACCCACACCTCCGGGTACTTGGGCGGCATGGGATCGATGGTGACGTCGTCGAACTCGAAGAACTCGCCCTTGAAGGAAACGTGCTTCTCGGTCAGAAGCAGCTTGCACGCGTCAAGGATCTCGTCAGTGCGGCGACCCCGCTCGCGCAGGTCGATGCCCATGGCGTCGAACTCGGGCTTGCTCCAGCCCGACCCCACGCCGAAAAAGAAGCGCCCGCCCGAGATGTAGTCCAGGGTGGCGATCTCCTTGGCCAGCAGCACGGGATGGCGCAACGGCAACACCAGGATGTGGGTGCCCAGCTTGATGCGCTCGGTGCACGCCGCCGCCGCCGACAGGCAGATGAGCGGGTCCATCCACGAGCCGCCGTAAAGCCCCGGCGCGTCCGTCAGGTGGTCCCACACGGTCAGGGACTCGAACCCCAGTTCCTCGGTCCGTCTGGAGTAGTCCTGCACCACGGTGTGCGCCATCCGGTAGTCCATGTCCGGCCAAGTGTAGGTGGGGATGGTGATGCCAAGCTTGAGACTCACGTTGACTCCTGTTGTTGCAGCGCATTTGGTCATTCCGGCGAAAAGCCTGCCCCGTACTTGATACCGGGCCGGAATCCGGAGCCCGTTCGTGAATTTTCTGGATTCCGGCTTTCGCCGGAATGACGGGTCCGCGGAACGGCGGGTTGTTGCCGTTGACCAGAGTTTCCTTAGAAAGACTCACCCGCAATGTCAAGGAACGAGGGCGGCTGCATTTCTCCATGACTGATTGAATATTGCAGGCAATTCTACAATTGCTAATCCAATCGGAGATACGTCCGTCCGCCCCTTCCTCTTGCTTTCCTCAAGCAATCCGATACCTTGTCGCTTGTCGCCGCAGGGAGTTCGGACTCGACTACGCTCGGTGGCGAGAGAGGAGGACCGCAACATGGCAAACGTTCCGATCATCGACGCCGACGGACACATTCTCGAGGAAAACGACGAGATCGAGGAATACTTCGAAGGGCCGTACGAGGGCCATCGCCGGCACAAGGTGTTCGGGCTGTTCCCGTCGCTGGACGGCTGGCCCCGGGGCGCGGTCAAGGGGGTCAGGAAGGCCAGCCGGACCTCGCCCGAGAGTTGGCTGGAGTTCATCGACGGGGCCGGCATCGAGGCCGCGGTGCTCTATCCCACCGCGGGCCTGGGCTTCGGGCTCATCCAGGACTCCGATTGGGCCTGCGGGCTGGCGCGGGCCTACAACAACTGGTTTCACGACAAGTACACGCGGACGAGCCCGCGCCTCAAAGGCGTCGCCATTCTGCCGGTGCACGACGTGCCGCAGGCCGTGGAGGAGCTGCGCCACGCGGTGGCCGAGCAGGGGATGGTGGCGGGCCTCCTGCCCGCGGTCAACGTGCTGCACAAGGGATTCGGTCACTCCGACTTCCACCCGCTCTACGAGGAGGCGCAGAACCTGGACTGTCCGCTGGCGATCCACGGCGCGCCGAGCCAGGGGCTCGGGTTCGACTACCTCCAGACCATGTCCATGATCCATACCCTGGAGCACCCCATCGCCCAGATGATCCAGATGGCCAGCATGGTGCTGGACGGCGTGTTCGAGCTGTTCCCGAAGCTGAAGGTGGGCTATCTGGAGGCCGGGGCCGGCTGGGTGCCGTACATGATGGAGCGCATGGACGACAAGTTCCACGTGGACCGCAAGCGCAAGCACTTCCCGCTGAAGAAGCTGCCCAGCGAGTACGTGAAGGAAGGCAACGTCTTCGTCACCTGCGAACTGGACGAGAAGATCCTCGACGTGGTGGCGCGGGAGATGGGCGAGGACGCCCTGATGTACCCGTCGGACTATCCGCACGAGAAGGCGGTGACGGAGTTCGGCACCGACATCCCTGAATTCCTGGAACGCCCCGACCTGTCCCAGAGCCTCAAGCAGAAGATCCTGTACGACAACGCCAAGCGGTTCTACCGGATCTAGGCCCCACCGTCACCCCATTCTGGATTCCGGGTCAAGCCCGGAATGACGGAAAGCGTCACCCCGGACTTGATCCGGGGTCCAGGGGCAGGGGGGGAGCGGCGGCTAGCCCAGACGCACCGACAGGTCCGGCCGGCGGATGTAGATCTGCTTCGTCTCGGCGCGCTCGGTGAGGGACTTGATCAACCCCACGAGATTGCTGGCGCCGTTCTGGGTTCGGGGCGGCGCCTGCTGCATGGCGCGCACGTCGTCCTCGGAGGTGAAGTAGCGCAGCAGCAGCTCGTCGTCGGACACGCCGGGGCCGCCGATCTTTGTCCGCAGCTCCTTGAGCGAGGTGTCGGGCGGCTGCCAGCCGGCGAGCTCCCTGGCTCTTGGCCGGTCCAGGATGCGGTCACGCACGTCCGGGTCCATGGACGTGCATTCCTCCTCGCCCCACACGCCCATGGCGTACTGGATCACCTCATCGGTGACCTGCTCGTAGCGCTTGCCCAGGATCACGTTGATGGCGCACTGGCTGCCGACGAACTGGGAGTACGGCGTCACCATGATGGGATAGCCGAACTCCTCCCGCACCCGGCAGGCCTCGTCCAGCACCTCGCCCAGGCGGTCGCCCATGCCGATGTCGGCGAGCTGGTGGCGCAGGTTCGAGATCATCCCGCCGGGGACCTGGTGCTGGAAGTGGTAGGTGTCGTAGTGAAGCGGCTCGCCGATGGGGAAGCCTTCCTCCTTCGCCACCCGGGTGAAGTGCTCCGACACCGGCCGGAGGCCCTCCTCGTCGATGACCGGATCGTAGCCCAGGGCGCGGGCGTTTCGGGTGATGTTGAACAGCGACGGATTGGACGAGCCGTCCGACAGCGGCGGCAGCGCCGCGTTGATGATGGGGATGCCTGCCTCGATGGCGTCCAGCGTGCACAGGGGTCCGAGGCCGCTGTTGCAGTGGGTGTGGAACTCCACCGGGACGCCGGCGGCGTTCTCCAGCACCACCGGGGCCAGCGAGCGGGTGCGGTCCGGGGTGAGGAGCCCGCCCGGGTCCTTGAGGCAGATGCGCTTCACCGGCAGCTTCACGGCCTCGCGGGTGCGCTCCGCGTAATACTCGTCGGTGTGCTTGGGCGAGATGGAGAAGATCAGGTTGACGATGGTGTCGAGGCCGGCCGCGGTGGCGGTGCGGACCTGCTCGGCCCACACCGCGGGCGTGTTGGAAGGGTCGGAGGTGCGCGCTTCGCTGATGCCGTTGGCCGCCAGCCGTTCGAGCCAGAGCTGCTGGATCGCCGGCGGGGTGTGCTGGAAGGCGGCCATGTAGCGGTTTCGGATGAGCCGGAGCGGCGTCCTGGGAATCTTTTCCTTGACCCGCCGCACGCGCGCCCAGGGGTCGTCCTTCAACTCGCGCACGCACTTCTTGAAGAAGGCCGAGGCGATGATCTCCATGCCCAGGAAGCCGGCCTCGTCCATCCTGGCAGCCACCGGCAGGATCATGTCGGTGCGGATGCCCATGGCCCAGAGGCTCGACGGGCCGTCCCGCAGGGTGGTGTCGACGAAGTGGATCTCTTTCATGGCGGGCAGCATATAAAATTCCCCAAGCTAAGGACAGCGGCGCGGTCCCCGCCGGCCGCGTTGTGGATTCCCACGGGACGTGTTACCCGTTCATCTGGCTACGGAAGCGATCCGAACCCTCGCCTTTACAGCCCGCACACCGGGCGCCGACGAGCATGGCAACAACTGAATCGAGCAAGAAGCGATGGCTCGCGGGCACCGCGGCCGTCATGCTGCTGGCCATCGCGGCCTTCGGCGTCTGGGTGTGGTCGTCGCTGGGCTACATCACCACCGACGACGCCCGGATCAAGGCCGACATCATCACCATCAGCACCGAAGTGCCGGGCAGGATTGCCTCCCTCGGGAAAGACGAAGGCGACCCGGTGAAACCCGGCGAGGTCATGGTGCAGCTCGACACCCGCGAGATCCGCATCCGCATCGAGCAGCACAAGGCCGCGGTGGACTATGCCCGCAGCCAACTGTTGCAGGCGGAGCGGCGGCTCGGCCATGCGGGCGACGCGCGCCGGCGCGAGATCGGGGAAGCCGGCCTGCTGGCGAGGAAGGCCCGGGTGCGGGAGGCCGAGGCCGCGTTGCGTGAGCTGGAGTTCCGGCTCGGGCTGATGACGCTGCGCAGTCCGGTGAAGGGCGTGGTGGTCAAGAAGAACGCCCATCCGGGCGAGTTCGTGCAGCCGGGCCAGCCCGTGTTCATGGTGGTGGACTCCAGCCGCTACTGGGTGGAAGCCAACGTGGACGAGACGCAGATCCGCTTCGTCAGGCCGGGCAGCAAGGCCACGGTGCGGCTGGATTCGTATCCCGGCGTCCAGTTCGACGGCGAGGTCACGGACGTGGGCGGGGCCACCACTTCCGAGTTCTCCCTTTTCTCGCCGCAGAAGCTGACCGGAGTGTTCATCAAGTCCACGCAGAAGCTCCCCGTGAAGATCGCGGTGAAGAACACCGACGGCATCCTCCGCGTCGGCATGCTCGCCGTGGTGCGGATCGAGAAGCCCGAAGGCCGGCAGGACGGACTGCAGGCCGGTGGCACAGGCCGGTAACGACCGGCCCGCCGCGCCATGACGCCCGAGCCCCCCGTCCAGGTCTACGACCCCGCCCGGAAGTGGCCCGTCACCATCACCCTCTCCCTGGGGATGATCAGCGTCGGTCTGGGCATCACCGGCGTCGACACCGCCATCCCGGCGATGATGTCGTCCCTGGGCACCTCGCTCCACCGCATCCAGTGGGTGCTGATCGCGTTCATGATCACCCGCACCGTGCTGATCCCCTGCGTGGGCTGGCTGGGGCAGCGCATCGGCGACCGCAACCTGTTCATCCTGAGCGCCGCCACCTTCGGCGCGGGTTCCTTCCTGTGCTCCATCGCCTGGGACGTCAACTCGCTGATCTTCTTCCGCATCATCCAGGGCATGGGCGTGGGGCCGCTCATCGGCGTGTCCATGTCCATCATGTACGAGGCCTTTCCCCGCAACGAGCGCGGCCTGGCCATGGGGCTGTTCATGACCGGCTGGTCGCTGGGGCCGTTCTTCGGACCTCCCGCGGGCGGCTACCTGGCCCAGTACATAAGCTGGCGGACGATCTTCTACCTGCCGCTGCCGACGCTGATCCTGGCCGTCATGGCGGCCCTGTTGATCCTTCCCCGGCGGTCCGCGTCCCACAAGCCGTCCGCCTTCGACCTGCTCGGTTTCCTCACCCTCACCGGCGGGCTGGTGGTGATGCTCCTGGGCCTCACCCAGGGGCAGACGGAGGGCTGGACCAGCCAACGGATCCTGGCGCTGTTCGGCGCCGCCGGGCTGCTCATCGCGGTCTTCATCATCGCCGAGCTTCGGGCCGAGCACCCCTACGTCCAGATCCGCTATTTCAGGAACCTCAACTTCAGCATCTCCAGCATGATCGTGCTGATCCGGGTCATGGGCTTCCGCGGCACCAGCTTCATCCTGAACTTGTTCCTGCAGAAGGCGCTCTTCTACCCGCCCCTGCAGGCCGGCATCTTCATGCTTCCCGCGGCCGTCGCCGTGGGCATCGTGTCGCCCTTCGCCGGCATGTTGTCGGACCGGTTCGGGCCCAAGATCCTGCTGGTGACCGGGCTCGTGCTCCTCACGGTGACGCTGTTCAGTCTCGCCAACGTCACCATCTGGACCGGCATGGCCGTGATCTACTTCCTGGTGATCCTCAAGAGCATCGGCCAGTCCACCATCAACGCGCCGCTCAACTCCATCGCCCTGGGCGCGCTGCCCGAGGGCGAGTCGCGCATGGGCAGCGGCATCCTGGGCCTCGCCCGCGGCCTGGGCGAAGCCTTCGGCATCGCCACCCTGAGCTTCCTCCTGGAACGCCACATCTTCTACAAGGTCGAGGCAATGACCCCCGCCCTCGGCGCCCGCCTGACCGAGAACCTGCGCGACGACGTCATGCTCCAGATCCACGCCCTGCTCCAGCACGCCGGCCAGTTCGGCATCGGCCTGGAGGAGCGCGCACAGTCACTGTTGGGATTCAGCCTGCTGAGCGAAGGGGTGACTCTGGCCTACCACCAGCTCTTCGTCCTGATCGGGCTCATGTACCTGGGGCTGGTGGTGATGGTGGGGTTTCTGAGGACGCGGAGGGGTGAGGAGAAGCCTGCGCTGGGGACAGGGATGGCGGAGGCGAGGACCAACTGAGCGGGAACCCGCGGTTGATGCAGCCGCATTGCCAGGAGGCACCCATGAAACGCATCGTCATTTGTGCGGACGGCACCTGGAATCGCCCGGAGAAAGACCTGAAAGAAGATGTTCCCACCAACGTGCTCCGACTCGCCCGTGCAATCGAGCCGGTTGACGGCAACGACACGCCGCAGCAAGTGTTTTACGACTGGGGTTTGGGTTCGTACCACGATGAGTGGACCGCCGGGACGACCGGCAAAGGCATTCACAAGAACATCATGGACGGGTACCGTTACATCGTTCAGAACTACTCACCGGGCGACGAGTTGTTCTTCTTCGGTTTCAGTCGGGGTGCCTACACCGTCCGTAGTCTCTGCGGACTGATCAACAACTGCGGCATTCTCAAACGCCCGGACGCGCGCCTGATACAAAGGGCCTTCAACCACTACAAGCGGCCGGGACCTGCCTACGCACCTCAGGGACAAAGGTCGAAAGCATTCCGGAATCGGTACGCCCACGCGTCCAATGATGTTGCGTTCCTTGGCGTGTTCGACACCGTCGGCGCCCTCGGAATTCCGTTTTCCTTCCTGGGCTTCCTGAACTCCGAGGACGAGTTCCATGACTCGAAGGCGGGTCCAAACGTGCGGATCGCACGTCATGCCTTGGCCATCGACGAGAAACGTTATGACTTCAAGCCAACCATTTTGCGGCCACGCAGGAACCTCGACTTGAAGCAAGTGTGGTTCGTTGGATGCCATTCCGACGTAGGAGGAGGCTACAAACCGGACAAGGACGGTTCGCTTTCGGATATCCCGTTGGATTGGATGATTGCTGAAGCCAGAAAAGCGGGCCTTGCCGTAGAGTCGCACTTACAGAGAGGCTTGAAGCCGAAACCCACTGCTACGCTGCACGATTCCTCCAGTCTCAAGTTTCGTTCCTGGAAAGACACATGGCGTCCAATAAAGCGTACGGCAGAGATTCACGACTCCGTGCAGCAACGTTGGAATCGAGATCCCAACTACCGGCCCGCAAATCTGGCAAAGCACATCCAACAACACGGCGGGTGGAACAACGTGGCAGTCGTCTATTAGAGCAGGGTATTGGTCCAGCCTCGCCAGTTCGGTTTCACATTGTCCGCAACGCAGCGTCAGGTCTTGAGATTCCGGCGGAACCAGTCGGCAAGATCGGCCTGAGTCGGTAGCCCCCGTCCGGGGCCTCGGTGAGATAGAGCGTATCGCCCTTCTTCACCTTGAGGCGCGCCATCGCCTCCTTGGTGAGAATGACACCGGGGGATGCACCGACCGTGGTCACTTTGAATGACAGCATCCGAACCTCTTATATAATTACATAATCCCTGAAGGGCCAAGTCGACCGACGACGCTGTCTATTGGAGGATGGTGGCGAGCCGGGCAAGTGCATCATCGATGATGTGTTCGGGGACAGCTTCAAGGCGTCTTCCCTTCCGCGCGAACAGGTCGAGGGTCCGGGGCTGGTCGCAACGGATCACACCGGTGGTGCGGGTTCCTGCGCCCTCGAGAGAAACTGCAAAGCCACGCCGGCGCGCGAAGCCCCCGCCCGTGGTGATGGGCAAGACGACTGGCGCCCGGGTCAACTCGTTGAAAGGGGCCGGGGAAACGATCAGAACCGGGCGGGTACCCTGCTGTTCATGGCCGGCAACGGGATCAAGGCTGACGAGCCAGATGTCGCCCCGTTTCACTACAGCAGCTCTTTGCCGACCGGCTTGGCGTCAATCCAGGCGCGATCCTCGGCGGAAGGGGCTTCGTTTTCGTCGCACTGCGCCAGAAGCTCATCGAGCGAGTAGCGGGGACGGGCCTTGGGCTCGATGACGAGGCGACCGTTGTCCACGTCCATATCCACCTTGGCGCCGACGCTGAGATTCAGAAGGTCGAGTAGGGCCGGGGGCACCGCGAGCATGATGGAACCGCCGACTTTGCGCAGGTTTGTTGTATGCATGGGCACCCTCCAGAGTTATACATCCATATAACTAACAGGGGTCCGCAATGCAACTCCCTTAAGCCGGCTATGAGCGAACCCGTAGTCACCGCACGTCTTTCGCCGTACGCTCTTCTTTCACCGTGGTCTGGTAACGCACTCCCCTCGGCACCGGCACCGCCTGATGTACCGTGGTGCCGTGCTTGCCTTCGGTGCGCCGGCTCGCGTCCACGGCGAGGAAGGCGGTGTAGTCGGACATGAGGCGGCCGTACTCCAGCGCGGTCTTCTTGATGGCCCCGGCCAGCTCGTCGTGGGGGTCGTGGGTCCAGACCTGGCGGTCCGCGAGATCGGCGATGCGAAGCCGCGCCCAGATGTTCGGGATGAAGGAGTGAGCGTTTTTGTCGCCGTGGCGGGACACCTCATACTTGACGCGCTGGCCGCCGGCCCGGCCCGACACTTCCGGCTCGGACGGCTCACCCGCGAACTTGCCGGTGACCACGACGGCGCGGCCGACGAAGAGGTCGGGAAGCCGCTTCGGGTAGACGCCGGTCACCTGCATGTTGCCCCCGGTCCCGGGACCCGTGCGGTCCTCGTCAATCCTGTGGCTGGACTCGATGGACTCGATGGCCACGCCGGCGTCGAGCTTCACGGTGATGCCGATGTCGTGCCCCGACCGCTCGCCCGGACGCAGATAGCGCACGCCGGCGCCGGTGGAAACGGGCTGGACGTGGGAACGCGGCAGCGCGCGCACCGGCTCCCTGGAGCCGGGCGGGTTGTAGCGGGGGCCCACCACCGTCGGCAGCACGAACGTGTACCAGCCGTCGCGGTACGCCAGGGAGTGGAAATACCGGATGTTCACGTCGATGCGCTTGCCGGGCTCGATGTTGGCCACCTTCTGCTCGAAGACGTTGGGCCGGTGCTGGGTCAGGAGGCTGGCCTGGTAACCCTGGGCACGCGCCTCTCGATAGATGGCCTCGGCTTCCTCCTTCTCCCTCAGGATGCCGCGTATGCGGCGTTGGCCGATGGTCATGACGAACTCGCTCACCGCCGCCCTCTCGGGCAACGGGAACATGTAGACGGCTTCGATCTTCTCGTCGAAGGGGTTCTGAAACTGCTGGGTCACGTCCACCGTGCCGTCGTAGCCGGTGACGGCCGCGTGGACCTCGGTGTGCTTGAGGGGCAACGGCACCTTGGTCTTGTCTTCCCCGTCGGACAGACCGGTCGCCATCAGCGCGCCCGATCCCGGATGGTCCGGCTCTTCGGGTTGCGCCGCGGAAACCGCGGAGCGGCGCGCGACGATGATCCACAACTCTTCGCCCGGCGCCGGGGAACGCCACGCCGAGAGTTGGGGAGACGCCATGCGAGCATGTATGCCCGCCGGGACGGACGGAGCCGACAGTGATTGGAGCATCCCTGTGCCCCATGCGCGCTTTGCCCTCACGCGACCACGCTCCATGGCGGCCGGCGCCGGCGGAGACGGCACCCCGGGAAGCCGCTCCATGACGTCCCCGGGCGAAGTCGGTATGGACGGAACACGCCCCTTCCTGGGGCCGGGTTCCTGGACAGAGCAGGCCCCTGCAATCAACGCCGTGCACAAGGCGGCCAGGGTCATCCATGAGTTGGCGATACCGGGCTTGTTCATTACAGCTATCTCCCTCACTGGATGTTGAGGTGGACGATGGCCGGGACGGGCTTGCCCGTGGCGTTGCCCGCGGTGACCAGCCGGAGGACATAGTCGGGCCGGGAATCGCCGGTGAGACGCACGTGCACGGTGGCGATGCGGACCGTGCCCGCCGGCAGCTCGGCCGCTGGCCGTAACGTGAAATCGGCGACGATGATGCGGTCGGCGCGCCCGTCGTTGACCGCCTTCCGATCGTAGTAGGGCGCCTTGGCGAACGCCGGGCTGTCACCGTTCTCCACTCCCACCACGCGCATCCGACCGCCCGCTTCCGACAGCTCGAACTGCCACGCCGCCACGGGTTGGGCGGACTCCAGGTGGACGTCGAGGGCGGCGAACCGGACCTTCATTTCGTCCGCGCGGGACGGGCCGGGCCATGCGGCGGCCCACAGGACCAGGAAGAGCAGGAACTTGAAGCACCGGCCGTTCATAATTTCCCCGCAGAACTGTCCAGCACCACGATGCTGGCGGCCAAGGCGTCGATCCTCGCCTGCACCGCGGCGGTGCGGTTGCCGCGCTCCATCCGGGCCAGGGCGAACGCGTCGAGTATGTCCACGGCTCCGGAGCCGTCGATGTCGTTGGGGATGCGGGCCACCGTGGCAACCATGAGCTCAGGGGGATCCACCGGGGTGTACGTCCGCCAGAAAAGGACCCCCACCAGGAGACTCGCGGCCAGACTCCCGGCCATGGCCCAACGACGCTTCGCCGTCGGGGCACCCCGCGACGGCCGCACCCCGAAATGTACCCTGGCGGCCTCAGCGATGCGCCTGTCCGCCTCCGGCGACAGGACGGCCACGGCCTTGTCCGAACGGGCGAGGCCCTCGATCAACTCGCCGGGCAGGTCGAGTTCTTCTTCGCCGCTCAGGCTCGTCGTGTCGTCATCGGGCTGCATGGTTTCACCCCGTTAAGCGCGCGGCAGCGTGAAAAGGTTCAAGGCTTGCCGAAGTCCTTGATCTCGGGGCTTTCCCGCAGCTCCCTGACCGCGGTGTGGAGCCGGGACTTGACGGTGCCCAGGGGAATGGAAAGGGTGTCCGCGATGTCCTGCAGGGACATGTCGTCGACGAAGCGAAGAAGCAGCACCTCCCGGCGCTCGGCGGGCAGGCGGGCCACGGCCGCCGACAAGCGCGCGGGGTCACGCTCGGCCGGGTCGTCGACCGCCGGAGCCGGCAGCCGGTCCGGGTCGAACTCCTCGGAACTGTCGATTCGTCCGCGCTGGCGCAGGGAGTTCAGGGTCAGGTTCTTGGCCACCGGATAGAGCAGCGACCGGAGCTGCGCCGTCAGCACCAGCCCGTCACCGGCCGGGGGAAATTTCTTCAGGAGATAAAGAAAGGTCTCCTGCAAAACGTCGACGGCCGTTTCCCGGTCGGCGCCGAACCGCAGGGACACGCGCGTGACGTAGTCGCGATGCCGGCGATACAGCGTTTCGAAGGCCTGGACCGCCTCATCGCGGTCGCCGCGGTTGCATAGCTCCACGAGTTCCCTGTCGCTGCGTCGATCCCATCCACGTGCCATGAAAAGTCCAGTATAGGCATTGCCGGACAGCAGGGAAATTCAATCTCGCCGTCACTCATGGAAACCTGACTTTCCGGCCATCCACAGACCGACCTTGCGCAACCGCCGAAACCACGGGTAGACGAATCGTGCGCGTTCCGAGCTTGAGCCGACCCATCTGGTCAGCCTGTTGACCCAGCCGGGCTCCGTCGCCATGGCGCCCAGCACCTCCATGGCCTCGGCTCCCTGGTAACGCCGCCCCTCCAGGACGAGGATCATGCCGTTCTCGATGTCGCACCCGTCCCGCCGAAGCTCCTCCACGAGTCGGGGCGCCTTCCTGCCGTCGATGAACCGCAGCCGTTCCCCGGCCGAGGTCCTGATCCTGGCCTTCCGCGCATACGTCCGGCAGTAGACGCATTCGCCGTCGTAGAGCAGGAAGTCGTCCTGCGAGGATGAGGCGGCAGGTCTGTCACGGCCAGTTTCTTGTAGGGTCAAGAGCCCTCCTTCAACGGTCTCGACAGACGTTACATCTGAACCCTGCCTCATATTAATGGAAGCCACCTCAGCGTTCCACGATAAGGGTTGGCAAGTTTCTTGCGGAGGAGGGTCACGAGCTTGTGAGCGATTCGGAAAGTTGATAGACAAAGATGCCTGGAAGAGAGCCTCCTTGCTCCGTATCCGTGGACGTGGTGAGTCACAAGAAAGAGTTGGCAGGATGCCAAAGCGTCAAAGCAACAATCCCAAGCGTCGAATCGCTCCGAGGGATGAAACCGAACCGCAGTTTCTGAGCCGAGTTGCCGCCACGGCCGTCTACACCGGTCACGCTCAACATAAGAGCAAGCCTGCTGACTACGGGTTTCACCCGCCAGCAAATCCGCGGCCGAACAAATCACTTTGCGACGGCAGCCGAATCATCAAGCTCGCGGAAGCCACAGCGCTTTTTCGGGAAGGCATCCGGCGAGGCATGATCAGCACGTATCGCGTGGATGGACTGCCGAAGTACGTCTGGGCAGTGGATGCATATGGCCACGTGTACGAGGCGAAGCTCTCAAAGAATAGCCAGAACTACCACGGATACGAGCTTGGCTGCAACGAAAGCGCCATGAAGAAAATTGTCGCCAAGGAGTGGCCGCTAAGATGAACGGCCAAGTGACAGTGTCGCTATCTTCCGAAGTTCTCGATTCCGGATCGCCGGAAGAACGAGCGACGTTCGGTTCGTTTGCGGTGACGGCCAATGATCACCTGCTGACCTCTGGTGAGGATGTAGAACAAAAGGAGCTGCGCCACGGTCCGTATATTTCCGGTTATCCTATCGCCGAATGGCTCGCGTGGAACTGGTGGCGGCTTCGCTGGGAGGTCGGCCGTCCCTCCGATCGGGATGCCATGTCGCGTTGGGACTTCGCGCATTGTATGGCGACCATCGGCGAAGGTTACGTGTGGCCCAACATCACGATCTCCTCGGACGGAATGCAATCTTTCTTGATCTCCGAGCCTTCCCGTAACACCGAAAAGGTCTTGTTCCGTTACTCTGGAGCGCCGGGGCGCCAGAGGGTTCCAGCAGCCGAACTGGAAACTGCAATCGACGATTTCGTGGAAGATATACTGAACAGGCTCGATAGCGCGACAGTCCGAGAAAGCAATCTCCATCATCTTTGGAACGAACTGAAAAGCGAAAGAGCCGATCCTGAACTCGCGCGTTTTCGACGACTGGAAGCGCAACTAGGACTCGAACCGGATGAAGCGGACGAGAATGAGGTGCGCCGATACCTTGCCGACGCCGCCGAACTCGGGGAGGAGGCATTAGGTGAAATCGCTGCTGATGCGGTGCTGGGCGGTGGAAATTCGCGAAATATGTTTCGGGCGGCGGACTTTGCTCGGATCGCAAAGACAACCGGCTTCGACGCCGATCCGAAAGACGCGATAGGGTTGAACGATGCAAAAGACCTTCTACCACCTTGGCAAGTCGAGGCCTGGAGCTTGGGAGAGCGATGCGCAAGAAAAATTCGTGGTCAAGAAAAACTGGGCGGGCAGCCAATTGACGACAAGACCTTGGCCGGCTTTGCAGGAATCGTTGGTGATGCGGTCTCGCTGGAAACACTGGATTCCGGGACAATGCCCATTTCCTTCGCACTGGACGCGGAAAGCGGCCATTCCAGAGTAGCGCTTCGGTCACGATGGAATACGGGGCGACGCTTTGACCTCGCCCGTCTGATTGGCGATCGTATGATGTGCACACGGTTTAGCAAGTCCCTCGAATGGCTCCTCCCCGCCACACGCGCTTCCAGCTATCGTCAGAAGATGCAGCGCGCATTCGCTGCGGAACTCTTGAGTCCCTTCGCGTTCGTGGACAACATGATGGACGGCGATTATTCCGAAGAAAAACAGAACGAAGTCGCAGAGTACTTCAAGGTTTCTCCCATGACTATTCAGACTCAACTAGTAAATCACCGTCGTATCGACCGCGACGATGCACCGGACGTCGTCAATCGTGACTGGGTCACTTAGGAGAGGCCTGAGGTGGTCCCGGAAAATCATCCTCCTCTATACCACACCACCACTTACTCTATAGAACCTGCCCGAACCTGCCAAAAACGATCACCCTCTTCATCTTTGGTCACATACAAAAGAAAATGACGCACCCCTTTTTGAACCCTCATCTTTCCGACACAAAACAACACAATCTCACTAGATTCATCCAACACATCCTTTGCCACCAACCCTGGCATCGCAAGAATTTGTATCGACTCTTCCCAACTCAGGGAAGAGCTTCTTCTTCCTAAAGCCGAACTCACCTGTATAGCCTGTATAGTCAGCGAAATCTTCTGCCTCAAGGCTACTAAATCCTCATGGCTATTATTTTTCCTCCTCATTTCTTTATACTCTCCCGTCCTATCTTCCACCTGCTTGTACACCTTCAATGCGTTGTATTTTTGCTTCAATTGAGGAGTAACTTCCGATATCCAATCATCACAAGACTTCTCTTCCCCGTACGCCGAACCAAACCCAAAAACCAACGCCAACCCAAGAACTCTTAATAACCTCATCGTCCTTTTCCCTCCCTATTACCTATGGCCTTGCATATTCTATCTACTCCCCAAGCCTCGACCTGGTACAATGCGAGGCGGAGCGAACCCCCAGGCGAGTTCTTGGTCCGAAAACAGTAACCCGGCCAGATTACGGTTTCCCCCTTTGTGGTGAACCCAATAGGAACCGATCGCGGCGTCCATTTGTCGAGCAAGGTCGTCCATTAATGCCCAAAACTGACGTTGCGAGTCCTCGTTCTGGCTACCCATTCCATAAACGAACAGGCAGGCAATCCCAGGCTGCCCGCTATTGAAATATGGTCTTAGCCCGTATTCCAGTAGGTCGAAATCTGAGCGGTGCAGCTTATCATCATTCTCTCGGCCGCATTCCGAATATCTCATCGGGTCCATCGAAAACAGCCATGGCTTGTCGAGGCGGTCGGGGCAGCCCAACACGCCGTCCGGACTCAGTTGCTCGCGCCATGATGATGGGGATGGGGGGACAACCATTCTCGAATCGGCCCAAGTCTCCGCGAGTTTCTGATGCTTGGCTTCGTCCGTTTCCGTGATGCCGCCAGACAGCCGGTCAGCCCCAATGACCGCCCGCAACAGTTCCGCGGAGTTCGGGTAGTGCTTTCCTGTCTTCAACTCATCGAACAGATTTACAATGTCGGGCCGGTACGCCTGCGATTTCCATGACGCCCGGTACGCCTTCACAATCTCCCGTTCATTGCATTTAGGTTCGCCGGAAGCCTCAACCAAAGCATCGTATAGGAGATTCTTTTGGACATTCGATTCTTCGAGCTCTTCAAACGGCTTCATGCCATGAGTCAAAGCGACATGGAGCCTGCGGCGGCGATCGGCTTGCGCGAGACGCGCCGCCGCTTCGATTTCAACGCAATGCTGCAGGTAGTTTCCGTCGTTACCCTTTGCCAAGTGAGGCGTCTCCGTTGAGCCCGAAAGAGTCGTGCCATTGACGCTACCTTAACATCTGCCTGATCGTTTCCGCCACCCGCTCGGCAGCTTCGCTCAGCGATGCGTCGTCGAGGTGGACGGTTCGTCGTGCTGACGCGGCGAAGCCCGAGCAGGCGTCCCGCGACATGCAGGCCCTCCCCCCGCTACCTTACGAATGGATTGCCGGCGACTGGTGGCCGATCGGCCACAGTCGGGCTGAACGAGGAGAACACTGGAAAGTCGCGTCGGCAGAGTCTCTTGTAGTTGTGTCGATGAACTTCCGTTGCGGAGTTGTACTTTTTCGTCATACAAAACGTGCGCAATCATCGATTCTACCGAGGACAGACCGACGGAAGCCAGTGCCGACCGCGTTGACGAGGCCATCTATCGAGGCAGCGACGCGCCGCCGGGAGCGGCCCTCCGTTACCACCACGACATTGATTGTGTTGACCACCCTTCCCAGCCGGCTTATTATTTTCTCATGTCGAAGCGCACCTTCACCCGGCGCGGCGCCTTGATTGCCGTGGCAGCGGCGGGCGTCACAACCCTGTCTTGTCTGGCCCGGACGCGGGCAACGCTCCTGGTCTATCCTTTTTCCGGACCCGCCGCCGGCCGCTCCCTCGGGCTCGCTCCGCCGCTTGCCTGCACGCGCGCCATACCCGAGCTGACCGATGGACCGTTCTACACCCCGGGGACGCCGCTTCGGACCAATCTGCGGGAACCGGGCACGAGCGGCCGGCCACTGGTGGTGCAGGGGCTCGTGCTCTCGCCGGACTGCCGCCCCATCGGCGGCGCCGTGGTGGACATCTGGCATTCCGACGAGCGCGGCCGCTACGACAATTCCGGTTTCCGGTATCGCGGCCACCAGTACACCGACGACGCCGGGGCGTTTCGTTTCGAGACCATCCGGCCCGTGCGGTATACCGGGCGCACGCCCCATATCCACGTCAAGGTTCAGGGCCCGTCCACGCGCCTGCTCACGACGCAGCTCTACTTTCCCGACCTGCGCGACGAGAACGCCCGGGACTCGATCTACCACGACGACCTTCTGCTGGACCTGAGCCGCACCCCGCAGGGCTGGCTCGGGCGCTTCGACTTCGTGCTCGCCCCGGCCTGATGGCGACCGCCGGCGCAACGCATTGACCTCGCGGCGCCGGACCACGGACTCCCGGTTTCGACAGTCTCGTGCCCTGCGTCACGGCCTACCTCACGTAACGGAACTCCAGCGTGGTACAGCCTTCCTCGGTCCGGTAGGGACCGTGCTTCATTCCCGGGGGACGGCAGGCATACATCCCCTTCCTGAGAAGGCGGTCGCCATCCCACTGGCTCCCCTCCACGATGTACACCTCCTCCCAGAAATCGTGGACGAAGGTCTCCGTGCTCGCCCCGCCGGGATCCACCTTGAGCATCCGGGTGACGAACCCGATCTCCGTATCCTCGGTCAGGATCTTCTGGTAGTGGCCCGGCGGCGCTCCCTCCACCGGCACCCAGGGCAGGTCGTCCACCGGAAAGAATTCGAGTTCTGGCTTGGGCATGGCGGACCTCCTTCGTTCATGGCGTTTCTATGCGCCGATGTGTTTCTATGCACCGGCGGCACCTATACTATCATACGAGGTATGGGGCGCGGCACCGGGGAAATATTCATCATCGCGGTCTTCTGCCTGGCGCAGTCGCTGGCGCAGATCGGCGCCATGACGTTCGCGGCGCTGCTGCCGGCCTTCTTCGCGGAATGGTCGCTCAGCCACGCGGAGGCGGGCTGGCTTTCCGGCATCATGTTCGGCGCCTACGCCGCCGCGGTGCCGATCCTGTTGCCGATGACGGACCGCGTCGATGCGCGCAGGGTCTACATGTGCGCGGTGTCCGTGACCATGCTTTCCCATCTCGGCATGGCCTTCCTTGCGGACGGCTTCTGGACCGGCCTTGTCTTTCGCGCGTTGAACGGCATCGGCTGGGCCGGGACCTACATGGTGGGGCTCAAGGCGCTTTCCGACCAGGTGGAGGGGCCGGCGCAATCGCGCGCCGTGGCCGTTCATGGCGCCAGCACCGGCATCAGCAGCTCGTTCTCCTTCGTCATCGCCGGCGCGGTGACGGCGCACTTCGGCTGGCAGGCCGCGTTCATGGTGGGAGCGGGCGGGGCTTTCGGAGCGCTGCTGGTGGCCTTGACCCTGTTTCCGTCAAGTCCTCGGAGGGAGAGACCGGCTCCGCCGGTGCGGCTCGTGGACTTCAGGCCGGTGCTGCGCAACGCCTCGGTCATGGCCTATGCGCTGGGCTACTGCGTGCACACCTGGGAGATGTTCGTCGTCCGCTCCTGGATGGTGACCTTCCTGACCTTTGCGGCGGCCCAAGGGGACGGTGCGCCGAACTTTCTGGTCCCGACCATGGTGGCGACCCCGGCGAGCCTGCTCGGCACGGCCTCCAGCGTCCTCGGCAACGAGATGGCGCGGCGCATCGGGCGCAAGCGCTGGATACTGCTCGTCTTCACGGTGTCCATGGCGCTGGCGCTGTTGGTCGGGTTCACCGCGGGGATAGGATACGGCACGGCCGCTACCATCTGTCTCCTCTACAACGCGGCGATCTACGCGGATTCCTCGTCGCTCACCGCCGGCACGGTCGGCAACGCCGACCCGGAGAGGCGAGGCGCCGCGCTGGCCGTGCACGCGATGCTGGGCTACGGCGGCGGCTTCGTCGGACCGTTGATGATGGGCCTGATCCTGCACATGCTGGGCGGCGAAAGCGTCCTCAACTGGGGCATCGGCTTCGGCCACATCGCCATCGTGCTGCTGGCGGGGCCGCTGGCCATCCGGATCCTGAAGCCGCGTGACCTGCCCGGCGACCGCCCGAGCACAGGCTAGTGCGCGACCATCAGGAGAATCGCCGCAAGGAAGTAGCGAGCCCCATGAGGGAAAGACTGTAGATCAGCCATTTTGATGGATCGAAATTGTACCACTGGGGGCCGTTCCGATAATCACTTTGATACCTGTGGTGGTAGTTGTGGTAGCCCTCTCCGAAGGTGACGAGCGAGACCCACCAACTGTCACGGCTGGAATCGGCTGCTCCGTGAGGCTGGGAGCCCCACAGATGGCAAATGGAATTGATGCAAAACGTGGAGTTCAAGACAAAAAAGGTCCGCCCGACTCCGGCGAGCAAGAAGCATCCGAGCCCCCCGAACCAGCCGTCGTACAAGAAGCCCACCACGAACGGAAGCGCCAGGCCGGAAAGGACGATGGGAATGTAGTAACGATGCTGCCACATGACGACGGCGTCCTGTTGCAGCTTGCGGGCGAACCTGTCGTCCTTATGGGGATCCTTCCAGAACAGCCAACCACAATGACTATGCCAGAATCCTCGCGTGGCGCTATAGGGGTCTCCTTCCCGGTCGCACCGGGCATGATGGCGGATATGATCGGCCGTCCATCTGAAGCCTGAATTCTGCAGAGCCCATCCTCCTGCGATCAAGAGGAGGCCTTTCACCCAATCGGTGCAAGCGAAACTCCGATGAGCCAGCAAGCGGTGGTACCCCACGGTGACGCCCAGTCCCGTGATGATATAGAGCATCACGAACATGACCCAATCGAGCCACGAATAACCGTAAAAGTACGCGTACGCGGGCAACCCGACGACTGCACCGCCCACGACGCTGGCAAACAACGTGATGTTCAAACGATTGGGGGTCCGTGTTGTCATTCAATACTTCCTCTTTCCTTTTTCCTGCTCTACCCGCCTTCCACGATGCTTCCCCGCTCGATGACGAAGGTCCGGTCGAGAAGCCTCGCGATGTGGACGTCGTTGGACTCGGCCACGAGCACGGAGGCGCCTTCCTTCTTGAGGTCGTCGAGTATCTCCACCATGCGCTGGGCGAAAATCGGCGCGATGCCCTCGCCGGGCTCGTCCAGCAGCAGCAGCCGGGTGCCGCACATGAGCGCGCGGGCGAAGGCGACGAACTTCTGCTGGCCGCCGGACAGGCTGGTGGCGCCGCGGTGGCGGAATTCCTCGACCTCGGGCATGAGGCCGTAGATCCATTGGAGGCGTTCTCGGGCGTTTTCCGCGCCGGTGGCCCAGACCGGCAGCAGGATGTTCTCCTCCGCGGTCAGCTCGGGCACCAGCCGGCGGTCCTCGGGCATGAAGCCGATGCCCAGGTGCGCCCGGCGATGGGCCGGGGTGGCGGCCAGGTCGACGTCGCCGAGCCGTACCGTGCCCCGCTGGATCGACAGCGCGCCCATGACCGCCCGCATGAACGTGGTCTTGCCCGCGCCGTTCCGGCCGATGAGGCCGCACATGGAACCCGACGGGACGCTCAAATGGACCCCACGCAGGATCGGCGTGGCGCCGATGCCTACGTCGAGGTCGTCGACGGCGAGAGTCTCCTCCACGGATGAAGAACGCCCGGATGCCGCCGGCGGCGCTTCCGCACCCGCGTCATGACCCCGGCCCAGCACGTACTCCCGTACGCCTTCGTCCTGCATTGCCTGCACGGTGGGGGCGTCGCAGATGATTTCCCCCTGGTAGAAGGCGAGCACCCGGTCCACGTACCGCTCAACGATCTCCATGTCGTGCTCGATGAACAATACGGTGGTGCGTTCCTCCTTCAGCGCCTGCATGAGGATGTCCATGATGGCGAACTTCTCTTCCGCGCTGATGCCGCTGGTGGGCTCGTCCAGCATGAGCAGCCTGGGCTTGCGCACCGTGGCCATGGCGATGTCCAGGAGCTTGCGGATGCCCTGGGGCAGCGCCGAGCCGATGACGTCCCGGTAGTCCGCGATCTGGTAGCGCGCCAGATGAGCTTCCACCCGCGCCGCCCGCTCTTCCTCCATGAGCGGCGTCAAAAGGCCCGCCCCGTCCTCCTCGGCGACGCCGAAGGCCATCATCAGGTTGTCGAAGACCGTCTCCGAGAGGAAAACCTGCGGGACCTGAAAGGAACGGCAGAGGCCCAGGCGCGTGATGGCCCGCACAGAGAGGCCGAGGATGTCGCGGCCCATGAACTCCACCGTGCCGCCGCCGGGCGGGAGGTGGCCGGTGACCAGGTTGACGAAGGTGGTCTTGCCGGCGCCGTTGGCGCCGATGACGCCGATGGTCTCGCCCTCCTCCACCACGACGTTGATGTCATGGGCGGCCACCACCGCGCCGAAGGACTTTTCCAGATCGTGGACTTCCAGGACCGCGGACATGGCCGGCTATGCCTCTTCTTTCCCGGTCCGAAGCGCCGCGCCCGCCCTTCTCCTGCTGCGCCACCGGTCCACCAGCGACCACAGGCCGTTGGGCAGGAACATGATGATGGCGAGCAGCGTCCCGCCCATGATGAGCTGCCAGATTTCGGGGAACTTGTCGAAGGCGTAGGTGCGGATCAGCTCGTAGATCAAGGCGCCGATGAAGGGTGCGGTGACGTTGCCGGTGCCGCTCAGGATGGCGATGAAGACGAAGTCCCCGGACACCGGCCAGTACACCATGGAGTCCGGGTCTACGTGGCCGATGGTGAGGGCGGCGATGGCGCCGCCGAAACCGCCAAGGAGTCCGGAGACGACGAACTTGGCGTGGACCGCCCGTTCCCCGGAGTAGCCCAGGTAACCCAGCCGGATCTCGTTCTCGCGCACCGCGGTGGTCATGTTGCCCAGGGTGGAGCGCAGGTAGAGGTGCACCAGCACCGCCACCCCCCAGGTCAGGATGACCGCGAACACGAACAGCGCGGTCTTGTTCTCCGCTCCCAGCGGCGCGTACCAGAGGTAGGTCGTCGTCTCCAGGCTGATGCCGTCGGTGGATCCCAGCTCCTCCAACTTGGCCAGCACGCCGTAGAGGATCATGGAGAACGCCATGTTCAACAGCGCGAAGAAGATGCCGCGGTACTGCCGCAGCAGGAACCCCAGGCCGTACGCAAGCAGGCCCGCGGTCACCACCGCGCAGGCGATGGTCAGGAAGGCGTCGGTGATGCCCAGGTACCGGCTCATCAGGCCCACGGTGTAGGCGCCGACGCCGAAGTAGAGCGCGTGACCGAAGGAGATCAGCCCGCAGCGCCACAGCACCAGGAGACCCAGCGCCACCGAACCCCGGGCCAGGGAAAGGGTAAGGATGGAACGGAACCAGTCCGGCACCACGAAGTTGAGCAGCAGCAGCGCAACGAGGCCGATGGTCAGGCCCCAGAGGGTCTTGTCCTGGCGCCAGGTCATATGGTCCTCGGCTTGGCGGGCGCGAACAGGCCCTGGGGCCGGACGATGAGCACCGCAGCCATGATCAGGTAGATGACGAACAGCTCCAGGGCCGGCTCCTGGTGCACCGCGAACGCCCGCGCCACGCCCACGATCACCGAGCCGATGAGGGCGCCGGGAATGCTGCCCATGCCGCCGATGACCACCACGGCGAAGGCCAGCACGATCACCTCCACCCCGATGCCCGGCTGCACCGAGATCGCCGGCGCCTGGTAGGCGCCGCCCAGCGCCCCCAGGAACGAGCCCAGCATGAAGGTCAACAGGAAGATCCGGTTGACGTTGATTCCCATGGCCTGGGCCAGCTCCCGGTCATAGATCACCGCCAGCAGAAGCTTGCCGAACTGGGTCCGGTTGAGCCCGTACCACAGCACCGCGGCCACCACGGCCGACAACAGCACCATGGACAGGCTGTAGTTGTCGAAGGGAAGTCCGGCGATCTCCGTCGAGCCCAGCAGCCCGAGGGGCTCCGGCGCGAGGTAGGGGTCGGTGCCCCAGATCAGCAGCAGCACGTCCTCCAGCACAAGGAACGCCGCGAAAGTCGCCAGCACGATGATGTGCTCGTCCTCGTGATAGAGGTGGCGGAGCAGGCCGCGCTCGATGATGACGCCGAAGAGCACGCCGAGGAAGGCCGCGGCGAACAACATCACCGCGAAGGCGCCGAACTGGGGCCAGTCCACCTGGAAATAGAGGATCAGCAGCGTGGCCGTGAGATAGGCGCCGAACGCGTAGAGCGCGCCGTGGGTGACGTTGAGGAGCTTCTGGACCCCGCAGATGACGGTCAGGCCCACGGCGACCATGAACAGGTACGAACCGTAGACCAGACCGTCAACGAGGATGATCAGTAGGAGCTCGGGATCCAACGGTTCCTCAGTCGCACTTGGCGCCCTTCATGCCGCCCTTGACCCAGTCCGCGGCATTGACCCCTTCCGGCGGGTTCACGCACTCGGCCTTGAACTCCACCACGTCCTTGACCACGATCTCGCCCTTGGCGTCGTCCCACTCGGCATAGCCCCAGCGGTCCGAGGTGACCGCCTGGTGTCCCTTGCCGAGGGACATCTTGACCTTGGCGGCCAGGATGTCGTAGGTGGCGTGCTCCAGCGCCTTGATGACTTGGTCGGTGGACGGGAACTTGCCGCCGTTGGCCTTCATGGCCGTGTCGTAGGCGTACTTGGCCGCCACGATGCCGTCGGCGTAGTGATAGGCCGGCGACGAAGGCGGCTGCTTGTACGCCTTGCGGTATTCGCTCCGGAACCACTTGTTGAGCGGGGTGTCGATACCCTCCGCGTACAATCCGTAGGGACCGCGGGCGAGCTGTCCCGGCGGGAACTTCTTGCCGATCCGGTGGGCCGTTATCTCACCCACCGTGAAAACGAACGTCTTGCGCTTGAACAGCCCCCTGGCTTTGCCCTGGGCGATCAAGGCCTCGATGTCGCCGCCCCAGAAGCTGGAGTGCACCACCTTCTGCTTGGCCCTGAGCAGCACCGAGATCTCGGTGCCGTACTGGCCGGAGAACAGCTTGGGGAACTGCTGCTTCTTGGCCGGCTTGAGTTCCGACGCCAGGGTCTGCACGCCCAGGTTGAAATCGCGCCAGGCATCCTGGCCCCAGGCGTAGTTCTGGTTGATGCCCATGTAGCCGTCCTTGGCCTCGTTCCGGAGCTTCTTGACGACGTAGTGCGCGGCGCCCACGTTGCCGGCGGTGCTGTGGTTGATGATGCGGAAGAGGTACTTCGGCTCCTTCACCAGCTCCTCGAAGATGCGCGGCGTGCCGCATACGGTCAGCAGGGTCAGGACTCGAAGCTCCTCCACCACCCGGGCGATGGCGGCGCAGCTCCCGGAGGAGACGTAGCCGACCACGACGTCCACGCCCTCCTTCTGCACCTTGTTGCGCAGCTCCGTCACCTGCTTGGTGCCGCCGCCCGACTCGTCGTAGACCACGAGATCGATCTTGCGGCCAGCCAGCCCGACGCTGTTGTAGGGCGCCGGCAGGGTGCCTTCGTTGATGGCGCGGACCACCAGCTCCACGCCGTTCTTGGACGCGGTGCCGTATGTCGGCGCGCCTCCGCCGGTAAGGAACGTCGGAACCGCCACCTTGACGGTCTGCGCCGAGGCGGCGCCCGCCGCCAGCAACACCGCCAGGGCCGCGGCCAACGCCATGAATCTCTTGCGAGGTATTGCGTTCATGTCAGCCTCCCGTGTTTTCCATGTTTATCGATCGCCACGATACATGTTCGCTCTCCGCGTGCTGATTGAGCTATACCGTATAGCGCAAGTCACCCCCAAAGCAAGCGCAATGTGCCGGCGCCGAACGCCGCGGCCGTCATGGAGGGAATCGAACATGGCACGAAACATGACCCAACGAGGCAAGGTCGATCTGGAGGGGCTGCACGGTCCCGAAGTCCAGGCGATGAAGGGCGTCCAGCCGCCGGCCGACATGCCCTTCCGCATCGGCAACATGAGTCACGCCGTGCTGGTGGTCCGGGACATCGACGCCTCCGTCCGGTTCTACACCCAGGTGCTCGGCTTCAAGGTCTCCGACGTCTACCCCGAAAGCATGGTGCCGGGCCGTATGGTGTTCATGCGCTTCAACCAGGACCACCACGGCCTCGGCCTCATCGGCCAGGCCGAGGAGGCTTCGGCGGGGCGGGAACTGCATCACCTGGCGTTCGAGGTCCCCACCCTCGACGACGTGTTCCGCGCCAGAGACCACCTGGAGAAGCACGGCGTGGCCATCGACTTCCACGGCCGCAGGCGGGCGGGCTGCCAGGTGTCGGTGGAGTTCCGCGACCCCGACGGCCACAGCCTGGAGATATTCTGGGGACTCGACCAGGTGGACTGGGACGGTGAAGCTCGCCCGCCCGAGGAGTGGGCGCCGAGACCCTCGCTCGAAGAAGCCCTCGACGAAGCGCCGCCGGGACAGGACACCACCCTCGCCGATTCGGGCTTGCGGAGGAAGTAGCTGGCGGCCGTCACCGGCCCGGGGTCCAAACCCGACCGTGCGACCGACTGCTACGCGGACGATTGGCGCGCCGCCACGACACCCGCCTGTTCGTCGCCCGGGTTGACGATGAAGGCTTCACCGCGTGAGAAGAAGTCGCGGACCAGGGCGACGAACCGTTCCGGCTGATCCACCTCGATGTTGTGGCCCGCATCATAGACGTATACCAGCTTGGCGTGGGGAATCTCGCGCGCCAGAAGCTGGCCGCTCTCCGGCGGCATCATGCCGTCTTTGGTGCCCTGCAGAACCAGCGTCTGCTGCGTGATTTCGGGCAATCGGGCCACAAGCGCCTCGTCGAGTCCGACGGACTTGTGGTAGTAATCCGCCCACCCACGGCTCTCGGCAAGCTGCTCCGGAGTCTTTTCGCCCGGAGGAATCCGCTCCGGGTGGGCAAACATCCTGCTTCGCATCTCCTCCGGACTGCCCGCCGGTTTCTGCGGGATGTGCGGCGGGCGGAAGCCCGACGGGCACTGGAGCACCACGGAGCTTATCTTCTCGGGATTACACACGGTCACCCACGCCGACAGGAACCCGCCGAAAGACTGGCCTACCAGGTCGCAAGGCCCTCCGATGACCGAATCCACGAACTGGCCGGCGAGATCGGCAAGCGCCGGCATGGTGTCGAGACCCTCATGGGCCGGGGTCCCGTCGAACCCAGGGGCCACCATCATGTGGATCCGGTGATCGCGCGACAGCTCGTCCAGCGCGTAGGTGAAACGGATGCCGCCCGCGCTGTGCAAGTACAGCACGGGCGGCCCCTCGCCGGCGACGTGGTAGGTCACCGGGCCGGATGGGAGAGCGGCGGTGAGCCTCTGGAAGGGCTCGCCCGCGGGCCCCGATGTTCCAACCATGATTGCCTTTCGCGTCCAGCCGCCGGGACGGCGGAATTATTTTTCGCGCAACACCGCGCGGAATACCTTGGTCAGCCGCGCCTCGTTCTTCATGCGCCAGTCAAAAGGTATGTCAAGAACCTTTTTGCCCTGGACATAGTTGTACATGTAGGTGCCCTTCGAAGTGACGAGCGAATAGCCCCGGACATCGTGGATGGTCTTCTGGCCGGCGGGAGACACCACCCAGTAGCCCCACAATTTGGCGATGTTCGGCGCTTTGGTGTCCTTGATGATATAGGCGCCACGGGCGGCGAGGATCACGGTGTCGATGTCCGGATGCTTCACCGGAGCGCCCTTGGCGATCTCGGCCCAGGCATCGGTGCCGAACCCGATGGCGAATTCGCCGCCGATGACCCGTGACCGCACGTCCGGATACCGGGCCAACGTCTTGACCTCCTGTTTCCGGAGCAGAGTCTCCAGGAACTTCTTCGCCTTTTCTTCGCCGAATGCGAAGGCGAAATAGTTCCAGGGTGACGGCGAGCGCGGTATGGCGATCCGGCCCTTCCATTTCGGGTCGAGCAGGTCGTCGTAGGTCTTCGGTTCGTCAGCGGGCTTCACCAGGTTGGTGTTGACGGTCACCATGGTGAGATAGCTGTCACTCGTCTTGACCCCGTATTCACCTTCCATCAGTTTTTCCGGCAGACCGAATTCGCCGGCCCAGTCGAACTTGATGAGGGCGTTGCCCTCAATCAAGGCACGGGGGCTCGTCGTCCAGAAGAGGTCGAGTCCCGTCGGCACTTTCTTTTCCAGCGCCCGGATGACTTCCACCCTCTTGCGCGTATGGCGGCCGCCGATCTGGTTGAGCTTGATCTTGGTGCCATAGAACGAATTGAAGCTTTCGTTCATCATCGCGACTTGGCGGGGGTTCATGGTGACACCGAAGACGGTCGCCTCGCCTTCCGCCTGCGCCGGCTTGACGAGCTTCTTCACGGCGTCCGGCAGATCCGCGCCGGTGGCCATCGCCGGTACGCCGAACAAGACGGCTGCCACGGCGAGCAGCCCAACCCATGTCGTGAGTATCTGTTTCATCTGCTCCTCTCCTTTGTCCTTTCGCCAACGATACATCCGGCCTCCCGCCGGATCCGTTCAACTGCCATACTCGAGCCTTCGTTTGCGGGCGGGTCTTGCAAGCTCGGCCACCCAGCCGGACAGCCGGCTCAGCAGACCGTTGCGGCGGGCAACGTCGTGGCCGCGGATCTCCTGCATCCCGGTCATGCGCCGTGCCACCAGCGCCAGGATGGAGAGAACGAATATCATGTAGAAGGCCACCGCCGCGGCGGCGTTCTGTTCGCCGTTGGTTTGAAGATTGAAGATGAGGGTGGCGACGACCTCGGAGTTGCCGGTGTTCATCACCAGCGGCAAGGTCAGGTCGCGCGCCGCGAGCATTCCGACCATCAGGGCGGAGTAGAAGATCGCCGGCGCCATCAGGGGCAGGAAGATGCGCCGGAACGTCTCCAGCATCGAGACGCCCGAGACATAGGCGGCCTCGTCGAGCTCGAAATGGATCTGCAAGGAAGCCGCGTTCATGGTCCGGGTGCAGTAGGCCAGCATCCGTGTGCCCATGGCGATGGCCACCAGCCAGATGGTCCCGAACAGCGGTATCCAGTGATACATCTCGATGCCGATGAACTGGAACGCGACGCCGGTCACGATGGTGGGCACCGCCGGAGCCAGGAACACGATGTTGTCGGCCCAGCGCGCCGTGCCGTTGCGGCTGCGCGTGACCACCCACGTGACGCTGGTGGCCAGCGACGCGGCTACCACGATGGAGCCCGCCATCAGGATCAGCGTGTGACGTAGCGGCTCGCCGATCCATGCCAACGCGTCGCGGAAGCTGTCGAGGTTGACCGTATCCAGCGCTGCAATCGACGGCGGCTGGAAGTAAGGCACCAGCGCCACCCAGACGATGGTGACCACCGGAATCCCGATGCTGACCATCACCCAGACGCCGACCCAGAAATAGGCGGCCCAGCGCCAGCGGCCGAGGGGCTGCGGCGCCGACGCCCGCACCTTGCCGCCCACCACCGCGTACTTCCGCGCCTGCTTGAGGAACCGCGCGTAGAACAGGATGGCGACGCCGCAGATGACGAACAGGACCACACCCGCGGCACCCGCGAAGCCCAGGTTGGGCGGACCGTCCGTCTCCGCGATGGCGTCATAGATCCACAGGACCAGCACGTCGCCTGGCATGCCGATGATGGCGACGAAGTCGAACATCTCCACGCCGAGCACGAAGTAGAAGATGCAAACCGCCACCATGCTGGGGCCCAGCAGCGGCAGCACGATGCGAGAAACCGTATAGGTCTTGGACACCCCGCTGACCCAGGCGGCCTCTTCCAACGAAGCGTCGAGGTTCCTGAAGGCCGGCAGCATCATGAAGACCCCGCCCGGGACCAGCACGATGCCCTGCAGGAAGCAGATCCAGGACACCTGGTAGACATCGAACAGGGCGCCGCCCGTGAACTTGGTCATTCCGAAGAGCGTGTTGACGAGCCCGGAGGTCGGATTGAACAGCCACACGTACGACATGGCGGTGATGAAACCGGGGATCGCCAGCTTTGCCGTCAGTAGCGTGAACAGGCCGGTGCGGTAGCGGAAATCCGTGCGCGCCAGGAGCCAGGTGAACGGGAAGGCGAACACGAACATCCAGAAAACGGTGCCCACCCCAAGAAGGGCGGTCCTGCCCGTGACGCTGTAAAGGTGCTTCTGGGTGAGCAGCTCGACGTAGTTGGCGAACGTGTACTGCCCGTCGACATCCTGGTCGGCGAAGCTGGTGACTATGTTGCCGAAGACGGTGACGCACACCAGCGCCAGCCCGGAGATCGCCAGCAGGTAGACCCAGCCGATACCGAGCAATCTAGTTCGCACGAGCCGCTTCCTCGCCGGCGAGCCCGCCTTCGATGCCTTCCATGTCCAGCCCGTCGGACGGCGCGACCACGACGGTCTCCGCCGGCGGAAAATGAAGCCGGATCGAATCCCCGCGGCTGATGGCCTCGCGGTGATGCCGCCTCACCCTCACCGGCTGGCCGCAGGACTCGACGGTGTGCACGTAACCCTCCCCGACGTAGCTCGATGACGCCACCGTGCCCGTGACGAGATTGGCCGAATCCCCCGGGATGCCGCTGCCGATCTCGATGTCTTCCGGGCGGATTCCCACCATGCAGGTAGCGCCGTTCAAAAAACCGTCACGGCTGGTCAGTTGCGCGTCGAGTTGGCCGAAGGCGGTCTCCACGTGAACCGTGCCCCCGTTGCAGCCCCGATAGACCGCCGGGAAAATGTTCATGTCGCCGATGAACCGCGCGACGAACTCGTTTTCCGGACGGTGATAGACGGCTTGCGGATCGCCGATCTGGACGATCCGGCCCTCCGACATCACGGCGATGCGGTCGCCGGTCTCAAGGGCCTCCGCCTGGTTGTGGGTGACGTGGACCGTCGTCAGGTTCAGGCGGTGCATCAGGTCGCGCATCTGGGCGCGCAGCCGGACCTGGAGCTTGAAGTCCAGGTTGCTCAGCGGCTCGTCCATCAACAGGATGCGGGGCTGCAGCGCCAGTGCCCGCGCCAGCGCCACCCGCTGCTGCTGGCCGCCGCTCAGGGTAATGACCGGACGTTCCGCCAGGGCGTCGAGACCGAGCATCTCGAGCACCTCTCCGACGCGGCCCCGCACCGCCTCCTTGTCCATCTTCAGCCGCCCGCGGCGGAGCGGGAAGGCGATGTTCTCGAACACGTCCATGTGCGGCCAGATGGCGTAGGACTGGAACACCATGGCGATGGGGCGCTGATCGGGTGGGACGAAAACGCCGTTCTCCGCGTCGAAGATGGGGTGCCCGTCGATGCGGATGTCACCCGCGGTGGGGCGCTCCAGCCCGGCGATGGAACGCAGCATGGTGGTCTTGCCGCAACCCGACGGGCCCAGCAGGACAAAGAACTCGCCCGTGGCGATATCCAGGTCGATGCCCCGCAACGCGTGCACGACGCCGTCCCGCAATGGGAACTTCGCCTCCAGACGCCGTGTCTGCAGCACCGCCATAGTCTAAGGTTCCAGGGTTACGGTCTATTCGGGCGCGAGAACCCCTTCGTCTTGCAGCCGCTTGATGGTCGCTTTGGCCGTGGCGCGCGCGTCGCCGCCGGTGTCCTTGGACATGAAGGTCTGCTTCTCGAATTCCCGGCCGAAGAACTCGGACTTGACCTGCGCCGGGAAGTTCATGAACACCTCGGTGCGCCGCTTCCGCTGCCGGTCGAGATCGACGGTCGAGACCAGCACGGACTCGCCCGCGCCGTCGATGCGGGCGTCGACGTGGCCGAGGTAGTCTATCACCGTGGAGGCGCCGCGCGTGCCCTGCGCCGCGCTGTACCGGCCGCTCAGGGCGCCGGCGTTGGCCGAGGCCACGTAGACGAGGTTCTCGTAGGCGCGCGACCGGCGCACCTGATCGCGCGTCTCGGCCATGGGTCCGTTGGTCTCGGTGGTCGGGTGCAGCAGGATCTCCGCGCCGCGAAAGGTCAGGGCGCGGGACAACTCGAAGAAGTTCACGTCGTGCTCCACGATCGTCGCGAGCCGCCCGTACGGCGTATAGAGCACCGGGAACAGGGACTCCTCGCCGTACCGGCGAACGTATTCCGTGTAGACGTCGGCGGGACAGACGCTGGGGATCAACCCTTCGACGTTGTGCTCGTGGCACTTGCGGTAACGCAGCTCGACCGCGCCGGAGGGGCCGACGATGAAACCCGCGGTGAACCAGACATCGGGCCAATCCGGATCGCGTTCGAAGGCGGCTCCCGCCACATAGACCTGGTGCTCCCGGGCAAACGCGCCGATCATGTCGGTTTCGGGTCCGGGTATCTCGATGCAGACCTTCTTCCAGTCGCCGGCGGTGCGCTTGTGGTTGAAGCCCTGAAGCCAGGCCTCGGGGAACACCACGACGCGCGCCTCGTCCCGGACCACCGCCGCCTCGGCGATATCCAGCCCGCGCCGGAGGTTGCGGGCGATGACGTCGTCCTTGCGCGCCGGGTCGTCGATGACCTCGATGAACGACTGGACACAGGCGATATGGAACTTCTTCGGCATGGTCAGGCCAGGGCGCGGTTCTGTTGTTCCGATGGGGGCGCCGGTTCGTATCCCTCGGGCGGCGCGTAGACACCGTCCCGGAGATAGCGGGCGATGACGGCCTCGGTGCTTTGCCGCGCCTCCGACTTGTGCGCGATGGGTTGCTCCAGCCAGCGGTTGATGCCGGTGGCCTGGTGCCGGGTGTATTCGCGCGCATAGATCTCCGTGCGCGACTGCACCAGGATGTTGTCGCGTATCTCCGCGCGCCGTTCCCTCAGAGCCCGCAGGTCGATGGGGCCGATGGCCAGCGCCTCGCCGGGGTTCGGAGCCGCGCCGGCCACCTTGCCGTTGAAATCGACGATCTCCGAACCGCCGTGAGAACGATGCAGGGGCGAGATCTCGCCGTCGCGCCGCTCCTGGAAGTTCAGGCCCGGCGAATCCGCGAACACGTTGCCCGACACCTGCGCGGCATAGCCGCCGTGATTGGAGGAGATGACGTACATGCAGTTCTCGTAGGCACGGGTGCGCCGGCTCATCTCCCACGGTTCCCGGTGCGGTCCATACGGCTCGCCCGTGCAGTGCAGCAAGATCTCGGCGCCGTGCTGCGCGAAGGCGCGCGGCATCTCCGGGAAGTTGATGTCGTAGCAGTTGATGAGCGCAAGCCGCCCGATCTCGGTGTCCACCACCGGGAACAGAGCATCTTCCCCGCCCTCGTTCTTCACGTACAGGTCATAGCAGCCGGTAGGGGTGGAATAGGTCGTGTGCCCCTGGACGTCGGCGCCGTTGATCTTGCGATAGCGCAGCAGGAGGTCGCCCGACGGCCCGAACAGGTAGGCGGAATTGAACCAGCGATTCGGATAGGCCGGATCGTACTCCATGGTTCCGCCGGCGACGTAGGCGCGGTTGATGCGCGCGAAGTTGGCGAGGGGTTCGAGCTCCGGACCGGGAATACGGAGGGCGATGCGTGTCCATTCCTCCACCGACCGGACGTGCTCGACGCCGGTCAGGGAAAACTCGGGCAGGACATAGAGCTTTGCCTGGCCCCAGCGGCAGCTCACGTATTCCATCAGCGAGAGGTAGCGGTTGACGTTCTCGCGGATGATGGCGTCGCGCCATTCCGGTTCCCGCACGTGCCGGATAATCGTCTGAACGGCGACGGCCGTGTACTTGTCGATCATGCTGGAACTCCCTCTGCTTCTACGGTCGCCGTCCGTTCTTCCAGGCCGAGACGACGCGCCACGGGAAACACCTCGTCACGGAGCAGGCTCATGGTCTGATGGACGCTCTCGTCGGGCACGTTGCCGATCTTGACGCTGAGATTGGTCACGCCGTGACCGAACTCCTCGTACAGTCGCGTGATCTGTTCGATGGCCATGTCGGGCGTCCCACACATGACCAGGCCGCGCTCCATCCGTTCCTCAAGGGAAAGCTGATTGTGTGTCCGAAGCTTGGTCGTCTGGCGTTCGGCGTCCTGTTCGTCTTTGAAGTAGCGGGTCTTCTGGACCACCAGCCGCTGCGCCGTGCGGATGCCGCCGCCCAGCACGTTGAAGAAGTAGTCGTAGCCCTGGCGCAGCGTCTTGACCGCCTCGTCCCTGGTCGGGGCGACGGAGCAGTTCATGGCGAGGATGATGTTGTGCGGCTGCGGCTCCCAGCCGAGCTTTCGTGCATGTTCCCTGTAGACGTCGATGGAGTGGTGCGCGGTTTCGTAATCCTGGACGCGCAGGACCCCCATGGTCGCGCCGTGCTCGGCGGCCAGGCGCGCGGAGCCGTCGCTGCTCGCCGACATGACGATCTCGGGGTGCGGCTTCTGGGCCGGCTTGGGCCAGATCGAGACTGCGCGGAACTGATAGTATTCGCCCTCCCAGCCGAACGGCTCCGGCTCGGTCCAGGCCTTCTTGATCAGCTCGATGGCCTCGTTCATGCGCCCGTAGGACTCGCTGGGCGCCACGTTGTAGGCCACGTACTCATGCGGAATGCCGCGCATGAACCCGGCCACCAGCCGGCCGCCGGAGATCATGTCCAGCATGGCGTATTCCTCGGCCACGCGGATCGGGTTGACGATCGGCACGATGTTGCCGGATTGCAGGATCATCGACTTGCGGGTCCGCTCGGCGACGCAGGCGCCGATCAGGTTGGGGTTCGGCATCAGCCCGTAGGGGCTCATGTGGTGCTCGTTGTTGCCGATCCAGTCGAAGCCGCATTCTTCCGCGAACACCTTGGTGTCGATCCCTGCCCGGAAGATCCGCATGCCTTCGTCCGGCTGGAACTGCTTGTTGGCCACCGGCCAATCCTGCCCTACCCTGGTGACTCCGGTATAGGGCATGTGGTGCGTGTATGAGAATTTCATTCCCACTCCTTGGGAGGGCGCGGCCCGTTCCATTGGGATCGGGAAATACTGGACGGTTCGCTTGGGTGCGCGTCTGCATCCTCGGTCAATGTCCTATGTCTTGTCAACCATGAGCCGGACGCGCACGAATTGGACGGAGGTCCATTCCGAATTGGACGGCGAGCCATTCCGAAACGGACGGAGTCCATACCGTCCTGATACGCGCGTCCGAGGCACACCGGTCCCTACCCGATCCTCTCCAACCCACCCATGTACGGCCGCAACGCTTCCGGGATGACCACGCTGCCGTCCTCCTGCTGGCAGTTCTCCAGGATGGCCACCAGGGTGCGGCCGACGGCGAGGCCGGAGCCGTTGAGGGTGTGCACGAGCTGGGGGCGCTGCTTGGGGGCGGGGCGGTAGCGGATGGCAGCGCGGCGGGCCTGGAAGTCGGTGCAGTTGGAGCAGGAGCTGATCTCACGGTAGGTTCCCTGTCCCGGCAGCCACACCTCGATGTCGTAGGTCTTGGCCGCGGAAAAGCCCAGGTCCGCGGTGCACAGCTCCACCACGCGGTAGTGGAGCCCAAGGCGCTGGAGCACGGTCTCAGCGTCGCGGGTGAGCTTCTCCAACTCTTCGAATGAGCTTTCCGGCTCGACGATCTTCACCAGTTCCACCTTGTTGAACTGGTGCTGCCGGATCAGGCCGCGCATGTCCTTGCCGTAGGAGCCGGCCTCCCTGCGGAAACACGGGGTGTAGGCGCAGTAGTACCGGGGCAGGTCGGAGGCGTCGAGGACCTCTTCACGATGGATGTTGGTGAGCGGCACCTCCGCGGTGGGGATGAGGAAGTAGTCGGGATCGGCGGTGCGGAACATGTCGGCCTCGAACTTGGGGAGCTGGCCGGTGCCGGTCATGGTGTCCCGGTTCACCAGGAATGGCGGCAGAATTTCGTCGTAGCCGTGCTCACGGGTCTGAAGGTCCAGCATGAACGCAATCAGCGCCCGTTCCAGCAGCGCGCCCTGCCCCCGGTAGAGGGTGAAGCGCGCGCCCGCGAGCTTGGCGCCCCGGGCGAAGTCGAGGATGCCGAGCGCCTCGCCGATCTCCCAGTGGTTCTTAGGGGTGAAGCCGAACGCCGGAGCCTCGCCCCAGTGCCGCAACACCGGGTTGTCGGCCTCGGACTCGCCTACGGGCACGCCCGGGTCGGGTAGATTCGGGATGTCGAGCATGGAATCGCTGAACCGGCGTTCGGTCTCGGCGAGCGGCTGGTCCAACGCGTCGAGGTCCTTGCTGACCGAGCCGATCTCCTCCATCAACGCCGAAGCGTCCCCGCCCGTTTTCTTGAGCCTGCCGATCTCGCCCGAGAGCTTGTTCTTTTGCTCCTTGAGCCGCTCCCATCGGGCGAGGGTCTCACGGCGTTCGCGGTCCGCGGCCAGCACCGCTTCCCAGTCGATGTCCGTTCCTCTCGCGGCCATGCGCTGCCTCACCCCTTCGGGGTCCTCGCGCAGGATCCTGACGTCAATCATCCTTCGTCCCTTCTCATGGTGCTGATCCGCCCCACCCCACCCTACGGCTCAGAAAAATCAAATGCATGACGGACGTGGTGAACCGCCGGCGGATTCGAGCCGAGCGAAATGCCGACGACGTCGAACTGGACGTCCCGGTCATGCAAACGGTATCTGCTGAGGTAGTGTAAAGCCGCGCGCTTCAGACGGCGCTGCTTGGCGGCGTTGACCGCTTCCAGGGGCGCGCCGGACGTGTCCACCCTGCGGGTCTTCACCTCCACGAACACCACCGCGTGTTTGTCGAGGGCGATCAGGTCGATCTCGCCCAAGGGGCACCGGTAGTTGCGCTCGACGACGGCGTAGCCTTGACGCTTGAGGTAGCGCTCGGCGAGATCCTCTCCAGCCTTGCCCAAGGACTTCCGCTCATCGCCCATCCTATTTTCTGGCACCAAAGAGCGGCACCGGCAAGCCTCCTCCCGTGGCCGAAACGGCGCCCGGCGCGCGCCGCTCCCACGATTCCCGCACGGGCTTGAAGCTGCAACGGTGGATGGGACAAGGCCCGTAGCGGTCGAGGGCCGCTGAATGCCGGCGGCTCCGGTAACCCTTGTGGCTGGCGAAACCGTACTCGGGATACAGAGCGTCCAGCTCCACCATCATGCGGTCCCGAGCCACCTTGGCGATGATGGACGCCGCCGCGATGGAGAAGCACAACCGGTCACCGCCCTTGAGGGTGCGCTGCGCCGGGGCGGCTGTCCACGGCCCGCCGTCCCCCACGAGGCTGGCGGCGGGAATGCCGTAAGGACCGTCCACCATCAGATAATCCGGGGCCAGGTTCAGGCCCCGCACGGCGCGGGCCATGGCCAGCAGGCTCGCCTGCAGGATGTTGAGGTCGTCGATCTCGCGTGAATCGGCCACGCCCACGGCCCAGGAACCGGCCCTCTCCTTGATCCACTCGGTCAGACGCTCGCGCTTCCTGGCCGTCAGGAGCTTGGAATCCTTGACGTCAGGATTGAACACACCCGGCTCGAAGACCACGGCAGCCGCTACCACCGGACCGGCCAACGGGCCCCGGCCGACTTCGTCCACGCCGGCGATTCGCCGGAATCCCCGCGACAACGCGTCCGTTTCATAGAACGTGCCGTCGGGTCCGCGACGCTCCAGAGCGAGCAAACGGCCGTTTCGGGACGGTTCTGGCGAGGTTCGTTTGCCGGGCATTCGAGGCGTATGATAGAAAATCGGCGTGAAAATCACCAGCGAAGAGGTCCGTCATGTGGCCACCCTCGCCCGTCTGGACCTCACACCGGACGAGCAGGAACGACTCACCGGCCAGCTCGACCGCATCCTCGACTACATGGACAAGCTCAACGAGCTCGACACCGAGAACGTCGAGCCGATGTCCCACGCGGTGAACGTCGTCAACGTCCTGCGCCCGGACCGGGCCGTCAACCAGCCCCGGACCGAGGACTTGCTGCGCAACGCTCCCGCCCGCGACGACGACTTCCTGAGCGTCCCCAAGATCATTGAATGACGGTTCACGACCTTACCCTGCACGAGTTGCACGAACGGCTGCGAGCCCGTGAGTTGAGCGCGGTGGAGCTGGCGGAGGCGCTGTTTGACCGCATTGAGGCCACGGACGGTGCCATCGGCGCCTATCTTGCCGTATGCCGCGAGCAGGGCATGGAAGAGGCGCGCCGGGCCGACGAGCGGCTCGCCGCCGGCGATGCGTCCTCGAAGCTCCTGGGCATACCGGTGGCGTTCAAGGACGTGCTCCTGACAGAGGGCCTGCCCACCACCTGCGCCTCGAAGATCCTGCAGGGTTTCACGCCGCCCTACGACGGCACCGCGGTGCGGCGCCTCCGCGAGGCCGGGGCAGTGGTGCTGGGCAAGACCAACATGGACGAGTTCGCCATGGGCTCCTCCACCGAGAACTCCGGCTACGCCGTCACCCGCAATCCGTGGAACCTCGGCCATGTGCCGGGCGGCTCCTCGGGCGGCTCCGCCGCCGCGGTGGCGGCCGGCCAATGCGTCGCGGCGCTGGGCACCGACACCGGCGGATCGATCCGCCAGCCCGCGTCGTTCTGCGGCATCGTGGGCCTCAAGCCCACCTACGGGCGGGTGAGCCGGTACGGCGTGGTGGCCTACGCCTCGTCGCTAGACCAGGTGGGGCCCATGACCCGGGACGTCACCGACTGCGCACTGGTGCTCCAGGCCATCGCCGGCCACGACCCCGCGGACTCCACCTCGGTGGACGTACCGGTGCCGGACTACGGCGCGGCGCTTACGGGAGATGTCAAGGGATTGAAGATCGGCGTGCCGAAGGAGTATTTCGCAGCCGGGCTCCAGCCCGAGGTGGAGCAGGCTGTACGAGAGGGTATCGCAGAACTGGAGAAGGCCGGCGCCGTGGTGACGGAGGTATCGCTGCCGCGTAACGACTACGCCGTGGCCGCCTACTACGTCATCGCGGCCGCCGAGGCCAGCTCGAACCTGGCACGCTACGACGGCATGCGCTACGGCCCCCGTGCCCAAGCCGGGGACCTGACCTCCACCTACATGAAAAGCCGCGCCCAAGGCTTCGGGCACGAGGTGAAACGGCGGATCATGCTGGGCACCTACGTGCTCTCCGCCGGCTACTACGACGCCTACTACCTCAAGGCGCAGAGGGTGAGAGCCCTGCTCAAGCAAGACATGGAGTCGGTCCTGACGGACTGCGACGCCATCGTCGCGCCCACCTGCCCCACCACCGCCTTCAAGCTCGAAGAGATGATCCACGACCCGCTACAGATGTACCTGTCGGACATCCTCACCATCTCGGTGAACCTCGCGGGGCTACCGGCGTTATCCGTGCCCTGCGGCTTCGACCGCACCGGCCTACCCATCGGCATGCAGATAATCGGCAAACACTTCGACGAGGCCACGCTGTTGCAGGTGGGCTACGCCTACGAGCAAACCACGGATTGGCATACGCGGAGACCCGTGCTCCAGTTGTAGTGTCCCTTGCGCCCTACCAGTGGAGCGAGCCCTGCAGCGCGACCCCGTGCGAGGCCTCTGCGTCGCGGGCGTGCTCGCGACGATCTCCCTCGAGGCTCATGCTCAGGCCCTTGCCCACATTGAACCGCCCGCCCACGCGATAGGTCTCCCTTCCGGTCGCGGAAACCGAGAGACCGGCGTAGGGCGTCAGGATGCCGCCCATCGCGTCCATCCCGTAGCCCACCTCCGCGCGCACACGGGGCTCGATGTCGATCCCTTCATCGCCCAAGCGAGAGACGTCCCGCAAGCTCCACAGGCGCGCCGCACCGCCCGCGGTTGATCCCATGGCAGGCTCTACCGTTATCGCAAGACCTCGGCCCGCCTGATCCGGGTCGAACCGGATAAGGCCCCCCACTCCCCAGTCCTTCACGTCTTCTTCCGCGTGTGTGAGCAGGGTACGCGCGCTCACTTGCATCGTCACGCCTGCGGCCGTGAAGCGAACGCTCCCGCCGACCTCCACGCCCATTCCCTCATCCACGTCGCCTCCGTCGTGGCGAAGACCCACCTCCAGCGCAGGCCGCACCGATCCCCGGCCTTCCATGGCAATCTCGCGCACCGCCTCCAGCATCACCCGGATACGCGTCGTCTCCCCCGTGATGGATTCGAGACCGTCCTTCGCGTCCGCGTCCACCTGCGTCATCAACAGGTCGGACTTCAACGCAAGGTCGAAACCGCCCGTCTTCGATGCCGAAAGGAGCGCGCCGCGGAACCCGACCGCGCCCATGCGCATGTCGATGTCGGTCTCCACCACCTTCTCGATTACCTGCTCGTCAAGCGTCATCTCGCCCCGGCCCATCCCCAAGATGCCCCAGGCCGAGATTCGCTCGTTCAGCGCGAAGCGGACGTAGGGATGCACGCTGGTAAGGGTCGCCTCCATCTCGCTACGCCCCTGGTTGTCGAAGCCGCCCTTTCCACGCGCGTGGGAGAGCGCAACGCCACCGAGCCATCCGCCTTTCCCGTAGTCCACACCCAGCATGCCCGTGGTCACGTCGCCCTCGGTGGCGGCGGCGCCCTCGAACTTCGTGAGCGCACCGCGGCCCCAGGCGGTCCAGCGCCGGCCATGCGGGTCATCGGCTCCTTTCGCGGCGGACAGTTGGAACGAACTCCGCCCCAGAAAATCGGACAGAGACATGCCATGCGCGCCAGTCGGGGAACCGGCCGTGAGGGCGAAGCCGTCCTGCCCGCGGGAAAGGACCGCGTCATCTTCAGACTTCACGGCTTGCCCGCCGAGCACCATCTTCGCTCCGGCCGGCGCGGGGGAGTTCATGCGGCCGGAGATCATCTCTACCGCATCGCCCGCCACCGCGCGGCCGAAGCGCGCGAGCCAGCCCTGTGCCGACGCCATGCTCTCTTCCGACTCCGTGTCCGGGTCGCCGTAGATCCCCGCGCCGAAAATGAGCGGATATGCGACCGGACTCCCATCCGGCCTCGTGCGCTCGAAGACATGCTGGCGCGCGTAGGTCACCTTGGGGACATCGGCCCGGTCCGTGGCGTCATCCGGGTTGTCGAAATAGTATTTCACGAAGCCGCCCCCGGGCGCCTGCGCCGTCCGGATGATCTGCGGCAGAATGAGCTCTCCGGTCACGACGTCTCTCAAGGTCGTGGTCGGGACCTGGAACTCGAACTTGTCCGGAAAGGCTCCGTGGAATATCGTGTAGCCGCTGGGCTCTATGATGAAGAGATAGACGGGGCCGTGCCTCCAGGGTCCGCCGGGATCCCGGAATACGCTCTTTGCCTTCGTGAAGGCGCTGCGGCCTTCCGTCCGGTAAAGGTTGACAAGGTACTCCGTGGCCTCGTTGACGAAGGCTTTGAGGGTCGCACGATCCACCACCTGATCGGCCCGTACCGTGGGGGAACCGGGATCGACCGTTTCCTGCGCCAAGTGCGTTTCCTGAATGTCAAGACCGACAATGAGGACGAGCGGGCTGTTGTCGATGGCCGAACGATATCCGGCGGCGTAGCCGCCCCCCGGCAGAGAGCCCCCCTCGGGGTTCCCGATGGTTCCCGCTCGCGACAGACCGACCGCCTGGGCGATGCTCCGGTACAGACTGTCCTCCAGTCGCCTGCCGCTCAACGCCGCCATGTCCGAGTGCAGGAAGATCCTGCCGTCGATCGACATGGTAACGACGTAAGTGGAGCCGGACTTCCAAGGTCCTTCATGTCTGAGAAGACATCCGGCATAGATCAGGTCCGCCCCTGTCCGGAGGCCATCCAGATATCGTCTCGCCGCCAGCGCGAAAACACGCAGATCCCCGGTCCCCGCCTCCACCTGGGCGGCCGTTACGTCGGGAGGCGAAACCTCCGCAGCCCTCGCCGGGCGTGGGCAGGCCTCCTGCGCAAGTACAGTGGGTGCGGCGGAAAAGAACCCGGCAAGCGCCGGAACAAGTACCCCCAGAAGCATCTTGTTCAGAGTTCTCATCGCATATTCCCCCTCCGTATCGCCTCTCACAGGCTGTCATGAACGGGACCCGACGAAAACCGGGCTTTGCCCGTCTCACGCCGTACCCAGGATCAGCGTCGCGTGCATGGCCAGGCTGCCGCCGTGGCCGCTGATGATGCCGACCTTGGCGTCGGGGACTTGGCGTTCGGGCTCGACCTCGTTGCCGCGGAGTTGTCGGGCGCCTTCGGTGAGGTGGAGCATTCCCTCCAGGTGGGCTTGGGACAGGAGGCCGCCGTGGGTGTTGAGGGGGATCTCGCCGTTGATGCCGATGCGGCCGTCCTTGACGAAGTCCTTGCCCTCGCCCTTCTCACAGAAGCCGTAGTCCTCCAGGGTGATCATGGCGGTGATGGTGAAGCAGTCGTACAGCTCGGCGAAGTCCATGTCCTTCGGTTCCAACCCGGCCATGTCGTAGGCCATGCGCGAGGACTTGCGTCCGCCCAGGGTGGTGAGGGTGGGCGCGTCCAGCAGGCTGAAGTGGGGGTGGTGCTGCCCCATGCCGAGGATCACCACCGGCGGCTTGGGGAAGTCCTTCGCCCGTTCGAGGCTCGTCACCAGGACGGCGCCGCCGCCGTCGGACTCCAGCGAGCAGTCGAGCAGGTGCAACGGGTCCACGATCATGCGCGACTGCTGGTGGTCCTCGATGGTGATGGGCTTCTTCATGGTGGCGTTGGCGTTGAGCGACGCGTGCCGGCGGGTGGAGACGGCGATCTCCGCCAAGTCCTCGCTACGGGTGCCGAACTCGTACATGTGGCGCTGGGCGGCCAAGGCGTGGCCGGCGGCGGCAGCGAAGTGCCCCCAGGGCCGCTCCCAGTGCTCGTCGCCGCGGCGGATGGGGTAGCCGGGAGTAGCGTCACCGGTGGAGCGCTTGCGCGCGTGGACGCACAGCACCGTGCTGCACATGCCGGCGTCGATGGCCATGACCGCGTGCTGTACCATGGCGATGGGCGTGGCGCCTCCCAGGGCCAGGTCGGTGGCGTAGACCGGGGTGATCCCGGCCATGTGCGCCAGCCGCACGGCATAGCTCCGGTGGGCGTCGTTCAGCGGCTGGTTGGTGAGAAACCCGTCCACCGCGTCGCCGCGGATCCCGGCGTCATCGAGACACTCGCGAATCGCTTCCAGGTGAAGCGAGTGGGTCGTGCCGTCCGGGCGCTTGCCTACCAGCGTCTCGCCCACGCCCACGATGGCGTATTTTCCCCCGAGATTGGCCATGGTTCCTCCTTGCCGGGGCCGCGCCCCGCACGACAGCAATGATGCTGAATCCGTAACAGTAAACCGCGAATACCGTCAAGAATGGCCGCTCACCCATCCTCTCCGCCCCTGGATTCCCGCTTTCGCGGGAATGACGAATTCGGGTCGTCGGTACCGCGTAGCGTGATTGCGGAGCCTCGGCCTTTCTGTTACCTGCCGGAGCATGAGCTACGAACCGGTCATCGGGCTGGAGGTGCACGCGCAGATCCTCACCGAGTCCAAGATCTTCTGCGGCTGCTCCACGCGTTTCGGCGAAGCGCCGAACCGCAACACCTGCCCGGTGTGCATGGGTTTTCCGGGGGTGCTGCCGGTGCTGAACCGCAAGGTGGTGGAGCACACCATCCGCACCGGGCTGGCCACCCACTGCGCCATCGCCCGGCGCAGCCGCTGGGCGCGCAAGAACTATTTCTATCCCGACCTGCCCAAGGGCTATCAGATCAGCCAGTACGAGCTGCCGCTGTGCACCGGCGGCCACGTGGACGTGAGCGTCGACGGCGCCTCGAAACGGGTACGGCTGACCCGGATCCACATGGAAGAGGACGCCGGCAAGAACATCCACGACGTGCGCAGCGACCATAGCTTGGTGGACCTCAACCGGGCGGGGGTGCCGCTCATGGAGATCGTGAGCGAGCCCGACATGCGCAACCCCGGCGAGGCCGGCGAGTACCTGCGGACCCTGCGCTCGATCCTGGAATACCTGGAGGTGTGCGACGGCAACATGGAGGAGGGCAGCTTCCGCTGCGACGCCAACGTCTCGCTTCGGCCCGAGGGGGACGACGAGCTGGGCGTCAAGGTGGAGATCAAGAACCTGAACTCGTTCAAGGCGGTGGAGAAGGCGCTGGAATACGAGATCCGGCGCCAAGGACAGGTGCTTTCGAAGGGAGGCGCAGTGGTGCAGGAGACGCGGCTGTGGGACCCGGACGCCGAGGTCACCCGCTCCATGCGCTCCAAGGAGCACGCCCACGACTACCGCTACTTTCCCGACCCCGACCTGCTGCCCCTGGAGATCGACGACGCGTGGATCGGAGAGATCCAAGCCACGTTGCCCGAACTGGCGCAAGAGCGGCAGGACCGCTTCATCGAAGAGTACGGGCTACCCACCTACGACGCGGACATCCTCACCCAGCGGCGCGACGTGGCCGACTACTTCGAGGCCGCGGTCAAGGCCCACGCCAATCCCAAGGCCATCGCCAACTGGCTCATGGGCGATATCTTCCGGGTGCTCAAGGAGCGCAAGCTCGACGCGGCGCTGCGCATCGAGAGCTGGCCGGTGGCTGCTGACGATCTGGCCCGCATGGTGCAACTGGTGGACCAGGGGACCATCAGCGGCAAGCTCGCCAAGACCGTGTTCACCGAGATGCTGGAGACCGGCAAGGGGCCGGACGCCATCGTGAAGGAGAAGGGGCTGGAGCAGGTGTCGGACACGGCGGCGCTGGACGCCGCGGTGGACGAGGTGCTGGCGGCCTGCGAGGCGCAGGTGGCGGAATTCCGGGCGGGCAAGGAGAAGGTCTTCGGCTTCCTGGTGGGTCAGGTGATGAAGGCCACACGCGGCAAGGCAAACCCGCAGATGGTGAACGAGATTCTGCGGAGCAAACTTCAGGGTTGACGGCTGGGCCGGCCGTGCGCGGCCCCACCGCTACCCCACCTCTGGACCCCGGATCAAGCCTGCCCCGGGCTTGATCCGGGGTCCGGGGTGACGGATGCGGGGAACCCGGGTGACGGGTTCGGGGGGGCGCTGCCGTCCCCTGCCGTCAGGTGCGGTAATCCGAGTTGATGCGCACGTACTCGTGGCCCAAGTCGGAGGTCCACACAGACGTGCCGGCGCCGCCCATGCCGAGGCTGATGCGGACGGCGAAGGACGGGCGCTGCATGACCTTGGCGGCGGCGGACTCGCGGGTGCCCACGGCCAGGCCGCGGCGCACGACCTTGACGCCGCCCAGGGCCACGTCGATGGTTTCCTCCACCACGGGGACGCCTGCGTTGCCGATGGCCATCATGAAACGACCGATGTTGGGGTCCTGGCCGAAGAAGGCGGTCTTGACGAGCTTGGAGTTGGCGACGGTGAAGGCCACCTTGCGGGCCTCGGCCACGGTGCGGGCGCCATCCACCCGGATCTCCACGAGCTTCGTGGTGCCCTCGCCGTCGGCCACCACCTTGAGCGCCAATTCCTTCATCACCTGCGTCAACGCCCGCTCCAGCACGTCCTCGCCCTCGCCGCCGCGGGTGATGCGCGGGTTGCCGGCGACGCCGTTGGCGAGGCACAGCACGGTGTCGTTGGTGCTGGTGTCGCCGTCCACGGTGATGGCGTGGAAGGACGCGTCCGCGGCCCGGCGCAGCATGGGCCGTAGCGCCGCGGGAGCGATGGCGGCGTCGGTGAGCACGTAGCACAGCATCGTCGCCATGTTGGGTGCGATCATGCCGGCGCCCTTGGCGATGCCGGCGACGTGAACGGTGCGCCCGCCGATGCGGCACGTCGCAGCCGTGATCTTGGGGCCGTTGTCGGTGGTCATGATGGCCTGGGCGGCGTCCTGAAGCGCGTCGGGCACGAGCGCCGCAGCCGCGTCCGCGATGCCCCGCCCGATCTTGTCCATGGGGAGCCGAACGCCGATGATGCCGGTGGAGGAAGGCAGCACCCGGCCCGCGTCGATGCCCAGGTGACGGGCGGTCTCGGCGCACATGGCCTGCGCGTCCCGGAGGCCGCCGGGGCCGGTGCAGGCATTGGCGTTGCCGCTGTTGACCACCACCGCCTGCAGCAACCCGCGGCGCACGTGCTGCGTACCCGCGGTCACGCTGGGGCTCTTGATGCGGTTCCTGGTGAACACGGCGGCGGCAGCCGCCGGGCGCTCGGAGACGATCAGCGCCAGGTCCCTGCGCCCGCTCTGCTTGATGCCGCACGCCACGCCGGCGAAGCGGAAACCGGGCACGCCCGACGGCGGCTTCACTTGCCGTGGCATCGCTTGTACTTCTTGCCGCTGCCGCACGGGCACGGGGCGTTGCGGCCGACCTTGTCGCCGTCCCGCCGCACCGTGGACACGCGTTCCGGCGCCTCGCCGTCGCCGTGGCTCAGCATCATCTGGCGCGGCGCCTGCCGGGCTTCCATCTCTTCCAGCTCGGCGGCCGACCGCTCGTGATCCACCTCCACGGTGAAGAGCTTGTTGACCACGTCCTCCTGGATGCGGTCGGACATCTCCTGGAACAGCTCGTAACCTTCCCGCTGGTACTCGTGCAGCGGGTTCTTCTGGCCGTACCCGCGCAGGCCGATACCCTCCTTGAGGTGGTCCATGTTGAGGAGGTGGTCCTTCCACAACACGTCGATGGTCTGGAGCATGATGATCTTCTCGAGCTGCCGCAAAAGATCCTCGCCCAGCCGTTCCTGCTTGTCCTCATAGCTGTCGTTCACCAGCTTGACGACCTTCTCCTCGATCTCGCCGGCGTTGAGGCTCTCCATCTCCTCGGCGGTGAACTCCAGCCGCACGTTGAAGCGTCCCCGGAGGCTTTCGGCCAGGCCGGCGAGGTCCCACTCCGACGCCATGGCCTGCTTGTCCACGAAGCGGTCCGCGGTCTCCTCGGCGAGCTGGGTGGCCATCTCCAGCACGTCGTCCTTGAGCTTGCCGCCCGCCAGCGCGTCCCGGCGCTGGCCGTAGACCACCTCGCGCTGCTTGTTCATGACGTCGTCGTATTCCAGCAGGTGCTTGCGGATGTCGAAGTTGTGGGCTTCCACCTTCTTCTGGGCGTTCTCAATGGCCCGGCTCACCATGCCGTGCTCGATGGGCACCCCCTCCTCCATGCCCAGCCGGTTCATGATGCCCTGCATCCGGTCGGCGCCGAAGATGCGCATCAGGTCGTCTTCCAGCGACAGGAAGAACCGCGACGCGCCGGGGTCGCCCTGGCGGCCGGCGCGGCCGCGCAACTGGTTGTCGATGCGGCGGCTCTCATGGCGCTCGGTGCCGATGATGTGGAGCCCCCCCGCGGCCACGACCTTGTCCCGCTCCGTCACCGAAGTGGTCTGGTAGCCGGCGAGGATTTCGTCGTAGCGGTGGCTGTAGGCCTCCGGCGCTTTCTCCAGCTCCTCGCGCACCTCCTCCACCGCCTGCACGTATTCCAGGCGCTGGGACTCGTAGGCCTCGTGGGCCGCCCGGGTCTCCTTCTCGTAGGGGAGCCGCAACGCCTCGCAGTGGGCCTCGGCCTCCTCGAAGGCGGCGCGGTTGGCCTCGAACTCCCGCACCAGCGTCGCGTCCTCGCTCTTCGAGACCACCGACCGGGTGACCACGAACTCGTACTCCTCCAGCCGCTGCTCGTAGAGCCGGCGGCTGTCGTCTACGGCTTCCAGCAGTTGCTGCCGCTGGCCGTCGGCGCCCTGCCAGCGCTCGACGAAGGCGCCGAAGGCCTCGCACGCCTCGCGGAACTCACGCCGGGCCGGAGACTTCTCCACGTCCTCGTGGGCCAGCACCGCGGCGTCGAGACTCTCCTTGACCTCGATGTACGACTCGGGAATGGCGCGGAAGCTGTGCAGCGCGTCGATCAGCTCGGACGAGGACACCTCCTCGTACTCCTGCCGGAGGCCGAGGAACGGCGACAGCCCCATGAGCCGGCCCTGGATCTCGGTGAAGCTGCGCAACGCCTCGCCCCGCTGCTGCTCATACGTTTCCGACGCCGCCTTGTAGCGCTCGCCGGCCTGCCGCATCTGCTCGTCGTACTTCTCCTTGAGGTCCCGCAGCGCGTCCTCGTAGCGCTGCCGTCCCTGGAGCGGCAGCTTGGCGGCGCGGGTGATCCACTCGTTCTCCATGTCGGAACGGGCCAGGAACTCCGGGTTGCCTCCCAGCAGGATGTCGGTGCCGCGGCCGGCCATGTTGGTGGCGATGGTGACCGCGCCCAGCCGGCCCGCCTGGGCGATGATGGACGCCTCCGCCTCGTGGTTCACCGCGTTGAGGACGTTGTGCCGGACCTTCTTCTTCTTGAGCATCGAGGAGAGCAGCTCCGACTTCTCCACCGACACCGTGCCTACCAGCACGGGCTGTCCCTTGCCGTGGGACTCGGCGATCTCCTCCACCACCGCTTCGTACTTCTCCCGCTCCGTGCGGTACACCATGTCGGCGTGGTCCAGCCGGACCATGGGCCGGTGGGTGGGCACCACCACCACGTCGAGGTTGTATATCTTCTTGAACTCGGGGGCCTCGGTGTCCGCGGTGCCCGTCATGCCCGCCAACTTCGTGTACATGCGGAAGTAGTTCTGGATGGTGATGGTGGCGAGGGTCTGGTTCTCCTCGCGGATGTGCACCCCTTCCTTGGCCTCCACCGCCTGATGCAAGCCGTCGGACCAGCGCCGCCCCGGCATGAGCCGTCCGGTGAACTCGTCGACGATGATGATCTCGCCTTCCTTGATGACGTAGTCCACGTCGCGCCTGAAGATGTTGTGGGCCTTGAGCGCCTGGTTCACGTGGTGCAGCGTGTCGATGTGCCGGGGGTCGTAGAGGTTGTGGACGCCCAGCAGCCGCTCCACCTTGGCCACGCCGCCGTCGGTGAGGGCCACGGTCTTGGCCTTCTCGTCGATGGTGTAGTCGCCCATGGCCATGATGGCCTCCCGGTCCTCCTGCGTCGGGTCGCCCTGGATCACCGCGCCGCGCTGGAGCTTGGGGATGATGCGGTTGAGCGTGTAGTACTTGTCGGTGGATTCCTCCGCCGGCCCCGAGATGATGAGCGGGGTGCGCGCCTCGTCGATGAGGATGTTGTCCACCTCGTCCACCACTGCGAAGTGGAGGTCGCGCTGGACGTATTCCTCCAGCGCGAACTTCATGTTGTCCCGCAGATAGTCGAAGCCGAACTCGTTGTTGGTGCCGTAGGTGATGTCCGCCCGGTAGGCGTCCTGCCGCGAGATCGGCCGCAGGTTGAGGTAGCGGTAGTCCTTGGTGATGTAGGTGGGGTCGAACACGTAGCTGGCATCGTGCACGATGGACGCCACCGACAGCCCCAGGGCGTGGTAGATGGGCCCCATCCACTGCACGTCGCGCCGCGCCAGGTAGTCGTTGACCGTGATCAGGTGGACGCCCTTGCCGGTGAGCGCGTTCAGGTAGAACGGCAGGGTCGCCACCAGGGTCTTGCCCTCGCCGGTCTTCATCTCGGCGATCTTGCCCTCGTGGAGCACCATGCCGCCGATGAGCTGGGCGTCGAAGTGGCGCAGCCCGATGGTGCGCCGGGACGCCTCCCGGGTGGCCGCGAACGCCTCGGGCAGGAGGTCGTCCAGGGTATCGCCGTCGTCCAACCGCCGCCGGAACTCGCCGGTCTTCTCCCGAAGCTCCGCGTCCGTCAGCTTCTCAAACTCCGGCTCCAGCCCGTTGATGTGCTGCACCACCGGCGAGAGCCGCTTGACCTCCCGGTCGTTCTTGGTGCCGAAGACCTTCCTGACGATGTTGCCGCCGAACATGGGTTCAGGATAGCGATTCAGGGGGCGAGTTTCAATTTCCGACCTCCTGCCGTCCTTCCGGCGAAGCCTGCACCCGACCCCGACCGAGGGGCGGGAACCCAAGGGATCGGCGGAGCGACCTGAACAGGTTGGCCAGAGCCAAAACCCAAGAGGAAATCGTGGCGGTGATCGCTGAGAGGCAGAGGTTTCTCGGCTTCACGGCAAGCGTTCGGTCAAGTTGTGATAGCCTCCAGTGAAGGAATCCCCTCATCCTTCGGTTTGCGGAAGTTGGTGACGACTCCATAGAAGTCATCTTCGTCGATCAACCAGATGTGTTTCCTGGCTATGACGAGGGCCTTCCTAAACTCCCTCAAGAAACCCATTCCGATCAAAACTTCGTCTGCCTCGGAAATCACCGCGGGACCGACTACCGTATCTTCCGAAAATATGGCCTTCACCTCGGCCCATGGAGCCTCTCTTTTGGAACCGTCTGCCAACGACGACTCACCGGCACCTTCGATTTGAAGGTTGAGAAAATCCTTCATCCGCTCCGGGATTTGGATGAAACCAGTGAAGCCCGTGTCAATGACTCCACACACCGACTCTATCTGAGGCGAATCCGTAGAAGGTCCCTCAAGCGTGAGCCTCAAGCACGGATCTTCGTCCTGGTAGAATCCTTGGATCAATTTACTCATCGCCGACTGGTCTTGAAGGCAGTCGGCCAGCCGATGTGAACCAGGAAAAACACCCCCTCCGGCGAGTTCTCTTTCGCCTTCCTGATGGCGACTTCAGGGAATTCCCCTAGGTATGCCTGTTCAGTCTTGATCTCAATCGCTGCATACTCGTTGCGATGTTCCTTTTCGTACTCTTGCTGATAATTACGCCGATATATCTCTTCTCCCGCAGCAATAATCGCCGAAGGATCAATGGGGGCACGAGATCCATCCACCTTCTCTGTTTCTACTTTACTCATGGCGGCCCTCCTTCCTGGTCCACAAACGGAACCACGCGATCTCTTAACGGGAAAGAAAAGGCGGACACCACGAAAGCGGCATCCGCCCTGTTAGCACACGGAACCCAGTAGCCAAGTCAGGCAAGGCGCCAAGGCCACCACCATGGGATCGCGATTTCAAAGTCTCGCTCCGCCTCCACTCCCCACGTAGAGAGACACAACCTGTTTAGCACGGGCTTTAAGGGTGGTCAACACAGATTTGTGAGAGCGTCGCGGCTTGCCCCCTCGCCCAGGGGCCGAATTCAAAACAGAGGCAGTACCCAACTTTCAGGGCGGCGTCCCGAGGAGATCACAGGCGCAAGTCCGCCCCCACCAACTCGTCCCCCAACTCCTTGCCGCAGCTCGGGAAGTAGCCGAATACCTGGTCCCAGACCTCGCGGGTTTCCATGCAGAGGTAGATGGGGACCAGCGGGGCGGCCTCTCGGATCCATTGGCGCATCTTGCGGTACATGGCGACGCGCAGGGGCTGGAAGTAGCGCATCTTGCCGTCGGGGCACGGGACCTGTTCGCCGGAGAGGATGCGGGTGGCGGGGAAGCGCTGGCGCATCACGCGCTTGAGCGAGGGGGTGGTGCGGAGCACGCCCATGCTGGTCCAGGCCATGCGGCGGTGGTCCAGGCGGGCGAAGATCCGGTGCAGGAGGTCGCGGTAGTCTTCTTCCCAGCCCGGGTACTCCACCATGGGGTCGAAGTGGAAACCGAGCTTGTAGCCGGCCTGCTGGCAGCGGTAGGCGGCGTCGAGCCGCTCTTCAAGCGAGGCGGTGAGGCCCTCGTCGGCGTCGATGACGGCCTGCGGGTTCATGGACCACGACACCACCACGCGCTCCTTGGGGTCGAGGCCGAGGAGGCCCTCGACGTGGTCGCTCTTGGTCTTGAGCTCCAGCAGCACGTTGGGCTGCTCGGCGAAGAACGGCACCGTGGCCTCGGCAAAGCCGATGAGGGGCTCCAGCGCCAGGCTGTCGGTGATCTCGCCGGTGCCGATGCGGAAGAAATAGTCCCGGTGCTTCGCCAGCAGGTCCTGCGTCTCCGTCAGGAGATCGTCGACGTTGCTGAATACCTTGAGGGCCGGGTTCTCGGCGAGATAGTCCTGCAAGTAACAGTAGCTGCAGTCCATGGGGCAGTTGCTGGCGAAGTTGATGATGAAGTAGTTGCAGCAGACTTGGCCGTCGCTGCCCGGGCAAACCTTGAGGAACTTCCCCCTGTGACGGGTCAGCAGCAGGTCGCGCTTGCTGCGGGAGATGGGGTCGCCGCCGCCGTCGCGGTCCGCCCAATGGCGTTGTGGGTCCGGGACGGTGACGAAGGGCACGTCCGGCAGCGCCCTCCTGAGGTTGTCGAAGATCACCGACGCCTCGGAGCCGCTCTCCACGATGACCCTTTCAGGCCGATACGCCTGCATCCTCACTGCCCTCCATGAGCGCGAACACCTCTTTCGCCGTATCGTTCCCGGCCAGGGACTCCAGCTCGCGAGCCAGCCGTGCCAGCGCATCCACGCCGCCGGCCTGCAACTCCACCCTGAGGCCGCCCTCCAGTCCCGGCGCCACGGTGATGCGGATGCGCGGGTCGAGCTTCAGGCTGCGTAGCCGGGTGCGGACCTCGTCTTCGACGGCCGTCAGGCGAGGGTAGCGGAGCCGTCTCAGCGCATCCTTGGCATGCTTGAGCTTTTCGTTGCGGCCCATGCGGCTGTCGGACAGGGTCGGCGCGAGCTCCTTGCCGTCGATGACGGACGCGATGGAACAACCGTCGCGCAGGGATATCTCCACGCACCAGTCCAGGAAGTCGTTGAAGTGGTTGCCGCCGAGCCGCAACGTGCGGGCGAGCCGCAGCATGGCGGCTTGATCCGGCTCGCCCAACGCGAGCCAGCGCTGCACGTCCTGGGCGCGGATTCCGCGCTCCCTGGCGTAGTCGGCGATGTCTTCGTGCAATGCCATCTCGTTCACCCTTCCCCACCCCTGGATTCCCGCTTTCGCGGGAATGACGATGCGGAGGGCGGTGTTCTTCCATGCCCAGGCGGAGTCTGACGGAACTCGGCGTCAGGGCATCCAAGGCAAACGGCCCACCGTAGCCGCTCTTCGTACTCCCGCGCCATGACTTCGTTGCCGCGCTTGCGGAAACCTCGAGCCAGAATCGTAACTTTTTTCGCCATGGCCTCCAAGGCCCATCCCGCCTTCTCCGCGTCCAGACCCGCCTCGATGAGGTTGGCGATGGCCTGGACGCGGAAGCGGTCGAACCCCCAGGTGGAGCGGGAAAGCTGGTCCGCGTGCCCTCCCCGTCTGGTGACCAGGGTCTCGGGGATGAGCGGGACCTTGGTATCCTTGGAGATACGCAGCCACAGGTCATAGTCCTCGCACACCGGGAGCGACTCGTCGAATCCTCCCACCCGCTCGAACAGCTCCCGCCGCATCATCACGGCCGACGGGCTCACCAGGCAAAGCTCCAGGCTGGCGCGGAAGATGTCGCCCGACGGCTTGCGGTGCTTGTTCCTCGGGTTCACGCGGACGCCGTTGCGGATCCAGATCTCGTCGGTCTGGCAGATCTCGACGGCGGGGTTGGATTCCATGAAGTCGAGTTGCCGCCGAAGCTTGTGCGGGTGCCAGAGATCGTCGGAGTCGAGGAAGGCCAGATACGTGCCAGAGGCATGGCGGGCTCCGAGGTTCCGGGCGGCTGCCACGCCTCGGCGGTGCTGGGTGAGGACCGTAAGCCGCGCGCCGTAGTCCCGCAGCCGGCGGGGAGTCTCGTCCGTGGAACCGTCGTCCACTACGATCAGTTCGTAGGCGCTCACGGTCTGTGCCAGGACCGACTCCACGGCCTCGCCGATCATCGGCCAGCGGTTGTGAGTGGGGATGATGACGCTGATGGGCAATTGCGAATCGTGCGTCATGGCATGCCTTGGAAATTGCCGTCGAGAAGGCCCTCCGGGCCTCACTCGTAGGTCATTCCGGCGGAAGCCGGAATCCAGAAAGCCTCATCATTCACCGGCTCTGGATTCCGGCTTACGCCGGAATGACGGATGCGGCAATTGCAGTCGATTCTCATGGCGTCACGGTTCCGGTGCCGGTGGCCTGTTCGATTGATTGGGCACTGCCCAAGATGGTCAACCCAGGTAGCGGGTCAGGAACAGCGACAGCTCCGGGATGTAGGTGACGATGAGCAGCGCCACGATGTTGATGACGATGAACGGCGCCAGCCCCGGGTAGATGCTGGTGAGCGGCGCCTTGAACAGCGCCTGGGTGACGAAGATGTTCAGCCCGAAGGGCGGCGTGAACATGCCGACGGCTAGGTTCACGGTCATGATGATGCCGAAATGGACCAGGTCCACGCCGATGGCCACGGCGATGGGCGCGAGCAGCGGCGTGAGCACGAGGATCGCGGAGGCGGGATCGAGCAGGCAGCCCACGAACAGCAGGAAGACGTTGATGGCCAGCAACAACATCCACGGCGGCAGGTCCATGTCCCGGATCGCTCCGACCATGCTTTGCGGCGCCCCGCTGATGGTCAGGAGCTGCGAGAAGACCCCGGCCGCGGCCACGATGATCAGCACCTGGGCCGTCAGGTACATGGAGTTGACCGACACCTCCCAGATCCCTTTCCAGCCGATGTCGCCGTAGATGAAACGCGTCACGACGATGGCGTAGACGCAGGCGATGCCGGCCGCTTCGGTGGGCGAGAAGACGCCCGCGTAGATGCCGCCGAGGATGATGACCGGCATGCCCAAGGCCCACACGCCTTCCCTGCTGGCCGCCAGGAACTCCCGGAACGAGAACCCCGAAGCCTCACGGATCCCTCGCCTCACGGCGAACACGTAGATGTAGGCCGCCATCAGCAGCGCCATGATCAGGCCGGGGACGATGCCGGCCACGAACAGCAGCACCACCGACTCCTGCGCCGACACGCCGTAGAGGATCATGCCGATGGACGGCGGTATCACGATGGCGATGGAGCCCGAGGACGTCAGCAGGCCGGTGGAGAACTTCTCGTCGTAGCCGGCGTCCCGGAGCGGCCGGTAGAGCAGCCGCCCGACCGCGGCCACGGTAGCGGGGCTGGAGCCGGAAATGGCGCCGAAGACGGTGCAGGTCCCCACCGCGGTCAGCGCCAGGCTGCCGCGCACGCCGCCGATGACGGCGAGCACCCAGGCGACGATGCGCCTGGAGATGCCGCCCCGGCCCATGAGATCGCCTGCGAAGATGAAGAACGGCACCGCCATCAGGGCGAACTTGTCGACGCTGCCGAACATGTTGATGTGCACCGCCATGGGCGGTACCGGCGCGAACAGCAGCAGCACGATGGCGGACGTGGCCAGGAGGATGACGAAGATCGGGAATCCCAGCAAGAGCAGGACCACCGGCACGAGCGCCATCACCCATTCCACGCGATCATCCCATTCGTTGTAGGGGCGGGTTTCAAACCCGCCCGTGCCCGCACGGCACGCCCGTCGTGCGCGCGGAGCCAAACCCGCCGTCAGGAGTCATCCGGCCCACCGCCGAACCGGTCCGCGACCTCGCCGCCGAACTCGCCCTTCACGTACGAGCGGAATCGCAGGATCACCGCCAGGAACATGAGCACGAAGCCCGCCAGCACGGCGAAGTGCGGTATCACCAGGGGAATCTCGGCGACGACGCTGCGCTGGCCGAAGTTCCACATAAGCTTCAGCACGGTCCAGGTCTGGGGAATGACGAAGACGCAGACGGCGAGGAACGCGAGCGTGGCGATGCCGTTGATGATCTGCTTCCAGGGCGAGGGCAGCATGATGGAGAAGAAGTCCATCTTGAGGTGCTGCCCCTCGAAGGAGACCAGGACCGCGCCCATGAAGACCGTCCAGACCATGATGTAGACCATGGCCTCGTCGGCCCAGATGAGGGGTTGGAGGAAGACGTACCGCCCGATGACGTTGGCGAAGTTGACGGCGATGCCGGCGAGGATCAGCGCGCCGACGATCGCCCTCGGCACCGTCACGATGACGAAGCGGAGAGGCCCCGTCACGGATGCCTCAGCCGCCCCGGGTGCGTCCGGCCGCCTCCTTCATGACGCGGTAGGTCTCCAGCACCGCGGGGCGGTCCTTCAGCACGTCGTCGCCCACGGTGGAAAGACGCTTCCGCAACTCCGCCTGGTCCTCGGACGACAACTCGGCCAGCTCGCCGCCGGCCTTGGTCCAGATGCCGTACATGCGCTCGACGAACTTGAGGGTCCAGGCCTGGTTGAGGGGATCGGTGGCCAGCGCCTGGTCCAGGATCGCCTTCTGGAGGTCGGGAGCCAGCTTGTCGAACCACACCTTGCTCACGAAGCGGCCGCTGCAGATCAGCCCCTCGCCGGGCTTCAGCACGTACTTGGCGATGCGCTGGTACTTGAACGGCACGAAGATGGTGATGCCCGCCTTGTTGCCGTCGATGGTCTTCTGCTGGATCGCCGGCACCACCTCGGAAAGCGGCATGGGCACGCCCGCGGCGCCGAGCCGGCGCAGGGTTTCGATCTCCAGCTTGCTGCCGAAGACCCGGAGCTTGCGGCCCTTGAACTCCGAGAGCTTGCGGATCGGCGTCGAGGTGGCGTAGTCGGTGGGCGCGTCGCAGGTCATGCTGACGAGCTTGAGGCCCTTGGCGTCGCCGATGGACCAGTACGCCTTCTTGAACGCGGGATCGTGCACGGTGCGGAAACCGTGCATGAGATCCTCGAAGATGCCGGGAGCCGACAGCACCCCGAAGCGCGGGTCCACCCCGGACAGAAACGCCGGCGGCGTCATGGTCATCTCGATGGTGCCCAATTGGACGCCCTGCACCATGGCCGGTATCGCTCCCAACTGGCTGAGCGGATAGACCTCCACCTTGATGCGGTCGCCGACCCGCTTGGCGAGGCCGGCCTTGAAGGTGTCGGCCCAGTTGTCGTACGCCCCCTTGGTGGTGGCGTGACCGATCTTCATGGTGACGGATTGCGCCGCCGCCGGCGCGGCCAGCAGCATGACGGCCGCGAGGGTCGCGGCCACGGAAGAAAGAATCAGACGGAGTTTCAACATCATTGACCTCCCTGTGAAATGTCTTCCGAAACGGGGGCGCGATTACACCACAAATCCCGGCGTGCAACAAGATTAGAAACCCGCCCCTACACGAAGCCCTCCATCTTCTTGAAGAACTGGTCCACCATCATCTTGCCGACCCCGCCCAGCATGCGCTGGCCCACGCCGGCGATCAGGCCGCCGATCTTGGCGTCGGTGCTGTACCGGAGGGTGGTGCCGGAGTCCCCGTTCTCCTCCAGGTCGATGACCAGGTCGCCCTGCATGAATCCCGGGCCGCCGGAGCCGGAGCCGCTCAGCACGTAGTGGCTGGGGGCCTGCTTCTCCTTGACCGCGACCTTGGCCTTGTAGCTGCCCTTGACCGCGGCGATGCCGACCTTGACCGTGGCCTCGTACTGGTCCGGGCCGATCTCCTCCATGCTCTCGCAGCCGGGCATGCACTGGGCCATGATCTGCGGGTCCTGCAGGATATCCCAGACCCGCTCGCGCGGCGCGTTGAACTGATAGCTGCCTTCGATCTTCATGAACTCCTCTCCTACTTGAGGACCTTCTTGAAGACGTCGGCGTTGTCCTCGATCAGCTTGAACATGGTCTCCATCACCGGCAGCCAGTCGTCGCCGTAGACGCCCGAGGTCTTGGCCCTCATGCTCTTGAACGCCGCCTGGGTCTCGGGGTCCTCGATGGACTCGCGGAAGGCTTTGATCAGCACCGCCATGCGGTCCTTGGGCATCTTGGGAGGCGCCGCCACCACGCGGTTGGCCGCCAGCACGCTCAACTGCGGAAAGCCAAGCTCGCCCACGGTGGGGACGTCCGGGTGCCTGGGGTCACGCTTGTCCAGGTAGACCCAGGTCGGGACCATGGAGCCGTCCTTGATGAACGCCATCTGGCCCGGAGAGTCCAGTCCCAGGGCGCGGGCGTGCCCCTCGCCGCGCACGATGGCCATGTTGGAAGCCGGCGCGCCGGCGTAGCCCATGATGAACTTGGGCTTGAAACCCATGGTCGCCGCGGTGAGCGCGGAATTGACCCAGCCGGTGGTGCCGTAGCCCGATTCGGTGATGAGCACTTCCTTCCTCTTGCGGAAGTCCTCGAGCGTGCGGAGACCGTACTGCTTGCCCGCGGCATAGATATACGGCGCCGCGGAGATGCGGCCGATCCAACTGAACTCCCTGAGCTTGTACTGAGTCTTCTTGAACAACTGGCTGACGATGGCGCCGGGCAGGTTGACGATGCCGATGGTGTAGCCGTCGGGCTTGGCCACCGTCAGCAGGTTCCACGAGATCACCCCGCCGGCGCCCGGCACGTTGCGGATGATGATGTTGACGCCGAGCTTCTTCCTCATGACCCGGGCCACCGCCCGGCTGTGAAGGTCGAACCCGCCTCCGGGAGCGGCATTGATCAGCCACGTGATGGTCTTGCTGGGATACTTGTCGTCCTTGGCGGCAAAGGAACCGTGGGACGCCGCCAGCACCAGAAACAGCGCGGCGAGCACGGCGAACGAAAACCGGCGCATCATGGGAACCTCCTGAAATTGTATTGAAATTTAACTACTTTCCGCACAATGAAGGGCGCAAAGCTACCACACGGCTTCGCCGCGTGTCAACGCCGCCGACGGCTCAGGACGGGCTCGCGACGGCTCCCAGCCCTTCTTCTGCCACGGAGGTGATGGACGAGAGCCTCAGCATGACTCGGGTGGTGGCCCCCTTGCCGATACCGTCGCTCAGCAACTCGATCCGTCCACCCGATCCAATGACGAAATTGGCCGCGGAATGGAGACCGAGGCCGGTCCCCGAATCTTTCGTGGTGTAGCCCGCGGCAAAGAGCGTCCGTGTGTCCGTCCCGGCAATGCCGATGCCGTTGTCACTCACGTCGAGCTTCAGGAAATCCCCGTCGACACAGGCCCGGACATCCACCCGGGGCTTTACTTCCGCGCCACCCGAGCGCGCCAGTTCGTCAACGGCCTCGAGCGAGTTCTTGATCAGGTTGACCAGCATCTGATGAAACGGACTCTCCTGGATGCGTATCCGTTTCGGCGCCTGCTCGCAGTCCACGTGAATACGGGGCATCCCTTCGCCGTGCACGTCCTGCACGACCTTGATGGCGAAGGCGATGGCGCCAGGGAGGTCGATATCCTTCCGAACCATCCCTGAATTGCCGAGGGCCTTCTGCGTGCGGACGATGTCGGCTATGTGGTTGGCCCTGTCGCTGACGCGATCGACGGTCCTCAACAACTTCCGGTGCATCTCCTCAAAGTCGCCGGCGAGGGCGATGATGAACGGCCGCACGTTTCTTCCCTGGGGGTTGCGGTCGAGGTAGTCGAGCCAGTCGTCTCCGTGGGCCTTGACGGCATCCGCCAAGGCGCCGATACGGGCCACGAGGCGGTTTTTCACGAACTGACGCCGCAACGTATCGACTCCCGTCGTCACGCTGTTGATGGCGTTGCCGATGTTGTGCAGGATGGTTTCGACCATCTCCAGACGCCCCTGTGCAAACGCCCGCGTCAACTCCTCTTCGGCGATCATCCGATCGGTGACGTCGTGGCAGGTCATGACGGCCCCCCGGATTCCGCCGAATTCGTGCCGGAGCGGCCTCGCGCTGAACCGGATATAGCTGCCGCCGTTCACCCGTCCCGGCCGTTTCAGGAAAAGGACTTGGTCATCGACGGACTCGCCTTTCAAGATTGCGCGCGGAAGCGGGAGGTCTTCCGCCACGACCGGCGTCACGCGGTCGGGAAAAAAATAGACCTTTGCCGCTTCCTCCCACCACTTGCCCTGCCGCCTGATGATGAATTCCTCGCCCAGAATTTCCTTGGCGCGCGGATTGCCGTACAAACACTCTCCGCTCTCCGAACCGACCACAATGCCATCCTGGATGCTGTCGCAAACGGTCTGCAGCAGCTCGCGCTGTTCCCTCACCTCATTCATGAAAGCCGGGACCTTGCTGTCTTCCCGCCGGTAACGAAAAAGGGCTGTCTGGATGTCCAGGTGCAATTGCCGTTCCTCGACGGGTTTGAGCGTGAAGCCGAAGGGCTGGCCCGTGTGCGCCGGCTCGAACAGCTCGCCGTAGACGCCGTCCACCAGGCAGATCACGGGAATGTCGAACCGGCTCCCGATCCGCTCGGCCTCCTTGCTCACGTCCGCTTGCGGGTCGAGGTCGATCAAGGCCACATCGGGAGCGGCTTCGGCGGTGCGCTCGACCGCCTGCCGGGAGCTGGGAACCATGGCGCACACCACGTAGCCCAGACGTTGCAGGCATTTCTCCAGTCGTCGGGACTCGGCATCGTCGTCCCGCGCCACCACCAGTACCCGTGCATTCGTCATCACGTTCTCCGCGCGCCTCGCACTTCAGAACGGCCGGAACGAACGTCTACAGCTTGAGGCAGCGCAGGTCCTCATCCTCGCTGGGGGCATTGCCATCTCCCTTCCCCTGTGTCACCTTGGTCGCGTCCGTCCGGGTAGCCTATGGCACAGCCGGATACGTGTCAACTAGCCTTAAAACCTGACGTTTCGCCTCGGCCAGACGCGCGCGTCGGACCCTTGGAGACCGTTTTGCCGCCGTCCGCTGACAGCGCCCGGAACCCCGCCGCCGGCCCCGTAGCGGAAGACGCCGCGCGCCCGGTCACCACTGCCCGGTGGCTGGGCTACCGCGTGTGTGAAGGGCTCTGGCGGCTCCTTGTCCAATTCATGAAGGTGATGCCGCCGGGGCCGTTCCGGCGCCTGTGCACGCCGCTCCTCAGGATGCTGGTTGTTTGCGCCGTTTCGCGCCGGCGCATCGTCGCCGTGATGGACGCGGCCTTCGGCGATTCGTACACGCCCGCGGCCAAGCGGGGCCTGGCGAAGGGCGTCCAGCAGCGGATGGCGGAGAACGTCCTCGATTGCCTCGTGCAGATGGGCTATCCCGATCGGCTGCGGGAAGTTCTCGACATCCGGGGTATCGAGCATCTGGAGGCAGCCCTGGCCAAGGGCCGCGGGGTCATCGCGCTGGGCTTCCACCTGGGCAACTTCATCCTTCTCACGGCCGCCATGGGAGTCGCCGGGCACCGGGTCCACGGCCTGATGCGCTTCTTCGACGACGAAAGGCTCATGGACCTGGTGCGCCGCCACAGCCGGTCGTTCCACACCGTGCTCATCCCTTCCCTTCCCCGCCGCCGGGCCGTAGGGAGCATCCTGGCCGCCCTCCGGGACAACCGCATCGTCGTCATGCTGGCCGACAACCTCAAGCGCGGCGAACTGGAAACCACCCTCTTCGGGCAGCCCGTGCGGACGGCCCGGGGATTCGTCAGCCTGGCGCTACGGACGCGCGCAGCGGTGGTGCCGGTCTACCTGGTGCGCGGCGGCGACGGCCGATTGCAGCTCGTCATCGAGCCGGAAATGGAGATGGCCCGCACCGGCGACCTGGCCGCCGACCTGGTCGCCAACACCGAGCGCATCATGGGGCTGCTGGAAGACCTAGTCCGACGCTATCCGGATCAATGGTACTGGCTCACGGTCAGGCTGGGGCGGGAATCAGGCGGAGGCGAGAGCCGGCCCGCGGCGCCGAAGGACGTTGCTTGAGACCCCCGGAAGGCAATGGTAGAGTTCCCTTGGAGCCCGTCCATCCCCCTGGATTCCCGCTTGCGCGGGAATGACGGAGCGGATGCGGGAATGACGAGATCGGGGCACGGAAGACAAAGGAGCTATTCATGCAAAGCGGATCCGAGGGTCCCTGGGGGCGCCGTCAGCAGAGCGGGCCCGATTGGGAGGACCTGCTCTCCCGGTTGCCCCAGTTGCCCGGTTTCCTGAAGTCGGGGGTGCCCTTTCTCATCGCAGGGGCCATTGCCGTCATCTGGCTGGCGAGCGGCTTCTACACCATCCAGCCCGGCGAGGAAGGGGTCGTCACGCGGTTCGGCAAGGTGGCGCGCATCTCCACCGCCGGCCTCAACTACCACATTCCCTGGCCCATCGAGGAGTTGCGGAAGGTCAACGTGGCGGAGATCCGCCGGCTGGAGGTGGGTTTCCGCAGCAATCCGCTGCGACCGAACCTCGTGCGCCTCATTCCGCAGGAATCGCTGATGCTTACCGGCGACGAGAACATCGTCAGCGCGCAACTCACCGTGCAGTACCGGGTCAAGAACCCCGAACAGTTCCTGTTCAAGCTGCGGGATCCCGTGACCACGCTGCAGGCGGCCACCGAGGTGGCGCTGCGCAGCCGCGTCGGCAACACCACCATCGAGGAGGTCCTCACGGTGGGGCGTGACCGGGTGCAGACCGAGACCCAGGAGTTCCTGCAACAGCTCATGGACACCTACGAGTCGGGGATCCAGATCACCGAGGTGAAGCTCCAGACCGTGGAGGCCCCCAGCCAGGTCAAGGACGCCTTCGACGAGGTGGTGCGGGCGCGTGAGGACCGCGAGAAGCTCATCAACCAGGCGCGGGGCTACCGCGAAGACCTCATCCCCAAGGCCCGAGGCGAGGTCCAGGAGATCGTCCAGGCGGCGGAGGCCTACAAGGAGGAGCGGACCTTGAGGGCCAAGGGTGACGGCTCCCGGTTCAACGCGGTCCTGACGGAATACCGCAAGGCGCCACGGGTGACCCGGGAGCGGATGCACCTCGAGGCCATCGAGCGTGTGCTCCCCAACGTCGACAAGATCATCGTGGACGCGCAGGGGGCAAAGAACGTGGTGCCGCTGCTGCCGCTCAAGAACATGTCGGGACTTCCGGGAGTGGGAGGCAAGTGATGAACCGTTCCTACATCGTCGGCATCATCGTGGGCGCCATCGTGGTGGTCCTGCTGTTCCCGCCCGTCCGGCCGTTCTTCGTGGTGGGGGAATGGCAGCAGTCCATCGTCACCCAGTTCGGCAAGTTCAAGCGCGCACTGCGGGAACCCGGGCTTCACTGGAAGACGCCCATCGTAGAAGACGTCACCATGTACGAGCGTCGTATTCTCGCCAGCGACGCGCAACCCAGGGACTACCTCACCCTGGACAAGAAGCGCGTGGTGGTGGACCACGTGACCCGGTGGCAGATCAGCGATCCCTTCCAGTTCTTCAAGACCGCCCTGACCGAGCAGCGGGGACGGCTGCTGCTGGACGACATCGTGTTCTCCGAATTGCGCCAGGAGCTGGCGTCGCGGAACTTCGCCGACATCATCGCGGGCCAGCGGGAGGCGGCCATGGAGGCCGTGGCCAAACGCTCCGCGGAAAAGGCCAAGAGCGAGTACGGCGTCACCGTGGTCGACGTCCGGGTCAAACGCGCGGACCTCCCCTCCGAGGTGCAGACGAGCGTTTTCGAGCGCATGCGCGCGGAACGCGAGCGCATCGCCAAGCGCTACCGCTCGGAGGGCGAGGAGGAGTCCAAGAAGATTCGCGCCCTGACCGACAAGGAAAAGACGATTCTCCTGGCGGAAGCCTACCGCCAGAGCCAGAAGCTGCGCGGCGAGGGTGACGGCGCAGCCACGGCCATCTACGCCGCCTCGTACGGACAGGACCCCGAGTTCTACAGCTTCACCCGGAGCCTGGAGGCCTACGAGAAGTTCCTGCCGGAGAAGAGCACCGCCATCCTGTCGGAAGAGTCGCGCCTGTTCCGGCACCTGGGCAGCGCCCAGCTCGGCGGTCTCCCGGAGGTGCCGGACGCGGCTGCGCCGGCCGCTGCCCCGGCGCCCGTTCCCACCCCGGACACGGGGGCCAAGGAAGCCAAAGCCGCGGAGACAACGGGCACGGAAACCAAGGGCATGTAGGCCAGAGGACGAGCAGAATGAAGATCGAGAGCCTGGGCAACTTCGAACGGGTGGACCGCAACGCCGAGGTGATGGACACACCCTACGACCGCTGGGTCGAGTCCCAGGGGGTGGACGTGATCCGGGGCTACTTCGTCCAGGACCTCAAGGAAGTGCCGATGAAGTGGTGGGACCGCAAGGGCGGCCACGGCGTCTACATCAACCTGGAAGGGGCCGGCTACCTGGACGACGCCTTCGTGGTGTCGATTCCGCCGGGCAAGAGCCTCAACCCGGAGAAGCACATCTACGACGAGCTCGTCTACGTGCTGTCCGGCCGTGGCGCCACCACCCTGTGGCAAGGCGACGGCAAGGGGCAGAGCTTCGAGTGGCAGGAGGGAAGCCTGTTCGCGATTCCCGTGAACGCCACCTACCAGCACTTCAACGGGTCAGGCGACCGGGAGGCCAAGCTCCTGGGCGTGACCAACGCGCCGCTGGTCCACAACATCTTCCACAACGTGGACTTCGTGATGGGCAACTCCTACGTCTTCAGGGACCGCCTCGGCGACGACCAGGACTTCCGCGGCCATGCGCGCCTCTACAACGACCGGGTGCTGGAGACCAACTTCGTCCCGGACGTGGCCAACATCGAGCCCATCGCCTGGGAAGCCCGCGGCAAGGGCAGCCGCACGGTGTTCTTCGAGCTGGTGAACAGCCACATGGGCGCCCACGTCTCCGAGTTCCCGGTGGGCCGCTACAAGAAGGCCCACCGCCACGGCCCCGGCGCCCACGTGATGATCCTGTCCGGCGAAGGCTATTCGCTCATGTGGCCCGAGGGCGAGGAGAAGCAGCAGTTCATCTGGAAACCCGGCTCCCTGGTGGTGCCGCCCGAGGGCTGGTTCCACCAGCACTTCAACTCCGGCCCCCAGCCGGCCCGCTACCTCGCCCTCAAGATGCTGAGCCGCATGTTCAAGCTCGTCCCCGGCCCGATCCAGTCCGACGTCCCCCTCAACCAGGGCGGCTGGCAGATCGAGCACGAAGACGAGGACGACGACGTCATCCAGCTCTTCGTCGACGCCTGCGGCGCCTCCGGCGCCAAGGTGGACATGACGCACATCCTGGAGCGGCAAGGGGCGGCGTAGGGTTCGACGAAAATTCGCTTGCGAGGCCTCAACTGTAGCTTGTCCGACCGGCTTCTCGCTTTGGTCTTGTCCTGGGAATTCTGGGGTGTTAGTCTTTAACCCAGAATAATGACGATCACGCCCAGAACCAACAAGTACCTGTACGAGATCGAGCTTGGTGGCTCCCCTGCCGTCTTCGAGGAAAGCGGACAATATTTCCTCAGAGGCGAGGAAGCCTATCCGAGCTACGATGAGATCGAGTCATCGGATGAGTTGCGCGATCCCAAAAAGGTCCAAAATGGACTGCGGCAAATTGACTGGACCTTCGCAACAGATGACACCGGGTTCCTCACGCACGATCTGCACCCGTACCCCGCAAAGTTCATTCCACAGATACCGGGAAACTGCATAGCCCGCCTTTCCCTGCCCGGAGAAGTCGTTCTTGATCCTTTTGGAGGAAGCGGAACCACGGCGCTGGAAGCTGTACGGTTGGGACGGAGGGCGTTCAGTATCGATGCCAACGCCGTTGGGACGCTTATAGGCAAGGTCAAGACCTGCAACCTTGACAGAACAGCCACGGCGGACCTTCATTCACTACAAATCTTTCTCACAACGCGCCTCGTCGATTTGCCGACCGCAGACACACTGCGGGACGAATACGAGAAATGGATTCCGGAGATTCCCAACGTAGAGAAGTGGTTCCCCACCTCTTCCTTGGGAGAACTCGCGATGATCCGCTCGAAGATCATGAAGATGGAAAGCGTCAAGGCACGCGACATCTCATTCCTGGCACTTTCACGCATCGTCCTGAGCGTTTCCTTTCAAGACTCTGAAACCCGCTACTCAAGCAGACCCCGAGACGTTCCTCAAGGTGAAACGCTGAAACGCTTTCTGGTGGCTCTTGACATCATCATCAGGAATGTCCGTTGCACCCAGTCGGCAATCCGCTACGGCGTCAGTGACTTCCAAACCGCTGACGCCAGAAGTCTTCTTCAGGGGATTTGCAAGGCCGATTCCGTCGACTTGATCGTGACGTCGCCACCGTACGGCAATGCCAATGACTATCATCTTTACCACAGGTTCAGACTCCTTTGGCTGGGTCACGATCCTCGTGCCCTTGCCAAGGTCGAGATCGGGTCTCACCTGCGCCACCAAAAGGAAGCGACCGGTTTCGACGCCTACCGCGGAGAAATGCAGGAGTGCCTCGCAGGTATGTACCGGGTCCTGAAACCCGGTCGCTATGCTGTCCTCGTTGTGGGAGACGCGATCTACAAAAAGGTCCTCTACCACGGCGCCGAGTCACTCAAGGAGGAGGCCAAGGCCGTCGGCTTCGAATCAGTATCCATAATCGAACGTCGCCTGCACCAAACGAAACGTTCTTTTGCCGCGGCCGGCAGGCGGGCCACTACGGAAAAGATATTGGTTCTTCGCAAACCTGCCACTGACCTCTCGGTCTGGTTTCAGGCGCCGCCGTACAGGCTCTGGCCGTACGAAAGTGTTCTTCGGGCTCGGGAGTTGACGACGCTCCTGGGCGTAAGACAGTCCGGAACGAACCGACCGCCCTTCTCGGCCACCCTGGACCCCTATACGGCAACAGAAGCGCGAAGGCTCGTCTTCACTCACGGCATCGGTCAAAGCGCGCTTGACGTCGCGCCCACGTGGCAGGCCATGGTCGAAAACGGTCTCGCCGTGCAGCCATCGGCCCGGAAGGACCCCAAGTACGTCACCCACGGCCTGCACCCTTACAAAGGCAAGTTCTATCCTCAACTCGCCAAGGGCTTGATGAACCTGTGCGTACTGCCGCCGGGGACCACCGTTCTTGATCCGTTCTGCGGCAGCGGCACCACTCTCCTCGAAGCCTATCTCAACGGTCACCGGGCCTATGGATGTGACATGAACCCGTTGGCCGCCAAGATAGCAAACGCAAAAGTCGGAATATTGGAGGTCAACCCGGACGTCGTGAGGGACGCTCTGGGCACGCTGGTCAGTCGCCTCGAGAGCGCCCCAATCCAGCCTCCGAGAGACGTGGATCAGTTCGACGCGCGATGTCTGGATGAAATTGCAGACTGGTTTCCCGAGAAGGTCGTCTCGAAGATAAACTGGCTACTTCGATCAATCAGAGCGGTCAGCGACGGTGTGGTCCGCGATTTCCTCGAAATCGTGCTCAGCAGCATCATCCGCAATGTGTCGCATCAAGATCCGAATGACCTCCGAATCCGTCGCAGAAAAGACCCTATAGAAGACGCGGATGTCTTCGGCCTGTATCTGGACGCATTGGATACACAGTACGAACGGATCGAGAAGTTCTGGTCAATCCGCGGCCATTCCCCTAGACGCTTTCACTCGTGCCGCGTAGCAGCGGGGGATTCCAGGGAAGCATGGGCTTTTGAACAAATCGGCCTTTCCGGGGCCAGCGTTGACTTGTTGCTCACCAGTCCCCCGTACGCGACCGCGCTACCTTACATCGACACGGACCGGCTCTCTCTGCTGTTGCTCTTCAACATGGACTCGTCCTCGCGGAGGCCGGTCGAACATGACCTGATCGGTAGCCGGGAAATAGTCGGGAAAAGGAAGAAAGCCTTGGAGGACGGCATCCATGACCCCGAAGTCACCAGGCCCGAGAGCGTTCGGGTGTTTCTTCAGGATCTCCAGGAGCGCGTGGCTTCGGCCGATGTAGGCTTCAGGAGGAAGAACATGCCCGCTCTGCTGGCACGCTTCTTTTGCGACATGGACGCTGTCATGACCCAATGCCGGCGGGTCATGCGGCCCGGCGCGGAAGCGATGATCGTGATCGGCGATAATCGGATGCGACTAGACACCGATTACGAAAGAATACCCACCACCGACCTCGTGCAGGACATTGCGGTTGCAAGAGGCTTCTCCCTTGTGGAACGGATCGACATTTCAGTCACGACAGAAAACCTGGTCCACATCAGGAACGCCATCACAAAGAATGTCGTGCTCAGACTTTGCCGGTCGTGACTTGCCGCCAGGAGCGCGTTACGCGTAGCCGAACCGACGTGGGCTGTTCTGTACCGGCTGCGTGCAACAACCCACCCAGGCCTTGTATTCCGCAGTACCCTGACGAGCAAGCACGCACTCGTACTCAGCGTCGGGAGCCGAAATCCGCCGTATACGGACCACGTCCCCTGCATCCGCGCCCGCGTCAACAAGAGGGCGAATATAGAATCGGAAGTCCGAGCTGTTCTCGTACATATACATCCGGACTTCCTGGACCGTCACCTCGTCAGGAGAACCGGCACTGAGAAACCGCCAGATTGGCCTCCAGTTCCAATAAACACGGGTTTTCCCGGTCCGAGGACTTTCGTCTCTGGTGTACTCGCCTTGCCAGCCCCAGAACTCTTTCGCCAACCGCACCGCTTCAAGCGGTACTCTCGCCTCACCGGGAATGCTGCTGCCCTGCAACTTCGGAAGGGTCATGTAGAATGCGGCCGGCAGCAAAGGGTCGCTTGCCGCGTCATCAATGGGCGGCCGCTGGGGCTCTTGCGACGCCTTGCGTCCACCTTTTCGGGCTTCTCTGCTCCGTCGACGGACGTCCTTCAGAAGACGTTCGAGGAGGATCGCCGGCAACGGTGGAGGCGGTTCAATATCCTCGGTTCCGAAGGTGAATGCTCCATGCGCGCGTTGACCCCTTTTCTTCCTCCCGGCAACGTCTCTCCCGATGCGCGCCTCCGCTTCCGTTGGAATCTCCTTGTTGGCGATCAGTTTACCGAGCAAACCATCCGTGAGTCTGCGAGCCGTCGGGCCACTTGGGTGGAGAAACCGGTCCAGAGACTTGCAGGCCTCGTTGAAGGCTGCCTCATCAGATGGGATCAGATACGTGACCAGGGCCGCGCTTTCGTAGTTCCGAAAGAACCCTCCTTCGGTAAGGTTGTTCGATCCTGTGATAATCGTCGCACGGTCGTGCCACTCAAAAAGGTACAGCTTCGGGTGGAACGTATGGCCCGGCACGCGGTGCTTGACCACGTATACATCGACAGCCCAGTCCAGCAGTTCCTTCAGTACTTCTTGACTCGTACCACCAAGATCGATTCCCAGAACGAACCTTATGTCCGTGCCGGAGGCGTGGAGTTCAAGAATGTCCTCCTTGATCCGGATGACCGTCTGAAGTCCAACGAAGGCAGAGACGAAGACGACACGCGACGGTCTTGGGTCCGATTCAAGCATTCCTGCCAGAACGAGCCCAAGTTGTGTATCAGGCTGCGCTATATACTCTACATGCATCTACAGATGGACGCCGATTCTCATCTTGGTGTGCTTACCCTTTGCAGGAGGGTACCCGCGCTCCCTGTGGCGTACTCCGACCCCTGATAGGTACCCCTACTGCGGCCTTAGCCGCTCGATGGTCGCGATGTAGTCCTTGATGCCGGCTTCGAGGTCGTAGGCCGGGGTGAAGCCCAGGTGCTCCTTGGCCTTGCTGATGTCGAAGATGCAGTAGCTCTTCTTCTCGGTCATGCGGAACTCCAGACCGGAGCTGATCTCGATCTTGCTGTCCGGATAGAGCCCGCCGAGGATGCGCTTGAAGTCGTGGAGCGTGACACCCACGCCGGTGCCGATGTTAAAGGTGCGCTCAGCCGGGTCCTTGACCTGAAGGCCCAGGATGATGGAGCGGGCCACGTCGCCCACGTAGAGGGCCTCGTTGGACTGGTCTCCACCCTCGGCCGAGAAGCCTTCTCCGGACATCACCTTCTCGATCATCTGGCCGTAGAGCGACAGCGCGCCGTGGCGCACTTCTTTGCCGGGACCGTAGATGGAGCCGAAGCGCAGCACCACCGAGCTGACGCCGTACTTCTTCTGGTAGTAGGTGCACAGGGTCTCGCAGCAGACCTTGATGGTGCCGTAGAGGTCCGCCGGGTTCTGGGGGTGCTCCTCGTTCACGGGCACGTAATCGGGGTAGGCATGTTTCCCGAAGATCTCGCCGTACACCGCCTTTGAGCTGGTGAACACCACCCGCTCCAGGCCCCGGTGCCGCGCGATCTCCAGCACGTTGAGGGTTCCGTCCACGCCGACCTTGATGCCCAGCGCCGGGTCCGTCTCCGCCGGAATGGGCATCAGCGCGGCCAGATGGGCGACGTGGGTGATGCCGTTGTCGACGATGATCTTGTCCAGGCCCTCAGGGTCCAGGATATCCCCGATCACCAGGTCCACGTCCTTCTCGATATCCGAGATCAGCGAAGTGTCCATCCGGTTGTCCATCAGCACCGGCCGCACACCGTCCCGGATCAGATGCCTCGCGGTGACCGCGCCGTTGACGCCCATGCCGCCCGTGATCAGAATCTTCATGTGATGCCTCCGTCCCGCCCGTTTTCTTCGGGCGGATTGATTCGCGTTTGCGTCACGCCGTGCGCGTGAGATCCAGATTGCCCTCCGGGTCGACGCGTAGCGCCCAGCCCGGCTCCACCACCGTGGTGGAGGTCTTCTCCTCGACGATGACCGGGCCGTCCAGCGTTGCGCCCGGCGCCAGATCGTCCCGGCGGAACACCGGCGCGTCGTGCACGCCGTCGAGCATGACGGCGCGGCGGCGCTCCGCGGCCGCGGGCTCCCGCGCGCCCGTGTCCCCGCCCCGGGACAGCTCCGGCTTGCCGAGCGACGCGTAGGCGGACGCCCGCAGGTTCACCACCTCCACCACCTCGTCGGCCCGGTGGCCGTAGCGCTGCTCGTGGGCCTGGCCGAACCGCTCGCAGATCTCCTCGACGTTGAGCTTCGCGGGATCCTTGGCGATGGGCACGGTCAATTCGTAGGCCTGCTCACGGTAACGCATGTCCAGCAGCCATTCAACACGGATCCGGTCGGGGGACGGCCCCTGGGAGGCCAGCTCGCGCCGGACCTCGTCCTCCAGCTCGCGCAGGGCCGTCACCGCGTCGGCCAGCGTGTCCGGGTCGAGAGCGAAGACCTTCGTGGTCACCGCGTCCGAGCGCAGGTCGGACAGCAGCATGCCGAAGGCGCTGAAGTTGCCCGGGTCCGCGGGCACCAGGATGCGCCCGATGCCCAGCGACGAAGCCACCGCGGTGGCCAGCGTCGGCCCCATGCCGCCGAAGGGCGCGAGCACGAAGTCCGCGGGATTGAAGCCGCGCTCGATGGTGATGGTGCGCATGGAGGCGACGATGTTGGCCACCAGCACGCGCAGGATTCCCAGCGCCGCGTCGTCCTCCGACATGCCCAGAGGCGCGGCCACTTCCCCGCGGATGGCCTCGGCCGACAGCTCCGCGTCGATGGCCATCTCGCCCTGGAGCAGCGCCCGGGGATTCAGGTGGCGGAGCTGCACCAGCGCGTCGGTCAACGTGGGCTGGCCGCCGCCGCGCATGTAGCAGGCCGGTCCGGGGACCGCCCCGGCGCTCTGCGGCCCCACCTGGAGCACCTTGCCGTAGCGCACCTGGGCCAGGCTGCCGCCGCCCGCCCCCAGGCTCTCCACCTCCACCGAGTCCACGCGCACGGGATGGCGCCCGATGCGCCACTCGGTGCGGAACAGCGGCTTTCCCGGTATCAGCGACATGTCGCTGCTGGTGCCGCCGATGTCCAGCGAGATGAGGTTGGAGACGCCGTTGCGCGCCCCCAGCTCGTAGGCCGCCACCACCCCCGCCACCGGTCCGGACATGAGCGTCTGCACCGGGAAGCGGGCCATGGCCCTGGGCGCGCCGATGCCGCCGTTGGACTTCATGAGGAAGGGATGGGCCGCGGGGAAGTGCCGCAGCACGGTCTCTTCCATGCCAGCGAAGTACTGTTCCATGCGCGGGCCGAGGTAGGCATTCAGCACGGTGGTGGCGGTGCGCTCGTACTCGCGCCACACCGGGTTCACCTCCGACGACAGCGACACGAACAGGTCCGGGTAGCGTGAACGGATGTGCTCCGCGGCCAGCCGCTCGTGCTCCGGGTTCACGTAGGAGAACAGGAAAGCGATGGCCAGCGCTTCGATGCCCTGCTCCATGAGCCCGGCCATGGCCTCGTCGATGGCGTCCACGTCCAGGGGCACCAGCACCTCGCCGGACTTGCCGATGCGCTCCGGGACCTCCGCCACCCGCCGCCGCGGCACGAAGCGCTTGCCGCCGGGATAGAAGATGTTGAAGACTTCTTCGCCCTTCCACTGGCGGGCGATCTCATAGACGTCGCGGAACCCCCGCGTGGTCAGCAGGCCGGTGCGGCTGCCCTTCTCCTCCAGCACCGAGTTGAGCGCGTGGGTGGAGCCGTGGAGCAGGTAGGATAGTGCATCGGCGCCCCACTTGGCGCGCAGGTCCGCCAGCACCCCGCCCAGCACATCCAGCGGCGCCGCGGGATTGGACGGCACCTTGCGCACCTCGCGGATGCGCCCCGTCTCCTCCTCCAGGACCGTGACGTCCGTGAAGGTGCCGCCGACGTCGATGCCGATGCGCAATCCCGCGCCGGATTCCTCCATGGTCTTCGCCTTCACGTGTTGAGCCGACTTTCACCACGGGCGAAGGCAGCGCAACACAGGCGGCCTGTCACCGTGGCTTCCCCGGCGCGAGCGTGGCGCGTCCGGCCGCCCGATGCTTCACCACGAACAGCACGAACCCGCCGAGCCCCACCACCGTGGTGGCAAGGAACATAGCGGGATAGTTGTTGCCGGTAAAGTTGAGCATGATGCCGGCCAGCACCCCGCCGCCGCCGATGGCGAGGTCGTAGAACAGGTGGTACTGGGCCATGCTGAGGCCCCACTGGTCCCGCGGCGCCAGGTCCACGGCCATGGTCATGAGCGCGGCGTGGACGGAGCCGTAGCCGAACCCCAGGATGGCCGCGGAGACCAGCAGCATCATGGGCGAGCGCGCCATCACCAGCACCAGCATGCCCACCAGGGCCAGCAGGTAGGTCGGGATGACCACGAACGGGCGGCCCTTGCGGTCGGAGAGCGGGCCGAAGATGGGCCTGCCCACCACCACCGCCACCGCGAAGACGCTGAACCAGATGCCCGGATCGCCCCCCATTTCCAGGGCGTAGAGGGACAGGAAGGCGATGATGCTGCCGCGAGAGATGCCCAGAAGACCCATGCTCACCGCCGGCACGAGGGATTGGGGCAGGATGAAGGTCTCGAACCAGCGCCGGCGCCGGCGCGCGGGCTTGTCCTTCGCCGGCGAGGGGATCAGGACCGCCGACAGCAGGCCGAACCCCGCGGCCGCGGCGCCGCTGGCGAACACCGTCGGGAATCCCAGGCGGCCGACGATCCAGAAGGCGACGGCCGGCGCGATGGAGTAGGCCACGGTGCTCACCGCCCCGGAGTAGCTGATGAGGGTGCCGCGCAGGTGGTCGGGCGCGATGTCCGCCACCAGCGTGCCGATGGCCGTGGTGCATCCCGACCACCCGAAGCCGTGGTACGTGCGCAGGAGCAGCGCCACCAGCACCGAGCCGGTCCAGATGTAGCCGGTGGCCGCGGTGATGAAGATGGTCAGCCCGCCCACGAGAAAGACCTTGCTGCCCAGGCGGTCGATGTAGGCGCCCACCAGCGGCCGCACCCAGGTGGCGCCGAGCGGGAACGCGGCCATCACCACGCCGATCATGAACGGGCTCGCGCCCATGTTCTTGAGGTAGACCGGGAACACCGGCTCGATCAGGAACATGGCGAAGAAAAGCCCGAAGCGGGCGCCGCAGGTCAGGAGGAAGTCCCGGAGCCAAGCCCTCGGCGCTCCGGAATCCGGGAGGGGCGGAGGAGCGTCACGGCCGTGTTTGCCCGGCCCCGCCCCTGGATTCCGGCTTTCGCCGGAATGACGGGTTCCGGGGTGTAGCGCCATTCTCGTGCCGATCCGCGCGGGCGCCGATCAGGCGTCCCCGTTCCGGGGCGCGCTCCGGAGGCGGCGGGTCTCGGCCTCGTCGATCCCGGGCGGCCGGCCGCTCACCGCCACGCCGTAGACGTCCCGGGCGGTCCCGGCGCTGATGTAGCCGTCCCGGACGTCGTCCAGCACCCTGGACGGCTCCCGCTCGAAGGGGTCGCCGCGGCCGCCGCCGCCGGCGTAGCGGATGCGGAAGACGTCGCCCTTCTCCAGCCTGAGCCGGCTCACCTTGGACGGAAGCTCCCGCTCCCGCTCGGTGCCCGGGTTCAGGAAGGCCGAAGACGGCAGCGCGTCGCCGGCGCCGTGGAGCCCGGGGGCGGAATACTTGAAGCGGTCGCTGCGGAGGTTCACGAACGCCTCGTCGCCGGTCATCTTCCAGTCCCGCACCATGCCCAGGCCGCCGCGGTAGCGGCCGGCGCCGCCCGATTCCTCGAACAGCTCGTAGCGCTCGATCCGGATGGGGAACTCGGTCTCCAGCGGCTCCACCGGGGTGTTCATCACGTTGATGACCAGCGAGTTCAGCACCGCCGGGCCGTCGCTCTCGGCGCGCGCTCCGCCGCCGCCGCAATTGAGGTCGTAGAGCGAGAACCACCGCCCCCGGTCCACGTCCTGGCCCGAGATGGAGACCGAGCCGCCCGCGCCGCTGTCCGGCGCCGGCACCACCTCGGGCAGGGCCTCGGCCAGCACCATCTGCACCACCGAGGTGACCATCTGGGCGGGACGCACGTACATGTTCACCGGCGCCGGGTAACGCGGGTTCAGGATCGACCCCTCGGGCGGAAAGGCCACGTGGATGGGCCGGGAGATGCCCTGGTTCACCGGCAGGTCCGGGCACAGCACGGCCACCGCGAGGCAGTCGATGAAGTTCCGGATGACGCAGGGCCGGAGGTTCACCGGGCCGCGGGCCTGCTCCGACGACTCCAGGGTGAAGTGCAGCTCGTCGCCCGCCACCCGCAGGGACGCGGCGATGCGATAGGAGCGCTCCCGGTCCAGGCCGTCGTCGTCGAGATAGTCCACGCAGGGACCGTAGTCCCCGTCGGAGATCCTCTCGATGGCCTTGCGCACCTCCGCCTCGCAGATGTCCATCCACTGCGCCCAGCACGCGGTCACCTCGGCCGAGCCGTGCTGGTCCATCAGCTCCGCCAGCTTGCGCAGTCCGTAGAAGTTGGTCTGGGCCTGGGCCTGGATGTCCCCCCAGGTGATCTCCGGCGTGCGCGTGTTGGCCATGACGATGGTCTTGAGGTCCTCGTTGACCTCGCCCGCGCGGTAGAGCCGGAGCGCCGGCAGCAGGAGCCCTTCCTGGATCACGTCGGTGGCGTCCGGCGAGTTGGTGCCCGGCACCTTGCCGCCCAGGTCCGGCTTGTGCGCGGTGTTGCCGATGAAGGCCACGCGCCGGCCCTTGTCGAACACCGGCGAGACCACGGTGACGTCGGTGGCGTGGTTCTGGCAGGCGAAGTAGGGGTGGTTCAGGATGAAGACGTCCCCCTCCACCATGTCCTCGCCGAACACCCGGATGACCTCGCCCACCTGAGCCGAGATGCCGCCGATGTGGAGCGGCTGCGGCAGTCCCTGGGTCACCATGCGCCCGGCGCCGTCGAAGATCGTGAAGGTGAAGTCCTGGCTCTCCTTGATCACGCTCGAATAGCCGGTCCGGAGCATGTTGAGAGCCAGCTCCTTGGCGATCTGCGCGGTGGCCCGGTAGACCACTTCCATCTGCACGGCATCCATGACGACGATTCTCCCGGAGGTTCAAGAGTCAAGAGTTGTCGTAACATGATCGCATGACGCGGGCCACCCGCGCCCCGGCCCGTGACGATGAGGACTGCGCTGGCTTGAAATTCCTGCCGGGCGGAGCTATTTTAATATGGACCGTTACAGAAATTTCTGAGGCAGGTCTCAGAGACAGGTCTTTACGGAGGCTGACCCATGGCGAAACAAGTTCTCTTTTCCGCAGAAATCGACTATCCCGATTCGGACGGCAAGCCGCTGGCCGAAAGCGACTTCCAGTTCGACCCGCTGACCTACGCGCGCAACGCGCTACGGTACCACTACCGCGATCGATCCGACGTGTACGTCGCGGGCAACATGCTGATCTACTACGAAGAGGGCAACGTGAAGGCGCGGGTGGCGCCGGACGTATTCGTGGTGATGGGGGCGACGCCCTACGACCGCTCGTCGTACCTGTTATGGCGGGAACCCAAGGGACCGGACTGGGTCCTGGAGGTGACGTCGCGGAGCACGCGGCGCGAAGACCAGGGAAGGAAGCGGGAGCTGTACCGCGAGTTGGGGGTCACGGAGTACTGGCAATACGACCCGACCGGGGATTATCTGGCGCCGCAGTTGCAGGGATTGGAACTGGTGTCGGGGCAGTATGAGCGTTTGGCGGCGCGGAAGGCGGCGGCCGGCGGTTTGACGATGTGGAGTCGCGTCCTGGAGCTGGAGTTGCGGCTGGAGAGCCGCGGATTGCGGTTCTACGATCCGGCCACGGGGCAGTACCTGCTGACCCTCGCGGAGGCGGAAGACGAACGCCGGCGCGAGAAACAGGCGCGACAGGCCGCAGAACAGGCAAGACAGGCCGCAGAACGCGCGGCCGCGGAAGCCCAGGCCCGCGCCGCGGCGCTGGAAGCGCAACTGGCGAAGGGCCGCGGCAGCAGCGAACCTGAATGACGCGGTTGGCCCGGCGGCTATGCTTTCGACTCCTTTAGCACTCCAGAGCGGACGGTACAGATACTGATCGGCCAGCCGCAATAGAAAGTCACGGAACCCGGCGGGATACAGAACATTGGCGTCGAGCAACGCCTTCATTCCGTTCCTCGGCTATTGCATTCCGAGTTCCTGATCCTGGGCCGTCAAGGTGTCGAGAGCATCCCGGCGGCGGGACTCTGTAGCTCGACGGTAGGCCAGGATGTCGTCAGTACGCACACGCCGATGCGTTCCGACCTTGCGGCAAGGTATCCGCCCTTCGTCGATCAACCGCACCAGAAAGGTTCTCGAAACCTGCAGGAGATCGGCCGCCTGCCGGGTAGTCAGTTCGACGTGCAACGGTGTCAGCGCCACGGCATAGCCGCGGGCCATCTGGTTGAGCATCTCCCGGAGAAGACGAACCGCTTGGGCGGGAATTTCCACGGCTTCTTCGCCAGTGATGCCGAGTCGGACAGGCACCGGCTCCGTCCTATCGCTCAACGCCGCGAGTTTTGAAGCTGTTCGGGCTGCTAGAACGAGATCCCTTTCGCTGACGAGGCTCGTCTCCTTGTTTTCGTCCATCCCGTCATCCATCGGTCTGCCTCCCTTCCGATAGCCATCATAAGCTGTAAACGACACAAACGCAACATCTAACACGAATGAAACCCACCCTCATTTCGGTTACGCGGCTCAACGACTGGACCAGTTCCCCCGTTCGTAGTAGTGTCTCCCCGACTCGGACAGTGTCTGGCAATCCGTCAAGAAGCGTTGCCGAGTCCGCCCACGGCAACGCTGGAGGTCGCGGTTATGGCACCCAGCCTCTTCTCCATCGCGGGACCGCTTGTGCTGGCCGGGACCCTGGTCCTGTCTGCAACGGCCGGCAGCGCCGCCGAAGGCAGGCACGCGGGCATGGTGCTCATCCCTGCCGGGGAGTTCACCATGGGCCGCGATGGCGGTCCGGGTGAGGAGGGGCCTGCCCACAAGCTCTTCCTGCCGGCGTTCTTCATCGACCGGAACCTGGTCACCATGAAGGAGTACGCCAGGTTCATCCAGGCCAAGGGACCGGTGGGCCCCAAGGGCGAGCAGTATCTGGACGTGGCGGACGACGACAATCGAATCCATCTGGTAGACGATGCCTGGCGGGTGGAGCCCGGCTGGGAGGACCACCCGGCCTCGGAAATGGCCTGGCACGGCGCCGTCGCCTACTGCAAGTGGCTGGAGAAGCAGCTTCCCAGCGAGGCGGAATGGGAGAAAGCCGCTCGCGGCGCCGACGGCAGGCTGTACCCGTGGGGCAATGGCCCGCCGACGCCGGAACTGGCCTTCTTCGGCGGCTGGCGCGGCGAGTCCGTGCCGGTAGGGCGCTATCCCAAAGGGCGCAGTCCCTACGGGGTGCTGGACATGGCCGGCCAGGTGTGGGAGTGGACCCGCTCCGTTGCCATGCAGTATCCCTACAACCCGAAGGACGGGCGGGAGGACCTGTCGGCGCGGTACCCGAGGGTGACCCGGGGCGGCAACGCCTCCAGCGACCACGAGGGGCTCACCGCCACCTCCCGGCACACCGTGGACCCCGGCAGGCAGGCGCGGGGGCACGCCTACTACGGCTTCCGCTGCGTGTCCCGGGTCGAGATGGTATTTTAGCGACTACACCGGAGGTAACATGGCCCTGTTTTTCCATTCACAAGACGTGGACGAGCTGGTTCCGTTCCCGGAAGCCGTCTCCATAACCGAAGCGGCGCTCAGGAAGATCGCCACCCCGGAGGGGGTGAACGCGCCCCGCAAGCGCCTGAATTTGCACAGGAATGTGGGGGAAGCGCCCTTCGACACCGTGCTCAACATCTACGCCGGCGGGGCCGCTACCTATGGAGCGGTGGGCGCCCAGGTGGCGCTGCACCGCAAGGCCATCGTGGGCGACCAGCAGCGGCGTCCGCCCTACAACCCGGACCAGACCGAGCTGGCGGTGATCTACGACGCCGACACCGGCACGCTGCTGGGGGTTATGGCGCATCGCCCCAAGCACGCGGCCGGGGTGGCCGACCTGCGGACGCCGGCCACGAGCCTCGCGGGCCTCGACCGGCTGGCCAAGGACGGCGCCCGGAGGGTCGGCATCTACGGCTCCGGCAACCAGGCCTACTCCACCTTCGTGGGACTGACCGAACTGCGGCAGATCGACAGCGCCAAGGTGTTCAGCCCCACGCCGGCGCACCGGGAGGCCTTCGCCAGGAAGATGACGGAGATCACCGGGGTGCCGGTGGAGCCGGTGGAGGAAGCCCCCCGGGCGGCCCAGGACGTGGACATCGTGCTGTGCATGACCAACACCAATGTCCCGGTCATCGACGGCTCGTGGCTGGAGCCCGGCCAGTACGTCATCTCGGTCATCGGCAGCAACATCGAGCTGGTGAAGAGCGGCAACCTCGACAAGCCGCGCCGCGAGATCGACGACGGCACGCTCCGGCGGTGCGATTTCATCGTCGCCCTGTCCCGGGAGCAGGCGGTGGACTCCCAGCAGGGGGACATCTACTGGCCGGTCCAGGACGGGATCATCTCCTGGGACAAGGTCATCGACATATCGGACATTTTGACCGGAAAGGCCCCGGGCCGCACCAGCGACGACCAGATCATCCTCTACAAGAACCAGGGGGGTCAGGGCATCGTCGACATCGCCCTGGCCAGGAAGCTCTACGACTTGGCCCGGGAGCACCGGAAAGGGTTCGAGCTGGACATACGGCCGCGGGAGAACTGGTGGGTCCAGGGCGGCCGGGAAGACTACTGGACATGAGCCTGCTGGACATGAGCCGCATACCCCGTTATAAGGTAATCCCGGATCATTAACGAATTTTCATAGAATTCGTCCACTTTCCGGGAGTTCGGATGGCCACAACGGAAGTACCCGAAACGGTAGTTTGCCCGAACTGCAACCACAACGTCGTCATCAAGCTCTATCAGGTCGACATCAGCATCAACAGCTCCCAGGGCCATTTCCACACCGTCCACCACCGGCGCGAGCCGGCCTACACCGTCTACTGCATCAACTGCGGGCATTTCATCACCAACGATCCCACCGGCAGGCCGCCCACCAGGAGCGACGCGCAGGACAAGCCCCGCAAGACGGCCCCCTCCAAGGCCGCTGCCCGGAAAGAGCCGGGCCGCGCCCCGTCCAGGAAGAAACGGGCGAAATAGCTGTTTCCGATCAACCTTCCGCCACCCGGTACGGAAAGGGGAGCACATGGTCGTGAATGAGTCTGTTCGGAAGTTCGTGAACGAAGCGGCAGCCATGTGCCGCCCCGACGACGTGGTGTGGTGCGACGGCTCAGAAGAGGAGCGGGAACGGCTGACCCAGGTGGCCATCCGCGTCGGCGACCTGATTCCCCTGGACCAGGAGAGCCTTCCCGGCTGCTACCTCCACCGCAGCGCCGCCAACGACGTGGCGCGCACCGAGCACCTGACCTTCGTGTGCTCCCGCGAGCAGGACGACGCCGGCCCCTCCAACAACTGGATGGCGCCGGACGAGGCCTACGACCGGCTCGGCGGGATCTTCAACGGCTCCATGGCCGGCCGGACCATGTACGTCATCCCCTTCCTCATGGGACCCGCCGGCTCTCCGTTCAGCAAGGTGGGCATCGAGCTTACCGACAGCGTCTACGTCGCCCTGAGCATGCGCGCCATGACCCGCATGGGGGACGTCGCCCTCGAACACCTGGGGGGCTCGGACGACTTCACCCGCGGGCTCCACTCCAAGGCCGACCTGCACATCGACCGCCGCTTCATCTGCCACTTTCCCGAGGCCAACACCATCTGGAGCGTGGGCTCGGGCTACGGCGGCAACGCGCTGCTGGCGAAGAAGTGCATGGCGCTGCGGCTGGCCAGCGCCCTGGGGGCGCGGGAAGGCTGGCTCGCCGAGCACATGATGATCGTGGGGATCGAGAGCCCGGAGGGCGAGACCACCTACGTGTGCGGCGCGCTGCCCAGCGCCTGCGGCAAGACCAACCTGGCCATGCTGGTGCCGCCCAAGTCCATGAAGGGCTGGAAGGTCTTTACGGTGGGGGACGACATCGCCTGGCTGCGGGTGGGCGACGACGGCCGGCTGTGGGCGGTGAACCCCGAGGCCGGGTTCTTCGGCGTGGTGCCGGGCACCAACTCCAGGACCAACCCCAACGCCATGCGCACGATCCAGAGAAACACCATCTTCACCAACGTGGGACTCAAGCCCGACGGCGGCGTGTGGTGGGAGGGGCACGACGACCCCGCGCCCAGGAGCGTCACCGACTGGCGCGGCCGGCCGTGGAGCAAGGAGGGCCCGGCGGCCCATCCCAACAGCCGCTTCACCGTGCCCGCCTCCGAATGTCCGTCCATCTCTCCGGAGCGGGACAACCCCGACGGCGTGCCCATCAGCGCCATCCTGTTCGGCGCGCGGCGGCAGAAGCTCGTGCCGCTGGTCTACCAGTCCTTCGACTGGGCCCACGGCACCTTCCTCGGCGCCACCTTGGCCTCCGAGACCACCGCCGCGGCCACCGGAGCCGTGGGCGTGGTCCGGCGCGACCCCATGGCCATGCTGCCGTTCTGCGGCTACAACATGGCCGACTACTGGAACCACTGGCTGTCCATGGGCAAGCGGCTGACCGACCCGCCCAAGGTCTTCCGCGTCAACTGGTTCCAGAGGGACGACCAGGGCGGCTTCCTGTGGCCCGGCTTCGGCGAGAACCTGCGCGTGCTGCAATGGATCATCGAACGCTCCCGTGACCGCGGGAAGGCCGACGAGACCGCCATCGGCTACCTGCCCAGGCCCTCCGGCATCAGCCGCAAGGGCGCCGGCGTGTCGAGCGACGCCATGGGCCGCCTGCTCCACGTGGACCGTGACGGCTGGCGCACCAACCTGCGGAGCCAGTCGGAGTTCTTCGAGAAGTTCGGAGACCGGCTGCCGGCGGGGATTCGCGAGCAGCACGCCGGCCTCAGGCAACGGCTCCGGGCGGCCGGCTAGCCGGACGGCCCGGGCTGCCTGTTCGTTACGCAACTGCCTGCTTGTTGGGCAGCCGCCGCGGCCCCGTGCCCGTGTCGAACGCCGTAAACAACCCCGCCGTGCCGTCTACAGTGAGCCTGGATCGTCGTCGCGCCGCTGGCACGTGATTTGCTTCATCTCCTTGCATCCGCCCGGCCTGCTGCACCGCCGGCGCGGAAAACACTCTTCAACGGGGGACGAAAGTGGCGCAAATCAACAGCGGCGATACCGCCTGGATACTGATCTGTTCGGCTCTGGTCCTGATGATGACCATTCCGGGACTGTTTCTCTTCTACGGCGGCCTGGTGCGAAGCAAGAACGTGCTGGGCACCATCATGCAGAGCTTCACCGCCGTGGGCCTGATCAGCATCATGTGGGTGCTGTGGGGCTACAGCCTGGCGTTCGGCCCGGACGTGGGCGGCATCATCGGCAACCTCGACTGGTTCGCCCTCAACGGGGTCGGCGCCGAGCCCAACCCGGACCTCGTCGCCGGGGTCCCGCACCTGGCGTTCATGGTGTTCCAGATGATGTTCGCCATCATCACGCCGGCGCTGATCACGGGCGCGTTCGCGGAGCGGGCGAAGTTCAGCACCTTCATCGTGTTCGTGCTCCTGTGGAGCACCTTCATCTATGCGCCGTTGTGCCACTGGGTATGGGGCGGCGGCTGGATGGGCGCCATGGGAGCCCTGGACTTCGCCGGCGGCACCGTGGTCCACATCAGCTCCGGCATCTCCGCCCTCGCCGCGGCCATGGTCTACGGCGCGCGCAGGGGCTACGGACGGGACGCCCTGATGCCCCACAACCTGCCGTTCAGCGTCATCGGCGCCTCGCTGCTGTGGGTGGGCTGGTTCGGCTTCAACGCCGGCAGCGCCCTGGCCGCGGACGGCTTGGCATCCGTGGCGTTCGTCACCACCAACACCGCGGCCGCGGCCGCGGCGCTGGCGTGGATGTTCACGGAATGGGCCGCCGGCGGCAAGCCGACCCTGCTGGGAGCGGCCACCGGCGCGGTGGCCGGCCTGGTCTCCATCACCCCGGCCGCGGGTTTCGTGAGCCCGGTCTCCGCCATCGTCATCGGCGCAGGCGGCGGCATCCTGTGCTACCTGGCCTGCAACCTCAAGGCGCGCCTGGGCTACGACGACTCGCTGGACGTGGTGGGCGTGCACGGCGTGGGCGGCATCTGGGGGGCGCTGGCCACCGGCCTGTTCGCCTCCACCCTGGTGAACCCCGGCGGCGCCGACGGCCTCTTCTTCGGCAACCCCGGGCAACTCTGGATCCAGTTCGTGGGCGTGGCCGCCACCATGGTCTTCGCCTTCGTGGGCACCCTGGTCATTCTCGGCATCCTCAACGCCACCATGGGCCTTCGGGTATCCGACGACGAGGAGCAGATGGGCCTGGATTTGAGTCAACACGAGGAAAGAGGCTATAGCTGGTAGAAGCATCTTCCCTTCCGGGGGCGCAAGGAGAAAGTTGTCATGAAAAAGATTGAAGCGATCATCAAGCCGTTCCGGCTGGACGAGGTCAAGCAGGCGCTGACCGCGGTGGGGGTCTCGGGCATGACCGTGAGCGAGGTCAAGGGGTTCGGACGGCAGAAGGGGCACACCGAGCTGTATCGGGGCGCCGAGTACACCGTCGACTTCCTGCCCAAGGTCAAGATCGAGGTGCTGCTGCCCGAGGAGCTGCTCTCCGGGGCCCTGGACGCCATCATGGAGTCGGCCCAGACCGGCAAGATCGGCGACGGCAAGATATTCGTCACCACCGTGGACGAGGTGATCCGCATCCGCACCAACGAACGGGGCGAAGAAGCCATCCGGTAGCGCCGGGCAGGGTCCCATGCTCATTCGTTTCATCACCTTCGGAGAAAACCCGGCCGTCGTCATCGCGCGCGAGCGCGGGCTCTTCGCCGCCCGCGGCCTGGAAGTCGAGACCACCCTCACGCGCAGCTCCACCCAGCAGATGCGCGGCCTGGGCGACGGAACCTACGTCGTCGCCTCCACCGCCTTCGACAACGTCCTCGCATGGTCGGGACGCGAGGGCGCCGACATCCATGCCGTCGCGCGGGCCTCGCAGCGCATGGCCCTGCCGGTGTACGTGCGCCCCGAGATCCGCGACTGGGACGACCTGCGCGGGAAGCTGCTGGCGGTGGACGCCGTGGACACGGCCTATGCCCTGGTGCTCAGGAAGATCCTGCTGGCCCACGGGCTCGACCTGGACCGGGGCGACTACCGGCTCGACGGCGTCGGCGCCACCGGACCGCGCTTCGAGTCCATGAACAGCGGCAAGACCTTCGCCGGCATCCTGAACCCGCCCTGGGACGGGAAGGCCGAAGAGGCGGGGATGAGGCGCATCGCGGACTACCGCGAGGTGCTGCCCAACTACCCGGGAGGGGTCTTCGCGGTTGCCGCGCGCTGGGCGGAACCCCATCGCGCGGAACTGGTCGCCTTCCTGCGATGCCTCGTGGAGGCGGTCGCCTGGGGCAACGATCCCGGCAACCGGGAGGCCGCCCTGCAAATGCTGCGGGGAGCCCTGGGGATCGACGGCGAAGGGGCCGCCAAGGAGCTGGCCGCGCTGCCGGCCGCCACCGCGCTCGACCTCGCCGGCCTGCAGGTGCCGCTGGACCTCCGGGTGTCGTTCGGCATGGCGCCGGGCAAAGGCACGGACCTCGCCGCCTACTACGACCTCCGGTACCACTCCGAAGCCGCGGTCTAGCGGCCCGTCCAAGCAGTCGAATCCCGGGGGGCGACCCGCGGTCGCCCCCCGGCGCAGCACCCGTTTCGTGTTGAAGCGCCAACTCGTTTGTAGTAGGGTCTGTCGCCTTCATGCCAAGCGGGAAACAGAAATCCAGGCCGCCGCTGCGGAACAAGGAGCTGAGTTGGCTGGCGTTCAACGGCCGCGTCCTCCAGGAGGCATCGGATGCGTCCGTGCCGCTGCTGGAACGGCTCAGCTTCCTCGGCATCTTCTCGTCCAACCTCGACGAGTTCTTTCGCGTCCGGGTGGCGGACCTCCGGCGGCTGGAGCAGTTCGGCGCCGGTGCGCGGCGGCTCATCGGCGAGGACCCTTCCGCGGTCCTGAAGGAGATCCACGAGGTCGTCCTGAAGCAGCAGGCGCTGTTCGAGAGCACCTACCGGAACATCCTCCGGGAACTGGAGCAGCACGGCATCTCCATCATCAGGGAGAACGAGCTCAACCCGGAACAGGAAGCCTTCATCAGGGAGTTCTACCAGCAGCGGCTGCGGCCGACCCTGATTCCCCTGATGATCAATCACCTGACGGAGTTCCCCCAGTTGAAGGACCAGGCGATCTACCTGGCCATCTCCCTCTACAGCAGCAAGTCCCGCCGTTCGGAATACGCGTTGATCGAGATCCCCACCGACGCGCTGTCGCGTTTCGTGATCCTGCCCAAGGCGGGGGACCGGCAGTACGTGATCCTGCTGGACGACGTCATCCGCTACTGCCTGAAGGACATCTTCTCCATCTTCCCCTTCGACCAGTTCGAGGCGTACACCATCAAGCTCACGCGGGACGCGCAGCTCGACCTCGACGACGGCCTCTACGGAAGCTACATCGAGAAGATCTCCAAGGGCCTCAAGCAGCGAAAGTCCGGGGCGCCGGTGCGCTTCATCTACGACAACCGGATCCCGCGGCGGATGCTCAAGATGCTGCAGCGCAAGATGGGCCTCGACACCGAGTCCAGACCGTTCATCCCCGGCGGGCGCTACCACAACTTCAAGGACTTCATGGGATTCCCGCGCATCGGCCCGAAGAAGCTGTCGGCCGCGCCGCTGCCGCCGCTGGCCCACCGGGACATCGACGGCGCGGCCACCTTCTTCAAGGCGATCCGCCACCGGGACGTCCTGGTCCACTACCCGTACCAGACCTTCGACTACCTCATCGAGTTCCTGCGCCAAGCCGCCATCGACCCCAAGGTGCGCTCCATCAAGATGACGCTGTACCGCGTGGCCCGCAACTCGAAGATCGTCAACGCGCTGATCAACGCCAGCCGCAACGGCAAGAAGGTCACCGTGGTGATGGAGCTGCAGGCCCGGTTCGACGAGGCCGACAACGTCTACTGGTCGGAACGGCTCCAGGAAGAAGGGGTGCGGGTCATCAACGGCGTGCCCGGCCTCAAGGTGCACGCCAAGCTGATCCTCATCTCCCGGGTGTCGCACCGGAAGACCGTGCTGTACGCCAACATCGGCACCGGCAACTTCAACGAGACCACCGCGCGGATCTACACCGACGACAGCCTCTTCACCGCGGACGAGCGCATCACCGGCGAAGTGAGCCGGGTGTTCGGGTTTCTGGAGAACAACTACCGCCGCACCAGCTTCAAGCACCTGATAGTCTCGCCCTACGACACCCGCCGCAAGCTCACGAAGCTCATCGACGCCGAGATCAAGAACGCCGGCAAGGGGCGTCCGGCCCACGTCATCCTCAAGGTCAACAACCTGGAAGACCAGGGGCTGATCCGCAAGCTCTACGAGGCCAGCGAGGCCGGCGTCGAGGTGCGGCTCATGGTGCGCGGGATGTTCTCGCTGGTACCGGGCGTCAGGCACTTCAGCGAGCACATCGAGGCCACCGCCATCCTCGACCGCTTCCTGGAGCACTCGCGGGTCATGGCCTTCGCCAACGGCGGCGACGAGAAGCTGTTCATCGCCTCCGGCGACTGGATGGAACGCAACGTGGACCACCGCGTGGAGGTGGCCTGCCCCATCTACGACCCGGCCCTGAAGAAACAGCTCCGGGACGTGCTGGACGTCGTGTGGCAGGACAACGTCAAGGCGAGAGTGCTGGACAAGGACCTGCGGAACCAGTACCGGGCCGGCGGCGGCCGGAGGACGCGCGCCCAGGAAGCCATCTACACCTACCTCAACCAGCTTCACGCGGCGCGGCCGGAAGCCCAGCCGCCGCTGCGTCTGGCGCAATAGGCTCCACGGCCCTCCCGAGTCCAACAAGTAGCCGCGAACTGTGCTAAGGTGAGAGGGCTACGCCCAAAAGGGACAAGGAGGGAAGGCCGGGAAGATGAAAAAGCTGGCACTGGGAGCCGAGGAGCCGTTTGCGTGGCGCTCCTGGGGTGAAGGGTTCGTCAACGTCAACGACGCCGGACACCTCGAGATCGTCACGAACCCGGCCGCGCGGCACGGCGTCGACCTGCACGGGCTGGTGACCCTGCTGCAGCAACGGGGCGTGCGCCCGCCCGTTCTCGTCCGGTTCCCGCAACTCATCGACCGGCAGCTCGATACCCTCCACCGCGCGTTCCGGACGGCCACCCGGACGTTCGACTACCGCGGCGCCTACACCTCCGTCTATCCCCTCAAGGTCAACAGCCGCAAGGCGACGGTGGCGCGGATCTGCGAGACCGGCCGCCGGCACGGCGTCGGCCTCGAGGTCGGCACCAAGGCCGAGCTGTGCATCGCCCTGTCCATGCTCGGGGACAGCGGCGGCCCGATCATCTGCAACGGCTACAAGGACACGGACTACATCGAGCTGGCGGCTGCCGCCAGCGAGGCCGGCCACAACGTCGTGGTGGTGTTCGAGCGCCCGCGGGAGTACGAGCTGATCGCCGAACTCCGGGCCAAGGGACTGCCGTGCCCCAGCCTCGGCGCACGGGTGAAGCTCAACGCCGCCGGCATGGGCCGCTGGGAGGAATCGTCCGGGGACCTGTCCAAGTTCGGCCTCACCGCCTCCGACCTGCTGGACGCCACCCGGCTGCTGAAGGACTGCAAGCTGCTGGACCGGCTCCGGCTGCTGCACTTCCACCTCGGCTCCCAGATCACCAACATCCGCAACTTCAAGCAGGCGCTTCAGGAAGCGCTCCGCTTCTACGTCGAGCTGAAGGAGCTGGGGGTGCCGCTGGACACCCTGGACGTGGGCGGCGGGCTCGGGGTGGACTACGACGGCAGCAACAGCTCGGCGGACTCCAGCGTCAACTACAACGTCCAGGAATACGCCAACGACATCATCTACACCACCAAGGAGGTGCTGGACCGGGCGCGCATCGCGGAGCCGGCCATCATCACCGAAGCCGGCCGCTTCCTGGTGACCCACCATGCGGCCCTGCTCGTGGACCCCCTGGAGCAGCCCCGGACGACGCCGAAGTCCGGCCGCCCCCGGGCGCGGGCCTCCAACGTGGACGCGGTCAACGAGCTGGACGACATGGTGGTGGAGATCAACGGCAAGAACTGGCGCGAATACCTGCACGATGCCTACCAGAAGAAGGACGAAATGCTCTCGGCCTTCTCCCTGGGCTTCCTTTCCCTGAAGCAGAGGGCGCAGGCGGAGTCCGCGTTCTCCCGGATCGTCGAGCTGGCCAGCCGCTACTCGCGCCACGGACGGTTCGACGGCGAGGACAAGGAGGCGCTGGAGCGCATCGCCGCCCGGCTGCACGCCTTCAACTTCTCGATCTTCAGGTCGCTGCCCGACAGTTGGATCCTCGACATGCTCTTCCCCATCATGCCCACCAGCCGGCTGAAGGAGAAGCCCGCGGTCAAGGCGGTCCTGGCGGACCTGACCTGTGACTCGGACGGCGTGATCAACAAGTTCTCGCACCCCCACGAGCCCCGCTCCACCTTCGAGCTGCACGCCTTGCCCTGGGAGGACAGCTACACCCTGGCGATCCTCTTCCTGGGCGCCTACCAGGAGGCCCTCAGCAGCGACCACAACCTCTTCGGCCGGCCCGCGGAGGTCACCGTGGAAACCGGCGGCAACGGCGCCGTGGAGATCGTCGACGTGCGCGAACCCGACACCTGCGCCGCCATGCTGCAACGGTGGGGGTTCGACGACCTCGTGCAGGCGCACGGCGACTCACCTTCCGCCCGGCTGGAGAAGGTCATGACCCGGATACTCACCCGCGGCACCTACCTGGACCGGCATCCCGACGAGGCGGTGAAGCGTGCCCCGGGAGAAGCCGGCGCGCCCGTGGAGCGGCCGCCCAGGACCCTTGCGCGCGCCGCAGGCAGGGCAAAACAGGCGCGTTCGGCAAGCGGTTCCTGAAAAGTTCCCGTCATCGAATCTTTATGATTTGAGCCACAGGACTTCCTGTGCTAGGGTCGTGCATCATGCCGACCGGCCCCGCCACCGCGGCACCCGCGGCACCGCGGATCTCCACCCTTTTCGCTCCGTCGCGGCTACTCCGGGTTGACGGCTGGACCCTCGGGACCGTCGCGCTGGCGGCGCTGTTCACCAGCCCGATCCTCGCGGTGCTGGGGGTCGCCCTGGAAAGCAGCGGCGACGCCTGGTCCCACCTCGCCTCCACGGTCCTGGGCGCCTACATCCGCGAAACCCTCTACCTCACTGCCGGCGTCGGCGCGGGGGTCCTGGTGATCGGCGTCAGCACCGCGTGGCTGATCACCATGTTCGAGTTCCCGGGAAGGCGCGTCCTTCAGTGGGCGCTGTTGCTGCCCCTGGCCATGCCCGCCTACATCGCGGCCTACACCTACACCGACGTGCTGGAGTTCGCCGGTCCGGTGCAGACGGCGTTGCGGCAACTGTTCGGGTGGCAGAGCCCGCGCGACTACTGGTTCCCCGAGATCCGCTCCCTGGGCGGCGCCGTGACCTTCATGTCGCTGGTTCTCTACCCGTACGTCTACCTGCTGGCCCGATCGGCCTTCGTCGAGCAGTCCCAGAGCCTGTGGGACGCCGCGCGCGGGCTCGGACTCGGCGCCTGGGGATGCTTCGCCAGAGTGGGCCTGCCGCTGGCCCGGCCGGCCATCGCGGTGGGCGTGCTGCTGGCGTTGATGGAGACGCTGAACGACTTCGGCACCGTGGACTACTTCGCGGTCCAGACCCTGACCATCGGCGTCTACCGGGTCTGGTTCGGCATGAACAACGCGCCGGCCGCGGCGCAGCTCGCGTCCCTGGTGCTGGCGCTGGTGCTGGTCATGGCCGCGCTGGAAAGAATCGCCCGGGGGCGGCGGCGCTACCAGTTCAACCACGGCGGGCGGAGACGCCAGACCCTGGCGCGGCTCTCCGGCATTCGCGGCACGCTGGCGTTGCTGGCCTGCGCCACCCCGGTGGCGCTGGGGTTCGCCGTCCCCGCCGCGCTCATGGCCGCCTCGGCGGTGGGAAGCACCGAGACCGTGGTGGGCGTCAGCACCCTGGGCTTGGCCGTGAACAGCATCGCCGTGGCCAGCATGGCGGCGCTGGCCTGCCTGTGCGGCGGTCTCTTCCTGGCGTACGGAGCGCGCCTGTCGGGCACCCCCCTGGTCAAGGCCGCCACCCGCGTGGCGAGCATCGGCTACACCATCCCCGGGGTGGTGCTGGCCGTAGGGGTCCTGATACCCGCGGCCGCTCTGGACAACGCCATCGACGGGTTCATGAGGAGCCATTTCAACGCGCCGACGGGGCTGATCTTCACCGGCACGCTCTACGCGCTGATCTTCGCCTGCACGGTCCGCTTCCTGGCCCTGTCCTTCGGTTCCCTGGAGGCCGGCCTCACCAAGATCACGCCCAACATGGACGCCGCGGCCCGGGCGCTGGGGCGCCGTCCGGGAGGGGTGCTGGCCCGGGTCCACCTCCCGCTGTTGCGGAGCAGCCTTTTCACCGGAGCCACGCTGGTCTTCGTGGACGCCATGAAGGAGCTGCCCATGACCCTGATCCTGCGTCCCTTCAACTTCAACACGCTGGCGACCCACGTCTACGAATACGCCTCCTACGAGGCCTTCGAGCAGGCCGCGCTGGCGGCCCTCGCCATCGTGGCCGCGGGTCTGGTCCCCGTGATCTTTCTCAGCCTGCGCTTCAGGGGCTCGGGGACGTCTTCCCAACCCGCGGACTCCGGTGCCTAATCCTTGAGCCGCTGCTGAACAAAATTTGTGCAACGGGATCCCGGTCGAAGCCTCCGGCGGTTCCCCGCAGGCCCGCAACCCTGCTGAAAGGTTGGGGTTCAAGCCTGGAAGGGCTGCTTGGCACGAAGGTTGCTTCCTTACTCCTACATGTTCCTACATGTGACCGTACCGGCAACCATCCGGCCCGTGCGGGACATGACCTGCAAATTTCGGCTCGAAAGGAAAGACGCCATGACACCGAGACAAGTGATCGATTTCGCCAAGAAGAACGGCGCGGAGATCGTGGACCTGCGGTTCACCGACCTGCCCGGCCTGTGGCAGCACTTCTCCATATCCACCAACGAGTTCGACACCGGCCTGTTCCAGAACGGCATCGGCTTCGACGGCTCCAGCATCCGCGGTTTCCAGACCATCGACGAATCCGACATGCTGCTGTTCCCGGATCCCGACACCGCCTTCATGGATCCCTTCACCTCGCTGCCCACGCTGAACCTCGTGTGCAACATCAAGGACCCGCTGACCGGACAGCCCTACACCCGGGACCCGCGTTACGTGGCGCAGAAGGCCGAACTGTACCTCAAAAGCACCGGCATCGCCGACACCAGCTACTGGGGGCCGGAGATCGAGTTCTACATCCTCGACAACGTCCGCTTCGACCAGAGCTACAACTACGGCTTCTACTACATCGACTCCGAAGAGGGCGCCTGGAACTCGGGCAACGGCGACAAGCAGAACCTGGGCTACAAGCCGCGCTACAAAGAAGGCTACTTCCCGGTGCCGCCCATGGACAGCCTGCAGGACATTCGTTCCGAGATGGTCAAGACCCTGGAGTCCTGCGGCATCGTGTGCGAGGTCCATCACCACGAGGTGGGAACGGCCGGCCAGTCCGAGATCGACATGCGCTTCACCACCCTGACGGCCATGGCGGACCAGGTGCTCAAGTACAAGTACATCGTCAAGAACGTCGGGCTGCGCAACGGCAAGACCGTCACCATGATGCCGAAGCCCATCTTCCAGGACAACGGCTCGGGCATGCACACCCACCAGAGCCTGTGGAAGAACAAGAAGAACGTGTTCTACAACGCCAGGAACTACGCGCTGCTGAGCGACACCGCGCGCCACTACATCGGCGGGCTGCTGAAGCACGCCGCGGCGCTGTGCGCGTTCATCGCGCCCACCACCAACTCGTACCGCCGGCTGGTGCCGGGCTACGAGGCGCCCATCAACCTCATGTACTCCCAGCGCAACCGGAGCGCGGCCGTGCGCATACCGACCTACTCCACGAGCGAGAAGGCCCGGCGCCTGGAGTTCCGCAGCCCGGACCCGAGCTGCAACCCCTACTACGCCTTCTCGGCCATGCTGATGGCGGGGCTCGACGGCGTCGCCAACAAGATCGAGCCGCCCAAGCCGCTGGACAAGAACCTCTACGACCTGGCGCCGGAGGAAGCGGCCCAGGTGGAGTCTTTGCCGGGCAGCCTGGACGAGTCGCTGGACGCCCTGGAGAAGGACCATGCCTTCCTGCTGAAGGGCGACGTCTTCACCAGGGACGTCATCGCGGCATGGCTGGACTACAAGCGGGGCGCCGAGGTGGAGCCCATGCGGCTCAGGCCCCACCCCTACGAGTTCGCCCTGTACTACGACATCTAGGGCGACAAACCTTCCTGAACCGCCCGGGGTTTCCCGGAGACGGAATAGTTTGAGTCAGGCCACCATGGCGGGCTCTTGGGACTGCTAATAGTAGGCCTCTTCGAGTTCTGCCGGCGGCACATAGTCGGCGGTGGTTGAACCAGTGGACCCATTCGAGGGTGGCGAACTCGACCGCTTCGAGGTGACGCCAGGGGCCGCGTTGACGGATCACCTCGGTCTTGTACAGGCCGATGACGGACTCGGCCAGGGCGTTGTCGTAGGAGTCCCCGACGCGGCCCACCGAGGGCTCGATCCCGGCCTCGGCCAGACGCTCGGTGTAGCGGATGGACACGTACTGGGCGCCACGGTCGCTGTGATGCACCAGAGCGTGCTCACGGCCCACCGCGCGCTCACAGAGGGCCTGATCAAGGGCGTCCAGGGCCAGTTCGGTGTGCAACGAGTTGGAGACGCATACGCCGGGCGTAGGCATCGACCACAAAGGCAACGTAGTCGAAGCCGCTCCATGTCGCCACATAGGTTAAGTCCGCCACCCACAACGCATTCGGGCGGCTGGCCTCGAACACCCGGTTCACTCGGTCCGGTGGCCGGGTGAGTTCCTTCGCTGCCCGGGTCGTCTTCGTCCTTCGACCCCGAACCACGCCACGAAGCCCCAACTCTCCCATCAGCCGCGCCACCGTGCATCGGGCCACGGCAAGGCCCTCCCGGTGGAGTGCGCGCCATACCTTGCACACCCCGCCCGACGCACCCACTTGCGCAACGTCTCCGCCGTGCACCCAAGCTTCGACGCCACCGAGACCATGGCCGCCCACTGAGAATCGTGCTCCGCCTGGTGCTCCAGCACCAGCCGAACCGCTCTCTCCCGTACCTCCGGCGAATACCTCGTTGACTTTGTTCATGACTCCATCCTCTCAAGATTAGAGTCTCCGGGAAACCCGGGACGATTCACAAGCGATGATCCGGGCAGCGGTGGAGGCGGAGTTGGAGAGCTTTCTGGGAGGGCATGAGGGGGAGCGTGACGGGAGGGGGAGGTATTGACGGGGTTGGGGCCGGTGAAGGTACAGGTGCCGAAGACACGGGACCGGGCGGGCAAGGGGCGGTGTTTTCGCTCGGAGTTGTTGCCGCCGTACTTGAGGAAGGCTCGGCGGGTGGAGGCGGTGGTGCCGTGGCTGTATCTGAAGGGGATGTCGACGAACGACTTTGGGGAAGCGCTGGAGGCGTTGTTCGGGGGCGAGGTGAAGGGGCTGTCGCCGGCAGCGATCACGCGGATGAAGCGAGTGTGGGAGGAGCAGTACGAGGAGTGGCAGGAGCGGGACTGACACGGGCACGAGTTCGTGTACGTATGGGCGGACGGGATCTACGTGAACATCCGGCAGGAGGAGCGGCGTTGTATCCTGGTGGTGGTGGGCTGCGACATTCACGGACGCAAGCACTTCCTGGCTCTGGACGCTGGGTTTCGGGAGTCCTTGGAGAGTTGGAAAGCCCTTCTGTTGAGCCTCAGAGACCGTGGCGTCAAGGCGCCGAAGCTGGCGGTGGGTGACGGAGCGCTGGGGTTCTGGACGGCCCTGGCCGAAGTCTATCCCGAAACCCGCACCCAGCGCTGCTGGGTGCACAAGACCGCCAATGTCCTGGACAAGCTGCCCAAGCGCGTCCAGCCTGAAGCCAAGTCGATGATCCACGACATCTGGATGGCCGATACTCGCAAAAGCGCCGAACAGGCCCTGGACCGTTTCTGTGGCACCTACGAAGCCAAGTACCCCAAGGCGGTGGACTGCCTGAGCCGCGACCGCGACACGTTGCTCACCTTCTATGACTTCCCCGCGGCCCACTGGCAGCATCTGCGTACCACCAACCCCATCGAGTCCACCTTCGCCACCATCCGGCTACGAACCGTGAAGACCCGGAACTGCCTCAGCGTCAAGACCGCCCTGAGCTTGGTGCACCAACTGGCCATGAGCGCTCAGAAGCGCTGGCGGCACCTCCGCGAGTTCGGTCAACTCGCCGACTTGGTCGCGAAGGTGAAGTTCGTGGATGGCATCGATGAAAGGGTGACCCGTAGGAAAGCCGCCTGATTCAGCCCTGCCATACACCAGATTTGACAGTAGCTCTCAGTCTAGGCTTCCGGCCAAAGGAGGGCCGCGGTGGACCTCATCGTCAAGGCCCACCGCGGAAAGGGGTGAACGATTAGGCGGGGACAAATGGCAAACAGGAAGCGTTGGCCATGGAGGTTACAGCGGGATCACCCCGCACGTGATCAAACATTTTGCGCAAACAATGCCGCTAGGATCGACTAGGCACAAGGGTACACAAGGTATGCAGACGACGATACCAGCGACTTGCTCACTTGCGCTCACACAAGGGTTGGTGGGGACGGGGTGTGCACTTACCCTATCTCCGATGTAGTTGTCCTCGATGACGGAGACATGGTTATCGCCAACGGGATTGACGTTGGCCTCGGCGTTCCAGGCCACTACAAAACTTAACGCCAGCACTACCAAGGCCTTGGCAACAATGATGTACGTGACCGCTTTCATGAATCCTCCCATTTCTCGTTGGGCCGTGACGAAGAAATCGCGAAACGTTCTGTTGGTGTCACGATGCTCTTCTCCGGTCCTTTAGCCAGCTCAACCATGGGTCCTGCCTGCACCGTAGCCGCAAGAGCTACGACCACCACCAAGGCAGCCAACAGCATCTCGAAAAAACTCCTCATTTCCGCTCCTCCATCTCCTCGCTAGTGCATCCAAAGATGGATCGAAAAGCTGCTGCATCTCGTCTGATCCGAAAATCGCCGTCCTGCCTAAGGTATCGGCGCACCTCAGGATCGGCCATCCACTCTGGACACCAGCACGTCATTGAAAGAACGGCTTCCTTCGCCGACTCCCGGTCGCCGCTGCCGTCCCGATCGGTATAGACGCTGATCACCGCCAAGTGAGTCAGTACGAACGCTGGGCAAGTGTCCCGCGCGGCAAGTGCAGCATCTAGCGCATCGTCGTATCTTCCGAGCGATTTGAGGACATTTGCACGATTGATCTGGATGCTTGCCTCGCTGAATCTGACCTTAGCCATGGCCGCATCCAATACGTTGAGTGCGTTTCTCGGGTCACCGGCCCCGAAGTATGACAGAGCGACCTCGTTCAGGGCGCCCGCATCGCCCGCTACCTCGGAGGGTGGGCGGGCCTCAATCTCGGCGATCGCGGCCTCAAAATTACCGGACCGCCGATAGGCTTTTGACGCTTCGATGACTTCCCGCGGCATGCGGGAAGTATGCCGGACGGGAAGACCGTTAGTTGAAACTCTAATGCGACGAATTTGGCCCTTGGTGTCACTGAACTGTTTCATCATCGGTAACCTCCTCGCGGAACTGTCTATATGGGCGTAACCGAGCAAGTCGCCAAACAGGCACCGCAAGCTACCCCACCACTAAGGTCGAAGAAACAGACCGGTATGCAGACTACGCAATCGAGGCCGACGACTTGCTGGCCTCCCTTAACACAGGACTTGGCGGGGATACGCTGCTCGCTGCCCCCGTCGCTACTGTCGTTGTCCTCCATGACGGCCACGAGGTCATCACCAACGGGGTTCACCCTACCCTCAACATTCCACGCTGCCAGCAAGCTCAACGCCAGCACCGCGATTGCCTTCGCGAGTATCATATACGTCGCCGCTTTCATATGCTCCTCCTTTTCCTTTACGTTCGGTTTTACTGAGGTGATCCTGGATACAGCTGAACGGGCACCCGGTCTCGGCGGTCAGTGTACCGTGCCGCCGTGACGGTTGTTGACCCTCTTACGTTGCTACGGCGTGGGAAGCCACGCGATGACCGCCGCGGCTACGGAAGCGGTCACCGCCACCGCGGGCATTGCTGGTGCAGCCGCCACAGCAACGCCGATCAATGCGAGGCCAGCCAGGGGACCAGCAAGAGCAGCGGCCGGAACCGCTACTACGCAAAAGGCACCGAGCATCAGACTCAATAGCAATTTCATGGCGATTTCTCCTTTATGCAGGTTAACGACTTGGTTTTCCAGGATCACCTCTCACAGTGGTTAAGCGGTGCCCGTTGACATCGCAGATTTCGCCTGAACCTAGGGCTTGCGACAAAGGTTTCCATCTGATACTCGCCCGAGCGCTTGTACTGTAGCGAAAAGATCACGGCGGCACGTCTCCTTCGACACTCCTAGCGTATCCTTAATCGCCTTTTCTGCTGCACGGAGCTCTGTACGAATTGTTTCCACTGACACGTCGAGAGTCTTCGCGACGGTCTTTGCGGCGACGCGACAACCAACCTCAAAACCAAGACGACTAATCTCGTCCGCAGTCCCACGATCTAGCAACTCCGTGGAAACTCCCTTGCGCAAGATCAGGACAACGAGTCGGCGCTGCGGCATGGATCGAAGTACGCTCCGAATCCTCCGCCGAAGCTCCCTCTGAATCCGCGGATCATGCCGTTTGTATTCTTCCCGTTCGATGTGCACGTCCTCAGGCGAAGCAGTCTTCAACTTGTCAACCGCCTCGGCTTGAATCGGCACCATCCGACCCTGATTTCTGAGGACGCCGGCTACGATTCCTGGACCTGTCGGGCTTCCCAACAGCGCTTTCAGGCCACCAGCAAGGCCAGGGCCAGCTTGAAAGGTGAACTTCGGCAACGGCCGAGACAGACCGAGTTCCTCCACATCGCCTCCCGAGGCTGCGTGTACAATCCCCCAAGCCAGGTAGATTGCGTCGCTAACGACTTCGTCAGGGTCGGCGACGCCAAACCTCCTAGCATTTTCGACGAGCTTGGGCCGCTCTCGTTCCACGATCTTGTCAAAGAGCTTCCAGAGCCGCATCCGCTCTCCCTGCCGAAGAGTACTTGCCTTCGAATACAACCGCAGGAACTCGTCCTCGTCGCTGCCGGTCGGCCCAGCCTGCACGGCAATCCTACGTTTTGCGATTTCATGCATCAGGCTCCCTCCTTTTCAGATTTCGCGGAAGATTGTGGCACAGTAGGTGTGAAATGAGTGTGACCACGATGGGTACATCGGTGACACTCGCGGCATTGGTCCGTGCCGAAGCTGTGCCGGGAGTTGAAGGCGTTCCGAAGCCGGGCTACGAGGCGCATGCTCGAAGGGAACATTCACCACGGGAGCGAAGACGGTCGTTGGCGTTGGGGCCGCATCGCGGAGATGCGACGGGCCGAGTTCAGTTGCCTAGGAGTCTGCCCCGTAGAAAAGCCGACATGGGAGGGGGCATTAAGAGAGGAGAGAGAAGGCAAGGCGAGGAAGGAGGGGGGAGTGCCGACGAGCTAGCGAGCGTATGAACCTGGACAGACTGAGGTGGTCCCGGAAAATCGGACAGGTTGCTAAGGTGTATTCCACCGACGGAAGGAGGGATACGCGATGAGCACACGGAGACGGTTCAGCGGGGACTTCAAGGCGAAGGTAGCCCTGGAGGCGCTGAGGGGGGACAAGACGATCCAGGAGATCGCGACCCGGCACAAGGTCCACCCGAACCAGGTGAGCGCCTGGAAACAGCGGGCGGTGGAAGGGATGAAGGAGGTCTTCAGCAAGGGGACGGAGCGGACTCGTGGGGACCACGAGACGGAGATCCGCGACCAGCACGCGAAGATCGGGGAGTTGACGGTGGAGCGGGATTTTTTAGCCAGAGGGCTCAAGTGGTGAGCCGGGAGGAGCGCCGGGCGATGATCGAGCCCGGCCATCCCAAGCTCAGCTTGAGCCGTCAATGCCGCCTGCTTCGCGTGAGCCGTTCGTCTGTGTACCACACCCCCAAGGGCGAGAGCGCGGAGAATCTGGCGCTGATGCGGCGGATCGATGAGTTGTTTCTCAACTACCCGTTCTACGGCAGCCGCCAGATGGCCCGTCATCTGTGGCGGGAAGGCGTGCGGGTGGGGCGTCACCGGGTGCGGCGTCTGATGCGCTTGATGGGCCTACAGGCCATCTACCAAGCGCCCCGGACCACTACCCGCCATTCCTCAGCACCGGGTCTGTCCCTACCTTCTCAAGGGGCTTGCCATCGAACGGCCCAATCACGTGTGGTGCGCCGACATCGAGCGCCACGAGGCGTTCTTGAACCTTGCGGTGGTGAGAGACCACCGCCGTCAGCCTGTCGCAGCAGGCTGAATGAAGCTGAGGGCAGCCCGACCCGAGGGACATCGGCAAGGGTGGAAGCAGCCCTGACAACGACGGGACGCGCCAGCACTGTCAGATGGCGTGGGTCCGGCAAGCGAGACGGAAAGGTGTACGCGAGGAACCAGCGGCGGAAAGCCCCTAAAGCGCGAACCACCAGCTCCAACCTGACAGATAAGGGCTGGGTTGCAACGCACACCCGACGGGTCTGGCCGGTCGGGGAACTCCTGGGCTGGTAGATGTCGCCAGCAGGGAGGCCATGGTGAAGGACTGCGGCGTAGCCGTGGCGAAGTTGCAGGGGCATAGCTGGGCACCGACCCCGTTGAAGGGTTCGAGAGTGAACGTGGGAACCACTCCGTTGGTCCCTGCCAACTTGGTGGGGAAGACCTGTCGCCGGTTGATGTCGGCGGAGTGGGGCGGAGGACCCGTAGTAGTCTGGGCACGGGAAAGCCGTGTACATGGCGAAGGGGTCCAGTGTGCTCACGGCTTCAACGCAAAACGAGGAGGACGCTGGTGAATACCGGTGCTTCATGGCTTGGTCCGATCGAGGCTGAGTCACGAGTACTTGCGATGCAGACGAAGCTGAACCGTTGGGCGGCAGCCGATCCCGGCCGTCGCTTCGATGACCTGTACAACCTCGTCTATGATCCGGCGTTTCTCGTTACGGCGTGGCGTCGGGTGCGGGGAAACAAGGGCGCACGAACCGCTGGCGTCGATGGAGTAGCACCGCGGTCCATCGGCTCCGGTACGAAGACACTGCTGGCTGGGTTGAGAGAAATACTCAAGGCCCGCCGGTTTGTGCCGCAACGGGTGCGGGAGAAGACGATCCCGAAGGCGGGCGACAAAGTCCGCTCGCTGGGTATTCCGACGACCGCAGACCGGGTCGTGCAAGCTTCCTTGAAGCTGGTGCTCGAGCCTATCTTCGAGGCGGACTTCAAGCCGTGTTCCTATGGCTTCCGTCCGAAGCGCCGTGCAAAGGACGCCATCGCCGAGATTCACTACCTCGCCTCACCAACCCGGAATTATCACTGGGTCTTCGAGGCGGACATCAAGGCGTGCTTCGATGAGATCGACCACACGGGCCGGATGGAACGGGTGCGACATCGAATCGCGGACAAGCGTATCCTGAGCTTGGTCAAGGCGTTTCTCAAGGCCGGCGTCCTCTGTGAGGACCAAACCAGCCGCGAAACGATCACCGGCACTCCCCAAGGCGGAATCCTCTCACCGCTACTCGCCAACATCGCCTTGTCCATCCTGGACGAGCACTTTACCCGGAGGTGGGATTCCCTCGGTCCGTCATGGACCCGCATCAAGCGTCGTCGCGCCGGAGAACCGGTGATGCGGCTCGTCCGCTATGCGGATGACTTCGTGGTCCTGGTCCACGGGACCCGACAAGACGCCGAAGCGCTCTGGAATGAGGTGACGGCGGTTCTCGCTCCGATCAGTCTACGGCTGTCGGAAGAGAAAACGAGAGTCTGTCACGTAGACGAGGGGTTCGACTTCCTCGGCTGGCGTATCCAGCGCCGGAACCGCAGGGGGCAACATGGCAGGAAGGCTATCTACACCTACCCGTCGAAAAAGGCGCTTGTCTCGATCATCGGGAGGGTCCGCAAGCTGACCCGCCGTGCATCTCATCGAACGCTTGCAGCCCTGTTGCGCCGGCTCAACCCGGTGTTGCGAGGCTGGTGCAACTATTTCCGGCACGGGGTGTCGTCACGGACGTTCAACTACGTCGACCATTTCGCCTTCTGGCGTATCGTCGGCTGGCTCCGGAAACGACATCTCGGGCTGAGCATGCATACCTTGGTGAGACGCTTTCTTCCTGGCTGGACGATTCGTGAAGGCGGTGTCAAGCTGCTTCGCCCGTCCAAAATTGCCGTTGAACGCTATCGGTTCCGGGGCAACCGGATCCCAACACCTTGGCCAAGCACTCCGACGGCATGAGCACATGGAGAGCCGGATGCGGTGAGAGTCGCACGTCCGGTTCGGAGGGCGGGCCGGAGAAACCCATCGCTCGAAAGACGACAGGGCGCTCCCGTCCGACCCCTACACGTACGTGCCGACCTGGACGGGGTTCGTGTACTTGGCCATGGTGCTCGACGTGTTCAGCCGCAAGGTCGTGGGGTGGGCCATGGCTGGTCATCTTCGTACCGAACTGGTGCTCGCAGCGCTCAACATGGCCATCGGACAGCGCCGCCCCACAGAGGTGGTCCATCATTCCGACAAGGGCTCCCAGTACACCTCGCTGGCCTTCGGCAAGCGCTGCCGCCAGATGGGAGTGCTGACCTCCACCGGGTCGGCCGGGGATTGCTACGACAACGCCATGGCCAAGAGCTTCTTCGCCACCCTGGAGTGCGAGCTGATCAAGCGGCAGGCGTTCCACACCCAGGCTGAGGCACGCATGGCCGTCTTCCAGTTCATCGAGGGCTGGTACAACACCCGACGCCGGCACTCCGCCCTGGGCTACCTGAGCCCCAACGACTTTGAGCGCGCCGCTGCGGCGGCTGGGGCGCGTCCTGAGGGCGACAGTGGCCCGGACCAGGAGACCGACCCTGTCGTCTTCCTGATCCCCGAGCCGGATGTCCATGACCGCCCTCCGGGGCTACCCTATCCCTCGGCAATGGGGAACGCTATGTTTCCAACGGCTGTCGCGCACCTCAGTGCTGGTGCACACAGCCCTCAACTGTCCACTGAAATGGGGTAACGCCAGGGAGGCATTCGAGCGAATCAAGCAAGAGAATCCGTTGCCGCGCCCGAAGCTGAGGCTGTCCTATACGGAGCTTCAGCGATGCGCGGTGCTGTGAATCAATCTCTGAAGAGCGCCGTGCGGGAAATCCGCATGCGGCGTTCTGTGGGAGCCGGAGGCGGGCGACCGCCTTCGGCGACCCGGTGGCCGGAGAAACCCATCGCTCGAAAGACGACAGGGCGCTCCGGTCCGACCCCTACACCTACATCCCCGTCCAGAAGGGCTTCCTGTACCGGGTGGCCATCATGGACTGGGCCACCCGCCGGGTGCTCTCTTGGCGGCTGTCCAACACTCTCGATGCCGGCTTCTGCACAGAGGCCCTCTTAGACTTAGAAGCCCCGGAGCGCTACGGCCGGCCCGAAATCTTCAACATCGACCAGGGCAGCCAGTTCACCAGCCTGGAGTTCACCTCCGTGCTCAAAGACTCAGGGGTTGCCATCTCCATGGATGGCAGGGCCGCTGCCTGGACAACACCTTCATCGAGCGCCTGTGGCGTTCGCTCAAGTACGAGGCCGTCTACCTCCACGAACTCTCTGACGGATTCCAGGCCAAGCGGGTGACCTCAAGCTGGGTCGCCTTTTACAATTCCGAGCGTCCTCACTCTGCCCTGGCCGGTTTCACCCCTGCCGAGGCATACGACCACGGACTGCCCACCGAGACCCGGACCAAGCCTCACCGCCCACCCGCGTCTCTCCCGGCTCCACCGGAACACCAGGACGTGTTAAACAGGACTCTGGCGGCATGATCTTATGTTCGGGTATACACCTTATTTCTGCCGCCTCCCTGTCCTACAAACCAGGACCACATCAAGGACCTGTCACAGAAAAGGGCCGCGGAGTCACAGATTTATCACAGTTCTTGTGATTAAATTTGTTGGGTGGGTTGTCTTGCTGGACCGATTGACAACCGTTAAGGCGTTGATGGAGGACATTGACAGTATGAAACCTATCACCAGTGTTCTTGGATTGGTGCTGTTGTCCGTCACCGTGACTTTGGCAGCATGGGCCCATCCGGGGCCCACCAATAGCGACGGTTGTCACGTGGACCCTGAGACCGGGCATTATCATTGCCACCCTTGAGGACCGCGCGTCATGAGTAACACCTACCGCGTATTTTACTTCGAAGACGACGAGACCGTGGCGAACCCTCTCACGGCCTTCCTGGAAAAGCCGGTGCATGGCCCAACCCTAAAAGTGATCCACCACGCCGACGCTACGCGTGCCAAAATTGCAATTGATCAGTGGAGTGACCCCCACCCTCCTCATGTGGTGCTTCTCGATCGCCACCAGAATGGCTACACGAATGCGGGAATCGACATCTGCAAGAAGGTCAAGACGAAATGGCCATCGACTCCTGTTGTCTTTCTCAGTGACCTCGCGGGGATACATGAACAGATCGAGGGCTTCGAGGTGCAAGCGAACGTCTACCTGCCAAAAGCTGCTCTGCTCAACGAACCCGACCACAAAGAACTCATACAAAAAGTTCTTCTCGCACAGATAATCAGGGACCCGGAGCCAAACCCGTCCGAGTATATGAACGGGAGCTTGCGTGTCAACAAAGGACGTCCGGCATTGTGGTGGCGCGATAAGGAACTCAACCTGAGTCCAGATAACATAGCCATCGTCGACGAATTGGCGAGTCTAAAGAAAAGGGGAGACACACGCATGTACATGGATTTAGCCATCGCCGGAGATCTCCGGGGGGACGATGCGTATCTCAGGGACAATCTGAGAAAGCATATCCAGAATATACGGAGAGCTTTTCAGGAGGTTGACGAGGATTTCACTCAAGCCTGCAAGGACAAACGCCACGGCATCATCGCAGTGCCGCAAAGAGGTTATAAGTGGGTAACCGACATATTATCTGAAGCCGCCGATGAGTGACGTCCTGCGTCAGCAGCACTCATTGTCACAGGGAGTCTGAAAATAAACTTAACCCCTGTATTGTCAGGTAGGTTTTCGAGTTGACATGTGCCGCCATAGGCCATCACGATCTTTCTCGTAAGGAAAAGCCCCAAGCCCTGGTGTTCCTTGTCCCGTTCTCCCGCATTGCGGCGTAAGCTGTTTTCGCCGGCGCTATCATAGCTTGTACCGAGGTCGAAGACCTGAGCTAGCTTCTCGGTTTCAACCGTTTGTCCGCTATTGGACACCGTAAGAACCGCCTGCGGTGACCCGCTATCCTCGCCAACAACATCCAGCCGTACAACTATTTTGCTATTTTTCGGATCTCGTCGCTCCCCGGCATTTGCAATAACTTTCTCCAAAGCTTGTCTGAAATAGTGGTCCGGGTTGTTTGGGAGACCTGTCGCGCCTAGAAACGGGCGACTGTCTCCCCCGTGACAGATACGGAAGTCAATGTTCTCCACCACATTCTCGTGTTCGTCGTTGTCCGAGAAGAACTCCACCACCTCCGCGACGGAATCCGACAGGTCAAAGCTAGCTGGCCTGTGGTACTCGATTTCCTTGCGAACAACCTTATCGTAATTAAATGTCTCCCCCGACGTCCACAAGCGTTGCATAACGTCTTCGACGCATTTTTCTATTTGACTGAGTCGCGTCCCATCACCTTCGGAGAGTCGACGAGCATCTGCAGGTATGCGACCCAGTGTACGCCTTGCTTCGTGTTGGAAGGTGTCGGCATACGAGTTAATATCCTTATTGGTCTGTTCGAGCCTCTCGTTGGTCCTCTCTAGGCTGTCGTTCACTTCTTGAAGACTCCTGCTGGCACGTCTTCGGCGTCGCTCCACATAGTAGACCAGGGAAGCCAGCAAAATAATTACGCCCATGACTACGACGGAGTCCTTGCCAAAGAGGATCGGAATCGGTTCTTCCACAACCACAGCAACAGGAACGTTTGTCCCGACCATCAAAATTTCTCTGTGTATCCGTAAGCGGTATACCCCTCCAACACCGAGAAAACACATACCCGGCCCCTCTTGACACTCGTCAATTCCAGCGAAATAGAACGCGGAGGAATAAAGAGGCGACAGCAGTAAAGCCCACGGGCTACTCACAACCGTAACTGTCCTGTTCTTTGGTTTTCTGGTCCTTGACAACACGTAGTTGCCGCGTCGGATCTCATAGTACCAAAAAAGATAACGCAGATACTTAACGATCGGATATGAGTCGATCTCGTCAAACAGCGGCAGCGGCCTGCCGGTTCCAATCCGGTTAGTGGCAGTCTCCGTTCCTATTGACACAACCAACTCAACAGCGTCGGCCGGACACTTCTGGACGGCTAGCTCAAGAAACCAATCCTTTTCTGACTGGTCAAGTCTCCACCACCTTCCATTCACAACTGCGTCGCCACACACAGTGGCTTTCCGACGCTCACGGTCGGTATCTTCGTCGGCCCAGTAATCGGGGTTAAGTAGCTTAAAATCCCCATTGTCCTGAAACAAGAGGCGAAAGGTCTTCTCTTCCAACTGGTCATTGTGCACCGTCAACCTCATGACGACATGGTCACGAGGGTTCGGCGTCATCACTAAATGGCCCAGGATGTAAAGGGGGCCTGCATTGCGGTCATTGGCGAACCGCAATCTGAAATCAGGCCTGACATCAAATACGTCGCTTAGTGACGCACTATCGTAGAAACTCAGCGTGTTGGCCAAATAAGGCGTGACAGCTGTACCATATGACGGCTCCTCATATTTAAAGTTATCGTAGAGCCAGGATCCGGGATTCTCGTCATCATGACTAACTATTAATTTCTTTTGCCCCACGGCATGGTCATGCATCTTCTTCCAATCCGCCACGGACATGTCGCCGACATCGATCCTGAAGGGCTTCGGATCGTAGACAAACAGAAAAGTCCGAACAACTCTGTGTTTGAGGGCGTTCGTATTCTCAACAAGCTTCTGCAGCGTGTTCGCTCTGTCTTCCACTCGTTGTCTTGTATTCGAAACGGAATTCGTCGTCGCCCAAAGAAACGTCATCATCGCGCTCGCGAAGAGCACCGCCGTAACCATGAACGGATTCCTCGTCACCGACTTTATCAACAACACTCGGTCCTCCCTCTTTTCTGGTCTTCTTCCCCGTCCGGGGGCGGCGCCGTGAGGAGCTGCACGGCCCGGTCCAGGTCGGCGTGGCTGCCGAGCAGGACGAGGATGTCGTTCGGCTGCAGCCGGTAGTCCATGGGCGGGCTCTCCACCGAGACGCCGTACCGGACCAGCGCCAGCACGCTGGTCCTTCCCTGGAAGTGATCCTTCAGGTCGCCGATGGTGTAGTGCGCCCCGGGCGCATCCTCCTGCACCAGGAACGTGTCCGCGGTGGCGCCGGTGAGGAACTGGTTGAAACGGGCCAGGCTCTTGCCTTCCAGCCTCAGCCCGCGCAACATGCTGTAGCCTTCCCGGCGCACCAGCTCCACCTGCATGGTGATGACGTTGCGCGGCACGTGGTACTCCTGCAGGACCCGCGCGAAGATCTCCACCGAAGTCTCGAACTCCTCCGGTATGACCTCGTTGGCGCCCAGGCGCGTCAACCGCGCGATCTCGGCCACGTATCGTGTCCGGACGATGATGTAGAGGTCGGGATTGAGCCTCCGGGCGTGCGCGACCACGCGCGACGTCGCCGCCGGGTCGCTGATGGCCGCCACCAGCACGCGCGCCCGCGCCACCCCCGCGGCGGCGAGAACCGCCGGACGGGTGGCGTCGCCGAACTCGACCGGCTCGCCTTCGTCCTCGACCTGCCGCGAAACATCCGGGTTCAGGTCCAGTATCCGGTGAGGGATGTCCACCTCCCGCAGCACCCGGGCCAGGTTCCGCCCGTTGACCCCGTAGCCCACGATGATGACGTGCCCGGTCATCTCGCCGGCGGACGGCCCTTCGGCCTTGCCGCCGCGGTCCAGCGCGAACCCCAGGCGCCCTCCGCCGAGGATCAGCAAGGGGGTCACCAGCATGCTGAGAATGGCGGTTGCGAGGAAGAGCTGCTCCTGGTCCGGCGACAGGATCTCGAAAGCGCTGCCCATGCGCGCGAGGATGAGCGAGAACTCGCCCACCTGGGCCAGCGTCAGGCCCAGCAGCAGGCCGAGACGGAACGAACGCTGCAGAAACGAGAAGATGGCGGTGACCAGGCCTCCCTTGATGAGCACCAGCAACAGCCACGCCGCGCCGATCAGGGTAAATTGCTCGCCCACGAAGCCGACTTCCACCTGCATTCCCAGGGAGATGAAGAAGATGCCGGCAAAGCTGTCCCTCAGCGGGAGGATGTCGGCGATCACCTGGTGGCTGTACTCCGAATCGGAGATCAGCAGACCGGCAACGAACGCCCCCAGGGCGAGCGAGATGCCGGACTGGAACGCCAGCCAAGCGGTGCCGAGACAGATGAGCAGCACGCAGAGGAGAAAGATCTCCTGATTCCGCAGGCGGGCCACCTGGTGGAGGAACCACGGCACGACGAAACGCGCCGCCACGAAGATCAGGGCCACCGCCAGCACCGCTTTTCCCAGCGTGAGCCCCACCACCTGGAGGGAGAACGCCTCGGTCTCCCCTAGCACCGGCACCGACAGCATCATGGGCACGGCGACGATGTCCTGGAGCAGCAGCGTGCCCACCGCGAGCCGGCCGTGAAGGGACGACAGTTCGTCGCGGTCGCTCAGGATCTTGAGCACGATGGCGGTGCTGCTGAGGGACGCCAGCAGCCCGAAGAAGAAGCTGAGGCCGGGGGAAAACCCCAGGTAGAGGCCAATCGCGGTCACCACAAAGACGGTGAGGCCGACCTGCAGCAGGCCGCCGGTGATGATCAACCCCCTTACCGCCATGAACCGCTCGAAGGAGAATTCCAGGCCGATGGAGAAGAGCAGCAGCACGATGCCGATCTCCGCGAGGATCTCCAGCTCGTGCCCGTGGCCGATGACGCTGAAGCCGTGCGGCCCCATGATGACGCCCACCGCAAGAAAGCCGATGACCGTGGGGAGCCGCAGCTTGTGGAAGGCGAAGACCGTGGCCACCGTGAGGGCCAGGACGGTCACGAGACTCGTGAGGACGTTGAGCATGCCGCGTTCCGAAAGGGAAACCGCGCGGTGTTTCACGCGTGGTTCAATGATGATAGACGATTAAGGACTCCATGAATACAGGAACGGGCGCATGCGGCAACCGAGGAGACGATGAACGGAGAAAACACGGTCATGGGCATCGACATCGGCGGCACCGGGGTCAAGGCGGCGCTGGTGGACACCGGGGGCGGAAGGATGACGACGGAGCGCGTGCGGCTGCCCACGCCCCAGCCGGCGACGCCGGCGGCGGTCATGGAGGCCATCCAGTCGCTGCAGCGGCAACTGGAGTGGCAGGGACCGGTGGGCTGCGGCTTCCCGGGCCTGGTCAAGCGGGGCCGGGTCGAGTGCGCCCCGAACCTCGATTCATCCTGGATCGGCTATGACCTCGCCGGCCAGCTCCAGGCCCAACTGGGGGCGCCGCTGGTAGGCATCGGCAACGACGCCGATGCCGCGGGACTGGCGGAGTTCCGGTTCGGCGCCGGACGGGAGGTGGGCGGCACCGTGATGGTGGTCACCCTGGGGACCGGCATCGGTTCTGCGATCTTCCGTGACGGCGTGCTCCTGCCCGACACCGAGCTGGGCCATCTCGAAATACGCGGCAAGTCGGCGCAGAAGCGGGCCGCGGCCAGCGTGCGCGCAAGCCGTCGCCTGAGCTGGAAGAAATGGGGGAAACGGCTCAACGACTACCTGGTCCACGCGGAGTACCTTCTCGGAGTCGACCTGTTCATCATCGGCGGAGGGGTCAGCAAGAAGCCCGAGAAGTTCTTCCCCTACCTTCAGGACGTCGGCTGCCGGGTGGAAGCCGCGCAGCTCGGGAACGCCGCCGGCATCATCGGCGCCGCCCTGTTCCCCGCCCGCTAGCCGTCCTGCAAACGGCGCAGCCAGGGCAGCAGCAGCGTGTAGGGGGGATCGGTTTCCCGGAGGCTTTGACTGAACTGGGCAAACAGCTCCGGGACCTTTGCGCACGCCAGCTCCCGCTGGATCCGCATGCGCGACACCAGCACCTCGGCCGCGGGCAGCGCGCGGCCGTCCTCGGCCGCGGGCAGCGCGCGGCCGTCCCCGGCCGCGGACGCGGCCTGGGCGAAATCCCGGGTCCGCGCCTCGTGCACGGTGAGATCCTGGATCGTGCCCAACGCGTCCTGGAGCTTCTTCAGGCGTGGCACGACGCTCCTGGCCTCGGGCATCAGATCCCCGAGGACCTCCATGAGGTAGCGAAGCTGCTTGCACTCGATGCGGAGGGAATGGAAGGCATCGGGCGCCGCCCCGCCGCCGAGCCGATACCCCTCCTGCAGGACGGCCCGGCACTTCTTCGCCACGCGCTCGCCGGCCAGCCGCAGGATGGGCTCGGAGCCTCGCCGGCCGGAGCCCAGCGCGCACCCGTCCTCGACGCATTCCCGCCATTGTTCCAGCGCTTCGCCATAGGCGCGTGAACCCATGACCTCCGCCAGCTCCCGGCAAGCCGCTTTCCGCTCGCCGGCAGCGAAATCGAACAGCGGGGCCAGGTCGTCCGCCAGCGCTCCCGTCAGCATGCCCCGGTAGTCCGCCTGCTGCAGCAGGTACACGTCCAGGTCTCTCAGGACGTTGGTGGATTTGCCCAGCCACGCCAAGCGCTTCCTGAGCTTGGCCGCGGGCTCCGGCGCAAACACGTCCCGGAGTTGTCCCAGGTAGGACCGGGCGCGCCGGACGGCCACCCGGAAGTCGTGCAGGAACTCCGTGTCCACGTCGTTGAGGACGCCCTCCTCGTTGACGCGCGCCACCCGGTACTGGGCGCCGAGCATGGCGCGGACCGCGCCGGCCGCGCCCATGGAGGCGGCAAGCTCCACCCTGGACACGGACGCCGCGCGCAGGGGATCCAGGTCCAGGGCCTCGACGGCCTCACGATAGCGGGAGCCGCCCTCGGGCCGGGCGCCCCGTTCCTCCCACCACCCGCACACCTGCCGGAAAACCTTGTTGTAGCCCCTTACCTGCCGGACCACCACGCGGGGGGCCAGCGGCGCCGTCCGTTTCCCGTCCGACGCCTCGTCGTCCGCCAACGACACGCGCAGGACGGTCTTCCGGTCGCGGTTCCGGCAACTCCAGGTCCGAACCTCCGACCGCACGGTGAACAGCCTGAGCAACGCCCGGTCCCTGGTCAGCGTCACCAACTCGTCTCTCAACTCTCCCCGCGGCAGCCCGGCGGCGAAGACCGGAAGGCCGTCGAGACTCATGCGCCGCTCCTCGTCCGGCCGGTCGAGGCGCTCCAGATGGAGCGCCCCCTCACGACTCCACAGCGCCCGCGAGCGGGCGAAGAGCCGACCGTCGAAAGTGTCGAGATAGACGGTCTCACGGCTTCGGCGCGGGTCTTCGCGAAGCCCGTGGAGGCGGATCAACCGGCCCAGCAGCAACCGTCCGGGCCGCCCCCGCGGAATGCCGAACGTCAGCTCGGCATCCGCCGATGTGCGCACGGACTTCATGGCATGGATGGAACCTTGAGGCGGGTTTCAAGCGGTTTTCGTGGTTTTCGTGGTTTTCGTTCGGTCACGGATGATGAAGCCTCCGGAGTGACGGAGTAGCATGGTATCACCCGTTGAGAGTCCGGCGCCAGTGCTTTCGGAGGCGGAGAAGGACGCCAGGATTCAGGCTGTTCGCTACAATGCGAAGCGGGCGTTCAGCACGACCTCGTATTCCGGCTCGCCCTCGTGCGGCAGGGTCTGCTCGCCCGACAGGCTCAGCTCGAACCCGTTGTCCGTGTCCAGAACCCCGCCCACGCGCACCCGGTGCGACCCGCCGTCCTCCATCCCGAACCCGGCCTGGAGCGTGAACACCCCGCGCCCCTCCAGCGCCGGCAGCCCGTAGCCCAACTCCGTGTCCAGCCGAGCACCCGTCCGGCTTCCGGCCAGGCTCCCGCCTTCCGCAGCTCCCTCGTCCCACAGGCTCTCCACACCGCTCTCCGGCTCTCCCCACGACGGCTGCACCCGCAACGACAGCCCCAGACGGTCCGACCCTGGATCCAGAACCACGGACCCGCTCGCTCCCCAAACCTCGTACCCATTCACTTCGTGCGCAACCATGCCGCGGCCCCGGGCCTCCACCGTCAGCCCCCGCGCCACGTCCTCGTAGCGAACCCGTGCGTTCACCTCCAACCCGAACCCCGTCTCCGCGTCCCCCGCGTCGTGGCGAACTCCCGCCTCCAGCGACGGCGTCAGCACTCCTCCACTCCCCACGTTGAACCCCCGGCTCCCCTCCAGCAACAGCCGAAGGTGGCGCGTCTCCGTCCGGGTCTCCTGCAACCGCCCCGCTACCGCGTCCGAGTTCATCCACACGAACATCCCGTCCGCGCGCAACGCCAACTCCACTCCCCCAGGCGCAGGCGCCAGCGTCTGCCGTGCTCCCACCCCCGCCATGTTCATCCCCATGTCCGTCCGAACCGTCTCATCCCCCTCCCCCGGAGCCACCGCGTACTCTCCCTGGCCGTGACCCACCAAACCCCACACCGACAGTCGCTCGTTCTGCCAGCGAACGTACGGGTGCGCGCTCGTCAGCGTGCTCCAGGTCTTGCCGCTCCTGCCGCTCTTGGCGTCGTCATACGTGCCCCGGCCGTCGTTGTACGCCAACGCCATCCCCGCAGTCCAAGGACCCCACTCCGCGTCCACACCCAGCGTCATCCCCACCACCTCACCGTCCAGCGACACCGAACGCTCCCGTCCGTCGAAGCGCGTCGCCGCGCCGCTCCCCCAACTCGTCCACCGCAGGCCCGAACCCGAGCCTTCCTCCGACGCTCCCAGCCGCCAACGGAACGCGCTGCTCGCCAACAACTCCCGCGTCGTCATCTCCTTCGTACCCGTGCCGAACCCCACTGCGCCGAACCCTAACGCTCCGTCCCCCTGAGGCCCTGGCCAGCCCGCTCCCTTCCGTTCCGAACCGCCTCTTGCCAAGCCCTCCCATTCCCCGGCCTCCGAAAGCCCGAACGACCCCATCGGCCGCCTCCCCTCGCCCTCCTCAGGCTTCTCCGCCGTCACTCCCCCCACCGTCAGGTGTGAGCCCGTCGCATCCCCGTGCAGCCGGGCGTCAATCGCCCCCATCACGTGTTCCCCTACCGTCCGTCCGAACCGCGCCAGCCACGCCTTCGGCAACGGGTCGTCGTTCGTGATCGTCCCCGTCCCCGCAGGGTCCGTCAGCTTCGCGTTCACACCATCGCTCAGCCGCAGCTCCATCGTCTCCGAACCCTCGTCGAACTCGTCGTCCAACGTCGCCACCTCGACCGTCTTCTCCGTCTCCCCAGCCGCGAACGTGAACGTGCCCGAAACCGCAGTGTAGTCCTGTCCTGCATGGGCCGTGCCGTCTCGCGTCGCGTACCGAAGGATCACGATGTTGTCCGGCACCGCCTGCGCCAGGCTCACCGTGAACACCAGCGGCGAGCCCTCCTCAACGCTCACGTCCGTCACCCGCACCTCGACCCCTTCGCCCCGACGGTCGTCGTCCTCAACCGTGCCCGTCCCCTCCGAGCCGCTCACACCCGCCGGCGCGTCCGTCACGCCCACCCTCAACGTGAACGTCTCGTCCCCTTCCACCAACCCGTCCTCTAAGCTCGACACCGCTATCTCCTGGCTCTCTCCCGCCGTCCCCGCAAACGTCAGCGCCGTCACGTTCTCCGTGTAATCCGTCCCTTCCAACGCCGTCCCGTCCGCGTAGCTCGGCGTCACCGTCAGACCCCCCACCACCGCGTTCTCCAGCGTCACCGTGAAAACCAACTCCTCCCCTTCCTCCGCACGCGCCTCCGAAACCCTCACCACCGTCTCCGTCCCGTCCTCGATCGTCCCCGTCCCCGCCGCCCCCGTCTGTAACCCCCCCGGCCCCTCCGTCAGGTCCATGCTCACCGTGAACTCCTCGTTGTACTCCACCACCGCGTCCTCAAGGCTCATCACCTCGAACGTACGGCTCTCTCCCGCCACGCCCGAAAACTCCAGCGCCGGACGGTTCTCCGTGTAGTCCAACCCTTCCTCCGCACTCCCGTCCGTAAACACCGGCCGCACCGTGAAGCCCGACTGTACCGCATTGTCCAGCGTCACCGTGAAAACCAGCGCTTCTCCCTCCTTCGCGCTCGCGTCCGAAATCGTCAGAACCGCCTCGTCGTCGTCCTCGATCACTCCTGCCCCGCTCACAACCTGCACCCCCGCAGGAACCTCCGTCGTGTCCAGACCCACCGTGAAGTCCTCGTCGTACTCCACAACACCGTCCTCCAGGCTCGTGACCTCGAACGTATGGCTCTCTCCCGCCACGCCCGAAAACTCCAGCGCCGAACGGTTCTCCCGGTAGTCCGACCCTTCCTCCGCGCTTCCGTCCGTGAAAACCGGCCGCACCGTGAAGCCCGACTGGACCGCGTTGTCCAGCGTCACCGTGAATACCAGCCCTTCTCCCTCCTCCCCACGCGCATCCGATACCGTCAACACCGCCTCATCGTCGTCCTCGATCACTCCAACCCCAGCTCCTACACGCAACCCCCCCGGCGCCCCCGATATCGAAAGCCCTATGTTGAACCACTCCTCGGGCTCCACAACACCGTCCTCAAGGCTCGGAACCGTCACCGACCGGCTCTCTCCGGACGTCCCCGAAAACTCCAACGTCGGTCGGTTCCCCTGGTAGTCCGATCCTTCAACCGCGGTCCCGTCCATGAAAACCGGCCGCGCCTTGAATCCTCCCGATACCGCGTTGCTCAACGTCATCGTGAACGTCAGTGAATCCCCCTCCTCCGCACGAGCGTTGCTTATCTTCAACCTCGCCACGTCGTTGTCCACGATCAATCCCAAAGCCGAATCCGGCACCCCGCTCACACGTGTGTCCGATACCTCGAAGCTCACCGTCACCGTCTCCTCGTGCTCCACCACACGGTCGTCGATGGTCGTGACCGTGAACGTCTGCTGCTCCCCAGCCGTGCCCGCGAACACCAGCAGCGACGGACTCAACTCCGTCTTGTAGTCCTGCCCCGACGTCGCCGTCCCCCCGGTGATCACCGGCGTCACCTCGAACCCGTTCTTCACCCCGTTGTTCAGCGTCACCGTGAACGTCAGCGGCTCCCCCTCCACCGCCTCGGCGTCCGCAAAGGTCGCCGCCGACGAAATGTCGAAATCGTCGTCCGCCAGCGTCACGCTGGTCCCGTTGACCGTCAGGCCGGTGGACGCGCCCGCTACCGTGATCGTCTCGTCACCCTCGATCTCCGTGTCGTTCGTCGGCGTCAGCGTGAACGTCCCCGTCCCGCTCGTCTGGCCCGCGGTGATCGTGATGGTGAAATCGCTCACCGCCGTGTAGTCCGTGCCCGAATCCGCGCTGTCGCCGCTCTCGCCCACGCTCACCGTCACCGTGCGGGCGGTCTTGAACGTGTCCCCGTCGGTCTCGGCCGTCACCGTCACCGCCGTCGCCGTCGCGTTCTCATCCACGTTCGCGGGTTTCGCAGTCAGCGTAAACTCCGTGCTGTCGTCGTCCGTGATCGTCCCCGTGCCCGTGTCGGTGGATGTCACGCCGGAGGGCGCGCCTGAGACGCTCAAGCCCACCGTGAAGGTCTCGTCCCCCTCCACCACCGCGTCCTCCGTGGTCGAGACCGTGAACGTCTTCTTCTCCCCCGCCGTGCCGGTGAAGGTCAGCGCCGCCGTGTTCTCCGTGTAGTCCGCGCTCTTGTCCGTCGTAACGTCCGTGAAGCTCGGCGTCACCGTCAGACCGCCCTGCACCGCCTTGTCCAGCGTCACCGTGAAGGTCATGGACTCGCCTTCGCCCGCGTTCGCGTCGCTCACCGTCACCGTCGTGCCGTCGTCGTTATTGATCGTGCCCGTGCCCGTGTCGGTGGACGTCACGCCCGAGGGCGCGTCCGAGACACTCAACCCCACCGTGAAGGTCTCGTTGCCCTCCAGCGCCGTGTCTTCGGTAGTCGAGACCGTGAACGTCCGGGTCTCGTTGGCCGTGCCGCTGAAGGTCAGCGCCGCCGTGTTCTCCGTGTAGTCCGTGCTCTTGTCCGTCGTAACGTCCGTGAAACTCGGCGTCACCTTCAGCCCGCCCTGCACCGCCTTGGACAGCGTCACCGTGAAGGTCATGCTGCTGCCTTCGTCCGCGCTCGCGTCGTTCACCGTCACCGTCGCGCCGTCGTCGTTGTTGATCGTGCCCGTGCCCGTGTCGGCGGACGTCACGCCCGAGGGCGCGTCCGAGACGCTCAACCCCACCGTGAAGGTCTCGTTGCCCTCCAGCGCCGTGTCTTCGGTGGTGGAAACCGTGAACGTCCGGGTCTCGTTGGCCGTACCGCTGAAGGTCAGCGCCGCCGTGTTCTCCGTGTAGTCCGCGCTCTTGTCCGTCGTAACGTCCGTGAAGCTCGGCGTCACCTTCAGCCCGCCCTGAACCGCCTTGGACAGCGTCACCGTGAAGGTCATGCTGCTGCCTTCGTCCGCGCTCGCGTCGTTCACCGTCACCGTCGCGCCGTCGTCGTTGTTGATCGTCCCCGTGCCCGTGTCGGCGGACGTCACGCCCGAGGGCGCGTCCGAGACGCTCAAGCCCACCGTGAAGGTCTCGTTGCCCTCCAGCACCGCGTCCTCGGTGGTGGAAACCGTGAACGTCCGGGTCTCGTTGGCCGTGCCGCTGAAGGTCAGCGCCGCCGTGTTCTCCGTGTAGTCCGCGCTCTTGTCCGTCGTAACGTCCGTGAAGCTCGGCGTCACCTTCAGCCCGCCCTGCACCGCCTTGGACAGCGTCACCGTGAAGGTCATGGACTCGCCCTCGGAGGCGCTCGCGTCGTTCACCGTCACCGCGGTGCTGTCGTCGTCGTTGATGGTGCCGGTGCCGGTGTCGGTCGCCGTCACGGTCGTGCCCGCGGGCGCGTCGGACGCCGCCAGGCCCACCGTGAAGGTCTCGGCGGCCTCCAGAACCGCGTCCTCGGTGGTGGAAACCGTGAACGTCTGCGTCTCTCCCTTCGTGCCCGTAAAGGTCAGCGCCGTCGTGTTCTCGTCGTAGTCCGTGCCCTTCACCGCGATCACGTCCGTGAACGACGGCGTGACCTCGAGCCCGCCCTGCACCGCCTCCGACAGCGTCACCGTGAAGGTCATGGACTCGCCTTCGTCCGCGCTCGCGTCGTTCACCGTCACTGCGGCCGAGTCGTCGTTGTTGACCGTGCCGGTCCCGGTGTCCGTCGCGGTCACGGTCGTGCCCGCGGGCGCGTCGGACGCCGCCAGGCTCACCGTGAAGGTCTCGTTCGCCTCCAGAACCGAGTCCTCGGTGGTGTCCACCGTGAACGTCTGCGTCTCACCCTTCGTGCCCGTAAAGGTCAGCGCCGTCGTGTTCTCGTCGTAGTCCGTGCCCTCCACCGCGCTCACGTCCGTGAACGACGGCGTGACCTTGAGGCCGCCCTGCACCGCCTCCGACAGCGTCACCGTGAAGGTGATGTCATCGCCCTCGGAGGCGCTCGCGTCGTTCACCGTCACCGCGGCGCTGTCGTCGTTGTTGATGGTGCCCGTGCCCGTGTCGGTGGAGGTGATGTTGTTCGTGAGATTCGTGCCCGAGACGCTCATACCCACGGTGAAGGTCTCGTTCGCCTCCAGAACCGCGTCCTCGGTGGTCGAAACCGTGAATGTCTCCGTCTCCCCTTTCGTGCCGCTGAAGGTCAGCGCCGTCGTGTTCGCCGTGTAGTCGCCGCTGGCCGCGGTGCCGTTGGTGTAGCTGGGCGTCACCGTCAGGCCCCCCTGCACCGCCTCGGACAGCGTCACGGTGAAGGTCATGCTGCTGCCCTCGGAGGCGCTGGCGTCGTTGATGGTCAGGGTCGCGGTGTCCTGGTCGCCCCCGGTACCGGATTGGATGGTGCCCGTGCCCGTGTCGGTGTCGGTGATGCTGCCCGTGAGCGTCGTGCCGGAGACGCTCAGGCCCACGGTGAAGGTCTCGTTGGCCTCGACCACGTCGTCCTGCGTGGTGGAGACGGTGAAGGTCTTGGTTTCGTTGGCGTTGCCCGTGAACGTCAGTGCCGTGGTGTTCTCGTCGTAGTCCGTGCCCTCGGTGGCCGTGACGTCGGTGAAATCCGGCGTCACCGTCAGACCCCCCGCAACCTGGGTGTCCAGGGTCACCGTGAAGGTCATGCTGCTGCCCTCGGCCGCGCTGGCGTCGTCGACGGTCACCGTGGCGCTGTCGTTGTCGGTCAGCGTCAGCGTCGTCCCGGTCACCGTCGTGCTCAGGCTCGTGCCGGCCACGCCGATGGTCTCGCTGGCCTCGACCGTGGAGTCATCGGCCGGCGTGAGCGTGAACGTGCCCGTGCCGGTGGTCGCGTTCGCCGCGATCTTGATGATGAAGTCCGACACCGCGGTGTAGTCCGTGTCGGAGGTGGCCGTGCCGCTACCGCCCACCGAGACGGTCACCTCGCGCGACGACCCGATGGCCGACGCCGCGGTCGCCGTTACGGTCACCGAGGTGGCGCCGGCCCCTTCGCTCACGCTCGACGGGTTCGCGGTCAGCGTCACCGCCGGATAGTTGGACGAGTCGTGGATCGACAGCGAGGTGTCCGTCACGGGGATCGAGGTGTTCGCGGCGTTCGCGCCGAAGGCATTGACCCCGCCGCCCCCCGACGATGTCGTGCCGCTGATCGTGACGCTCTCGAAGCCTTCGTAGGCCGTGTCGGTCTTGGGCTTGAACGTGAACGTGCCCGTGCCGCTCGTCGCGTTCGCCGCGATGGTGATCGTGAAGTCCGACACCGCCTCGTAGTCGGTGCCCGAGGTCGCCTCGTCGCCGGATTCGCCCACCGACACCGTCACCGCCGTCGCCGAGCTGCGCGCCGCGTTGATGGTCGCGGTCACCGTGACCGTCTCGCTGGCCTTGCTCTCGCTCACGGACGACGGACTCGCGGACAGGGTGATGGCGTGGGTGTCGTCGTCGGTCAGCGTCACCGTGGTGGACGTCACGGTCGAGGACGCGCTCGCGCCGGCCACGCCGATGGTCTCGCTGCCTTCCACCGCGGTGTCCTGGGTCGGCGTCAGGGTGAACGTCCCCGTGCCGCTCGTGGCGTTGGCGGCGATGGTGATGGTGAAGTCCGCGACCGTGGCGTAGTCCGTGCCGCTGGACGCGGTGCCGCTGCCGCCCACCGACACGTTCACCTTGCGCGCCGACGAAATCGCCGAGGCGGCGCTGGCCGTCACCGTCACCGACGTGGCGGACGCCCCTTCGCTCACGCTCGACGGGTTGGCCGACAGGGTGATCGCCGGATAGCTGTCGTCGTCGGCGAGTGTCATCGTAGTCCCCGTCACGGTCGAGTTGGGGCTGGCGCCCTCCATGCCGATGGTCTCGTTGCCCTCCACCGACGTGTCTTGGGTCGGGGTCAGGGTGAACGTGCCCGTGCCGGTCTTCGCATTTGCGGCGATCGTGATGGTGAAGTCCGACACGGCCGCGTAGTCCGTTCCGGAGGTGGCCGTGCCGCTGTCCCCCACTTGGACCCTCACCGTGCGCGCCGAGGACGTCGCGGCCTTGGCGGTGGCCGTCACCGTCACCGACGTGGCGCTCGCCCCCTCGCCCACGCTCGACGGGCTTGCCGACAGCGCGATGGCGTGTTTGTCGTCGTCGGTCAGCGTGACGGAGGTGCCGGTCACCGTGTGGCCGCCGCTGCTGCTGCCCGACACCGAGATCGCCTCGTTGCCCTCCACCAGGGTGTCCTGCACCGGCGTCAGCTCGAACGAGGCCTCGGCCGTGGACTGGCCCTTCGGGATCGTGATCGTGCGGACGTTCGACGTCGTGTAGTCCGTGGTCTTGGTCGCGCTGTCGCCGCCCGCGCCGACGGCCAGCGTCACCGTCGTCTCGGCCTTCATCGCCGCCGCCGCGGTCGCCCGCACGGTCACTGACTTGAGCCCCGCGCCCTCGGCCACGGCGACGTACGACGGCACGGTGCTGAGCGCGATCGTCGGCAGGTCGTCGTCGGTCAGCGTCAGGGTGGTTCTCGATATCGTCGCGGCCTCGCTGCTCGTGCCGGTCACGTGGATGGTCTCGTCGCCCTCAAGGGCGGTGTCGTCCGTCGGGGTCAGGGTGAAGGAGCCCGTGCCGCTCGTCGCGTTCGCCGCGATCGTGATCGTGAAGTCGGAAACGGCCGCGTAGTCCGTGCCCGAGGTCGCCGTGCCGCTGTCGCCCACCGACACCGTCACCGTGCGCGCCGTGGCAAGAGCCTCCGCCGCGGTCGCCGTCACCGTCACCGACGTGGCGCTCGCCGCTTCGCTGATGCTCGACGGCGCCGCCGAGAGGGTCACCGCGGGATCCGTGTCGGTCAGGGTCAGCGTCGTCGGGTGCACGTAGGCGACCGTGCTCGATCCCGACACGCCGATGGTCTCGTCGCCCTCGGCGGCGCTGTCCTTGGTCGGCCTCAGGGTGAAGACGTTCGTGGCGCCCGTCTTGTTCGCGGGAATCACGATGTCGAAGTCCGACACCGCCGCGTAGTCCGTGCCGGAGGTCGCCGTCCCGGTGTCCCCCACCGACACCGTCACCGTGCGCGGCGTCGACACCGTCCCCGTCGCCGTGGCCGTCACCGCCACCTGCGTCCCCGCCGCCCCCTCACTGACGCTCGACGGGTGTACCGAGAGTGCGATGGGCTGGGCGTCGGTCAGTTTAATCGACGTTCCTTGGCCCGCATAAAAATTAAAATGGGAACCACTCCCGTTGATGTTGATCGTCTCGTCGCTCTCGAGCAGCGCGTCCTGGGTCGGCGTCAGGGTGAAGGTGCCCGTGGCGCTCGAAGCCTTGTTGGGAATCGTGATCGTGAAGTTCGACACCGCCGCGTAGTCCGTGCCCGACGTTGCGGTGCCGCCGCCGACCGACACCGTCACGTACACGTTTCCGTACACCGTGGGGTGGATGTGTGCCGTCACCGTCACCGTCGTGGCGCCGTCGTGCTCGCTCACGCTCGACACGTCCGTCGTCAGTCCTATCGTCGCGTACCATTCAAAGATCCCTACCCCATTGGATACGCCGTTCACCTTGTAGCCGGTCGCGAGGCCCTCGATCGAGAACCTCTCATTGTTGTCGGCAACGAAGTCCCGTATCCCCGCTACGCTGAAGCCCTTTGACGCTGAGGTCTGGCCCGCGGGTATCGTGATCGTGTAGTCGGCCACCTCCGTGTAGTCCACGCCCTCGGTCGCGCCGTCGGTGCCCGCGCCGACCACTACCGTTACGTCGACCGCCGACGTCGTCGCGCCGGTGCGTGTTGCCGTAACGTCGATGGTCCCACTCCAACTCTCGGAAAAGGCTGCCGTGCCGGCCGAAAGCGAGATCGTGGGCTGGTCGTCATCGACCAGCGTCAGCGTCGTTCCCGTCACCGTTGCGAGCGAGTTGGTGCCCGCGATGCCGATGGTCTCGTTGCCTTCGTTGGTGGTGTCCTGGGTCGGGGTCAGGGTGAACGAGCCCGTGCCGCTCGTCGCGTCCGCCGCGATCGTGATGTCGAAGTCCGACACCGCCGCGTAGTCCGTGCCCGAGGTCGCCGTCCCGGTTCCCCCCACGGACACCGTCACCGTGCGCGCCACCGCGATCGCCGTCGCCGCGGTGGCCGTCACTGTCACCGACGTTCCGGACGCCTCCTCGCCCAGCACCTTCCGGTTCAGCGACAAGGTCACCGCATCCTTGTCGTCGTCGGTGAGCGTGATCGTGGCGTTCGTCATCGTCGTGTTCGGGCTGCTGCCGTCCACGCCGATCGTCTCGTTGTACTCGACCAGGGTGTCCTGGGTCGGGGTCAGGGTGAACGTCCCAGTCCCGCTCGTCGCGTTCGCCGCGATGGTGATCGTGAAGTCCGTCACCGCCGCATAGTCCGACCCGGAAGCCGCGGTGCCGGTCTGACCCACCGACACGGTCACCGTGCGTGCGGACGAAATCGCGGATGCGGCCGTGGCCGTCACCGTGATCGAGGTGGCCGACGCCCCCTCACTCACGCTCGACGTGCTCGTCGAGAGGGTGATCGCCGGCAGGGTGTCGTCGTCGGTGAGCGCCAAGGTCGTTCCCGTCACCGTCGTGGCGGTGCTGCTGCCGGACACGCCGATGGTCTCGCCGCCCTCGACCGTCGTGTCCTGGGTCGGCGTCAGCGTGAACGTGCCCGTGCCGCTCGTGGCGTTCGCCGCGAGCGTGACCGTGAAGTCCGACACCGCCGCGTAGTCCGTGCCCGAGGTCGCCGTGCCGCTGCCGCCCACCTTCACCGACACCGTGCGCGCCGAGGCAATCGCGGACGCGGCCGTGGCCGTCACGGTGACCGAGGTGGCGGACGCACTCTCGAGAACGCTCGACGGGCTCACCGACAGCGTGACCGCGGGATTGATGTCGTCGTCGGCGAGCGTCACCGTGGTTCCCGTCACCGTCGTGTTCAGGCTGCTGCCGGCCACGCCGATGGTCTCGTTCCCCTCGTTGGTGGTGTCCTGGATCGGCTTCAGGCTGAAGGTGCCCGTGCCGCTCAGCGCGTTCGCCGCGATGGTGATGTCGAAGTTCGACACCGCGGCGTAATCCGTGCCCGAGGCCGCGGAGCCGGTGCCCCCCACCGACACCGTCAGGGTGCGCGCCCACGCGACCGTCGAGGCGGCCGTGGCCTTCACCCTCACCGAGGTGGCCAGCGCCGCTTCGGCCACGCTCGACGGCGTCGCCGTGAGGGTCACCGCCGGCTGGGCGTCGTCGTCGGCCAGCGTCATCGCCGTTCCGCCCACCGTGAAGACCACGCCGCGGTCTTCCGGCATCCCGTCGATCGAGATCGATTCGGCATCCTCCACCGACGTGTCGTTGGTCGGGGTCAGACTGAACGCGCCCGTGGCGGTCTTCGCGTTCGCCGGGATGGTGATGTTGAAGGCCGGCACCACCGTGTAGTCCGTGCCCGGGGTCGCGGTGTCCTTCTGCCTGTTGCCCACCGCCACCAGCACCGTGCGGGCCTTGACGGCCGCGGTCGGCGAGGACGCCGTGACCGTCACCGTCTTGGCGCCGCCGTTCTCGCTCACGCTGGCCGGGCTCACCGACAGCGTGACGTCCAGCGCCGGCTCGTCGTCGGTCAGCGTCAGGGTGGTTCCGGTCAGTTTCGCGGCCACGCCCTCGACATTCCCCGCGAGGGCGATGGTCTCGTCGCCCTCCGCCAGCGTGTCCTGGGTCGGCGTCAGCGTGAAGGTGCCGGTGGCGCTGGTGGCGTTCTTCGCGAGGGTGATGTCGAAGTTCGACACTGCGGCGTAGTCCGTGCCCGACGCCGCGGTGCCGCTGCCCCCCACCGACACCGTCACCGTGCGGGAGGCCGAGTGCGCGGCCGAAGCCGCGGTGACCGTCACCGTGGTGGCGCCGTCCGCCTCGCTCAGCTTCGACGGGTTCGCCGACAGCGTGACCTGCGGCCCGCTGTAGGGCCGGTCGCCCTCGTCGGTCAGGGTCAGGGTGGCTGACTGCGCGCCGTCGGCGCCCGAGGCATGGATCGTGATCGTCTCGTCGCCTTCCCAGTCGGTGTCCCCGATCGGCTCCAGGTTGAAGGAGTTGCTGCCCGACCGCCGGCCGGCCTTGATGGTGATCCTGAACTTGGAGACCGCCTTGTAGTCCGTGCCCGAGACGGCGCCGTCGCCGCCCTTGCCCACCGTCACCTCGTAGCTGAGATCGCTGGACGAAGTGCCCCACTCCGACACTTCCGCGGTCACCGTCACAAGCTGCTTGCCGCCGTTCTCCGACACGGAGCCCGGCGAGAGGGACAACCTGGCGCCGTACCACCACTGGGCTCTGACTTCGGCGCCTGCCGGCGACGCGGAGGCGCAGACCAGAGCTGCCAGTATTACTGTGGCCCCGGCAGAGGGGCCGAGGGAGCGGATTACGCGCTTCATTGACGGCATGAGACTATCCTTTCCACGCCTGCCCAAGTCAGTGGCACTGGCTCTCTATAAAGCAACCAGCGTGCCAACGTGCGCGAAATCATGTAACCTATTGATATTAAAGGGATTTTAGCGATCGGGTGAATCGAGCGTATTCGCTCATTGTCGCAAAATGCGACAGGAAGGCCCCTGCCATACTGAGAATATTATTGATTTATGGTCATATATTCTCAATAATCCTGAATAGTTATGGATAAAACTTACAGCTATAGGGGATAATTTCGCATTTCGAGACGTGATTCTCACTTTGAGACACTTTTCGGGGCGGAACGGGTGCAAAACGGCGTCCTTCGACTTCGCTCCGCTACGCTCAGGACGAACGGGTTTGGTAGGTGTGCAGTTTGGCAGGTACTCAGGACGAACGGCTGGAGGTGAGGGTCTCGGCGACTACGAGGTCCTGGCCCGATTATCCTTGCCCCGGACCAGTGGGGTTGCTATGATCGAAGCATGGCCGAAGCCATCGCCTTCGACACTCATCGCTTCGTCAAGCGCCTGACCGAGAGCGGCTTCACCGAGAAGCAGGCCGAGACCCTCGCCGAAGAGCACGTCGCCCTGCTCAACGCCAACCTCGCCACCAAGGCCGATATCGCCGCTATCACGGCCGATATCGCCAGGGTCGAGGCCGGCGTGGAGGCCCTGCGGCAGGAGACCAAGGCAGACATCGCCAGGGTCGAGGCCGGCGTGGAGGCCCTGCGGCAGGAGACCAAGGCAGACATCGCCAGGGTCGAGGCCGGCGTGGAGGCCCTGCGGCAGGAAACCAAGGCAGACATCGCCAGGGTCGAGGCCGGTATGGAAGCCCTACGGCACGAAACCGGCGCAGCCATCGAGGCGGTGAAGGCCGACCTTCTGAAGTGGATGTTCGGCGCGCTGATCGCCCAAGGCGGCCTGATCGTCGCCCTCGTCAAGCTTCTCTAGCCGCGCACTTCTACCAAGTTTGGCAGGTGCTCGGAACGAACGGCTGGGGAGATTCGCTACAATGCGAAGCGGGCGTTCAGCACGACCTCGTATTCCGGCTCGCCCTCGTGCGGCAGGGTCTGCTCGCCCGACAGGCTCAGTTCGAACCCGTTGTCCGTGTCCAGAACCCCGCCCACGCGCACCCGGTGCGACCCGCCGTCCTCCATCCCGAACCCGGCCTGGAGCGTGAACACCCCGCGCCCCTCCAGCAGCGCAGGCAGCCCGTAGCCCAACTCCGTGTCCAGCCGAGCCCCCCGTCCCGCCTCCGGCCGGGCGCCCTGATCCCACAGGCTCTCCACACCGCTCTCCGGCTCACCCCACGACGGCGCTACTCGCAATGACAGCCCCAACCGGTCCGACCCAGGATCCAGGACCACAGACCCGCTCGCTCCCCACACCTCGTACCCCTTCACCTCGTGCGCAACCATGCCGCGGCCCCGGGCCTCCACCGTCAGCCCACGCGCCACGTCCTCGTAGCGAACCCGAGCGTTCACCTCCAACCCGAAACCCCTCTCCGCGTCCCCAGCGTCGTGGCGAACTCCCGCCTCCACCGACGGCGTCAGCACTCCTCCACTACCCACGTTGAAACCCCGGCTCCCCTCCAGCAGCAGCCGAAGGTGACGCGTCTCCGTCCGGGTCTCCTGCAACCGCCCTGCTACCGCGTCCGAGTTCATCCACACGAACATCCCGTCCGCGCGCAACGCCAGCTCCACGCCCCCAGGCGCAGGCGCCAGCGTCTGCCGCGCGCCCACTCCCGCCATGTTCATCCCCATGTCCGTCCGAACCGTCTCCTCCCCCTCGCCCGGGGCCACCGCGTACTCCCCTTGGCCGTGACCCACCAGACCCCACACCGACAGCCCCTCCTTCTGCCAGCGCAGGTACGGGTGCGCGCTCGTCAGCGTGCTCCAGGTCTTGCCGCTCTTGCCGCTCTTGGCATCGTCATACGTGCCCCGACCGTCGTTGTACGCCAGCGCCATCCCCGCAGTCCAAGGACCCCATTCCGCGTCCACACCCAGCGTCATCCCCACCACCTCGCCGTCCAGAGACACCGAGCGCTCCCGTCCGTCGAAGCGCGTCGCCGCCCCGCTCCCCCAACTCGTCCACTGCATGCCAGAACCCGAGCCTTCCTCCGACCCGCCCAGCCGCCAGCGAAACGCGCTGCTCGCCAGCAACTCCCGCGCCGTCATATCCTTCGCTCCAGGGCCGAACCCGGCTGCACCGGACCCGAACGCTCCGTCCCCCAGAGGCCCCGGCCAGCCCGCTCCCTTCCCTTCCGAAGCGCTCCTTGCCAGGCCCTCCCATTCCCCGGCCTCCGACAGCCCGAACGACCCCATCGGCCGCCGGCCCTCGCCATCCTCAGGCTTCTCCGCCGTCACTCCCCCCACCGTCAGGTGTGAGCCCGTCGAGTCCCCGTGCAGCCGCGCGTCAATCGCCCCCATCACGTGTTCCCCTACCGTCCGTCCGAACCGCGCCAGCCACGCCGTCGGCAACGGATCGTCGTTCGTGATCGTCCCCGTCCCCGCAGGGTCCGTCAGCTTCCCGTTCACACCGTCGCTCAGCCGCAACTCCATCGTCTCCGAACCCTCGTCGAACTCGTCGTCCAACGTCGCAACCTCGACCGTCTTCTCCGTCTCCCCAGCCGCAAACGTGAACGTGCCCGAAACCGCAGTGTAGTCCTGTCCTGCATGGGCCGTGCCGTCATGCGTCGCGTACCGAAGGATCACGATGTTGTCCGGCACCGCCTGCGCTAGGCTCACCGTGAACACCAGCGGCGAGCCCTCCTCAACGCTCACGTCCGTCACCCGCACCTCGACCCCCTCCCCTTTTCGGTCGTCGTCCTCAACCGTCCCCGTCGCCTCCGAACCGCTCACCCCCGCAGGCGCCTCCGTCACGCTCACCCTCAACGTGAACGTCTCGTCCCCTTCCACCAACCCGTCCTCCACGCTCGACACCGCTATCTCCTGGCTCTCTCCCGCCGTCCCCGCAAACGTCAGCGCCGTCACGTTCTCCGTGTAATCCGTCCCTTCCAACGCCGTCCCGTCCGCGTAGCTCGGCGTCACCGTCAGACCCCCCACCACCGCGTTCTCCAGCGTCACCGTGAAAACCAACTCCTCCCCTTCCTCCGCACGCGCCTCCGAAACCCTCACCACCGTCTCCGTCCCGTCCTCGATCGTCCCCGTCCCCGCCGCCCCCGTCTGTAACCCCCCCGGCCCCTCCGTCAGGTCCATGCTCACCGTGAACTCCTCGTTGTACTCCACCACCGCGTCCTCAAGGCTCATCACCTCGAACGTACGGCTCTCTCCCGCCACGCCCGAAAACTCCAGCGCCGGACGGTTCTCCGTGTAGTCCAACCCTTCCTCCGCACTCCCGTCCGTAAACACCGGCCGCACCGTGAAGCCCGACTGTACCGCATTGTCCAGCGTCACCGTGAAAACCAGCGCTTCTCCCTCCTTCGCGCTCGCGTCCGAAATCGTCAGAACCGCCTCGTCGTCGTCCTCGATCACTCCTGCCCCGCTCACAACCTGCACCCCCGCAGGAACCTCCGTCGTGTCCAGACCCACCGTGAAGTCCTCGTCGTACTCCACAACACCGTCCTCCAGGCTCATCACCTCGAACCGGTGCGCCTCTCCCGCCGTCCCCGCAAACTCCAACGCCGGACGGTTCTCCCGGTAGTCCGACCCTTCCTCCGCACTCCCGTCCGTGAACACCGGCCGCACCGTGAAGCCCGACTGGACCTCGTTGTCCAGCGTCACCGTGAATACCAGCCCTTCTCCCTCCTCCCCACGCGCATCCGATACCGTCAGAACCGCCTCGTCGTCGTCCTCGATCACTCCTACCCCCGCTCCTACACGCAAACCCGCAGGAGCACCCGATACCGAAAGCCCCACGTTGAACCACTCCTCGGGCTCCACAACACCGTCCTCAAGGCTCGGAACCGTCACCGACCGGCTCTCTCCGGACGTCCCCGAAAACTCCAGCGTCGGTCGGTTCCCCTGGTAGTCCGACCCCTCAACCGCAGTCCCGTCCATGAAAACCGGCCGCGCCTTGAATCCTCCCGATACCGTGTTGCTCAACGTCATCGTGAACGTCAGTGAATCCCCCTCCTCCGCACGAGCGTTGCTTATCTTCAACCTCGCCACGTCGTTGTCCACGATCAATCCCAAAGCCGAATCCGGCACCCCGCTCACACGTGTGTCCGATACCTCGAAGCTCACCGTCACCGTCTCCTCGTGCTCCACCACACGGTCGTCGATGGTCGTGACCGTGAACGTCTGCTGCTCCCCAGCCGTGCCCGCGAACACCAGCAGCGACGGACTCAACTCCGTCTTGTAGTCCTGCCCCGACGTCGCCGTCCCCCCGGTGATCACCGGCGTCACCTCGAACCCGTTCTTCACCCCGTTGTTCAGCGTCACCGTGAACGTCAGCGCCTCCCCCTCCACCGCCTCGGCGTCCGCAAAGGTCGCCGCCGCCGAAATGTCGAAATCGTCGTCCTCCAGCGTCACGCTGGTCCCGTTGACCGTCAGGCCGGTGGACGTGCCCGCTACCGTGATCGCCTCGTCACCCTCGATCTCCGTGTCGTTCGTCGGGGTCAGCGTGAACGTCCCCGTCCCGCTCGTCTCCCCCGCGGTGATGGTGATGGTGATGTCGCTCACCGCCGTGTAGTCCGTGCCCGAATCAGCGCTGTCGCCGCTCTCGCCCACGCTCACCGTCACCGTCCGATCCGTCTTGAACGTGTCCCCGTCGGTCTCGGCCGTCACCGTCACCGCCGTCGCCCCGGCGTTCTCATCCACGCTCGCCGGATTCGCAGTCAGCGTCAGGTCGGTGCTGTCGTCGTCGGTGATCGTCCCGGTGCCGGAAACCCCCGTCACCCCGCTCACCCCGGTGGACAGCCCGGAAATGGCCGGCGCCACCGTGAAGGTCTCGGCGCCCTCCACCACCGCGTCTTCCGTGGTCGAGACCGTGAACGTCTTCTTCTCCCCCGCCGTGCCCGTGAAGGTCAGCGCGGCCGTGTTCTCGTCGTAGTCCGTGCCCTCCACCGCGGTTCCGTCCGTGAAATCCGGCGTCACCGTCAGACCGCCCTGCACCGCCGCGGACAGCGTCACCGTGAACGTCATGCTCGCGCCTTCGGTGGCGCCGGCGTCGTTCACCGTCACGGTCGCGCCGTCGTCGTTGTTGATCGTGCCCGTGCCCGTGTCGGTGGCCGTGATCCCGCTCGGCGCGTTCGACACACTCAGGCTCACCGTGAAGGTCTCGTTGGCTTCAATCACATCGTCTTCGGTGGTCGAGACCGTAAAGCTCTGGGTCTCGTTGGCCGTGCCGGTGAACGTCAGCGCGGCCGTGTTCTCGTCGTAGTCCGTGCCCTCGACGGCGGTTCCGTCCGTGAAACCCGGCGTCACCGTCAGCCCGCCCTGCACCGCCGCGGACAGCGTCACCGTGAACGTCATGCTCGCGCCTTCGGTGGCACTGGCGTCGTTCACCGTCACGGTCGCGCCGTCGTCGTTGTTGATCGTGCCCGTGCCCGTGTCGGTGGCCGTGATCCCGTTCGGCGCGTTCGACACACTCAGGCTCACCGTGAAGGTCTCGTTGGCTTCAATCACCGCGTCTTCGGTAGTCGAGACCGTAAAGCTCTGGGTCTCGTTGGCCGTGCCGGTGAACGTCAGCGCGGCCGTGTTCTCGTCGTAGTCCGTGCCCTCGACGGCGGTTCCGTCCGTGAAACCCGGCGTCACCGTCAGCCCGCCCTGCACCGCCGTGTCCAGCGTGACGGTGAAGGAGATGTTGTCGCCCTCGTCGGCGTTGGCATCGGCGATGGTCACCGTCGCGCTGTCGTCGTTGTTGATCGTGCCCGTGCCCGTGTCGGTGGATGTCACGCCGGAGGGCGCGTCGGAGACCGTCAGGCCCACCGTGAAGGTCTCGTTGGCTTCAGTCACATCGTCTTCGGTGGTCGAGACCGTGAAGCTCCGGGTCTCGTTGGCCGTGCCGGTGAACGTCAGCGTGGCCGTGTTCGTCGTGTAATCGGCGTCCGCGGTGGTCACGTTGGTATAGCTCGGCGTCACCTTCAGGCCGCCTTGCACCGCCTTGCCCAGCGTCACCGTGAAGGTCATGCTGCTGCCTTCGGACGCGCTGGCGTCGTTCACCGTCACCGTCGCGCCGTCGTCGTTGTTGATCGTGCCCGTGCCCGTGTCGGTGGCCGTGACCCCGCTCGGCGCGTTCGACACACTCAGGCCCACCGTGAAGGTCTCGTTGGCTTCAATCACCGCGTCTTCGGTGGTCGAGACCGTGAAGCTCTGGGTCTCGTTGGCCGTGCCGGTGAACGTCAGCGCGGCCGTGTTCTCGTCGTAGTCCGTGCCCTCGACGGCGGTTCCGTCCGTGAAATCCGGCGTCACCGTCAGCCCGCCCTGCACCGCCGTGTCCAGCGTGACGGTGAAGGAGATGCCGTCGCCCTCGTCGGCGTTGGCATCGGCGATGGTCACCGTCGCGCTGTCGTCGTTGTTGATCGTGCCCGTGCCCGTGTCGGTGGATGTCACGCCGGAGGGCGCGTCGGAGACGCTCAACCCCACGGTGAAGGTCTCGGTGGCTTCAACCACTTCGTCGTCAACGGTCGATACCGTGAAGGTATGGGTCTCGTTGGCCGTGCCGGTGAAGGTCAGCGCCGCCGTGTTCGCCGTGTAATCGGCGTCCGCGGCGGTCACGTTGGTATAGCTCGGTGTCACCTTCAGCCCGCCCTGCACCGCCTTGGAGAGCGTCACCGTGAAGGTCATGCTGCCGCCCTCGGCCGCGCTGGCGTCGTTGACCGTCACCGTGGCGCTGTCGTCGTCGGTCAGCGTCAGCGTCGTCCCGGTCACCGTCAGGTCCGTCGCCGTGCCGGCCACGCCGACCGTCTCGCCGCCCTCGACTACCGTGTCCGAGGTCGGCGTCAGGGTGAACGTCGCCGTGCCGCTCTTCTGGCCCTTGGCGATGGTCACGTCGAAGCCCGTCACCGCCGCGTAGTCCGTGCCGGAGGTGGCCGTGCCGCTGCCGCCCACCGAGACCGTCACCGTCGTGTCCGACGCATAGGTGCTGCTGTTGGAGAACTCCGCCGTCACCGTCACCGATGTCCCCGACGCGCCCTCGCCGACGCTCGACGGGTTCAGCGACAGGCTCACGGACGGCACGCTGTCGTCGTCCGTAATCGTCACGGTCGCCGCCGTCACCGTCGAGTTCGAGATGGTCGCGTCCACGATGACCGTCTCGTCGCCCTCCACCAGGGTGTCCTGCGTGGGGGTGAGGGTGAACGTGCCCGTCCCGCTCGTCGCGTTCGCCGCGATCGTGATCGTGAAGTCAGACACCGCCGCGTAGTCCACGCCGGAGGTGGCCGTGCCGCTGTCGCCCACCGAGACCGTCACCGTCCGCGCCGACGTAATCGACGACGCCGATGTCGCCGTCACCGTCACCGACGTCGCCCCCGCTCCCTCGCTCACGGTCACGTTGGACTGCGCCACCGTCAGTGCCACCGAGGGATGGTCGTCGTTCGTGATCGTCCCGGTCGCCGTATCGGTCGCCGTCACGGACGCCGCGGTATCGGAGACGGACAGGCTCACCGTAAAGGTTTCGTCCGCCTCCAGAGCCTTGTCCTCGGTGGTCGCCACGGTGAAGGTCTGCGTCTCGTTCGCCGTGCCGGAGAAGGTGAGGCCGGTGGTGTTCTCGGTGTAGTCCGTGCCCTCGGTGGCCGTGCCGTCGGAGAAGCTCGGCGTCACCGTCAACCCGCCGGGCACCGACTTGTCCAGCGTCACCGTGAAGGAGATGGAGTCGCCCTCGGAGGCCGAGGCGTCGGCAATCGTCACCGCCGCGCTGCCGTCGTCGTTGGTGATCGTCCCGGTCGCCGTATCGCTCGCCGTGACGGACGCCGAGGTATCCGAGACGGTCAGGCTCACCGTGAAGGTCTCGTCCGGCTCGACGTGGGCGTCCTCGGTGGTCGCCACGGTGAAGGTCTGCGTCTCGTTCGCCGTGCCGGAGAAGGTGAGGCCGGTGGTGTTCTCGGTGTAGTCCGTGCCCTCGGTGGCCGTGCCGCCGGAGAAGCTCGGCGTCACCGTCAACCCGCCCGACACCGCCGTGTCCAGCGTCACGGTGAAGGAGATGGAATCGCCCTCGGAGGCCGAGGCGTCGGCAATCGTCACCTCCGCGCTGTCGTTGTCGGTCAGGGTCACGGTCGCCGCCGTCACCGTCGAGTTCGCGCTCGTCCCCGCCACGCCGATCGTCTCGCTGCCCTCGGCCACGGAGTCGTCCGTCGGCGTCAGCGTGAACGTTCCGGTTCCGCTCGTCGCGTCGGCGGCGATGGTGATCGTGAAGTCAGTCACCGCCGCGTAGTCCGTTCCGGAGGCGGCCGTGCCGCTGCCGCCCACCGAGACCCTCACCGTCCGCGCCGCCGTATGCGCCGACGCTGCCGTCGCCGTGACCGTCACCGATGTCCCCGAGGCTCCCTCGCTCACGCTCGAAGGGGCCGCCGAGAGGGTCACCGCCGGAAGGTCGTCGTTCGTGATCGTCCCGGTCGCCGTATCGGTCGCCGTCAAAGCCGACGGGGAGTCGGAGACGGTGAGGCTCACCGTGAAGGTCTCGTCCGCCTCGCGATCCGTATCCTCGGTGGTCGTCACGGTCAGGGTCTGCGTCTCGCCCGCCGTGCCGGTGAAGTTGATCTTCTCTTCGGTCTCGGTGTAGTCCGTGCCCCCGGTGGCCGTGACGTCGGTGAAGCTCGGCGTCAACGTCGCCCCGCCCGACACCGCCCTGTCCAGTGTCAGCGTGAAAGAGATGGAGTCACCCTCGGAGGCCGAGGCGTCGGCGATCGTCACCGTCCCGCTGTCGTTGTCGTCCAGCGTCACGTTCGCGTCCGTCACCGTCAGGCTGGTGCCCTGGCCCCACACGTTGATCGTCTCGTCGTGCTCCACGATCGCGTCGTCCGTCGGCGTGAGGGTGAACGTGCCGGTTCCGGTCGTCGCGTTCGCCGCGATCGTGATAGAAAAGTTCCCGACGGCGGCATAGTCCGTGTTCCACGTCGCGCTGCCGCCGCTCACCGAGACCTGCACCGTCCGCAACGACGAAATCGCCGTCGCCGTCGCCGTCACGGTAATCGAGGTCGCGCCGGCGTCTTCGTCCACCTCCGAAGGGTTCACCGACAGGGTCACCGAGTAGGTGTCGTCGTCGTCCAGCGTCACCGTGGTCCCGGTCACGGTCGCCAGCGAGGTGGTCCCGGCCACGCCGATGGTCTCGTCGCCCTCCACCGTGGTATCGTCCGTTGGCGTCAGTGTGAACGTGCCGGTTCCGGTCGTCGCGTTGGCGGCGATGGTGATGTCGAAGTTCGACACCGCCGTGTAGTCGGTGCCCGAAGTCGCCGTGCCGCTGCCGCCCACCGATACCGTCACCGTCCGCGCCGCCGTATGCGCCGCCGCCGCCGTCGCCGTCACCGTCACCGACGTCGCGCCGTCGTCCTCGTCCACCTCCGAAGGGTTCACCGACAGGGTCACCGCCGGCAGGTCGTTGTCGGTCAGCGTCACGGTGGTTCCCGTCACCTGCGTGCTCGTGCTGGTCCCCGACACCCCGATGGTCTCGTCGCCTTCCACGGACGTGTCGTCCGTCGGCGTCAGCGTGAACGTGCCGGTTCCGGTCGTCGCGTTGGCGGCGATGGTGATGTCGAAGTCCGCCACGGCCGAGTAGTCCGTGCCCGAGGTCGCCGTGCCGCTGCCGCCCACCGAGACCGTCACCGTCCGCGCCGCCGTGATGGACGACGCCGACGTCGCCGTGACCGTCACCGACGTTGCCGACGCGCCCTCGCTCACGCTCGAAGGGGCCGCCGACAGCGTCACCGCCGGGTAGAAGTCGTTGTCGGTCAGCGTGATCGTCGCGGTTTCCGACCTGCCGCCCGACGCCGTGGCGGTCACGGTGATCGTCTCGTTGCCCTCGATCAGGCTGTCGTCCGTGGGCGTCAGCGTGAACGAGCCGGTGCCGTAGGCGGCGTGTTCCGCGATGCTGATGTCGAAGTTCGTCACCGCCGCGTAGTCGGTGCCGGAGGTTGCCGAGCCGCCGCCCACCGAAATCGTTGCGGTGATGGGGTAAGTCGTTATGTTGAACCGGTTGACGGTCACGTTAATGGTCTTCGCCCCGCCGTTCTCGGTCACGTTCGACGGGCTTACGCTGAGCGAGATGACTTGATTCTGCGCACCCGCCTCCGGGGGCGACAGCATCAGGAAGGCCGCCGCGAGCAGGCAAGCCATCGCCGTGCCGGCGCGCGCCCTGGCCCAGGCATGCAAAGCCCCCGGGAGCTTGCGGCGCGGTGACCGACCGGCAAGCCTTGCGACGCCTGTCAAAAATCCAAGACGCATTGCCTAACTCCTTGTTACGCAATCGGCTCCAGGTGAAGGAGTTGCTGCCCGACCGCCTGCCGGACTTGAGTGTAATTAGCATGTACAATCGCATAACTAGTAAAGCAATTTCCGCGCCAAAGTGCATCAAATCACATAACCTATTGATATTAAAAGACTTTTACCGATTGCGTGAATCGAGCGCACCCACCCCTATGTCGCAGAATGAGACGCACATACCCCCGTCCGACACCGGGGTCGGGACACATTTCTGCTTTAATTTCAGTTAGTTATCTGCTTTCAGGGAAGAGAGTCGCAATTTGCGACAAGATTCGCATTATGCGACACTCAACGCGTGTTCCGGCAGCGCAGCAGCGCGGCCACCTCTTGCCACAGCTCCCGGTAGCGCTTCGTAGCAGTGGCCGCGGGCAGGAACGCGGGGAGCGGCGCCCTGGCCAGGCCCATGCTCTCCACGTCGGCGCTGTAGGGGACCGTGGCCTGCAGCCACCGCGGAAACTGCTCCTTCATGGCCGCCATGGTGGCCCGGTGCATCTTCTTGCGCGCCTCCACCATGGAGAAGAAGGCGCATATCCTGCCCTCGTCATAGCCTTCGCGCCTGATGAAGTGCCGGAGGTTGGCATAGGCGCGGGCCGCCAGCGTCGACGGGACCACCGGGACCAGGAGCAGGTCCGCGGCGACGAAGATGCTCTCGGCCAGCAAGGCCGCGGTGGCCGGGCTGTCGAGCACGATCAGGTCGTACTCGTCGCGGAACGGACCGAGTATCTCCCGCAGCCGGCTCCTGGAACGCTTGAGGCGGCCCAGCGCGGACGCCAGGTGGCGGTGCGACCAGTCCGCCGGCAACAGGTCCAGCCCGTCGTAGTCGGTTCCCTTGATGTTGCGGGAAATCCGCGCCCGCCCCTTGAGGAAGACCTTTCGGGCCTTCCTGAGCCGGGGCTTCACGCGAAAGTAGTAGGTGGCCGAACTCTGCGGGTCGAGGTCACAGACGAGCGTCCTGAGTCCGGACGCCGCGCTGAGGTAGGCGAGGTTGACGGCGGTGGCGGTCTTGCCGACGCCGCCTTTCAGGTGATAGACGGCCATCACCCTTCCCCGTTCGGACTTGTCCCCCATCGTTCAGACGTCTGCCAAGTCCGACGGGCTGCGGTAGAGGCCGGAGGCCGCTTCTCTCACGGCCTCCGACCCTGCGCGCTTCAAGCCTTGGGTTTTCTGGGAGGGACGATGGCGTCTTTGCAGGCCTTGGCGATACGGAACTTGACGACCCTCTTCGCGGGAATCTTGATCGCCTGCCCCGTAGCCGGGTTGCGCCCCATGCGGGCCTTGCGGTTGGTTTTCACGAGCCGGCCGATGCCCGGTACGATGAAGACCCCGGTCTTCTTCACCTCCTTCACGGCAAGAGCGGCCAGGTTGTCCAGAAAGTCTTTCGCGACAGTTTTGTGGAGGTCGCACTTGGCTGCCAGATCGGCCACGATCTGGGCCTGGGTCATTTTTGTTGCTGCCATGCCTCTCCCTTCCACGCCCTGCGTTCCGGCGGGCGCAAATTCAAGAACTCCCTAGTTCAATACGCGTGTTTCACGAAATTGTAAAGAACAAAGGCGGCGAACACGGCTCCTTTACGCCGGCAAGCCGCCCGGCCGCGCCCTCCCTACGGGCCGCCGGCGCCCCCACGCCAGTCGGGCAACTGCGGATGCGGCCGGCGAAAAGCGTGAATGATGTCGCTGTGCGTCAGGTTGTCGTACCGGAACGACGGCAGATCGGAACTGATTCTGGAGTGGTATCTCATCAGGATCAGGTACCGTTTGACCAGCTCCGGCAGCAGGAAGTTCCGGCGGACGTGCTCCCGCCCCTGGCGGCCGAGGACCGCGGCGGCCTCGCCGTCGTCCAGGATGGCCGCCATGCGCGAGGCGATAGCGTCGGTGTCCAGCGGGTCCACCAGGTAACCGGTCACGCCGTCGATGACCTGGCGCTTGATGCCGCCCACCCGCGAGCCGATCACCGGCGCGCCCTGCCAGAGGGCTTCGGTCACCACCAGCCCGAACCCTTCCCGGGTCGACACGTGCACGAACCCCCGGGCGATGCGCATCAACGCGCCCACCACCCGGTCGTTGTCCTCCACGTTGACCCAGAACCGGACGTCCGGGTCGTCGCCGGCCTGCCGTCTCAGTCCGTTCAGCACTTCCTCCCCCTCGGGGTCGTCGGAAGCCGTGTTGCCGATGAACAGCAGGCAGGGCTTGGGGTCCCAGCGCCGCGCCTCGCACAGCCGCTGGAAAGCCTTCAGTATCGTGCCCTGGTTCTTGTGAAGGTCGTAGCGGGAGATGGCGGCGAACAGGGGCCGTTCGGGGTCCACGTCGTGGGCCTTGAACAACGGCTGCAGGATGTCCAGCGCCTCGGTCCGGGTGTACTGGCGGTTCTTCTCCGCCAGCGGGTCGATGCACGGCATGATCTCGTAGACCGGAATCTTGAGCCCCGGGCCGACGAACTCGCGCATGGTGAAGACCGCGCCGTCGCAATGGTTGACGTACGGCAGGAGGAAACGCCAGACGGTCTTGTCGGGCACCGACGTATCGATGTGACAGCGCCAGATCACGTTGCCGAGAATCGGCGCGTTCATGATCATGGCCGCCGGCTGCGGATCGTGGATGACGGTCAGGTCGGAGGCGATGAAGGTGTTGCTGGCGTTCTCGTCGATGGTGTCGAGGTAGGCGCCGAAGATCTCTTCAAGGGAAACGGGGGACCCCGCTCCCTGGAGCAGGTTGTGGAACTTCTTGGTGACCTGGAAGAACTCGCGGTTGCCGCGGATGGTGCACCACCGGGCATCGATGCCCAACAGCCGGGCGAAGGGAACGGCGCTGCGGAGCATCTCGGCCACCCCGCCGCCCACGGCCGTGGAATTGACGTTCACCCAGCCGTGGCCCGTCAGCGGCTCGGCCAGACGCCTCAACTCGTCCATCTGCGGCCTGCCCGTTACCGCCTCGTAGTCGGCGAGGTCGAAAGAGCCCTCGGGCCGGTGTTCCTCCAGGCCGACGACGGTCTCGTCCCGGCCGTTCCCGTTGCCGGCTTCGGGCGGGAGCGAGGTAGATTCCAGAGCTTCGGCGGCATCGTTCAACAAGGTCAAGGCATCCCCTCCTGTGCTGTGGAAATGGGCAGCAATTCGCGAGACTTTAGAATGAGTTACCGGCGAAAGTCAACCACGGCGCCGGGACCGGTGAGAGACCCCTTGCGAGAGGGAAGGGGTTCACGTATTCTCTGACCACACGCTCACGCAACCGACCCTCGACCATGCAAGCCAGGAAGCCTCATTTTCTGCGAAACACGATGATCACGGGGCTTCTGATCCTGATCCCGCTGTTCGTCACCTACATCCTCATCGCGTTCCTGTTCAACCTGCTGGGCAACGCGGGCACGCCGATCATCCGCGGCCTGCTGTCCTTCCTCGACCTGGACGAGATCCGCTGGTTGATGCCGCTGGTTCCGGTCATCAACCTGCTCATCGTCCTGTCGCTGATCTTCTCGATAGGGCTGTTCGGCACCAACATCGTCGGCCGGCGTATCCTGGCGGCGCTCAACCAACTGGTCATGCGCTTGCCGCTGGTGAGCACCGTCTACGGCGCCGTCAAGCAGGTGGTGGAGACGCTCCAGGGCCCTCAGGGAAGCTTCCAGCGCGTAGTGCTGCTGGAATACCCCAAGAACGGCGTGTGGATGATGGGGCTGGTTGCAACCCGCAGGGCCGATACCTTCAACCTCTCCCCGTCCGACACGCTGCTGTCCGTCTTCGTGCCCACCACGCCGAACCCCACCTCCGGCTTTCTCGTCCTGGTGCCGGAGGAAGCGGTCATCGAAACCGACTACACCGTCGAGGAAGCCTTCAAGTTCATCGTCTCGTCCGGCATCGTCGGCAGGGAATTCACCACCCCCAGCAGTTCTGTACCAAGCCTTCCGACCGAAAAGGCCGGCTAGCGTCCCGTCCTGCGTCACATCAGCTCCGACTCGTGGAACTATGCCCGGCTCCCGGGTGAGGTGGTCCACATCCACACCTTCACGCCCAGGTTCGAGTTCTGCATGACCGTCCCGGGTAGATTTTTATTGATAATGATTTTACCTTATCATTATACTCACCCAGGTTGTTTGATCGTTGAGCTCGATGAGGCTACGGGTGCCAACCAACACGCATCAACCATACGATCACCTCTCGGGCCGTGGGCCGGCGGGAGTCCGTGCGGAGCATGCAGCGTCCGCTTTTCGCCGGAGCCGCGGACTGAGTACGGCGGCGCTCCTCGTCCTCGTCCTGCTGCTGGCCGCAGGGGCCGCTTCGGCCCGGGAGCCGACCGAGCCGGCGGCCGAGACGCTCACCGCCGGCAGCATCGAGGCGACCACCGCGACCCTGACAATCTCCAACCACAGCGGCGACTGGTACTACCAATACGCCGCGCCCACCGGCGGCACGTGCTCGTCCGCGGTGACCACGACCTCGACCACGGTGTCGGACCTGAGCGCCAACACCAGCTACACCTTCAAGGCCTACAGTGACAGTTCGTGCAAAACCGAACTGGCGGCCGCGGCGGCGTTCCCGACCCTGCCGCCCAAGCCGTCGACGCCCGCGACCACAGCGGGCACGGACGACGGCACGCTGATTCTGTCCTCCTCGGTGACCGGCAGCGCACCGCTGACCAAGTGGCAGTACCGGCAGAAGGCGGGCGCCGGCAAGTACGGCGCCTGGACGGACGTCTCCAGCACCTCGACGAGCCTCAGCCACCTGCTCACCGGCCTGACCGACGGCGCCGACTACCGGTTCAAGGTGCGCGCGGTGAACGCCTCGGGCGCCGGCGCGGCGTCGGACGCCTCTGTGGTGACGCCCGAATCGGACGAGGTGACGGTGGCCGCGGCGCCGGGCACGCCGACGAAGCCGGGCGCATATTCGTACAACGCCGCAGTGGGTCTGTCCAGCCAGACCAGCGACGGCGGCGCGTGGATCACCAGGTGGCAGTACCGGTACAAGTCCAAGCCTGCCGGCGGGAGCTACGGCAATTACAGCGGCTGGATCAACGTGCAGCTAACGGGTAGTCGGTTTGGCCTATACTTGACAGGCCTGACCAACGGCACGGAGTACACGTTCAAGGTGCGCGCGGTGAACGCGGACGGCGCCGGCCCGGAATCGCCGGAGTCGTACCCGGTGAAGCCAGGCTACCCGGTGGCGCCGCCCAAGCCAACCGCCGCCGCCGCCAACGCCAGCGTCTCGCTGGGCACTTTCGTTCGCTACGACGGCGGCTTTTCGATCATCAGGTGGCAATACCAATACAAGTCCAAGCCTGCGGGCGGGAACTACGGCAATTACGGCAACTGGGTCAACGTGCAGCAAGCGGGGAGGCGTATGCAGACGACCGTGTCGAGCCTGACCAACGGCACGGAGTACACGTTCAAGGTGCGCGCGGTGAACGCGAACGGCAACGGTTACGAATCTCCGGAGTCGGATGCGGTGACGCCCACCGCAGTGGTAACGCTGGTCTGCAACCGCACCGCGCAGGTGCGCACCGCGATCATCGCAGCGGTTTCGGGCAGATCGACCTGCGGGGCCATCACGGCCACGGACCTGGCGGGGATTACCGGCGAGTTGAACTTGGAAAGCAAGGGCATCGCCTCCTTGAAGGCTGGTGACTTCGAGGGCCTGACCAGCGTGACGACGCTGGATCTGAGTGATAACGATCTACCCAGCCTGCCTGCAGGCATATTCGACCAGCTGACCAGCCTGACGCGACTGGAGCTGAAGCGTACCGGTCTGAACCAGCTGCGCGCGGGCGTATTCGACCAGCTGAGCAACCTGACGCGCCTTGAGCTGGGTGCATACGGTGGGGACTCCGACAACGGAAACCCTCTGACCAGCCTGCCTGCAGGCGTGTTCGACCGGCTGAGCAACCTGACGCGCCTGGGTCTGCAGGGGAACGATCTGACCAGCCTGCCTGTGGGCGTGTTCGACCAGTTGACCAACCTGACGAATCTGCTCCTGAGCTTCAACGATCTGACCAGTCTGCCTGTGGGCGTGTTCGACCGGCTGACCAACCTGACGAATCTGTTTCTGAGCAACAACGATCTGACCAGTCTGCCTGTGGGCGTGTTCGACCAGTTGACCAGCCTGACGTATCTGAATCTGAGCAACAACGATCTGACCAGTCTGCCTGTGGGCGTGTTCGACCAGCTGACCAACCTGACGAGTCTGGGTCTGCGCAACAACGATCTGACCAGCCTGCCTGCAGGCGTGTTCGACAAGCTGACCAGCCTGACGTATCTGAGTCTGTATGCCAACGATCTGACCAGCCTGCCTGCAGGCGTGTTCGACAAGCTGACCAACCTGCCGCTTCTGTATCTGGGCAACAACGATCTGACCAGCCTGCCTGCAGGCGTGTTCGACAAGCTGACCAGCCTGACGACCCTAGACCTAGGGCACAACGATCTGACCAGCCTGCCTGCGGGCGTGTTCGACAAGCTGACCAACCTGACGAATCTGTTTCTGAGTGGCACCAGCCTGACCTGCTTGCCCGGCATTCCCACCTCAGTGACGACGCTGTTCTTGCAAAAGGCCGAGAGCACCTACGCCGCCTGCGGCGGCGCGGTGACGGTGAGCAAGTCCAGCCTGACGGTGTTGCCGACTGCCACGGCGACCTACACCGTCGTGCTGGACGCGGAGCCGAACCGTTACGCCAACAGCGGCACCGTCACCGTGACGCCCGCGAGCAGCGACACGAGCAAGGCCACGGTGTCGGGCGCGCTCACCTTCACCTCCGGCAACTGGAGCACGCCGCAGACGGTCACCGTCACCGGCAAGGCCGTGGGCTCGGCGACGATTTCGCACACCGTCAGCGACACCGGCGGCTACGACGACGCCACCGCCCCCAACGTGGCGGCGACGGTGGCCGGCAAGGTGCTGACGGCGTCGTCCATCACCACGAGCGGGGCGACGCTGACCATCGCCGGCCACACGGGCAACTGGTACTACCAGTACACCGCGCCCACCGGCGGCACCTGCTCGTCGACGGCGGTCACCGGGAACTCCACCACGGTGTCGGACCTCACCGCGAACACCTCCTACACCTTCAAGGCGTACTCGGACGCCGGCTGCGCCACGGAACTCGTCGCCGCGGACGCGTTCCCGACGCTGCCGCCCAAGCCGGCGAAGCCCACGGCCACGGCGGGCGCGGGCAGCGGCACCCTGACCCTGGCCTCATCGGTGACCGGCACGGCGGCGCTGACCCAGTGGCAGTACAAGCAGAAGGAAGGCACCGGCAACTACGATGCGGACTGGACCGACATCGACAGCACCTCGACGAGCCTGAGTTACACCCTGACCGGGCTGACCAACGGCACCAATTACCAGTACAAGGTGCGCGCGAAGAACGCGTCCGGCAACAGCGCGGACTCGGACGCCTCCACCGCGGCCCAGCCGGGGGCCGTGACCCTGACCGCCGGCTCGGTGGAGGCGGCCACCGCGACGCTGACCCTCGGCAACTGGACCGGCAACTGGTGGCTGAAGCGCACGACGCCGGCGGACACCACCTGCAAGTCCAAGGGCACGACCGCGACCGAGGACCTGACGACCCTGTCGTCCAACACCAGCTACACCTACACGGCCTACAGCGACAGTACCTGCGCGACCGAACTGGCGAGCGAAACCTTCCTCACCAAGCCGGGCAAGCCGACCACGCCGCAGGCCGCGTCGGGCGCCGGCAGCGGCACGCTGGTCGTCTCCGCGTCGGTAACCGGCAGCGGCACGATCGCCAAGTGGCAGTACAAGCAGAAGGAAGGCGCCGGCAACTTCGATGCGGACTGGACCGACATTGACAGCACCGCGACCGTGCTGAGCCACACCCTCACCGGGCTGACCAACGGCACCGACTACCAGTACAAGGTGCGCGCGGAGAACGCCTCGGGTGCCGGCGCGGACTCGGACGCCTCCACCGCGGCCCAGCCGGGGGCCGTGACCCTGACCGCCGGCTCGGTGGAGGCGGCCACCGCGACGCTGACCCTCGGCAACTGGACCGGCAACTGGTGGCTGAAGCGCACGACGCCCGCGGACACCACCTGCAAGTCCAAGGGCACGACCGCGACCGAAGACCTGACGACCCTGTCGACCAACACCAGCTACACCTACACCGCCTACGGCGACAGTACCTGCGCTACCCAACTGACGAGCGAGACCTTCCTGACCAAGCCGGGCAAGCCGACCAAGCCCACGGCCACGGCCGGCGCGGGCAGCGGCAAGCTGACCCTGTCGGCCTCGGTGAGCGGCGACGGCGCGCTCACCAAGTGGCAGTACAAGCAGAAGGAGGGCGCCGGCAACTACGACGCCGACTGGACCGACGTCTCCGGCACCTCGACGAGCCTGACCCACGTGATCAGCGGGCTGACCGACGGCACCAACTACCAGTACAAGGTGCGCGCGGAGAACGCCTCGGGCGCCGGCGCGGACTCGGACGCCTCCACCGCGGCCCAGCCGGGGGACAAGACGCTGAAGGCGAGCGCGGTGGAGGCGACCACCGCGACCCTGACCCTCGGCAACCACGCCGGCAACTGGTGGCTGAAGCGCACGACGCCGGCGGACACCACCTGCAAGTCCAAGGGCACGACCGCGACCGAGTCCCTGACGACCCTGTCGTCCAACACCAGCTACACCTACAAGGCCTACAGCAACAGCACCTGCGCGACCGAACTGGCGACCGCGATCTTCCTGACCAAGCCGGGCAAGCCCACCAAGCCCACCGCCGCGGCGGGCGCGGGCAGCGGCGCCCTGACCCTGTCGGCCTCGGTGACCGGCAACGGCACGCCGACCAAGTGGCAGTACCAGCAGAAGGAGGGCATCGGCGGCTACGGCGCCTGGAAGGACATCGTGTCCACCTCGACCTCGCTGAGCCACGTGGTCAGGGAGCTGACCGACGGCACCAACTACCAGTTCAAGGTGCGCGCGGAGAACGCCACCGGCGCCGGCGCCGAGTCGGACGCCTCGGATGCGGCGACGCCGACGGACGAGACCCTGACCGCGTCGTCCATCACCGCCACCGGGGCGACCCTGACCATCGGCAGCTACACGGGGAGTTGGTACTACCAGTACACCGCGCCCACCGGCGGCACGTGCTCCTCGGAAATCACCGGGACCTCCGCCACGGTGTCGGACCTCACCGCGAACACCTCCTACACCTTCAAGGCCTATAGCGACTACACGTGCACGACCGAACTGGCCGCGGCGTCGGCGTTCACGACGCTGCCGCCCAAACCCGCCAAGCCCACGGTCACCGCGGGCACGGTTGCCGACACGCTGGTCCTGGCATCCTCGGTGACCGGCACCGCGGCGCTGGTCAAGTGGCAGTACAAGCAGAAGGCAGGCACCGGCAACTTCGATACGGACTGGACCGACATCTCGTCCACCTCGAAGAGCCTGAGCCACACGGTGACCGGCCTGACCAGCGGCACCAACTACCAGTACAAGGTGCGCGCGGAGAACGCCTCGGGCTCCGGCGCCGAGTCGGACGCCTCCACCGCGGTGCAGCCGCCGGACGAGACCCTGACCGCCAGCTCGGTGGCGGCGACCACCGCGACCCTGACCCTCGGCAAGCACAGCGGCAACTGGTGGCTGAAGCGCACGACGCCCGCGGACACCAACTGCAAGTCCAAGGGCACGACCGCGACCGAGGACCTGACCAGCCTGTCGACCAACACCAGCTACACCTACAAGGCCTACGGCAACAATACCTGCACGACCGAACTGGCGAGCGAGACGTTCCTGACCAAGCCGGGCAAGCCCACCACGCCCACGGCCACCGCGGGCGCGGGCAGCGGGAAGCTGACCCTGGCGGCCTCGGTGACCGGCGGCGGCACGCTCACCAAGTGGCAGTACAAGCAGAAGGAAGGCACCAACAACTACGACGACGACTGGACCGACATCAACAGCACCTCGACGAGCCTGAGCTACACGGTGACCGGGCTGACCGACGGCACCAACTACCAGTACAAGGTGCGCGCGGAGAACGCCACGGGCACCGGCGCGACGTCGGACGCCTCGGTGGCGGCGCAGCCCCTGGACGAGACCCTGACCGCGAGTTCGGTGGAGGCGACCACCGCGACCCTGACCATCGGCAACTATACGGGGAACTGGTACTACCAGTACACGTCCCCGAGCGGCGGCACCTGCTCCACCAGCGCGGTGACCACCCCGGCGGTAGACCTGGATGACCTGTCGTCCAACACCAGCTACACCTACAAGGCCTACGGCAACGATACCTGCGCGACCGAACTGGCGAGCGAGACGTTCCTGACCAAGCCGGGCAAGCCCACCAAGCCCACGGCCACGGCCGGCGCCGGCAGCGGCAAGCTGACCCTCACCGCGTCGGTGACGGGCAGCGGCACGCTGACGAAGTGGCAGTACAAGCAGAAGGAAGGCACCGGCAACTTCGACGACGACTGGACGGATATCGACAGCACCTCGACGAACCTGAGTTACACCCTGACCGGGCTTACCGACGACACCGACTACCAGTACAAGGTGCGCGCGAGGAACGCCACCGGCGCCGGCGCCGAGTCGGACGCCTCCACCGCGGCGCAACCGACCGACGAGACCCTGACCGCGAGCAACGTGGAGGCGACCACCGCCACCCTGACCCTCGGCAACTACGCCGGCAACTGGTGGCTGAAGCGCACGACGCCGGCGGACACCAACTGCAAGTCCAAGGGCACGACCGCAACCGAGGACCTGTCGGACCTGTCGTCCAACACCAGCTACACCTACAAGGCCTACAGCGACAGTTCGTGCGCGAACGAACTGGTGCCGGCGACGCTGTTGACCAAGCCGGGCAAGCCCACCAAGCCCACGGCCACGGCCGGCAGCGGCAGCGGCAGGCTGACCCTCGCCGCGTCGGTGACCGGCAGCGGCACGCTCATCAAGTGGCAGTACAAGCAGAAGAAAGGCGCCGGCAACTTCGACGCCGACTGGACCGACATCGACAGCACCTCGACGAACCTGAGTTACACCCTGACCGGGCTGACCGACGGCGCCGACTACCAGTACAAGGTGCGCGCGGAGAACGCCACCGGGGCCGGCGCCGAGTCGGATGCCTCCACCGCGGCCCAGCCCCTGGACGAGACCCTGACCGCGTCGTCCATCACGACGAGCGGGGCGACCCTGACCATCGGCAACCATCCGGGGAGTTGGTACTACAAGCAGACCGCGCCGACGACCGGGGACTGCTCCACGGAAATCACCGGGACCTCCACCACGGTGTCGGACCTGACCGCGAACACCTCGTACACCTTCAAGGCGTATAGCGACACCGGTTGCGAGACGGAACTGGCCGCGGCGTCGGCGTTCCCGACCCTGCCGCCCAAGCCGTCCAAACCCACCGCGACGGCCGGGGTGGGCAGCGGCAAGCTGACCCTGACCGCCTCGGTGACCGGCACCGCGACGCTGACCAGGTGGCAGTACAAGCAGAAGAAAGACAATGGCAACTACGGGTCCTGGCAGGATATCTCCGGCACCTCGACGAGCCTGAGCCACGTGCTCAGCGGCCTGACCAACAGCAGCGCCTACCAGTACAAGGTGCGCGCGGAGAACGCCTCGGGCGCCGGCGCCGAGTCGGACGCCTCGGTGGCGGCGAAGCCGGGCACGGTGCCGAAGATGGGGACGCCGACGCTGACCGGCGGCAACAAGCGGATTTCGGTGAGCTGGACCCACCCGACCGGGGTGACCGGGCTGCAGGCCTACCGCATCCGCTATCGCAAGAAGGGGACCAGCACGTGGACCTACGCCGACGCCAGGTCCGACAACGGCCACCAGAATTACTACGCGAACCAGACCAGCGCCACGCTTCCCGCCCATGAAGACTTCACGATGCAGGACGGCACGACCTACCAGGTCGAAATACGGGCCGGCAAGTGGAACGACGGCTATTCGGGCTGGGGCGCGTGGTCCGACACGGCCGAGGCGCTGACGACGAAGCTGACCGCGAGCGACGTGGAGGCGACCACCGCGACCCTGACCCTCACCGGCCATTCGGGGAACTGGTACTACAAGTACACGTCCCCGAGCGGCGGCACCTGCTCCACCAGCGCGGTGACCACCCCGGCGAAGGACCTGGCGGATCTGTCGTCCAACACCAGCTACACCTACAAGGCCTACAGTGACTCCGGCTGTAGCAGCAACAAGGAACTGGCGACCGCGCCGGCGTTCCTGACCAAGCCGGGCAAGCCCACCAAGCCCACGGCCACGGCCGGAGCGGGCAGCGGCAAGCTGACCCTGGCGGCCTCAGTGACCGGCAGCGGCACGCTCGCCAAGTGGCAGTACAAGCAGAAGAAAGGCAGCGGCAACTACGACGACGACTGGACCGACATCGACAGCACCTCGACGAACCTGAGTTACACCCTGACCGGCCTGACCGACGGCACCAACTACCAGTACAAGGTGCGCGCCAGGAACGCCACCGGCGCCGGCGCGACGTCGGACGCCTCCACCGCGGCACAGCCGACCGACGAGACCCTGACCGCCAGCTCGGTGGAGGCGGCCACCGCCACCCTGACCCTCGGCAACTACACGGGCAACTGGTGGCTGAAGCGCACCACGCCGGCGGACACCACCTGCAAGTCCAAGGGCACGACCGCGACCGAGGACCTGACGACCCTGTCGTCCAACACCAGCTACACCTACAAGGCCTACAGCGACGATACCTGCGCGACCGAACTGAAAAGCGCGACTTTCCTGACCAAGCCGGGCAAGCCCACCAAGCCCACGGCCACGGCCGGGGCCGGCAGCGGCAAGCTGACCCTGGCCGCCTCGGTGACCGGCAGCGGCACGCTCGCCAAGTGGCAGTACAAGCAGAAGAAAGGCGGCGGCAACTACGACGACGACTGGACCGACATCAACAGCACTTCGACGAGCCTGAGTTACACCCTGACCGGCCTGACCGACGGCACCAACTACCAGTACAAGGTGCGCGCCAGGAACGCCACCGGCGCCGGCGCCGAGTCGGACACCTCCACCGCGGCCCAGCCCCTGGACGAGACCCTGACCGCCAGCTCGGTGGAGGCGGCCACCGCGACCCTGACCCTCGGCAACTACACGGGCAACTGGTGGCTGAAGCGCACCACGCCGGCGGACACCACCTGCAAGTCCAAGGGCACGACCGCGACCGAGGACCTGACGACCCTGTCGTCCAACACCAGCTACACCTACAAGGCCTACAGCAACGATACCTGCGCGACCGAACTGAAAAGCGCGACGTTCCTGACCAAGCCGGGCAAGCCCACCAAGCCCACGGCGACGGCCGGCGCGGGCAGCGGCAAGCTGACCCTGGCCGCCTCGGTGACCGGCAGCGGCACGCTCGCCAAGTGGCAGTACAAGCAGAAGAAAGGCAGCGGCAACTACGATGACGACTGGACCGACATCAACAGCACTTCGACGAGCCTGAGCCACGTGGTCACCGGCCTGACCGACGGCACCAACTACCAGTACAAGGTGCGCGCGAGGAACGCCACCGGCGCCGGCGCAACGTCGGACGCCTCCACCGCGGCCCAGCCCCTGGACGAGACCCTGACCGCCAGCTCGGTGGAGGCGGCCACCGCCACCCTGACCCTCGGCAACTACACGGGCAACTGGTGGCTGAAGCGCACGACGCCGGCGGACACCACCTGCAAGTCCAAGGGCACGACCGCGACCGAGGACCTGACGACCCTGTCCTCCAACACCAGCTACACCTTCAAGGCCTACAGCGACGATACCTGCGCGACCGAACTGAAAAGCGCGACGTTCCTGACCAAGCCGGGCAAGCCCACCAAGCCCACGGCCACGGCCGGCGCGGGCAGCGGCAAGCTGACCCTCGCCGCCTCGGTGACCGGCAGCGGCACGCTCGCCAAGTGGCAGTACAAGCAGAAGAAAGGCGGCGGCAACTACGATGACGACTGGACCGACATCAACAGCACCTCGACGAACCTGAGTTACACCCTGACCGGCCTGACCGACGGCACCAACTACCAGTACAAGGTGCGCGCGAGGAACGCCACCGGCGCCGGCGCAACGTCGGACGCCTCCACCGCGGCCCAGCCCCTGGACGAGACCCTGACCGCCAGCTCGGTGGAGGCGGCCACCGCCACCCTGACCCTCGGCAACTACACGGGCAACTGGTGGCTGAAGCGCACGACGCCGGCGGACACCACCTGCAAGTCCAAGGGCACGACCGCGACCGAGGACCTGACGACCCTGTCGTCCAACACCAGCTACACCTTCAAGGCCTACAGCGACGATACCTGCGCGACCGAACTGAAAAGCGCGACGTTCCTGACCAAGCCGGGCAAGCCCACCAAGCCCACGGCCACGGCCGGCGCGGGCAGCGGCAAGCTGACCCTCGCCGCCTCGGTGACCGGCAGCGGCACGCTCGCCAAGTGGCAGTACAAGCAGAAGAAAGGCGGCGGCAACTACGATGACGACTGGACCGACATCAACAGCACCTCGACGAACCTGAGTTACACCCTGACCGGCCTGACCGACGGCACCAACTACCAGTACAAGGTGCGCGCCAGGAACGCCACCGGCGCCGGCGCCGAGTCGGACGCCTCCACCGCGGCCCAGCCCCTGGACGAGACCCTGACCGCCAGCTCGGTGGAGGCGGCCACCGCCACCCTGACCCTCGGCAACTACACGGGCAACTGGTGGCTGAAGCGCACGACGCCGGCGGACACCACCTGCAAGTCCAAGGGCACGACCGCGACCGAGGACCTGACGACCCTGTCCTCCAACACCAGCTACACCTTCAAGGCCTACAGCGACAGTAACTGCGCGACCGAGCTGCTGGCGAGCGAGACGTTCCTGACCAAGCCGGGCAAGCCCACCAAGCCCACGGCGACCAGCGGCGCGGGCAGCGGCAAGCTGACCCTCGCCGCCTCGGTGACCGGCAGCGGCACGCTGAAGAAGTGGCAGTACAAGCAGAAGGAAGGCGGCGGCAACTTCGACGACGACTGGACCGACATCGACAGCACCTCGACGAGCCTGAGTTACACCCTCACCGGCCTGACCGACGGCACTGACTACCAGTACAAGGTGCGCGCGGAGAACGCCACGGGCGCCGGCGCGACGTCGGACGCCTCAGTGGCGGCGCAGCCGGCGAACGAGACCCTGACCGCCAGCTCGGTGGCGGCGACCACCGCGACCTTGACCATCGGCAACTACACGGGGAACTGGTGGCTGAAGCGCACGACGCCGGCGGACACCAACTGCAAGTCCAAGGGCACGACCGCCACCGAGGACCTGACGACCCTGTCGTCCAACACCAGCTACACCTACAAGGCCTACAGCAACAGTACCTGCGCGACCGAACTGGCGAGCGAGACCTTCCTGACCAAGCCGGGCAAGCCCACCAAGCCCACGGCGACCAGCGGCGCCGGCAGCGGCAAGCTGACCCTCGCCGCCTCGGTGACCGGCAGCGGCACGCTCGCGAAGTGGCAGTACAAGCAGAAGAAAGGCGGCGGCAACTTCGACGACGACTGGACCGACATCAACAGCACCTCGACCTCGCTGAGCCACACGATCACCGGACTGACCGACGGCGCCGACTACCAGTACAAGGTGCGCGCGGAGAACACCACCGGCGCCGGCGCCGAGTCGGACGCCTCCACCGCGGCCCAGCCCCTGGACGAGACCCTGACCGCGAGTTCGGTGGCGGCGACCACCGCGACCCTGACCATCGGTAACTACGGCGGCGAGTGGTACTACAAGCACACGTCCCCGAGCAGCGGGTCCTGCTCCAGCAGCGCGGTGACCACCTCGGCGGTGGACCTGGAGGACTTGTCGTCCAACACCAGCTACACCTACAAGGCCTACAGCAACAATACCTGCACGACCGAACTGGCGGCGGCGCCGGCGTTCCTGACCAAGCCGGGCAAGCCCACCAAGCCCACGGCCACGGCCGGCGCCGGCAGCGGCAAGCTGACCCTGGCCGCCTCGGTGACCGGCAGCGGCACGCTCGCCAAGTGGCAGTACAAGCAGAAGAAAGGCAGCGGCAACTTCGACGACGACTGGACCGACATCTCGTCCACCTCGACCTCGTTGAGCCACACGATCACCGGCCTGACCGACGGCGCCGACTACCAGTACAAGGTGCGCGCGAGGAACGCCACCGGCGCCGGCGCGGACTCGGACGCCTCCACCGCGGCGCAGCCACTGGACGAGACCCTGACCGCCAGTTCGGTGGAGGCGGCCACCGCGACCCTGACCCTCGGCAACTACACGGGGAACTGGTGGCTGAAGCGCACGACGCCGGCGGACACCACCTGCAAGTCCAAGGGCACGACCGCCACCGAGGACCTGACGACCCTGTCGTCCAACACCAGCTACACCTACAAGGCCTACAGCGACGATACCTGCGCGACCGAACTGGCGGCCGAGACCTTCCTGACCAAGCCGGGCAAGCCCACCAAGCCCACGGCCACGGCCGGCGCCGGCAGCGGCAAGCTGACCCTGGCGGCCTCGGTGACCGGCAGCGGCACGCTCGCGAAGTGGCAGTACAAGCAGAAGAAAGGCGGCGGCAACTTCGACGACGACTGGACCGACATCAACAGCACTTCGACGAGCCTGAGTTACACCCTCACCGGGCTGACCGGCGGCGCCAACTACCAGTACAAAGTGCGCGCGGAGAACGCCACCGGCGCCGGCGCCGAGTCGGACGCCTCCGTGGCGGCGCAGCCGGCGAACGAAACCTTGACGGCGAGTTCGGTGGAGGCGGCCACCGCGACCCTGACCCTCGGCAACTACACGGGCAACTGGTGGCTGAAGCGCACGACGCCGGCGGACACCAACTGCAAGTCCAAGGGCACGACCGCCACCGAGTCCCTGACGACCCTGTCATCCAACACCAGCTACACCTACAAGGCCTACAGCGACAATACCTGCGCGACCGAACTGGCGAGCGAGACCTTCCTGACCAAGCCGGGCAAGCCCACCAAGCCCACGGCGACCAGCGGCGCCGGCAGCGGCAAGCTGACCCTCGCCGCCTCGGTGACCGGCAACGGCACGCTCGCGAAGTGGCAGTACAAGCAGAAGAAAGGCGGCGGCAACTTCGACGACGACTGGACCGACATCGACAGCACCTCGACGAACCTGAGCCACACCCTCACCGGGCTGACCGGCGGCACCAACTACCAGTACAAAGTGCGCGCGGAGAACGCCACCGGCGCCGGCGCCGAGTCGGACGCCTCCGTGGCGGCGCAGCCGGCGAACGAGACCCTGACGGCGAGCTCGGTGGAGGCGGCCACCGCGACCCTGACCCTCGGCAACTACACGGGCAACTGGTGGCTGAAGCGCACGACGCCGGCGGACACCAACTGCAAGTCCAAGGGCACGACCGCCACCGAGTCCCTGTCGGACCTGTCGTCCAACACCAGCTACACCTACAAGGCCTACAGCAACAATACCTGCGCGACCGAACTGGCGGCCGAGACCTTCCTGACCAAGCCGGGCAAGCCCACCAAGCCCACGGCGACCAGCGGCGCCGGCAGCGGCAAGCTGACCCTCGCCGCCTCGGTGACCGGCAGCGGCACGCTCGCGAAGTGGCAGTACAAGCAGAAGAAAGGCGGCGGCAACTTCGACGACGACTGGACCGACATCGACAGCACCTCGACGAACCTGAGCCACACCCTGACCGGGCTGACCGACGGCACCAACTACCAGTACAAAGTGCGCGCGGAGAACGCCACCGGCGCCGGCGCCGAGTCGGACGCCTCCGTGGCGGCGCAGCCGGCGAACGAGACCCTGACCGCCAGCTCGGTGACGGCGACCACCGCGACCCTGACCCTCGGCAACTACACGGGCAACTGGTGGCTGAAGCGCACGACGCCGGCGGACACCAACTGCAAGTCCAAGGGCACGACCGCCACCGAGTCCCTGACGACCCTGTCGTCCAACACCAGCTACACCTACAAGGCCTACGGCAACAGTACCTGCGCGACCGAACTGGCGGCCGAGACCTTCCTGACCAAGCCGGGCAAGCCCACCAAGCCCACGGCCACGGCCGGGGCCGGCAGCGGCAAGCTGACCCTCGCCGCCTCGGTGACCGGCAGCAGCACGCTGAAGAAGTGGCAGTACAAGCAGAAGAAAGGCGGCGGCAACTTCGACGACGACTGGACCGACATCAACAGCACCTCGACCTCGCTGAGCCACACGATCACCGGACTGACCGACGGCGCCGACTACCAGTACAAGGTGCGCACGGAGAACGCCACCGGCGCCGGCGCCGAGTCGGACGCCTCCACCGCGGCCCAGCCAGGGGCCGTGACGCTGACGGCAAGTTCGGTGGAGGCGGCCATCGCGACCCTGACCATCGGCAAACACAGCGGCAACTGGTGGCTGAAGCGCACCACGCCGGCAGACACCAACTGCAAGTCCAAAGGCACGACCGCGACCGAGGACCTGACGACCCTGTCGTCCAACACCAACTACACCTACAAGGCCTACAGCAACAGTACCTGCGCGACCGAACTGGCGGCCGAGACCTTCCTGACCAAGCCGGGCAAGCCCGCCAAGCCCACGGCGACCAGCGGCGCCGGCAGCGGCAAGCTGACCCTCGCCGCCTCGGTGACCGGCAGCGGCACGCTCGCGAAGTGGCAGTACAAGCAGAAGAAAGACGGCGGCAACTTCGACGACGACTGGACCGACATCAACAGCACCTCGACCTCGTTGAGCCACACGATCACCGGCCTGACCGACGGCGCCGACTACCAGTACAAGGTGCGTGCGGAGAACGCCACCGGCAACGGCGCCGAGTCGGACGCCTCGGTGGCGGCGCAGCCGGCGAACGAGACCCTGACGGCGAGCTCGGTGGAGGCGGCCACCGCGACCCTGACCCTCGGCAACTACACGGGCAACTGGTGGCTGAAGCGCACGACGCCGGCGGACACCAACTGCAAGTCCAAGGGCACGACCGCCACCGAGGACCTGTCGGACCTGTCGTCCAACACCAGCTACACCTACAAGGCCTACAGCAACAATACCTGCGCGACCGAACTGGCGGCCGAGACCTTCCTGACCAAGCCGGGCAAGCCCACCAAGCCCACGGCGACCAGCGGCGCCGGCAGCGGCAAGCTGACCCTCGCCGCCTCGGTGACCGGCAGCGGCACGCTCGCGAAGTGGCAGTACAAGCAGAAGAAAGGCGGCGGCAACTTCGACGACGACTGGACCGACATCAACAGCACTTCGACGAACCTGAGTTACACCCTCACCGGGCTGACCGGCGGCACCAACTACCAGTACAAAGTGCGCGCGGAGAACGCCACCGGCGCCGGCGCCGAGTCGGACGCCTCAGTGGCGGCGCAGCCGGCAAACGAGACCCTGACGGCGAGCTCGGTGGAGGCGGCCACCGCGACCCTGACCCTCGGCAACTACACGGGCAACTGGTGGCTGAAGCGCACGACGCCGGCGGACACCAACTGCAAGTCCAAGGGCACGACCGCCACCGAGTCCCTGTCGGACCTGTCGTCCAACACCAGCTACACCTACAAGGCCTACAGCAACAATACCTGCGCGACCGAACTGGCGGCCGAGACCTTCCTGACCAAGCCGGGCAAGCCCACCAAGCCCACGGCGACCAGCGGCGCCGGCAGCGGCAAGCTGACCCTCGCCGCCTCGGTGACCGGCAGCGGCACGCTCGCGAAGTGGCAGTACAAGCAGAAGAAAGGCGGCGGCAACTTCGACGACGACTGGACCGACATCAACAGCACTTCGACGAACCTGAGTTACACCCTCACCGGGCTGACCGGCGGCGCCAACTACCAGTACAAAGTGCGCGCGGAGAACGCCACCGGCGCCGGCGCCGAGTCGGACGCCTCGGTGGCGGCGCAGCCGGCAAACGAGACCCTGACGGCGAGCTCGGTGGAGGCGGCCACCGCGACCCTGACCCTCGGCAACTACACGGGCAACTGGTGGCTGAAGCGCACGACGCCGGCGGACACCAACTGCAAGTCCAAGGGCACGACCGCCACCGAGTCCCTGTCGGACCTGTCGTCCAACACCAGCTACACCTACAAGGCCTACAGCAACAATACCTGCGCGACCGAACTGGCGGCCGAGACCTTCCTGACCAAGCCGGGCAAGCCCACCAAGCCCACGGCGACCAGCGGCGCCGGCAGCGGCAAGCTGACCCTCGCCGCCTCGGTGACCGGCAGCGGCACGCTCGCGAAGTGGCAGTACAAGCAGAAGAAAGGCGGCGGCAACTTCGACGACGACTGGACCGACATCTCGTCCACCTCGACCTCGTTGAGCCATACGATCACCGGCCTGACCGACGGCGCCGACTACCAGTACAAGGTGCGCGCGGAGAACGCCACCGGCGCCGGCGCCGAGTCGGACGCCTCGGATGCAGAGCAGCCGTCCTCCGTCCTCAGGGGCTTCACGTTCTCGTCCACGGCCGTGACGGTGCCGGAGAAGTCGACGGCCACCTACACGGTGAAGCTGGCGACCAAGCCGACCGCGGACGTGACCGTCACCGTCGCGCGCAAGACCGGCAGCGGGCACGACACCGACCTGACGGTGGACACCGACATCGACACCCCCGGCAACCAGAGCACGCTGACCTTCACCACCACCAACTGGAACACGGCCCAGACCGTCACCCTGGCTGCGGCCGAGGACGCCGACATCGTGCACGGCACTGCGACCATCGGGCACACCGCCACCGGCGGCGGCTATGCCAACGTGACCGGTGAGGTCGTGGCCACCGAGTTGGATGCTTCTGGGAACAGAGAGGAGACGCAGCAGCCGGTGACGCGGGAGCCGGAAGCGCCGTCGATGCCGACAGTGACGGCGAAGCACGAGAGCCTGGCGGTGTCCTGGACCGCGCCCCCAACGAACGGCTTCGCGATCACGGGCTACGCCGTGCAGTACCGTGCATGCACGGCGACCGACAGGACCTGCGCGTCGAACCCGACCTGGGGCGACTGGACTTCGCTTACCCATACCGGGACCGCTACGACGGCAACCATCGGCTCGCTGACCAACGGCACGGCCTACCAGGTGCATGTGAGGGCGAAGAGCGCAGCCGGTGACTCCGGCTGGTCCGCACCCGGGCAGGCGGTGCCGGAAGTGCAGGAGCCGGAGGCGCCGTCGATGCCGACGGTGACGGCGAAGCACGAGAGCTTGGCGGTGTCGTGGACCGCGCCCCCGACCAACGGCTCGGCGATCACCGGCTACGCCGTGCAGTACCGGGCATACACGGCGACCGGCAGAATCCGCGCGTCGAACTCGACCTGGGGCGACTGGACTTCGCTTACCCATACCGGGACCGCTACGACGGCAACCATCGACTCGCTGACCAACGGCACGGCCTACCAGGTGCGGGTGAGGGCGGAGAGCGCGGCCGGCGACTCCCGCTGGTCCGCCTCCGGACAAGCGGTGCCGGAAGTGCAGGAGCCGGAGGCGCCGTCGATGCCGACGGTGACGGCGAAGCACGAGAGCCTGGCGGTGTCGTGGACGGCGCCCCCGACCAACGGCTCGGCGATCACCGGCTACGCCGTGCAGTACCGGGCATACACGGCGACCGGCAGAATCCGCGCGTCGAACCCGACCTGGGGCGACTGGACGTCACTCACCCATACCGGGACCGCTACGACGGCAACCATCGGCTCGCTGACCAACGGCACGGCCTACCAGGTGCGGGTAAGGGCAGAGAGCGCGGCCGGCAACTCCCGCTGGTCCGCACCCGTACATGCGGTGCCGGAGGCGCAGGAGCCGGAGGCGCCGTCGATGCCGACGGTGACGGCGAAGCACGAGAGCCTGGCGGTGTCGTGGACGGCGCCCCCGACCAACGGCTCGGCGATCACCGGCTACGCCGTGCAGTACCGGGCATGCACGGCGACCGGCAGGATCTGCGCGTCGAACCCGACCTGGGGCGACTGGACGTCACTCACCCATACCGGGACCGCTACGACGGCAACCATCGGCTCGCTGACCAACGGCACGGCCTACCAGGTGCGGGTAAGGGCGGAGAGCGCGGCTGGCGACTCCGGCTGGTCCGCACCCAGACAGGCGGTACCGGAGGCGGTGAAGCTGACCGTAAGCGCGGTGGAGGCCACGACGGCGACCCTGACCATCATCGCCAACCCCGGCGGCGCCTGGTACTACAAGGCGAACAAATCCCCGGACGACACCTGCAAGCTGGGCGGCGAGGAAACGTCGGACACGAAGAACCTGACCGGCCTCACGCCGGCTACCAACTACACCTACAAGACGTACAGCGACAGCAACTGTTCCGCGGAGTTGCCCACGACGGCTGTGTTCCTGACCAAACCGGGTCAGGTGACGGGGGTGACGGTGACGGCTGCGCACCAGAGCCTGGGCGTGTCCTGGACGGCACTGTCAGGGACGGTGACGGGCTACAAGGTGCAGTGGAAGTCGGGCAACCACGACTACGACACGACAGAACAGAACACGGTGACGACGGGGACGACGACATCGATCACCGGGCTGTCCAACGACGTGCAGTACACGGTGCGGGTGACGGCGTACAACGCCAGTGGCGACGGCGCACCCTCGGCCGAGGCCACCGGGGCGCCGTCGCCACTGGCGATCGCGGCGCCGGCGTGGATGGCGCGCTTCGGACGCACGGTGGCGGAGCAGGTGCTGGATGCGGTGGAGAGCCGGATGCGGACGCCGCCAGCGCTCCGGGGGGAACTGATTCTGGCCGGCCATGGGGTCGGCGGGGACCCGGTTGCGGACGAGGAGGCCGCCCGGCTGGCGGCGTCGGTGCGGCGCCTGGCGGACCCGACGCGCCACGAGAACGATCCGGCGGGGCGGGAGCCGGTCTCGCTGACGGAGCGGGATCTCCTGACCAGGAGCTCGTTCACGCTGGCGGGCGGCGCAGAGGGTGGACCCGCCTACGGTCTGTGGGGCCGCGCTGCGGTGTCGCGCTTCGACGGTTGGGACGGCGACCTGTCGGTCGAGGGCGACGTGACGAGCGCCCTGCTGGGGGCGGACTGGAGGCATGGAGCGCTGACCGCCGGGCTGGTGGCGGCCCACAGCGAGGGCGACGGCGCCTACCGTGCGTCCTCGAGCAACGGCGAGGTGTCGGCGTCGCTGACGGGGTTCTATCCCTGGGGCCGGTATGCGCCGAGCGAGCGGCTGTCGCTGTGGGGGGTGGCGGGCTATGGCAGGGGCACGCAGAGGCTCAAGCCGGAAGAACGGCCCGCGGTGCGGACCGACCTCGACCTGCTGATGGCGGCCGCGGGCCTGCGCGGGACGCTGGCCGCGGCACCACGGACCGGCGGCTTCGGACTCGCGCTGAAGACGGACGCTTTCCTGGTTCGAACGACCTCGGACAAGGCCGAAGGCGTGGCCGCGGTCAGAGCCGACGCGAACCGTCTGCGGCTGCTCCTCGAAGCATCCCGGCCGTTCAGCCTGGACCGTGTCGTGCTGATCCCGAGAGTGGAGTTGGGTCTGCGTCTCGACGGTGGAGACGCCGAGAGCGGGACGGGCGTCGAGGTCGGCGCCGGCATGGGCTACTCGGGAGAACGGGTCACCGTCGAGGGCTCGGTGCGCGGCACCGTGGCGCACGAGGACTCCGGTTACGAGAAATGGGGCGCCAGCCTGTCCGTGCGCGTCGATCCAGGTCCGGGCGGCCGGGGGCTCTCCCTCACCCTCACCCCCTCCATGGGCGACGCCGCCAGCGGCACGGATCGGCTGTGGTCGCAGACCGACCGCGGGACGCTCGCGCCGGACGGAGCGTTGGACGCAGGCGTTGGACGCAGGGGGCGGCTGGAGGCCGAGGTCGGCTACGGGTTCGGCGCGCCGCGCGGTCTCGGGGTGGTGACGCCGTATGCGGGACTCGGACTCGCCGGCCAGCGGTCCTGGAAGGCCGGCGCGCGCTGGAAGGTGAGCCCGAACACGAGCCTGAGCTTCGAAGGCACGCTCCGAGAGGCGGCGGACGCGCCGGAACACGGACTGGCGCTACGGGCACAGCTACGCTGGTAGCCGAGCGGGCGGGTCGCCGTCCGGCGGCGAGGTTGCCGGGCTCCCGCCGGGGCTGGCGAAGCGGTCGTTCAAGGCCTGGACGTAGCCGTTGGCCTCGGTGATCACCTGGGAGAGCTGCCGGCGCGTGCTCTGGTTCCAGCCGGCAGGATGGCCCGCGAACACGTTCCGCCACGGGCTCGTGTTCCTGCGGAACCCGGCCGTGAGAGCGGCCAGCACCTCGGTGTCGCGGGCCTCTCCCAGTTCCCGTCCGAGCCGTCTCACCACCCGGTTGGCGACGAGCCGGCGGAAGGAGTGATGGAGGTAGCCCGCGGCCAGCGCGGCCACCGCCAGCGCGGCGTACCGCCATACCGGCTCCGTCCACAGCCCGGACCAGAAGGGATGGGTGAGCCGCAGGCCGTTCCATTCGCCGGTCCACAGGGTCCATGCCGCCAGGGCGGCCAGGACCGCGCCGAAGGCGATGCCGTCCAGCCGCCGGACCCGGCGGCGCCACTCCGTGATCATCGCCTGCAGGCGGGGGACCAGCCGCAGCTCGATGTCGCGGGCGCCGTGCTCCAGCACTCCCATGACGCGGTAGGCGCGGTCCACTTCCACCTGGCGGATGCGGCCGTGTATCTCGGCCAGGTCGAAGTCGCGCTTCTGCTCGAAGCGCGCGCGCACGCCCTCGTCCTCGATGGCGATGGCCGCTCCCGGACTGTAGATGCAGTAGAACCGTCCGGCGGTGAGTCCCTTCTGCGCCAGCGCCCGCTGCCACGAACCCACGATGTCTTCCGGGTTGTTCTCCCGCGAGGTGTGGTCCATCTGGTTCAGCACGTAGAGGAACTTGCTGGAGTCGGTCCGGTGAATGGTCTCCGCCACCAGGTGCTGCAGGGTGTCCTGCATGGTGCCGGGCTCGGGGTGCCTGGCGTCGAAGAACACCAGCACCAGATCCGACAGGTCGATGATGCGGTCGGTGACCCGCAACGTCGCCGTGCGCTGCTGATCGGCGTCGAAGCCGGGCGAGTCGATGAAGATCCTGCCCCGCAGGGCCTCGCTGGAGCAGGTCTTGAGCTGGAGGTAGGCGTCGATGCGGCTTCCCTCGCCGGCGCTGATCTCCTCGATGGCCCGGCTCATCTTGTAGAACGGAAAGCGCGGGTCGGCGTCCAGGGCCACCCCGGGAAGCACGCGCACGTCGTCCTCCTTGCCGAAGCAGAGGACCGTGAACCGGTCGTCCACGGCCTGGTTGCCGGTGGGCTGCAACGCCTGCCCCAGGAAATCGTTGATGAAGGTGGACTTGCCCGACGAGTAGGTCCCCAGCACCGCCACCAGCGGCCACCACGGGATGCGCGTGGCGTGGGATTCGTCAGCGCCCAGGAACCCCAGCCGGCGCGAGATGGCGTCGAGCTTGCGGAAGCTGCCGACCGCGCTCAGGAGAACGGGGTTCTCCGTGCGGAGGTGGTCCTCCAGGCTCCTGAGCCTCGCTTCCAGTTCAGCGGGTACCGCCATGGCTTCCCCTTCCGGCCTCGCCTACGCGCCGGGCGCGTCCGCGCCGGCGGCGGCCAGCCGCTGCAACGCGCGCGTGACGTAGACGCGGGTCATGCGTTTCCGATACCAGTAGTCCATGTCGGCGTTGTCCAGCGGATGGGACACGCGCATGGCCAGTTCCGCGGCCTCCTCAATGGAAGGGGCGTCCACGGGCTTGCCGCACAGCACCCCGGGCGCGTCCTCCACCACCTTGGGCGCCGACGCCACCGCGGTGAGGACGACCTTGGCGCCCTCGCAGGCCCCGGACGCGCCGATCCGCAGCGCCGCGGCCACCCCCAGCACGGGGAAGTCGAAGGAGCCCCGGCGGCGCAGCTTGAGGTAGACGTTGCGCCAGCCGAAGGAGGCCTCCGGGATCCATACGCCCTGGAGCAACTCCGCGGGCCGTTTGGTGAGGTAGTCGATGCCGTCGTCGCGGTACAGGGTGTCCAGCGGGACCCGGCGGCTGCCCTCCGCGCTCACCAGGACGGCCTCGGCCCCCAGGCTGCTGAGCACCGGCGCGGTGTCCGACGAGCAGATGGCCAGGCAGACCCGGCTCTTGGGCGCCACCAGGCAGATGTCGCCGTCCTTCTTGAGGCAGAAGCCCACGGCTTGGCGCCAGAAGAACGACTGGTCGTAGTAGTTGCAGCGGGTGTCCACGAACAGGTTGCCGCCGATGGTGCCGGCGTTGCGGAGCTGGAGCGTCGAGACCAGTCCGGCCGCGTCGGACAGCGCGGGGAAGGCCCGGCGCACCGTCTCGTGGCCGGCCACCGCGCTCAGGGTCTCGCCGGCGCCGATCCACAGCCCGCGGCCCTGCTCCCGGCGGATGCCCCGGTGCTCCTCGACACGGCCCAGCGACACCAGGTAGCGCGGCGTGAACTGCCCCCGCTTCATCTTGGGATAGACGTCGGTGCCGCCGGCCACGGCCATGGCCTCCGGACCCAATTCCCCCAGCACCCTCGACGCCTCCGCCAGGGTGCGGGGCCTGACATAGGTGAAATCCGGCAGTCGCAGCATCAATTCGTCTCGTAACGAGGAATCGAACCGTCCTTCGACTTCGCGACGCTTCGCGTCGCTACGCTCAGGACGAACGGAGAAAGACTATCACAACCGTTCGTCCTGAGCGTAGCGTAGCGAAGTCGAAGGACGCCGCCTAGCTCTTCTGCGGCACCTCGACCCCTTCGCCGGGAGCCCAGCGGATGGGCGTGGGGAACTCGAAGTCCGGCACCGTGGGCTCCTTGAGCCGCTGGTCCAGCGCCCGCAGGATCTTGTCCGGGGTGACCGGTATCTCGTGGATGCGCACGCCCACGGCGTCGTACACCGCGTTGGACACCGCGGGGATGACCGGCAGCAACGGGCCCTGGCCGGCCTCCTTGGCGCCGAAGGGACCCTCGGGGTCATCGGTCTCCACCAGGATGGTCTCGATGGGCGGCGTCTCCAGCGTGGTGGGGCTCTTGTATTCGAGGATGGAGGGTATCTTGTGCACGCCCGACTTGCGGAACACCTGTTCCTCCATCAGCACCTCGCCCAGGGCCATGTACACGCTCCCCTCCACCTGCCCCTGGACCCACAACGGGTTGAAGGCGCGGCCGCAGTCGTGGGCGATCCACACCTTGTCGATGCGGATTTCGCCGGTGTCGGGGTCGCAGTGCAACTCCACCACCGCGGCGGAGTAGCTGTAGGCCGGGGTGGGTCCGACGCCGGCGCCCTTGTAGTCTCCCGGATGGCGGGGCGGCCGGTAGCTGCCGGTGGCTCCCAGCGTGCCGAAGCGGGTCTCCGCCCGCTCGACGCACTCGGCGAAGGCCAGGCCCCGGTCCGGCAGGCTGCGGCTGCGCACCTGCCCTTCCTCCATCTCCAGGTCGTCGTCGGGCACCTCCAGGACTTCCGAGGCCACCTCGAACAGCCGCTCCTTGAGGTTGCCGCAGGCCTGGATGGCGGCGTTGCCGGTCATGACCGTGACCCGGCTCGAATAGCTGCCCAGGTCCACCGGCGTGAGGTCGGTGTCCGCGGTCACCACCCGCACGTCCTCGGGCCGGAGCCCCAGTTCCTCCGCCACCGCGAAGGCCAGGATGGAATCGGAGCCCTGGCCGATCTCGGTGGAGCCGCAGAAGACGGTGACGCCGCCGCCCCGGTCGGCGCGGAGCTGGACCCCCGAGTGGGGCATGTCGTTCCAGTAGATGGGCAGGCCGGCGCCGCTGATGTAGGAGCTGGCGGCGAAGCCGACGCCGTGCCCCGGCGGCAACCGGCGATGCTTCTCCTTCCAGCCGGAGGCCGCGGCCACCTTCTCGATGCATTCCCGGAGCCCGATGGTGCTGACCCGGAGGCCGTTGACCGTGACCGTGTCGGGCTCCACCACCTGCCTGAGCCGCATGTCCACCGGGTCGAGGCCGAGCTTGTCGGCGATCTCGTCGAGCTGCACCTCCATGGCGAACCGGGGCTGGGGGGTGCCGTGGCCGCGCTTGGGGCCGCAGGGAGGCTTGTTGGTGAACACCCGCACGCCCTCGAACTTGTAGGCGGGCAGGTCGTAGGTCACGGTCTGCAGCGCGCCGGTGTAGTAGACGGTGGCCAGGCCGTAGCTGCTGTAGCCGCCGCCGTCGAGGAAGGAACGGAACCACATGGCCTTGAGGGTGCCGTCGCGCTTGACCCCGGTGCGCATCCACATCTTTACCGGGTGCCGCCCCCGGTGCACGTAGAACGACTCCTCCCGGTTGAGGGTGATCTTCACCGGCCGGCCGGTGATCATGGCCAGCTTGGCCACCGCGATCTCGTGGGAGAACGGGTCGCTCTTGCCGCCGAAGCCGCCCCCCACCGGGGTGGCGACGACCCGGATGTGCCCCATGGGCAGGTCCAGGACCCTGGACAGGGCGCGGTGCACGTAGTGGGGCGTCTGGGTGGACGACCACAGCGTGAGCTTGCCGTCCGGCGTATAGGTCGCCAGCGCGCAGTACTGCTCCATGGGCAGGTGTGTGTTGCCCTGGAAGAAGTACGTCCCCTCGAATACCTCGTCCGCCTCCTCGAAGCCGGCGTCCACCTCGCCGAACTCGAAGGAGACCGCCTTCTGGATGTTGGCCCTGCGGTTCCAGGTGTGGATGCGGTGGTCCTCTGCTTCCAGGGCGCCCTCGATGGACAGGATGGGGTCGAGCACCTGGTAGTCGACGTCGATGAGCCGCAACGCCTCCTCGGCCGCGTCCTCGCTGACCGCCGCCACCGCGGCCACCGGGTCGCCGACGTAGCGCACCTTGTCCACCGCCAGCGCCTCCTCGTCCTGGGTGGAGGGCATGATGCCGAACTTGGTGGGAACGTCCGCGCCGGTGATGACGGCGAGGACGCCCGGAAGCTCCAGCGCCCTCCGCATCGAGACGTCGTGAATCAGCGCGTGGGGATGCGGGCTCCGCAGCAGCCGGCAGAACAGCATGCGCGGCAGCACCATGTCGTCCGCGTAGCGCGTGTCGCCGGCACACTTGGCCGGACCGTCGATGCGCGGCAGAGGCTTGCCGATGACCGAGAACCCGTTCTTCTTCCCGTTCTTGCTCATGTCGGCTGCGACCCATTCATTTCGGTAACGGCTTGCTCCACCGCCTCGATGATCTTGGTATAGCCGGTGCAGCGGCACAGGTTCCCCGACAGCGCCTCCTCGATGTCCGCCCGGGCCGGGTCCGGCTGCTTGTCCAGCAGCGCCTTGGCCGCCAGCAGGATGCCGGGGATGCAGTAGCCGCACTGGGCGGCGCTCAGGTCCGAGAACGCCCGCTGCAAGGGATGCGGCCGGCCTCCTTGCGCCAACCCCTCGACGGTGGTGATCTCCGGGCCCTCGGCCTCCACGGCCAGCATCAGGCACGAGTAGACGGGCTCGCCGTCCACCAGCACCGTGCAGGTGCCGCACTCGCCCAGCTCGCAGCCGTGCTTGGTGCCGGTGAGGCCCATCTCTTCCCGAAGCACCTCCAGCAGGCTGTGGGTGACGTGGCCCGCCACCTCGTGCTCCTCGCCGTTGACCCGCAGGCGCAGCAGCCGCTTGCCGGTGATGGTCTCGCTTTGGGACATCGCGTCGCTCAATTCCGAAAGAACCTCCTGGCCTTCAGCTCGAAACGGGGCAGGGTCTCCGGCGCCGCCACCTCCACCACCGGGCGGATGTGCAGGTTGTCCCGGACGGCCTCGGTCACGGCCTCCCGGAGCCCCGCCGGCGCCCCGGCCGCGACCGGCTCCACCGTGATCTTCAACTCGGCCATCCCATCGGTCTGCACCACGTCCACGCGGAATTCCTCCACCTCGGGGAACCGCCGGACGATGCCTTCCACCGCGCTCGGGAAGACGTTCACTCCCCGTACCACCACCATATCATCCACGCGGCCCAGGACGCCCCCCTGCAATACCAGCGAGTCGCGCCCGCAAGCGCAGGGGCCGCGCCGGGGCTCCACCAGGTCGCCGGTGCGGTAGCGGATGACCGGGCTCCCGACCCGGCCCAGGTTCGTCAGCACCAGCTCCCCCCGTGCGCCCTCCGGCAGCGGTCCGCCGCTACCCACGTCCGCCTGCTCCTCAGGGCCGGTGACCTCGCCCCGGACACCACGGTCCGGCAGCGGGCGCCCGCTCTCCACGTCCACCACCTCGGCGATGAACTCGTCCTCGTTGACGTGGACTCCTTCCGCCAGGGCGTCGCAGGCGAAGCCGAAGGCGCCCACCTCGGTGGCGCCGGTGTGGTCGAAGCAGCGGGCGCCCCACGCCTCCTCGATGCGCTGCTTCGTCGACGCGATGCTGGCGCCGGGCTCACCCGCGTGGACCGTTGTCCGCACGGCCGAATCCCGCGCCAGGTCCATGCCCGCGCGGCGCGCCTCCGCCGCCATGTGCAACGCGTACGTGGGGGTGCACACCAGCACGGTGGCGCCGTACTCCACGAGGCTCTTGAGCCGCTGCTGCGTGGACTGCCCGCCGCCGGAGACGGCCAAGGCGCCCACCTTGCGGGCGCCTTCCCAGCCGCTCCAGAACCCTATGAACGGCCCGAAGGAGAACGCGAAGAAGATCCGGTCCGCGGGCCCCACCCCGGCCGCTTCCAGCACCGCTTTCCAGCACTCGCCCCACCAGTCCCAAGACGCCTCGGTATCGAGCCAGTACATGGGCCGCCCGGTGGTCCCCGAGGTCTGGTGCACGCGCACGTAGCGCTCCGGCGGATAGGTCAGGTCGCTGCCGAACGGCGGGCGCCCGAGCTGGTCGTCCACCAGCTCCTGCTTGGTGGTGAACGGCAGCTCCGAGAACCGTTGCAGCCCCTCCAGGGGCCGTTCGACGCACCCTTCGAGCTTGCGGCGATAGAACGCGTTGGTGCGGAGCACCTCGTCGAGCATGCCGTTGAGCCTGTCCAACCGGGCGCGTTCCATCGTCCCGTCAACTTTGACACGGAACGCGGATTCAGCCAAGGCGCAGTCCGGGACGGAGACCCGCGGCGCCGGCGTATTCGGCGGCGGCGACCTTGACGCGGGAATCATGCGCCCTCACCCGCTGCACCCGCACGCTCGCCCCGCCCGCGGCCACCGCCATGCCGGCGTCCGAGAGGTCGAGGATCTCTCCGGGAGCGCCCTTGTCCGCGGCCAACCGGCTGCCGTAGAGCTTGAGCCGGTTGCCGCCGACGGTGGTCCAGGCGCCGGGCTGCGGGTCGGTGCCGCAGATGAGGCGGTGCACCTCCTCGGCCGGCCTGGACCAGTCCACCTCGGCGTCCGCCTCGCCGCACCAGCTCTCGTAGGTTGCCCGGCCGTGGTCCTGCGCGATGCGCGGCGCGGCGCCGGCGCGCACCAGTTCCACCGCCTCGGCCATCGCATCGACGCCCATGGGGAACAGCTTGCCGAAGTAGAGGCTGCCCACGGTATCGTCCTCGGCGATTTCCACCTCCTTCTGCAGCAGGATCGGACCCTCGTCCAGGCCCTCGTCCGGCCAGAAGATGGTGAGCCCGGTCTTCTCGTCTCCCATGATGCGCGCCCAGTTGATGGAGCTGGGGCCGCGGTGCAGCGGCAACAGCGAGGGATGGTACTGGATCGTGCCCAGCGCGGGCGCGTCCAGCACCCGCCGCGGCACCAGCAGCGTCACGTAGGCCATGACGCACAGGTCGGGTTGGAACGACTCTATCAGGGCCAGCGCTTCGTCCGTCTTCCAGGTCGCCGGCTGGCGCACCGGCAGCCCGCGCTCCAGCGCCGCTTCCTTGAGCGGGTCCACGGGCCGGCCCTCGTGGTCCTGCGGACAGAAGACGCCCACCACCTCGTCCGGACCCGACTCCAGCCGTTCCAACACGGCCTTGCCGAACGCCTGTTGCCCGTGGATCAGAATACGCATCGGTTCTCCTGTAATACTTGCTTGACACACAGGCCGTCCTTTCCTAGTCTCAATCCTGAACACTCCCGCAGAAGGTCCGTGCGTCGGGCCTTCCGCCAAATACAACAGCCCGATCTGGCAATGGGTAGCTCCCGGCGCTTGGGTGAATAAGCGGAAACATCAAACACCTTCTGTGGGATGTGTTCAATGGCCCGGCAATCCCGCCGCGCCGAAACACAACGCCGGACCACAAGCCGGCCGCCCCTTCACGTGTCCCTGACCGAGAAAGGAGACGCTGAATGGCTCAGGGAGACGACATGGCTCAGGAGACGATCAGCCCGGAGCAAGAATCGCGGCAATTCCCCGTAATCGTTCATCTCGCAGGTTGGGAGGTGGTGGCAAGGGAAGAAAACCCGGGACGATCCACCGACCATCTCCTCGTACTGGAGTATGATCCCGACCGGATTGTCCGGCATCCGATCGTACGCATTGGAAACCGGACGGCTTTCGCCGCCGATCGTGAGACTCTCCTGGAAATGGCCCGCCACATCTTGCGCACGCTGGATCCCGGGGCTCGTTGACACCATCGAACCGCTCTGGTATCGGCGTATCATGGACCGCCAAGGGTCCGTTCCGCAGGATTCCAGGCCTGACGACTTGCAGGAGGTGACCGATGGACAGACATGAACCGCGCGGGGTCGTGCATTGGATCGATCATTTCATCGTGGGCACCAACGACATGGTGACCTGGGTGGACTGGGCGGTGAACGCCACCGGCATCACCCGGCGGCCGATCCGCGGCATCACCACCAAGGCGCGCAAGAAGGACGTGCCGATCATGTGCTTCCTGTGGTGGGACGGCGAGTCGTGCCGCATCGGCGCGTTCCTCCAGCCGGAGGTCTATCCGACCGCCAAGCCGCTGGGCGAGGAGCTGCCGCGGTGCGGCTTCTACATCCGGCCCGAGGACGTGGACCGACACCTCAAGCGGCTCGAACGCCACGACATCCCCCACACCGACCCGGTACGGACCGCGGACGGCGGCGACGAGGGCACGGTGATCTACTTCGCCGACCCCGACGGCAACCAGTTCGAGTTCTGGGCGCCGGAGCACATGCCCGAAGGCGCCATGGAGATATGCACCTCGGAAGGCGTCGGCCGCATCAGCCACGCGGTGTACGGCTCCCGGGACCTCGGCCGCACCGCCGACTTCTTCGGCAGGTATTGCGCCCTGGAACCCGAGGTGAACCCCAACGTCGCCGAGGGCAACCTGGTGCTGCGGCTTCAAGCCGGCGGCCGGCTCATCTACAAGCTCACGGAGCAGGTGGACGAACGCGTGGCCGGGCACGGCCCCTGGTGGGACATGCACACGGCGCTGACGGTGCGGGCGGAGGAGTTCATGCCCAACTACCGGCGCATGTGGGAGACCCTGCCCGAGGAAGCCATGGCCAAGGAAGAGGACACCCTGACCCTGGAGGAAGAGGACGCGCTGCCGGCGCGCACCGGCCTGCACCGGAGCCCGGTGGGCTACCGCTGGAAGGCCATGTTCGAGCGCGGCGACGAGTTCTACGACTGGGACGGCCACGCCTTCCACTTCTTCGGCGGCAAGCCCGTGAAGGACGACGGCTCGCTGGCCCTCTACACCATCGTAGAGCAGGAAGACTACCTCACCGACGTCGCCGTCGAGGCCGAGAAGGCCCAGGCCGCCCAAGGCTGACGGCTGTTTCAGCGAGGAGGTTTTCATGGAAGTGGTCAAGGTCGACTTCAACAACACCAAGGGGATCCCGCCGTCGGGTCTGTGCGTGGGCGTGCACCGCGCCGGGGCCATGCACCAGAAGATGGTGCAGAAATACGGCAACGGCATCGCCGTCTGGTCCCTGCGGCCCGAGAACGACTTCATCGCCTTCAAGTCGCTGGAAGACGAGGAGGGCATCCGCTCCACCAACGACATGGACTCCATCAAGGACGAGAAGCTCATCTACGGCGTGCGCGGCGCGCCGCCGGAGATCCGCAGGCAGGCGAAGGAGCAGGGCCTGGAGCTTCTGGCCGACGCCACCTGCCCGTTCGTGGTGCAGCAGGAGGAAGCCGAGTTGGAGCTGCTGGACCAGGGCTGCCACCTGGTGATCCTGAGCAGCCGCACGCACCACGGCATCCCGCGCCTCATGGGCATCGCCAGGGAGAAGGAGCGGGAGGTGTTCATCGTCGAGACCGAAGAGGACGTGGCCGACATCCGCCTCACCCGCTTCGAGCCCGTGGGCGTCATCGTCCAGACCACCTTCTGGATGGAGAGCTACACCAAGATCATGACCCGCATCCTGGAGCGCTTCGCCAACGTGCGCATCCGCAACACCGCCTGCATCGACTCGTTGCAGCGGCTGCCCAAGGTGGAAGAGCTGGCGCGTGACGTGGAGGCGGTGGTCATCTTCGGCTGGACCGAGGGCATGACCAACCGCATGGAGGAAGTGGCGAAGGCCTTCAACGACAACGTCCACCGCATCGAGAAGATCGAGGACCTGGACCGCTCCTGGTTCACGGGCAAGTCCCGTGTCGGCATCGTCGGCGCCAACGAGACCACCGACGAGCTGGTGGACGAGGCGGTGGAGCGCATCAAGTCCATGGCGGCGTGAGAGGATCGAACCCACATGTCCGAAACCGCTACGATGGAAGCCAGGCTGCCTTATCACGACCTCCGCGAATGGATGGCCCGGGCCGAGGCCCTGGGCGAGTTGCGCACCGTCACGGGCGCGAGCTGGGAGGAAGACATCGGGCTGGCCGCGGACGCGGTGATCCGGGAAGACGACGGGCCGGCGGTGCTCTTCGACGAGGTGCCCGGCTGTCCCAAGGGGTTCCGTGTCCTGATCAACACGTTCGCCGGCAAGCGCCGCAACATGACGCTGGGGTTTCCCGAACACCTCACCAAGCAGGAGCTGAGCCAGGCCTTCTTCGACCACTACATCAAGGTGCAGCGGCGGCTGCCGCACGTGGTGGTGGACGACGGGCCGGTGTTCGAGAACGTCCTCACCGGCGACGACATCGACGTCATGAAGTTTCCCACCCCCAAGTGGCACGCGGACGACGGCGGACGCTACATCGGCACCGGCTGCTTCTGCGTGACCATCGACCCGGAGGAGCGCTGGATCAACGTCGGCACCTACCGGGCCATGGTGCAGGACCGGAAGTCGGTGAGCCTGCTGTTCGTGCCCGGCAAGCACGCCTACATGCACCGCAAGAAGTACTTCGACAAGGGCCAGCCCATGCCGGTGGCCCTGGTGGTGGGCAGCGACCCCATGTCGTTCTTCGTGGGGGGCACGGAGTTCCCCTACGGCGTGTGCGAGTTCGACGTCGTCGGCGGGCTGCGCGGCGCCCCGGTGGAGGTGGTGCAGGGCAAGGTCACGGGGCTGCCTTTTCCCGCCAACGCCGAGATCGTGCTGGAAGGCTTCCTGACACAGGACAAGCGCGCGGTGGAGGGGCCGTTCGGGGAGTGGACCGGCTACTATGCCGGCGGCGCCAGCGAGCAGCCCACCCTGGACATCCGCGCCATCTACCACCGCAACGACCCCGTCATCCTGGGGGTGCCGCCGCTGGGGGCCGGACCCGACGAGATGGCCCGCTACCGCGCCATCATGCGCTCGGCCATGCTCAAGCAGGAGCTGGCCAACGCCGGGGTTCCGGACGTGACCCAGGTGTGGTGCCACGAGGTCGGCGCCTCGCGCCTGCTGCACGGCATCGGCATCAGGCAGCGCTATCCCGGCCACGCCCGGCAGGCGGGCACGCTGGCCTCCACCTGCGGATCGGTGGTGTACGGCTGCAAGTTCGTCATCGTGGTGGACGACGACATCGACGTCTCCAACCTCGACCAGTTGATCTGGGCCATGCTCACCCGGTGCGACCCGGAAACCTCCATCGAGATCCTGCGCAAGATGCGCACCTCCCCCGCCGACCCGCGGGTCACGCCCGAGCAGCGCAGGACCCACGACATCACCAACTCCCGCGTCATCGTCGACGCCTGCCGTCCCTTCGAGTGGTTCGACAAGTATCCCAAGGTCAACGCGCCCAGCCCCGAGGTGGTCCGCAAGGCCCATGAGAAATTCGGCTACCTGCTGGAGTGAGCGCGGCCGCCAGCGCCCCGTCCGGTTCATTGGGACACTGGACGAGTGACTCCCGGCGCCACACGTTTTGCCCAGGCCGCGCTGCTGGGGGACTCCGACGCCTCCTACGACAACTTGGCGCTGGCCGAGGACGCCGGCGAGATGCTCGCGCGGCGCGGCGTCACCCTGATCACCGGCGGCCGGGGCGGAGTCATGGAAGCGGCCTGCCGGGGCGCCGCGCGGGCCGGCGGCCTCACCGTGGGGATCACCCCCGGCACCGACACGAGAGCGGCCAACCCCTGGTGCGACATCGTCCTGCCGACCGGCCTGGGCCATGCGCGGAACGCCCTGACGGCTCTGGCCGGCGACTTCGTCGTGGCGGTGGGCGGCGGCGCCGGCACCCTCTCCGAGCTGTGCTTCGCGTGGATGCACGGACGGCCCATCTACGTGTTGCAGGGATCGGGCGGTTGGTCCGGCCGCCTCGCCGGCGGCGCGCTGGACCACCGCGCCTCATCGGTGATCGTCGACTGTGACGGCGTCGACGCGCTGGAGCGCGAAGTGGTGCGCTTCTGCGCCGAGCGGGACCTGAGGATACGGGAGGCGGACACGGAATGACTTTGCCCCGCCCGTGCGTGTCCTCGCCAGAATTGGCCGGACACGACGCTGGTTCATGAACGCGCGCTCACAGGCATGGTTCTGGCTCCTGGTGCTGGCCGCGGCGCTGCTGCTGGTCTGGCTGCTGAGCGCCATCCTGTTCCCCTTCGCGCTGGGCATCGCCCTTGCCTACGCCCTGGACCCGGCCGCCACGTGGCTGGAACGGCGCGGCTGCTCGCGCACGGCCGCCACCGTGCTCATCGGCGCCGGCTTCTTCGGCGCCGGCCTGTCGGCGCTGCTGCTGCTCATCCCGCCGGTGGCGGAGCAGGCCGCGGACCTGCTCCAGCGGCTCCCGGCGCTGGTCTCCCGCCTCGTCCAGGCCATCGGGCCGCTGCTCGCCCGGGCGCTGAACGCCATCGGCGCCGACCAGCCGGAGGGACTGCACCAGACCATGGCCGGGAACCTTCAGCGGCTGACGAAGCTCGGACTGGGGCTGCTCCAGGGCCTGGTGAGCGGCGGCGCCGCGGTCGTCAACGTCGCCTCCCTTCTCACCATCACGCCCCTCACCACATTCTACATGCTCCGGCAGTGGCCCGGCATCGTGTCCACCGTCGACGGCTGGCTGCCGCGGGACCACGCCGGCACGGTGCGCGGCATCATGCGCGACATCGACGTGGTGCTCAAGGGTTTCCTCCACGGCTCGGTCATCATCTGCGCCGCGCTGGGGGCCTTCTACGGCGTGGCCCTCTCGCTGGCGGGACTGGACTACGGCCTCACCATCGGCCTCGTCACCGGCGCCCTCTCCTTCATCCCTTACGTGGGGACGATCTTCGGGCTGGTATCGTCCGTCGGCGTCGCCTGCCTCCAGTTCTGGCCGGAATGGGTCCGCATCGCCCTGGTCCTGGGGATCTTCCTGGTGGGGCAGTTGCTGGCCGACTACGTGCTGACGCCGCGGGTCATGGGCAGCCGCATCGCCGTCCATCCCTTGTGGCTGATCTTCGGCCTGTTCGCCGGCGGCGCTCTCTTCGGCTTCGTCGGCATGCTGCTCTCCGTCCCCGCCACCGCCGCCGCCGGCGTCCTCGCCCGCTTCTTCATCGGGCGCTACAAGGAATCGTCGCTGTACCGCGGCGCCGGCGGTGGAACCCCGTAGGGGCGACCGCCGGTCGCCCCTGCACAGACAGGCCGCAAACCCGGTTTCGGCCGGCTCTGCGTCATCGATGTCTCAGCACGCCGCGCCTCACAGGGTCAGCTTGCGCCGCATGAGGCGCGCCGAATAGGCCACCAGCACGGTGGAGACGCCCAGGATGTAGGCCACGTCCCAGAGCAGCGCGGGTGAGGCCGGGCCGAAGAACGCGGCGCGCGCGAGCCGCACGGGATGGAGCAGGGGCAGGCACTCGGCCACCCAGAGCCAGGACGCCGACAGGCGCTCCTCCAGTGGGAAGAACACCGACGAGAAGAGGAACAGCGGCGTGAGGAACAGGGTGAAGTAGAAGCTGTACAGCTCGATGGTGCCGATGCGCAGGGTGAAGGCCAGTCCGATGGCGGAGAAGAGGAGGCCCGTCAGGGGTATCACGGGCACCACCCAGAGCGCCTGCGGCAGCGGCGCCAGCCCGGCCGCGGCCACCACCAGCGCGAAGCACAGGCCGTAGACGCACGACCGGGTCATGGACCACAGCAGCTCACCGGCCACCACGTCCACCGGTTGTATGGGCGTGGTCAGCATGGCGTCGTAGGCCTTCTCGATGTTCATACGCACGAAGATGTTGTAGGTGACCTCGAAGCTCGCGCCGTTCATGGCGGCGACGCACACGAGCCCCGGTGCCAGGAACTGGATGTAGGAGGTGCCGCCCATGGTGGTGATGTAGGCGCCGAGGCCCACGCCGAGGGACACCAGGTAGAGCACCGGCTCGAAGAAGTTGGGCAGGATGTTCCATCTCCAGGTCCGGCGGTACATGGAAGCGTTGCGGCGCCACACCGACAGGGCGTACCGCCAGGAGAGGGTCACCGGTTGTCCTCGAGGCTGGTGCCGGTGAGAGTCAGGAACACGTCCTCCAGGTCGGTGGGCCGCACCGCCATGACGCTGGCGCCGATGCCGGGCAGGCGCCTGATCCGGTCCAGCAGCACGGCGGGGTCGTCCAGGTAGACCATGGTGCGGTTCCCCAGCCGGCACCGGGGCGGGCTCTCGCCCAGACCTCGCAGCAGCGCGTACTCCTGCGCCGGGGTCGCCTCGACCTCCACCGCCTGCCGGGCCAAGTAGCGCCCGATCAACTCCTCGGGCGCGCCCTGGGCGATGACGTCGCCGGCGGACATGATGGCGACGGTGTCGCACAGCCGCTGGGCCTCGTCCATGTAGTGGGTGGTCAGGAGCACGGTGGCGCCGGCGCGCCGCAACTCCCGCACCCGCGCCCACAAGCCGAGCCGCACCGCGGGGTCGAGCCCGGTGGTGGGCTCGTCCAGGATCAGCAGCTCCGGGCGGTTCATCAGCGACAGGGCCACCGCCAGCCGGCGCTGGTAGCCGCCGGACAGCTTGTCCACCGGCACGTCCGCGTGGGAGCGCAGCTCCATGAAGTCGATGAGCTCTTCCACCCGTTGCGCCAGCCCGGCGCCGTCCATGAGGTGATACCGTCCGAAGATGGTGAGGTTGGCCCGGGGCGACAGGGTCTCGATGAGGACGTTCTGCTGGAGCGTGACGCCCAACCGCCGGCGCACCGCGCGCACGTTGCGCGACACGTCCATGCCGAACACGCGGACGTGGCCGCTGGTGGGCAGGGTGACGCCGTAGACCATGCGCAGGGTCGTGGTCTTGCCGGCGCCGTTGGGACCCAGGAGGCCGAAGCAGACGCCTTCGGGAACGTTCAGGGTGAGGCCGTCCACGGCCACCCGCTCGCCGAAGCGCTTGGTGACGCCCGAGACTTCAACGATCACGTGCGCTGGCCGTGGCTGGAGGGCGGAGCATGCGCGGAAACGGCGTCAGTTGAGGCCGTAGAAGCGCCGCGCGTTGTCGCCCAGCACGGCCGCCTTGTGCGCTTCCGAAAGCTCGGTGTGGCTGCGCGTCTCCTCGATCATCTTCCGCGCCGCGGGCAGGTCCACCTCGTGGGGATAATCCGAGGAGTAAGCGAACGGCTCGATGCCCACGCGCCCGGCCAGGTACGGCAGGCTCACGTCGTTGCCCTCGCAGCCGATGAGGACTTGGCCGCTGGCGATGTACTCGGGCAGCGGCTTGCAGGAGAGCCCCTCCAGCTCGGCGTCCCGTTCCATGCGGTCGGCGATGCAGGTGAGCCAGGCGCATCCCCCTTCCAGGAACGCCACCTTGAGGGTCGGGTAGCGGTCGAACCAGCCGTGGTAGATGAACGACACCAGCGCGATCATCAGCGGAATCGGGTGGTGCAGCAGGCGGGAGCCCAGGCGGCTGGTGAACGAGTCCATGCCCACGCCGCGGTTGGAGCCGCCGTGAATGCCCAGCACGCAGCCGAGGTCCGCGGCCTCCTCGTAGACCGGCGCGAAGAACTCGTGGCCCAGGTTCAGCTCCAGGCCGGTGGAGGGGAGCGTGCCGCCCAGGAGCCCCAGCTCCTTCACGCACCGGCGCAGCTCCGCGGCCGCGGCCTTGGGGTCCTGCATGGGCAGCAGCGCGATGGGGTGCAGCCGCTTGCTGATGCCGCGGTAGCGCTCGGTGACGTAGTCGTTGTAGGCGCGGCACACCTTGACCGCGTAGCTCGGCTGCTGGATGAAGCCCATGGACAGCCCCTCGGTGGCGTACAGGACCGAGTCGGTGATCTCGGCCTTCTTGACGAACTCGAAGATGTCCTCGCCCGACCCCGTGCGCTCGTCGCTGGCCCTGACCGGATGGACGCGGCTCTCCGCGGTCATCTCCTCGGTCTCCGGGTAGTGCATGCCGTCGATGGACGGGAACACGCCGGCCCGGTTCCGGGGCGGATTCAACGCGTAGTCCCTGGCATCCGGGACCATGTACTCGGCCATCTCGGGTATGGACTCGATCAGGTGGCCGTCGGCGTCGACAACGGAAATCTCGCTCATGTCAAACCTCCCGTGTGGTCAGGGTTCGGAGATTGGCCTAACACCCGCGCGCCGTTCAGGTCAACCGTCCCGCCGGAACCTGAGCGGGAACACGATGCACGCGCCCGCCAGCAGGCAGACACCGGGGAAGAAGAAGGCCGCCATGATGCCGAAGCGTCCGATAAGATATCCCGCCAGCGTGGGCGCGGGCACCACCAGGATGTGGGTGCCCAGGGAAACCAGCCCGAAGGAGGACGCCTGGCTGCCCTTTCCCGCCACGTCGAGGGCCGCGGCCGTCGTCACGTTGGCCACCGTGTAGAAGAGAAACCCGATGGCGACGACCACAACTGCCAGCGCCACTCCCGCCGCCGCCCATTGCAGGAGGAAGTACACCAGCCCGAGGAGGAGCAACGAAGGGGCCAGCACCGCCTTGCGCCCCAGCCGGTCCGACAGGACGCCCATCACCGGCTGGGCCACGAGACCGGACACGCTCATGATCATGAGATAGACGCCCATTCCGAAATCGGCGTAACCCAGGTACTCGACGAGGTAGATGGGCAGGAACGTCATGGTGACCTGGCGCGCGATCTGGTTGAAGCTTCGGACCAGCATCAGCACCAGCACGACCGGATTCCGCGCCAGCTCCTTGATCTCCTGAAACGGTTTCGGTTTCTTCGCCGGGACCTCGTCCCCTTCGAACATGCGCGCGGCATAGATCCACACCAGCCCCGCAGCAGCGAGCCCCACCAGGAACTGGCTCTCCATCACCCGTTGCCATGCGAAGTTCTCCAGCAGGAGGCCCATGGCCGGCGGGGTCAGGGTGTTGCCCAAGGTGGCGCCCATGCCGTAGACCCCGATGACCGTGGCCCGGTTCTCCGGGAACTGGTTCGACAGCGAGGCCACCGACGCCGGATGGAACAGCGTGGTTCCCGCGGCCAGGAGCGCGACGGCCAGCATCCACCACCAGTAGCCGGACAGCGCCCCGAACACCCAGTAGCAGAGCCCCATGCACACCAGCGATGAGGTCACGATGAGAGCGCGCTGGCGCACCCAGGTGTCCGCGAGCATTCCCGACGGCACGTCCAGCGCGGCCTGCGCGAACATCCGCATGGAGGCGAGACCGCCCAACTGCACGTCGGTGAGACCCACGTTCGACTTGAGGGTCGGCCCGAGCACGGGCAGTATCTGCATGAACCAGTGGATAGCGACGTGGGCCAGAGTGATGAAACCCAGGAGCCTGAGGCGCTGACGGCCTACCTGGGCCGCCAGAGAGCGAAGTGGTTCAAGCGTCTTCATGGAGGAGGCTACCCCGCTCCGTTGACCCCGCGGGCCTGGAGCACGAGCCGGGTCTTCATGTCGTGCAGCCGGGCTTCGAGGCCCACCGGATATTCATGCGGGTTCACCCTGCGCTTGATGCTGTTGTGGAAGCCCGCCAGCTCGGCCTGGGCGCGCTCCCGGGCCGCGTGCACCGACGGCACTTCGTAGACCAGCTCGCCTGCGCGGAACACCGGCACCAGCAGGTCCTCGAACCCGGTGCCGCCGGAGACGTGCTTCCTGCGAGTCATGTTCATGGGATCGACGATGGTGCAGCCGTCGCCGATGCCCAGGGTCTCGTCGTAGACGGCGTCCGCCACGAAGCGGTCGCCCTGGCGGAAACGCCGCGCCTGGAGGATGCCCGGCGTCGACACCTTGATGGCCTGCTCCGAGAGCTTCACCTTGTTGATCCACCCATCTCCTTCGGAGCGGACGCACGACAGCTTGTAGACGCCGCCCAGGGCGGGCTGGTCGTAGCCGGTGGCGAGCTTGGTGCCGACGCCCCAGACGTTGATGCGGGCGCCCTCCTCCTTGAGCGAGGCGATCACGTGCTCGTCGAGGTCGTTGCTGCCGACGATGACCGCGTCCGGGAAGCCGCCCTGGTCCAGGATCTGGCGCGCCTCGATGCTGAGGAACGCCAGGTCGCCGGAGTCCAGCCGGATGCCCACCATCTCGTGGCCCCGCTCCCGCAGCTTGCGGCCGATCTCCACGGCCCTGCGGACGCCGTTGAGGCTGTCGAACGTGTCCACCAGCAGGAGACAGTTGTTGGGCATGGCGTCGGCGTAGGTCTCGAACGCCTCCATCTCGTCGTCGAACGACAGCACCCAACTGTGGGCGTGGGTGCCCTTCACCGGGATGTCGAAGAGCTTGCCGGCGAGGGCGTTGGAGGTCCCGGCGCAGCCGCCCACGTAGGCCGCCCGGCTGGCCGCGAGCGCGCCGTCGAACCCCTGCGCCCTTCTCAGCCCGAACTCCAGCACCGGCTCGCCGCGGGCGGACTGGCACACCCGCGCCGCCTTGGTGGCGATGAGCGTCTGGAAGCAGATGATGTTGAGCAGCACCGTCTCCAGGATCTGGCCCTGCAGGATGGGACCCCGGATCCGCACCAGCGGCTCGTGGGGGAACACCACCGTCCCCTCGGGAATGGCGTCCACGTCGCAGGCGAAGCGGCAGTCCCGCAGGTAGTCCAGGAAGCCGTCCTCGAACAGCGGCTTGCCGTCGTTGCCGCGGAGCTGCGCCAGGTAGTCGAGGTCGCTTGCGTCGAAGCCGAACCGCGTCAGCACCCCGACCACGTGCCCGAGGCCGCAACCCACGGCGAACCCGCCGTGGTAGGGGTTCTCGCGGAAGGAGAGGTGGAACACGGCCTCCTTCTGCGCGGTCCCGGACTTCCAGTAGGCGTAGGCCATGGTGAGCTGGTAGAGGTCCGTCAGCAGCGCCAGGGAGTTGTTGTAGAGCTGTTCGAGGGTATGCATGCCGGAGCGCTTGAAAGTGTCGAGGGGAGATCAACGGCAAGTCTAGGTGCTGGCGCGCCGGTAATCAAGCGGCCCCGGGACATCGGTTGCGCCCACCGCCCGATTGTTACACAATCGGCTGCACGCTTCCGCATACATGCGGTCCGGGCGCATCGGACGAGACCGGGGAGTTCCATCGTGGCGAAGAGAAGTGAACAGATCCTGCACGACGGCGAAGCGGCCAGGCAGGCGCGCCTGGACCTCGCCGCCGCCTACCGGCTGGCAGTCCGGTTCGGTTTTCACGAGGCCATCGACAACCACTTCAGCCTGCTGCTGCCCGGACGGGACGACCTGATGCTGCTGAACCCCTATCCGCTCCACTGGTCGGAGATAACGGCCGGCAACCTCCTTCTCACGGACTTCCAGGGCAACCGGCTGGAGGGCTCGCACGAGGTGGAGCCCACCGCGCTCCACATCCACGCACCCCTTCACCAGGCCAACCCCAGGGGCTTCCGCTGTCTCCTGCACACCCACATGCCATACGCCAGCGCCATCGCCTGCCGCCAGGGCGGACGCCTGGAGATGGTGCACCAGGTGAGCAGCCGGTTCGACGGCGACGTCGCCTACCTCGAAGACTACAACGGACTCGTGCTCGACCGCACGGAAGGCAACCGCATCGCGCGGGTGATGGGCGACAAGAACGTGCTCTTCATGGCCAATCACGGCGTCATCACCGCCGGCAGGACCGTCGCGGAAGCCTTCGACCGGCTCTACTTCCTGGAACGCGCCTGCAAGGTGCAGGTGCTGGCGGAGATGGGCGGACATCCGCTCCAGCGCATCACGCACGAGACCGCCGACCTGCTCAGGCGCCAAAGGGGCCAGGGCGAGAACCTGGCCGCCGAGCGCCACTTCGCCGCCCTGAAGCGCATCCTGGACCGCGAAGAGCCCGACTACGCGAGTTAGCCTCCTGGGACCCGTGTCCAAGTAGTCGAACTGCAGGGGCGACTGCGGGGGCGACCCGCGGTCTACATGGGCGACTGTAGGGGCGACCCGCGGTCGCCCTGGGTTCGAGCGGGCAGTTCATTCCGGCGGTCTGCGCCCGAAAAGGTACGCGATGCCGATGCTGAGCAGGTAGAGCCCGATGAGGGGTCCGGCCAGCAGGATCTGCGAGACCACGTCCGGCGGGGTCAGAACCGCGGCCAGCACGAACATCACCAGCAGGGCGTAGCGGAAATGGCGCCATAGGAAACGGTGGTTCCAGACACCCATGCGAGCCAGGAAGAAGGTGAACACGGGCAGTTGGAACGTGATGCCGAACGCCATGACGATGCGGAAAAAAAAGGAGAAATACTCCGCCACGCGTATCTCGGGGTTCACCCCGATGGCGCCGTACTGGTCGAGGAAATACAGGAACGCCAGCGGCAGCACGGTGCGATAGCAGAAGAACGCGCCGGACAGGAAGAACAGCGAAGCGGTCGCGACGAAGCCCACCAGGTAGCCCGTCTTGCCGTCCGCGCCGAACAACGGCGCCACGAGGCGCCACACCTGGTAGAAGATGACCGGGCTCCCCGCCAGCACCGCGGCAAGGAACGCGACCTTGATCTCCACGAAGAAGACTTCCGCCACCCCTGTGCCGATGAGGCTCTGCCCCGGCTGCAACCGGCTCCTGAGGGGTTCTACAAGGACCTCGAAGAGCTGCGGGGCGAGCAGGAAGCCCACGACGAACAGGACCAGCACCGCCCCCAGCGACCGGATCAGGCACGAACGCGCCCTTTCCAGTTCATCGGTGAGTCTCGGTAGAATCGGGGTCATGGATCGGGGTCACGGCGCCGCTGATCCGGCAGGGACGGTCCGCGGAAAACGTCGGGTCGGCGCCTCCATCTGTACCAGATCGCACCGCCGCGCGCGACGGAAGGGGCACGACGGGCCGATTTATGGGGATTAAATGTCGCCGAGGGCGGATGTCTGTTGAACTGGCGGATGAATCACGGTAAGAGTCTGGATTGTCGACGTAAACTCCACCCGGAACCCATGGAAGGAGGCAGCAGTGAACTTTTCTACCAATTACGCGAAGGTACTCGGCAGGTTCGCCATCTCACTGGGGGTCCTCACGCTGCTGGGCAGCGGTTGTCTGCCCGTGGACCACGAACACGCCCAGTACAAGGTTAACATTCAGGCGGTCGAGGAGGCGACGAAGAAGTCGCAGGCCGCGGCCGGCGGGGCGAATTCAGCCGCCAAGAACGCCGACGCCGCAGCCAAGCGGGCGGAAGCCGCGGCCGCCAAGGCGGGGGACGCCGCGGCACGGGCCGAAGCCGCGGCGGAGCGAGCGGAACGCGCAGCCGCCAAGGCGGAAGCGATGTTCGAAAAATCCATGAAGAAATAGCCTTCCGGCGACCTTCGAGGCGTGACGCAAGGTCACGCCTTCTTGCGGACGGGGAACCGCTCCATGAGGGCGGTTCCCACGTTCCGCGCCAGCGGCCAGTCCGGGCTTCGCAAAAGCCTTGCGGCCGCGGCGTAGAGAGCGACGCCGCCCGCCAGCAGCACCAGGAAGCCGAGTATCCGCACCGGCAGGGTTCCGGCGTCCGGGCTCCACTGCATACGTCCCGCAACCAGGAACAGCGGACCCGCCATGACCGCGGCCGCGGTCAGATTGCGCCACAGTGACGACAGGTACTCTCCCCACGCGAACCCGCGGAGACGGCGGGTCGCGAGCCACATGAGCGCCGCGAACTGGAAGGTCGCCGACAACGAGTTGGCCAGCGCCAGGCCGGCGTAGGACAGGCTCAGCGCGCCGATGCCCTGGCTCAGCGCCGCGACCGCCAGCACGAACGGGTTGGCGCTTTCCGCGGCATCCACCCGCCCCATCAGCGCTAGGCTCAGGAACAGGTTGAGCACGAAGGTGCAGAATGCCACCCTCACCGGCGTTGTCGTGTCCTGCATGGCGTGAAACAGGGGAACGAGAACGCGGGTGGCGGAAACCGCCCACAGACCGAGGGCAAGGAACACCAGCGCTTGGGCGCTGGCCGACACGTCCGCGGCCGTGAACGCCCCGCGCTGGAACAGCAGGGAAATGGCCGGCGCGGCGATGACCATCAACCCCAGGGCGGCCGGGAGCGAGACGAAGTTCACCATGCGCAACGAGTAGCCCAGCGCCGTCTTCAAGCCGGACACGTCGTCACGCGCGGCCAGCGACGAGAAGCTCGGCAGCGCGGCCGTGCCCAGGGCAACGGCGAACACGCCGAGGGGGAACTGGAGCAGCCGGTCGGCGTAATAGAGGTAGGAAACGCTGCCCGGCTCCAGCAACGAAGCCAGGATGGTGCTGACCAGGACGTTCAACTGGTAGACCGCGGCGCCGATGACCGCGGGCCCCATGAGCCGCAGGAACCTGCGCAGCGCGGTGCTGCGGAAGTCCAGGCTCGGCCGCCACGAGAACCCGTGCCGGTGGAGGAACGGGAGCTGCAGCAGGAGCTGCGCCGCGCTGCCCAGCAGGACGCCGCAGGCGAGGCCCACCACCGGCCGGGACAGCAGCGGCGCCAGCAGGACCGCGGCCGCGATGATCGACAGGTTCAGCAGCACCGGCGCCGCGGCCGGGGCCATGAAGTGGCGGAAGGTATTGAGATATCCCATGGCCAGGGCCAGCAGGCTGACGAAGAAGATGCTCGGGAACATGATCCGTACCAACTGCACGGTGAGCGAGAACTTCTCCGGCGCGGCGGCGAAGCCGGGCGCGAACAGGCGGGTCAGAGGCGCCGGGAACAGCAGGCCCGCGACGGTGAGCAGGCCCACGAACAGGACCGCGAAGGTCAGGATCGCGCGGCTCGCTCTGACGGCCTCCCGGCGGCCCCGGGTGGCCAGGGACACGGAAAGGACCGGCACGAAACCCGCGGAGAGGGCGCCCTCAGCAGTGAGGCGTCGCAACAGGTTGGGAATGCGGAAGGCGACGAAGAACGCGTCGGCGGCACTTTGCGCTCCCAGCAGATAGCCGATGACCATGTCCCGGGCGAGGCCCGTGACGCGGCTCAACAGGGTCATGGCGCCGACGACGCCCGTCGCCCTGGCGACCCTGCCGAACTCGCTGACCGTTGACTCTGAACGCATGCGGTGTTAGAACTCAGGACTTTCAGGAGGTTGAACTTTGGCGAACCACAGATCGGCCGTCAAGCGGCACCAGCAAAGCCTGCGGCGCCGGCGGCGTAACCAAGCGGTCCAGTCGAGCGTCAAGACCTTGATCAAGAAGGTCAGGGCGGCCATCGACAGCAAGGACCCGGAAGCCATCGCGGAGAAGATCCGGGAGGTCAACGGCTCCCTCGACAAGGCCGTGGTGAAGGGAGTCATCAAGCGCAACACCGCGTCGAGAAAGCTCTCCCGCCTGGCTCGCGCCGCGCATCAAACCCTCGCCCTGGAAGCCGCCAGGCAGGCGGAGGCCGCCGAACCAACGGCCCCGTCAACCGCAAGCTAGCCGGGCGCCCTCGCCCCGACCCTCAGAACCCCTCGGCCATCCGCTCCCGTATCGAACCGGCGAACCTTTCGAGCAGGCGCTTCCTCGCCGACTCGCGGGAGTCTTCCGCCAGTCTGGCGTCGGCCAGCCGGCTCACGTCCTCGAGGCTCAGGGCATCGTGGAGAAACCCCGCGGAACCGGGCACGACCGCCCCTCTCGCGGCGTCATACACCTCCCGCAGACGCATGAGGCGGCGCTGCCACAGCACCTCGCCGGAACCCCTGCGCCGCAGGGTGGCCTCCACGTCGAGCCGGGCTTCCACCTGCAGCACCTCGTCGAACCGGTTGACCGAGACGCCCCGTAGCCCGTAGTGACGGATGACCCCCGAAAGGATCGCGTCCGCGTCCTCGAACCGCTCCGCCACCCGTGGCCGCCGCTGGCGCGCCAACTCCCGACGTAGCGCCAGAGCCAGGCCGTCCTCCAGGCCCACGTCGCGGGTCCGGTTGGTGAAGGGCTCCACGTAGACCGTGCGGACGTCGCCGGGCAGCCCCGCGTCCGGGTCCACGAACCGGTAGCCGCACGCCGACGCCAGCAGCGCCGCGCTCAGCACGGCCGCCGCCAGCCGGACGCTTCCGCGGGTCAGCTTCATTCGATCACGATGTTGACCAGCCGGCCGGGGACCTGCACGACCCGCCGGACGTCGCGGCCGTCGATGAAGGCCGCCACCCGCGCGTCGGCCAGGGCCGCGGTCTCGATGCGTTCCGCGTCGGCGTCCGCGGGAACGGATATCTTTCCGCGCAGCTTGCCGTTGACCTGCACGACGATGAGGCGGCTTTCCTCCACCAGCGCGGCCTCGGAGTACTCGGGCCAGCCGACGTCCGCCAGGGCTTCGGTGTGTCCCAGGCGCTGCCACAACTCGCTGGCGATATGCGGCACGAACGGCGCCAGCAGGACGATCTCGGTCTCCAGCGCGGCCTTCGCCAGCGCGGCTCCGTCCTCCTGCCGGAGGTCTTCGGGGCTCATCGAACCGAGGGTGTTGTGCAGCTCCATGATGGCGGCGATGGCGGTGTTGAAGTGGAACCGCTGTTCGATGTCGTCGGTGACCTTCTTGATGGTCCAGTGGAGCCGGCGGCGCAGCTCCTTGAGGGCGCCGGAGGACGGGATGCGGCCGGAGTCCGCGGCCACCTCCGCCAACCGCTCGCGGTGGCGCATGGCGAAGCGCCACACCCGGTTCAGGAACCGGTGGGCTCCCTCCACCCCCTGGTCGCTCCAATCCAGGTCCTTCTCCGGCGGGGCCGCGAACAGCGTGAACAGACGCGCCGTGTCCGCGCCGTAGCGGCGGATGAGGTCGTCCGGGTCCACGACGTTCATCTTGGACTTGGACATCTTGGCCCCGTCCTTGATGACCATGCCCTGGGTCAGGAGGTTGGTGAACGGCTCCGCCACCGACAGCCAGCCCATGTCGCGCAGAACGCGGGTGTAGAAGCGGGCGTACAGCAGGTGCAGCACCGCGTGCTCGACGCCGCCCACGTACTGGTCCACGGCCATCCAGTAGTCGGTGCGCTTGCGGTCGAGGGGCTGGCGGTCCTCGTCCGGGCAGGCGTAGCGCGCGAAGTACCACGACGACTCCACGAACGTGTCCATGGTGTCGGTCTCCCGGCGCGCCGGGCCCCGGCAGGTGGGGCATTCGGTCTCGTAGAACTCGGGAAGGTTGGCCAGCGGCGAGCCGCCCGCGCCCGTGAACTCGACGTTGGTGGGGAGCCGCACCGGCAACTCGTCCACCGGAACCGGCACCATGCCGCAGCGGTCGCAGTAGACCACCGGGATGGGTGCGCCCCAGTAGCGCTGGCGGGAGATGCCCCAGTCCCGCAGCCGGTACCGGACCGTTCCCTTGCCCCAGTCCCGCTCCTCGAGGAACGCGGCGATGCGGCTGCGGCCTTCCTCGCTGCTCAGGCCGCTGAAGTCGCCGCTGTCGGCCATCACGCCGTCGGCGACGTACGCTTCGGTCATGTCCTCCGCGGCCAGGGTGGCCCCGCGCGGGTGGATCACCGGACGCACCGGAAGGCCGTACTTCCTGGCGAACTCGAAATCCCTCTGGTCGTGGGCCGGCACCGCCATGACCGCGCCGGTGCCGTATTCCATGAGGACGAAGTTGGCCAGGTAGATGGGGATATTCTCCCCAGTGAACGGGTTGAGGCAGAACGAGCCGGTGAAGATGCCCTCCTTCTCGGTCTCGACGTCGCCGCGCCGGGAGTGACTGATCCGCTTCACCCGCTGGGCGAACTCCCGAACCGCGCCGTGCTGCGGCGTGCCTTCCGAAAGCTCCAGCGCCAGCGGATGCTCCGCGGCCAGGGAAACGAAGGTCGCGCCGTAGACGGTGTCCTGGCGGGTCGTGAAGACGGCGAGGTCGCCCTCCCGGCCCACCAGCGGGAAGCGTATCTCGGCGCCGATGGACTTGCCGATCCAGTTGCGCTGCATGGTGAGCACCTTGTCGGGCCATCCATGCAGGTCGTCGCAGCCCGCCAGCAGGTCCTCGGCGTAGGCGGTGATGCGGAAGAACCATTGCGGCAGCTCGCGCATCAACACTTCCTGCTCGCAGCGCCAGCAGCGGCCGTCCACCACCTGCTCGTTGGCGAGGACGGTCTCGCAACCGGTGCACCAGTTGACCGCCGAGTTCCGCTTGTAGGCCAGGCCGCGCTTCAGCATCTCCAGGAAGAACACCTGCTCCCAGCGGTAGTAGCTCGCGTCGGAAGTGGCCAGCTCGCGCGCCCAGTCGTAGCTGAAGCCCATCTGCTTGAGCTGCGCGCGCATGTAGTCGATGTTCTCCACGGTCCAGCGGGCGGGGTGGACCTTGTTGGCGATGGCGGCGTTCTCCGCCGGCAGGCCGAAGGCGTCCCAGCCCATGGGATGGAGCACGTTGAACCCGCGCATGCGCTTGTAGCGCGCGATCACGTCTCCGATGGAGTAGTTGCGCACGTGCCCCATGTGGATCCGGCCCGAGGGATAGGGGAACATCTCCAGCAGGTAGTACTTGGGCAGGTCCGACGCCTCGTCCACCCGGAAGCTCTCGAGCCGCTCCCACTCCCCCTGCCAGCGCTCCTCGATATTCCAGAACTCGTACTTCTCGGTCATGGCTCCGGCCGCTCGCTCTCCTTGAGTCCATGCGCCACGTGGTCGAGCACTCCGTTGATGAACGCGGAGGAATCGTCCGACCCGTAGCGGTCGCCGATCTCGATGGCTTCGTCGATGCTGACGTTCAACGGAACGTCCGGGCAAAAGAGCAGCTCGTAGGTGGCGAGCCGAAGGATCACCAGGTCCACCTTCGACATGCGCCCGAGCTTCCAGTTCTCGACCGCCTCCTCGAGGAGCCCGTCGATTTCCGCGCGGTGCTCCACCGCGCCGGCCACCAGGCGCTGGGCGTAGTCCCGCGCCCCGGCACACGACGGGAAATGACCCCAGAAGCTTTCCGGCCCGGTGGGCGAAGGGTCTCCGGTGATCTCCATCTGATAGAGCACCTGCAGCGCCAGCTCTCTAGCCTTGCGGCGAGTACCAGCCACGGGGTCAGGAAAGCTCTTTGTTCAGGCTCGCCATCTCGATGGCGGTGACCGCGGCCTCGGATCCCTTGTTGCCCATCTTCACGCCGGCGCGGTCCACCGCCTGCTCCACCGTGTTGGTGCTCAGCAGGCCGAAGCCGATGGGGACGCCGTGCTGGTTCATGGCGCTGCCCACGCCGCGCGCGGCTTCGGCGCAGATGAGGTCGAAGTGGGGCGTCTCCCCGCGGATGACCGCACCCACGCAGATCAGCGCGTCGTACTTGCCGCTCCCGGCCATCCTGTGAGCGCAGAAGGAGATCTCGAAGGCGCCGGGGACCCACACCACGTCCACGTTCCCGTCCGTGTCCGCGCCGTGCCGCTTGAGGGCGCTCACCGCGCCGTCGAGAAGCCGCTCGGTAATGAAGCCGTTGAACCGGCTGGCGATGATGCCGAACCGCATTCCCGTGGCGTCCAGTTTTCCTTCGATCACTCGCATGGCCGGCACCTTCAGCGGGCTGGCTCGTCCTCGACGTTGGTCAGGAGATGCCCAAGTTTGTCGCGCTTCGTCTGCAGGTAGCCGGCGTTGCCGCCGGTAGGGGTGATCTCCAGAGGAATCCTCCGGCTCACCGACAGGCCGTAACCCTCCAGGCTGACGATCTTGCGCGGATTGTTGGTCAACAGGCTGAGCCGCCGGATGCCGAGATGGCGCAGTATCTCGGCCGCTACCCCGTAGTCCCTCAGGTCCACGTCGAACCCCAGTTCCAGGTTCGCCTCCACCGTGTCGCGCCCCTGGTCCTGCAGCGCGTACGCCTTGATCTTGTTGGTCAGGCCGATGCCGCGGCCCTCCTGGTGCATGTACACGATGACGCCGCGCTCTTGCTGGTCGATGATGCGGATGGCCGCCCGCAACTGGTCGCCGCAGTCACACCGTTCCGACGAGAACACGTCCCCGGTCAGGCACTCCGAATGCACCCGCACCACCACGTCGTCCCGGCCGCTCACGTCGCCCTTCACGAGGGCCATGTGCTCGAACGGGTCGAGGTTGGTCCGGTAGAGGATCGCCTTGAACGACTTGCCGTGGATGCTCGGGAAGTCCTCCTCCCAGACCTTCCGTATCGTCGCTTCGTTGCGCAGGCGGTGGGCGATGATATCCACGATGGACACCATCTTGAGGCCGTGCTCGCCGGCGAAGGCCCTGAGGCCGTCTCCCGTTGCGATGGAGCCGTCATCGCTCAGCACCTGGCAGATGACCGCGACCGCGGGCAATCCGCTGAGCGCCGCGAGATCCACCGCGGCCTCGGGCGCGCCGGCTTTGACCAGCACGCCTCCCTGTCCCGCCTGCACCGGCAGGACGTTGCCCGGGGTCACGAAGTCGCGCGGCTCCGCGTCCTCCCGGGCCGCCGTCCGCATGGTGTGGGCCCGGCCCGCGGCCGAAACCTCCAGTCCCAAGGCGGAGTTGGCGCCGACCGGGACTCCCACCGGAGCCTGCCCCGGAAGGAAATTCGCCCCGGACTCCACGTGGAAACCGAGCTGCTGCATGCGCGCAGCTTCCAGCGCGAGATACGGAACGCCCCCGGCATGGCGCAGCATGAAGTTGACCTGCTCCGGCGTCGCCTTCTCCGCCGGCATGCAGACATGGCCCGCTCCGTCGTCGCCCGCGTCTTCCAGGAGCAGGACCGGGCGACCCTGGAGGAACTCTTCGCGAATGGTATCGATGGGAGTCGGTGGCATAGCGCGTGTCCAGCGTCCTGTCCACGTCACCGGGACTTCGGCGTGCGCGTGATATAGGGCTTCAGATAGGGCTTCACGAACCGGAGGATGTACTTTCCGATGATGTCCGCTTCAAGGTTGACTCTATCACCAACCCCACGGGTCTGCAAATTCGTGTGCGCCAGCGTGAACGGTATGATGGCCACCGAGAAGGAGCGCGAGGTGCATTCGTTGACGGTCAGGCTGATGCCGTCCACCGCGATGGAGCCCTTTGGGACCAGGAGCCCGCCCACGGGCGCGGGCGCGCGAAAACGGAAGACGGTGAAGTCGCCACTTTTGTGGATGCGCGTGATCTGTCCCACGGCATCGACGTGGCCGGTGACCATGTGGCCGCCCAGCCGGTCGCTCACCCTGAGGGGCCGCTCCAGGTTGACGCCGTCGCCTTCGCGCAGGTGCTCGAAGTTGGTGCGCCGCAGGGTCTCGGGCGAAACGTCCACGGTGAGCCGCCGGCCGGCCTTCCTGACCACCGTCAGGCAGCAGCCGTTCACCGCGATGCTGTCACCCAGCGAGATCTCCCGCGCCGGCAGCGCGGTCTCGAAAACCAGCTCCCCTCCCTCCGCGCCGGTGCGCCAGCGACGCACACGGCCGATGTCTTCGATGAGTCCGGTAAACATGGGATGGTTCCTCGACGCAGTGAGGATCACAGATAGGCGGACACCAGGATGTCCTCTCCCATTCGCGTGACCGCCGGCGGTCCCGAGAGGCGCGGGCACTGGCGCATCCGCGTCAGGCCGAGGTCCCCCACCATGGGCAGTCCCTCGGCGCCGATGAGCTTCGGCGCGTAGAAGCACAGCACCTTGTCCACCGCCTTCTCGGCGACGGCGCGGCCCGCGGTGACCGCGCCCCCCTCGACCATCACGCTCATCACGCCCGCGCGAGCCAGCTTTCGGAGCACGCGTTTGAGGGAGATGCGGCCGCGGCTCACCGGAAAGGTCCAGACCTGGACGCCCAGGTCTTCCAGCCGCTTCCGGCGGGCCGTCGAAACGCCGCTGCCGGCGACCAGCACGGTCTTCTCCGGCTGCGGACCGCGGACCAGCTTGGCGGTGACCGGGGTCCGCAGCCTGCGGTCCAGCACCACCCGCCAGGGGTCCCGTCCTCCCGGGATCCGGCAGGTGAGTTGCGGGTCGTCCGCCAGTACCGTTCCAGAGCCCACCAGCACGGCATCCACCTCGTTGCGCAGCCGGTGGACGTATTTCCGCGCGGTCGGCCCGGTCACCCACCGGGAATCTCCGGTGGCGGTGGCGATCCTGCCGTCCAGCGATGCCGCCAGCTTGAGGATGACGAACGGAAGCCCCTGCGTGACGTGCTTGACGAAGGCCTCATTCAGCCGGCGGCAGGCCTCCTCCCGTACCGGCGCCTCGACCCGGATGCCGGCGTCCCGGAGGGCGCTCAGGCCGCGGCCCGACACCGCGGGATTGGGGTCCACCATGCCCGCCACCACCCGTGCCACGCCCGCCTCGATGACAGCTCGGAGGCACGGCGGCGTGCGGCCGAAGTGGCTGCAGGGTTCCAGGTTGACGTAGAGCGTGGCGCCGCGGGCCGCTCCGCCCGCCTGGCGGAGCGCCACGACTTCCGCGTGGTCGGCTCCGGCCCGGACATGGTGACCGCGTCCCACGATCCGGCCGCCTTGCACCACCAGGGCACCCACCATCGGGTTCGGGCTGGTGCGGCCGGCGGCCCTGCGCGCCAGCCTGAGGGCCGCGGTCATGTAACGCTCATCCGTTTCCTGGGGCATGGCGCGTCGCGGGAGGACGGTCTGCGGGATCAGGCGCCGCCGGCGGGCAAGCGCTTCCGGCGCGTCTTGCGGGGACTGCCCGAGTTGCGGGGACGTTCGGCCGCGGTCCGGTGCTTGCGCTCGTTGAGCAGATCCTCCAGTTCCACCATGAACTCGTCGATGTCCTTGAAGGAACGATAGACCGAGGCGAAGCGCACATAGGCCACCGGGTCGGTATCGTGAAGCTCGCGCATCGCCGCCTCGCCGATGATCGAGCCCGCGATCTCCTTCTCTCCCCTCTCCTGGATGCCCCGCTCGATGCGGTCGGCGATGGCCTCGATGGCGTCCATGCTGACGGGGCGTTTCTGGCAGGCGCGCTTGAGGCCGTTGGTGATCTTGAGCCGGTCGAAGGCCTCCCGGCGTCCGTCCTTCTTCACCACCATGGGCATGGCTTCCTCCACGCGCTCGTAGGTGGTGAAGCGGCGCGAGCACGCGATGCATTCCCGCCTCCGCCGGATCATCTCCTCGTCCTTGCCGAGACGGGAATCGATGACGTGGTTATTGGACTGCCGGCAAAACGGGCATTTCATGGCATGCCTGAGGGTTCCGGGAGTCGACGGCCCGGCAGCGCCCGGCGGTCAGGGCGAAGCAGCCGGCGCAGCGGCGTCTTTCCGGTACACGGGAAAGCGTTCGCACAGCGTCCGAACCTCGGCGGCGATGGCGGCCAGGCCGTCGTCGTCCCCGACATGCGCGAGGCCCCGCTCGATCAACCCGGCGACCACCTCCATCTCCGGCTCTTTCATGCCGCGGGTGGTGACGGCCGGAGTGCCGATGCGGACCCCGCTGGTGACGAACGGCGAGCGGGTCTCGAACGGCACGGTGTTGCGGTTGGCGGTGATCCCCGCCCGTTCCAGGGTCTCCTGGGCCAGCTTCCCGGTCAGCTCGGAGTCCCGCAAGTCCATGAGCATGAGGTGGTTGTCGGTGCCGCCCGACACCAGCCGGAACCCTCGTTCCGCCAACCCCCCGGCCAGGGCCTTGGCGTTGGCGACGATCTGCCGTTGATAGCTCGCGAACTCCGGCGTCAGCGCTTCCTTCAAGGCCACCGCCTTGGCGGCGATGACGTGCATGAGCGGACCTCCCTGCATGCCCGGAAAGACCCGGCTGTTGAGGGTCTTGGCGTGCTCTTCGCGGCAGAGGATCATTCCGCCGCGGGGCCCGCGCAACGTCTTGTGCGTCGTCGTGGTGACGTAGTCCGCGTAGGGGACCGGGCTCGGGTGGCAGCCGGCGGCCACCAGCCCGGCGATGTGGGCCATGTCCACCATCAGCAGCGCGCCCACCTCGTCGGCGATGGCGCGGAACCGCCCGTAGTCCACGGTGCCGGGTAGGCGCTGGCGCCCGCCACGATGAGCCGCGGGCGATGCTCGCGGGCCAGCTCGGCCAGGGCGTCGTAGTCGATGGTCTCCGTTTCCGCGGACACGCCGTAAGGCACCACGTTGTAGAGCCGCCCGGAGAAGTTCACCGGACTTCCCATGGACAGGTGGCCGCCGTGGGAGAGGTCCATCCCCAGGTAGGTGTCGCCGGGGTTCAGGACGGCGAAGTAGACCGCCATGTTGGCCTGGGTCCCGGAGTGCGGCTGGACGTTCACGTGCTCGGCCCCGAAGAGCTCCCTGGCCCGCTCCACGGCCAGACGCTCGACCACGTCCACGTACTCGCACCCGCCGTAGTAGCGCCGGCCCGGATAGCCTTCCGCGTACTTGTTGGTCATGAGGCAGCCCTGGGCTTCGAGAACCGCCTCGCTCACCACGTTCTCGGAGGCGATCAGCTCCAGGTTGCACTCCAGGCGCTCGCTCTCCTGATGGATCGCCTCGAAGACTTCCGGATCGACGTGCTCAAGGCTGGCGTGGATCATCGGTGACTTTCGATGTACTCGATGACGTCCTGCACCGTCTTGATCTTTTCGGCGTCTTCGTCGGAGATCTCCATCTCGTATTCTTCCTCCAACGCCATGACCAGCTCGACGATGTCCAGCGAATCGGCTCCCAGGTCCTCGATGAACGAAGCTTCGGGGCTCACTTCACCGTCGCTCACTCCGAGTTGCTCGCATATGATTTCCTTGACCCTCGCCTCGACGTCCGTTGCCATACCGTACCTCCTGTCTCTTCTCACCCGTCGCCGCCGGCGGCGTCACATGTACAGGCCGCCGTTGACGGCGATGGTCTGTCCGGTGATGTATTGACCCCCGGGACCGGCCAGGAACGCCACCGTCCCGGCCACGTCGCCGCCGCTGCCGAACCGGCCCAGGGGAATCGCGTCAAGATACTTGCTTCGGGTGCCCTCGTCCAGACCGGCGGTCATTTCCGTTTCGATGAAGCCCGGCGCGACGGCATTGACGGTGATCCCGCGCGGCGCCAGCTCCCGGGCCATGGACTTGGTAAAACCCACGATGCCCGCCTTGGAAGCGGCATAGACGGACTGCCCGACGTTTCCCGTTTGTCCGACCACCGAGGTCAGATTGACGATCCGGCCGCGCCGCTGCCGGATCATCCTCCTGCTGGCGGCCTTGGTGCAGTGGAACACGCCCCGCAGGTTGACGTCGATGATCCGTTCCCAGTCGGGGGCCGATTGGCGCAACAGCAGACCATCGACGGTCAACCCCGCATTGTTCACTAAAATATCAAGTTTCCCATGCCGGTCAACGACCTTCTTGAAAGCCTCCTCGACCTGATCCTGCCGGGCGACGTCGAACGGCGCCAGCTCGGCGCGGCCGTTGCCGTCGAGGACCTGCGCCAGCACGTCCTGCGCGGCTTCCCGGTTGTCCCGGTAGTTGATGATCACCGTGGCGCCCAGACGCGCCAGGCACAGCACGATCTCCCGCCCGATGCCCCGGCTGCCGCCCGTGACCAGCGCCACCTCGTCCGCCAGCGACCCCGCGGCCATGATCAGCCTCGCGCCTCCGCCGGCAGCTTCTCCAGATCCTCGGGCTTCTCCAGGTTGAAAGTCTTCACCTGTCGATCGATGCGCCTGATGAGCCCGGACAGGACCTTTCCCGGCCCCACCTCGACGGCGCACTCGCAGCCGAGCTGCTTCAACGCCTCCACCGACTCCTCCCACCGGACCGGCGCCACCACCTGCTCCACCAGCAGCGGCTTGACCCGCTCGGCGTCCGAGTTGAGGGCCGCCTCCACGTTGGTGACCACCCCCACCGAGAGCGGCCCCACCTCGACGCGCTCCAGCACGTCCCGCAGTCCCTCGGCCGCGGGCCGCATGAGCGCGCAGTGGAACGGAGCGCTCACCGCCAACTCCACCACCATCCTCGCGTCCCGGTCCCGGGCCATTTGCGACGCCCGCTGCACCGCGGCGCGGGCGCCCGAAACCACCACCTGTCCGCCGCCGTTCAGGTTGGCCGGCGCCAGCACCTCGCCGTTTGCGGCCTCCTCGCAGATCTCCCGCACCGCGGCCGCATCCAGCCCGATGACCGCCGCCATCGCGCCCTCGCCCTGGGGCACGGCTTCCTGCATCAGGCGGCCCCGCTCGCGGACCACGGTGACGGCATCCGCCAACCCCAACGCCCCCGCACACACCAGCGCGCTGTACTCGCCGAGGCTGTGTCCGGCCGCCCACGCGGGCTTGAGCCCGCCGCGGTGTTCGAGGACCCGCAGGGCCGCCACCGACACGGTGACGATGGCAGGCTGGGTGTATTCCGTGCGGTTCAGGTCGGCTTCGGGACCGCGGAAGCACAACTCGCGCAGCCCCAGGCCCAGGGCGTCCTCGGCTTCCTCGAAAACGGCCCGGGCCTCGGCGAACTCGTCGCACAGGGCCTGCCCCATGCCCACCGCCTGTGAGCCCTGCCCCGGGAAAACGAAAGCGATGTTCTCTCCGCCCGGCATCAGGCCTCCCGGTTCAACGCGCCCACGATATAGCCGTTGATGTCCTGCGACACGGCTTCCGCGGCCACCCGCACGGCGTTCTTGATGGCCTTGGCGGAGGAGCCTCCGTGGGCGACGATGGCGACGCCGTTCAGGCCCACCAGCGGGGCGCCGCCGTAGTGCGCGTAGTCGAGGCGGTCGTAGGCGCTTGTGATGGCGCCACGCGACAGCAGGTAGCCCGCACGGCTGAGCAGGCTGCTGCGGAAGGCCCCCTTCAGGACCGAGGATACGAACTGTCCGAGTCCTTCCATGGTCTTCAACGCCACGTTGCCGGTGAAGCCGTCGCACACCACCACGTTCACCCGGCCGTTGGTGATGTCCCGGCCTTCCACGTGGCCGGCGAAATTCAACTCCGTGGAGCGCAGCTCACGGATCGCCTCCCGCGTGAGGTCGTTGCCCTTGCCGTCCTCTTCCCCGTTGCTGAGCACGCCCACGCGCGGGTTTTCGATGCCGAGGATCTTCTCCGCGTAGACGGCGCCCATGTGCGCGAACTGGACCAGTTGCCGCGGCTTGCAGTCGGTGTTGGCGCCCCCGTCCAGGAGCACCGTTCCGCCGGAGAGCGAGGGGCTCACCGTGAGGATCGCGGGGCGGTCCACCCCCGGCAGCCGGCCGAGCACGAACATGCCGATGGCCATCATGGCCCCGGAGTTTCCGGCGCTCACCACCGCGTCCGCCTCACCGGCCTTGAGCCGGTCGAAGGCGACTCTCATGGAAGAATCCTTCTGCTTCAGCGCCCGGCTGGGCGAGTCGTGCATGTCGATGGAGGAGGCGGCGGGAACGACGTGCACCGGAAGCCGGTTCGCTGGGCGTTGCGACAGCTCGGGCTCCACCGCGTCCGGCTGGCTTACCAGGGTGATCTCCACCCCGTATTCTTCCGCGGCCTGGAGGGCGCCCGCGACGACAACGCCCGGGCCGTGGTCGCCGCCCATCGCGTCAACGATAATCCGCCGCATCACGGACCCGGAAACGGGGTGGTCTAGGTTTCCTCGCCGGGTATGACGGACCGGCCCTTGTAGTAGCCGCAGGCGGCGCAGGCTCTGTGCCTCAGGGTCGCTTCACCGCAACGCGAGCAGGCTATCCACCGGGGCGCGGCAATGGCGTCATGGGACCGGCGCTTGTTTCTCTTGCTGTTGGAGGTTCGTCTCTTGGGTACGGGCATGTCTGATATCCGTCCTGCCTGTTGATTTCGCCGACTCGCCGGGTCTAACGGTCCACCCGGAGGTTACGGAAAACGGCCATACGGGGATCCCCCGGCGGCGCGCATTCACAACCCGTCCGGTTCAACTCGGCGCCGCAACCGGGGCACAGGCCGCGACAGCTTTCGCTGCACAGCGGCCGCATAGGCAAGGCGAGTAGCGTTTGCTCGCGGACATAGGGAGAGAGGTCGATGTCTTCCCCGGAGTAGAAACTCAAACCCATCTCGTCCGCCGTGAGTTCCTTGTTTTTATTAGTCGGAAGGGGTTCCGGGGTCAACACGAAGTCGAAAGTTTTTTCGATGACGAACGGGAAGCTCTCCAGGCAGCGGCTGCAGTCTCCTTCCACGCTTCCCTTGAGGCCACCGTGGAAGAATATCTCCCGGCCCGACCGGTAGCAGGTCACGTTCACGTGTATCGGCGACGGAAAGCGGAACGCCGAAACTCCCTGGCGGCCGACGTCAGGCGTCTCGGAGAAACGGCTTTCCCGCGGCACCGTGTCGATCCGTGTCAGGGGAATCCTCAAGGCCACTCCGGTTACGGGAAATCTTCTTACCGGGCGAACGCCGCCCTTGTCAACGCGGGATCGGCCGCGCGCCGAAAGGCGCCGGCGCCTTGTGGACCCGGACCGTTTCTGCTAACGCAACAGGCCGTGGGTTGTCGTTGCCGAACAGGGAACTGGGCCGGAGGCGGGGCGTGAACGCGCGGCTGGGTCTGCTGCACGCGGTCCTCCTGGCCACGGTCGACCTGAGCACCAAGGTGCCCGCGAGCCACCCGTCGGCGCGAAACCTGGGCACCGAGAGAATGGGCTCCGGCACCATCGTCGATCCCGCCGGCGCCATCCTGACCGTCAACTACGTCGTCAACGGCGCCGAGGACATCGCCGTGACGCTGTCGGACGGCAAGCAGTACCCCGGCCGCCTCGCGGCGCAGGACTTCGACACCGGCCTCGCCCTTGTCCGCATAGACGCGGCCGACCTGCCGTTCCTGCGGCCGGCCGAATCCGTCACCATCGGCCAGCCCGCCTTCATGGTCGCCAGCGCCGGACAGCAGTCCCGGCGGGTCAGCGACGGCAGCGTCACCTCCCTCGAAGGCTACGACGGACAGTGGGAATACCTGCTCGAACGCTCGATCCGCGTGAGCGCCTTCAATCCGGGCTTCGGCGGAGGCACGCTGGCCGACTCCCGGGGCCGCCTCATGGGGGTGGTGTCGCTCAACCTGAACGAGATCGGCAAGTTCACGTTGGCGATCCCGGTGGACTACTACCTCCGCGACGCGGACGAACTGCAACGGCACGGGCGGGTCCGCAGCCGGCCACCCCGCCCCTGGCTCGGCTTCTACCCCCAGGCTCTCGGGGGCCACGTGCTGATCACCGGGGTCACGCCTTCGGGGCCGGCGGAGAAGTCGGGCCTGCAACAGGGCGACATCATCCTCACGGTGGAGGGCCAGGAAGTGCAGACCCGGCCCCAGCTCTACCGGGAGATCTGGAAGAAGCGCGCCGGGGACGTCATCACCTTTCACGTCATCCGGGGAGACGGCTCACTGGACGTCCCGGTGGCCAGCCGTGACCGCTGGGACTTCAACCAGCCCAACCCGCTGGGCGGCAAAGCCGACGACTGACCCACGTCCTGTGCGGAGCGGGACCGTGAAGAACGTAACCACCTATCGTGTCATCTACGGCGACACGGACCAGATGGGGGTGGCCTACTACGCCAACTATCTCCGGTGGTTCGAGATCGGCAGGACCGAGTTCATGCGGGAAGCGGGGATTTCCTACGAGCAGGCGGAACGCGAAGGGTTCTTCTTCCCGGTCACCGAAGCGCAGTGCCGTTACCGCAGGCCGGCCCGTTACGACGACCTGTTGCGCATCGAGACCACTATCGAATCCCTGAGCCGCGTGGCGCTGAAGTTCCACTACCGGATCGGTCTGGAAGAGGACCGCGTCGCCCTCGCGTCGGGCTGGACGAAACACGCCTGCCTCGACCTGGAGCGAAAGCTGACCCGGCTGCCGGAACCGTACGCGCGCCGGCTGGGACTCGGCGCGGGGTAGCGCAAGACGGGGTCAGGGAGACGGGGGATCCCAGGTGGGGGGATCGTCCTCGGCGGCGGGAAGCTCCGTAGGGCAGTAGATGTCCGCCACCTGCCGCAACAGCGCAATGTTGTCGGCGTGGCCGGTCATCCTCGCGGTCACCCGGCCGCGCACGGGCCGGCCGAGGAGCGAGAAGTCGCCGACGATGTCCAGGACCTTGTGGCGCGCGAACTCGTCCTCGAACCTCAGGGTGGTGTTGATCACCTTCTCGTCGTCGACGATGATGCAGTTGCCGAACCGGCCGCCCTTGATCATGCCCATCCGCTCGAGCTTCTCGAAATCCCGCAGGAAACCGAAGGTCCGGGCCGGGGCGATCTGCTCCCGGAAAGAATCCGCCCCCTCGTGGACGTAGGTGTATTCCTGCGTTCCCACCGGGCTGGGATAGCGCAGCCGGTAGTGAACGGTGAAGCCGTCGGCCGGCTCGATGACGATCTCCTCGTCCCTGTCCCCGGCCACCCGAAGGGTCCGGTCGATGACGATCTCCGGGCGTTCTCCCTGCTGCTCTTCCACGCCGGCCTCCTCGATCAACCGGCAGAACTCGATGGCGGAACCGTCCATGATGGGAATCTCGCCGTACATCTTGATCAGGAGGTTCGTGACGCCGTAGGAATGGAGCGCCGCCAGCAGGTGCTCCACCGTCCCCACCACCACGCCGTCCCGCTGCAGCGAAGTGGCGAAATCCGTGGAGCGCACGTAGTCCAGGTGGGCCGGGACGGTGACGTCGGTGGAGATGCCGCCGAAGTGGATGCCGCTGTTCTCCGGCAAGGGATGCAGGATGACGCCGGTGTTGACGCCCGAATGCAGCCCGAGGCCGCACGCCACCACGCTTTTCCCGAGGGTCTTCTGCGGCGCGGCGCGGCCGCCGTTGCCGCCGGCGCCGAAGCGGCAGGACGGTTCCGGGATACCGCCGCCCGCCGGCGCACCGGGCCCCACCCCGCCGCCGGGAGCTTCTCGCCTCGCGTCCTCGCACGCCCGCTCGATGGCGGCCAGCAAGCCGTCCAGGGAAAGCGGCTTCTCGATGAAGTCGAAAGCCCCGAGCTGCGTCGCGGCCACCGCGGTGTGGATGCTCCCGTGGCCGGAGATCATGATGACCCGCGCGTCCGGGTGTTCGCGCCGGATCTGCCTGAGAAGCACGATCCCGTCCATTTCGGGCATCCAGACGTCCAGGAGGATGACGTCCGGCTCCTCCCTCGCCACCAGCTCCATCACCTCCGACCCATCGGGGGACGCGACCACGCGGTAACCCTCGTCCGTGAGGATCTCCTTCACCGTCTCGCGGATGACGTCCTCATCGTCGACCACCAGAACCGTTCTCTGCGCTGGCTGCATGTCTGCTGGATCCTCCATGACCACGTTCGGGGCCGGGGCGCCGGGTGTCCCCTCTCCCCACCCATACACTAGCTGGTGCGGACCTCCAACGGGTCCGTCTGGGCCGCCACCGGAAACTCGATGATGAAACGCGTGCCGCACGGCTGGTTCGGGCGCACGCGAACGTATCCCCGGTGATCGGCCACGATGGTCCCGACGATCGACAGGCCGAGTCCGGTGCCGTCCTTCTTGGTGGAGTAGTAGGGCTCGAACACCCGGCCGCGATCCTCCCGGGCGATGCCCTCACCCTCGTCCGCCACCTCCAGGCGGACCATGCCGAAGGTCTCGTCGAACCGGGTCGCGATCTCCACGCGCCCCTTGCCGTTCACGGACGCGACGGCGTTGTCGAGCAGATTGAAGATGGCCCGCTTGATCTGCTCCCGGTCCACTTCGACGGGCGGGATCGGGGCCTGCTCCGAGAGGTCGAACTCCACTTCACGGTGTCCCTCCTTGAACAGGAACAGCGCCTCGCGGACCACGTCGTTGAGATCGTCCGGCACGAGCTGCGCGGTGGGCAGCCGCGCGAAGTTGGAGAACTCGTTCACCAGGGTCTTCAGCTCGTCCACCTGCCGGATGATGGTGGACGTGCACTTGTCGAGCACCGCCCCATCGCCGTCCAGGACTTTCTCGTAGCGCTTGCGCAGACGCTGCGCCGAGAGCTGGATCGGCGTCAACGGGTTCTTGATCTCGTGAGCGATGCGGCGCGCCACCTCGCGCCAGGCCTCCACGCGCTGCACCTTCAGGACCTCGGTGATGTCCTCCATGAAGAGCATGATGCCGAGCGTGTTGCCGTCGTCGTCCCGAAGGCTGGCGGCTGCGGTCATGAGCGTCAGCGGCCCGTCGCGGCCCACGATGCGCACGTCGCGCTCCACCCCGGCACTGCCCCTGACCTGCTCGATGACGTCGAGCAGGGGCCGCAGGTTGGGGGCATGCAGCGTCTCACCGTAGTCCCGGTGGAGCACGTCTCCGGCCCGGATCCCCAACATCATCTCGGCCGCCTTGTTGACGATGGTCACCTTCCCCGACCGGTCCACCGAGATCACTCCCGCGGTGATGTTGCCCAGCAGCGTTTCCATGTAACGCCGCCGCTGCTCCAGCTCGGTGTTGGTGTGCTTGAGGTCCGCGGTCATCTGGTTGAACGACGCCACCAGCGCTCCGATCTCGTCGTCGCCGCCGGCGTCGATGCGATAGTCCAGGTTGCCGTGGGCGACTTCATGCGTGCCTTCCGCGAACTGCTGGATCGGCACGGTGATGCCTTTGGCCAGGGCGAGCCCGAACCAGGTGGCGAGGAAGATCATCACCAGGGTGATGACCAGCAGGGTCACGACGTAGGCTTTCTTCACGGGCTCGTTGAGGACCGCCAACTGCTTGTACTCGTCGTACGAGCGGGAGATCTGCTGCGCCTTCTTGCTGATGCTCCTGGGAACGAAGTAGTCCACCACCACCGCCCCGATGATCCTTCCGCCGTCGCCGTGCACCGGCACCGCCCCCCGCAGCACGTCGCCCTCGCCCAGCGGCTGGGTGCGGTCCACCTCCAGGCCCCGCAACGCGCTGTTGAGAAAGTCCGCCTGCGGGCTCACGGTGACTCCCGTGGGCACCTGGTCGTTGAAGGCCTTGATCAGCGCGGTCCCGTCCGGCTTGTAGACCTCCACCGTGCCGAGGTTGTACTCCCGCTGCTTTTCCTCGACGAGACGCTTCAGGCCGTCGAGCTTCTTCGGATCGAGGAGTTTCTCGTCGCCGATGCGCTGGCCGAGTTGCCGGGCGAAGAAGCGCGCGTTGTCGGCCGAGTTTCGATAGTAGGTCCGGCTGATGTCGACGGAGCCCTTGAGCGCGTTGACGATCTGCGGATCGAACCACTTGTCCACCGTGTCCACCGCGCGCGTCACGAAACTCCCGGCAATGAAGAACAGCACGACGGTGGGCACCAGCGAGATGCCGACGAAGGTGAACACCAGCCGCGCCTGAAGACGGGAGCCGAGGATCCGCCGCCGGCGGTCCAGCACCAGTTTCAGCAGGTTCCGGGAAACCAGGAAGACCAGCAGCACCAGCAGGATGAGGTTGACGTTGACCAGCACCAGGAAGGCGACGTTGCTGGTGACGGCGTAGTCCGCGGCGCCGTGCGGCAGGAGATCGTCGAAGAACGCGAACAGGGCGAACACCAGGACCATCAGGGCGGCGATGACGATCACCCACCGCTCGCGCCTGCGCCGCTTCCGTTCGTCGGATCGAAGCGTCTCCGCGTCAGCCTTGAGTGCGCTCGTTGGAGTGGCCAAACCGGCGTCCTCCCCCAGTTCCGTTCTATCGCTTCCGCCGGTAAAGCACAAAAGAAATGACGGCGCTCGCCGGCCCCCGGACATCCGCCGCCAGCGCCGCGGGCGTATCGGGAACCCCTACAGCAGCCGCTTCTGCCGTTTCTCCCGGTCCACGCGCGAAGCGGACTGGGACCGTCCCAGGTGCCGGTAGGCCACCGGCGTGGCGACGCGGCCCTGCGGACGGCGCTCCAGGAAGCCGGCCTGGATGAGGTACGGCTCGTAGGCGTCCTCGATGGTGCCTCTTTCCTCGCCGATGGCCGCGGCGAGGGTATCCAGTCCCACCGGACCGCCGTCGAACTTGTCGATGATGGTGGCGAGGATGAGCGTATCCATCTTGTCGCAGCCCTGCTCGTCCACTTCCAGCATCTCCAGGGCCTCGCACGCCACCGGCCGGCTGATCCTTCCATCGCCGTGGACTTCCGCGTAGTCCCGTACCCGCCGCAGCAGCCGGTTGGCGATGCGCGGCGTGCCGCGGGAGCGGCGGGCGATCTCCATGAAGCCGGCGTCGTCGCCGCCCACGCCCAGGAGCGCCGCGGACCGGGCGAGCAGCTTCGCCAGCACCTCCGGCTCGTAGAAGTCGAGCCGGAACACCGCGCCGAACCGGTTGCGCAAGGCCGGCGTCAGCAGGCCGGAGCGGGTGGTGGCGCCAATGAGCGTGAACCGCTTGAGGTCCAGCTTGATGGATCGGGCGCCGGGTCCCTGGCCGATCATGACGTCCACCTGGAAGTCCTCCATGGCGGGGTACAGCACCTCCTCCACCACGTGGTTGAGGCGGTGTATCTCGTCGATGAACAGGACATCTCCGGCGTCGAGGTTGGTGAGCAGGGCGGCGAGGTCCCCGGGCCGCTCCACCACCGGGCCGGACGTGGGCCGGATGTCCACCTCCATCTCCCGGGAGATGAGGTGCGCCAGGGAGGTCTTGCCCAGGCCCGGAGGGCCGTGGAACAGGAGATGGTCCAGCACGTCGCCGCGCCGCTTGGCCGCGGTGATGGCCACGGCGAGGTTCGCCTTGACCTTCTCCTGGCCGAAGTACTCGCTGAAGCGCCGGGGCCGGAGGCTCGAGTCGTAGAGGACGTCCTCCTCGGTGCCCGCGGGCGAGATGGTCCTGTCTTCCATGAAAGCGGTTCCGCTGAGCCCGGCGCCCCGCTACCGGCTGAGCAGGCGCAAGGCCTCCTTGAGCACCGTTTCCAGCTCGGAGGCCCCCTGGTTCAGTACTTGGCGCACGGCCCGCTCCGCATCCGCGCGCCGGTAGCCGAGATTGACCAGCGCCGACAACGCGTCGCCTCGGATGCCGGGGTCGGACGAGATTTCGGGCGCGGTTTCCGGGAGCGCGTTTATCCTATCACGCAGCTCCACGATCATGCGATCCGCCAGGCGCTTGCCCACCCCCGGAATCGACACCAGACGGGCAACGTCGCCCTCCCTGAGCGCCTCCAGCAGTTCCCCGGCGGCCATGCCCGACAGGATGTTCAGGGCCAGCCGGGGGCCGATGCCCGATACCCCGGTGAGCAGCACGAAGGCCTGCTTCTCCGCCGGGTCGAAGAAACCGAACAACTGGAGGGAGTCCTCCCGGACGTGGGTGTACACCAGCAGCGTCACCGGCTCCCCCACCTCGGGCAGCCGGTAGAACACGCTGAGGGCCGTGAAAAGCTGGTAGCCGACGCCGCCGACGTCGACGATGACCTCGCCCGGCGCCTTGTGATCCAGTATTCCGCGAACCTTAGCTATCACGATGAGACCCGGGCGAGAGGGACGGCAGGTCGTCCGCCTGCCAACGCAGGCCCCTCCCCCTCCGGCCCGTCGCGGCCAGGGCGCCGGTGCGGAAGGCGCGCAGATGGCCGTGGCAGATGGCGGCCGCCAGAGCGTCGGCCGCGTCCTCCTCGGGTTCCTCCGGCAGCCGCAGGATGGCCGTCACCATCTGCTGCACCTGGCCCTTGTCCGCGTGCCCGTATCCGGTCAACGCCTTCTTCACCTGGACCGCGTTGTACTCCGACACGGCGACTTCGTGTTCCGCCGCGGCCAGCAGGGCCACCCCGCGCACCTGACCGAGCTTGAGGGCACTCTGGACGTTGCGCGCCAGAAAGACCTTTTCCAGGCTGACGTGTCCGGGCTCGTGTTCCCGGATGACCTTGGCCAGCTCCGTGAATATGCGGCGGAGGCGCCGGTCCTGGGACTGGTTGGGAGCGGTCCGGACCGTGCCGTGGGCGACGTGTTGCAGGCGGGTTCCGTCCGCGCGGATCACGCCCCAGCCGGTCTTGAGGGTTCCAGGGTCTATGCCCAGGATGGTTTCGATCTTTCCTTCTCCGGAGGCGTCACCCGGCCTTCTCGAGGATCTCGTCCGGGATGTCGAAGTTCGCCGCGACGCTCTGAACATCGTCATGGTCTTCCAGGTCCTCGGTGAGGCTGAGGGTCTGCACGGCTTCCTTCTCGCCGAGCTTCATGGTGTTCTTGGGGATCATGGCGACCTCCGCGGACGCCACGGGGATCTTCCCGTTCTCCAGGCTCTCCCGTACCGCGGCGAAGTCCTCGGGCTGCGTGATGATCTCGAACACGCCGTCACCCTCGGTGACGTCCTCGGCGCCGGCCTCCAGGGCAACCCCCAGCAACGCTTCCTCGTCCACCGCTTCCTTGGAGACGACGATGAGGCCCTTGTTGTCGAACATCCACGCCACGCAGCCGGTCTCGCCCAGACTCCCGCCGTGCTTGTTGAACAACCGCCGGATGTCCGACACCGTGCGGTTGCGGTTGTCGGTCAGCACCTGCACCAGGAAGGCCGCCCCGCCCGGACCGTAGCCCTCGTAGCTCGTCTCCTCATAGGACACCCCTTCCAGCTCGCCGGTGCCCTTCTTGATGGCGCGCTCGATGTTCTCGTTGGGCATGCTGTTTTCGCGGGCGGTCTGCACCGCGGTGCGCAGGCGCGGGTTGCTCGCCACGTCGCCCCCGCCCATGCGAGCCGCCACCGTGATCTCCTTGATGAACTTGGTGAAGAGCTTGCCCCGCTTGGCGTCCTTGGCTGCCTTCTTGTGCTTGATGGTGCTCCACTTGGAATGTCCGGACATGACGCGACGCTCTCCTCGGACAGGACTGGCCCCGTGGCCGGGACCGTTTGACCGACTGGGGGACACCGAGCGAACCGCGTCCCCGGGTCCCACAATTGGTTTGCCATACGAAAGTACCACAATCGGCACCGGCCCGTAAACGGAACCGTCCGGGACCACCGTCGTGTCCCCGCTTCCATGCGGCGCGCGTTGCGGTATAATCAGCGTCCGATGGTTCCTGCACGCGTCTGGCGGTTGTGCTCCGGGTGGGCCGCCGTCCTCGTCCTTCTGCTCTCCGCCTGCGCCCCCTCGAAACCGCCGGCGCCGCCCCTGCGCGTCCCCACGCCGCCGGCGGTGCCGCTCTCGCAGGAGGGCATCGCGTCCTGGTACGGACCCGGCTTCCACGGCAAGAAGACCACCAGCGGGACCGTCTACGACCAGTACGGCATGACCGCGGCGCACCAGACGCTGCCGCTGGGCTCCAGCGTGCAGGTCACCAACCTCGCCAACGGCAAGTCGGTCACCGTGCTGATCAACGACCGGGGACCCTTCGTCAAGGGGCGGGTCATCGACCTCTCCTACGCCGCGGCCGAGGCGGTGGACATGATAGGACCGGGAACGGCGCCGGTCCGCGTGGACGTCCTGGACACCGGCGGATACCCGCTCACGGCCATTCCCGACCGCCTCGACTACACCTTGCAGGTGGGGGCGTTCCTGGACCTGGCAAAGGCCCGCGAGATGAAGGACCGGCTCGAGAGCCGCTACGACAGGACGGTGGTGATCGAGCCCCACGAGGGCTACCACCGGGTGCGCCTCGGCACCTTCGCCGGCGAGGACGCAGCACGGGAGTACGGCGCCCGCCTTTCCGACGAAGGGTTGCCGGTGGTGATCGTCGAGGTGTGGCCGCGGGTGGCGGAGGAGTGAGGGCGCCGCGACAGCATCCGCCTGCCCGGAACCGCGGTCAACGTGGGAAGTACCGGTCCCCCTCCCGATGGACCCGTTCCTCGGCTACAAGCTTCAGGAGGTGCGCCTCGACGGAGGAATGGGCAACGCGCATGAGCGCGGGCGGGTAGTCCACGTAGATGGCCGCCACCAGTTCGCCGATGGAGCGGCGTCCGTCGCGCAGACCCTGGAGGATCTGGTCCTCGCGCATCAGCCGGTGGTCGATGTACTCGCGGATCTTGGCCATGGGGTCGGTCACGAACGGGCCGTGGCCGGGAAGCAGCAGGCGGATGTCGAGCGAAAGGAGCTTCTCGAGGGACTCCATGTAGTGGACCATGTTCCCTTCGCCGGCCGGCACCACGGTGGTGCCCTTGCCCAGGATGTGGTCGCCCGCGAAGAGAATCTTGCGCTCGCGCTCGTAGAAGCAGCAGTGCCCGGCCTCGTGCCCCGGGGTGAACACCACCTCCAGTTCGCCGCCGTCATAGGGGATGCGGTCGCCCTCGTCGTAGGTGAAGTCCTCGCCGCCGAGATGGCCGGCGCGCACCCGTGAGATGCCCACCTCGGCACCGGTGCGCTCCTTGAGCGCCAGCGCCCCGCCGCAGTGGTCCATGTGAATGTGGGTCAGCAGGATGCGGGTGATGCGTGTCCCGCCCAGCGCCTCCATTTCGGCCAGCAGCCCATTGATGTTGTCCTCCGAACCGAGGGCGACGTCGATGACGGTGATGTCCCGGCGGCCCAGGAGGTACTGGTTGGTGCCCCGGAGGGTCATGTAGCCGGGGTTGGTAGCAGTGAGGCAGCGAATGTTCTCGGCGTTCTCTACCGTGGGCATGGGCGGTTATTCCTTGTAGCCGGTCGCAGGCGGGTTCTGCACTGCCCCTGCGTGTCTCTCCATGGGGCGGCGTCGATACCCCTGCACCTCATGTGCCGGAAAGCGCCTCGGCCAGTTCCAGCGTCCGGCGTGCCCGCTCGATGATGGGGCGGTCGATGAGCTGGCCGCCGAAGGCCACCGAGCCGTCGCCGCGGGCCTGGGCCTCCTCGTACGCTTCGATGACCCTTCGGGCGTAGTCGATCTCGTCGGCGCCCGGGCTGAAGGCGGCGTTGATGGGCGCGATCTGGGCCGGATGGATCGACGACATGCCGGTGAAGCCCAGGCGCCGCGACTGCAGCGCGAACCGCGCCAGTCCGTCCGGGTCCTGGAGGTCCACCCAGACGCCGTCCACGGCCTGGACGTGGGCGGAGGCCGCGGCCACCACCAGCGCCGAGCGCGCGTAGAGCAATTCCTGCGCCTCCCCCTCGCGGGCGGCGGGCAGCCCCAGCTCCCGGCCGAAGTCCTCCGCGCCGAACATGAGCCCGACCACGCGCGGCGAGCACGCGGCGATGGCCGGCGCCGCCAGCAGCCCCCGCGGGCTCTCGATGGCCACCAGCAGCCTCACGGTCGTGCCCGTGGACGCCTCGTGCTCCGCCACCAGCGACTCGACGGTCGCGATCTCTTCCGGCGACTCCACCTTGGGCAGCACGAGCCCGTCGAGCCCCGGGCGCAGCACCGCGGCCAGGTCGTCCGCCATGCGCTGGTGCCCGATGGCGTTGATGCGCACGTAGCGCAAGGGCTGTCCCGGGCTCCGCTCCCGGCCCAGGGCCTCGCCGATGAGCTGCCGCGCCTGGTCCTTCTCCGCCGGCGCCACGCCGTCCTCGATGTCCAGCATCAGCGCATCGGCGTCCAGCCCCAGGGCCTTGTCGATCATCCGCTGCCGGTGCCCCGGCACGAACATCCAGGAACGTTGAAGAGCCATACGATCTGTCCTGTCGCCACCGCCGGCGCGTCGTGCGCCGGATCGAACCGCAGGAGGCGAAGTTTGTAGGGGCGGGTTTCAAACCCGCCCGCGCCCCCATCGTGCCGCCAGCCGGGCTCCCGGCGGTTCCGAGCTTTGTCTCAATACGACCGCGGCATCCCCAGCACGTGCTGGCCCAGGTAGGCCAACACCAGGTTGTTGCTCACCGGCGCGATAGTCAGCAGCCGGGTCTCGCGGAACTTGCGCTCCACGTCGTAGTCCACCGACAGCCCGTAGCCGCCGTGGGTGGTCATGCAGGCGTTGGCCGCCTCCCACGCGGCTTCCGAGGCCAGCAGCTTGGCCATGTTGGCCTCGGCGCCGCAGCGCTCGCTGCGGTCGAACTTCGAGGCCGCGTGCCAGCGCACCAGGTCCGCGGCCTCGATGTGGGCGTAGGCCTGGACGATGGGGAACTGGATGCCCTGGTTGGCGCCGATGGGCCGGCCGAAAACCTCCCGCTCGCCGGCGTAGCGCGACGCCCGCTCCACGAACCAGCGGCCGTCCCCCACCGCCTCCGCGGCGATCAGCACGCGCTCGGCGTTCCAGCCGTCGATGATGTAGCGGAACCCCATGCCCTCCTCGCCGATGAGGTTCTCCGCCGGCACCTCCAGGTCGGAGAAGAAGAGCGCGTTGGTGTGATGGTTGATCATCATGTCCAGCGGCTTCACTTCCAGCGCGCCACCGGCTTCCCGGAGGTCCACCAGGAACGCCGACAGGCCGCGGGTCTTGTCCGTCAGCTCGTCGTAGGGCGTGGTGCGGGCCAGCAGCAGCATGAGGTCGGACTGGAGCACCCGGGAGATGAATATCTTCTGCCCGTTGACCACGTAGCGGTCGCCCTTGCGCACCGCGGTGGTGCGGATGCGCGTGGTCTCGGTGCCGGAGTCGGGCTCGGTGACTCCGAACGCCTGGAGACGAAGCTCGCCGCCGGCCACGCCGGGCAAGTAGCGCCGCTTCTGCTCCTCGCTGCCGTGCCGCAGCACCGTGCCCATGGTGTACATCTGCGCGTGGCAGGCGGTGGCGTTTCCGCCCCAGCGGTTGATCTCCTCCAGGATGATGCTCGCCTCGGTGATGCCGAGGCCGATGCCGCCGTACTCCTCCGGGATCAGCGCCGCCAGCCAACCCAGCTCCGTGAGCCTGCGCACGAACGCCTCCGGATACTCGCCCTTGGCGTCCACTTCCCGCCAGTAGGGGTCGGAGAAGTCCTGGCAGACCTTGCGGATCTCCTCCCGGAGCTGCACTTGGTCGTCGGTGAGGGTGAAATCCATCATGGGTACCGCCACTATACTACACGGACGCTGCTCGCGAATGCCAGTTCGGCGCAGCCGCTCGAAACCCCCTTCGCCGATGCCCCTCTGACCCCCGGCTTGGCAAAGCCCGAAGGCAGGCGCGATGGGGACGGCGCGTCAGACGATCTCACCGGCATGCAGCATGCGCAGGAACTCGTCGTAGCGCATGACGTCGATGCCGTCGATGCGGCGGCGGTCGGCTTCCGCGGTGACGACGATCGCCCTGCGCGGCGCGAATTCCTCCACGAAGGCCCTGATGGGCCGCAGGTCGCCGCTGCGCACACGGCCCTTGACTTCCAGCGCCACCGCGCCGCGGTCGAGCACGAAATCGACCTCCAGCCCGCTCTTGGTACGCCAGAACTCGATGGCGTAGTCCTTTTCCTGGTAGCCGCGTGCGGCGATGATCTCCAGCAACAGGAAGTGCTCGAAGGCGCGGCCGAACTCCGCTCCCGCGGCGCCGGTCACGGTCCTCCCGCAGACCTGCCCGGCCACGCCGACGTCGAAAAGATAGAACTTCGGCGCCGCCGAGATGCTCTGGCGGCCGGCGCGGCGGTGGAACGGGTAGATCAGGTAACCGACGAGCGTGTCTTGCAGAATCTCGAAGTAGGTGCGCACGGTTTTCGCGTCAACGCCGCAGTCCCGGGCGATGGCCGCGTAGTTCAGCAACTCGCCGTGGCAGAACCGCAATGCCTCGAAGAACCGCGTGAAGGCGGCGGTGTTCCGGGTCAGGCCCTCGTTGATGATCTCCTGGGTGAGATAGTCGCGCACATAGGCGACCAGCGACCGTCGAAAGCGCGGCTCGGTGTAGATGCCGGGGAGCAGGCCGCGGTTCAATGCCCGCAGGAGATCGAAATCCGGTATCTCCGACCACGTGAGGGGAAACATCTCGAAGCGCCAGGCGCGGCCGCCCAGCAGGTTGACTCCGGCGCGCTTCAGCTTGCGGGCACTGGAGCCGCAGAGCACGAACGACAGGCGGTGGGTCTCGATCAGCCGGTGCACCTCGTCGAGCAGGCCCGGTGCTTTCTGGATTTCGTCGATAATCACGGGATGGACAGCGGTTTCGGGCGCGGATAGCAGCTCCTCGCCAAGCCGGGAAGGGCGGGCGCCAAGGCGCAGCACGGTATCCGCGTCGAGCAGGTCGATGTATGTGCTGGCCGGGAACCGCTCACGGAGGAACGTGGATTTACCGGTTTGCCGCGCTCCCCAGAGGAACGCGGAGCGCCCCGGAGGCAGATCGATGGAAAGGCGTCGGTGAAAACTCATCAACAATGTAGCCCTGATTGGTTAGACCAATATGGATGATATTCCCGATTGGTACTGGATGCAACCACCGGCGCACAGCTTGCCCTTCCCGCGCAATCGCGACCCATTCTTGAAGTCGGAAAATTCTCAAGCGCGAAAGCCGGAGGGTCTTTCCCCGATTCCTGTTGAACGGCATCACGGCTCATGGCAAGCTCTGGAAACGTCATCATGAGCCACTCCGTCAGGATACACGCCGTCATGAGCGGACTTGCCGTCATCGCTGGAGTTGCGGCGCTGGCGGCGGCCGTCCTTGCCCCCCGCGGAGCGGAATCCGCCATGTGCACGGACGGAACCCGCGTCCTGCGGGTGGGTTTCTATTCCGACTTCAAACCCGTCAGCTACAGCGCGGACCTCGCCCCCGGTTCCCTCGGGTTCGACGTTCACCGCGGTTACGAAGCCGACCTGCTGACCGCGCTGGAAGCCCTGAAGGGGGCCGGGCTGTCGTTCTCCCGCCGCGGCATCGGCAATCCTTTCAGCGGCATCTGGCTCAAGGCCGCGCGCCCGGAATTCGATATCGTCGGCGGCGGCATCACCGTCCGCGAGGACCGCACCCGCAACGAGACCGGTGACCGGGTAATCCGGTTCACCGCGGGACACATCTCGTTCCTGCAGACCCTTCTGGTGCGCGCGGAGGACGCCGCGCGGCTCGACGGCCACGACAAGCTCACCAGCACCCACCGCGTCGGCGCCGTCGCACAAACCACCGGAGAGGAACGCCTGCTGCAATTGACCGGCATCACCGGCGAGAACGGCGTGCTGGTGGCCGGCACGAAGGTTTCGATGGAGGGCGGAGCGGTGGTGGTAGCCGACGGCAAGCGCCACTTCGTCACTGCGGCGAGGGCGTCGGGTGGTCTGGAGAAGCGGCGGTCCATCAGCCCGGCGGGCCCGACCATGCCGCAGGTGAGGTACTACGATCTCGAAAAGGAACTGCTGGACGCTCTGGCCGACGGCGAGATCGACGCAGTGGCAAGGGGGAACATCGGCAACCGCGACGCCAGCGCGGCGTCGGGCCGCGCCCTGGTGATCGCGGCGCGAGACCCCGATCCCGCCAAGCGCGAGCGCGGAGGCTTTGCGCTGGACGCCGCGGACGCCGCGCTGGCGGCCTGCCTCGACGAGAAGATCAACCTGCTGACCGATAACGGACGCATCGACTATCCGCAGTGGAAGGCCAACCCGTCAGTGTTCATGGAGCGCGCCCGGAAGTTTTGAGCCAGGACGATGACAGGACTGATGTCGCGACGCCCCGGTTCGTTGTCGGTTTGGCCGGAATGTGTTTCGCTCTGGCCCTGACGGCTGCGAGCCTCGGAGCGCAGCCGCCGGTGGCGCTCGATGTCGGAAATTTCTCGGCCGCGGAAGCCGGCGGACCTTTCCCGGATCCCTGGGAGCCGCTCACCTTCGACAAGATCGAAAAGCACACGGAATACTCACTGGTAGCAGACAACGGAGTGGTGGCGGTCAAGGCGGTGAGCCGGGGCTCGGCCTCGGGACTGGTGCGCAAGGTGGACATCGACCCGATGCGGTATCCCGTCATCGAATGGCGGTGGAAGGTCGAGAACATCCTGAAGAAGGGCGACGTCACCCGGAGAGACGGCGACGACTACCCCGCCCGCGTGTACGTCACGTTCAAGTATGACGGCAGCAAGGTGGGATTTTTCGAGCGGGCGAAGTACGAGGCCATCCGGCTCGCCCGCGGGGAATACCCGCCCATGGGAGCCATCACGTACATCTGGGAGAGCAGGAGCCCGGTGGGAACCATGGTCCCCAATCCCTACACCGACCGAGTCAAGATGATCGTGCTGGAAAGTGGAACGGAGAAGGTCGGCCGCTGGGTCAACGAATCCCGGAACCTCGTCGAAGACTACCGGAAGGCGTTCGGCGGAGACCCGCCGCGGATTTCCGGTGTGGCCCTGATGACCGACACCGACAACACCGGGGAGTCGGCGGTGGCCTGGTTCGGGGATATCGTGTTCAAGGCGCGGTGACCGGTGGCCTGTGCTACGCTTGCGTCGGGTTGCGCCTTCGGCTAACCCGACCTGCATCGGGCTGGAGAACTCGTCTGGAAGGAGGTCGCTCATGGCAGTCGTGAAGGGCTGGGAAGGCCGCTACTTCGAGGACTTCAACGTCGGCGACGTATACCGGTGCCGTGTCGGGCGCACGGTGACCGAGAACGACAACATCTGGTTCACGCTGCTCACCAACAACAGCAACCAGATCCACTTCAACAACGAGTACGGCAAGCGCACCGAGTTCGGCAAGTGCCTGATCAACAGCGCCCTGACCCTGGCCATCGTGGCGGGCATGGGTGTGGCCGACGTGAGCGAGAACGGCTTCGCCCTGGGCTGGGACCAGATCACGCTGCCCAACCCGCTGTTCGCCGGCGACACGCTGTACTCCGAGTCCGAGGTGATGGAGAAGCGCGACTCCAGGTCCAAGCCCCAGTGGGGCATCGTCAAGGTCCGCACCCGGGGCGTCCAGCAGGAGGGCAAGGTCGTCATCGACTACACCCGCAGCGTCATGGTCTGGCGCAAGGAGTTCGCGCCGCGGCGGGACATCTTCCCGGAGATCGTCGATGGTGAGTAGGCGGGCACGCGAAGGCGGCGGGCGCCCGTCCGTGGCGCACGGAGCATGCGAATGAGATCGCCCGAAACCAACGGCGCTCTGGCGCTCGACGGCGTGCGGGTCATGGCCTTCGAGCAGGTGCTCGCCGGCCCGTTCGGCACCGGCCTGCTGGGAGAGATGGGGGCCGAGGTCATCAAGATCGAGCGTCCCGGCGTGGGCGACCTGATCCGCCACTGGGACACCGCGGTGAAGGGTTTGTCGTCCGGCTACGTGTGGCTCAACCGCAACAAGAAGAGCCTCACGGTGGACGTCAAGAAGCCGGAGGGCCTGGAGGTGCTACACAAGCTGGCGAAAACCACGGACGTATTCTTCGAGAACTACGCCCCCGGCGTGGCCGAGCGGGTGGGGCTGGGATGGGAAACCCTGCACGAGTTGAACCCGCGGCTCATCTACTGCTCGCTTTCGGGCTATGGCCAGGACGGCCCCTACCGGGATATCAAGGCCTACGACCTGCTGATCCAGGGCGAGGCCGGCATCATCGCCACCACCGGCTATCCCGACAAGCCCGCACGCGCGGGCGTGTCCGTCTCCGACATCGCCTCCGGCATGTACGCGGCGCTGGGCATCGTGCTGGCGCTGTTCCAGCGGGAGAAGACCGGCGAGGGGCAGGTCATCGACATCTCCATGTTCGAGAGCATCCTCTCCTGGCTCGGCTACTTCCCGCACCACTACTGGCACCGGGGCGAAGAGCCCGACCGGGTGGGCATGCGCCACCACTACGTCACCCCGTACGGGCCCTACATGGCGGGCGATGGCGAGTACGTGAACCTAGCGGTGGCCACGCCCCGGGACTGGGAGACCTTCTGCCTCAAGGTGATGCAGCGGCCGTCGCTGATGGAGGATACCCGCTTCGCCACCGTGGAAGCGCGCAAGGAGAACCGCGGCGTGCTGGAGGAGACCATCGAGCGGCTCTTCCTGGAGCACGGCCACGAGACTTGGCTCAAGCGCCTGCAGGACGCCGGGCTGCCCAACGGCAAGGTCCGCGGCATCGCCCAGGTGCTGGCCCATCCCCAGGCGGCCGCCCGCCGCATGATCCGGGAAGTGGACTCCCCCGTGGGCAAGGTTCCGGTCATCGGCAGCCCGTTGAAACTGTCCGGCAGCCCGGCCCGCTACGACCCCATCCCGGAACTTGGCGGCGCCACCGACGCGATCCTGGAAGAGTTGGGCTACGACGCGGACGCCATCGCGCGGATGCACCGGGACAAGGCGGTCTGAATCCCCGTATCCTCCGAGCCAACCCGGCACCCCACAGACCTCATTCCTGCGAAACAGGCTGTGTCAAAACCCTCCGTGGTTACGGACATGGCGCCACGCCCGCTATCGTCATTCCGGCGAAAGCCGGAATGACGATACGGGGCTCCCTGCCGGTTTGGCAACCCGCAGCGGTTACGCTAGAAAGAGGGGTTTCAAGGCCCCGCGGCTTCCATCCGCCCGCGTCCTTCCGGACCGCCTGAAACCGAATTCCGTACCAAGGAGCTGACCATGGCTGCACAGAGTATCGATACGTTTCACACCGCCGCGCCCCTCGAAGTGGCCGGGAACCGGTATCAGATCTACCGGCTCGACGCCTTGGCGAAGGAGACATCGCTGCCGGTGGACCGGCTGCCGTTCTCCCTCAAGATACTGCTGGAGAACCTGCTCCGCCGCGAGGATAACCACCACGTGTCCGCCGACGACATCCGGGCGCTGGCGGGGTGGGACCCGGGGGCGAAGCCGGACAAGGAGATCGCGTTCATGCCGGCGCGCATCCTGTTGCAGGACCTCACCGGGGTTCCCGCCATCGTGGACCTGGCGGCCATGCGCGAGGGCATCCGGCGGCTGGGCGGCGATCCGAAACGCATCAACCCGCTGCAGCCCGTGGACCTGGTCATCGACCACTCGGTGCAGGTGGACCACTTCGGCTCGCTGCAGTCGTTCGCTTCCAACTCGAAGCTGGAGTACGAGCGCAACCAGGAACGGTACGCGTTCCTGCGCTGGGGGCAGAAGGCCTTCGACAACTTCAGCGTGGTGCCCCCGGACACCGGCATCGTCCACCAGGTCAACCTGGAGTTCCTGGGCAAGGTGGTGTTCACCGCCCAGTCCAACGGCGACGCCCTGGCCTACCCGGACACGCTGGTGGGCGCGGACTCGCATACGCCCATGATCAACGGGCTCGGGGTCGTGGGCTGGGGCGTGGGCGGCATCGAGGCGGAGGCGGCCATGCTGGGCCAGCCGCTCATCATGCTGATCCCCGAGGTCATCGGCTTCAAGCTCCACGGGCGGCTGCCCGAGGGCGCCACCGCCACCGACTTGGTGCTGACCATCGTGCAGATGCTGCGGGCCAAGGGAGTGGTGGAGAAGTTCGTGGAGTTCTACGGGCCGGGGCTGTCCAGCTTGGCGCTGGCGGACCGCGCCACCATCGGCAACATGGCGCCGGAGTACGGCGCCACCGTGGGCTTCTTCCCAGTGGATGACGAGACCCTGGACTACCTGAAGCTGTCCAACCGGAGCCCCGAGCTCATCAGCTTGGTGGAAGCCTACTGCAAGGAGCAGGGGCTGTTCCGCACCGACGACACCCCGGACCCGGTGTTCACCGACACCCTGGAACTGGACCTGGGCGAGGTGGAGCCCAGCTTGGCGGGGCCGCGACGGCCCCAGGACCGCGTGGCGTTGCGAAGCGTCAAGCAGTCCTTCGCCGAGGCCCTGCCCACCATGAAGGGCGGCGACACCCCCAGCACCGTGCCGGTGCGGCAGAACGGCGACTCCTTCGACCTCACCCACGGCTCGGTAGTGATCTCCGCCATCACCAGTTGCACCAACACCTCCAACCCGTCGGTGATGGTGGGAGCGGGGCTCCTGGCCAAGAAGGCCGCGGCCCGCGGCCTCAAGGCCAAGCCCTGGGTCAAGACCAGCCTGGCGCCGGGCTCAAAGGTGGTCACCGAGTACCTGACGCAGACCGGGCTGCTGGAGCCCCTGGGAGAGCTGGGGTTCCACTTGGTGGGCTACGGCTGCACCACCTGCGTGGGCAACGGCGGGCCGTTGCCGGAGAACATCAACAACGCCATCCAGGAAGGCAACCTCGTCACCAGCGCCGTGCTTTCGGGCAACCGCAACTTCGAGGGCCGTATCCACCCCAGCATCCGCGCCAACTACCTGGCCTCGCCGCCGCTGGTGGTGGCCTACGCCATCGCCGGCAACATGGACGTGGACCTCTACAACGACCCCATCGGCGAGGACGCCGACGGCAAGCCGGTCATGCTCAGCGAGATCTGGCCCAGCCCCGAGGAAGTGCGCGCCGAGGTGGCCAAGGGCGTCACCGCCGACGCCTTCCGCAAGGAGTACAGCGACGTTTTCACCGGCGACGACATGTGGCGGAGCATGCCGGTGCCCGAGGGCGAGCTGTTCGCCTGGGACGAGGACTCCACCTACGTGCGGCAGATCCCGTTCTTCGGTGACATACCCGCGGAACCCGCTGCGCCCAGCGACATCAAGGGGGCGCGAGTGCTGGCGCTGCTGGGAGATTCGGTGACTACCGACCACATCTCCCCTGCCGGATCCATCGAGCGCAACGGCCCGGCCGCGCGCTATCTCACCGAACACGGCGTCGAGCCCAAGGACTTCAACCAGTACGGCGCCCGCCGGGGCAACCACGAGGTGATGATGCGCGGCACCTTCGCCAACGTGCGGCTGCGGAACCAGATCGCGCCCGGCACCGAGGGCGGCTTCACCGTGCACCAGCCCGACAACGAGCAGATGTCCATCTTCGACGCGGCCATGAAGTACCAGGAGGAAGGCACGCCGCTGATCGTCATCGCCGGCAAGGAGTACGGCACCGGCTCGTCCCGCGACTGGGCCGCCAAGGGGCCGCGCCTGCTGGGCGTCAAGGCCGCCATCGTCGAGAGCTTCGAGCGCATCCACCGGAGCAACCTCATCGGCATGGGCATCCTGCCGCTGGAATTCATGAAGGGCGAGAACGCCGACTCCCTGGGGCTCACCGGCTTCGAGACCTACGACATCGCCGGCGTGGCCGAGGGCCTGAGCGTGCGCAAGGAGCTGCAGGTCACGGCAACGAGCGCCGAGGGCAAGGCGACCACCTTCCGGGTCACCTGCCGCATCGACACCCCCGCCGAGCTGTCGTACCACTGCCACGGCGGCATCCTGGAGTACGTGCTGCGGCAACTGGCCGGGAACGCCTGACCCGGCGCCGTCCCGCATCCGTCATTCCCGCGATAGCATGCCCTCAACCCCGATCGGAGGCGGGAATCCAGGACGGGGCCGGGATTCCCGCTTTCCAGGCCGTGTCAAAACACCATCTGAGAACAGGGACCAACCCCTGAAACGTCATTCCCGCGGAAGCGGGAATCCAGGAGGGGTGAGGCGGGGAACGCCGCTGTAGCGCCCCGCCACCGCCCCTGGATTCCCGCTTTCGCGGGAATGACAGATTGGACTTTCGTCGCTGCGAAGTGGTGTTTTGACACGGCCTGTTTCGCGGGAATGACAGGAGAGGACACAGCCCGTTCTTCAGGAACCCCGTCCGGTCTAATTCTCATGAAACTGTTTGTGTGTGTTGTCGCGGGTTTGACCGCGCTGCTGCTCGCGGCGACGGCCATGGCCCAACGGGAAAGAAGGCCGCGCGCCCGCTTTCACACCGTTACGGAAAGTGCCGCGGTAAGGCTGGTGCCCGCCAACGAAACGGCCGGCCCGCCGAAGGTATCGATCGAAGTGTCCGGCGCCACCCGGACCATCACCTCCAACGGCATTCCGTCGCACACGGTGGGGACCTTCCCGAACCGCGGCAACCCCCACGCCATCACCCCGCAGGAGTACACGTTCACCGTCACCACGGAGCCGGCACCCGCGGGTGAGACGACCGCGTCGCGGCGCTGGCTTTGGGGCGTCGCAGTCAACGGCGTTCCGTTCGAGGCGCCTACCGCGGAATTCTGGCACGGCGAACGCGGCGGCTGGAACTACGACGCCCTCGGCGGCGCGGTCCGGCTGGGGCTGGACGCCAACCATGCGCACGTTCAGCGCACCGGCGCCTATCACTACCACGCGCTGCCTACCGGCCTGATGCAACGCGTGGGTTGGAAGGCGGATGCTCATTCGCCCCTGATCGGCTGGGCGGCGGACGGCTTTCCGATCTACGCGGTCACGGGCGACCTGGGGGACGGCGTACGGAAGGTGCGGAGTTCCTACCGGCTGAAGCCCGGCGCGCGCCCGGGGGGCGACGCACCCGGCGGCGCGCATGACGGCACCTTCGTGGAGGATTGGGCATACGTCGCCGGCAGCGGCGATCTCGATGAATGCAACGGCGCCGTGACCCGGTCCGCCGAGTTCCCCGAGGGCTCCTACGCCTATTTCATCACCGAGGGCTACCCCTTCGTCGCCCGCTGCTGGAAGGGAACGCCCGACCCCAGCTTCCGGAAACGTCGCCGGGGCCGTTGATCTCCACCACCGCGCAACACCCGCCACCCGTCGGCGCGCGAGGGCGTCCTTCGACTTCGCGACGCTTCGCGTCGCTACGCTCAGGACGAGCGGTTGTGATGGCATTTCTCCGTTCGTCGTGAGCGTAGCGAGCCTTGGCGAGCGAAGTCGAAGGACGCCATTTCACTGACCTTGGAAATTCTCGGACAGGCGCCTAGCCGGACGGCCAGGGCATCGATCCATCCGTTACGATGAGGATCAGCCCCAGCGTCATGCTGGCCGCACCCAGCAGCCGGATCCTCGCGGCCCCCTCGCCGAGCAGCCGTATCCCCATGAGCGAGCCGATCAGGATGCTGATCTCCCGCGCGGGCGCGATGTGGCTCACCGGCGTGATCTGCAACGCGGTTAGTACGAAGATGTAGGCCAGGGGATTCAGCAGCGCCACCCCCAGCGCCTCGCGGCGGTGCCGCAACCAGTGGTTGCGAAGCTCGGGGCGGCGGCGCCAGGCGACGGGCGCCAGCAGGACGGTGCGCCCGCAGTTGGTGCCCCAGTCGAGGAGCAAGGGCGCGATGCCGATTGCGCTCACGGCGTTCTTGTCCCACAGCGTGTAGCTGGCGATCACCACCCCGGTGGCCAGGCCGTACGTCACCGCGGCCCCGGACGGCGCGCCGCGCCGGGACCAGGCACCGGCGCCGCTCAACACGAAGACGCCCGCGATGATGAGGATGCCGCCGGCCACGACCCCGGCGGTGGGACGCTCCCCGAGAATCAGCACCGCTCCGATAACCGCCAGAAAAGGCCCGGTGCCGCGGGCCAACGGGTAGACCACGGACAGGTCGCCCGCCCGGTACCCGCGCTGCAGGACTCCGTAGTAGAGCGTGTGCAACACGCTGCTGCCCGCGATCACGGCGACCATCGTCGTGCTCAGGGCGGTCGGTCGGTACCAACACCACGCCAGCACCGCGGGAAGGTACAGGCCGACGGACAGCACGGCGAACAGCCACTGGAACGCCGGCCCGCCCTGCGCCCTCTTGAGCAGCAGGTTCCAGGTGGCATGAACGAAGGCGGCCGCCAGGAGGAGGCTGAGAGCGAAGAGAGTCATGATCAGACAGACACCTAGACCTGACGGGGTCCTTCTGGCAAGAAGGTGGGGCCATGGAGGAGGAACGGCTCTCGGTCCGCATCGTCCGGCGCATCAACGAGGTGACGCGGGAGGCGTGGGACACCCTGGTGCGGGACGGCTCGCCGTTCATGCGCTGGGACTGGCTGGACTGCCTGGAGGACACGAGTTGCGTGTGCGACCAGACCGGCTGGGCGCCGCACCACCTCGTGGTCGAAAAGGGGAAGGACCTCCTCGGCGCCTGCCCCATGTACCTCAAGTCCCACAGCATGGGGGAGTTCGTCTTCGACCACCAATGGGCCTCCTACGCCATGCAAGGGGGTATCCAGTACTATCCCAAGATGCTCGTGGGCGTTCCGTTCACGCCGGTGGCGGGATCGCGCTTCCTCACCGCGCCGGGCATCGACCGCCGGAGCATCGTCGCCGTCCTGGGCCGGGCGCTGGTGGAGATCTGCCGCGGCAACGAGCTGTCGTCGATCCACATCAACTTCTGCGACCGGGACGAGATGGAGGCGCTGGAGGATCTGGACTTCATCCCCAAGATCGGCCTCCAGTTCCATTGGCAGAACCGCGAATACGGAACCTTCGACGACTACCTCGGGGCCTTCCGCAGCGACCGCCGCAACAAGATCAAACGCGAGCGGCGGGAACTGGACAACCAGGGCATCCGTGTCCGCGCGCTGCCCTACGATGAAATCACCCCCGACGTCCAGCGTACCCTGTTCGAGCTCTACAAGCACCACATCGACCGCCTCTACTACGGCCGGCAGTACCTGAACCGCCGCTTCTTCGACGAACTGCTGAAGCGGCCCTACCCCTTCATCTGCCCCATCGTGGCCGAACGCGACGGCCGCATCATCGCCGGCACCTTCAACATCCGCGGCCCGGACGCCCTCTACGGCCGCTACTGGGGCGCCTTCGAGGACCACCGCTACCTGCACTTCAACGTCTGCTACTACGGCGCCATCGAGCACTGCATCAACGAGTCCCTGGCCCGCTTCGAGGCCGGCGCCGGCGGCAGCTTCAAGAACCTCCGCGGCCTCGAAGCCGCCAAGACCTACAGCGCCCACTACGTCCGCGACAAGCGCTTCCGGGAGGCCCTGGAGCGCTACCTCCGGGAAGAGCGCTCCGAGACCCTGGCACGGCAGGAGTATCTGCTGGAGGGGAGCCCGCTGAAGAAAGGGGATGGGGGAGGGGTGTAGCCACCGTGAACACCAAGTTCCTCATCGCGACACTCAGGAGCCATGAAGAAACCGATGGTTGAACCCGGCGATCTTGATACCCAGTATCGATCCGTCTTCGGCGACGTGTCCCGGATTATCGACGCGGCCAGGAGATCGGCCGTTCACTCGGTGAACGCCGTGATGACCGCCGCGTACTGGTTGATCGGACAGTATATTGTAGAGTTCGAGCAATCGGGCGAACAGCGGGCCGCATACGGAACCGCGCTCATCGAGAGGCTCAGTGCGGATCTGACGGAGCGGTTCGGACGCGGGTTCTCTCGTCAGAACCTCCAACAAATGCGCGTATTCTACCTTGCCTATCCACCGGAGAAGATTCGCCAGACGATGTCTGGCGAATCGAGTCCGTCGCTGCAAGTTATTCGCCAGACGCCATCTGGCAAAACCTGGAGTGCTCTCAAACGGAATATATCGGCGACATCTGCAGATTCTTCGCTGACCGGTATCGCTTCATCCTTTCCCCTCCCCTGGTCTGCCTATGTAAGGCTGCTATCCGTCAAGAACCTACGCGCCCGCGAGTTCTACGAAACGGAAGCTCTGCGCGGAGGGTGGTCGGTTCGTCAACTCGACCGTCAGATCGACTCCCAGTTCTACGAGCGCACCGCCCTGTCCAAGAATAAAGCGGCCATGCTCACACGGGGCAGAAAGCCACGGCCTGAAGATCTTGTGCTGCCTGAAGAAGCGATCAAGGACCCCTTCGTTCTCGAATTTCTTGATCTCGAAGACAAATATTCCGAAAGCGATCTGGAAAAAGCACTGATCCGCGGCCTGGAGACTTTCCTCCTGGAACTCGGCGGAGACTTCTGTTTCATAGGCAGACAGAGACGGCTGCGAGTCGGCCGCGAGTGGTACAGAGTTGACCTGCTGTTCTTCCACAGGCGGCTGCGGTGTCTGGTGGTGATCGACTTGAAAATCGGCAAATTCACCCACGCCGATGCCGGACAGATGCATCTTTATCTCAACTACGCGCAGAAGCATTGGACACACGAAAACGAAAACCCACCCGTCGGGTTGATTCTATGCGCCCAAAAAGACGACGCTGTTGCCCGGTATGCGCTCCAAGGACTACCGAACAAGGTCATGGCTGCTGAGTACCGGACCGCGCTCCCGGACGAAGAGACGCTCGCAGCAGAAATCGTCCGGGTGAGGGAAGATCTAGATTCGTCTCCACGACGGAAACAGCGACCCATCTAATGAACCCGAGATGCCAAGCCGATGGAGGTCAGAGCGCGTTATCCGGCATTCTTGCGTTGTGGGCCAGCCCGGCCCTTGGCCCGGAAACCAGCGTAAAGCTTGAGATTCAGGATTGTGATTTCTACTGTAGAAGGTGAGTCATGACGGATGAACAAGGGGACCTCCCCCTGAAAATGATCGACACAGTGACCGGCACGAACTCACCCGAGAGTCGGCCCGATCTGATGAAGGCACTCCAGAAGGCGCTGAAGGCGGCTGCCCCACTCGCTAGGCCAAGCAAGGCAACAAGCCCTGGAGAACGACTCCCCGCTCTGGGCAAAGTCATCACGGCACTCAGGGCGATCGATGTTGAAAGCGTACTCCGGGATCTGGAGACCGAGCAGGCTGCTCTTGCTCAGAGGAGGGACGACGCTTTCGCACGCCGACGTGAAGACCTCCTGCGGGCCGCAAAGGAAGCTGGGTGCCCTTCACGTCGCCTGAAGAGCTACGACTTTGTCAGTGGCTTCCGAGTGAATTACAAACAGGACCGCGTAACATTGATTCTCGGAAGCGAGCCTCACGAGGTTTTCGCCGAAGTAGACGGAACTCGGCTGTTCTCGCGTATCAGAGAGGCAAGGGGAAAACTCGAAGGATTCCCGTTCACGCGCGCCGATTTCTTTCGGTCAATAAAGGACGCCATAGGTTTCGCCCGCATGCAGGGGCAATACCCTGACGGCAAGGTTCCGATTCGTGAGATCTATCCACTGGTGGTGCTCGTCCGGCTTAGTTACAACGCGGATTTCCTCAAACACCCCGACTCAAAGTCCTTTTCCGACTACTCAATGACGCAATTCGTTTACGACTTTGCACGGTTTGGTCTTGAGAACTGGAGTCTGGAAAACGAGCGCTTGGCTAACCAGCCGCCAAACATGGCTACAGCCGCAAAAGCAGTAACACTCCCATCTCTCCATGGCGACGGTAGCGGCGGCCCCCAACTCGGAGCGGTTTCAATTCAGAGGGTTGCGTCGCTGTGAAGCCATTGGAAGTGCTGGCTCATCTCGGAGAATTGGGAACGCCACCGGATGAGCAAACGGCGTTGCGTATGTCGGCCGGCTTGGAGACGTCGTTGCAAAGAATCGACGACGAGACCCTTCCTTTCATTGCCATGGGCGGTGGCGAGCTTCAGTTTGTCTATGGGCCGTACGGGCGCGGGAAGACGCATTTCCTCAAGGCTCTGGCACAACGGGCGCGCGACCGCGGTTTCGTCACTGCCTATGTGGATTGTCAGGAGAACGAGAGTCCCTTCCAGTCATTGACGGCAACATACCGCGCGATCGCCGCAAGCATGACGCCACCTCTACCACACCGCTTTTTTGCCACGTCTGGTGTTACAAGGATCATTGAAGCGCAATTCATCCACAAGGACAAAACCGAACAACAGACGCTGATAGACCGCTTGAAAAGCAACAAAGCCATGATACCGGATTTTCGAAACCTCGTTTTAGCTTACTGCACCGAGGCTGTGCTGGCTGGGAGCGACGAACATCTTGCGGAACGCCTGGAGGCTCTCCTCGCCGCCTCACCAACCTATCGAGTGAGGGTGGGCGCGTTGTACCGGGAACACACGGGACTGCCAAGGCCTTTGGGAAAACTCAGTCGGCGCAATGCAGCCGGATGGCTCCGAGCGTTGCTTTCACTTCCACGTGAGCTCGGGTTCGCTGGGATGCTTGTGCTGTTTGACGAAACCGAAACTGTCCTGTCGCCCCGAGGTAAGCATCGGCAAGTGCATCTCGCGCACATCCGTACTTTGATCGATCACATGGCGACTGGCGCGTTTCGTGGTTGTGCCATATACTACGCGACGGCCGAGGAATTCGGCGAGACCATGAAGGATTTAGAGGCATTAAATCAGCGCATTGACCCGTCAGTTGCAAAACGCCCTCTTGAAGAGCCCGCTCAGGCCGTCCTACAAAGGCTCTCCGGTGTCATACGGCAAATAGCTCAGGCTCACCATCTGTGAAGCTAAGCCACAGCCGCCCGTGAGATAAAATCGAGGGGGGTTGTTGCGACATTTTTTCGAACAAAACGAGGTGAGCTCAAGGATGTGGTCTCCGAAACTGATATAATCATCGTTGGTATCATCCCAATACCCGATGAAACGGAGACCACGAAATGAAACTTAGCAGAACCGCGGTTCGAGGTAAAGCCACGCTGGGCATGGAGGTTCGATTCGAGCCGCAGAAACTGACATCGTATTCGGGGCTCATCCTCTTTCAGTGCTTCTTTTCCCACCTGGGTCTCAAGGAGCGGCTGGGGCGGTGCTTCCGCCACCTGAAAGCCAATCCGATCTACGGTCACCACGTCGTGTTGCTGCTGCTGGTGGTGCATCTCATCATCGGACACCGACAGTTGCAAGACTTGGCGTACTACCGGGATGATGAACTGGTCCGGCGGTTGCTTGGGCTGAAACGCTTGCCGGACGTGTCTACCGTGAGCCGCTCGCTGAAGAGTGCCGACGCGTGCAGCGTCGACAACGTCCGCGCCGAGTCGAGAACGGTGGTCATCGAGCGCCTGGTGGCCGAAGGTTTCGCGACTATCACCCTGGACTTCGACGGCTCGGTCTTGAGCACCGGGCGCCACGCCGAGGGCACCGCGGTGGGGTTCAACAAGAAGAAGAAAGGGGCGCGCAGCTACTACCCCCTGTTTTGCACCGTGGCCCAGACCGACCAGGTGCTCGACGTGCACCATCGGCCGGGAAACGTCCATGACTCCAAGGGCGCCGATGCCTTCATCCAGGGCTGTGTGTGCACCGTGCGCGCAAGCCTGCCCCGGGCCAGGATCGAGGTGCGCATGGACAGCGCCTTCTTCAGCAGGGATATCGTCGACCGGCTTCACTCCCTGGGTGTCACCTTCACCGTCTCGGTGCCCTTCGAGCGCTTGGCCGAACTGAAGGGGATGATCGAAGGCAGACAACGATGGCGGCCCATGGCCAATGGACTCGGCTACTTCGAGACCCGCTGGAAGCCCAAGTCCTGGAACACCCGCTATCGCTTCGTCTTCATCAGAAAACCCGTCCGATACCAGGACAAGGAGGAAATCCAACTCGACCTCTTCAAGCCGGTCTCCCATGGGTACGAGTTCAAGGTCATCGTCACCAACAAGAGAATCCGCCCACGCAACGTGGCGCTCTTCCACGAAGGACGGGGATCCCAAGAGGGTATCTTCGCCGAGTTGAAGTCCCACTGCCAAATGGGCTACGTGCCCGTCAAAACACGCGTCGGGAACCAGTTGTACATGTTCGCCAGCATCCTCGCTCACAACCTCACCCGCGAACTCCAGATGCGAATCCACCCCCGTGAGCGTTCCACCACAGCCAAGCGCCCCGCCCTGTGGTGCTTCCGCGAAATCGGAACCCTGCGCCGTACCCTCATTCAACGAGCCGGACGTATCATTCGCCCCGCCGGCAAGCTCATCCTGTCGATGAATACCAATCCGAATCTCGAAGCAGAACTGCGTCACGCCCTCGCAGCCCTCACGCCCCGCGCCTGACTCTTAAATTCAGCCGTGGTTTTTGCAACAATCGAGTATATCCAGCTAACCGCAAAGGGTTGGGAAACAAAGAGTCTGCATCAGGTAAATTCTTTGTCGCGCGACGATGTTTTTGAAATCCCGTGGGAGGAGTTTCGCTGGTACAAGGCATGGCGCAAAAAAGGAGAAGAGCTAAAAGCTCGGCAACAGGGCAAAGGGCAATGACCGTCCTCCAGAACCGCCTCGCCCTGCATCGATTCATGTGCCGGGAGTTCGGCTACGACGACATGAGCGCGATGCTCGAACGGTTGAACCAAGCGCTCAATGAACTAAATGCCGGCAGTGGCAGTGAGTATGCTCGGGCGTTGTATCTGAGCCCTACTCGCTCACGAGTGACCCTCGACCAACTTGCCGACTACGACGCCAACATTGTAGTACACAGTCAACGGCTGCGCATGACGGGCGAACAGGGGCGAACCTGGAAACCGCACCAATACCTTGCCCTGCTGTTCACCGAACATTACCTATGCCGCTACTTCGACGATCCCGAGGCACTGCGGGCGGATCTCAACGAAGCGAAAGCCCGGTACCGACCGACCTTCTCCATGCCCGATTACATACCGGACGACCTACACACCTTGGCCTTTCAGAGCGCGACCGGTTCGGGCAAGACGCTCCTGATGCACGCCAACATTCTGCAGTACCGGCACTATCTGCGGCGCGCCGGCGGTCGCTTGAACAACGTCGTGCTGGTAACGCCCAACGAGCAAATGTCGGCACAACACGAGAGGGAGTTGCGCGCAAGCGGCCTGCACGCACGGCTGTTTTCCAGCGAGGCCGGCTCGGACCTATTCGCGCCGGTCGAGATCATCGACCTGAACAAGCTGGCAGAGAGGAAAGGCGTCAAACGCGTTGCCGTCCGGGACTTCGGCGACGACAACCTCGTGCTGGTCGATGAAGGGCATATGGGCGCATCCGGCAACGTCTGGCGCGAGCGCCGCAAGGAACTCTCTCGTGGCGGCTTCACCTTTGAATACTCAGCCACCTTCAATCAGGTCGCGGGCAGCAAGGCCGAGGACCTGCTGCACGCTTACGGCAAGTGCCTGCTGTTCGATTACCCCTATCGCCGGTTTCACGAGGACGGCTACGGCAAGGACTATGCCATCCTGAACCTGCCGGGTGGAGTGCAGGACCAGAACAGCCTCATGTATCTGTTGGGCTGTTTGTTGACCTTCTACCAGCAATGCCGGATCTGGCGGGACAAGGGCGCATTCTGGCAGACATTCAACCTGGCGAAGCCCTTGTGGGTGTTTCTGGGCAAAACGGTGACGGGATCAAGCAAGGCGGACCAGGCCACGCAGTCCGACGTGGTCCGCATCCTGCATTTCCTCGGCTGGGTGTCGGCACACGGCAAAGAAGTGCAGTCCATGATCGACCGTCTGCTCGCCGGACAGTCGGGTTTGCTCAACGACGCCGGGCGCGATTATTTCGCCGGCCGCTTTCCCTACGTGCCTCGGGCGGGAGAAGCCATCTACACCGATCTGTGCGAGACATTGTTCCACGGAACGGGGCGACTGCACGTCGTCTATCTAACCGCCGGCGAGGGGGAGTTGCACCTTCGCACCGCAGACAACGACCCCTTCGGCGTAGTCAACGTCGGGGACGCTGCATCTCTCTACAAGTTGCTCATCGAGAACACCAATCCCGACTTCGATGTCGAGCGGGAGATGGGGTTCGCGGCTCGGTTGTTCAACGACGTGGACCGGCCGGACTCGACCGTGAACATCGTGATCGTCGCCCGGCGCTTCATTGCCGGCTGGAACTCCTGGCGCGTGAGCACCATGGGGCTGATGCATGTCGGCGTCGGTGAAGGGCCGGAGATCATCCAGATGTTCGGACGCGGCGTGCGCCTGAAGGGCTGGAACATGAGCCTGAAGCGACACCGCAAGGCCGGCGTCGAACCGCCCGCGGACGGCGATCAACTGGCGGAACTGGAGAAACTCTACATCTTCGGGCTTCGCGCCAACTACATGCAGACCTTCCGGGATCTGCTGGAAAAGGAAGGGATGCGGACTGAGCAGGAAACATTTTCCCTGCCCGTTACCTGGAACTTCGCCAAGAAGACGGACTTGAAGCTGATCCGGCTCAAAGAGGACCGTAGATACGAGCTTTCCAGTGATCGACCGGTTCTACCTGACCCAAATGACGCCGGAAGCCCCTTCGTGGCGCTGGACCTTTACTCCCGGCTTCAATCCGTTGCCTCTGACAGTGCTGCGACGGGCGAGGGAACAGGCGCCGATTCGGCCAGCCTCAAGCCCTACGCCTGCTTCTTCGACGTCTCTCGCGTCTACGAGAGGCTGTTACGCCGGAAACAGCGGAAGGGATGGCACAACCTGCAGATCGAGCGAGGACGGTGGAGCGGCTACTACAGAGCGACGGTTGGTACGAGCTTTATCTGCCGCCGGAGCGGTTGAACGTCACCGAGTTCCGGCAGCTATTCGACCTGGAGAACATCGCCCTGGACCTGATCACCGAGTATGCCGACAGATTCTGGCGCGCAAGGCGCCGACGCTGGGAGCACGACGAGATCGAGGTTGTCACACTGGATGAGGACGACCCCAACAACACTGGAAGCTACGAGCTGTCGGTGGATACGACTGAGAACCAATTGGTGAAGGACGCCGGCGAGTTGGCATACGACGTCCGGGAAGGACGCTTCGACGACCTGAAAGACTGGTACGAGCATCTGAAGATCGGCGTCGTTCGGACAAATGCCCATGCCTACCGACCCTTGCTGTATGTCCGGAAGGACCGCGTCATTACGATTCAACCCGTTCCCCTTGACGAGAACGAAAAGCGTGTCGTCGAGGGCCTGGAAGAATTGGCCCGAAAGGGCGACGCCTGCCTGCAAGGCAAGGAGTTGTTCCTCATCCGTAACCTGACACGCGGTCGCGGCATCTCGTTCTTCGACGACTTCGGGTACTACCCGGACTTCATCGTGTGGTTGAAAGAGGGAGTGCTTCAGCACGTTCTTTTCGTGGACCCGAAGGGATTGAGCCGCTTTGGCGAAAAAGAACGCCAAAAAGTGGACCTTCACCACGACATTGCGGCAATTGAAGAGCGGATGCGCCGAGACGACCCGAACATCCGTCTGCGCGCGTATATCCTGTCTATCACTCCCGCCACGGAAATCGATGGCGGCAAACGCTCTGCGGACGATTGGAAAAAGGATGGGGTTTACTTCCTGAACGAGCGCGACTGTCTGAGACAGGTCATCGGACATGCGCTGGAAACGGTTCCTTGAGGCTGATGGCCACCATGTAGCTACGGAACACTCGAAGGCAGCGCTGCAGACCACGAGCCAAAAGCAATGGAATAAAGGGCACGGCGTAGACCGTAAGACCTTCAACTCGGCTGTGATTGACACTTTGAGAGTATTCGGATGATGTTGTCTGATCAACTTACGAGCCTCGCAGACCGCCTAGATCGAGTGACTGTACAGAGTTCTACGATTGAAGAAGCAATCCTACGTCTGGAAAGGTCCGCGACAGCCGTTGGCAAAGCCTGGAGCGGGTCACCGCTCGGCTACCACTCAAGCGTATACTACCAGGGGTTGACGACACCCCCGCCAGAGGCACTTTTTGACCCGGAATGGGGTTTCATGGACGCGTACTTCAGTAATCGTACCAGTGGAAACTGGATGAAGTTTGACCCAGACGAGGTTCGAGCCACCATTTATTCCCGTGCGGGCAACGCCGACATAGACACACTGCGGAAATTTGACACGGAGGCACAAGCCGAATTTAATGACTGCAAAATGAGCTTGCTCTCTATACTTCAAACGGCAATGACCAACCAAAGCGATCCATTCTTGACAAACCTCAAGAACAAGATCGAGAAGTTGCCGATCCTCTCCGCGACAGCAGCAACGAAGGTGCTGACGCCCTCTGGGGAGTTTGTGTCCCGCGATACCACCGCCCTTTCCCAGGGAATCAAGCTACCCCCTCATTTGTACGTGTTGGCGGAAACCGTCGCATTCAAGAATACGCTAGCAATAGTCAAGGACCTAGCGCGAGTATCCAAGCAAGCTAGCGAACATGTCTCACGTCAGGAGGCTCACCTAGTGACGACGGGTATCAACGGGACAAAAATCTTTATCGGTCACGGCCGTTCACTGATTTGGCGGGAGTTGAAAGACTTTATTGCCGACCGTCTGAACCTTCAGGTAGACGAGTTCAACAGAGTGCCTGTTGCAGGGATAACTAATATTGATCGTTTAAGAGAAATGTTGGACACGGCAGCTATTGCTTTTCTCATTATGACCGGCGAAGATGAGCAACGGGACGGTAAACTTCAGGCTCGCATGAACGTCGTCCACGAGGCGGGCCTGTTTCAGGGTCGGCTTGGATTTCGTCGGGCTATTGTCCTGCTGGAAAAGGATTGTGAAGGGTTCAGCAATATTGAGGGACTCGGACAGATACGATTTTCAAAGGGTAACATCAAGGAGGCATTCGAGGACATCCGTCAAGTTCTTGAACGTGAAGGACTATTGCAAGTCGTATCGTAAGCCATTAGAGTATGATCCGGTCATAGTTTGAACTGAGGCTGACCCTGCCAACGGGGACAGCGAAGCAACCGCCTTTCGACAATTTCGCCCCGATTCCATCCACCCTACGAAGGATACATGACCGCCATACCCTATTGACTCCCAAGTCGCGGAGCTGGATGTTGCATGAAACGAGGAGCCTTGCCGCTGTGTGAGATGTCCGTTCGCCCGACAACGACCTCCGTTCTCCCTGCCTCCTGCCACGATTCGCTTCCTCGGACAGGTTGCTACCCCCCGAACAGCACCCCGTCCGCCCAAAGCACCTTGAACACGCCCTCGAAGAGGCCCCATATCAGCAAGAAGGCGATGGCGGCCATCAACAGGGCGACCCACAGCCGCTCCCTTCCTTCGACGAGGCAGTAGAGGAAGACGAAGAGCGGCACCGCCACGGTGATGCCCAGCAGCCACACGGCCAGCGCGGCGCCGACGAACCAGGCGAAGAACACCACGGTGCGCCGGCGTTCCAGCCTGCCGTCGAGTTCCCCACTGAACCCTTCGTCCATCTCGACGCCGCCGGCCGCGGCGGGCTCCCGCCCGGTGGTCACCCGGAAGAGTTGCCACAGTACCAGGGCGGCGCCCGGGACCGCCGCAATGTAGACCGGCATGAGCTTGGCGATGAACGGCCACTCGAAGCCTATGCGGATGGCGAGCAGGAAGAACGCCAGGAAGCCGGCCACCAGCAGGGTCTCCCAGTTGACCCGGAAGGCCGTGGAGGTGCTCTCCCTGGCCCGCACTTCGGCGCCCGCCGCCCTCTCCTCGCCGCGCGCCCCCCGCTCCCTCCGGCTCCAGAGGGTGTAGCCCAGGGTCCCGGCGACGAGAATGAGGAGCACCAACACCGAGGGCCGCGCCAGCCACTCGAAGCCGTAGCGCGCATGGGAGATGTACAGGTACTTCTCCATGATGATGCCGAGGATCATGCCCAGGATGAGCGGCGGCCGGGGATAGCCGAAGCGCTTCATCAAGTAGCCGACGAAGCCGAACGACACCACCATGACGAGGTCCAGCGGGCTCTGGTTGGCGTTGAGCGCGCCGATGAGCACGAAGCCCAGGATCGACGGAACGATGATGGAGTAGCGCAACTCCGCGAGCCTGGCGAGCTGGTTCGAGAAGACGAGCCCCAAGGCGCCGCCGATGACGCTGGCGATGCCCAGCACCCAGACGATGCTGTAGACCACGTCGGCGTTGCGCTCCAGCATGAACGGCCCGGGAGCGAACCCCATGGTGGTGAGAGCGAACAGGAAGAGGGCCGACACCAGGCTGCCCGGCACCCCCAGCGTGAGCGTCGGGATCAGGGTGCCGCCGTCCTTGGCGTCGTTGGAGGCCTCCGGCGCGATGACGCCGCGCACGTCGCCCTTTCCGAAGGTCTCCTTGGCGCCCTTGCAGGTCTGGGCCGCGTGCCCGTAGCTGAGCCAGTCCACCACCTGGGCTCCCAGGCCGGGGATGATGCCGACCCAGACGCCAAGGAAGCTGCACCGGACCACCAGCCAAAGGTTGCGGAAAGCGTCCCGGATGCCGTCCACGAGCCTCCCGGCCAGGGGCGCCGGCTCGCGCTCCACACCCACCTTGGCGAGCGCCATCTCCAACGCGGACGGCACTCCGAACAGCGCCAGCGTGGCCACGGTCAGCGGCACGCCCTCAAGCAGGTAGGGCTGGTCGAACACGAAGCGCATGACCCCGGACTGGGGCTGGATACCCACCACGGAGATGACCAGCCCCATGGCGCCCGCGATCAATCCCTTGAGGGGCCGCGGACCGGCCAGCACCGAGACCATGCTGACGCCCCAGAGCGACACCACGAACAGCTCGGGGGAGCCCAGGAACAGGATCAGCGCCTGGGCCACCGGGATGGCGGCGGCCAGCGTCAGGGTGCCGACCAGGCTTCCGAGGATGCCGGCGGTAAAGGCCGCGCCCAAGGCTCGGCGGGCTTGGCCGCCACGCCCCATGGGATAGCCGTCCAGCACCGTCGCCTGGGAGCCGGCGCCGCCGGGGATGCCGAACAGCACCGGCAGGTAGGCGCTGCAGGTGCTGCTGACCGCGTCCATGCCGATGAGGAAGGCGATGGCGACCAGCGGGTCCCACTGGGTCACCAGCGACAGGAACAGGGCGTACATCAGCGGCGTGCCCAGCCCCTGCGGCGTCACCGCGGTGAAGGTGCCGACGCCGATGCCGGCGAGCATGCCGATCAGAACGTTGAACGAGAGGAGATTTTGCAGACCCTGGAGGGCGGCTTCGAACATGCTACTTGGGCGGTTGGTGGCCCAGGCGTTTGAACTCCTTCATGATCTCAGGATTCCAATCGGTGTATATCTTCACCGCCTCCCACACCTCGGCGCTGTCGGCCACACCGGCGTAGGGCCGGATGCCGACGAACTTCTCCCAGTCCTTCTTGAATGCGGGGTCCTTGCCCGCGGTCACCAGCGCCTTCTCGAAGGCGGCGCGGATGGGCTCGGGCGTTCCCGGCGGGAGCGCGACGCTGCCGCCCAGCCGGCTGGTGGCGTTCATCTTGCGGATGAGGTTCTTGTGGATCTCCTTGTCCGTGAACGTGATGAGCGCCGGCGTCTTGGCGAACAGCGGACCCGGTATGGGCGGGAGGTTCTCCGGCAGGCTCATGGCCACGTGGGCCACCACCTGCTGTTTCTCGATCCAGTCCGGCCGGTCGCGCTTGAACGACGCCGAGTCGTTCACCCGGCCATCGATCTCGCCCTTCTCCATGGCCAGGTACATCTCGGGCGTGGAGTAGCCCAGGACCCACCGGACCTTGAGGCCCAGCACCTCGGCCATCAGCCGGCCGTAGAGGTAGCTGCGATGGCCCACGCCCTGGGCGCCCAGCGCCACCTCGCGGCTGCGCAGGTCGTCGATGCTGTTGAAGCCGGACTTCTTCGTGGTGAAGAGCACGTTGCGCTGTTTGCCGGTCCGCACCGAGCCGATCCACTTGTACTCACGAGGCTTGTAGGTGGCGCCGGGAGCGCCGAAGTAAGGCGCCTCCATGTCGGACGACACCACCACCGCGATCACGCTGCCGTCGGGCCTCGACTTGGAGAACTTGAGCTGGGCCGGAATCCCCTTGCCGCCGGGGATGTTCTGCACCAGGATCGTCGGCTGTCCCGGCAGGTTGGCGGCCAGGTGCCGGGCGATGGTGCGCGCGATCCGGTCCCGCCGGCCGCCGGGCCGCGTGCCCAGCATCATGGTGATGGTCTTGCCCTTGAAATCGGCCGCCACGGCCTGGCTCTTGTCGGCCAGCGCCGGCAACCCTACGTTCAACAGACCCGCGAACAGCAACGACGACAGAACGATACGCAACATGGTTCCTCCTCGGACGAATGATCGCAGGCAGTCTCATGAATCGGCAGATGGTTGTCAAGACAACTTCGGCAAACACGGCTCTTTCCGGGATCCAGCACCTTGACTAAAGACGTCCCGACGTCTACTCTAAGTCCATGTCCAGAAACACCAAGAACCCGCCGGGCCGGGTACGTGACGCGATCCTGACCGTGCTCTCCGAATCGTCCACGCCACTGAGCGTCGCAACCATCATCGCGGAAGTCGGGAAACGGATCGAGGAGACACCGCCGTCTTCCGTTCGCTCATATCTCAGGTTGAACACCCCTGAACTGTTCATTCGAGAGAGTCGCGGAACGTATCGTGCAAGACAAGCCGCCCCGAGCCCGCGGCAACGATCCTTCCCCGAGATCGACGACAGGGAAGAGAGCTTCTTCTTTCAGAGGTCGGAGCTTCACCACGACGATTGTTTCGCGTGGCTGGATCGGCAACCGCACAACTCGATTCACGCGGTGGTCACCGATCCCCCTTACGGCCTGCACGAATACACGCAGGAGCAGCAGCAAAAACTTCGCGCCGGGAAAGGCGGTGTATGGCGCATTCCTCCTGCATTTGACGGACACCAGCGTTCGCCGCTGCCCCGCTTCACGACGCTGGACACGGATCAACTCACCGAGATTCGGGATTTCTTCACCGCTTGGGCTCGCAGCCTGTTGCCGGTACTGGTGCCCGGCGCCAATGTCATCGTGGCGTCAAACCCGCTGGTTTCGCACATCGTTGCGACGGCGTTGTCTACCGGGGGACTGGAACGCCGAGGCGAGATCGTGCGGCTCACCATGACCATGCGCGGCGGCGACCGCCCGAAGGGCGCACATGAAGAATTTCGCGATATCAGCGTCATGCCGCGTTCCATGTGGGAACCCTGGCTCGTGTTCAGAAAACCGCTGACCGGGCGCGTGCAGGACAACCTGCGGAAGTGGAAGACCGGGGGTTTTCGTCGCCCGGAGCCGGGAAAGCCCTTTGGCGATGTCATCCCTTCGGCTCCAAGCCGCAGTGCGGAACGTAAGATCGCCCCGCATCCGAGCCTGAAACCCCAAGCGTTTCTCCGTCACCTGGTCCGGGGAGTCTTGCCGGTCGGCGAGGGCAGAATCCTGGACCCGTTCGCCGGAGCCGGATCCACGCTTGCGGCGTGTAATGCGGTGGGATACGAGAGCGTGGGCGTCGAGAAGGACCGGCACTATTTTTCGATGGCCGTCCGATCCATTCCCAAATTGACGGACTACTTACGGTAAATCCAGTTTCCGCGCAGTTTCCTGATGCCTTCGGCATGAAGGGTGGCCGTCCGGGTTCCAAGCTCACCCCTTGGGTTCCTGCGAAAATCGTCGGTCGTCACGTGACCGAGATAGACTTCACTGAACGTCATCGGTCGGCGCTCGGAGGCCGGTTCCGTTTGCAGGGCGGGCCGTGCGTGAACACGACACCGGCAATGAGAAACCGCTCCCGGTATTCAGCGGCTCGTTCCCGCGGCCACTTCGCTACGCAGGATCTTGCCCACGGGGCTCTTGGGAATCGACCTTGTAAACTCGATGCGGTACGGGATCTTGTAGTGCGCCAGCTCCTCCCGGAGGCTTTGGCGCAAGGTCTCGGACAGCTCGACCGAAGGATCATGACCGTCCGCGGGCACCACCACCCCCAGCACGCGGTTGCCGATCTCCGGGTCGGGCTCCGGCACCACCACCGCCTCGGCCACCGCGGGGTGGCGCTGCAGCGCGTTCTCCACCTCGGTGGGAACGAGGAACAGCCCGCGGGTCTTGAAGCAGTCGTCGCTGCGTCCGGCGATGAAGAAGTATCCCTCCTGGTCCCGGTACGCCAAGTCGCCGGTGTCGTAGACCCCGCCTTGACGGGCGGCGTCGGTGCGGCCGGGGTCGGCGTAGTATTCGAGGAAGAGGCCCGGGTCGTCGGTGGAGATTACAGTGCGTCCGACGACGCCGTCCGCAACGGTGCGGCCGTCGTCGTCGACGATGTCGATACCCACGTCCGGCGCGGGCACGCCGACGGAGCCCGGCTTCACCGGATGCCGCGACCCCTGTCCCACGACGAGTTGATACTCGGATACGCCGTAGTGCTCGTACATCTCGCAGCCGAAGCGCGACTTCCACTGGCGGTACGTGGTTTCGCGAAGCGCCTCGCCGGTGGAGTGCGCGCCTCGGAGCGTGTGGATGTCGTAAGCCTCCTCGATTCCTTCGGTGGCCAGCATCCGGCGGTAGACCGTGGCCACGGAGTGGAGGACGGTGACGCCCAACGCCGCCACGTGCTCCAGCACGTTCTCGGGCGTGGCGCGGCCGGACAGCACCGCGCAGGTGACGCCGTTCCGGAGCGGGAAAAGCAGGTTGTGGCCGAGGGCGCTGATGAAACTCCATTCGCCGGTGGCCATCACCACGTCTCCGGGCTCCGGCGGCAGACGGTAGCGGTTCAGGTCGCCAAGGGCCACGATCCAGCGGTGCGCGTGGACGATGCACTTGGGCCTGCCGGTGGTGCCGGAGGTGCACACCATAAAGGCCGGCTCGTGGGCCGAGGTGTCCCTGGTGACGACCTCGTCCGGGGGCTCGCGGACAAGGGACTCGAAGGGTACTTCGTCACTCCGGGCCTCCCCCGCACATACCAGGGTACGGAGGCCCATGGGCTCACGCAGGTCGCGAAGCGCTTGCACACGGCTACTCTCGGTCACGGCCAGCCTGGGCGCGGTCTGCTCCAGGATGGCCCGGACCTCCCGCACCCCCAGTAGCGAGTTGACCACCACGGGCAGGGCGCCGAGCTTCACGGCCGCCAGAAAGGCCGTGGCGAACTCCGGCGAGTTGGGCATCTGCACTAGCACCGGGTCGCCGGGCGAAACCCCAAGCTCTTTCAGGCCCCGAGCGAAACCGTCCACCCTGCCGCGAAGTTCTCGGTAGCTGACGGAGCCGCCGCGCCACAGCATGGCCGTGCGGTCTGTGCGGTCTCCATGACCGGCGGCAACCGCACGCTCCAGCACCTCGTCAGCGAGATTGAGCCGGAGAGGAATCTCGCGATAGCCTTGCCAGGGGACTGGGAGGTCGGACATCGTTCGACGGCTATGGATTCCAGCTTTCGCGGGAATCATCCATGGCCCTCCTCACCCCCTCCACTCCTGGATTCCGGCTTTCGCCGGAATGACGGGCTCGGGCCTTGTGCCGGTTCTCGTTGCCACCCCTCAATCCTTCTTCCCTCCGCCCTTCTCCGGGAACGGCCATCCTGCGTCGTAGGGGTAGGTGTAGCGGGGCGGGCGCTTTTCCTTGAATGCGCGCATGCCTTCCTGGCAGTCCTTGGTGCGGGTGATCTCGAGCACCGACTCCAGCTCCTCGCGGTAGCCTTCGTCGGTGCGGTTCCAGTTCCAGTACATCTTGACCAGCCGCTTGGCGTGGCGCACGGACAGGTAGGGGTTGGCGGCGATCTTGCCGGCCAAGGCGAAAGCCTCATCCATCAGCTCCTCGTGCGGCACCACCTCGTCCACGAGTCCGATGCGCAGCGCCTCCTGCGCGTCGATGATCTCGCCGGTGAGGATCAGCCGCATGGCCCGCCCGACGCCCACGAGCTTGGGCAGGTTGCGCGAGCCGCCGCTCTCCGGGACGAACCCCGCGGGCACGGCCACCTCGCCGAAGCGCGCACGGTCCGACGCCAGCCGCATGTCGCACAACGTGGTCATCTCCAGCCCCACGCCCACGGCCGGCCCGTTCACCGCGGCGATGGTGGGCTGCGGCAGGTCTTCGAGCTTGCGCATGGCGCTCTGCAGCACCCGGTGCCGGAGGTCGTTCAGGAAATGCTCCGCCAGCTCCTTGTAGGGGCCCTCGATGCCGCTGGACCCCTCGAACGCGCCCAGCACGGCGCCCTCGGAGGTGAGGTCGCCGCCGGCGCAGAAGCCGCGTCCCTCGCCCGTGAGGATCACCACCTTGAGGACGGAGTTGCGGGCGATCTCGTTGCACAGGGCGTCCAACTCCAGCCGCATCAACGGGTCCACCGCGTTGAGCTGCTCCGGACGGTTGAGCGTGATCACGCCGATGCAGGGCTCGCCCGGCCGTAGCGGATTGTCGTGCACCTCCCACTTGAGCGTCTTGTAGTCCATGGCGCCTGGTCCTCAGTCCTCGTCCTCGCCGTAGAAGGACTCGTTGGGCAGGATGTCCTTGGTGGAGCGGCGCTGGCGGGCGATCTTCGTGCCGGTCTTCCAGTACTCGCCGCGGGTGGCGAGGGCCGCCTCCTGCTCCAGCTCCGGGTTCCAGTCCCCCAGCGAGTAGCCGAACCAGGGCGACTGGGGCTCCAGCTCCGGCAGCCCCAGCTCCTCCCAGAGCTTCCGGCCCCGTTCCATGTACTCCCGGGTGGGGAGCGAGATGGGCGGCAGCTTCTCCTTCAGGGTGGCGTCCCAGAGCAGGCACGAGTCGTCCGCGGAGCCGCGGGCGTCGTGCCGGGGGGCGTGGCCCACGTCCATGCCGTGCATGATCTGCACGTCCCGGTGCGGCTTGGAGCGGTAGCCCATGGCCCAGAATACGGCGTCGAGGTTGTCGGGGTCGATGTCCTCGTCCACCGCGATGACGATCTTGGACATGGAGGGGCGGAAGGCCACCGCGCCCATGAGCGCGCGCCACACCTCCGCGGGACTGGGCTCGCGCATCTGGATCACGGTGAGCTTCTGGGTTGCGGTCAGGGGCTCGTGGAGCATCACCCGCACCACGCTCTTGACCCCGATGCCGTCCCGCAGGTGTTCCAGGTAGAGGGGCTCGTACGCCATCTTCTTGATGACGCTGGACTCGGACGGCGTCACCTGGCTGATGATGGAGCACAGGACGGCGTCCCGGCGGCGGGTGATGCAGGTGACCTCCATGAACGGGTTGTACTCCTTGGGGTTGACGTGGCCGTGGGACTCGCCGAACGGCGCCTCGGGCTCCAGCCACTCGGTGTCGACGAAGCCCTCGACGATGATCTCCGCGTCCGCCGGCACCATCACCGGAACGGTGCGCGCCTCGGTCACCCGGATGGGCGCCTTCACCAGGCCGCCGGCCACGGAGAACTCGTCGAGGTCGTAGGCGAGCTTCTGCGCGGCCACGTAGGAGATGGCGGGGACGCCGCCGATGCACAGCGCCACCGGCATCTTCTCGCCCCGCTCCCGGTACTTGAGCCAGTGCCGGTAGATGCCCTGCCCCAGCTCGATGGACGGGTTGCAGCCGACCCGGTCCCGGGCCTTGATCATGGCGCGGTAGGTGCCGATGTTGTGCCCGCCGTGGTCGGGATCGCGGGAGACGAAGTGGGCGGCGCTCACGTAGGGCGCGTTGTCCCAGCCGGGGGTGGAGATGGGGACCGGGATGCCGTCCATGCCCCGGCCCCGGCTCTTGAGCTGCGCCCCCGAATAGACCACCTCGTGCACCGGCGCGGCCGATGACGGGATCTCCACCGGCGCCACTGGGTTGGTCTTGGCCTCGGCCCACAGGGCGTTGATGTCGGCGTCCTCGTCGCACCCCAGGCCGATGCGGTAGATGCGCCGGTTGGCCGCCAGCACCCCGATGGCCACCGGGATGTCGTAGCGCTTTCCCTTGGCGTCCACCGGCTGCTCGAACAGGAACGCCTTGCGGTCCCGTTCCTTGATGCCGCCTCTGAACTGCCAGCGCACCAGCGGGTGCATGTCCTGATCCTTGTCAACCGGGCGCGCCACCCGGATCAGCAGGCCGGCTTCGTCCAGACGGTGGAGATGTTCGTGGAGATCCGGATAGCCTCTTTCCGGTATGGCCTGCGCCGCGCTCGTGAGCCTCGGGTTCCTCTTTGCCATGATGGGTCCTTTTCCGCTGGGAGTGGGGTCGGTGGAGAGTGTCACTGTATCGTACCGGTGCGGGGCAAGTCCAGGAGATCGGGGCGCGACCGCCGGTCGCCCCTGCAAGGGTGTTGCGTGCCGTTGCGGGCGCCGCCTCCCTTCGGCTAGACTCCTCCACCGTTCCCCGTAAGGTAACCGGCCCCGTGACGTCACTTTCACTCGACGACAGGATCTCGCAACTGCTCGCCCATGAGTGGCGCGGCGAGAAGCGCATCTCCGGGCTTCAGGGCAGCGCCAAGGCCTACGCCGTCTTCCTCGCGGCCCGGCGGCTCGACTGCCCTCTGGTGGTGCTGTCGCCCAGCGTCAAGGAGGCGGAGGGCCTTTTCCTCGACCTCTCGTTCTTCCTGGGGGAAGAGGCCGGCGCACCTCCGCTGGAGCGGCGGCTCCACCTTTTCCCGGGCTGGGACATCCTGCCGTTCGAGAGCCTGTCTCCGCATCCGGACCAGATGGCGGCGCGCATGGAGGGCCTCCACCGGCTCGCGCAACAGTCCGCGCCGGTGCTGGTCACCACTCCGGCGGCGGTGATGCAGCGGGTGGTTCCACGGGAAAGCTTCCGCAGCGCGCGCTTCATCGAGGGCCAGGAGGTGGACCGGGAGCAGCTCCTGTGGCGGCTCGCCGACCTGGGCTTCGCGCGCGCGCCGCTGGTGGAGGAGCGGGGCGACTTCAGCGTGCGCGGCGGCATCGTGGACGTCTTCCCTCCGGGCTACGAGCGCCCCGTCCGCATGGAGTTCGCCGACGACCGCATCGATTCCCTCCGCGAGTTCGATCCCCGCACCCAGCGCTCCCGGTCACGGCACGGAGAGCTGTTGCTGCTGCCCATGAAGGAGTTCGCCTCGGGGCCGCAAACCAGCCGGGACACCGTGCTCCGCATCGAGGAGCGGGCGGACGAGCTGGGCTTCACCCGCAAGGACAAGCGGGCGCTGCTGGAGTCGGTGCGCGAGGGAGTCCGTTTTGCCGGCATGGAGTTCCTGGCGCCCTACTTCCACGACCGCCCGCTACCGTCGCTCCTGGACCACCTGCCGCGGCGCGGCATCGTCTGGTGCGATCAGCCGTCGCGGGTGGAGGAGGAGTTGGAACGGTTCGAGAAGCTGGTGGCGCAGAGGGCGTCCAAGGCCGCGGCGGATGGCCGCTTCCATCCCCGCACCGAGGACCTGTACCTGGACCCGGACGGCTGGCGCGAGGAGGCCGCCGCCTTCCGGCAGATCCACAGCGAGAGCCTCGACGTGCTCGCGTCCCCGGACGACGCCTCGTCGACGCTCTCGGTGCGCTCCTACACCAACGCCGACCTGCACACCGAGCTGACCACGCAGCAGGGATCGGAACGCTCGCTGGCGCCGCTGGTGGAGCACCTGGACCGGTGGCGCGATCAGCGGGTGCTGTTCGTAGGCGGGCATCCGGGCGACGCCCAGCGGCTGCAACAGCTTCTGGCCTACTACGAGGTGGACCTGCCGGTCTCGGAGCGCCCCTTCCAGGAGGTCGCGGGCGAACCCGCCAACGGCCCCCGGATCCTGCTGGGCGGCCTGACCCAGGGCGTGCGTATCCCCGACGAAAGGCTGATCATCATCACCCTGGAGGAGTTGTGGGGGCGCCGCAAGCGGGACCGTTCCATCCGCAAGCGGGAGACCCCGAGCCGCTTCATCACCAGCCTGAGCGAGCTGCGGCAGGACGACGTGGTGGTGCACCTCGACCAGGGCATCGGCATCTACCGGGGGCTCAAGCACCTCAAGGTGGCGGGCGTCGAAGGCGAGTTCCTGCACCTGGAGTACCAGGGAGGCGACCGCCTCTACCTGCCCATCGACCGCATCAACCTGGTGCAGAAGTTCATCGGCGCGGACGGCGCCGCCCCGGTGCTGGACCGGCTGGGCGGGACCTCCTGGCTCAAGCTCAAGGCGCGGACGCGCAAGTCCATCGTGGCCATGGCCAAGGAGCTGCTGCGGGTCTACGCCGCGCGGGAACTGCACGAAGGCCACGACTTCCCTCCCCCGGACCAGGCGTACCGGGAGTTCGAGGCCGCCTTCGAGTACGAGGAGACGCCGGACCAGGAGCGGGCCATCTCCGACACCCTCCAGGACATGACCGGGAGCAAGCCCATGGACCGGCTCATCTGCGGCGACGTGGGCTACGGCAAGACCGAGGTGGCCATGCGCGCGGCCTTCATGGCGGTGATGGACGGCCGGCAGGTGGCCGTGCTCGCCCCCACCACCATCCTGGCGCAGCAGCACCTGGAGACCTTCCGCAGCCGCTTCGAGCCCTACCCGGTGCGGGTGGAGAGCCTCAGCCGCTTCGTCACCGGCAAGACCGTGCAGGAGTCCCTCAGGGACCTCGCCGGCGGGCTCATCGACATCGTCATCGGCACCCACCGCCTGCTCCAGAGCGACGTGGCCTTCAAGAACCTGGGACTGGTGGTGGTCGACGAGGAACACCGCTTCGGCGTCGGTCACAAGGAGAAGCTCAAGAAGCTCCGCACCAGCGTGGACGTCATGAGCCTCACCGCCACGCCCATTCCCAGGACCCTGCACATGTCGCTGGTGGGCATCCGCGACCTGAGCGTGATCGAGACCCCGCCGCCCAACCGGCTCGCGGTGAGGACCTACGTGACGCGATACGACGAGGGCACGATCCGCGACGCCATCCTGCGGGAGATCAACCGCGAGGGGCAGGTGTTCTTCCTGCACAACCGGGTGGAGAGCATTCAGCGCGTCGGGCAGAAGATCATGGACCTGGTGCCCGAGGCGCGGGTCACCGTGGCCCACGGGCAGATGCCGCCCGCGGAGCTCAAGAAGAACATGGGCCTGTTCCAGGAGAACGAGGCCCAGGTGCTGGTGTGCTCCGCCATCATCGAATCGGGCCTGGACTACCCCAACGCCAACACCATCATCATCAACCGCGCGGACCGGTTCGGCCTCGCCCAGCTCTACCAGTTGCGCGGCCGGGTGGGCCGCTCGTCCCGCCGCGCCTACGCCTACCTGCTGCTGCCCGGCAGCGGCACGGTGACCAAGGACGCGGAGAAGCGGCTGCGGGCGCTGCAGGAACTGGACGAGTTGGGCAGCGGCTTCAAGCTGGCGCTGCACGACCTGGAGATCCGCGGCGCCGGCAACCTGCTGGGGCGCGAGCAGTCGGGCCAGATCGCCGCGGTGGGCTTCGAGCTGTACACCCAGATGATGGAGGAGACCATCCACGAGCTGAAGGGGGAGGAGCGCCGGGTCAGCGTGGAGCCGGAGATACGCCTGGGCATCCCCGCCTACTTCCCGGACGACTACATCCCCAGCGCCAACCAGCGCCTGCTGTTCTACAAGCGGCTGGCCAACCTGGAGGACGCGGACCAGTTGGCGGAGATCCGCGACGAGGTCCGCGACCGTTACGGGAGTTGCCCGGAGGTGGTGGAGAATCTGTTCAGGGTGATGGAGTTGAGGCGCGCCCTCATCCACGCGCTGGCGACCCAGGTCATCTACCAGGACGGCCGCCTGTCGATGACGTTCCACGCCGACGCCCTCCTGAACGTGGACCGGCTGCTCAAGCTCGCGGCGGAGGATCACCGGCGGTTCCAGTTCTCGCCCCAGGGACGCCTGTCGTTCACTCCGGACCATGCGGACTGGCCCGCGCTCATCGGCGAGGCCTGCGAGTTATTGCAGGCCGTCTGTCAGGAAGGTATGGTGACGTGATGCCGTTCATCGCAAATACCCGTGCACGGGCCGGTCTGAAAACCGCCGGTATCGGGCTGCGCGGCGCGTGCGCCGCGGCCTTCCTCGCCTTGCTCGTGACGTGCCCCGGCGGCGCGGCCGCGAGCCTGGTCGAAAAGATCGTCGTGGTGGTCAACGGCGACCCACACACGTTCTCGGACCTGAGAGAATTCTCCCGCACCCAGTTGAGGCGGGACGTCGAGATCGACGAGTTGACCGCCGGGCGCGTGCCCAAGGAGGTGGTGGAGGACTTCATCACCCGCGAGCTGATCAGGGCCGAGGTCAGGAACACGGGGATCCGCGTGGGCGACGCCGACATCGACCGGTACATCCAGTCCGTCAGGGAACGGAACGACCTGACCCCCGCGCAGTTCGACGCGCTGTTGAAGCGGGACGGCAAGACCATGAGCCAATACCGCGAAGAGGTCCGAGCCCGGATCGAGCAGGACGAGCTGATCCAGCGCAACGTCAGGCGAAGGGTCCACATCACGCTCCAGGACGCGCAGCGCTACTACGACGCCAACCCCCACCTGTACCGGACCGAGCTGAAGGTGCGGCTCCGCCACCTCATGCTGGCCCTCGACGAGGGCGCCTCCTCCGAGCAGGAGCAGTCGGTGCTGGCGCGCATCGGGGACTTGCGCCGGCAGGTCGTGGACGGGGCGGACTTCGCCGCGCTGGCGCGGACCCACTCACAGGGCGCGGGCGCGAGCGAAGGCGGCGACATCGGCTGGGTCGAACCCGAGAGCCTTCCCGATTCCCTCGCGCGGGTGGCCGCCGCCCTGGAGAAGGGAGAGATCAGCGAGCCGGTGCGCACGAGCCTGGGATACCATCTGGTCCGGGCGGAGGACCGGCAGGGCGGGGAGCGCCTGGGGTTCGCCGCGGTTTCGGAAAAGGCGCGCGACGAGCTTTACAACAAGACGCTCCAGGAAAGATTCGCCAAGTGGCTCAAGACCGACCTGCGCAAGAAGCACCGCGTGGAGGTCAAGCTGGACGGGTACGCCTTCGAGGCGCAGAAGGCCGAGAGGGGCACGGTCGGCAGCCTGGTGGCCTCGGCCACCGCGGGCGAAGAAGAAAGGGGCTTCTGGGACTACCTCAACCCGGTGACCTACATCTATGACGAAGAAGTGATACGGGACACGTCGGGGGTGGTCGGCGACCGCAAGCGCATCAAGCTGTTCGGGATACCGTTGTTCACCACCGAAGCCGGCGACGATGACGACGTGCCCCTGGATCAACCTTTCGAACGCGGCGCAGCCGCACCCGCGGAAGGCGGCGGCTCCGCCGCCTCGCCGTAGAGAATCCGCTCGGGACACTCGTCTCCTGTCCCGCATCCGGCGGCGCCGGCCTCATCCCTGTTGTTGCCATGTCCAAACCCGTCGTGGCCGTAACCATGGGCGATCCCTCGGGCATCGGACCCGAGGTGGTGATCAAGGCCGCCCGGGACGCCGCGGTGCGGCGCGCCTGCCGCGTGGTGATCGTAGGCGACGCCGGGCTGCTCGAGCAGGCGCATGCGCCCCGATGGCCGAGCGGGGAGACCGGCGCCGCGGCCCGTGACGACGCTCCCGTACGGGTGGAATCCGTCACGCGGCTCAAGCCCGCGGCCGCCCGCCCCGGGCGCCCCACGCGAAACGGCGGCGACGCCTCCTACCGTTACATCCTGCGCGCGGTGGACCTCATCGGCGCCGGCGCAGCCGACGCCATGGCCACCGCGCCCATCAGCAAGAAGGCATTGAACGGCGCCGGCCACGCCTGGCCCGGGCACACCGAGCTGCTGGCCGACCTCACGCGCACGCGGGAAGTCCGCATGATGCTGTACGGGCCGCGCCTCAAGGTGGTCCTGGTCACGGTGCACCTGCCCCTGACGGAAGTGGCCGCGGCGTTGAGCCGCAAGCGGGTGCGCGCCACCATCGCGCTGACCCACCGTTCGCTGCAGCAGTGGTTCGGCCTGGCGGAGCCGCGGCTGGCGGTGGCCGCCCTGAACCCCCACGGGGGTGAAGACGGCATGTTCGGGCAGGAGGAACGCACGGTGATCCGGCCCGCGGTGCGCGACTGCTCGGGCCGGGGCATGCGCGTCTCAGGCCCGGTCCCCGCGGACAGCCTGTTCCACCGCGCCGCCGGCGGCGCATACGACGCCGTCATCTGCATGTATCACGACCAAGGGCTCGGCCCCTTCAAGCTGTTGCACTTCACGGACGGCGTCAACCTGACCCTGGGTCTGCCGCTGGTCAGGACCTCGGTGGACCACGGGACCGCCTACGACATCGCCGGCAAGGGCGTGGCCGACGCCCGCAGCATGAAGCAGGCGATCCTGCTGGCGGCGAAGCTGGCGCAGCGGCGGCCGAGGCCCGCGCCTTGAACATCGTCATCAAGGGCGCCCGCGTCCACAACCTCAAGAACGTCGACGTCGAGATCCCTCGGGACAAGCTGGTGGTGGTCACCGGGGTCTCCGGCTCGGGCAAGTCCTCGCTGGCCTTCGACACCGTCTACGCCGAGGGGCAGCGGCACTACATGCAGTCCCTGTCCACCTACGCACGCCAGCTCCTGAATCCCCTGGCCCGGGCCGACGTGGATTCCATCCAGGGGCTTTCTCCGGCCATCGCCGTGCCTCAACGCCGCTTCCACCAGAACCCCCGTTCCACGGTGGGCACGCTGACCGAGATCCACGACCACCTGCGGCTGCTGTTCACCCACGTGGGCCGGCCCCACTGCCTGCGCTGCGGCAGCGCCGTCACGGTGCATACGGTGCAGCAGATGGTGGACGACCTGCTGAAGCTCCCTTCCGGCGCCCGCATCCAGGTGCTGGCGCCGCTTCCGTGCCGCGACCCGGACGAATACCGGCGGCAGGTCGAGACGGTGGTGCGGGCGGGTTTCGTCCGCGCGAAGGTGGACGGCGAGGTCCGGGAGCTGGCGGACCTGCCCGGCCCGGGGTTGCCCGGCGAGGCGGACCTGGTGGTGGATCGGCTGGTGATACGGGACGGTGTCGCCAAGCGGCTCGCCGACTCCATCGAGGTGGCCCTGAAATACGGGGACGAGGTGGTGAAGATCGACCTGCACGACGACCCGGTCCCGGAGTCGCGCCGTTACACCCAGCGGTCCGCCTGCCTCGACTGCGGCGCGCCGTTTCCCCAAACGACGCCGCAACTCTTCTCCTTCAACAGCCCGCACGGCGCTTGCCCCGCCTGCAAAGGGCTCGGCGCGCGCGACCGCGGGCGCTCCCGCGACCACGCCTCCGCGACGGACACTGCCCGGCAAAGCGCCGGGGCCGGCAACGACGACGCCGGGACGGATGCCCGGCGGCCCTGCCCCAAGTGCGCCGGCGCCCGGCTCCGCAGCGAGAGCCTCCAGGTGCGCATCAACGACAGGAACATCGCGGAGGTGTCGGCCATGTCCCTGAGCGACTTCCGCGGCTTCATCGAAGCCGTCGATCCGGATGAGCGGCAGACCGCGGTCGCGGGCAACATCCTCCGGGAGATCCGCGAACGCACCGGCACCCTGCTGAAGCTGGAGCTGGGATACCTGTCCCTGGGCCGCTCCTCCGACAGTCTGTCCGGGGGCGAGTGCCAGAGGATACGGCTGGCCGCCCACGTCGGCGCCCGCCTGTCGGGGGTGATCTACGTGCTCGACGAACCCACGGTGGGGCTCCACCCGCGGGACACCGCTCGGCTTCTCGGCATCCTGCGCGAACTCCGGGACGCGGGCAACACGGTGCTGGTGGTGGAACACGACCGGGACGTCATCACCGCGGCGGACCACGTCATCGACATGGGTCCGGGCGCCGGCGCCGGCGGCGGAGAGGTGCTGGCCGCAGGAAGCGTCGACGAGATCCGCCGGAGCCCCGTTTCCCGGACCGGGCCGTACCTGACCTGCGCCGGAGCGCCCGCGCCCCGGGAGCGCCGGACCGGGACCGGCACGCTGTCGATCGAGAACGCAAGCCGCCACAACCTCAAGAACCTCGACCTGGACATCCCCATCGGGCTCATGACCTGCGTCACCGGGGTGTCGGGCTCCGGCAAGAGCAGCCTCGTGGTGGACACCCTGTATCGCGCGGCACGGCAGCAACGGCGGCCCGCAGCACAACGCAAGTCCCGGACGGCCGCGGGGACCAGGGCGGCCTCCGGCGCCGTCTCCGGGCTCGACGCCTTCGACCGCATCCTCTACGTGGACCAGGACTCCATCGGGCGCAGCAGCCGCTCCACCCCCGCCACCTACGGCGGCCTGTTCGATCCCCTGCGGAACCTGTTCGCGCGCCTCCCCGAGGCCCGGATGCGGGGCTACGGCCCCGGACGCTTCTCCTACAACGCCGCCGGCGGACGCTGCGAGGCCTGTCTCGGCGTCGGCACGGTGGACATCGCCATGCAGTTTCTGCCGGACGTGTCGGTGACCTGCGACGTCTGCGGCGGGCGCCGCTACAACCGGGAAACCCTGGAGGTCCTGTACAAGGGCGCCAGCATCGCGGACGTCCTCGACCTCACCGTCACCGAAGCCCTGGAATTCCTCGGCAACGTGCCGCTGGTGCGGCAACGGCTGGAGAGCATGTGGCAGGTGGGACTGGGCTATCTGCGGCTGGGACAGCCGGCCACCACCCTGTCCGGCGGCGAGGCGCAACGCGTCAAGCTGGCGCGGGAGCTGGGCAAGAACTCCGCCGGCAGGGCGCTGTACCTGTTCGACGAACCCACCACCGGGCTGCACTTCGAGGAGGTGGGCCGGCTGGTGGAGATCCTGGACCGGCTGGTGGAATCCGGCCATACCGTCGTCGCCATCGAGCACAATCCGGAATTCCTCAGGTGCGCCGACTACATCGTGGACCTCGGACCCGAGGGCGGCGAGGACGGCGGCTACGTGGTCGCCGCCGGCACGCCCGAGGAAATCATGGAAGTTGCCGGCTCTGCTACCGGCCGGTACCTGAAAAGCCTGTACGCCTCATCCGCCCTTTCTTGACATCCACGAGGCTTAGGGCCTAAATGAAATGGTTTTTCGGAGGTATGGTTTCTTGAAGCTCCCCGTATATTTCGACAATCACGCCACCACTCCCGTGGACCCGCGGGTGGTGGAGGCGATGCTGCCGTTCTTCACCGAGCGGTTCGGGAATTCGGCCAGCAAGCACGCGTTCGGCTGGGAAGCGGAAGCCGCGGTGCACCAGGCGCGGAAGGACGTCGGCAGCCTGATCGGCGCGGCTCCCAAGGAGATCGTCTTCACCAGCGGGGCGACGGAGTCGGACAACTTGGCCATAAAAGGAGTGGCGGAGCTGTACCGGGACCGGGGCGACCACATCATCACCTGCGCGGCCGAGCACAAGGCGGTGCTGGACTGCTGCAAGTTCCTGGAGCGGCACGGCTACCGGGTCACCTACCTGCCGGTGGACGCCTGCGGCGCGGTGGACCTGGAGAGGCTGCGCGCCGCCATCGACGACAGGACGCTGCTCATTTCCATCATGCTGGCGAACAACGAAGTGGGCACCATCCAGCCGCTGGCGGAGATCGGGCGCATCGCCGAGGAGCGGGGCGTCCTGTTCCACACCGACGCCACCCAGGCGGTAGGAAAGATGCCCATCGACGTGGCCGGGTGGGGAGTCCACCTGCTGTCGATGACCGCCCACAAGCTGCACGGACCCAAGGGCATCGGCGCGCTCTACGTGAGCGCGAGGAAACCGGCGGCGAAGCTCAGCCCGACCATCCACGGCGGAGGCCACGAGGGGGGCATGCGCTCGGGCACCCTGAACGTTCCCGGCATCGTGGGGTTCGGCAAGGCCTGCGCCATCGCCCGGGAGGAGATGGCGACGGAACTGCCGCACGTCACCCGGCTGCGCGACCGGCTGGAGACGGGCCTGTTCTCGCGCCTCGACGAGCTGCACCTGAACGGCCATCCCACGGAGCGCCTGTGCGGCAACCTCAACGTGGCCTTCGGCTACGTGGAAGGCGAATCGCTGATCATGGGCCTCAACGACGTGGCGGTGTCGTCCGGCTCCACCTGCACTTCCGCGGCGCTGGAGCCTTCCCACGTGCTCAAGGCCATGGGGGTGAGGGAGGACCTGGCCCACGGCTCCATCCGGTTCGGCCTGGGCCGGTTCAATACCGAGGAGGAAGTGGACTACGTGGTGGACCGGGTGACGGAGGAGGTCAACCGGCTGCGCGGCCTTTCGCCGCTCTACGCCAAGCGGTCGGGAGAGGGAAGAGCGGCGCAGGCGGCCGCGGGGAAATAGCGGGCCGCACCGGCGAGACCGCCCGACAAGTACACCGGGAACACGGGGATACGGAATGGCGACAGGGGTCCAGATAACGGAGCAGGCGGCCAACCGGATCAGGGAGCTGCTCGACGAGGACGAGAGGGACCTGACCGGTCTGCGCCTCAAGGTGGTGGGCGGCGGCTGTTCCGGGTTGCAGTACAAGATGGACCTCGACGACCCGAAGCCCACCGACCGGGTGTTCGAGCAGGCCGGGGCCAAGGTGATCGTGGACCTGAAGAGCCTGCTCTACCTGGGGGGCACGGAGTTGGACTACAGGGAGACCCTCATGGAGGCGGCCTTCGTGTTCCAGAACCCCAACGTAAAGCGAAGCTGCGGCTGCGGCGCCTCGTTCGTGGTCTGAGACTCCGGCGGCCGGCAAAGGACCCGCAGGTTCATGTCCGACGTCATCTACTTCGACAACAACGCAACCACGCGTATCGCGCCGCCGGTCTACGAGGCCATGGCGCCGTACCTCACCGAGCTTTATGGCAACCCCTCCAGCATACACGGCTTCGGAAGCCGGGTCGGCCGCGCCCTCGACCGCGCCCGCACCCAGGTGGCCGGACTCCTGGGCGCCGGCGACGAGGTCGAGGTGCTGTTCACCAGTTGCGGCTCGGAAGGGGACAACACCGCCATTCGCGGCATCCTCGAAGGGGCGCCGGAAAAGCGCCACTTCGTCACCACCGCGGTGGAGCACCCCGCGGTGCTGGGCCTCGGGCAACACCTGGAAAGGAAGGGCTATCGGGTCACCTGGCTGGGGGTGGACGAGGACGGCATGCTGGACCTGGACGAGCTGCGGGACGCCCTCTCGGACGATACCGCCCTGGTCTCGATCATGCACGCCAACAACGAGACCGGCGTCGTCTTCCCGGTACGCGAGGCCGGCGAGATCGTCAAGGCCAGGGGCATCCCCTTTCACGTGGACGCTGTGCAGGTGCCGGGCAAGATCGAGCTGGACGTCAAGAACGACCCCATCGACCTGCTGACCGTCTCGGCCCACAAGTTCCACGGCCCCAAGGGCGTGGGCGCGCTGTACGTCCGGCGGGGGATCACGCTCCGCCCCTTCATCGTCGGCGGCCACCAGGAGCGCAACCGCCGCGCCGGAACCGAGAACGTCGCCGGCATCGTGGGCATGGGCGAGGCCGCGGCGCTGACCGCCGGGGACGTCGCCGCCGAAAGCAGTCAGTTGACCGCCTTGCGCGACCAACTGGAAAGCGCGCTCGTTTCCACCTGCCCCGGCGCCCGGGTCAACGGAGCCGGGTCGAAGCGCCTGCCCAATACCCTCAACATCGCGTTCCGGTACCTGGAGGGCGAATCGATCCTGGTGCTGCTGGACGAGTTCGGCATCTGCGCCTCCACCGGCTCGGCCTGCACCGCCGGCTCGGTGGAGCCGTCCCACGTGCTGCGGGCCATGAAGGTGCCGCCAGAATGGCTGCAAGGGGCCGTCCGGTTCAGCCTCGGCCGTTACAACACCGAGGCGGAAGTCGATTTCGCTGCCGAGAAGATCCCCGGCATCATCCGGCGCCTGCAGGGCCTTTCCGCGCTGGGCCGCGTCGGAACGAAGGAAGGTCTGCCCGGGCAAGCCTCGTAGAATGGCGAGACGGAAACCCGATAGACGCAGCCGCCTGCCGTATCGCATCCGCTATCGAACCGGCGAATACTTGGTGCGAGCACTCGTCGCCGTCCTCGGCCGGCTTCCGGCGTCCGCCAGGCCGTACCTCGCCTGGATCGTGGAACAGGCGAGCTACCTGCTGCTCTGGCAATTCCGCAAGCGGATGCGCGACACCCTCCAACTCACCATGGGCGAAGAGCTGCCCACCGATGCGGAGCGCCGCGCCGTCGTTCGAGGCGCCTGGAGAAACTTCACCCACGCGCTCGTCGAAACCTTCGCCTCCCTCTACATGACCAGGGAAGAACTGTGCTCGCGGATCGAAATCAAGGGCGAGGAACGCCTGCGCGCGGCTCTGGCCCGGGGCAAGGGCGTGATCGCACTGAGCGCTCATTTCGGCAACTTCACCATCATCGGCCCCCGGCTGCTGGCCCAGGGCCATGACTTCAGCGTCGTGATCAAGCTGCCGCAGGAGAGTCGATTCGCCGCGTTGCAGAACGAGTACTGCGCCCGCGCCGGCGTCAACGTCATCCCGGCCCGCCCCAGCCGTGCCGCCGTCGTGCAGATCATCACGGCGTTGCGGCGGAACGGGATCGTCCTGCTGATCCCGGACGAGTTCAAGACCCACGGCGTGGAGGTGGACTTTCTCGGCCGCCGCGCGCCGGCGCCAAAGGGGCCCATCACCCTCGCCCAACGCACCGGCGCCGCCGTGCTCCCCGTCTTCATGGTCCGCGACGCCCGGGACCGGCTGACGCTCCACGTCGAGCCCGAAGTCCGGTTCGTTCAGACCGACGACCGGGAGGCCGACCTCCGCACCAATGCCCGGCTGTTCGTCCAGGAAATCGAGAAGATGGTGCGCCGCCATCCGGACCACTGGAGCTGGATGGGGTTCCGCAGGCCTCGCAAGAGGGACGCCGCCGGCGCAGCGTGACGATCGACGCCGCTGGCCGGCCCGCGTGTGGGGAGGCATGGCGCGTACAAGGAATGACACGGAGCATCCATGGACCTGGGCTTGACCGGAAGAGTGGCCATGATCAGCGGGGCGAGCCGAGGCATCGGCAAGGCCGTCGCGTCGGGGCTCGCCGCAGAAGGCTGCCGGCTCAGCCTTTGCGCCAGGGGCCGGACCGATCTCGACGAAACCGTCCGTGAGCTGCGAGCTCAGGACGCGGACGTGCTCGCGTCGACCCTGGACGTCACCGACGAGAACGCCGCCCGCGGGTGGTTCGACGAGACCCGTGAACACTTCGGCGCCGTCGACGTCCTGGTGAACAACGTCGGCGGCTCGCGCCCCGGCGGCAACCTGTCGGCCTCCGCCGACGATTGGCGCCGGGGCTTTTCCCTGAACTTCTTCTCCGCCCTCGACCTCTGCCGCCTGGTGGTGCCGTCCATGCAGGAACGCGGACGGGGTTGCGTCATCAACATCGCATCCATCTACGGCCGCGAGTGGGGCGGCCCCATGACCTACAATGCCGCGAAGGCGGCCATGATCAGCTTGTCCAAGGAAATGGCCCGGGAACTGGCGCCCGACGGCATCCGCGTCAACAGCGTCGCCCCCGGCTCCATCCTGTTCCCCGGCGGCTCCTGGGACCGGCGGCAAAAGGAAGACCCCGAAGGCATCGCCGCCTTCGTCCAGCGCGAGATACCCGCCGGCCGCTTCGGCACCCCGCAGGAGGTGGCCGATGTGGTGGTCTTCCTCGCCTCCGACCGGGCCAACTGGATCTCCGGCGCCTGCATCAACGTGGACGGGTGCCAGTCGAGGTCGCTGATCTGATGACAGGCTGCCCGGCTTGAAGGGGTGTCCTTGCTGAAATGGTTGGTGACCAGACTCAACCGGACCACACGGAGGCGTATCATGAAACGGACCATGCTGATCGTTGTCGCGACGCTTTCGCTTGCCGCTCACACGGCAGGCGCACAGCAACTCGAGAAGGCGGTCTTCGCCGGCGGCTGCTTCTGGTGCGTCGAGTCGGACTTCGACAAGGTGCCGGGGGTGGTGTCAACGATCTCGGGCTACACCGGCGGCAAGACCGAGAACCCTACGTACAAGCAGGTCACGTATGGCGACACGGGCCACTACGAGGCGGTGGAGATCACCTACGATCCGGCCAAGGTCAGCTACGAGATGCTGCTCACCGCCTTCTGGCGCTCGGTGGACCCCACCGACGACGGCGGGCAGTTCTGTGACCGCGGCCACTCCTACAAGACCGCCGTCTTCGTGGCGAACGAAAAGGAACGCGGCCTGGCCGAGGCCTCGAAAAACGCCGCGCAGAAGGCCCTGGGCAAGCCCATCGTCACCCCGATCCTCGCCGCCATGCGGTTTTACCCCGCGGAAGACTATCACCAGGACTATTACATGGTGAATCCGATCCGCTACAACTATTACCGCTTCTCCTGCGGCCGGAACCGGAGGGTCAAGGATCTATGGGGTGAGCAGGCTTACCAAGGCATCCCAGGCCACGGGTAAGTGTGGCTCAGGCGCCGTATGAAATGCGTTGAGAAGAAGTTCGCAGGCGGCCCCTTTTCGAGCACACCGCCGCGCCCTACACCCCGACTCCGCCGCCGTCCAGTCCAAGAAACCAGGACTACCTCAAACATCTTCCTCGAGGATTTGACCGTGCTCCCTTAGCCAGCCACGCGCTCTATCCATGGTGGGGGCTTGTGTCTTCACTATGTTCCAGAATCGCGGCGTATGGTTGGGCTCTAAGAGGTGGGCGAGTTCATGGGTGATAACGTAATCGACCACAAAGATCGGCGCCTTAATCAATCGCCAGTTCAGGTTGATGTTGCCTCGAACTGTGCATGAGCCCCACCGATATCGACTATCAACGATGTGCCCCTGCCCGAAGGAAACGCCAAGCTCTCGAGCCTGCTTCACAACGCGAGGTAAAATTCGCTCCCTTGCTCGCGCGATGTACCACTCACGCATCGCACCCTTCTTGTCAAGCGCGCCTGATGCCGGAATCAGAAAACGCTGGTCAAACCGAACACGTTCCGTCTCTTTGTCGATGACTTCGATACGGTAACTCCGCCCAAGATATAGCGCGGACTCACCATCAACGAGCTCTTTACCGGGTGGATGAGGGCGTTCCGTGTATTTTTGGCTATGCCGTGTTTTCTCGTAGATCCAAGGACGCTTGGCTTCGACTATCCGCACAATTGCTTCATCGGAAGCGTGATTCGGAGCGTGCACAACAACCTTTCTGTCACGCTCGATAGTGATCGTGACCTTCTTTCGCTTTGAAGATCTTTTTACCGAGTAGGTAATGTCCATCGTCATTCGCCCGCGAAAAGAATGATGTCATTGTTCTTTTCAGCTATCTCCATAACTCGGCTAATGATGTGCGCACGATTCTTGATGAGGTTGGGTACTTTGGCGAACTCGGGCGCGATCAGGATTTTTTGGATCTCTGCTTTCAGTTTGTTGCGGGCCGGAATGCTCTCCCAGAATCCTGCCAATTTCAGCTCTCTCTCAATGACGAGAGTAGTCTGCTGTGTCAAATCTACAAGATAGCTGATTCGGTCTTCATCGTCGATGCCATCATAGACAGCTTGCTCCTCAGCCACCTGATTCTGCTTCACAGTCGGATTATCTGCACCGAACAGCTCACGCTGAAACATTCGAAAGAATGGCATTTGCTTTTTTCGATGCAATCCGTATGTTGGCTCGTTGCGGGCATTGAGAATGCGCGCCCGCAGCTTCTCTAGTTCTTCGTAGATCTTGTTCCAGTTGTCGCGGAATTGCTCAAATATGGCCGCCAAGGCCTCGGCGAAGGAGGCTCGCAGGTCCGGATCATCGTCCAGGTCTACGTCGAGGTGGTGGCGTATCGCGTGCTCGATCTCGGCCGCCTTGGTCTTGGTGCGGTGGTGCTCGCCGACACCCTTCTCGAAATCCTCGTCAAGGATCGAGATCGGCGGGACCTTTACATCGATGCCCCGAGACTCGAGGTGGGTGTCGGTGATTGTACGAAGCTTCGCCGGGATCCCCTTCATGCTCAGGCGCTGGTCGCGGAAGTGTTTTCCAGCGAGCACATTGATCTCGGCAAGCGCCTTGTAGTCGCCTATGAATTCGAGGGCTTGGCGGGCCGGGAAAAGCAGATTGAGCGACTTGGTCAGCCGCTTGAACGCCAGCATGAAGTCAAAGCGCAGATCCTCGTCGTAGAACACATCGTAGAAGGCGTCATGATCGCTCATGTCCGTGAGTCCATGCTTCTGGAGCAGGTCCATCACGGTTGCGTGGGCTTCCTTGAGTTCCCGCAACTCCTCATCGGGGAAGCTCAGGGCATCGATGATCTCCTTCTGCTCGCGCTCGTCGTAGGTGTCGATCGCCTTCTTGAGGTGGTGGCCAATACCGACATAGTCCACCACGAAGCCCTTGTCCTTGGACTCGCCGCTTACGCGGTTCACGCGGGCGATGGCCTGCAGCAGGTTATGGGCAACCACGACCCTGTCCAGATACATCACCTGCTCGACCGGCGCATCGAAACCGGTAATCAGCATGTTGTTGACAATGAGGATACCCAGGTCGCCGTTGACACCGTCTTCTTCACTGCCGAACGCCAGTTTGAAGCTCTTGATGCTCGCCTCGTGCCGTGATGAGTCGGAATACTCCTTGAGGTGAGGCAGGTCGTTGTGGCGTCCGGAGATCACGACGTCCGTCTTCATCGCCTTGAGGCGGTCCAGGACCAGCTTGCCCGTGTCGGCATGCTCCAGCTTCGCGACAGCCGCCGCGAGCGCGGCGTCCAGGTGCTTCTTGTACCGCACGGCAGCCTCGCGTGACGTCGCCACCACCTGCGCCTTGTAGCCGTTGGGCAACACATGTGCGAGGTAGTGCTCCACCATGTCCCTGGCCTTGGCCTCGATGGTGGGCTCTGCCTCGAGATAGGCGTCGCGCGATCCGTACCCGAGGATGTCGAGACGCTGCTGGATGTTGTACTCGCTGAACACGTCCTCGAACGCCGCGTCCATCCCGCCCTGGTCGGGAACCTCCGCGTTATGCGTGCGGCCCTCGTAGACGATCTCCAGCGTCACGCCGTCCTGGATGGACTGGCGCATCGTGTACTTGTCGATGTAGTCGCCAAAGACTTGCTCGGTTTTGTCGATTGGCGTGCCCGTGTAGCCGATCTTGGCGGCGTTGGGGATGCCCTTGTCGAGGTTGGCCCCAAGCAGCTTGTACTGAGCTACATTCAAAAGTGGTGTACGGGGGGAGTTGAAGGAGGCGGCGCGACTCTGCTGAAATGGGGCTTGGAAGAGCAACGTTTCAGCGGGAAAGGAGAAGCGCCACCATGGAGAAGGATAGGAGAGAAGGGGCCGGGAGTCCAGCGGAATTTCGGGATGAGTTGAGCGAGATGCTGCGAGAGGGAGCACAAGCGATGATCCGGGCGGCGGTGGAGGCGGAGTTGGAGAGCTTTCTGGGAGGGCATGAGGGGGAGCGTGATGGGAGGGGGAGGCGAGCGGTGGTACGGAACGGGTATCAGCGGGAACGGGAGGTGTTGACGGGGTTGGGGCCTGTGAAGGTGCAGGTGCCGAAGACGCGGGATCGAGCGGGCAAGGGGCGGTGTTTTCGCTCGGAGTTGTTGCCGCCGTACTTGAGGAAGGCTCGGCGGGTGGAGGCGGTGGTGCCGTGGCTGTATCTGAAGGGGGTGTCGACGAACGACTTTGGGGAAGCGCTGGAGGCGTTGTTCGGGGGCGAGGTGAAGGGGCTGTCGCCGGCAGCGATCACGCGGATGAAGCGGGTGTGGGAGGAGCAGTACGCGGAGTGGCAGGAGCGGGACTGGCACGGGCACGAGTTCGTGTATGTGTGGGCGGACGGGATCTACGTGAACATCCGGCAGGAGGAGCGGCGTTGTATCCTGGTGGTGGTGGGCTGCGACATTCACGGACGCAAGCACTTCCTGGCTCTGGACGCTGGGTTTCGGGAGTCCTTGGAGAGTTGGAAAGCCCTTCTGTTGAGCCTCAGAGACCGTGGCGTGAAGGCGCCGAAGCTGGCGGTGGGTGACGGAGCGCTGGGGTTCTGGACGGCCCTGGCCGAAGTCTATCCCGAAACCCGCACCCAGCGCTGCTGGGTGCACAAGACCGCCAATGTCCTGGACAAGCTGCCCAAGCGCGTCCAGCCTGAAGCCAAGTCGATGATCCACGACATCTGGATGGCCGATACTCGCAAAAGCGCCGAACAGGCCCTGGACCGTTTCTGTGGCACCTACGAAGCCAAGTACCCCAAGGCGGTGGACTGCCTGAGCCGCGACCGCGACACGTTGCTCACCTTCTATGACTTCCCCGCAGCTCACTGGCAGCATCTGCGTACCACCAACCCCATCGAGTCCACCTTCGCCACCATCCGGCTACGAACCGTGAAGACCCGGAACTGCCTCAGCGTCACCACCGCCCTGAGCCTGGTGCATCAACTGGCCATGAGCGCTCAAAAGCGATGGCGCCGGCTCCGGGGGTTCGGTCAACTCGCTGACTTGGTCGCCAAGGTGAAGTTCGTCGATGGCGTCGATGAAAGGGAGACCCGTAGAAAAGCCGCCTGATTCAGCTCGGCCATACACCAGATTTGACAGTAGCTCCTTGTACTGCGATCGGTGGGCCTCGTCGGTCATGACGAGAATGTTGGGGCTGGCGTTCAACTCCGGGAAGGCCTCGGTCAGGTCCGCCTCGCGGAACTTGTGGATCATCGCCATCACCAAGTCGGAGGTGTCGGCGCTGAGCAGTTCCTTGAGCCCCGTGATGCTGTCGGCCAGCTTCACCGTGAAGCCGATGCTCTGACTGGTCTCGGAGAGCTGCTGTTCCAATTGGGTGCGGTCGGTGATGAAGACGACCTTCCAGTTCGAGAGCTGCGCGTGACGGTACATCTCCCGAACCATGAACATCATGGTGAGTGACTTGCCGGAGCCTTGGGTGTGCCAGATGATGCCGCTGCGCTCGCGGGGATTACGGCCTTCGATCAGCCGCTTCACCGCCAGTTTCACCGCGCGGAACTGTTGGTAGCGGCCGACGATCTTGATCGTCTGACCTTTGTCATTCGTCGAGAACAGCGTGAAGGTCCGAATCAAGTCGAGCAGGTTGTCCCGGTCGAGCATGCCGGCGACGAGACGTTGCTGGTCGTTAGGGCTACCTGAGCCGTGGTCCAGCTCGTCCACGGTCCGTGGATACGGGTCGGCCCAGCGGTAGAAGTACTTCTCCGTGTGCGTGGTGATGGTGCCGAACTTGGCTTCCTGCCGGCAGGTCGCAACGACGAACTGGTTGTAGTAGAAGAGCGGCGCATTCCCTTCCCCTTTGGCCCCGCGCTGCTCGCTGTAGCGGAGAAGCTGATCGATCGCCTCCGGAATCGCGTCCTTGACCTTGGGCGATTTGCACTCGATCAGCACCACCGGCAGGCCGTTGAGGAACAGCACGACGTCGGGGATGATATGGTGCTCGGTGCCGAGTACGCGGACCTTGAACTGGCAGATCGCTATGAAGCGGTTGTTGTCGCGGGTCGCAAAGTCCACGAAGCGGACGGTCGGGCTCTTCTCGCCACTCCGGCGGTTCTCGCTGACGCTGGTGTTCTCCAGCAGGAGTTGGAACAGGTGCTTGTTGTTCCCCAGCAAACCGGTGCTCGGGAAGCTCGCAGTGAGCTGCTTGACGACCTCCTCGACTTGATCGTCTTCGAGCCAGGGGTTGATGACCTTGAGCTGCTCGCGCAGCACCGGCGGCATCACGACCTCGGTAAAGCTCTCCCGTTGGGTGTCGGCCGGGGTCTGCTTCATGTCCGTCAGATCGATGACCTCCCAGCCCAAGCCCGCAAGCTGGTCGAGCAGAGGCTTCTCGACGTGGTTGCGCTCGTCAAGGCGTAACACTTCAGGTGACTTTGCGGGGCCGGGCATGCTTGTGTCCTGAAGTTCAGATCGGAGGATCGCCGTTCACCCAGCCAGCTGGAGGCGTCTTCCAGATTCCTTCTGGTGGTGCGCTTGAACCGGCTCCAATAAGCAACCCTCCCGCAACAGTGTTGGGCTTCGGTCGGTTGACCAGTTTCTCCGGGCAGATTTCTGCAAACGCTATCGCTACCTGGGGCTGACCATGGGAATGAAAGACTTGTCGGTGAAATGGCTTATCGAAGGGCATGAAGAATGAGCTTCCACCAAACTGACCGTTGTTCACTAAGAGTACGCCCTGATACATGTGGTAATGCAACGCCTCCGACATCCTGTCGAACGCCCCGACATCCCGGTTGAGCGCACAGATGATGTAGAGATCACTTCGTGATCGAAGGTCGGCCGCGAGTGTCAGGTCCGTCGCGTCGTAGCACACCGACGCGGTGATGGTCAGTGGGCGATGATCACGGTTCGAACTCCACTTGTACTCTACGAGCCATTGCGCAGGTCGAAATCCGATGGGGGTCGGCGTCAATGACATTTCATCGGCGGTGAGGTGCAGTTTGCCCTGCTCGACGGCGCGCAGCTGGAAGCCACTGCTTCTAGTCCACTCCGGAATAAGCCACTGGCAAGAGTTGATGAGCGGCGACCCCAGCAACCACGGCTCCGCGTGATACACCATGCCGAAAAGAAGGATGCACCGGTGCTTCCGGGCAAAGGGCACCAAGAGCGGTCCAACGTCATCGGGGTGCACCGCTAGTTCTGGGAAGACCAAGAGATCGATTGTCTGGCCGTCGCCACGGGCCATGCTGCGATGCGTGTCCCGCAGTCGTCGCATCTGATTGACCCCCTCGAGTGCTGCTGCAAGATGCGCTCGGTGCCTAAGTCGAAACGAAGGGTCACCACTAAGATCAGGTGCAGTGGCGTAGCGAAGGTAGTCCCCTAAGTCGGGGATCACCGTCTGGACAACGCCGATGCGCAGTGGCCGCCCCCAAGCAGTGGCATGCTCTGGTCGGTATGGAAGGGGGGCAGACTGCTCCAAGAAAAGCGTTCGGCTGTGGGCCCCATACTGCGCACTAAGTGCGTCTAAACGGGACGCAATCGCTCCCCTGATCTCAGTGAGGCTGCGACTGGGAGACATGACACCGGACCCAGGCCACCGGAGAAGCTCGTATAGCAGATCTTCTAAGAATGATGATATCGGGAGCCACGGAGGGCCGAATGCGCTACGTCCCTGAAACGCTGAGTATCTCTGTTGTTCCCAGTGCGAGATGGGACGGGAATAGCGTGGCCCCATATAGCGCTTGGCATTGGTAGCTCCCACAAAGAAATCGGTGGTCCCACGGATCGCGAATCGCAAGAGAGCCCCAATCTGATACCGTTGGCGCTCCTCGGGCGTCTCGCACCACTCAGGTAGTGTGAACAAACGTGCCCCTGTACTTACGGATCTGCGAACCCGGAACGTGGCCGGGTCGATCCACCCGAACCGGTCACGTTGGTTGTCGGACTTGAGTCTGCACTCGATCTGCCAAGGTGTGAGGGGCGTTTCGAATGTGTCTTCCGGGAGCCCAAATAGCCAGTGCGCAAAGTACAGGAGGTTCAGTTCGGTAAAGAACGGATTGTTTTGCAGGCTGGCGAGATCTGGCAGACAAGCGGCGGCATCTGGTGCCCGACGTGGCTTCAACCCCAGCCGCTCGGCCATCTGAGTGAGCGCATTGCCTGCGCCAAGTCTCGCCGCTTCCCACAACGCAGCGGCTGTGCTCGGGGAGCATGTCTCAACGCGGGACAGAAACTCCGGCGAAACTCCTTGCTGCGCGATGCGGTCAACCAATCCGTTAAGCGAGAAACCCGTCCGAGCAATGACGAGGAAACTCGATCGCTCATCCAACCCCGCTGGCCAATCGCCGCTCAGGAACTTGGCAAACCGCCGATATAGCGCGAGTAACGGGCCACCCTTTGCGCCCAGTTGGGTCACAGTTTCCGGAAACGCTTCTCGCGCTGAGAGATAGAGAAACACCTGCTGCATGAGGTACCACGGCAGACGAGAGCTGCTCGATTGGCCATTCACGAGCTGGTTGAAGATGTCTTGAGCCTCTTCGAGTAGTCGCTGGTGGTAGCGGTCTAAGCGAACGCCCTGCGGTAGACATTCGTCATCCGACACCATCCCCGTCTCGGTCGCCCCTGCTCGGAACAGTTCGGCCAGACAGTACAGGCGAATCTCGCGGCGGGCTCCCCTGGAACCATCGACCGCCCACCCTGGCTTGAGCACCCGGAGAACTTCATTCAGGAACTGAGGGTCCGGGTACATGTCGAGTGCCACACGCAGCAGACGCACGTTTGCCGGGTTGGCGGTCCACTCCTCGATGAGCAGTGCGGCGAAGAGCTTGGCTCGCTCGTCGAGCTGGACCTTGGAGAGCACTAGGCTTTGCTCGCTCCCTTCGTCGTCCGGCTCTTCGTCCGTAGGCGGCACTTCCCGTCCGACGTCCCGGTCGTCGCCCTCCAGCATGGGGCGCAAAGAGCGGAATGTTCGCCGGAAACGGCCCGCTGCGAATCGAGCAGCCGTTTCGTCACGCATGTCGGATAGACCCACCAGCAGACCGGTTCTGCCGACTTCCTCAGGCTTGGTCTCGGTGGAGTACCTCTTCTGAGTGTGGAAAAAGCCCTCGATGGCACCAATCAGCTCGGTGCCGTGGAGCATGTCAAACACGCCGGATACGTCGCTCTGAATGCGTTTGGCGGCAAGAGACTGCGGCACGAGGAATCGCCGGTCGCGTCCTTCCACCGTCACAGTCGTCTTGGACTGTTCGACCACGAGCCCGGGAGCCGTTATATCAAGCTGGCGTTGGAGCCAATTGGATATGGCGTCGCGAACTTCACGCTCTGCAAGGCCGGGGTCGGAACGGGGGATCTGGACAACCAATCGGAAGTCGTCAACGTAATAAGCCGCATCCAGTAGCTTGATGCCTAGGGCTTCGTCAATGACCCGTCCGATCGCATCGCGGAGTCTCGTCTCAAAGTCCTGCATCACGACATTCGCGAAGAAGCCTGATGCGACCAGCCCCTGTGGGAGCGCCACGTTCATAAAACCGTCAAGGTCGTGCTCGAGGGAATGGCGGGACGCGCGCTTCGTGTCCGCCCACCGCCAATCGAAGACACGGCCTGCGAACTCGAAGAACCTTGGATCATCACCGTCTCGTCCGAGTTGCTCGATCTTCTGACGGAGCAAGTCCGGCTGCACACGGTCGTAGAACTTCGACAGATCGCTCTGAACAATCGCCATCTCGAACTCCGGCGCGTCCGAGTCCACGCTCTCCGCCACAACTCGTGGGCGACGAAGAAACGTCTGGTAGTCCTGGAAATACTGGCGATACAGCTTGGAGCTACCCCAACGGTGACGAAGTCCGCCGTCCTCGGTATCATCGCAGACGAGTCGGTGGCCATAGGCGAGGACACGGCGCCGATTCTCTTCTGAGTCGATCGACAGCCGAGGGTCATTCATCCGAGTTTCGATGCGGTCGGCTAAGCAGAGCATGATGGCCGTCGCCACGACTTGGTCCCGCAGCGCTACATGAGCAAGCGGACGGAGCTCCTTCTGGTAATTCTGATTGGCCCGCGGAATCCAATTGCCACTGTCATCGAAGCACCATCGCTGCGTCTTCGGAGCCGGAACCAGATCAAGGGGCTCGGGCGTCCAGTCGGAATATGTATCGATTGCTGCCCGGATCTCCGCGAGAAAGGCCGGGATGCGCAAGGTTTGAAAGTCGATGCCGAGCGTATCGGCATACCAACTGTGCGTCCGCAGATAGGAGGAAGTCTTCTTCCACGCCTGCATAAGTACGCATTCGAGCCGGAGGTCCTCCAGGGATGGGTTGAGGATCTGCTTCATTCTCGGTTCCTGACGCGGAAACTCATGCCGTTCCCCCCTCGCCTTGTTCCAGCAGCGCCGTCACGCGGCGGTCTCCCGTCAAGAGGTCCTGCATAAGGCCGACCTTTATTGACCTGAGTTTGTAGAGGTGTTCCCGGTAGGCATTGAGGATCTCCCTCACAGCCGAGATGCGAACCGCAATCGCCGTCTGTTCATCCAAGTTCCTCGGGAACGCGGCAGGGATCGAACGAAGATTCGTTGGATTGATGTTCACTTGCTGAACTGCGGGCGTGGCCTGTCGGCGCATAGCGATCTGAATTCGTTCCCAGTTCAGCCAGAAATTAAGCATCTCGGGCAACAGTTTGTCCGGGTGCGGGTTCAGCCGCACGAGGTACGACGCGAAGGTTGTGCTCTCGATCTGCCCTCTCCAGATACCGGTTCGACCGACATGCTCCCAGCTATTGGTTCGATTGAAGAGCACATCCCCATCTCTCAGCCATAAATGCTTGGGCACCGGGCCATCAGTGAACTTGAGGTCAGATAGTTCGGCTTCACCATCGAGCAGATTGTTCATGCGCAACACGGGATAACCCGATTCTCCGAGCGATGTTGAAATCCCATACTCCGCCGAAGGAACAAACACCGCCAAGGATGCACTTTCCCACTCCATCGGGATCCGTCCGAGCGGGGAGTCTTTGAACTTGTGGGTCTGTTCGGAGCGGAGGTTGCCGTGCTCGTCGATGCCGCGGGTGAGCAGATCCTGTACCAGGCCGGTCTTGATGCGCTGCTGCTTGACGATGAGCGCCTCGGTCTCCTCGATTGCCCGATCCATCGTCGAAAGCACCTCAGAGATTTTGGCTTGCTCGGCCTTTTCCTTCGGGTGCAGGACCGGCCACTGTTTCAATTCCGAAGAGTTGATCGCCTCAAACGTGGAACCCTGTGAAGCGAGCCTGAATCTTGGCTCCTGGAAGACCAGAAAGTGCTCAAGAAAGTCCTGAGTTACTCGCGTTCCTTTCAACGCGGCCAAGCCGCGACCAATCACATAATCACGGTTGGCGACATTCAGACGTCCGACGGGCGCGCGAACGCTGAGTAGGATCGATCCAGCACACCCAATCTTTTTGCTGTGGCTGCAATAGATGGTATGCATGGGATGCCGGCCCTGAAACTCCGCGCACCCTTGTAGGAATGGAAGTCCGACTTCCTCCTCAGAGTAGTACTTGGAATCAGGTGACTGGCCCATGACGACTTGGGCGACCTCCGCGAGCGGTTTGATGTGCCAGCCATCCGGAAGCGTCATACCAGGTACCCCAATCCCGTCAGGGAACCGCCCATCGTGGCCAGCGTGGTCGCTCGATCACTTTCCAATTTGTCCGCGGAGATGGCGTACTTCTCCCATAGGCTCTCGACGGCTCGCACGAGCACCCGCTTCTCCGCATTGAGGTAGCGGTCCAGCTCCGTGCGGGCGATGTCATAGATCTTCTTCAGGATCAGGCGGCGGGCGTCGGTCTCACTGATCTGGCCGCCAATCGCCTTGAGGACCGTATCAGCCTGGGCCATGCGGGCGTTCAGTGCCTCCTTGTCCTTGCCCAGCGCGGTGATGGTCTTCTTGTCGGCCTTCTTCTGGGGGTCCAGCCCGGCGAGACGGGCATCGGCCTGCGCGATCAGCGTCTGTGTCTCGGCCTTGAAGTCGTCTGCCCCGAGGCGCTTGAGTTCGAGCTTGAACTCAAGCACTGCGGCCTTTTCCTTGAGTGTCCCCCTAACGTCCTTGATGCGCTTCTCGATCGCCTTGATGGCCTTGTCCTGGTCCGTAAGGTTCTTGAGCTCCTTTCTTGCGGAGGCGCCGCTGGTGCTTTTCAGGTCGTCGATGAGCGCCTTGAGAGTCTTCTTGATTGCGGCTGCGGTGACCTTCTCGTCCTCGTCGAGCTCGTAGCCGCTGACCTCCTGGGCCGTCTCGACGGCCTCGGACAGCTCGCCTTGGGCTTCGGCGATGGTCGCCTCCAGCGCCTCAATGGCGTCGGCCTCGGCCTGGAAATATTCGGCGATGAGGTACTCATCGGGGATGAGGGTATGGTGCCAGCCCGTGGAGACGATAGTCTTGAGGTCGTAGCGGATTTGCTTCCACCAGTTGACGAAGACGCCGGCACTCTTGAACTCGTCGAGCACGCCCAGCGGCACGAGCTTGGCCTTGAGGGTGGTGAGCAGCTCGTGGCGGACTTCGGGCATTTTCTTGCCGCCGTTGCCCGCATGCTGGAGCTGGGCGAAGTCGTCTCTGGCAACCGTCCACCAGGATTCGAGGGCACCGTGGTGCCGGGTGAGAGTGCCCAGCAGTGCCGGGGCCGCCTCGAGCGTGGCCCTGATGGCGGGCCCAGCGTCGACGGACTCGCGAAAGGCGAGGTAGGCGGGACGCTCAGGCTCGAAGAGTGAATCCAGGTTTACGCCGAACTTGGCGAAGTCGTCCGTGAGCGTAGCGACCTCCGCCTCGGGGATTCCGCCGATGAGGTGCGCCTGGACATCCTCCGGCTCGGGGTCGGGCGTGTTGTCCACGTAGCGACGGATGTTGAGGTTGTAGTCGTGGGTGTCCACGATCTCGGACTTGGGCACGAGGCGCGAGTACTTGGACAGTTCGCGCTTGTGGGTGAAGACGAAATCTATCTTTTCGATGTCCTCGGGGCGAAGCCGGTTCTGGTTCTTGCCCTCTGCGTATTCGCGATCGGCGTTGATGAAGAGGACCTTGTCCTTGAGCGCGTCGGGCTTGCTCTTGTTGCAGACCAGCACGCAGGCGGGAATGCCCGTGCCGTAGAAGAGGCCGGGCGGCAGGCTGACAATGGCCTCGATGCAATCGTCATTGATGAAAAGCTCGCGGATGAGCTTTTCCTTACCGCCACGGAACAGGACCCCGTGCGGCATGATCGTCGCCATCCGGCCGTTGGACTTGAGGCTGGCGAGCATGTGCTGGACGAACATGAGGTCCGCCTTCTTGCCGGACTCCGGGCACCACTCGCGGAAGCGGCTGGTGAACTTCATGTCGGCGCGGCTGTAGTTCTGCGAGAACGGCGGGTTGGCGAGCACACGGTCGAACTTGCGGATCTGCCCGTTGTCGAGGATGAGCGGGTTCTCCAGCGTGTCGTCGTTCTCGATCGTGGATCGGGTGATGTTGTGGAGGATCATGTTCATGATGCAGATCGACCAGACCGTGCCGTTGGAGTCCTGGCCGTAGAGGGCGAGGTCGTCAGCGTTCTGGCCCTGTTCTTCCACGTACTGGTGGGACTGAATGAGGAAGCCGCCGGAGCCGACCGTGGGGTCGTAGATGGTATTGCCGGCCTCCGGCTGAGTGAGTTGGACGAGCAGGCGGACGACCTCGCCAGGAGTATAGAACTCACCGCCCTTCTTACCAGCACTGTCAGCGAAGAACTTGATGAGGTACTCGTAGGCGGCACCGAGCAGGTCGGGAAACTCGAAGTTATCGTTGACGAGGACGAACCTGGGCTGGCTGAAGTGGTCGAGCAGGTCTTTCCAGTTCTGGTCCGGGATCTTGGTCTTGCCCTTCACCGCATTGAAGTCGATGTTGTTCTTCAACACCCCGGCGAGCGCATCGTTCTCGTCTTCAATCGCAGCGATGGCCTTGTTGAGCATGTTGCCGATGTCGTGCTTTAAGTCCTTCACGGCCGGCACGAGAGCGCCGTTGTCGTCCTTCCAGGGCTCGTGCCAGCGGGCTCTGACGGGGACAAAGAAAGTCTCGCCGTAGGACGTCTTGTCTTCGAGCAACTCGGCGACAAGTTGCGGCTGGTCTTTGAGGTGTGCGAAGGTTTTCGTGCGGAGCTGCTCGCGTTTGCGGTCGAACTCGTCGGAAAGCCGCTTCAGGAACAGCATGCCGAAGATGAACTCCTTGAATTCCGAGGCGTCCATCTTGCCACGCAGGATGTCGGCGGCCTTCAGGAGGAAGGATTCGAGCTGGGTGAGGGTGATTTTCTCTTGTTTCATCTTCTGCCCTCTCTCACGCTTCCGCCTCTGCGTTCCCCATTTGCTTTCCGAACGCCTGCCGGACCAGACCCATCACATAGGGGGCATCTCTTCCGGCTTGCTTAGGCTCACCTCTAAATCACCATTCCCCCAACGACCAAGGTTGGTGACGCCCGTCGCCAGACCTTTCTAGGCGATAGCTTGGAGAGAGTTTAAGGCACCATCAATGGTGGAGGCGAGGGGAATCGAACCCCCGTCCGAAGGCTTTCCGCCAGAAGTGACTACGTGGGTTTACTGGGTGCGCGCTGTCCGTGGCACACTATGCGTCGCCATTGACTGGCCACTTTCTGAAATCGGCTGCTGTTGGTTCTGCGAAGCGGGAAACGGCAGACCGTCTTCTTTCAAGACTTCAAGCCAAGCGCATACGGCGATTCGTATCTCGTGGAGCGCTTCTTCTGGCGTATCGCCGTAGGCTGACAAATCGGGCACTTCGACACATCCTGCCTCAAAGCCCTCCGACTCGTCGCACTTTTTCCACCGATACGTGTAAGGCGGCAAATCGTGAACATCCATGGCCATGCCTCCCCAATCTAAATTAAACCCATGTACCTCGCCCGTTTCAACACCTCTTTGACTTGCTCCGGCTTCGCCTTTCCGGTCTTCAAGCGTTGCAGATTGAGCGGGTGCGGGTAAACGTCCTTCGCCCCTGTCGCCAGCGGATGGGTGAAAATATGGTGGCTGCCTTTGCGGTTCCGAAGCTTCCAGCCAAGTTGCTCCACGAGTTTCAGCAAGTCGTTGAAAGGGCAATTCGATGGAGAATTCTCCGCGTTTTCCAGCAGTTTCTTGCCCACTGCCATAACTTGAGAATCGTCCTACTACCTTTGGGCGCAGGCGGCGCAGGGTTTCCAAACGGATTGTCGGCCCCAGCGTCATAGTCCGTAACCGATTGGTGGAGGCGGGGGGAATCGAACCCCCGTCCGAAGGCTTTCCGCCAGAAGTGACTACATGCTTAGTCGCCGTTTGAGTCTCGCCGCTCAAGCTCCCGACGACAGGGGCGTGAGCGGCCAGCCGGTTTGAATCTCGACCTCAACCCCTCCGGCAGGAGAATCGGTCCATCCCGCTGAATGACGCCTTGTCCGGCCCCGCGGGAGAAGGCCGGCAAGACGCTGGCTGTCTAAGCAGCCAGAGCGTACTCTTGTTCGTCTGCAGTTACTTGCAGTCCTGCGTTTTTAACGGGGCCGCAGGACCCCGGCATGCCACTTTGACTTCCCACCCCCGTCGAACCCATATCGCCCCCAATGATAGGCCCGGCCCGGCGGTCAACTTCTGCGGCTCTTCATGGAGCGTTCCATCTCCCGCCGGACCATCTTTTCCTTGACCGTGGCGCGCTTGTCGTAGAGCTTCTTGCCTCGGGCCAGGCCCAGCTCCACCTTGGCGCGCCCATCCTTGAAGTATAGCTTCAGGGGAATCAGGGTCAAGCCGCGCTCCTTGACCTTTCCCGTGAGCCGCATGATCTCTCGCTTGTGCATGAGCAGCTTCCGCGGCCGGGTGGGCTCGTGGTTGAACATGTTGGCCGCGGGATACGGGCTGATGTGAGAGTTGACCAGCACCACCTCGCCCTTGTCGACGCGGGCGTAGCTGTCGGCCAGGTTCGCGCGTCCGTCCCGCAGCGACTTGACCTCGCTGCCCAGGAGCACCATGCCGGCCTCGAAGGACTCGTCGATGAAGTACTCCCGGCGCGCCCGCCGGTTGACGGTGACGGTCTTGACGGAGGTTTCCTTGGCAGAGGCCATGGGATGGGTCTTCTTTCTTCGTTCTGGCGGTTCCGCGGCCGCCGGACCCGGCGGCGGGCGGAGGCTCGCTTACGGCTCGCGCCCTCCCAGTATCCTGTTGTCGATGAGGCGGGCCTCGCCCACCCAGGCGCACAGCGCCAGCAGCGTGGGGCCGTTCACCTCTTCCACCGGATGCAGTTCCCCGGGGTCGCAGAGGTCGGCGTACTCCAGCCGGACCAGGGATTGGCGGGATATCTCCTCCACCACGGCCTCCCGGATCCGCCGGGCCGCGGTCTCGCCGCCGCGCACCAGCGCCTCCGCCTTCGCCAGGGCGCTTTGAAGGCACTGCGCGGCCTCGCGTTCGGCCGGCCCCAGGTAGCGGTTGCGGGAACTCATGGCGACGCCGTCGGGCTCACGCACGGTGGAGCACTCGACGATGTCCACGTCCACGTTCAGGTCCTCGGTCATCCGCCGGATCACCCGGAGCTGCTGATAGTCCTTCAGCCCGAACACGGCCGCGTGGGGCCGCACGATGTTGAAGAGCTTAAGCACCACCGTGGCCACGCCGCGGAAATGGCCCGGCCGGTGGGCGCCGCAGAGCGGGCGGCTGACCTCCTCCACGTCCACGTAGGTCTGATACCCGCGCGGGTACACGTCCTCGGCCGCGGGATTGAACAGCAGGTCCACTCCTTCCTCGGTCAGCAGACACACGTCACGCTCCAGGTCCCGCGGGTAGCTGTCGAAGTCCTCGGAGGGAGCGAACTGCGTCGGGTTGGCGAAGATGGACACCACCAAGGAGTCGCCGTGGCGCCTGCCCTGGCGCACGAGGCTCAGGTGGCCTTCGTGCAGGAAGCCCATGGTGGGTACCAGGACGACGCGCTTCCCCTCGCGCCGGGCGTTGCCGCTCCATGCCTGCATTTCGGGGACGGCGCGGATGATGGGGAGTGTGTCCATGGAGCGAGGTTTGGAATGGCGCCCTGGCCCGGGCTCACTGGAAGGCGTGCTCCTCCGCCGGGAAGGCCTCCGTCCGCACCTCTTCCATGTAGCTCTGCACCGCGCCGCCGATGGTGTCCTTGAGGTTGGCGTAGCGTTTGACGAACTTGGGCGTGAAGTCGTCGAACAGGCCCAGCATGTCGTGGACCACGAGGATCTGCCCGTCGCAGTGCACGCCGGCGCCGATGCCGATGGTGGGAATGGACAGGCGCTGGGTGATCTCCCTGGCAAGCTGTACCGGAATGCCTTCCAGCACCACCGAGAACGCCCCGGCCTGCTCCACCGCCATGGCGTCGTCGAGGATGGCCCGGGCATCGGCCTCGCCGCGGCCCTGGATCCGGTAGCCGCCGAACTGGTGCACCGACTGGGGGGTGAGGCCCACGTGGCCCATGACCGGCACGCCCATCTTCACCAGCGCCTCGATGGTGGCGGCCTGGGTGACGCCTCCTTCCAGCTTGACGGACTCCGCGCCCCCTTCCTGGACCAGCCTGCCGGCGTTGCGCTTGGCGTCGTCCACGCCGAGTTGGAACGTCATGAACGGCATGTCCGCCACCACCAGGGCGCGCCGCCGTCCCCGGATCACCGCCCGGGTGTGGTAGATGATGTCTTCGACCGTTACCGGCAGCGTGCTGTCGTGTCCCTGCACCACCGAGCCCAGGGAGTCGCCGACCAGGAGGAGTTGGACGCCGGACTCGTCCAGGATGCGGGCGAAACAGTAGTCATAGGCCGTGAGGCAGACGATCTTCTCGCCTCGTTCCTTCATGTTCCGTATTTCCGGCACGGTCATTTTCCGTCCCATCGGCAATCCTCCTCAAGACGACCCTCAACAAAAAAGCCTCCCGGACCGATCCGGAAGGCCATCCCGCTACCGTTGGAGACGATAGGCGCCAGAATGTCTCATCCGTCTCGGTCCGGCTCCCCCGGATCCAAGCGGCAGTTCCCGTCCTCCCGGCTCTCCCTTCGTGGAGTCGGCCGGCTCAGCCTGGCCGCTCCGGAGCTTTCCGGAAAGATGGAGGGATACTAGCGCGAAGCGCGCGGAAAGTCCAGCGTCGATTCGTCTCGTTCGGGACCGAAGTCGCGAGGGGCGGCGCGACCGGTTCACGGCAGCTTGTAGGAGCTGTCCTCGATGAGCCTTCGGAGGTCCTGGCGGAACTCGCCGCGCCACTTGGAGAGGATTACGTCGGCGGGGCACAGCCCTTGCTGCACGAGGTCGCGCAACGCCTTCAGGTGGATGGTCTCGTCCTCGCCGCGCTTGTTCAGGGCGCGCTGGCGCACCAGCCCTTCCCAGGCGATGTCGACCATCTCCTTCGCCAGGTCGCCGAGGGAGTAGCGGCGGAACCGGGCCGCCACGCCGTCCCGGTGAGAGTCGTGATACGCGGTCATCCGCTCGTCGAAAGACCACCCCTTGACCAAGTCCCACGCGGCTCCGAGGCAGTCGCCGTCGTAGAAGATGCCCTTGATGAGCGCCGGCAGCGCCGGCATCAGCTCCGGCGCCTGGCTGTCGGCGGAGCGGAACTCCATGTAGTGCTTCAGCCGCACCTCCGGGAACAGCGTGGTCAGATGAAGCTGCCAGTCCGCCATGGTGGCGTGGTGGCCCTGGTGCCCCTGCTCCAGGAAGTGGCGGAACGGAATCCCGGTCATGTCCAGGTACTGCCCGTCCCGCGAGATCAGGTACATGGGCACGTCGAGGGCGTACTCCACGTAGTGGTGGAAGGTCGCGTCGGGGGAGAAGCAGAACTCCAGGAGCCCGCACCGGTCCGGGTCCGTGCGGGTCCAGATGTGGCCCCGGTAGCTCTTGAAGCCGTTGGGCTTGCCGTCCGAGATCGGCGAGTTGGCGAACGCTGCGCCGATGACCGGCGCCAGACCCATGGCGGTCCGCAGCTTGGCCATGCCGTCCTGCTCGTCGCCGTAGTCGATGTTGGCCTGGACGGTGGCGGTCTGCTTCATCATGCGGTGGCCCAGGGCGCCCACCCTGGCCATGTACGGCCCCATGATGCGATAGCGCCGCTTGGGCAGCCACTCGATCTCGTCGACGCGGCTGAAGGGCTGGATCCCCAGACCCAGGAATACCACGTCGAACCGGCCGGCCACGTCGATCAATTCGCGGATGTGCTGGGAGAACTCGGCGTTGCTGCAGTGAATGTCGTCGCAGGGTTCCCCGCTCAACTCGATCTGCCCCCCGGGCTCCAGGGTGACGGCGTGGTTGCCGCGCTTCAGCCCGATGATGAAGCCTTCTTCCTCCTGCGGCTCCCAGCCGTAGTCGCTCACCAGGCCTTCGAGGATGATCCGCACGCCGCGCGGCCCGGAATAGGAAAGCGCCCTGGCCGTGTCCCGCTCGATGCCCACCTTCTCGTACTCGGTGCCCACGCGCCACTGCTCTCGGGGCTTGCCGGAGTCGTGGAAGAAGGCTTCCAACTCGTTCTGTCGCTCGATCACGGACATCGTGCGGGTCCCGAAAACACCGTGCCGCCCGGCGCGCCTAGCGCGCGCAGACCTCCCGCAGACTCTTCCGGTAGGGCGCGGTGACCACCGCCTTCTCCGTGATGATGGCCGAGACCAGCGAATGATCGGTTACGTCGAAGGCCGGGTTCAGGATATTCACCCCGTCCGGGGCGATGCGGCTCCCGCCGATGTGAGTGACCTCATCGTCGCTGCGCTGCTCGATGGGTATGTCGGCCCCGGACGGACAGCCCAGGTCCACGGTGGAGGTGGGGCACGCCACGTAGAAGGGGACGCGGTGCCTTCGGGCCAGCACCGCCACCGTGTAGGTGCCGATCTTGTTGGCCACGTCACCGTTGGCGGCCACACGGTCCGCTCCCACCACCACGGCGTCGACGCGGTTCTGCTTCATCACGTAACCCATCATGTTGTCGGTGATGAGGGTTACCGGGATGTCCTCCTTGCGCAACTCCCAGGCCGTCAGCCGGGCGCCCTGCAGGAAAGGGCGGGTCTCGTCCACGAACACTTCGTCGATGGCCGCGCCGGATTCCTTCATCGCCCGCAGCACCCCCAGGGCGGTGCCGTAGCCGGCGGTGGCCAGGGCGCCGGCGTTGCAGTGGGTCAGAATGCGCCGGGAGTCCTTCAGCAGAGCGGCGCCGAAGCCGCCGAGCCTGCGGTTGGCGGCGATGTCGTCCTCGTAGATATCCAGGGCCTCTTCCTCCAGCCGCCGCTTCAGCGACTCCAGATCGCCGTTCCTGTTCTCCTCGTAGACCCGCCGCATGCGCGCCAGCGCCCAATGAAGGTTCACCGCGGTGGGCCGGGTGTCTTCCAGGGTGCGGAAAACCCGTTCCATGATCGACTCGACGGACTTGGGATGCCTGATGCGGTACGCCCCCAGGGCGACGCCCATGGCCGCGGCGACGCCGATGGCAGGAGCGCCGCGAACGACCATGGTGCGGATCGCCTGGGCAACCTGCCGGTAGGTGCGGCAGACCCGGTACTCCTCCTTGCGGGGGAGCCGCCGCTGGTCGATGAGGCTCACCTCGCCGGGCCGCCATTGAATCGTCCGTACGTTCATGTCCGGTCTCTCGAAAAACTCGAAGAAACAACTCGAATATAGTACGCAGAGGACGGCGGTCAAGGGGCGCTCAAGGACGCTGCCGCACCAGTCGATGCGGGCGCCCTCACCCGGCCCTCGGCCACCCTCTCCCGGAGGAAGTGGGGCTGGATGCTCCTAGTCCATCCGTTTGCGCAGGAACGTCGGGATGTCGAATTCGTCGTCGGCCACCTCGTCTTCCTTCAGCTCGTAGGTGACCTGTGCCGCGCTCGAATCCTGGCCCTGGTCCCCCGCCGCCCAACTGGGCTCGCCGAACCCGTCGTCCTCCAGAGTGCCCAGGTGGACGACCTTCTTGCCCCTGGTATCCTTGGTACCCAGCCCCAGCGATCCCTGCTTCTGCGCCGGCGCCTGCCGCTGTTCCGCGGGCGCGGGGACCGGCTCCCGGACCCCGCCGTCGCCGAACCCGGTGGCGATGACCGTGATCCGAAGCTCCTCCCCGAGCGTTTCGTCGATGACGGCGCCGAAGATGATGGTCGCGTCGTCGTGGGCTTCACCCTGGATCAGGGTGGCGGCCTCGTTGACCTCGAACAGGCTCATGTCCGGGCCGCCGGTCACGTTGATCAGGACGCCGCGGGCGCCGTTGATGGAAACGTCCTCCAGCAACGGACTGGAGATGGCCTGCTGGGCCGCCTCCAGCGCGCGGTTCTCGCCCGAAGCGACGGCCGCTCCCATGAGGGCGAATCCCATTTCCTTCATCACCGTGCGGACGTCCGCAAAGTCGAGGTTGATCAGCCCGGGCGTCACGATGAGGTCGGCGATGCCCCGGACCGCCTGCTTCACCACGCTGTCGGCCACCTTGAAGGTCTCCAGCAGGGTCGTGGACTTGCCGGCGATGCTGAGGAGCCGCTGGTTCGGGATGACCACGAGGGTATCCACCTTCTCCTTGAGTTCCCGGATCCCTTCCTCCGCCTGTTGCATGCGCCGCTTCCCTTCGAAGATGAAGGGTTTGGTCACCACGCCGACGGTGAGCGCGCCCACTTCCCGCGCCACGCTGGCGATGACCGGCGCGCCGCCGGTGCCCGTGCCTCCGCCCATGCCGGCGGTGATGAAGATCATGTCCGCGCCCGAAAGGTATTCGCGGATGCGCTCCTTGTCCTCCATCGCCGCGCGCCGGCCCACGTCGGGGTTGGCGCCGGCGCCGAGTCCCTTGGTCAGGGAGTCGCCGATCTGTATCTTGATCTCCGCCCTGCTGGCGTCCAGCGCCTGGCTGTCCGTGTTGGCCACGATGAAATCCACACCCTTGAGCCCTTCCTCGATCATGGTGTTGATCGCATTGCCGCCGCCGCCGCCGATGCCGATGGCCTTGATCCGCGCACCGGAATCAATCGGTTCCACCATCTCGAACATTGCACTTCCTCCTTTTGTCCCCTGGCAAGCCGTCGTTGCCGTCTCGCCCCTGTCGTTTCATCGGGAGCGGACCCAGTCCGTTCCCGCCTTTTTCCCTAGAAGAATTCCTTGAACCACTCCGTCATGCGGCCCCGGACCTTGTAGAACAGGTGGTCGTTGTCGCGGATCCGGAACAGGTTCCTGTCCTGCTGTCCGAGGCCGTACAGGAGCAGCCCGGTGCCGGTGGCGTAGACCGGACTGGACACCACGTCCACCAATCCCGTGATGTTGGCGGGCAGGCCCTGGCGCACCGGCACGTTGAAGATCCGCTCCGCCATCTCGATGATCCCGGGCAGGAGCGTGGAGCCGCCGGTCATCACGACGCCCGACACCAGGAAGTCCTCGCAACCGGACTTGGCGATCTCCCGCTGCACCAGGTGGAAGATCTCCTCCAGGCGCGGCTCGATGATCTCGCACAGGATCTGACGCGACACCGAGCGCGGGCTCCGCCCCCCCACGCTGGGCACTTCCAGCGTCTCGTTGCGGTTGGCCACGTCGGTCTCCACGCACCCGTAGCGCTGCTTCAACTGCTCCGCGGCCGCCATCGGCGCATGCAGGCCGGCGGCGATGTCGCCGGTGAGGTGGTTCCCTCCCACGCTCAGCACCGCGGTGTGCTTGACCGAGCCGCCGTGGAACAGCGCGATGTCGGTGGTGCCGCCGCCCATGTCCACCAGCGCCACCCCCACCTCCTTCTCTTCCTGGGTCAGGGTGGCGTCCGCGGACGCCAGCGGCTCGAGCACGAAGTCCGCCACGTTGAGCCCGGACCGATTGCAGCACTTGATGACGTTCTGTGCCGCGGCCACGGCGCCGGTGACGATGTGCACGCTGGCCTCGAGCCGCACCCCGGCCATGCCCCGGGGCTCCTGGATGCCGCCCTGGCCGTCGAGGGCGAATTCCTGCGGCAACACGTGGAGCACCTCCCGGTCCATGGGGATGGCCACCGCCTTGGCGGCGTCGATGACCCGGTCCACGTCGGCGTCGGTCACTTCCCGGTTCTTGACCGCCACGACGCCGTGGCTGTTGAACCCGCGGACGTGGCCGCCGGCGATGCCGGCGAAGACGGTGTTGATCTCGCAGCCGGCCATGATCTCGGCCTCCTCCACCGCCTTCTTGATGCCTTCCATGGTGGCCTCGACGTTGATCACCACGCCCTTCCGCAAGCCGCGCGACGGGTGTATCCCGACCCCCACCACCTCCGGCCCCTGCTCGGTCTGCTCTCCCACCACCGCGCAGATCTTGTGGGTCCCGATATCGAGCCCGACAACGACGTTGGTCTTCTTAGCCATGTATCTTCCCGCCTCTTTCGTTGCTCCCGTACATCGGATCAGGCCCTTCCCCTCCGGCGCGCCACCACCCGCCCGCTGAAGCTCAGGTCAACCGCCCGGAAACGGACCTCCCGTCCCTGGAACTCCTTCAGGAACCACTGCAACCGGCTCAGCTTCCCGTCCCAGTCGCCCCAGCCCATGTGGAACGGCACCGGGTAGGAAACCGGATAGAGGACGACGCCGCCGCCGGGCTGGAAACGGATCTCGGACACGCCAAGAGCGGTCCGCTCCACCGTCCGTCCCAGGGCCACGGCCTGCGACAGCTTCTTCCGCGTGGCCGGCTCCCGCGGCGGAAGCTGCGCGGCCCGCAGGCCGGTGATGAAGGGAAAGTCCACGGACTCCTCTTCGTCGAGGGCCTTGAAGATCACGCCGCCGTCGGACACGTAGTACAGCTTGTCCAGGGCGACGATGGCCGCAGGGCTCCATTCCTCGATGGTGATCACCAGGCGCGCCGGCAGTTCCCGCCGTATCAGCACCGTCTTGACCCAAGGATGCCGCCGCACCCGCTCCTCCAACTCGGTGGGGTCGATGCTCCAGATCCGGGTGTGCGCCCCCAGCCCCGACATCACCACGATGTCCGCGCCCTTGACCTTCTCCGCCCCCAGCACCTTGACCTCCCGGATGGCGAAATAGGGGTGCGCCAGAAAGAAGCCCGAAGCCTTCCGGGCCGCGGTCTTCACGCCGCCGGCGGCGTTTTCCAGCGACCACCGCGCGTGGCGGTAGATCTCCGCGGCGTATCCGAGGCACAGCCACCCGAGCAGCACCAGCGCGCACAGCGCCGCCAACGGTCTCGCGCGACGGCCGCCGGCCTTGACCCACCGGATCAAGCGCTCATCCATGGGCCACCTCCCGCGGCGGCCCGCCTTTCGAGCCCGCGGCCCGGTTCTTCAAGGCGGCGAGGTCGAGGATCCGCTCGACCAGCTCCCCGAAGCCGATGCCCGCTCCCGCAGCCATCTCCGGCAAGAGGCTCAGGGGGGTCATCCCCGGCAGCGTGTTGACCTCCAGGGCGTACAGCCGCCGTTCGGGCGAGACCCGGAAGTCCACCCGGGGGGCGCCTTCACACCCCAGCACGGCGCAGGCCCTGGCGGCCAGCCGCATGGCCTTGCGGTAGAGCGGACCCGGCAGCGGCGCCGGAAAGACGTGGGAGGCCATGCCCGAGGTGTACTTGGTCTTGAAGTCGTAGAAGCCCTTCTTCGGCCTTATCTCGGTGACCCCCAGCGGCTCGCCGTTGAGGATCCCCACGGTGATTTCCTTGCCCGCCACGTAGCGCTCCACCAGCGCGTCCCGGTCGAATCTGCACGCCTCCGACACGGCCCGCGCCATGTCGCGGCGGCGGCGCACGATGGTGACGCCGATGCTGGAGCCCTCGGCCCGCGGCTTGACCACCACCGGCAGCGGCAGCGCCGACTCCTTCCAGCGGTCCCCGGCCACCACTTCGTAGGGCGGCGTGGGAATGCGGTTGCGCACCAGCACCTGCTTGGCCAGCACCTTGTCCATGCACACCGCGGAGGCGGTGGCCCCCGAGCCGGTGTAGGGAATCCCCATGACCTCCAGCAGCCCCTGCACGCAGCCATCCTCGCCGATCTTGCCGTGAAGCGCGTTGAAGACCACGTCGATCCGCCGCCTGCGGAGCTGCGCCGGCAGGTCCGATCCCGCGTCGATGAGAGACACCCCCCGGTAGCCGCGCCCGCGCAAGGCGCCGGCCACCTCCCGGCCCGATACCAGCGACACCTCACGCTCCGCCGAAGGGCCGCCGTACAGGACGCCTACGCGCCGGCTGCGATGCGTTCCCTGCCCCATGCTCATTGCGGCCACTCCCCGGCGAAACGGACCTCGGTCTGCAAGGTCACGGAGAACCGGCGCTCCACCTCGCGGCCCACCTGCTCGATCAGCCGGCGGACGTCCCGGGCGCTGGCGCCGCCGAGGTTGACGATGAAGTTGGCGTGCCGCGGGGACACCTCGGCCGCGCCCACGCGCAGCCCCTTGAGCCCCGACGCCTCGATCAGCCTTCCGGCGTAGTCTCCCGGCGGATTGCGGAAGACCGATCCGAAGTTCGGGTGCCCGGACGGCTGGCTCTCCCTGCGCCGGGCCATGATGGCCCGCATGCGTCCATCCACCGCCTCCGGCGTCTCCGGCGTCAGCGCCATGCCGACGCGGGTGACGATGGCCCCCTCGGGCAGCCGCGCCTGGCGATAGGAGAACCGCAGCTCGTCGCGTCCCAAGGCCAGCGGCTCACCGGCTGCGGTCATGGCATCAACCCTGCTCACGACCCGCTCCATTTCCGATCCATAGGCGCCGGCGTTCATCACCAGCGAGCCGCCCACGCTGCCGGGAATGCCCTCGGCGAACTCCAGCCCGCCCAGCCCGCGGCGCACCGCCTCCCGCACCAGCCGGCTCACCGCCAGGGCGGCGCCCACGTCGGCCCCGGCCGCGTGCGCATGCCAGCGCACCCTGCGGAACTCTCCCCGCAGCCGCAGCACCGCGCCGCGCACGCCCCGGTCGCTGACCAGCAGGTTGCTGCCGTTGCCCAGCAGCAATACCGGCACGCCGCGGCCCTCCAGGACCCGCAGGCAGGCGGCCAGGCCCCGGCTCGTGTGCGCCTCGACGAAATAGTCCGCGGGGCCGCCGACCTTGAAGGAGGTGTAGCGGGCCAACGGCTCGCGCACCTTGACCGAGGCGCCGGCGATGCGGCTCAACTCCCCGCTCAACCGGTCGGCCGTCATGGCCTCTGTTCCCGCAACGACTCAAGCAGCGTCTCCCCTACCTTGTAGACGTCCCCGGCCCCGAGGGTGAGGACCATGTCCCCGTCCGCAAGCCGCGGCAGCAGCCCGCCGGCCACGTCCTCCTTCGCGGCCACGAACTCCACGTCCATGTGGCCCCGGCGCCGGATGGCGCGGTACAGCTCCTCGCCGCTGGTCCCCGGCACCGGGTCCTCCCCGGCGGCGTAGATGTCCGTGAGGATCAGCCGGTGGGCGCGGTCGAACGCGGAGACGAAGTCCTCGAAGAGGTCCTTCGTGCGGCTGTAACGGTGGGGCTGGAACACCACCGTCAGGGGCCGCCCCCAGCCCTCGGTGAGGGCCTGCAGCGTGGTCTCGATCTCCGTGGGATGGTGTCCGTAGTCGTCCATCACCAGGACCCCGGCAGCCTCTCCCTTGATCTCCGACCGGCGATGGATGCCGGCGAAGACCTCCAGGGCCGCGGCCGCGGCGGCGAAGTCGACGCCCAGCTCCGCGGCGACGGCAATGGCCGCCAGCGCGTTGGCGACGCTGTGCCGTCCCGGCATGGGCAAGGTCACCTCTCCCAGCGCCCGGCGGTGGTGCAGGACCGAGAAGGTGGACTCCATCCGCCGGGTGCGGACGCCTTCGGCGCTGAAGTCCGCGTCCCCCGAAAGGCCGTAGGTGACCATCCGCTTCTTCACCCGGGGCAGCAGGCCGCGCACCGCCGGGTGGTCGAGGCAAAGCGCGGCGACCCCGTAGAAGGGCACCTTGTTGATGAACTCCAGGAACGCGTCCGCCAGTTCTTCGGTGCCGCCGTAGTACTCGATGTGCTCGCGGTCGATGTTGGTCACCACCGCCACCGCCGGCGACAGCAGCAGGAAGGTGCCGTCGCTCTCGTCGGCCTCGGCCACCAGGATGTCGCCCCGGCCCATCTGGGCGTTGCCGGCCAGGGAACGTACCCGCCCGCCGATGACCAGGGTCGGGTCCATCCCCGCCTCGGTGAGCACGTGGCCGATCATCGACGTGGTGGTGGTCTTCCCGTGGCTTCCCGCCACCGCGACGCCGTACTTCATGCGCATCAGCTCGGCGAGCATCTCGGCCCGCGGGATCACCGGAATCTGCCGCTCCTTCGCCGCGGTCACCTCCGGGTTGGAGAACTTCACCGCGGTGGAGATCACCACCACCGAGAGGGCCTCGGCCAGGTTCGCGGCGTCGTGGCCGATGTGGACCTCGGCGCCCAGCGAGCGCAGCCGCCGGGTGGCGTCGCTCTCCTGGAGGTCGGAGCCGCTGATTTCATAGCCCAGGTTCAACAACACCTCCGCGATACCGCTCATCCCGACGCCGCCGATGCCGACGAAATGCACCCGGTGGCGTCTTTCGAAAGTCCCCGGACCCATCACGACCACCCGGGGACGAAGGCATGGCACTCGTCGACGATCCGTTCGGCCGCGTCCCCCCGGCCGAGGGCCGCCGCGGCCCGGCCCATGGCGGCTCGCCGCGCCGGGTCGGCGTGGAGCGCGCGGATGGCGCCGGCCAGGCCCGCGGGGGTCAGCTCCCGCTCCACGATCACTTCCGCGGCGCCGGCTTCCCCGACAGCCAGCGCGTTGAGCCGTTGATGGTCGTGGGCCGCGTAGGGGTACGGGATCAGCACCGAGGGCTTGCCGAAGACCGCAAGCTCGGACAGGGTCGAGGCGCCGGCGCGGCAGATCACCAGGTCGGCCGCGGCATACGCGACGTCCATCCGGTCGATGAACGGCAGCACCTCGGCGCCGCACGGCAGCGACTCGTAGCCCTTTCTCACCAGGTCCTCGTCCGCGCGTCCGGTCTGGTGCGTGACCCGGAACCGGGCCGCGGCCTCGCCCAGGTGCGCCAACGCGCCCAGCACCGCCTCGTTGATCCGGTGGGCGCCGGCGCTGCCGCCGAAGACGAGCAGGTGGAACCCTTCCTCCCGCTCCACCTCGGGGAGCTTGCGCCAGCGGACCGGCGTGCCCGTCAGCACCACCTTGGCGCCGGGAAAATATTCGACGCTCTCGCGAAAGCTCGTGAAGATCCGGTCCACCAGCCGCCCCAGGATGCGGTTGGTGAGTCCCGGGCGCAAGTTCTGCTCCAGGATGGCGCAGCGGATGCGCCGCGACACCCCGGCCAGCAAGAGCGGCCCCGAGGCGTAGCCGCCGAGCCCGATGATGCACTGGGGGTCGAACCGGCGGATGATCGCGCGCGAGCGCCACAGGCTCAGGGGTATTCCGTAGAAGCCCTCCAGCAACCCCTTGAGGCCGCGTCCCTTGAGGCCGCGGATCGGCAGCAGCTCCAGGGGGAACTCCGTCTCCGGGATGACCCGGCTCTCGATGCCCCAGCGGCTGCCCACGAAGAGGATGCGGGCGTCTTCGTTGCGCCGGCGGAATTCCCGCGCCACGGCGAGGCCGGGGAAGAGGTGTCCGCCGGTGCCGCCGCCGGCCACGATCAGTCGCATGGCTCCGCCCTCCGCCGGGAGACGCCGAGGAGCATCCCCGCGACCGTCAGGTGGACCACCAGGGCCGAGCCGCCGTAGCTCACGAACGGCAGCACCAGCCCCTTGGTGGGCACCAGGCCCATGACCACGCTCATGTGGACCAGCGCCTGGAGTCCCAGGAGGAGGGTGAGGCCGAACACCATCAACCGGGTGAAAAGGTCCTCCCTTTCCAGGGCCAGCCGCATGCCGCGGAACAGCAGCACGCCGAAGAGTCCCACCACCAGCAGCGCGCCCCACAGGCCCAACTCCTCGCCGATGACCGAGTAGATGAAGTCCGTGTGCGCTTCGGGCAGGTACAGGAGCTTCTGCCGGCTCTGTCCCAGCCCCCGGCCCCACAACTGGCCGGAGCCGAAGGCGATGTAGGACTGGATGATCTGGAAACCGCTGTTCGCGGAGTCGCTCCAGGGGTCCATGAAGGCCAACAGCCGCTTCACCCGGTAGTCCGCGGACATGACCAGGAAGGCGGCGGCCGGAAGCGCCGCCGCGGCCACCCCGGCCAGGTGTTTCACCCGCCCGCCGGCCACGAACAGCATGGCCATGGCGACGACGGCCAGGATGAACGCCGAGCCGAAATCGGGCTCGGCCATCAGGAGGCCCACGAACACGCCGGTCACCAGCAACGGGGGCAGAACGCCGGACAGGAACCCGTCCAACCGGTCGGTCCTCCTGGAGAGGGCCCAGGCCAGGTACAGCACGAAGCCCACCTTGGCCGGCTCCGAAGGCTGGAACACGAACGGAGGCACGCCCAGCCAGCGCTGGGCGCCGCCGCGGACCACGCCGACCTCCGGGACCAGCACCAGCACCAGGGCGGCAAGGGCGAGGACGAGCGACGGGAGCGCCAGGCGGCGCCAGATCGACGGCGGCAGCAGCAGGGCAAGGTAGAGGCCCAGCAGGCCGAGGCCGGCCGCCGCCAACTGCTTGCGGAATAGATAGGTGCCGTCGCCGAAACGCTCGTGGGAAAAGAGGTAGCTGGTGTTCAGCACCATGGTGACACCGATGGCGAGCAGCGCCATCAGGCTCACGAGCATCCAGCGGTCCACGTTGCGAATCGCGCTCATAGCGCCTGCACCATCTCCTTGAACGCTCGGCCGCGCTCGGCGTAGTTCTCGAACATGTCGAAGCTCGAGCACGCCGGCGACAGCAGCACCACGTCTCCGGCGCGCGCGGCGGCCCGCGCCTCCTCCACCGCTTCCCGGAGGTCCTTCACCACCGAGGTGTCGGTCAAGGTTCCCAGGGCCTTCTTCATGAGGCCGGCGGCCTCGCCCAACAGGATCAACTTCCGCACCCGCTCCCGCACCAGCGGTTCCAGGTCCCGGTAGCTGCCGCCCTTGTGGACTCCGCCGGCGATCAGCACGATGGGATCGTCGAAGCTGGCCAGCGACTTTCGGACGGCGCCGACGTTGGTGCCCTTGGAGTCGTTGAAGTAGCGCGTGCCGCCGACCTCCCGCACGAACTCCAGCCGGTGCTCGATGCCGGGGAACCGCTTGGCGGCCGTCCGGACGTGGCCTGCCTCGACGCCCACGGCCTTGGCCGCGCACACCGCGGCCATGACGTTCTCGACGTTGTGGACCCCGCGCAGCCTGACGTCCCGCAACGGGAACCGATCTTCGGCCCCGCCGCCGCGCCAGACGACGGCGTCGTCCGTGGCGAAAGCCCCTTCCTCCACCTCCGACCAGCCGAAGGAGACCACCCGGGCGGCCAGCTCGTGGCGCAATTCCCACACCCAGGGGTCGTCCCGGTTCAGCACGGCGACGTCGCCGGGATGCTGGGCGGCGAAGATCCGGGCCTTGGCCGCGCCGTAGCTCGACAGGCCGTCGTAGCGGTCGAGGTGGTCCTCGCTGAGGTTCAGGAACAGCGCCACCCGCGGCCGGAAATCCCGCACCCATTCGAGCTGGAAGCTGCTCACCTCCACCACCCCCCAGTCCCAGTCGCCTCCGGCGTACTCGATGAGCGGGCTGCCGATGTTGCCGCCCGCGAACACTCGCAGGCCCGCCGCCTCGATCATCGCCGCCGCCAGCCGGGTGGTGGTGGTCTTCCCGTTGGTGCCGGTCACGGCCACCATGGGCGTGGCGCTGAAACGGACGGCCAGCTCGATCTCGCTCAGCACCTCGATGCCCCGGCCGGCGGCTTCCACCAGCAGCGTGTTGTCCTGCGGCACTCCCGGGCTGGGGACCACCGCGTCCACGCCGTCGAGCCAAGCCGTCTCCTCCGGCCCGAAATGGCAGATGGCGGACAACCGCGACAGCTCCGCGCTGGCCTGCCGCATCTGGTCTTCACCGCGGGCGTCAACGCCTATCACGCGCGCGCCGCGGCCGGTCAGAAACCGCGCCACCGCCAGTCCGGTGCGGGCAAGACCCAACACCAGTATCTTTCTGCCTTCGAGTTCCATCACGGGTTCCCCACCCGTTTCAGGCTCCGTGTTGCGCGCCTCCGCCGTTGCCGTCGACCTCACTCCAGGACCCTTCAGCGCAGCTTCAACGTGCTCAGCGCGACCAGCGCGCAGATGATCGACACGATCCAGAACCGCACGATGATCTGCGGCTCCGGCCAACCCTTCAACTCGTAGTGATGGTGTATGGGCGCCATGCGGAAGACCCGTTTGCCGCGCAGCCTGAAGGAGGCCACCTGGACGATCACCGACACGGCCTCCACCACGAAGACGCCGCCCACCACCACCAGCAGGATCTCGTTCTTGCTGATGACCGCGACGATCCCGAGCGCGGCTCCCAGCCCCAGGCTTCCGACGTCGCCCATGAAGATCTGCGCGGGATAGGTGTTGAACCAGAGGAAGCCCAGGCCCGCGGCCACCACCGCGGCGCAGAACACCGACAGCTCGCCCACCCGGGACACGTAGGGGATCTGGAGGTACTCGGCGAACTTCACGTGGCCCGCCAGATACACGATCAGGGCGTAGGCGCCCGCCGCGGTCATCACCGGCCCGATGGCCAGCCCGTCCAGCCCGTCGGTCAGGTTCACGGCATTGGAAGCCCCCACCACCACCACCACCGCGAACGGGATGTACCAGAACCCGAAGTCCGGCTGCACGTTCTTGAGAAAGGGCACCGCGACCGTGCTGCTGAAATCGGACTGCATGAGCAGCACCACGGCCGCGGCCGCGGCCACCGCCATCTGCGGGACGAGCTTGCTCCACATGCCCAGCCCGCGGCTGCTCTTGCTGCGGACCTTGATGCAGTCGTCGATGAAGCCGATGCCGGCGAAGGCCACCGTCACGGCCAGGGCTACCAGCACGTACACGTTGGTGATGTCGCTCACCAGCACCGTGGACAGCGCCAGGGAAAGCACGATCAGGGTCCCGCCCATGGTGGGGGTGCCGGCCTTGCCGGCGTGGTGGGCCGGGCCGTCGTCCCGGATCGGCTGTCCGATCTGCCACTGCTTGAGCGAGCGGATCAGGTAGGGGCCGATGACGAACGAGAGCAGCAGGGTCACGAGCGCGGCCAGGGCCGCCCGGAACGTGATGTAACGGAACACGTTGAAGACCGGGAAGGTCGAGTGCAGCGGGAACAGCAGCAGGTACAGCACGACGCTACGCTCCTTCGTCCTTCATCGCAGCGATCACCTTCTCCATGGCCGCGCCCCGGGAACCCTTGACCAGCAGCCAGTCGCCCTTGCGGACCTCCGCCCGCAACGCCGACCCCAGCTTCCGGTGGCTCCGGGCCACCCGGACGGCGGCCGGGTCCATGCCGGACCCGACCGCTCCCTGCAGGGTGTCGCGGGCGAAGCGCCCCAGGAGGTAGAGGGCGTCCAGCCCGCAACCGGCCGCAACCGCCCCGATCTCACGGTGGCACGCGGCCTCGTCCGTTCCCATCTCCCGCATCTCACCCAGCACGGCGATCCTCCGCCCCCGTCCGGGAATCGTTTTCAGCGTTGCCAGCGCCGCCTCCATGGAGGCGGGATTGGCGTTGTAGGCGTCGTTGATGATGCCGATGCCGGCCCAGCGCTCCACCTGCATGCGCATGGGCGCCGGCCGCACCGCTTCGAGGCCCTGCCGGATGGCCGCCACGTCGGCCCCGAAGGCATGGGCCATGGCCGCGGCTCCCACCGCGTTCCGCACGTTGTGCATGCCGCACAGGCGCAGCCGCACCGGCTCCCGGCGGCGCCCCACCCGCAGGTTGAACCGCAGCCGTCCGCCGGCCAGCATCTGCGGGTCCTCGCCGCGGACGAAGCCGCCGGCGCCGTAGGTCACCACCCGGCCCTCGAAGCTCCTGCTCTGGCGCACCACCCGGCTGTCGTCCAGGTTCACCACCGCGGTTCCCTGCCGGTTCAACCCCCGGAAGATCGCCCCTTTCTCGCGCGCGACGCCCGCCACCGTCCCCAGCCCCGCAAGATGGGCCGGCGCCACCGACGTGATGAGGGCCACGTCCGGGTCGGCGATGGCCGTGAGCCGCCGGATCTCTCCCGGCCGGTTGGTGCCCAACTCCACCACGGCCGCCCTTTCGTTCCCCCGCAGACGCAGCAGCGTCAGCGGCAGTCCCACCAGGTTGTTGTAGTTGCCCTCGGTCTTGAGCACCTTGCCGCGCAACGGACGGTCCTCCATGCGAGCGCGCTGCAGGATGGAGAAGACCATTTCCTTGGTCGTGGTCTTCCCGTTGGAGCCGGTGATGGCCAGCACCCGGGGCGCCAGCTTTTGCCGGCGGAAACGGGCGATGTCGCCCAGCGCCCGCAGCGTGTCGCGCACGCGAATGACCGACGCCCCTTTCGACCCCCGCGCGTCCCGCTCCACCACCACGCACGCGCCGCCCCGGCGCACGGCTTCGGACACGAACGCGTGGCCGTCCCGCGATTCTCCGCGAAGCGCCACGAATACTCCGTCCTGCTCCACCCGCCGCGAATCCGTGCTGACGCCCCCGAGCGCCGTCACGGCGCCGCGCCGGACGATGGTCCCATGGGCGGCCCGCGCCAGCTCTTCAAGGGTCCACTCCATGGCCTCTTCACACCGCGATCCCGCGTCAACCGCCCAGGCCGGCGACCTCTTCCCGCAGCACCTGCCGGTCGTCGAAATGGAGCCGCCGGTCTCCCTGGATCTGGTAGTCCTCGTGCCCCTTGCCGGCCACCAGCACCACGTCCCCCGGCGCCGCCAGCGAGACGCCCAGGCGGATGGCGGAACGCCGGTCGGGCTCGATCCAGTATCCGGCCTGGCCGGCGGCGTCTCCCTCCCGAAGCTGCCTCATGCCGCAGCCGCGGACGCCTTCTTCGATGTCGCGAATGATGGCCAGCGGCTCCTCGCCGCGCGGGTTGTCGGACGTGAGCACCACGCAGTCGCTGTCCGAGGCGGCGATCTCGCCCATGACCGGACGTTTCCCCGCGTCCCGGTCGCCGCCGCAGCCGAACACCGTGATCAGCCTCGCGCCGGTCAACGCCCGCAGCGCCCGGATGACCTTGGCCAGGGCATCCGGCGTATGGGCGTAGTCCACCACCAAGGTGATCCCCAGGCCGTTGGGCACCGGCTCGAGCCGTCCCGGCACGCGTTCCAGCCGGGCGAGCCCCGCGGCGATGGCGCCCGGATCGACCCCCAGTGCCCACGCGGCTCCCGCGGCCGCCAGGATGTTCTCGAGGTTCGGCTCGCCCATGAGCGGCGACTCGAACTCGATGCGCCGGGGCCCGCACGCAAGGGTCCCGCTCAATCCCGCGAGCCCGCCCTCCCAGCGCACGGGGTGGATGTCCCACCGCGGCGAGCGGCCGTAGGTGAGGGTCGCCACTCCGGCCTCTCCGGCCAGACGGACCAGGTCGAGGCCGCGCGGGTCATCGGCGTTGATGACCGCGAACGGTCTTTCCTTGGCGCCGGCGGGCAGGCAATCGGTGAACAGCCTCGCCTTGCTGGCAAAGTACGACTCCATGTCGCGGTGATAGTCCAGGTGGTCCCGGGACAGGTTGGTGAATACCGCGCCGTCGAAGTCGAGCCCGTCCGCCCGGTGCAGGTCCAGCGCGTGGGAGGAGACCTCCATGGCGACGAACCTCACGCCCGCGGCCGCCATGTCGGACAGAAGCTCCTCGACGTCGATGGACTCGGGGGTGGTGAGCGGCGACGGCCGCTGCCACCGGCCGTAACGCTGGCTGATGGTGCCGATGACCCCGCACGGGTCGCCGGCCGCGGAGAAGATGGCGTCGAGCAGGTACGTGACCGTGGTCTTGCCGTTGGTGCCGGTCACCCCCACCAGCACCAGCGCGCGGCTCGGATGCCCGAAGAACGCCGCGGCCGCGTGGGCCACCGCCCGCCGCGTGTTCGACACCCGCACGCAGGCGGCTTCCGGCGGCGCCGCAACCGGTCTTTCCACCACCACCGCGGCCGCCCCCCGCTCCACGGCATCGTCGACGTAGTCATGGCCGTCCGCGAGCTGTCCCGCGAGCGCGAAGAAGGCGTAGCCGTCCCGGACCTTCCGGGAGTCGCAGGCGAGACCCTGGACGGGGCGGTCCAGGAACCCCCTTCCGTCGCGGATGTCCCGCGTGTGCAACAACTCCCGGAGCAGCATCGGCATCAGTCCTTCAACGTCAACACCAGGCGCCCGCCGGGGCCGTCGGTCCGCTGGTTGACCACGTAGCCGTGGCCGCGGAGAACCAGGGAGAACTTGTGCCGTCTGGCCTTGTCCACGGCCTCCCGCATGCTCATGCCGACGAGGTTCGGTCCCGCTTCGGCGCCGGCCGGCTTGCGGCGCCGCGGGGTCTTGCGGGAAACCCGGATGACGCCGTTGCTTTCCGCCGGGAGGTCCGGCAGGAGCCGGGGGTTCGGCTTCGCCCCGAGAGCGTGGAGCGCGGGAGCCGCGATCCGGCGGAACAGGGGCGCGGCCACCACGCCCCCGTACACGTTGACCGTGGGTTCGTCCACCAGGGTCAGGAGCACGAAACGGGGCTCGGCCGCGGGCACGAAGCCGACGAACGAGGCGACCCGCTTGGTCTTGGAGTAGCCGCCCTTGACCGTATCGGCCTTCTGGGAGGTGCCGGTCTTGCCGGCCGCTTCGAACCCGGCCACCGCGGCCCGCGTGCCGGTGCCGCCCTGGGCCACCACCCCCTTCAGGATGTCGGCCACGGTGCGGGCCGTGGCTCTGGAGACGACTCGCCGCACCAGTTCCGGCCGTTGCTGCAGCAGGACCCTGCCGTCTTCGTCCACCACATGGTCCACGACGTACGGCTTCATGAGCAGACCGCCGTTGGCGATGGCGGAGAAGGCCATGACCATCTGCAGGGGCGTCACGGAGACGGACTGCCCGAAGGAGACCGCGGCGAGGTCGATGTCGTACCACGTCCGGTGCGGCCGCACCTTGCCCGACACCTCGCCGGGGAGGTCGACGCCCGTCTTCGCGCCGAAGCCGAACCGCCGGATGTAGCGGTGGTACCGCTCCCGCCCGAGCTTGTCCGCCACCTTGGTCACGCCGATGTTGCTGGAGAGCTGAAGCACCCGGGCGAAGGACAGCCAGCCGTATTCCTTGAAGTCGTGTATGGTGCGGCCGCCGTATCGGTAACGGCCGAACTCGCAGAAAATCAGGTCCTCCCGCCCGACCACGCCCTCCTCCAGAGCGGCCGCGGCCAGCACCGCCTTGAAGACGGAGCCCGGCTCGTAGGTGTCGGTGACGGCGCGGATGCGCCACCGGTCCCGGTCCTGATCGCGGAACCGGTTGGGGTTGAAGAAGGGGTAGCTGGCCAGCGCCAGCACCGCGCCGGTGAACGGGTCCGCCATCACCACCGTGCCGCCCTTGGCGCGAAACCGTTTCACGGTCGCTTCCAGGTGTTTCTCGGCGAGGTGCTGGAGCGTCGTGTCGAGGGTCAGGCGCACGTCGGCTCCGGGACGGATATTGAGGTCATCCAGACCCGTGACCAGGACGCGACGGCCCAACGCGTCCCGCTCCGCCACCGAAGAGCGGGGCTTGCCGCGGATGTGGCGGTCGTAGCTGCGCTCGACCCCCTCCAGTCCCTGCGCGGCCGTTCCCACCAGGCCCAGGGCCTGCCCGGCGAGGTGACCCTGCGGGTAGTAGCGTTTCGACTCGTGGGCCAGGCCGACCCCTTCGATCTTCAGGGCTCGGACGCGTTTCGCTTCGCGCGGCTTCACCTGCCGCTTGAGCCACACGAAGCGCTTGCCGGAAGCGAGCTTGCGGCGCACCTCCGCGCGCTTCATGCCCAAGGCGCGCGCCAGCGCCCGCGCGGCCTTCTCGGGCGACTTCAAACTCCGCGGCCTCACGTACACGGACCGGGACTCGACGCTGATGGCCAACGAGTCTCCGTTGCGGCTCACGATGTTACCGCGCTTTGGCACGAAGATCCGTTCCTGAAGGTGCTGCTTCTCGCCGAGCCGCGCCAGCCGGGCGCCGTCGAAAGCCTGGAGCTGGACGGCCCGCACCGCCACCGCCAGCAGCAGCGCCAGCAGCAGACCGGCGGTCAGCCGCAGCCGCAAGCGCAATTTCGCGGTAGGGTCCTGTGTCTCGGTCTTGGTCACGGGAGCACCACCACCTGTCCGTTCTCGGGGTCCCTCAGCCCCAGCCGTTTCCGGGCCATGACCTCCAGGCGCTCGGACGCGGTCAGGGTCGCCAGCTCCAGCTTCAACTCGCGGTTCGTCTGCTCCAGGCGCCGCTCCAGCTTGGCCGCGGTGGACAGCACGTAGCCCAGTTGCACCACGCGCAGGCGCTGCCACACGAGCAGCAGGGCCAACGCCACCAGCAGACAACTCAGCGCGACGGGCAACGGCGCGAAGCGGCGCGGCGCCGGCGGCGCGGCCTCGGCCACCTGCTGGTTGTCGAGGACGCTTGTCTCACCCGTCGGTTCCTGCCGGGACGCCATCATGTCCCCTCCTTGCGCGCCGCGCCGCAGGCGAAGCGCGTCATATCCTTTCGACGGCCCTCAGCCTGGCCGAGCGCGCCCTGGGGTTGGTCCGCACCTCGTCGGCGCCGGGCACCCGCGGCCTGCGGGTGAGCGACGTCGCCTTGCGGTCCCAGCCGCAAACGCACGCGGGAAGGCGCGGCGGACAGACGCAGTCGAGGCCCCACCTGTGAAACGCGCGCTTGACCAGCCGGTCCTCCAGCGAATGGAACGAAATGATCACGAGGCGCCCCTTGGCGCGCAGCAGCTCGTAGGCCGACTCCAGGAACCGCTCCAGGTTCTCCAGTTCCCGGTTCACCGCGATGCGCACCGCCTGGAACGTCCGGGTCGCCGGATGGGTCGCGGGGGCGCGGGCCTTTCCGGGCCGGCGCGCCGCGCCCCCCATGGCCCGGGCTACCGTCTCCGCCAGTTGCCGGGTCGAGTCGATGGCTCCCTTTCGACGCCGGGCGTCGATGGCCGACGCGATCCGGCGCGCCCTCGGCTCTTCCCCGAAGTCCCGGATGATTTTCTCCAGCTCGCCCACGGGCAGGCCGTTCACCAGCTCGTGGGCGTCCACCGGGCGGCGCCGGTCCATGCGCATGTCGAGCCGGGCGTCGTTCAGGAAGCCGAATCCCCGCCCCGGCGTATCGAGCTGGTGAGAAGACAGGCCCAGGTCCAGCAACACGCCGTCCACGCCCGCCCAGCCCACTTCGTCCAGGACCTCCCGCGCCCGGGTGAAACCCGCCCGGCGCAGGATCACCCGCTCGCCGAAGCGGGCCAGCGCGCGCCCGGCTGCGCCGATGGCCTCGTCATCCCAGTCCAGGCCCAGGAGCGCTCCGTCCGGAGCCGACCGGCGCAATATCTCCCGCGCGTGTCCGGCTCCGCCCACGGTCGCATCCAGGTACCTTCGCGCCGGTTTCGGTGCGAGGATCTCCAGGACCTCGCGAAGCATCACGGGCTGGTGTGCGTAGCTCATGCGAACCGCGCGGTTCAACCATTCAATGACAGGTGGCCGCGCCCTCCCAGTCGTCGTCGAAACTCTCGATGGCCTCGTCCAGCGAAGCGTAGAACTCGAAGACCCCGTCCATGCCCACGACGCGGAAGATATCCTTCAGGTGGGGGTGCATGCCCGAGAGCTTGAGGTCGCCGTTCATCTCGCGCAGCAGCCGCAGGCGGTCCAGCAGCACCCCGATGCTCAGGTAGTTGATGTGGTCCACCGCCTTGAGATTCAGAACGACCTTGAGACGCTCCTTCTCGATCATGCCTCCGATCATGTCCTTGATCCGCACCATCTCCCGGAGGTCGATATCGCCGTTCACGTCGATCACCGCGATATCCTGAATGGGTTTCCTGTCGAGTCCGATCATGGATCGCTCCTTTCTTCCGGCGCCCGTCCCCGGACTCACAACCCCAGGTCGGAGAAGTAGTCGGGATCTTCCATGAGTTGCCCTTCAGCCTCCGTGAACACCTCGTCCCAGGCGTCCTTGTCCCAGATGCGAAACTTCTCGCCCGCCGACACCAGCATCACGTCGCGCTTCAGCTCGGCGTAACTGCGCAACGTGGGCGGGATGAGGATGCGCCCGGGGTCATCCACGACGCATTCCGTCGCTCCGCCCAGGTAGTAGTTCTGAAACCGCACCATGCGGGCGTCGAACTTGGGCTTCTGGCGCACCGCATTCTCCAGGGTGAGCCACTCGTCCAGCGGATAGACGTCCAGGCAGCGCTTGGAGCTGACGACGAAATTTGTGATAATAAGACGTCCGCCGTCACCCTTTCCCCGGAGGTATTCGCGATACTTGGCCGGAATGCTGAGACGCCCCTTGGTATCGACCGTATGCTCGTATTTGCCGCGGAACATGACCTGACCATCTATGGGAAATCATCCCACTTTATCCCACCAGACGGGACTATAGCCAGACCGTCTCGCGCCTGTCAACCACAAAAACGCAATATTTCCCGCCGCGAAAACGGCGCGAATCTGCCAGGAAACCTGAAGTTTTACCTACATCTGGGTGTATTCGAGGCCCAGGGAGGGCTTGTGCTACAAGATATGGGAGCGGGCGGTGGGATGGGGGCCAGTGGATCGTTAAGCCGGATTCTGTAACGCTTCCCAACAGGAAGCGGGACGGTCATTCATCTTGCCCCGCGATTGCTCGCGGGGTCCAGCGACCTTACCCGAGGGTGTCAGGCGGACGACCCAACCCTCCTATTTGGTCTTGCTCCGGGTGGGGTTTACCATGCGCCCGCCATCACTGGCGGACCGGTGAGCTCTTACCTCGCCTTTTCAACCTTGCCTGACGGCCCGGCGTGACCGGAACGCGTCGGGCGGTATGTTTTCTGTGGCACTTTCCCCCGATCGCCCGGGGCCGCCGTTAGCGGCCACCCTGTCCTTTGGAGTCCGGACTTTCCTCCTCCGCGTCGACCGCGGAAGCGACCGTCTGATCCACTGTGCCCCTGGACACAGTTTCCCGGTTGCGGGGCGCGGTTGCAACCCCTGGAGACGGTAGACTTCGTATGCTACGGCTGATTCTCCTGCTCGGGGGCGGGCGGGTTGTAGAAGAGTATCCTCTGGCAGCTCGGACAGAGGTTCACGCGTTCGTTGCGCAGGACGTCGTTCCATAGCTGGGGCGGGATGTTCATGTAGCAGGCCCGGCAGATGGCGGAAGACACCGACACCACCGCGGTGCCGTCGCGGCGGTCGAACAGCAGCTCGTACTTTCCCATGAGGTCGCCGTCGAGACGCGACGCCGTGTCCTCGCGCACTTGGCGCGTCTGCGCGATCTTGTCGTCGATCTCGGCGATCTCGCCCTCCAGCGGCCCCTTTCGGCCGTCCCAGTCGTTCTTCCGCTCCGTCAGCTCCGACTCTTTCTGGTTCAGGACGCTCTCCTGTTCCTCCAGGTCGGTCATCACCTCGATCAGCTCCTCCTCGAGGATGGCGTTGGATTCCTTGATCTGCGCGATCTCCCGTTGGAGCGCCTGCAACTCCTTGATGTTCTTGACGTGGCTCATGCGCATGCGCCTGTCGGTGGCCTTCCGGTTGGCGTCCAGCACCGTCTGTTCCTTGCCGCGCCGGACCGCCTCCCTTTCCTGCCAGGCCTCCCTCAGCGCGTTGACCTCCGCGGTCAGCTTGGCGATCTCGCCTTCACACCTTTCGATTTCCTCGATTCGCTCCGTCCGCGCGGTCCTGTGCTTCTTCACTTCCAGATCGATGCCCTGAAGCACCGCCAAGGTCTCCAACTGCTCCTGCAACACGTTACCCTCCAGTCGCCGGACACGGGACAAAAAAAGAACCGCACCCTTGAGTGCAGTTCTTTCCATTCCGGTCCCGGCTGTCTGATCGTGTTCGATAGGCGCTTACGTTCATGCTTGAGAGTATATTATCGACATCCCGTTTGATTGTCAAAGGCAGGCGGGCGGGCTGGGGCGGGCCGGCGGCCGTCACAGGCCGAGCTTGCCGGGGTTCATGATGTTGTCGGGATCCAGAAAGCGCTTCATGGAGCGCATCAGATCCAGGCCGTCGCCGTGCTCATGGGCCATGAGCGGAGCCAGCTTGACTCCGACCCCGTGGCAGTACTCCACGGACCCGCCGAAGCGGTGAACCGTCCGCAGCAGGGCGACGATGGCGTCGCCCAACTCCGCCCGGGCCTGCTCGCCGCCCTCCGTGGACAGCCGCAACGAGAAAAGCTCCGGGCCGGTCCAGAGTCCGCTCTCCCGGAAACGCACCTTGCGGGCCGCGGCCACGGCGATGGCCTCGCGCCTGAAGGCCAGCACCTGCGACGCCGGCAGGGCGACGTGCACCCAGTCCTGGTGCACTCCGGTTTCGCTGCGTTTCCGGCGCTCGCCGCGGTTGGCGGCGAACCGCCGGGCCGCGGCGTGACGGTCACGCCAGAACCGCTGGGCCTTGTCCGGGGCCAGCCTCTCGCCGCCCCGGTCGAGGTACGCCCCGAGAGCTACCCCGTCCTCCGCGGCCACCACCTCCGCTTTTCCCTCGAAGCCCAGGTAAAGGATCGCCGGCCCTTCCGGATCCTCGGTCTCGTCGCCGTAGTCCAGCAGGACGGGCCTCAGGCCGGCGGCAGAGAACGCCCGGACGGCCTCGAAACCGGGGGCGAAGGAGTCGAACCGGACCGCGTGGAGCGACCTCGTCTCCGGAACCGGGAAGACCCGGAGGGTCGCTTCCGTGAGGATGCCGAAGCAGCCCTCGCCACCGATGAACAGGTGGTTCAGGTCGATGCCGGTGGAAGTCTTGGCGACGGCGCGGGTGCGGCACACCTGCCCCTGGGGCAGCACCGCCTCCACCCCCAGCACCTGGTCCCCCATGGAGCCGTATTTTCCACCTCGGTAGCCGAGGCTGTTGGTGGAGACGGCTCCGCCCACCGTGGCCACCGGCAGCGTCCAGGGGTCGTGGCCCAGCATGAGGCCGGACTCCTGGAGGCGGGCTGCGAGATTCTCCAGCACCGCCCCGGCCTGGACACGGGCCGTGAATGCCGCCGGGTCGATCTCCAGCACGGCGTTCATCCGCCGGAGGTCCACGACGATGCCGGGGGTCAACGAAACGGCGGCGCCCATGAGCCCGGACCCGCCGCCGTAAGGCACCAGCGGCACCCGGGCCTCGTTGGCCACGCCCACTACGGCCTGCACCTCGGCCGTGGAAGCGGGGGTGCAGACGCACAGCGGATGAACGGGGAGTATGGGATGTCCGGGATGGATGCGGCTTCGGCTCAACGCATCCCAGGAATGCAGGTCTATCTCATCTGGATCCGTGAGGACGGCGCCGGCGCCCAGCAGGTCGGCGAGCCGGCGAATCGTATCGCCGTGTGTTCCGGCAAACCCGGATACTGGTATTCCCGTCATTCCGGCGAAAGCCGGAATCCGGAGCCGCGTTGAACGCTCCTGGATTCCGGCTTTCGCCGGAATGACGGGTCAGAGTTTCGTGCCTGTTGCGTCCCAACAATCTGCAAGAGGCATCCTGCTTGAGTCCGTCGGACGGCCATTCTGCATGAAGCTGGCGTCAGTGCATGTTCTGGCCGCCGTCCACCACCAGGGTCTGCCCGGTCATGAAATCGGCCAGCGGGGACGACATGAACAGGACCCCGCCGACGAGGTCCTGGGGCACCTGGACCCGCTTGAGCGCGCGCGAGCCGATGTTGCTCTGGCGCATCTTGAGGATCTCCTCGGTGGGGTTCTCCTCGGACAGGGTCGAGCCCGGACAGAGGATGTTGACCTGGATGTTGTCCTCGCCCACCTCCCGCGCCAGGGTGCGGCTGAAGCCCATGACCCCGGCCTTGGAGGCGACGTAGTGGATGCGTCCCGGAGGGCCGTAGAGCGCGGTGCCGGAGGCGATGTTGACGATCTTGCCGGACTTCTGCTGGCGCATCTGCGGCAGCACCGCGCGGCAGCAGAGGAACACGCCCTTGAGGTTCACCGACATGAGCTTGTCCCATTCCTCGATGCTTATCTCCTCGATGCGGCCGCGGCTCATGGGAATGGTGGCGAAGATCGAGGCGTTGTTGATGAGCACGTCCACCCGGCCGAAGCGCTCGACGGTCCTGGCCACCATCTGGTTGGCGGACTCCTCGTCGGACACGTCCACGGTTACGGCCATGGAGCCTGCCTCGCTCAGCTTCGCCAAGTCTCCCGCTACCTTCTCTGCCGCCTCGCCGTCGATGTCCGCCACCACCACCCGGGAGCCGGACTTGGTAAAGCCCTCGCAGTACGCCTTGCCGATGCCGTGCCCTCCGCCCGTGACGATCACCACCTTGCCCTGCAACCCTTCGATCATGAGTGCTCCTCTCCGGACCGGCCGATAGCCCACATGAAGACGGGTTCGGGACGGCCGCAAACGATTATGGCACTGCTCTATCGGGAAACCGAGGCCGGTGTCAAGCAAACCGCGCCGGTCCCCGGCCGGGGCCGATCGCCGGACGCGGAGGCGGGTTTCGAACCCGGTCCAAGCCTGTTTCGACGCGGTTCTCCGGCCCGCTGGCGTCCTTCCCGGGGCCGATTTGAACCCCCTGGCGAATCGTGTTAACGCAACTCCGATGGCGCGATATCGGGTAGCGGTGGACACCGGAGGGACCTTCTCCGACTTCGTTTTCTTCAACGAGGACAGCGGCGAGATCAGCATCACCAAGGTGCCCTCGACCCCCAGGGAGCCGTTCCAGGCGGTGCTCAACGGCGTGCAGGAACTGCTCGACCGGGGCGTGCCGGCGGGGGACGTGAGCTTCTTTTCCCACGGCACCACCGTGGGCACCAACGCGCTGCTGGAGGAGAAGGGCGCGGTCACCGGGCTGCTGGTGACCGAGGGCTTCCGCGGCATCTACGAGGTCATGGAGCAGAGCCGGGGCTACGGTCCGGTGACCTACGACCTGTTCTTCGAGAAACCCCGGCTGCTGGCTTCCCCGTACACCACCGAGGAGGTCCGCGAGCGGGTGGACTTCCAGGGCAACGCGCTCACCCCGGTGGACCCGGCGCAGGCGGCCGGGGCCGTCCGCCGCCTCAAGGCCAAGGGCGTCGAGTCCGTGGCCGTCTGCTTCCTGTTCTCGTTCCTGAACCTGGAGCACGAGCTGGCAGTGAAGAAGATCATGGCCGAGGAGTTCCCGGAGGCCAGCCTGTCGCTGTCGTGCGAGGTGCTGCCGCAGATCCGCGAGTTCTACCGGATGAGCACCACGGTTATCAACGCCTACATCGCGCCGGTGATGAGCCGCTATCTGAACGCGCTGGAGGACCGCCTGCGGGAGATGGGCGTCACCACGCCGCAGCTCTACATCATGCAGTCCAACGGCGGCGTGTCCACCTTCCGGACCTCGGCGCGCATCCCCGTGGCCACGGTGCTCTCCGGGCCGGCGGGCGGCGTGATCTCGTCGCTGGGCGCCAGCGGCAAGGTGGGCATCGACAACATCATCACCTTCGACATGGGCGGCACCAGTTGCGACGTGGCGCTGATCCACCAGGGCCGCCCGGTGGTCACCACCCAGGGGCGCATCAGCCAGCGGCCCATCAGCCTGCCCATGCTCGACATCCACACTGTGAGCGCGGGCGGCGGCACCATCGCGCGCATCGACTCGGTGGGGGCGCTCCAGGTGGGACCCGACAGCGCCGGCGCCGATCCCGGCCCCATCTGCTACGACCGCGGCGGCGAGAACGCCACCGTCACCGACGCCAACGTCATCCTGGGGGTGCTGGACCCCGACCACTTCCTCGGCGGCCGCCTCACCCTCGACAAAGCCAAGGCCGAGTCGCTGGTGGAGGAGCGCATCGCCAAGCCGCTGGGGCTGAGCCTGCACGAAGCCGCGGACGGCATTCTCAGAATCATCAACGTCAAGATGGAGGAAGCCATCAAGGCGGTGTCGTCCCAGCGCGGCTACGACATCCGGGAGTTCACCCTGGTGGCCTTCGGCGGCGCCGGTCCCATGCACGCGGGACGGCTGGCGCTGGACCTGGGCATCCCGACGCTGCTGGTGCCACTGACGCCGGGGGTCAACTCGGCGCTGGGCCTCCTCATGTCGGACGTGAAGCACGACCACGTGCGCTCCAAGCTGGCGCCGATGCAGGAGCTGGAGTCCGGCGACATCAACGTCCTGTTCGACCAGCTCGTGCGGCAGGCGCGGGAAGAATTGTCGGAAGAGGGCTTTTCGGACCGGGACATCGTGCTGACGCCGTACCTGGACCTGCGCTACGCGGGACAGGGTTACGAACTGACGGTGCCGTGCCCGAACCCGCCGCTCAAGCCCGAGGACATGGAGCTGGTGCAGCAGCGCTTCCACGAGGTCCACGAGCAGGCGCACGGCCACAAGGCCGAGTCCGAGCCGGTAGAGCTGGTGAGCGTGCGGCTGGTGTCCGAGGGGCGGGTGCCGCAGACCCGGCTGTCGCCGTTCAAGGCCACGGGGCTGCGTGTGGCCGACGCACGCACCGGCGAGCGCCGGATCTTCTTCGGCCGTGACCAGGGCTTCCAGGACACGCCCATCTACGACCGGGACCGCCTGGAGCCCGGACACGAGCTGGCCGGCCCCGCGGTGGTGGAGCAGATGGACACCACCACCGTCATTCATCCGGAGCAGCAGGCGCGGGTGGACGACTACAAGAACCTGATCATCACGGCGAAAGATTAGAAATGGCGTCCTTCGACTTCGCTACGCTACGCTCAGGACGAACGGAAAATCGTTTCGCGACTACGGGCCAACCGCCTGCCGGGAGATAGGCCATGGCACATCCGGAATCCAGCATGGACACCGCCTCCTCCGCCGATCCCATCACCATGCAGGTGATCCAGGCGCGGCTGGCCGGCATCGTGCAGGAGATGCAGAACTCGCTCTTCCGCACCGGCTTCTCCACCATCATCCGCGAGTCCCAGGACGCGAGCTGCGCGCTACTCACCTGCGACGGCGAGGTGGCGGCGCAGCACGTGGTGCTGCCGCTCCACATGGGGGCCTTCCCGGCCTGCGCCCAGGGGGTGCTACGGAACTACGGGCCGGAAGATATCCACGAGGGCGACGCCTACATCACCAACCACCCCTACCTCGGCGGCAGCCCCCACGCCCCGGACATGTGCGTGATGACGCCGATCTTCTTCGACGGCGAGTGGGTGGGCTTCTCCGCCACCATGGCGCACAAGAGCGACATCGGCGGGCCGGTGCCCGGGAGCTGCTGGAGCCAGGCCCGGGAGGTGTACCAGGAGGGGCTCCAGGTGCCGCCGGTCAAGTACATCGACCGCTTCAGGACCAGCAAGGACATCGAGGAGATCATCGGCTGCAACAGCCGCACACCCGAGCTGGTGGTGGGCGACATCCGCGGGCAGGTGGGCGCGGCGCGCCTGGGCGAGCGGCGCTTCGGCGAGATGATGGCCAAGTACGGCCGCGAGACGGTGCTCGCCTGCTACGACCGGCTGTTCCGCCTCACCGAAGAACGGGTGCGCAACGAGATCGCCACTTGGCCCGACAGGAGCGCCGAGGGCGAGCGCTTCCTGGACAGCGACGGCATCGACCTCGACAAGCCGGTGCGCATCCGGGTGCGCATCGACAAGAAGGGCGACCGCCTGCTGTTCGACTTCACCGGCAGCGCGGACCAGACCCGCGGTCCGGCCAACATCCGGCCGTCGGTGGTGCGGGCGGCGTGCTCCTACTGCCTCACCGCCCTTACCGACCCGGCGCTTCCCACCAACCAGGGGCTGGCGCGGGTGGTGGAGGTGAATTGCCCCGAAGGAAGCGTGCTCAACCCCCGCTTCCCGGCGCCCGTAAACACCTACAACCCCACCGTGCACGCCCTGGTGGAGGCGCTGTTCGAGGCCCTGAGCCAGCTCACCCCGGTCAAGAAGATCGCCGACGGCTGCGCCAGCCGCTCCATCATCATCGGTGGGAAGAACGAGAAGACCGGCCGGAGCTACGTCCAGTACGAGATCTTCGGCGGCGGCTCCGGCGCCCGCTCCGGCAAGGACGGCGTCTCCGGCACCAACGTCAACCAGTCCAACGCCCGCATCGCCCCCATCGAGATCATCGAGTCGGAGTTCGATACCCGGCTGCGCCGTTTCGAGTTGGTGCGGGACTCCGGCGGCACCGGCCAGTTCCGCGGCGGCTTGGGCTTCGTCCGGGAGTACGAGTTCCTCAACCCCGAGGGCCGCTTCTCCCTCCGCTCCACCAAGCACGTGGTGGCGCCCAAGGGCGTGGAAGGCGGCGGCAACGGCCGCACCGGCAAGGGCATCCTCAACCCCGGCTCCCAGGAAGAACGGGAGATCCCCTCCCGGTGCTCCGACGTCGCCGTGCGCCGGGCCGACGTGTTCCGCCTGGAAACCCCCGGAGGCGGGGGCCTGGGCGAGCCCCTGGACCGCGACGCCGAAGCGGTGCTGAGAGACGTCAGGAACGGCTACGTCTCGCCGGAGAACGCTCTGGAGACTTACGGCGTGGCAGTGCTGGAAACGGGTGGCACCTTCGTGCTGGACGAGGCGCGGACGGAGACGGCGCGGCGGGAACACGGACGGGCGGCCCGGTACTCCTGAGTGACTGCATGATCGCCATGTCCGCCAAGCCGGCGCAGATGCCCGCGTCCGTCATTCCGGCGAAAGCCGGAATCCAGGGGGCGAAGGGCCTGGGCTCCAATGACGATATGAACCCGTGTCCATGACCCACACCGCCGACCCCATCACCGTCCAGGTCATCCGCGCCGCCCTCGACGGCATCGTGCAGGAGATGCAGACCTCGCTCTTCCGCACGGGCTTCTCCACCATCATCCGGGAATCCCACGACGCCAGTTGCGCGATCCTGAACACCAACGCCGAAGTCATCGCCCAGCACGTCGTGCTGCCGCTCCACATGGGCGCCTTCCCGGCCTGTACCGAGGGGTTGCTCGAACGGTTTTCGCCGGACGAGCTGCGGGAAGGCGACGCCTACATCGTCAACCACCCCTACCGCGGCGGCAGCCCACACGCCCCGGACATGGGCGTGCTGACACCTGTCTTCTACCAGAGCGAATGGGTGGGCTTCTGCGCCAGCATGGCCCACAAGAGCGACATCGGCGGCACCGTGCCCGGCAGCGGCTCGGGTACTGCCAGGGAGATATTCCAGGAAGGGCTCCACCTGCCGGCGGTGAAGTTCATGGATGCGGGCCGGCCCGTGCGCGAGTTGGAGTGGTTCATCCATGCCAACAGCCGCACACCGGAGGTGGTGGTGGGCGACATCCGCGGCCAGGTGGGCGCCAACCGGCTGGGCGAGAGGCGGCTGGCCGAGCTGCTGGACAAGTACGGCAAGGACACGGTGGTGGCCTCCACCGAGGAGCTGGCCGGACACGCCGAGCGCCGCCTGCGCCAGGTCATCGCCTCATGGCCCGACGGCCGTTACCAGGGCGAGGCCTGTGTCGACAACGACGGCATCGACCTCGACAAGCCCGTGCGCATCCGCGTCACCGTGGAAAAGACCGGCGACCGCATCCTGTTCGACTTCTCGGAATGCAGCCCCCAGACCACCGGCCCGGCCAACATCCGCCCTCCCCTGGTGCGGGCCTGCTGCTACTACTGCCTCATCGCCCTCATCGACCCGTTCCTGCCCATCAACCAGGGGCTGGCGCGGGTGGTGGAAACCCGATTCCGCCAGGGCAGCGTCGTCTGCCCCGACTTTCCCGCCGCGGTGAACGCCTACATGCCCACCGCGCTGGTGGTGGCCGAGGCCGTCCTACAGGCCATGAGCACCCTGGTGCCCGACAAGACCATCGCCGAGGGCTCCGGCAGCGGCGCCATCGCCCTGGGCGGCCGCGCCCGCGACGGCAAGCGCAGCTACGTCCAGTACGAGATCTTCGCCGGCGGCGTCGGCGGCCGGAACGGCAAGGACGGCGCCTCTGCCACCTCCTTCCACCTGAGCAACGGCAAGATCGCCCCCGTCGAGATCATCGAGTCCGAGTTCCCCACCCAAGTGGAGCGCTTCGAGCTGCTGCCCGACTCCGGCGGTCCCGGCCGCCACCGAGGCGGCCTCGGCTTTGTCCGCGAGTACCGCATCCTCCAGGACGAGGTCCGCTTCTCCATGCGCACCGACAAGCACGCCCTCGCCCCCCAGGGCATCGACGGCGGCCACCCCGGCGGCACCGGCGGCTGCATCATCAACCCCGGCGCCGACGACGAGCGCAGCATGCCGTCCCGCTTCGGCGACCAGCGGTTGAAGACCGGCGACGTGCTACGAGTGGAGCGGCCGGGTGGCGGGGGCGTGGGAGCGGCGTTCCGGCGAAATCCGGAGGCCGTGCTGGACGACGTGCGGCAGGGGTATGTTTCCGTCGAGAGGGCACAGAGTGACTACGGCGTCATGATCCGTGTCGATGGCAGGGAGTTCGCCGCGGATTCGGACGCGACTAAAAAGTTGCGAGCACGTGGGCGGGACACTCCAATCGACACCCAGGGGTAACGTCAAGTCACTCTGCGCCAAGCGGGGAGTCAAGATGACCGACGCCATACGCGAACTGCTGGAGGACAAATTTGGCGAAGCGGAGTGACATTCGTCGCGGACAACCTGAGTTGTCGTTTGACGCTGCCGAGCCGGCCGGGTCAGCCGCCGCCCATCCTCCAGAATCCGAGAAGCGAACGAAGCGCGTCGTTCGGAACGGGGCAGCGACAAATGCACTGGTCTTAAGCGCCTATGAAGAAGGGAACGACCAGATATTTCCACGTATTCTCGCGTTGTATGTAAAGCCGGGCAGTATCGTCGCCGACGTAACCCACGGCAAAGGAGTCTTCTGGCGAAACATTCCGCCTGACCTGTACGACCTTCGTGCAACTGACATTCAGGACGGTGTTGACTGCCGGAGCCTTCCCTATGCCGATGGGACCATCGACTGTGTCGTCCTGGATCCTCCCTATATGCATACCCCGGGAGGAACCGCCCATCAGTCTCACTCGCCATTCGAGAGCTACTACGCCAACAACCGGTGCAAGGCACCCAGCAAAGCGAAATACCACGACGCCGTACTGGAACTCTATCGGGAAGCCGCTCGCGAAGCCTACCGGGTGCTGCGTAAGCGAGGCGTCTTCATCGTGAAGTGCCAGGACGAAGTCTGCGCCAACCGGCAACGCTTCACGCATGTCGAGATAATGGAAATGTGCCGCGGCATGAAATTCGTGGCTGAAGACCTGTTCGTCGCGGTTCGGAACAACCGTCCCGGCGTCAGCCGCGTCGTCAAGCAAGTCCACGCGCGCAAGAACCACTCCTATTTCCTCGTATTCTGGAAAAGCAACGGACGAGATCGTTTGTGGGAGCCACCGAGCTGAATCCCATCGACCTGATGGTGGCCGTGATTAGGGATCACCTCCCCGGAGTCGATCTGGAGAGGCTCACCACTGGAGGATACTGCCACGTCGGGAAAGCGGGCGGCCTGCCCTGGAGAGAGACCGCCCGCAAAGGAGTTTATGTTGCTGACGTCGCATTACCGCGATCAAGCAATGCAAGGATGCTGCCCAGCACTGCCAAGGCCATGAAGATGGCAACGAGTGTGCCACCAACGACCGCCGTAATGACCGACACTACCAACAGCAGGATGCTCGCCAGCTTGCCCTTGGCGGCGATTGTGGCCGCGCCCAACGCAATGACCAGGAACGAGCAGAAGACGCCAGCCCAGCCAAGGCCGACGACGGTATCCGCGCCTTCGGCTTCGAATGCCCCGCCGACGCCGCCGATGAACAGCGTGACGAAGGCCGCCATTACGGCCATCACGCCCGCCACGATACCGATGATTCCTCCAGCCTTTTTCATGACGTCACCTCGGCCGGATGCTGTACTTGATCTTCAAGTTCGCGTATGTGGGAACATCCATCGCCACGGCCTGAAGGGCATGCCCCTCGATGAACCCATTGGCGACGCCCAGGAACTTGTCCCCATCGTACAGTCGAATCGTGGCGCTGCCCTTGTCGCACGTAGCGCTGCCGTCGATGGAAACACCCATCGAGGACGCCGACGCCCGCCACGCCTCCAGATCGCACTTGCCCACGTGATCATCGCAGGCTAGGGCCGTAGCGACACCAAGGAGCACCGTCGCAAGGACGACGGTGAGACAACCTGCTCTCATTCTTCACCTCCTCGCAGTTGGGGGCCATGTCCCGGCGGGATTGCCGGGCCATGTGACCACTGCAACGGAGTTGAAGCGTTCCGCGTATTCGCCGGGCTTGGGGAGCGACCCCTTGCCGGGTACAGGCTCTTGTATTCAGCGGATGACCCGACACGGGACTCCGCACAGTGGTCACGGGTGAGACGCTAGGACAGATGTTGGCGGGTTGTCAAGTACCCAAATGGAGGGAGGGAATCGGGACGAAGCACCCCGACAGCAAGACGCCAAAGACGCTGGAAAGATACTACAGAGACGGACCCGATGAAGGCCGTGGACGACTTGCTGGAGCGAGTGCTGGCGGGAGCGGGAGTTAGGAAGCCGGATGTTTCCCCGGAACCTCAAGAGACCTGAAACAGAAGGTCGCCGACGACCATTTCACTGACGCGCCACAGCGCTTGAATCTGCCCGTCCATCAGAAGATCGCACTTCTGCGACCCCTGATTCCAGCGGGCCCTACCCCGAAGTTCAGGCTTTCCTTGCGGCGCACGAAAATCACAGTCTCCGTGCAACAAGCAGTAACCACATCGCGGATGGCATTGAGGAAAGTCGACCTGGAAGGCCAGTACAAGCCAGCAGCCGTCAGCGTCAGGTGAATAACTATCTGTGCACTGGACCCGTCAACGTTTCGCCGTTCCACCTCACTTCTTCGTTCCAGCACCCTCTTCCAGCTGCTTCCTTAGTTTCTCCAGTTGCGTGCTCGTCCTCGCGTGCAAGGCTTGTATACAATTCACCTGTTTCCCCACATTTCTCGCCTCGCCTCCGCATTCTGACACTTCAGCCCAACTAGTCGAAGGCAGCTCTCCACGCTGTCGTTCAATAGCTGTTCTTTTCGCAACCTCCCTCTTCAGTTCTCTTTGAACTTCCTCTAGCCGTCGCTGCAAGTCTTCATTCTCACCCCTCAGCGTCGCCAGCGAACCCACCATATTGATGATTACGATAACCAAAACGATCATTGTCGCAAAAACCGCTGTGCGACTCCCCAACTTGTCGAGCCATGCCTTAATCGCCACTCTCATCGCCGAACACCTTTCTGAGTTCCCGCCCCAGGATCTCGTCTGCGGTTCGTCCTTGCGTTATCGTATAATAGCTCGATAGAAACGACGCTAACCCCAAGAAAATTACGTACAGCGCTCTCGTTGACGCTGCCTCGCCATCCTCCATCGGTGTTGGCCCGTGACCGGCCGTCAGCAGAAAGTACGACACGAAATCTAAAATCAAAGACGCTGTAACTAGTACTGGCCATCGACTCTTCGGCGCGTGTTCTTGGAGAAAAAAAGATAATTCCATACCAATCATTAACAAAATCAACGCTCTGGTGGCGGCAAAGGACAACTCATAACGAACCGCCACGGTCTCCGCCTCGGGTGCTGTAATCACCTGTGCAGATAGCACCAATAGTATCGACGCCGCCGGCAGAATCCACTTGGCGAAACTCCTAGGCACTGAGTCCATAGTCGAGTAGTATTGACTGTAAACTTCTTCGTAGTCACTCTCTAATTGCTGCTTATACGAATATGATTTGACCAAAATCACGCCGTAAAAAACGATCAGGACAGCAGTCGTACTATATATTGCTTCGGCTTTAGTACCAAGGCCCAAAACAAGAAGGACATCGGAGAAAAAAGAGAGGTACACCACAAGACCGATGACGCATAAAACCAAGAAACCGGCGGCCGCAGAACTCGCAGTGTCTGTTTCGGTGGCCTCAACTTCATCAACTACGTCAGCACTTTCGTCTGTCAATTTTTCCTCAGGCATCGGACACCCACTTCATGATCTTGTTGCCATACAAAATGGCCGTAGACTACGGTTGAAACTAACACGCGGCTTAACGTATCACATCGTCCGAATGGGGGCGCAACCTTTAGTTCGGAGGGGTTGAGAGAGGGGATAAGCGCGTTAATCACGAGTTTTGGCAGAAGAACCAATCATCGGCATCGTGATGCTCGGCCCTCACCGCCTACTCACCGCCTCGAACAAATGCAACTGCGGCGTCTTCCCGTTGTCGTCCGCCCGCACGGGGTAGTTGGCGGTGAAGCAGGCGTCGCAGTAGCCGGTGTCGTCGCCCTTGAAGAAGGCGTAGAGGCCCTGGCGGCTGAGGTAGGCGAGGGAGTCGGCGCCGATGAAGGCCTGGATGCCTTCGACGGAGTGGACGGAGGCGATGAGTTCCTTGTGGGTGGGGGTGTCGATGCCGTAGTAGCAGGGGCTGATGGTGGGAGGGGAGCTGATGCGGACGTGGACTTCGGTGGCCCCGGCCTCCCGCAGCATGCGGATGATCTTCTGGCTGGTGGTGCCGCGTACGATGGAGTCGTCCACCACCACCACGCGCTTGCCCTGGAGCACCTCGCGCATGGCGTTGAGCTTGATCTTGACGCCGAAGTTGCGGATGTGCTGCTGCGGCTCGATGAAGGTGCGGCCGACGTAGTGGTTGCGGATCAGGGCGAGGTCGAGGGGGATGCCCGACTGTTCGGCGTAGCCGATGGCGGCGGGCACGCCCGAGTCGGGCACCGGGGTCACCAGGTCGGCGTCCACGTGGCTTTCGCGGGCAAGCTGGCGGCCCAGTTCCTTGCGGTACTGGTAGACGCTGTGGCCGAAGACGTTGCTGTCGGGCCGGGAAAAGTAGATGGACTCGAAGATGCACCGGGCGGGCGGAGTCTCCGGGAAGGGTCTGAGGGACTCCATGCCCTCCCGGCCGAAGACCAGCACCTCGCCGGGCTCCACCTCGCGCACGTACTCGGCCTCGATCAGGTCCAGCACGCAGGTTTCCGACGCCACCACGTAGGACTGGGAGTTGCCGGATCGGGGGAACCGGCCCAGGATCAGCGGCCGGAAACCCGCGGGGTCGCGGGCGGCGATCATCGTGCCGGCGGTGAGGAATACGAGCGAGTAGGAGCCCTTGACCTGGTGGAGAGCGTCGATGACCCGGTCCGTCAGGGTCTTTTCCCGCGAGGTGGCGATGAGGTGGATGATCACCTCGGTGTCGGAGGTGGACTGGAAGATGGAACCGGACTCCTCCAGTTGCTCCCGGAGCTGGTTGGCGTTGATCAGGTTGCCGTTGTGAGACACGGCGATGGGGCCGTCCGCGTACTCCACCACGAACGGCTGGGCGTTCTTGATGTCGGTTTGCCCGCTGGTGGAATAGCGGTTGTGCCCGATGGCCGAGGTTCCCTGCAGGTTCTTGATGATGTCCTCTTTGAAGATGTCGGCCACCAGACCCATCTGGCGGTGCGAGATGAGCGCGCCGCCGTCGGACGACACGATGCCCGAGGACTCCTGGCCGCGGTGCTGCAGCGCGTAGAGCCCCAAGTACACCATGTTGGCGGCTTCCCGGTGGCCATAGACTCCGACCACCGCGCATTCTTCGTGGAACTTGTCGAACATGACGTCCCTGCTACGCAACAAACCCGTTCACTTAATACACCGTTCCAATGCCGCCGACCAGAGGTTTTGCAGCCGTTCCACCGGCGCCTGCACCAAGTCGCCGATGACGAGCCTGGAACCGCCTGCCCGGCCGATGACGGCCGCCGGAACGCCTTCCCTGGACGCCATCTCCTGGAGCCGGCCATAGTCCGTTTCCTTCAATGATACCACGATTCGCGAGTGTGATTCGCCGAACAGGAAGGCGTCCGCACGCCCCTCCGGCTCCAGCTCGATGACCGCGCCGATGCCCGGACTGCCGAAGCACGCCTCGGCCAGGGCCACGGCCAAGCCGCCCTCGGAAACGTCGTGGGCAGAGGAAAGAAGTCCCGCCTCCACGGCTGCCCGGCAGGTCCTCTGGACCCCCCGCTCCAGCGTGAGGTCCACCCGCGGCGGCTTTCCCGCCACCCGGTCGTGGACCACCTTGAGGTACTCGCTGCCGCCCAACTCGCCGCGGTTCGCGCCCAGCAGCACCACCAAGTCGCCCTCCTCCTTGAACCACGGCGTGGCGATGCGTCCGACGTCATCCAGCAGGCCCACCATGGCCACCGTCGGCGTGGGATGGATGGATACCCCCTCGGTCTCGTTGTAGAAGCTGACGTTGCCGCTTACCACCGGGATCTCCAGCGCCAGGCAGGCCTCGCGCATGCCGAGGATGGCCTGGGAGAACTGCCACATCACGTCTTCCTTCTCCGGGTTGCCGAAGTTCAGGCAGTCCGTAAGCCCCAGCGGCGTTGCGCCGACGCAGGCCAGGTTCCGGGCCGCCTCGGCCACCGCGGCCATGCCGCCGGCATGGGGGTCCAGGTAACAGTAGCGGGCGTTGCAGTCCACGGTGAGCGCGAGGCCTCTGGAGGTGCCCTTGATGCGAACCACCGCGGCGTCGGCTCCGGGCGCCACCACCGTGTTGCTGCGCACGTAGTGGTCGTATTGCCGGTAGACCCACTCCCGCGAGGCGATGTTGGGGGACTCCAGGAGCCGCTCCAGCACCCGGTTCATGTTTTCGGGTTGCGGCAGCGCAGCCACGTCCAGGCGCTGAACGTGATCCTGACGAGGCGGCCGTGTCGCAGGCCGGTCGTAGGACGGGGCGCTGTCGGTCAACGCAGCCACCGGGATGGAAGCCACCTCGCGGCCTTCCGACAGCACCCGGAACACCGGTTCGTCGATGACCCTGCCCACCACCACCGCGTCCAGGTCCCAGCGCTGGAAGATGGCCTGCACCTGCTCCACCGATTCCGGGCGCGCCACCAGCAGCATGCGCTCCTGGGACTCGGACAGCAGGATCTCGTAGGGGGTCATGCCCTGTTCCCGCAACGGCACATGGGTCAGCTCCAGTTCGACGCCCGAGCCGGCCCTGCCCGCCATCTCCACCGCCGAGCTGGTAAGGCCCGCGGCCCCCATGTCCTGGATGCCCACGATGGCGTCGGTCTTCATCAGTTCCAGGCAGGCTTCGAGGAGCAGCTTCTCGGTGAACGGGTCGCCCACCTGCACGGTGGGCCGGCGCTGCTCGGAGTCCTCGGAGAAGGACTCCGACGCCATGGTGGCGCCGTGTACGCCGTCGCGCCCGGTCTTGGAGCCCACGTACACCACCGGGTTGCCGGGACCCCGGGCCTTGCCGGTGAAGATCCGGTCCCGCTCCACCAGTCCCAAGGTGAACGCGTTGACCAGGATGTTGGCGTCGTAGCACTCGTCGAAGTAGATCTCCCCGCCCACCGTGGGCACGCCGATGCAGTTGCCGTAGCCGCCGATGCCGCCCACCACCCCGTTAACCAGGTACGGGGTCTTGGGGTGCCGGACGCTGCCGAACCGGAGCGAGTTGAGGCTGGCGATGGGGCGCGCCCCCATGGTGAAGACGTCCCGCAGGATGCCGCCCACGCCGGTGGCCGCGCCCTGGTACGGCTCAATGAAGGAGGGATGGTTGTGGCTCTCGATCTTGAACACCACGGCCAAGCCGTCGCCGATGTCCATGACGCCGGCGTTCTCGCCGGGGCCGTGGATCACCCGGGCGCCCTGGGTGGGGAAGTGTTTCAGGTGCTTCCGCGAACTCTTGTAGCTGCAGTGCTCCGACCACATGACCGAGAAGACGCCCAGCTCCGTCAGGTTGGGGTCGCGGCCCAGGAGGCGGCGGATCTCGTCGTATTCGTGGTCGGTCAGGCCGTGGGCTTCGACCACCTCGGAGGTGACGGGATCGGTGTCGGGGTTGCTCACGCGCCGCTCCCGCGTGCGATCTCAGCGGCCATGGAAGAGAATATCTTGAGGCCGCTCACGCCGCCGAGGACGGCCTCGGTGGCGTCCTCGGGATGGGGCATCAGCCCGAACACGTTGCGTTGGCGGTTGCAGATGCCGGCGATGCCGTCCACCGAGCCGTTGGGGTTGGCCTCGTCTGAGACCTCGCCCGCGGCGTCGGCGTAGCGCAGCAGCACCTGCCCGTTGTCGTCCAAATCCCTGAGGGTGGCGGCGTCGGCGTGGTAGCGGCCTTCGCCGTGCTTCACCGGCATCTCCAGCAACTCGCCGGGTTGCGCCAGACGGGTGAACGGGGAGCGGTTGTCTTCGACCCGGAGATGCACCCGCCGGCACACGAAGCGCAGAGAGGCATTGCGGGTCAAAGCCCCGGGCAGCAGCCCGGACTCGCAGAGGATCTGGAAGCCGTTGCAGATGCCGAGCACCAGCCCGCCGGCCCGGGCGAACTCGACGATGCCCTGCATCACCGGCGAGAAGCGGGCCATGGCCCCGGCCCGCAGGTAGTCGCCGTAGGAGAAGCCGCCCGGCAGCACGACACCGTCGCAGCCGCCGTCAAAGGGGTCCTTGTGCCAGAGCGTGCAGACGTCCTGCCCGAGCACGTTACGCAGGCAATGGACGACATCGTCGTCGTCGCAAGAGCCGGGAAAGACGGCTACGCCCCAACGCATGGGCTATTCCGCGGTTCCCGCGATCTCGAAGCGGTAGTCTTCGATGACGGGGTTGGCCAGGAGCTTGTCGCACATGCGGCGGGCCTGCTCCTCCGCGTCATCGGCCCCGTCCGCGTCCAGTTGAAGCTCCAGGTACTTTCCCACCCGCACGTCCTGCACCGCGCCGAAGCCGAGGCTGTGGAGCGAGTTCTGCACCGCCTTGCCCTGGGGGTCCAGGACGCCCTCCTTGAGGGTCACGAAGACTTTGACGAGCATGGTTGGTGCGGACCCCCACCCGCCCCCACCCCTGGATTCCGGGTCAAGCCCGGAATGACGGGTGGGTGGGCAGGGGGTTGCAGCAGGCCGACTAGCTGCCGGTCACCCGGCGGCAGACTTCCTGGTATGCCTCCTCGACGCCGCCCAGGTCGCGGCGGAAGCGGTCCTTGTCCATCTTCTCCAGGGAGCCCTTCTGCCAGAAACGACACGTATCGGGGCAGATCTCGTCGGCCAGGACGACCTGGTCTCCGCGCTTGCCGAACTCGAGCTTGAAGTCCACCAGGATCAGGTCCCGCTCGTCGAAGAACGCCGTCATCAGCTCGTTGATGCGGAAGGTGAGACGCTTGATCTCCGCCAACTCCTCCGCGGTGGCATAGCCCAAGGCGAGGATGTGGTAGTCGTTGATGATCGGGTCATCCAACTCGTCGCACTTGTAGCAGAACTCCAGGATGGTAGTGGACAGCGACTGCCCCTCCTCCAGCCCCAGCCGCTTGGCCATGCTGCCGGCGACGATGTTGCGGATGATGACCTCGATGGGCAGCATGTCCAGCTTCCACACCAGCATCTCCCGCTCGTCGAGGCGATCCAGGAAGTGAGTCGGCACGCCGTTGTCCTCCAGGTGCTTGAACAGCACCTCGGAGATGGCGTTGTTGACGATCCCCTTGGACATCACGGTGCCGAGCTTCTTCTTGTTGAAGGCGCTGGCGTCGTCCTTGAAGAACTGGATCATCTTGGCGGGATCGTCGGTGGCGTAGAGCTTCTTCGCCTTCCCCTCGTACATGAACTCGCGCTTTTCCATCTTTCTCCTCGTGCGCGTGCGGCCCCGTATTGAACCCGGTCCGGCGAAGCTGCCGCTCACGCTTCGCCGAACACCCTGTCGAAGATCGTTTCCACGTGTTTGAGGCAGTCCTTGAGATCCCAGATGTCGTCGATCTCCCCTGCGGTCAGGTGCTCCATCACCGCCATGTCTTCCAGGAGCTGCTGCTTGAGGTCGGTTCCCTCCTTGGCGGCCCGGAGGCCGTGCCGCTGCACGGTCTTGTAGGCCATGTCCCGGGCCATCCCCTTCTCCACCAGGAGCAGGAGCACGCCCTGGGAGAACACCGCGCCGCCGCTCAACTTCATGTTGCGCTCCATGTTATCGGGGTAAACGCACAGGTTGCGGATCACGTGGGTCATCCGGTGAAGCATGAAGTGCACCAGGATCGTGGCGTCCGGACCGATGACCCGTTCCACCGACGAGTGGCTGATGTCCCGCTCGTGCCAGAGGGCCACGTTCTCCAGCGCCGACACCGAGTAGGAGCGCACCAGCCGCGCCAGACCGCAGACGTTCTCGGTGAGGATGGGGTTGCGCTTGTGGGGCATGGCCGACGAGCCCATCTGCGTCGCCGCGAACGGTTCCTCGGCTTCCAGCACCTCGGTGCGCTGGAGATGGCGGATCTCCACCGCGAACTTCTCGATGGAGCTGGCGAGCACGGCCAGGACGCTGAAGAAGTAGGCGTGGCGGTCGCGCTGCACGATCTGGTTCGACACCGGGTCCGGGGTGATGCCGGCGGCCTTGCACACGTACGCCTCCACCTCCGGCGGGACCTGCGCGTACGTGCCCACGGCTCCGGAGATGATGCCGCAGCCGATCTCGCCGGCGGCGCCCTCCAGCCGCGCCAGGTTCCGGCGCATCTCCTCGTGCCACAGCGCCATCTTGAGGCCGAAGGTGATGGGCTCCGCGTGGATGCCGTGGGTGCGGCCCATCATCGGCGTGTCCTTGTAGCGGAACGCCTGCTCCCGCAACACCGAGAGGAACTCCCGCACGGAGTTCAGCAGAAGCTCGCTGGCGTCCTTGAGCTGCAGCGAGAACCCGGTGTCCATGACGTCCGAGGAGGTCATGCCCACGTGCACGAAGCGGGCGTCGTCGCCGATGGACTCGGCCAGGCAGCGCAGGAACGCGATCACCTCGTGGTGGACCTCGCGCTCGATCTCGCGGATGCGGGCGACGTCGATACGGGCGTTCTGCCGGATGCGCGCCGGCGCGTCCACCGGAACCTTGCCCATCTCCGCCAAGGCTTCCGTGGCCAGGATCTCGATCTCCAGCCACTTGTCGAAGCGGTTCTCCTCGGACCATATCCGCGCCATCTCGGGGCGTGTGTAGCGGTCGATCATCTTACACGTGTGCCGTGGGTTGCAAGGGTTTCACGCCCTTCGACTGCGCTTCGCTGACGCTCCGCCACGCTCGGTGACGAACCGAAATGGCGCCATCTCGACCGACGGAGCCTCACGGCTCGTTGGCATCGTCGGGAGGGGCCGCCACCGGTTCCTCCGCGTCCGTATGGCCGAACCCGCCGGCTTCCCGCGTCGATGCAGGCAACTCGTCCACTTCCTCCCAGCGCACCCGGGGGACCGGCTGCACCACCATCTGAGCGATGCGGTCTCCGTGCCGGATGGTCACGGGCTCCGTGCCCAGGTTGATCATAGCCAGTTGGACCTCGCCGCGGTAGTCCGAGTCGATGGTGCCGGGGCTGTTCACCAGAGTCACGCCCTGCTTGAGCGCCAGGCCGCTCCGGGGCCGTATCTGGGCTTCGTAACCCGCGGGCAGCGCCAGCGCGAATCCCGTCGGTATGAGCGCCCGTTCCAGCGGCGCCAGCACGACGTCGTCCTCGAGCGCCGCCGCCACGTCCAGTCCCACCGAGCCGCCGGTCATGTACCGTGGCAACGGCACCGCGGCCTTGCCGTGGCGCACCCGCTTGATCTGGACCCTGACTTCGGCCATGAGCCTGGAGGACTCTGAAACAACTGGAACGGCGTCCTTCGACTTCGCTCCGCTGACATGGAGCTACGCTCAGGACGAACGGTTGTGGGTACCGTTCGTCCTGAGCGTAGGGAGGCGTCAGCCGACCGAAGTCGAAGGACGCTGTTCCTCCGGGCTGCCGAACGCCAGCCCGTCGACGCTGTGCCCTTCGAGATCGCCCAGCAGGGTGGCGGTCATGGCTTCGGGCACGAGGGTCTCGCGGGCAAGGGCCGTGACGGCGTCAAGCGTGACGTCACGGACCCCCTGGACGATCTCCTCCACGGAGATCTGCCTTCCGTGGTGCATCTCGCCGCGGGTCATGTGGGTCATCCACGAATCCGCGGACTCCAGGCCCAGCAGCGTGTTCCCCACGAGCTGGTTGCGGGCCCGATCGAGTTCCTCCCCGGCCACCTTCCCCTCGGCGATCTTGAACATTTCCTCGACGGCGAGGTCGATGACCTCCCGGGTCCATTCCGCCCTGGTGCCGACGTAGACGCCGAGATAGCCCGCGTCACGGTACGCCGACAGAAAGGAATAGACCGAGTAGGCCTTGCCGCGCCGCTCGCGTATCTCCTGGAAGAGCCGCGAGCTCATGCCGCCGCCCAGCAGCGTGTTGAGCACATGCGCCACGTAGTGCCGGGGGTCGCCGTGGGCCAGCGCCGGCACGCCCAGGCAGACGTGCACCTGCCCCAGTTCCCTGTGATGGACGGACACGCCGCGGCCGGTCTCCGGCGGCGCGCCGGCGTCCCCCAACGGCCGCGAAGGCAGCGCGCCGAACTCTCCGGCCACCGCGTCCACCAGGCCGGCATGGGTCAGATTGCCCGCGCCGGCGATGATGACCCGGCCCGGGAGGTAGCGGTCGCCCATGAAACCCAGCAGGTCGTCCCGGGTGAATCCGGACACCGTGTCCTTCTCGCCGCACACCGGCCGGCCCAGCGGGTGCTCGCCGAAATAGTCCAGGCTGAAGAGGTCGTGGACGAAGTCTTCGGGGTTCTCGTCCGCGGAGGCGATCTCCTGCAGGATCACGGTGCGCTCGCGCTCGATCTCGTCGGGGTCGAACACCGAGTTGAGGAAGATGTCCTTGAGGACGTCGATGGCCAGCGGCAGGTGCTCGTCCAGCACCTTGGCGTAGTAGCAGGTGGATTCCTTGCCGGTGAAGGCGTTGATGAACCCGCCGACGGAGTCCATCTCCTCGGCGATCCGTTGCGGGCTGCGCCGCTCGGTTCCCTTGAACAGGAGGTGTTCGAGGAAGTGCGACAGTCCGCCCTGCCGGCGTTCCTCGTGACGGGAGCCGTTCTCCACCCAGACGCCGAGGCTCACCGCCCGGGTGCCGGGCCGCCGTTCGGTCAGGATTCGGATGCCGTTGTCCAGCAGGGTCTTTTCAAACATCGGAGGGAAGATGGACCTGAGTTCGGACCGGCGGACTTGGGCCTAGACCCGTTCGGACTGCTGCTCTTCCTTGAGGGCCTCTTTGCGGCTGAGCCTGATCTTCCCCTGCCGGTCCACGTCCAGGACCTTGACCATCAGCTCGTCGCCCTCGTTGAGCACGTCTCTCACCCGGCGCACGTGGTCGTCGGCGATCTGCGAGATATGCACCAACCCGTCGGTGCCGGGGAGGATCTCGACGAAGGCGCCGAAATCCATCACGCGCCTGACGGTGCCCTTGTAGATCCTGCCGATCTCCACCTCCGCGGCGATTCCCTCGATCATCTCGATGGCCCTGCGGCTGCCCGCCTCGTCGACGGCCGCCACGGTCACCGTGCCGTCGTCCTGCACGTCGATCTTCGTGCCGGTGGCATCGACGATCCCCCGGATCACCTTGCCTCCCGGTCCGATGATGTCACGGATCTTGTCCGGCCGGACCTTCAGGGTGGTGATCCGCGGCGCGTGGCGGGAAACCTCCCCGCGCGTCTCCGACAGGGTGCCGTCCATGATGCCCAGGATGTGCAGCCGCCCTTCCCGGGCCTGGTAGAGGGCCTCCCGCATGATCTCGCGGTTCACTCCGCTGATCTTGATGTCCATCTGCAGCGCGGTGATCCCGTTACGGGTGCCGGCCACCTTGAAGTCCATGTCGCCCAGGTGATCCTCGTCGCCGAGTATGTCCGTCAGCACCCGCACCTCGTCGCCGTCCTTGATCAGGCCCATGGCGATGCCCGCCACCGGCGCCTTGATGGGGACGCCGGCGTCCATCAGCGACAGCGAGCCGCCGCAGACGCTGGCCATGGAGGTGGAGCCGTTGGACGACAGGACCTCGGAAACCACCCGCAGCGTGTACGGGAACTCGTCCTCATCCGGCAGCACCGCGGCCAGCGCCCGTTCGGCCAAGGCGCCGTGGCCGATCTCCCGCCGGCCCGGGCTGCGCAGGAACTTGACCTCGCCGGTGCTGAAGGGAGGGAAATTGTAGTGCAGCATGAACTTCTTGAACTGCTCGCCGGTGAGCGCGTCGACCCGCTGGGCGTCCTGGGCCGTGCCCAGGGTGGCCACCGCCAGCGCCTGGGTCTCGCCGCGCGTGAACAGCGCCGACCCGTGCGTGCGCGGCAGCAGGCCGACTTCGCAGGTGATGGGGCGCACGTCCTTGAGCCCGCGCCCGTCGATGCGCTTGCGTTGCTGCAGCACGAGGTCGCGGAGCTGGAACTTCTCCAAGTCCTTGAAGGCGCCCTTGACCTCCTTCTCGCGCCCGGGGAACTCCTCCGCGCCGGTCGTCATGACGTCGCCGCCGACCTCGTCGATGCGGGCGTTCCGCTGCTTCTTGTCGGCGATGGTGACGGCTTCCTTGAGCTTGTCCTGGGCGAGTTCCCGCACCCGGGCGGCCAGCGATTCGTCCCGCACTTCCGGCGGCGGCACCCGCTTGGCCTTGCCGAGCTGGTCCTTGAGCTTCTGCTGCAGGTCGATGAGCGGCTGGATCGCCTGGTGTCCCTGGAACAGGGCGTCGAGCACGTCCTCTTCGGGGACCATCGAGGCCCCGCCTTCCACCATGACGATGCCGTCCCGGGTGCCGGAGAGGTAGATGTTGACGTCGCATCGGGGAACCTCGCTCACCAGCGGGTTCATCACCCACTCGCCGCCGATCCGGCCCACCCGGACGCCCGCCAGCGGCCCCTGGAACGGGATGTCGGATATCTCCAGCGCCACCGAAGCGGCGAGCATGGACACCATGTCGGTGTCGTTCTCGCCGTCAGCGGACAGCACGGTAACGATGATCTGGGTCTCGGCCTTGAGCCCGCCGGCGAACAGCGGGCGGATGGAGCGGTCGATGAGGCGGCAGGTGAGGATTTCCTTTTCCGACGGTCGTCCCTCACGCTTGAAGAAGCCGCCGGGGATGCGTCCGGCGGCGAAGGTCTTTTCCTGGTAGTCGACGGTCAGCGGGAAGAAGTCGATGTCTTCCCGAACGTCCTTGGAGGCCACCGCGGTGGCGATGACGACGGTCTCGCCGAAACGCACCAGCGCGGCGCCGTCGGCCTGCTGGGCCACCTTGCCCAGGTCGATGCATAGAGGCCGGCCGCAATAATCCAACTCGATCTTTGTGTGCATATGTATCCCCTCTAGGGTAGTGGGGGCTGAAGAGAAGAACGCGGGAAGGGACACCCGCGGCGGGGCATCTATCGGCGGATACCCAGCCGCTGGATCAAAGTCTGATACCTCTGAACATCCCTCTTCTTGAGATAATCCAGAAGCCGCCGCCTTTTTCCGACGAGCTTGAGCAGGCCCATCCGCGTGTGATGGTCCTTCTTGTGAGTTCTCAGATGCTCTGTCAGGTAAACGATGCGGTGGCTGTGAATGGCGACCTGCACCTCAGGCGAACCGGTGTCGGTGTCGTGGAGTCTGAATTTCCTGATCGTCTCGCTGGTCTGCTCCCGAGCTGATTCCATCTGACCCTTTTCTTTCTCCCTTTTTCAATATTTCACAAGTTTTGTAGCACACGGGTCCCGGCCGTGTAAAGCTGCCCGCTCATCAGGAATCGTTGAGGACGCGCAGGAGCCGCCATGCCTCTGACGCCTTCTCCCACCCGATCAGCGCCGCCAGGCGGCCTTCCGGGTCCACCACCCGGCGGGTGGTCTCGCCGGCCGCGGCCTTCTCGACCCCGGCGAGGGCGCTCTGAAGGCCGCGCCGGAGCCGCTCCACCGCGGCGGCGTCCAGGGTCGCGCACCCCAGGTGCGCGAGGGCGTCGTTCAGAGGCACCAGCGGGACCGCCGCGGCGTCCGCGAGCGCTTCGAGATCGTCCAGGGCCACGGCGTCGGCGATGCGGAACGGGCCGGAGGCCACCCGGCGGAGACGGCTGAGGTAGGCGCCGCATCCCAGGGACCGTCCGATGTCCGCGGCCAGAGTCCTGACGTAGGTGCCCTTGGAACAGGCCAGCTCGAACTCCAGCTCGGCCGGGCCCACCCGCGTGAGCCGTTCGATCTCCACCCGGACGCGGCGCGGCTCGCGGCCCACCTCCATTCCCTTGCGCGCCAGCTCGTAGAGCCGCGAACCGTCCTTCTTGAGCGCCGAGTACATCGGCGGCACCTGTTGGAGGCAGCCGCTGAACTCGCGGCGCAGGGATTCGATCTCGCGCGGGCCGATATCCGGTGCGTCGCGCCGGGACAGCAGCGTGCCGGTGCGGTCCTGGGTGTCGGTCTCCGCCCCCAGCGTGATGGCGCCGGTGTAGCCCTTGTCCGCGTCCAGGAAATACTGCGCGACCTTGGTGCCCTCGTTGACCGCCAGCGGCAGCAGGCCGGACGCGAACGGGTCCAGGGTGCCGAGGTGGCCGACCTTGCGCGCGCCGGTGATCCGTTTCGCCGCGGCCACCACTCGCGCCGAAGTCGGCCCCTCCGGCTTGTCCACCAGCAGGATGCCGCTCCTGGAGAGATGCACGGCGTCCCGCCTCATTCCCCGGGTCCCACCGCCTTGAGGAGGTCGTCGATGCGCCGGGCCCGATCCGGGGCCTCATCGTAGACGAACTCGATGGCCGGGACGAAACGCAGCTTGAGACCGTCGGCGATGCGTCCGCGAATGAAACCCGTGGCCGCGCGCAGGCCCTGGAGCGCTTCGTCCTTCGGCGGCGCCCCGTCCCGCACCGTGAAGTAGATCCTGGCGTGCTTGAGATCGGCCCTCACGTCCACGCTCGTCAGCGTCACCCCGGTGAGCCGCGAATCATCGAGCGTGCGCGCCAGCAGCCGGGAGACGAACTCGATCAGCAGGTCGCCGACCCGCTCCGAGCGGGAACCGCCCGTCTTTCGACGATTTCTCACGGGTTCCGTCCGCCTATTCGTGCAGGATACGGATGTCGGACTCGCCCAGCTCGGCGAGGCCGAGGCGATCCACGAACTCGACCACCTGCCGCAACGTGGCCTCGACGATCCGGGCGTTGCTGCCCACGACCCCGAACCCCAGGAGCGCCCGCTGCCACAGGTCCTGGTCGCCGCACTCCGTTACCGAGATGTTGAACTTGTTGGAAACCCGGGACTGGATCTTCCGCAGGACCGATCTCTTTCCCTTGAGGGAGTGGTTTTCCGGCAGGATCAACGCGAGCTTGAGAACGCCGACCACCATGCCGCCACCGCCACGCGAAGCGAGGTCGGGAGGACTAGCGGTCCGCGGAGAGCTGCGCCGCGCCGCCGCCGTCCACCCGCAGGGCTCCCCGGCTGATGGGGATCTTTTCGAAGCCTTCGATGACGTCGCCGACCTTGACGTCCTGATACCCGTCGAGGGCGATGCCGCACTCGTATCCGGTGCCCACCTCGCGCACGTCGTCCTTGAAACGCTTCAGGCTCGCGAGCCGGCCCTCGTGCACCACCACCTGGTCCCGCAACAGCCGTATCATGCTGGAACGCATGATCTTGCCGTCGGTGACCGAACAGCCCGCGATGGTGCCCACCCCGCGGATGTTGAAGACCTCCCGGACCTGGATACGGGCGTGGAACTCCTCGCGGAAGACCGGCTCCAGGAGCCCCTCCATGGCCGAGCGGATATCGTCGATCACCTCATAGATGATGGTGTAGAGCCTCACGTCCACGCCCTGCTGCACCGCCAGGCTCGTGGCCTTGGGCTCGGGACGGACGTTGAAACCGATGACGATGGCGTTGGAGGCGCTGGCCAGCAGCACGTCGCTCTCGGTGATGCCGCCCACCGAGCCGTGGATCACCCGGATCTTCACCTCGTCGGTGGAGAGCCGGGTCACGGCCTCGTTCAGGGCCTCCACGGAGCCGTGGACGTCGCCCTTCACGACCACCCGCAGCTCCTTGACCTCGCTGGCCTTGATCTGGTCGTAGAACTCTTCGAGCGAGACCTTGCTGGTCTTGGCCAGCTCGGCCTCGCGCTGCTGGGTCTCGCGGTATTCGGCGAACTGCCTTGCCGAGCCCTCGTCGGTGAGCGCCGAGAACGCCTCGCCGGCCTGCGGCACGCCCTGGAGTCCCAGGATCTCCACCGGAATGGACGGCGTCGCCGTGTCCACCTTGCGCCCCTGGTCGTCCACCATGGCCCGCACCTTGCCGTGATGAGGCCCGGCGAAGATGGGGTCCCCCACCTTGAGCGTCCCCTCCTGGACCAGCACGGTGGACACCGGTCCGCGGCCCCGCTCCAGCTTGGCCTCGACGACCGCGCCCCGGGCCAGCTTGTTGGGGTTGGCCTTCAACTCCAGAAGATCCGCCTGGAGCAGCAGCATCTCCATCAGACCGGGCAATCCTTCGTGGGTCACCGCCGAGACCGGCACGAAGATCGTATCGCCGCCCCATGCCTCCGGCACCAAGCCATGGTCGGACAAGCCGCGCTGGACCCGGTCCGGATCCGCGTCGGGACGGTCCATCTTGTTCACCGCCACGATGATCGGCACTTCCGCGGCGCGGGCGTGATCCACCGCTTCGATGGTCTGCGGCATCACGCCGTCGTCCGCGGCCACCACCAGCACCACGATGTCGGTGACCTTGGCGCCCCTGGCGCGCATGGCGGTGAAGGCTTCGTGTCCGGGCGTGTCGAGGAAGGTGACCCCCCTGCCGTCGAGCCGCACGTGGTAGGCGCCGATGTGCTGGGTGATCCCGCCCGCCTCCGCGTCGGTCACGTTGGCGCTGCGGATGGCGTCGAGCAGGGACGTCTTGCCGTGGTCCACGTGTCCCATGATGGTGACCACCGGCGGGCGCGGCTCCAGCGCCTCCTCCGGGTCGGTGACCTCGTGCTGATCCTGGAGCGCGGTCTCGACGTCGAAGGCCACGTTCTCCACCTGGTAGTCGAACTCGTTCGCCACCAGGGTCGCGGTGTCGAAGTCCAGCACCTGGTTGATGGTGGCCATCATGCCGAGGCCCATGAGCTTCTTGATGACCTCGCCGGCCTTGATGCCCATGTCCTTGGCCATGTCGCCCACGGTGATGGCCTCGTCCATGCGGATGACCCGCTTGCGGGCCGCGGGCACCGTGATCTCGGTCTTCTTCTGCTCCTTGCCGGGCAGGGCGCGCTTCTTCCTGAGCACGCGGCCGCGCGGAGAGCGGAACTCGCGCTCCTTCAGCTCGATGACTTCCTGCTTCCGGATGACCCGTTTCCTGCCTTTGCCGCCCTTGCCTTGCCCGTCCGCTTCCGCCGGCGGCTGTCCGCCGTCGCGCGGCGCGCCCGGCGCCGCCGGCTTCGCGGAAGCGGTTTTCGAAGGCGCCGGCGCCGGCTTCCGGTTCAGGTCGATGCGCCCGAGGATTCGGGGGCCGGTCAGCCCGGTGGTTTGTCCCGGCGTCTCCGCGGCCTTGTCGTCGGCGGGCGCGGCGGCGCCGTTGGCGGCGCTCGCGGCCTCGGGCGCCGGCTGCGCGGGTTCTTCCACCGCGGCGGGCGCTACGGGCTCCTCCGGCTGCTCCTCCTGCGCCTGGGCTTCGGCGGCGCCCGCGGCCTCGGGCTCGGCCGCGGCTTCCTCCGGGGAGGCCGCCTCCGCGGCCTCGGGCTGCCGGTCCGCCTGATCCGCCTCGGGCGCGGGCTCCTGGACCGCGGACTCCTCGGCCGCGGCCTCCGCCGGCGCCGTTTCGCGCGGCGCGGTTTCCTGAAGCGGCGCTTCGCGCGGGACGGCTTCCTGAGCCGCCGCCTCCTCGGCCGCTTCCTCCTCCTGCGGCGGGTGCTCCACCGGATGAATGGGTCTGCGAGTGACCAGCTCGACCGTGCTTCTGCGGCGCCGGATGACGTTGGCGCGAACGCGGCGCTCCACCACCTTCTCGTGCGCCTGCACCTCGCCCATGTCCTCGTCCTCGGCGGTGATCGTGCGATCGACCACGACCCGTTCTTCGCCGACCGTCACCTTCGGCTTCTCGGTGGCGGCAATCGCCGCCTTGACGGCCTCGATCTCCGAATCGTCGAGGGAGCTTTGCGATTTCTTGCCACGGATCCGGATCTTCTCGAGTTGAGCGATGAGATCCCTGGTCTCGAGATCGAGCTGCCTGGCCAGTTGATGCACTCTCACTTTGCTCATTTCCCACTCCGTTGAGCGCGAAGCCTTCCCAACAGGTCCTCGCGATCCTTGCGGGACAGATCGCGACGAAACGCCCGGTAGACGCTCTTGCGCTTCAGGAAAGCCCGCCAGCAATCCTCGCTGTCATGCAGATAGCCTCCTCGTCCGCTGTGTTCTTCGGGCCGCAAGCCTTCCGCGGTCACCGCCACCCGGCGCATCACGGCCTTCTCGTCGCGCTGACCGCAGCCCAGACAGGTCCGTACGGGCGAACGGCCGCTCACGCGCCTTGCTGAGGAGTCGGCTCCGCTTCCTCCTCGCCGGCCGCGGAGGCGGGCTCTTCGGAAGCCTCGCTTGCCGCAGGCTCCGGCTCGGAAGCCGCTGCCTCGGACTCTGCCGTCTCCGCCGCGGCCTCGCTCGCCGCAGCCTCCTCCGCCTCCCGGGCCGCACGCTCACGCTCTTCCTCCAGGTGCTTCGCGCACGCCTCCAGGATGACCTGGGCCTTCTCCGGCTCGATGCCGGTGATCTCGTTGATGGTGGCGGCCTCGGCCTCGGACAGGTCCTCGGCCGACTTGAAGCCCGACTGATAGAGCAGCTCCGCCATCACCTCGCTCACGCCGGGGATCGCGGACAGCGACTGCCTCGCCTGCCGGCTCTCCTCGTCCGCCTCCGATTCGCTGCGGGCGTCGATGCCCCAGCCGGTGAGGCGGGAAGCCAGCCGGACGTTCTGACCCTTGCGGCCGATGGCCAGGGAGAGCTGCTCGTCCGGCACGATCACCTCCATGGTGTGGGCGTCGTCGTCCAGCAGTATCTTGGTGACCTTGGCCGGGGCCAGCGCCCGGCATACGTATTCGGCCTGTTCCGGGATCCAGTGGACGATGTCGATCTTCTCTCCCCGAAGCTCCTGCACCACCGACTGCACCCGGGTGCCCTTCATGCCCACGCAGGCGCCCACCGGATCGACGTCGGGGTCGTTGGAGGTCACGGCGATCTTCGCCCGTCCGCCCGGCTCCCGGGCCGCTCCCTTGACCTCGACGATCCCTTCGTAGATCTCGGGGACTTCCTGCTCGAACAGCTTGATCAGCATGCCCGGGTGGGTGCGCGACAGCACGATCTGGGGTCCGCGGCTGGTCATCTCGACGCTGACGATGTAGGCCCGGATGCGGTCGCCCTGCCGGTAGCGTTCCCGCGGGACCTGCTCCTTTTCCGGCAGGATCGCGTTGGTCCTGCCCAGGTTCACGATGATGTTGTTCTTCTCGAAGCGCTGCACGATGCCGTGGACCAGCTCGCCCTGGCGGTCCTTGAACTCGTTGAAAATGATCTCGCGCTCGACGTCCCGCACCCGCTGCACGATGTTCTGCTTGGCCGCCTGGGCCGCGATCCGGCCGAACACCGTGGCGTCGATCTTCATGAGCAGCTCGTCGCCCAGCTCCACGTCCGGGTCCAGCGTGTCACGGGCCTCGTCGAGATCGATCTGGGTGTCGGGGTCGGCGACGTCGTCCACCACCACCTTGGCCTCGAAGATCTCGATCTCCCCGATATCGGGGTTGTACTGGGCCTCGAAGCTCCGCTCCGCGCCGAAGGTCTTCTTGGCCGCCGACACCATGGCGGACTCGATGGCCTCGACCAGGATTTCCCTGTCGATGCCCTTTTCCTTGGTCACCTGCTCGATGACCCGACTCAGATCCTGCTGCATCTCTGTCCCCCAACTACGCTTTCCCCGGTCATCCCGGCGACGCCCAGTCGTACTCGACGTTGGCCTTGACGATGGCGCCGAACGGGATGAAAACCTCGCGACCGTCCTGCAGCACCACCACGCCGTCTCCGGCGGCGCCGTGCAGCGGTCCGAGAAAGTTCTTCCGGCCGCCGATCATCTCGCCGGTATGGACCCGGACCCTCTGCCCGACGAACCGGGCGAAATGCTCCGGTCTCCTGAGCGGACGGTTGATGCCGGGAGACGAGACCTCCAGGGTGTAGGAACCCGCGACCACGTCATGGACGTCCAGAAAGTCGCTCAACTCGCGGCTGACCCGGCCCAACTCCTCGATCCCCGGCGCCTCGGTCTCGTCCCGCTTCCCGACCCTGTCCAGGTACACGCGCAACACACGGCCCGACCTCCCCTCGTGCCGGAGCTCGATGTCCACCACCTCCAGCCCCTCGCCGGCGGCCAACGGCTCCACGAACTCCCAGAGGCGATCCAGTGTCTCGCTCGTCGCCATCGGCACCTCGAACAAGCACCTCAAATAAAAAAGCGGGCAAGCTGCCCACTGATGCTTGATGTTTTACAACATTGACGCCGCCCAATGCAAACCACGCGCCGCTGCCGGGCGGCGGCGCGCGGGCGGGTTTGAAACCGCCCGCTGCACCCGTTATCATCCCGTGGCTGAAACCACCCGTTTCAGAAGCCACCCATGTCGAACCCGCAGCCCATGCCCACCGCGGCGCCCTCCGGCGACGTCTCCGCGGCGGTCTCCTGGCAGGACGTCCTCACCAGCCTCGAGGACGCCGTCATGGTGGTGGACTGCTCGCGCGGCGTCTCTTTCGTGAACCAGGCGGCCGAGACCCTCACCGGGCTGTCGGCCCGGAAGTTGCGGGCGCGGACTTCCGGCGACCTCTTTCGCGCCAACCGGTGGCTGCTGGACATGATCGACAAGAGCCTCGGGCCGGACGAGAGCACCAGCCGCGCGGAGAGCGAGTTTCTCAAGCCGCGCGGCAAGAGCGTGCCGGTGAGCGCCCTGGTCTCGCCTCTCCGCGACCAGGACGGACGGGTCGCCGGCAGCGTGCTGCTCCTGCGCGACCGCACCCTGAGGCAGGCCCTGGAGGAGGACCTGAGGCGGTCGGACCGGCTGGCCCTGCTGGGCAAGCTGGCGGCCGCCCTGGCCCACGAGATCAAGAACCCGCTGGGCGGCATCAAGGGGGCGGCCCAGCTCATCCGCGCCGAGGTGGCGCACGACCCGTCGCTGCTGGAGAACACCGACATCATGATCCGGGAGGTGGACCGGGTCAATCAACTGCTGGACCAGCTCCTGGACCTGGCGCGCCCGGCGGGCCTCCACCTGGAGCCGCTGAACGTCCACGAGCTGCTGGAGCACGTCCTGGGCCTGGAGGCGCATAACGCGGCCGCGGCAAGGGTGCGCATCCTGCGCTCGTTCGACCCCAGCCTGCCGCCGATCACCGGCGACCGCAGCCGGCTGGTTCAGGTGTTCCTCAACCTGATGGAGAACGCGCTGCAGGCCGGGCCCACCTGCATGACCGTCACCACCCGCATCGAAACGGACTTCTCCCTGCGCACCGGGCGTTCGAGCGCCACCAGGTTCGTCAGCGTGGACGTCCGCGACGACGGCGCCGGCATCGACGAGGACGACCTGCCCGACATCTTCGCGCCCTTCTTCACCCGCAAGCGCCGCGGCACCGGCCTCGGGCTGGCCATCTGCGACCGCACCATCAAGGAGCACGGGGGCCGCCTGGGCGTCGAGAGCCGGCTCGGCGAAGGATCGGTGTTCCGGGTGTCGCTGCCCGCCCGACAGGACTAGCCGCCATGGAGCAGGGCCGCATCCTGTTGGTGGAAGACGACGAGTCCCTGAGCCGCGTGCTCCGGAAGGCGCTGGAGGGCGAGGGATACTGGGTGGCCGCCACCGCGACGGGAGCCGAGGCGCGGCAGTTCATGGAGGAGTCGGCCTTCGACGCGGTGCTGCTGGACATCGGGCTCCCCGACATCGAGGGGCTGGCGCTCCTCGACCTCGCCAGGGAGTCCGGTCTGCGCACGCCGTTCATCGTCATGACCGCGCAGAACACCATGCGCAACGCCATCGACGCCATGAAGGCCGGCGCCTTCGACTACCTCACCAAGCCCTTCGACCTGGACGTGCTGATGGTGGTGGTGGAACGGGCGCTGGACCGGCGCCGGCTCGTCCGGGAACTGAGCGACCTCAAGAAGGAGGTCAAGAAACACTACGAGCCCGGCGTCAACATGATCGGCACCAGCGCGGCCATGCAGCAGGTCTTCAAGACCATCGGGCAGGTGGCCGGCACCGACACCACCATCCTGATCCAGGGCGAGAGCGGCACCGGCAAGGAGCTGGTGGCGAAGACGATCCACTACAACTCCGCCCGCTGGGACTCGCCCTTCGTGCCGGTGAACTGCGCGGCGATCCCCAGGGACCTGCTGGAATCCGAGCTGTTCGGGCACGAGAAGGGGGCCTTCACCGGCGCCCTGGAACGGCGCCTGGGGACCTTCGAGCTGGCGCAGGGCGGGACCCTGTTCCTCGACGAGATCGGCGAGCTGCCGCTGGAGCTTCAGACCAAGCTGCTGCGCGTGCTGCAGGACGGCTCCTACCGGCGGGTGGGCGGCAAGGACATGCTCCAGTCGGACGCCCGGCTCCTGGCCGCCACCAACCAGGACCTGGAGAAGGCGGTGCACGAGAACCGTTTCCGGGACGACCTCTACTTCCGCCTGAACGTCATTCCGCTCCACATCCCGCCCCTGAGGGAACGGCGCGCCGACCTGCCCGCACTGATCGACTTCTTCATCGCCAAGGTCAACGGCGACATGGGCACGCAGGTGTCGGGCGTCTCGCCCGAGGCGCTGAAGGAGCTGCAGCAATACGACTGGCCGGGCAACGTGCGGGAACTGGAGAACGCGCTCATCCGCGCCGCGGTGCTGTCGCCGGGACCGATCCTGGCGACCAGGGACTTCGTCCTGTCGAGCCCGCCGGAGCCGGCGGCCAACGATTACGACAGCCTGTCGCTGGAGGAGATCATCCGGGGCAAGCTCCAGGACTACTTCCGCCGCACCCGCGGCGTCCAGGTGGAGAACCTCTACTCGGTGGTCATGTCGCGGGTGGAGCGGCCCCTCATCGAGCTGACCCTCCAGGCCACCCGCGGCAACCAGATCCGCGCGGCGCAGCTTCTCGGCATCAACCGCAACACGCTGCGCAAGAAGATCACCGACCTCCAGATCACCGTGAAGCGGGAACCGTGAGCCGTCTGCCTTCGCGACTGTACGCCATCGTGGATCCGGCCCAGACCGGCGGCCGTCCGCTGGCCTCGGTGATCGACGCCATGCTGGCGGGCGGCGTGTCGGCGCTCCAGTTGCGGGTGAAGGACCGGCCCGCGGACGAGTTCCTGCGCATGGCCCTGAGCGCCCGCGAACGCACCGCCCGCGCCGGCTGCCTCTTCATCGTCAACGACCGCGTGGACATCGCCCTGGCCGCCGGCGCCGACGGCGTGCACCTGGGACAGGAGGACCTGCCGCTGGAGGCCGCGCGGCCCCTCGTGGGAGACATGCTGATCGGCGTCTCCACCCACAGCCTGGAACAGGCGGAAGCCGCGGAGCGGGGCGGCGCCGACTACATCGGCTTCGGCCCCATGTTCCCCACTCAGACCAAGGAGACGGGCTACGGTTCCCGCGGCCTCTCGATGCTGGCGTCGGTGCGGCGCCGGGTGCGCGTCCCCATCGTCGCCATCGGCGGCATCACCGCGGAGAACGTCGCGCGGACGTGGCGCGCCGGAGCGGACGCCGCCGCCATGATCAGCTACCTGACCCGGGGCGGTGACGTGACGGCGCGGGTCAGGGAGATTCTGGCCATCCGGCAAGAGCCGCGGTAGGGGCGACCCGCGGTCGCCCTAGTAGGCCTCCGCGTCCGTATAGCCTTCCTCGCCGCGCTCGGTGTAGTCCTCGAAACGGGTGTATTCCTTCAGGAAGGTCAGCTTCCGGGTGCCCACCGGGCCGTTGCGCTGCTTCTCGACGATGATCTCCGCGACGTTCGTGTGCTTCGTCACGTCCTTTTCGTAGGCATCCTCGCGGTAGACGAACATGATCACGTCGGCGTCCTGCTCGATGGCGCCGGACTCCCGCAGGTCCGCCATCTGGGGACGCTTGCCGGTCCTTTCCTCCACCCGCCGGTTGAGTTGCGAGAGGGCCACCACCGGAACGTTCAACTCCTTGGCGAGGGCCTTGAGTGAGCGCGATATCTCCGAGATCTCCTGCTCGCGGCTCGGCGAATCCCGGTAGCCGCGCATGAGCTGCAGGTAGTCGATGACCACCATGCCGATGTTCCGGGCGCGGTCCCGCAGGAGCCGCCGGGTCTTGGCCCGCACTTCCAGCACCGTCAGCGCCGCGGTATCGTCGATGTAGATGGGCGCCTTCGCCAGCCGCGCCGTCGTGGCCACCAGCCTTCCCGATTCCTCGTCCCTTAGATAGCCGGTGCGGAGCCTGGAATAGTCCACGCGCGCCTCGGAGCAGAGCATCCGCAGCACGAGCTGCTCCTTGGCCATCTCCAGGGAGAAGACGGCCACGCCGATCCCATTGAACGCGGCGTTGACCGCCACGTTGAGGGCGAACGCGGTCTTGCCCATGCCCGGCCGGCCGGCGACGATGAGCAGGTCCGAGGGCTGGAAGCCGGCGGTCAACTGGTCGAGGTCGTGGTAGCCCGTGGCCACGCCGGTCACCATCCCCTTGCGCTGGGACAGCTCCGCGAGCTTCTTCATGGTGTCGTTCATCAGGTCGCCGACCCACACGAACGACGCGTTGATGCGCTTTTCCGAGATGTCGAAGATGGCGCGCTCGGCGTCATCCAGGAAGGTGTCGACGTCGCCCCGCTCGTCCAGCCCGCGGGAGGCGATATCGGTGGAGGTGCGGATCAGGTGGCGGAGAATGGCCTTCTCCCGCACGATCCGCGCGTAGTGGCCGATGTTGGCCGCGGTGGGAACCTGGCTCGCAAGCTCCGCGAGATACGCGGAGCCGCCCACGTCTTCCAGCTCCCCCTTGCTCTTGAGATGGTCGCTCAGGGTGATGAGGTCCACCGGCTCGTTCCGGTCCCACAGTTCCACCATGGCCCGGTAGATCTTGCGGTGCGACTCGCGGTAGAGGTCGTCGGAGTTGACCAGCTCGACGACCGTGTTGATGGCGTCGTTCTCCAGCAGCACGCCGCCCAGGATCGACGCCTCCGCCTCCAGGTTCTGGGGCGGAAGGCGGTGAAGGGTTTCGGTCACGTCCGCCATGGTTCACCCGCCGCCGGGCGCGGCGCCGTGCTCCGCGGTCACCACCGTGTGGATGCCACCGCGGACGTTGAAATCGCCCTCGACGCTCATGTACTTGGGCGAGCAGGCCTCCACCAGGTCGTCCAGGATGCGGTTGACCACGTCTTCGTGAAAGGCGCCCTCCTCACGGTACGACCAGAGGTAGAGCTTGAGAGACAGCAGCTCGACGCACCGCGGCCCGGGCACGTAACGGACCCGGATGGTGGCGAAGTCCGGCTGTCCGGTCTTGGGACACACGCAGGTGAACTCCGGACACTCCATTGCCACCTCGTAATCGCGATCCTGCCGTGGATTGGGTATGGTCTCGATCCGCCTGCTGGGTCGGGTCGGCACGGTGCCTGCCTTTCATCCGGGACGCGGCGCCCGGCCCTCCGCCGCGGTACGCCCGCGGCCCGCGACGTCCACGCCGAGGGCGCCTTGACTTGACGCCGTGCGGACGCCAGACTGACGCCGCATGAAACTCGACATCCACGTACCATCCATCGACGGCGTCGTCAGGGTCGAGATCCGGTCGGTCGAAGAGGACGGCTCCTGGTCGGCCTACCCCGTCCTCATCGGCGGCGCCGCCCTCGATGATGCCTGTCTCGTGCTGGCGCGGTCGAGCCGGCCGCTCCGTTTCAGCGGCAACACGGCCGAAGCCGCGGAGACCCGGGCCAAGGAATACGTCCAGGCCCACTACCGGGTCCAACGCATGATCTGGTGAAATAACACCCGCGCGGCCCTTCAAGTCAAGGGCTGCTGCTGGGTGACGCAGTGGATGCCGCCGAGGCCGAGGATAAGCGTGCGGGCGTCGATGCCGACGACCCGTCGGCCCGGAAACAGGTCTGCCAGCGTGTCCCGTGCGATCCGGTCCTTGGGACCGCCGTAGAACGGCGCCAGCACCACCCCGTTGGCGATGTAGAAGTTGGCGTAGCTCGCCGGCAGCCGCGAACCGCCCGCGGTCACCGGGTCGGGCTGCGGTAGCGGCACCACCCGCAGCCAGCGGCCGCCCGAGTCCCTGGCGGACATGAGACAGCGGTAGTTCTCCTGGAGCGCATGGTAGTTTTCGTCCCGCGTATCCCGCTCCACCACGCACACGACGGTGCCGGCGTCCACGAAACGCGCAAGGTTGTCCACGTGGCCGTCGGTATCGTCGCCCGCCATGCCCGCAGGGAGCCACAGGACGCGGCGGACCCCCAGGGCCGATTGCAGCACCCCCTCGATGTCCTCCCGGGTGCGGCTGCTGTTGCGGTTGGGATTGAGCAGGCACTCCTTGGTCACCAAGCAGAGGCCGGCGCCGTTCACGTCGATGGAGCCTCCCTCCAGCACGATTCCCGGCGTGAACGCCGGCAGGGCCAGGGACTCGTTGATCCGCAGCGGCACGGCGTCGTCGGCCACGTACTCGGGGTACTTCATCCCCCAGGCGTTGAAGCGCCAGTTCACCAGCGCCAACGCCTCGGACGGGCCCGCACGGATGATAAAGGTCGGCCCGTAGTCCCGTATCCACACGTCGACGGTGGGGATGCGGTGGAACGCCACGCCGCCGGCATCGAGGCCGCCGCGCCGCAGAGCCGCGGCGGCCTCGGCCTCGGAAGCGGCGTCGTTGACCAGGAGATCGACCCTTTCGCTGCCCGCAAGCGCCCGGATCATCTCCACCCACGTCTGCCGCACCCGCTCCAGGCCGTCCGGCCACGTGTCCGCGTTGTGCGGCCACGCGAGCCACGTGGCGGCGTGGGGCTCCCATTCCGCGGGCATCCGGTAACCTGCGCCCCGCGGGTCCGCCAGTCGGGCGAACGTGGATCGCTGGTCTTCGCCGGCCAGGCTTTCCCCGCGACCGCTTACCGCGTCGCCCGCACCCGCCATGCCGCTCAATCCGACGGGTCGTCGACGAGGTGGCCGGTGAGGCCGTCGTAGGCGTCGATGCGCCGGTCCCGCAGGAACGGCCAGTTGTGACGTGCTTCCGCGATGGCCCCGAGGTCGCAGTCCAGCAGCAGGGTCTCGGGCCTGCTCCTGCCGGCCCGGGCAAGCACCCGGCCCGAAGGATCTGCGGCGAAGGAGTTGCCCCAGAACGTGATCGTCCCCTCGCGGCCCACCCGGTTGACCGCGGCCACGTAGACGCCGTTGGTAACGGCGTGGGAGCGCTGCACCAGTTCCCAGGCTTCGAGCTGCGCTTGTCGCGCGGCCCGGGTCTCTCCGGCACCCCAGCCGATGGCGGTGGGATAGAAGATGATCTCGGCCCCGCCCAGGGCCGCCAGCCGCGCCGCCTCCGGAAACCACTGGTCCCAGCAGATCAGCACCCCCACGTGAGCGTAGCGGGTAGGGAAGGTACGGAACCCCAGGTCGCCGGGGGTGAAGTAGAACTTCTCGAAGAAGCCGGGGTCGTCGGGGATGTGCATCTTGCGGTACCGGCCCGCGATCTCCCCGTCGGCGTCGATGACCAGGGCGGTGTTGTGGTACACGCCGGGGGCGCGGGCCTCGAACACCGAGGCCACGATCACCACCTCCAGCTCCCGCGCCAGGGGACACAGACGCTCGGTGGTGGGGCCGGGAACGGGTTCCGCCAGGGCGAAGGCTCCCGTGTCCTCGGCCTGCGGGAAATACCGCGAGCGGAACAGCTCTTGCAGGCAAACGATCCCGGCTCCCGCCTCGGCCGCGAGCCGTATCCGGCGCGCCGCGGCCGCGAGGTTGCGCTCCGGGTCCAGGGAGGCCCTGGACTGAATGAGCCCCAAGGTCACCGAGTGTTTGGGGGTCGGCGGCATGGTCAAGTCAATCAAGAACGCCGAGCGGGTGGGTCACCGGCACGCCTGTGGGCTTGAAGCGGCGGAAGGTCGCCACGACCGGACCCTGCTTGATCGCAGTGGCCGCGGTCCGTGCCCCTACGCCGCCTGCCGGCGGTTCATGGGCACGTAGTCGCGGACTTCGTTGCCGAGGTAGAGCTGGCGCGGGCGGGCGAGCTTCTGCTCGGGGTCCTCCAGCATTTCTTCCCACTGGGCGAGCCAGCCGGAGGTCCGGGCGATGGCGAACAGCACCGGGAACATGCTCACGGGCAGTCCCATGGACTGGTAGATGAGCCCGGAGTAGAAGTCGACGTTCGGGTAGAGCTTCCGCTGAATGAAGTAGTCGTCCTCCAGGGCGATGCGCTCCAGCTCCAGGGCGATGTCCAGCAGCGGGTTGCGCCCGGTCACCTCGAACACCTGGTCGGCGATCCGCTTGATCACCTTGGCCCGGGGGTCGTAGTTCTTGTAGACCCGGTGCCCGAAGCCCATGAGGCGCCCCTCGCCCGCCTTCACCCCCTTGATGAAGGCCGGCACCTTGTCCTTGGAGCCGATCTCCTCCAGCATCCGCAGCACCATCTCGTTGGCGCCGCCGTGGAGCGGCCCGTAGAGCGCCGCGGCGGCACCCGCCAAGGCCGAGTAGGGATCGGTCTGGGAGCTGCCGACGCTGCGCATGGCGTTGGTGCTGCAGTTCTGCTCGTGGTCGGCGTGCAGGATGAAGAGCACGTCCAGCGCCTTCTCCAGCACCGGGTCCGGCGAATACTTCAGCTCGGTCATCTTGTACAGCATGTTGAGGAAGTTGCCGGTGTAGCTCAAGTCGTTGTCGGGGTAGGCGTAGGGGAGTCCCATGGCGTGGCGGTAGACGAAGGCCGCCACGGTGGGAATCTTGCCCATCAGGCGATAGATCTGTTTGCGCCGGGACTCGGGGGCGAAGATGTTCTTGGAATCGGGGTAGAAGGTCGACAGCGCCGCGATGGAGCTCACCAGCGTCCCCATGGGGTGGGCGTCGTACTTGAAGCCGTCGATGAACTTCTTGATGTTCTCGTGCAGCAGCGTGTGGTGGTTGATGTTCCAGCTCCAGTCTTCCAGCTCCGCGGCCGTGGGCAGCTCGCCGTGGAAGATCAGGTAGGTGGTCTCCAGGTAGGTGCTCTCCTCCGCCAACTGCTCGATGGGATAGCCGCGATAGCGCAGGATGCCCACGTCGCCGTCGATGAAAGTGATGCGGCTGTGGCATGAGGCCGTGTTCAGGAAGCCCGGATCGTAGCTCATCAGGCCGAAATCGCCCTCCGACGTCTTGATCTGCCGGAGGTGGAATGCATTGATGGCGCCGTTCTCGATGGGGATCTCGTAGGAGGTCCCCGTCCGGTTGTCCGTCACGGTCAAGGTATCTGCCGACATACGTCATTCCTCTCGATTCGCGATTTGGAAAGTAGCACTCTTAGACCATCCCCGGTGAGGGGTCAACCCATATCCAGGGGCCGTTCCGCTTGACATTTCGGGTCGAATTCGTTCTCCGAAACCGCCCCGGAACGGGTCCTGGAGGGGCCTCCGTCCCTTGAATCGAGGGTCGGGCCGGACCCTTCGGAGCTTGGGCTCACGCCCCGGTCAGGCGCATGCCGCCGTCCACCGGCAGGATGGCGGCGGTGACGTGGGAGGCGGCGTCCGATGCCAGGTAGACGGCCGCCGCGGCCACGTCCTCCGGCTCTCCGATGCGCCCCAGCGGCACCCGGGTGGCGTAGCGGGCGAGCTTTTCCGGCGTCGAGGTGTCCACCATGGGAGTCCGGTTGGGCCCGGGGCAGATGCAGTTGACCCGGATGTTCTGGCGCGCGTGGTCCTCGGCCATGGCCTCGGTCAATCGCACCATGCCGCCCTTGGAGGCGCAGTAGGCGGCGCGCCCCGCCTGGCCCTGAATGCCCGACCGGGCGGCGATGTTGATGATGACCCCGCCGCCGCGCCTGACCATCTCGGGGATGGCGTGGCGGCACACGTTGAAAACGCCCTTCAGGTTGGTGTCGAGGGTCCGGTCCCAGTCCTCCTCTGTGATCTCCGTCACCGCGCCGTTGGTGCGGACACCGGCGCTGTGGACCACGATGTCCAGGCCGCCGTAGCGCTCCACCGCGGCCGCCACCACCGCGGCCATCTCGTCGTGCCGCCGGACGTCCGCGGCCGTGAACATGGCGTCGCCACCGTCGGCCTCGATGAGCGCGCGGGTTTCTTCGCCCTTGCTCGCGGTGCTGGAGGTCCCCGCGACGGCGCAGCCCTCCCGGACGAAGGCTACCGCGATGGCGCGCCCCAGGCCCGAGCCGAATCCCGTCACCAGAGCCACCTTGCCTTCGAGTTGATGCATCGGTTGTTCCTTCCACCCCTGGATTCCGGCCCCGTATCGAGTACGGGGCAGGCTTTTCGCCGGAATGACGATTCGAGTGTCGTCGCCTTACGGCACGCAGAACGGAGTTTGACGCGGTGACACAGCCTGTTGCGCGGGAATGACGGTACGTGGGTTACTGCCATTCCCGGCGTTCAGTTCCGGGCATACTCCTGCACCGCGTCCTCGTTCAGCACCATCCCGTGTCCGGGGGTCTCCGGCAGCGCGACCCAGCCGTCCTCGGGCTCGGGCGGGTCCTTGTAGAGAGTCCTGGCCATGTGCCAGTCGTTCACGTGGAACTCGGTGCGCCAGCCGTTGGGCACCGCCGCGTGCAGGTTCATGTCGTAGTAGGCGCCGTTGCCGATGGGCAGGTCGAAGGCCTGGGCCACCGCCGCGGCCTTCATGCCCATGGTGAAGCCGCCCACGGAGCCCACCTGGATGTTGAGGAAGTCCACGGCCCCGGCCCGCGCCAGACCCGCCAGCCCGTAGAAGTCCTCCCATTGGCCGGCGGCGATGGGAATGGAAGTCTGACGCCGTAGCGCCGCCAGCTTGGCCGGGTCGTTGCGCAGGATGGGCTCCTCGAACCACATCAGGTTGTAGGGCTCCAGCCGCTTGCACCAGCGGAGCGCCGCGTCGTAGCGCAAGAGGCAGGCGGCGTCCACCATCAGCTCTACCTCGTCTCCCACCGCCTCCCGCACCGCCCGGACCCGGCGCTCATCCTCGGACGGGTCGTCTTCGCGGTGCGCTCCGCTGGCGCCGCGCATGTCGATCTCGCCGCGCATGTTGAGGCGTCCGACCATCAGCTTGAGGCGCTTGTGGCCGCGCTCCACCCAGTGACGGGCCGCTTCCACCAAGGCGTCCAGGCCATAGCTCCTGACGCCGAACGTGAAGTAGCACGGGACGGCCCCCTGCGCCCCTCCCAACAGACGCCACACCGGCAGATCGTAGAGCTTGCCCCTGATGTCCCACAGCGCCACGTCGATGGCGCTGACCGCGGCGTTCCAGACACCGGGTTCGGCCCGGGGGTTGAAGCGCCAGCGCATCTCGTGCATGAGGCGCTCGTTCTCCAGCGGGTCCTTGCCCAGCAGGAAGGGAGTCAGGTCGGCTTCGATAAACCGCAGGATGGCGGACCCCGGACCGTGGCCGATCTCGGCGGTGCCGGTGAGGCCCTGGTCGGTCTCCACCCACACCAAGTCCACGGAGGCGGTCCGGCGTTCGTGGAACGGCAGGTCCAGGGGAATGTTCGTGAGCCGCCGAGTCTTGATGGCGCTGATCTTCATGGTGTGGAGTCTCCGTCAGTTTGTGGCGAAAGCCTGATGACGCACGAACACCTCCGCGTCCCGTGGCAGGAAGAACACCAGCCGGACTTCCCGGATCGAGGGATGGGAACGGAGGGCGTCCTCAATGGCCCGGGACGATACCGCGGCCGCCTCGTCCATCGGGTATCCGTAGACGCCGGTGGAGATGGCCGGGAAGGCCACCGTGGCCAAGCCCTCCTCCGCGGCGATTCCAAGGGAGTTGCGGTAACAGTCGGCCAGCTTCTCCACCTTGTCCGCGCCGCCGCTGCCGTACACCGGACCCACAGTGTGGATCACGTGGCGCGCCGGCATGTTCCCGGCCGTGGTCAGGACCGCGCTGCCGGTGGGAAGCCCGTCGGGGTAACGAGTGGCACGGATGCTCTTGCACTCCTCCAGGATGGCCGGGCCGCCGGCCCGGTGGACCGCGCCGTCCACGCCGCCGCCGCCCATCAGCGTGCCGTTGGCGGCGTTCACCACCGCGTCCACCGCCTCCCGGGTGATGTCTCCCACCTTGACGGCCACGCGGCCGTCGAGGAAGCTGGGGAAGTTCGTAGAATCGCTCATGTATCCTACTCCTGCGGGCATGGACACGGGTAAACTGAAACGCGCCTCTGCGTCTCCCGCTTACCGACAACGATCCTGTGCCTCATCCCCACACCTGCCGCGCGGTCTCCACCACCCGCTCCAGCTTCCGCTTCTGGTCGTCCGGCGTCACGAGATTGCCCACCGCGTCCGAAGAGAAGCCGCACTGGGGGCTGATGGCCAGTTGCTCCAGCGGCAGGAACCGGGCGGCGTCATCAATGCGCCGTTTCAGATCGTCCACGCTCTCCAGCTCCGGCACCTTGGTGCTCACCAGCCCCAGCACCACCACCGTGCCCTTGGGCACGAACCGCAACGGCTCGAACCCGCCGGCCCGTTCCGAGTCGTACTCCAGCAGCAGCCGGCGGTGCTTCAACCCCCCGAACAGCCGCTCCGCCACCGCATCGTAGGCCCCCTCCCGGTGCCACATGCTGCGCTGGTTGCCGCGGCAGAGATGGATGCCGGAGACGGCGTCGCCGAAGGCTTCGAGGATCGCGTTGTCGGCGGCGATGGAGCGGTCCAGGTTCGCGTCCGGATCCTCGCCGCGCTGCCGCATGGCCTCCAGCGACGGCTCGTCCACGTAGGCCGTGTAGCCGGGGGCGTCGATCTGCACGTAGCGGCAGCCGGCCTCCACCAGGGCCGCCACCATAGTCCTCTCGATGGTCACGACGTCTGCCAGGAAATCGTCCACGGTGGGATAGACGGCGCGCGAGTTCTCGTGGTCGAAGCGCTGGCTGATGCGGTCCGGGCCCACGAGCGCGACCTTGGCCGGAGTGCGGGTCGCGGCGCTGAGGAAGCGGTATTCTTCGAGCGGCAGGTTCCGCGCCAGGCGCAGGCGCTCCACCGCCGGCAGCCGGTGCCAGACCGGCACCTCGGGGTTCACGTCGCGCTGAACGTCCCAGCGCCGCAGCGCCGTCCCGCCGCGGGACTGCCGCTCCAGGATATCCATTCGCGCCGCCCCCGCGCGAAACCCTTCCACGCAGGCGCCGAAGCTGTCCTGGAAGTTGAGCCTGCGGAACTCCCCGTCGGTGACCACGCCCAGGCCCAGTCCCTCCTGCAGCGCCACCGCTTCCCGGATCGCCTCATCCTCGGCTTGGCGCAGCCCGCCGGCGTCCAGCTCGCCGGCCTCGAACCGCCGCCGCGCCTGCTTGAGCCCCTCGGGGCGCAGCAGGCTTCCCACCACATCGGTTCTCATGGTTGCCAGGTCGTTCATGGCCGTCTTTCCTCGATGGGGCCGTTTCCCCTCATTCCGTTGGCGACGGTGAAAGGCCGGCGTCGTAGATCGCGCGCACCGTCTCGATGGTGTCCGCCTGCTCCGCGCGCTTGTCGGGCCGGTAACGTTTTACGCGGGCGAAGCGCAGGGCCAGACCTGCGGGATACTGCGGGCTCGCCTGAAGGTCGTTGAAGGCCACCTCCACCACCGCCTCCGGCCGCACGTACACGGTGTGCCGGTCCCGGGCGGTCTCCAGCCGCTGCAACAACTCCGTCTGCTCCATGAGCATGGCGTCTGTCAAGCCCTTGAAGGTCTTGCCGAGCATGACGAACGGGCCGCCGGACGGGTCCCGGGCGCCCAGGTGCAGGTTGCTGAGCCAGCCCCGCCGGCGGCCGTGGCCCCACTCCGCGGCCAGCACCACCAGGTCCAGGGTGTGCACGCGCTTGATCTTGAGCCAGTTGCGGCTGCGCTCGCCGGCCTCGTACAGAGCGTCCGGGGCCTTGGCCATGACCCCCTCGTGGCCCGCGGCCACGGCCGCGGCGAAGAACTCCCCGGCCGCGGCCGCACTGTCGGTGACCATCCGCGGCATCCGCAGGGCGGCCGGGACGGTGGCGGCCAGGGCGCGGACACGCTCCCGGCCGGCAGCGTCGATGAGGGTCTCGCCGTCGAGGTAGAGGCAGTCGAAGAAGTACGGGGTCAGGGGCAGCTCGCGGCGCAGCCCGGTCAGGTCGAGCTTGCGGCCGAACCGCCGCATGGTGGTCTGGAACGGATGGGGCTTGCCGTCCTGCCGGAAGGCCAGCACCTCGCCGTCCAGGATGGCTTCGCGCGCATCGAGCGTGCTGACCAACTCGACCAGCTCGGGCGCCGCTCCGGCCACGTCCCTGAGCCCCCGGCTGAACACCGCCACCTCCGACCCCACCTTGTGGACCTGCACGCGCGCGCCGTCCATCTTGTATTCGAGCGCCGCGGTGCCGAGCTGCCGCATGGCCTCGGCGACGTCGTCACAGGGCTGCGCCAGGGCCGGCAGGATGGGCCGCCCCGGCGCGAGCTGAAATCCGCTCAGCCCCACTTCACCGTGAGTGAGGGCGACCGCGGCCACCTGTCCCAGGGATCCCGTGATGAAATAGGCCCGGCGCACGGCGCGGGACGGCAGCCCGGATGCCTTGGCCACGGCCTCCATCATGACGCCCTCCAGGGCGCCGTGACGCATCTCCCCCAGCACGAGGCGTTGGAGAAAGTCCCGCTCGGATTCCGAGGCCCGCCCCATCAGTCCGGCGAACTGCTCGGCCCGCCGCCGGCTCGATCCCGACCCGGTGGTCCGGCGCATGCTCTCGAAGCACGCATCGGTCTCGGCAAGAGTCAGGACCGGGCCGTCCGAAGCCGGCTCCGCGAGGGCATCCTTCAGCATGGACCAGCCGATGCCGATCCTGCCCTGGGGCAGCTCGCCGCACAGGTAGGCCACCGCGATGGGGACCTCCGGCGGCTCCAGGCGACGCAGACAGTCGGCCAAGTGCCCGATCTTGGCGAGGCGGCTCGCGTTGCGCGTGACCTGCCCGGAAGTCTCGGCAAGCTCGTGCAGCTTCATGAAGAGGCCTCCGGACTACAAGCGCAAAGCGTACAGCGGCACGTACACTTCATCGGACGACAACCCGCCATGGTTGCCCTTGTGGACCGGGGCCTTGGTCAAGGCAGCGGTCACCCGAAAGGCGTAGTCGTCCCGGGCGAGCAGAACATGATCGCCGACCCGGCCGCGCAGGGAGGGGTGCTGCCGGCCCGGCCCCAGGAGCCCGCTCTCGATCAGCTCTTCTCCCGTAATGCACACGCACGAGTCCCCCAGGCGCCGGGCCACCACGTCGTGGAAGCGCTCCACACGCCCCGGACGGACGAAACACGAGACTTGGCGGGCATCGCCGGAGGGGAGCAGCGCGAGGCAGTCGAGCAGGCCCGGGACTTCGGTCAGCTCGACCCGCTTGGGCGGCGGCGCGTCCACCACGCCGTGGTCCGCGGTGACCAGGAGCAAAGTCCCGGTCCCGGCCAGCCGGTCCGCCAGGCGCCCGAGGTACCGGTCGATCTCGGCCAGGTGCCGCCGCGTTTCCCTGGCCTGAACGCCCTTGTCGTGACAGAGGGTGTCGTAGAGAGGCCAGTAGACATACGCGAGGCCGCCGCGTGCGCCCTGACGGGCGAAGCGCGCGATCTGCCGCTCCATGCCCGTCAGGGTCTTGAAGGCGCCGTAGCCGTTCCAGCGGGTGCCCGCGTTGGAATAGGCGCTCCGGCCCAGGGCGCCGAACGACAGCAGCCGCTTGTGCCGGCGCACCGACGACAGGTACGAGGGCAGCCCCAGGTAGCGCCGCAGGTTGAAATCGTCCCGGGTCATCGGGCTGCCCGTGAGGGTCCGCCCCGGCAGCACCGCGCCGACGAGGCCCAGGTCGTGCAGGTGCAGATGCCAGCTCAGCACGCCGTGCTCGGCCGGCGTGGCGCCCGTCGAGAAGGTCGTCACCGCCGCCGCGGTGGTGCTGGGAAAGACCGTGGTGATGCGCTCGCAGGGGTGCCTGGAAAAGAAACGGCCGCCGCCCCCGGCAGCCGTGAACCGGCGCAGTTGATTGTACCCCACGCCGTCGAGCAGCAGGCAGACGGTGCGCGAGACGCCGTCGAACAACCGCGTATCCGGGACCTTGAGCCTGGGATGAGGAGAGGCGCCGCCCAGCGCGTGAACGACGGACGAGAGCAGGTTCACGATGGAGCCGCCGTCGTAGTCGGGGAAGTGGAACCCGCCCGCGGTCTTCAGGCGCTGGAGGACTCGGGCGTTGCCGCCGTGAGACTGGTTCATGGGCGATGTCACGATTCCGGCCATGCGGCCGTCTTGAACGATAGAACAGCACCGGTGGTCGAGCAACCGTTCCTGACCCTTGACTCGTGGAAAGGGAATCTGAGAAGAAATGTACGACCCTCCTGAACGGTGGCCCTGCGACGTGAACGAAACCCAAAGCGGATCCGAGACCTCCGGCAACCCGACCGTGATCCGGCTCCTGATCGTCGGCTTGTCGTTGTTCCTCGCCCTTTTCCACCTGTACACCGGCGTGTTCGGCACTCTGAATGCGATGCTACAACGCAGCATTCATTTAGGGGTCGCCCTGGTGCTGGTCTTCCTGATTTATCCCTCAAAAAGGGGGAGCAAGGGCACGCCGGGCGTCTCCAATTACATTTTCCTGGCGCTCACGATCGTGTCGATGGGCTATCTCTATTGGAATGCCGAGTATCTGACCCAAGAGCGCATCTCCATGTTGACACCGGCCACGTTGATCGAGACGGCTCTTGGCATTTGCCTGATATCGGTCGTTCTCGAAGGCGTGCGAAGAACGCTCGGTATGCCTCTGGCCGTCGTCGTTGCCGTGTTCATCCTCTACTACGTCGTCGGCCCGTATTTCCCGTCCGACGGCATCGGCTATGCGGCGCTCGGCTACGAAGTCTTTATCGACAATCAATACCTGTCGCTGGCCGGCATGTTCGGCCTGGCGCTGGGCATCTCGGCCACGTTCCTGCCGCTGTTCATCATCTTCGGACGCATCATGCACGCCACCGGTTTCGGCGGCTTCCTGACGGACTTCGCCATGGGCGTCGCGGGGCGGACCCGGGGCGGGCCGGCGAAAGTTGCGATCATTTCCAGCGCGCTCTTCGGCACCATCAACGGCAGCGCCACGGCGAATGCGCTGACCACGGGCAATTTCACCATCCCGCTGATGAAGCGGTCCGGCTACTCGAATCACTTTTCCGCCGGGGTCGAGGCATCCGCCTCGACCGGCGGCCAGATAATGCCGCCGATCATGGGAGCGGCCGCCTTCCTGATGGCCGAGTTCGCCAGGATTCCCTACGTCACCATCATGCAGTACGCGATCTTTCCGGCGATCCTCTTCTTCCTGGGCATCTTCGTCACGGTCGACCTGGAGGCCAAGAAGCTGCGGCTCAAGGGCCTCGACAGCGACGAACTGCCGGACTGGAAATCCCAGGTTCCGAAATATCTTCATTTGCTGGTGCCCATCGGAATCCTGATCTGGCTGATCGTCCAGAACCGCTCGCTGATGTATTCGATAACGGTCTCGATCATCGCCTTGTTCGTCTTCGCCTATTTGCGCAGCGCCACCCGCATGAACTGGCGGGCGCTGTTCGACGCCCTGGTGGCGTCGAGCCGCGACATTCTCGGAGTCGCCATGGCGACGGCGGCGGTCGGCATCATCGTCGGGATCGTCGGTCTGACGGGGCTGGGGATCAAGCTCTCTTCCCTGATGGTGGACCTCAGCGTCGGCAACCTGCTGGCGTCGCTGCTGCTTGCGTTCCTGGGCGCGATGGTCCTCGGAATGACCATGAACACCTCGGCGGTCTATCTGCTGCTGGTGGCGCTGATCATACCGGGGCTGCTCAAGGTCGGTCTGGCGGTGCCGCAGGCGCACTTCTTCGGCTTCTACTTCGGCGTGCTGGCCCAGGTCACCCCTCCGGTGGCCGTGACCGCCTACGCGGCTGCGGGGCTTGCCCAGGCCGACCTGAACAAGACGGGCTATGCCGCGGTCAAGCTGTGCGCGTCGGGCTTCGTGGTCCCGTTCATGTTCGCGTACTCGCCCGAATTGATGTTGATCGGCTCCTGGCAGGACATCGCCATCGCCGTACCGTCCGCCTTGATCGGCGTCTACGTGGTGTCGGTGGTGGCGTCGGCGTACTGGCTGACGCGGATGCGCTGGTATGAACGCCTGGTGGCGCTGGGTGGCGCCCTTCTGAGCATTTTCCCGGGAATCTGGTCCGATATCACCGGCCTCGCGCTGATCGCGCTCGTGTTGGCCAGCCAGTTCAAGCGCGTCCGGGACGAAGACGGGCGCGCAGGGATCCGCGAGTATGACGTTGATGCAGGTGTCACGAAGTGAGAAAGGAGGACAATAGCCAGGCCCTTTGGAATGCGTTCAACAACACGGCCCTATCCGCTGACCGTCAATACCAAGGAGGAAATGTCATGAACAAAGGGAAATCGGCGGCGCTCTTCGCCGCGGCTGTCCTGATCTCGATTTCGGTCGCGTTCTCCGGCATCCCGAACGCGGCCGCCCAGAGCAAGACGGTTGACTTTTTCCTGGCCACCTCCGGGCCGGGCAGTTCGTTCTATCCGCTTTCGGTGGCTCTCGCGGAGGTGTGGAAGAAAAACATTCCCGGACTCAACGTCAGCCTGGCGCCGGGCGGCGGTGTCGGATCGGTGGTCGCCACCGGCACGGCCAAGGCTCATGTGGGCATGACGCTCTCCAGCGCCGCGGTGGACGGGATCAAGGGCAGACCTCCCTTTCCGCAACCGCATCCGGACGTGCGCGCCCTGGCATCGCTCGACCCGCAAGCCTTCCAGTTCCTTGCCTACAAGCGGTCGGGGCTCACCAAGCTTGAAGATCTGGCCGGCAAGCGTGTCTATGTCAAGCCGAAGAGATTCGCCGCCCATGCCATCAATCTTCTGGTGCTGAAGGTTCACGGAATGACGCTCGACAGCCTCTCGAAGGCCGAGACGGTGTCCAAGCCCGACGCGGTCAACCTGTTCAAGGACGGCCACGTCGATGCGATGCTGTGGATGGGGCCGGTTCCGGACTCGCTGATCATGAACGCCTCGCTCAACCGTCCCATCAATCTTCTGCGGATATCCGATGCGAAGAAGCAGGAGCTTCGGAAGATCAACCCGGGCATCGTTCCGCTGGTGCTGCCCAAGGGGCTTTACCCCGGCGTGGATGCGGATTTCCAAACCCTGTCCGTGCCGCGCGTGCTGGTCATGAGCAAGAACGTTTCGGACGACAAGGCCTACAGCCTGGCGAAGACCCTGGTGGAGAAATGGGAAGACCTGAAACTGGCGGATCCCGGGCTCAAGCTGGTGAAGGTCGAGAGCACCGCCACCGACTTCGGCGTCACCTATCATCCGGGCGCCGCCAAGTACTACAAGGAACGAGGGTGGATGAAATAGGGCTACCGGGTGGACGAAGGGATCGATCCCGTTCGCCGGGTCCCCGCCCGGCGACGCGGGGTCGGTCCCGCTTCGTCGCCTGCGTCAACCAGAATGAAGGGGAAGACATTGCCGGCACTTGAGTCCACGAAGGACAGATTCGAACGAATGCTCCTGATCCGGCGGTTCGAGGAAGGCATGTTGCGCCTGCACGGGCGGGGCATCCTGCCGTGCCACTTTCACGTCTCGATCGGGCAGGAAGCCACCGCGGTCGCGGTCTGCGGCGCCGCGGAGGAGCATGACGTGCTCTTTACCAATCACCGGAGCAACGGCCACCTGATCGCCCGCGGCGCCGATCCGGGATGGATGTTCGCTGAGCAGTTGGGCCGCGTCGGCGGCAACACCAACGGCAAAGGCGGAACGCTGCACATGATCGCGCCCGAGCTGGGGATGCCCTGGACCACTTCGCTGGTCGGATGCAGCGTCCCGATGGCGGTGGGCGCGGCCCTGATCCACAAGCAGCAGCGCCGGCCCGGCGTCGTCATCGCCTTCTTCGGTGACGGCGTGATGGAGGAGGGCGCCTTTTACGAGGGGATCAACCTGGCCGCCTTGTGGCACGTGCCGCTTGTTTGTGTCTGCGAGAACAACGGCGTGCCGACCGAGCTGCGAAAGCTCGACACCACGCAGCCCTCCACGTTTCTGGCCAGACGCCTCGCCGACATTCCGTCCGCGTTCGGCATCCCCTGCGCCACCATCGACGGCGCCGACGTGGAGGGGCTGTTCGACCTGATGACGGAGGTGGTGGGCACGGTTCGGCGCGACCTGGCGCCGTATTTCGTCGAGGTCCGCACGACGCGCTATCCGGGCAACCGGGCCCTGTGGCCGGAGCTGGCGGGGGCGGAAACCGACCTCGCCTGGGCCTGGGACGAAGGTGAACCGCCCGAGCAACTGGCCGCCTGGAGCCGGGACAGCGATCCGCTGATGGGCTTTGTTCGGAGGCTGCTGGCCCAGGGCGCGGTCTCCCGCGATGACGTAACCCGGATCGATGCCGCCATCGCCGCGCGGATCGATGAGGCGATGGAGTCCGCCATCCGCAGCCCGCAGCCGCCGCCCGATAGCGCTTACGGGGATGTCTGGGCCGCTCGGGAGGGCTCGTCATGAAGATGTCGTACTTGAAGGGCCTTGCGCTCGCCATCGACGAAGCCATGGCGGCTGAGCCCCGGGTCATTCTGATGGGCTCTCGCATGGGCGGCCACCTCACCGCGCAGGAAAACGAGGCATTCGCCGGCGTGCTGGATCGCTACGCGGAGCGAATTTTCATGAACGTGCCCATCGCCGAATTCGGGCTCGCCGGCGCCGCGGTCGGCGCCTCCCTGGCGGGCGGCCGGCCGCTCCTGAGCTTCAACATCGGCAGTTTCATGCTGCATGGCTTCCCGCCGATCGTGAACGAGGCTCCCAACGTACACTACACCACCGGAGGACGGTGCAGCGCGCCGGTCACGTATTACGCGCTGGGCGGCATCCGGGGGGGCGGTTCGTCCCAGCATTCGCATCGGTTGCAGGCGATGCTGGGCAACGTTCCGGGGCTGCAGATACTTGCGCCGGCAACGGCCGGCGACGCCTATGGACTGCTCAAATGGTGCCTGCTCGAGAGCCGGAACCCGACGGTCTTCTTCGCGCACACCGATTTGCTCCTGTCCGAGGACGAGGCCGATGGGGCGTCGCCGTTGTTGCCCGTCGGGTCGGCCCGCATCAGCCGGGCCGGACACGACATCACCCTGATCGCGCATTCCGTGACGGTGCCGAGGGCCCTCGCCGCGGCGGACGCCCTGGCGGCGGATCACGGCGTTTCCGCCGAAGTGATCGACCTGCGGACGCTGGCGCCGCTCGACGCGGCGACCGTGGTCGACTCCGTACGAAAGACCGGACACGCGGTGGTCGTCGACGAGTGCCACAAGAGCTTCGGCGTCAACGCCGAAATCGCGGCCACGCTGGCGGAAGCGGCCTTGTCCCATCTGAAGGCGCCCATTGGCCGTGTGGCCACGGCCGACGTGCCGATCCCCTACAACCTGAGCCTGGAGCGCGAGATCAGCGTGACCCCGGACAAGATCGTCCAGGGAGCGCTGTCAACGCTGGAGGGTCGAGCGTCGTGTTGACGGAAACACGAGACACCCGTGTTCGGATGAGGTGCCGGACATGAAGGCGATGGTCGTTGTCCAGAGGAACGGACGCGGAGAGCTGGTGCTGCAAGATGTTCCCGAACCCGTTGCGGGCGAGGGCCAGGTAGCGATCCGCATGGAGGGGACCGCCGTCAGTTTCGGCGACATCGAGATGCGCAAGGGCGATTACCATACCCCTCGCAAGCCGCCGGTCATCCCGGGACACGACGTCGCCGGCACCTTGGCGGCCCTGGGGCCAGGGACGACCGGGTTCCGCGTCGGCGAGCGGGTCACGGCGATCTCGCTCACCGGGACCTACGCCGACATCGTCGTGGCGCCCGCGGCCATAACATGGTCGCTGCCGGACGAGATCGACATCATCTCGGCCGCGGCCTTGCCGACCAATGGCGTAACGTCCTACAACCTGCTCACCATGGCCGGACGCTTGGCCGCGGGCGAAACGGTGTTGATCCACGCCGCCGCGGGCGGCGTAGGGACAACCACCTGCCAGTTGGCCAAGCTGCTCGGCGCCGGCACGGTCATCGGCACCGTCGGTGACGAATCCAAGGCCGATCTGGCCCGAAGCCTCGGCTGCGACCACGTCATCCTGTACCGGACGGAACCCATCGCTTCCCGGGTCATGTCCATCACGGGGGGCAAGGGGGCCGATGTGATTCTCGATTCGATAGGGGGCTCGGTCACCGAGCAGAACCTCGCCTGCCTGGCCCCCTGGGGCCGCATTGTCGCCTGTGGCAAGTCAAGCGGGACTGCCGGGCAGATCCCGACCGACCTCCTGCACGCCGGAAACAAGGCCGCGATCGGGTACAGCACCGGCGGGCACCGCTACGAAAGGCCGGAAGCGTTGCGGCCGGCCGGCGACACGGTGCTCGGCTACCTGCGCTCGAAGCAACTGAAAATCGTGGTGAGCGCCCAATTTCCCCTCACCGAGGCCAACGCGGCACTGGACCTAGTGGCAAGCCGCAAGAGCACCGGAAGGGTCGTCCTGACCAACTCCTGACGGTCTGCCGACGCAACACTCAGGCCGAGCAATGATGCGAGTTTCCACCAACGCCGCTACAAGAGGCCATCGTAGCCAAGGAGGTCCTGGATGCTTCCCATAGCTGCTTACGCCGACCGCTACTCGGTAGCCCCCGGAGAGACCATCGCGTTCAAGGTGAGCTCGGCCGCATCCGAGGACTACGAGGCGCGCCTGGTACGCGTCATCAGCGGCGACCCCAACCCGGACGGGCCGGGCATCCGGGAGGAACCTGTGGACGCCGCCTTCGCCGGGCGTTACCCGTCGCGGGTGCAGCCGATCCACAGCGGCTCCTATGTCCGGGTTCCCGGCGCCGCGCCCCTGGACCTCCTTCGGAGCTTCACGGTGACGGCCGTCATCTGGCCGGCCCTGCCGGTCCTCCCCCGCCGGCAGGCGCTCGCGTCACGGGTCGACGCCGCCACCGGCGCGGGCTTCACCCTCGATATCGACGAGGAGGGCTCGCTCGCCGCCACCCTGAGCGACGGCACAACGACGAACAGCGCAAGCGTCGGCAAGGAGCTGCGCGCCCGTGCCTGGTACCGGGTCTTCCTCAGCTACGACGCGGACAAGGGCGAACTGACGCTCGGCCAGCAGCCATTCGCGCCGACAATGATGATCGACGACTCGGGCGCCGTCACCACAGCCGCCGCGTTCACGGGAAGCTGCACGGGGAGCGGCGACCTCCTGTTCGCGGCGCGCGCGGGCTCGCCTCCTTGCGACCACTACAACGGCAAGCTGGAAGCGCCGCGGGTGCTGGCCGCGGCGCTGGACCTGGACGCGGCGTTCCGGGCCGCGGGCGAGGCTCCCGGCTCCGGCGCGGCGGTGGTCGGAGCCTGGGACTTCTCCCGCGAGATGCCGTCGAAGCGCATCATCGACACCGGCCCCCACGCCATGCACGGCGAGACCGTCAACCTGCCGGCGCGGGCCATGAAAGGCTCAGGCTGGACGGGCGAGGAGATGTGCTGGCGCCACGCCCCGGAGCACTACGGCGCCATCTACTTCCACGACGACGACCTCTACGACTGCGGCTGGGAGACCGACTTCAGCTTCGAGGTGCCCGAGGACTTCAGGAGCGGCGTGTACGCGGTGCGCCTGCGCGCGGGCGAGGACGAGGACATGGCGCCGTTCTTCGTGCGCGCGGCCCCGGGGCGGGCCCAGTCGAGCGCCTGCGTGCTCATCCCCACCTTCACCTACATCGTCTATGCCAACTCCGTCCGCGACAGGGCCAACGACGCCTACCGCGAGCACGTGGCGCGCTGGGGGGCGCGCCCCTGGACGCCGGACGAGCATCCCGAGTACGGCATCTCCACCTACAACCACCATCCCGACGGGAGCGGGGTGAGCTATTCGTCGCGGCTCCGTCCCATCCTGAACCAGCGCTCCGGCTACTTGTCCTACGCGGACCCCAAGGCCGGTTCCGGCCTGCGCCATTTCCCCGCCGACACCCACCTGCTGGCGTGGCTGGAGGCGCTGGGCCACGACTTCGACGTCATCACCGACGAGGACCTCGACGCCGACGGCGTCGAAGCCATCGCGCCGTACAAGGTGGTGATGACGACCACGCACCCCGAGTACCACACCCCGCGCTCGCTCGACGCCCTCACCGGCTACACCGAGCAGGGCGGGCGCCTGATGTACCTGGGCGGCAACGGCTTCTACTGGCGCGTGGCGGTCAGTCCGGAGTTCCCCGGCGCGGTGGAGATCCGCCGGGGCGAGACCGGCATCCGCGCGTGGGCGGCGGAACCCGGTGAGTACTACAACGCCTTCGACGGCTGCTACGGCGGACTGTGGCGGAGCAGCGGCCGCGCCCCCCAGCGCCTGGCGGGAGTGGGGTTCATATCACAGGGCGACTTTCGCGGCGCCTGTTACCGGCGCCTGCCCGCTTCCCACGATTCCCGCGCCGCCTGGATCTTCGATGGCATCGACGACGAGGTCCTCGGCGACTTCGGACTGAGCGGCGGGGGCGCGGCCGGCTTCGAGCTCGACCGGCTGGACACGAAACTGGGGTCGCCTTCCCACGCCCTCGTGCTCGCCCGCTCGGAGGAGCCGGACGACAGCTTCACGCTGGTCCCGGAGGAGATCGTGGCCCTTTACCGGAGACGTCCCCACCTCGTGCGGGAGCTCCTCCGTTCCGAGATCGTGTTTTTCGAGACCCCCAACGGCGGCGCCGTGTTCTCGGTGGGCTCGATCACCTTCTGCGGCAGCCTCCCGCACAACGACTTCGACAACAACATCTCGCGCATGGTGGACAACGTGCTGCGCCGTTTCCGCACCGACTGAACGACGGGTAGGTCGGCTCAAGGTCGCGAAGCAGATGGAACAGTAACGACAACCGGACAACCACAGTTCCACGGTGAACCATCACCCTTGACGCCCCGCAGAAAAATTTGAGATGAGAAAACAGTCCCGGGACAAAGGAGGATCCGCCATGGTCATACGGGAAGCCGGTGACGGCTCCACCTACGTGAGCACGCAGGAAGAGCACGCCGAGTTGTCGGCGCAGTTCGCGGCCCATTGGGGCAACGACCGGTTCGCGCAGCTCCGGCCTTACGACACCATGGTCTTTGCCACCACGTACCACGACAGCGGCTACCGGGAGTGGGAAGGGTTGCCGCGCATGAACGTGGAGAAAGGCCGGCCCTACGGGCACCGCGAGCGAATCCCGGGGTTCGAGGACACCGAACTGGCAGCCTACCGGCGAAACGTGGACTGGGTTCGAGGGCATGACCTCTACGCCGGGACGCTGGTCTCGATGCACCGCACCGGCTTGTGGCGCGGCCGCTACGACGTCCTCACCAGTCCCAGGCCGAGAATCCGGGACCTCAGCGGCGGGGTCAAGGCCGTGCTGACCGAACTCGAGGACCAGCAAAAAGAGGACAAGAGCGGGCTCGCCGCCGCAAACCCCGGCTTCGAAGAGGAGCTGTGGATCAACTACCGGATGCTTCAGCTCTTTGACCTGCTGTCGCTCTACTTCTGTTGCGACGGCTACGGCGACGACGGCTTCAAGGAGGAGTGTCTGGCGCCCATCCCCGACGGCTACTCGCCCGACCGCGGCGTCGAGCTGCGCATTACGCCCAACTCCGACGGCTCCGTGAAGATGGCGCCCTACCCCTTCGACGTCGCGCCGCTCCGAGTCTCGGTGCGCACGCGGCGGATGGAACCCGGGGAGTATGCGTCGGAAGCGGACTGCCGCGAAGCCTACTACAAGACGCCGTCGACGCTGCTGAACTTCGATATCACGGACTGACAACGCCTGGGCTTACCGGGTTCACGCCTTCACCAGCCGCTCGGCCTTCACCGTCTCCTTCCGCCGGGGCTCCGGGAACACGTCCGGGCTGCACAGCACGTCCACCAGCACCGGTTGGTTCCGGCCCACGCGCAGGGCCTCCGCGAAGGCGTCCTCCAACTCCGCCGGATCGGCGACCCGCAGGCCGGCGGCGCCGAAGAGCCGGGCGTACTCGTCGAAGGGCGGGTTGCCGATGGCGTCGCCGATGTAGCGCTCGTCGTAGTAGAACTTCTGGTAGGCGCGTTCTGAGCCGTAGTTGAAGTTGTTGAGGACGATGCAGGTGGTGGGGATGCCTTCGCGTACCGCGGTCTCCAGCTCGGCGCCGTTGTAGAGGAAGGAGCCGTCGCCGCTCAGGGTAACCACCGGACGCTCGGGCGCGGCGAGCTTGGCGCCGAGGCCCACGGGGTAGCCGACGCCGATGGCGGCGAGTCCCTGGGGCGCCAGCAGGCTCCGGGGACGCTCGAAGGTCTGGTACTCGTAGACGTAGCCGGGGCCGACGCCGGCGTCGATGGTAATGATGGCGTCCCTGGGCAGGACCTTGCGCAGGGCGGCGTGGGCGCGCCGGGGGTCGATGGGCCGGCCGTTGTAGCCGGCGGCCTTGTTCCGGTGCCGTTCCTGCGCGGACCGCACCTTGGCGGCCTTCTTCAGCCAGCTCGGTTGGCCGGTTCCTTTCCGTTTCACCGACCGCAGCAACACCTTGAGCGCGGCTCGCGCGTCCGCGTTGATGCCGACCTCCGCGGGATAGACGCGGCCGATGTTGTTCCGGTCCTGGGCGACGTGGATCAGTTTCGTCTTCGGAGCGAAGAAATCGGGACGCCAGAACGTGGTCGTGTGACCCAGGCTGGTGCCCACGGCCAGCACCAAGTCGGCTTCCTTGAAGAAGGCCTGGGCCTCGGGCAGCGCGCCCCTGCCGATGGTGCCGAGGTAGAGTGGGTATGAATGAGGGGCCACGTCGTCCCGGCCGGTGGAAGACATGATGGGAGCATCGAGGCGCTTCGACAACGCGACGAGATCGCCGCCGGCCCCAGACCAGAGCACGCCGCCGCCGGCCACCAGCACCGGGCGGCGCGCCTTCTCCAGGAGACGGACGGCCGCCGCCACGGCCGCCGTGTCGGGGGCCGGCGCGGCCACCTCGCTCCGGATCAGCCGCGCCATGTCCGGCGCCTCCACGGTCTCGTTCAGCACGTCCCGCGGCAGGTCCAGGTGCACCGGCCCAGGGACGCCCGTCATCGTGCGCTGGTAGGCTTCCCAGGTCAGCGCCGCGGCCAGCTCGGGCTTGCGTACCTGCACCGACCACTTGACCACCGGCCGGAACATGGCCTGCTGGTCGATCTCCTGGCTCGAATCCCGGAACATGTCCTTCATCATCGGCGCGCCGGTGATGACCAGAACCGGGCTCTGGGCGTGGAAGGCATTGGCCACCCCGGTCAACAGGTTGGTGGCGCCGGGGCCGTTGGTGGCGATGCAGACGCCGGGCCTGCCGGCGATGCGGGCGAAGCCGTCGGCCATGAGCGCCGCGGCCTGTTCATGGCGGGTGGAGAGGAACCGGATGTCGTCCCGGCCGTACATGCCGTCGAGGATCTCCAGCATGCACGAGCCGACGACGCCGATTACCTTGCGGACGCCGAGTTGCGCCAGGACTTCGGCCACGGCATGGCCCGCGGTCATTTGCATGGTGGTTTTCCTCCGGGCTGTATCGGGAGCGTGAAACGCTACGCACGTGCTGTGCGAACCGTAAAGGAGGCGGGCGGGCAACACAAGGGTTGGCGGTTCAAGGGCGAAACCGTCATGGCATCCGCCGGGAGCGTCTGGTAATATCCGGGGGCTGTCGCGCACCGGAAGCGATTCCGGTATCGCACGAGCCTCCCTGACGAGAGGAGCAGCCATGGAGCCCAGCGGCATCATTTTCACGGAGCGCCGAGAGCAGCCCATCAAGCAGTGGCCGTTCCAGGACAAGAAGGTAGGCCAGACAAGAAAGGCCCAGCGTCACCCGCTGACGCGCCGGTACATGTTCATGCGGGAGGACCACGACCGCCGCAACCTGCACGACGGCCCGGTGAACTCCGACCGCCTGGAGACCGAGGACTGGGCCGGGGTCACCCGCACCATGAAGAAGGCGGCGCTGGACATGGGCGCCGACATCGTCGGCGTGGCGCCCATCGACGAGTTCGACTACGTGCGCGGCACCAAGCCGCCCGAAGGGCACAAGGTCGCCATCTCCTTCGCCATCCACATGAGCTTCGAGGAGATGAAGCGACTGGGCCCTCTCGCCCAGACCGAGGTGCACAAGGTCTACTACCTGCTGTCCGACGTCACCGTCCGCCTGGCGCAGTACATCCGCTCCTACGGCTATCACGCGGTGGGCTATCCCAACGAGGGCGACCTGCTCTTCATTCCGGTGGCCTGGAAGGCCGGACTCGGCGAGCTGGGACGTCACGGCTCCCTCATCACGAAGAAGTTCGGCCCCAGCGTGCGGCTGGGCGCGGTCACGACTGAAATGCCTCTGATCCCCGAGGCGCAACCTACCGATTTCGGCTTCGACGACTTCTGCCTGCGCTGCAACGCGTGCACGAACTTCTGCCCGGGCGAGTCGATCATCCCGAAGAAGCAGGAAATCTTCGGCACCGTGCGCTGGCACGTGGACACGCCCACCTGCCGTCCTTTCTTCGAGCAGTACGAGGGCTGCAAGGTCTGCCTCACGGTCTGTCCGATCAACGCCCAGACCCCGGTCGCGCCCATGTACAAAGACCTCATGAAGGGACTCATGCGGCGCAAGATCCCCGTGCGGCAGCTCATCGACGAGTGGCGGGCGGAAGGCATCCAGGAGGCCGAGGAGTTCGGCGAAGGATGGGTCCCGGAATCCGAGGAGAACGGCTCCGGCGACGGGGAGTGAATCCGCCGCCTGGCCTTAAGACAGCGACATCGAGGAGAATCCCATGTTCTTTGAATTGCGCCAGTACAAGACCAGGCCCGGCAAGCGCGACGCCTGGGTCAAGACCATGGAGGAGAAGATCATCCCGTTCCACGCCTCCAACGGCGTGGTGGTCTCCGGCAGCTTCACCGGCCGGGATGACGACGACACCTACATCTGGCTGCGCCGCTTCGACAGCCAGGAGCAGAAGGAAGCGTTCGCCAAGACCATCGCGGAGAGCGACTACTGGAAGAGCGAGGTGGTCCCGGACATCCAGGAGATGCTGGACCGGGAAGCCATGGTGGTGACGGCGCTCGAAGCGACGGCGTTGTCGGTCATAAGCTGAGCAGTGGGTCCGCGAGTCCTGGCTCGTGGGAGCAAAGGGCTTCCATGCTGGAATTGGCCCGAATTGGCCCGAATTGGCCCGAATTGGCCCGAATGAGCCGGAATTGGCCGGAATGAGCCGGAATTGGCCAGAACTGGGGCCCTATAGTCGCTTCCAGCGAGCACCTCCACCACGACCTGTTGTTGCTACAAATGGGAGATTTACAGTTGTCAGCAACAGCAACACAAAGGGGAAGGGAGAACAGACGTGGACGGAAACTAAAGAAATACAGCGCAATGCCGATAGAAGATTATAGAAGGTGGCGTCCACACTATGGATCACCTTGGCCGGATTACATTAAACCCTGTGGCGAGTATTGACTTCCTGACCCGTAAAGATGACTATAAGTAGCGTCCTGAGGTCCAGTTTCTCAAGTCATAGAGGCGAAACACACATGGAAGCCCTCCGCGAGACGCGCTTTACCAAACGCTATGGTACCGTCACCAAAGAAAAGGCTGGTGGCGCAGTTTACACACCAAGAACGCTGGCCAACTTTGTTTCACAAAAAATCGCGGAAGCGGTGGAGAAACAGGCTACTGGACATTTGCTTCGCATCCTCGACCCTGCGATTGGCCATGGAGAGCTTCTTGTCAGTCTTCTTGAGCGTCTTTCTGGACGGCAAAAGTCCAAGATCGAAGTCTATGGCTTTGAGACCAACCCCGAAGCTCTCAATATTGCTAGGGAACGACTTGAGCAACAATTCCCCAGCGTCTCCGTTCATTTCGAGTCGGACAACTTTCTTGAATTTGTTCTCCAACACTTCGGACCTGGCGGTCATGGCAATCTTTTTCGCTCTACCACTCCCGAAACCTATGACTTCATCATTGCGAACCCCCCCTATGTTCGTACGCAGATCATGGGTGCGAAGCAGACGAAACTACTCTCAGAGAAGTTCGGCCTCTCAGGCCGTATCGACCTCTATTACGCTTTCGTTGTTGGCATCTCTCAAGTACTCAAGCCACAGGGCATCGCCGGAATCATCGTTTCCAACCGTTTCATGACGACCAAGTCCGGCGCGCCCATCCGGCAGGCTCTCCTTGATCGATTCAATATCTGGCATGCTTGGGACTTGGGCGATACCAAGCTGTTCGAGGCTGCCGTCCTACCTGCTGTCTTGGTCGTTCAGGGAAAAAACGGTCACAAGCTGGAAACCCCGGCGTTCACGTCCATCTACCAAACCAGGGAACCCGCAACCGTGTCCGCCACTGACCCGATAACCGCCCTCAACGAAGAAGGCGTCGTCAAGATTGACGACGGACGGCACTTCCACGTCCAGCACGGGAGACTAGACACGAACGGTAGGTCGGATGGTGTTTGGCGCATTGCCACCGAAGCCGGTGACACTTGGCTGAAGACCGTAGAAGCGCATAGCTGGGGGACCTTCCGCGATATCGGAAAGATCCGCGTTGGCGTCAAAACCTGCGCAGACAAGATATTCATTCGTAGAGACTGGCAGGACATGGCCGAGACTGATCGGCCGGAGCTTATCAGACCGCTCACCACTCACCATGTGGCCCGACGATTCAAACCCCTGTCCTCGGAACGGCCAAGTCACATTCTCTATCCACACGAGGTCGTAGGAGGCCGGCGCCGCGCTGTTGACCTAGCCCGCTACCCTCGCAGCCAAGCCTATCTCACGGCGCATCGACCGGTTCTGGAACGTCGCAAGTACGTCATCGAGGCGGGCCGCCAGTGGTATGAAATTTGGGTCCCGCAAGACCCGAGGGCTTGGGATCAACCCAAGCTCGTGTTCCGCGATATTGTAGATGAGCCGACGTTCTGGATCGACCTGGATGGTTCCGTTGTGAACGGGGACTGCTATTGGCTTGTCGCCCATAACTCCGCCAATATAGACCTCCTTTGGCTCGCAGCCGCCACCGCTAACTCCACATTCATTGAGCGCTTTTATGATCTCCGCTTCCACAATAAGCTTTATGCAGGCCGTCGGCGGTTCATCACGCAGTACGTCGAGAACTTCCCCCTTCCCGATCCACACAGCTCCCTCAGCAAGTCCATCGTTTCCAAGGCGAAGCGGATACACACGCTTACGCCTTCCCCACGTGCTGAGCTGCTTCAGCAAGAGCTGAACGCCATGGTCTGGGAAGCTTTTACCGGCTATAGCCTCCCGTCAAGCTAGAGGGTTCCTGCCGTCTTCAGTCGAAGAAGTCGCGGGGCAAGGGTATCTGAAGTTTCCTGTTCAGTACCTTGCCTTGAAATTGCGGGAACCGTGTAAAGAACCTCTCGCCGGTGGTGAGGAACAGATGCGTCAAAGTCACGCGCTTCCCGTCTGTCTCAGCGTAGAACAGTGCATAGCGGACATCGCAATGCCGTATTTGTCTGCCTTCGATCCTCGGGACGTCCAATGCTTCCTCACTATTCGGACGCACTAAGCCCAGATCAATAGTCGGCGACGTTTGCAGCTTCACTTCCAACAGTTGGTGCCGAACGTCTGGAAATTGGCCATCATCCCGGCAGTCCGTGTATCCCAAGTGTTGGCACACGAGCCTGTGCAACAACGCGCCTCGATTGCGTTCTTGGTCGTACCCGATGTCTGCGAATGATTCGCCGACAAGAGGTTGAAGGCGATCGAAAATCTCCACGATCGACAGCAATTGTGCTGTCCGCGGAGCGTCCACCGGGCTCACCCCGACCGCTAGGTCGGCAGCCGTCCCTACAGACGCACGGAGTGTCTCCGTGTCCTCATCAGTAACCAACTCGGCATTTGCTCCACCCGGAATCAGGCGGGCTTGATATTTCTGGGTCAGAGTACCTGTCGAGTCCAGCAACGCCAGTGTGTTGCCCGTGACCACCTTAATCTTGGTAATCACGTCTTCCCTCCCAACCCGGATAATCGCGTAGCGCCGCGTCGGTTCTAGTTCTTCATTCCAGACCTGGAGGTTGTTCGACTTCTGCACAAAGGTGTCGAAGAATTGACCCGGAAAGCGCGGCTGCGTTCTCTTGAAGCTACGCGGCACCGGGTAGCCAAGCGACCGACAAACATGTTCCTTGACCACTTTCGAGCGGGTTCGTAGCGGAAGTCCGGCGAGTGAAACGCCGGACATGGCAGCGTTGAGTAGCTTCTCTAACTCCAGCGTCGGAATCCAAAGCTCCGGATCACCGATCTCGATACGGTCATAGATCGACAATCCCTTCCGACGGATTGCCTCAACGTATCGCTCGGGGCCACTACCGTCAGCGGTCATCCTCAAAGGCCCTTTTGGTCAGGAGCTCCGGGACACTCACACCCAGTGCAGCGGCCAAAGTTTCTAGCGTCTTGAGCGTCACGTTACGCTCACCCCTCTCCACCGACCCCACGTATGTCCGGTGCAGATTGCATATGCCAGCGAGTTCTTCCTGAGAAATCTGTTTCGTCCTTCTGTAGGCACGGATGTTGTCAGCAAGAATCCGGGTCAACTGTCGGCTGGGTTTGTTCAGCTGCTCGTCGGCCATATGCCCCTCGCACGGAGATCAGGACACCTTCAGTGAACGCGACTTTTAAGTCTACAGACTCTGAGTAGCACGCGGTTTCCTTCAGGAAGACTTGGCCTGCGTCAGACGCCGTGAACACGTCGCTGCGTTGCGAGACTCTGGCGGGGCCTGCCGCGCACGGCGGCACGTCTTTGGGCGGGCGGGGCGACGCCGGATTCCTTGCGGCCGGTGCCATGCGCTGGTGACGGTGCTGAGCTACTCGCGATGTTGTGGCTGCGCTTCTACCGCCGGCAGACGATGGCGGTGCTGATAGAAGGGCTGGAGAGCGCCTTCGAGTGGTTCGGCGGGATACCGCAGGAACTGTTGTTCAATCAGATGCGGACGATGGTGCTGTCGGAGGGCCGCGTGGGCGGGGCGAGTTGGTGCTGAACGCGGACTTCCTGCGGTTCGCCGCCGACTGGGGGTTCCAGCCGCCAGGGGTGCCGGCCGTACCTTGCCCGGACCAAGGGCAAGGTGGAGTTCAACAGCACCGCGCCCGCCTAGTTGGCGTTCCGGACTGCTCGGAGAACCACAGTCCCTCGACCGCTCACCTATGGGCAGTTCCATGTAGAGAAGTCATAGCTCAGGAAAACCTCTCCCGAAAAACAAATCGACTTGGAAGACGCGTCGCCAGGGTTGCACTTGCAACCTCGAATCCATGCCGACGCAGTCGCGTAAACTCCACTTGCGTTAGGCGCCGCAGAGTGGTGGGGAAGGTGGCGGCCTTCTTCGTTTCCTCCGCACTCAGATGGTCTCCCGATGGCGCGGTACGTTCGACCGCTGAATAGATTTGCTCGACCGTATTCCCCATCCTGAGGTATACCCCTGTGTCCACCGCGCGCACGAGCTCCGCAACAACCGCCCTTGAACGAAGACCCCGGATCTGGTCCGTGGCGATATCGATCAGCCTATGTACGCGGTGCCCTGGCTTCTTCATGCGCCTGAGCGTGCGAGGAGAGAACTCCAACGGAGCCGAGGCGTCGCTCACGACCACCATGTCGAACCCATCACGGAACCCGCCGCTCGGCTTGAACAGGGGCTCTATCCCCAAGTTGTCGTAAACACCCCCATCCCAAAGCTCATACCGCTTGGCCGGCGTTGTTGTCGGCACCAACTCCCCACCTTCGTACCGATGCCACGCATAACGGCTCGATCGAACCACTAAGGGTCCAATCAGTCCCGGAACCGCGGCCGACGCTGCGATCGCATCTGTGATCGCCACATCGGGATTCCGGACGTAGCCGGTAAGGTAGTCACCCATACGCGACTGACCGAAGCGCCAGTTCTTGCCCGTTTCGTAGCAGGTTGCGTTGATAATCCACCGGGGCGTGGCCGGGAGTTGCTGCAACGATCCTTCAATCCCCCATTGCGCTTCCAACTGCTTGGCCAGGATCCGCGCTCGCCCGCGTGCCAAGCGCCACGGCAGCGCAAGCGACCGCCACACGTACGACCACTGCAAAGTCGTCGTAGTCAGACGCTCGGTCACCTGAGGTAAGACTGTGTCGAGGAACTCTTTGCTACCTGGCCATCGATGACCATTGCGGCAAAGTATCAAACCCGTGACAAGACTCCCGCCAGATACAGTCGACACGAATGTTGTCTGCTCCAATAGTCCATCCAAGGCCAAGCGCTGCAAGACGCCGCAGTGGAAGACCGCGGCGCGCACACCACCTCCAGAGAGGGCAAGGGCGAGCCTCATCGATTCCATGCCGCTCGCGTGTAGAACGCGAAATTCCGGTCCGCGCCGACGATCATCACTACCCCGGGCCAGCCGTCGACACGCACTTCGTTCGCGACCGTTTGAAGCAGTTCTTCATCGTCGCTGCTCATGGCAACACCCGCGTTGTCTGGATGGGAGTGCCACTCGCCGACATAACCCACCTGGCCTCCCGTCCGACCTTCGATGGCATCGAGCTGTTTGCGAAGATCCGCATACCCCCGGATAAACGCATCGCGGTGCTCCTCGCTGTCGGCCGGCGCCGGCAAGACATCCACCAAGTACACGTGGCGGTTCAGAACATCAAAGTAGCCAATCAGTACACCGCCCGTCTCCCTCGGCAGCTTCCCCCGTCGCAGGGAGACCACGCGGTCGAGGAGACCGCGGTCCAACACGAAGACCCAGCCGTCACATTCCCGACGAATGACTTCAAAAAGGGGAACTTCAACCCGCTGGACTGTACCGTCCTGCTCCTGCTGCCAGATCGCGCCCATGGCCGCGTCGTGAGCAGTGCGAACCTGTCGCGCCAGCAGGGCACTCGCAAGGGCCACGTCGTCTTGGCCGATCCGCGCCGTTACGTCCCTGCAGCCGACGCTGTACCGGACATATCCCTCGCGCCTGATATGCCCTTCGAGCCGGGGATCAGTGAGGACCGCCCGATAGTATTGGGCCTCAAGCGTATCCAGAGTCCACGACCTCTCGGCATCCTCCATCAGCATGACCGCATCACGGCCGTCGGGACTCAAGAACAGGGTCGTGCGTCGAGCCGTAACGTCCAGCGTCCGGCCGAGAAAGCGCGCAGCCGCAATGGAGGTCGACACGTCGAGAATCAGGTCCGCATCACGGAAAGTCGAAAGCATCCTCTCGTTGCCCTCGACCGACAACACGTCCTCGGCGAAAGCGTGCTCCACGGGATTGTGGGGGGTCGCAAAGCGGCTATAGCGTTCTAACGCAGGTGCCTTCAGTTGACCGACTGCAAACTCACCGAGACGGTGCCGCACAACGTTGTGTGGTGAGAGAGTGTCTTCATCGACAATTGTCCAATGTCCCCACCCCATTCGCGATAAGTGGTCGTGCAACTGGGAGCCAAGCGCGCCTGCGCCGACCAACACAACCTTCGGATCGGCTAGGCCCGGTTCCATTCCGCTGAAGTATTTCGCGGCCCCGCGGTCGAGGGCTCGTTCCGGGCGCAGGACATCGACGGGCACTGCACGAGCCCGTTCCGGATCGAACTGCGACCCCAAGAGCCAGCCCAATTGCTCGTGGGGACCAGAGGAAGCAAAGCCACCTGTGGCAATTGCAGCATCTCGGATCGACTGCATGGCGAACGCGCAATACTGCACCTGCTCGATCGGACCGCGCGACTGGCGCTTCCGAGGTAACTTCGCCAAAACAATGAGACCATCCCCATCCCGTGGAACACGCTCCCCGTCGTACAGTCGCTTCAGTTCTTCCACCAGCACATCCACGAGGGCAATCCCAGCGTGAGCCAAGAGGCCCACTAGGTCCTTCAGGTTCTACGGACTGTCGTGTATCGCACCGTGTACAGTCGGCTGGCCCACCACCACCACCACATACATACGGTTCGCTTCCGATGGTTGGTTCTCGTCGGCGGCCTCCAGTTTAAACGTAACGGGTCTGTCTGGCCGTTCAGCGACGCCGGTCGCCACGTATAGCCTTGGCGGCGAGTCCTCGGCGAACACGGCCTCCGGAAAGACCACAACGTCCAGACCGCTCAGGAGAAAGGGTTCCAGGGGCTGGTCAGCGCCGTGCAACTCCCCGACAGCCGTGCGCGAGAGCCACTGTGCAATGTCGCGGAGAAATCCAGCGCCGCTCCAACGAAGGCGAACCTCGGCCCACGGGTCTTCGTAGAGGCACAGCCACCTGGGTTCCCCCGTAGGAGTGCTGTACAAGTGCGGCACATGCGGAAAATCGATCCGAAGCGCGAGGACCCTAGGGCAACGTCGGTCGCCACGCTCGAAACCGAGCGCCAACCGCTCTTGCGAGCGGATATCGTGGACAAGGTCTTGAGGAAGCTCCGGTGCGATTTCGACCACGAGAACCTCTTCGTACCGATCCCCCGACGCCCACTGCCTTGTTTCGATCAAGCGGGTGCACGGACTCCAAGCCAACGCTTCGCGCACTTCCTGAGCACGGTCCAGCACAAGTGCCTCCGGTTCCATTGAATCACCGGGGGCTGGGAACCAAGTCATCTCCTGCTGCCAGCCCTGGGGGCGCGGCTACTCGTTACGGCCGACACCCCCACCGCTCCAGCCTGCATGAGAGTCACGCCACGGGCACCGACACTGATTTCGAGAACTTTCGGCCGTTGCGTGCTGAGGTGTTCCATCGTCACCGCGAATTTCCGGCCCTGATTGTCCACAATAGCCTTCCTGTACGTCGCTGCGGCCTGCCGGTGGGGCGGGTCGTTCGTGTCTTCTCTGGGAATGGGATCCGACGAGGACACTGCAATACCGCCCTGCTGGCACTGATTGAGCAGCCACTTCACGTTCGCCACCGGCTTGGTGTAGTCCTTGCCTTTCTCGGGGCCGAGGGCAAGGTAACTACAGTGGTGCGGCACGTTGTAGAGGTCCCACCGCAGTCGAATGTCGCGGCTCCGGGCACGCGTGATATCAACAATCTCCTCAAGAATCTCCCACGAGGAATCGCCCACCATCAGGTACCGCGTCTTGCGACCCGAGACGTCGAAGGTTGCGTGCAGGATGAGGGCGCTCTCGTTCCGTAGCACGGTGCCGCCGTCGGCGTGCTTCGCGAAGGGCGAATGCACGAAGAACTCGACACCATCACGCTCGCAAGTAAACCCGGGAACGAGCCGGCCCGCATCGGTGATCAAATGACGTCGCTGCTCCAACGAAAGACCTTCGGACTCGAGCCAGTCGGCGAGCTTCGACGGTTTCGAGAAGACACGGATTCCCTTGCCCTCCTTGAGTCGGTGCCGTGCCTCGCTGCGCCACACGGCCGCTTCGCCGGTAAGGCCCTTCTCGAGGATGGCTGCAGCGGGTACCCACAGTTCCCCGATCCGCTTCCGCCACGCGCTCTGGTACTTCTTCGCGTGTTCCAAGAAGAAAAACTCGGTGCTGTTCGCGATGTGGTCATCGTCGAGGTGCGTGAGCGCGACGACATCGAATCCAGTCCGCTTCGCGGCTGTGAGCTCATCGCTGAGCGCCTTATGAAGGTCGATCCGCGGATCGTCCTTGTCTTCGGCCTTGCGCCGGTGGCAGTAGTCGAAGAGAAGCCGCTTCTGGTTCGCCAAAATGATCTGGCTACAGTCGCCGTTTCCAACGGGATAGAACTTGACCTTGACCATAGTTTTCAATCCTCCGTTCCGAGTGTTTCACTGCGTGCCAGTCTTGACCGACACCGCCGAACCTGACAAACTGCGTCTCACTTCTGAAACATAACGCAGGCTGTTTCATATGTCAAACACTTCGAATCACCGAGGGAGGATCGCCCATGCGGACATCAAATTCGCTCGAATCGCTCGGCTCGCTGGTCTCGGAGAAGCGCGGGAAGGTCGGCGTGAGAGCAACGGCAGCCGCGATCGGGATCTCGCCGGCCACGCTGTCCCGGGTGGAGAACGGACACCTTCCGGACCTCGCCAATTTTCAGAAGATTTGCCAGTGGCTGCAGATTGATCCTGCGACCGTCCTGAATGTCGACACCGAATCAATGAACCGACCATTGGTCGCGGTCCACTTCCGCGGATCCAGCACAATGGCCCCTGCGACCAGTTCCGCACTCGCGGAGATGATCCAGGCCGCTCACGATGCGCTGATCGCACAAGAAGCCAAGTGATTCAATGCGGCGCGGTTTCAAGTCATGGTGCGAAAACACCGCTGCCGAGTATAGGTTGCACTTGGGGCTGAGCGGAGACGCCCCGCTTGATCCTCGTGCCCTTGCTGACTACCTCGGGGTCCAGGTCTGGACGCCACGCGACGTAACCGGACTCTCGGACGAGAGCATCAAGCAGCTGACGGAAATCGATCCCAGTAGCTGGTCCGCCGTGACGATCGCCTCGAACGGCCAATACCTCGTGATCCTCAACTCCGCGCATGCACGTACCCGGCAGCAAAGCAGCCTTGCGCACGAACTCGCCCACCTCATATTGAACCATCGTCCCGCTCGTACCACCGTCTCTGACGAGGGGTACTTATTCAGTGACCGCTATGACGCGGAGCAGGAAGAGGAGGCCAACTGGCTCGCTGGTGCGCTACTGCTGCCGAGGGAAGGGTTGTTAGACGTCTATCGACGAACGCGGTCATCAGCGGTGATCGCGAAGGAATTTGGGGTCAGCACCAAGCTGGTCGACTGGCGCCTGCGCATGACGGGCATTCTCATGCAGGTTAAACGCGGCGCTCAGTGGCGCCGGCGTACTGGTTGAACATACAGCCCCCGCCTTGCCATCCGTGGTAGTCCAGGATATCGACGTCATCCGCTCGGCGATACCGCCATTCCTGGTGCCCCCGGCGGATGGCATCCCGGCACGCATCGCTTATCCTCGCTTCGAATTGTCCCCAGGCCAGGACAAAGTATGCTTGTTCGTTGAGCCTCTGTTGGCGTGCGACGCTGTCGCGATCCTCGGTCTCACTGGCAGCATCGTACCGGTCGCGTAAGCCTTCAAGATAGTTGTCGACCTGTTGGTACAGGGCTGCGATGGCACCGAGGTCGCTCATCGAAGGACGCGCCTCAACCAGTCTTCGGTGACCGCCTCCCGGTCGCATCGCCGTTCGGCAGGAGCCACCTGCCAATCCGGCGCTTCGAAATTCTCCGACATGTCGACGATGAGGTAGCGCCGACCGTCCCGCTTCAGATCGATACGGCCATTGCCGCCGATGATCCATAGCCCACGCGGCTCCAGTCTGGCCGCGTCGTCTCCCTGCCCAAGCAGCATGAGCGTCGGAATCTCTATTCGTTCAACGCCGAACTTCCGCATGAGCTCTTCTTGCATGAGTATGGGCTCACCCTCGCAGGTTCGCCAACCGTCCGGCAACCAGCCGCCGATCGTGGCGTAGAGGTCTTTCACGCGCCTCGCCCAGTCATCCACGCGTCGCTTGATGTGCTCCGCGTCAATTGTTTCGCTTGTAACGTCTTCGAGAACCGTCCCCATCGAACCGTTCCCCCTTCCCGTTTGGTCAGGATGTCTCCGAGCAGTTCAGAACTTCACAAAGTTCCCGAATGCTTTCCAGGCCATCCAGCCCGCCAATGAGGTCGGCGACTTGCCGGCTCCGCTTCAGGTCCAGCGCCCTGGCGGCGCAGGCATCGAACTTCTCGCGCAGTTCCGCCGGGGTCAGGGGCTTTTCGGGCCGGCCCCGTGAGTGGTCCACCCGTCGGCGCAGTTCGCCGCCGTCCTTGAGACGGACCGTCACGTCGGCGGGACGGGCGCCGTCCGCGGTTTCCACGAGGCCGGTATCCAGCTCCATGACGATGGTTTCCGCGATGCGCCGGACCGCGGGGTCCGCCGCGGCCTCGTCCGTGAACGTATCCAGCACCAGCGCCCCGTCCACGAGCGCCCTCGCCAGGATGTAGGGCATGCTGAACTTGGACTCTATGCCGTTGGCCGGCAGCGCGTTCATGATCCGGTCGAAGACCTGCGAGGTCACCCCCACCCGCATGGAATCCACCTGGTCCGGCCGAAGACCTTCCTGACGCAGCTCCAGCACGGCGTCCACGGCGGAGTGGGTCAGGCCGCCGCAGGGATACGGCTTGACGCTGACCCCGATGGCCGTCAAGTCGAAGGTGCTGCCGAGGTCCTCGAACGGCGTCGCGTCGCATTCGAGCCCGCGGCCGAAGCAGTCGAACAGCCCCTTCCCTTCCTCCAGCGCCGCCGGACTGGAAGTGAAGCCTTGTGCGGCCAGGCGCGCCGCCACCACCCCGTTCTGGGCCGCCAGGCCCGAGTGCAGCGGCTTGGTCATGGTGGCGAAGTTCCACACCATGCCCGATGCCATCGAAGCGGCGATGCCCAGAGCGTTGCGGGTGGCGCCGGCGTCAAGACCCGCCAGCCGTGCGCAGCAGGCCGCGGCGCCCACCGTTCCGAAGCTCGATGTCGCGTGCCAGTGGCCATGAGTGGAGAGCTGCGGCATGGAACGGGCCAGCCGGGAAACCACCTCGAAGCCGGCCACGTAGGCGGCGAGGACGTTCCTGCCGCTTGCGCCTGTCGCTTCTCCCATGGTCAGCACCGCCGGGATCAGGCCGGCGGTGGGTTGACCCATGAGATAGCTGTGATCGAAGTCCAAGGCGTGGGCCGAGGTGCCGTTGCACAGCGCCGCCAACGTGGTCGAGGTCTTGAATCCCTGTCCGATGACCGTGGCCTCCGCGGCTCGGGATTCCTGCTGCGCCAGCGCGGCGCAGATCCGTGCGCTGTCCTCGTCCGAGCCCGCCAGCGCGACGCCGACGCAGTCGAGGACCGCCGCCTTGGCGGCCTCGACCACATCCGGCGGGAGCTTGTCGAAGTCGTTGCCGACGACGAATTCCGAAACCTTCTCTGCAAGCCCTGCCATAGAGTGTTCCTTTCAAAGTGCGGCGGCCGGCAGGTCCGCGAATGCCGTCGTCACAGCCAACCGAGGAACCGGAACAGACCGGGGCGGTCGGCGAACTCGTCGATGGGGAGACGTTCCAGGTAGAGAATCCCATCGGCGGTTACGGGAGGGACCTGGGATCGCACCGCGTAGGATCCGCCGGCTTCGGTGAGGCGAAAGCCGTCGTTGGCGAGGTCCACCAGCCCATCCGCCGATAGCGCATCGAGGATGGCACGGTCCGCCTCATCGAAGCGCATCTCGATGTCCCCTGCCCTGAACGCGCGCACCAAGCCCGCCAGCAATGTCACCGCCTTGGGATCTTCCATCGCGGCCCTGGCCTCATGGAGTCACCAGGGCGCCTATCCGCTCTGCCCCGGCTCCTGGTTGCCGCGCCTCGCGGTGTGGCCCAGCACCGTGGTGGCGGCGCCGATCATGGAGGTGAGGTCGCTCAGGTTGGCGGGGACGATGAGGGTGTTGCCTTCCTTGGCGAGGTTGCCGAAGCGCTCCAGGTAGTTCTCGGCGACGCGAAGCTGCATGGCCTTGTCACCGCCTTCCGAGTCCAGCGCCTCCGCCACCTTCTTGAGCCCTTCGGCGGTCGCTCCGGCCACCGCGAGAATGGCCGCGGCCTCGCCTTCGGCCTCGTTGATCTGCCGCTGCTTGGCGGCCTCCGAAGCCTTGATGACCTGCTGCTTCTCGCCTTCGGCCTCGTTGATCTTGGCGTCGCGTTCGCCCTCGGACGACAGCACGGTGGCGCGCTTCTCCCGCTCCGCCCGCATCTGTTTCTCCATGGCCGACAACACGTCCGACGGCGGATTGATGTTCTTGATCTCGTAGCGCAGCACCTTGACGCCCCACGGATCGGACGCCTTGTCCAACTCCTCGACGACGCTCTGGTTGATGTGGCCTCGCTCCTCGAAGGTCCGGTCCAGCTCGATCTTGCCGATCTCGCTGCGCAGCGTGGTCTGGGCGAGCTGGGAGATGGCGAACACGTAGTTGCCGATGCCGTAGGACGCCCTTTCCGGGTCCACCACCTGGAGGTAAAGCACGCCGTCCACCCCCACCTGGACGTTGTCCGAGGTGATGCAGACCTGTTCCTCGATGTCCATGGCGTGCTCCTTGAGGCTGTGCCGGTAGGCCACCCGCTCCAGGAACGGCACCAGGATGTTGAATCCCGGCTTGAGCGTGCGCGAGTACTTGCCGAGGTTCTCGATGACGTAGGCGTTCTGCTGAGGCACCACCACTGCGGTCTTGATGAGAACGATGAGCACGACGAGGGCGATGACGCCCGCGGTGATCAGGAAACCCAGATTCGCATCCATTTACTTGCCCCTTTCGGATTCGTTCACGATGTCGTCCGCCAAGCCCTCAATGGAAAGGTTCACGCTGTCCCGTCCCACCACCCGCGCACGGGCGCCCGCGGTGATCGGCGCCGTGCCCACGTTGACCGCGGTCCATTGCGTCCCTTGCAGGATGACCCGGGTCTCTCCGCCGCGCGGCACGTCTTCACCGACCGATACGATCCGTCCGGCCACCTTGTACTCGAAACCCGGGAGCCCGCCGCGAATCCGGTCGTAGAGCCTCCCCCGGAACAGCACCATGGACGCGACCGCGAGAACCGCGAAGGCCAACAATTGACCCCACACGGGCAGCTCCACTCCAGCCAGCCCGATGATCCCCACGCAGACCGCGGCGGCGCCGACGAAGATAAGATAGAACGCGGCGTCGACCGCGGTCAGCTCCAGCCCCATCAAGATGATACCGATGCTCACCCAACCCCACCAAGGCATGCCCCTGCTCCTTCAACTTTGGACCGCCGGCTTCCTCACCGGTTGCTTCAATGACCCGCCATGACGGTTTCCGCCGGTATTGGTTTACCCGGCCGGTACGAGTATGCTGAATTACACGGGCTGGATCAATCCCGCCAAGGAGGTGCCGCCGTGACCTCGCCGGATCAATTCATCGTCGAACTGTGGGAGTACGCAAACCAGGTGCCAATGGTGGAGCACCCCTGGTTCAAGGGCATCGTCGACCACCGCTGGAGCCGGGAACAGATCGTCCTGGGCGAGGTGCAGCACTATCTCCGGGTGCGCACCAACCCCATCTACTTCGGCTACATGGCGGTCAACGCGGTGGCGAACCGGGAACAGGGGCTGGCGGACGTGGTGCTGGAGAACTTCATGGAAGAGCTGTCGGGCGACCGCAGCCACGTGGACATCATGTACCAGTTTCTGGAAGAAGCCGGGATCTCGCGCGAGGATGCGGACAATGCCGAGCCCACGCCCGGCACGCTGGCGGCCATCGAGATGATCATCGGCTGCTGCCAGCGAAGGTCGGCGCTGGAAGGCGTGGCCATGCTCGCCTTCGTCGAGAGCCAGCACGGCGGGCCCGACGGCGCGGCCGCGCGGGTCTACAAGGAACTGGTGGGGCACTACGGCTTCTCGGAACGGCAGGTGGAAACGTACCGCATTCACGCGGAACAGGACGTGGGCCACGGCTCCCGGCAGATCGACACCCTCCGCCGGGCCGCCGCCGATCCCGAAACCCGCGAAAAGATCCGCGGCGCCGTGAAGCTCGGCATCACCGCCTTCACCCTGGAGTGGGACGGCCACGTGCAGGCCATGACCGGCCGGCGGGACTTCTGGCCCGGGGTCCGGCCCTTCGACCCGCGTCAGGCCGAGACGAGCCTGCCGGAGACGCGGCAGGCGTAAGAAGCCCGCACCCCGGCGCCGGGGCAACGATGGCGCCCGACGTGACGGTGCGATCGTCCGGCCGGGGGCCGTCTGCATACCCGGCAATGAACCCCGCAGGGGCGACCCACGATCGCCCTAGAACGGCCAGTCGTCCGGCAGCGGCGCGCGCAGCTTCTGGTACTCGGGGTCCTCGCCGCAGGTCTCACCGACGCGTTTCAGCGTCGCGACGAGGTCGTCGAGTTCCATGTCAAGGGTGTTGGAGACCATACCCGCGGTCTCTTCGAAGCCGAGGCCTCAATTGCCGTATCAGCCACCCATGCGCTTGAAGATGTACTTCTCCCGTTCGGTCATGCTTTCCTCCGGGCACTTACCAAGTGCGTTCGAGCGTCATTTTTGACGTCAACCGTCAGGCCATCGACGCCTTCTCTCGACTTCCGGGCTCTGAGAACCCCACACGCTGAACCGTCACGAGTTCCGTGGTCGCCGCGGGCGACCCGTCCGCCCCGAAACGCACGGTCATGCGCACCAGGATCCGCCAATGGATCTTCCGCCATTCGACGGTGGAGATCAAGAAGGTATTCTCCACTACCTCGCCGGCCCGGCCACGGCAGGCAACCACGGCCTCCAGGTCCGTGCTGGCGGACGGCGCGACTCGGACGTCCGCAAGCTCCCGCAGGCCGCTACGGAACCGCCCGTGCGGGAACCGCGCGTCCAGAAACCGCATGTCGGATGCGGTGAGGTTGTCGATGCGCCAGGCCACGCGCCAATCCTCGCCGCACCGGACGCAGGATATCTGCGTCGCCCGGACCCGCGGCTCTTCCACTTTCAATCCTCCGCGCGCTTCGGACGGTACTCGGCCGCGGCGATGCGGTCGGGGAACTCGATGTCCTCGTTACGGCAGGCGTCGATGATGAGCTTCGAGCCCCAGTCCTTGCCCGGATGCACCGGATCCAGACGGCTGCCCTTGACGCGGTCGATGATGGAGATGTCGGTGGCGGCGTCCACCCGGGTGGCAACGGCCCACAGCACCTCTTCCTCGTCGTACACATCGATGTCGGCGTCCACGACGACGACGTGCTTCAGCAACTCCGAGCCCGTGAACGCGGCCATGGCCGCCAGCTTGGCTTCGCCCTCGCAACGCTTGTCGATGCTGATGTAGCAGTGGAAACGGCCGGCGCCGCTCAGGGGCAGGCACACCGAACGCACCGTGGGCACCACCGCCTGGACCTTGCGGTAGATGCTGCCTTCCTTGGGCACGGCGCCCAGCAGGCGGTGGTCCCGGTGGCCCGCCAGGATGTCCATGCACCAGGCGTCGCGGCGGTGGGTGATGGCGGTGACCTCCACCACCGGCGATTCCCCCGCGGGACCGTACAGACCGGTGAAGTCTCCGAAGGGTCCCTCCACCTCCCGCTGGTGCGGCAGCACCCAGCCCTCGATGACCATCTCGGCGTCCGCGGGCACCAGCAATTCGTCGCCGAAGGTCTCGGACGGCACCAGCCGCAACGGCTCGCCCATCAACCCGCCGATGCTCTCGTACTCGTCGTCGGCGATGCCGTTCAGGATGCAGTTGCCGAGGTAGTAGGCCGGATGGTGGCCGACGACGCAGGCCACCGGCAGCGCCTCGCCGCGCTCCTCCGCGCGCATGAAGTAGTCCCAGAGATGCCGGCGCTCGAAGAACATGACGAGGTGGTTGGGGTCGCGCACGTAGCACCGGTGGAACGAGGAGTTGTAGACGCCGGTGTCCGGGTCCCTGGCGCACCAGGTCATGGTCAGGTAGGGGCCGAGATCAGCCACGTGATGGGTCAGCACCGGCAGAAAGTGTAGGTTAGGGTCCATCCTGACCTGCTTGACCGGCGCGTCCGCGGCGTCCACCACCACGGGTTTTTCCCGCCGCGCCTCCCGGGCCTGGAACTCCAGCATCAGCTCCCGCCCGGCCTGCTCCGGCGGCAGGTCGAGCGCCACCGCGCAGGCCGCGCGCGACGCGAACACGTTCATCAGCAGAGGGAACTCCGAGGGCTCGCCGCTCAGGTTGTCGATGTTGGAGAAGAGCACCAGCGGCTCCTGTTTCCGCTTCTCCAGGTCGGCGATCATGGCGCACACTTCCAGGTTGATGTCGTGCTTGTCCGTGACCTCCAGCAGGCGCTCGGGGGCAAGGCGCCTGACGGACTCGACGTAGCTTCTCAGGTCCATCGCCAGAGTGTACGGTCCGGCAACGTGCCCGTCAACGTCGAGCGGGCGAGGACCGGATTCCGGCGCCCCTTCTCTGGACCCCGGATCAAGTCCGGGGTGACGGTGCGGGAGTTCGGGGTGACGCTTTCCGTCATTCCGGGCTTGACCCGGAATCCAGGTGGGGCGGTCCGTTGCAATCGCTCCAGGAAAGGAACAGTCTTGAGTTTCGCCCCTCCATCCGACCAGAGGGATTAGAGCTTCGGCCCCATGAGCACGACCACTAACGATCGGAACCACACGATCCACCTGACCGTCCCGCAAATGCTCCACGGTAAACGGCTGGATGCTACCCTCGCCGCACTGTTGCCCGACTACTCACGATCGAGGCTCCAGCGGCTGGTCCGGGAGGGGTACGTCCGGATCGACGGCCGTGCGCCGGAGTGCTCCGACAAGGTCGCGGCCGGAGCCTCTATTGAGCTGGAGTTGCCGGAGCCCGCCGAGGTCTCCTGGAAGGCGCAGCCCATCCCGCTTGAAATCATCCATGAAGACGAAGCCCTGCTGGTGATCAACAAGCCACCGGGCATGGTGGTCCATCCCGGCGCGGGCAATCCCGAGGGCACGCTGCTGAACGCGGTCATGCACCACGCGCCGGCGCTCGAGGCCGTCCCCAGGGCCGGCATCGTCCACCGGCTCGACAAGGACACATCGGGCCTGCTGGTGGTGGCCAAGACCGATGTCGTGCGGCTTAGGCTGGTGCGGGAGCTGCAGGCGCGGCGCATCAAGCGGGAATACCTGGCGCTGGTGCGCGGCGTCCTCCGCGCCGGCGGCTCCGTCACCGCCCCCATCGGACGGCACCCGGTTCACCGCACCCGCATGTCGGTGCAACGGCGCGGCAAGGAGGCCACCAGCCACTACAGCGTGAAGGCGGCGTACCGGAACCACACCATGCTGAGGGTCCGGCTGGAATCCGGACGCACCCACCAGATCCGGGTGCACATGGCGCATATCGGACACCCCGTGGTGGGCGATCCGGTGTACGGCGGCCGGAGCGCCGCCGGCAAGGGTCAGGGGACAAGGCTCACGGAGTCGTTGCGCGGCTTCCGGCGTCAGGCGCTGCACGCCGAGCGGCTGGGGCTGAGCCACCCCGAGACCGGCGAGTCCATGAAATGGACGGCGCCCATGCCTCCGGACATGCGGGCGCTCGTGGAGGCGCTCGCGGAAGACGCGCGTTCATGACGCCGTGGCTTCGGCGACGTCTCGATTTGGAGACATGACCCGGGTTCCCTTATTCCGTCTTTTGGTAGTAGTTTAGGGGTAGTAGAATCGTGCGACTCGGACGGGCCGCCCGGCAACCCCACAAAGCAAAGGAGTCCATCAATGGGTCAACCAGTCAGCGCCTACAACTACGAAACCTTCAACCGATCGGAGAGTTCGGCCAAGGCGGGTGAGTTCGCTGCGCGCCTGCGTGCGGGCGAGGAGGCGCCCGACTTCAGCCTCCCCACCCTTGACGGCGAGACGGTCCGGCTCTCCGGGTTCAAGGGCAGCAAGCACGTGCTGCTGGAGTTCGGAAGCATCACCTGACCGCCGTTCGTGGGCGAGGTCTCGCCCCTGAACGAGATGTACCGGACCTATCGGGACAAGGGCTTCGAGTTCCTGACCATCTACGTGCGCGAGCCCCATCCGGGAGAGCACTACGGCCCGCACAAGGATTTCGAGCAGAAGGTGGAATACGCCCGCCATTGCCGGGACCAGGACGGCATCGAGAACCCGCTGCTCGTGGACGACCTCGACGGCACCGTGCACCAGCTCTACGGCGTGCTCCCCAACATGGTCTACATCGTCAGCAAGGAAGGCCGCATCGTCTACAAGGCCATGTGGACCGACCACGACGAGATCCGGGTGGTGCTGGACAACCTGGTCATGGCCGACGAACTGCGCGCCGAGGGCGTGCGCCTGAAGCCGTCCCTCACCGAGAAGATCAACTTCATCCCCGCCCAGTACGCCGGCGGCGTCCGCGAGAAGGTCTTCGACCGGGCGGGACCGAAGGCCTGGGAGGACTACCGGAGCACCTTCGGGGAGTAGCGACCGCATCTACGACATGACCGATCCGCTGACGGTGGCCGCGGTGTTCGCGGTCTTCCTGGTGGCGGGAGGGATCAAGGGCTTGGTGGGCTTCGGCCTGCCCACCGTGAGCTTGGCCTTGCTGACCATGACCCTCGACCTGACGACGGCCATGGTCCTGCTGCTGGCGCCTTCCTTCGCCACCAACGTCTGGCAGGCGCTGGCGGGCGGCAACGGCCGCGCCATCGTGACTCGAATCTGGCCGTTTCTCGCCACGGCGACGGCCACCGTGTGGCTGGGAGCGCTGGTGCTCGTGCGGGTGCACGTGGCATGGCTCTCTGGGCTGCTGGGCCTCCTGCTCGTCACCTACTCGGCGCTGAACCTCGGCGGCGTCCGTTTCGCGCTTTCAGCGCGGCAGGAGGCCTGGGCCGGTCCCGTGCTCGGCGCCGTCAACGGTGTCCTGACCGGCATGACCGGCACCTTCGTGTTTCCCGGCGTCCTGTTCCTTCAGGCCATCGGCCTGTCGCGCGACATGCTGGTCCAGGCCCTGGGAATGCTCTTCACCCTGTCCACCGCCGCCCTCGCCCTGGCGCTGTACGGCAACGGGCTGCTGCACGTCTCCCTCGGCTCCCTGTCGGCCGCCGCTCTGGTTCCGGCGGCCATCGGCATGGGTCTCGGACAACGCATCCGCAAGCGCCTCTCCGAGGAAAGGTTTCGCCGGATCCTCTTCATCGCTCTGCTGCTGTTGGGCGTGTACATCGTCATCCGCTCGGTGCGGGCCTTGGCGTAGTCGGCAGGCGGGCGGTCCGGGCGTGCCGGCCGCGGTCGCTGATGGACGCAGGTAGAAAAAGGCCCAATCCAAGGAAGGCCTGTTGGACGGCTATTGAGTAAAATTACTCAAGAAGGTAAATTATCTTTATGGGCCTGTTCGAACGCAGACAACTCGCCACTCTGATCGAACGCCTCAACGAGCCTCCGCGCCGTTTGATTTGGCTGACGGGACCGCGGCAAGTCGGCAAGACCACCATGATCCGGCAGGCGCGGGACAGGCTCCGCCGCCCCTTTCACCTCGTTCCGGTGGACCAACCCGAGCCGGAGACCTCGTCGCGCGGCAGGATACTACCGCCTGACGATACCGCCGTAACCACTTTGCGCGAACCGTCCCAACGGGACATCCGATGGCTGGTGCGTGTGTGGGAGCAAGCCCGGCTGGAGGCGGACCGCTCGGAGCAGGGAAGCGTGCTGGCCCTCGACGAAATCCAGAAAATCCCGAACTGGTCCGAAGCGGTAAAGGGACTGTGGGACGCGGATCGCCACGAGCGGCGTCGCTTGCATGTGATCCTGTCAGGCTCTGCGCCGCTCCTGATGCAGAGTGGTCTGACCGAAAGCCTCGCCGGGCGCTTCGAGCCCATTCAACTCAGGCACTGGGCCTTTACGGAAATGTCCGAGGCGTTCGGGTTTGACCTTGGGAAATATGTGTACTTCGGGGGTTATCCGGGTGCTGCGAAATTCATCGGAGATCACGACCGCTGGCGCGGCTACGTATTGCGCGCGCTGATAGAGCCAAACATCGAGCGCGACATTCTGGCCATGCAAAGGGTCGACAAGCCCGCCTTGTTGAAGCGGTTGTTCGAGGTCAGTGCCGAGTCTTCCGGGCAGATTCTGGCCTACACCAAGATGCTGGGCCAACTCCAGGACGCGGGCAACACCACGACCTTGGCCCGATATCTCGACCTGCTGGAGAGGGTCGGGCTGGTGGCCGGGCTTCAGAACTACAGCGGCGGCATCGTGCGCCGCCGGGCCTCCAAACCGAAACTCAATGTGCTCAACACCGCCTTGATGTCAGCCCAGTCCAGCTATGACTTCAAGGATGCACAGGCAGACCGGACGTTCTGGGGACGTCTGGTCGAAAGCGCCGCAGGCGCGCATCTGTGGAACACGGCGACCGGGGGAGCCCGCCTGTGGTACTGGCGGCGAAACCCGGACGAGGTGGACTTCGTCCTGGAACGGGGACCACACTTGGTCGCCTTCGAGGTCAAGAGCCACGAGCGGCAGGCTGACCGCCGTGGGCTCGAAGAGTTCCGCAAGCAATTCCCCCGAGCGCGGACCGAGCTCGTAGGCGGCGACGGCGTGCCTTTGGCGGAGTTCTTTTCAACTCCGGCAAACGACTGGCTCAAGAACTAATGGACAAACCGTTCAAATACGTGGAGCGCACCTGCACCGAAGTTACGGAGAATCCTGGTGGCGCGGACCGAACCGAAGATCGGACCGAATCCAGACCTCTTTCGCACTACCGCGATCAGGGTGCCTACGTACTGTTGGGAGCGCCCGGTGCCGGCAAGACGGAGGCGTTCAGGCATGAAGCCGGAGAGCGAGGATTCTGTGACGCGCGAGATTTCACGACGTTGCGCCACGAGCGCTGGTCGAACGTGACCACCCTCTTCATCGACGGTCTGGACGAAATGCGGGCCGGAACGACCGACGGGCGAACCCCGCTCAACGCGATTCTATGGAATCTGGACCAGTTGAGGGGTCGCCGATTCCGATTGTCCTGCCGTGAAGCCGATTGGTTCGGCGCGGCTGACCGGAAGCGCCTCAATTCGGTATCGCCCGACGGCGTTGTCAAAGTCTTACGGCTGGATCCGTTGACCGACGAAGACATCCGAACGATCCTGGACACCTATCCCCAAATTGACGATGCCGATGAGTTCGTCGCCCAGGCCCATGGCAGAGGTCTGGACAGCCTGCTCAACAACCCTAAATGCCTTGAGATGCTAGTGCGAGCGGTCTCGGCGCAGCACGACGGCGCGTGGCCGGATACACGGACCGAGGCATTCGACCTTGCCTGTCGAGCACTCGTTCAGGAACACAACGACGAGCACAATCTCGCGGAACGGGACCATCGCGACATCTCCGGTCTGCTCGATACGGCGGGACGGCTATGCGTCGTTCAACTGCTGACCGGCAGCGCAGGATACCACAGGATCGGCAACCAACCAGCAACCGACTACATCGCGTTGTATAACCTTCCGAATGCGAACACTCTTCGCGTCGAACTTGGCAGCAAGCTCTTCCGGTCGCCAGCCGATGATCGCGTGGTCCCGGTCCACAGGCACGTCGCCGAGTTTCTCGCCGGGCGCTACCTTTCCAGACTCATCGACGACGGTCTCCCCGTGCAACGAGTGCTCGCCCTCGTGACTGGAGAGGACGGCCGCACGGTCTCAGCGCTACGGGGCTTGGCGGCTTGGTTTGCCGCCCACTGCAAGGCCGCCCGCCAGGAGATCGTCGAACGGGATCCACTCGGCGCTATCCTTTACGGTGACGTCAGGAGTTTCTCCGTGGAGGAGAAAAGCTTCCTGCTGACGTGCCTGGAACAAAGCGCCGCGCGCGACCCGCGGTTGTTCGGAGCCATGCTTGATCTGGATTCTCGATGGGAGGACCTTGCCACCCCCGACATGGAAAAGACGTTTAGGGATATCTTGACAGCACCGCAAGGAAGCCAAGGAGAACAGACGGTGGTGTTGGCGGTGCTTCAATCGCTTCAGCGTGGCTCGACTATTTCCCACCTGACGTCCATGTTGCTGGACATCGCCAGAAACGGAGCGTGCTGGTCCCAAGTGAGAGACACCGCGCTCACAGCCTACATCCGACAATCGGACGACCCGGACAAGCGGGATCGTGAATTGAAAGCACTGTTAACCGAGGTTCATGAGGGCTCCGTATCCGATCCTGACGACCAACTGCTTGGGTACTTGCTGAGGGAACTCTATCCACGAACAGTGCCGTCGGCAGAAGTGTGCCGCTACTTGCGGGAACCGAGGATGGAGAGCCTCATAGGATGGTACTCGTTTTTCTGGGAGGAAGATGTTGCGGAACAATCGACGGACCACCAACTGGCCGAGGTGCTCGACTCTCTCGTGGAAACCTATCGTGAGCGGGGATGGACAGGCGACGCCAGCGGGGCATTGTCTTACTGGTTGCGCACAATCCCGGCTAATCTTCTGGCCGCTTTCATGGAGCGATCACCTGAGGTTGACAACGAGAGATTGTTTGCCTGGCTCGGCTTGACAGCGCAGTACACCAGTGCAGACCACAGGGTCAACAACTGGCTTAGCGATAATCCAGATTCCTGCAAGCAATTGGTCCGTCTAGCTGCGGATCGCTATCCCGACCCATCCCAACTTGATCACGAAATTTTCATCCGCCTGCTCTACGCCGTTGAGCCGCCAGACTTCGGTGCATGGTGCCTCGCCCAAGCGGCAAAAACGGAAACGAACACGGAGGCGGCGAAGGAGTTTTTCCTGCGCCAAGTCATCGCCCGGCAAGATCAAGAAGGAATCTCCGACGAAGTCGTGGAACACCGTTTGGCCCATGAACCAAGCCTCGTGGCGCAGCACAAGGAGCAGCGACAAAACCGCGAACACGAAACGTCCAGGATCACGTCCAAGCGAACTGAACTGGAACAGCGGCGAGAGACCGAAGCAAGACAACGGCGGAGGGAATGGCGCGACTTGGTCAAGGTTCACGAATTCGAATTGCAAGAGAACCGGGCAGCCCCTGTGCTCTTGCACCGCTTGGCGTCTGTCTACATCGGACAGTTTGTCGACGTACAGGGTCCCGCAGGGCAGTCTCGCCTTTACAACCTCTTGGGTGACGACGATCTAGTTGAACTGGTCATCGAGGCGTTTCGTGCCTCTACCACGCGAGCGGATTTGCCCGACGCAACCGAGATCTTTCGTCTCGCAGACGATCAGAAACATCATTTCCTGATGTTGCCGTTCCTGGTGGGCCTCAATGAGATACCCTCATCTCGTCCCGGCAAGGCTCCGCTGGACGAACAGGGAATGCGCCGCGCGCTGGCGTTTCGCTTCAATGCGCCTGACTTCTGGAACCAGGAACCAGAGTGGTACCGGGCCGTACTGAAGTCCCGCCCCGAGCTTGTTGCCGACATCCTGGTTCGAGCCGTTCGCGCCGATCTGCGACGGGGTGCGAATTCAGGTCTCGGTCTTCATGAACTGAGTCACGACAACAACTACTTACCGGTTGCGGAAATTGCAGTGACGCCGCTGCTGGAATCCTTCCCAACCCGTCTCAAGGTCGGGCAACTGCACGTATTGAAGGTGTTGCTCCAGGTCGCGTCTCGTCAAATCAACCGCCACGACCTATTGAGGATTGTTGAGAGCAAACTGGCCCTTCGCAGCATGGACGTCGCACAGCAAATGTACTGGACTTGTGCGGGTCTGCTCTTGAAACCAGCACTCTTCACTGACCGGTTGCGGAAGAAACTGGCCGGTCGAGGCCACGAACGTCGTGTCAGACACATTGCGGAGTTCCTTTACGACCGCAACAACTCCTCCATTGAGGAGCTCAGCGTTCCGGTCGTTCCGTCAATAGAGGCACTTGACGTCCCCGCGCTGGAACTCCTAATCAAGTCCCTCGGCAACTCTTACTGGCCTTATGGTTGGGCTGACGACAATACTGCGGTGGCACAAACCACGACTCACAAGAATACGGACCATACAAGTTTCGTTGTTGACGGGCTCATCAACACCTTGGCTTCAGAGACCTCCCACGACGCTACGAAAGTGCTCGAACGCCTGTCCGCAGACGCCACGCTACGGCCTTGGCGTTTCACGCTACAGGACGCGTTGAGCCGGCAACGCGAAGTGCGCCGGGAAGCCGACTTCCGCCACCCGACTGTCGAACAGGTGCAGGAGACCCTCGACAACCGCCGGCCCGCCAATGTCGCGGATCTGGCGGCGCTCGCCATGGATGTTCTGGACGATTTGGCAAGGAACATACGCCACGGGAACACTTCGGATTGGCGGCAGTACTGGAACGTGGATTCGTACAATCGTGCGCAGGACCCAAAGCCGGAGGACGCCTGCCGCGATGCGCTACTTTCTGACCTGAAGGCACGACTCGCTCCCTTAGGCGTCGACGCCCAGCCCGAAGGTACTTACGCCGACGACAAGAGAGCGGACATTCGCGTCTCGTGCGACGGATTCAACGTGCCGATCGAGATCAAGAAGAGCACCCACGACGATCTGTGGAGGTCCATCCGCGACCAACTGATCGCCAAGTACACACGCGATCCGGACTGCGACGGTCACGGCATCTACCTCGTCTTCTGGTTCGACCGCAACCCGTGCAAACGCCCGCCAACCGGGCCGGTGCCGGAGACTCCTGACGCTCTGCGCGGCCAACTGCTCGCAACGGCTAACTTCTCCACTGAGGAACGCCAGAAGATTTCCATCGTCGTCATCGACGTGTCCAACCCAGAGCGCTAGGCTGGCGCCTTGGCGTCCTATTCGGGAAGACTTAGATTGACAGCATTTAGATAAACTGCTAGCATTCATGCCGGTCAAGAGGATGGGAGGGGCGCATGGCGAGTTTGAGCATACGTCGCCTGGACGATGAAATCGTGATGCGGCTGAAGATTCGCGCGCAACGTGAGAAGGCGTCGCTGGAGGAGACCGTGCGGCGCATCCTTCGCACGGCGGTCGTGGACGAAGAGCCGGTGGGTACGATGATTCGCCGGATCGTGGGAAATGACGGCTACGACCTTGAACTGCCCGAACGCGAATTCGACGAAGCCATCGACTTCACGTCGGCCGACTACGGCCGTGACGACTCCCAATGATTCTGCTGGACACCAATGTCGTATCGGAAAGCATGCGCGTGGAACCGGACAGGCGCATCATCCAGTGGTTGGATCGGCAGCCTACATCCGGGTTGTTCATTTCCGCCATCACCGTAGACGAAATCACCTTCGGAATTGCGATACTGCCATCCGGACGAAGGCGCAGGCGGTTGGCCGATGTGTTCGCACGAATCATGGATGTCTTTGCGGAGCGAACCCTGTCGTTCGACGCCGCGGCGGCTGCCGAAAGCGCGAAGTTTCGGGCGCAACGGCGCCTGAATGGCAAACCCATGAGCCTTCCCGATTCGCAAATCGCGGGCGTGGCCAAAAGCAACGGTTTTGCCTTGGCGACGCTGGACATCCAGGACTTCCAGGGAATCGACCTCACGGTGCTGGAGCCACGTTGAGTCCGCTCATCGACGTGTCGAAGCCTGGGCCGCAATCTGATAGCCTGCTCTCATGACCGAGAAGATCCGCACCTACTGCGCCATGAGCAAGTCCCGGTGCGGGGTGGTGGCGACGGTGGAGGACGGGCGCTTCGTGCGGCTGGAGCCGGACGCGGACCATCCCAACCGGGGCATCTGCATCAAGGGGCAGGCGGCGCCGGAGCTGGTGTACGACCCGGAGCGGCTGCGTTATCCGTTGCGGCGCACGACTCCCAAGAGCGACCCTGACCCGCGCTGGGAGAGGGTGGGCTGGGACGAGGCCATGGGGGAGATCGCGGAGCGGCTGGGAGCGCTACGGGACCGCTACGGCGCGGAGTCGGTGTTCTTCTACCGGGGTGCGTCGGGCGGGAGCGCGTCCGCGGAGTACGAACCGTGGCTGATCCGTTTCGCCAGCCTGTTCGGAAGCCCCAACACGGTGTCCACCGGGCACATCTGCAGTTGGCACAAGGACAACGGGTCCCGTTACACGTACGGAACCGGCATTCCGAATCCCGACTTCGAGAACACGGCCTGCATCCTGCTGTGGGGACACAACCCCAACGCCTCCTGGCCCACCCAGGCCATCCGCATTGCCGCGGCGCGCAAGCGCAGCGCCCGGCTCATCGTCATCGACCCGCGGGCGATCCCGCTGGCGCGGAAGGCGGACCTCTGGCTCAAGGTGCGTCCGGGCACCGACGGGCTGCTGGCGTTGAGCTTCCTCAACGTGATGCTCGCGGAGAAGCTGTACGACGAGGACTTCGTGCGCGACTGGACCAATGCGCGGCTGCTGGTGCGGGAAGGCACGGGAGAGGTGCTGACCCAGGACATGGTGACACGCGGAGGGTCCCCGAAACGGTACGGCTTCCGTAACGCCGATGAAAACGAGGTGGCGTTCCATGACGCCGCGAACCCGCAGCCGGTTTCCCATCCGGCCCTCGAAGGCGCCTTCGAGATCGCGTTTGCGAACGGAGCGGTCGAGCGGGTCACGCCGGTGTTCGAGCTGCTGAAACGTCACCTGAGCCAGTACACGCCCGAAGCGACCGCTGCCACCACCGGGATCGATCCGGACCTCGCCCGCCGCGCGGTGCGCCTGTTCTGCGCCACGCCGCCGGCCTGCTACTACAGCTACAACGGCCTGGAGCAGCACGCCAACGCCATGCAGACCAACCGCGCCGTGTGCCTGTTCTACAGCTTCACCGGCAACCTCGACCGGCCCGGCGGCAACGTCCGGTTCGCCAAGACCCCGGTCAACGGCATGGATGGACGCAAGTTCCTCTCCGCGGAGCAGGAACGGAAGCGACTCGGCCTGGATGCCCGACCCCTGGGGCCCGTGGCCACCGGCCGGGTGCAGGCATACGAAGTGTATCGTGCGGTGCTGGAGGGCAAGCCCTACGCGGTCAAGGGCTTCCTCAGCTTCGGCGGCGACATCATCATGGCCAACGGCGACACGCTCCAGGGACGGCGCGCGCTCCAGCAGCTCGACCTGTACGTGCAGACCGACTTCTACGAGACCCCGGCCGGTCGTTACGCCGACTTCCTCCTGCCCGCGGCGACCTCGTGGGAGGACTGGCACGTGAAGGCATCCTTCGACCAGGGGGCCGCCACCAGCACCTGGCTGCAGCACCGGGCGCCGGTGGTGGAGCCGCAGTTCGAATGCCGCTCCGACGCCGGCATCCTGTTCGACCTGGCGGGCAGGATGGGCTTCGACGAGCAGTTCTGGCGCGGCGACCGGGAAGCGGCCCTGGACGACATGCTGGCGCCCTCCGGCGTCACCGTGGCCGAGTTGAAGAAACATCCGGGCGGCTTGTCGATGCCGCGGGAGACGCGCTACCGCAAGTACCTGGAGAAGGGATTCGATACGCGCACGGGGCTGGTGGAGATCTACTCCGTCCCGTTTCAGGAGCACGGCTACGCGCCCTTGCCGGACTACACTCCGAGCGAAACCGGGTTCGGCGCCGAGGTGGTGCGGGACTACCCCTTCACCCTGACCACGGCCAAGGCCATCCACTTCTGCCACGGACAGCACCGGTCGCTGCCGTCGCTCCGGGCGAAGACGCCCGAGCCTCTGGTGGAGATCAACCCCGAGGACGCGGAGAGTCTCGGCATCCCGGCGCAGGCGCCGGTGCGCGTGGAGACCAGGGTCGCCGCGGTTACCATGACGGCGCAACTCAATCCCGAGCTTCCCCGCAGGGTCGCCCGTGTCATGCACGGCTGGTGGCAGGGCTGTCCCGACCTCGACCTCCCCGGCTACGATCCGTTCAGCGCCGACGGCGCCAACGTCAACCTCATCATCGACAACGACGTCATCGACCCCATCACAGGATCGGTGCCGCATCGCTCCTACCCCTGCCGGATCGGCCTCGCGGGATAGCGGTGGCGCCGGCAGCCATACTTTCACCGCGCGCGAACGCGCGTTAACCTGTTCCCAAGGGCAGCCTCGCACCCCTTGAAGGAAGGAGGACCTCCAATGACGCCCCGAAAGACTCTGAAGACTGCGGTCGCCGCGGCTGGACTGTTCGCCCTGAGCCTGCTCGGAACCCAGTTGCTCCCGGATGCGTCCCAAGTCCACGGCCAGGAGGCGGCCAAGAGCCGGCCCGCCGTGAAGTACGTTTTCACGGTGGACTATCCCCTGGACGGCAAGGACAAGTATATCGCCTGGGTGAAGAGCGTCGCCAAGGGCCTCACGGCTCCCGCGGAAGTGCGGCGCATCACCTCCTACGACAGCTATTTCGGCGCATCGCCGCACCGCGTCGTGGAGTTCGAGTTCGACAGCATGGAAGACGCCGGCAAATATTGGGCGAACGAGAAGGTCAAGGCCGTCTTCGAGAACGTAACCGAGTACGGCCTCAACGGAAGACTCCAGGTATTGATATTGCGGAGCGACTACTTGCCCAAGTAGCGCCCCAAATGCCGGCGGATCAGAACGGCAGGCTGTGCGTCCTGGCGCTGTTGCAGGGCTTGCAACTCGGGACGACGTTGCCCTTGGTGCTCCTGCCGCCGCGTATGATGGGCACGAGATGGTCCATGGTCAACTCGCGGGCCGGAAACCGCCCGCCGCAGTGAGCGCACACCCCTTTGCCGGTCCGGTTCTTCCACCACTGGCTGTCACGCAGCTCCCGGGCCTTGCGGCGCTCGCGGCGAATGTCTTCCTCGGATACCGATACGAGGAAAGAGTCGTCCGAGGTCATGCTAGAGGACCTTGTTCCTGAGGGACCGGAAATAGACCGCGAAGCCCACGGCGACACCGAGGTACAGTACGCTCCGGGCCAGCGCCCAGCCTTCGCCGGCGCCGAAGTAATTCGTCAGCTCCCATCCGCTGAAGAAGATGAAGAAGGCGATGGACGTCCCGATGAGTATCCTGTGGGCGGTCATCAGTCTCATGGCTCATGCCTCCCGGTACAAGTGTACCCTCATCGTCCTGTTTCTAGTAGATTTCGGGGAATTCCAACAGGCTGCAAGGAGACAACATGACCATGGAAGTGATTCAAACCAACAAGGCGCCCGCCCCCGTCGGCCCCTACGAGCAGGCCATCAGGGCCAACGGGTTCGTGTACACCGCGGGGCAGATCGGACTGGAGCCGGAGTCCGGCGAACTGGTTGCCGGCGGCGTCGAGGAACAGGCGCGCCGGGTGCTGGACAACGTCACCGCGGTCCTGGAGGCGGCCGGCACGTCCTGGGACCGGGTCGTCAAGACGACCATCTACCTGAACGACATGGCGGACTTCGGCGCGGTCAACGTCATCTACGAGGGCTACCTGGGGTCCCCCAAGCCCGCCCGCACCACGGTGGCGGTTGCCGCGCTGCCGAAAGGAGCGCTGGTGGAGGTGGACGTGGTGGCGCTGGCGTAGCAGCCTGTCCCGGCTCATTCTTTGCCGAGCTGCGGGTCGTTCCGGTCGCCGGCGGCGATGCCCTTCTTCGGGGTGCCGTCCGGGTCGAGGTAGTCCTGCCATACGTGCGCGGCCTCGAACCCCAGCACCCTGGCTGCCTTGGTCACGTCGAGGCCGCCCCAGTGTCCTGAATAGCCCTCCCTGATCCTGGTGCCGGGGATGTATCGCCGGACCAGGTCGCCGGTGGGCTCCGGATACCGGCTGGTGGCCGCGGCGATGTTGAAGACCTCGTGTCCCGAGAGCGGCGTTTCGATGGCCAAGCGGCACGCGACCGCGGCGTCCCGGGCATCCACGTAGCTCCAGAACGTGCCCATCTTCGCCCCGGGGTCGGCCCATCGCTCCGGCAGCGTGGCGTAGGTCGGGTCGAAGTTCACGCCGCTGAACCGAAGGCTGACCACCGTGACATCGCTGTACCGCGTAACCGAGTCGGCAAGCTGCTCGCCGAACACCTTGGACAGCGCGTACGGGTCCTGGGGCCGGCAGGGGTACACCTCGTCCAGGGGCAGGTAGTCGGGCTCCCAAATCGTGGGAGCATAAAGGAACCCGTAGGCAGCGATGCTGGAAGCGCACACGACGCGCGGAACGCCCAGGTCCACCGCGGCCTTGAGCACGTTGTAGGTGGCGGTGACGTTATTGCCGAAGGTCTCGCAGTCGGGCGCCAGGTTGGGGGCCTGATACGCGCCGAGATGCACGACGGCGCCCGCGCCCCTGAAGGCCTCGTAGAGGTCGCCCGGGCGGCATAGGTCGCAGAGCCATGAATCGCACAGCCTGCTTGGCGGCGGCACGATGTCCAGGCTCAGCACCTCGTAACTGTGCTCGAGAAGGTGGCCGATGGCCTGCTGTCCGAGGAGGCCGCTGCCGCCGGTGACTACGACCTTTGGCATCTGTGAGGTATCCACATACGAACCCGTCGGACCCCTCTCCCCGCCTGGATTCCGGGTCAAGCCCGGAATGACGGACAGGAGGGAGGACCCGCGTCGCATCACCGGAACGTTTGCAACTCTTTGGGCCTTACTCCGACGAAGGAGTCCAGCTTCACCAATCCTTCCGCGTTTTCTTCGAGCCGCAACGCCTTGGGCTCACGGCCCGCGGCCACGGCGTCGATGGCGTCGCGGACCATGCGGCGCAGCATGATGACGCCGCGGTCGGAGGTGCCCAGGCGCTCCTCACGCTCTCCCAGCAGCCGCTGGGTGCCCTGGGTGACGATGTCCTCCTGGCGGATGTTGCCGCGGAACGGCATGAGCGGGCGCTGGTCGTAGGGCTTCACGTCCCCCTTGGGGGTCTCGCGCTTCCGCATCTTCCCCAGCCGCTCGAAGATGTCCGGGTCCGGGCCGGTGTAGTAGTCCACGGTGAACAGCATGAAGTGGTCGTCGTCGTTGGGGGTGAGGAACATGAAGTGCTCGTAGTTGGAGCCCACCTTCTCCAGCACCTCCGGCTCCACCCGCGCGTGCACGAACTCGGTGTCGCCCACCTGGAGGATGCTCGGCAGCCCCAGGCTCATCTCGTCGACGAACTCGGTGCCTTCCGACGGACCCGGCTTGGACATGACCATCTTCATGCCGTAGGGGGTTTCCACGGGCTCGTAGTCCGGCGGGCTCTTGGCGCTGAAGAACTCGCCGCCCCAGGTCTGTTCGCCGTAGGCGCTGCGGCTGTGGAGGATCCAAACGTGGCAGGGGTCGGCGCTGTTCTCGTAGAAGTTGAACCAGTTGTAGTCGAAGTGCCGCGTGCTCTCCACCAGCCGCTGCCCGCCGTGGTCCACCAGCGGCGAATAGTTGGGCAGGGGCGGCGGATCATCGGGGTCCGGCCCCATGTAGGCGAAGATCAGTCCGCCCAGCGTCCGCACCGGATAGGCCGGATGCTTCACCTTGGCGCAGAAGGCGGTCTCGGGCGGCTCGGAGGGCTGCTCCAGGCAGTGGCCCGCCACGTCGTAGAGCCAGCCGTGGTAGGGGCAGCGGATGCCGCGCTCCTCGATGTCGCCGTACTCCAGGGACGAGCCGCGGTGGGAGCAGTCCCGGCCGACGAGCCCCAGGCGGCCCCTGAGGTCGCGGAACAGCACCAGGTCCTCGCCCAGCACCCGCACGGCCCGGGGGACGTCGTGCAGTTCCGCCTCGGTGCCCACCGCGAGCCAGTAGCGCCGCAGCCACTCTCCGCCCGGCGTGCCCCGCCCCACGCGCGGGATGTCCTTGTTGGTGCTTCTGAACGTGTCCACGAAAAATCCCGGTTGGTTTCCCGTGCGCTCCAGGGCGACCGCGGGTCGCCCCTACACATACCCAGCGATGAACCCCGTAGGGGCGACCCCGCGGTCGCCCTGGTTCAATCCAAAAAGCCGCCGCGGCTCAACTCCCGGTGCACCGAGTCCCGCGCCTCCGGCGGCAGCGGCTTGGTCTCCCACTTGGGGAAGCGCTTGATATCGAAGCCGCGCATCCGGTACATCTCGGCCACCACGGCCCGGCCGTGGCGCTTGATCTGCCCAATGATGACCGCGCTGACGTCGTTGACCCGCCGTTGCAGTTGCACCGCCTCCCCGTAGTCCTCCCGCTCCAGCGCGCGCCACAGCTCGACGCACAGTTCGGGAAGGCAGCTCGTGGGCGGATTGATCATGCCGGCCACCCCGAACGGCACCAGCCCAAAGATGTCCGCGTTGCCGGTGAACACCGACACGTCCGGCGGGAACAGCCGCACGTAGTCCAGCATGGCGCCGGCGCCGTAGGCCACCTTGATGCCGCGGATGGTGGGGATCTCCTCCTTCATGCGCTGGGCGAAGGGCGGCGCGATGGAGATGCCCGAGTACTTGGGGTTCTCGTAGATGAAGATGGGCAGCGGCACGGCGTCCGCCACCGCCCGGAAATGGGCCATGATCTCGAACTCCGAGTGGTCGGAGTAGTAGTACGGCGGGATCACGCCGATGCCGTCGGCGCCGTGCTCCGCGGCGTGGCGCGCCAACTCCACCGTGGTCTCGGCATCCGCGGTCCCCACGTGCACGATGAGGGGCGCGCGGCCGGCGTTCTGCTCGATGGCGACCTCGGCGGTCCGTTTTCGCTGGGCCATGGACATGGCCGGCCCCTGGCCCGAGGAGCCCAGCATGAACAGTCCCTGGACCTCCGCGCCGACATAGAAGTCCACGAGCTTCCGCAGCATCGGCTCGTCCACCGAGGCGTCGTGCTCGAACGGCGTGATGACGGGAATGACGATGCCCTTGATCATGGTCCTGTTCCTCCCGTGGTCATGAGATAGCCCTTGGGTGTTGGCGGCGTCAAGCCGGAATGCCCCCTCCTCCCCTGGATTCCGGCTTTCGCCGGAATGACGGGATCGGGCATCGACAGGCTCTCAGGAGCTTGCCAGCAGGCGCATGAGCCGCCCGTAGCCGTCGATCTTCTCGCGCATGCTGATGGCCTTGAAGGCCACGTAGAGCTGGGAGGTCATGTTGGCGATGACCGGCAGCCCGAGGTCGGTCTCGATGTCTTCGATGACGTCCACCACCGGGAAATTGGCGCACGGGATATAGATGGCGTCCGGATTGTCGGCTTCCCGCACCGCCCGCTTGGCTGCCTGGTAGATGTCCCCTACCGAAACCGCGCTCGAGGTGGTGAAGTCCGTCGTCAGGGAAACCAGCGAGCGCGCCTCGAATCCCCATGCCTTGAGATAGCTCACCACCTTCTCGTTCAGGTCGGGCGGATACGGGTCGACGACGGCCAGACGAGACACCCCGAGGTCCCGGAAGGCATCCAGGGCGGCAACGATGCTGGTGGTGCAGGGCGCCCCGGTGATGGACTCGAGCTGTTCGATGAGCTTCGTCTCGAACCCCTTGCCCTGGCTCAGCACCAGGGGCGAGCCGCCGTGGATGATGTAGTCGCAAGAGCGTCGTTTCAACTCGTGCGCACATGCCTCCACCTGCTTCAGCGCCTCCTTGTAAGCCTCCTCCTTCCAGCCGCCCACCATGCATGCCACACCGATGAAGCCCACTCCGTGGGGCACGATGCGGTAGAAGTCATAGGCGTTTAGCTCGATGATCGAGGGTGAGATGTAGCCGATTCTGGCGCGGTACCCGAACATGGGCTGCTCCTTTCGTGACCAGGCGAGTCAAGCAACGTCAGCCAGCGTCGTTGAACTTGTAGAAAGGTTCCACCGGATGCTCTTCGTGGGATTCGAGGAAGTCCCGCACTCGTGGGAGAAGGCGGGCCTCCAGGCCGGCGGCGTTTCTTCGGCGCGCCGGCGTAATCTTCTGCCGGATCTCCTTGAGCAGAGCCTTCTCGTCCAGCCGCACGTGCTTGCCGCGGTGATAGAGGATCTCGCCGTCCACCATCACGGTATCGACAGCCCCGGCGCCGCCGCGATAGACCAGCGCGTCCACCGGCGTTTGATGCCTTGCGAGATAGGGCTCGACGATGGGGCGCGAGTCCACCAGCACCAGGTCGGCGCGCTTCCCCGGCTCCAAAGTGCCGCAGGTCGCGCCCCAGCCCAGGATATCCGCCCCGTCCGCCGTGGCCGCCCGGAAGATATCGGCCAGCGGCATGAGACCCGGACCGGCGCCCGGAACGCGCTGGAGGTTGGCCGCCAGGCGCATCTCCTGCAGCATGTCGGGCCGATCGTTCAGCGGGCTGCTGTCGAGCCCCATGCCCAGGCGCACGCCCGCGGCGTGGAAGTGCATCAGCGGAGCGATGCCGCTGCGCAGGCGCAGGTTGGAGCTGGGGTTGTGCACCACCGCGGCTCCGCTGGCCGCCACGGTTCGGATGTCCTCGCGGTTGAGCCACACGCCGTGAGCGAGGCTCACGTCGGGCGCCAGGAAGTCCAGGCCCGCCAGCCACTGCACCGCGCTCTGGCGGTATTCGCGAAGAAAATACGACCGCTGATACTTCGTCTCCAGAACGTGTATCTGGATGCCGAGGCCACGCTCGGTGGACTCCCGCCGGATGGCGCGCAGGAGATCCTCGGTGCACCACTGGGGCCCCGCAGGGGTCAGGAACAGCCGTGCCCGGACGTTGTCACCGTTCATCTGATCCGCGAGCCTGCGGGCGACGCGGAAGTAGTCATCCGGCGCCGCGGTCCGCGACTCACTGTAGCGTGCCGCCGCCTCTTCCCGGAGCGACGGCGGCAGCGACGCCAGGAATTCCTCATCGCCGTAGACAATGTGGTTCCGGTCGCGGATATCCAGTCCGAAGGAGACGCGCATTCCGGCATCGCGGTAGGCCCTTAGCCGTTCGTCGACGTCAGCCTCGTAGGTCTCCGGCGAGAGGCTGGAATTGTAGTGCAGGCATGTGGTGATGCCCGACTCGATCATGGTCTTGCAGGCGTAGAGGACGTCCAGGTACGGGTCGAGGGCGCCCCGCGGATTGGCCGCGAACCGGGAGAGCTCGAAGCAGTCGTCCATTCCTCCGAGTTGGAAGTCCGTGAGTCCCTTGCCGTGCTGGTGCGCGTTGACGAAGCCGGGAACCACCCAGTGGCGCGATGAGCCCACTACGGTGGCGGTGGGGTACGAGGGCTTGAGGTCGCGGTACCGACCGACCTCGACGATGTCCCGTCCCGACACCACCACGGCGCCGTCGCGGATCACATCGGAGGAACCGTCCCGCGCCGCCATGGTGACGACGAATTTACCTCGAACGAGATAGTCCATCTCAACTCCCTTGTCCGGCACACATCCCGTGCGCCACCGGGAACCGATCAGAGGGCGACCGCGGGTCGCCCCTACATGCAACTGGCACAGCGCGCATCCCGTGCGCGACCGGGTACTCTTCGACGCTTATCCGGCGAGCCCCAGGAAACGCAGACAGTTCTCCGAGGCCACCCACTCCCGCTCCTCCTCTGTGAGCCCCAGCTCGTCGAACTCGTCCTCCGGTGACTGGTCCCGGAACATGAACGGGTAGTCGGAGCCGATGACCACCTGGCTCGCGCCCACGGTGTCGATGAGGTAGCGCACCGTGCGGTTGTCGAAGAAGACGTCGTCGTAGAAGAACATGCGGGCGTAGTCGGAGGGCTTCCGGGGCATCAGCGCCTGGAAGTTGGGGTTCTTGTGCCAGGCGTTCTCCAGGCGCGGCAGGAGTTGGGTGAAGGTGCCGCCGCCGTGGCTGAAGCACAGCCTGAGCCCCGGGCAGGCTTCCATGAGTCCGCCGGTGATCATGCTGGCGATGCCCAGCGCGCCTTCCAGCGGGAACGCGACGATGTTCTCGATGAACCGCGGCCCCGTCACCCGGTCCATGAAGGTGGCGTGCTGGGCGTGCACGAAGATGGGCAGGTCCAGCTCCTCCGCGGCCTTGAAGAAGGGCAGGAACTCGGGCTCCCCCAGACTCTTGCCGTTGACGTTGCTGAGCACCTCGAGGCCGTGAAGGCCCAGGGACTTGACCCGCTCCAGTTCCGCCGTCGCGAGGTCCACGTCCTGGAGCGGCACCGAACCCAGCGCGTAGAAGCGGTCCGGCGCTTGGTCCACCATGCGCATCTCGACCTCGTTCAGGTAGCGCGCCAGGTCGAGCCCGTCCCGGGGCTCCAGCCGGTAGGCGAGCAACTCCGGCATGGGCGACAGCACCTGGCGGTCCACCGCGTAGTCCGGCGCGGCCATCTCCCGCAGGCGCCGGGGCACCGACCAGCAGCGGTCCAGCACCGTGCGGAAATTCCGGCCCGCGATCATGACGTTGGCGGTGTCCGGTCCGGTGTGGTCCATGGACGGCCAGCGGTCGCCCGCGGCGCGGTCCCCCACCGGAGGGAAGTGTTCGGGAACGATGTGGGTGTGTGCGTCGATGACCATGAGCGGTGCTCCCATACGGAATTTGCGAGTCAACTCCGGTTACACGCTACTCGCCCGGGGCGGGGCCACGATGAACAGGCTCAGGAAACCGGAAATCACGAGCGTCACGGCGAAGATAGTGAAAGGAACCGTGTAGCTGCCCGTCCAGTCGAAGAGAAAGCCGAAGAACGGAGGCCCTAGGGCCGCAAAACTGTGGGTCATGAGAATCCCCAGGCCCCGGATCTTGCCCATCGACAGACGACCGAATATCCGCGCCCACACAACGTCCTGCAACACCATGTTACCACCGAGCCCCACCCCGTAGAAGAAGAACCCGACATAGACGAGAGTCAGGGAACCGGAGGTGATGGCCACGGTCAGACCGGCGGCCTGAATCAGGAACTTGGCCAGAGTGCTCCAGCGTATGTCCACGCGGTCCGCGATGAGGCCCCAGACAAGCGGTGAGCCGAGCTGGGTGGAAGCAATGACGCTCAGAGCGCCGACGGCACGCAGATCCGAGTAACCGAGGTCGGTGACATAGGCGAACACGTGCAGATTGACGCCGGTGACGCCGACCGCGGACACGCCGAAAACCGCGACGATCAACCAGAAGGCCCGGGTCCGCAGACCCGCCTTCCGGCTCCAGATGCGGGCCTCGCTTGCCGCGTACGGCTGCGACGGTGGGGCCCTCCCCCCGGTCACGGCCACGGGATTCAAACCGTCCGGATTGAGCCCCATGTCCTCAGGGGACCGCCGGATGTAGAACAGGGCGGGAGCGACGATCAGCACCAGGGTCAACACACCGAACACGGCCCAGGTATGACGCCAGCCCAGCCAGGCCAGCAGGGGCACGACCAGGAACGGCATGACGATCTTCGCGAAGCCGATGCCCATGCTGGAGACCGCGATGGCCCGGCCGCGTTTCCGGACGAACCACCGGGCGATCATGATGTTGATCACCATGTAACCCAGCAAGGCGTCGCCCATCGTCACGAAAGTCCAGCGCACCAGCACGAACTGCCAGAAGTCCTCGACTTGGCTGAGGATGAAATAGCCCACGGCCGCCACCAACGCGCCCGCGGTTACGAGCCACCGGCTGCCGTGCCGGTCCACCAGCGGACCCACGAACGGCGCCATGAAAGCACCGATGAGCCCCTCTCCCGAGCGCAGCAGCGAGAAGACGCCACGGGACACTCCCAAATCCAGCGTCATCGGTTTGAGGAAAATGCTCAGGGTGCTGGCAAGAGCGAACGAGGAGGTGACGTTGCCGATGAACCCGACGGCGACGATGTACCAGCCGTAGTAGACCCGGCTCGATGCGTGTGCACGATGCGCTGAAACCGGCGTGACCACCTGTCACGGGTAACAGGGTTCGCGGTGCATGGAAAGCGCGGCACCCGCGACCGTGCACGCGCAAATGGACGGGACGGCCGGTGTTTTGTTAGTTAGACTGTTGCAAACACGGCGACGACGCCTGCAACCGTCATTCCGGCGGAAGCCGGAATCCAGGCGGCAGGGAAAAGGAGAAATCATGCGCGTATTGATCACCGGCGCCGGACTTATCGGCTCCCACGTGGCCGCGGAACTGAGTTCACGCGGGGATGAGGTGACGTTCTTCGACGTGGTGGCCAAACCGGACTATGTCCGGCACGTCACCGGCAAGGACCTGCCGCTGATCCGCGGCGACATCTGCGACTTGGCGGCCCTGATGGACGCCTTTCTGACGGTGAGGCCCGATTGCGTCATCCACCTGGCCGCTTCCGTGGGCGAAAACAACATCCCCAACCTCTATACCGGCTTCCAGGTCAACCTGGTGGCTACCCTGAACGTCGCGGAAGCGGTGCGGCTCGCGGGCGTGCGGCGGCTGGTACACGCCAGCACCCAGGCGGTGTACCAGGACGCCGACCCTGGTGAGCTGCTGCGGGAAGACTCGCCCCTGGACGGCCGCGGCCGGGTGTACAACGCCTCGAAGCTGGCCTGCGAGCACGTGCTCAGGACCTTCGCCGCCAGGCAGGCTTTCGAGCTGGTGATGCTGCGCTTCGCCGGGGTGTACGGGTATCGGGCCGTGGCCGGCGGCCCGGGGGTGGCGGTGCAGGAGGCGGTCTGGGCCGCCATGGCCGGGGAAGATGCCGTGCTCAACGCCTACGAGACCGTGGACTTCGTCTATGTCAAGGACCTCGCCGACGGCATCGCCCGGGCCGTGCACACCGCGCCGCTGGCCCACGACACCTACAACCTCGGCAGCGGCGCCCTCACCACCGTGGAGGATGTCGAGGCGGCGCTCCACGCCATCTTCCCGGACATCCGCCTGCGCCGGGGCACGCTCACGCCCAAGCGCCCGCAAATGGACATCACCCGGGCGCGGAACGAACTGGGATATGCGCCGGAGTACAAGCTGGAAGCGGGACTGCGCGACTACATCGCCGAACTGAACCGCGAGTGATGAGATAGCACCTGCACCCCGTCGGGACCGGCACCCCGTCACCCCGGACTTGATCCGGGGTCCAGAGTGGAGCCGCCTGGATTCCGGGTCAAGCCCGGAATGACGGAAAGCGTCACCCCGGACTTGGGGAGTACGGGGGACTGGGGGCGTGCTACGCCACACGCCTTGAGGCCGCGGCCTCCGTCAGCGTGGTGGTCGGCGACACGTACTCCAGGTCCGTCAGCACCTCGATGAGCGCGGGGCCGGGGGCGGCAAGGGCCTGCTCCAGCGCCGGCAGGAACTCGTCGTCGCGGGTGACCTTGAGCCCCAGGGCGCCGTAGCCGTTTCCCAGGGCGGCGAAGTCGGGATTGACCAGGTCGGTGCCGTAGTTCCTGCCGGGGTACTGGGCCTCCTGGTCCATGCGGATGGTGCCGTAGGAGCCGTTGGCGTACACCATCACGATGATCTTCACCCCGTACTGGCGCGCGGTGGCGATTTCCTGTCCGGTCATCAGGAAGCCGCCGTCGCCCACGTGGGCGATGACGGTCCGTTCCGGATGGGCCAGCCTGGCGGCCACCGCGCCGGGCACCCCCGTGCCCATGCTGCCCAGGTTGGGGACGATGTAGGAATCGGCGTGGTCGAATTCGAGGTAGCGCTGCACCCAGCCCCCGAAGCTCCCGGCGTCGTGGGTGTGGATGGTGTCCGGCGGTACGGTGGCCTTGATGTCCGCCATCACCCGCTCCATGGACACCGCGCCGGTGGGGCGCTCCGGTGGGGTGGCGTAGGCCCGTTGCCGGGCGTGATAGTCGGCGATCCAGGCGGCGCGAGCCTCGTTGGGGCCGGCGCCGTCGCGTTCCAGCGCCGCGGCCAGGGCCTTGCGCGGGTCGGCCAGCACGGCCATGTCCGGGCTGAAGTTCTGGCCGATGTTGCCGGCGTCGGCGTCGATCTGAATCGTCGCCAGTCCCGGATGGGGCAGCGTGTAGTTGCCGGACACCTGCTGGTTGAACCGGCACCCGACGATCAGCAACAGGTCGGCGTCGTCGCGCACGATCTGCTTGGCGTGGTTGTTGCGGCTGCCGAGGTTGCCGACGTAGTGGGGATGGGTGTTGGGGAACACGTCCTGGCGCTTGAAGGCGCTCAGCACCGGCATCTGGAACTTCTCGGCAAAGGCCACCAACTCGTCCCGGGCGCGCGCGTATTGAGTGCCTGAGCCCGCCAGCAGCACCGGCCTTTCCGCCCGGTTCACGCGCTCCACCATTTCGCGGATCAGTTGCGGATCCGGACCCGGCCGGACCGCAGGATAAGGACCCACCATGGCGATGTCCGCCTCTTCCTCCAGCATGTCCCGGGGCAGGGACACCACCACCGGACCCGGCCGTCCCGAGCGCGCCACATGGAACGCCCGCGCCATGATGCGGGGCGCCTCGCGCGGGTCGTTGATCTCGATGACCCACTTGGCGATGCTGCCGAAGAAATGGGTGTAGTCGATCTCCTGGCCGGCCTCCCGGCCGCGGTGCGACCGCGCCACTTGGCCGATGAGCAGGATCAACGGAGTCGAGTCGTACCTGGCAAGGTGCACCCCGATGCTGGCGTTGGTGGCGCCGGGACCGCGCGTGACCATGCACACGCCCGGCGTGCGGGTGGTCTTGCCGTAGGCCTCAGCCATGAGGCAGGCGCTGCCCTCGTGGCGGTTGGTGATGAGGGTGATCTCCGGGACGTCCCGCAACCCGTCCAGCAGGGCGATGTAGCTCTCCCCCGGCACGGAGAAGGCGTGACGCACCCCTTCGTTGCGCAGCGACCGCGCCACCGCGTGGCCTCCCGACATCCTGCGGCTCTGCTGATCGACGCTCACCGGTTCACCCCCGACCCTTCGCAGAGTTCATGGCCGTCCTCCTTGTCGTGTCGTCACGCGTTGAATCCCCTAACGCATTTGTTGTCATGGGGCAAGGCGGGGTGGCTGAGACGGGCTTCCGTTGACTGTGGCGGTGTTTTCCAATATCAACAATCAAGTCCGTCCATATCAATTCGAACCCTATGAACTCCGCCTTTCTGGACCGCTACATCGAGTTCACGTTGCGCCGGCGATGGCTGGTCCTGGCGTCGTCGGTGGCGGTGATGCTGGTCCTGACGGCCGGCCTCCAGTTCCTCGACATCTCCAACGACTGGCGCGACATGCTCGACGAGGACAATCCTCAACTCGTCGCATACGACGCCCTGGAGGACACCTACACGGCCACCAATGCGGCGGTGATCGCGGTGGCGCCCAAGGGCGGGTCGGTATTCACCCGCGAGGCCCTCGGAGCCATCGAGGAGCTGACGGAGGCCGCGTGGGAGGTGCCCTTTTCCAGCCGGGTCGACTCCCTTGTCAACTACAACCACAGTGAGGCGGTCGAGGACGACCTGAACGTCGAACGGCTCGTGGACGACGCCGCATCGCTCAGCGATGAAGACCTCGCGCGGATCAAGAAGATCGCGTTGGGCGAGCCCAGCGTCGCCGGCCGTCTCGTCTCCCACGACGGGCGCGTTGCCGGACTGGTGATCAACTTTACCTTGCCCGAGCATTCGGACGCCGCGGAGATCGAGACCTACCACTATCTCCGCGGCCTCCTGGACAAGGCCCGGGCCGCCCACCCGGATATCGACTATCACGTGACCGGCAACGTCTTCGTGAACCAAGTCCTGACGGAGGCGGCCCAGGACGACATGGGAATTCTAGCGCCCGCCGCCTTCCTGGTCATCATCCTGGTCGGCGCCTTCCTGCTGCGCTCCCTGTCCGGCACACTGTGCATCGTCATTCTGCTCATCTTCGTGGTCGCGTCCACCATGGGCGTCATCGGCTGGGCCGGATTGCTGCTCAACGCCGCCAACTCCGGCATTCCCCTCATCATCATGACCCTGGCCATCTGCGACTCGGTCCACATCATCGGGACCATCAACTCCGGCATGGGCCGGGGTCTGGACCGGGACGCGGCGATTGCCGAATCGCTGCGGGACAACGCATGGCCCATCTTCCTCACGACGGCCACGACGATGATCGGGTTCCTCAGCATGAACGCTTCGGACTCGCCGCCCTTTCGGATCCTCGGCAACCTGGTGGCGGTCGGCATGCTGTTCGCCTACGTGTATTCCATGACGCTTCTGCCCGCGCTGCTGGCGGTGCTGCCGTTGCGCGGGCGCGCCGCGCGCGCCGGGGGTTCCGCCTTCTTCGACCGCCTCGGCGCCTTCGTGGTGGCGCGCCGCACGCTCCTGCTCTGGTCCGTGGCCGCAGTGGCGGTCGCCCTGGTGGCCGGCGTGCCCCGCGTCGAGCTGACGGACAACTGGACCACCCATCTGGACAAGCGTTACGAGTTCCGGCGCGACACCGACTTCGTCATCGAGAACCTGACCGGCGTGGAAACGCTGGAGTACAGCCTGGACGCCGGGCGCGACGGCGGCATCACCGATCCCGACTATCTGCGCAAGGTCGACGCTTTCGCCGAATGGTACCGCGCCCAGCCGGAAGTGGCGCACGTCCAGGTGTTCTCGGACATCATGAAGCGCCTCAACAAGAACATGCACGGCGACGATCCGGCCTTCTACCGGGTGCCCGAAGACTCCCGGCTCGCCGCGCAGTACCTGCTGCTCTACGAGCTTTCGGTCCCCTTCGGCATGGACCTCAACAACCGCATCAACGTCGCCAAGTCGGCGACGCGCATGACCGTCACGCTCGCGAGGCTTAAGTCCGAGGAGCTGCGCGCGCTCGAAGTGCGCGGTCAGGACTGGCTCCGCGCCAACGCGCCCGACCTGGCGCGCGAGGCTTCGGGCTACAGCCTCGTCTTCGCCCACCTGGCCATACGGAACACCCTGAGCATGTTGTGGGGCACGGTGACCGGCATGATCGTCATCTCGCTCATCCTCATCGGGATCTTCAGAAGCGTGCGCTTCGGCCTCATGAGCCTCGTGCCCAACCTCATCCCCTCGGCCATGGCCTTCGGCGTCTGGGGCTATCTGTACAGCGAGGTTGGGCCGGCCGGTTCCCTCGTCACCGCCATCGCCTTCGGCACCGTCGTCGACGACACGATCCACATCATGGCCAAGTACCTGAAGGCGCGTCGCGACGGCCTTCCCTCGCCCGAAGCGGTGCGCTACAGCTTCAATTCCGTAGGGGGCGCGTGCTTCACCACGACCATGATGCTGGTGCTGGGCTTCCTGGTATTCGCTACTTCGGGATTCGCCATCAGTTGGATGCTCGGCCTCCTGGTCGCGCTCACGCTCGGCTTCGCGCTGTTCCTCGATCTTCTGCTCCTGCCGCCCTTGCTGATGGCCATCGACCGGAAGACCTGACTTCCCTTTCCCGACCCGTTGAAATGCAGTAGTCTTTAGGTAGTCGGCCCGAGTAGCCCCAAGCTACTTGCATGACGTACGGAGGTGAGGCTGATGGCCCAATCGATGGCGCCCATGGCAAGTCCGCCGACGCTGACTTTGTCCGAAGAACTCATCCTGATGCTCCTGGACGAAGAGACCGGCTACTTTCGCCAGGTGCCCGGGTGGAATCTGAACTGCGTGGTCGTCGGCGCCGTGCTTGCGGAACTCTCGCTCCGGTCCCGCATCGACACGGATCTGGAGTCCCTGACTCTTGAGGACCGGACGGAAACGGGGGACCCTGTCCTGGATTCCGTCCTGAAGGAAATCGCCGGCGAGCCGGAACGACGGAACGCGCGGTACTGGATAGAACGGCTCGCTTCCCGCGCGGACGACATCATTGACCAACGTCTGGATCAACTGGTTGATCTGAAGATCCTCGTCCATCACCCCGGCGACTTCTGGACGGTGTCTCCCACTGCCTGGCACGTGGGAGCGGACACCGGCTCCGGCGAAAGCACCGTCGTCGAGTACGTCAAGACGCGTATCAGCAGGATCATCTTCAGCAATGAGATCCCCGAGCCCTGGGACATCATCATCATCTGCCTGCTCGAGACCTGCGACATCACGCGCTTCATATTCCAACTGGATGACGAAACAGAGAAGCGTATCGAACTGATCTGCAAGATGGACCTGATCGGCCGGTCCATCGCCGATGCGGTCGCCGACAACATGGCCGGCCCGATGCTTCAGCGTCCCGCATTGACCAAGACCATTCCGACCGTCCCCCTGCGTCACGTCATCTTCAGCCGTCACCTTCGCAGCGGCAACCTTCCGGCTCTCTTTGCCGAACTCGCAGAGAAGCATGGTCCCGTATTCCGGATTCGCCCGCCGTTTGCGGAGCCCATGATCTTTCTGGCCGGACCACGGACAAATCGCTGGGCGCATCGGCACGGACGCATGTACCTGAGAGCGAGGGACTACCTGGAGGACTTCGAGAAAGTCTACGGCGCTTCCGGAATACTGCCTGCGCTGGATGGCACGGATCATTTCCGATTTCGGAAATCCATGCACCAGGCCTACTCTCGCGGGCGGCTGGCAGGGCGGCTGGATGATCTCTTCAGACACGGCCGAGCCCATATGGCAGGTTGGAAGGTGGGAGACTCACTCCCCGCGGTGAAAATGACCCGGCGGTTGAGCAACGCTTCCATCTCTCCGCTCTTCAACAGTGTCGATTCGCAGGATCTTGTCGACGGCATGATCGAGTACAAGGAACGGGCGCTCTGCACTCACCTCATAAAAGTCCTGCCCAAGTTCATGCTTCATACCCCGGGGATGAAGCGCCGGGCGACCAACATCCAGGAGGTGCTGGACCGGGTCCAACGCATACATACACCCGCCCAGCGGGCCGGATGTCCTCGGGATTTCGCGGATGACCTGTTGAGCCTGCACAAGAGCGATCCGCAGTTTCTCCCGGAGTCGAATCTGCGTTTCGCCCTTTCGGCGCCGCTGATTGCCAGCATGTACGTGGGCGACATGCTTGGCTTCGCGTTCTACGCCATGGCGACTCAGCCCGGGATGTACGAGAGAATCCGAAGCGAAGCCGATGCCGTCTTCGACAACGGCGACCCGGACAGCGACGCGTTCGACCCCTCCGTGATCGACGTCACCCGCCGATTCGTGATGGAGGTTGCGCGTCTTTACCCCATCGTCCCGGTGTCGGTTCGAACCGTGATGAATTCGTGCGTTGTCGAGGGCTACGAACTGCCGGAGGGATCACGGACCTTTATTGCCCAGTCGGCCGCGCACTACATGAGCGACGTCTTCCCCGAACCCTTTTCGTTCGACATCGACCGCTATCTTCCTTCGCGCAAGGAGCATGTCAATCCCGGATACGCCCCGTTCGGGGTGGGCACGCACACGTGCCTCGGACAAGCGTGGGTAGAACTGTTCATGGCTGCCCACGTGCTGCTTCTCGCGCATCACTTCACGATCAAGGTGCTTCCCGAGAACCACAGGCTCAAGATCGCCCCGTTCCCCTCGCTGTCTCTGAGCAAGAAGTTCAAGTTCCACGTCACCGAAAAGAGGCGCGAGATACCTGTCTGACGGTTCTAAAGTGGCTTGCGAGCCAGGAAGCAGTAGAGCGGCGTGAAGATGCCGGCTCGACCGCCCGCGACGTAGGCGTCAGCGGTCCGATCCAGCAGCCGGACGACTTCCGTGGAGCCCTTGGGAAACAGCCGCAGCAATTCGGCCAGCTTCAGGCCCGCGATGAACGCCTTGCGACCCCAAGGAGTTCTGAGCAAGGTGTTGGCCAATTTCCCGTGCCGGCTCTCCATGGGCTGGTACCACGGCGTGGACGGCCCCTCCTTGACCTCCCTGTCCAACCCCTCGACGACGTGGAATCCCGCCGCTTCGAGGGCCTGATTCGTCGCCCTCATGGAACTGATGTCTTGCAGCGCAATGCCACGCATGAGATCCCGCTTGATGGCCTGGTGCCGGCTGTCGTTCGGATCGAACTTGTCCGTCAGACACATGTCCTGCCCCCAGAACAGGGCTCCGGGTTTCAGGACGCGGAATATCTCCGCGAACGCACGTTGCTTGTCCGGTGCATGGCACGTTGACTCGATGGCATAGCCTCTGTCGAACGTGTCGTCTTCAATCACCGCCATGTCCATGAAACTGCAACGCACGTAGTCTACCTTGTGTTCAAGCCCTGCTTCGGCGTTCAGCGCTTTGGCCTTCTCCAACTGGATGGCACTGTTGTTGATCCCCACAACCCGGACGCCGGACTCACGGACGACCCGGCGCATCGGGCCGCCGATCCCGCAGCCGACATCGATCACCGTCATGCTCTCCCGCAACTCCAGCTTGTCGATCATCAATCGCTGGTGCCGGACGATGGAATCCTCCACACTCTCCTGAGGCGTAAGGGGCGCGAAGTGCAAAGATTCGTTCCAACCCCACACCATGAAATCGCTGCAAAGGTCGTAGTAGCCTCTTACCGTTTCGGTGTGATCGTACCCGCCAGCGCCGCCGTCCTTCGCCGTCGCCCGGTCGATCCAGCCGTCGAAGTCTCTCACGCGACGAGGGACGTCGGCCCCCCGGTACGCGTTCTTCAGCGCGTTCGATAATCTGGCGAGTTGCATGACGTGCTTGAACCCCCTAACGCGTTTGTCGTCGCGGGACAAAGAGCCCGGCTGCCTGATCCGATGGTTCAACCATTGCGGGAGCATCCTGTACGGCCGGCGATTCAGGAGGGCGTAGCGCCGCCGGTGTCGCACGGATCGGCATAGAACTGGGCGCAGTAGTGCCTGAAGGGCATGATCCTGCCGTCGGAAGCGCACAGGCGCGGGCGCGATCTATATTGCTTGCGGCTCCAGATGACCACGTCCTGCATGACGTCGCGCCGTTGCTGAGACGCCATGAACTTGTTCAACAGGGGGGCGCGCCATCGCACCGGCAGGAACCCCAGGCCTGCGATCTTCCGCCGCGGCTTGCGTATCTCCCGTATCTGCGAGACCAGTGACAGGTCGATCAGCGTGCCGTCCACCGGGGTCGCCAGCACCCACAGGCGCGCGTCCATGCCGATGGAGTGCTCACGGATTTCCACGAACGAGTAGCCGAGCCCGAAGACGTGGGCGATGACCGACGTGTCGAAGCTGAGGGTTGTGACCCTGGCGATGGTTCGCTTCGTCTTGAAGTCGAAACGACTCTCGAGGAAGGGACCGTCCACGGACACTTCCCTGACGGGATTCACGTCATGGTAGCCGTGGACGTGGCGCAGGTGAGCGAAATCGACCGAATTCTCGGTCGTCTCCTGGGGATGGCCGGGAAAGCGCAGGGTCGTGATCTCGAAGCCGCTCCAACCGGCCTGATCCGGCAGCTCCGGGGGCAGGCTCCATTGCGGCTCCCGCCCCCGGAGCCCCCACCAGGCGAAGATCAGGCCGAGAACTTCCCGCGTCGCGAAGACTCGTAATCTGGCGCTCTTGGGGGGAGGGGCAAAGGGCGTGGCGACGCACTGGCCGGTGGCGTCGAATTCGTAGCCATGGAAAGGGCAGATCAGCCGGCCGTCGCGGATGCGCCCACCGGCGGATGGCCCAAGATCGGAACCCAGGTGAGGGCAAACCGATTCGGCGACGCAGACGCGCCCGTCCCCGTCACACCAGACGACGACGTTCTCGCCCATCCACGTCTTTTGGATGAGTCCGGCCTTTTTCAGCACGGCCTGGCGGGTTGCGACGAAGTACCACCCCTCGGGAAATGGGGAAGGCAAGGGGGCGTTCGTGGCCGACGTCCTCATTTGAGTCAATTTGTACCACTGTCGCGCCCGCTGTGCTAGATTGATAGCAAGATTGATAACGAAAGTTCGCCTGATCGAAGGGAAGGAACATGCCCGACGGAGTCGAACAGCTCAACGAGGACATCATCGCGGCGGCCAGGATTCTGAGCCGTGAGGGACTAGTGCAGGGTTTCGGCCACGTGAGCGCGCGGATCCCGGACTCGGACCTGTTCGTGATCACGCCGCGGGTCGCCCTGGAGCTGGTGGAGCCCGGGCAGTTGGTGGTGATGAACCTGCAGGGTCAGGTGCTGGAAGCGCCGGCGCCGCCATCCTTCGAGACCGCGCTGCACACGGCCATCTTCAACGCCCGGCGGGACGTGAACGCCATCACGCGGATCCACGCCAGGACCGCCAACATCTTCTCGGTGACGGACACGTCCCTGGACGCGGTGCACAACCACGGCAGCTTCTTCAGCGGCGGGGTGCCGGTCTTCAGGACCATCGACCTCATTTCCACCCGGGAACTGGGCGAGGGCGCGGCCGCGGCGCTGGGCGATGCGGCCGCGGTGCTGTTGCAGGGAAACGGTCAGGTAACGGTGGGGAGGACCATACCGGAAGCGGTGATGATGGCCATCTACCTGGAGGAAGCGGCGCAGGTGCTCTATGGCGCCATGCAGGTGGGCACGCCGCGCTTCCTTCCCCCGGAAGCGGCAGGCTCCCGGCAGAAGGAGGCCCTTCCGCCTCCGGACATGGAACGCGCCTGGAACTTCTTCAAGAGCCGGGTGGGGATGTGAAGGATCAGCCCGCGAACTCGACGTCGAGCTTGGCGGTCTCCCCGGCCTTGACCTCCACTTCCTTGGTCTGCGTGCCGAGCTTCTCGTGCCAGATCTGGACGTTGTACTTGCCGGCGGGCAGGTCGGTGAGGCTGAAGGCGCCGTCCTCGCCGGTGATGCTGTAGTAGGGGTTGCCGGCCACGAAGATCCAGCCGCCCATCCAGCCGTGGACGTCGCACTTGACTTCCATGATCTCGGGCTTGTCGAACTTCACCTTCAGCTTCTTCTTGAACTTGGGCTGCGCCCGGTTCATGGGCTTGTTGATCTTGCTGTAGGTGTGGATGTTGTGCAGCACCTTGTCCGGGTTGAGGATGGTGAGGTCGGCGCCGGCCGGAACCGCCAGGACGTGCGGGGCATACCGGCAACCGTTCTGGTCGAGGGTGACCCCCTTCTTCTCCAGCTTCTTGCCGCCCTTGACCTCGGCGATGTACACGATCACGTTCGCCAGCTTGCCGTCCTTGACCACCAGCGACTCGTCGTACTTGGGCGACTGGTCACAGCGTTTCTTGTCCTTGGTGACCTTGAGCTTCTTCGGTTTCGGGGCGGTGCCCTTGAAGAGCGCGACGCCGGAGATGCCTCCGCCCGCGGCGATCGCGGGCTGGTAAGCGCCGGCGGTCAGAGCAACAGTCACGAAAAGCGCCAGAACGGCGAGCAACGGAAACCTGCGGTTCATATCATTCTCTCCTGTTCCGAATATTTTCTTGTTCCAGGTTAGCCCTGTTTGTCGGCTTCCTCAACACCTGTTCCGCCCGATTCCGTCGCCGTCTCGCCTCCTGCCTTGGCCGTGGCCGCGGGCTTCAATCCAAGCGTCATGATGTAGTCGGTCAGCGCCTCGATCTGCTTCTTTTCGTCCCCGCCCAGGATGTCCTCGGGTCCACCGGGGTAGAATGACGGCATCTTGGTTCCCGGCTGGAGCGTCTGGGGGTCGAGTATCCACTTCTCGATCCAGTCCGGATTGAGGCGCTGGCGGGCGAGGTTCAGATCCGGCGCCCAATCTTCCACCGGCCCTTCGGGCTTCTTGTCGCCCCGCACGTGGCAACTGCCGCACTCGAAGTAGTCGTCGGAGAACAACGTCCGACCGGCCTCCAGGTAGCCCGCTGGCACCTGTCCTTCGTCAACATGGACATAGGGGATCTCGATCCCGGAAAGGCCCGCGAAGTAATTCACGAAGGTATCCGCGTGGGGCCCGTCGAAGCCGAAGGTGGGCATGCGGATCTTGAGCCAGGGCCGGATGGCGTTTTCGGGGTTCTGCAGGAAGCCGAACAGCCAGTTGGCCTGGACCTTCTCGCCCTGGCCGTTGAGCGGCGGCGGCGCCAGGGTCGGGTTTTTCTCGTAGTACTTGCGGACGTACCCGCCCGTCCCGTCAATCTCGTGACAACCGACGCAGTTGTACTCCTGCACCTTGCGGCGTCCCGCGGAGATCTGCCGCGCCCGCTTGGAGTGATCGGCCTTGAAGGCCTCGGGCACCTTCCGCTCCACGAAACCGTGCAGCAGCACCCGTAGCGCCTTGATGTCTTCCTCGGGCAGGTCGAAGTGAGGCATCAACTGCTCCACCCGCTCGGTGGCGTACACCCTCGGGCTGTGTATCTTGTTGAAGGTCCAGTCCTTCCAGGTGTGCTTGATGCTGGTGTCGTTGCCGAAGAACAGTTCCTCCAGGGGCTTCGAGCCGAAGGTGGTCAACTCGACGCCGATGCGGGACTCCTTCTCCATCCCCGGGATGTCGTGGCAGCCGGCGCAGCCGTACTTGCGCACCAGCTTCTCGCCCCTGGCGACGTTGGCGGGCTCCTCCAGGCGGGCCACCACATCGGCGTCGGGCTCGGGCTTCGTGCCCAGCGTCATCAGGTAGGCGGTCAGCGCCCGCGCCTCGTCCTCGGACAGCCGCAGGCTCGGCATGCGGGTGCCGGGATTGTAGCTCTTGGGATCCAGCAGCCAGTTGTAGGTCCAGCGGGGGTTCACCTTGGCGGCGATGTCCTTCAGGTTCGGCACCAGGTCCTTGCCGGCGATGCGGGTGGTGAACTCGTCCTCGGCGAAGCCGTGGCAGCCCAGGCAACCTACCGATCGGGCCAGCTCCTCGCCCTTCTTCACCATGGCCGTGTCGCCCGACCGGTACCCCTCCGGCGCGGGATGTTGCTTGAGCCAGGCATCGGCTTCCTTCCTGGAGACCGACCACAGGTACGCCGCCGCGGCCAGCGCCTCGTCTTCCTTGAAATAGAAGTGCGGCATGCGGGTATTGGGCCTGAACTCCCGCGGGTCCTCGATCCATTTCACCATCCACGCGGGGTCCAGCTTGGCCTGGACCTTGCGCAGGCTCGGCCCGACCTTGGGGATGTCGCCGTAGCCTTCCACCAGGTGACAGCCGGTGCACCCCACCTGCTCGAAGATCTGCTGCCCCCGCGCCACCACCTGGGCGCCTTCGAGGCCGGCCACGTTGAGATGGCAGGTGACACAGTTGGCCTGCACGTCGTTGTCCTCCAGCAACGGGTGCTCCCAGAACTTCACGTTGCCGTGGGCCTGGGCCAGGCTGTTGACCGCCTCTCCCTGTCCTTCGTGACAAACGGTGCAGCCGAAAACGCGCGGCGGATGGGCGGTGTCGCTCAAAAACGTCAGGCGTTTGGGATGGGTGGTAAGGGGCTGCGGCAGGTCGTCGAAGCCGGCGCGGTTGATGGCGATATGGCACGACTGGCAGCGGTCCACCCGTTCCACCTGCTGGTCGAAGTTGTTGCGGTCGAAGTCCTTGAGCACCACCTGCTGGATGCTGGGGATCTTGTAGAGGGTGAACTGCGGGAAGCCGTCCGGGCCTACCGTGACGGTGGCGTTGTCCATCTGCCGCTGCCACTTGCGCTTGTCGCCCTCCAGCGCATAGAGCTGATCGTCGATCTTCTTGACGCCGCCCTGGACCTCCCTGATCTCCGCCTTGACGTCGGCGCGCTTCTTGCGCGCGGCGTCCAGGGCCGGCTCGAGGGCGCGTTGCTGGGCCTGCAGCTCTTGGATGTGCCTGCGGTAAGGGCCCGCGTCCTCGCCCAACTGGACCGCGTGGTCGAACTCGTACCAGGCCTCGTCCAGCTCGCTCTTGACGAACTTGACCTCCTGGTCCGCGTCGAAGTACTCGACCTCGACCCGCTGCTGAAGCTCCCTGAGTTCCGCGAGCCGTGCGCCCTTCTCGCCGCTCTCGAGGCTCTCCACCTCCGCGGCCCGTTGCTTTACCAGTTCCGCGTACTTCGGGTCCGCGTTCAGGCGCTCCTGCTCCTTGGCCAACGCAGCCGCGGCGCGCTCGTAGTCCGTGCGGACGAACTCCGACTGGTGCACCTTCCACACCCGCCTGGTGATGTTGTCGTCGAACACCGCCCACAGGGACACCACCACCAGCAGGATGGAGCCTACGAAAAAGACCGTCCCGTAGGACTTCTTCTCTTCATTGGGATCTACGCCGCGAACCGCCATTCACTCTCCCTGAAGCACGCAGAGAATCTATCCGTATCTCGGCGTCAAGCCGCCTTGCTCTCCAACACGCGCCCAAGCCAGAACACCGTCACGCCGATGAGGGTCATGATGATCTCTTCGGCCATGGCGATGCCCTGAAAGATGCCCACGAACAACGTGAAACCCACACCGGCAAGGCCCAGGGCCTGGACAAGCTTTGCTACATAGAACATCAGATATTAAGCCAGGGGGTGACCATGATGTACTTGATGTTGAACACCAGCCGCAGGAACATCTTGACCGGAAGCCCCATCATGGTGATGAACAGAAAGGAGGTGATGGCGAAGCGGACGGCGCCCCACCGGATCATGAACTCCTTGCCCTTGATCCATACGACCCACTTGTAGAACAGCCACGTCGAGAGCACGTAGTAGACCAGCACCAGGAACAGGCCGAAGCCCGCCTGGACCCAATAGTCCCGCAGACCCACGATGTAAGGCAGGTCCACGTTGGTCAGGGCCACCACCTTGTGCGGGTCCCACCGCTGCCAGGGCCAGAACAGGTTCCACCCCGGCCCGCGGAAGAACGTCCCGATGATGATCGTGACCACCCAGAGGACGTGGAAGCCGATGAAGAAGGTCAGGATCTCCCACTTGCGTTCCTTGAACGTGTAGTAGCCATTGCCCTTGACGTTGATGTCGATGAAGGGGATCACCATCAGGCCGATGATGATGAAGGTCGGCAGCACCACCCCGGCGTACCAGGGGTCGAAGTACACCAGCATCTCCTGCAGTCCGAGGAAATACCACGGCGCCTTGGAGGGGTTGGGAGTCCGGGCCGGGTTGGCGGGCTCCTCCAGCGGCGCGTCCACCAGCAGCGACCACAGCGTCATGGCCACCATCACGAAGATGGTCACCAGGAACTCGCCGCGCACCAAGTGCGGCCACGTGTGAATCTTGTCGTCGATGACGATCTGCCGGCTTCTTTCCTCGGCCTGAGCCATGCGATGGCACCCTTTCCCTTAGCGATGAACCCGTGCGCCGATGAACCTAGAGCGGAGGGCCGGAGAAGCCGTCCCGGCGGATGCGCCAGAAGTGCACGGCCATGAGCAGGCTGGCCACCAGCGGGATGAAGATGCAGTGGAGGATGTAGAACCGCAGCAGCGTGTGCGGACCGATGTCGCCGCCGCCGAACAGGAACGCCCGCGCGTCGTAGATCGGGTTGGCGCCCACGAACTCCGCGAAGGGTCCCTCGTGCCCCAGCAGGGGCGTGGCCCGGGCCATGTTGGCGCCCACGGTGACGGCCCAGATGGCGAGCTGGTCCCACGGCAGCAGGTAGCCGGTAAAGCTCAGCAGCAGGGTCAGCACCAGCAGCAGCACGCCGACGATCCAGTTGAATTCCCGCGGCGGCTTGTAGGAGCCGGTGAGGAACACCCGGAACATGTGCAGCCACACGAAGATGACCATGGCGTGGGCCGCCCAGCGGTGCATGTTGCGCATCAACATGCCGAAGGGCATGTCGAACTCCAGGTACTTCATGTCCGCGTAGGCGTACTGCGGCACCGGCCGGTAGTAGAACATCAGGTAGATGCCGGTCACCACCGTGAGCAGGAACATGAGGAAGGTGAGCCCCCCCATGCACCAAGTGAAGCGCATGCGCACGGCGTGCCTGCGGACCTTGGCGGGATGCAGGTGCATCCACACGTTGCCCGTGACCATCAGCACGCGGTTCCGCGGCGTGTCCTCGTAGCCGTGCCGGAAGATCGACTTCCAGACCTGGCTCTCGACGACGTCCTTCTTGATCTGTTCCAGGTTGATCATGGTCCGTCTCAAACCTTGAGGATGCTGTTGGGATGCTGCTCGTCCGGTTCCCCGCCCGGCGCCATGCGGAACTTCCTGGCCTTGTCCACCACGAGTTGGCCGTCTTCCGCCACCGCGATCTCGAAGCGGTCCAGCGGCCGAGGCGCCGGCCCCTCGAAGTTCAGGCCCGACTTGAAGAAGCCGCTGCCGTGACAGGGGCACTTGAACTTGCTCTCAGCGGAGAGCCAGCGCGGCGTGCAGCCGAGGTGCGTGCACTCGGAGGAGACCGCGTAGAAGCCCGCCTCCTCGCGCACGATCCACACGCGGAAGTCCTTCTTGAACTTCTCGCTCACCTCGCCGATGGCGTAGTCGGACGGGAAGCCGGCCTTGAACGTGGAAGGCGGCTTGAAGAGCACCCGCGGAAACGCCGACCGCATGAAGCCGAAGAGGGAAAGCAGGGAAAACACCCCGAACCCCAGCCAGCCAAGGCGGCCGAAGAAGTCCCGGCGGCTCCAGATGCCTCGCTCGATTTTCCGTTTCTCGTTCGTAGCCATCGCCTACTCCATCGCGTCCCTACTTCTTCTTGAACCAGCTTATCACGGCCCCCCAGACGATGAAGAACAGGCCGCCGGCCATCAACGCCAGACCGACGGGCCCGAAGACGAATGAAAGGCCGAACCCCAACACGAGAAAAAGCACGCCGGCGCCCAGGGGATTCATCGGCGCCGGTGTGGACCCGGTCGCTGCCTGTTGTGGTTCCTCGCCCCGGATCAGCTCCTCGCGCACCAGCGAGAAGGCGAGTTCCTTCAGATCCTCCCGCTTCTCCGGCTCGACGGAACGGATCAACCGGCCGATATGCTCGGCCAGCCGTTCGACTTCCGCTTCCGTCGACTCAGGGTCGGATTTTGGAGGTTCTGAAGCCACGGAGAATAGAAAACGTGAATAATATAAGCGACTACGGATGTCAACAGAGTCGTGTAAAACGACCTGCACACGCGCCGGATCCCCCAGAGCTAGGTCACCAGTCCCAGCACGTCCTTCATGCCGTAAAGGCCGTTCTCCTTGTCCGCGACCCACTGCGCCGCCCTAATGGCGCCGCGGCCGAAAGCGTCCCTGCTGTGGGCCCGGTGGACCAGCTCGATCCTTTCTCCGATGCCGCCGAACATGACGGTGTGCTCGCCTGCGATATCGCCGGCCCGGACGGAAAGGAGACCGATGTCGGTCTTCTTCCGCTCGCCGAACCCGCTACGGCCCTCCACGCCCACCCGTTCCAGCTTGCGCCCCAGGGCGTCGCCCGCGGCCCGGGCCAAGGCCAACGCAGTGCCGCTGGGGGCGTCTTTCTTGAACCGGTGGTGCGCCTCCACGATCTCCACGTCGTAGGCGTCGCCGAGGCTGCGGGCCACCTGACCCACCAAGCCGAGCAGCAGGTTCACCCCGAGGCTCATGTTGGGAGCGAGGACGGTGGGAGTCCGGGCCGCCAGGGTTCGGATCTGCCGGAGTTGCTTGGCGTTGAAGCCGGTGGTGCCGATGACGATGGGAGTGGCGGTCTTGGCCGCGGCCTTCATGTGGGCGACGGAGGCGTCGGGGGTCGTCAAATCGACGATGACACGCTTTTCTCCAGCCGACGGCTCGATGCGGTCGATGATCTCGACGCCCAGATGACCGGCGCCGGCCACCTCTCCGGCGTCCTGACCCAACCTGGCGCTGCCGGGCCGGTCCACGGCCCCGGCGAGGGTGACGCCCGGAGTATCCTGGATCAGGCGGACCAGCGCGCTGCCCATCCTCCCGCCCGGCCCGCAAACGATCAGACCCAGCGTGCTCATGCCCGTGTCCTTTCTCGCGTAGAGATGCGCAGGACCGTTCGGGGTCAGGAAGGACGCTCGATCAATCCGTAGTCCGCCATGGCGCCGTTCAGCCGCTTCAGGTTGGACTCGCCCATTGGAGTCAGCGGCAGCCGCAACTCGGGGCCGCACTTGCCCATGAGGGACAGGGCGGTCTTGACGGGGATGGGATTTGTTTCGCTGAAAAGGCAACGGATCAGCGGCATCAGCTCGAACTGGATGCGACGGCCGGTGGCCCAATCGTCCCGCAGGCACGCTTCCGTCAGGTCAGCCATGGCACGGGGGGCGACGTTGCCGGTGGTGGTGATGACACCCTTGCCACCCAAAGTCATGAGCGAATAGACCAGCGAGTCCTCGCCGGAATACACCGCCAGGGAGTCGCCGCACAGCCGGATGACGTCGATGGCCTGGTCCACCGATCCCGTTGCCTCCTTCACCCCGGCGACGTTGCCGATTTCCGCCAGCCGCGCCAGCGTTTCCGGCTCCATCTTCGAGGCCGTACGGCCCGGAATGTTGTAGACGATGAGGGGGATGCCCACGTGCTCGGCCACCGCCCGGTAATGGCGGTAGATGCCCTCCTGGGTGGGCTTGTTGTAGTAGGGCGAGATCAGCAGCGCGCCGTCGGCGCCGGAGTCCTCCGCGGCCCGGGTGAGGTCCATGGCTTCGCGGGTGGAGTTGGAGCCGGTGCCGGCGATGACCGGGACCCGCTTCCCTGCCGCGCGCACCACCGCGTCGATGACCGCGTGGTGCTCCTCGTGGTCCAGGGTGGCCGACTCTCCGGTGGAGCCGCACGGCACCAGCGCGTGCGTTCCCTGCTCGATCTGGAACTCAACCAGCACCTCCAGCGCGGCGTAGTCCACCTCGCCATCCTTGAACGGCGTGACCATGGCCGTCATCGATCCGGTAAACATGTCGTCCCCCCTTGGCCCTTGCGTTATTTCCTTCCCCGCCCGACCCCCCTGGATTCCGGCTTTCGCCGGAATGACGGGTTGCGGGACATCGCCGGCCACTCCCTATACCGATACCACCTCAAACGCGGATGCTGCCCTGGAAAACTTCCTGGGCGGGGCCGGTCATGTAGACCCGGTCGTCGTCGGCCCAGTGTATCTCCAGGTCCCCGCCGATGAGGTGTACCGTTATCTTCTTCCCGGTCCTGTTGGTCAAGGCTCCGGCCACGCCCACGGCGCTGGCGCCGGTGCCGCAGGCCCAGGTCTCGCCGGCGCCGCGTTCCCAGACGCGCATGCGCACCTCGTCCGGTGCGAGCACCTGGACGAATTCGGTGTTGACCCGGTTGGGGAAGAAGGCGTGGTGCTCGAAGCGGGGTCCCAGCCGGGGCAGGTCCAGCGCATCCACGTCATCGACGTAGAGGACGCAATGGGGATTGCCCATGGACACGCAGGTGACCGCGTACTCGACGCCGTCGACGGTGAGCGGATGGTTGAGGATGCTGCCGTCGGCGTCTACGGGGATGTCCCGGCCGTCCAGCACGGGCCGGCCCATGTCCACCTCCACCCGGTCGCCCTTGAGCCGCGGCCGGATGATGCCCGCAAGCGTATCCACCGCGATCTCCTGCTTCTCGGTCAGGCCGTGCTCGTAGACGTACCTGGCAAAGCAGCGGATGCCGTTGCCGCACATCTCCACCTCGCTGCCGTCGGCGTTGTAGATCTCCATCGTGAAGTCCGCCGAGTCCGACGGCTTGACGGTGAGCAACTGGTCCGCACCTACGCCGAAGCGGCGGTGGCACAGGTTCTTCGCAATGTCCGCCAGGCCCGTCGGCTGCGCCTCCATGCAGTCCAGCACCACGAAATCGTTGCCGCAGCCGTGCATCTTGGTAAACGTGATCTCGGTCATGGGCTCCTCCGCTCTACAGCATGGCCGGGATCTTCTCCCCGGCCACCAGACCCTCCAGGGTCTCCCGTTCACGCACCACCGCGAATTCCTTGCCGTCCACCAGCACCTCCGCGGCCCTGGGCCTCGTGTTGTAGTTGGACGCCATGGTGAAGCCGTAGGCGCCGGCGCTCATGACGGCCATGAGATCGCCCGGCTCCGGCGTCTGGATCAGGCGGTCCTGGGCGAAGAAGTCGCCGCTCTCGCAGATGGGGCCGACCACGTCCGCGGTCATGGGCTCGGCCTCGCGCCGGTCCACCGGCCGGAGCCCCTGAAACGCGCCGTAGAGAGAGGGCCGGATGAGGTCGTTCATGGCGCCGTCCACTACCACGAAGTTCTTGGCTTCGGTGCGCTTGAGGTAGAGCACCCGGGTCACCAGCACTCCGGCGTTGCCTACCATGGAGCGGCCCGGTTCCAGCACCAGGGTCACGTCCAGGCCCCGGACCCCGTCCATTAGCGCCTTGGCGTAGTCCCCCGCATCCGGCGGCTGCTCGTCGTCGTACCGGATGCCGAGGCCGCCGCCCAGGTCCACGTAGCGGATATTGGCGCCTTCGCGCTGAAGCACCTCGATGAAGGCGCGCACGCGCTCGGCGGCGTCCGCGAACGGCGAGGTCGAGGTGAGCTGGGAGCCGATGTGGCAGTCCACCCCCACGACTTCCACGTTGGGCAGGGCGATGGCGCGGCGGTAGGCCGCGGCCGCGGGGTCGATGGCGATGCCGAACTTGCTCTTCTTCATGCCGGTGGAGATGTACGGGTGGGTCTGGGGGTCTACGTCGGGATTGATGCGGAAGCTCACCGGCGCGGTCACGCCCATGCTCCCGGCCACCTCGTTCAGCGCCTCCATCTCCTGCTCCGACTCGACGTTGAACATCAGGATGCCGGAGCGGAGCGCGTACTCCATCTCCTCCCGGGTCTTGCCCACGCCCGAGAACACCACCTTGCGCGGGTCGGCGCCGGCCTTGAGCACCCGGAACAGCTCGCCGCCGGAAACGATGTCGAAGCCCGACCCCTCGTTCACGAAGGCGCGCAGCACTCCCAGGTTGGAGTTGGCCTTGACCGAGAAGCACACCAAGTGCCGGCTCCCGGCGAAGGCTTGGTCGAAGCCCCTGAAGGCGTCACGCAAACGGGCAAGGCTGTACACGTACACCGGCGTCCCCACCGCGTCGACGATCTCCCTCAGGGGCACGTCCTCGCAGTGCAGGGTGTCATTCCTGTGCGTGAAGCGATCCTCTACCGTTTCCATTCGATGCTGACCTCGTTGGACGGCCCGCTGAGGGAACCGTCGGACAAACGGACCCGGACCCGATACCGGTACACCCTGCCGGACTGAAGCTCCGTATCCGTGAACACGTAGTCGGACCGCTTGAAGAAGCGGCCTTCGTCTTCCACGTTGATGACCGCCCGCTCGCTGTAGGCCGCGCGGCAGTCCGGACAATCCGCGGCCGTGCTCTTGCGGAACACCACGAACGCCGCGAGGTCCGTGAGCGGCCGGCCGTCCAAGGCCTTGCGGGGATGCGACCAGCCCAGGCGGATGCTGCGGTCCTGCAGCCTGAGCGTCAGGTCGGTGATGGCCACGGGCATCAGCAGCTCGGGCGCCCGGGGCGCTCCCTTCCTGCCGCAGCCGACGGCCAGCAACGCGGGCAGCAGGAGCATGCACAACAAACCTGCACCGTTCACTCGAAGGAGTCTGGTGCCGGCACTTCCTCCAATGCCCGAAACCGTCATCACACCCCCAGCTTCCTCAACCGGCGGCGGACGTTGGCGGAGGCGGTGCCGCCGGGCGCGCGACGGCGCTCGACGACGGCGCGGAGCGTCAGGACCTCGTAGACGTCCGGGCCGATGGCCGGGCAGTAGCCCTGAAGCTCCTCCAGCGACAGGTCCTGCAGCTTGCGTTGCGTGTCGATGCAGTGGCGCACGGCGCCGCCCACCACGTCGTGGGCGGCGCGGAAGCTGAGGCCCCGGCCCACGAGGTAGTCCGCCAGGTCCGTGGCGTTCATGAAGCCGTCCTCGGCCGCGGCCAGCATCCGCTCGCCTCGCACCTCCAGGCCGTTGAAGAGCTCCCGCGCCATCAGCAGGCACGCGGTGACCGTGTCCACGGTGTCGAACAGGGGTTCCTTGTCCTCCTGGAGGTCGCGGTTGTAGGCCAGCGGCAGCCCTTTCATGATGGTCAGGAGCGTGTTGAGGTTGCCGTACACCCGCCCGGTCTTGCCGCGGATCAGCTCGGCTACGTCGGGGTTCTTCTTCTGCGGCATCATCGAGCTGCCGGTGCAGTAGGCATCCGGCAACTCGACGAAGCCGAACTCCTCGCTGGACCACAGGATCAGCTCGTCGGCCATGCGGCTCAGGTGGACGAACAGGATGGCGGACGCCGACAGGAACTCCAGCACGAAGTCCCGGTCGCTGACCGCGTCGATGCTGTTCTCGGAGAGGCGCGGGAAGTTCAGCAGTTTCGCCACGTAGGCGCGGTCGATGGGAAAGCTCGTGCCGGCCAACGCGCCGGAGCCCAGGGGCATGACGTCGGTCTCCGTCCGGCAGTGGCGGTAGCGGCTCTTGTCCCGCTCGAACATCTCCACGTAGGCCAGCAGGTGGTGCGCGAACAGCACGGGCTGGGCCCGCTGGAGGTGGGTGTAGCCGGGCATGAGCACGCCCTCGTTCCGTCGCGCCGCGCCCGCCAGCGCCTGCTGCAGCGCGTCGAGGGCTCCCAGGATGCCGTCGAGGGCCTCCCTCAGGTAGAGGCGCATGTCCAGGCTCACTTGGTCGTTGCGGCTCCGGGCGGTGTGGAGCTTCTCACCGACGGCGCCGATCTTCTCGGTGAGTCGCCGCTCGATGTTCATGTGGATGTCTTCATCGGCGACGCTGTAGGGGAACGCTCCGCTCTCGATCTCCTTCTGCACCGCGCGCAGTCCGGCGACGATCTTGCGGGCGTCGCCCGCGGGGATGATGCGCTGCTTGCCTAACATGCGCGCATGGGCCGTGCTGCCGGCGATGTCGTGCCGGTAGAGGCGCCGGTCCACGTCCACGGACGCGGTGAAGGCCACCACGGAGTCCGCGGTGGAACCAGCGAACCGGCCTCCCCAGAGCTGTTTCTTCTTCGCCATGCTGGTTATGTGCCCGCGACGTCCAGCCGGAAGTTCGCGTGCACGATGAGCCGGTGTTGTTTCTTCGCCATGCCGGTTATGCGCCGGCCACCCGCCCGGCCATCTTGAGCCGCAGCGCGTTCAGCTTGATGAAGCCGTCGGCGTCCGCCTGGTTGTAGCTCTCGTCCTTCTCGAAGGTGGCGGTGACCGGGTCGTACAGCGACACCGGCGAGCGCCGGCCGGCCACCGATACCGAGCCCTTGTAGAGCTTCAGCCGAACCGTGCCCGTGACCCGCTCCTGTGTGGCGTCCAGGGTCTGCTGCAGGATCTGCCGCTCCGGCGCGAACCAGTAGCCGTTGTAGATCATCTGGGCGTAGCGTGGGATGAGCGAGTCCCTTAACTGCATCACCTCCCGGTCCAGCGTGAGATGCTCCACGGCGCGCCGCGCCGCGTGCAGGATGGTGCCGCCGGGGGTCTCGTAGATGCCCCGCGACTTCATTCCGGCGTAGCGGTTCTCCACCATGTCCACCCGGCCGATGCCGTGGCGCGAGCCGAGGCCGTTGAGCGCCACCAGCATCTCCGCCGGCTCCAGGCGCCGCCCGTCAAGCGCCACCGGGTCGCCGGAGGCGAATTCCAGCTCGACGTACTGAGGCTCGTCCGGGGCGTCTTCCGGCGCCTTGGTCCACAGGTACATGTCCGCCGGCGGCTCCTGCCACGGGTCCTCCAGCACGCCGCCCTCGTAGCTGATGTGGAACAGGTTGCGGTCCATGCTGTAGGGCTTGTCCTTGGTGACGGGCACGGGAATGTCGAAGCGCCGGGCGTAGTCGATCAGCGCGGTGCGCGAGTTGAGGTCCCACACCCGCCACGGGGCGATGACCTGGATGTCGGGCTTCAGCGCGTAGTAGGTCAGCTCGAAGCGGACCTGGTCGTTGCCCTTGCCGGTGGCGCCGTGGGAGACGGCCTCGGCGTCCTCCTCGATGGCCACCTCCAGTTGCCGCCTGGCGATCAGCGGCCGGGCGATGGAGGTGCCCAGCAGGTAGGAGCCCTCATAGACGGCGTTGCCCCGGAGCATGGGGAAGACGTAGTCCCGGACGAACGTTTCCCTGAGATCGTCCACCACCACCTTGCCCGCGCCCGTGGCCAGCGCCTTGCGCCGGACCTCCTCCAGGTCCTCTTCCTGGCCCACGTCGGCGCAATAGGCGATGACCTCGCAGTCGTAGGTTTCCTTCACCCAGCGCAGACAGACGGACGTGTCGAGACCGCCCGAGTAGGCAAGAACGACCTTGTTCGGTTTCATGAACGTCTCTCCGTTTGACATCCGGATTCCAGGAGCCTGTCCGAGTAGTCGAATTTCAGGGGGCGACCGCGGGTCGCCCCTACGCGGCTACGCCCAGGCACCACACCATCAGCGCCTTCTGGGCGTGCAGGCGGTTCTCGGCCTGGTCGAACACCACGGAATGGCGGCCTTCGATGACCTCGTCGGTGATCTCCTCGTCGCGGTGGGCGGGCAGGCAGTGCATCACCGCCACGTCGTCCTTCGCCCGAGACACCAGTTCCCGGTTGACCTGGAAGGCGACGAAGGCCCGTTTCCGATCGCCGGCTTGCCCCTCCTGGCCCATGCTCGCCCACACGTCGGTGTAGATGGCGTCGGCGCCACCCACGGCCTCGGCCGGATCGTGCGTGACCGCCACGTCCGCGCCCGCGGCCGCCGCCGAGTCGAAGACCTCCCGGTCGGGCTCGAAACCCTCGGGACAGGCCAGCGTGAACCGGAACGGCAGCTTTTCCGCGGCCAGCAGCCAGGAGTGCGCCACGTTGTTGCCGTCGCCCACGAACGCCACCTTGAGCCCTTCCAACCGCCCCTTGCACTCCTGCAGGGTGAGCAGGTCCGCCAGCACCTGGCAGGGGTGGTAGAGGTCGGACAGCGCGTTGATCACCGGCACGGAGCCGAAGGCCGCCATCTCCGTCAGGATGCCCTGGGCGAAGGTGCGTACCGCGATGATGTCCACCAGGCGGCTCAACACCCGGACGCAGTCGGCCGGCGTCTCGCGCTCGCCCAGTTGCACCTCGTCGGGCCCCAGGAACAGCGTGGCGCCTCCCAGCTCGGTCATGCCGATATCGAAGGTGGCCCGGGTCCTAAGGCTGGGCTTCTGGAACAGCAGCGCCAGCTTCTTTCCCGCCAGCAACGGCCGCAGGCGTCCGTCCCCGCGTTCCCGCTTGAGGGTCGCGGCCAGGGAGAGGACCTCGTCCAGGTCCACCCGGGTGAGGTCCCGCAACGTCAGTACGTCCCGCTTCTTCATGCCCGTCACACCCGCGCCAGCACCCGCTCCAGGATCCCCAGCGCCTCGTCCACGTCGGCCTGCTCGATGGTCAGCGGCGGCACCATGCGGAGCACGTTGGGTCCCGCCAGCACCACGAGCAACCCTTCCTTCATGCATTCCTGGACCATGGGGCCGCACTCGCGGTCCATCTCCATACCCAGGAGCAATCCCTTGCCGCGCACCTCGCGGATGAAGCCGAAGCGCTGCGCCAGCGCCTCCAGTCCCTGCCGCAGCGCGCCGCCGACCTCCTCGCAGTGCTCCACCAGGCCGGCTTCCAGGATGGTCTCCATCACCGCCAGCCCCGCCCGGCATACCACCGGGTTGCCGCCGAAGGTGGAGGCATGGGATCCCGGCGGAAAGCTCTTGGCGACCTCTTCCCGCGCCAGCATGGCGCCCAGAGGAAGGCCGCCGCCCAGGGCCTTGGCCAGGGTCATGACGTCGGGCGCGACGCCGAAGTGCTCGTAGCCGAACAGCCGGCCGGTGCGCCCCATGCCCACCTGCACCTCGTCGAATATCAGCAGCAGTCCCTTGTCGTCGCAGAGCTGACGCAGCCCGCGCATGTAGGACACGTCCGGCACCACCACGCCGCCCTCGCCCTGGATGGGCTCCACCAGGATGGCCGCGGTGCGTTCGTCCACGGCGTCCTCCGCGGCGTCCAGGTCGTTGAACGGCACGTGGCGGAAACCCGGCGGCAGCGGATCGAAGCCGAGGCGGATCTTCTCCTGGCCGGTGGCCGTCAGGGTGGCCAGGGTGCGCCCGTGGAACGAGTTGAGGGCGGTGATGACCTCGGTCCTGCCTCCGGCCTGCTCCGAGCCGTAGCGCCGCGCCAGCTTGAGGGCGGCCTCGTTGGCCTCGGCGCCGCTGTTGCAGAAGAACACCCGGTCGGCGAAGGAATGGTCGCAGAGCGCCTTGGCCAGCCGGGCCTGGGGCTCGATGTGATACAGGTTCGAGACGTGGATCAGGGATCGCACCTGCTCCGACACCGCCTTGGCCACCGCCGGATGGCAGTGGCCGAGGCTGTTGACGGCGATGCCGGCCACGAAGTCCAGGTACTCCTTGCCGTCCGCGTCCCACACCCGCGCCCCTTCCCCCCTCACCAGCGCGATGGGGAAACGCGCGTAGGTGTTCATCACGTGCGCTTCGGTCAACTGTTGTGCTTCAAGGTTTGACATGGCGCCTCAGTCTCGAATCACCTCGGTTCCCACGCCCTGCTTGGTGAATATCTCCAGCAGGACGGCGTGCCGGTCGCGGCCGTCGATGATGTGGGTCTTGGTCACGCCGCCGTTCAGGGCGTCGACGCAGCACTCCACCTTGGGGATCATCCCCGACGAGATCACGTCCCGCTCGATGAGGTCGGCCGACTGGGAGATGGTGAGGGTGCTGATCAGTTCCCCCTCGCGGTCCCGCACGCCTTCCACGTCGGTGAGCAGGATGAGCTTCTCCGCGCCGAGGGCCGCGGCCACCCTCCCCGCCACCAAGTCCGCGTTGATGTTGTAGGTCTCGCCCTTCTCGCCCACGCCTACCGGCGCGATCACCGGGATGAAGCGGTTGCCGTCCAGGGAACGGATCACCGTGGGGTCCACCCGGACGATCTCCCCCACCATGCCGATGTCGATGATCTCGGTGCTCTCGCCGTCGCCCGGCACGGTCACGTTCATCTTGCGCGCCAGCACGAGCTGGCCGTCCTTGCCGCTGAGACCCACCGCGGCGCCGCCGTGCTGGTTGACGAGCGCGACGATCTCCTTGTTGACCTTGCCCACCAGCACCATCTCGATGATGTCGATGGTCTCCGAGTCGGTGACCCGCATGCCGCGCACGTAGCGGCTCTCGATGCCCATCTTCCCCAGCGTCTCGTTGATCTGGGGTCCGCCGCCGTGCACCACCACCACGTTGATGCCCACGTACTTGAGCAGCACGACATCCTGGGCGAAGCTCTGCTTGAGCGCCTCGTCCACCATGGCGGCGCCGCCGTACTTGACCACGAAGGTCTTGCCGAAAAAGCGCTTGATGAACGGAAGCGCTTCCAGCAGGACTTCCGCCTTGCCTATGAAATCATCCACGTTATGCGACTCCGGTCCGGGGGAACTACAGGATGTACCGGGACAGGTCCTCGTTCTTGAGAATGGCGTCCAGGCGCTCGCTGACGTACCCGGCGTCGATGCGGACCTCCCGTCCGGGCATCTCCGGCGCGGTGAAGGAGACTTCGTCCAGGAGCTTCTCGAGGATCGTATGCAGCCGGCGGGCGCCGATGTTCTCCATCTTCTCGTTGGCCTCGGCGCTGATGCGGGCGATCTCCTCGATGGCGTCCTCCTGGAAGAGCAGCCGGATATTCTCGGTCTCCAGCAACGCCATGTACTGGCGGATCAGCGCGTTCCTGGGCTCGGTCAGGATGCGCACGAAGTCGTTCTTGTCCAGCGAGCTAAGCTCGACGCGAATGGGGAACCGGCCCTGGAACTCCGGGATCAGGTCCGACGGCTTGGAGTTGTGGAAGGCGCCGGAGGCGATGAAGAGGATGTGGTCGGTCCTCACCAGCCCGTACTTCGAGCTGACGGTCGAGCCTTCGACGATGGGCAGGAGATCCCGCTGGACCCCTTCCCGCGAGACGTCGGGGCCGTGCAGGGATTCCCGCCCGGCGATCTTGTCGATCTCGTCGATGAACACGATCCCGGATTGTTCCACCCGCCTGGTGGACTCGCCCACCACCGTGTCCATGTCCACCAGCCGGGCCGCTTCCTCCTGGGTCAGCAGCTTCATGGCCTCGGGTATCTTCACGGTCTTCCGCTTGGACTGCTTGGGAAGCAGGTTGGAGAACATCTCCTTGATGTTCGACTCCATCTCCTCCATTCCCTGCGGGGTCAGCACCTCGATCATCGGCGTCATGCTCTGGGTCAGCTCGACGTCCACGTCGCGATCGTCCAGCTTCCCCGCCCGGAGCATCCGGCGGAGCTTTTCCCGCGTGCCGGGCGACGGCCGCTCCGCCACTTGGTCGCCGTCCCTGTCGCCGTTGTCCGGGGCCTGGGGCTCCGGCAACAGCAGGTCCAGCACCCGCTCTTCCGCCAGATCCCTCGCCTTGATCTGGACCTTCTCCTGCTCCTCCTCCCGCACCATCTTGACCGCCAGGTCCATGAGGTCGCGGATGATGGATTCCACGTCCCTGCCGACGTAGCCCACCTCCGTGAACTTCGAGGCCTCCACCTTGATGAACGGCGCCTGGGCCAGCTTGGCCAGCCTGCGGGAGATCTCGGTCTTGCCCACTCCGGTAGGCCCGATCATGATGATGTTCTTGGGGGCGATCTCGTCCCGCAGCTCCTCGGGCACGAGCTGGCGCCGCCAGCGGTTGCGCACCGCCACGGCCACGGCCCGCTTGGCGTCGCGCTGGCCCACGATGTAGCGGTCCAGCTCGGAGACGATCTCGCGGGGCGTCATGACGGGCGTCAACGACTGTCCGTCCGCCGTGCGGACGCTCATCTGTTGGCTTTCATCCTTCATAGGTCCGTCTTGGGGAAACTCCCGGAAAACCGTTGGCCCGCGCCGGCCGGGCAGGCCACGCATCACCCGGAATCAGGGCAACTCCTCGATGGTCAGCTTGTCGTTCGTGTAGACGCAGATCGCCGCGGCCACCTTCATGGACTCCTCGGCGATGGCGCGGGCGTCGAGCGGGCTATGATGAACCAGCGCGCGCGCCGCCGCAAGCGCATAGTTGCCGCCCGAGCCGATGGCGATGACACCGTCGTCGGGCTCCACCACGTCGCCGTTGCCCGATACCACCAGGGAAGCCTCGACATCGGCGACGATCATCAGCGCTTCCAGCCGCCGGAGCACGCGGTCGGTGCGCCACTCCTTGGCCAGTTCCACCGCCGCGCGCCGGAACACGCCGCCGTGCTGTTCCAGCTTGCCCTCGAACTTCTCGAACAGCGTGAACGCGTCCGCGGTGGCGCCCGCGAAGCCCGCGATCACGCGGTCGCTGTAGAGCTTCCGCACCTTGCGGGCCGTGTGCTTCAGCGCCGTGTCGCCGAGGCTGACCTGGCCGTCGCCGGCGACCACGATCCGGCCGCCGTGCCGCACCGCGAGGATGGTGGTTCCGTGAAACATCTTCAGTGAAATATCGTCAATGAAGTCGGTCCGCGAGGGCCGCCGGTCTGAATCGCCGGTACAGGACCCGTGGCGTTCCGATCAAACCGACCACTCTAACATGAAACCGCGGACTTCGCAGGCCCTCACGTCTCGGGAACGGCGCCAGGAGCGTGTCTCCGGGCAGGCGGCCGGGCGCTCAGGCTCGTGGATGGGCGCGGTCGTAGACCGCGGTGAGCTGGTCGAGATTCACGTGGGTGTAGCGCTGGGTGGTGGAGAGGCTGACGTGGCCCAGCAGCTCCTGGATCGAGCGCAGGTCGGCACCGGCGTTCAGCAGGTGGGTGGCGAAGGTGTGGCGCAGGCCGTGGGGGCCCATGCGCACGGGAATGCCGGCCAGCCGCAGGTACTTGTCGACGATCCGGGCGACGCTGCGGGTGGTGATCCGGGCGCCCATGCGGTTCAGGAACACCGGCTCCTCGCCCCGGGCCGCGCGGCCCCACCGGCCCCGCTGGTGCTCGGCGTAGTCCCGCAGCGCGGCCAGCGCCACCTCCCCGACCGGGACGATGCGCTCCTTGGAGCCCTTGCCGAAGACCCTGAGGACGCCCAGCGAGAAGTCCACGTCCCGCCAGTCCAGGCCCACCAGCTCGCTGACCCGGACCCCGGACGAATACAGCACCTCCATGACCGCGCGGTCGCGGGCAGGCAGAATGCCTTCCTCGGGCAGGCAGCCCAGCACTCGGAACGCCTCGTCCACGGACAGGAAGGTCACCAGCGGGGCCTCCTGCTTGGGGGTCGAGAAGCCCACCAGCGGGTCCCGGGCGATGACGCCCTCACGCACGAGGTAGCGAAAGAATCCCTTGAGGGCGGCAAGCTTCCGCCCGATGGTGCTCTTCTTGCGGGTGTCGTGAAGCGTCTTCAGGTAGCCCCGGATCCACTGCGCGTCTACGGATTGCAACGCCCCGGCGCCCTCCAGGTCGAGCCCACTATCCTCAAGATAACCGCGGAACCCTTCGACGTCGGTCAGGTAGCCCTTCACCGAATGGGGCGAGAACCGCGCCTGATCCCGCAAGTAGTCGCCGAAGCCCCCGATGTGCCGTGCGAATTCGTCCATCGGATATGGTATGCGCCCCGCCTGCTTGAAACGAGCACGGGCGGGTTTGGAACCCGCCCCTACATCCCCGCCATCGCTGCAGCCTGCCTACAGCGCTGGAGCGTAGAGGTTGTCCGGCAGGCTCCGGATGTAGTCGACGGTCTCTTCCAGCGACACCACGTCGGCGTACTTCATGTTCATGTCGAAGAGGTTGATCTTGTGGGAAGACTGCCCCCGGTCGAAGGTGCACTCTTCCACGACGCTCACGCTGTAGTTGTACGAGAAGGCGTCGATGACGGAGGCTCTGACGCAGCCGCTGGTGGTGGTGCCGGCCACCAGCAGGGAGTCGGCGTGCACCTCGTTCAACATGCTGGTGAGCGGGGTGCCGAAGAAGGCGCTCGGCTTCTGCTTGCGCACCACCACCTCGCCCTTCTGGGGCGCGATCTCCGCGACGATCTCGTTGCCCTTCTTCGCCAGGTCCTCGAAATCCTCGCTGCCGCGAGAGTTCTTGCCGTGCCAGCGGCCGAAGGCGACCGACTCCTCCTCGCCGTGGCCGGTGGTGAAGAAGATCGGCAGGTGCTTCTTCCTCGCCTCTTCCAGGAGCGTGACGATGTGGTCCACACCGACCCACCCCTCCTCGCCGCAACTGTTGCGGAAGCGCTTGACCGACTCCAGGATGGGTTCCCGCCGGTCGCCCACGAAGTTGTAGTTGACGTCGATGACAAGCACGGCCGGCCGCGAACCGAACCCGGCCTTGGCGCCGTAGCCGGACAGCGCGAACACTTGCTTGTCGCGGTCGGTCAGAATGTCGTCCCATGTGTTGGCCATGAATAGCTCCTCTCTGAATCAGCGCCCAGGTAACCACTGCGGCGGCCCTGGGGTCGGCATGTTTCTTGCACTTGTTCCCTGCGATTATTCCTGTTGACGGCACTTCCGTCAAGACGCGGTGTCCAGCTCGCGGCTGGCGCCGGGTGGGTCCTCAGGGACAGCTCCGTATCGGTGAGGGAGCGCGCATGGCGTTGTTCCGGGCACCGCTCGCGTTGTCTCGCCGTCCGGGGTCTTGTAGAATTTCCCGGAAGCGAACGGAGGACGCGATCATGGTGATCTCGCACACGCCCGCGAGAGGAAACGACTCAAACACGGCTGTCGAGACGGGTTCGCGTGGAACGACGCCGCCGCTGGAGAACGGCGACCGGTTGACCCGGGACGAGTTCGAGCGGCGCTATGACGCGATGCCCGACTTGAAGAAGGCGGAGCTCATCAAAGGAGTGGTGTACGTGGGTTCACCCGTTCGCTTCGGGAGACACGGCGAGCCCCACGCAAGGCTACTGACGTGGTTGGGCACCTACGCGGCCTTCACCGCGGGGGTTCAGCACGGCGGCAACGCGACCCTCCGCCTGGATTGGGACACGGAGCCCCAACCGGACGCCTTGCTGCGCGTGGAGGCCGAGGGCCGCGCCAGTTCGCGGGTCAGCGCCGATGACTACGTGGAAGGTGCGCCCGAGCTGGTGGCCGAGGTTTCCTCCAGCACGGTCTCCTACGACTTGCACGACAAGATGGATGCCTACCGTAGCGCGGGCGTGAAGGAATACCTGGTCTGGCGCGTGGAAGACCGGGAGTTCGACTGGTTCCTGCTGCGCGACGGCGAATACGTCCGCATCTCACCCGGTCCCGATGGCGTGCACGAAAGCAGTACCTTTCCGGGATTGCGGCTGGCGGTTGCGGCGCTGTTGGCCGGCGACATGGCCCGAGTCATGGGCGAGCTTCAAAGAGGTCTGGACGCCGCCGAACACGCCGAGTTCGTCGCCTCGCTGGCATCACCTTGACTCCATCCGTCACGCTCTCGTCGTGTTTGCACCGCTCTGTCTCCTGCGGCCCCGCAGTTCCTTGACTTGGCAAGTGCCAGATTCCATATTGTTTCATCGTGCTGACCGACCGATTCCATCGCCCGCTCAGTGATTTGCGGATATCCGTGACGGACCGGTGCAACTTCCGCTGCACCTACTGCATGCCTTTCGACCACTACGACTGGATCGACAAGCGGGAGATCCTGACCTACGAGGAGATCTGCCGAGTGGTACGGCTGGCGGTGCCGCTGGGGGTGCGGAAGATCCGGCTGACGGGCGGCGAGCCGCTGCTGCGGCGCGACCTGGCGGACCTGGTGCGGCAGCTCTCCGGCATCGACGGCATCGAGGACATTGCGCTGACAACCAACGGCTCGCGCCTGGGCGAGATGGCCGGGGCGTTGCGGTCCGCCGGGCTGAACCGGATCAACGTGAGCATCGACAGCCTCGACCCGGAACGGTTCCGGAGCGTCACCAAGCGCGGCGACCTGGACGAGGTTCTCAGAGGGCTGTTCGCGGCGCGAGAGGCCGGACTGGATCCCATCAAGATCAACGCGGTCATCGAACGCGGCGTCAACGAGGACGACATCCTGCCGCTGGTGGAGTTCGGACGGGAGCACGGCTTCGTGATCCGGTTCATCGAATACATGGACGTGGGGACCGCCAACGCCTGGCGGCTGGAGCGGACCGTGCCGAAGGCGGAGATCCTGGAACGGATCAGCGAGCGCTATCCGCTGGAGCCTGTCGGCCGCGGCGACGGCAACGCGCCGGCCGTGGACTACGCGTTCCGCGACGGCAAGGGCACCGTGGGCATCGTGGCTTCGGTCACCGAGCCGTTCTGCGGCACGTGCAGCCGCGGGCGCCTGACCGCGGACGGCCGGCTCGTGACCTGCCTCTTCTCCCGCACCGGGCACGACCTCAAGGCGCGGCTCCGAAGCGGCGCCGGCGACGACGAGATCCGTACCTGGATGGAGTCGGTCTGGGCCGGCCGGACCGACCGGTTCTCCGCAGAGCGGCTCGAAGCCATTCAGTCACCCGACGGCTATGACCCCGGACAACACGACAAGATCGAAATGATTACGCTGGGGGGGTGACACGCCGTCTTCGATTCACGACGCGCGCGCCCCCCGACCGACGGCCCGCTCCTCCGAGGCCGCTTCACCAGGACACTCGAATGCTCCTCATCAACAATGAAACCGTAGAGGAAATCCTCGACATGAAAGGGTGCATCGACGCCCTGGAGACCGGCTACCGCGACCTGCTGGCAGAGCGCGCGGTGTACCGGCCGCGCATCGATCTGTACGTGCCCCAGGAGGACCCCGAGCGCATGTACCGCTGGGGGACCATGGAGGGCGCCTCCCGCTCCTTCGGCGTGTTCGCCATCCGCATGAAGTCCGACATGCTGGAGTGGCCCGAGGGGCGAACGGTGGAGAAGTACTGCATGGAGCCCGGCACCTACTGCGGGCTGGTCATGGTCTTCTCCGCGCGCAACGCCGAGCCCCTGGCCATCATCAACGACGGCATCATCCAGCACATGCGGGTGGGCGCCTGCGCCGGTCTGGCCGCCCGCTACCTGGCCCGGGAAGACGCCGCGGTGGTAGGCATGCTCGGCTCCGGCGGCATGGCGGAGACCTATCTGCGGGCGTTCGCGGAGGTCCGCAAGCTCCGGGAGGTCAAGGTCTACAGTCCCACCCCGGCCAACCGCGAGGCCTACGCGCGCAGGATGAGCGAGATGCTGGGCGTGCCGGTGACGGCGCGCGAAGGCGTGGAGGAGGTGGTGCGGGGCTCCGACATGGTGGCCACCTGCACCGACTCGGTGCGGGTGGTAGTAGAAAACTCCGGCTGGGTGGAGGACGGTGCCTTTGTCACCTGCGTCCGCAGCAACGAATGGGAACCCGGCATCCTCGACCGCTGCGACGTCATCGTGAAGCTCGGGCGCGGCACCATCCACACTCTGGACGAGGGCATGCGGCGCATCGCCGGATACGCCTCCTACGTGGCCGGCACCGAGGACGAAACGAAACGCATCGTCACACCCGGAGTTGATCTGTTCGCCGGTCAGCACCCCCTTCTCACGGATCTCATGGGGGGCACCGTCCAGGGCCGTCGGAAGGATTCGGACGTGGCATTGTTCCTGAACGACGGCACCCAGGGGCTCCAGTTCGCGTCGGTGGCCGGCTACGTGGTGCGGAAGGCGCAGGAGTTGGGCGCGGGCCGGGAGATTCCAAGGGAGTGGTTCACACAGGACATTCGGGATTAGAGGTCCCTGTATTCAAGGGAGAGATGACGGATGCTCAAGGTCATTCCGGTTGAAGAAGCGGTAGGGTTGCGTCTGGCCCACGACATCACCGAGATCATACCCGGCGGTCACAAGGGGCCGCGCTTCAGGCGCGGACACCTCATCGCCGAGGAGGACGTGCCGCGGCTGCTGGACGTGGGCAAGGCCCATATCTACATCATGGACCTCGGTTCGGACGAGTTGCACGAGGAGGACGCCGCCAAACGGCTGGCCCGGGCGGCCTCGGGGGACGGCCTGACGCTCACCGACCCGAGCGAGGGCCGGGTCAACCTGGTGGCGGAGCAGGACGGCATGCTGGACGTGGACGAGGAACTGCTCTTCCGCTTCAACGAGTTGGGAGACCTCATACTGGCTACCCTTCCCTCCGGGGAGTTCGTCCGGGAAGGCACAGTGGTGGGCGGCACCCGCACCATCCCGATAGTGGTGAAGGAGGAGTTGGTGGAGCGGGCGGAAGCCCTTTGCAAGGACAGCCCCATGGTGTCGGTGAACGCCATGCCCGCGAAGAAGGTCTTCCTGCTGGTCACCGGCAGTGAGGTCTTCACCGGCCGGATCAAGGACGGCTTCGAGCCGGCGGTGCGGAAGAAGGTGGAGGGGATGGGCTCAACCCTGGAGCCGGCTACCCTGGCACCCGACGACCCGGACGTCATCGCGGGCCACATCAAGGACTTCGCGGACAAGGGCGCCGAGGTGATCCTAGTGAGCGGCGGCATGTCCGTGGACCCCGACGACCTCACCCCCGAGGGCATCCGCCGGAGCGGCGCCAACGTGATCTCACACGGATTCCCGGTGCTCCCGGGCTCCATGTTCCTGATGAGCTACCTGGGAGACATCCCGGTCCTCGGCCTCTCCGGCTGCGTCCTCCACGATCCCGTCACCGCCTTCGACTTCATGCTGCCCAAGCTCCTGGCCGGCGCTCGCGTCACCCGCGAGGACATCCTGCGCATGGGCCACGGCGGGCTCCAGAAGAAGCACCGGCACCACCATTGAAGCATAAAACGACCGGGCGAAGAGGCGTCTAGTTTTTCCACGAACACGCAACGAACCACCTCAGAAGAAGGTGGAGAACGCCCATGGGATCAAGCTGCGGTCTCGCACTTTCGTTGTGAATGCATTCATGAGAGGTAGCGATCTATCTCCAGCGCGCCGTGAAATACCCCGAGAATATCGATTGGCCTATCGTCCGCCAAGATATATGCAATCCGGTAGTGCCCATAAAGCAGTATCCGGATCTCAGCCTCCGGTTCAGAACGATATTTGTAACCGATTTCCGGATAACGCTTGAGCACCTGTACCTTTTCGTAGATTCCCTCCACCACTCTGGCGGCTGCGGTCGGATCGTCTTTTGCGATGTAGTCGTAAATGTCCCTCAACCAAGTTTCTGCCTCGACCGTCCACCTTATTTCTGCCATGAGCGGATACGATGTTCCATTTCTTCGTTTGATATCACACGGGCTTCTCGAGAATCCGTGAGACCACGCTCCACCATGCGCTCAAACGCAAGCTCCCGCAGAATCTCATCGTACGTCGCATCCTCTGGCTGAGCCTCAATGACGTCCTTCATTTTCTGTTTCGCTGCAGTCATGCGTCTCTCCCCCGACAGCGTCTTGAATCCTTGAGTTCGATTCACTCCTTGTACCAGATCGCTTGCCGGTAGTCTCGCACCCGGGGCCGCTTGGCGAGCTTGTCACTCTTGCAGAGCCAGCAACGAGACTTGCCGCAGCCGGCGACCTTCTGGCCTTTGCGGAATCTACCCGGCTGTTTGTCGCAGACGCATCCCGTGTCGGCACCCGCATGCAAGAGCCGATTGTGGGCGCGCCATACGTGCAGCGTACGTTCTCGTTCAACGGCCGCCCGTCGCATTGGCGCCTCACACGGGAATCTGCGTCACCACGACGCGGCCGTCGCTCTGGAGACGGATGGCGTTGACGGTGCCGGCGTAGCTTGGGGAGCCGGAGTAGTAAGCGGGGATCTGCTGGTCGCCCACCGCCACGGCGCGGTTCCAGTGGCCCAGGGCCACGTAGTCGGCGCCGCTGGTGGTGAGGTTTTCCTGGCGGATCAGCCACGAGCCCAGCAGCACGTCCGATCCGGGCTCGTCCTCGACGTAGTGGCCGTGGGCCACGGCCAACTGCCAGCGGGTGCGGCGCTCCGGGGGTTCCGGGAGCGGCATCATGTCCAGGTAATCCACGTGGGGCCGGCCCCAGACCTCGAGGTCCAGCTCAGGAAAGTCGCTTCGTTCAGTCGTCAGCCCCAGGACGTGGACGTTGCCGGTGTTGGCGAACTCGGACCGGCGATAGACCGAGTCCGGGGTGAGCGGATCGTGGTTCCCCGGCAGGATGACGATGGGAAGGCCGGCTTCGGCCATGACATCCGAAACCTCCTCCAGGAGCCCGGCCCGCTGCCGGTTGTGATCGAAGGTGTCCCCGGCGAGGATGACGAGATCGGCCTGCTGCGCGCGCGCCGTTGCAAGAACCTGCTGGAGCACCGGCACGTTGCCGGAGACATCGTCGGTCAGGACGCTGTCGGCGCCCAGATGCAGGTCGGACGTGTGGAGGATCAGGACTTCACGCGATGCGCTCATGTGTCAGGGTCTCTCTGTGCGTCACGGGCAGAAGACACGGGCGGAGTGAAACCCGCCCGTGAACGTCTCTTCGCAGGCTTGAGACGCGGGTGGCGCCGCCGGGCTATTTCATCAGCTCGGCGTTGATCCGGTCCAGTGTATCCGGCAACGGCTGTGTCGCGGCCTGGTCAAGGTAGGCCAGCGGCGTGTCGCAGAGGTTGAGGTCGTCTACGAACTCGGCCCGCTCCTCGTTGAGGTAGACGAGGCCGGTCAGGAACTTGTGCTCGGCCACCGCGGCGTGGAGCGCGGTCACGGCCTGCATGCGGTTGGTGGGGTCGTAGTTGTGGCCGAGCTTGTGCAGGGTGATCCGGGAACCGTCGTGCAGGGTGACCTCCTGGTCGGTGCCCTCCTGGTAGTCCACCTCGATGTTCTCGTAGGGCGGAATGAAGTCGATGTCGTGGAGCGGGTCCAGGTGCTCGCGGATGTACTTGAGGCTCTTGGTGGAGCCGGAATGGTCGTTGAACGTCACGCACGGGCTCAACACGTCCAGGATGGCGGTCCCCTGGTGGGCGACGGCGCCCTGGATCAGCGGCGCGAGCTGCTTGCGGTCGCCGGAGAAGCTCCGGGCGACGTAGGTGGCGCCCAGGGTGATGGCCAGTTCGCACAGGTCGATAGCGGGCATGTCGTTGATCTTGCCGCCCTTCATCACCGTGCCCTCGTCCGCGGTGGCGGAGAACTGGCCCTTGGTCAGTCCGTACACGCCGTTGTTCTCGATGACGTAGGTGATGTTCACGTTGCGGCGCATCATGTGGCAGAAGTTGCCGAGCCCGATGGCCGAGGTGTCGCCGTCACCGGAAATTCCCAGCGGAATCATGGCGTGGTTGCCGACGTTGGCCCCGGTGGCCACCGAAGCCATGCGGCCGTGCACCGCGTTGATGCCGAACGCCTGGTTCATGAAGTAGTTGGGGGTCTTGGAGGAGCAGCCGATGCCGCTCAGCTTGATGACCTTGCGCGGGTCTACGCTGCTGGCGAAGAACGCGCGCATGATGGACGCGGAGATCGCGTCATGGCCGCAGCCGCGGCACATGGTGGATTCCGCCCCCTTGTAGTCCTTCTCGGTCAGATCGACGCGGTTTGTCTTTGCCATGATTCGTCTACTTTCGTTTCGATGCCGTTGGTGGCTGCCTCGCGATGCTGCTCCACCTGCCGCACGATCTCGCCCGCGGTGGCGGGGAGTCCGTCGTAAATGAGAATACTGACGATCTTCGTGGCGAACTCCGGATACTCCTCCTTGAAGATCGCCGCCATCTGCCCGTCGCGGTTCTGCTCCATGAGGTAGACAACCTCGTGGGAGGCCACGAATTCCCGGACCTCGGCGGCCAGGGGCAGCGCCCTCAGCAGCAGGTGGTTGGTCTCGATGCCCGCGGCCCGGAGTCGGTCCCGGGCCTCGCGCACGGCCTCGTAGCTCGACCCGAAGCAGATCACGCCGGTGTTGACGTCCGGCTGGGCCTCGACCAGGGGCTTGGGAACATACGCGCGGGCGGTGTCGTGCTTGCGCCGCAACCGGTCCAGGACCTCCTTGTAGTCCTTCTCGTCTTCCGAGTACCGCGCCTGGTCATCGTGGCCCGAGCCGCGGGCGAAATAGGCCGCCAGCGGATGCTCGGTGCCCGGCAGGGTCCTCTGCGGCACGCCGTCGCCGTCCACGTCGCGGTAGCGCGCAAAGCTTCCTTGCTTTTCCAGTCCGTCGGCGTCGAGGAGCTTGCCCCGGTCGAAGGGCTCCTGCACCAGCTCCAGCGGATCCGAGCCCCACAGGTTCATGCCCAGGTCCAGGTCCATCATGACGAACACCGGGGTCTGGAAGCGGTCCGCCAGGTCGAAGCTCTTGCGTCCGAGGTCGAAGCAGGACTTCATGTCGTGGGGGATCAGGATGACGTGGCGCGTGTCGCCGTGGGAGGCCACGTGCATGAGCTGGATGTCGGCCTGCTGGGTGCGGGTGGGGAGGCCGGTGGAAGGGCCGCCGCGCTGGATGATGAAGTAGACTCCGGGTATCTCCGCGAAGTACTGGAGGCCGATGGTCTCGTTCATGAGCGACAGGCCCGGCCCCGAGGTGGAGGTCATGGCCCGCGCGCCCATCCAGCCGGCCCCCGCCACCATGTTGGTGGCGGCGATCTCGTCCTCGGCCTGGATGATCGCGTAGGTGTTCTTGCCGTCCTTGTCCTTGCGAAGCCGCGGCATGTACCGTTCCAGCGCCTCGGCCAGGGAGCTGGACGGGGTGATGGGATACCAGGCGCAGAAAGTGACCCCGCCGTAGATGGCGCCCAGCGCGCAGGCGGTGTTGCCCTCGGTGACGATCTTGCCGTCGTTGCCGCCGGGGATCTTTTCCAGCATGGAGAGGGACTGGCTCAGGTTGTTGTCGCGCATGTGGTTGTAGCCCAGCTCGATGCAGAGCAGGTTGGACTCGATGACCGCGGGCTTGTTGCCGAAGGTGTCGCTCAGCACCTCGCGGATCGTCTCCATGTCGATGCCGAAGAGCCAGGCCAGGGCGCCCACGTACAGCATGTTGCGCTGCTTGGCCCGCAACGGCCCCGCTTCCACGTGTTTCTGGACCAGGGCGTTGGCCGGGACGCCGAGATACTGGACGCCGTCGCGCTTCAGGTGGTCGGGCAACGGCTTGGTGTCGTCGTAGAGGATCAGGCCGCCGTCGCGCACCCGGTAGATGTCCTTGTCCGCGGTGTCGTCGTTGAACATCACCATGACGTCGATGACGTCCTTGCGGCCCAGGTAGCCGTCGGCGTTGGCGCGGATCTGGTACCAGGTGGGCAGGCCCTGGATGTTGGACGGAAACATGTTCTTGGAGGAGCAGGGGATGCCCATCTTGAAGATGGACTTGAACAGGATATTGTTGGAAGAAGCACTTCCTGAACCGTTGGCAGTAGCGACGCTAATGCTGAGATCGTTGACAACGGGCATGTCGTTCTCCATGGTTGCGGGGCGAAATGAGTTGGGTGGCTATTGTAACAACGGAACGTAACCGAAACAAGGACTTAACCGTTTCTTGACCGTCGATTCCGGCGTTCGTCCCCGGTCTCCGCTCCGTCCTACCCCGGCGTGTAGTTCTCGTCCGACTCCCAGAACTCCTCGATCTCCTTCCAGGCCTTCCTGACCGCGTCGTCGATGTCGAGCGCCTTGGCGTACTGCAGCACGTCTCCCACCGAGACGATGCCGGCCAGCCCGTCGCCGTCGCCGGCCACCGGCATGTGGCGGAACCCGTTGTCGCGCATGGTCGCCAGCACCTCCTGGACGGGAGTCGATCCGCCGGCGACCAGGGGATCGGGGGTCATGACCTCGGACACCGGCACCTGCCCCATGTCCCGGTCTTCCAGGGCGATCCGCGTCAGGACGTCCCGCTCGGTGAAGATGCCGGCGGTCCTGCCGCCGGCGGAGACCATGACGCAGCCCGTCTGCTCCCGCACCATCCTGTCGATGACCTGGGTGACCGGCATGGAGGCATCCACCGTGGGGACCACGCCGGAGACCACCTCTCCCACCGTGCGGGAGTCAGGCATGTTCGCGCCCAGCTCCACCACCAGGTTGAGTATCCGCCGCATGGAGACCAGGCCGACCATGCGCCGGTCGTCGCCGTACACCAGCAGGTGGCGGTAGCGTCCCTGGTACATCCGCCCCAGCACCTCGACGATGGACGTGCCCTGGGGCACTCCCTGGACCGGGGTGGTCATGACCCGGCGAATGGGCGTCTTGTGCACGTCGAGCAGGCGGTTCATCACCCGTCTCAGGATGTCGGTCTCGGTGAAGATGCCGGCCGGGGCGTCGTTCTCGGTGAGAACCACCCGCCCCACCCTGCGGTCCACCATGAGCCGGGTCACCTCCCGGATGGAACTCGACGGCTCCGCGGTGATGACCGCGGTCGTCATGATCTCGCTTACCTTGTTCGACAGCATGGGAAACCTCCGAGACGCCGGGAAGGCCCGCCAAAGCGCCGCCCCCGGCTACAAATCAGATTCGTGTCCCGTCCGGTCGATCGCGCACGAACCGGCGCGTGAATCAGCGCATGAATTGACCGGACAGGACACGAATCCTACACTAAGATAACCACAGCATTTCGTCTTGCGCAATTTCTCATGGAAACCGTCATCGCCTGCCTCTTCGTCGCCTTTCTGTCCGCGGAACTGATCGTCGAAGCCCTGCTCAACGAAGCCAACATGCGGCACCTGGAGCGACAGTGGCGGCAGGGCCGGCTGCCGGACCTGTTCGCTGCCCGCATCAACCCCGAAACCCACGAGAAATCGGTACGTTACGCCCTGGCCCGGGGACGTTTCGCGCGCTGGTCCGCGGTCTACGGGACCGCGCTGACGCTGCTGGTGCTGTTCGGCGGCGTGCTGCCGTGGGTGGACGGGCTCGGCCGCGGCCTCGGCGCCTTCCTGCCGGTGGCCGAGGCCCCGGGCATCCTGTTCTGCCTCGCCGTCGGCGGCATCTTCACCGTGATGTCCCTACCCCTCGGGATCTACTCGACCTTCGTGCTCGAAGAGCGTTTCGGCTTCAACAAGACCGACGTGCGCACCTTCATCATGGACCGGCTCAAGGGGGTGGTCCTCGCCGTGGTGCTCGGGGCGCCGTTCCTCTACGGCGTGCTGTGGCTCATGAAGGCCACCGGCGCCTGGTGGTGGGTCTACGTCTTCGGCTTCGTGTTCGCGTTCCAGGGCCTGATGCTGGTCATCTATCCCACTCTGATCGCGCCGCTGTTCAACCGGTTCTCGCCGGTGGCGGACGACTCGCTGCGGGACGCCATCGCCGAGCTGGCGCAGCGGGTGGGGCTCCGGACCAGCGGCATCTACACCATGGACGGCTCCAAGCGTTCCGGGCATTCCAACGCCTACTTCACCGGGCTGGGGAAGGCCAAGCGCATCGTGCTGTTCGACACGCTGCTGGAGCAACTGGACCGCCCGCAGCTCCTGTCGGTGCTGGCGCACGAGATGGGGCACTACAAGATGCGGCACGTGCTCAAGGGTCTCGGCCTGAGCGCCGTCTTCACGCTGGCCGGGCTGTGGGTGCTCAGCCTGCTCCTGGACTACCCGCCCCTGTTCCGCACCTTCGGGCTCGCCGAGCCCGCCCACCACACGGCGCTGGTGATCTTCTCGCTGATCTCCGGACCGTTTACGTTCTGGCTGGCGCCCTTCATGAACCGCATCTCGCGCCGGCACGAGTACGAGGCCGACGGTTTCGCGGTGCGGCTGCTGGAGGACGGCAAACCCATGGAAGAGGCCCTGGTGGCCCTGACCGTCAACAACCTGAGCAATCCGACGCCCCATCCCTGGTACTCGGCCTACCACGATTCGCACCCGGCCACCGCGGAGCGGGTGCGAGCGATCCGGGCCGCGGAAACCACACGAGGAACCCCATGACACGGATACTGGACAACGACGACGTGCGGCAGGCCATGGACATCGACGAATGCCTGGAGGCGATGGCCGCGGCCTACCGGGACCTGCCCGAAGGGCGGTCGGTGAACCGCCCGACCACCCACATCTACACGCACCACTCCATGGACGGCGCCTCCTACAGCTTCAAGTCCGTGGAGGGGGCGGTGGAGCGGTTCGGCACCTTGGCGCTGCGGGTGACCTCGGACGTGGTCCGGGAGGAGACCTACAACGGCTCGGTGCGGCTGGAGAAGCTGCCGCTGGCCGGCAGGGGGCTGTTCCTGGGGCTGGTGCAATTGTACAGCCTTGAGAACGGCGAGTTGATGGGCATCATGCCGGACGGGGTGATCCAGCAGACCCGGGTGGCCGTCACCAGCGCCTTGGGCGCGCAGGCGCTGTGCCGCCCGGAGGCTACCCGGCTGGGGCTCATCGGCACCGGCGGTCAGGCACGCGCCCACTTCCGCCTGCTCACCCACGTGCTCCCCATCAAGACGGTCAAGGTCTACAGTCCCCGCCCCGAGCACCGGCAAGCCTTCGCCGAGGAGATGGGCGGGAAAGACGGCATCGAGGTCGAGCCCACGGGCAGCGTGGCCGCGGCCATCGCCGGATGCGACATCATCTGCACCGCCACCAGCACCTCGTCCCCCATCATCACGGGCGACATGCTGGAGCCCGGCGTGCACTACAACGCCATCCGCGAGTTCGAGCACGACGACACCGTCTTCGCCAGGGCCGACGTCACCGGCATCCACACGCAGATGGGGGGCATCCGGCACCACCTGCCTCCCGGCATCGACCACCTGCCGGGCATCCGCCAGGAAAAGCCGCGGGACTGGACCGTCTACCCCGAGATCTCGGACTTCCTGTCGGGCCGCGTATCTGGCCGCACCGACGCCGGCCAGATCACCTTCTTCCTCAACAACATCGGCACCGGAGTACAGTTCGCCGCCATGGGCCACTGCATCCTCAAGGCCGCCGAAAAGATGGGGCTGGGCAAGGAGGTGACGAGCGATTGGTTCCTGCAGGACATCAAGCCGTGATGGGGAACGGCTCAGCGCAGCAGGGCTCGACGAAGCACGGCCCAACCCCGCACGGCGGTAGCGCGGGGGCTTTCTCCCTCTACGTGCATATCCCCTACTGCTTGAGCAAATGCCCGTACTGCGACTTCAACTCGCACGTCGCCGCCCGTATCCCTGAAGAAGAATACACGCGGGCGCTGCTGCGGGAGCTGCGCCATTATTCCGGGTCGGAGGCATGGGCGGGCCGCTCGGTGAAGACGGTCTTCTTCGGCGGCGGCACCCCCTCGACCTTCCAGGGAAGCAGCATCGGCGCCGTGCTCGACGAAGCCGCCAGACTCTTCGGTTTCGATGAAGCACCTGAGATCACGCTGGAAGCCAACCCCGGCGCGGTGGACGCGAGCCGCTTCCGGGACTACCGGACTTGCGGCGTCAACCGCATCAGCGTCGGCGCGCAGAGCTTCGACGCCGAACTGCTGCGGTTCCTGGGCCGGGTCCACAGCGCCGACGAGACGCGCCAAGCCCTCGGATGCGTCCGGGACGCCGGCTTCGACAACTTCAGCCTCGACCTCATCTACGGCATTCCCGGCCAGACCGTGGACGGCGTAAGCCGGGACCTCTCGCAGGCGCTGGAACACGAGCCGCCGCACCTGTCCGCCTACAACCTCACCATCGAGGAAGGCACGCCCTTCCACGCCCGCTACCGCCAGGGCCTGCTGCACCCCCTGGACGAAGAAGCCGAGATCGAGATGGCCGCCCTCATCCAGCGCACGTTGGAGCAGGCCGGGCTGGAGCGATACGAGATCTCCAACTACGCCCGCCCGGGACGGGAGTCGCGCCACAACGTCAATTACTGGGAAGGCGGCGACTACCTCGGCATCGGCGCCGGCGCCCACAGCTATCACCGCAAACCGGAGAACACCTTGGGGGAGCGCTGGCAGAACGAGCGGTCACCGGCGGGCTACATGCGGCTTGCGAATGAGGCCGGCCACGCAGTCATCGAGCGCGAGCGGCCGGAGCTGCGTCAGGCCATGGCCGAACACCTGTTCACCGGGCTACGGATGATCGGCGGAGTTTCGGCGCCAAGCTTTTGCCGGCGGTTCGGAACAAAACCCGAGGACGCCTTCCCCGACATCGCGGAGTGGGTCTCGGAGGGACTGCTGGTCGAGGACGGCCAACGGCTGCGCTTTACGCCGCGCGGGTTGCTGCTGGCCAACGAGCTGTTCGTTCGGCTGGTGTGAGGGAGTGTTACCCCACGCTCTTGAGCTTGCCCGTCACGAATTTGTGGAGTGTGCTTGAAATAAGGGTCTGGTAGGGCATTCCTTCCTTGCTGGCTCTTTTCTGCAGGGCCTCCAGATCACGGGATGAGATCCGAATGTTGATTCTTTTGTCCTTCTGAAGGAAGCCGTGTGCGGCTTCCTCAAGTTCTCGCTTCGCTTCCTTGAAGTCGTTGATGCTTTCGAGTTCCCCGCGTTCAAAGTCCTGGAGGAGTTGCACTTCTTCCGCATCCAGATTGAGAGGGCTGCTCATTTCAGGTACTCCTTGGTGGCTTTTCTGCTCGGGATGATGGTCTTGAGGAACCGTGTTCCATCCTGCTCCACGTACGGGACCAGATACACGTACCCTTCCATGTTCAGAACGATGATGCTCTGATTCGGATACCGGGACGCATTGGGATGTCTGATGATGTCCAGCACGTCGCCATTGCTGATGTGGAAGACGACATCCTCGAAACATACGCCCCGCGTCTTCTCAAGAAGCTCATTCTTCTCGTCATCCCAGTCAAATTCATGCACGTGTGAAAGCATCGCATGATGTGTGCCTTTTGTCAACACAATGGGAGGCCTTCCTGGCACTTGCCGTATAAGGGGATGCGAGCAAGTCCACCACCAGATTGCACAGCTACCCCATTGGGGTATATACTGCGCTGTGGTAGACGGTAACCGAAACCTAGACCTCGATGTGGCAGGTCAACGAGGTCAACACGGACGAAGACGTACCGCTTCGGCTATCTCGACCGCACCGGAGGCAACACGGAAGGAGGCGAAGTGAGTACCTTTGGCGACGATCTGGTCCAAGCTCTGCACGAAGCGCTCGCCCATGCGAAGGGCAAGGGCCCCGCCACCGTATATGATCCGGTCACACCTCACGACGTCCGCAAGCAAGCGAAGCTAACCCAGGTACAGATGGCGCGATTGATGGGCATGAGCCTTTCCGGCTACCGGAAGTGGGAACAGGGGACCCGGCGGGTCAGCGGCCCCGCAGCCATTCTGCTGCAGTTGATCGAAAAGGAACCGGAAGCGGTAAGGCGCGCATTGCTGGCATCGTCAAGAGGCGACCACTGATGTGTACTCCCAAAGCACGGACTCTCTGTAGTCACTGACATGACGAACTCGCTCCATTGGTGTCACTATGGCTAGCAAATCAGCGATTGAGTGGACCGACGCGACCTGGAACCCCGTGACCGGTTGCACAAAAGTGACGCGCGGTTGCGACAACTGTTATGCGGAACGCTTCGCCGAACGATGGCGTGGCGTGGTGGGACACGCTTACGAACAGGGCTTCGATCTCCGCCTGTGGCCGTCGCGACTGAACCAACCCGCCAAATGGCGAAAGCCGCGGATGATCTTCGTCAATTCGATGAGCGACCTTTTTCATAGACGCGTCGACCGCCGTTTCATCGACAAGGTATTCCATACGATGGAAACGGTAGATCGGCACGTCTATCAGATTCTCACGAAGCGCAGCTCGCTCATGAGGGACTATTTGCGGCGCAGATACGCTAGCGGCTTGGCTCCCGACCACATCTGGTGTGGCGTATCCGTTGAAGATCACTCAGCAAGGGCCAGAGTTCAGCATCTCCGAACGGCGCCGCTCACCGTTCGGTTCCTCTCGATAGAACCGCTTCTCGGTCCCGTCGGAGACATTGATCTCGAAGGGATATCCTGGGTCATCGTCGGTGGTGAAAGCGGCCCACAGGCTCGGCCAATGCGGCCCGAATGGGTACGCGACATCCGGGACCGCTGCGCTCGGGCCGGAGTGCCCTTCTTCTTTAAGCAGTGGGGCGGCCAAACCCCAAAAGCTGGCGGCCGTGAATTGGAAGGGGTGGAGCACAACGCCATGCCGAAGCATTCAACGGGGAAAGACGACAATGTCCTTCGAGTGGCATCCTGACGAACCGCCACCTCTCATCGAGGCTCACAGCAAGGCGAAACTTGAGGTATTGCGCAGCTACCTACGGGAGTATTTCGACAGACTGAACGTCAACCCACAGCGTGAGGAATTCAAGCTCGACCTCATTGACGGATTCGCTGGGGGAGGTACCTTTCGCGACGGAGATACCGTTGTTTCCGGCACCCCGTTAGTTATGCTGGAAGAAGCAGCAGCAGCGAAAGACCGGCTGAACGAGAACCGGGTCAAACGACTACACGTCGACTGTAAATTCTACTTCATCGACAAGGAAAAGGCCCACACGGATCACCTTCGAAAAGCTCTTCAAGAGCATGGGCACAATATTGATGACGAAAGGATTGTCGTTCGGAACAGTCTGTTCGAAAATGAACTTGAAAATATCCTCAACTCGATCCGCCAAAGACAGCCTCGTTCCGGTCGAGCAATCTTTCTCCTCGATCAAACCGGGTTCTCTCAAGTGGAACTGGCACTCGTTTCCCGTATCTTCAACCAACTACCGGCGGCCGAAGTCATTCTGACATTTGCCGCAGATGCCCTTGTCAACCATCTGGCGCAGACGCCGCAGATAGCCAAGGCCGTCGCGCCGCTGCAGTTGACGGACTCGCAGATACAAGACCTGATCCAATTCAGGGATGGGGACGGTGGCAGGGCGCTCGTCCAACGGACGCTTCGTGATCACACTCGAATTGTCACCGGAGCAACGTACGACACGCCCTTTTTTATTCGCCCCAGATCGTCGCGGCGCGCCTTGTGGTTTCTCCATCTGTCAAGGCATCCGACGGCGCGCGATGTCATGATCCAGCAGCATTGGAATATCCAGAATACCTTTGTGCATTACGGCCGTGGCGACTTTGGTATGTTGGGTTGGGACACATTAACCCATCTTTAACATGCATGTGCGGATTTTGGGGTATTTGGGGGTGGGTAGAGCTTTTAAGGTGTTGAATTTATTGAGGTCAGGATTCTAGCGCCCTAATGTAGTGCCATAATTGTAAGATTTCCTTGATTCTCGTCCCGCCCTCTGATATCCTGCACCCATGTTCATCCGCCGCACCCAGACCCGCGGCGCCGACCGGGGCAGGAGCTACTTCACCCACCGCCTGGTGCGCTCCGAGCGCAGCGGCGTGCGGGTGCGGCAGCGCACCCTGCTCAATCTCGGCAGTGACTTCGAGGTGGCCCCGGAACATTGGGCGGTGTTGTGCGCGCGCGTCGAACAATTGATCGACCCGCAAGCGGTGCTGGTGGAGTTGGGGTGTTCGGAAGAGGTGGAACGGGAGGCCCAACGGATCGCCATGCAACTGGTGAGCCGGGCGCCTCGGGCGGAAGGCGGCGGAGGGGATGTGCAGGCCGTGGATGTGGACTCGTTGGAGTTGGTGCGCCCGCGCTCGGTGGGGGTGGAGCACGTCGGGCTTTGGGCCATGGAGCAGGTGGGGCTGGACGAATGTTTGGAAGGCCTTGGGTTCAACGGTCGGCAAAGGGCGGCAGCCATGGCGTTGATCATCGGACGCATGGCACAGCCCGGATCGGAACGGGCCACTTGGCGGTGGTTGTGCGACCGCAGCGCTCTCGGCGAGTTGCTCGGCGTGGACTTCGAGAGCCTGAGCCTGATGCGGCTCTACCGTGCCTCGGATGCGCTGATGGCCCATCGCAAGGCCGTCGAGAGCCACTTGTTCGAGCGGGTGACGGAGTTGTTTGGCCTGGGGCACACGGTGACGCTGTACGATCTCACCAACACCTTCTTCGAGGGCGAAGCTCAAGGCCAGCCCAAGGCCAGACGGGGGCACTCGAAAGAGAAGCGCAGCGACTGTCCGCTGCTCACCCTGGGGCTGGTGCTCGACGGTTCCGGCTTCGTGCGCCGCTCCGAAGTGTTTGCCGGCAACGTCGATGAAGACAAGACCCTGGCGTCCATGCTTGAAGCCCTCAAGGCCCCCCGCCAGGCGCTGGTGGTGATGGATGCGGGCATTGCCACCGAGAACAACATCGCCTGGTTGCGCAGCCACGGCTACCGCTATCTGGTGGTCAGCCGCCAACGCACCCGGCTGTTCGATCCCGAACTGGCTACCGCCATCGAGACCCGTTCCCAACAAAAGGTTCACCTGCACCGGGTGGTCGATGAGGACCACGACGAGGTGCGGCTTTACTGCTACTCCGAAGCTCGCGCCAAGAAAGAAGAAGGCATTTCCGAACGCTTTGCCGCACGCTTCGAGGGCGCCTTGCAAAAACTCCACGAGGGGCTCTCCCGCCCCCGCACCCGCAAGGCCCTCGACCATGTCTGGCAACGCATCGGGCGCATCCAGGAGCAAAGCCGGGGGGTCGCTCAGCATTACCAGGTCGAGGTCGTGGCCGACATCCAAGGCGACAAGGCCGTGGCCGTCACCTGGAAACGCCAGCCCCGCCCGGGCACCATGCTCACTCATCCCGGCGTCTATTGTCTGCGCACCAACCTCGACGACTGGGACCCGCAAGCCCTCTGGCGCACTTACACCATGCTCACCGACCTCGAAGCCGTATTCCGCTCCCTCAAGTCCGAACTCGGCCTGAGGCCCATCTTCCACCAAAAGCAGCACCGCTCCGACGGCCATTTGTTCATCACCGTCATCGCCTACCAACTCGTGCAGATTGTCCGCCGCCGACTCGCCGCCTTGGGCGAGACCGCCAGTTGGACCACCTTGCGCCGCATACTCCAGGGCCAACACCGGGTCACCGCCACTTTCCGACGCAAGGACGGCCGCACCCTGCATGTCCGCAAGGTCACCCAGGCCGAACCCCAGCAGCTTGAAATCTACAACGCTCTCCGCCTCGATTCCGCGCCTGGCGGTATCAAAAAGTTGATCGTCTGAACTCTCGGAATTCCCGTTGAATCACCAGAATGTAGTGCCAGAAGACCAAAATCGCCCCGCTAACACCCCGATTTATAACGACTTTCAAATACCCTTGTTAAACCTGGGTTAAGGGATTCGGCGACCCTTCCACTGTTTCAATTCGGTGAGCTTGATCATCAGCGAATGGAAGAGCAACTTCTGGAGTCACTTCCTGGAGAACTGTTCGGTCTGGTGTCGGAACAGTCAGTCACCCTGGATGCGTTGCGACACATGCTTGCAAATCGGACAGCGGCCTGTTTTTCCGATCTTGACCGGGCTATTCTCAGACTCGTCGAGGAAGGAGAGTTCGAAATTCGCGATCCTGACGGCAAGGTGAGATCGAGATCATTGAAGCGGTTGAATTCCACGGATCGAGTTGCGTTACCTGCAACGTTGTGGCTTCCGGGGTTACCCCGTCGGTCATGAGACCTTCACCGTAAGCTCTCCTGAGATTGCTGCAATACGGCGTGCCGTGTCCATAAATTGCTGGACTTCTTCGAAGCGCAACGGGCGTCCGAGGACGGCGCGTTCACGGTAGGAAAGCCATTTCTTGAGCACTTGGTAACCGCCGAGTTTGTAGTTCCAAACGACGGTAGGGATGTTTCGCCAAAAGGCAGTGGCGTTGAGATAGACGTCGAAGGTCGTATCGCCTAAGGTGGCCAGCGCGTTGCCCAGAGCGGCGTGTTCTTCTACCGTGTATGAGCGCTCTATGACGTGGCCCTGACCAGGCATAACCGCGTCGTCCTTGCCGTAGTGGCCCCAGCCTGCGGTAACCGCGAAATCGTTGGGTCCCATGTTGTGACCGGCGAGTGTAGCCGGTACGGCGATAGCGGCGATCTCCGGACGCAGCGGACCTTGCGTGACTCCGAGCACTGGGGTGTCGGGATCGAGCAGCGTGGCGAGTTCGCGGCCCCACACCGCCGATTCGGAAAGCACTTCGACTGCGTCTCTGACATCACCGTCCGGCCAACCGAGCAGCGGGATACGTGGCCATTCCATACGCAATGCGCCGGCATTGGCCTCCCGGTACGAGGGCCTGTGCAGTGTGGCGAGTATGTGATGGAAGAGGTCCTCGACACCCAAACCGAGGCGGTCGAGATAACGTTCTGCCGTGGCGGAGAGATTGGGGCGTCGTTGGCCATCACCTATAACATCATCCCGCAACCAAGCTGGGAAATAGCTAGAAAGCCCATTGCCGAGATTGTCAGCAAGGTGCCGGACAACGGTTCCACGCGAATATCCTTCCTTCGCTTCACGCTCACGCGCTTCAATCCAGAGATTACCCTCAAAGACGTGCGGGTTGTAATCAACACGCTTTTCATCGAGGAGCTTCGTATCCTTCTCCCAGTACAGCCAGCGGTTGTCGAACGGCCGATAGGCGAAACGGACAAAACCGGCTTCGTCTGGGCCTCCGCGTTTCAGCAACTCGTCGCGCACTGCCTGTGCGCGGAATCGCGCCGTGGATCTCATAACGCTCGGATGACGCCGTGCAATTTCGTCATGGCTCAGTTTCACGTCAAAATAATCGGCTACGCGCGCCCGGAGCCGATCAAGGTCCACATCAACGAGAAAGCCATCCCGGCTGGTCTTGACGCCAGGGAACGACACCGGAAAGAGTTCTGGAAGCGCGGGCCAGCCAAACCAGTCGTCGCTGACGGGCATCGGCTTGAAGGGCAAACCCAGTCGGATATTGGGAACGAGCGTCGAATAGTCTCCATCCATTAGATCGGCAGAAAGGCTGTCCAACAGGGCCTGTCGCCTTTCTTCGGCCCTTGCTTGGTGGAAGTCGCGGTAGAGGAGACGACGAAAAGTCGGGCTTGCAGCCACCTTGGTCTTCAATAGTAGGGCGATGCTCGTGCCAACCTTTATACCCGGAGATTGTCCTCGAAGCGCGAAAACCGTCTCACTGGTCCGTCCATCGGGAGCATATTCCGAAACGATGCGGTCACCATGCAGGTTGTCGATGCGGATTGCGTCGAACGCCTCTAGGTAGCGCTCCCGCATGCCTGTGAATGACAAGCCGTCAAGCCATGAATAGTTGGAGATGAAGCAGACCACGCCCTGGCCGGTCTTCTCCGCGATGCGGCGTTCCGCCATGCGGAAGAAACGGACATAGAGGTCATTCAGCCCCTGTCCTTCGGGTCGGCGCACCCGCTTCGTCCTACGATAGGCTTCGGAAAGCTCCCGTTCTTCCTCCACAGCCATTCCCGCAAAGCCGTTGTAGGGCGGGTTGCCGAGGATCACGAGGATCGGCTTCTCCCGCTTTACCTGCTCCGCCCGGTCGCGTTCTTCCTCAAGCTCGGGGAAGGGCAGCGGCTTGGTGGTACGCGGCTCCCAGCCGGTCAGCGCATTGGTCAGGAACACGCCGGCGCGTTCGGTTTCATCATCGGCGAGGGGCGCATCGAGGGCCTGCATCGTCAATCCCACTTGCAGATGGGCGACGACGAAGGGGGCTGGCATGATTTCGAAGCCGAAGACCCGCTCGGTCGCCGCCTGCTTCACCCGCGCGCCTGTGAGCGCTCCGAGTCCCTGTCCTTCAAGATTGGCAGCGATCCGGCGCAGCACTTCGGCAAGATAGGCCCCGGTGCCGCAACAGGGATCGAGCACGTAGACGTTTTCCGCGGTCAGCCCTTCCGGGATGCCGAGGTCGTCCTTCAGGGCCTTGTCCACGCGGGCGACCATGTAGCGGACGACTTCCGTCGGCGTGTACCAGACGCCCAGTTGCTTCCGCAGGTCGGGATCGAAGGCTTCCAGGAACGGTTCGTAGAAATATGGCACGGCCTCGCCCTCGCTGAGGCGGGCGAAGAAGGCTTCCCGGTCGACGCGATCCAGCGCAGCCGCGGTCCAATCCAGAACTTCGACGAGACCGAGCGGTTGAAGCCTGCCAGGGTCGGAAAGCTGCTGGAACAGCGCCCTCAGGACCGGGGCGCGCAGGTGCCAGACCGCGGTGCGCCAGTCGAATCCGCCTGCCGGCGTCGGCGTCTGCCGCGCCCACAGAACCCAGGCGGAGAAGACGCCGTAGAACAGCGTCTGCACCAGTGTCGAACGGAAGAAGCGGGCGCCCTTGTCGCCTTCGAAGCGGACGCCAAGCGCCTCCTCCAGTGCCGACCGCACCGCCTTGAGCGATGGTGCATCACCAGCCGCCTCGACCCGCGCAAGACCGTCGCGCGCGTAGGAAGCGAGCAGCCAAGCCAAGTCCTTCGGCTCTGCGAGCGCCGCACGGTGCGCCAGCGCACGGGCCAGATACTCGCCAAGGCCGGCGCCTACCTCGGCTGCGAAGGCGCGCGGCTTCTCCAGTCCACGCGCAAACGCTTCTTCGCTGTCCGCCAGACAGAACGATTCGAGGGTGGCCTCGCCGCCACTTGCGTCCGGGCCGACAAGCGCAAACTCGCGTAGGTTGGTCACCAGCACCAGCCGGTACCGGCCCCAATAACGGGAGACCTGGTCGCGCACGCCGGGCGCGTCCAGGTCCTCGCCGGAAGACTTGACTTCCACAACTCCACGCTCGGGAGTCTGGCCCTCGCGTGGCCGGCCCTTCTGCACCTGCTTCGCCGTGAACAGACCGAAATCGGGATGGCCGGCGCCCTGGTCGGCCAACTCGCCGACGCAGAAGACCTTGGGCTTGAGCGTGGCGCCGACGGCGTTGAGTAGATTGGCGAGCGGCCCGTAGGCGGACCTTTCCCCGGTCGCACTGCCGGACGCGCGCACCCTCCGCAGGTCGGTGAGGTAAGCCTCGACGGCGTTCGTCAGCTTCGTATTGGGTCCTGCCATCGTTCTATTGCGGACAGACGTGCTCTCGTCGGCAGGGGTTCAGGCGGCCTCGAAGATGGAAACCGTCGTCATAAAGACAAAATGTCATTTCCTTCAGACTATGCAAGTCCCTGAAGCTGCAAGAGGGCGTTGCCCCACAAGGCAAGTCGGACGCCGCGAGGCGCGCCCTATGCCTTCATCCGGGTTGCGCTGAAGGCCGTGAACGGCGCTTGCGCCAGGAAGTCGTTCCAGAAGGGCTTGGCCTGCTCGGCCGGATCCAGGGCGGCGTCGATCCACTGGAAGTCCGTGAATCCGGCGCTGTGCATAGCGGCTTCGTAGGCGGCGGGTTCGAGGTAGTAGTTGTCGAACTCGACGGTGCGGCCGTCGGGGTTGGTGAGGCGGTAGCGGACGGGGGCTCCCTCGCGCGGGGGCCAGACGCCGGTGCGTTCGAATCCGTATTTGGCCAGCGACGCGCCGGGCCTGGGCGGGTTGCGGACGTTGTCGTTGAAGCCGACGAGACGGCCGCCCGGCCGGAGGGCGCGGAAGCAGGCGCGGCAGAAGCTTTCCAGTTCTTCCCGGTTCCGCGCGTAGTTCAGCAGGTAGATGGCGGTGACGACGTCCACGGGTGCGGCCGGCGTGAACGTGGCCGCGTCCGCGCAGACGTAGCGGCAGCCGGTTGGCCGGGCCTGTTCCTCGGCTTCGGCAAGGGCGATCATCTCCCCGGAGATGTCCACGCCGGTGACCTCAGCCGCGCCGGCCTGCTTGAACTGGCGCGAGTAGAACCCGTCGCCGCAGGCAAGGTCCAGTACGGTCCGCCCGCGCAGGTCCCCCAGCGCCCGGAACACGGTGTAGCGTTCGACGGAGTAGCGGAACGGGAGCTGCTTGGAGTCGCGGTAGCGCTCCGCGATGGCGTCGTATGTCGCCCCGCGGGTCACGCCTCAGGTGCCCATCTCCCACGAGGACAGGTAGCGCTTCTGCTCCCGGGTGAGCTTGTCCATGCGGATGCCCATGGTTTCGAGCTTGATGCTCGCGACCCACTCTTCGAGGGACTGGGGCACGTCGTAGACCTGGGGAGAGAGGCTGTCGCGGTTCCGGACGGCCCACTCGGAGGCCAGCGCCTGCGTGGCGAAGCTCATGTCCATGACCGAGGCGGGATGGCCCTCGGCTGCGGCGAGGTTGACGAGGCGGCCTTCTCCCAGGAGGAAGAGGCGCTTGCCGCCGGACAAGGTGTAGCAGTCCACGTGGTTGCGGACGTTCTTCTCGCGTTTGGTGGCCATGGCCGTGAGCGCCTTGAGGTCGATCTCGATGTCGAAGTGGCCGGAGTTGCAGATGATGGCGCCGTCCTTCATGGCCTTGAGGTGGTCCTTGCCGATGACGTGCATGTCGCCGGTGAGGGTGATGAAGAGGTCGCCGACCCTGGCGGCCTCCTTCATGGGCATGACGTCGAAGCCGTCCATGGAGGCTTCCAGCGCGCGCACCGGGTCCACCTCGGTGACCACCACCTTGGCGCCCATGCCGCGGGCGCGTGAGGCCACGCCCCGGCCGCACCAGCCGTATCCCGCCACCACCACCCGCTTGCCCGCCAGCAGCACGTCGGTGGCGCGGATGATGCCGTCGATGGTGGACTGGCCGGTGCCGTAGCGGTTGTCGAAAAGGTGCTTGGTGGCGGCGTCGTTGACCGCGATGATGGGGATCCTGAGGGCGCCGTCCGCCTCCAGGGCACGGAGCCGGATGACTCCGGTGGTGGTCTCCTCCATGGAGGCCATCATGCCGCCGGCCAGGTGAGCGTATTCCTGGTGCAGCATGGACACCAGGTCGGCGCCGTCGTCCATGGTGATCACCGGGTGGTGGTCCAGGGCCGAGCGCAAATGGCTGTAGTAGGTCTTGTGGTCCTCGCCGCGCACCGCGAACACCGCCAAGCGCTCCTTCTTCACCAGCGCCGCGGCCACGTCGTCCTGCGTCGACAGCGGGTTGGACGCGCACAGCACCACGTCCGCGCCCCCGGCCTTGAGGGTGCGCACGAGGTTGGCTGTCTCCGCGGTCACGTGCAGGCAGGCGGAGAACCGCAGGCCCTTGAGCGGCTTCTCCTTCTGAAAGCGGGCGCGCACGCTGCGCAGCACCGGCATCTCCTGGTCCGCCCATAGGACGCGCTTCCAGCCTTCGGCGGCCAGTGAGGGGTCTGCGATGTCGAATTCAGGTTTTGCCATGTTCTCAGCCCTTGACCGCGGCGCTCAGCTTGTCGGCCCGGTCGGTCTTCTCCCAAGTGAAGTACGGGGCCTCGGGCTTGCGGCCGAAATGACCGTAGGCGGCTGATTTCTCGTAGATGGGCGCCCGCAGATTCAGGGCGTCGATGATTCCCTTGGGAGTGAGATCGAAGTTTTTTCGCACCAGCTTCACGATCTCGGCATCCGGCAACTCGCCCGTGCCGAAGGTATCGACGGCGATTGAGACCGGCTCTGCGACGCCGATGACGTACGCGAGTTGTATCTCGCAACGCCGGGCCAGTTTCGCGGCCACGATGTTCTTGGCCACGTAGCGGGCCATGTACGCCCCGCTCCGGTCCACCTTGGAGGGGTCCTTGCCGGAGAACGCGCCGCCGCCGTGCCGCCCCATGCCGCCATAGGTGTCCACGATGATCTTGCGGCCGGTGAGGCCGGCGTCAGCTTGGGGGCCTCCGATCTCGAAGCTGCCGGTGGGATTGACGAGAAACTCCGTGTCGCTGTCGATGTACCGGGCCGGCACGACTTCCCTTATAACACTGTTGACGATGTCCCTCTTGAGATCGTCGTGCGTGATCTCGGAGTTGTGCTGGGTCGAAACCACCACGTTGCTAACCCTGTGCGGCCGGCCGTCCTGGTACTGAACGCTGACTTGGGACTTCGAATCGGGGCGAAGGAACCCGGAGAGCGGAACCTTCCCGGATTTCCTGATCTCGGCCAAGTCGGACACGAGATCGTTGGCGAGTTTGATGGGGAGCGGCATGAGTTCGTCGGTCTCGTCGCACGCGTAGCCGAACATCATCCCCTGATCGCCCGCGCCCTGTTCCTTGTGGAGCCCCTGGCCTTCGGTGACCCCTTGCGAAATGTTGGGCGACTGGCTCACCAGTTTCACGAAGACTCCGCAGGTGTTGCCGTCGAAGCCCTTGTCCGGATGGTCGTAACCGATGTCGAGCGCCACCCGGCGCGCCACGCCCACGTAGTCCACCTTGCCCTTGCTGGTGATCTCCCCCGCGATCACGATCAGGTCGTTCTTGACCAGAGTCTCGCACGCCACCCGGCTGTCCGGGTCCTGCGCCAAGTGGGCGTCGAGCACCGCGTCCGAGATCTGGTCGCACATCTTGTCGGGGTGTCCCTCCGAAACCGACTCCGAGGTGAATACAAAATCTTTGTTCGTCATGGATGATTCCTGTTCGGCCCTTCCGTTGGTGTGTTAGTCGCTCTCGCGGAACTTGTCCTCGATGAGCTGCTCGATGGCGAGCATCGCTTCCTGGGCGTCCTCCCCCCTGGTCTCGACGCGGATCTTGCTGCCCTTGGCCGCGCCGAGCGTCAGGACGCCCATGATGCTGCGCGCGTTGACGACGTTGTCGTCCTTGGAGATCTTCACCTCCGAGGAGAACTGGTTCACGGTCTGGACCAGCAGCGCGGAGGCGCGGGCGTGCATCCCGAGGCGGTTCTTTATCTCGAGTTTCTTCCTAACGCGGTGCATCGATCATCTGTCAATGTCCCGGTGCCTCAACTGAATGCGCCACGGCGTCCCCTCGAGACGCCGCGCGAACTCGGCGGCCAGCACCACCGACCGGTGCCTGCCGCCGGTGCAACCGAAAGCCACGGTCAGGTTGCTCTTGCCTTCACGCTCGTAGTTGGGCAGCGTGAAGTCGAGCAACGCGCTCATGCGCTCCACGAAAGCACGCGTTTCCGCCCGGCCGAGCACGAAATCCCGTACTTCCGCGGCCAATCCGTTCCTGGCCTCCAACCCACTAACAAAAAATGGGTTGGGAAGGAACCTCACGTCGATCACCACGTCCGCCTCGGACGGGATCCCGTGCTTGTAGCCGAAGGACATGAGGAAGACCGACATCTGCCGCCTCCCCAGGGCCTCGACGCACGAATCCTCGATGACCTGCTTGAGGTCGTGGACGTTCAGATGGGTCGTGTCGATGACGCGGTCCGCGGAATCCCGCATCCCCGTGAGGGCCGCCCGCTCCCGCGCGATGCCCTCCTGGACCGACCCGCCGCCCTGGAGCGGGTGCGGCCGGCGCGTTTCGTTGAACCGGCGCAGCAGCAGCTCGTCGCTGGCGTCGAGGAAGATGACCTCCACGTGGTGGCCGGCCCGGCGGGTCTCCGCCAGCACGCCGTGCCACCCTTCGATGAACTGCGCGCCGCGCAGGTCGATGCCGAAGGCGACCCGCTGGATGCCCTCGCGGTAGCCTTGGCACAGGTCGATGAACCGGGGGATGAGCGCCACCGGCAGGTTGTCGATGCAGAAGAAGCTGTTGTCCTCCAGGACCCGCATGGCGGCGTTCTTGCCGGAACCCGACAGGCCGGTGATGACGACGATGTCAAGCAGGCCGGGCATGCGCTTCACGCGGACCCATCACTGTCCCCCGCAGGCGGACCGGAAGGCGCCGGGGTCAGAGGTCCCTTTCCTTCTCCTCGATGAGGCTGACCACCTCCTCGGGCGTCTGGACGCGCATCAGGTGTTCCCGGAGCGAGGCGTCCTTCACCAGCCGGGATACACGAGCCAGCGCGCTCAGGTGCTCGGAGGTGGAGCCTTCGGGGGCCACCAGCAGGAAGAAGAGGTGCGTCGGGGCGCCGTCCTGGGCGTCGAAATCGACCCCTTCGGGGCTGCGGGCGAAGGCGACGAACACGCGCTCCAGTCCCGGCAGCTTGCCGTGGGGGATGGCGACCCCTTCCCCGATGGCGGTGCTGCATATCCTTTCGCGCGCGCGGACCACCTCGAGCAACCGTTGCGAGTCCTCGAACCCGTAGTGGCTCGACACCCTCGTCACGATCTCTTCGAGCACGGCAGACTTCTCCCGGGCCTGGAGGCTCGGAATGACCGCCTCGGCATCCAGAACGTCGGTGATTCGCAACCGCTACCCCCTTTGTCGACGCGCCGTCTCAGTCCGGCGCGGCCCGATCGTTGGCGAAAGGCTGCCGCCGCCGGGACGACGGCAGGATGCCGAGCTGTTCCCGGTACTTGGCGACGGTCCGGCGCGCGATGTCGATGCCGACGCCTTGCAGCGCGCCGGCGATCTCCTGGTCGCTCATGGGTTCCCCGGGATCCTCGGACTCCACCAGCTTCCTGATCTCGTCCCGGACCGATTCCGAGGATACCACGGCGGCGCCGTCGTTGCGGGCGATGCCGCTCTGAAAGAAGAATTTCAACTCGAACACGCCCTGGGGCGTATGGGCATACTTGTTGGAGGTGGCGCGGCTGACCGTGGACGGGTGCATGCCGATCTCCGACGCGACCTCGCGCAGCACCAGCGGCCTCAGACCGGCGACGCCGCGGTCCAGGAACTCGCGCTGGAAACGGAAAATGCTCTCGCTGACCCGGTAGAGGGTCTGCTGGCGCCAGTGGATGCTCTTGATGAGCCACATCGCGGCGCGGACCTTGGTATCCAGGTACTCCCGCGCTTGGCGGACGTCTTCTCCCCGCTGGCCGGCCAGACGCTGCACCAGCGGACTGACGCGCAGCGGCGGGACGCCGTCGTCGTTGAGCAAAACGAAGTATTCCCCCGCCACCTTCTGAACGGTTACGTCGGGGATGATGGTGAGGACCTCGTCGTCGTCGAAACCCCGCGCCGGCTTGGGCTCCAGACAGCCGATGAGGTGGGCGGCCTCGATCACTTCCTCCAGGCCGACGCCCAGGTCCGCCGCTATCCTGTCGTAGTGCCTGTACTCCAGGTCGTGCAGGTGGTTGGCCACCATCCTGGCGGCCACGCTCTCTCCCATCCCCGCATTGTGGAGCTGCAGCAGCAGGCATTCGCGCAGGTCCCGCGCGGCGACGCCCACGGGGTCGAAGAACTGGACGTACGCCAGCACCTCTTCGACCGCATCGGGCGGGGCGTGGACCAGTTCGCCGATCTCCTCCACCGACGCCTCCAGGTAGCCCCGTTCATCGAGGTTGCCGATGATGTACGCGCCGATGCGCTCGCCGGTCCGGTCCAGCCCGGCCATGCGGAGCTGCCAGAGCAGGTGTTCCTGGAGCGTCTCCCGGCGGGTCACCGTGTTCTCCAGCGACGGGAAATCGGCCTCGTCCCGGACCGCCTCGGCGCTCCCCACGTCGTGGCGGGAATTGGAGTGGTTGTCCAGGTAGTCCTGCCAGTCCGCGATCCGGTCGGTGACCGTCATTTCGTGGATCGCTTCCGGCTCGCGCACCGTCCCGGCGCCGCCGTCTTCGTCGTCGTGCCCCTCCTCCAGGGCGGGGTTGTCCTGCAGTTCCTCGGAGATCCGTTGCTGGAGGTCGAGGTGGGAGAGTTGAAGGAGCTTGATGGCCTGCTGCAACTGGGGCGTCATCACCAGTTGCGGCGCGAGTTTCTGCGAGAGCTTGATTCCGAGAGCCATCGGACTACAGCCTGAATCCCTCGCCCAGGTAGACCTTGCGCGCCTTGTCGCTGGAGGCGATGTCGTCCGGGGTCCCCTCGGCCAGGACCACGCCTCCGCTGAGGATATAGGCGCGCGTGCATATCTCCAGGGTTTCCCTGACGTTGTGATCCGTGATCAGCACCCCGATCCCGGCGCCGGTCAGCCGTTGAACGACGGACTTGATATCGGCCAGGGCGATGGGGTCGACGCCGGTGAAGGGCTCATCCAGCAGCACGAAGAAAGGCGACAGGATCAGCGCGCGGGCGATCTCGACGCGCCGCCTCTCGCCCCCCGACAGGGTGTAGGCCTTCTGGTCGGCCAGTTGCGCCAGCCCGAACGTTTGCAGCAGCCGCCGGCTGCGTTCCTCCTCCTCGTCCCTGCCGAGTCCCAGGGTCTCGAGGATGGCCAGCAGGTTCTGCCTGACGGTGAGGCCCCGGAACACAGAAGACTCCTGCGGCAGGTAGCTGATGCCCGCCCGCGCCCGGCGGAAGATCGGCGCCGCGGTCAGGTCCGTCCCGTCGAGGCTGACCTTCCCTCCGTCGGCCCGGACCAGGCCGATGACGATGTGGAACAGGGTGGTCTTCCCCGCTCCGTTGGGCCCCAGCAGACCGACGACCTCCCCGCTCCTTACTTCGAGCGTCACCCGGTCCACGACCCGACGGCCTCGATACGCCTTCACGATTCCATCTGCGTTGAGAACGCTCATCGCCCGGGAGGAAAACGCGTGGACCGTTCAGCGATTCAACTGTCCGGGGAAGATCACCGCCCGGACCCGCCCCTCGCTGTTCTCCACCACGCTGCGGTCCTCTTTCATGTAGATGGTGATGCGGTCGCCCGAGATGCTGCTGTCGCCCTCGCGCACGGTGGTGTTGCCGGTCACGGTGATGGTCTCCTTCACGCCGTCGAAGACGGCCTTGTCGCCGGTCATCTCGCGTCCCCCGTGGCGCACCTGAACGTTCCCTTCGGCGGCCACGCTCCTTAACCCTCCGTCGCCGGCGTCATAGCGCGCGGACAGCACGTCGCTGGTGATCCTGACGTCGTCCCGCTCCACCAGGACGTTGCCCTTGTAGATGATGGTGTTGCTGTTGCGCCGAAGCTCCATGGAGTCCGCGGTGATCACCACCGGGGTGTCCGTGTCCGCAAACAGGCCGCGGCCGGCCGGCGCCTTGCTCCCGGCGGCGCCCTCGGCCGCAAGTCCCGTGGAGACGAGTCCCGCAGGGATCATCGCGTGCAGGAGCACGAGGACAGCGAGGCGGAACGCGCGTCCGGTTCGTGCGCTACAGGCCATCGGCCGCCCTCGATGGGCCGGGAAGCCCCGCGTGGATGGTGGTTTTCACGGCGCCCTGAACCTCTATGGTCCCGGTCGCCAGCGAGTAGGTCATGTTCTCACCCTCGAATTCGACCCCGTCCACCACGGCCCTGAACCTGCCGGGGCTGACGATACGGCCGTCGGAATGAAGGTAGACGAGCTTGTCGGTGCGAAACCTCGCGTCCCGGTAGGTCACGTCCACCGCGCCGTCGAAAACCGCCCGCCGCAGGCGCCCGCCCGGCAGAAAAACGTTCCCTTCCCGGCCCCTGGCCTCCAGTGTCCCGCCGTTCTCCCGGTAGAAGGCCAGCCGCGGACGGCTGATCGCGGCCCGCTCCTCGGCCTTGAACCAGGTGGCCTCGGCCCCCTTGATCTCCCACGCCTTGCGGCCGTCCTCGATCATGCTCCGGTGGAAGTTCCTGACCTGCAACGGCACTCCGGGCGTGAATTGCAGCACGTCTCCAGGGTCCCGGCTCGCCTGCTCCCGCATGTGTTGCGCCACCTCGATACCGACGAAGATCGTCCCGGCGGCCAGCACCAGCAGGAGCGACAACCGTTGCGATAACCGTTTGGACCGCATCCAGGCTCCAGGCTCTTGGGATAGCAACTCCATCATGGGGTGTAAAGAAGCGGGCATGAAATTTGCGTACACTTCTAGCGGTCGTACTCCTCAAGCAGGGCGTCCCACCGGCCGGTGAGGCGCAGCAGCAGTTCCGCCACCTCGCGCACGGCGCCGCGGCCGCCCTCACGGACGGTGACGTAGTGCGCGTGCGGTTTCAGGCCGTCCCAGGCATTCTTCACCGCTACGGCGAAGGCCACCCGTCGCAGCACCGGCAGGTCCTGCATGTCGTCGCCCACGTAGGCGATCTCGGCGTCGGTCAGGCCCGTGTCGGCCTTGACCCTGTCGTAGCCGCGCAGCTTGTCGGCGACGTTCTGATAGACGAGCCCGATGGACAGGCGCTCGGCGCGCACCGCCACCGCGCGGGACGCCCGGCCGGTCAAGAGCCCCACGCGGATGCCCGCCTGCTGGAGCAGCTTGACGCCGTGGCCGTCCTGGACGTCGAAGCGCGTGACCTCCTGGCCCCGTTCGTCGATGACGATGCCGCCGTCGGTCAGCACGCCGTCCACGTCCAGCAGCAGCAGCTTGACGGCCCGGACCCTGCGCCGCAGCTCCTCCGCCGCCGGTTGCGCCGCGGGCTCAGACGATGCCGGCTTTGAGCAGGTCATGGAGGTGGATGACGCCCTGGGGGCGCTCGGAGCCGCCGGCCTTGATGAAGAGGGAGGTGATGGAGAACTTCTGCATCAGGGCGACGGCTTCGGCCGCCAGCGAGTCGGCGCCGATGGTCTTGGGGTCGCGGGTCATGATCTCCGCGGCCTCGCGGTCGAGGATGCCGGCCTTGCCGTCGCTCCGGGCGAGACAGCGCCGCAGGTCGCCGTCGGTGATGATGCCGACGAGCGCCGACCCCCCATCGACCACGCCGGTGACTCCGAGCCGCTTGGAGGTGATCTCCAGCAGGATGTCCTTGAGGGGGGTGTCCTCGGACACCAGCGGCATCTCCTCGCCCTGGTGCATCAGGTCCCGGGTGCGGAGGAGCAGCCGGCGGCCCAGCGCGCCGCCGGGGTGGCGGAGCAGGAAGTCCTCGGTCTTGAACCCCCGGCGCTCCAGCAGCACCACGGCGAGGGCGTCGCCCATGGCCAGCGCCGCGGTGGTGCTGGCGGTGGGGGACAGGCCCAGGGGACAGGCTTCCGCGGGCACGCCGACGTCGAGCACCACGTCCGCGGAAAGGGCCAGGGCGGACTGCGCGTTGCCGGTCATGGCGACCAGCGGGAGGCTCCAGCGCTTGATCAGCGGCAGCATCTTCAGGACTTCTTCGGACTCGCCGCTGTTGGACACCGCCAGCACCACGTCGTCGCGCATGATCATGCCCAGGTCGCCGTGGCTCGCCTCGGCCGCGTGGAGGAAGAACGACGGCGTGCCGGTGCTGGCCAGGGTGGCCGCGATCTTGTGGCAGACGAGGCCCGACTTGCCCACGCCGGTGACGATGACCTTGCCGGTGCAGTCGTGCAGGACGTCCACGGCGCGGGCGAACGCTTCGCCGACGCGGTCCCTGGCTGCGGCGATGCCGCCGATCTCGACGTCCAGGACCTCGCGCGCCTTGCGGATGACGTCCGCCGCCCCGCCCATGTCACCGGCCTCCGCGGTCCTTGACCCGGTCGTCGATGTCCTTGACCGCGCGCAGCAGCTCGTCGAGCCCGTCGAGGGGGAAGGAGGTGGGGCCGTCGCTCAGGGCCCGGTCCGGGTCCTCGTGGACCTCCATGAACAGGCCGTCCACCCCGACCGCCGCTCCCGCCCGCGCCAGCGGCGCGATGAACCGGCGGTCGCCGCCCGAGGCATTGCCCAGGCCGCCGGGAAGCTGCAGGCTGTGGGTGGCGTCGAAGACCACCGGGAACCCGGTCTCGCGCATGATCACCAGCGAGCGCATGTCCGACACCAGGTTGTTGTAGCCGAACGAGACCCCGCGCTCGGTCAGCAGCACGTTGGCGTTGCCCGCGGCCACGACCTTGGCGGCGACGTTGCGGACGTCCCAGGGCGCCAGGAACTGGCCCTTCTTCACGTTCACCACCTTGGCGGCGCGCGCGACCGCGGTCACGAAATCCGTCTGCCGGCAGAGGAAGGCCGGGATCTGGGCCACGTCCACGACTTCGCAGGCCGGGCCGATCTGGTCCGGCTCGTGCACGTCGGTGAGCACCGGCACGCCGACCTCGCGCTTCACCTCCTCCAGGATGCGCAGCCCTTCGTCGAGGCCCGGGCCGCGAAAGGAGTCCAGGGAGGTGCGGTTGGCCTTGTCGTAGGACGACTTGTAGACGAACGGGATGCCAAGGCGCCGGGTCAGCCCTTGCAGGTACGACGCGTGCCGCAACGCCGAGTCCCGGTTCTCGATGACGCAGGAGCCGGCGATCAGGGCGAGCGGCCGCCCGCCCCCGACGCGGATGCCGCCGATGGGGACCTCGGTTGCGGTCATGGCCTCGACGAGTCCGCGACGATGCGCATGCGCGGGACTTCCTCGACCGGCGAACGCTGCTGCAAGGCGGCCCGGATGAAGCCCTTGAACAGCGGATGGCACTCCGTCGGACGGGACTTGAACTCCGGGTGGAACTGGCAGCCCACGAACCAGGGGTGGTCCGCCATCTCGATGATCTCCACCAGGCTGCCGTCGGGAGACAGGCCGCTGATCCGCATTCCCTTCTCCTGCATCAGCTCCCGGTAGCGGTTGTTGAACTCGTAGCGATGCCGGTGGCGCTCCGAGATGCGCTTCTTCCGGTACATCCTGGCCGACAGGGAATCGGAGGCCAGCACGCACGGGTAGGCGCCCAGGCGCATGGTCCCGCCCATCTTGTCCACGTCCTTCTGCTCGTCCATCAAGTGTATCACCGGGTGTCTGGTCCCGGGGTCGAACTCCACCGAGTTGGCGCCCTTGAGGGAACAGACGTTGCGGGCGAACTCGGCCACGGCGATCTGCATCCCCAGGCAGATGCCGAAGAACGGCACCTTGTTCTCGCGCGCGTAGCGCACCGCGCGGACCTTGCCCTCGGTGCCGCGGTCGCCGAACCCCCCGGGTATCAGGATGCCCTGGACGCCTCCCAGGAGCTTCTGGACATCCTGCTTTTCCATCTTCTCCGCGTCGATGCCGTCCAGCTCGACGTGCACTCCGTTGGCGATGCCGCCGTGGACCAGCGCCTCCAGCAGGCTCTTGTACGACTCCTTGAGCTCCATGTACTTCCCCACCACCGCGATCCGCACCGATTCCCGCGCGCTCTTCAGGATGTGCACCGTCTTCTGCCACTTGCGCAGGTTGGGAGCGCCGGTCCACATCTGGAGCCGCTCGACGATGCGGTCGTCCAGGCCCTCCTGGTGGAACACCAGCGGCACCTCGTAGATCCACTCCACGTCCTTGGCCGTGATGACCGAGTTCTCGTCCACGTTGCAGAAGCTGGCGATCTTCGCCTTGAGATTCCGGTTCAGCAGGCGGTCGGTCCGGCACAGCAGGAAATCGGGTTGTATCCCGAGGCCGGTAAGCTCCTTCACGCTGTGCTGGGTGGGCTTGGTCTTCAACTCGCCGCCGGGGGCGATGTACGGCACGTAGGTGAGGTGGACGTAGATGACGTTCTCCCTGCCGTAGTCCCGGCCGAACTGCCGGATGGCCTCCAGGAAGGGGAGGCCCTCGATGTCGCCGACGGTGCCGCCCACCTCGCAGATGGCGATGTCGCAGTCCTCCGCCGCGGCCACGATGCGGCGCTTGATCTCGTCGGTGACGTGGGGAATGACCTGGACCGTCCCTCCCAGGTAGTCGCCCCGGCGCTCCTTGGTGATGACCGTGTCGTACACCTGGCCGGTGGTGAAGTTGTTGGCCCGTCCGGTGGGGGAGGAGACGTAACGCTCGTAGTGTCCCAGGTCCAGGTCGGTCTCCGCGCCGTCGTCGGTGACGAACACCTCGCCGTGCTGATAGGGACTCATGGTGCCCGGGTCGACGTTGATGTAGGGGTCCATCTTCAGCAGGGTCACCTTGAGCCCGCGGCTTTCCAGCAGCGCGCCGATGGAGGCCGAGGCCAGCCCCTTGCCCAGCGACGACATGACCCCGCCGGTGACGAAAATGAACTTCTGCCGCAAGTTAGCCATGTCGTTTCCTCGGCTGGAGCCGGCTCCAGTACTCCTCGGCCCGTTCCAGGTCGTCCGGGGTGTCCACCTCCACGCCCGTTTCCTCCACGTCCGCGACCCGTATGCGGAAACCGTGGTGCAACGCCCGCAACTGTTCCAGACCCTCGGTCAACTCCAGCGCCACCGCCGGCATGGCGGCGATGCGCAGCAGGAAGTCGCGCCGGTACGCGTAGATGCCCAGGTGACGGTGACCCCAATGAACGGGCCCGGCCGGCGCCTCCCGGTGGAAAGGGATGGGCGCGCGGGAGAAGTAGCAGGCGAAGCCCTGCCGGTCCGTCACCACCTTGACCACGTTCGGGTTGAGGAACTCCCGTTCCGAGGTGATGGGCGTGCGCGCCGTGGCCATGGGAACGGCCGGGTCCTGCATCAGGCAGCCCACGCACCTGCGGATGGTCTCCGCCTGGATGAAGGGGAGGTCCCCCTGGACGTTGACGATCCACTCGGCCTGGAGGCCGCCGGCCACTTCGGCCAGCCGGTCCGTGCCGCTCAGATGATCCCCGGCTGTCATCACCGCCTCCCCGCCGAAGGCCCGCACCGCGTCCAGGATGCGCCGGTCGTCGGTGGCCACCACGGTCCGGCGCACGAGGTCCGCGGCCGCGGTGCGCTCGTAGACGTGCCGGATCATCGGCTTCGTACCGATCCTTGCCAGCGGCTTGCCGGGAAACCGCGTCGATCCGTAACGCGCCGGTATGATTGCCACCACGGACATGGAATATGTCACGATATCACGGGTGAGGGGACGCCCCGCGGCACGGGCCGTCAACCCGTCCGGAGACCTGGAGGAATCATATCCCCCGACCGTCGAGGCTGTCAAATCGCGGGGGGGTATCGGCTTGCTTTTGGGGACGACTTTCTATAAGGTCGGCGCAACCTCAACTTGCCGCGTCGCGGCGTAAAGCGGTCAGGCCGGAGCGACGCCGGGAACACGTTGCGTGACCGGCGCTCGCTGCAAAGGAGGAGTGGAGATGGAGCTGCCTAAATGTCAGAAATGCGACACTGGCACGTTGATCCCGCTTTCGGACTACGGTCAGGACGGCGCCTCGGTGAGGTACAAGGCGTGGGTCTGCACCAACCTTGAATGCGGATTCTCCCTCAGGATAGACAAGGGCGAGGTCAGCTACGGGCGCAGGATCGACCTGAAGCGCTAGCGTCCTAGCCGCCCCTGCTCGCGAAAAAATTGGCCAGCCGGGTCACCCCGTACTGGGCCGCCGCCTCGGTGGACCACTCAGCCGTGTCCCTGAAAAACGCCTTGGTGGCCTGCAGCCCCTGGAGGTCGCGGCCCGCCAGCGTCTCCATCCAGCGCTTCTTCTCGTCCTCCAACCGGTCACCCGGCACCACCCGGTTCACCAGACCCTGCCGCTCGGCCTCCCCGGCGCTGATCTCGCCTCCGGTCATGACCAGCTCCAGGGCCTTCTTCCGGTGTATCCAGCGGCTCAGGTAGGACATGACGATGGTGGGCGGGAAACCGGCGTTGATCTCCGGGAACGCGAACCTGGCGTCCTCCGCGGCGAGGGTCACGTCGCTCTGGACCGCCAGCCCGCAGCCGAAGCCGAAAGCCTTTCCCCGCACCACCGCCACACTGATCCCCGGAAAGGACTGCAACAACTTGTTGACGCGCACGATGCGGCCCAGGGCTTCGGCGAACTGGGCGGCGTTCTCGGGCCGGGGCACGTCCGGCTCGCGTCCGGAGCAGAAGTGCTCTCCCCTACCCTCGATGACCAGCAGCCGGAGAGCCTTGTCGGCCGCGGCTTCGGTCAGGCTCTCGGTGAGCGCCAGCATCAATTCGAGGTCCACCGCGTTGCCTTTCTCCGGCCGGTTCAGCGTAATGCTGGCGGTGTCGCCCGCCTTGTCGAGCAGGACCTTGTCGGACATGGAAGTCTCCCTTTCCGCGCGGGTGGACGAGTCGGCGACCCGCGGTCGCCCTATCGGTTTCCCCTGGCCTCCCGGATGAGCGACCACAGGTAGTGGGGCGTGAGCGGCAGCCGGCGGACGGCGATGCCCAGGGGCTTGAGGGCGTCCTCCACCGCGTTGGCCAGCACCGCGGGCGGACCCACCGTGCCGGTCTCGCCGGCGCCCTTGAAGCCGCCGGGCGTGAACGGGTTGGGCGTCTCGATGTGCTCCAGCACCATCTCCGGCATCTCCATGGCCGTGGGCAGGAAATAGTCCTTGAAGCTGGCCGCCAGCGGCTGGCCTTCCTCGCTGTAGGGCAGCTCCTCGTACAGCGCGCCGCCGAAGCCGTGGGCCAGCGCGCCCACGTGCTGGCCCCTGACGATGAGCGGGTTCAGCATGTTGCCGCAGTCGTGGACGGAGACGAATTTCAGGATCCTCAAGAGCCCGGTGTCGGCCTCCACCTCCACCGCCGCGGCCTCGGCGTCGTAGGGGAAGCTGCTGAACATGGCCACGCGCCCGCGCTCGTCGGCCTCGAACTCGATGTTGGGATCGCGGAAGTGGTACAGCGTCTCCAGCCCCGGGTCCATGCCCTCGGGCAACTGGAACGGGTAGAAGTACGCCACCCGCGCGATCTCCGAGAGGGACACCGTCTCCGCCGGGCGGCCTTCCACCGACACCTGCCCGCCGGCGAACACGAGCCCGCCGGGCGGGTGCCGCAGCATCACCGAGGCAATCTGCGTGATCTTCTCCCGGAGCGCCCGCGCCGCCAGGGTCACCGCGGTGGTGCCCACCACCGAGAAACGGCTGGAGTAGGAGCCGGAGCCGTAGGGGCAGGCCAGGCTGTCTCCCTCCACCACCATCACGTCATCGAACGACACCTGCAGCTCGTCGCCCACGAGCTGCGAGATGGAGGTGGCGTGGCCCTGGCCCTCGTCGCTGCCGCCGGGGAAGACGTAGACCTTGCCGTTGGGGTCCATGCGCATGCGCACGCTGTAGTAGCCGGCGTTGTAGGAGCCCATGCGGGTGGAGCTGGACGGCTCGATGACCAGACAGGCGCCGATGCCCAGGTAGCGGCCCTCGGCCGCGGCCTCCTTCTGCGCCTTGCGCCAGTGGTCCACGTCCAGCAGCTCCAGCGCCTTGTCCAGCGCCTCGCCGTACCGGCCGCTGTCGTAGCGCGGCCCGGTGACGGAGCGGTACGGGAAGGCGTCCGGCGGGATGAAGTTGCGCCGGCGCACCTCCACCGGGTCGAGGTCGAGGTTCGCGGCGATGCGGTCCACCATGCGCTCGATGACGAAGCACGCTTCGGATTTGCCGAAGCCCCGGTGCGCGCCGTAGGGGGTCTTGTTGGTCACCACCCCCTGCACCTGCCCCTCGTAGTTGGCGATCCGGTAGGCGCCGGGCACGAACATGCCGGTGGTCACGATGGAAGCCAGGCCGCCGGTAGGATAGGCCGCGCCGATGTTGGCCACGATGCGGTCCCTGACCCCCAGGATGGCGCCGTCCCGGCGCACCGCGGCCTCGATGTGATGGGTCTGCTCGCGCGCGTGGATGGTGCCGGTCATGTGCTCGCGCCGGGTCTCCACCCACTTCATGGGGCGGTTCACGAGAATGGACAGCAGCGGCACCAGGATCTCTTCCGGGTAGAACGCCCACTTCTGCCCGTAGCCGCCGCCGATGCGCCGGAAATTCACGTGGACCTTCAGGCCCGGCAGCCCGATGGTGTTCTCGACCAGCGTGCCGATGGCGTGGCCGATCTGGGTCGTGCTCCACAGGCTCAGGGTCTTGACGCTGGCGTCGTAGTCGGCCACCACCGCCCGGGTCTCGATGGGGGTGCCGGTGAAGCGGCCGCTGTGGATGGTCTCCCTGACGATGACGTCCGCCTCGTTGAACGCGGCATCGACGTCGCCGCCCGAGACCCGGAACGTCAGCATGACGTTGTCGTCCCAGTCCTCGTAGAGGCGCTCGGAGCCGGGCTCCAGGGCGGCCGCGGAGTCCACCACCGGCGGCAGCGGGTCGAGGTCCACCTCGATCAGGTCCAGCGCGTCCTCGGCGATGTACCGGTCCGTGGCCACCACCGCGGCCACGGGCTCGCCCACGAAGCGCACCTTGTCCCATGCCAGGCAGTAGTGGTCGAAGAACTTGATGGTGGGGTTACCGCGCTTGAACGGGTCCCGGCTCTGGAACGGGAACGGCGACAGCGGGTTGACGTAGCCCAACTCTCGAACCTGCTCGCCGGTCAGGCCAGCCACCACGCCGGGCAGCGACAGCGCCTTGGAGAGGTCCACGCTGCGGATGCGCGCGTGGGCCGCGGGGCTCCGGTACACCACCACGTGCAGCATGTCCGGCAGGTCGATGTCGAAGGTGTAGCGCGCCTGGCCCCGGAGGATGTCCGGGTCCTCCTTGCGCGGGACCGGGGTGCCCACCAAGGGCGGGCGCGGAGCGGCGCTCATGGGGTCCCTCCCTCGGGTTTCATGCGCCGGGCCGCGGACTGCACCGCCTCGGTCACGGGAACGTAGCCGGTGCAGCGGCACAGGTTGCCGATGATCCCCTCGCGTATCTCTTCGGCGGAAGGGGCGGGATTGTGCGCCAGCAGCGCGTGCGCGGACATGACCATGCCCGAGGTGCAGAAGCCGCACTGGAGCGCGTGCGTCTCCTGGAAGGCCGCCTGCAACGGATTCAGCTCGCTCCCGTCGGCGAGGCCCTCGATGGTAGTCACCTCGCGCCCGTCTGCCTGCACCGCCAGGAAGGTGCAGGACTTGGCGCTCTTGCCGTCCATGACGACGGTGCACGAGCCGCAGTTGCTGGTGTCGCAGCCGTAGCGGGTTCCCTTGAGGCCCACCACGTCGCGGATGTAGTCCACCAGCAGCATGCGCGGCGGCGCCTCGCCCTCGTGCGCCGCGCCGTTGACGGTGATGCGGATCTTCGCCTTACCGGACATGGGGATACCCCGCGCGGCCGGTCCCGGTTCCGTAGCCGGCGGCAATGCGGCTGCTCTCTCTAACGGACATGGCCGCCTTTCACGTTCTCACCCCAGTGGCGCCGCAGCGCGATGTCCACGGCTTTCCTGAACAATGCGCCGCATACCGCCCGCTTGTAGTCGCTCGACCCGCGCACGTCCGCCAGCGGGTTCGCCGCATCCGTCACCCGCTCGGCCGCGGCGTCCACCACCTCGGGAGCCACGGGTTGCCCGCAAAGGGCTTCCTCGGCCGCGACCGCCTTGATGGGCGTGAGTCCCGCCGCCCCCAGCGCCACCCCGGCCTTCGTACAGCTCCCCGCGCCGTCCAGCTCGAGCTGCACCGCCACGCTGGCCACGGCGAAGTCCCCGGCCCGGCGCTCCATCTTGAGATAGGCCCCGGCGCTGCCGGTTGAAGGCACGGGCACCTGAAGCTCGGTGATCACCTCGTCGTCCGCCAGCACGGTCGTGTAGGCGTCCACGAAGAACGACGCCGCGTCCACCACCCGGACCCCCGCCGGGCCAGTGCACTCCACCCGCCCCTCCAGCGCCTGCATCACCGGACCCCAGTCCCCCGCTGGATCCGCCTCCGCCAGCGCCCCGCCCAGGGTCCCCCAGCCCCGCACCTGCGCGTCACCGATGACCCCGGCGGCTTCCGCCATCAAGGGCAGCTTCTCGCGGGCGACGGAGGAGGCGCCCACCTGCGCATGAGTGGCAAGGGCGCCGATGCGCACCACCCCGGCCGCGTCGTCCACACGCACGTCCGACAACCCTCCGACGCGCCCGATGTCGATGACGTGGGCCGGCTGGACCAGCCGCAGCTTCATCAACGGCACGAGGCTCTGCCCGCCCGACAAGAGCTTGGCGCCCTCCCCCGAGCGCTGGAGGAGTTCAATGGCGTGTTCCACGGATTCGGCGACGGTGTAGTCGAAGGAGGCGGGGTACATGGGTTGGGTAGGTTCGAGACGCTAGTTCGAGCCAGGGCTCATTTCTGCCAGTGGAGCCTCAGCCGCGCGACACTCGCCGTTGATAACGCAACCCTGATGTCGAGTCAAACCTCGTGAGCCTATCGCAAGTGAATCCCTCGGCGGCCCTAAGGATGAGTCCTAAGCCGCCGATAGTAGTTGAAGGGGCCGGTCACGGAGGCACTTCGACAATGGCCGGCATTCGATCAAATGACAGCCAAATATGCTTGAAACTCGCCATGCGGGATCATATGATGTCCAATAATGGATTCTCGTCGTCGCGTCGGAGCAGATCTTGGACGTAGACGAGGCAACGAGGCGCCATTTGCTGGTTCTCGCCAAGAGGAGAAACGCCCGTCGCACCGAGTTCAGTCGTGAGATACCGACCGATTGGCGACCGAGACAGGTCCGCAACCCGAACGCGCTGTTTGAGAACCACTTCACCGACGCCACCGCTTGGGAGTTCATTGCATCCAAAATCGAAGCCGGCCACCCAGTAGAGACAATTCAACTGGACAAACCACCAGGGGCGAAGGGTTACGTCATGAAGATCGATATGGGGCCCGGACAACCCCAACTCTACGTCAAGCTCCAACTGCGTTCCGGACAGATAGTCGGACGTAGCTTTCATTACTCCGAACACGAAGGTTGAGGGAACCTGACATGGAATCACGAAGTTCAACGACGCCGCCAGAGACGCCACGGCTGGAGTGCCCACTATGCGGAGGTGATGGCGTCAGGACCATTATGCACCGCCACACGTTCACCTACGGAACCGGCGAATCCGCCTTCGACGTGAAGGTGGACCTGCCGGTGCGTCGCTGCGGCCCCTGCGACTTCGAATACCTCGACGATGTGAGCGAAGAACTGCAACATACCGCGCTCTGCGAACACTTCGGTGTGCTGACGCCCAACGAGATTCGTCGCGTCAGGGAACATCACGGGATGACACGCGCAAGGTTTGCCGAGGTCACTGGCATCGGCGAGGCTTCGCTGAACCGCTGGGAGAACGCACTCAACATCCAGACGCATGCCTACGACAGATACCTTCGACTGCTGGCCCTGCCCGGAGTCATGCAGCAACTGCAGGAGATCGTGGAGAGGCGACCGTCCGTGAGAACGGATACGAGCGAGGGTGAAGATCGGTTCCGAACGCTGGAGATCACCGACGACACGCGCAGGGGCCAGGAGTCTTTTCGACTCCGCCCGGCCGCTTGATCCTCATGTACGTTACGACCTTCTATTCGTTCAAGGGCGGCGTCGGCCGGACCATGGCCCTGGTGAACGTGGCTGTCGCGCTCGCCAACAGGGGCCATCGTGTCCTCGCAGTGGACTTCGATCTGGATGCACCCGCACTGGACACCTTCGACGTCATGCGGCCCCGCGAGCAGGTGCCCGGCATCATCGACTTCGTCAACGAATACCTGGTTTCGGGGCAAGCCCCGGATGTGCAACGTTTCATTGGCGAGACCGCCCACACAGGCGGAAAGGGCGGCGGACTGTGGCTCATGCCGTCCGCCCGGCGCGAAACATACTCCGCCAACTTCCACCATATCGACTGGAGGGCGCTTTACGAGGAGCGGGACGGCTATCTGCTGTTCGAAGACCTCAAGGAGCAATGGAGACGCTTCGTCGAGCCCGACTACGTTCTGATAGATTCGTGCACGGGACACACCGACGCCGGCGGCGTTTGCACGCGCCAGCTCCCCGACTCCGTGGCCGTCTTGTTCATTCCAAACGAACAGAACCTGCGCGGCCTCACACGGGTGGTCCGGGACATCCGAGCCGAAGCCTCGGAACCGCGCTGCAAGGCCATCACCCTACACTTCGTCATGTCCAACGTGCCCGACCTGGACGACGAAGACGGCGTCCTGAGCGACACGATCAAGGCGTTCCAGGAACAGCTTGGCTTCCGGCGCGAGCCCTTCATCGTGCACAGGAACGACAGCCTGTCCTTGCTCAATCAGGTAGTGTTTACCCGGGATCGCCCGACAAGCCGTCTGGCTCGGGAGTATAGAGAACTGGTCCGAGAAATCGCCGGACACGACGCGGTCGAACGCGAGGGCACGGTGGGGTAGACAGCCGTCCGGCGCGACAAGTCTCCGCCCCGGGCACAGCCGGACACCAACACCCATGGTCGATATAGGTTCACTTCACATAACCGGCATGCAGTGGCACGCCGGGCGCCTGTGGCTTACGTCCGCCGGCACATCCATGGTGTTGACCTACGACCCTGCCACTGAATCCTGCGAGGAGATCCTTTCACTTCCCGATGTGTGGCACGCCTGCCCGTCCAGCGAAGGCGTCTGGCTCATCGCGGGCGGGGGCCGGTTGGGCCAGCAACTGCTCCTCTGGTCACCCGAAACGAACCGGATGATACGCCGTTTCGACTGCCCGGACGGCGCCGCCTCCGGCGTCACGGTCGTGAACGACAAGCTGTGGCTGAGCCACCGGCGCAACCGCAAGCTCTTCTGCATGGACCCGGAGAAGGGCCGGAACTTGTGGACGATCCGCATGGAGCACCAAGTCCTCAGCCCCACGTCTTATGGGGACGAACTCTGGTGCGTCGAATGCGACCCTGGGCCCCTCGGCGACTGGAGTGATGAGCGCCAGGCGGTCTACGCCTTTCTCCACTACGACCCGGTGCGCGAACAGGTCGTGGAGCGCATTTCCGTCCCTTTTCGCCCGGCGTGTCTGGCCTTGAACAGCGGACAGTTCTGGTATGCCCTGGATGACGAAACCGGGGTGCGCTCCCGGACCAGGCCGGCGCCCTAGGACCGGCTCACCTCCGCCGGCTGCATCCGGCAATGGCAGGACGAAGCGATCTCCACGTCGCTCCGGGCAAGCGCCGCGGCCAGCGACGGCGCAACGGCTGCGGCCTCCCGGTCGCGGCCCATGCGTTGCAGGCACTCGTGGTAGCCGTGCAGGCTCCAGACGTTGTCGCGGTTCTGCAGGCAGCGTCTGACGGTATCGTCAAGGCCGAGGTCCGCCCGGTAGACCTGTTCGGCCTCCTCCAGTTGTCCCTGCTCCAGCAGCAGGGCGCCGAGGGCGTGGCGGGGCGGATGCATCCACGGCCAGGGTTCGCTGTAGCGCAGGCGGTCGTTGAGACGGACGGCCTCTCGCAGGTGCGCGAAGCCGGCCTCGTGGTTTCCCTTGTGGTAGGCCATCTCTCCGTAAAGCATCTCCCGGGCAACGGCCATGACGTTGAGCGCGGTGTCGTTGGCGTAGATGCGGTCATCGGGCAGGGCGGCGCAACCGGCGTCGAAGCGTGAGCGTTCCCTGTCTGCCGCCTCGAAGTCACCGAGGGCAGCGTGGGCGACCCCCTTGGCATAGTGGACCATGAGCATCGTGGTCACGTAGAGCTCGGGGTGAGCGGGCATGGGGGCGGCCACGATCTCGTGCCACCGCCCGAACCGTACCGGCACGTGGATGGTCCCGGAGCGGAAGTAGTCCAGGGTCTGGACCAGGGTCGGGCGGTCCTGGCGGAGCAGCTCCGGCGTTACGGCCTCATCGATCATCCGCGCCGCCTCGTCCGCGCTGCGGTAGTCTCCCAGCAGCATCCCCGCGTTCATCATGGCGTGGAGGTGGTGGCAGCGGGCGGTGGTGTAGAAGTTGAACGGGCCCGCGTGTCGCGCGTACTTCCGGTCGGCGGCGGCCGCCATCCGGCTTACCTCCAGCCCATCCGCGTAGCGGCCGCACTGGAAGTAGATATGGGTAGGCATGTGGTCGAGGTGGCCGTTGTCGGGACAGAGGGGGCGCAGTTGGTCCGCCGCGGCAAGGGCGTGCTCGGGTGTCCGCGACATCTCCATCACGTGGATGTACATGTGGAGCATGCCCGGATGCGGCGGCTGTCCACGGTCGTGCCGTTGCCGCATGCCCGTCTCCAGCACTTCGCGGGCCTCGACCGTATCGGCGCCTTCCGCCGGCTTACCGGTGTCGAGGTCCCAAAGCTCCCAGGGCGTGCGGGTGATAAGGGCCTCGGCGAACAGAGCGACCACGTCCGAATCTTCGGGGAACCGGCGGTACACGCCGCGCATGGCCGCGGCGAACGCATCGTCCCACGCCGAGAACTCCTCCACCGCACCCGCCACGCCGCGCGGGTACCGCTCCGGCAGCGCCTCGATAAGGGCGCGCTCGACGGGAGCGGCGCCCCGGCGCCGCGCCATGGCCGCCCCGGTGGCGGCGAAGCAGTTGGCGAGGGCGGCCTGGCGCTCCGTTTCGCTCTGCCACTGCCAGGGCAGGTTGATGAACGGCCCCGCGGCAAAGGCCTCGCCCCAGCGGGCCATGGCGCAGGACGGGTCGGCACGCTGCGCTTCCCGGAAGCAATGCACCGCCTCCTCGCGGTTGAAGCCGTAGAACCACAGAAGCCCGCGGTCGAACCAGCGTTGGGCGTCGCGGTTGCTGGTGGTGATCGGCCGGGAATAAGCGCCGAGGTCGAATTCGTAACCCACGGGTTGCTTCCTTGCTCAGTGCCGCCGGACGCGCGGATCCAGCGCGTCGCGCAGCCCGTCGCCCATGTAGTTCACGCTCAATACGGTAAGCGAAATGGCCAAGCCCGGCCAGAGGACGCGCGCCGGGGCGATCTCGAGGAACGGGACGCCGTCGAAGAGCAGCCGGCCCCAGGTGGGGAAATCGGAGGGGAAGCCCAGGCCCAGGAAGCTCAGGGCGCTCTCGGTGATGATCGCGTTGGCGATGCCCAGGGTGGCGGCGACGGTGATGGGGCTCAGGGCGTTGGGCAGGACGTGGCGCAGGATGATGTAGCGCGGGGCCGCGCCCACGCCGCGGGCGGCGATGACGAACTCCCGTTCCTTGACGGCCAGCACCTCGCCGCGCACCAGCCGGGCGGTCTGCATCCAGCTCGTCAGGCCGATGACCGCCACGACCAGGATGAAGATGCCGGCCTCGGGTCCCAGGGCGGCGCGCAACGGATCCCGGAACAGCATGATGCCCACCAGCAAGAGCGGCAGCACCGGCAGCGCCAGGAAGAGGTCGGTGAGGCGCATGAGCGGACCGTCGAGCCCGCGGAAGAAACCGGCCATGACGCCGACGAAGGCGCCGAGGGTCAGCGACAACACCATGGCGGCGACCCCCACGGCCAGGGAGATCTGCCCGCCCGCCAGCACCCGCGCCAGCGTGTCGCGGCCGAGGTTGTCCGTGCCCATGGGATGCGCCAGGGAAACGCCCTGGTTGCGGGACAGGTAGTCGAGATACTGGGGATCGACGCCGTAGAGCGCGGCGCCCAGCAACACCCCCAGCGCCATCAACGCGAACACCGCGGCGCCGGCCACCGCGCCCTTGTGGCGCCGGAACTGCTGCCACACGCCCCGGGCGGGCGGGCGATGCTGCGGCGCCGCGGCCGTGAGATCCGCGGAGGCGTCAATCATAACGAATCCTCGGATCCAGCACCCCGTAGAGCACGTCCGCCACGAGATTGAACCCCACGATGAGCACCGCGAAGATGAAGGTCACCGTCTGCACCGTGGGGATGTCGCCGCCCTCGATGGCGCCGATGAGCAACTGGCCGACGCCGTTGATGCGGAAGATCTGCTCGGTGATGATGGCCCCGGCGAAGGTCGTCGGCAGCCCCAGGGCGATGACCGTCACCACCGGGATCAGGCTGTTGCGCAGCACGTGGACGAGAATGACGCCGCGCTCGGCCACCCCCTTGGCCCGGGCCGTGCGCACGTAGTCCTGGTTCAGGTTCTCGAGCACCGCAGAACGGGTGAAACGGCTGAGCTGCGCCGCGTTGAAGAGCCCCAGCACCATCACCGGCATCACCATCTGGCGCACCTGGACGAGAAGGCTTTCCAGGTCGGTCACCCGGTGGGTGGTGTCATAGATGGACGGGAACCAGTCGAGCCCCACGCTGAAGACCACGATGAGGACGGTCCCGGTGAAGAACGTCGGCACCGAGAACCCCACCATGGTGACGAAGGTGCCCACCTGGTCGAAGACCGAGTACTGGCGGCAGGCGGAGAGGACGCCCACCGGCACCGCGATGAGGACCGCGACGATATAGGAGACGCCCACGACGGTCAGGGTCTGCGGCAGCCGCTCCGCGATCAGGTCCACGACCGGCGCGCGCGTGGCCCAGGAGCGCACCCGCAGGCGGCCGGCGGAGTCGCCGATCTCGATGCCCCACAGCCGCTCCAGCAGGTTGAGGGGCTCGCTCACCAGGAACTGCTCCAGCCACTTGAGGTAGCGGACGTGGAACGGCTGCCCGAGGCCCAGGCTCTCCCGGATGGCCTGCCGGGTCTCGGGCGGGATGGTCAGCGGAAGCTGGGCGGTGGGATCACTGGGGGCGAGGTCCAGCAGCGCGAAGACGATGAAGCTGATGACCAGGAGCGTCGGGACCGCGAAGAGCAGGCGTCTGGCCACGTAACGTGACATGGGCGCGACTCATGTCGAGGGCAAATCTGGTGTGCTGTCCGGTCGTCCGCTCTCGCGTCCACGAACTTGGCTATCACGCTACTTCCGCCGGCGCCACTCCTGGATGTTCCACTGCAACGCGTCCCAGGCGTTGATCCGCACCCCGCCCAGGGACAGCGCGTGCGCGCCCACTTCGCCGCGGTGGACCAGCGGGATCATCGCGCCGTAGTCCATCAGCATGTCGTTCAGGCGCTTGGCGATGGCCGCGCGCTTCTCGATGCCCGCGGTCTTGGCCAGCTCCGCCGCGAGCTTCTCGTATTCCGCGTCGCAGTAGCGCGGCATGTTGTTGCCGATCCACTGGTTGTGGGGGCCAGGGATCTCTTTGCACAGCCAGCCCTGCATGTAGGCCTGGGGATCGGTGCCGTTGAACTGGTTGGCGTACATCTGGATGTCGGCGTAGAACTTCTGGTAGGTATCCGGGCTCGCCGGGTCGCTGCCGAAGAACACCGACGCGCTGATGTTCTTTAGCTCGGTCTCGACGCCGATCTGCCGCCACATCTGCTTGATCAGCGCCTGGGTGCCCTGGCGCACGGAATTGGTGGAGGTCTGGTAGAGGATCGAGAGGCGCACCCCGTCCTTGGCGCGGATGCCGTCGGGTCCGCGCGCCCAGCCGGCTTCGTCCAGCAGCTTGTTGGCGGCGGCGACGTCCTGGGTCTTGCACCAGTCGTTGGCCGTGGAGGCGTACACCGGCGGCGCCGGCAGGACGTTGCAGGTCACCCGGCCGGCCTGACCGTAGCCGGCCTCCACCAGGATGTTGCGGTCGATGGCCAGGGACAGCGCGCGCCGCACCGCCGGGTCCGAGAGGAAGGGGTGGGGGTTCTTGCCGTCCTGCCAGGTGGACCGCTTGTCGCCCAGCGCGGGATCGGGATTGGTGAGCTGCACGATCAGCCGCTCCACCAGGGTGCCGAAGGCCGACACCACCCTGCCCTTGCCCGCCTTTTCCATGGCGGCGAGGATCTCGGGCTCCACCTGGAGGTTCCAGGCGTAGTCGAACTCGCCGGTTTCCAGCACCGCCCGGGCCGCGGACACCGCGTCGCCGCCGCCCTTCACCAGAACCGAAGAGAAGGCCGGCTGGTCCGGGTTGCGGTAGCGCTCGTTCATCTCGTAGCGCACCACGTCGTTGGGCCGGAACTCCTTCACCTTGAAGGGGCCGGTGCCGACGGGACCGAAGTTCTGTTGGGTGCACTCGGGCGCCCTGGCTCCCTGGCAGCCCTCGAACTGCTTCTTCTGAATCACCGGGCAGGTGGAGCCCACGAACGGCCCGTAGGGGAAAGGCATCGGGACCTCGAAGGAGATCCGCACGGTGTGGTCGTCCACCGCCTCCACCGCGGCCACGTTCTCGAACCGGGGCGCGGCGTTGCACCCACCGTCCGGGTGCATGCAATAGGCCGCGGTGAAGGCGACGTCGGCCGCGGTGAACGGCGTCCCGTCGGACCACGTCACGCCCTTGCGGAGCTTCCAGGTGATCGACTTGAGGTCGGCCGCGACGCCGCCGTTCTCGACGGTGGGGATCTCCGCGGCCAGCGCCGGAACCATGTTGGCGTTGTCGTCGTAGCGCGCCAGCGGCTCGATGACGAAGGCCGCGGCGTGGATGTCCTTGGTTCCACCGGAGAGGAACGGGTTCAGGATCGACGGCGCCTGCCAGTAGAGCATCTTCAACTCGCCGTCGGCGCCGCGCTGCGCGTACGCCGCGGTGGCGAACAAGACCAGGACGGCTGCTGTCAACATCAAACCGCGCAGTCTCGACATGACACGTACCTCCTCGCCTGGATGCACACGTTGCGATTATAGAGAACCATTTTTGACATGGGTAGAGGCGAAACCAGCACCAAGAGTACCGTTGACCCCTTCCCGATCGCAAGCCAAGTTTGCCAGTACCCACAGGAACGGACAAGCTTCAAGAACACCTGAGCCACGCAACCCTTCCCCGCCAATGGGCCGCCGTAGACGCCTTCCAGCTTGCCCGACCATGTCATCCGGGCTACTATCTACGGCATCGAAACGCTATGAATCCGAAGGGAGAAAGCCATGTCCCAACAACGCATCATCGACGCCGACGGCCACGTCATGGAGCTCGACGACGAGCTTCGCGACTACATCGGCGGCCCCTATGCCGAACTGGAATGGCACCGGTCCTACGGTTTCTGGCCGGGCCTCACCATGGACGGCTACCTCCGCTCGCTCAGGCAGCCCGGCGGCTGGGTCGGCGGCGGCACCGGACCTAACGCCCAACATTGGCTCGACTTCCTCGACAAGAACGGCATCGAGATGACCGTGCTGTACCCGACCCAGGGACTGACCCACGCGGCCATCCGCGACCACGAGTGGGCCATCACCATGGCCCGGGCCTACAACGACTGGCTTTACGACCGCTTCATGCGGGTGAGCCCGCGCCTGGTGGGCGTGGCGCTGCTGCCCATCCAGGACATCGACGAGGCCGTCAAGGAGCTTCGCCGCGCCGTCGAGGAACTGGGGATGGTGGGCGCGGTGCTGCCTTCCGCCGCCCCGGGCGGGAAGCTGTTCAGCGGACCCGACTTCCACCCCTTGTGGGAGGAGGCCCAGCGGCTGGACGTTCCGGTGTCGCCCCACGGCGGCATGAGCTTTCCGGACCTGGGCATCGACGACACCCGGAACTTCATGGTGGCCCACACCCTGGAGCACCCGTTCGCGCAGTTCCGGCAGATCGTGGCGATGATCTGTGAAGGCGTGTTCGAGCTGTTCCCCAGGCTGCGGTTCGGCGTGCTGGAATGCGGCGCGGGCTGGGTCCCCTACCTGATGGACCGCCTGGACGAAGAGTACGAGCGCAAGGGCCACTACTCGCCCAACTGCAAGCGCAAGCCCAGCGAGTACTTCCGCGAAGGCAACATCTACTTCGCCGCAGAGGTGGAGGAGACGCTGCTGCCCGAGACCGCCCGGCTGGTGCCGGAGCACACCCTGCTATGGGCTTCGGACTATCCCCACGAGCGGGACCAGCGGGACTTCAGCGAAGACATCCCGCACCTGCTGGGCCGCGAGGACATGAGCGACGAGCTGAAGCACAAGATCCTGTTCGAGAACCCGCTACGGTTCTACCCGCGCCTGCGGGCGCGGCTGGATGCCACCGCGGTGGCATCCAGGGAGGCGGCCGCTAGCTGAACAGGACCTTGGCCATCTCCGAGCGGAAGCGGTCGGCAAGCTCGCTCCGCCCCAGGACCTCGAAGATCTGCACCATGGCCTTGCGGGCGCCGTCGTCCTCGAAGGCGCGGTCCTGCTTCAGCACGGTCAGGAACTCTTCGAGCGCGGCCTCGTAGCGCTCCTCCGCGGCCAGCGCCTGGGCCAGCCGGAAACGCAGGTCGATGCGGTCCGGGGCCGCAGCCAGATCCTGCCGCAGGGACTCCACGTCCGCGCCGTCCCCCTCGCTGAGCTTGTGGCGGGCGATCAGCCGGTCGGCCTCGTTCCGCTCCGGGCCGCCCGGGGGAACCCGCTCCAGCAGGGAAAGGGCGCGCTCCGCGTCCGTCTCCAGGAGCCCGCGCCCCAGACCCAGGAGCGCGCCAGCATGGTGAGGCGACTCCTCCAGCACCCGCTCGTAGATGGCCAGCGCCGTGCCGGCCTTGCCCTCGGCCCACAGTTCATCCGCCTCCGCGGCCAGCTCGTCCTCGCGCGAGGGCACGACGCGGTCCAGGATTTCACGGACGCCGGCTTCCGGCAGCGCGCCGGTGAACTCCGCGGCCAGGGCGCCGTCCTTGAAGACCTTGACCGCCGGAATCCCCTGGATGCCGAAGCCGGCCGCCAGCTCCTGGTTCTCGTCCACGTTGACCTTGGCCAGGAGGAACTTGCCGCCGTATTCCTCGGCCAGCCGCTCCAGCACCGGACCCAGCACCCGGCACGGCCCGCACCACGGCGCCCAGAAGTCCACCGCCACCGGCGTCTCTCCGGAGCGCTCCAGCACCCGCGTCTCGAATTCGGACTGGTCGACGTCGAAGACCAGCGCTTCCGTATCCTCGCCCATCACCCTACTTCCTGCTCGGGTCGAAATCGGCGCCGTTGAGCGTCACCCGCGTCTCCACCGGGGTCGGCTTCATGACCGTCTGCATGATGTAGCAACCCTGCTCCGAGTTGCGGATCACCGCGGCCACGCGTTCCGGAGGCTCGCCGGACTCCACGTCGAGCTTCGTCTCGACGCCGACGCCTTCGGCCTGCACCGTCTCCCGCAGCACCGAGCCCTCGTTCCTGAAGCGCGCGGTCACGTGCACGCGCGCCTTGTCGATCTTCACCTTCATCATTTCCCCGTACCGGGAAAGCTGGGTGAGCAGTCAGAATCCGATGGAAAGCGCGAAATACGCCATCGGCGGCGGCGCCGTGTTGTCGCCGCCGATGCGCCCGCCCTCGTCGCACATCACCGTGAAGCCGCGCGCCTCGCCGCGCTTCTGCTGCCGCTCCAGCATCTCGGCGTCAGCCTCCATCACGACTTCGCGTTTGACGATCATGTCGTCCGCCATATATCAACCTCCAGGATGCCTTTGCCCCGAAGGGTAGCCCATAGCCCCGGCACCGTCAATTTGCGTCGATCTCCATGGCCAAGCGACACCCCGCGCTGATACCGCTGTCCCACGACCACCACCACGGCTTGGCGCTGGCCCTGCGCTGCCGCAAGCACGCCCTCGGACAGCTCAATCCGGGCGACACCGCGGCCATGGAAGCGTGCGCCGCGGAGGCATCGCGTTTCTTCAACGAGAATCTGGCCGCCCATTTCGAGGCCGAAGAAACGGTCCTGTTCCCGCTGATGGCGGCCCACGAGGAATGCCGCGAACTGGTGGCCCGCCTCGAAGGAGAGCATCGGAAGTTCGCCAGGCTGGTGGCGGGCGCCGGCGGACCCGGAGGGCCGAGGAAGTTCCTGTTCGACTTCGGCGACCTGCTGGAACAGCACATCCGGAGCGAGGAGCGCAGCCTCTTCGCCGCCTTCGAGATCCTCGTGCCCGAGGCCGACGCCGAGCGCGCGGGCCGGGAGATCAAGCGGATGCTGGAGCGGGATCAGGCCGCCGGTTCCGAGGGAGCACCCGATAAACCATGAACACCAAGACCGCCATCATCTCCATCGAAGACCTGACGGAAACGGCCGTCCCGGAGTTGACCGAAGCCTTCGAGAGCGCCCCGGGCGTCACCGAGGTGGACTTCTCGGTGGAACGGCAGGTCGCGGTCATCGAGTTCGATCCCGAGGTCACTCACATCGACGCGCTGATGCGGGTGGTGCTGGGGAAGGGGTACAAGGTGCTGTGACCTTGCCGGAGCGCATCCGGATGGATGGGCTCACTCTCGATCTCATAGCGCCTCCAGCAACTCGCGAGGGTCGACCGAGTTGATGATCACCTCCGAGTGCGTCGCGACGACGAGCTGTGATCGATGAAGGGCGGCGGCCGTGCGAGGCTCGTGGTAGATGGCGTCCTGAAGAATCAGGTGAAGATGTGCATCGGGCTCGTCCAGAAGAAGGACGGAACCCTCCCGCGTATTGAGAAACGTAAGCAGCATCAGGACCTGCTGGAAACCGCTGCCTGCGCTGGCGACATCAAGGGGCCGCCCTCCTTTCGTCATTCGGTACTCGGCACGGATGTACGGTCCGGTGGCGTCGGGCACCAGGAGTTCGTAGCCGAAGAGCTTCCCGATGGAGTCCTGAAGCGCAGCCCAGGCGGTATCGTCGAGGCTCGCGTCGACCAGCAGATTGCGCAACACTTCACCCGGACGGCTCATGCCGAGGATATGCTCCACCGCGGCGGGCAGATAAAGCCGCTCGTCCGTCTCCAATCCGGTCATCGGAGGCACGTAGACTACGCCGAGTTCCAGGCTGCGTAGTGTATCGGCCGGCGCGTCCGCCTTGGGCCGGACATAGATCTGCTCGGTGCTGTCGGCGATGAGCTCCATCGTCACGGACCAGCCCGTATCGTGGCGGATCTCGATCTCGATCCGCCCCCGATACTCGCGGTCCTTCCACATCAGATCAAAGCTCAGGAGTGGGACTGCCGCGAACGCTTGGCGCGTGATGGGCGCGCGCGCATATCCCTGCCGGCGATTGAAGTCTTTGAGCTCACGCCAACGCCGGAGGGCGAGGGACCACGAGGCTATGGCCTGGAGGACCGTGGTCTTGCCGGTGTCGTTGGGACCGGCCAGGACCACGTGTCCCGGCAGATGGAACTCCACGTCATCGAAACGCTTGAAACCCCGGATGCGGACCGTCCGTATCACGCACTTGCCTCCGAGAGCAGCTTGACAGCCATCAATCCGTTCCCATGATTATCGAGGCCTCAACGGCCATCTGGCGCGAGATCGAAAACGATGCTCAAGGCGTCGTCGATCCTGGCCATGTCCTCGTCTCCCAAGTCGCCACGCACACCCACCAGCCGAGCACCGTGATCGACCGGCCGGGTTTGCAGGCAGTCGGCGACGGACCTCTTGGTCAAACCGTTGCGAGACGAGGGCTCGATTTCCACATTGGTGACGATGCGGGCCTTTCGTTCGCTCCATGCGGTCAGCGGCACCACCTGAATCACCGGGACACGCGCGTTGTAGGTATTGTTCGTCACGATCACGCAAGGCCGAATCTTCCCGGTCTCCGACCCCTTGGTGGGATCGAGATCAACATCAACGACCATTCCTCGAGTCAACCGGCTCAAGTGGGCCACTCCGCCAACGCCGCATCGGTCCATTCCCGTGCTTCATCATCATCGGCATAGACCTCGGCGTACAGATCAGCGGATTCGCGCAAGCGCTGCTGCGCCAATTCCTTGCGGAACCGGTCAAGGGCGGTCCGCACGACATCGCTCTTGTCCTTGAAGCCATACCGGCTGAATTGTGCGAGAAACTGGATATGAGATTCTTCGAGACTGAATTTCGCTTGAAGCATGCGCCCCCCTTATAAGCCCCTTCTTTGAGGTCTAATACCACGTCCCTATCATAAGCCCTGGATGATAAGAAATCAATCCGTCACTTCAGCCAACCCCTGTGCCAAACGACCATTTGGGACAAAACCCGGCCGCCGTTGTGACGAGCCTTTCTTCTGCTAGACTTTAACCGTCATGAGCGATTTACCTCATTCTGATCACGGTGACGACGCTCGCCGCGCCGTTTCGCTCGGCCCAGGCCTCCCGGAGATTCCGGAACGTTTGCTTCTGGCACATGCGCGGGGCGAAGTACTTTTCATCTGCGGTGCGGGTATCTCACGCCCTGCGGGGCTGCCTGACTTCCGAAAACTAGTGCTCGATGTCTATGAAACGCTTGATTCAAGCGTCTACGAGATCCTTCCGAAGATCCCTAACGGCGCACTTGACACAACAGAGCCGAGTTGGTCGAAGCTCATTAACAATCAAAAGGCAGAGGTCAAGCGGTTCATTGCCGGCGAGTACGACGTGGTCCTGGGAATGCTTGAACGCCGGCTGGACGACCAGACTCACGAAAAGAGCAAAAGCACGAGCAAGGTCAGAGGAACCGTAGCGGAACTTCTACGCCAAGCAAGTGACAAACCCGCGCAAATACATCGGGCGCTCATGCGACTGGCCGACCGCGGCGGCGCCACGACCATCATGACCACTAACTTCGATCTCTTGCTCGAAGCCGCGGCCAAGCGCCTTCGTTCTCCATTGGAGACCTACGCTTTGGGATCGATCCCGAGACCCACGACACGCACGGAGTTCGCGGGAGTGCTCCATGTTCACGGGGCCTTGGACCGGAATCCGGCTCGCTTCTCGGACCTAGTACTGTCGGATCAGGATCTCGGCGAATACTACCTGCGGCGGCGCATTGTTCCAGACCTGATCTACGACGCCGCGCGTCTCTTCCATCTCGTCCTGGTTGGCTATAGCGCCAACGATCCGCCGATGCGTTACCTGCTGAACGCCGTCGCTGCAGACGGAGCCCGATTCAGCGATTTGAAGGAAAGGTTTACCTTCGTTGGCTCTTGCGACCCTGTGGAATTGGAAGATTGGAAGGCGCGGGGGATCACCCCGATCCCCTACGAGGCTCCACATGGAGATCATGGCCTGTTGCGAGACGCGCTCGAGCGGTGGGCCGAACTCTCTGCCATCAACGGAAAAACAAGAACCGTCGATGTCGAGGTAAGGCGAATAGTACGCAAGAGCAGAGCCGTCGCCTCTGAGGCTGATCGGAATCTGTTCGATCACCTATTCCGACGAGGGCACGCAAACGACCGCATTCGCTTGGCGGGCGTGGCGTCCGCTGCCAAGGCCGAGCCTGGATGGCTGGATTCCATCATTCAGACCCGGTCCGGAAAGTTATCTGAAACAGCTATCGTCACCGGTTCATGGGCAAGGCTGACCGAAGCCGACCGGCACCAAGTCCGAGTCATGACCGCGTTTCTGAAGAACCGGCTTACGGAACCGGCCGTGATCGATTGGGCACTCAACTCAGAATACAACGAGAACGTCAAACGAATCGCAATAGACGACCTACTGAACGGTCACGGTAGTCCTACAGTGGTGGAACCCCATGCGACCGCATGGCGCTTGATCGAGGAAAGCGGGTGCAACCGTCCAGCCGAGGACCATCCGGCGATTACATTTGTAACGATCCGTGATCGACTCAGCAACGGCGACCGTTCAGGCGCCCTGATTTCAGCGATTGTGGATCTTTTTGCGCCGCGTCTGGAAGTGAAAGCGATTGAGGAAAGACCTTGTTGGCCTTTCAAGAGGCCGCGACACCCGAAGACCTTTGAAGATCTTTTGTCGGCAAATCTAACAAGTGTCCATCTGGGTCAACTGGACGATTATGGCGACCTCCACATCGGCAAGGTTTCAGAAGTCCCGTTCCTGAAGGAATTAGCAGACGCGCTGGCATCGGCAGTCCAGCGCGGGCTCAACATCGTCAATCGGATATACAGGACCGACGAAAGCGGCGGGGTACCCTGGGAAAGTCCTCACCGTGTGGATTTCGTTCGTCTCCCTGAGATCAGCAAGGACGTTGGCGGAGCATTCGGTCATGATGGCGATGAGCCCGATCTCTTCAATGACGGCATCGCACCTTCGGTCAAGTTGCTTCACGAAGTTGTCCTTCGCATTGCCGAACTCAATCTAGAGGCCGCCACGCCCTTCTTCCGAAGCTGGCGGTTTTCGGGGTCTGGCGTCCACCGGCGCCTATGGGCCGCGATTGCCCGGGATGCACAGTTCGCGACACCCGAAGATGTCGGTGATTTTCTGACAACATTGTCTGACCACGAGCTTTGGAATCTGGATGAGTTTCCCGAGGTCACGGAATTGAGGGCAAAACGCGTTCAGGAACTCCGGCGGGACGTTCAGGAAACTATTGTCCAGCGTTTGTGCAAGGGTCGTCCTCGCAAACTCTACGATAGGGCAGCGCCGGCGGAGAAAGTCAAAGCCCACCGACGGTATTGTGCTGCACGTGAGGTCAAACGAGTGGAAGTTGCCGGGGGCACGCTTCCGTACCAAACCCGTCGATGGTTGCTGCGAGAATTGACGAAATTTCCAGAACTTACACACATGCCCCTTGATCACGACTTTCCCGATCCATCGCCACATCCGGTCCCCCGCCCGTCGCCCGATGAAGCATATGACATGCTTGAGGGCGAGGCGCGATTGCTTGAGTTGGAACGCGTTCTCTTGCACGGCCAAACTCACTGGACCGAAGACACGGCCGGACGGGCCAAAGCCTGGCTACAAAAGTCTGAAAACGTTCCGCTGATTCTCTCCGATTTCGAGTCTCTCTCCGGGACAGCCGATCATTTTCCGCAGGTCTGGAGCAGTTTCCTTAGGTGGCACGAGCCGCCCCCACCAACGCCCACAGATGAGTGGCCACGCCGTTTACCAAACGAAACGGAACGAGTCTTGCACCTCTTGAGCGCGTTACCGGAAGCGCATCTTTCCGAAGCGATTTGGGGCGTCAGCCACTGGCTCTGGCATTGGCGCAGGTATGTCATGCTTTCCGAACGAGGGTTTCCCGTTTGGCTGCGTGCGTGGCCGATTGCGGTCGAAGCGACGAACGCAGCGGTGGAAAAAGCGGGCGATCATGCGCCCCCCCACCGCAGGGATACGGTACCGGTTGATGTCGACGGACTGAATCTACCTTCGGGGAAACTCGTCGAGGTATTCCTCGCCTCTTGCCCATCCCCCAAGGAGAACCCGGTTCCGTATGCTGACGACAGCCTGACAAAACAAATGCGCGATCTCGTTATTGCGCAGAGCGGCCACAGCGGTCTTATTGCACGCTGTCAGTTGGTCGGAAGACTCCCGGACTTTTTGCGAGCCGACCCTGACTGGACGAAAGAACACCTGATCGAACCCCTGTTGAAGGATGATTCCAGCGCGATGTGGTCCAAGATTGCGCGATGCCGATATGCCAAGTATCTGCTTGAAACGATCAGCGATACGGTCTTGAAGCGGTGTACCGATCACCGCCTCGGCAGAGAGGCCCGGAAATTGCTGGTTTCCGACCTTGTCACTGAAGCGTTGGATGCGTTCCGAGAAGGGCGTGAACCAAGGGTGCCCAATCCCCATATCTTGCAAATGCTGCGGTCCGCTGACGACGAAACCCGCGAATTCGCCGCCCAAGCGGTACGGAGCTTCTATACAGAAGCTTCACCAGTCGCTGGACGCCCGCAATCCACTGACGTCCTGTTCCGGGAAGCCGTCGCGAAATTCCTCCGGGAGGTGTGGCCCAAGGACCGCTCCTTGAAGACACCCGAAGTGAGCCGAAAGTTGTCCGGCATCCCCGCAGCCTCTAGCGGGGCTTTTGTCGAGGCCGTAGACGTGATCAAGGATTTACTTATGCCCTTTGACGGTCGAAATATGGGTGACTATGGGCTTGATGGCGAAGTCGAAACTGAGGGCGAGGTCGTCTCAAGACTATCGTTGACTGTCAGCAACAAGCGAAAGGCCGCTGCACTCCTTGCGTTGCTGGATTCGACCATTGGAGCAAAGCAAGAAACGAGGGCGCCATTTGGCCTCAGCGACGCTCTTGACCGGATCAAGACCTTGGCGCCCGACTTGGCTGATCGCCCGGCGTTCCGAAGACTATCTACGGCTGCTCGACGACAAGGGTAGTCATGACGGCGGCGAGGGAAAGACGACATGCCGGTTATCAGTAGATTCCTTGGGATTGTCATCGCCATGTACTGGGATGATCATCTTCCCGCACATTTCCATGCGAAATACGGGGAGTATGAGGTAGTTGTCTACATCGCTACGGGTGTTGTAGAGGGTCGCTTTCCCCCACGGGCCCTCCGACACGTAACGGAGTGGTTCGAGCTACACAAAGACGACCTCTTGGATAACTGGGAAAGGTGTCGTAGAAAAGAAGCTCCCAATCCCATCGATCCGCTGGAGTAACTCGATGTTTCTTCACATTACAAAGGCGACGCCGCTGGACGGTTTTCGTGTAAAGGTGTGCTTCGATGACGGCCGCGACGGCGTGGCAGATCTTTCGGAAGCGCTGAATGGACCGGTGTTCGAGTTGTTGAAGGATCCAAAGATGTTCAGAAAATTTCGAGTGGACGAAGAACTTCAGACCATCGTGTGGCCCAATGGGGCAGATTTGGCACCGGAGTACATCTACTACCAAGCCTTTCGAGACGACCCGACGCTTCACTCCACCTTTCGCAAATGGGGATACATCACCTGACCCGTCCCCGCTGTTACCGCCGGTGACCGGCACCCGAATCCTTGGGAGGGTGGAATCGCAGGCAGCGCCGTCACTTGAGGAACCACGGCAGCACCCGGAACCCCTTGAAGTCGAAGCTCTCTTCTCCGCCGTGGACCAGGACGCCTCCCCGGTTCGGATTGGAGGGGATCGAGGTCCACCAAGCGAGGGTGTCGACGGCGTCGGCCGCAATCGTCCGGCCCGACTTGACCTCCATCGGGACGAGCCGTCCGCCGGCGTCGATCAGGATGTCGATCTCGTGCCCTGTGGCGTCTCTCCAGAAGTAGAGGGGTGGGTCGCGGCGCATGGCGGCGAAGCTCTTGACCAGTTCCGAGACCACGAACGATTCGAACACGGCTCCGCGTAGCGGGTGGCGCTCCAGCGTAGCGGCGTCGCGGATGTCGAGCAGGTAGCAGACGAGCCCGGTGTCGAGGAAGTGAAGCCGCGGGCGCTTGCGCAGGCGCTTGCTGTAGTTCGCGTGATTAGGCGGCAACGTGATGGCCAGATATCCGATCTCCAGGGCCGTAAGCCAGCGTCTGGCCGTCTGCTGCGTGATGCCGACGTCACCGGCCAGAGAAACGAGATTGAGTTCTTGTGCCGTGTGGGCGGCAGCCAGCCGGACGAAGCGCTCGAAGCTCCTCGCGTCCGAGATCTGCATGACCTCTCGGACATCTCGTTCCACGTAAGCGCGAAAATAGTCGGCCAGCCACTCGCTCGCGGGAATGCCGCGGTCGTGAATGCGCGGATAGAAGCCTTGGACGAGCGTGTCCCAGAGACCCTTGCCGGGTGGACCGCCCGCGGCTCCGGTAGGAGCGACGCCGACGCGGTCGAGATTCAGCGGGTCAACCGGGTCGTTCTCCGACAACTCGGCAAGCGATAGCGGGTACAAACGGAGAAACGCCGTGCGCCCCGCCAGTGTCTGGGACACCGATTCCATCAGCAGCAGGTTCTGGGACCCGGTGAGGATGAAACGACCGGGCCGGGGGTCGGCGTCTACGAGCCCCTGAATGTAGGACAGCAACTCGGGCGCGCGCTGGATCTCGTCAAGGATCAGACGGTCGCTCTGGGCCAGGAAGCTGCGCGGGTCTTCAATGGCCCTGGCGCGAACGTCCGGCGCTTCGAGCGACACGTAGCGATGGTCGGCAAAGAGCGCCTGAACCAGCGTCGTCTTCCCGGACTGCCGGGGACCCGTAAGCGTCACGACGGGATAAGACGCGGCAGCGGCCTTCAGCGCCTCGGTCAAATGGCGGTGCAACATTCCATCAATTTTGCCAAGGCCGTCCAATCGTGTCAATTCGATGATCGGATCATCAAACTGACACGATATCCGGGGCCGGCATGAAGGACCTGCACGGCACACCGTGAGCGGTCTTTCGCTTGGCGGCAGGACTCAGGAGCCGTTGGCCAGAATCTCGTGGAGATTTCTCAACGCGTGTTCGATGGGCAGGACGGTGACTTCATCCATGTAGAGAGGGCTCGGTCCGCCGAAGAAGACGAAACACCTGGCTGGAGGGTAGTCTTTCTTGAATTCCCGGAGCGCCCTGGTGTCCTTGCGCTGGATTTGAGTCGAGCGCTTGATCTCGATGGCCAGCAGGCCGCGCGGCCCGTAGAGGACGAAATCGACTTCCAGCTCGCTTCGGGTACGCCAAAAGGAAATCTGGTAGCCGTAGTCGTGGTAGTCGTTCACGGCCCGCAACTCCTGAAGCACCAGTGTCTCCAGAGCGGGTCCGTCCAGGTCGGCGTCGGAGTCCAGCGGGCCTGTCGGCCGGATGGCCCGGAACACACCCGCATCGAAGAAATAGAACTTCTTCTGGGAGATGAGCTTCCGTTTGGCCTTGCGGGAGAAAACCGGCAGGCGCACGGCGATCAGGAGGTCTTCAAGGATGGAGAAATAGTTCTCCGCAACGGACCGCTCGATGTGCGCCTCGCGGGCAACCGCGCTGATATTGACGGTGGCTCCCTGGGAAAAGCTCGCCACCTCCAGAAAATGCGAGAAATGGCCGATGTTGCGCGTCAGGCTCTCCTGCATGACCTCTTCTCGCAGGTATGTCTGCACGTAGTCCTTGAGGTACTTCGCCGGATCGGTTTCGCTGAATCGGGCGGGCAGATGGCCCAGTTGCATGGAGTCGCGCAGGTTGAAGGCATCCCGCTGTTCCACGACCGTCAGCGGGTGCATGCGATAGGTCAAGGCGCGGCCGGCCAGCAAATTCACGCCTTTCCGCCTCAATGTCCTGGCGCTGGACCCGGTAAGGACGAAGTATAGTCCGCGGGCTTCGATCAGATCATGGACTTCGTTGAGCAACGCGGGTATGCGCTGCACCTCATCAATGACCGTCCAGCCGGCGTGGTCCGGGGGAATGAGCTGCCTGAGGTGCCCGGGGTTGGCGGACAAGCGATTGTAGTACTCGGACTGAAGCAGGTTGACGAAAAGCGCGTCGGGAAGCCGATACTTCAACCACGTGGTCTTGCCCGTGCCCCTCGGGCCAAAGAGGAAAAAACTCTTGCGGGATTCCAGGGGTCTCTTGATAAGTCGCTCGAACACCGGCCATCCGATTCCGAAGTGTTTGAGCCATTGTAGATCAAAATGATGTAAAATGCAGTCGAAAACTGAAAAAATGCAGGCATTTTTCAGTTACCAGCCGCAAAATGAGACCATTTCAAGGGTTGTTGGAGGCACCTAACGCCTTGTCCGCGGCCCGCCGTACGCCAGCCTTGGCGCCGGACGGGAGGTAGGTGCCGTGGGCGGCGATGAGGGCGTCGAAATCGAGTTCGAGGAGACGGTCGAACTCGCGGCGCAGGGAGCCCTTATCGGGCGCCATCATCTTGAGCCAGAACGGGCCCAGGACGGTGGTCTTGGGAAAGCCGATGAACGGCATGGCCAAGCGAGCCATGAGGTTGTTGTGGGAGTAGTCGCCGTAGTGCTGGACGGCGTCGCAGGTCACCAGGATGCCAGGAGGACCGTGGATGAGCAGGGCTGCTTCCGGTTGCGCGATGCCGTTGAAGCAGAAGAGGTCCACGTCCGGGAAGGGCAACTCGGTGTCCGCCTCCAACGCCCGATCCGGAGGCGGCTCGGGATAGGCCGTTCCGCCGGGCTGGCGCCACAGCTCGGCGCCGAAGCGGTGCTTGTACCACGAGTCGTCGATGCCGTGAAACGCTCCGAGGCGGAAGATGCACTTCACCGTGCCGAGGTCCCCGAGCGCCTTCTCGCCCTCAGCGTTGAGGCGTATGGGGTTCACCAGGGTCAACTCATCGCCGTGCCGGATGATCAGCATGTTCCGGCTGATGCGCAGTACGGGATTCATGCGCATGGCGCCGCGGACGACGTACAGACGGTCCGTCAGAGCCTGTATCGGGTCATGCGGTTGGGCTGGGGCAAAGGTGTTCACGGGGCTACTCCCCGGCCACGGTCATGCGGGCGATCTTGATCGTGGGGGCGGCCACGGGGCTTTGCGGGCGGAGGTCGTTGCCGAGCATTTCGACCTGGTTCAGCATGTCGTTGAGGTTTCCGGCGATGGTCAGCTCGGACACGGGATACGCCAGCTCGCCGTTCTCGATCCAGATACCGGCGGCGCCCCTGGAGTAGTTGCCTGTGACGGCGTTGAAGCCGAAGCCCATCAGCTCGGTGACGTAGAAGCCGTCGTCCACCGAGCCGATGATGTCCTCGGGGCCGTGATCGCCGGAGACCAGGTAGAGGTTCATGGGGGCCACCCCGGAGGGCTGGCCCACGCCCCGGGCGGCATTGCCGGTGGACTTGCCGCCGAGCTTCCGGGCGCTGTAGGCGTCCAGCAGGTAGCTTCTCAGGACGCCCGCCTCCACCACGTCCTTGCGCCGCACGCCGATGCCCTCGCCGTCGAACGGCCGCGACCCCAGGGCGCGCGGGATCGTGCCGTCATCGACGATGCGGACGAGGCCGGAAGCCACGGACTCACTGAGCCGGTCGCACAGGAAAGACGCGCGCTGGTAGAGGGCGTAGCCGGAAACCGCCTGGCCCACGTGCCGCACCAGGGTTCCCGCTACGGCCGCGTCGAACACCACCGGCACCTCGCGGGTGCGCACCTTGCGGGCGCCCAGCCGCCGGACCACGCGGCGCCCGGCCTCCCGGCCCACCGCTTTGGGGGAATCCAGCGCGTCCAGCCGGCGCGCCGCGGAGAACCAGTGGTCGCGCTCCATGGAGCCGTTGGAGGCGGCCACGGGCGCCACCGAGAGGCGGAAAGCGGAGGCGGCGTACTCGCCGGCAAAGCCCTCCGAGTTGGCGTGGATGACGCGGTTGAAGGCGGTGCCGAACTCCGCGCCCTCGGAGTTGGTGATGCGGGCGTCGTATTGCAGCGCGTGCTCCTCGGCCTCGCGGGCGGCGTCGATGCCGCGCTCCACCGGCAGGTCCCGCGCCTCTTCATCCAGCAGGTCCAGGTCCGGCACCTCCGCGGCCAGCTCGCCGGGTTCCGGCAGACCGCCGAACTCGTCCCTGGCCGTGGCCCGGGCCATGGCGCAGGTCTCCTCCAGCAAACGGTCCAGGGAGGTCCGTGACAGGTCGGACGTGGAGGTCGAGGCCGAGCTTGGGCCGAAGAACAGCCGCAGCCCCAGCCGGGTCTCGTGGGCCTGGCTCACGGTCTCCACCTTGCCGAGCCGCACCCTCACGCGGACGCCCTCGTGCTCCGCCACGGTCACGTCGCCCTGCGAGGCGCCCCGCTCCTTCGCCCGCGCCAGCAGCCCCGCGGCCAGCTCCCGATCCACCGGCAAACGTTCCATGTCCGCCTCAGCCCTGAAACCCGCTCGGCCCGCGCACGCTGGTGCCGCCCACCACGACCTGGTCCACCCGGATGGTGGGCAGCCCCACCCCCACGGGCACCCCCTGGCCGTCCTTGCCGCAGGTGCCGATGCCGTCGTCCAGCGCCAGGTCCGCGCCCACCCGGCTCACCCGCGTGAGCACGTCCGGCCCGTTGCCGATGAGGGTGGCGTCCCGCACCGGATGGGTCACCTTGCCGTCCTCGATGCGGTACGCCTCGTTGGCGGAGAAGACGAACTTGCCGCTGGTGATGTCCACCTGTCCGCCGCCGAAGGAGACCGCGTAGAGGCCGTCCTTCACCGAGCGGACGATGTCCTGCGGATCCTCCTCTCCGGCCAGCATGAAGGTGTTGGTCATGCGCGGCATGGGCACGTGGGCGTAGCTCTCGCGGCGGCCGTTGCCGGTAAGCTCCATGCCCAGGAGGGAGGCATTCAGCCGGTCGTGCATGTAGCCCCGCAGGACGCCCTTCTCGATCAGCACCGTGCGCTGGGTCGGGGTGCCCTCGTCGTCCACGTTGAGGGAGCCCCGCCGCGACGGGATGGTGCCGTCGTCCACCACGGTGCACAGCTCGGTGGCCACGCGCTCGCCGATGCGGCCTGAGAAGGCCGAGGTCCTGCGGCGGTTGAAGTCGGCCTCCAGCCCGTGCCCGATGGCCTCGTGCAGCAGGATGCCGGGCCAGCCCGGCCCCAGCACCACGTCCATGGGGCCGGCGGGCGCCGCCGCCGCTTCCAGGTTCACCAGCGCCCGGCGCACCGCCTCCCGGGCATGGGCCTCCAGCCGCTCCGCGTCCGTGCACTCGTCCAGCGACAGGCGCCCGCCCCAGCCGAAGTACCCGGCCTGCCGGTTGCCGTCGGCCTCGACGATGCAGCGGACGTTGCACCGCACCAGCGGCTGGAAGTCCCCCAGCACCCAGCCCTGGGACGAGGCGATGAGGACGACCTTGTTCTCCAGCAGCAGGGAGGCGAACACTCCCTTGACCCGGGGGTCCGCGGCTCGGGCGAACCGGTCCAGGTCCTGCAACAGGCCGATCTTCCGCTCCAGGGGGACGTCCGGGAACGAGTGGGGCACCGGGTAGAGGTCGTGCCGGAGGTCGGCGGGCGCCGGAACCCGCGCCGGCCGCGCCGAACCCCGGTCGTTGGCGATGACGTTGGCCGTCCTCACCGCCGAATCCAGGTTGCTGATGGTGACGTCGTCGGTGAAGGCGTAGCCGGTCTTCTCCTCGGCCAGCACCCGCGCGCCCACGCCGTTGGCGGTGGAGACCGACGCGTGCTTGACCAGACCCTCTTCGAGATGGACCTGGTCGTTGGTGCGGTACTCGAAGTAGAGGTCCGCGTAGTCCGCCTCGCGGGCCATGGCCCGGCCGAGGACCCGGTCCAGGTCCCGTGCGGTGACGCCGAACCGCTCGTCGAAAAATGCCGCCGGCGAGAACGCGGGCGGACTCGTTGATCCCTTGTCCAAGCTGCTTCCCTTTCCTTACGTCAGACTACCTAGTATGCTATGGGGAGAACCGTTGCGCCGCCGCTCCGCCTTCTCGCCGGCAAGGGAACAGTCTACCGGCAACGAATGAAACATGAAAGGATGCGGCGCGCTCCGGCGGCAGTTTCGAGGAGTTGGATCGATGGACAAGAAGGTCGTTCACGTTGTCGGCACGGGCACCATAGGCGAGCCGCTCATCGGCATCCTGGCGAGCTTCCGGGAAGCCTTCGGCATTGACGAGGTGACGTTCAACAAGCAGACGCCGCGGGTCACCGACCGCTCCAAGGTCACCGCGCTCCAGGGCAAGGGCGCCAGGCTGAGCGTCGAGAAGGATCACTGGGACGAGTTCGCCAAGCTCGGCATGACCCCGTCCTTCGACTCGGAAGCCGCCATCGAGCGCGCCTCGGTGGTCATCGACTGCACGCCGGTCGGCAACGAGAACAAGGAAAAGTATTACCAGCATTACGCCGGCGCCAACGGCAAGGGATTCATCGCCCAGGGCAGCGAATTCGGGTTCGGCAGGATGTATGCCCGGGGCATCAACGACGCCGCCCTCCAGAGGGAAGAAGACCGTTTCGTCCAGGTGGTGAGCTGCAACACCCACAACCTGGCGGTGCTCATCGACACCCTGGCCCTGGGACCGGAAAAGGAAGACAACCTGGAGGCCGGACGCTTCGTGTGCATGCGGCGGGCCAACGACATCAGCCAGGAGGGAGACTTCATCCCCGCGCCCGAGGTGGGAAGGCACGACGACGACCGCTTCGGCACCCACCAGGGACGCGACGCCTACTACCTGTTCAAGTCCCTGGGGTTCGATCTCGACATCTATTCCTCCGCTCTCAAGATCAACACCCAGTACATGCACACCATCCACTTCAACCTGATCCTCAAGCGCGCCATCGCCATGGAGCAGCTCATGCAGCGGATCCGGGCGAACCGCCGCATCGCCGTCACCAACAAGAAGTCGTCGGCGTCGGTGTTCTCCTTCGGCCGGGACCACGGCCTGTTCGGGCGCATCCTGAACCACACCGCCATCGTCACCCAGAGCCTGGCGCTCAGGGGGGACCGGGAAGTGGTGGGCATGTGCTTCACCTCCCAGGACGGCAACTCGCTCCTCAGCAGCATCGCGGCCACCCTGTGGCTGCTCAATCCCGACACCTACGAGGAGCGCCTGCAGCCCATCCGGCCCTACTTCTTCAGGGAGATCTGATTCGGTCGAAGCGGGCCGCGTCGCCCACCGCGATGCCGTTCCGGCGCGCCGTGCCGGCCCGCACCTCCAGCGCGTAGCGGCTGGGAACCCCCACGCTCACGGAGCGGGTGGAGAACGGCACCGTCTCGCGAACGATCCCCACCACCCGCCGGCGCGAGTCCATGAAGATGATGTCCAGGGACAGGGGCGTGTTCTTCATCCAGAACGATTGATCCTTCTCGCCGGGGAACACGAACAGCATGCCCTCGTCCGCCCCCAGCTCGCTCCGGTACATCAACCCCCACCGCCGCTTCGCCTCGGTGTCGGCCACCTCCACCCGGAAGCGCGCCTTGACGCCCTCGGGACCCTCGAAGCTCACCGTCGGGGCGTTGTCGCAGGCGGCCAGGCCGCAGAGCAGGAGCGCGCACCCCAACCAGACAAGCCAGCGCACGCCGGTCCCGCATGGTTTCAGGACGTGGCCCACTCGCCACCCCACAGCCGGGCAAGGAACTGACGCCACGGCAGGATGTCGATGCCGTCCACCCGGCGAGCCATCGGTTCCAGGGATACCAGCACGTAGTCGGAAAGCGCGTTCTCCTCACGAAGCGCCAGCAAGCCTCGCAGGTCGCGACGTGACACCGCCTTCTTCGCCTTCACTTCAACGGCGAGTTTGCCGACGATGAAGTCCACTTCAAACTGAGACTTCGAACGCCAGTACATGGGCGGTTCGAGCAGATGGTAGTCACAGAACGCCTTGATCTCCTGCAACACGAGGCTCTCGAATGCCTCGCCATATTCGACCGTGCCCACGGGAAGACCGCTGCGCCCTTGCAGATGCCGGGCCAGTCCGATGTCGAACAGGTAGTACTTGGAGGTCGAGACCGCCTTGCGTTTGCGCGTTTCGGTATACGCGGGTATCTCGTGTGCGATGAACGTGTCTGTCAGTATCCCGTAGTATTCCCGCACCGTGGACGCGGGCACTTGGGCGTCGCTCGCGATCTGCGCGAAATTGATCATCTGCCCGTGTGACAAGGCCGCCACCTCCAGAAATCGGCTGAATGCGCCAATGTTCCGGACCAGAGCCTCTGCCGCGACTTCCTCCTTGAGGTAGTCTCCCGAGTAGGCGGCCAAGTCCTCCGCGGGCGAGTCGGAAAAATAGATCGGCGGCAGCATGCCGAATTCGAGCGCTCTATCCAAACGGAAGTGATCGCCAAGCTCGGCGCTGACAAACGGGTGCAGCACGCGTGAACGCGCCCGGCCGCCGAGCAGATTGACGCCCTTGCGTCGCAACGTACGCGCACTCGACCCGGTCAGGAAGAAGCGAACGCCGTGCTCTTCGATCATGAGCTGGACTTCGTTCAACAGTGCCGGCATCTTTTGAATCTCGTCGATCACGACGAGCCGTGTTTCCGGCGTGAGCGCCTCTCTGATCAGCCCCGGGTTCCGGGAAAGGCGTATGAACAGCGTCTGATCAAGCAGATTGTAGGCGGGGACGTCCGCCAGTTGCTGACGGATCAGGGTAGATTTTCCCGTCTGCCGCGGGCCGAAGAGGAAACAGGATTTCTGTTTCAGCAACTCTCGGGCATCGAGGTGACGTGCGATGATGGAATCAGGCATTCTCATGACAATCAGCGACTGAGCTGTTGTTTAACATGACAGTCAACGAAAGGATTGTCAATTGGTCGAGATTATCCCATTCGGGAGGTCCGGCTGGAACATTGGCGCTAAACGTCCATTTCGGCTAGACTGAACTTCGAGCGACGAGATATACTAACTTATTGATTTGGAAGGGGAAAGGGGCGAAGGGGGTATGGGTTACTGAGTACGTTCGAGGCGCACCCCCAAGAGTTGGAAGATTTGAGCCTGGAGGGGGGTGGGGCGGGTAATGATGTCGAAGGGTTGAGAGTTGGCGAGTTGGGGAGCGACGACGCTGTTTATGGCGATGGTGGCCAGGTCGTCGAGCAGGGAGCGGAAGCTGTGCACGGGCAGGCCGGTGGCTGTGATCTTGCGGTCGGCCTTGTCCTTGGCGGCGGGGGAGACCTGAGCGGGGGCGACCACGGAGGGGCGCAGGGCTTCAGCGGCTTGTGGATCGTGGTCGTCGAACAGCAGGGGCTTGAGGCGTTGGCGCATGTGCCACTCGACATAGTAGGCGAGCATGCACAGGAAGACGTGTGCACGGACCCTGCGGGCGGCGTAGTGGAAGATGGGGCGTACCTTGAGGTCCACGGTCTTGTAGCTGCGGAAGGCTCGTTCCACCACACTCAGACTCTTGTAGGCGCCCACCGTCTCCTGAGTATTCAACACCGCCGTGGGTACGCTGGTGCGGATGACGTAGAAGCCGTCAAGGGCGGCTTCCTGAGCGATGGCTTCGGCACGGCGTTCATAGGTCAAGACGCCGTCCTCCGAGACTGCGGTCTCGAAGTGCTTGCCGACCTTGTGCTGGCTCAGGACCTTGCCGAGGCGCTGCTGGATGCGGCCGGGGTCGGTCAAGCGGCGCTTCTCTCGGGTGGTGGCGGCGACGATGCGGTCGAGTTCCCGTTCGGTGGCCTGGAGCAAGGCTTCGCGCTTGCGCGCCCGCTCTTGGGCCAGCAGGGGATTGCGGCACACGATCAGGCGTTCTGCGGGATAGTCCTGGGATGTGATCTCGGCCAAGTGGCGCTGGTCGAACAGCGAGGGTTGCAAAGCCCCGTCTTCGGCCAGCCTGCGGATGGCCGGTGCGCGCAAGGCGCTGATCCAGTCCAACCCGGCGGGTTGCACTTCCTCGCGGATGCGCGCTGTGGTGAGCATGCCCCGGTCCCCCACCAGCACCACTCGGGAAAGGGCGAAGCGTCGGCGCAGCTTGTCGATCTGGGTGCTCAGGGTGGCGGGGTCTGCGGTGTGGCCCTCGAACACCTCCACCGCTACGGGACAGCCCTCTCGGTTGCACAACAGTCCGAAGACGATCTGAAGCTTGCCCCGTTTGCCGTCGCGGGAGTAGCCGTGCCGGGCCAGAGGACAGCGTCGGCCCTCGACGTAGCTTGAGGTCACGTCGTAGAGCACCAGGGAGCCTTCCTCAAGATGGCGCTTGGCCAGACGCTTCTCGATGGCCCCTTGGCGTTCCAACAGCCAGTCCATGGCCGCGTACAGGTCATCCTCGTTGCTGTCGTCCAGACCGAGGGTTGAGGCCAGCGAATCCCGAGCGGTTTCCCGAGCCAGGCCGCGGGCGGTGGCCAGCTTCGAGCCCGGGGCCAGGACACGGGCCACCACCAGGGCGAGGACGCGGTCCCGTTCGGGCGAGGGTTGGGGTGAGATGAGGCGGTCCAATTCCAGCTTGCGCACGGTGCCCAGGGTAGCGGCCACATGACCGTGGGGCAGGGAGCGGACGATGTCGAAGGTTTGTTCCGGGGCCGCCAGCGGCTCGTCCTTGAGCACCCGACGCAGGGCTTCTACCCTGGCCTGGGGCCATTTGGAGAGGTTGGCGAGGGTGCGGCTTTTGACTTTGCCGTTGTGGCGGTAGCTTTCCCGCAGCAGGATGGCCGGGGGCGAGTTGCGGTTGGGGACGGCGGTTACGTACATGCCTACTATAATAGGCTGCAATCAGAACTTTGTCAATAAATAAAACAACAAATGACTCACGCATCCCGCATTTACATGCCTACATATAAACCCCCTTTCTACCTCGTGCCTGTGATTCCCTTGCCTTTTCAATCACTTGGCTCCGCAGCTCGCGCTTGGTAAACAGGGAAGTTCAGGCTAGAAAGGATTGCCGATGATCCAGCCTTCCTACCGCGAGTTCACCGAACTCGCCAGACAGGGGAACGTGGTCCCGGTCTACGAGGAGATCCTCATGGACCTCGAAACTCCCGTCTCCTTCTACAACCGCCTCAGGAAGAGCCGCCACTCGTTCCTGCTGGAGAGCGTCGAAGGCAGCGAGCGCTGGGCGCGCTACTCCTTCCTGGGCACCGCGCCCGAGCTGGTGTTCAAGGCCTGGGGCCGCGAGGTTGAGATCACCCGCGGGCGGAAGACGGAGCGGCGGACCATCGACGATCCGCTGCAGGCGCTGGCGGAGATCCTCGACCGATACCGGCCGGCCCCCGGCCTGCCGGATCTCCCCTTCACCGGCGGCGCCCTGGGCTACGTGGCCTACGACGCGGTGGAGATGCTGCACGAGGTTCCGAACGCGGCCGAGCGGGCGAGCCGTTTCCCCGACATCTATTTCCTGCTGGTGCGCACCCTGGTGAGCTTCGACAACCTCAAGCACACCATCACGATCATCGACAACGTCCCCATCGAAAAGGGCGCGCGCCCGCGGGTCCTGTACGAGGACGCCGTCTCCCGCATCGAAAAACTGCGGTCATCGCTGCGGAAATCACCCAAGACCCTGGAGGCGCGGAGCCTGGCCGGCTCAGGCGCGACCGTCAACTACACCTCCAACGTCACGCGGCAGAAGTTCCACGCCATGGTGCGCAAGGGCAAGGAATACATCGCCGCCGGCGACGTCATCCAGGTGGTGCTGTCCCAGCGGCTGGAGGCCCGCACGCGGGTCGAGCCGTTCGAGATCTACCGCGCCCTGCGGTTCACCAACCCGTCTCCCTACATGTTCTTCCTGGAACTGGACGACCTCAAGATCATCGGCTCCTCCCCGGAGATCCTGGTCCGCCTAACCGGCCGGAACATCGAGCTGCGGCCCATCGCCGGCACCCGGCCCCGAGGCCGCGACGAGCAGCAAGAACGGGAGCTGGAGGAAGACCTCCTGGCCGACCCCAAGGAGCGGGCCGAGCACATCATGCTGGTGGACCTCGGGCGCAACGACGTGGGACGGGTGGCCGAGGTGGGCACGGTGGAGGTGGACCAGCTCATGACCATCGAGCGCTATTCCCACGTCATGCACATCGTCTCCAACATCAAGGCGGCGCTGGCGCGGGGGAAGACGCCGCTGGACCTGTTCGGCTCCTGCTTCCCCGCGGGCACGGTCTCCGGGGCGCCCAAGATCAGGGCCATGCAGATCATCAGCGAGCTGGAGCCGCAAAGGCGGGGGCTCTACGCCGGCGCCGTCGGCTACTTGAGCTTCAACGGGAACCTGGACACCTGCATCGCCATCCGCACCATCACGGTCCACGACGGCGCCGCGGTCATCCAGGCCGGCGCCGGCATCGTCGCCGACTCCGATCCCGCCACCGAGTACGAGGAGACCCTCAACAAGGCCCGGGGCATGCTCAAGGCCATCGGGCTGGCGGAATCCTGGAGCAAGGAGCGGTAGCGCCCGGACACCAACATGATCCTGCTCATCGACAACTACGACTCGTTCACCTACAACCTCTACCACTACTTGGCGGAACTGGGCGCGGAGGTCCGCGTGGCGCTCAACGACCGGATCAGCGCCGACGCCGTTGAGGAAATGCGCCCGAGCGCCATCGTCGTGTCGCCCGGCCCGTGCACGCCCAACGAGGCCGGCGTCTCGTGCGAGGTGATCCGGCGCTGCGGCCCGCGCATCCCCATCCTCGGCGTGTGCCTGGGCCACCAGTGCATCGGCGCCGCCTACGGCGCCCGGGTGGTGCGCGCCGGGGAGATCATGCACGGCAAGATGTCGGACGTCACCCACGACTCCCGCACCATCTACCGCTCCCAGGCCAACCCCTTCCCGGCCATGCGCTACCACTCCCTGGTGCTCGACCCGGACAGCCTCCCCGATGAGTTGGGCGTCAGCGCCCGCACCCGGGACGGCGTCATCATGGGCGTCCGCCACCAGCGCCACCCCGTCGAAGGCGTCCAGTTCCACCCCGAATCCATCCTCACCGAGACCGGCAAGACCCTGCTGAAGGACTTCCTGGACTGCTACGCGTAGACGGCAATGCCGATTCCGTGCCGGGCCAGAACATCTGGCAACTCAGGATGATCCACCAGTTCTCCCGCTTCAGTGGAAGTGAGCTGCGCTATCCCGCGGTCGAACACCGCATAGACATCCTCCCCAGTCAAGCGAGAGGCATAGAGCAAGCCGTCGACATCGGTGTGTTCCGCGTAGAGGACCTTGGCGAAAGCGCGCCCCGCTGCGTGGTTCCGGGCATGGACTACATCGGTCGGGGCACCGATCCGTGTGCACCCGTCTCCGCGAAGATCCAGCAAGGTCAGCACCGCTCCGGATTGCGCCGAGATGCCTACCCAGATCCGCTCCGTGATCTCCTTCAACCTGACGACACGTGCCCGTCGTTGCGTAAACCTGTCCCTTACCACCGTTTCGATAAAGGCGGTGGCAAAATCGGGCGACCCATAAAGGACGGTGTAGCCAGCGTTGCGCGAACAAAACCGGGAGTCCGCCGGGCTGGTTCCAAGCGGCGATGCCCGATAGCGGCTTGGCGCGATACGGTAGCTGTCAGGAAAGGCGGCCTTCAGGATTACGGACCGAATCCTGTGCCGAGGATAGCTGGGTCTGCTCACGTGAAAGTGACGCCAAATCCGGGGGCCGCATCCAGCACCTCGTCAATACGGCCGGCGTCCAGCAATGCAAGAGGTTTCGCCGTCGTGTTTTCGAACGGCCACTCCTGGGTGAGAAACGCCCAAGCCAGTTCGGGGTCTCCGATAATGTCCATGACCTCTGCCAAGCCGGAAACGACCCGACCGGGACCGAGGATCTGCGCCGCGGGAATGCTCAGTCCGCGCTTGGTTGACCTCCAGGCAAGTAGCGTCTTCTTTTCCACCCAGTCATAGATCGTGGTGCGCGATACCCTGAGCCGTGTTGCCGCCTCTGAAACGCCGAGAATGGCGTCGCTGCCACTTCGACGAACGACAAACGGCTTCAGCTTTTCCGGCACGTCAACGACGGCGCCCCTGTCGTCGGCATCGCATCGCGCCGCCGCCGTTTCCAGGGCGACGGCCACGGCCAAACGCGCTTCGCGAGGGTGATAGCGAACAAAGTCCCTGGCACTGCTCGACAGGCCTGCCAATCCCTCTACGAGAAACCCGACCGATTCCCTCACTGATTCCTTGGAGTTGGCCATACCGTCCCCGCTTCCTGGTTGATAGGGACCACGATAGCTTACAATGTCCAGTTTGTAAAGTATGTAGGGCTATACCTGCTGGGCGGCGTAGGCGCGGGCGCACTCTTCGCTGCAGAAGTAGTGGCCGCCGGAGCGGTAGGCTTCGTTCTTGGGGACGTAGCTCTTGCAGTGGGGGTCGAGGACCATGGACTCGCCCTGGGAGGGGTCGGAGGCGCTCTTGCCCTTGCGTTTCAGGCTCGAGTAGATCAGCACCAGGAACAGGTAGGCCAGCAGGCCCAGTATCAGAAACTTGAGGAACATGGCAGCGGCACCGTCAATGACGCTCGCGGTTCGTGCGGCTCACGGAGAGGCCATCTCCCGGACCTGTCCGTCGTCCTCGACCCGGGCCAGCAGGTTCCGTATATCGACGCTCAGACGCGGGTGCCTGAGGTCCGGCGCGATCTCGCACAGCGGCGCCAGCACGAACCGGCGGCGGTGAAGCTCCGGGTGCGGAACAATCAACCCGGGTCCTTCCAACACCATATCATCGAACAGGAGGATGTCCAGATCGATGATCCGGTCGGCCCAGCGTTGCGGGCCGGGCCGGCGGCCCAGCTCCCTTTCGAGGGACTGGCAGTGCCGCAGGAGGGTCTCCGGGGCCAGGCCCGTATCGACGGCCACGACCCCGTTGACGTACCACTCGGTGCTGGCGACGCCCCACGGCTCGGTGGCGAACCAGGACGAGACCTGGCGCACCCGGGTGTCCGGGAACCGTCCGATCCCGCTGACCGCTCGGCGGCAGTTCTCCTGCTTGCTTCCCTGGTTCGAGCCCACCCCGATGTAGGCGCGGCGGTCCACGGTCCTGCTAAAGGCTGAGTTGCTGGAGCCGCTCCACGGCTTCTTTCAGCCGCTCGGCCGGAGAGCACAGGGTCATGCGGATGAAGCCCTCGCCGGGCTCGCCGAAACCGTTGCCGGGGGTGGTGACGATGCCGGCCTCGTCCAGGAGCCGGGCTGTGAAGTCCGCGGAGGTCCATCCGCCGGGCACGGGCAGCCAGACGTAGAAGGTGGCCCGGGGCGCGGGAAGCTCGAAGCCGGCCCGGTGGAGGCCGTCCATCACGGTGTCCCGCCGCTCCTGGTACACTTCGCGGATGGGCTCCAGGAACTCCTCGGCGTGCTCCAGGGCGAGGATGGCCGCCTCCTGCACGGGCTGGAAGACCCCCGAGTCCACGTTTCCCTTCACCTGCGCCAGCGTCCCCACCAGTTCCGGGCAGCCTACCGCCATGGCGATGCGCCAGCCGGTCATGTTGAAGGTCTTGGACAGCGAGTGGAACTCGATGGCGACTTCCTTCGCTCCGTCCACCTGCAGGATGCTCGGCGCGCGATAGCCGTCGAAGCCCAGCTCCGTGTAGGCCGCGTCGTGGCACAGGACGATCTTGTGCCGGTGTGCGAAGTCCACTGCTTCCTTGAGGAAGCTCTCCTCCGCCACCGCGCCGGTGGGGTTGTTGGGATAGTTGATCCAGAGCATCTTCGCCCGCTCGAGCACGTCCGCAGGGATGCTCGACAGGTCGGGCAGGAACCCGTTCTCGCGCCGGAGCGGCAGGAAGAACACCTCGCCGCCGTTGAAGTTCGTGCCGATCTCGTACACCGGATAGGCGGGCGTGGGCACCAGCACCACGTCGCCGGGGTCCACGTAGGCCACCGCCATGTTGGCCACGCCTTCCTTGGAGCCGATGAGCGAAACCACCTCGGTTGCGGCGTCGAGGGTCACGCCGAAGCGCCGCCCGTACCAGTCGGCTACCGCCTGGCGGAACTCCATCATTCCCGCGCTGCTGGGATAGCGGTGGTTGGCGGGCTTCGTCACGGCCTCGGTAAGCCTCTGGACGATCCTCCCGGGCGTGGGGAGGTCGGGGTCCCCGATGCCCAGGTCGATCAGGTCCACTCCCTTGGCCAAGGCGGCGCGCTTCTTCCGGTCGATCTCGGCGAACAGGTACGGCGGCAACTCCTGGATGCGTCTGGCCTTGTTGAACATGACTCGCGACTCGCTTTCTACTTGATGGGTTGGTGGTTCGAGCCTCGTGCGGTTCCCCGCGCCGGCCCGAAGCCGGGACTGTGTCGGATGAAGGCGAGCTTACAACATTTCGCGCGTCCTGGTGAAACCCTGGCCTCATGTTCGCGCCGATCTACGGAAACAGGTATATTTTGACACTCCTCGTCCAAACTCCGACGGAGAATCCACCGATGCCCTTCCATATCGTGGTCGACGGCTACAACGTCATCGGCAGTCAACAGGGTCTGCGCGGCGACCTGGAGCAGAAGCGGGCCGATCTCGTGAAGGAGGCGGCGCGTTACCAAGCGCGCACCGGCCATTCTCTGACCACCGTCTTCGACGGTTGGCGCGCCGGCCGAACCGAGGAGACGCGCCAGCAGGTCGGGGAGGTGACCGTGGTGTTCTCTCGCTACGGGGAGAAGGCCGATGCGGTCATCGAACGCCTGGCCCGCGAGTTGGGCGCCACGTGCATCGTGGTGACCTCCGACCGGGACCTGCGCAAGAGCGTGGAGAGCAGCGGTGCCGTGGCCGCGTACGTTGGCGAGTTTCTTGCGAAGATGAGGGCGGATCCGGCGGCCCTCGATGCCGTGGAGGATGACGAGGAATACGAAGCCCCCCCACGCAACGTCGACGGACGGAAGAAAGGTAACCCGCGGCGTCTCTCCAAGGCCGAGCGGGTGCGCCGCGAACGCCTCGCCAAGCTCTGAAGACGCCGGCCCCGCCCCGCCTGGATTCCGGCTTTCGCCGGAATGACGGCTTCGGGCGTACCGCTACTTTCGCGCCGATGACGGGCTCGGACTCCTGTTCGGAAGCGGGGGCCGGAGGTTCAGTTTTCGGAGAACGTCAGGCCGTCGCGTTCGTTGTCCAGTTCCCGGTCCATGAAGTCCACCACCAGGGGAAAGGCGAGCTTGGCGGTGTGAGGATGGTAACCCTCGGTGCCGGGGTCCACGAAGCCGTGGCCGCCGAAGGGGAAGAAGTGCCACTCCAGCGGCTGGCCGTTGGCGAGGAAGCTCTCCCACACCTTCTGCTGGATCGGCACGGTGGAGATGCGGTCGTCGACGCCGTACAGGATGATGGACGGACACCGGATCTTGCGGGCGGCGTCGTAGGGGTGGACCGGGCGGAACTCGGTAGTCGGCTCCTCCCGCACCGTGGGGTAGTAGCCGACGAAGGCCCGGACCTCGGGAGTGGCGGCGACGAAATGGATGGCGATGCGCCCGCCCATGCAGTATCCGGACACGGCCACGCGGCCGGCGTCCACGTCGTTCCGGGACGTGAGATAGTCCCACCCCTGGCGGATGACCCGGACGAAATCCGCATCCTTCGTGCGCGCCTGGATCTGCCGGCCGGTGTGAATATGGGTCACGTCGGGATAACCGAGCAGCGAGTACAGTTCGGGCACCACCACGGTGTAGCCGAGATGGGCGAACTTCAGCGCCTCGATCTTGAGATAGTCGGTGAGCCCGGTGTTCTGGTGCGTCATGAGCAGGGCCGGACCCGGCGTGTCTCGTTCCGGCGCGGCCAGATAGCCGTAGATGCCGTCTCTTTCGGGCGTGAGGACGCGTTCGTGTACTTTCATGGCATGGAGCAGAGTGACGGGAGGCGTGGTGGTTGCGGGGGGTGGATTTGAACCACCGACCTCAAGGTTATGAGCCTTGCGAGCTACCGGGCTGCTCCACCCCGCAGGATGGTTGTAGCCCGTCGGTGTGGCGGTGTCAACCGAAGCGGGAATCGGGCCGTTTTACGGCCGGGGGAACTTCTCCAGAAGCTGATCGAGCACCACCTCCGGGACGAACGCGGCCACGTCGCCGCCCAGTCCGGCGACCTCCTTGACCAGCCGCGAGCTGATGTAGAAGGACGACTCGCTCGTCATCATGAAGAAGGTCTCGATATTCGGCTTGAGCCGGCGGTTCATGGTCGCCATCTGAAACTCGTACTCGAAGTCCGACACCGCGCGGAGCCCGCGAATGACAACCTTGGCCGACACGGCCTCGGCATAGTCCACCAGCAGGCCCTCGAAGCTGTCCACGCGCACGCGCTGCTCGGACTCGAAGACCTTCCGCACCGTGGCCATGCGCTCTTCCACCGAAAAGAGGGTACGCCCCTTGTCCTGGTTGCGCGCGATGGCGATGATCACTTGGTCGAAGATTCGGAGCGTTCGCCGCACCAGGTCGATGTGCCCGTTGGTGATGGGATCGAACGATCCCGGATAGACCGCTACGCTGATTTCCGCCATGTAGAACCTAACCTTGGTTGTCGAGTCCGAAGAAGGACAGCACCGTGTCGCCGTAGCGCCGCCGGTCGCGGCGCACCAGGGCGCCGTACCGCTCCCCGACTCTTTCCCTCACGCTGTGCTCCGCCACCGTGACGCCTCCGGCCTGGAGCGTCCGGCCCTGTGAGATCATCGCCAACGCCTTCTCCACCCAGCCGCCGTCGTACGGCGGATCGAGAAGAATGGTGTCGTACGCCGCGCCCTCGTCCGCCAGCCGGCTCAAGGCCCTGCCCACCGGCGTCACCCAGACCCGCGCCTGGTCCGAGAACCCGAGCGTTTCGAGGTTCCCGCGGATCAGGCCCGCCGCCTCCTCCGACTCGTCCACCAGCAGCGCCGACGCCGCTCCCCGGCTCAATGCCTCCAGGGACAGGCTACCGCTCCCCGCGAAGAGGTCCAGCACGCGCTGCCCGGAAAGGTCTCGCGGGAGGATGTTGAACAGCGCCTCCCTCACCCGGTCGGCGGTGGGACGGATGGAGCTTCCCTTGGGCGCCTTGATCCTTCTTCCCCGCGCTGTGCCCCCGATGATGCGCATGCCGCGCTGCTCTACCTCGCGTGGCGCCCGCCACGGAGGGCGACCGCCGGTCGCCCCTACCGGTCATCGCGTCTTGCCGGCAACGGCAAATCCTGCGCAGCCTGGTAAAAAACGATCCGGGACACGACGCTACCCCGGCAGCAGGACGATCTTGCCGAACTGTTGGCCGGTCTCCAGCCTGGTCTGGGCCGCGGCGGCTTCCGCCAGCGGGAAGGTCCGGTCGATCACCGGTTTGACCCTTGCCGCCTCGACGAACCGCAGCACCTGCTCGAACTCTTCGCGGCTGCCCAGGGTGGAGCCGAAGATGCTGAGGTGGTTCCAGAAGATCCGGCGGATGTCCGTCGGCGGCGTGGCGCCGGTGGTGGCGCCGCAGGTCACCAGCCGCCCACCCTTGACGAGCGCCGCGAGGCTCTTGGCCCAGCTCTCGCCGCCCACGCAGTCCACCACCACGTCCACGCCCCGCTTGCCGGTGAGGTTGCGGATCTCACGGGTGAAGTCGCACTCCCGGTAGTTCAACCCGTAGTCGGCGCCCATCTCGCGGGCCCGGTCGAGCTTCTCATCGCTGCTCGACGTCACCGCCACCCAGGCGTTCATGGCCTTGGCGATCTGGAGCGCCGCCATGGCCACGCCGCCGCCGATGCCCAGGATGAGCACCTTCTCGCCGGGGGCGAGCCGGGCGTTGGTCACCAGCATGCGCCAGACCGTGATGAACACCAGCGGAAAGGCTGCGGCCTCCTCGAACCCGTAGCCCTCCGGGATGGGAAAGCAGTTGGCCGCGGGGATCGCCACGTACTCGGCGTAGGATCCGTTCATTCCCTCGCCGAGGACGCGCAGGCGGACGCACATGTAGTCGCGGCTGGTGCGGCAGAACTCGCAGGCGCCGCAGCCCACCGGCGGATACAGGCAGACTTCGTCACCCTGCTTGCAGTGGGTCACCTCGCTCCCCACCTCCTCCACCACGCCGGCGCCGTCGGCGCCGAGGATGTGTGGGAACTCCACCTTCATGCCGGTCAAACCCTTGCGGTTCCACAGGTCGATGTGGTTCAGGGACGCCGCGCGCAGGCGCACGATCACGTCTCCCGGCGACCGCAGGACCGGGTCGGGAGCTTCCTCGTAGCGGAGCTTGTCGGCCCCGCCGTACTCGTAAATCTGGACCGCTTTCAAGGTAACGACCTCGGAGAAACGTCGGCTCGGCTATGGGGGATGCGGCGGGCGTTACGCAGAAAAAGAGGTGCCGCAGCCGCAGGTGCCGGTGGCGTTGGGGTTGGAAAAGCGGAAGCTGGCGCCTTGCAACTCGCTCACGTAGTCGATGACCGTCCCTTCGAGCTGCTGCAGGATGGGTTTCTCGACGTAGACCTCCAGGCCTCCCATCTCGATCACCACGTCCTCCGGCCCGGGGCCGTCGTCGAAATCCAGCTTGTAGGAATAGCCGGAGCATCCGCCGGGCATCACCGATACCCGCAGCCCGCGGTCGGCGAGCCTTTCCCGCTCGCGGATCTTCTTGACGTGCGCGACCGCGGCATCGGTCAGGCGAAGCATGTGCCCGTGACTCTCCACGGTCTGAAGTCTAGTCAACGGCTCCAGGCAAGTCAAGATTCCCGCTGCCGGAGGCCGGCCACGATCTTGTGCGGCAGGTCACCGAAGCTGCCGTTGGACATCACCAGGACGATGTCTCCCTCCACCGCATCCCCGACTACGACCCGCGCGATGTCGTCGACGCCGGGCAGGTAGGAGGCCGCCCGGTCCCCGCGGCGGCGGTTGATGGAGTCTACGAGATCCGCTGGGGAGAGGCGTTCCGCCTCGGGGATCTTTTCCGCATGGTACAGGTCGGGGAGGACGATGCGGTCCGCCCGGGCTAACGCCTCGGTGAACTCCGTGAGGAAAATCCGCCTCCGGCTGGTCTGGCTGCGGGGCTCGAAGACCGCCCACAGCCGGCGACCCGGCCAAGCCTCCCGCACGGCCGCCATGGTATCGGCCACCGCGGTAGGGTGGTGGGCGAAGTCGTCGATGACCAGCACGCCCGCGGCCTCGCCAACGACTTCCTGCCTCCGGCGCACCCCGCGGAAGGTCGCCAGGGCCGAGCGGATCACCGAAGGGCTCAGCCCGATCTCCCGCGCGGTGGCGTAGACCGCCAGCGCGTTGCCGGCGTTGTGGCGGCCGATCAACGGGAGTTCCACCGGGTCCTCGACGGCGCCCCTGAAACAGGGAGTGAAGGTGATCCGGCCATCCCCGGCGCGGATATCGCGGGCCTGCCAGTCGGCCGAGTCGCCCGCGCCGTAGGACAGCACCGGACAGGCCGCCGCGCCCAGGATATCCATGGCGTTGGCAGCCTCGTCGCACACCAACAGGCTGCCGCCGGGCGGGATGATCTCCACCAAACGCCGGAACGCCTCCTTCACGTGCTCCAGATCCCGGTAGATGTCCGCGTGGTCGAATTCCAGGCTGGTGAGGATGACCTGCTCCGGCCGGTAGTGGAGGAACTTCGGCCCCTTGTCGAAGAAGGCGCTGTCGTATTCGTCGCCCTCCATGACCACCCAGGAGCCCGCGCCCGAGTGGAACCCGCTGCCGAAGTTCACCGGGATGCCGCCGATGAAGAAGCTCGGGTCGAGCCCCGCGGCCACCAGCACCCAGGACATCAGTGAGGTGGTGGTGGTCTTGCCGTGGGTTCCGGCCACCACCACCGAGCGCTTGCCGTCGATGAGGAAACGGCCCAAGGCCTGGGGCAACGAGACGTAGGGAAGGCCGCGTCGCAGCACGGCTTCTGCCTCGGGGTTGCCCCGGGACACGGCGTTGCCGATGACCACGAGGTCCGGGCGGTCGCTCACGTGCGCCTCGCTGAAACCGGGCAGGATGTCGATGCCGATGCTCTCCAGGAAGGTGCTCATGGGCGGGTAGACGTTCTCGTCCGAGCCGGTGATGCGGTAGCCTCGCTGCTTGAGCAGGCCGGCCAGGGAACCCGTGCCCACGCCGCAGACGGCGACGAAGTGGACGTGCGCCCCGGGACTCAGGTCGGGTCTCATGAAACGTGTGCTCCAGGGGCTGGCTCTGGAATCATGAACCCAGCGCCTCCATGGCCGCGTCGTGCACGAGCGGGCGGAACTGCCGGATGGCGTCGTTGTCCCGCGACGGGTGCACCCGGTTGGTCAGCAGCACGACGTGCACGGCCCGCTCCAGGTCCCACCAGACGGAGGTGCCGGTGAAGCCCAGGTGGCCCACGGTGCGGGAGGAGAAGTGGCGTCCGCTGGAGGAACCCTGGGGTGACGGCGTATCCCAGCCGAGCACGTGGGTCTGTCCGGGGAGAGTCCGTTCCGCCTCCAGGAACTCGCGCACGACGGCGCCGGGGAGATAATCCGGCTCCGCGTCTTCACGGCACCGTGCGAGGAAACAGAGAAAGCGGTGGATGTCCGGCGCGGACGAGAACAGGCCGGCGTGCCCGGCGACGCCACCTATAGCGTAGGCGTTGTCGTCGTGGACCTCGCCACAGAGGATCTTGCCGCGCCGGGGACAGTCCTCGGTGGCGGCGACGGCTCGGCCGGCGCCCGGCCGGGGCTCGGGGGCGGTCGCGCTCAAGTCCACGAAGAACGTCGAGGTCAGGCCCATGGGGGCGAATATCTCGTCGCGGCAGAACCGGTCCAGCGGCTTCCCGCTCAGCCTCTCGACGGCTTCGCCCAGGAGGATGAAGCCGAGGTCGCTGTAGAGATGCTTCTCGCCCGGCTGCGCCAGCAGTTCTTCGCCGTGGAGCCGGTCGAGGCAATGTCGCCGGAAGGCCGCGGCTTCCGCGCGTGCGTCGGCCATTTTCCTGGGAGGTGTGGCCACCACGCCCGCCTCTCCTCTGGATTCCGGCTTTCGCCGGAATGACGGGGGCGGGCCTTGGCGCTCCGTTCCCCTGGGAATGACGGATTCGTAGTAGGGCTTCCAGGCCGGGAGGCCGGAGGTGTGGTTCAGGAGCTGGCGGAACGTGACCCAGGACTTGGCGCCCGCGATGAACTCGGGGACAGCCGTGCTCACCGGGTCGTCCCGGCGCACGCGTCCGTCACGGACCAGCAGCATCATGGCGGTGGCGGTGGCCACGGGCTTGGTGAGCGAGCTGAGGTCGAACACGGTATCGGGCGTCATGGGGAGTCGCTCGGGTACCAGCGCGCGACTGCCGTAGGAGCGATGGAAAAGGACTTCCCGGCCGCGGCCCACCAGCACCACGGCGCCCGGGGAGACGCCCTCGGACACGCCGCGACGGCAGGTCTCGTCCAGGACGCGCCACATCAGCGTGCCGCCCGCGTCGCCGGTTCCAGCGACATCAGACGTACCGCCCGTAACTCCGGCTCCACCGGCGTTAGCCATGCCGCAGGGGGCGCGGGTTCCGGCGGCATCAGCACGCCGCACGGGTGGCCGGCTCCGCCAGCATCAGCACGCCGTTGCGGCCGTCCAGCTCGGCGGCGAGGCCGATGGGAAGCAGGGTGTTCGGGGTCATGTGGCCGCAGGGCAGACCCGTCACCACCGGGTAGGAGGCGTGGCGGAACACGTCGGCGAGCACCTCCGCGACGTCCCTCTCCGCCCCGGTCTCGCAGCCGTTGAAGGCCCCGGTCACCACGCCGGCGACGCCGTCGAGCTTCCCCGCCATGCGCAGGTGGGTCAGCATCCGTTCGATGCGGTAGGGCCGCTCGCCCACATCCTCCAGGAAAACGATCCTTCCCGTGGTGTCGATCTCGTAAGGGGTGCCGAGAGTGGTCACCAGCACCGAGAGGCACCCTCCCGCCAACGGTCCGCGCACGGGACCGTTGCCGCTACGGAGCACGCCGGTCCCCTTGATCTGCCACAGCCGGCGCTTCCCCGTGAGCGCGTCCCAGAAGCCGCTGCCGATGCCGCCTTCAAGCTCGCCGGCGAACTCGACGGCGACCATGGGCCCGTGGAAGGCCACGATCCCGCAGCTCTGCGACATCCAGTTGAGCAGGGCGGTGACGTCGCTGAAGCCGACGAAGATCTTGGGATGGGTGCGGATGAGCGCAGGGTCGAGAGCGGGCAGGAGCTGTATCGAGCCGAAACCGCCGCGGGCGCAGAAAATCGCGGCGATGTCGTCCCGCAGGAAGAAGCGCTCCAGCGTTTCCGCGCGCTGCTGCTCGCTCCCGGCCAGGTAGCCCTTGCGCTCGAGGATGCCCTCGGCCAGCAGCACGCGGAACCCGCGCGACTCCAGTGCGCGGACGCCCTTGGCCAGGAGGTCCTCGTACACGGCTCCGGCCGGGGCGATGACCCCGATGGTGTCTCCGGGCCTCAAGGGCGGCGGTTTGAGGAGGTTCGTCACGTCTTTACAGGGTGTTACAGGCTATTTTGTCAAGATTTCCGTGGCACGGCAAACGCCGGGCGGACGCCGTTCCCCTCTCCGTACCCGGACGGCGACGGATTTCCGACAAAAGTTGTCCACACCCCTTGACAGCGCGGAGACCGTGCTTACATTACCGCCACACCTCATCGTGAGCGTCTATCGGTCCATCGAAATACGTTACGACGAACTGGAAAAGGAGGAGACAACATGAACATCAGGCCCTTACAGGACCGGGTCATCGTCAAGCGGATCGAGGAAGAGGAGAAGACCGCGGGCGGGATCATCATCCCCGATACGGCCAAGGAAAAGCCCCAGGAGGGCGAGGTCGTCGCCGTGGGCAAGGGCAAGGCCGACGAGGACGGCAAGGTCACCCCGCTGGACGTCAAGGTCAACGACCGGGTGCTGTTCGGCAAGTACGCCGGCTCGGAGATCACCCTGGACGGCGAAGAGCACATCATCATGCGCGAGGACGACATCCTCGGCATCGTCGAGAAATAACCCCCCACGCTTCTCAAGGAGGAACCAATGGCAGCGAAAATCGTCAAGTTCGAGCAGGATGCTCGGGAGTCCATCGTCCGCGGCGTCAACATTCTGGCTGACGCGGTGACCGTGACCCTCGGACCCAAAGGCCGGAACGTCGTCATCGACAAGTCTTTCGGCGCCCCCAACGTCACCAAGGACGGCGTCACCGTCGCCAAGGAAGTGGAGTTGGAGGACAAGTTCGAGAACATGGGCGCCCAGATGGTGAAGGAGGTCGCCAGCAAGACGTCCGACGTGGCCGGCGACGGCACCACCACGGCCACCGTGCTGGCGCGCCAGATCTTCGCCGAGGGGCTGAAGATGGTGGTGGCCGGACACGACCCCATGTCGCTGAAGCGCGGCATCGAGCGGGCCGTGGAGGCGGTCACCGAGTCCCTCAAGGGCCTGTCCAAGGACACCAAGGACCCCAAGGAGATCGCCCAGGTCGGCACCATCGCGGCCAACAACGACGAGACCATCGGCGAGGTCATCGCCGAGGCCATGAACAAGGTGGGCAAGGAAGGCGTCATCACGGTGGAGGAGGCCAAGGGCCTGGAGACCTCCCTGGAGGTGGTCGAGGGCATGCAGTTCGACCGCGGCTACCTGTCCCCCTACTTCGTCACCGACCCCGAGCGCATGGAGTGCGTGCTGGACGACTGCTACCTGCTCATCCACGAGAAGAAGCTCTCCAACATGAAGGACCTGCTGCCGGTGCTGGAGCAGATCGCCAAGACCGGCAAGCCTTTCGTCATCCTGGCGGAGGACGTCGAGGGCGAGGCGCTGGCCACCCTGGTGGTCAACAAGATCCGCGGCACGCTGCACTGCGTGGCGGTGAAGGCGCCGGGCTTCGGTGACCGCCGCAAGGCCATGCTGGAGGACATCGCCATCCTGACCGGCGGCAAGCTCATCGCCGAGGAGCTGGGCATCAAGCTCGAGAACGTGTCGCTGCAGGACCTCGGCCAGGCCAAGCGGGTGGTGGTGGACAAGGAGAACTCCACCATCGTGGACGGCGCCGGCTCCAAGGCCGACATCGAGGGCCGCATCAAGCAGATCCGCGCGCAGATCGAGGAGACCACGTCGGACTACGACCGGGAGAAGCTCCAGGAGCGCCTGGCCAAGCTGGTGGGCGGCGTCGCCGTCATCAACGTCGGCGCGGCCACCGAGGTGGAGATGAAGGAGAAGAAGGCGCGGGTGGAAGACGCCCTGCACGCGACCCGAGCCGCGGTCGAGGAAGGCATCGTGCCGGGCGGCGGCGTGGCGCTGCTGCGGTCGGTTCCCGCGCTGGAGAACCTCAAGGTGGACGACGAGGAGCAGGTGGGCGTCAACATCGTCAAGCGGTGCCTGGAAGAGCCCCTTCGCCGGATCGCCACCAACGCCGGCATCGACGGCTCCATCGCGCTGCAGCAGGTCCGGGAAAGCGAGGGCAACGTCGGCCTCAACGCGGCCACCGAGACCTACGAGGACCTGCTGGCCGCGGGCATCATCGACCCCACCAAGGTGGTGCGGACGGCGCTGCAGAACGCCTCGTCCATCGCCAGCCTCCTGCTCACCACCGAGGCCATGGTGGCCGAGAAGCCCGAAGACAAGCCCGCCATGCCCCCGATGCCTCCGGGCGGCGGCATGGGTGGAATGGGCGGCATGGGTGGAATGGGCGGCATGATGTAGCCCTGCCATACCGGCTGGAACAAAGGGCCTGGGGCGTCTCCGAGGAGAGGCTCCAGGCCCTTTTTGCGCGGCACCGGAATTGCGTCCTCTTGTCAGGATTCTTCGGTCGAAGTCGATCCCGGGCAGCATGTCGTCCGAGGATCACGTTGGACGCTGATCCAAAATGTTGTATCGTGTCAACAGGTCCCGCCCAAGGCATCCGAAGAAGGAGATCGAAAATGCTTTGCGCGAGGCAGAGAGTGCGGGGTGGACCGTGACACCAACGCGGTCCGGTCACCGCTGGGGCGTGATGCGATGCGGTGCGCCCGGTTCTCCCAAATGCCGGATGTCCATTTGGTCAACACCCCGCAACGCCGGCAATCACGCCAGGCAATTACGGCGCTTTATCGTGCACTGCCCTCAACGCGGGGACTGAGGAAGAGGAACGCACTGACATGCCTACCTTCCACTTCACGCTGATTGTCGACGGTCCCGATCTCCAGGACCAATCCTTGATCGACCCGTTGTTCGAGGCGGGTTGTGACGACGCGGCGATTGGTTGCAGCGACGACGTTCAGTACGTCGACTTCGACCGCGAAGCGGAGAACCTCAATGACGCAATCCTGTCGGCCGTAGACGACCTGGAGAAACTCGACGGCGTTAAAGTCATCCGCATCGCCGATGCTGGACTAACCTCGCTGGCGGATATTGCGGTCCGTGTCGGCCGCACCCGTGAAAGCATCCGGCTTCTGGCAAGCGGTGCGCGCGGTCCAGGCGGATTCCCGAAACCGGTCACCGATCCCCGCAGCCGATACCGATTGTGGCGCTGGACCGAGGTTGCGCATTGGTTCAAGGAACACCAGGGCGAGAGCCCGGCAGTCGCAGAGGACGAGTTGACGGCCGCCTACAACGCTGCCCTGGAATTCCGCCACCACCGCAGCCAGCTTGCGCCTTCGCATCCGATTTCGCTCCGCGAGCTTGTGGGAATGCCCGCACGTACGCTTACCGACGAACATCGAGCAAAGATAGGCCGCCTTCTTATCGAGAGGGTGTCCCAAGAATCACTGTTGGCGGAACGCATCCTTGCCCCGATTGGCGAGACAGCAGCGACCCTTCCGTGCGTCGGATTGACCGGATTTCTTGCTGCACAGGGGTGTATGTACAGAGGGGAGCTGATGGTGGTTGGCCGTGCCGCAAACGGCTGGGAGGTTTGCGGCTACCCCTACGGGGTCTATCCCGAGGAACTGACCGACCCCACTTTGCGCATGAGATTCGCACAAGCGGTCCAGGAGAGCGTTGGCGGCGAACACCCGATGGGATGGGTACGCGAGAAATGGGGCCTAGGAGCCAGCTACAACACCAGGAGATCGGCCTTCTGGAGGGTGATTCGGAGGGTAACTGAGGGCCTGAATATCGCGGGTAAAGACGCTGAGAATTGGCCCTGCCATCTCGTGTGGTCGAACCTATACAAGGTGTCTCCATCGGACGGAGGCAATCCCAGCGGTCAGCTCTGCAATCGCCAATTCGCCGGGTGCAGCGATCTGTTCCAACTGGAACTGAATACCTACCGCCCTAGACGCCTGCTTCTGCTAACCGGCTTGAACTGGGCCGACGGGTTCTTGCCCGATTTGGATGAGCAAGAATCGCCCCTCCACTACGTAGAGTATGTAGAGCGAGCGGGATGCCTTGCCCGTAGCGAGGGTTACCAAACGCACGTTGTCGTCGCGTGCCATCCTCAAGGGAAGGACGAAGACAAATGGACGAGGGAAGTACTCTGCGCCTTTGATTGAGGGGTGAACTCCCGACCTCCTCTGCACGCGCCGGACGCAGGGACGGACAGGAATTTGACCTTGATCATGAAACTGACATAGTGAAGCAGTCAGGGAAAGGCCATAGTAAAATGCGTCGACGGACAGAAGATGAAGACGGCCGGCGAAAGGCATCCCGACACTTGCGTGCCTCGTTGATGACCGGACTTGCGGAACTCACTTCGTTTGGTCACCCAGCGAAACGCATAACCTGCCCGTCTACCGATGTAGCCGGTGCTCTGAGGAGTGACTGGATACGAATAGGCCGAGACATGGGAAAGGTCTTGGTTCGCAAACGAAATGGCCGGGACGCGTGACGCACATATCGTGTCCGACCCGGAAATCCTCGGCGGCACCCCCGTGATACGCGGTACGCGGATGACCGTCTATTCGGTGCTGGGACGTTTGCAGGACGGGGACAGCATCGACGATCTCACCGCGGACAATCCCGATATCCCTCGCGAAGCATTTGAAGCGGCGGCCATCTTTGCCCGGGCACATCCTTTACGAGGCCGACCGAGCGGACGGCCGTGGCGCAACGCGCCGTGACGAAGCTCAGGTGCCGGAAGATTTGACCTGCATCACCAAACTGGCATATTGAAGCGGTCAAGGTAGCCATGTTCGAGAACCTCACCGACAAGCTGGAGCAGACCTTCAAGCGGCTGCGGGGGCAGGGCAGGATCACCGAGTCCAACGTGGCGGAGTCGTTGCGGGAGGTGCGTCTGGCGCTCTTGGAGGCGGACGTCAACTTCAAGGTGGTCAAGGGCTTCATGGAGTCGGTGCAGGCCAAGTCCATGGGGCAGGACGTGCTCCAGAGCCTGACGCCGGACCAGCAGCTCATCAAGATCGTCAGGGAGGAGCTGATCGGGATTCTGGGCGGGGAGGCCGCGGGGCTGGACCTCAAGGGGCGGCAGCCGGTGGTGCTGATGCTGGTGGGGCTCCAGGGATCGGGGAAGACCACCACCGCGGTGAAGCTGGCGCTGCACCTGAAGAAGCAGCAGAAGCGGACGCCCTACCTCGTGTCCGCGGACGTGTACCGGCCGGCGGCACGGGAGCAGTTGCGGACGCTGTGTGAGGAGAACGGGCTGCCGGTATACGACTCCGGCGACAGCTCGGCTCCGGTGGAGATCTGCCGCGCCGCCCTGGACAAGGCCAACCAGCGGCTGTGCGACGTGCTGATCGTGGACACCGCGGGGCGGCTTCAGATCGACGAGGAGATGATGCAGGAGCTGGCGGCGATCCGCTCGGCGCTGGAGCCCCGGAACATCCTCCTCACCCTCGACGCCATGATCGGGCAGGACGCCGTCAACCAGGCCCAGGGCTTCAACGAGGCGCTGGACCTCGCCGGGGTGGTCCTGACCAAGATGGACGGCGACGCCCGGGGCGGCGCGGCGCTCTCGGTGCGGGCGGTGGTGGGCAAGCCGGTGCTCTACGTCGGCGTCGGCGAGAAGGCGGACGCCCTGGAACCCTTCTTCCCGGACCGCATGGCGTCGCGCATCCTCGGCATGGGCGACGTGCTGTCGCTGATCGAGAAGGCGGAGCAGGCCGTCGACAAGAAGGCCGCGCCGAAGCTCGAACAGCGGATGCGCAAGGGGGAGTTCACGCTGGAGGACTTCCAGACCCAGATGCAGGCCATCAAGAAGATGGGCTCCATCGGCGGCCTGCTGGACATGGTGCCCGGCGGACGGAAGCTGGGCCAGCAGGTGGACATGGCCCACGCGGAGAAGGAGATGAAGCGCGTGGAGGCCATCATCAACTCCATGACGCTCAAGGAGCGGCGCAACCCGGCGCTGCTGAACGGCAGCCGCAGGCGGCGCATCGCCGACGGTAGCGGCACCACCGTCACCGACGTGAACCGCCTCATGAAACAGTTCATGGAGATGAAGAAGATGATGCAGCGCATGAAGAAGTCGGGCGGCAAGCGGCGCGGCATGCTGGGCCGTTTGTCAATGCCCTTCCAATGAACTAAAAACGGTAGAAAAACAGGAGAAAGAAGACCCCGTATGAGCGTGAAGATCAGACTCAGCCGGCACGGCGCGAAGAAGCGCCCCTACTACCGCATCGTGGTGGCGGACGCCCGCAATCCCCGTGACGGACGGTTCATCGAGCAGGTGGGCACCTACGACCCCACGACTCCCTCGGCCGCGCTGAAGCTCGACCAGGCCAAGGTCGATGGATGGCTGAAGAAGGGGGCGCAACCGACCCAGACCGTGCGCAATCTCATCAAGCGGGCGGCCAAGGAAGCGCCCGCAGCCGCGGTAGAGAGCCCAGTCTCTTGAAGGAACTGGTACAGTACCTTGCGCAGTCCATCGTGAACCGGCCCGACGCCGTCGAGGTCACGGAAACGCAGGACGACGGCGCCTCGGTGGTGGAGCTCAAGGTCGCCAAGGAGGACCTCGGCCGGGTCATCGGCAAGCAGGGCCGCACCGCCAAATCCCTGCGAACCATCCTGAACGCCGCCGCCGCCAGGACCAACCGGAAGGTCGTCCTCGAGATCGTCGACGAACAATAACCGCCGCCCTTTCCCTTTGTCCGGTAACCAGATCGCCCTGGGCGACATCGTAGCCACGCACGGCGTCGCCGGCTGGGTGCGAGTGAAGCTGTTCAACCCCGAAGGCAGAACGCTCTACTCCGCCGAAGAGGTAGAGTTGGCGCGCGGCGAGAACCGCCGGATCCTTCCGGTGGACCGGGCCCGGCCCCACCGCGGGCTCGCCCTGCTGAAGCTCCGCGGCGTCGACGACATGGACGCGGCGCGGGACTTGGTGGGATGCCGCCTGTCGGTGCAACGGGACGCGCTCGCGCCGCTGAGCGCATCCGAGTACTACCACGAGGAGGTGGTGGGCTTCGAGGTCGTGGACGCCGCGGGCGCGCGCATCGGCACGGTCACGCGCATATGGCCCAGGCCGGGCGGCGACCTGCTGGTGGTCGCCGCGCCCGGAAAAGAACACCTGATCCCCGCGGTCAGGGAGTTCATCCGGCACGTCGACATCGTAAACGGGACCGTCACCATCGACCTGCCGGAGGGGCTTCTGGAGATCGAGTGACGGGTTCCGCAAGCTCGCAGGACAAGAGCTTGCGCCCTTCGCCAACCGCTGCCATGCATTTCTCGGTCATCACGCTTTTCCCGGAGATCTTCGAGTCGCCGCTGGCCCACAGCATCCTCAGGCGGGCGCGGGAGAAGAATATCCTCACCATCGACTTGGTGGACCTGCGGCGGTACACCCACGACCGGCACCGCACCGCCGACGACTACCCCTACGGCGGCGGCCAGGGCATGGTGCTGAAGCCGGAGCCGCTCATCGAAGCCATCGAGGACTGCCGGCGCCGGCTGAAGGACCCGCGGGTGGTGCTGCTGTCGCCCCGCGGCAGGGTGTTCGATCAGCGGATCGCCGCCGAGACCTCGCGCCACCGGGAGGTGGTGCTGGTCTGCGGCCGATACGAGGGGGTCGACGAGCGGGTGGTGGGTTACGCCGACGACGTCCTGTCCGTGGGGGACTACACGCTGAGCGGCGGCGAGATACCGGCTCTCGCCGTCATCGACACGGTGGCGCGGCTGGTGCCCGGGGTCCTGGGCAACGAGCGATCGGCCCGCGAGGACTCTTTCGCCGACGGCCTGCTGGAGTATCCGCAGTACACCCGGCCGGCGGAATACCGGGGCATGAAGGTCCCGGAGGTGCTGCTGTCGGGCGACCACGAGGCGGTCCGCCGCTGGCGCCACGGGATGAGCGTCGAGCTGACCGCGCGGCTGCGGCCGGACCTGCTGGCCGGGGCGCCGGCCGCGGCCGCCGGCCCTCGGGCGGACGTCTACGTGGCGCTGCTGCACCATCCGGTCTCCGACCGGCGTGGCGACACCGTCACCTCGTCCATCACCAACCTCGACATCCACGACATCGCCCGCACCTGCCGCACCTACGGGGTCAAGGGTTTCTACGTGGTCAATCCGGTGAAGACCCTCCAGAAGCTGGCGGCCCGGATCATCCACCACTGGGAACGGGGCTACGGCAGCTCCTACAACAGCACGCGCCGGGAAGCCCTTTCGCTGGTGCGGCTGTGCGACACCCTGGACGACGCGGCCGCGGACGTGCAGCGGGAGTGTGGAACCTCCCCCCGGCTGGTGGCGACCTCCGCCCGCTCCGGCCACGGAACCTACCGGATTACTTTTGGAAACATGCGGGAGATGCTATTAAGGGACGAAGTTCCCTGCATGATCCTGCTGGGTACGGGCTGGGGTCTGGCGGATGCCGTCTTCGCCCGTTCGGACCTGGTGCTGGAACCCATCTCGGGCAGGGACGATTACAATCATCTTTCCGTACGAGCTGCGTCCGCCATCATGCTGGATCGTATCCTGGGACGGTTGATGGAAGGGAGCGTCAAATGAACGTCATTGACCGAATCGAGCAGGAGCAGACGCGGGAAACGCCACGGCTCAAGCCCGGACAGCGGGTCCGTGTCCATGTACGCATCGTGGAAGGCGAGAAGGAGCGCATCCAGGTCTTCGAGGGCGTGGTCATCGGCATCTCCGGGAGCGGCAGCCGCGAGACCTTCATGGTCCGCAAGACCTCCTACGGCGTGGGCGTGGAACGCATCTTTCCGCTCCACTCGCCGCGCATCGAGAAGGTCGAGGTGGTCACCCAGGGGCGGGTACGCAGAGCCAAGCTGTACTACCTGAGAAACCTCTCGGGCAAACGCGCCCGGCTGGAGGAAGACCGCAGGCCGCGCGCGTCGCGCTGACCATCGCCGGATCGGAATACCGGCGGGCCTGAAACTCGCCGCCGCAAGCCGAAGTGGAACTGTTCGACTCCACCACCTCTCCGACGGGCGGAAAGAACACGCCTCTGGCGGAGCGGATGCGGCCCTCCCGCCTGGACGAGGTGCTGGGGCAGGAGCACCTGCTCGGCCCCGGCAAGCTGCTGCGCGGCATGGCCGACGGCGGCCGGCTCCAGTCCATCATCCTCTGGGGTCCGCCCGGCTGCGGCAAGACCACCCTCGCCCGGCTCCTGGCCGACGCCTGCAACGCCCACTGCATCCAGTTCTCCGCGGTAACCTCCGGCACCCGCGAGTTGAAGAACATCCTCCCGGACGCCCGCCGCCTGCAACGCAGCGCGGTCCCGGTGGTGCTCCTGGTGGACGAGATCCACCACTTCAACAAGTCGCAGCAGGACACCTTTCTGCCCCACGTCGAGGCCGGGCTGCTGACCCTCATCGGCGCCACCACCGAGAACCCCTCCTTCGAGCTGATCTCTCCGCTGCTCTCCCGTTGCCGCGTCTGCGTGATGCATCCCCTGACCGAAGAGACCCTCGATCGGGTGGTGGACCGGGCCGTGGCCGAGCGCGGACGGGGGCTCTGGGACGCCGGCCTCGGCATCGCGCCGGAGGCGCGGGAGCTGCTGGTGCAGCGCGCGCAAGGGGACGCCCGGGTGGCCCTCAACGGCCTGGAGGGCGCGGTCACGCTGGCGCGCGCCGGCTCTGGGGCCGGCCGTATCGAGCAGGCCCACGTCGAGCAGGCCCTGCAGCTCTCGCCGCTCCACTACGACAAGTCCGGCGAGGAGCACTACAACCTGGTCTCGGCTTTCATCAAGAGCCTGCGAGGCAGCGACCCGGACGCCGCGGTGTACTGGATGGTGCGCATGATCGAGGCCGGGGAGGACCCGCTGTTCATTGCCCGGCGCATGGTCATCTTCGCGGCCGAGGACGTCGGCAACGCCGACCCGCAGGCGCTGCAGGTGGCGGTGGCCGCCAAGGACGCGTTCCACTTCGTCGGCCTGCCGGAAGGGCGGATCCCCATGAGCCAGGCCGCCGTCTACCTGGCCACCGCGCCCAAGTCCAATTCGTCCTACCGCGCCCTGCTGGAGGCCACCCGGGACGTGCGCGAGCACGGCGCCCTGCCCACCCCGCTCCACCTCAGGAACGCCCCCACCGGCCTCATGAAGTCCCTGGGCTACGGCGCCGACTACCGCTACCCCCACGACTCCCCCGGCCACGTCACCGACCAGGAGCACCTGCCGGCTGATCTGAAGGGCCGCCGCTACTACGAGCCCAGCGACCAGGGGCACGAGCGGACCGTCCGGGAGCGGCTGAAGGCCTGGGACGCGCTGAAGAAACGCAGCGAGCCGGGCTGAGCCGGCCAGGGCGACCGCGGGTCGCCCCTACATGGGGTTCATCGCTGGCGCATGTGTAGGGGCGACCCGCGGTCGCCCCCTGAAATTAGATTACCCGGACGGGTTCCTAGCTAGGGCGGCGGGCGGGCGGTCTCCAACTCGCGCTTGGCGGCCCGCACCTTGTCGAGGAACCGCTCGGTCACGCGCCCGCCGTCCCGCGGGTCGCGGATGACGCGGGGGGTGATCAGGATGACCAGCTCGGTCCGGTCGGACCGTTCGAGATCGGTGCGAAAGAGCGGACCCAGCACGGGCACGTCCATGAGCAGGGGGATGCCGACCCGCGTCCGGCGCAGGTTGTCGGTGATGATGCCGCCGATGACCAGGGTCTGGCCGTCCTGAAGGACCGCGGTGGTCTCCGCGTCCCGGACGTTGAAGGCGGCGAAGGACTGGGCCCCGACCAGCACCCTTTCCCCCACGTCGCTGACCTCCACCCGCGCCTGCAGGTTCACGAGGCCCTCGGAGTTGACCCGGGGGACGATGGTCAGGATGCGGCCGACGTTCTTGAACTGGATGGTCGTGGTGGCGGCCCGGGCCTCTTGCGACACCACCACGCCGGTGGCCACCGGCTGCTCGCTGCCCACGCGAATCCGCGCCGGGCGGTTGTCCACGGCCAGGAGATGGGGGGAGGACAGCACCTTGACCCGGGCGTCCTGCATCAGCGCCTTGACGAACGCGCGAAAATCGCGGCCGGCGTCGATGATGGAGGAGAAGCCCGAGCCAAGGGTCTGGAGCGCCGTATCCGCGGCGGAGTCGGAGTCGGCCGCGGGGGCGCCGAATCCGCCCCTGGACAACGCGTACTCCAAGCCGAACTCGAAATCGTCGGTGAGCGTGACCTCGGCCACCAGCACTTCCATGAGCACCTGGCGCGGCACCAAGTCCAGGCTGTCGAGCGCCTCGGCGATGGCGGCGTGTTCCCTCGCGGTCGCCAGGATCACCAGCGAGTTGGTGTCCGGCTCCGCCACCACGCGAACGCCGTGACCGGCCTTCTCCGACCCGGCCGCCGCGGTCGGACCTCCCGCTTTCGCAAAAACCTCGGTGCCCTTGGCGGAAAACTCGCCGGGACCTGCGCCTCCGCCGAGCGGAAGTCCCGCGGCGGCGGGTCCACCCGCGCGCGGCTCTGCGTCCGCGCCGGCCGGGGAGGATCTGCCGGACCCGTACACCTGGTTCAGCACCCGGGCCAGCTCGGCGGCGTTGCGGTTCTCTATGGGCCGGATGAAGATCCGCCGTCCGGGCGCCTGGTCCGCGACGTCGATCAGGGCCATTATCTCCGACAAGCGTCGGATACTCGACGGCAAATCGACGACTACCAGATAGTTGCCGCCTGCATGATCGAGCATCGTCGCGCCCTCGCTCATGAACGGGGCCAGCAGCCGTTTCATGGCGGCCACCGGGAAATGGCGGACGGGCAGGATCTGCATGACGAAGCCGCCGTCGTCGATCCGGCCCGGACCCACCAGCCCGGGCGCCCTGGAGACGGCCGTGATGCGGTAGAAGTCTCCCTGCCGGACGGCCGCGGCGCCATGGATCCTGAGTATCTCGTGGAAGATGGGAAGGAGGTCGTCGCGCCTTACCGGCTGTCCGCTGAGCAGGGTGACCAGACCGCCGACGTCGGGGTCTATGGTGTAGTTGAGCCGCAGGTGCCGCGCCAGCACGTGGATGACCTCCACCAGGTCGACGCCGTCGAAGTTCAAGGTCACGAGGTCGGGACGGGTCGGGTCGGGCGCGACGCCGGGCGCCGCTTGCGCGGCCCGAGGAGGTTCCGTTTCCTGAGCCTGCGCCGGACCTTCGACCAGACAGGCCCCCAACAACAACCATGCGAGAAGCTGCAACACGACCATGGTATGTTTGCCATGCAAAATCCGGGCCGCGCTGCCCGGCATGATGCCGGCTTCCGGTAGAGGCAGGTTGCCGACCGCCCGCCACCACTCCCGGAGAGGGGGGCGGAGGCTGCTACGAGCCCAGGCCCAGGAGCTTGAACTTGACGGCGAGGAGGGTCCGGTCGGGGTTGGCCCGGCTGTCCACGGACAGGGCAAGGGTCCAGCACTTGCACCGGGAGAGGTACTTGACGCCTGCCTGGTTGCGCGTCAAGCGGCCCGAGGCGGCGTCGTAGCTGCCGTCGTAGAGGAGCAGAAGCCGATCGGTGACGCGGAACAGGGCGTCGGCCTGAACGACGTCGAGGGCTTCGCCTTGCAGGCACCGCGGGTCTCCGGGACAGTCCGCGAGGAGAAGGAGGTTGGCATGGCGGGCGAGAGGAGAAAGCGGGTTCGCCCGGACGTGGCGGTAGCTCACTGAAACGCCGTTGGGACGGCGGAAGTCGCCGTCGCCGACGTTCGTGTCCGGCGGAGCGTCATCCACCAACGAGAACCCCAGCGCGGCCTGACGGAGGTTCCAGGGTCCGGGGTCGATGCCGAGGCTGACGGCGACGTCGAGGTTGTCCGCGGGGTTGACGCCCACGCCGACGGACAGGTCGGACAGGCCGTCCTCGCCGCCGCGCGTCCGGTCGATGTCGAAGCTGGCCGCAACCCGGGCGCGGGCGAAGTCGTCCGCCGAGCCGGCTTGACCGTCGCGGCCGGGGGCGCCACGGCTGGGAGGGTCCGGCGGGGCGACGGGACGGCGCATTCCCCAGAAGCGGTTGGTCAGCGACAACGTGACCAGGTTGCGGCGTCGGATGCGGTCGACGCTGTCCCATATGGGGGCGTCGCTCTGGTCGGTGGCGGGTATGAACAGGTACTCGACCGCGGGCTCCAGCACGTGCCGGACCCGGCGCCACGCCCCGTTCTTCCGTTGGTAGGTGCGGCTCAAGGACGTGGCCAGCCTCGATCGTATCTCCACCAGCTCACGGGAGCTGGTGCGGGCGAACTTCCCGGTGAAGTCGTTGGCCGTGGGATCGAACCTGCCGCCGACGGAATCGAGGCGGTACAGGGTCTCGCGCAGGGCGACGCTGGTGGCGAGCCTGAAGTGACGGCCGACGGTCACCGGCCAGGTCAGCTCGGGCCGGAGGTCGATCCGCAGGCCGTCCGCCCACTCCTGCCGGACGTAGCGCGTCAGCGTCGCGTCCCAGCCCAGGTCGAGGCTTCGGCCGAGGCGGCGCGCGCCGCTGAAGGCGACGTGCGGGACGCGGTGGAGCGCGCGCGGTTGAGGCTGGACCAGGTCCTGCACATAGTCCAGCTCCCCTTTCAAGGTCATCCCCGCGGCGTGCCGGTAGAAGCCGAGCCGCGACGCGCTGTAGCGGCTCGTGCGCGCGAGCCGCTTGTCGGCGGCGCTCAGATCGGAGAACTCCATCAGTTCCCGTGTCACGAAGCTGTCGCTGTAGAGAGCCACGTCGCTGAACGTCGTCCACGGGGCGCGATGCCGGTGGGTCAGCAGGATGCTCCAGCGGTCCACGGGGATCGCCGGGTCCGCGATGCCCGTGTCCTCCGCGGCCCTGTCGTCGCGCAGCCGCTCGTTGAAGTACGACACGTCCAGCCGCCCGGCGGCGCCGGCGTTGAGGACGGTGCGGACCTGTCCGGTGAAGCCGACGCGCGTCCTGGACTCGACGGCGAGGTTGAGGGTCAGGTCGTTGCTCTCGTCGAGGGCCCAGAAGAAGGGCTGCCCGTAGCGCAGTCCGGCCCGGTCGGACCAACCCAGCGAGGGGAAGAGCAGACCGGTGGCGCGGTCCGTGGCGTAGGGGAAGGTGGCGCGGGGCAGATACAGCACCGGAACGTCGTAGACGTAGAAGGTGACGTCGTCCATCGCGGCGTTGCCGTCCTCGTCCAGCCGGAACTCCCGGGCGCCGATGCGCCAGGGAGCCGCGCCGTCCTCGCACAGGCACGTGGTGAAGCGACCGTCCAGCACCGTGCCGGTCTCGTTCGCCAGGTCCACTTCGAGCCGGGAGGCCCGCAGCCGGTAGCGCGGATCCCGGAGACGGACCGCACCCTCGGCGCGCAGCGTCCGCCTCGACCGGTCGATCTCCACGGAGTCCGCCCCGAAGACCGATTCCCGGTGCCGGACCTCCACGTTGCCCCTGGCCCGGACGGCCTCTCCCTCCCGGCGCACCTCGATGGATTCTTCGGCCGACACCTCGATCCGCTCCCGGCCGTCCTCCGGCTGGGCGCGGACCCCGGCGACGGAGGACAGCCCGCAGCAGCAGGCCAGGAGCCACGTCACGACGTGTGAACGCCGGAGACGCATGGCGGGAATGCGCGGCCGGGCTCCCGGGCCGACAGCTTGCGGGCGCTGGCGCGGACCGCGCCCACGAGATAGAGGGAGCCCGCCACCAGGATCGGCTCGTGGCTTCGCCGCCGGTCCGCGGCGAGGGCGGAGAGGGCGGCGACGGGATCGTTGACGACCCTCGCCGGCAGCGTCCGCGGCAAGGCCGCGGACAGGGAGCGCGGATCCGCGCCCCGCTCGGTCGGCGTCCGGGTCAGGACCACCTCGCTGCACACGCGCGAGAGGGCTCTGAGCATCGACGGCCAGTCCTTGTCGGACATGCTGCCGAACAGCAGACGGACCTTGACGCCGTCGAGGAGCCCCCGGACCTCGTTGACCAGCGTCTCCACCGCGCCGCGGTTGTGCGCTCCGTCCAGTATGATGGCGGGAGATCCCGGCAGGACCTCGAACCGGCCCGGCCACGACACCGACTCGAGGCCGGCCCGGAGCGACGCCTTGCGGACGGGCAGCTCGGCCTGCAGCAGCTCCAGCGACGCCAGCGCGACCGCGGCGTTGTGCCGTTGAAACTCCCCGGCGAGGCGGCCTTTCAGGTCATCGACCCGCCATTCCCGCCCGCGGTAGGCGAACCGCCGGCCGCGCCGGGTGACCGCGAAATCCCGGCCCCACTGGTAGACCCGGGCCTTTCGGGAGCGCGCGATCCGGTGTATGACGCGACGGGCGGCGGGCCGCAGGTCTCCGCAGACCACGGGGACGCCGGGCTTGATGATGCCGCCTTTCTCGCGCGCGATGGACTCGAGCCGGGTTCCGAGGAAACGCTCGTGGTCCCGGGAGATCGTGGTGATGACGCTGACGCTCGGATGCACCACGTTGGTGGCGTCGAGCCTTCCGCCGAGGCCCACCTCGACCACGGCGACCTCCACCGATTGGCGGGCGAAGTGCAGGAAGGCCATGACCGTGGCGAACTCGAAGAACGTCAGGCTCAGGGAAGCCCGGTTCGTCCGGTCGGCCACCTCCCGGACCAGGGCCATGACCGCGGCCCGTGAGACGGACCGCTTGCCGACGCGGATTCTCTCGGTGAAATCGGTCAGGTGCGGCGAGGTGTAGAGTCCGGCCCGATAGCCCTCCGCGTGCAGCACCGAGTGGATCATGGCGGCCGTGGAGCCCTTGCCGTTGGTGCCGGCGACGTGGACCACCCGGAACGAGTCCTGCGGGTCGCCGAACAGCGCCAGCGCCTGCGCCACGCGCTCGAGCCGCAGGTCGATCTCGGCGCCGCGCAGGTTGTAGAGGAAATCGAGGCTGTTCCGGTAGTCGTTCACGGCGCCTTGGCCGCGGCGATGAAGTCCTTCATGCGCTGGTGGTCCTTGCGGCCCGGCACGGCCTCGACGCCGGAGCACACATCCACGCCGAAGGGTTTCACCACGCGCACCGCCTCGCCGACGTTGTCGACGTCGAGACCGCCGGCCAGGACCACGGGACGCGCCATCGGCTCCCGCAGCCACGTCCAGGTGAAGGCCGACCCCGAGCCGCCGAACCCCGGGCTCCAGGAGTCCAGGAGATAGTAGTCCGCGGGGTACTCCCCGATTCCCTGGAGGGTCTCCTCGTCCCGGACGCGGAACGCCTTGATCACCTTGAGCGGCCAGCGGGCGCAATAGTCCGGCTCCTCGTCGCCGTGGAACTGCACCGCGGTGAGCCCGGAGCCTCCCTGCGACCGGCACGCCCGGAGCACGGAGTTCACGTGGCGCCGCGACTCGTTGACGAACAGGCCGGCGGCGCAGACCCCGGCGGGCAACTCGCGCAGGATGCTGGCCGCCTCTTCGGGCGGGATGTACCTCGGGCTCGGCGGATAGAAGTTGAACCCCAGCGCGTCGGCGCCGTACTCCACCGCCCTGAACGCGTCGCCGGCGTTGGTGACGCCGCAGATCTTAACCTTGACCATTGCGTTCGGCCGCGGCGTCCGCCCCCAGCAACTCGGCAAGTCTGGCGCCGGGGTCTCCGGCGCGCATCAGCGCCTCGCCCACCAGAAAGACCCGTCCGCCCGAGGCCTCGAGCCGCTCGACGTGCTCCACCTCCTTGATGCCGCTCTCGCACACGGCCAGCACGTGGGCGGGGATCCGCGGCAGCAGGGCTTCGGCCACTCCCAGGTCCACCTCGAAGGTGTGCAGGTTCCGGTTGTTGATGCCGATCATGGACGCGCCGATGTCCAGGGCCGTCTCCAGCTCGCCTTCCGAGTGCACCTCCACCAGCACGTCCAGGGAGAGGGACCGGGCCTCGGCGTGGAGCGACTCCAGGTCGGCCTCGTCCAGGATCGCGGCGATCAGGAGCACGGCGTCGGCGCCGAAACTGCGCGCCTCCACCAGGTGATAGGGGTCCAGCACGAAGTCCTTTCGGAGCAGCGGCAGCGACACCGTCGCGGCGATGTCGGAGAGATAGCGGAGGGAACCGTTGAAGAAGCGCTCCTCGGTGACCACCGAAAGGGCGGCGGCGCCGTTGGCCTGATAACGCGACGCGATGGCGACGGGGTCGAAGTCCTGACGGATCACGCCCTGGGAGGGCGACGCGCGTTTCACCTCGGCGATGACGCGGCGTCCGGGCCGCGACAGCGACCGCGCGAACCCCCGGCGCTGGCGATGATAGAGCGGGCGGTCCTTCAGCGACTCCGCCGGGCGCCCCTTCCGGCGGGAATCGGTGTGGGCGCGCACGTGCGCCACGATCCGTTCCAGGAAGTCGTTCCCTGCCGGCCGTGTGCCTTCACGTCCCATCGCCGTGCCGCATCCGGTTTTTCAGCCTGCCGCCGCGCGCCGCGTCGAAGGTCCCGGTCCGCGCGCCCTGCGTTCACGCCTCGTTGGTGAGCCGGACGAGGTGCTGGAGCTTGTCCAACGCCGCCCCCGAATCGATCCGCTCCCGCGCCAGGCTGACGCCCTCGGCCACGGTCGCCGCCCGCTCGCTGACGCACAGCGCCGCGCCGCTGTTGATCAGCACCACGTCCCGCGCGGGACCCGTTTCTCCCTTGAGGACGGCCGTCACCATGGCGGCGCATTCCGCCGGGTCTGCGGCCGTGAACCGCGCCGCCGGCTGCTGCTCGAAGCCCAGCTCCTCGGGGTGGAGGGTATAACAGGCAACCGCCCCGTCTTTCCACTCGGCCACCGCGGTGGGGCCGCCGATGGAGATCTCGTCGAGGCCCTCGTCGCCGTGGACCACCATGGCCCGCCGGCTGCCGAGGTTGCCGAGCACCTGCGCCACCGTCTCGATGAGCGCGCCGTCGTAGATGCCGATCAACTGGTGGGTGGCCCGGGCCGGGTTGGTCAGCGGGCCCAGGAGGTTGAAGATGGTCCGTATGCCCACCTCCCGGCGCGGCGCCGCGGCGTACTTCATGGCGCCGTGCAGCGCCGGCGCGAACAGGAAACCGATGCCCGCCTCGCGCAGACAATGTTCCACCGCCGCCTTGGGGACGTCGATCTTGACGCCCAGGGCGCCCAGGACGTCCGCGCTGCCCGATCCGCTGGAGACCGCCCGGTTGCCGTGCTTGGCCACGGTGACGCCGGCGGCCGCCACCACGAAGGCGACCGTGGTGGAGATGTTGAACGTGTTCTTGCCGTCGCCCCCGGTGCCGCAGGTGTCCAGGACGCGGCCGTCGCCGGCGTCGACGTGCAGCGCCTTTTCCCGCATGACCCGGGCCGCGCCGGTCACTTCCTCCACGGTCTCGCCCTGGATCCGCAAGGCAGTGAGGAACGCTCCCACCTGGATCGGGGTGGCCTCGCCCGTCATCACCTGGTTCATGACGTCGACCATCTCCTGCTCGGTGAGGTTGGCGCCGGCCACGAGCCGGGCTATGGCTTGCTGGATGTTCATCGGTTCCTCGTGACTTCGGCGTTCTTGTAGGTGTCCTTGAGCCGTTCAAGGTCCGCTGCGGCCGCCTGGCGGGTCTGATAGGCTCCGACCCGCACCCGGTAGAAGGTCTTCTGGTTGAGCCGAATGGACGTCACGTAGGCCCGGTAGCCCCGCTTCTTGAGCTCCGCCGCCATGTTGGCCGCGGTGGCGCGGCTTCGGGAAGCGACGACCTGCAAGGTCCACGGAGCCTTTCCGTCGCCGGCTTTGGCCTGCTTCTGACGGGCGGGCTTCTGCCGGGCGGGCTTCTCCCCGCCGGGCGGCGAAGCCGGCTCCGGTTCGGTCAGGGTCTCGTAGAACGTAACCTCCCCGTCGGGCTTGGGCTTGCCGGACTTCACCGGGACCTGGACTGCCGATTCCTGGCGGCTCAGGAGCTTTCGCTCCTCGATGCTCTGTCCGATCAGGATGCCGAGAAAAAAGATGAAGGCCGACGAGGCGACGAAGAGGGACGCAACCGCCAACAACTGGCCGCGGCTGAAATACACGTCGCCGCCATCCGCCGCCTTTCGATGGTTGGCCATGGACGGGACGGGGGACTAGCTCCCGGCGGTCGAGGTCGGTTCGCTTGCGGTCTCGTCGGGTGCGGCCGCCTCGGCCTCCGGTTCACCCACTGCCGGAATCAGCTCGATCACGGAAAGCGGCGCCGCGTCGCCCCGGCGGCGCCCGACCTTGACGATACGGGTGTAGCCGCCGTTGCGGTCCTTGAAGCGCGGCCCGATCTCGCTGAACAGCCGCGCCACCACGGCCTTGTCCTGAATGAAGGCCAGGGCGCGCCGGCGCGCGTGCAGGCTGCCGTCCTTGCCGAGCGTGATCAGCCAGTCGGCCCAGCGCCGCAACTCCTTGGCCTTGGCGTCCGTGGTGGTCATGCGGTCGTGGCGCAGCAGCGACGTGGCCATGTTGCGCAACAGCGCCTGCCGGTGGCTGGGACTACGGTTGAGCTTTCTGCCTTTTTTCAGGTGCCGCATGGCCTACGCCGTCTCCTTCTGATCAGCCTGCTTCCGGCTCTCGAGCTCCTCGCGGCCGGGGAAATGGTCCAGCTTCATGCCCAGCTCCAGCCCCAGCTCGCCGAGCAGCTCCTTGATCTCGTTGAGCGATTTGCGCCCGAAGTTCTTGGTCTTGAGCATCTCCTGCTCGGTCTTCTGAACCAGCTCGCCGATGTACTTCAGGTTGGCGTTCTGCAGGCAGTTCTGCGCCCGTACGGAGAACTCCAGGTCCTCCACCGCGCGGAAGAGGTTCTCGTTGAGCAGCGCGCCTTCGGAGTCGGACTCGCTCTCGGCCGGCTTCGGCCCCTCCCGGGAGTCGATGAAGATGGCGACCTGGTCCTGGAGGATCTGCGCGGCGTACCCCAGCGCCTCCTCCGGCTTCTCGCTTCCGTCGGTCCATACCTCCATGACGAGCCGGTCGTAGTCCGTCCGTTGCCCGACCCGCGCGTTGGTGACCGTGAAATTGACCTTGCGGATGGGAGAGAACACCGCGTCCATGAAGATGGTGTCGACGGGCTGGTCCTCTTCCCGGTTCCGTTCCGCGGGCACGTATCCCTGCCCCATCCGCACCACCATGACGGCGTTCAGCCGTCCTTCCTTGGACAGCGACGCGATGTGATGGTCGGGGTTGAGGATCTCCACCTGCGGCCCCCTGACGATGTCCCCGGCCAGGACGTCCCCGGGGCCGCTGGACTCGATCCGAATCACCTCCCGTTCGGAGCCGTGCAGCTTGAGCCGGACCTCCTTCAGGTTGAGGATGATGTCGGTCACGTCCTCGGTGGCGCCCTGGATGGTGGAGAACTCGTGCAGCGCGCCGTCGATCTGGACCGACGTGATGGCCGCGCCCCTGAGCGACGACAGCAGGATGCGCCGCAGGCTGTTGCCGATGGTCTGGCCGAACCCCCTCTCGAAGGGCTCTCCCACGAACTTGCCATAGGTCGCGGACAGGCTCTTCTCGTCGACCTCGATGGTTTCGGGCTTGATCAGTTCGCTCCAATGCTTGTGCATGGGATCTCCAACACGGTTCAGGCGCTACTTCGAGTACAGCTCGACGATGAGCTTCTCGTTGATGGGGGTGGTGATGTCGCTGCGGCTCGGCAGCACCTTCACCGTTCCGGAGCAGTTCTCCGCGTCGACCTCGATCCAGTCGGGCACGCCGCGCCTCTGCGCCCCTTCCAGCGCAGAGACGACCCGTTCCGACTTGCGGCTCTTCTCCGCCACCGAGACGACGTCGCCCACCCCCACGCGGTACGAGGGAATGGTCACCCGCCGGCCGTTGACCCGGACGTGGCCGTGCCGCACCAGGAGGCGGGCGTCGCCCCGGGAGCACGCGAACCCGAGCCGGTAGACGACGTTGTCGAGCCGTCTCTCCAGGATCACCAGGAGGTTCTCGCCGGTGATCCCGCGGGCCTTCTCCGCGGTCTCGAAGCTGCCCCGGAACTGCTTCTCCAGCAGCCCGTACATGCGCTTGACCTTCTGCTTCTCTCTGAGCTGGAGGCTGTACTCGGAGAACTTGAGGCGCCGCTGGCCGTGTTGACCCGGAGGATAGTTGCGCCGCTCGATGGCGCACTTGTCCGTGTAGCACCGCTCTCCCTTGAGAAACAGCTTCAGGTTCTCTCGCCGGCAGAGCCGGCACACCGGACCATGATACCTAGCCACTCACGCTCTCCTCTCAGACACGCCTTCGCTTGGGAGGCCTGCAGCCGTTATGGGGAATGGGCGTCACGTCCTTGATCAGGCTGATGTTCAACCCCGCCGATTGGAGGGACCTCAGCGCCGACTCCCGGGCCGAGCCCGGCCCCCGCACGTACACCTGTATCGAATGCATGCCGTGGTCCATGGCCTTGCGCGCGACGTTGTCCGCGGCCTGCTGCGCCGCGAAGGGCGTGCCCTTGCGGGAGCCCTTGAAGCCGATGGCGCCGGCGCTCGACCACGCCACCACGTTGCCCTGGGTGTCGGATATCGTGATGATCGTGTTGTTGAAGGTGGAATGGATGTGCGCCACCCCTTCGGCGATGTTCTTTCGTCCGCGCCGTTTCCTCGGCGCCCGCGCGTCACGCGCTTTCTTCGCGGCCTGAGCCATGAACGCTCCTGTTCTGGTTTACGTCCGCCCTACCCCTTCGAGGGCGGCCTCTTCTTTCCGGCTATGGTCCTTCTGGGTCCCATCCGGGTGCGGCCGTTGGTATGGGTGCGCTGTCCCCTGACGGGCAGCCCGCGGCGGTGCCGGAGGCCCCGATAGGACCCGATGTCCATGTGGCGCTTGATGTCCATGGTGACGTCGCGCCGCAGGTCGCCCTCCACCTTCACTTCCTGGTCGATGATCCGCCGGATCACGACGACCTGGTCGTCGGAGAGGTCATCGGACTTGAGCTGGAACGGGATTCCGGCCCCCCTCAGGATGTTCCGGGACGTGGTCGCGCCGATGCCATAGATGTAGGTCAGAGCAATTTCCATGCTCTTGTTCTTGGGCAAGTCCACCCCAGCAATACGTGCCATGCATCACTCCCTTCGAGTCCGCGCCTACCCTTGCCGCTGGGCGTGCTTGCGGGTGACGCAGATGACCCTGACGACTCCCTTCCTGCGAACGACCTTGCACTTGTTGCAGATCTTCTTGACCGATGCTCGTACTTTCACTTCCGACCTCGTTGTCTGCGCGGGACGCTACAGCCGGCTCAACACGTACGGCCCGTCCGCGGTGACGGCGATGGAATGCTCGAAATGGGCCGCGAGACTCCGGTCCCGGGTGACCGCGGTCCAGCCGTCTTCCAGTATCCGTATCTCCCTGCCGCCGGCGTTGACCATGGGCTCCACCGCCAGCACCATCCCCGCCCGCAGCCGGCCTCCCTTGCCGGCGTCGCCGTAGTTCGGCACCGGCGGCTCCTCGTGCAGCTTCCTGCCGATGCCGTGCCCCACGAACTCCCGCACCACCGAGTAGCCGGCGCCCTCCGCGATCTCCTGTATGGCGGCGCCCAGGTCGCCCAGGCGGTTGCCCTCGCGCAGCATCTCGATGCCCTCGGTCAGGGCGGTCTCCGTCACCTGCATGAGACGCTCCGCCTCGGGACTCACCCGGCCCAGCCCCACCGTCACCGCGGAATCGCCGTAGAAGCCCTCGTACACCACCCCGAAGTCCATGCCGAGGATGTCTCCTTCCTCCAGCACCCGGGCCGACGGTATCCCGTGCACGATCTCCTCGTTGACGGAGGTGCACAGGCTGTGCCTGAAGACCCTGCCGGCAACGGCGTAGCCCTTGAACGCCGGCTTGGCGCCTTTCTCGTAGGTCATCCGCTCCGCCAGCTCGTCCAGATCCAGGGTCGTCATCCCGGGTCTCACGGTCTCCTTCAGCGTTTCCAGCACCTCCGCGACGATGACGCTGGCGCGCCGCATCGTCTCTATCTCGGCCCGGGACTTGAGATGAATCATCTGACGATCGCCTCCGTCCGCACCCTCGCTCCGCCGCGCGCCGTCCCTCGCGCGCCCGTCAACCCCTCCGGCCCCGGATCCGGCCCCTTCTCATGAAACCCTCGTAGTTTCTCGATATCATGTGGGTTTCCATCTGCGACACCGTATCGAGGGCGACGCCCACCACGATCAGCAGCGCGGTCCCGCCGAAGAAGAACGGGACGTTGAACTGCGATATCAGGATCGTCGGCAGCAACGCCACCAGCGACAGGTAGACGGCGCCGCCGAGGGTGATCCGCGACAACACCCGGTCGATGAACTCCGCGGTCCTCTTGCCCGGGCGGATGCCCGGCACGTAGCCGCCGTACTTCCTCATGTTCTCGGCCACGTCCACCGGGTTGAACACGATCGCGGTGTAGAAGAAGCAGAAGAACATGATCAGACCGATGTACAGCAGGTCGTGCAGCCATTGCCCCGGCGCCATGGAGCCGGCCAGCGTCTGCGCCCAGGGATTCTGGACGAACTGGGCGACGGTGGCCGGGAAGATCAGCACCGACGACGCGAAGATCACGGGGATGACGCCGGAGGTGTTGATCTTGAGGGGCAGATGGGACTGCTGCCCGCCGTACATCCGCCTTCCCACCACGCGCTTCGCGTACTGCACCGGGATGCGCCGCTGTCCCCGCTCCATGAAGATGATGATGCCCACCACCAACACCACGAACAGCAACAGCAGCACCACGAAGAAGATGCTCAGCTCGCCTTCGCGCACGAACTGGAACGTGGAGGTGATGGCCGAAGGGAGCGCCGCCACGATGCCTGCGAATATGATCAACGAGATGCCGTTGCCGATGCCCCTTTCCGTGACCTGCTCGCCCAGCCACATGATGAACGCGGTGCCCGAGGTCAACGTCAGGACCGTCATCAGGCGGAAGTTCCAGCCCGGGTTCAGCACGATGGCCTCGCCGTTGGGACCCCGCGTGCCTTCGAGGCCGAAGCTGATCATCATCCCCTGGATGACCGACAGTATGATCGTTCCGTAGCGCGTGTACTGCGTGATCTTCTTGCGTCCGACGTCGCCTTCCTTCGACAACCGCTCCAGGTAGGGGAAGACCACCGTCAGGAGCTGCAGGATGATCGACGCGCTGATGTAGGGCATGATGCCCAGTGAAAAGACCGAGAACTGCTCCAGCGCACCGCCGGAAAACAGGTTGAAGAGGCCGAATATGGTGCCCTCGACCTGGGCGAAGAAAGCCGCCAGCCCTTCGCGGTCGATGCCCGGCGTCGGAATCGCGACGCCGACGCGATAGACCGCCAGCATCGCCAGCGTGAACAGGATGCGTCGCCGCAGCTCGGGTATCCGGCCGGCGCTCTGGAAACCTTCAAGCATGGGAAAGGACTTCTACCCGGCCTCCCGCGGCCTCGATCTTCTCTACGGCGCTGCGGGAAAAGCCGTGGGCCTTCACCGTCAGCGGCTTGGACAGCTCTCCGCGGCCCAGTATCTTCACCAGGCCCTTGCCCGCCAGCCCCGCCGCCCGCAACGATTCGGGCGAAACCTCCTGGCCCGCGTCGAACCGGTCGAGCCCGTCGAGGTTGACGGGGGTGAAGCTGGTCCTGAAAGGGTTGTGGAACCCGCGCTTGGGCACGCGCCGCGTGAGCGGCATCTGGCCGCCCTCGAAACCCGGCCTGACGCCGCCGCCGGAGCGTGAGCCCTGGCCCTTGTGGCCGCGGCCGCAGGTCTTGCCGGTGCCGGAGCCCATGCCCCTGCCCACGCGCTTCTTGGCGTGCCGGGTGCCCTTCGCCGGGCGTAACTCACGCAGATCCATGAACGGCTCCTTTTCGGTGTCCGGTCGCGACGGGACGCCCTATCGAATCTCCGCCAGCGGCTTGCCCCTCAGGTCCGACACCTCCTCCGGGGACTTGAGGCTCTTGAGGGCCTCGAACGTCGCCTTGACGAGGTTGTGCGGGTTGTTGGAGCCGATGCACTTGCTCAGGACGTTGGGAATGCCGGCCGCTTCCACCACGGCCCTCACGCCCGCGCCGGCGATGACCCCGGTGCCGGGGGCGGCGGGCTTCAGCAGGACGTGCCCGGCGCCGTAGCGGCCGGTGACCTCGTAGGGGATGCTGTCGTCCACCAGCGGCACCTTCAGCAGCGTCTTCTTAGCGTGCTCCACGCCCTTGCGGATGGCCTCGGGCACCTCGTTGGCCTTGCCCAGGCCGTAGCCGACCACGGAGGCCTCGTCGCCCACCACCACCAGCGCGTTGAAACTGAACCGCCGTCCACCCTTGACCACCTTGGCCACGCGGCTGATGTGGATGACCTTCTCCTTGAGCTCCAGGCCCTGCGAATCGACTCGTTCCAAGACAACCCCCGAATCAGAAGACGAGACCGGCCTCCCGGGCAGCCTCCGCCAGCGCCTTTACCCGTCCATGAAAAAGAAACCCGTTGCGGTCGAACACGACCTGGGAGATCTGCTGCGCCCCGCACAACTCCGCGATTCGCCGGCCCACCTGTTTGGCCGCCTCGACTCCCTTGCTCTCCTCGTCCCCTTTCGACAGCGTGGAGGCGCTCGCCAGCGTCACCCCGCGCTCGTCGGAAATGACCTGCGCGTAGATGTGCTTCGAGCTGCGGTACACGCACAGCCGGGGACACGCGTCGCTTCCCGTGATGCGCTTCCGCACGCTTCGCTGCCGCCGCTTGCGGCTCAGGAGCTTCTTGCTCGTCAACATGTTCTCACCCGATCCCGCCAACTCAACCGGCCGCGCCGCCCATGGCCTTGCCCGCCTTCCGCTGCACCAGCTCGCCCTGATACCGTATCCCCTTGCCCTTGTAGGGCTCGGGAGGACGGAAACGCCGCACCTCGGCCGCGGCCTGGCCGAGCACCTGCTTGTCGTGGCACTCGAGGGTGATCACGGTCTGCCGTTCCACCGAAGCCGACACGCCCGCGGGCAGCGGGAACACCACCGGATGCGAGTATCCCAGCGTCAGGTGCAGCGCCTGGTCCTTCAACTCCGCGCGGTAGCCGACGCCGTTGATCTCCAGCACCTTCCGGAACCCCTCGCTGACGCCTTCGACCATGTTTGCCAGGAGCTTGCGGGTAAGCCCGTGCAGCGACTTCAGCGCCTTGGACTCGTCCTTCCGGCGGACCTGGAGCCTGTCGCCGTCCACGTCCACCTCGATACCTTGCGGGATGTGGTGGGACAGCGTCCCCTTGGGGCCCTGGACCCGCACTTCCGAGCCCTCGAACGCCACCTTGACGCTTCCGGGCACGACGATCGGCAGTTTCCCTACACGCGACACGAGACACCCTCTAGCTGATCGAACAGAGCAACTCGCCGCCGACCCTGGCCTTGACCGCCTCCCGGTCCACGACGATCCCCTTGGGGGTGGACAGGACGTGGGTTCCCAGCCCCCGGCGCACCGGATGGATGTCCTTGTAGCCGAGGTACACCCGCCGCCCCGGGCGGCTGACCCGCTTCAGCTCGGTCATCACCGGCCGGTGGTCCCGGTCGTACTTCAGGTAGATCCGGAGCGTGTCCTGCACCTGGCCGTCGACCTGGATGCGCCGGATCTGCCGCACGTACCCCTCTTCCACCAGGACCTTCATGATGCTTTCCTTCAGGCGGGACCACGGGACGTCCACGGTTTCGTGCTTCGCCATCCCGCCGTTCCGCATCCGCGTCAGCAAGTCCGCGATTGGATCGGTCATACTCATTCGAGACTGCGCCTCCTACCAGCTTGCCTTGATGAGCCCGGGGATCTCTCCCCGGCGCGCGTGCAGCCGCAGGCAGATCCTGCACATCCGAAACCGCCGGTAGAACGCCCGCGCCCTGCCGCAAAGCGGACAGCGGTTGTACTGGCGCACCTTGAATTTCGGCGTTCTTTCCGCCTTGATGCGGAGACACTTCTTAGCCACTTGTCGTACCCCCGTCGCTGGCGAACGGCATTCCCAGGTGCTTGAGCAGGGCCCTGCCCTCATCATCGGTGCGCGCGGTGGTGACGATGGAAACCGTCAGCCCGTGAAGCCGTTCCACCGACTCCGCCCTCACCTCGGGAAAGATGATCTGCTCGCGGATCCCCAGCGAATAGTTGCCGCAGCCGTCGAAAGACCGGTCCGAGATGCCCTTGAAGTCCCTCACCTGGGGAAGGGCCACCTGTATCAGGCGATCGAGGAACTCGTACATCCGCGCGCGCCGCAGCGTCACCATGCACCCGATGGGATTGCCGCGGCGGAGCTTGAAGTTCGAGATGTCCTTGCGCGCCCGGGTGACCACCGGCCGCTGGCCGCTGACGGCGCCCAGCTCGGCCACCGCGGCGTCCAGCAGCTTGGCGTTCTGCACCGCCTCGCCGATGCAGACGTTGATGGAGACGTTCCTCAACCGCGGCACCTGGAGCTTGTTGCGATAGGCGAACTGCTCCATCATCGCGGGCACGATCGCCTCATGGTATCTCTGTTCCAGCCTGACCATCGTTACACTTCACTCCTGCCGGGACGCTATCCTATCCCCTGGCCGCAACGCCGGCAGACGCGCACCTTCTGCCCGTCTTCGAGGGTCTTGTGTCCGATCCGGACCGGGGCGTTGCACGGATCGCACATGATCATCACGTTGGAGACGTGGATCGAAGCCTCCTTCTCCACGATGCCGCCGGGCTGCTGCGCGCTGCGGGGCTTGGTGTGGCGCTTGACGAGGTTCACCCGCTCGATGAGCACCCGGCTCTTCTTCGGCAGCACCTTGATGACCTTGCCGGTCTTCCCGCGTTCCTTGCCGGCCACCACCATCACGTTGTCATCTTTGCGGACGAACACTACAGCACCTCCGGCGCCAGCGAGACGATCTTCATGAACCGCTTCGCCCTCAGCTCTCTCGCCACCGGACCGAAGATGCGCGTGCCCACGGGCTCCTTCTGGTTGTCGATCAGGACCGCCGAGTTGTTGTCGAAGCGGATGTACGAGCCGTCCACCCGGCTCAACTCCTTGGCGGTGCGCACCACCACGGCCCGGACCACGTTGCCCTTGGGCACCTTGGAATTGGGCATGGCCTCCTTGACCGACACGACGATGACGTCGCCGATGCTGGCGTACTTGCGCCGGGTCCCCCCGAGCACCTTGATGCACTGGACCCGCCTGGCGCCCGAGTTGTCCGCCACGTCCAGTACCGTCCCCACCTGAATCATCGGACTAGACCCCTGTGCCTTCCGGCGCCGCCGGAGCCTGCGAAGCCGCCGCCTCGCCGCCCGGACGGTTCAGTATCCGGCTCACGCGCCACCGTTTCTGACGGCTCAGCGGCCGGCACTCGACGATGACCACACGGTCTCCCACCCGGCACTGGTTGCGCTCGTCGTGAGCCTTCACCTTGGTCCGGCGCCGGATGTATTTCTTGTAACGCGCGTGAAGGATGATCCGCTCCAGCTCGACGATGACGGTCTTGGCCATCCGATTGGTCCTGACCACGCCTTCACGTTGCTTCGTGACCCCGCGCTCACTCATGGTCGCCTTCTCGTTTTCCTGCCGCGGCGCGGCGCTGCTCGCCCAGGACCGTCTCCACCCGCGCCAGGTCGCGCCGCGACTGACGCAGTTTCATGGGGCTCTCGAGCTGCCCGGTGGCGCGGCGCAGGGTCAGATGAAAGAGCTGCTCCTTGAACTCCGTGCGCTTCTGCCGCAGCTCGTCCGCGCTCAGGTCTCGCAGTTCCTTTGCACGCATCGAAAACCCCCGCCTACCGCTCCACGAACACGGTGGCCAGACCCAGCTTGCGCGAGGCGAGGCGGAACGCCTCCCTGGCCGCGTCCCGCTGAACCCCTTCCATCTCGAACAGGAGCTTGCCCGGCTTGATCACCGCCACCCAGGCATGGAGAGGACCCTTGCCCTTGCCCATGCGGACCTCGGCCGGCTTCTTGGTGATGGGCTTGTCCGGGAAGACCCGTATCCAGACCTTGCCGTGCCGCTTCAGGTAGCGGGTCAGCGCGATCCGGGCGGCCTCGATCTGACGCGCCGTCAAGTAACCCCGGTCCACCGACTTCAGCCCGTAGTCGCCGAAGGAGAGGCTGGAGCCCCGTCCGGCGAACCCGCCCCGGCGGCCCTTCTGAATCTTGCGGTACTTGACTTTTCTCGGTTCAAGCATGATTGCACCCGGCTAAGGCATCGCCTCCCTACAGTCCCAGGGACGCCTTCTGCTGCTCTTCCTGCTTCGTCAGGATCTCGCCCCGGAAGATCCACGCCTTGACGCCGATGACGCCGTAGGTGGTCTTGGCTTCCGCCAGACCGTAGCTCACGTCGGCGCGCAGGGTATGCAGCGGCACCCGTCCTTCCCGGTACCACTCCGTGCGCGCGATCTCCTGGCCGCCGAGCCGGCCGCCGCACTGGATGCGGATCCCCTGGGCGCCCATGCGCAACGCGCGGGAAACGCTCTCCTTCATGGCCCGGCGGAAGGCCACGCGGCGCTCCAGTTGAAGGGCCACGTTCTCCGCCACCAGTTGCGCGTCCAGGTCGGGCCTTCTCACCTCGTGGATGTTGATGAAGACCTCCCGCGACGACAGCTTCCCCAGCTCTTCCTTGAGCTTCTCGATCTCCGCGCCCTTCTTGCCGATGACGATGCCCGGACGAGCCGTGTGGATGTTGATCTTGGCCTTGCCGGTGGCCCGCTCGATCTCGATCTTCGATATGCCGGCGTGGTGGAGCCGTCCCTTGAGGAAGCCCTTGATCCTGAGGTCCTCGTGCAGCAGCTCGGGGTAGTCGTTTCCCGCGTACCACTTCGAGTCCCACGACTCGATGACGCGCATGCGGAAGACCTTGGGGTGCGTTTTCTGTCCCATCCTCAGACCCTTTCGTCAACCACCACGGTCAGGTGGCTCAGGCGCTTGCGGATGCGGTTGGCGCGGCCCATTCCGCGCGGCATGAACCGCTTCCACATCCCGGCCTGACCGACCTCCGCCGACTTGACGTACAGGAGGTCCACGTCCACGCTCTGGGTGTTCTCGGCGTTGGCCACCGCCGACCGGACGGTCTTGGCGACGATGCCGGCGCAACCCTTGGGCACGAACTTGAGAATCGTCAGCGCGTCCTCCACCGACCGGCCTCGGACCTGGTCCACCACCAGCCTCATCTTGCGAGGCGAGACCCGGGCGAACTTCGTGACCGCGCGCGACTCCATGGCCTATCTCCTCACGCCCCTGGCGTCGCCCCGGCGGTCTCCGGCATGGCCGTGAAACGTGCGCGTGGGCGAGAACTCGCCCAGCTTGTGGCCCACCATGTTCTCGGTCACGAACACCGGCAGGAACTTCCGCCCGTTGTGCACCGCGATGGTGTGGCCGATCATGTCCGGGGTGATGGTCGAGCGCCGGGACCAGGTCTTGACCACCCTCCTGGCCTGGGACCGGTTCATTTCCTCGATCTTGCGCATCAGGTGGTCGTCCACGAAAGGACCCTTCTTGATCGAGCGAGCCATGCCTACTGTCCCTTTCTGCGCTTCACGATGTACTTGTCGGAAGGCTTGACGCCGCGGGTGCGGTAACCCTTGGTGGGCTTGCCCCAGGGGGTCTGCGGGTGGTTGCCCTTGGACTGGCCCTCGCCGCCGCCGTGCGGATGGTCCACCGGGTTCTTGGCGATGCCCCGGGTCACCGGCCGGCGGCCCATCCAGCGGGACCGGCCCGCCTTGCCGTAGGTGACGTTCTCGTAGTCGGCGTTGCCCACTTCCCCGATGGTGGCGCGGCACTCGGAGCGCACGTTGCGCAGTTCCCCGGACGGCAGCTTGAGCAGAGTGTAGTGGCCCTCCTTGGCCATCACCTGCGCCGAGGCGCCGGCGCTGCGGACGATCTGCCCTCCCTTGCCGGCCTTCAACTCCACGTTGTGCACCAGCGTGCCGGTGGGGATGTGCCTCAGGGGCAGGGAATTGCCCGGCTGGATGTCGATGTCCTGGTCGCCGGACAGGATCCGGCTCCCCACCCTGAGCTTGTCCGGGGCCAGGATGTAGCGCCGCTCGCCGTCGAGGTAGCAGATGAGCGCCACCCGGGCCGAGCGGTTGGGGTCGTACTCGATGGCCTCGACCCGGCCGGCGACCCCCTTCTTGTCCCGCTTGAAGTCGATGAACCGGTAAAGCCGCTTGTGTCCGCCGCCGCGGTGGTCCTTGGTGATCCTGCCGGTGTTGTTGCGCCCGCCGTGTCCTTTGAGCGGCCGCAACAGCGCCTTGTGCGGCGCGTCGCGGGTGACTTCCTCGAACCCGAAGCCCGTGGAAAAACGGCGCCCGGGGGAAGTCGGGCGGCGGTTCTTGATCGACATGGACTACAACCCTCTTCCTTGCTCAACCGACGCCGAAGAAGTCGATGCGGTCACCTTCCTTCAGCGTGACCACCGCCTTCTTCCACAGCGGCAACCGTCCGGTGTTTCGGCCCACCCGGCGCATCTTGCCGAGATAGCGCGCGGTGCGGACGTTCAGCACGGTGACCTTGAACAGCGCCTCCACCTGTTGGCGGATCTCGATCTTGTTGGCGTCCGTACGCACCTTGAAGACCACCTGGTTCGACGACTCGGCCAGCAGCGAAGCCTTCTCGGAGATCAGCGGACCGAGGACGGTATCGCGAACGCCCCTCATTGCGAGAACCTCTCCTCGATCTTCTCCAACGCCTCGCGGGTCAGCACCAGGTGCTCGAAACGGAGCACGTCGTAGACGTTCAGCCCGGCCACCCGCAGCACCTTCACGCCGGGCAGGTTGCGGGCGGACAGCTCGATCTTCTCGTCGCGGTCGCCGATGACCAGCAGCGACTTTCCGACGCCCAGCGCGGCCAACGCCTCGGCCATGAGGCGGGTCTTGATCTCCGAGACGTCCTCGGGCTCCACCACCACCAGCTTGTCTTCCTGGCGCTTCAGGCTGAGGGCGGACAGCACCGCCTGCCGGCGCGCCTTCTTGGGGATCCGGTACGAATAGTCGCGGGGCGCGGGCCCGAAGACGGTGCCGCCCCCGACCCAGATGGGCGAGCGCACGCTGCCGGCGCGCGCCCGGCCCGAGCCCTTCTGGCGCCACGGCTTGCGGCCGCTGCCGCGGACCTCGCCGCGGGTCTTGGTGGACGCGGTGCCGGCGCGGCGGTTGCTCAACTGCATGACCACCGCCTGGTGCAACAGGTGCGGGCGGACGGCCACGCCGAAAATGCTGTCCGGAAGCGCCGGCTCGATCCTGCGAAGTTCCATTCCTACCCCTTGACGGCTCGCCGCACGAGCACCACCCCGCCGTTGGCCCCCGGAACCGCGCCCTTCACCAGCAGGAGGTTTTCGTCGGCGCGGACCGCGACCACCCGGAGGTTCTGGATCGACACCCGCTCGTTGCCCAGGTGACCGGCCATTCGCTTGCCCTTGAAGACCTTGCCGGGATAGGAGCGGTTGCCGATGGAGCCGCCGTGGCGGAAGTACTCGTGGGTGCCGTGGGTGCGGGAGAAGCCGCGGAAGTCCCAGCGCTTCATGACGCCGGCGAAGCCCCGGCCCTTGGAGGTCCCGGTGACGTCCACCAGGTCCCCGGGCTTGACGAAGTCCGTCACCGTCAGCTCCTGGCCCACTTCGTAGCCGGAGACGTCGTCCACCCGGAACTCGCGGAGCACCCGGAAGGACCCCTTCTCGGCCTTGGCCATGTGGCCCCGCAAAGGACGGTTCACCCGCTGGTTCTTCTGCCTGCCGAAACCGAGCTGCAGCGCGTTGTAGCCGTCCTTCTCGACGTCCTTCTTCTGCACCACCACGCACGGGCCCGCCTCCACCACGGTCACGGGAATCACGTTGCCGGTGTCGTCGAAGAGCTGGCTCATGCCGATTTTCTTGCCGATGAGACCCGTCATCTCCCTGCCCTATTGAAGCTTGATCTCCACGTCCACGCCGGCGGCCAGATCCAGCTTGCCCAGCGCGTCGATGGTCTGCTGGGTCGGCTCCAGGATGTCCAGCAGCCGCTTGTGGGTGCGTACCTCGAACTGCTCCCGCGACTTCTTGTCGACGTGCGGGGACCGGTTGACGGTGAACCGCTCGATGCGCGTCGGCAGCGGGATGGGGCCGGCCACCCGCCCGCCGGTCCTCTTGACGGTCTCGACGATCTCTCCCACCGACTGGTCCAGGACCCGGTAGTCGTAGGCCTTGAGCCGAATGCGGATTTTCTCGTTCACAGCGACGCCTCCCGGCCCATCATGTCTTCCTTCACCGTTTCCGGCACTTCCTCGTAGCGCGAGAACTGCATCGTGTAGGTCGCCCGGCCCTGGGTCCTCGATCTCAGGTCCGTGGCATAGCCGAACATCTGCGACAGGGGGACGCGGGACTCCACCACCTGCGCGCTGCCCTTGGCGGTCATCCCCAGGACCTTGCCCCGGCGCGAGCTGATGTCGCCGATCACGTCGCCCATGAACACCTCCGGCACCACCACCTCGACGTCCATCACCGGCTCCAGCAGCACCGGCGACGCCTTCCGCAACGCCTCCTTGAAAGCCATGGAGCCGGCGATGGTGAACGCCATCTCCGACGAATCCACGTCGTGGTAGCTGCCGTCGAGGAGCGTTACCCGCACGTCCACCACCGGGTATCCCACCAGGCCGCCGTTGGTCATGGCCTGGGCCACGCCGTTCTCCACCGCGGGGACGTACTCCTGCGGTATCGCGCCCCCCTTGATGGCGCTGACGAACTCGAACCCGCTGCCCGTGGGCTGGGGCTCCAGGCGCAGGTAGACGTGGCCGAACTGCCCGCGGCCGCCCGACTGCCTGACGAACCGGCCTTCCTGCTCCACCGTCCGGCGTATGGTCTCCTTGTACGCGACCTGCGGCTTGCCGACGTTGGCGTCCACCTTGAACTCCCGCAGCAGCCTGTCGACGATCACCTCCAGGTGAAGCTCTCCCATGCCCGATATCAACGTCTGGCCGGTCTCCTGGTCCACGGTGACCCGGAAGGAGGGATCCTCCTTGGCCAGCTTCTGGAGGGACGACGCCAGCTTTTCCTGGTCGTCGCGGGACTTGGGCTCGATGGCGATGGCGATGACGGGTTCGGGGAAGTCGATGGATTCGAGGAGGATGGGGTGGTCCTGGTCACAGAGGGTGTCGCCGGTCTTGGCGCTGCGCAGGCCCACGGCCGCGGCGATGTCTCCGGCGCAGACCTCGTCGATCTCCTCGCGCTTGTTGGCGTGCATCTTGAGGATGCGCCCCAGACGCTCCCGCTGACCGGTGGAGGCATTGTAGACGAACGCGCCGGACTTGCGCGTGCCGGAATAGACCCGGAAGAAGGTCAGCGATCCCACGAAGGGATCGGCCATGATCTTGAACGCCAGGGCGGAGAACGGCGCTTCGTCCGAGGTCGGGCGCACCGCCTCTTCGCCGCGGTCCGGATCCGTGCCGCGGATCGGCGGCACGTCCAGCGGCGAAGGGAGATAGTCGATGACCGCGTCCAGCAACGGCTGCACGCCCTTGTTGCGGAACGCGGCGCCGCACAGCACGGGGACGAGCTTCAGGTCCAGTCCCGCGGCCCGAATCGCCCGCACCAGCCGGTCGCCGGAGATTTCCTCGCCCTGGAGGTACGCGGTCATGATCGAGTCGTCGCAGTCCGCCAGCGTCTCCAGCAGGATCTCGTGGTATTCGTCGGCCTGGGGTTGCATCCCGGCCGGTATCGGCGCCTCCCGGAAGCTGGCGCCGAGGTTCTCGTTGTCCCACAACACCGCCTTCATCCGCACGAGGTCCACGACGCCCTGGAAGCCGTCTTCGCACCCCACCGGGAGCTGGATCACCAGGGGGCGGGCCCCCAGCCGCTCCTCGATCATCTTCACCACGCGGAAGAAGTCGGCGCCGACCCGGTCCATCTTGTTGACGTAGGCGATCCGGGGCACGCCGTACTTGTCGGCCTGCCGCCAGACGGTCTCGGTCTGCGGCTCCACGCCCCCCACCGAGCAGAACACCCCGATGGCGCCGTCCAGCACCCGCAGCGACCGTTCCACCTCGATGGTGAAGTCCACGTGGCCCGGGGTGTCGATGATGTTGATCCGGTGGTCGCGCCAGTGGCACGTGGTCGCCGCCGAGGTGATGGTGATCCCCCGCTCCTGCTCCTGGACCATCCAGTCCATGGTCGCGGTGCCGTCGTGCACCTCGCCCAGCTTGTAGTTGATGCCGGTATAGAACAGCACGCGCTCGGTCGTGGTGGTCTTGCCGGCATCGATGTGGGCCATGATGCCGATGTTGCGGGTGCGGTCCAGTGGTACCTGTCTGCTCATTGCTCTTGATCGTGTGTCCGTACGACGGCAAAAAAAGGAGGCGGTTCTACCGCCTCCTTGATCGGATGATGACTGACCTGACGACTACCAGCGGTAATGGGCGAAGGCGCGGTTCGCCTCGGCCATCCGGTGCGTGTCTTCCTTCTTCTTGACGGCGTTGCCCCGCTGGTTGGCGGCGTCCATCAATTCGCCGGCGAGCTTCTCGTCCATGGCCTTCTCGCTCCTGGCCCGGGCCGAGCTGATGAGCCAGCGGAGGCTCAGCGAAAGCCGCCGGTCAGGACGGACCTCCACCGGCACCTGGTAGGTGGCGCCGCCGACGCGCCGGGAACGGACCTCCACCATGGGCTTGGTGTTGTCCACGGCGCGCTTGAACACGCCCAGCGGCTCGGTCTTGGCCCTGTCCGCAATGATGTCCAGCGACCGGTAGAGGATTCCCTCGGCGATGCTCTTCTTGCCGCGGCTCATCATGTTGTTGATGAACTTCGTGACCAGCCTGTCCCCGTACTTGGGGTCCGGGAGCAGCTCTTTCCGCTTTATTTCACCCTTGCGCGGCATGTCCCTACTTCGGCCTCTTGGCTCCGTACTTCGAGCGGCCCTGGCGGCGCTCCTGGACGCCGATGGAGTCCAACGCGCCGCGGATGATGTGGTAGCGCACGCCCGGCAGGTCCTTGACCCTGCCGCCACGGATCAGCACCACCGAGTGCTCCTGCAGATTGTGCCCCATGCCGGGGATGTAGGAGGTCACCTCCGTCCCGTTGGTCAGGCGTACCCGCGCCACCTTGCGCAACGCCGAGTTGGGCTTCTTCGGCGTGGAGGTGTAGACCCGGGTGCACACGCCGCGCTTCTGCGGACAGCCCTGTAGCGCCGGCGCGGTGTTCTTCTGCCGCTGTATCTCGCGTCCCTTGCGGACCAGTTGATTGATCGTAGGCATCTCGCTCGACTTTCGCAGTAAACTGCCGATTTTATCGGAACTTTGACAGCCTGTCAACGGTCAGGCCACCTCCACCTCGGAGACGTCGATCTCGCCGAGCTGCTCGTCGCTCTCGACGCCCAAGGCGTTGTATTCCGCCAGGCCGGTGCCCGCGGGGATCAGCTTCCCCATGATGACGTTTTCCTTCAACCCGCTGAGCGGGTCGAGCCGGCCGTTGATGGCCGCCTCGGTGAGGACCTTGGTGGTTTCCTGGAACGACGCCGCCGAGATGAAGCTTCCGGTGGACAGCGAAGCCTTGGTGATCCCCAGCAGCAGCGGCTCGGCCACGGCCGGCTGGCCTTCCTCCGCCAACACCCGCTGGTTCTCTTCCTCGAACCGCCACTTCTCCACCTGGTCGCCCATCAGGAAATCGCTGTCGCCGCTCTCCTTGATGCGCACCCGCCTCAGCATCTGCTTGACGATGACCTCGATGTGCTTGTCGTTGATGCGCACGCCCTGGAGCCGGTAGATTTCCTGGATCTCGTCCACCAGGTACTTGGCCAGCGCCTTCTCGCCCAGGATGCCGAGGATGTCGTGGGGATTGGACGAGCCCTGCATCAGCGACTCGCCGGCCCGGACCCGGTCTCCTTCGTGCACGCTGATGTGCTTGCCCTTGGCGATCAGGTAGTCGCGCGGCTCGCCGATATCGGGCGTGACCACCACCTTGCGCTTGCCCTTGGTGTCGCGGCCGAACGAGACCACCCCGTCGATCTCGCTGATGACGGCGAACTCCTTGGGTTTCCGCGCCTCGAACAGCTCCGCCACCCGCGGCAGCCCGCCTGTGATGTCCTTGGTCTTGGTGGTCTCGCGCGGGATCTTCGCCAGCACGTCTCCCGCGGACACCTCCTGGTGCTCGGTGACGTTGATGTGGGCGCCCACCGGCAGCATGTAGCGCGCCTCGTTGTTGCTGGGGAGCCGGAGGGTCTTGCCGGCGTCGTCCTTGATGGAGAGCCGCGGCCTCTTGTCGATGTCCTTGAAGTCGATGATCACCTTGGTGGAGAGGCCGGTGCGCTCGTCCACCTTCTCCTCCATGGTGGTCCCCTCGACGATGTCGCCGAACTTCACGCTGCCGGTGATCTCGGTGATGATGGGAATCGTGTAGGGGTCCCATTCCGCCAGCAACTCGCCGGCCTTCACCTCGGCGCCGTCCTCCTTCTTGAGCTTGGCGCCGTACACCAGCGGGTAGCGTTCCCGCTCCCGTTCCCGCGACCGGTCCGAGCCCTCCGGGTAGTCCACCACGGCCAGCTCGCCGTTGCGGTTCATGACCACCAGCTCGCCCTCCCGGTCGGTGACGGTGCTGACGTTGATGAGCTTGACGAAACCGTCGGTGCGCGGCTCCAGCGTGGTCTGCTCGGCGCGCCGGCTCGCGGTGCCGCCGATGTGGAAGGTCCGCATGGTGAGCTGGGTGCCCGGCTCGCCGATGGACTGCGCGGCGATGACGCCGATGGCCTCTCCCGCGTTGACCATCTCGCCCCGGGCCAGGTCGCGCCCGTAGCACATCACGCACACGCCCCTCTTGGACTGGCAGGTGAGCACCGAGCGGATCCAGATGCGCTCCAGGCCGGCGTCCTCGATGCGTTGCACCAGCCCCTCGTCGATCTCCTGGTTCGCCTTGACGATGACCTCGCCGCTGAACGGGTCCTTGATGTCTTCCAGCGCCACCCGGCCCAGCACCCGGTCTCCCAGGGGCTCGATGATCTCGCCCCCTTCCATGAGCGGCGCCATCTCGATGCCGTCCAGGGTGCCGCAGTTCTCCGACGTGATGATGGCGTCCTGGGCCACGTCCACCAAGCGCCGGGTCAGGTAGCCCGAGTTGGCCGTCTTGAGGGCGGTGTCCGCAAGACCCTTGCGCGCGCCGTGGGTGGAGATGAAGTACTGCAGCACCGTCAACCCCTCCCGGAAGTTGGCGGTGATGGGCGTCTCGATGATCTCGCCCGACGGCTTGGCCATGAGGCCGCGCATGCCGGCCAGTTGCCGGATCTGCTGCGCGCTGCCGCGGGCGCCGGAGTCCGCCATCATGAAGATCGGGTTGAAGTTGGGCACCCGCATGGTGTAGCCCTGCTCGTCGGTGACGGTCTCCGTCCCCAGGTCCCGCAGCATCTCGTCCGAGATGCGGTCGGTGACCTCGGCCCAGATGTCCACGACCTTGTTGTAGCGCTCGCCGTCGGTGATGAGGCCGTTGTTGTACTGCTCGTCGATCTCCTGGACGCTGCCGTAAGCCTGCTTCAGCAGCCGCTCCTTGCTGGCCGGGATCACCATGTCCTTGAGGGCGATGGAGGCTCCCGCCTTGGTGGCGTAGCTGTAGCCCGTGTCCTTGAGCTTGTCCGCGAAGATGACGGTGGCCTTGTTGCCGGCGAGCCGGTAGCTCAGGTCGATGAGGTTCCCCAGCTCCTTCTTCTTCATGACGTGGTTGACTTCACGGAACGGGATCTGGCTCGGGACGATCTCGTAGAGCAGCACCCGCCCCACCGTGGAGTCGTACATCTCGCCGTCGACGCGCACGCGGATGCGCGCCTGAAGCGCGACCTCGTCCTGGTCGTAGGCGATGCGCGCCTCCGCCGGGCTCGCCAGCACCTTGCCCGCGCCCTTGGCGTTGGGTCGTTCGCGGGTGAGGTAGTAGAGGCCCAGGACGATGTCCTGGGACGGCACGATGATGGGCTTGCCGTTGGCCGGGGAGAGGATGTTGTTGGTGGACATCATCAGCGCGCGGGCTTCCACCTGCGCCTCCACCGACAACGGCACGTGCACGGCCATCTGGTCGCCGTCGAAGTCGGCGTTGTAGGCGGCGCACACCAGCGGGTGCAACTGGACCGCCTTGCCCTCGATCAGCACCGGCTCGAACGCCTGGATGCCCAGCCGGTGCAGCGTCGGCGCCCGGTTGAGCAGCACCGGGTGCTCCTTGATGACGTCGTCGAGGATGTCCCAGACCTCCGGGCGCTCCTTCTCCACCGCCTTCTTGGCGCTCTTGATGGTGGTGACGTGGCCCCGCTCCTCCAGCTTGTTGTAGATGAAGGGCTTGAACAGCTCCAGGGCCATCTTCTTGGGCAGCCCGCACTGGTGCAGCCGCAACTCCGGGCCCACGACGATCACGGAACGGCCGGAGTAGTCCACGCGCTTGCCCAGCAGGTTCTGGCGGAACCGGCCGGTCTTGCCCTTGAGCATGTCGCTGAGCGACTTGAGGGGGCGCCGGTTGGGGCCGGTGATGGCCCGGCCGCGCCGGCCGTTGTCGAACAGCGCGTCGGCCGCCTCCTGCAGCATTCGCTTCTCGTTGCGGATGATGATGTCGGGGGCGTTCAGCTCCATCAGGCGCTTGAGCCGGTTGTTGCGGTTGATGACGCGGCGGTAGAGGTCGTTCAGGTCGGAGGTGGCGAAACGCCCCCCGTCCAGCGGAACCAGGGGCCGCAGGTCCGGCGGGATGATGGGAATGACCTCCAGGATCATCCACTCCGGCCGGTTCCTGGAGCTGCGGAACGCGTTGAGCACCTTGAGCCGCTTGGCGATCTTCTTCCTCTTGACCTCGGAATTGGCGTCGCGCAGCTCCGCGCGCAACTCCTCGGACAGCTTGTCGACCTCGATGTGGCTCAGCAGCTCGCGGATCGCCTCGGCTCCCATCTGCGCCCTGAAGTCGGCGCCGTAGTCCTCCAGCGCCTTGCGGTAGCGGGCCTCCGTGAGCAGCTCCTTGTACTGGAGCTTGGTGGAGCCCGGGTCCAGCACGACGTACGACTCGAAGTACAGGACCTTCTCCAGATCCTTGAGCGACAGGTCCAGCAAGGCGCCGATGCGGCTCGGCAGGCTCTTCAGGAACCAGATGTGCGCCACCGGCGTGGCCAGCTCGATGTGTCCCATGCGCTCCCGGCGGACCTTCGACTGGATCACCTCGACGCCGCACTTCTCGCACACGACGCCGCGATGGCGCATGCGCTTGTACTTGCCGCAGTTGCACTCGTAGTCCTTGGTGGGACCGAAGATCTTGGCGCAGAACAGACCGTCGCGTTCCGGCTTGAAGGTCCGGTAGTTGATGGTCTCGGACTTGCGCACCTCGCCATGGGACCACGACCGGATCTTGTCCGGCGAGGCCAGGGCGATCTTGATGCCCTGAAAGCTGAGCGGATTCTTGGGTTTCTCGAACAGACTGTATACTTCTTCCATGATGCCTCCTACTCCACCAACTCCATGTCAAGGCAGAGGCTCTGCAATTCCTTGACCATGACGTTGAAGGATTCCGGCAATCCCGGCTCGAGAAAGTGATCGCCCTTGAAGATGCCTTCGTACATGCGGGTGCGGCCCGCCACGTCGTCCGACTTCACCGTCAGCATTTCCTGCAAGGTGTAGGCGGCCCCGTAGGCTTCGAGGGCCCACACCTCCATCTCTCCCAGCCGCTGGCCGCCAAACTGCGCCTTGCCGCCCAGCGGCTGCTGGGTCACCAGGGAATAGGGGCCGGTGGAGCGCGCGTGGATCTTGTCGTCCACCAGGTGATGCAGCTTCATCATGTACATGACGCCGACGGTCACCTTCTCGTCGAAGGGCTCGCCGTTGCGGCCGTCGTACAACGTCACCTGGCCGGTCACCGGCAGGCCCGCCTTCTTGAGGAGGTTGAAGATCTCCTCTTCCCCGGCGCCGTCGAACACCGGCGAAGCCAGGTGGACGCCTTCCCGGTACTTCTCCGCCAACCGGCGCACGTCCTCCGCCGGCAGGCGGTCGAGGCCGACCTTTTCCGACTCGCTCTCGCCCAGGTAGTCCTTCAACCGGCCGGCCACCTCCGCGGAGCGCTGGTCCAGGAGCACCTGGACGTGCTGGCCGAGACTGCGGGCGGCCCAACCCAGGTGGGCTTCCAGGATCTGCCCGACGTTCATCCGCGACGGCACGCCCAGGGGGTTCAGCACCATGTCCACGGGGGTCCCGTCCTCCAGGTAGGGCATGTCCTCTTCCGGCAGGATGCAGGAGATGACGCCCTTGTTGCCGTGGCGCCCCGCCATCTTGTCGCCCACCTGCAGCTTGCGCTTGATGGCCACCAGCACCTTGACCATCTTGATCATGCCGGGAGGCAGCTCGTCGCCGCTGGTCAACCGGCTGATCTTGTCCTGGAAGCGTACCTTCAGGGACTCCACCTGCGCCATGGTGCTGGAAACGATCCGGAGCGCCTCGCCCTCCAGCGCCGGATCCTCCAGCTTGAGGTCCGCAAGGAAGGAGAGGGGGACGCCGTCGAGGAGCTCTGCGGTCAACTCGTCGCCCTTGGCGATGAGGACCTTGCGGTTCTCGTCGGTGAGCCGCGACGCCGCCCGGCGGCCCGCCAGCAACTCCTTCAACCGTTTCATGGCGCCGTCCTGCACGATGCGGATCTGGTCGTGCTGGTCTTTGTTGAGGCGCGCCACTTCCTGGCTCTCGATCTGCAGGGTGCGCTCGTCCTTGTCCATGCCCTTGCGGGAGAAGATGCGGACGCTGATGACGGTTCCCTCGACCCCGGGCGGGACCTTGAGAGACGAGTCCCGCACCTCGCCGGCCTTCTCGCCGAAGATCGCGCGCAGCAGCTTCTCTTCCGGGGAAAGCTGCGTCTCCCCCTTGGGGGTGATCTTGCCCACCAGCACGTCGCCGGGCTTTACCTCCGCCCCGATGCGGATCACGCCGCTCTCGTCGAGGTCACGGAGCGCCTCGTCGCCGGCGTTGGGAATGTCCCGGGTTATCTCCTCGGGGCCCAGCTTGGTGTCGCGGGACACGCACTCGAACTCCTCGATGTGGACCGAGGTGTAGATGTCCTCCTTCACCACCCGCTCGCTGATGAGAATCGAGTCCTCGAAGTTGTAACCGCCCCAGGGCATGAGGGCCACCAGCAGGTTCCGGCCCAGCGCCAGCTCCCCGATCTCGGTGGAGGGGCCGTCGGCCACCACCGCTCCCTCGCCCACGTAGTCGCCGACGCGGGCGATGGGCCGCTGGTTGATGCAGGTGTTCTGGTTCGAGCGCTGGTACTTCACCAAGCTGTAGATGTCCACGCCGGTGTCCGCGTACGCGCCGGAGGCGTCGTCCGCCTTGATCACGATGCGGGTCGAGTCGACGCTCTCGACCGTGCCGCCCCGGGCCGCCACCACCGTGGCGCCGGAGTCCCGCGCCACCACCCGTTCCATCCCGGTGCCCACCAGCGGCGCCTCCGTGCGCAGCAGCGGCACCGCCTGGCGCTGCATGTTGGAGCCCATCAACGCCCGGTTGGCGTCGTCGTTCTCCAGGAAAGGGATGAGCGAGGCCGCGACGCTCACGAGCTGGTTGGGCGAGACGTCCATGAAGTCCACTTCTTCCGGATGGGCCATGACGAACTCGCCGGCCTTGCGCGCGGAGACCAGGTCCTGGGTGAACCCGCCCTCGGAGTCGAGGGCGGCGTTGGCCTGCGCAATGACGTGGTCTTCCTCCTCCAGCGCCGACAGGTAGCGGATGTGGTCCGTGACCTTTCCCTCCAGCACCTCCCGGTAGGGCGTCTCGATGAAGCCGAACTCGTTGACCCGCGCGTAGGTGGACAACGAGGCGATGAGGCCGATGTTGGGCCCTTCCGGCGTCTCGATGGGACAGACCCGGCCGTAGTGCGTCGGATGGACGTCGCGGACCTCGAAGCCGGCCCGCTCCCGCGTCAGGCCGCCGGGGCCCAGGGCCGACAGGCGCCGCTTGTGGGTGATCTCGGACAGCGGATTGGTCTGGTCCAGGAACTGCGACAACTGGCTCGAACCGAAGAACTCCTTCAAGGCCGCCGAGACCGGCTTGTGGTTGATCAACTCCTGCGGCATCAGCGTGTCGATGTCCTGGAGGCTCATCTTCTCCTTGATGGCCCGCTCCATGCGCACGAGGCCGACGCGGAAATGGTTCTCCACCAGCTCGCCCACCGGCCTCACGCGGCGGTTGCCGAGGTGGTCGATGTCGTCCACGGAGCCGTTGCCGTTCCTCAGGAGGATCAGGTAGCGCACGACCTCGAGGATGTCCTCCTTGCGCAGGGCGCCGTGGTCCAGCGGCACTTCCAGCTTGAGCCGGTGGTTGAGCTTCAGCCGTCCGACCCGCGACAGGTCGTAGCGTTCCGCACTGAAGAACAGGTTGTTGAAGAAGGTGGTGGCGGTCTCCATGGTGGGGGGATCCCCCGGCCGCAGGCGCCGGTAGATCTCCAGCAGTGCCTCGTCGCAGGACTGCATCTTGTCCTGCATGAGCGTGTTGCGCAGGTAGGGGCCGGTGTCCGCGTCGTCGAGGAAGAACAGGTCCACACGGTCGACCCGGCCGTCGCGGATGTGGTCCAGCTTCTCCTCGGTGATGGCCTCGTTGCATTCGACGATGACCTGGCTCGACTCCGCATCGACGATGTCGTGGGCCGCCACCCGGCCCAGGAGGTCCTGCCAGGCGATGGGGATCCGGGTGATCCCGGCGTTGTCCATCTGGCGCATTACCGCGCGCGTGAAGCGGCGGCCTTCCCGGACGATGAGGTTGTTGCTCTCGGGATCCCGCACGTCGCATGTGGCCTTCAGGCCCATGAGCTGGCGCGGCTTGACGTCGAGCATGGGCCGCTCGCCGTCGCACGTGACCGTGTCGGTCTTGTAGAAGTAGTTCAGCAGCTCCTCGGGCTGCATCCCCAGGGCGCGCAGCAGGACGGTGACATGGAACTTCCGCCGGCGGTCGATGCGGACGAACAGGATGTCGCGCGGGTCGAACTCGAAGTCGAGCCACGAGCCCCGGTAGGGGATGACCCGGGCCGAGTACAGGAACTTTCCGCTGGCGTGGGTCTTTCCCTTGTCGTGCTCGAAGAACACCCCCGGCGAGCGGTGGAGCTGGCTCACGATGACCCGCTCGGTGCCGTTGATCATGAAGGTGCCGTTGCGGGTCATCAACGGAACCTCGCCGAAGTAGACTTCCTGTTCCTTGACGTTGCGGATGCTGCGGGAGCCGGTCTGGGCGTCGACGTCCCAGAGCACGAGCTGCACCGTCACCTTGAGCGGCGCGGCGAAGTTCATGCCCCGCTCGTGACACTCATCGACGTCGTACTTGGGCTCGCCCAGGGCGTAGCTGACGTACTCCAGCGAGGCCGTGTCGTTGAAGTCCTTGATGGGGAACACGGACTTGAACACGGCCTGCAGGCCGATATCCTGCCGCTGGTCTTCGGGGACGTCCCGCTGCAGGAAAAGGTCGTAGGAGTTCTTCTGTATCTCGATGAGATAGGGCAGATCGATGATCTTCTTGATCCGCCCGAAATCCCGGCGCAGTCTCACATTGTTGGCCACCTGGACCGGCATGAGATCCCCTTTCGCTCGACCCTGAGAATGACGCCCGGCGCCGCCGGACAGGGCGGCTGCCGGCCGCCCCTGCCACTGGCCTCCCCGGACAAGGGCGGCCGCGGGTCGCCCCTACTTGACCTCGACGCTGCCGCCGACCTCTTCGATCTTGTTCTTGACCTCCTCGGCCTCGTCCTTCGAGACGCCTTCCTTGACGTTCTTCGGAGCGCCGTCCACCAGGTCCTTGGCCTCCTTCAGACCCAGGCCCGTGATCTCCCGCACCACCTTGATGACCTGGATCTTCTTCTCGCCGGAACTGGTCAGCACGGCGTCGAACTCGGTCTGCTCCTCGGCCGCCGCGGCGGCAACCGGCGTCGCGGCCACGGCGACGGGCGCCGCGGCGCTGACCCCCAGCTCTTCTTCCAGCTCCTTGACCAGGCTGGCGGCCTCCAGCAGGGACATGTTCTTGATGAAATCCTTGACTTGCTCCCGACTCACTTCCATTGGTGGATTCCCCCTTCTACCGTCGTTGTCTACGGATCGAACTTCAGGGGGGCGACCGCGGGTCGCCCCTACACATACGCCAGCGATGACCCCATGCAGGGGCGACCCGCGGTCGCCCTAGCCCTTGCTCTCCTCGATTGCGCCGAGCAGACGCACCAGTTGGCTGCCCGGCTCCTGGATGGTCCGCAGCAACCGGCCGGCCGGCGCCTGCATCAGCGACAGCACCTGCGCCTGCAACTCGGGCAGGCTCGGCAGCGCGGCCAGCCCCTTGACCTGCACCGGTTCCAGCAGCGTTCCGTCCAGGACCGCGCCCTTGATGGTCAGGTCGTCGTTGTCGTCCGCGAACTTGACCAGCGCCTTGGACAGGCCCACCGGATCGTCGTAGGCGAACACCCAGCCGTTGGGGCCGGTGAGGAAGTCCTCCAGAGCCTGATACGCCGTGTCCTTGATGGCCAGCCGCACCAGGTTGTTCTTGGCGATCTTGTATTCCCCGGCCGCCTCGCGGACGTCGCAACGAAGCTGCGTCATCTTGCTGACGGACAGCCCCCGGTAGTCGGTCACCACCGCCATGGTGGCGGTGCGGAACCTGTCCTGGAAGGCGTCGACGACGGCCGATTTTTCCTGACGATCCACGCTGTTCTCCAATCAATGCCGCGCCCGGTTCACACCGCCATGACGCGCACTTCCGCCGGGTCGATCCGCACGCCCGGTCCCATGGTCGCGGCCACCGCCACGCTCCTGATGTAGGTCCCCTTGGCCGCCGCGGGCTTGGCGCGCAGCAGCGCGCCCACCACCGCCTTGGCGTTGTCCAGCAGCTTGTCGGCCTCGAACGACACCTTGCCGATGGGCAGGTGCACGATGCCCGCCTTGTCCACCCGGTACTCCAGCCTGCCCGCCTTGATCTCCGTGACCGCCTTGCCGATCTCCGCGGCCACGGTGCCGGAGCGCGGGTTCGGCATCAGGCCCCGGGGGCCGAGGATCTTGCCGATGCGGCCGACCGCGCCCATCATGTCGGGCGTGGCCACCACCTTGTCGAAGTCGAGCCAGCCCTCGGTGATCTTCTTGATCAGCTCGTCGTTGCCGACGAACTCGGCGCCGGCCTCCTCGGCCTCCTTCTCCTTCTCGCCCTTGGCGAACGCCAGCACCCGGACCGGCTTGCCGAGGCCGTGGGGCAGCCCCACCGCGCCGCGGATGTTCTGGTCCGCCCGGCGCGGGTCGACGCCGAGCCGGACCGACAACTCGACCGTCTCGTCGAATTTCGCCGTAGCGGTGTCCTTGACCATTCGTATCCCCTCTTCCAGAGGATACTTCCGGGCCTTGTCCACCTTTTCCGCGACTCCCTGGTACTTCTTGCCTTTCGCTCTCATGACAGCCCCCGCGCCCGATCAGACGACCTTGAGCCCGAGACTCCGGGCCGTGCCCTCGACGGTCTTGACCGCGGCCTCGATGCTGGCGCTGGTCAGATCGGGCATCTTGACTTGGGCGATCTCCAGAACCTGCGCCTTCGTCACCTGCCCTTTCGTTTCCTTGCCCGGCTCCGCCGCACCCTTGTCGAGCCCGGCCGCCTTCTTCAGCAGCACCGCGGCCGGAGGGGTCTTGGTGATGAAGCTGAAGGAGCGGTCGGCGTAGACGGTGATGATGACCGGGATGATCATGCCCTGCTCGTTCTGCGTCGTCGCGTTGAAGTTCTTGCAGAACTCCATGATGTTCACGCCCCGCTGACCCAGGGCCGGGCCCACCGGCGGGCTGGGGTTCGCCTGCCCCGCGGGTATCTGCAACTTGATCTCGCCGATCACCTTCTTGGCCATGGTTCCGTGTCCTGTCCCTCTGGTTCACGCGATAGCCGGTCTAGCTCCGCTCCACCTGAATGAAATCCAGCTCCACCGGAGTCGCCCGGCCGAAGATGCTGATCAGCACCCGCAGCTTGCCCTTGTCGGGCTTGACTTCCTCGACCACGCCGTTGAACTCGGAGAAGGGTCCGTCGATGACCTTGACGCTCTCGCCCACCGAGAAGACCACCCGGGGCCGCGGCCGCACCGCGCCTTCCTCCATCTGGTGCGTGATCGCCCGCACCTCCTCCTCGCTCACCCACGGCGGCTGCGTGCTGCCGCCGACGAACCCGGTCACCTTGGGAGTGGACTTGACGACGTGCCAAGTCTCGTCGTCCATCACCATTTGAACCAGGATGTAGCCCGGAAAGAACTTTCGCGACGACGTCCGCTTCTTGCCTTTCACCAGTTCGACGACCTTCTCGGCCGGCACGAGGATCTCGCCGAACCGGTCGCCGTTGCCCTTCAACACCTTGATCCGCTCCTCCAGAGCGGCCTTGGCCTTGTGCTCGAACCCGGCGAAGGTGTGGACGACGTACCAGTGCTTTTCCATGGGATACCCGGTTGCCTCAGCGCAGCAGCCACTGTCTCGCGTACGAAAGCAGGAAATCGACCAGGCCGAGATAGATGGCGAAGAAAATCACCACCAGCACCACCACCCCCGTTGCCGCGTAGGTCTCCCGCCGGGTCGGCCAGTGCACCCGCTTCAACTCCTGCCAGGCTTCGCGAACGAAGTCGGTCAGCCGCCCCACGGAGGCGAACGAATCAGTGAGCTTTTCCATCGCCGGCGATGAGCTGGCGGGTCAGGCAGGACTCGAACCTGCAACAGCCGGATTTGGAGTCCGGTGCTCTACCAATTGGAGCTACTGACCCGGCTCCGCTGAATCAGACCCGGATTTCCTTGTGCGCCGTGTGGGTGCGGCAACGACCACAGAACTTCTTGAACTCGAGCTTGTCCGCTGTTCTCTTCTTGTTCTTGGTCGTGGTGTAGTTCTTCCGCTTGCAGCGGTCGCAGGCCAGCCCAACCAGATCACGCATCTCTCACCCCCAGCTTACTGGACGATCTCGGTCACGACCCCGGCGCCGACGGTGCGGCCGCCTTCGCGGATGGCGAAGCGCAGGCCGTCGTCCATGGCGATGGGGGTGATGAGATCGACGTCGATGTGAACGTTGTCGCCGGGCATGATCATCTCGGTGCCCTCGGGCAGCGTGGCCACGCCGGTGACGTCGGTGGTGCGGAAGTAGAACTGCGGGCGATAGCCGTTGAAGAACGGGGTGTGCCGGCCGCCCTCTTCCTTGGTCAGGATGTACGCCTCGGCCTTGAACTTGGTGTGCGGGGTGACCGTCTTGGGCTTCGCCAGCACCTGGCCGCGCTCCACCTCGTCGCGCTTGATGCCTCGCAGCAGCACGCCGATGTTGTCGCCCGCCTGTCCCTCGTCGAGCAGCTTGCGGAACATCTCGACGCCCGTGGCCACCGTCTTCTGGGTCTCCTTCAGGCCGACGATCTCCACCTCGTCGCCGACGTGCAGGATGCCCCGCTCCACCCGGCCGGTCACCACGGTGCCGCGGCCGCTGATGGTGAAGACGTCCTCCACCGGCATGATGAACGGCTTGTCCACGTCCCGCATGGGGTCGGGAACGTAGCTGTCCACCGCGTCCATCAACGCGGTGATCGAGTCGGTGCCCAACTCGCCACCCTCTCCCTCGAGGGCCTTGAGCGCGCTGCCGGTGATGACCGGGATGTCGTCGCCCGGGAACTGGTACTTGGAGAGCAGCTCCCTCACCTCCAGCTCCACCAACTCCAGCAGCTCGGGGTCGTCCACCATGTCGGCCTTGTTGAGATAGACCACGATGGAGGGAACGCCGACCTGGCGGGCCAGCAGGATGTGCTCGCGGGTCTGCGGCATCGGGCCGTCGGCCGCGGACACCACCAGGATCGCGCCGTCCATCTGGGCGGCGCCGGTGATCATGTTCTTCACGTAGTCCGCGTGTCCCGGGCAGTCCACGTGGGCGTAGTGGCGCTTGTCGGTCTGGTACTCGACGTGGGCGATGTTGATGGTGACGCCCCGCTCCCGCTCCTCCGGCGCCTTGTCGATCTGGTCGAAGGGCACGAAATCCGCCGACCCCCGTTCCGCCAGCACCTTCGTGATCGCCGCGGTCAAGGTCGTCTTGCCGTGGTCCACATGGCCGATGGTGCCGATGTTGAGGTGTGGTTTCGTACGCTCGAATTTTGCCTTGCTCATCTTCTCCTCCTGTGGATCCCTCTCCGTTGGTTTCAATCCTTTACAAACAGGCAAAGCCCAGGAGCGGGCTTGAACCGCCGACCTCGTCCTTACCAAGGACGTGCTCTACCGACTGAGCTACCTGGGCATGGGGTCACGTGGCGGAAGACGGTCTCCGAAGGCGCTCTCGCGGAACGGGCCGCTTCCCACGGACATTCGGACCACTGATTCTGTGGAGCGGGAAACGGGATTCGAACCCGCGACCCCGAGCTTGGAAGGCTCGTGCTCTAGCCAACTGAGCTATTCCCGCAAATGATTCCTTCGCTCCAGAGTCCTGCAACTGATGGTGGAGAGGGGAGGATTCGAACCTCCGAAGCCGATCGGCGGCAGATTTACAGTCTGCTCCCTTTGTCCACTCGGGAACCTCTCCCTGATTTTCTGGCCGGACAGATCGCTCACGTGGAGCTGGCGATAGGATTTGAACCTACAACCTGCTGATTACAAATCAGCTGCTCTACCGTTGAGCTACGCCAGCGGATCACCCTGCGTCCGGGAACAAAAAGCCACACCTACCCTGTCCCTCGTTATTGAAACAGGGCAAAGATTGGCTACGGATTCCCGAAATTTTAAGCATCTGACGGAGGAAATGTCAACGGGGCCGGCCGGGAACCGCGGAAAATCGTTGCCGCGCCAGTTCGTACACGAACATGCCCCAGGCCACGCCGACGTTCAGCGAGCCGACCCGGCCCGCCATGGGGATGGAGACCAGGTGGTCGCAGCTTCGCCGGATCAGCGGCCGGATGCCCCGTTCCTCGCCGCCCAGCACCACGGCCAACTTTTCCGGATAGACGAGGTCGCAGGCCCGGTTCTCCGCCTGGGCGTCGAGCCCCACCACCCAGTAGCCCCGATCCCGCAACGCCGTCAGCCCGCGGTGGAGGTTCGGGACGCGGTAAAGCTCGACGTGGTGGACAGCCCCCGCGGAGGCCTTGGTCACGGCACCCGTGACCCCCGCGGCGCGGTCCTTCGGAATGACCACGCGCCCCACCCCCATGGCCTCGCAGGTGCGCAGGATGCCGCCGAGGTTCCGGGGGTCCACCACCCCGTCCAGAAAGAGCACGCAGTCGGCGCCCGCCGGTGGCGGGGCGGCAATCAGCGCATCGAACGAGCCGTAGGCGAACGGCGCCACGCGGGCGGCGACGCCCTGGTGCTTCGCCCCCCGGGTCAGGGTGTCCAGCGCGCGGGCGTCGATCTCCGAGACCCGGCAGCGCTCCCGCCGAGCCGCCTGCTCCACCCCGCGTAGCGCAGGGCCGCGGCTGCCCGGCAGCAGCAGCACTTCAACGACTTCGCCGGGCGCCGCCCGGAGCTTCTCCAGCACGGGATGGATACCGTAGACCAGCGCCGGCTTCCGCCGGCGTCTTTCCGGTTCGTGTCCCGCCCGGCCGGTTCGCGGAGGCTGGATTGAGGAATTCATCAAAGAAGGCTACCATTGCCGGTGTGCATCGGACCTTGAGCGCCTATGTAGCCGGTCAGATCATCCCGCCGTTCCTGGTCGGACTCTTCGCGTTCACGCTGGTGTTCCTCACCGGCCGCATCGTCAAGCTCATCGAGCTGGTCGTCAGCCGCGGAGCGTCTCCGGGCCAGATGGCCAAGCTGTTCGCGCTCATCCTGCCGACGCTCCTGGAAACGACCCTGCCCATGGCCTTCCTGCTGGGGATCCTGTACGGTTGCGGCCGCCTCACGCGGGACAACGAGACCCTCGCCTTCAAGGCGTGCGGCGTCGGCCCGATTCACTTCCTGATCCCCGTGGGCCTGGCGGCGCTGGCGGTATCGGCGCTCGCCCTGGTCCTGTCGGTCTTCGTGAGACCGGCCGCCAACGTCGCGGTCAAGCAGGAGCTTTACTCCATCGCCCGGAGCCGCGCCGGGTCCCTCGTCAAGGAGCGGGTGTTCAACGATTTCTTTCCCAAGGTGCTGATCTACGTCGACCGGGTGGTCCCCCCGGGGAACGCCTTTCAGGGGGTGCTGATCGTCGACCAGAGGGACCGGGACGCCGAAAATCTTATCATCGGACGGGTCGCGCTGCTACTTTCCGACACGGACTTCGTCGGCTTGAGGTTGTACGACGGCATGATCCATGAGCGGCGGAAGAACCGGGCCGGGTTCAGCCGCACCTCGTTCAGCGTCTACAACCTGCACCTGGAGCTGGACCCGCTGCTCTCGCCGCTGACGCCGGGGCGGCGGAGCCCCGAGGAGATGTCGCTACGGGAGCTGCGGCAAGCGGTCCGGTCCAGGTCGGCGCGGGGCGAGAGCGCGATCCCGGAAACGATAGAAGTCCATCGGCGCTTCGCTTTCCCGTTCGCGCCGCTGGTCTTCGCGCTGCTGGGGGTCGCCATCGTCCTGGCGCCCAGCCGGCCGCGCACGGGGCGCTCTCACGGAGTGGCCTCGTGCCTGGCTTGGCTGTTCGGCTACTACGCGCTGCTTTCCCTGGGCACGGCCATGGCGGAGACCGGCAGGATCCCGCCGGCCTTGGGGCCGTGGCTGCCCAACGCCGCAGTGGGGCTCGTCTCGGTCCACCTGTTCGTCAGGACGCTCAAGGAATCACCGTCGCCGTTGGGGCCGGCGGTGGGAGGCCGGCTTCGAGCCTTGGGCCGAAGGCTCGTGAGGCGGCGCGAGGCCCCGCAGAGATGAGCCATCCCAAGGGACCCCTTGCGGCTCCGGCGCCGGGAAGCACCCTCGACCGCTATCTGCTGGCGCTGTTCTCCCGCGTCTTCGCCGGCACTCTCCTGGCCGTCATCCTGTTGCACCTGGCGGGCGACGTCTTCAACCGGGTCGACAACCTCATGGGGAGCAGCGCGACGCTCTCGACTTCCGTCCGGTACTTCGTCCACCGGCTGCCCCTGCTGGTCTCCCGCAGCGTCGGCTTTGCCGCGCTGTTCGCCGCGTTCCTGACCCTGGGCGCGCTGTCGCGGCGGCGCGAGCTGGTGGCCATCCGCGCCTGCGGCCTCAGCCTGCACCGCGTCACCGCGCCCCTGCTCCTGGCGGCCCTCGGCATCAGCGCCGCCACGTTCTTCTGGAACGAGACCGCGGTGCCCTCCTCCACCAGGAAAGCCAAGCACATCTACGACGTGGAGGTCCACGGGAAGGAGCGGCAATCCGTGTTCGGCAACCGGGAGATCTGGATGCGGAGCGACGGCGACTTCATCCGCGCCGACGACTTCGACGCCGAGCGCAATCGGCTTCGCGGGCTGGTGATCTACCGGCTCACCCCGGAGTTCAAGCTGGACGGGCTCATCGAGACGCCCGCGGCGAGCTGGAACGGCAACCGCTGGGTGCCGGAGGGAGGCACGGAATGGCGTCTGCTGGAGGGTGGAGGGGTGCGCCGGCGATCCGTGGGGACGACCCTGCCCCTGGATGAGGAGCCCGACGACTTCCGCGTCTTCGCGCGTTCGCCCGACGAGTTCGGCTACTTCGAGTTGAGGGCGCGCATCGACGACTTGCGGGACAAGGGGGTCGATACGGTGCGGGACACGGTCAACCTGCACGCCAAGGTGGCGATTCCGCTGGTCACGCCGCTCACCATTCTCCTGGCGGTGGCGCTGGCGACGAGGCCGGGAAGGAAGGACAGCCTCGTGCTGAACTTCGGGCTCGCGGTCGCGATAGGATTTTCCTACTGGGTGCTGCTGGGCTTCTGCGTGTCGTTGGGCAAGGCCGGAGCCATGCAGCCCTGGCTTTCCGCTTGGCTGCCCAACCTGCTGGTGGGTTCGTTCAGCCTGTTCCTGTACACGGGCTCCGAGTGAGCCCGCGACGAGGGGCCTAGCGCTTGGAGAACTGCGGCCGTTTCCGGGCCTTGTGCCTGCCGTACTTCTTACGCTCCACCGCGCGCGGGTCGCGGGTGACGTAACCGGCCTTCTTCAGCGTGACGCGGTAACCCTCGTCCACCTGCATCAGCGCCCGGGTGATCCCATGCCGGATGGCGCCGGCCTGACCGGAGATCCCGCCTCCCTTGACGTTGACGACGAGATCGAAGTCACCGAGGGTGCGGGTCACGTGAAAGGGCTGGCGGACGATCATCCTGGCCGTTTCGCGGCCGAAATAGTCTTCGAGCACCCGGCTGTTGATGCGGATGTCTCCCTTGCCGCGTCTCAGGTAAACCCGCGCGACCGAGGTCTTCCGCCTGCCGGTCGCGTAAATGAACTCTTCCGCCATCTTCGTGAACCTGTCCTTGACCGCAACGGGGTCGAAACCGCCCTGCTAGATATCGAGAGGCTCGGGCAACTGTGCTTGGTGCGGGTGCTCCGGGCCGCCGTAGACCTTCAGCTTGTTGAGTTGGCCTCTTCCGAGCCGGTTCTTCGGCAGCATGCCCTTCACCGCCAAGCGCACCACCGCCTCCGGCTTGCTGGCCCGCATCTGCGGCAGCGTCGCCACCCGCAGGCCGCCGGGATACCCGGTGTGGCGGTAGTAGAGCTTGTCGGTGTCCTTGGCCCCGGTCAGCTTGACGCGGCTGGCGTTCACCACGATGACGAAGTCGCCCGCGTCCACGTGTGGGCTGAAGGAGGGCTTGTGCTTTCCTCGCAACACCCGGGCGATCTCGGTCGCCATCCGTCCGAGCACCTTGCCCTCGGCGTCGACGATATACCAGCGACGCTGCGCCAGGGACTCCTCCTTTGTCATTTGAACCGTACGCATATCAAAAATATGGCGGGGCCGACGAGACTCGAACTCGCGACCTCCGGCGTGACAGGCCGGCGTTCTAACCAGCTGAACTACGACCCCGAATGGAAAGAAACGTATAACGGTAATCTTCCGGGAATGCAACACCGGCGGCGCACGCGGATCGCCGGCGTGCCGGGAATGGGCGGTACAGGACTTGAACCTGTGACCCCCGGCTTGTAAGGCCGATGCTCTCCCAACTGAGCTAACCGCCCGAAGCCCCGGTCACTGGGGGAGACTGGGCCTGGACTCGGTGTCCTTCTTCTGGAACCCCGCGGGCGGCTCGGCGGTCGCGTCGTCCAGATCGTGGGGCGTGAACAGCGCTTCCGGATCGCTGACCACGAGCGCCCGCTTGAGTACGTCGTCCATGTGCGAGACCAGGATCAACTCCACGCTCTTCAGGATGGTTGACGGAATCTCGTTGATGTCCTTCTTGTTCTCTTCCGGAATGATGACCGCCTTGATGCCGCCGCGGTGGGCCGCCAGCACCTTTTCCTTCAACCCGCCGATGGGCAGCACGTTCCCCCGGAGCGTGATCTCGCCGGTCATCGCCACGTCGTGATGGACCGGGATGCGCGTCAACGCCGACACCAGCGAGGTCGCCATGGTGATGCCCGCGGACGGCCCGTCCTTGGGTATCGCGCCCTCCGGCACGTGGATGTGGACGTCGTTCTTCTGGTAGAAGTCCTTGTCCAGACCGAGGTCCTGGGCGCGCGAACGGACGTAGCTCATGGCCGCCTGCGCCGACTCCTGCATGACGTCGCCGAGCTTGCCGGTGATGGTCAACTGGCCCTTGCCCGGCATGATGGACACTTCGGTGGACAGCAGCTCGCCTCCCAGCTCGGTCCAGGCCAGACCGGTACTGGTGCCGATCCGGTGCGCGTCCTCGGCGATGCCGTAGCGGAACTTGGCGGGGCCCAGGTACTTCGGGAGGTTCCGGGCGCCCACGGTGGTCTTCGCCGCCTCATCGTTCTTGACGACGTCCACGGCCACCTTGCGGCAGATGGAGGCGATCTCGCGCTCCAGGTTCCGTACCCCCGCCTCCTTGGTGTAGTGCCGCACCAGGCCCAGAATGGCGCTGTCCGTCATGACGATGTTCCCGTCGCTCAGACCGTTGGCCTCGCGCTGCTTCACCACCAGGTACTTCTTGGCGATGTTGAGCTTCTCCAGCTCCGTGTAGCCGGCGATGCGGATGATCTCCATCCGGTCCTGCAGCGGCCGGGGAATGCCGTCCAGCGTGTTCGCGGTGGTGATGAACATAACCTTGGACAGGTCGTAGTCCAGGTCCAGGTAATGATCGTTGAATGCCTGGTTCTGCTCCGGATCCAGCACCTCCAGCAGGGCCGACGACGGGTCTCCGCGAAAGTCCATGGACATCTTGTCCACTTCGTCCATGAGGAAGACCGGATTGCCCGACCCGGCCTTCTTGAGGGACTGGATGATCTTGCCCGGCAGCGCGCCGATGTAGGTGCGGCGATGCCCCCGTATCTCGGCTTCGTCGCGCACGCCGCCCAGCGACACCCGCACGAACTTCCGCCCCGTGGCGCGAGCGATGGAGCGCCCGAGGGAGGTCTTGCCCACGCCCGGAGGTCCCACCAGGCAAAGGATGGGGCCCTTGAGCTTGCCTACGAGAGTCTGGACCGCCAGGTACTCCAGTATCCTCTCCTTGACCTTGTCGAGCCCGTAGTGGTCTTCTTCGAGCACCTTCTCGGCTTCGGCGATGTCGAGCTTGTCCTCCGTGTAGTCGTACCACGGCAGGCTGAGGATCCAGTCGATGTAGTTCCGCACCACCGTCGCCTCGGCGGACATCGGCGACATCATCTTGAGCTTCTTCAACTCCTTCTCGACCTTTTCCTTGGCCTCCGCGGACAGCTTCTTCTGCTTGATCTTCTCCTCGATCTCCTGCATCTCGTTCTTGAACTCGTCCTTTTCGCCGAGCTCCTTCTGGATCGCCCGCATCTGCTCGTTGAGATAGTACTCCTTCTGGGAACGCTCCATCTGCTTCTTGACGCGCGAACGAATGCGCCGCTCCACCTCCAGGATCTCGATCTCCGCGCGCATGTGGCCCAGCACCTTCTCGAGCCGTTCGGTGGCGTTGATGGTCTCCAGCAGGACCTGCCGTTCCTCCAGCTTGATGCCGAGATGTCCGATGATGGTGTCGGCCAGCTTGCCGGGTTCGTCGATGGCGGAGACGGACATGACCATCTCGGGGGGTATCTTCTTCTTGACCTTGACGTAGTTCTCGAAGGCGCCGTGGACCTCGCGCACCACCGCGCCCGCCTCCGTGCCCTGCTCCACCACGTCTTCCAGCTCCTCCACCTCCACCAGGAAGAACTCCGGGTGCGTCAGGTACCGCGCGATCCTGCCGCGCCGCTTGCCCTCGACCAGCACCTTGACGGTCCCGTCCGGCAGCTTGAGCATCTGCACGACGCTGCCGAGCGTGCCGATGGGGTAAATGTCGTCCTGGCTCGGCTCGTTGGTCCGGGCGTCTTTCTGCGAGGCCAGGAAGATCGACGTCTGCTTCCGGGAGGCCTCCTCCAGCGCCCGGATGGACTTCTGCCGCCCCACGAACAGCGGCACGACCATGTGCGGGAAGACGATGATGTCCCGGAGAGGCAGCAACGGGGCCTGCACGGTGTCGTCCGTTCCCTGCTCGCCGTCGTCCTTCTTGTCGCTGCGAAATAGCATGGCTCCCCCTTACGCGCTCTCCGCCGCCTTCGAGTACACTACCATGGGAGGTTCGTTGCGGGCCATCACCTCCTCGGTGATCACCACTTCCTTGATGTTGGGCTGGGAAGGCATCTCGTACATCACGTCGAGCATGGTGTTCTCCATTATCGCTCTCAGGCCCCGGGCCCCCGACTTCCGCTTCATCGCTTCCCGAGCAATAGCCCAAAGCGCCTCGTCTGTAAAGTTGAGGTGCACGCCCTCCATCTCGAAGAGCTTGCAGTATTGTTTGGTGAGGGCGTTCTTCGGTTCCTTGAGGATCTGCACCAGCGCTTCCTCGTTCAACTCGTCCAGCGTGGCGATCACCGGCAGCCGTCCCACGAACTCCGGGATCAGCCCGAACTTGAGCAGGTCCTCGGGCTGCACGTCGTGCACGACCTTGGCGTCGGGACGGACCTCGACCTCGGTCCCGTTGCTGCCGAAGCCGAGCCGCCTGCGCCCGGTCCGTTTGCGGATGATGTCCTCGATGCCGACGAACGCGCCGCCGCAGATGAACAGGATGTTGGTGGTGTCCACCTGCAGGAACTCCTGCTGCGGGTGCTTGCGGCCGCCCTTGGGCGGGACGCTCGCCATGGTGCCCTCAATGATCTTGAGCAGCGCCTGTTGCACCCCCTCCCCCGACACGTCCCGGGTGATCGACGGGTTCTCCGACTTCCGCGATATCTTGTCGATCTCGTCGATGTAGACGATGCCCCGCTGGGCCTTCTCCACGTCGTAGTCCGCGGACTGGAGCAGGTTGAGGATGATGTTCTCGACGTCCTCGCCGACGTAGCCGGCCTCGGTCAGGCTGGTGGCGTCGGCGATGGTGAAGGGGACCTGCAGCAGCCGCGCCAGCGTCTGCGCCAGCAGGGTCTTGCCGGATCCGGTGGGACCCAGCAGCAGGATGTTGCTCTTCTGGAGCTCCACGTCCCCGGTCAGCAACTGGTTGTCGATCCGCTTGTAGTGGTTGTGCACGGCCACCGCGAGGATCTTCTTGGCCGGATCCTGGCCCACCACGTACTGGTCGAGCACGCGCTTGATCTCCACCGGCTTGGGGACGCCGGACGACGAGGTGATGGCGTCCTCGTGCTCGCACTCCTCCGCGATGATGTCGTTGCACAGGTCGATGCACTCGTCGCAGATGTAGACGGTGGGACCGGCGATCAGCTTGCGCACCTCGTCCTGGCTCTTGCCGCAGAACGAGCAGACGAGACTGCCGGACCGATCATCCCCATGCTTTGGCATTGAAACTCCCCTTCACCCCTTTGCGGCTACGTCAGCGCGGCTGGTGATCACTTCATCCACCAATCCATATTCCAAAGCCTGCCGGCCCGTCATGAACAGGTCCCTGTCCGTATCCCGCTCGATTCTCTTGAGCGACTGACCCGTGTGCTTCACGAGGATCGCGCCGAGTTCCTCCCGCATCCTCAGAATCTCCCTGGCCTGGATGTCCACGTCGGCCGCGGTGCCCTGAAAGCCGCCGAGGGGCTGGTGGATCATGATGCGCGAGTGCGGCAGGGCGTAGCGCTTGCCCTTCTCGCCGGCGGCGAGCAGGACGGCGCCCATGCTGGCGGCCTGACCGAGGCATACGGTGGAGACCTGCGGGCGGATGTACTGGATGGTGTCGTAGATGGCGAGGCCGGCGGTCACCGAGCCGCCCGGGGAGTTGATGTAGAAGTAGATGTCGCGTTCCGGATCCTCGGATTCCAGGAACAGCAACTGCGCGGTGATCAGATTCGCCACCTCGTCTACGACCGGGCTCCCCAGAAAAACGATCCGGTCCTTCAGCAGGCGGGAATAAATGTCGTAGGCGCGCTCCCCGCGACCGGTCTGCTCTACGACGAAAGGAATGAAGTTCATGTTGCCTCAACCCGGGTGGCGACGCCACCAGAAAAGTCTAACCTCTTTTGTATCCGTCAGCAAGCGCTTTCCGGCGGGTCCACCACCGTAACGTCGGCCTGATCCAGCAGGAAATCCAGCGTCTTTTCGGACACGAGCTGGGAGCGCATGGTCTCTCGCGCCCAGTCCTGTCGGTAGTGCTCGCGCACCGCGGCCGCCTGACTGCCGCCGGCCCGGGCCACGGCGTCGATCCGGCCGTCCACCTCTTCGTCGGAAGCCGTGATCCCCTCGGCCGCGGCGATCTTCTCCAGCAGCAACGTCGCCCGGACCCGGCGTTCCGCCTGCGGCGTCAGCTCTTCCCGTACCTCCTCCGTGGTGGGTTCCGTAGCGTCCGCCCCCGGCCGTTCCCGCCGGCTCCCGGCCCGGCGCACGAGGTACGACAGTTCCCGGTCCACCATGGACGGAGCGACCTCGAAGTCGTGCTGGTCGATGAGATGCTCCATGATCCGGTCCTTCAACCCACCGTCCTGAAGCGTCTCGATCTCGCCCTGCAACCGGGAGCGCACCTTCTCGCGCAGTTCGTCCAGCGAATCGCACTCGCCGTAGTCGCGCGCGAACTCGTCATCGAGGGGAGGCAGAATCTTGCGCCGGATGTCCCGGACCGTCACCTCGAAGTCGGCCGTCTTCCCGGCCACGCGCTCATCGTTGGCATCCGCGGGGAAGCTCACCGCGATGTTGCCGGGCTCCCCCCGTTTCATGCCCACGAGGCCCCGTTCGAACTCCGGTAACGCCTGGCCGGCGCCGATATCCACCCCGTAGCCCTCGGCCGCGCTTCCCGGAAACGGCTCACCGTCCACCGAGCCCGAGAAGTCGATCAGCACGTAGTCTCCCTCTTCCACTTCGTCGCGCCCCTCCACCGGCTCCAGTTGCGCGTTGCGGTCCTGAAGCGACGTCAGGGCGCGGTCCACGTCGTCGTCCTTCACGTCGGCGCGCAAGCGCTCCACCGGCACCCCGCGATAGTCCTTCAGCTCGATGTCCGGCTTCACCTCGATCACCGCGCTGAACGCGAACGCCTGCGCCTCGTTCAGATCGCCGGTCTCCAGCCGCGGTTCGGACACCGGCTCCAGCCCCTGGTCCTTCACCGCGCCGGCGAGCGACTCCTCCACCAGCTCGGACAACGCCCGCGCCTGGATCTCCGTGCCGTAGAGGCCGCGCAGCACGTTCTGCGGAATCTTGCCGGCGCGAAAACCGCGCACCTTGGCCTGGCGCCCGAACTGCCGGTAGATGCGCGCGAAGGCCTTGTCCACCCGCTCCGCGGGGATCTCCACCCGCAGCCTTCGCTGGGTAGGCGTCAATACGTCGACTTCACACTTCATCCCCGTTCCGCTCCCGAATTCCGTTGCCGTGATGGTGCGAGAGGGGGGACTCGAACCCCCACGGTTGCCCGCTAGATCCTAAGTCTAGTGCGTCTACCAGTTCCGCCACTCTCGCACGCCGTTGACACGCACACCCGCGTGTCCCTGCTTTTGCTGTAGCAACCGCGCAAACCGCAAGTCAAGGTAGCTTCCGTCCGGGATCGGCCTGATCGAGGGCTGGATGGCCGGTGAGCCTTTGAGAGAGGGGGGGGAGTGGGCCGCCAGGGATTCGAACCCCGGACCTACTGATTAAGAGTCAGCTGCTCTACCAGGCTGAGCTAGCGGCCCGCACGACCTGTTTTGATTGGGGTGAGTGAAGGGACTTGAACCCTCAACCCCTGGAGCCACAGTCCAGTGCTCTAACCAATTGAGCTACACTCACCAGAAACACCAACTTCCGACATGTGGCGCGCCAGAAGGGATTCGAACCCCTGACCCACGGCTTAGAAGGCCGTTGCTCTATCCACCTGAGCTACTGGCGCGTCGAACCGTTCCTTCAAAGCCCGTTCGCGGCAGGTCGGCCGAGCCGCCCCGCCGGCGTGGTCGGGGCGAGCCGATTTGAACGGCCGACCCCCTGCTCCCAAGGCAGGTGCGCTACCTGGCTGCGCTACGCCCCGTCACGGAGTCTGATTTTACCTGATGTCGCGCCGATATCAAGCGTTGAGCCACCGGGAGCGCGTCCGGGCAGTCGAATCGCTGCGGGCGGGAGCGTCCGGCCGGTCGCCCTACGAGCGCCAGTCCCGAAGCGCCCGTTGCTGCACGTCCAGGATCCGCTGGATGCCCGTCTGCGCCAGGAGGATCAACCGGTTGAGGGTCGCCGGGCTGAAGGGCCGCTTCTCGGCTGTGCCCTGGACCTCCACGAACTCCCCCGACCCGGTCATCACGAAGTTCATGTCCACCTCGGCGTTGTTGTCCTCGCCGGCGTCCAGATCCAGCAAGGTCTTTCCCTCCACCACGCCCACGCTGACCGCGGCGACGCTGTCCTTGAGCAGGCCCTCCGGCACGGTCTTGTCGGCGACCCACTTCGTCAACGCGCAGGCCAGCGCCACGTAGGCGCCGGTGATGGAGGCGGTGCGGGTGCCGCCGTCCGCCTGGATCACGTCGCAGTCCAGCCACACCGTCCGTTCGCCCAGACGGTCCATGTTTGCCACGGAGCGGAGGCTGCGTCCGATGAGCCGCTGGATCTCGTGGGTGCGGCCGCCCACCTTGCCGCGGGCCGCCTCCCTGGGGATGCGCACCGGCGACGACGACGGCAGCATGCCGTACTCCGCGGTGATCCAGCCCCTGCCGGACTTGCGCAGGAACGGCGGCACCCGGTCTTCGATGTTGGCGGTGCAGATGACCCGCGTCCCGCCCATCTCCACCAGCACCGAGCCGGCGGCGTGCTCGATGAACCCGGGCGTGATGTGGACCGGCCGCAACTCCTCGTCCCCACGTCCGTCGGCTCGCATGTGCATGTTTACCTGCACTCCGACGCACACCGTAGACGCTCTCAAGGCCGAAGACAAGCCCGACGCTACGCCGCTCTCGGGGTCCCTTCGTGGGAGGTCTCGGCAGCGCAAGGCGAGGTTCCGCTAAAGTTCCTCCGGGCGGCGTTGAGCCACTTGACGCGGCTGGACGCCCCTGTAGAATATCCATGGTCGACCAAAACTGACGGGAGAAGACCATGGTTTCCGATCAAACGAGAAACGCCGTCTGGCAGGACATCCTGGACGCAGCAAGACTCGTCCGGTACTACGAGACACTGGCCGACCGGCATCGGTTCAAGCACTGGCTGATTCGGTTCCTGATGTTGGCGGCGGCGGCCGGGGGAGTCGCGGCGCTGCTGGAATTGCTTCCATCCATTGCTCAGTTGGTGGCCGGCGGGCTGATCGCCTTGCTTGTTGTGTGGGACTCCATTTCCGACTACGCAAAGAAGGCTGCCGTGCTACACGCGATCAGCCTTGAATGCAGCTCCTTGGAAAACGAATGGCGCGAGCTATGGCTGGACATCGAGAATGAGGCGACCGATGAGGCCGACGCTCGAGCCAGGAACAACCGGCTCGCACGCAGAATGGATGACGTAACCGCATGGGCGGGGCACGCGGACATCCGAGAGAATACCAGGCTCAACGAGGAATGCGAGGCAGCGGCGTACCGCGTGGTGGTTGACCGATATGCAGCCGAGAACTAAGAGAGCCAGCGGCAAGCCTGCGAGGCCGGGCAAGACTCCGCCGCCTTCCCCGCCTCCAAAACCTCCGTCCAAAAAACCTGCTCCGCCACGCCAGGACAAAGCATAGCGCGCCGGCGACGGTTACTTCATGACGGGCCGTTGGGAGTGCGCTGAAACGTACGGAACCGAAATGCTCGAACGCCTGGAGTTGGAAAACGTCGGCCCGGCGCCGGAAATGCTGCTGGATCTGCAACCCCGGTTGAATCTCATCACCGGCGACAACGGGCTCGGCAAGAGCTTCCTGCTTGATGCCGCCTGGTGGGCGCTGACGCGGAGGTGGCCTCGTGATCTGAATCACGCCTGACCTCCGGCTACGCGGCCCGTCCGTCGGATATTGCGAAACCGGCGAAGCTGCAATTCGCACTAACAACCACTGCCGGAAAGCGCGGGAGCTTCGAGAGCAGATACTCAGCCCAAGACGAGAGCTGGACCGGCCAACCTGGAAGACCGTGGAGCCCCGGACTGGTTATCCATGCACACGCCGACGGCGGCTTCTCGGTCTGGGATCCGGCCCGGAACTACTGGAAGAAAAAAGGGAATATCGACGTTCAGGATCGGCTTCCGGGGTACGTTTTCTCACCGGAAGAGGTCTGGACCGGGCTGGTCGTCCCGATCCAGGGCAAAGCGACCAGGGTCTGCAAGGGACTCCTCGACGATTGGTCGAGTTGGATACGGGAGAATGGGGAGAACGCACGCCGCATGGCCGAGGTCGTCAGTACACTGACGGTCGGAGACGAGCCTTGCCAAGTCGGTCCGATCCTGCGGCTTTCCGTTGATGACGCGCAGGACATCCCATCGATCAAGACCGAATATTCCGACGCCGTTCCGATCGTGCTCGCATCATCGGCGGTGCGCAGGATTACCGGCTTGGCCTATATGCTCGTGTGGGCCTGGAGCGAACACGTGCGTGCCGCAGCACAGCTCGGCTTAAAAGTCGCCGGGCAGGTAATTCTGCTGTTTGACGAAATAGACGCGCACCTTCATCCACGATGGCAGCGAGCCATCATACCCGCAATTCTCCGAGTAATGGACCATCTCACTGATCGCAACACGGGCGTACAGCTCATCGCGGCCACCCACTCGCCGCTCGTGCTCGCCTCGGTGGAGCCTCACTTCGATGAAGACCTCGACCGGCTATTCCACCTGGAGATACGCAATGGTCGGGTGCACCTCGATGTCAAGCCGTGGGCGGCACAGGGCTTTCGGAATCTCTGCGCCTACTCTGCGATGTACGAACCGGTCGGGACTGTGGATCACTTCGTAAGCTGCCATGAAGACCCGTCGAAGACATACGAGTGGGACAACTACCGCTACTGCGCAGCATGGATCAATTCAAGCAAGGGCAATGCGCCGGCAGGTGATCTGCTCGATCCGTTCGATATCGAGAACGGGTGGTTCGAGATCCATCTGCCGTCCTTGCAGTTGCGAGTTTCGGACACCATTCCCGACGAGTTCCGGGAACGCGCCGAGTACGTATTGAACAGGCTGCATCTGCGCGACGACGAGCGTGTCATACGTCAACGCAGCGAGTGGTACCGCATGTATCAATGCGGGGAGCTTTCCTTGGATGGACTCGACGGGAAAGCACCGCTGATAGCTGCAGCAATAGACAGGGCATGAACATGACGTTGACGTGGACGCGGGGAGGGGCGTGACCGGCGGCCCATCCACAATCGGGCTCGAATTCCGCCCCTACAGGTGGAAGACGACGGTCTTCAACTCGGTCATCTCCTCGACGGCGTACTTCGGGCCTTCCTTGCCGAAGCCCGACTCCTTGAGGCCGCCGTACGGCATCACGTCGGCGCGCCACTGCGGCCCCCAGTTCACGTGCAGGTTGCCGGACTCGACCTCGCGGGCGAAGCGCATGGCCCAGCCGACGTTCTCGGTGAAGATGCCCGCGGAAAGGCCGAACACCGTGTCGTTGGCCAGCGCGATGGCCTCGTCGATGGATTCGAACGGTGTGACCGCGACGGCCGGGCCGAACAGCTCGTCGCGCGAGATCCGCATGCCGCTGGAAACGTCGGCCACCACGGTGGGCGCGTAGACCGCACCGTTGCGGGAGCCTCCGGCCACCAGCCGGGCGCCTTCGCCGACGGCCTCGTTGACCCACTGCTCCACCCGGACGGCTTCGGCCTCCTTGATCATCGGCCCCACCTGGGTCGCGGCATCGAGTTGGCTGCCGGTGGCCAGGGCCTCCACCCTGGGCGCCAGCGCGCCCAGGAAGTCCGCATACACCTTGCCGTCGGCCAGCACGCGCTGGGTGGAGATGCAGACCTGCCCGGAATTGGCGTAGCCGGTGGCGGCCACGGCCGCGGCCACCTTGTCGAGGTCGGCGTCCGGCATGACGATCAACGGGCAGTTGGAGCCCAGCTCCATGGTGACCTTCTTGATGCCCGCCACCCGGCAGATGTTCTCCCCCACCTCGCGGCTGCCGGTGAAGGTGATCTTGCGCACCCGGGGGTCGGCCACCAGCGGATCGCCGATCTCGCCGCCCGAGCCGGTGAGGCACTGGACGCCCTCGGGCGGCACGCCGGCCTCCAGCAGGATCTCGGTGAGCTTGAGGCCCGACAGCGGCGTGTCGGAAGCCGGCTTGATGACCACCGAGTTGCCGCCGGCGATGGCCGGGCCCACCTTGTGGCACAGCAGGTTGAGCGGGAAGTTGAACGGGCCGATGGCCACCACCACGCCGCAGGGCACCCGGAGCGTGAAGGCCAACTTGCCCGCTCCCGCGGGGTCGGCGTCCAGCGGCACGGTCTCGCCGTGCACCCGCTTGGCCTCCTCGGCCGAGGCGGTCAGGGTCTCCACCGCCCGGCGCACCTCGCCCTTGCCCTCGGCCAGGACCTTGCCCTCCTCGCTGGAGATGAGCGTGCCCAACTCGTCCACCCGCTCGGCCATGAGCGCGGCCGCGCGGGTCAGCACGCGCCAGCGCTCGTGGGCGGTCATGCGCGCCATCACCTTGGCGCCGCGCTCGGCGAACGCGAGCGCGCGATCCACGTCGGCGACGCCGGCCTTGGGCACGGCGTCGATGACGGAGCCGTCATACGGGTTGCCGACATCCTGCATCCTGGGTCGGTCCACCCACTCGCCTGCAAGAAACATCTTCATGGCGATCACACTCCTTTGCGCGGTTCAGGCCGCATCATCATGCTGGGCTTGACCCGGGGCCCGGGGCGACGGTGAGGCAGTCCGGGGGGCGGGTGATGGCCCGGGATGACGGAGTGATGGTCCGTCGTCACACCAGGTCCCCTATCGGCTCCAGCACGGTTTCCGAGAGCCCCTCGATCATGGCGGCGAGGCTCGGCGGCTCCACCGTGCCGATGGCGGCCATGGCCGCCTGCCGGCGGGCGTGCATCTCCCCCACCGCGAAGCGCAGCGAGCCGAGCCGGTCGAACAGGGCCCCGGCCCGCTCCACGTCCGCGGCCGACGTGTCCGCCCGGTCCCTGTCGAGCACCTCCAGCAGCCGGCGCGCGTCGTCCGGCGGCGCGTTCTCCAGCGCGTGGACCGCCAGGACGCTGCGCTTGCCCTCGGCGATGTCGCTGCCGCGCTGGTCGCGGCCCTTGTCGCCGTAGAGGTCCAGCACATCGTCCTGCACCTGGAACAGGATGCCCAACTGGCGCGCCGCTTCGGTGAGCCCCTCGACGACCCCGGCCTCCCGGCCCAGCATCTCGGCGCTGCCCGCCATGCCCAGCACGAACAACCGCGCGGTCTTGGCTTCGACCATGTCGAAGTACCGCGCCAGCGAGGGGCGCGGACTGGCCCGCAGGGCGAACTCCTGCTCCTGCCCGTCGATGACCTTCAGCGTCTCCATGAGGATGCGCCGCGCCAGCGCCTCCCGCCGCTCGCCCGACACCGGCGCGCGCTGCGCCAGCAGCAGCGTGAAGTAGAACATGGCGTCGCCAAGGTTGATGGCGCGGGCCACGCCGAACCGGCGCCATACCGTCTCGTGCCCCCGGCGTGCCTCGTCGCCGTCCTGCACGTCGTCGTGGACCAGCGTGGCGTTGTGCAGCATTTCGCACGCCGCGCCCATGGCCACCGCCCTGGCCGGGTCCTCGCCCAGGCAGTCCGCCACCAGCAGCGGCAGCAGCGCGCGCAGCCGCTTGCCGCCGGTCTGAAAGTGGTAGCGGGTCATCTCGGCCAGCCCGGAACCGGCAAGCTCCGCTTCCCGGACCACATCGTCGAGGAGGGACAGGACTTCGGGCAGGTAGCGTTTGCGGATGCTTTCGAGGTGGGCCAGGAACGCCTGCCTTGCCGCCGCCGAGGGGTCGCCGGCCGCCGCACGGCCCGGGGGATCGTCGCGCGCCATGCGCGTCCTTCTCAGCGGAGCTTCATGCCGAACGCCACGGGCCCCTTGTCGCCCGCGCGGGTCTGGAACTGCACGCTGTCGCCTTCGCCGAAGTCCTCGAACTGCACCCGCGGCGCGCCGCTGCCGCGGTGGAAGAAGACGTCGTCGCCGCCGTCGTCCGGCTCGATGAAGCCGAACCCCTTGTCCCTCAGTATCTTCTTGATGGTTCCCGTCACGCTTCGGCCTCCCTGTTCCCGCTGTCATCTTAGTCGATTTCTGGTATGCGTCAAGAAGGATGACCGGTTCGCTGCGCGTCATGGATCTGGGCCGCCTGGAATACGAGGCGGCGCTGGCGGTCCAGGAGCGGGTGCTCGAAGAGAAGGTCCGCGAGCCCGCGGACGACTGCCTGATCCTGGTGGAGCATCCGCACGTGATCACCACCGGCCGGAGGGAAGCGGCCTCCCACGTCCTCGACCCCGGCGGCGTCCCGGTCCGCGCCACCAGCCGGGGCGGCGACGTGACCTACCACGGCCCCGGCCAGTTGGTGGCGTACCCGATCATCGATCTCAAGTCGAAGCTGCGCCGCGCCGTCCACCGCTACCTGCACCGGCTGGAGCAGGTGATCATCGACGTGCTCGGGGCGTTCGGTCTGGAGGGCGCGCGTCGGCCGCCCTTCACCGGCGTGTGGACCGGCGACCGGAAGATCTGCGCCATCGGCATCGCCGTCAAACGCGGCGTCACCTATCATGGCGCCGCCCTCAACGTGGCGCCGGACCTGGACTATTTCCGCAGGATCGTCCCGTGCGGCCTGGAATGGGCTCAGGTCACCTCCATCGAGCGGGAGGCGGGGAGGCTGGTTGAGATGGATGTAGTGAAATCCCTGCTGGTGCAGGGCTTCTGCCGGAGGTTCGGATACGAAGGGTTCGTGCGGGATGGGGACGCGCCGGCGTCGGGCGCGGGCGGAGGGCGACCGCGGGTCGCCCCTACTTCTGAAACCAGTCGGCGTTGATCTGCGTGTACTCCTGCCACTTCTCGGGGACCGCGGCCTCCTCGAAAATGGCCTCGACGGGACAAACCGGCTCGCAGGCGCCGCAGTCGATGCACTCTTCCGGATCGATGTAGAGCATGTTCTCTTTCTCGAATGTCTCGGGGTCGTTCTTGGTCGGGTGGATGCAATCGACAGGGCAAACATCGACGCAAGCCGTATCCTTGACGTCGACACAGGGCTCTGCAATCACGTAGGTCATTCACGTCCTCCTGGAGATACTGGTGGCCTGTCCACGTGTTCCCAACCACGAACAGGTGACTGTTTTTGCTAACAAATAGGCCGGTTCAAGTCAAGCGCGCGGGCCGTCCGGCGCCCCGTCCACGGCCCCCGTCATCCCCCTTTCACCCTTTTCCGGCCCGCTTCCGCGGCAGCGTGTGGGTGGCGGTTCCGTAGAAGCTCTCGGCGCACTCCATGAGGGTCTCGGAGAGGGTGGGATGCGGGTGGACGGACTCGGCGAGGTCCCTGGCGGTGGCGCCCATCTCGACGGCCAGCACGCCCTCGCCGATCAGCTCGCCGGCTCCGGCGCCGGTGATGCCCACGCCCAGGATGCGCTCGGTGCCGGGCTCCAGGACCAGCTTGGTCAGCCCTTCGGGGCGGTCGAGGGTGAGCGCCCTGCCGGAGGCGCCCCAGGGGAACTTCACGACCTCCACCGCCACCTTCCCTGCCTTGGCCTCCTGCTCGGTGAGCCCGCACCAGGCCACCTCCGGCTCGGTGAAGACCACCGCGGGGATCACCACGCCGTCGATGGTGCCGGACTCGCCGGCGATGACCTCCACCGCCACCCGCGCCTCCTTGACGGCCCGGTGCGCCAGCAAGGCGCCGCCGTTGGCGTCGCCGATGGCGTAGATGGCCGGGTCCGCAGTCTGCTGCTGGTCGTTGCACTCGATGAAGCCGTTGGCGCCTACCCTGACATCGGTGTTCTCGATCCCCAGGTCCTCGTAGCTGGGGGTGCGGCCCACGCTCACCAGCACCCGGTCGTAGCTCTCCTCGCGCTTGGCCCCGCCTGCCTCCATGGCCACCTTGATCTTCCTCCCGCTGGTGGCCATGCTCAGCACCCGGGTCTTGAGGCGGATCTCCTTGAAAAGCGCCCCGGCCACCTTGGCCACGGGCCGCACCAGGTCCGCGTCCACCCCCGACAGCAGGTGTTCCAGCGCCTCCACCAGCACGATCTCGCTGCCCAGGCGAGCGTAGACCGTCCCCAGCTCCATGCCGATGTAGCCGCCTCCCACCACCAGCAGCCGGCCCGGCACGTCCTGAAGCTCCAGCGCCTCGGTGGAGGTCATGATCCGCCGGTTCCCCAGGTCGAAGGCCGCGGGCATGGCCGGCCTGGAGCCCACCGCGATGATGGCCTTGTCGTAGTTGACGAACTGCTGCCCCTCGGCGGTCTCCACCCGCAGGGTGCGGGAGTCCTCGAAGTGGCCGCGGCCGTGGAGCCGCTGCACGCCCCGCCGCGAGCACAGCCCGTCCAGCCCCTTGGCGAGCTTGCCGATGACCGAATCCTTCCACGCCCGCAGCTTGTCGAGCTTCACCTTGGGCTTGCCGAAGGCGACGCCGCGGGCCGCGGACAGCGCCGCCTCGTCGATGACCTGGGTGGCGTGGAGCAGGGCCTTGGACGGGATGCAGCCGCGGTTGAGGCAGACCCCGCCCAAGCGCTCGTCCCGTTCCACCAGGAGCACGCGCTTTCCCCTGTCCGCGGCGTAGAAGGCCGCGGCATAGCCGCCGGGGCCTGCGCCGACCACGACGATTTCCGTTTGGATGGGTTCCACGGGCCTCCTGACCGATCAGCCGGCCTGTGCCGCCGGCGGGTTCATGAGACGGGCCACTTGACGTCCGCCTCGGGATAGTCTTCCAGGCAGCGCACGATCTCGCGCAGGAAACGCGCGCCGTCGGCGCCGTCGATCACCCGGTGGTCGTACGAGAGCGCCAGCGGCAGCACCATCCGCGGCACCACCTTCCGCTCCCGCACCACCGGCCGGTGCACGCCCCGCCCCATGCCCAGCACCGCCACCTGGGGGCTGTTGACGATGGGGGTGAAGTAGGAGCCGCCGATGCTTCCCAGGTTCGAGATGGTGAACGTCGCCCCCTGCATCTCGTCCGCGGCGAGCTTGCGCTGCCGGGTGCGTTCCGCCAACTCGTCCAGCTCGATGGAGAGGGCCAGCAGGTCCTTCTTGTCGGCGTCGCGGATGACCGGCGCGATCAGTCCGGCCTCGGTGTCCACCGCCACGCCGATGTGGACGTAGTCGCGGGTGACGATCTCCAGGGCTTGGTAGTCGATGCTGGTCTTGAACGACGGATACCGGGACAGGGCCGACACCGCGGCCTTGATGGCGAAGGAGGTCACCGTCAGCCGGGCGCCCGCCTTCTCATAGGCCTTGGCGTAGCGTTTGCGCAGCTCCATCAGGCCGGTGATGTCGGCGTCATCGAACTGGGTGACGTGGGGCACCGTGGTCCACGACTCCGTCATGCGCTGGGCGATGGTGCGCCGGAGCGGCGACATCCGCTCCCGCTTGCTGGGCCCCCACTTGGTCAGGTCCAGGGTCTGGAAGACGTCGCCCGCGGGCGCCGCGGCTGGAGCCGGCGGCTCCAGCGCCCGCTGCTGAAGCCCCTCGATGTAGCTCCGCACGTCCTCCATGACGATGCGGCCGCCGCGCCGGCTGCCCTTCACCCGGGTGAGGTCGATGCCCAGTTCCCGCGCCGTCTTCCGCACCGAGGGCGAGGCCGGCGGCGGCGCGCCGCTGGCGGAGACGTGGACGTAAGCCTCCGGCGGCGCGGCCGGCGCGGCCGGCGCTTCCGCCGCGGTCCCCGGCGGCAACGCCGGGGCCTCGGCTGCGGCCGCGGGCGCCTCCCCGGCCGGCGCCAGAGCCGGTTCGGCGGCCCCGTCGTCCTCGATGGTCACCAGCACCTGGCCCACCGAGACCACTTGGCCCACGTCCACGTGTATCCGCGCCACCTTGCCGGCGCCGGTGGAGGGAATGGGGGCCACCGCCTTCTCGTTCTCCAGCTCCAGGAGGGTCTGGTCCAGCTCGACCCGGTCCCCTTCCCGGACCACGATGTTGACGACGGTGCCGGAGTCGGCCCCTTCGGCCAGTTTGGGAAGCGTTACGTCCATGGGCTGCGGGCCGCGGCTAGACGGCCATTCCGGGATGAGGCTTGGCCGGATTGTAGTGCAGTTCGCCCATGGCCCGCTCCACCACCGACTTCCGCACCAGTCCCCTGCGGCACAGGGCGTGCAGCGCCGCGATCGCCACCGACTCCGCGTCCACCTCGAAGTAGCGGCGCAGCCGGGGCCGGGTGTCGCTGCGGCCGAAGCCGTCGGTCCCCAGCGACACCAGTCCGCCCGGCACCCACGGCGCGATCTGGTCGGGCATGATCTTCATGTAGTCGGACACCGCCACGAACACCCCCTCCTCCGGCTCCAGCAGCGACTCCACGTACGACTTGCGCGGCTTCTCCCCGGGGTGCAGGAGGTTCCAGCGCCGGACCTCCAGGGCTTCGCGGCGCAGGAGGTTGTAGCTGGTGGCGCTCCAGACGTCGGCCGCCACGCCGTAGCGGTCCGCGAGGATCTCCTGCGCCCGCAGCGCCTCGAACAGCAGCGGCCCGCTGCCGAGCAGGTGGGCGCGCAGGTGCTTCTTGCCGCCGGCGGCGCCGCGGAACCTGTACAGCCCCTTGAGGATGCCCTCCTCGACCCCGGCAGGCATGGCCGGCATCTCCTGGTTCTCGTTGTACAGCGTGAGGTAGTAGAAGACGTCCTCGCGGCGCTTGTACATGCGCCCGAGGCCCTCCCGGACGATGACCGCGACCTCGTAGGCCAGCGCCGGGTCGTAAGTGAGCAGGGCGGGGACGGTGCTCGCCAGCAGGTGGCTGTGGCCGTCGGCGTGCTGCAGGCCTTCGCCGTTGAGGGTGGTGCGTCCGGCCGTGGCCCCCAGCAGGAAACCCCTGGCCTTGCTGTCCGCGGCCGCCCACATCAGGTCACCGATGCGCTGGAAGCCGAACATCGAGTAGAACGTGTAGAAGGGGATCATGGGCGTGCCGTAGTTGGCGTGGGCCGTCCCCGCGGCGATGAACGACGACATGGCGCCGGCCTCGCTGATGCCTTCCTCCAGGAGCTGCCCGTCCCGCGCCTCCTGGTAGAACAGCAGCGTCTCCCGGTCCACGGGCTCGTAGAGCTGGCCCTTGGGCGAATAGATGCCCACCTGGCGGAACAGCGTGTCCATGCCGAAGGTGCGCGCCTCGTCCGGGATGATCGGCACGAGGTTCCTGCCGATGCCGGGGTCCCGCAGCAGCTTGCTCAGAAGCCTCGCGAAAGCCATGGTGGTGGAGACCCGCGCCTCCGCGGAGCCCTTGTGGAACTCCTCGTAGGTGGCTTCCCCGGGCACCGCCAGCGCGTCCGCCTTGCCCGCGCGCCGGGGCAGGAACCCGCCCAGGCTCTTGCGCCGCTCCAGCAGGTAGCGGGTTTCCTCGCTGTCGAGGGGCGGCCGGTAGAACGGCGTTTCCACCACCTCCTCGTCCGACAGCGGCACGCCGAAGCGGGCGCGGAAGTCCCGCAACTCCTTCTCGTTGAGCGCTTTCTGCTGGTGGGTGATGTTCCGCCCCTCACCCGCCTCGCCGAGCCCGTAACCCTTCACGGTCTTGGCCAGGATGACCGTGGGCGCGCCCTGGTGGCGCACCGCGGCGCTGTAGGCCGCGTACACCTTCTGTGGGTCGTGGCCGCCCCGGGCCAGCTTGCGGATGCCGTCGTCGCTGAGGTGGTTCACCATCTCCAGCAGCTCGGGATGGGTGCCGAAGAAGTGCTTGCGGGTGTAGCTCCCCGGAGCCACCGAGTACTTCTGGAAGTCCCCGTCCACCGCGGTCTCCATCCGCTCCCGCAGGAGCCCGCGGGCGTCGGCCTCCAGCAGCGGGTCCCAGTCCGAGCCCCAGATGACCTTGATGACGTTCCAGCCGGCGCCCCGGAACACGCCCTCCAGCTCCTGGATGATCTTGCCGTTGCCGCGCACCGGCCCGTCCAGCCGCTGGAGGTTGCAGTTGACCACCCACACGAGGTTGTCCAGGTTCTCGCGCGAGGCCAGCGAGAGCGCCCCGGTGGCTTCCGGCTCGTCGGTCTCGCCGTCGCCCAGGAAGCACCACACGCGCGGCTCCTCGGCCAGCAGTCCGCGCGCCGCCAGGTAGCGGGCGAAGCGCGCCTGGTAGATGGACATGATGGGCGCCAGCCCCATGGACACCGAGGGGAACTGCCAGAAGTCGGGCATCAGGTGGGGGTGGGGGTACGAAGGCAGTCCGCCCCCCTTGGCCAGCTCCTGCCGGAAGAGGTGGAGCTTGCGCGCGCTCAGCCGGTGCTCGACGTAGGCGCGGGCGTAGTTGCCCGGCGACGCGTGGCCCTGGAAATAGACCAGGTCGCCGGGCGCTCCGCCGTCACCCCCGCGCAGGAAGTGGTTGAAGGCGACTTCGTAGAGGTTGGCCGCGGAAGCGTAGGTGGAGATGTGACCGCCCAGGCCGGGGTGAAGCCGGTTGGCCTTCACCACCATGGCCATGGCGTTCCAGCGCACGTAGCTCTTGACCTGGCGCTCGATGCGGCGGTCGCCGGGATACGGGGGCTCGTCCTCCCGCGCGATGGTGTTGACGTAAGGGGTGTTGAGGGTCGAGGCGGCGTCGCGCTGGCGGTCGCGGATGCGCGCCACCAGTTGCGCCAGGAGGAAGTCCACCTGCTCCGGGCCCTTCTTGCGGACCACGTCTCCGAGCAGGTTCTCCAGGGAGTCGAGCCAGCGCTCGTCCTGCGATGCGCCCTGCGCGGCCCCGCCGGCGGCCGCACCGGTATCGGCGTCGGCGCGGTACTCTCCCTCCGCGGCGGAATAGGTAGGGTTTGTGGACTCCTTGGCGCTCATGCTCTTCCGGGGATGCGACGAAAACGTTTGCGCAAGCGGCACCTGCCGGGCAACATATTCACCGCCGCCCGCACCTGTCAAGCCCTTTCGGGCGGCGGCGCCGCGACCGGAAGCACCCCCGGAGGAGGCGGCGCCACGACCGGAGAACACCGCCCGGAGACGGCGCGTCGCGGCCGGAGAACACCGCCGCGGACGGCCCTTTCGCGACCGACGGCGATCCGCCATGCAGTGCCTCGACCTGACGCTACCGACCCCCGAAGCGAACCTGGCCTGCGACGAGGCGCTGCTGGACGACTGCGAGGAGAGGCAGGACCGGGAGGTCCTCCGGTTCTGGGAATCGCCCGATCCGTTCGTGGTGCTAGGCCTCGCCGGCCGGCGCGACCGCGAGGTCCACCTGCCGGCGTGCCGCGCCCGGGACATCCCCGTGCTGCGGCGATGCAGCGGCGGCGGCGCCGTGGTCCAGGGTCCCGGCTGCCTGAGCTACGCGCTGGTGCTGCGCATTTCCGGCGACCGCGCGCTGGAGCGCATCGATTCCGCCAACGCCTTCGTCATGGAGCGTCACCGGCGCGCGCTGGCCGAAGCCACCGGCCTGCCCGTCCGGCGCGAGGGCGTCACCGACCTGGCTGTGGGCGGGCGGAAGTTCTCCGGCAACGCCCAGCGCCGGCGGCGGCGCTGCCTGCTGTTCCACGGCACCTTCCTGCTGGACTTCCCGATCCCGCTGATGGAAGCGATCCTGCCGTACCCGCCCGCGGCGCCCGGCTACCGCGGCGAGCGTCCCCACCGCACATTCGTCACCAACCTGCACCAGCCCGCAGCCCGCATCAAGGCCCTGCTGACGCGCGCCTGGAAGGCCGAACCCGGCAGCGTCGATGTCCCGGACGAGCCCATCGCGTCGCTGGTGGCGCAAAAGTACGCGCTGCGGAGCTGGAACGAACGGTGCTGAGAGCAGCGGAGGTGCAGGGGCGGGGTTCAAACTTGGCCGTGTCCTACTGCCCCATGATCCGCTGTCGACCGGAGATGGTCGATCACCTTGTCGGCGATCTCGTCGACGCTGTGCTCGGCGGTCTTCAGCACGATATCCGGGTTCTCGGGCGGCTCGTAGGCGCTGTCGACCCCGGTGAAGTTCTTGATCTGACCGGCCCGGGCCTTGCGGTAGAGCCCCTTGGGGTCGCGCTGCTCGCAGACCTCGATGGGGCAGTCGACGAAGATCTCGACGAACTCGCCTTCGTCCATCATCTCGCGGGCCATGGTGCGCTCGTCGCGGAAGGGCGAGATCACGGAAACCAGGACGATCAGCCCGGCATCGACGAACAGCTTGGCGACCTCGGCGATGCGGCGCACGTTCTCCACCCGGTCCGCCGCGGTGAAGCCCAGGTCCCGGGTCAACCCGTGCCGCAGGTTGTCGCCGTCCAGGGTGTAGCTGTGCCGGCCCATGGCGTGGAGGCGCCGTTCCACCGCGTTGGCGGTGGCCGACTTGCCCGCCCCCGACAACCCGGTGAACCACAGGACGCACGCCTTCTGGCTCTTCTGCGCCGCCCGTGCCGGCTTGTCGATGGCGAGTTGGTGCGGGGTCAGGTTGGAGCCTCGCCACAGGCCGAAATCGATCATGCCGGCGCCCACCGTTTCGTTGGTGTAACGATCGATGAGGATGAAGCCGCCTGTCTCCCTCAACTCCCGGTAGGGGTCGAAGGCGATCCGCCGGTCCAGCCCGATGTTGCAACAGGCGATGTCGTTGAGGCCGAGGGTCCTGGCCGCGGCGTGCTCCAGCGTGGTGACGTTGAGCTTGTACTTGATGGCCGTTATCTGCGCCCCGAGCAGGCGTGTGCCGATTTGCAGAAGATACGGGCGCTCGGGCAGCAGCGGGTTCTCGTGCATCCACACGATGTGACAGGCGAACTGGTCGCTGAGGCTCGGTGGGTCGGCGGCCGAGGCGATGATGTCTCCGCGGCTGACGTCGACCTCGTCGGCGAAGGTGAGCGTCACCGCCTGACCGGCGCGCACGTGGTCGAGGTCGCCGTCCGGTCCCACGATGCGTTTTACGGTCGAGATTTTCTGTGAGGGGAACAGCATCACGGGGTCGCCGGTGCTCACGAGCCCGGACGCGACGGTGCCGGCGAAACCGCGGAAATCGGCGCTTGGACGGTTCACCCACTGCACCGGCATGCGGAAGGGCGCGCTCTCGCGGCCGGCGGCCACCTCGGCGGATTCCAGGCCTTGCAGCAGCGTCGGCCCGTCGTACCAATCCATGGCGGCGGACGGCCCGGTGACGTTGTCGCCGGTGAGCGCCGACACCGGAATGCAGGTCACGCCGGTCACGTCGAGCCGCTTCGCGAAGTCGCCGTAGGCCCCGGCGATGCCGTCGTAGACGTCCCTGGACCAGTCCACCAGGTCCATCTTGTTGATGGCCGCGATTACGTGGCGCACCCCCAGGAGGGAGAGGATCGTCGTGTGGCGGCAGGTCTGCGGCAGCACGCCCTTGCGGGCGTCGATCAGGACCACCGCGAGGTCGGCGGTGGAGGCGCCGGTGGCCATGTTGCGCGTGTACTGCTCGTGTCCGGGCGTGTCCGCGACGATGAAGGATCGCCTGCCGGTTGAAAACATGCGGTAGGCGACATCGATGGTGATGCCCTGCTCGCGCTCCGCCTGAAGTCCGTCCACCAGGAGCGCCAGGTCGAGGTCGTCGCCCTGGGTGCCGTGCCGCTTGCTGTCGGCCTCTACCTTGGCGAGCTGGTCCTGAAAGACCAGCCGGGACTCGTAGAGCAGCCGCCCGATCAGCGTGGACTTGCCGTCGTCCACGCTGCCGCAGGTGATGAAGCGCAGGATGTCCCGGTCTTCGCGGGCGTTGACGTAGGCGCGGAATTCCCGATCGTCCGGCGTGGCGGACATCAGAAATACCCCTCCTGCTTCTTGCGCTCCATGGAGCCCTCTCCGTCGTGGTCGATGACGCGCCCCTGGCGCTCGGAGTGCGTGGCCGTGAGCATCTCGCGGATGATCGCAGGCACGCTGCCGGCGTCGGACTCGATGGCGCCGGACAGCGGGTAGCAGCCCAGCGTGCGGAAACGCACCTTCTTCATCTCCGGCTCTTCGCCGGGCTCGAGCTTCATGCGCTCGTCCGCCACCATGATCAACGTTCCCGAGCGGGGCACCACCGGGCGCGGAGCGGCGAAGTAGAGCGGCACCACCGGAATGTTCTCCCGGTCGATGTAGTTCCACACATCCAGCTCGGTCCAGTTGGAAAGCGGGAAGACCCGCATGGACTCGCCCTGGCGGATGCGGGTATTGTAGAGGCGCCAAAGCTCCGGGCGCTGGTTCTTGGGATCCCACCGGTGCGACTGCGAGCGCAACGAGAACACCCTTTCCTTGGCTCGGGACATCTCCTCGTCACGCCGCGCCCCGGCCAGCGCCGCATCGAACCCGTGCTTGTCGAGCGCCTGCTTCAGCGCCTGGGTCTTCATGACGTCGGTGTGGAGCGCCGAACCGTGAGTGAAGGGGTTGATGCCCCGGGCCACTCCCTCCTGATTGATATGGACGATCAGCTCCATTCCGGTCTCGCGGGCCGTGCGCTCGCGGAACTCGTACATTTCCGGAAACTTCCAGGTCGTATCTACGTGCAGCAGGGGGAAGGGGGGCGGCGCCGGATGAAAGGCCTTCTGCGCCAGCCGCACAAGGACCGAGCTGTCCTTGCCGATGGAGTAGAGCATGACCGGCTTCGAGAACGCGGCCACCACCTCGCGCATGATGTAGATGGATTCGGCCTCAAGCTGGTCAAGATGGCCTGGGCCGTGGTGCTTGGCCATGCGGAAGTCCTCGCAGATGACCCTGACGATGTTTGACCATCCTGCACGCCACGGCAAGGAGCCATTGACGTTGAATGGAACGGGATCGGACCCCCGGCTCACACGAGCGTCAGCCAGTGAAGGTAGCCTTCGTCCCGGCCCCGGATGACGTCGAAGAAGGACTGCTGCAGGTCGAGGGTCACCGGCCCCGGCTTCCCCTCGCCGATGGTGCGGTCATCCACCTCGCGGATGGGCGTCACCTCGGCCGCGGTGCCGGTGAGGAAGGCCTCGTCGGCGATGTAGAGGGCGTCCCGGGCAAAGCGCTCCTCGCGGACCATGTATCCCTTGGCGCGCGCCAGCTCGATGACGCTGGCGCGGTTGATGCCGGGGAGGATGGAGGTCACCGGCGCGGTCCTCAGCTCACCGTCCTTGACGATGAAGAGGTTCTCGCCGCTGGCCTCGGAGACGCATCCCTCAGGGTCGAGCATGATGGCCTCGTCGTAGCCCGCCTGCTTCACCTCGTGCTTGGCCATCACCGAGTTCACGTAGTTGCCGGAGATCTTGCTGTTGGTCATCATCACGTTGACGTGATGCCGCGTGTAGGACGAGACCTTGGCGCGGATGCCCTGCTTGAGTCCCTCGTCACCCAGGTACGCCCCCCAGGCCCACGCCGCCACGATGACCCGCACCGGGTTGTTGAGCGCGTACAGCCCCATCTCGCCGTCGCCCACGAACGCCAGCGGCCGGATGTAGCACTCCTTCAGCCGGTTGACCCGGATCACCTCCAGCACGGCCTCGGTCATCTGCCCGATGCTGTACGGCAGCGGCGTGCCGAGGATGTGCCCCGAGTCCCGGAGGCGCTGGACGTGCTCGGCCAGCCGGAACACCGCCGAGCGGTCATCCTCCAGCGCATAGCAGCGGATCCCCTCGAAATAGGCGGTGCCGTAGTGGAGCGCGTGGCTCATGACGTGGAACCGGGCGTCGTCCCAGTCCACCATCTCGCCGTCGACCCAGATCTTTTCACTCCTCACAGACATCGGCACTCCCCGTATCGCTTTCCCCGCGCGCAAGCACAAGAACGACAAAAGGCCGCCACGCCAACGCGATGGCGGCCGCTACAGACTCATATTTCTTCAGATTCGGTGTGGAATGTCAATCTTCGGACGGCGCGGCGGCGCAGGGGAACACGACGACGTTGGCGGGACGGACGGTGACCTTCACCCGGGCGCCGGCGGAGAGGATGCGGGTGGACGGCTGGCTGCTGCGGACCTGCGCGCCGGACCGAAGCGTGAGGAGGTAGATGTTCTCGGCGCCGCGAAACCGCCGCCGCGCCACCACCGCGGCGCCGTCCTCGGCGGGCTCGATCTCCACCTCGTCCGGCCGCACCAGCAGCTCGACCCTGGCGCCTTGGGGCAGACCGGCGTCATTGGGAAAACTCCCCACCTCGGTCTCGATGGCGTCCCCCACCACGCCCGGAATGAAGTCCGACTTTCCCACGAACTCGGCGACGAAGCGGGTCCGGGGCCGGCGGTACAGCGCCTCCGGCTCGGAAAGCTGCTCCAGCACGCCGTTGTTGAGGACGCCCACGCGGTCGGCCACCGCAAGGGCCTCTTCCTGATCGTGGGTCACCATGACCGCGCTGGTCTCGGACGCGCTCAGGATCCGCAGCAGCTCGTCGCGCATCTCGGCTTTCATGTCGACGTCGAGGTTGCTGAAGGGCTCGTCGAGGAGCAGCACCAGGGGCTTGGGCGCCAGCGCCCGGGCCAAGGCCACCCGCTGCTGCTGGCCGCCGGAAAGCTCGTGGGGATAGCGTTGCGCCAGCTCTTTCATCCCCACCACGTCCAGCACCTCCCGCGCGGAATCGGCACGCGATGTCCGCGGCCCGTTCCGAAGCCCGAACATGACGTTGTCCAGCAGGGTCAGATGCGGGAACAGGGCGTAGTCCTGGAAGACCATGCCGATGCGCCTCTGCTCGGGCTCGATCCACATGCCTTCGCCGGATACCGGGGCTCCGTTGAGCAGGATCCGGCCGCTGTCGGGCCGGTCGAAGCCCGCGATCAGGCGCAACGTCGTGGTCTTGCCGGAGCCGCTGGGGCCCAGAAGCGCCAGGATCTCACGCTGGTTCAGGGTGAAGCTCACTCCGGAGACCGCGGCCGGACTGCCGCGCGCGTGGCTCTTCCAGACGTCTTCGAGGGTGATAAGGCCGGCGGCGTCCATCGGACTCACGCTTCCCGCACCGCGGCGACGCCCTCGCCCGTCTCCAGCCACCAGCGCTCCAGGTCCCGGAGGGAGCGTTCGGCCATGAGCTCCTTCTTGCGCCGCCCCTTCGCCTTGACCGGCAGATCCGGGAAAAGGCCGAAGTTGACGTTCATGGGCTGGAAGTCTTCCCTCCCGGTATCGGAAATGTAGCGAAGCAGCGCGCCCAGGGCGGTGGTGGCCGGCGGCGTCACCGGCTTCCCGCTAGCAGCCAGGCGGGCCGCGTTGACCCCGGCCAGGAGCCCGGACGCGGCCGACTCGATGTATCCTTCGACGCCGGTGATCTGTCCGGCGAATAAGAGCCGCGGCGCCCCGCGCCATTGCAGCGTGGGCAAGAGGTGCCGCGGCGCGTTGATGAAGGTGTTGCGGTGCAGGCTGCCGTAGCGCACGAACACCGCGTCGGCCAGCCCGGGAATCAGCGAGAAGACCCGCTTCTGCTCGGGATACGTCATCTTGGTCTGGAAGCCCACGAGGTTGTACAGCGTGGCCTCGCGGTTCTCCTGGCGCAACTGCACCACCGCGTAGGGCCGCTGCCCGGTGGCCGGGTCCACCAGCCCGGTGGGCCTCAGCGGGCCGAAGGCCAGGGTCTCCCGCCCTCGCCGGGCCATCTCCTCGACCGGGAGGCAGCCCTCGAAGAAGCGCTCGAAGCTCCGCACCGGCACCTTCTCCGCAGCGGTGACCTCGTCCACCAGCCGGTAGTAGTCCTCCCGGCTGAGCGGCAGGTTCAGGTAGTCGCCGGGCTTCTCGTCGTAGCGGGAGGCGCGGAACGCCACCGACGAGTCCACGGACTCCGCGGTGACCACCGGGGAGATGGCGTCGTAGTAGTAGAGGTGCTCGGCCCCCAGCAGCTCGCCGATGCGCTGCGAAAGCGGCTGCGCGGTGAGGGGCCCGGTGGCGATGATGGTCAGGCCGGGCGGAACCGTCTCCAGCTCGCGCCGCATCAGCCGCAGGCCCGGCAGGGACGCCACCTTTTCCGAAACGGCCTCGGCGAACCGCGTGCGGTCAACCGCCAGCGCGGAGCCCGCGGGCACCTGGTGCTCTTCGCCCACGGTGAGGATCAGGGAGCCCATGCGCCGCATCTCTTCCTTGAGCAGCCCGGCCCCCGCGGTCAGCGACCGGGAACGGAACGAGTTGCTGCACACCAACTCGGCCAGATGGCCGGTGGCGTGGGCCTCGGTCCGGGTGACCGGCCTCATCTCGTACAGGTCCACCGGCACACCCCGCCGGGCGAGCTGCCAAGCGGCCTCGCATCCGGCGAGACCGCCGCCCACGATGGTGACACGTTGGATGGCTTCGTTCATTTCCCGCTCACAGGCTCCCGGCTATCGCAGAGTTTAACGCATATCTCTTTCCTGGCAACTGCCTGAGCAGGCCCTGCAGCTCCATCTCCAGAAGCACCTCGCAGACCTGCTGCGCCGGCAGGCCCGTCCGGTGAATGACCTCGTCCATCTGCAGCGGTCCGGCCTCGAGGTCCCGCAGGATCGCTCCGGCCGGGCCTTCGAGGGGTGCCCCTCCGCCGGAAACGCCGCCGGAGCCGGTTGCCGTCGGGGTGGACGCAAGCGCCGAGGCAGGCAACTGCGGCGCGATCTCCTCGATGACGTCGGTCACGTCCTCCACCAGCTTGGCTCCCTGACGGATCAGCCGGTGGGGACCCCGGCTGCGGGCGGCGCCGGCCGGGCCGGGGACCGCGAACACCTCCCGGCCCTGCTCCAACGCCCAGCGGGCAGTGATCAACGAACCGCTCCGCTCGGTGGCTTCCACCACCACCACGCCCAGCGAGAGGCCGCTGATGATCCTGTTGCGGGCGGGGAAGTGTCGCGACAAGGGAGCAGTCCCCATGGGATGCTCGGAAAGCACCGCGCCGCTCTCCTCGATGCGGCGGCAGAGGTCACGGTGCTCCGGCGGATAGGGCACATCCACGCCCGAGCCCAGCACCGCCAGGGTGCGGCCGCCTCGGGACAGCGCCGTTTCATGCGCTTCGCCGTCGATGCCGCGGGCCATGCCGCTGACCACGGCGACGCCGGCGGCCGCCAGACCCCGGCACAGCAGACGGGTCATCTCGCGGCCGTACTCGCTGGGCGCGCGGGTGCCGACCACCCCCACCGCCGCACGCCCGGCCGCGTCCGGCGAACCCTTGACGTAAAGCACAGGAGGCGGGTCGGGAAGGACGCGCAGGCGCTCGGGGTACGAGGCGTCGGAGTAGCGCAAGAGCAGGCATCCCGCGTCCCGCACCCGACGCATCTCGTCCGCCAGACGGTCCCAGCCCGAAAACGCCAGCAGGCCCTCGACCGCGGCGCGGCTCAGCCCGGGAACCTCGCGCAACGCCACGCGACCGCCGAAGAAGGCATCGGTGGGGTCGGCGAAGAACTCCGCGATGCGCCGGAACCCGACGCACCCGAGCCCCGGCGTCTGTCCGAAGGCCAGCCACGCGAGGTCCCGCCGGCTCTCACCCGGCGCCCGGCTCACCGTTGGCCCCGGCCCGCCCGCGGCCGCAGGGCCAGCCGCACCGGCGTGTGCTCCAGACCCAGCTCCGCGCGCAACGCCTTGACGAGGTAGCGCCGGTAGCCCGCGCCCACGCCTTCCGGATGGTTGACAAACAGCGTGAACGTCGGCGGCTGCACGTCCGTCTGGGCGCCATAGTAGAACTTCACCGGACGCCCGCGGAATTGCGGCGCGGCGTGCCTTTCGGTGAGGCGGCGCAACGCCCGGTTGAGCGCCGGCGTCCTGATCCACCGGCGCGTGGCGTTGCCCACCCGTATGACCGTATCCATGAGCTTCGTCATGCCCGACCCTTCCAATGCCGATAAGGATACTATCGGCACGTGGTCGGCAAACGGTAGCCGCCGGTGCAAAAAATCCTGGTACACCCGAAGGCTCGACCGGTCCGTGTCCAGGAGGTCCCACTTGTTGATGCCCAGGACCATGGCCTTGCCGCGCTGGAAGCCGTAGGACATGACCTGCGCGTCCTGGTCCGTCACCCCTTCGGAGCCGTCCAGCAGGTGGATCACCACGTCGCCGGCGTCCACCGAGCGCAACGCGCGGCTTACGCTGTAGCGTTCCACCGGGTCGACCACCCGTGCCTTGCGCCGGATTCCGGCCGTGTCCGTCAGGCGGCACGGGGTCTCGCGCCAGGTGAAGTCGGCCTGCAGCGCGTCCCGGGTGGTGCCCGGCCGCGAGTCCACCAGCGAGCGGTCGTAGCCCAACAGCCGGTTCACCAGCGTCGACTTGCCGACGTTGGGACGGCCCACGACGGCCAGCGCAAGAGGCTCGGCGGAATCGGGGTTCCCCTCCCGGCCGCGGGCGCCGGCGGCATCCGGCGTGCCCTCCCGACCACGGGCGCCGGCGGCATCGAGGGTGTCCTCCCGACCCCGTGCCCGAGCGGATTCCGGTGAGGAGGCGGAAGGCATTGCCGGCGCCCGGTCCGGCCCCGGCGGCAACGCGTCCACCACCTCCTGCATCAGGTCCGCCACCCCCAGCCCGTGCTCGGCGGATAGCGGGAACAACCGCTCCGCGCCGAGCCGGAAGAACTCGTAGAGGTCGCTCTCGCGGGGGCCGGTGTCCAGCTTGTTCACCGCGTAGAACACCGGCTTGGGTGCCTGCCGCAGCAGCTCCGCCGCAGCCGTATCCAGCGGCGTGGGCCCAGCGCGGCCGTCCATGAGGAATACGATGACGTCGGCCTCGTCCACCGCGGTCAGGGTCTGCTTGAATATCCGGCCCTTGAGCCCCTCGCGCTCGTCCGGCTCCAGTCCGCCGGTATCCACCAGCATGAAGCGGTGGCGGCGCCACGCCACCGGGTTGTAGTTGCGGTCACGGGTCACACCGGGCTGGTCGTCCACAATGGCGCGCCGCGCCCGGCTCAGGCGGTTGAACAGCGTGGACTTGCCCACGTTGGGCCGCCCCACGATGGCCACCACCGGCATGTTTTCGGGAGTGCTCATGATCGGGGGAAGTTGTCGTCGATCACAACCCGAAGGCCTCGAGGCTCCGGGGGTCCCGGCTCCAGCCGGGCGCGGCCTTGACCGCCAGATCGAGGTAGACGCGGCAGCCGAGCAGGCGCTCCAGGTCCTCCCGGGCCGCGCTGCCGATCTCCTTGAGCGCCGCGCCGCGCTTGCCGATGAGGATCGGCTTGTGGCTCTCCCGCTCGGTGTGGATGGTGGCGGCGATGACCACGAGGCCGCCGCCGTTCTTCTCCTCGAAGCTCCGTACCGACACCGCGGTGCCGTAGGGGATCTCCTGGCGGGTGTGCAGGAAGACCTTCTCCCGGACGATCTCCGCGGCGATGAACCGCTCCGTCTGGTCCGTCAGCTCGTCCTCCGGGAAATAGCGGGGACCGGGCGGCAGCCGCTTCAGCATCCCCTCCAACAGCAGCGGGACGTTCTCCCCGGTCCGGGCGCTGATGGGTACGATCTCCCGCTCCGGCAGCAGCTCGGCCAAGCGCGCCATCACCGGCAGCAGCCGTCCCTTGGACACCGCGTCGATCTTGTTGAGCGCGATCACGGTCTCGCGCCGGCTGCCGGACAGTATCCCGGCGATGTCCTCATCGTCCCCCCGCAGGCCGCCGCGGGCGTCCACCACCCACACCACCGCCTCCACGTCCCCCAGGGAACGTCTGGCCACGTCCACCATGCGCCGGTTCAGCAACGACCGCGCACGGTGGATACCCGGCGTGTCCAGCAACAGGATCTGCCCCTCCGGCAGGGTCTTGATGCCCATGATCCGGTTCCGGGTAGTCTGGGGCCGGGGCGAGACAATGGCGATCTTCTCCCCCAGGAGCTGGTTCAGCAGCGTGGACTTCCCCACGTTGGGCCGGCCCAGGATCGCGACGAAGCCCGAGCGGAAATCCTCCGGAACAGGCGCTTCCTTCTGCTCTCCGCGCGTAGGGTCGATGGCGGCCATCGGTCCATTATGGCACGGACGAAGGGCAGGTCAATCCACAGTCCTGACGAGCGCAGACCGGCATGGAGTGGGCGTTTCACCCCGGTGCTCACGGCACGACCACCGGCGTTGACTTCGTGATGGCCCATATTTTGCGGCGAAGTAGAGGATGCAATGGTACAGGTACATCGAAGACTCCGAATGGGAGGATATAACCAATAGCGGGATGCTGAAACCGGGGCGCAATAGCTGCGGATCCGGCAAGTGGTTGGCCAGCAGCGAAGAGGCTGCATGGCGGTGGGGGAGAGCACTCGACGAGCGTTTTCCCGGTCGGGTTGTGGTTCTGGATCTGGACGATGACATCGCCGAGAGGGCCAGGCTCGTTGCCAACCTTGACGGCATTGGACATGCAGCGTACATTGACTCCGACGACTTGTGGCGGCTTCGGATTGTGGACATACGGAGGTACGAAGGATGAGACGTCCCGGACAACACGCGGTGTTCGCCACCTTCCGTCCCGCAGACGATCGGACCCGGGCGGTACTGCGTCGGGGCAAGCCCGTGAGCAGTCTTGCCCGCTTCACGGGCACGGACACGCCGCCAGCCAGCCTGTTGATGGATGCCTGTCAAAAGAGCGACAACCTTGTCCGTATCGAACTTCTGGTACACGCCGAGCGAACGGAACAATTGCCCGTAGGCAGCAACTTCGAACTGGTGGCCGGAGATGCGTTGTTGGGATACGGGACGATCCTTCCCCGTGCTACGGGGAAGGATCCGGCTGATGTGAAACCGCCAGGCTAACGAAACCCCGCCCTGAACGTTCGCTGAATCGAATTCTGTCCCCAGAAACGTTTGCTGGCGGTCTCGCCGGGAATCCTCGTCCGCCGCCTCACCCTGCCCGCCGCACGTGGATGAACGTGCGCAGCGCCAGATCCAGCAGGAAGACGCCCAGGCCGGCGGCGGCCAGCGCCCACCAGATGCCCCGGGCGGAACCGGCGGCGTCGGGGTCGGCGGTGAACAGGCGCTCGATGTCCTCGGCCAGGGTTTCCTCCCGCAACACCTTACCGCCGGTCTCCTGGGCCAGCCGTTCCATCAGCCCGGTGTCGGCGTCCATTTCGCGGTACTCCCTGGAGAAGGGCACGATGAAGGGGACGGTGAGGGCCACGGGGGGCGCGCCAGAAGGGCCCGGCGGCTGCTTCACGGTGAGCAGGTTGATGCCCCGGCGCGGCGTGGCGAAGCTCGTGCGGTAGCGGCCGGGAGCCACCTGCCGGAACGCTTCCTGTTGCAGGGTCTCGTCGGCCCGTGTCAGCAGCCCTTGCAGCTTCAGGTGGTTCACCGGCCGTCCCGAGGCTGAGAAGAGGTCCACCACCGCCCTCATGACCTCTCCCTCCCTCACGAAGTCCGTCCGCAACCGCTGGTCCGACACGCTCCTCACCGCCAGCCGGGCCATCTGCGCGGCCCACCTGGGGAACGCCGGCCACTGCACCCAGTGGCGCCCCCACCTGCCGGAAACGTCGGAGGTGAACGCGTACACCCGGCCCAGGCCGTAGCGCCACGAGACCAGCAACGGGTCCTCGCCGGCGCGCGCGTGGACCTCGGCTCCGGGCTTCACATGGGTCAGGACGTAGCCCAGTATCCGCGGCAACGGCTCGCCCGAGAGGCCGCGCATGGGGCCCGCCGGCCCCGCTGCCACCGGGGTCACGGTCTTTTCCACCAGCAGGTCCCGGGAGATCAGCAGCGTCTCGGTGGTGAAGATCTGCGGGATGGTCCGCGGGTCCACGCTGGCATAGCTCCGGCCCTTGCCGCCCTGCGCGAGCTGGGTCATGAGACGGCGGTTGGCGTCGCCGCCGATGGACACGGTGGAGACGGTGATCCGCTCCCGGGCCATGCCGCTCACCTGTTCCAGCAAGTCCTCCTTTTCGGTGAGCCCGTCCGACAGCACCAGCACGTGCTTGATGGCGGCCTCCTTGGCCGCCAGCGCCCGGCGGCCTTCCACCATGGCCTTGTGGAGGTCGGTGCCGCCGTCGGAGCTGAGCGCGGCCACGTCGTCGGCGATGCTCTCGCTGCCGCCGGCCGCGCGGAACGGCACCACCCACTGCCACTGGGAGTCGAACGCCAGGATGCCCACCTCGTCGGTGGGGTTGAGCAACTCCGCGGACGCCATGGTGGCCGCCTTGGCCAGGTCCAGCTTGGTGGTGCCGTAGGGGCCGCTGCCCATGCTCCCCGACTTGTCCACCACGAAGAGCAGCGCCACGTGGGGCAGCTCCATGCGCGCCGGCGGCCGCATCTCCACCGGGAGCGTCTGCTCCAGCGGCGTCCGGTAGTAGCCCCCGGCGCCGTAGCTCCGGGTCCCGCCCAGCACGATGAGGCCGCCTCCGAGGTCGCGCACGAACCGCTCGATGCGTTCCATCTTCACCTGCGAGAGCTGGTAGGCGGGCACGTTGTCGAGGATCAGCAGGTCGAAGCCCGACAGCTCGGGCAGCGTGAGGTTGGCCCGCGCCGGGGTCTCCTCCACCACGTCGTACCCTTGCACCTGCAACGCCTCGGCCATGAAACGCCGCCCCGCGTCGGCGCCGTGGAGGTACAGGACCCGCGAGGGTCCCTTGACGCTCACGATGCCCTGCAGCAGGTTGTTCTCCGCCAGCACGTCCGCGGCCGCGTCCACCATCAACTCGTAGGTATGGGCGCCGCGGCGCTCCAGGCTGTCGGTGAAGCTGAGCCAGTTGGCGCCCGGCGCCAGCTCCCGGCGGGCGGAGCGGATGACGCGCCCGTCCCGCAGCAGGGTGACGGCCGCGGACGACGCCCGGGCGCTGGTGAGCGCGGCCTTGATCTCGAAGGTCTCGCCGCTGTCCACTACCGAAGGCACGGTGAACTCCGACAGGTAGACCTCGTTCCTGCCCTCGGCGAGGCTCACGGGATACGGCCACACCGCCACCCCGTGGGACCGCAGCATGGGCAGCACCCGCTCCACCGAGCCGCGGTTCTCGTTGGCGTCGGAGATGAGCAGGATGCGGCTCTCGCGCTCCTCGCTCAACTCGCCCAGGGCGCCCTGGAGCGCCGCTCCGAGATCGGTGGCGTCGCGCTCCGGCGGGGGCGGAAGGTCGCTCACCGGAAGCTCGTGGGTGGGCAGGAACTCCCACTGCGGACGGCGCGCGAAGGAGAACAGGCCCAGCCGCACCTTGGGGTCCACCAGTTCCCCGGCCTGCTCCAGCACGTCCGCGGCCCGCACACGGGCCTCCTCCCCGACGCTGTGGGAAAGGTCCACGGCCATCACCACGTCCAGCTCGGGATCCTCGGCGAGGACCCGCGGGTTCACCAGCGCCACCACCAGCAGCGCCACCGCCGGCGCCCGCAGCCACAGCGGGAGCAGCGAACGCCGGGCGCGGCAGACCACCACGCTCTCCGCCAGCAGCAGCGCCAGGGCCAGGACCAGCAGCGCCGGCCACAGGTCGAGGCGGGCGCCGCGGCCGCTCTCGGCCACGCGCGCGGCCGCCGAGGCCGGCGGCTCCGCCCGGTAAGCGGGACGGATGCGGGACTCCTCCTCGCTGAACAGGTTCACCCCGAACTCGCCCTCCCCGTGCTTTCCCCGGAACCGGTAGAAGCCGACCTCCGCGGTGTCGGCGTAGGCGCCCTGGCGCTCCCGGATACGCACCGGGCTGCTGTCGCCGGAGGGGTTCACGAACACGAGAGCCTCCTCGTCCACGCCGACGTCGGCGACGAACGGCAGGCCCGCGGCCACTTGGCTGGCGGGAAACTCCCGGGCCGTGGGCCGGAACCAGGAGAAGGCGTTGCGCACCAGCAACGGGAACGAGACCCGGAACGGCAGGTCCGACCGGGTGAGGTCGAAGGCGAAGACCAGGGCCTTGAGATCGCCGGACTCCACCGCGTGGATCAGCGGCCCGCGTTCGGATTCGGCCAGCGACACGCCCCCGCCGTCCGCCACCAGCTCCAGCGCGTCGCGCACGTAGAGCCCGTCCAGGCGCACGCCCGCGGCCAGCGGGTGGTCGGAGCCGGTGGAGACCAGCGCTGGCCGCGGGGTCTCTCCGGCCACGCGCAGGGGCAGACCTTCGGCCACCGTGCGGATGAGGATGAAGTTGCCGCGGGCCAGCGGCGGCGCCGGCACCCGGTCCAGCATCACCACGTCGTAGGCGGCCACCTGCTCGGTCACGCGGTCCACCGGGATGCGGTCGATGCGGGCCAGGGTGACGTGGGGGAAATAGCGCAGCAGGCGCTCCAGGAACGGGTTGCCGGGCCCCACGTACAGCACCCGCGTGGGGCGCTCGTCGGGAAAGGCCAGGAAGGCGCGGTTGTCGGTGCGCAGGTCGTCATCCACCGCCAGCAGCGCGGTGGCGCGCCCCCGCAGGGGGCCGGGGACGCCGTAGATCAGCACCTCCCGCGCCAGCGGCTCCAGCGACAACAGCGCCCGGCTCACCACCCGGTCCGACACCGTCACGACGAGGGGCGCGTGCACCGTCCGCTCGGTGAAGTTCTGCACCACCACCATGGCCTCGTACTCGTCGGCCCGCCCGGCCACCCGGCGGAACTGGAAACCCAGGATGCCGACGTTGTCGACGCCTCCGCGGACCTGCACGACCTCCAGGTAGGACGCCTCCAGCGGCAGCTCCTCGATGCCCTTGAAGGCGCCGTCGGTGATCACCACCACCCGGTGCGGCCCCTGGCGCTTGAGGAACGTGTGCGCCAGCAGCACCGCCTCCTTCACCGGGGACTCGGCGTCGGTGGCCGACAACCCCTCGGCGGCGCGCCGAAGCCCGGCCCGGTCCCTCGTGAAGGGCTGGATCACCCGGGGCTGCGCCGCCGCGCCGATGATCATCATGCGGTCGCCGGCGCCCAGCGCGTCGATACGCCGCAGCAGCTCGCCGCGGGCCGCATCCCAGCGCGAGCCCGACTCCCCCGCCGCCTTCATGCTGGCGCTCAGGTCCATCACCACCACGAGGTCGCGGCCGCCGCTGCCCACTCCCAGGAGCGCCGGCCACGCCAGCGCGGTGACGACCGCGGCGGCGGCCAGGAGCTGCAGGATCAGCGGCAGGTTGCGGCGCCAGAGCCAGCCCAGGCGCCGGCCCACGGGCCTTTCACGCAGCACCTTCTCCAGCAGGAAGAGCGCGGTGACCGGGACCCTCGGACCCCTGGGCCGGAGGCTGTTGAGCAGCAGGATGAGCGGGACGGCCCCCAGCAGGATGAGAAAAGCCGCGGGAAAGAACCACAGCATCGGAGGCTAACCCGTATCCTGCGTCAGGTAACGCAGGACGAAGTCGTCGAAGGGGACGTCGCTGGTGGTGCGCCGGTAGTCCATCTCCCGGCCCTCGCAGAACCGCTCGGTGGCGGCGAAGAACTCCTCCACCTCCCGGTGGAACCGGTCCGCCAGGTCGCGGTCGAGGAAGACCCGCCGCTCCCGCGCGGACTCGACGTCCACCAGCGACACGTCGCCGCCCGGCTCCAGCCGCGTCTCCCCTTCCCTGAGAACGTGCACCAGCAGGACGTCGTGGCGTTTCCGCGCCAGCTCTTCGAGGGCCGCGCGGCAACCCGCGGCGTCCAGCAGGTCGCTGAACAGCACCACCAGCCCCGGCCGCGGATAGAGCCGCGTGAAAGTCTTCACCGAGGTCTCCAGGTCGGTGCGGCCGGCGCAGGACAGCCCGGCGAGGAAATCGAACAGGGCGAGGATCTGGCGGCGCGACCGGGCCGGCGGCAACTGCGCCGCCACGTCCTCGGCCAGACCCACGGCCCCCACCCGGTCGTGGGTCTTGAGGCCGATGTAGCCCAGGGCCGCGGCCACGCTCTTGGCGAACTCCAGCTTGGGCGGCGAGCCTTCCGCCATGGACAGGCTGGTATCGAGCAGGAGGTAGACCGTGATCTCCTCTTCCGCGGTGAACACCTTGAGCAGCAGCCGTTCCAGGCGCCCGTAGACGTTCCAGTCCACGTAGCGCAGGTCGTCGCCGCGGCTGTACTTGCGGTAGTCGGAGAACTCCAGGCTGTAGCCCTTGCGCACGGTGGGATGCTCGCCCCGCGCCATGCCCCAGTTCAGCCGCTTGGCCACGAGACGCAGCTTGTCCAGCCGCGCCAGGAAGTCGGGCTCCAGGAAGCGGTGCGCCTCGGCCTCGGCCATCAGGACGGCACCTCCGGCACCCGCTCCACCACCTCCTCCAGCACCCGCTCCGGGGCGACGCCGGAGGCTTCGGCGGCCAGGTTGAGCAGCAGCCGGTGCCGCAGGCTCGGCATCAGGTCCCGGCGGATGTCGTCGAACGAGACGTTGGGCCGGCCCGAGAGCAGCGCCCGCGCCTTGGCCGCCAGGATCACCGCCTGCAGGCCCCGCGGGCTGGCGCCGTACTGCACGTACTTGCGCGCCGTCTCGGTGCTGTGCTCGGTCTCCGAATGGGTCGCCCGCACCAGCCGCACCGCGTAGTCACGCACCGGGCCCGCCAACGGCACGGCCCGCACCGCCTCGCGCATCTCCAGCACCGACTCCGCCGCCAGCACCTTGGCCAGGGCGCCGGAAGGCGCGGCCGTGGTCAACTCCGCGATCCGCCCCATCTCCTCGTACGACGGGTAACGGACCACGAGCTTGAAGAAGAAACGGTCCACCTGGGCCTCCGGAAGCGGATAGGTCCCCTCCATCTCGATGGGGTTCTGGGTGGCGAGCACCATGAACGGGCCGGGGATGGGATGCACCGCGCCGCCGGCGGTGACGCTCTGCTCCTGCATGGCCTCCAGCAGAGCCGACTGGGTCTTGGGGGTGGCCCGGTTGATTTCGTCCGCCAGCACGATGTTGGCGAACACCGGACCGGCCTCGAACTCGAACACCTTCCGCCCCGAGGCGTCCTCGTTCACCACGTTGGTGCCGGTGATGTCCGCGGGCATCAGGTCGGGAGTGAACTGGATGCGCGAGAAGCTCAGGTCCATCAGCTCTCCGAGCGAACGCACCATCAGCGTCTTGCCCAGCCCCGGCACCCCCTCCAGCAGACAGTGGCCGCCGCACACCAGCGCGATGAAGATGCCTTCGATGAGGTCCTCGTGGCCCACCACCGCCTTGCGCATCTCGCCCATGACTTCCTCGAACGCGCGCTGGGCGCTCAACATGCGGCGCCGTACCCCGTCGGTCGATGCTTCCGTCGTCACTCCCGCTCCACTTCTACTACGGCCTTTCCCGGGTCACGCCCAGGGACAGGAAATAGTTCTTGATGGTTTCCTTGAACTCGGCGGGGATCTCCTCGGAGGAGAGGTCCGCCTCCAACTGCCGCCGGTATTGCACCACCACCGCCTCTTCGGACACGGTGCTGTCGCCCGCGCGCGCCTCGCCCCTGAAGCCGAACCCCCGGCTCCGGCCCTGCCCCAGGAGCCCTTGCAGATGCGTGCGCACGCGCGCCTGGAAGGCGGGGTCGTAGGGCTGCTCCTGCCGGTCCGTCCCGGGCTCGTTTCCCGGCTGCCGGCCGGCCGGCGGCGACTCTTCCGAGCCGTCCTGGGGCTTTCCGGGCCGGGCCGCTTCGGCCATGGACTCGTCGGGCGCGTCGCCGAGCAGCATCTCGGTGAGGAACTGCTGCGTGGCCCCCAGCGCCCGGCGGTCCTGCTCCTGTCTGGCCTCCCGCTCCACCCGGTCGAGGAACTGCTGCACTTCCTCCGCGCTCATGTCCGCGGAGCCGTCCGGCCGGCGGTCGAGGGAGGACAGCCCCAGGGACTCCAGCAGGTCGGACCGGCTCTGTCCCTGGAACGCGCCGTCCGGCCTGCCGGCCTCCGACCGCCGCAGATGCTCCCTCAGCCGCTCCAGGGCGGCGTCGGAGAGCGCCGGCCACTCCAGGCCCGCGCCCGCCGGCCACGACCGGGTCATGTCTTCCAGCACGTCCACCATGGCCCCCACCGACGCCTCCAGGCGCGACTTCTCCGCGCCGGCCTCGCCCACTTGCCGCTCGGCCATCTCGCGCAGGGCCTCGGCCATGCGCCGGCTCTCGGTGAGGTCCTGCTCCCGCGCCTGCCGTTCCAGCTCCCGGGCGTGCTCCCGGATCGCTTCGGCCATGCGCGACGGCGCCGAGGCCGCCTGGGGAGCGCCGCCCGGCGGCAGCCACAGTCCCGCCGCCGCCAGCAGCGCCAGCACCGGGCCGGCCACCGCGCGCCAGTCGAACCGGCGACGGCTGAGCGGCCGGAGCGCCGCGGCCGCGACCTTCTGCGCGGCTTCCTCCACCACCAGCGACTCTTCCGGCGGGACGCGTTCCTCCGGCGCCTCCCGCGAGCGGGAAAGGACCTCCCACGCCGTCAGCACCCGCTCCTTGAGGTCGAGCCCGTCGTCCACCCGCTTGAGCGAGGCGATGAACGCCTGCTCGCGCCACGGCCGAAGCAGAAAGATCAGGGCCGCGGCGACGGCGAACACCACCGGCGCGAACCACAGGAAACCCGCGTCCACCGGCAGCAGGGCGCGCGCCAGCACCAGCGCCGCGGCCGCCGACGCGGTATAGAAGAAGCTCTCCAGCAACAGGCGTTCGCGGCGCTTGCGCCGCTCCCAGCGGCGCAGGTCGGCCAGCTTCTCCTTCAGGATCGCTTCCGGATCGGTCACGAGTAGCCTTTCTGGATGCGCTTCAGGCCCCGGGCCATGAAGGCCAGGCCCACGGCGAACACGAGCCCCTGGAAAGTCCAGTGGACGAGGGCCGGCGACCAGTCCGGACCCCACGGCGCGCTCATTTCCAGCGTGCCGAGATGATAGAGCAGAAACGCCACCGGATTCAACGTTTGCGCCCATGCCCCGAAGGCGCCCGAGATCAGGAAGAAGCAGACGAAGATCCAGCGGATGAAGACCCGGCGGCTGTCCGCCTTGCGCTCCCACCAGGCGAGGCCCACGAGTCCCCAGATGCCGTAGCCCACCGCGTACAGGAAGAGCATGGGCAACGTGGTGGCCATGTCGCCCGGCGGCGTGCGGGCGATGCCCGCCGACCACGCCAGCAGCGGCGCCGCGAGGCACAGCAGGATCAAGCCGTGGACCGCCAGGATGGACAGCAGACCGGACGCCACGGCCACGACTCCGAGCCGCTCCTCCTCGAGCCAGTGCCGTAGCGGCGAGAACCGCCAGGCGAGGAATTCCAGACCCGCGAAGCGCAGGGCGAGGTAGACGATCAGCAACAGCGTGGCCACCGCGGAGAACTTGAAGAGGAAAGCGGGCCCGATCCAGAAACTCGCCTCACCCGAGGGCAGCACCAGCGCCAGCACCTGCAGCGCGCCCAGGATGGCCACGTAGAAAAGGTAGGTGACGCAGGCCTGTCCCTCCTCCCAGTAGACGGCCGCGCCCTCCCGGAACACCGGGTTGGCCCAGGGTCTCACAGGTCCTCCTCCTCGGCGCCCAGCGGGATGGCCACGCGGAACAGCTTGAAGTGGTGCGCCGTGACCCGCGGGTCATCCATCCGCAACTCCGGCTCCTCTCCGCGAATCCAGCAGATGACGAAAGCCGTCGCCGGGTCCGCGGCCGGCCCTTCCGGGAATACCGAGCGCCGCAGCAGCACCTCGCGCACCCCCTCGTCGAACCGCACGTCCTGCGGCTGGAGGCCCTCCGCGTCACCGGCTTCGCCGGCGCGGCGAGCCTCGGGCAGTTCCCGTCGCAGGGCGCCGCCGGGCGGCACGTCCCCCAGCCGGTAACCGCCGTCGCCGACCAGGAGCCAGCACTCCCGAAGGCTTCCGGGGCCGCGGTTGGCGATGCCGATGCGGTAGGTCCGGCGGGACTGCTCCCACTCGATGGCCCCCGGCGACGGCCGGACGGCGCGCAGCCGGAACAGCGCCGCGTTCCATTCGGCCAGGGGGACGTGAACGCGGTTGCGCGGCCGTCCCTCCCGCAGCACCAGCGAGGCCTCCGCGTCAGCGGCGGGCGCCGGCACCAGGTCGAGCTGCGTGAGGTCCCGGCTCAGGCTGAAGGAGAAGTCCTTGTTCCGGGTGGCGAACAGGCCGACGTTGGAGTGCAGCGGCGCAACGTCCGACCACAGGGCGCCGTCCACCACCGTGGAAGAGATCAGGATGCCGTCCGGCACGTGGCCGCCCCGGTCGAAGTACCAGTAGCCGCCCAGCGCCCACGCCAGCATCAGCCCCGCCGGCGCGAGGACCAGCCCGTACCGGGACGGCCCGGCGCGCCCCCGGTAGCGGAACCAGAGCAGCAGCGACCCGACGTAGAGCGCCAGCGCCAGCAGCAGCGACAACATCGGGGAACGCAGGCTGGAGAAGCCGAAATCCTGGAGCAGAGCCGTGAAGATGTCCCGGCTCCAGGCGGTCCACGGGTCCGAGCGCCGGGAAGGCGGAGCGCCCAGTATCTCCCCGAACAGGCCCGGGAGGCCCGCCCAGTCCGACGCCGGCGGCCGGCCCACGTCCAGCGCCAGGTACACCACCCTGCCCTCGCCATGCCTCTTCTCCACCAGGATGGGGGTGTCCTGCTCCGCCAGGAGCACCTGGCCGCCGCCTGTCGGACCGGCTTCCTGGACCAGCGCGTCCTCCAGGACGCCGCCGAACCGGGCCGACAACTCCGGCAGCGCGTCCACCCGCTTCAGGCCGCGCACGGCGGCCGGCAGCAACCCGGCGGTGGCCCGGTCCTGGTACAGGGCGAAGTGCGCGCCCCCCAGCACCACCAGGATCCCTCCCCCGGAAAGCCAGCCCTCCAGCGCGCGCCGCTGGCCCCGCGACAGGCCCCGCAGGGACTGCTCGTAGAGCATGACGCTCCAGACGCCGCCGTAGGCTCGGGCGTCCTCGGGAAGGTCGCCCAGGGGAAGGGAGACCACCGGCACCGGGGTCTGGTAGGACAGGGGGATAGCCGGGGCGACGTTGCTCCGGGTCAGCAGCAGGATCAACGGCTGGCCGGTGAACCGGCCGCGCAGGCTGACGGCGGTTTCATGGCTTCGGCCGCCGCCGGTGAAACGCAGCAGCAGCGGTTGCGCCACCGAGTCGGGATCGACGGTGACGAAGACGACCTTGCGCGCGTGGGTGGAGAGGAAGACGTCCCGCCGCTGGATGAACGAGTAGGGCTCCATGCCCCGGGTGGGCCCGCCGCGGGACTCCACCACCTCCAGGACGCCGCGGACGGCGACACCGGAGTTGACCAGCTCGATGCGCAACGGCAACGGCTCGCCGAGACGAAAGATGCCTCCGAAGCCCGGCTGCGCCCTTATGGAGACCTCGGCCGGCGCGCAAGCGGGCCAGAGAAGCAGCAGCCCCGCGAGAACCGCGGCCCACCCCGCCGGCGCCGGGCGCGGCGAAACGCCGGCGGAGCGAAGTCGAAGGAAGCTATTCGATGAAAGAGACGTCCAGTACCTCGAAGTTCCGCACGCCCGCGGGCGTGCGCACCTCCACCAAGTCACCCACCCGGCGGCCGATCAGCGACCGCGCCACCGGGGATCCCAGGGAGATCCTCCCTTCCCTGGGCTCCGCCTCGTGCTCGCCGACGATCTTGTAGATGACGTTCTCGTCGGTGTCGTCGTCCGCCAGCTCCACGGTGGCGCCGAAAACGATCTTGTCGCCGGAGAGCTTGGACACGTCGATGACCTGAGCGCGCGCGATCCTGTCCTCGAGCTCTCGAATCTGGACGTCGAGCAAGGACTGGCGTTCCTTGGCCGCGTGAAACTCGGCGTTCTCCGACAGGTCGCCGTGGGCCCGGGCTTCCTCGATGTCGCGAACGTTCCTGGGTCGCTCAACGGATTTGAGTCGCTGGAGATCCTCCAGCAATTGTTGATGCCCCTGCGCCGTCATCGGCACCGGGCCGTCATTGTCTGCCATCTACTGCACCTCTGAAAAAATTTCCGGGCAAGCCGAGGCACCGCCTCGGCCTGCCCGTGATTTCAGGTCGGGTAGTGTAACACCGGGCCACGAGAAATCAAAGAACGGGCGGAGATCCCGGAATCAGGCGGGGGGTGGGGTCGGGGTCAGGCCCTGGGACTCCGAAGGGCGGACCCAACGTCGCCCCAGGGCCTGACCCCGACCCCACCTTTCGTCGTCGCTGGCTTGACCGGGGGCGGAGGGGCAGAGGTGACGGGAACGGGCCGTCGGTTCAGGACTCGCGCGGCGGGTTGGGCCAGGAGCGCTTGCCGGGGCCGAAGACGTGGCAGGCGGTGCCGTGGCCGCCGAGGGAGAAGTCCAGCTCCGGCTCCACCTCGGTGCAGACCTGCTCGCGGTACGGGCAGCGCGGGTGGAAGTTGCAGCCGGTCGGCGGGTTGACGGGGCTGGGCACGTCGCCTTCCAGCACCATGCGGTCCTTCTTGGGATTGGGGTCCGGCATGGGCACCGCGGACAGCAGCGCGCGGGTGTAGGGGTGCCGGGCGTCGGTGTAGATGGCCTCGCTGGGCGCGATCTCGACCACCTTGCCCAGGTACATGATGGCCACCCGGTGGCTCACGTGCTCCACCACCCGGAGGTCGTGGGAGATGAAGAAGAAGGTCAGGCTCATGCTCTCCTGCAGCTCCTGCAGGAGGTTGATGATCTGTGCCTGAATGGACACGTCCAGAGACGACACCGGCTCGTCCGCGACGATGAACTTGGGCGACACGGCCAGCGCCCGGGCGATGCCGATGCGCTGGCGCTGGCCGCCGCTGAACTCGTGGGGGTAGCGGTCGTAGTGGTCTTCTCTCAGCCCCACCTTGTCGAGCAACCCCATCACCTGGTCCTTGCGGTCGTTGCCGGAGGCCATGCGATGGATCTTGAGGCCCTCGCCGATGATCTCGCCGACTCTCATGCGGGGGTTGAGCGACGCGTAGGGGTCCTGGAAGATGATCTGCATGCGCCGGCGCAGGTCGCGCATCTCGGCGCTGGAGATCCGCATGATGTCCTTGTCCTCGAACAGGATCTCGCCGTCGGTGGGCTCGATCAGGCGGAGGATGGTCCGGCCCAGCGTGGACTTGCCGCAGCCGGACTCGCCCACCACGCCCAGGGTCTCGCCGTCCTCCACCGTCAGGCTGACGCCGTCCACCGCCTTGACGTCGCCCTTGCGCCGGGCGAGCAGCCCTTCCTCCACCGGGAAGTACTTCTTCAGGTTCCTGACTTCGAGCAAGCTCATGGGATCAGTCGTCCTGTAGCGGGGACACCCCTAGTTGGTTCTGTAGCACGCTACCCACTGGTTGCGCGCCTTCTCCTCCAGAGTGGGCTCGTGACCGGCGCATATCCCGGACGCCTTGAAGCAGCGGTCCCGGAAACGGCACCCGCTGGGAAGGTCCAGCGGACTCGGCACCACGCCGGGGATGGCGTCGAGGCGCCGCTTGCTGGTGCCGCTGGGCAGCGAGTTCAGCAGGCCGATGGTGTACGGGTGCAACGGCTTGCTGAAGATCGCCTCGGGCTTGGCGCGCTCGACCATCCGGCCGGCGTACATGATGGCTACGTCGTCGGCCTGCTCGGCCACCACCCCGAGGTCGTGGGTGATCAGCAGCAAGGCCATGCCTAGCTGGGTTTGCAGCTCGCCCATCAACTCCAGGATCTGGGCCTGGATGGTCACGTCCAGCGCCGTCGTGGGCTCGTCGGCGATGAGCAGGCTCGGGTTGCATGACAGCGCCATCGCGATCATCACGCGCTGGCGCATGCCGCCGCTCATCTGGTGGGGGTAGTCGTTGACCCGTATATCGGGATCGGCGATCTTCACCAGCCGCAGCATCTCCACCGCCTTGTCCTTCGCTTCGCGCCGGGACACCTTCTGGTGGAGCCGGACGGCCTCCATGATCTGGTCGCCGACGGTGAACACCGGGTTCAGCGAGGTCATGGGCTCCTGGAACACCATGGAGATCTCGTTGCCGCGGATCTGCCGCATCGACTCGTCCGAGAGCTTGAGCAGGTTCTCGCCGCGATAGAGTATCTCGCCCTCCGCCACCCGTCCGGGAGGGGACGGGATGAGCCGCATGATCGAGAGGGCGGTGACGCTCTTGCCGCAGCCCGACTCGCCCACGAGGCCGAGGGTCTTGCCCGCTTCGATGGTGAGGTTGAGTCCGTCCACCGCCGGGAACTCGCCGTCGGCGGTGACGAAGGAGGTGTGGAGATTCTTGATTTCGAGCAGTGTCGCCATGCCCAGATGCCGCTCCCTGCCGGCAGGCCCCATCGGACCCGCACGCGCGAACTTTACCAAAAAAGGGCCGGGGTGCAAACGAGTTTGCGGCTCTCCGCGGCTGTCCGTACTCACACCCCACGCGGCCGGAACCTTCCAGTCCTCGTCGGTGAACGCGCGACCATGCGAAAACGGGCGCGGTCTGGCATACTCGCCCCATGCGCTTCTTCAACACGACCGGCCCCGTCCGTCTTGACGAACACTACGGGATCCCGCCGCTCGAACGCCTCGACCTCGACGAGGTGCTGGCCCTCGTTCACCAGAAGAAATACTTCGTCCTGCATGCACCCCGCCAGACCGGGAAGACGTCCGCCCTGCTCGCCCTCCGGGACCTGCTCAATGGCGGAACCGCGGGCGGGTACCGCGCGGTCTACGTCAACGTCGAGCCCGCCCAGGCCATGCGCGAGAACGTCCACGAGGCCATGCGCACCATCCTGAGCGCCCTTGCCTCCCGGGCGCTCCAGACACTCGGCGATCCCTTCGTGGACGAGAACTGGCCCGACATCCTGGCCCGCTCCGGCGCCGGCGCCGCCCTCGGCGAAACACTGTTGCGCTGGGCGCGTTCCGACCCCCGCCCAATCGTACTGTTCATCGACGAGATCGACTCCCTCATCGGCGACACCCTGATCTCGGTGCTGCGCCAGCTACGGGCCGGCTACGACCAACGCCCGCGACACTTTCCCCAGAGCGTCGTCCTGTGCGGCGTGCGCGACGTGCGCGACTACCGCATCCACGCGAGATCGGAAAAGGAGATCGTCACCGGCGGCAGTGCGTTCAACGTCAAGGCCGAGTCGCTGCGTCTGGGGGACTTCACCGAGGCCGAGACCCGCGCCCTGCTTACGCAGCACACCGAGGAGACCGCGCAGGCGTTCGCCCCGGAAGCCCTCGACACCGTGTGGCGCCAGACGCGAGGCCAGCCGTGGCTGGTCAACGCGCTCGCCTACCAAACCTGTTTCCGGGACCGGGCCGGGCGCGACCGTTCCCGGCCCATCACCCGGGAGGCCATCCTCGCCGGGCAGGAGGCGCTCATCGTGCGGCGCGAGACGCATCTGGACCAACTCGCCGACAAGCTCCAGGAGGAACGCGTGCGGCGGGTGGTCGAGCCCTTGCTGACCGGCGCTGCCCACCAGGTCGCCAGTCGGGACCTCGAATACGTGCGCGACCTCGGCCTCGTGGCGCCCGACGACCCCCCGCGCATCGCCAACCCCATCTACGCGGAGGTCGTTCCCAGAGAGCTGACCTGGGGCACTCAGGCCAGCCTGCTCCACGAGACTGCCTGGTACGTCACCGCCGACGGCGGCCTCGACATGGAGAAGCTCCTCGAAGCGTTCCAGCGTTTCTTCCGCGAGCACTCCGAACACTGGGCCGAGCGCTTCCAGTACCGGGAGGCGGGGCCGCAGCTTCTGTTGCAGGCGTTCGCCCAGCGCATCGTGAACGGCGGAGGGCGCATCGAGCGCGAGTACGGTCTGGGGCGCGGGCGGGTGGACCTGCTGCTGCTCTGGCCGCGCGGCTCGGCACCCGGCGCCGCGGTGGAGCGGCACGTGGTGGAGTGCAAGGTCCTGCACAAGAGCCTGGAGACGACGGTGGCGGAGGGGGTCGAGCAGACCGTCGGGTACATGGACCGGTGCGAGGCGGACTCCGGGCACCTGGTGGTGTTCGACCGCACCGATGGCAAGTCCTGGAAGGAGAAGGTCTTCCGCCGCCAGGAGACCGCGCCCGACGGGCGCCCCGTCACGGTGTGGGGCATGTAGCCGGGGACGGCGGCTGACAGTGCCGCCCGCGTAACGCGTCACGAATGGACTCCCGGAGTCCGTGCGCGTTTCATTGATCGACCCCAGGAATCCTGTTAGACGCCAAAATCGGGTCCTATGCGCTCACGAGCCATGGAAGCGCCTCACCAAAGCCACACCGGGAACACCGACGCCCTCATCGAGCAGCTCGCCTGCGCGGTGCATGCCCGCCGCATGACGGTGCCGGCGGTCCTGTTCCTGGAAGCCCACAAGCCGCTGACTTCCCTGTTCCATACCGCCGCGGTCATGAGCCTGCCGATGCTGCTGCCGCTGTTCGGGGCGCGGGCGCGGGAGCTGCCGGCGTTCCTGCAGTCCCGCGACAACGTCGAGCGGCTGATCCGGCGGATCGAAGAGCTGGCCGGGGAGGGCGGGGACGGCTGATGCCGGGGTTCGAGAACGCCACCCCCGCGGTGCTGGTGATCATGGCGCTCATGATCGGGCCGGTGCTCTACTACATCCGCGTCGCCCGCCGGCGAAGGGACCTCTACGTCCGGCGCCTGGCCGGGGTGGACGCCATCGACGAGGCCGCCGGCCGGTCCGCGGAGCTGGGCCGGCCGCTCTCCTTCTGCACCGGCATCACCAACATCAGCCCGGTGCTGTACGCGTGCCTCGGGGTGCTCTACTACGTCGCCCGCAAGGCCGCGCAGTACAAGTCGCGCCTGCTGCTGCCGCAGAACAACCCCGAGGTCATGGCCATCGCCGAGGACGTGCTGCGGGACGCGTACCGCGCCGAGGGCCGGTCGGCCCAGTTCGACCCGCGCAACGTCCGCTTCCTCTCCGAGGAGCAGTTCGCCTTCGCCGCCGGCTACATCGGCCTGGTGCAGCGGGAGCGGGTGGCCGGCGCCTTCCTGTTCGGCCACTTCGCCGCGGAGTCGCTGATCCTGGCGGAGGCCGGACAGCAGGCGGGGGCCATGCAGGTGGGCGCCTCGGTGAGCCCCGAGCAGGTGGCCTTCTTCATCGCCGCCTGCGACTACACCCTCATCGGCGAGGAGCTGTTCGCGGCCTCGGCCTACCTGACCCGTGAGCCGATCCAGCTCGGCAGCCTCTACGGGCAGGACCGCGCCAAGCTCTTCCTGTTCCTCATGATCGTGGCCGGCGTGGGCATCGCCACCGCCAACGCGGTCTGGCCGGAGCTGGGCCTCACCAACCTCGACACGCTGATGACGCAGGGCTGGGGGGCCGGATGACGCGGACGCGCCTGATCAAGCTCGTCACCTTCCTCGGCGGCATCTACTTCTTCCTGGAGTTCGTGCTCCCGGGCACCGTGTTCGGGGTGAAGATCGACGCCTGGCACGACCCGATCACCAACGGCTTCATCACCGTCGGCGCCATGGCCGCGGGCCTGGGCCTCATCAACCTGGTGCTGCAGCACGGCTCGAAGATCATCTTCCGGCGCAGGGAGTGGGTCTACAGCTTCGCCCTGCTCGCCGGCCTGGCGGTCATGATGGTGGTCGCCTACCAGGACTGGGCGGGCACGCGCGCGGTGGCGGAGGAGGTGGCGCAGATCTCCCGCCTGGCGGACTTCGCGGAGCGCATCCGATCGGACCACGGGAAGCGGACCGAAGGCGTGCTGCCGGCGGCGGAACGCAACCGCAGGCTCAAGGAGGCCGCGGACCGGCTGCTGGCGCGCATCGAGGCCGCGACGGCCAGCTTCGACCTCGAACGCTTCGGCGCCGGCAGCGCCGACCAGGGGCTGGCGCGAAACTACCTGGCCGAGGCCGGCGCCGGCGTGGGCGCGGTCCGGGCCGCGGCGGCGACGCTGACGGCAACCGACGGCGCGCCCGTGGACACGGCCGCCAACACCGGCACCGCCCGCGCCCTGAGAAGGCTCGCCGAATCCTGGCTCAACCTGCGCAACCTGGAGTACGAGCACTCCACCCCGAAACACGTCTACCACCTGCTCTTCGAAGGGCTGTTCGTGGCCCTGGGATCGGCCATGTTCTCGCTCCTGGGGTTCTACATCGCTGCCGCGGCCTACCGCGCCTTCCGGGTGCGCTCCGCCGAGTCCTCGCTGATGATGATCGCCGCGGTGCTGGTGATGCTGGGCCAGATCCCCTTCGGCGTGTGGATCTGGTCGGGCCTGCCGGACGTGCGGCTGTGGCTCCTGGAGGTGCCCAACTCCGCGGCGTTCCGGGCCATCACCCTGGGCGCCGGCGTGGCCGGGCTGGTGATGGCGTTCCGCATGTGGTTCTCCATCGAATCGGAGTCCTTCGACGGAGAGGAACGGTAGGATGAATCTCGCACGGCTGGACCGCCGCTGGATCTACCTGCTGGTCTTCCTGGCGTTGAGCGTGCCCATCCTCACCCAGTACACGGTGCAGCCGGCGCGCATGGACGACGCCGAGCGGTTCTTCGAGGTGGTGGACGGCATCGAGACCGGACCAGGCCGCTACGCCTTCGTGGCCATGGACTTCGGCCCCAGCACCAAGGGCGAGAACCAGCCCCAGGCTCGTGCGGTGGTGGAGCACCTGATGCGCCGGCGCGTCCCGGTGATCCTGTTCTCGCTCTACTACCTGGCCGAGCCGTTTCTCAAGTCCGTCCCCGAAGAGGTGGCGCGGCAGCTAGAGCGCGAGCACCCCGGCGAGACCTGGGAATACGGCCGCGACTGGATCAACCTGGGCTACCGTCCGGGCGCCGGCGTCCTCATCCAGGCGATCCCCAAGTCGGAGAACCTGGCCGAGCTGTTCGGCAAGGACGCCCGCGGCAACCGCATCTCCGGGCTGCCCGCGTTCAGCGGACTGCGCACGCTGCGCCAGATCGTGTTCCTGGCCGAGTTCACCGGGCTGGTGGGCGTCTTCGACAACTACGTCCAGTACTTCACCAGCAAGGACTACACGCCGGCGTTCGGCCACGGCTGCACCTCCATCACCATCCCGGAGGCGTTCATCTACCTCGACTCCGGGCAGATCCAGGGACTGCTGGGCGGCCTGGCCGGAGCGGCCTGGTACTCCGAGCTGCTGCGGCAACGTTATCCCCGGCGGCCGGCGGACGAATCGCTGATGCTCAACACCGGGCTGGGAGTGGCCCAGCTCGTGGTCATCGCCTTCATCGTGCTGGGCAACCTGGCCGGGCTGCTGCGCCGTTCGAGTTCGCGTCCTTCGACTTCGCTTCGCTACGCTCAGGACGGACGGGGGAAGGGGTCGGAACGGGGGAAGGGTTTCGCACGGAAGGAGTCTGGACGGGGGCAGGGGCCGGGACAGGACTCGGAGCCATGACCGCCCTGGACACTTGGCATACCGCCACGGTTCTCGTGGGCGGCATCGGGACGCTGGCGATCTTCAGCTTCCTGATCCGGGAGAACCCGTTCTTCCGCCTGTTCGAGCACCTCTTCATCGGCATCGCCGCCGGCTTCGGGCTGGTCTTCGGCGTCAAGAACTTCCTCTGGCCCAAGGTGCTGGTGCCGATGCTGGGCCTGGACATCGTGACCTGGCCCGACGGCAGCCTCTCCCACGAGTACGACCCGCGGCTGCTGCTCTACCTTTTCCCCATGGTGTTCGGCCTCTTCTACTACTTCATCTACTCGCGGCGTCACGCGTGGCTGGCCAAGCTGGTGATCGGCTTCTCCCTGGGCATGAGCGGCGGTCTGGCCTTCAAGGGGTTCTTCAACCAGATCATGCCCCAGGTGACGAGCAGCTTCCGGCCGCTGGCGGTGTTCGAGGACGGCGCCCTGGCCCTGGGCCCCAGCCTCGAGAACGCGTTCTTCATCTTCACCCTGCTGGCGGTGATGTACTACTTCTTCTTCTCGTTCCGGCAGGGGAACCCGGCCGCCAGAGGCATCTCCCTCTCCGGCCGCTGGCTCCTGATGGTGTGCTTCGGCGCCTTCTTCGGCTCCACGGTCATGGCCCGCACCGCGCTCCTGGTGGAGCGGGTGCAGTTCCTGCTCATCGACTGGTACGGGACCCTGGCGACCCTCGTCTCATGAACACCGATCCCGCAACGCTCCGCACCGTGCTGGTCACCGACTGCGGCTCCACCACCACCAAGGCGCTGCTGTTCGAGAAGACGGACGCCGGCTGGCGCCAGACGCACCGCGGGGAGGCGCCCACCACGGTGGAGCAGCCGGTGGCGGACGTGACGGTGGGGGCGCTGAACGCCTTCGCCGAGGTGGAGGAGGTGAGCGGCCGGAAGATCCTGGCGGCGGATGCGGCTCCGGGCGGCGCGGCACCGTTTCTCGAAACCGGCGACGACGGCGACCGCGGCATCGACCTCTATCTCTCCACCAGCTCCGCCGGCGGCGGATTGCAGATGACCGTGGCGGGGGTGGTGCGGCAGATGAGCGCGGAGTCCGCGGAGCGGGCGGCGCTGAGCGCCGGGGCCATCGTGATGGACGCCATCTCCGCGGACGACGGCCGCGAGGACCACGAGCGCATCCAGCGGCTGCGCCACCTGCGGCCCGACATCGTGCTGCTCACCGGCGGGGTGGACGGCGGCTCCCAGGAACACGTGGTGGAGATGGCCGAGACCCTGGTGGCGGCGGCGCCCCGGCCCCGGTTCGGCGACTCGCTGCGGCTGCCGGTCATCTACGCCGGCAACGGCGACGCCACCGACGACGTCCGCGGCATCCTGGAGAAGGCCGCCCAGGTGGCGGTGGTGGACAACGTGCGCCCGACCCTGGAGGCCGAGAACCTCGGCCCGGCGCGGGAAGCCATCCACGAGTTCTTCCTGACCCACGTCATGAGCCACTCGCCGGGCTACGACAAGCTGCTGCAATGGACTCCGGCGCCGGTGATGCCCACGCCCGCGGCCGTAGGCGACATGGTGCGCGGCTACGCCGAGGGCAGCGGCAAGCCGCTCCTGTGCGTGGACATCGGCGGCGCCACCACCGACGTCTTCAGCGTCTTCGAGAACCGGGACGGCGAGCCGGTGTTCAACCGCACGGTGAGCGCCAACCTGGGCATGAGCTATTCGGTGGCCAACGTGCTGATCGAGGCCGGGGCCGAGTCCATCGGCCGCTGGCTGCCCTACGAGATGGAGGCCGCGGAGCTTCGCGACCGGCTGCGCAACAAGATGATCCGGCCCACCTCGATCCCCCAGACCCTGGAGGACCTGTGGCTGGAGCAGGCGGTGTGCCGCGAGGCGCTGCGGCTGGCGCTGGCGCATCACCGCTCCCTGGCGGTGGGGCTGAGCGGCGTGCAGCAGCAGCGCGGCATCGCCGACATCTTCTCGCAGACCGCCGGCCGCTCGGACCTGGTGGACATGATGAGCCTCGACCTGGTCATCGGCTCCGGCGGCGTGCTGAGCCACGCCCCGGACCGCATGGCCGCGGCGCTCATGATCCTGGAGGGTTTCGAGCTTCAGGGCTTCACCGGGATCGCGGTGGACTCGATCTTCATGATGCCCCACCTGGGCGTGCTGGCGTCGGTGCACCCCGAGGCCGCCCGGGAGATCTTCCTGCACGACTGCCTGGTGAACGTGGCCCACGCCGCGGTCCCCGTGTTCAGGCGCCAGCCGCCCGCGGGGTCCGTGGTGGCGGAGGTGTCCGTGGACGGCCGCCCGGCCGGCACCGTCAAGGCCGGCCGGGTCGGCCGCATCGAGCTGGAGCCCGGTGCCGCCGCCCGCATCGCCGTCAAGCCCATGGCGGGGAACATCGACGTGGGCGCCGGCGCCGGCGCGACCCTGGAGCGGGACATCACCGCGGGCCTCTGCGGCCTGATCCTCGACGGCCGCGGCCGCCCGCTCCGGGCCCCGGCGTCGCCGGAGCGGCGGGTCGCGGAGCGCCGGGCCGTCATGGAGGAGTTGGGGCTCGCCGGATCATGACCCAGGCGCTCACACCCGGACTCCAGGTGTTGGCCGGCACGGTGGTGCGGAAGACCCGCGAGCTTCCGGTGCCGGGGCAGACCCTGTGCGAGCGCGGCGACGCCGTGACGCCGCACGCCGTGGTGGCCCGGGCCGAGCTGCCGGGCGACGTCACCATCATGCGCATCCCCGAAAGCCTCGGCATCGAGCCGTTCGAGGCGCTCAAGGGGCTCAAGGTGGACGAAGGCGACGTGGTGGCCGAGGGTGACGTGGTGTGCGAGCACGCGGGCCTGTTCGGGCTGTTCCGGTCGCGCCTCCACGCGCCCGTGGACGGCGTCGTGGAGTTCGTCGCCCGGCGCACCGGCCACGTCGGGCTCCGGCTGGCGCCCCATGCCGTCGAGTTGCGCGCCTACGTGCCCGGCAAGGTGGTGGACGTCGATCCCGGCAAGTCCGTCACCATCGAGAGCCGCGGGGCGTTCATCCAGGGGATCTTCGGCGTCGGCGGCGAACGCTACGGCACCATCCGCATGCTGGACGGCGGACCCAGGACGGTGGTGGGCACGAGGAAGATCCCCGCGGACGCGGCCGGCCAGATCCTGGTGGGAGGCACCCGCCCGACCTTCGAAGCGCTGGAACGGGCCGCGGAGGTGGGGGCCGTCGGCATGGTGGTGGGCTCCATCGACGACCAAGCCCTCACCGCCTACCTCGGGTATGAACTCGGCATGGCCGTCACCGGCCACGAGGAGGTCCCCCTCACCGTCATCGTCACCGAGGGCTTCGGCTGGCTGCCCGTGGCCGAGCGCACCCATTCCCTGCTCCGCAGCCTCGAAGGCCGCGCCGCCTCCCTCAACGGCGCTACCCAGGTGCGCGCCGGCGCGGTGCGCCCGGAGATCATCGTCGCCCGCGACGACGTCGAGCCCGGCGCCGCAAGCGGACGGCAGGGCGCGGAGGCCGGCCTGCGGGTCGGCGCCGCGGTCCGCATCATCCGGGCGCCCTACTTCGGCGCCACCGCCGAGGTGGTGGCGCTGCCCCCCGAGCCCCGGCGCATCGAGACTGGCGCCCGTACCCGGGTCCTGGAAGCCCGGCTGCCGGACGGCGCGGTCGTCACCGTGCCCCGGGCCAACGTCGAGCTGCTGTAGCTGAAGGAGGCGAACGAAGGAGGGGCGCCCGCAGGACCGCGGGTCGGACCCGGGACGCCGAAGGGCGGACCCAACGGCGTCCCGGGTCCGACCCGCGGTCCTGCGGGCGGGGACATTATCGCTTTGCGCTGACGGACATTGTTGCAATGGGGTCTCCCGGCCAGCATACTTGTTTTCGGGACGATGGTTTCCGCCTGGGCGAGGGAGGTTCCATGAGATCGAGTTGGCTATGGGTGTCAGCCTTGTGGGTGCTGGTCCTGGTTGCCGCGCCGGGGCTTGCGGCGTCGAGCGGCGAGGGCGTCACCAGCCACGGCATCGCCATGCACGGCGACCTCAAGTACCCGCCGGACTTCAGGCACTTCGATTACGTGAACCCGGAGGCGCCCAGGGGCGGCTCGGTGCGGCTCCAGGCCATCGGCACCTACGACAGCTTCAACCCCTTCATCGTCAAGGGCAGTCCGGCCGCGGGCATCGGGCGCATCTACGAGACCCTGATGGCCGGGTCCGCGGACGAGCCCTTCAGCGAGTACGGCCTGCTGGCAGAGAGCATCACCGTGCCCGAGGACCGCTCCTGGGTGCAGTTCAGGCTGCGGAAGGAGGCGCGCTGGCACGACGGCAAGCCGGTGACCGCGGACGACGTCGTCTGGACCTTCGAGACCCTGCTGACCAAGGCCGTGCCCTTCTACCGCGGGTACTACGGCGACGTGAAGAAGGTCGAGAAACTCGACCAGCGGACCGTGCGCTTCACTTTCGCCAGCGGCACCAACCGGGAGCTGCCGCTGATCCTCGGACAACTGGTGGTGCTGCCGAAGCACTACTGGGCCGGGCGGGACTTCAGCAAGACCACCCTGGAGCCGCCGCTGGGCAGCGGTTCGTACAAGATCGGCGCCTTCGAGCCCGGACGCCACGTGGAATACGAGCGCGTGGAGGACTACTGGGGTCGGGACCTCCCGGTGAACGTGGGGCGCGACAACTTCGACCGCATCCGGCATGACTACTACCGCGACGGCACGGTGTCGGTGGAGGCGTTCAAGGCCGGGGAGTACGACTTCCGCTATGAGAACAGCTCCAAGAACTGGGCCACGGCGTACGACTTTCCGGCGCTGAATCAGGGCTTGGTCAAGAAGGAGGAGATCCCCCACGACCGCTCCACCGGCATGCAGGCGTTCGCCTTCAACACCCGCCGTCCGCTGTTTCGGGACCGGAAGGTGCGGCAGGCGCTGGCCTACGCGTTCGACTTCGAATGGTCCAACCGGACCCTGTTCTATGGGCAGTACAGGCGCACCCGCAGCTACTTCGACAACTCGGAGCTGGCGGCCACCGGGCTTCCGGGGCCGGCCGAGCAGGCGATCCTGGCCCCCTACCGCGGGCGGTTGCCGGAGGAGGTCTTCACCAAGGCGTACGAGCCGCCGGCCACCGACGGTTCGGGCCGCATCCGCGCCAATCTCCGGGAGGCGTCGAAGTTCTTGCGGGAGGCCGGCTGGGGCATCGACAAGACCACCCGCAAGCTCACCCACAAGGCCGGCGGCCGGACCATGGAGTTCGAGATCCTGCTGGTGAGCCCGCTGTTCGAGAGAATCGTCCTGCCCTTCAAGAAGAACCTGGCCCGGCTCGGCATCGCCGCGGCCGTGCGCACGGTGGACAGCGCCCAGTACCGGCGCCGGCTGGACGACTTCGACTTCGACGTGGTGATCGGGAGCTGGGGCCAGTCGCTGTCGCCGGGGAACGAGCAGCGCGACTTCTGGGGCTCGGACTTCGCCGGCCGGCCCGGCAGCCGCAACCTCATGGGCATCGAGGACCCGGTGGTGGACGCCCTCATCGAGGGCGTGGTCAAGGCGCCGGACCGCAAGAGCCTGGTGACCCACGTGCGCGCGCTGGACCGGGTGCTCCAGTGGGGCCACTGGGTGATCCCCCAGTGGCACATCCCCTACGATCGCCTGGTCTACTGGGACCGGTTCGGCCGCCCCGAGGTCACCCCCACCCAAGGGGTGCAGTTCGACACTTGGTGGATCGACACCGGGAAGGCCGAAGCGCTGGAGGCAAAGCGCAAGGGCGGTTAGCGGCCGACCGGCCCCTCCCCTCATGTTCGCGTACATCATACGCCGGCTGCTGCTGATCGTGCCGACGCTGATCGGGATCATGGTGCTGAACTTCGTGATCATCCACTCGGCGCCGGGGGGGCCGGTAGAGCAGCTCCTGGCGAAGCTCCAGCAGACCGACGTGTCCGCCACCGAACGGTTCAGCGGCGGCGGCGACCAGCGGGAGGTGGAGTCCTCGGCCCAGCAGTCGCGGGACGCGGGGAGCGGCACGGCCGGCAGGTATCGCGGCGCCCGGGGCATCGATCCGGAGTTCATCAAGGAAATCGAGCGGCAGTTCGGCTTCGACAAGCCGGCCCACGAGCGTTTCCTGCTCATGATGGGCAACTTCCTGCGCTTCGACTTCGGCGACAGCTTCTTCCGCGACCGCTCGGTGGTGCAGCTCGTGGTGGACAAGTTGCCGGTATCCATCTCGCTGGGACTCTGGACCACACTGCTGGTCTACCTGGTCTCCATTCCCCTGGGGGTGGCCAAGGCGGTGCGCGACGGCTCGCGCTTCGACGTCTGGAGTTCCGGCGCGGTGATCATGGGCAACGCGGTGCCGGGGTTCCTGTTCGCCATCCTGCTGATCGTGCTGTTCGCCGGCGGCCGCTACCTCGACTGGTTCCCGCTGCGCGGCCTGGTGTCGGACAACTGGAGCGACCTGGGCTTCTGGCAGCGCATCACCGACTACCTCTGGCACATCACCTTGCCGGTGGTGTCCATGGTCATCGGCGGCTTCGCCGGCCTCACCATGCTCACCAAGAACTCGTTCCTGGACCAGATCAACCAGCAGTACGTGATGACCGCCCGGGCCAAGGGGCTGAGCGAGCGCCGGGTGCTGTACCGCCACGTGTTCCGGAACGCCATGCTCATCGTCATCGCCGGCTTTCCCGGCGCCTTCGTCGGGGTGCTGTTCACCGGTGCGCTCCTGACCGAAGTGATCTTCTCGCTGGACGGGGTCGGCCTGCTGGGTTTCGAGGCGGCCATCAACCGGGACTACCCGGTGATGTTCGGCACGCTCTACTTCTTCACCCTGCTGGGGCTCGTGATGAAGCTGGTGGAGGACCTCACCTACGTGGTGGTGGATCCGCGCATCGACTTCGAGAGCCGGGAGACCTGACCGCGCGCCCGGACCCGCCCGCCGGAAACCAACGCACTCTGCTGCCCGCATGACGCCCCTCAACCGAAGACGCCTGGACAACTTCCGAGCCAACCGGCGCGGCTACGGGTCGTTGTGGATCTTCGGCACGCTGCTGTTCGTCAGCCTGTTCGCCGAGTTCATCGCCAACGACCGGCCGCTGCTGGTGCGTTACGACGGCGGTTTCTACGCGCCGGTGCTGGTGGACTATCCCGAGACCGAGTTCGGCGGCTTCCTGGAGACGGACGCCGACTACAGCGATCCCGAGGTGAAGGCGCTCATCGAGGAGCGCGGCTGGATCCTCTGGCCGCCCATCCGCTACAGCTACGACAGCATCGTCTACGACCTGCCGGCGCCGGCGCCTTCACCGCCGAGCCGCCGCAACTGGCTCGGCACCGACGACCAGGCCCGGGACGTCACCGCACGGCTGATCTACGGCTTCCGCATTTCGGTGCTGTTCGGCCTCATCCTGACCCTGGTCAGCTCGGTGGTGGGCGTCGCCGCGGGCGCGGTGCAGGGGTACTTCGGCGGCTGGCTCGACCTCCTGTTCCAGCGCTTCATCGAGATGTGGTCGGGACTGCCGACGCTCTACCTGCTCATCATCCTGGCCAGCGTGGTGACGCCGAGCTTCTGGTGGCTGCTGGCCTTCATGCTGCTGTTCAGTTGGATGGCGCTGGTGGGGGTGGTGCGGGCGGAGTTCCTGCGCGCGCGCAACCTCGACTACGTGCGCGCGGCCCGGGCGCTGGGCGTGGGCAACCCCCGCGTCATCGCCCGCCACGTGCTGCCCAACGCCATGGTGGCGGCGCTGACCTTCCTGCCGTTCATCACCAGCGGCGCGGTGGTGACGCTGACGGCCCTGGACTTCCTCGGCTTCGGCCTGCCGCCGGGGTCGGCCTCCCTGGGCGAGCTGCTGAAGCAGGGGAAGGACAACCTGCAGGCGCCGTGGCTGGGATTCGCCGCCTTCTTCGTCATCGCCATCATGCTGAGCCTGCTGGTGTTCATCGGCGAGGCCGTGCGAGACGCCTTCGACCCGCGCAAGACCTTCGCGCCCGAGCCCGCGGGCGGCGAAACCGAGGACGGGGTGGCAGCGGAAGCTGCGGTAGCGGCCGAGGGCGGAGCGATGGCCGGTGGCGGCAACGAGACGACCCTGGCGGCGTCCGGCGCCGGGGGCAGCGCCGAAGGCGGTGACAGGCTGGGACCCGGTGCCGCGCTGGTGGCCATCGACGACCTGGCGGTGCGTTTCGGCTCGGGCGCCGCGGCAGTGGAGGCGGTGGACGGGGTGTCCCTCGCCATCCGCCGGGGCGAGACCGTAGCGCTGGTGGGTGAGAGCGGCTCGGGCAAGTCGGCGACCGCGCTGTCGATCCTGCAGCTCCTGCCTTACCCCGCGGCCAGCCATCCACGCGGCAGCATCCGTTTTCAGGACACGGAACTGCTGGGCGCGGACGCCGAGACCTTGCAGCGCATCCGCGGCGACCGCATCGCCATGATCTTCCAGGAGCCCATGACGTCGCTGAACCCGCTGCACACCGTCGAGCGCCAGATCGGCGAGACCCTCAAGCTTCACAAGGGGCTCGACGGACCGGCGGCCGCGGCCCGGACCCGGGAGCTGCTGCGGCTGGTGGGCATCGACGATGCCGAGCGCCGTCTCGGCGCATATCCCCACGAGCTGTCGGGCGGACAGCGGCAGCGCGTGATGATCGCCATGGCCCTGGCCAACGAGCCCGACCTGCTCATCGCCGACGAGCCCACCACCGCCCTGGACGTGACCATCCAGGCCCAGCTTCTGGCGCTGCTCGTGAGCCTGCAGCAACGGCTGGGCATGGCGATCCTGTTCATCACCCACGACATGGGCATCGTGCGCCGGCTGGCCGACCGCTTGTGCATCATGCAACAGGGGAAGATCGTGGAGGCGGGGGCCACCGCCGACGTGCTGGAGCGGCCCCGGCACCCGTACACCCGCCACCTGCTGGCGGCGACGCCCAAGGGCGCTCCGGCAGCGCCCGCCTCAGCGGCCGAGCCGTTGCTGTCCTGCGACGACCTCAAAGTCTGGTATCCGGTGAAGGCGGGCATTTTGCGGCGTACCGTGGACCACGTGCGCGCGGTGGACGGAATATCGGTGGAACTGCGGGAGGGCCGCACGGTGGGCGTCGTGGGCGAGAGCGGATCGGGCAAGACCACGCTGGGGCTGGCGCTGCTGCGGCTCGTGGGCAGCGACGGCGCGGTCCGCTACGACGGCCGCGATATCCAGGGTCTGCGGTCCCGCACGCTCCGGCCGCTGCGGCGGGACATGCAGGTGGTGTTCCAGGATCCCTACGGTTCGCTGAACCCGCGCCTGTCCGTGGCCCAGATCATCGAAGAGGGCCTGGTGGTGCACGGGCTGGGCCGCAGCCCGGAGGAGCGCGACGCGCTGATCGTGGAAGCGCTGAGGGAGGTGGAGCTGGAGCCCGAGGCGCGCCACCGCTATCCCCACGAGTTCTCCGGCGGCCAGCGCCAGCGCATCGCCATCGCCCGGGCCATGGTGCTGAAGCCGCGGTTCGTGGTGCTGGACGAGCCCACCTCGGCTCTCGACGTGTCGGTGCAGGCCCAGATCGTGGACCTCCTCCGCAGGCTCCAGGACCAGCACCGCTGCGCCTACCTGTTCATCAGCCACGACCTCAAGGTCGTGCGCGCCATGAGCCACCACGTCCTGGTGGTCCACCGGGGCGTGGTGGTGGAGGAAGGCCCGGCCGCGGCCATCTTCGAGACGCCCCGCCACGACTACACCCGGGAACTCGTGGCCGCGGCCGCGCTCAACCCGCGGGCATCGGGAGCGGCACCCTGACGACGCCCTCGGGAAGGTCCTGGACGAAGTGGGACTCCGGCAGGGTGACGTTCAGTTCGGGTTTGTCGTAGCGGATCTGGTAGGAGCGCCGAAGCGGCGGGGTCTCCAGCGTTATCTTCAGCGGGAAACGCCCGAACGGCGTGTCGGAGAGGTCCTCGAAGGTCGCGACGTACCAGGGCTTTCCGGACGGCCCGATGCGTTGCCAGCGGACGGGCGCGGTGACCTCCGCATCGAAGGTGAGGACGTCGGTGCTACCGTCCGCGCGGACGCGCCGCAACGCGAGCGCTCCGGCGTCCCAGGACGCTTTCGCATCGACCGGCGGAAGGCCCATCATCAACGCCACCATTTCGTCCAGCTCCAGGAGCATCTGGGTGGCGCGGTACAGGTTCTGCCGGGAAGCTTTGCCGCGGTAGAACCGCGCCTTGGAGGGCAGGAAACCGGTGACCTCGCCGTCGTCCACCGTGAGGATCAGCGCCGCGCCCACGACGGAAAACGCCTCGAACCTCAGCCGGCCGGGCCTGCGGACCAGCACCGCGGCATTGAACGCGCCTCTCCCGGCGCCGGTCCGGTAGCTGATCCGCGCCAGGCTCCGCAGCGACCGGAGCGCCTTGTCCCGTTCGCCCAGGAGCGCGGCAAGGCGGGGGTTGGGACCTTGGGGCTGGGGCACGGGCTTCGGCTCGGGAGCGCTCTCCTGGACCGAGCAACCCGCCAGCAGGCCGGCGACGCACAGCCCCGCCGCCATCGTGCGGATTCGTTTCCACTGCGACCGCTTCAAACCCCTCGCTCCAACTCCGCGATCTTCGACCGGATCCGCTGCACCTGCTCGTCCTCGGTGGCCGACTTCAGCGCGTCGCGATAGCTCCGCAACGCCTTGCCGGGCTTGCCGACCTTGAGATAGGCGTCGCCGAGGTGCTCGATGATGACGGGGTCGTCCACCACCAGGTGCACGGCCTTCTCCAACTGCTCGATGGCGCGCCGGTAGTCGCCCTTCTGGTAGTAAACCCAGCCGAGGCTGTCGATGTAGAAACCATCGTTGGGCGCGATCTCCAGCGCGCGGATGATGAGCCGTTCCGCCCGGTCCAGCTCCACGCCCATGTCGGCGTAGGTGTATCCCAGGTAGTTCAGCGCCGCAGCGTAGTCCGGGTTCAGCTCGATGGCCTTCTGCATGTACTCGATGGTCTTGTCCTTGTTCTTGCTCTCGTCGTAGAGCGCTCCCAACGCGAAGTGCACGCGGTCGCTTCCCGGATCCAGCTCGACCACCGTGTGCATGGCCTCGATGGCATTGGGGTAGTCCTTGGCCTGACGGTATATCTCGGCCAGAAAACGGAACAGCTCCTTGCGCCGCCGGTCGTCCTTTTCGATGGCGGCGCGGATGGCGGCCACCGCCTCGGAATACTTCTCCTGTTTCTCGTAGAGCGAAGCGAGCTGCACCCGGGAATCGACGAAATACTCGCTGTCTGCGGCGACGTGCCGGAACTGGCGCGCCGCCCCCCCGGAATCCTCCAGCCGGCTGTAGGTCAGGCCCAGGAAGAACCGTACACGGTCGTCGTCAGGCCGCTCCGCGAGGGCCAGATTGAACTCCGTGACCGCGGCCTCCAGGTTGCCGAGCTCGTAGTGGACCAGCGCCACCTTCATCCGGGCCACGCCGGGCGCGGCCTCCCGGGAGCGCAGGCGGTCGAACTCGGCGCGCGCGCCCGCCAGGTCCCGGTCGCCCGAGCGAAGGGCCTCGACGCGGCTGCCGGCCCAGCCGTTGCGCGGATCGGCCTTGAGGAGCTTCTCGTAGGTCTCCAGCGCGGCGCCGGGGCGGCCGCGGAACTCGCGGACCAGTCCCAGTTCCGTGAGCAACGGCACCGACGACGGGTGCAGCTTGAGGGCCGTCTCGTAGCTCTTTTCCGCGTCCGCCAGCTCCCCGGACTCCGCCAGGGTCCGTCCAAGGTAGTAGTGGCCCAACGGCGATACGGGATTGCGTTTCGCGTACCGCTCCAGGTGCTCCCGCGCGGGTTCGTATTGCGCCCGGTCGAAATGGATGGCGCCAAGGTAGAGGAGTGTCCGGGCGTCGTCCGGGTCGGTTTCCAGCAGCTCCCGGTACACCCGGATTGCCTCCGATACCTTTCCCGAGGCGCTGTAGAGCCCGGCCAGCAACCGGCGGCTTTCCCGGTCCTCGCCATCGAGCCGCACCGCGGCCTCCGCCTCGCCCAGGGCGTTGTCGATCTCGCCGAGGCCGAGATGGGACCTGGCCAGACGCGCGCGCAGGAAAGCGCTGGAGGGATCGTGACGGGCCGCCGCCTCGTAGTGCTCGTGGGCCGCGTGGGAATCGCCGGCAAGCAGGTCCATCCGAGCCCTCAGGTATCGGTACATGGCCTGGGCTTCCGGCGGGACCGTTACCGCCTCCGCGTTTGCAAGGGGACCGGGCGATGGCTCGGAAACCGGCTCGGCGGGACCGCAACCCGCGAGCAGCAGTGCGAAAACGATTCCCCAGCCAAGGTTGCGCATGATATTTTCCGGAACGGAAAATGCACAAGATAGCTATCACAGGCGCCGGGACCGGTCAACGACGGACGCGATCCGGCATCGTCACCGGCAGAGGGAGGTCGCAGGGCAACTGCTTGAATTCCCTGGATGATATTCTATCTTCCTATCAAGGCTACGGAATTGAAGGAGCGCGATGGTGACCGATTCGCTGGAGGCGTTGAGAGAGGAGATCCGGGCGTTGACCGCGCAGGTGGAGGATCACGGCTACCGCTACCACGTCCTGGACGCCCCCGTCATCACCGATTCCGAGTACGATGAGCTGTTCCGGCGGCTTTCCGGGCTGGAGCGGGAACATCCGGAGCTGGCGCTGCCCAACTCGCCCACCGCCAAGGTGGGCGGTCCGCCGGTGGAGCGGTTCGCCACCGTGCGCCACACCGTGCCGATGCTGTCGCTGGACAACGTCACCAACCCCGACGAGTTGGCGGACTTCGAGCAGCGTATCCAGCGGTTCCTGAAGACCGACGATCCCCTGGAGTACGTGGTGGAGCCCAAGATCGACGGGATCGGGGTGGAGCTGGTGTACGAGGACGGCGATCTCAGGGTGGGCTCCACCCGGGGCGACGGCGCCAACGGTGAAGACATCACGCAGAACATCCGCACCATCCGCTCGGTCTCCCTGTCCCTCCGCCGGGAGGGAAGCGCCGTGCCGCGGCTGCTGGAGGTGCGCGGCGAAGTCTTCTATCCCACCGAAGGCTTTCAGCGCCTCAACCGGCAGCGGGAGGAGGCCGGCGAATACGTGTTCGCCAATCCCCGCAATGCCGCCGCCGGCGCCCTCAAGCAACTGGACTCGAAGATCACCGCCAACCGACCGCTCGACCTGTTCTGCCACGGCATGGGGACGGTGGAGCCCGCGGAATTCGGGAGCCACGCGGACTTCCTGGCCGCCCTGCGGGACTGGGGGCTCAAGCCGGTGCCGCTGACCCGAGTGTGCGGCAGCGTGGAGGAGATCGTCGCCTACCAGGAGGAGATGGAAAGCAGGCGGGACGAACTGCCCTACGAGATCGACGGCGTGGTGGTGAAGGTCAACAGCCTGGAACTGCAGCGCCGGCTGGGACAGATCGCGCGCTCGCCGCGCTGGGCCATGGCCTACAAGTTCAAGCCGCGCCAGTCCACCACCCGGATCCTCGACATCCAGCCCCAGGTGGGGCGCACCGGGACCCTCACGCCGGTGGCGAGCCTGGAGCCGGTGCAGTTGGCGGGGGTGACGGTCCGGAACGCTTCGCTCCACAACATGGACGAGATCGAGCGCAAGGACATCCGCATCGGCGACGCCATCGTCATCGAGCGCGCCGGCGACGTGATCCCCTACGTGGTGCGGGTGCTCGCCGAGCAGCGGGACGGCAACGAGCGGCGCTTCGAGATGCCCGCCCGCTGTCCCATGTGCCGGTCCCAGGTCTACCGGGAAGAGGGCGAGGCGGCCTACCGTTGCGTGGGACTGGCCTGTCCGGCCAAGCTCAAGGAGAGCCTCAAGTTCTTCGGCTCCCGGAACGCCCTGGACATCGAGGGGCTCGGAGAGAAGCTCATCGACCAGTTGGTGGCGAAGAAGCTGGTGGCGGACAGCGCCGACCTCTACGGCCTGGAAGAGGACACGCTGGCGTCGCTGGAGCGCATGGGCGCCAAGTCGGCGCAGAACCTGGTGCGGGAGCTGGCCCGGAGCAAGGAGACGACGCTGGCGCGTTTTGTGACCGCCTTGGGGATCCGGCACGTGGGGGAAGCCACGGCCAAGGTGCTGTCGGAACATTTCGGCGGCCTCGACGCCATCATGGCGGCCGACGAGGAGGCCCTGACCGAGGTCCGGGACGTCGGCCCGGAGGTGGCCAAGAGCATTGCCGGGTTCTTTGCGGACGAGGCCAACCGGCGGGTGATCGAGAAGCTCCTGGCCGCGGGCTTCCGGCTCAAGGCGGAGGCCCGGGTCGCAGGCGCCCTCACGGGCTTGAGCTTCGTGCTCACCGGCAGCCTGGAGACCATGTCGCGCAGCGAGGCGCAGAAGTCCATCACCGCGCTGGGAGGGCGGGTGTCGGGGAGCGTCAGCGGCAAGACGGACTACGTGGTGGTGGGAGCGGACCCGGGTTCCAAGGCCAGCAAGGCGGAGGAGTTGGGGGTCCGGATACTGGATGAGGACGGGCTGCGGGAGATGCTGGGGAGCAGAGGCTGACGGGCGGGGGGACGGCGGCGGGACAAGCCCCCGGATGACGAAGGGCGGACCCAACGTCATCCGGGGGCTTGTCCCGCCGCCGTCCGTAGAGGATGAAAACCGGCCTGCATGACCGGGCATTGGCTGGAACATGCTGTACGTGGTGGCAACGCCAATCGGGAACCTGGAGGACGTCACGTTGCGGGCGTTGCGCGTGCTGCGGGAGGTGGACCTCATCGCTGCGGAGGACACCCGCCACACCCGGAAGCTGCTGGAACGGTACGACATCGACACGCCGCTGACGAGCTACCACGACCGCAACGAACGGACCAAGGCCGCCGCGTTGGTGCGGCGGCTGGAGGTGGGCGAGAGCATCGCGCTGGTGTCGGACGCGGGCACGCCGACGATTTCGGACCCGGGCTACCACCTGATCCGGGCAGCGGTGGAGAGGGGTATGCCGGTGACCCCGGTGCCGGGGGTGTCCGCGGCCACCGCGGCGTTGAGCGTGTGCGGGTTGGCCACGGACCGGTTCGTGTTCCAGGGGTTCCTGCCGGCGCGGCAGAGCCGGCGGAGGGAAGCGTTGCGGCAACTCCAGGGCGAGGAGCGCACCCTGGTGTTCTACGAGGCGCCGCACCGGATCCGGCAGGCGCTGGCGGATATGCACGAGGTGCTGGGGGACCGGGCCGCGCTGGTGGGGCGCGAACTGACCAAGGTGCATGAAGAGTTGCTGCGCGGGACGCTGTCTCAACTGGCTGCGGGACCGGAAGAGGCGGCGGCGCGCGGGGAGTTCGTCATCGTGGTGGCCGGCCGCGACGGGACGCCCGAGGTGGACGAGAAGACACTGCGGGCGGAGGTCGAAAGGCTGCTTGAAGCCGGACATACGGCCAACGAGACGGCCAAAGTCCTGGCGAAGACGTTCTCACTGGCGAAACGCGATGTCTACAAGCTAGTGCTGAAGGTGGCCAAGAGGTGATGACGGTGGAAGAGTGACGGCACCATCAGTTGAGCCGACTCATCGTCCCCTCACTCGCGGTTGCCTCGTATCTCGCCTCGTAGTTCTGAAAGCTCCCGCGCCAAAGCGTGAAACTCCTTCCGCAACCCCTCCAAACCAAGCTCCAACCGGTTGATCCGGTCGTCCAACCGGTCGATTCGGCCGTCCAGCCGGTTCTCCAGCCGAACCATCACGCGCCAGTTGAATGCCACAACGGCTATCCCAACGCTGACTATCGCGATGATCTCACCCGTCACGTCTCGTCCTCGCAGGCCCCGTGCGATTGTGTCTCATACATAATAGTTTCGGCCTTTGCCGTCAATTCTTTAATCATTGTTCTTCTTCAAAATAAAATATGTCCTTTCTCGGACCGGCTCCCGGCGTCCGGGCCCTTGGCGCGGGTCTACCTGCCCCAGTCCCGGGAATACCGGAAGTCGCGGTCGATGGTGCGGTGGGAGACCTTGGCGATGACCGGGAGGCGGCGCTTGAACTGGGAGGTCTGGATGCGGCGGGCGATGTCGTCGACGAAGTCGGGGGTGAAACCCGCGTCGATGAGTTCCGGGCGGCCGTAGCGCTGGTCCACCATCAGGTAGAGCAGCTCGTCCACCTCGCGGTAGCTGAAGCCCAGTTCGGCCTCGTCGGTCTGGCCTTCCCACAAGTCGGCCGAAGGTTTCTTGTCGACGATCGCGCCGGGAACGCCGACGGCCCCGCTCAGAGCCCAGACCTGAGTCTTGTAGAGGTCCCCCAGGGGGTTGAGGGCGGAGGCCATGTCGCCGTGGAGGGTGCCGTAGCCCAGCAGCAGCTCGGTCTTGTTGCTGGTGCCCGCCACCAGGGCGTTCCAGCGCGCGGAGTGGTCGTAGAGGATGGTCATCCGTTCGCGAGCCATCTTGTTCCCCCGGCGCTTGGGGTCGGCGTCCGGGAACCTTTCGAAATAGGCGTCGATCTGGGGGGTGATCTCGACGGTGGCGGAGCGGATGCCGCTCTTCTCCACCACCAACCGGGCGTGCTCCAGGCTCTCGGCGCTCGAGGTCCGGTAGGGCATCATGATGCCCAGCACCTGGTCCGGACCGAGGGCTTCCGCCGCCAGCATGGCGCTGAGGCTCGAATCCACTCCGCCGGACAGGCCAACCACCACGCGTTCGAGGCCGACCTTGCGCACCTCGTTGCGGATGAACGCCACCAGGATGCGGCGCATCAGCGAGACGTTGGTGGGGATCATCGGAACTACTCGTTGCGGATCCGCTCCAGCTCGCGGATGGTGAGGTCCACGTCCTCGTCGCGCATGAGCGGGGCGCGCGTGCGCTTGCGCCGCACGACCTCGTGCGCCACGTCGCCGAAAACGAACTCCTCCTCGTAGTAGCCGGCCTTGCACACCGTGCGCCCAAAGGGGTCGAGGATGCCGGAACCGCCCCAGAAGCCCACGCCATCCTCGAAGCCGACCCGGTTGGCGTGGACCACGAAGACGCCGTAGGTCTCGGCATAGCTCCGGGTGATCAGCTCCCAGTAACGCGCGTTGTCGTCCTGGTCCGCGCCGTCGGTGACGCCCCGTAGCGGGCTGGAAGACGGACAGAGGATGGAAAGCGCCCCGTCGAGCGCCGCCAGGTAGACCGTGGAGGGGTGCCACATGTCCTCGCAGACCAGCAGCGCGAGGCGGCCGTGCCGGGTGTCGAACGCCCGCAGCCGGTCGCCCCGGGCGAAGTAGCGCTGCTCGTCGAACATGCCGTAGGTGGGCAGGTACGCCTTCCGGTGGACATGACGGACCTCGCCGTCCTCCAGGTACACCGCGGCGTTGAAGAACCGGTGGTCCCGGCTCTCCAGCACCAGTCCCGCCACCAGCGACACCTCCCGGCTCAGTGCTTTGAGCCGCTCCATCTCCGGGCTCGACGGCCGCACCGCCACGTCCGGCACCATGTCGCGCAGGAAGTAACCCGTGAGGCTCAGCTCCGGGAAGACCACGAGGTCCGCGTCCCGGCCGGCCGCCTCCCGCACGCCGGCCTCGTAGAGGGCCATGTTCGCGGCGACGTCGCCCAGTTTCGGGTTGATCTGCGCCATGCCGACTCGGAACGACATGAAGGGGTGGCTACCACATTTCCGCGAGGGGAGAAAGCGGCGACCGACCGGCGCGGACCCGGTCTCAGGGACTCCTGGAATTCGGCAGGGCTATTGGCTACATCAAGGCTCATGGACGGGTTCAAGGACGTGGTGGCCGGGAAGGTGGCAGAGGCATTCGGCGCGGACGCGCGGGTGACGGGACTGGACGCGCTGGCCGGGGACGCGTCGTCCCGGCGCTATTTCCGGGCCCGCATCGATGCGCCGGAAGCGCCGGTTTCGGCCATCGTGATGAGCTGGAGCGACTCGGGCCTGCCGGTCTCGTCGGAGGAGCTGGCGGTGTTCAAGAAGCCGCCGGAGGAGTTGCCGTTCCTGAGCGTGCACCGGTTCCTCGAGAGCGTCGGGGTGCGGGTGCCGGCGGTGTACGGGCAATGGGCGGAGCAGGGGCTGTTGCTGCTGGAGGACCTGGGAGACGTGAGCCTTTGGGACCGGGTGCGGGCGGCGCCGGAAGCGGATGTGATCGGGTGGTACTGCAAGGCCATCGACGAGCTGCTGGTGCTGCAGGTGGCCGGCACCAGGACCCGGGACGACCGCTGCGTGGCTTTCAGCCAGGCATTCGACCGGCGGCTTTACCTATGGGAATTCGCCCACTTCGTCGAATACGGTCTGGAGGCGGGAGACAACGGCAGCCTGCCGAGGACGGAAAGGCGGCTCCTGGACCAGGCCTTTGAAGGCATCGCCGGGCACCTTTCCAACCGGCCGCGTGTGCTCAATCACCGGGACTACCATAGCTGGAACCTGATGGTGCACGGCGACGCGGTGGCGGTCATCGACTTTCAGGACGCGCTGCTGGCGCCGGCGCAATACGATCTGGCGTCGCTGCTGAACGACCGGGAGACCGACCAGGTGGTCACGCCCGCGGTGGAAATGCGGCTGGTGGACTACTATATCCTGCGCCTGGAGGAATGGGGAGAGCCCCGGCCGACCCGGGACGAGTTCTGGGAGACCTACCTGCTTTCGGCCCTCCAGCGGGACTTCAAGGTGGTCGGCCGGTTCCGGTACCTCGACGTGGTCAAGGGCAAATCCGGCTACAAGCGGTACATCGCCCCGACATTGAAACGGATCGGGAGGAACCTCCGGCGGGTGCCAGGGCTGGAACGCCTGATCCCGGTCCTGGCGGCGCACTTCGCGGATATCTCGTGAAGGCGATGCTCTTCGCCGCGGGTCTGGGAACCCGGCTGCGGCCCCTCACCGACACCTTGCCCAAGTGCCTCGTCCCGGTCAACGGCCGACCCATGATCGACTACCCGCTGATGCTGCTGCGCCACTACGGGATCCGCGAGATCGTGGTCAACGTCCACCATCACGCCGAAAAGGTGGAGGAACACCTGGGCGACGGCTCGCGTTTCGGCGTGGACATCGTCTATTCCCGGGAACCCGTGCTGCTGGATACCGGCGGCGGCCTGCTGGGGGCGAAGCAGTTTCTGGACCAGGACACCTTCGTGATCGTGAACAGCGACGTGCTGATCGATCTGCGGCTGGACGAGACCCTGCGGTTTCACCGCGAGCACGGGGCGGCGGCCACCCTGGTGCTGCGCAAGGACCCGCTGGCGGAGGCCTACGGGGCCATCTGGACCGATGCGGAGGGAAGGATACGGAAGCTGCTGCACCATGATGCGCCCGGAGGCGGCGCCGGCGCTCTGGAGCAGTACATGTTCACCGGAGTTCAAGTGGTGGAGCCCCGGATATTCCGGTACATGGAAGGCCCCGAACCCTTCAGCATCACCCGCACCACCTACCCGCGAATGCTCGCCAGTTCCGAGCGCCTTTGCGGCTTTCCGTTCGACGGAGAGTGGCAAGACATGGGGACCCCGGAGCGGCTGGCGGCGACGGAAATGAAATTGCGAGACGGTGGCCTCAGGCCCCACTATCTCTAATCGTCCTTCCTATCCCGCCGGGAATCCAGATACTCGCTGAGGCGTTGGTCCTCCTCGGCGTCGTAGAGTTCGCGGTCGACGCGGTGCAGCAGGAGTTCACCCGACTGAATGATCCGGCGTTTCTCCACGACGCCCTTACGGGCCAATGAAATGCTTCGCCGGAGGGCGCGGCGCACGACCCCTCTGCCGTCCCAGAACTCGTCCGGGATTTCCTGGTAGCCCTCTTTCGTCGCCTTGACCAGCAACGTCAGGCCTCCCTTGAAGCTCTCCAGGCCGGCCTCGTCGTCGCCCTGCCGCATCTGCGTCAAACCCAGGACGATCCAGCCTATCTCGTCCTCGCGATTCAGGGCCAGTGCGCGTTTCAACACTTCGAAAGACGAGCCGTACCTGCCCGCATAGTAGTAGGCACGCCCTAGCTGCGTGAGGCTGTCCTTGTACTTGGGGTTCCTGCGGACCACGTACTCAAGGTGCACGATGGCCTTCTTGACGTTCCCGCCCCGCTGTGTCTTGCCCAACTCCAGCAACGCGTCGTTGTAGTTGCCGCCGACGCCGATGCCTGGAGGCCTCCAACAGCCCGAAAGGGACGTCACCAGAATACTCGAAAACACAACCGCACCGAGCAGTCCCCAAGTCATGTGCCCGAATCGCACCATTTGCTCCCCCATGAACCCTTGCTTCACCAACCGTAACCGACCAAGTATCGACCGTGCCGCCGTTGCGAGTATCTATTCCACTTATCGCTGTTCGTCAAGCGAATCTGGTCTCTCTTTCGTTCAAACAAAAAACAGGGCCGCCCCGTGGCGGAGCGGCCCTGTTTGCTATTCGGTTCGGGATGAACCGCTAGAACTTGTATTCGATGACGAAAGTGAAGACGTTGAAAGAGTCCTTGCCGTCTTCGGTTATCACGTCCTTGAAGTTCTGGCCGGGGCAGGCGCCCTCACAACCGAAGGTATCCCACACACCGTGGATCTGCATCCAACCGCCGGGAACGTTGTAGACAACCGCCACTCCGGTGTTGGTCACGTCGGAGCTGTCGCCCGCATATTCGACCTCGGCCGCGCTGTAGAGCGGAGCTATGTAGACACCGCCTTCACCCTTGCTTCCACCCATAATGCCGCTCTTGGGCCCCCACAGCCATACCCGTGCCGCAAGCCGAATGTCCGAAGCTTCGACATCGACGCCGCCGCCCGGATCCCTCTCATAGGTAGCGTAATTGGCGGAGAGCGACAGCCAGTTCAACGGGGACCACCCCAAGCCGTGGGACATATACGTGATGTCATAGTTAGTGCCCGCCGTCCCCTCGATATCGATCAAGGTCGCCCTTTTCGCCAAGTTGGGGGTACGGGCTCTCACACGGACCGCATCATCAAAGGTCTTGCCATCGGAATGAGCCAATTGATCGGTATAGGCTGTGTAACCCACGCTGTACGAAAGGCTCGATACGGCGAGGCCGCCCATTTCCTTGGCATTTGCGAGAGGCTTCAGACCCAGCGCGAAACTTACGCTATTGCCGCTCTCTCCGGCCTCTGCTGCTTCGTTCTTACCGTCCTGGCCCCACGCCAGTTGCAGGTGACTGATCTTGGAAATACCCATACCGGGCAACTTCTTCCAGGACAGCACGAAACTTCCGTCTTGCTGTCCGCCGATTCCCAAGCCATCCAGAAGCGGGCTGTCTTCCGTACGGAAAGCGCCTGCCTGCGTATTGCCACTAAAGGACGGACTGTAGCCCCAGCCGAAGCTCGGGAGCCACGGGCTCATCTTGTCGAAATTGATGTATCCGTCGCCACCGAAGCTGGTGCCAGTGCCACCCTCGTTGAGAAGCCAAGTGACCGCGTAGAACCCCTGCTGGGACGTGACGTTGATCGTCGGCCGAAAACGCCGCACGCGAAGCTCCAGGTTCTGGTAGCCCTTCTCTTTATTCTCGTTGCTCAGCCATACGCTGTGGTAGACCTGCAGCCTCTGCGTGAAACGGATGCTCCAGTTGTTGTCCGCCGCGGCGATCGTCAGACCACCACCCGGCTTATACTTGAACGACGGCCCCTTCATCTCGGCGGCCAGTGCACTCTCCTGGTTCTGCTTCAGTTGCGCCAGTTCCCGTTCCAGGGCCTGGATCCGCGTGTCCACGTCAGACGCCTGGACCGGCGATGCCGCCAGCGCGAGGGCTCCCGTCAAGACCACGGCGCTTGCGAGACCGAGCGCCCTTTTCAGAAACACCATATTCATGACCTCCTCCTTGGTAATCAGAGTTATTGCAAACAGCGAATCTGCTTTACGCTTTCTACGTTTTTGGCGGTTTCTGTGCAATTGTACATAAGTATGCTTTTCTATCAACGAAAGGGGGCATACGTTAACTAAGTAGTACTTGAGTATTAAATCTTGGGGCGAATCTGAGAGTTGTCAACAACGACATGAGCCCACAACCCCCACATCTTCCCTGACCCTTCTCCGCCTGGGCACCACACGAGACCCGAAGAACGCCATAACTCTGATTACCAAGGAGGAGGTCATGAATATGGTGTTTCTGAAAAGGGCGCTCGGTCTCGCAAGCGCCGTGGTCTTGACGGGAGCCCTCGCGCTGGCGGCATCGCCGGTCCAGGCGTCTGACGTGGACACGCGGATCCAGGCCCTGGAACGGGAACTGGCGCAACTGAAGCAGAACCAGGAGAGTGCACTGGCCGCCGAGATGAAGGGGCCGTCGTTCAAGTATAAGCCGGGTGGTGGTCTGACGATCGCCGCGGCGGACAACAACTGGAGCATCCGTTTCACGCAGAGGCTGCAGGTCTACCACAGCGTATGGCTGAGCAACGAGAATAAAGAGAAGGGCTACCAGAACCTGGAGCTTCGCGTGCGGCGTTTTCGGCCGACGATCAACGTCACGTCCCAGCAGGGGTTCTACGCGGTCACTTGGCTTCTCAACGAGGGTGGCACTGGCACCAGCTTCGGCGGCGACGGATACATCAACTTCGACAAGTTGAACCCGTGGCTCCCGAGCTTCGGTTGGGGCGCCAGTCCGAGCTTGGACGTTGATACGCAGGCAGGCGCTTTCCGTACTGAAGACAGCCCGCTTACGAGTGCCTTGGGCATGGGCGGAGGGCAAGACGGGAGTTTCGTGCTATCCTGGAAGAAGTTGCCGGGTATGGGTATTTCCAAGATCACCCACCTGCAAGTGGCGGTGGGCCAGGACAATCAGGAAGAATGGAAAGCGGGAGACGACGGCAATAACGTAGGTTTCGCGCTGGGTCTGGAGCCTCTCGCAAATGCCAAGGAAATGGGCGGCTTCGCCGTATCGAGCCTTTCGTACAGCTTCGGTTACCAGGCCCATACCGACACGTTGTCCTCTGTGGAAGTCGTAGCCCCCAACTTGGCGCACAAGCCGATGTTGATCAATATCGACGAGGTGAACGCCGACACCACGTATATGTCCCACGGCTTGGGGTGGTCCCCGTTGAACTGGCTGTCGCTCTCCGCCAATTACGCTACCTATGAGAGGGATCCGGGCGGCGGCGTCGATGTCGAAGCTTCGGACATTCGGCTTGCGGCACAGGTATGGCTGTGGGGGCCCACGAGCGGCATTATGGGTGGAAGCAAGTCTGAAGGCGGTATCTCCATAGCTCCGCTCTACAACGTGGCCGATATCGACTTTGACGGCGGAAACTCCGAGGTAACCAACACCGGAGTGGCGGTCGTCTACAACGTTCCCGGCGGTTGGATGCAGATCCACGGTGTGTGGGATACCTTCGGTTGTGAGGGCGCCTGCCCCGGCCAGAAATTCAAGGACGTCATAACCGAAGACGGCAAGGACTCTTTCAACGTCTTCACTTTCGTCATCGAATACAAGTTCTAGCAGTTTATCCCGCACCGCAAAAAAAGGGGGCCGTTCCACCTTCGGAACGGCCCCTTTTTTGGTGCCGGTCCGACCGTTTGTTCAACAATATTTGTTTTGTCAAACTCCCTCCCGAACACGACTCCTCGCGTTGAGAGCAATCCCCCCGCACCGTTTTCCCCAAGGCGCACCCTCCCGGAATGCAGGGAATGTGTCGGTATCCAATGAGCTTCCACAATGACTACCGAATCCGACATTCACAACCTCGTCCTGTCATCGGCGGTTGCGCCCAACACGCGACTGGCCTACCGCAAGGGCTGGAACTGCTTCACCGCGTATTGCGCGAAGGAACGGATCGCCGACCCGCTATCCGCCTCTCCGGAGACGGTCGCCCGCTTTCTTCTGGACTGCGCCACGCGGCCCCGTTCGGAACGAGGCACACCGTTGTCCATGGGAACGGTCTTCCTCTACAGCAGTGCCATTGCCAAACGATTCACCGACGCCGGAAGGACCGCACCCACCCATCACCCCACCGTCCGGGCGACGCTCAAGGGTCTAAGCCGTCTGAGGGGCACGGCCCCGCGGCGGGTCAAGGCATTGCGCGAGGGGCACGTGAGGGCGATGATCGCCCAGTGTCCGAACTCGGTGATCGGGACGCGCGACGCCGCGGTCCTCGCGCTCGGTTTCGCCGCCGCCCTGCGCCGGTCCGAGATCTGTGCGCTGCACGTCGACGACGTGACCATCCTGTCGCCGCCTCAGGAACACCCCCGGCGGATGTTGCTCAGCATCCGCCGATCCAAGACCGATCCAAACGGCAAGGGTCAACCGATCGCCGTCCCGGAAGGCAAGACGGTCAAGCCCATCGACTGGGTGCAGGCGTGGCTGGCGGTATCGGGCATCACGCACGGACCGCTGTTCCGGACCATGAAACGGGGCGGGGCGGTGCAGGAGAGACCGCTGCATCATTCCGATGTCCCGCGCCTGGTCAAGCGCTACGCAGCATTGATCGGGCTGGACCCGAAAGAGTTGTCCGGGCATTCCCTGCGGGCGGGCTTCGTCACCAGCGCCGCGGCGCACCATGCCCGGCTCGACAAGATCATGGCGGTCACCCGCCATACCAACCCAGCCACGGTCATGGAATACATCCGTGACGCCGATGCGTTCTGCGATCACGCGGGTAGCGCATTTCTGTAATGTGCGTCCTTCGACTTCGCCTGTCCTGAGCCTGTCGAAGGGCTCAGGACGAGCGGGTTGGTTGACATCGGGGCTGCCGGGAAGAAATAGTGTCACTTCATGGCCGAGCCCATCAGGATAGTGCTGGCGGATGATCACGCCCTGTTTCGGGAGGGCTTGAAGGGCCTCCTGGCGCGGGAACGCGACCTGCTGGTGACCGCGGAGGCGGCGCGGGCGGAGGAGGTGGAACCCGCGGTGGTGAAGGGCAACGGCGACGTGCTGCTGCTGGACCTCCGGATGCCGGGAGGGGAAGCGGTCCAGACGCTCCTGCAACTCAGGGAAAGCCGTCCGGAGACCCGGACGATGATCCTCACCGCGTACGAGGACGCGGACAGCATCGTCAACACGGCCAAGGCCGGCGCCCGCGGCTACCTCTTGAAGGACGTGGCCGCGGAGACGCTGTTCCAGGCGGTGCGCAACGTCCACGGCGGCGGCGTGTGGATCGACCGGAACCTGCCCCGGGCCGGCGATTTCGCCGCCATTGCCGCCCAGTCCAACGCCGATCCGCCGGGGGACGAGGCGGACGGGATACAGAGCCTGACCCGCCGCGAGATGGAGGTCCTGAAGCTCCTGGCCGAGGGGCTCAGCAACGACGAGATCGCCGCCAGCACGTTCATCAGCGAGCGCACGGTCAAGGCCCACGTCACCAGCATCTTTTCCAAGCTCAAGGTCAACAACCGCGTCAAGGCCGCTCTGGCGCTCATCCGGAGAGGCCCGGCGCCACCTTCTCCCGTTGCCGCCCCCGCGCCTCGACGATCCCGCGCAACAGCGAAGCCATGATGCCGACCCACCGCCGCACCGTCCTCGCCTGGTGCCTCTACGACTTCGCCAATTCGGCCTTCACCACCCTGGTGGTCACGTTCATCTACTCGGCGTTCTTCACCAAGGTCATCGCCCCGGACGAGATGACGGGCACGTGGCTGTGGTCCCGGAGCGTCAGCATCACCGCCATCGCTGTGGCCCTGCTGTCGCCGCTTCTCGGCGCCCTGGCCGACCGGGGCGGCTACCGCAAGCGCTTCCTGGGGTTCTTCACCCTGGTCGCGGTAGCCGGGTCGGCCGTCCTCTACACGGCCGCGCCAGGGGAAGTGGTCAAGGCGCTGCTCTGGTTCACGGCAGCCAACATCGCCTTCGAGATGTGCGGCGTGTTCTACAACGCTTTTCTGCCGGACGTGGCGCCGCCGGACCGGATCGGGCGCGTCTCGGGTTACGGCTGGGCCCTGGGCTACGTCGGCGGCCTGTCCGCCCTGGGGCTGGCCCTGGTGGGGTTCGTCGACGCCGAGGTCCCGTGGTTCGGCTTCGAGAAGGAGGGCTACCAGCACATCCGCGCCACCAACCTGCTGGTGGCAGGCTGGTTCGCCGTCTTCAGCCTGCCACTGTTCCTGTGGGTGCCGGAAAGCGCGGCCCGACCCGGCGTCTCCGGCTCGCTTCTGTCCGACCCCTTCCGGCGCTTGGCCCGCACCATCCGTGAGATCCGGCGCTATCCCGACATCTTCCGCCTGTTGCTCGCCCGCCTCTTCTACGCCGACGGCCTCAACACGGTCTTCGCCTTCGGCGGGATCTACGCGGCCGGCACCTTCGGCTTCACCTTCGAGGAACTGCTGGTCTTCGGCCTGGTGCTCAACGTGGCCGCGGGCATCGGCGCCTTCGCCCTGGGGTTCGTGGACGACTGGCTGGGCGGCAAGCGCACCGTACAGATCAGCCTGCTGGGCTTCATCGCCGCCACCCTGACCGCGGTGCTCACCGGCCGGCGCGCTCTCTTCTGGACCGCCGGCATCCTCAGCGGCATCTGCGCCGGGCCCAACCAGGCGGCGAGCCGCTCGCTCATGGGCCGTTTCGTGCCCGCGCACAAGCAGAACGAGTTCTACGGCCTGTTCGCCTTCTCCGGCAGGGCCACGGCCTTTCTGGGCCCCTTTCTGCTGGGCGAGTTGACGCGCCTGTTCGGCTCGCAACGCGCCGGCATGACGGTGGTGCTGGTCTTCTTCGTCATCGGCCTCGCGCTGTTGCAGCGGGTGGACGAGGAGCGCGGAAAGCAGCCCGAGAACGGGACAGGAGATTAGTGCTCACGCAGGAGCCTGCCGTAGCCCTCGATACGGTCCTGGATGCCCAGCGTGCGTAGCGCCCACCACAGGATGGCCTGGCTTCCCTGGACGACGTTGACGTCCAGTTCCTGCTCCAGCGTTTCGATGACGGCTCCGGTGGCCCAGTGGGGGGAGCCCAGGTGGATGGTGTCGATCTCCGGGTGTTCCTGCTTGAGCTCCCGGGCGAGTTGCAGGGGCACCTCGGAAGGAATGGCGCCGACCTCGATGAACGGCACGCCGGCGAACTTCTGGCCCACCAGCGCGGTCTTGTCCGGGTCGGTGAAGCGCTCGTTGGGCAGGTGCTCGGAGCTTCCCGGCGCCGAGGCGTAGGTGACCGAGCCCACCACGCGCGCGCCCAGCGCGGCGTCGGCCTGGTGGTACGCGGTGGTGCTGTTGGTGACCGGGATGCCGAACTCCTGCTGCAGGTCCCGCATGGTGTCGTGGGCCCGTTGCGAGCCCCCGGAATAGACCACGGGTCCGCCGCCGAAGACGATGATGTCGACCTTGGCGCGGGCCATCTCCCGGACCGCGCGCACGGCGTGGTTCCAGCTTTCCTGGGCCTCCCCGGATTCGGCCGAGTGCCGGGCCACCATCAGGGTGGTCAGCGCCAGGGTGACGCCGGGCGGCGCCATCTTGTAGAACTCGCAGGGAAAGACTTCGGTGACGATGGGCGGGGAGGTGTAGCCGATGCGCGCGCGATGGCCGTACATGTCTTACCTCCGCTCCTGGGCTGCGGACGGAAAGTCGGGGGTCCCGGCGCCGCGCGGGCGCCGAAACCCTCGACGGATTCAGTGCGGGGTTACAGACCCGCCTTGACCTTCTCGGCCACGTCCGCGGGCACCCACTTCGACCACACCGCCTCGTTGTTCTTCAGGAAGTGCTCAGCGGTCTCACGGGCGTCGGCCTTCTTGTCGGACTTCCACGCCAGCAGCTTGTTCAACACGCTGTTGGCCCAGGACACGCCTGACACGAACTTGAACGCCTCCGGCTCTCTTTCCGGGAAGTTGCCCACCACGTAGGTCAGCACCGCGGACTTCGGGTACATGTTCGGCTTCGGATCGGCGCAGTCCTTGTCGGTGATGCACGCGTAGGTCGCAGGGTCGTGCTTCATGCCGCCGAGCTTCACCATCGGGTACTTGCCGAGCACCGAGGTGGGCGCCCAGTAGTAGGTGAAGATGGGTTGCTTCCGCTCGTACGCTTTGGCGATGGCCGCGGCCAGGCCTGCCCCGGACCCCGGATCGAACAGCGTGAAATTGGCCTTGTCGAGCCCGTACGCCTTGAACAGGTTCTTGTTGATGATCTGGCAGGCCCAGCCCGAGGGACAGCCGTAGAAGCGGCCCTTGCCGGGCTCTTCCTTGTCCTCGAACAGGTCCGGGCGCTTCATCACCGCCTGCAGCGTGGTGAGATCGGGGTTTTCCTTGACCACGTAGTCGGGCACCCACCAAGCCTCCTCGCCGCCGTCGCTCAGGATCTCCCCGGCCTTTTTCAGCCGTCCCTCCTTCTCCGCCTTGGTCACCACCTCCTTCACCGAGTTGAACCAGATCTCCGGGGCGATGTCGGGTTCGCCCTTCTCGGTCATCGACGTCACCGTGGGCACGGTGTCGCCCGGCACCAGCTCGGCGTCACATCCGTAACCCTTCTTGAGGATGATGGCCTCGACGTGGGCCGCCACCGCGGCCGAGTCCCAGTTCATCTCGGAGATGGTGACCTTGCCGCACTTGGCCTGGGCCGACGCGCCCAGAGCCAGCACCAGAAACGCGCCTGCCAGCAAGCCCGCTATTCGCAACTTCATGTCATGCCTCCTTTTCTCTCTCCGTCCACGCGGTTCCCGATGGCCCCGGCGCGGACTCCAACCGCCCCCTTGTTTCAGTGCAGGGGATCCATTTATGCGGGGGATTATCTCCCAAGCGGACGGGAGTGGCAACCCCTCAGACCGTCAACCCGCACCCCTCGAACGCCTCCCTGGTGCGCTCCTTCTCTTCCTCGGTAAGCTGGAGGAACGGCGGGCGGGTGGGGCCGCCGACCTGTCCCAGGAGTTCCTGCCAGTATTTCTGATGAGCATGGGGCTTGCCGCCGGGACGGGACGACGACAAGGCCTCGCGGACGGGGTCCAGGCTGTCGCGGACCTGGCGGGCCTTCTCGGCCTGGCCGTCGAAGGCGAGTTGGGTGTACTCGTGCATGCGCCGGTCGTTCGCGGTCTGGAGCAGGTAGGGCGGCGAGGAGCACAGGTAGAGTTGCCAGCCCAGCTCCACGATGTTGTCGAGCCATTCCTCCTCCGAGGCGGTGCTGACGATGAGCCGGTCTCCGGCCAGCCGGGTCAGGTCGGCGTACATGGGTCGCGGCACCGAGTACTTGATGGCCACGACGTTGGGCAGCTCGGCCATCCGCGCGCACAACTCCGGGCTCATCAGGTAGCCGGAGTCCGGGTGGCTCCACATGGCGATGCCGATGTCCACCCGGTCGCACACGGCCTTGTAGTAGTTGTAGATCGTGTCGTCCCGGTCGCTGATGAAGTGCAGCATGGGGGCGTGCACCACGATGTAGTCGGCGCCCACGGCCTCGGCGTGGCGCGCCAGCTCCACCACCGTGTCGAAGTTCTGGTCCGAGCAGGACATGATGGTGCCGGCCTTGTCGCCGGTCTCCTCCACGGCGATCTCGAAGTTGCGCTTGCGCTCTTCCAACGACATGGAGAAGAACTCTCCCTGCTTGCCGGCGATGAACAGCCCCTGGATCGCCAGGTCGTCGATCCAGTGCCGGATGTTGCGCCGCAGCCCTTCCTCGTTGAACGAGAAGTCCTCGTTGAAGGGGTTCATGGCCGCGGCCCAGACGCCCTTCATGTTCTCGCGGGCGTAGTCCTTGGCGTCGAGCTTCGAGTATTTCATGGCGGGTCCGTTCGGCCCCGGCCGCTATTTGCCGGCCAGCAGCTTGGGCCAGTTGACATCGCCCTTGGCGATGTTGCCCGGGATGTCCTGAGACCACTGGTCCCGGACGCCCAGGCTGTAGTTGAGGTAGAGGGCGCCGTCCACGATGCTCCACGCATCCGGGTCGATGGATGCGGTATAGCCCCGGCTCACCGCGAACGCGCAGTATCCGCCGTACCTGGGCGCGTATTTCTCGGGGTCGGCCTTGAAGAGGCCCCTGTTCTCGGCGCTCGCGAACGACCAGGTGGCCCCCTTCCATTCCAGCCGGTGCGCCCTCTTGCCCTTAACCGGCTTTCCATCGGTGTGGTAGGCCACGGGATCGTATCCGCGGATGGCACCGCCCAGATAGGTCGAGAACACCGGGTCGAGGGCCCAGGCCGTGCCCGCGGTCCCCGCCAGGACTGCCGTGAAGAGCACGGGAATGACCGCGAGTCGGATTCGCCTGTTGAAATGCATGGATACCTCCGGAACCCCTGAAGGCGGTAGAGCCCATTTCAGCCCATTCCGGGCGAGTTTGCAACACGCGTTACGGATCACGATCACGGTGTAGGGGCGACCCGCGGTCGTCCCCTGCACATCGCTGGGGCATATCGCGTCGCTCCGCTCAGGACGAACGGATGCAGGAATGGAAGTGAATGGTCGGGGCGACTGGATTTGAACCAGCGACTTCACGGACCCGAACCGTGCGCTCTACCAGGCTGAGCCACGCCCCGACACTCGGTTGGACTGAATCTCGGCTAGTCTCTAGAAACCTAACACAGGATCGGTACGAGGTAAATCACGCAGCCGCCGGAAGCCTGCTCATCCGAGCGGCGAAGAAACCGTCGGTGTCGTGGCGGTGCGGGAGCGCGAGGAGGTAGCGTCCGGCGGTCATGGGGCGCATGGATTCCGGGAGGTGGGCGCCGGCGACCTCGACTGCGAAGTCGCCGTGACGCTCCAGGAAGCCCTCCACCACCTGTTCGTTCTCGACGCGGGAAAGGGTGCAGGTGGCGTAGACGAGCACCCCGCCGGGGCGCACCCGGAGGGCGGCCTGATCCAGTATCCGCGCCTGCAGCGCGGCGAGACGCCGGAGGTCCCGTCCTGTACGCCGCCAGCGGATCTCCGGGTGCGCGCGCAAGGTGCCCAGGCCCGAGCACGGTGCGTCCACCAGCACGCGATGAAAGGCGCCGGGTTCTCCGGGAAGGGCTTCGGTCGCGTCACCGACCTCGGGACGGATGCAATCGAGCCCCAGGCGGCGGGCGTTCTCGGCCAGCCTCGCGAGCCCGCGCTCCGAGACGTCGCAGGCGACGATCTCCCCCCGGCCGTCCATCAGTTCCGCCATGTGCGTCGTCTTCCCGCCGGGGGCGGCGCATACGTCGAGCACCCGCATCCCCGGCCTGGGATCGACCAGGAGACCCACCGCCTGGGAGGCCTCTCCCTGCACCTGGCACAACCCCTGGCGGAACTCCGCCAGCTCCGCCGGCGACGCCGACCCGCGCAGGCGCACCGCGGCCGGCGACCACCCGCCGGGACGGGCATCGACCCCGCCGGCGCACAGCCGCTGCACCAGCGCGTCGCGGGTGATCCGCAGGCGGTTGGCGCGCAGCACCAGCGGCGCTTCCCGGTTGTTGGCTTCCATGAGCCGCCGGCTTTCCCCGGCGCCGAACTGCTCCCGCCACATCTCGATGAGCCACGGCGGGTGAGACACCAGGGCGGCCATTTCCTCGACGGTCCCGGACGCTGCCGCAGGGGACATCGAGCGTTCCTTGACCTCGGCAGCGTCTGCCGCAGCCATTTCCTCGGCCGTCCCGGACGCTGCCGGCGGAGACCATGCATCGCGCTCCCGGCGCGCGATCTCCCGCAAGACCGCGTTGACCAGCCGCGCCTTCCCCGGCCCGGCGCGTCTCCGGGTCAACGCCACCAACTCGTTGACGGTGGCGTAGGCGGGGACCCGATCCAGGAAGAGAAGCTCGTAGGCCCCCAGCCGGAGCAGGTTTCGGACCACCGGGTCGAGGTCGTGCAGGGGTTTCCGCAGCAGGCGGCCGAGCACCCAGTCGAGGCGCCCGCGCCAGCGCAGGACGCCGTAGACGGTGCGGGTGAGCAGCGCGCCGTCGGCCTGCGGCAGGGCCGCCTCCTCCAGCCGCGCGTTCAGCAGCACGTCGGCATAGGCCTTCCGCCGCTCGACGCGGTCCAGGATGGCGAGGGCGATCTCACGCGGGTTTGTGGTGTGCCGGGTCACAAGCAGGCAGGCTTGGCGGCGTGCGGACAGGACACTACGCCGGAGGTCCCTCGAACCGCGCCCCCGCTTGAATTCCGGCGCCCCGGAGGAAGGCTGCCACCGGCAGGCGCTGGCGGCCCTCCATCTGCAACTCGGTGAGACGCAGCACGCCCGCGCCGGTGGCGACCGATATACCGTCCGCGCCGGCCCGCACCACGGTTCCCGGTGCGTCCGCACCCTGCGCCCGGTCCGCCGGCGCCGGCCTTGCGCCATGCACCTTGACGCGCTTGCCGCGCCAGTAGCTGAACGCCGAGGGCCAGGGGGTGAAGGCGCGGATGCGCCGCTCGATCTCCTGCGCCGGCCGCGTCCAGTCGATCATTCCGTCGTCCTTCCTGAGCATGGGAGCGAAGGTGACGGCCGAGGGGTCCTGCGGGCGCGGCGTGAGCGAGCCCCGTTCGACTCCGGCCACGGTCGCCGCCAGCAGCCGCGCGCCGACCGGAACGAGCTTGGCCTCCAGCGAGGCCGCGGTCTCGTCCGGGGCCAGGGCGACCTCTTCCGCCAGCAGGACCGGGCCGGCGTCCATCTCCGCCACGAGCTGCATGGTGGTCACCCCGGTGACCGCCTCCCCCCGGAGTATGGCCCACTGCATGGGGGCCGCGCCGCGGTACCGGGGCAACAGCGAGTAGTGGACGTTGATGCAGCCCAGGGGCGGCAGGTCCAGGATCGCCTGGGGCAGGATTCGCCCGTAGGCCACCACCACCACGAGGTCCGGACGCCAGCCCCGGAGCCGTTCCAGCAGGCCGGGATCTTTCATCTTCCGGGGCGTCAGCACCGGAATGCCGGCCTCCCCGGCCCTTCGCCGCACCGGCGAGGGTGTGGTGGCCTGGCCGCGCCCGGCGGGACGGTCGGGCTGGGTCATCACGCCCACCACCTCATGCGGGCCGCGGAGCAGGGTTTCGAGCGACGACGCCGCCGAGGCCGGCGTCCCCATGAAGACGATACGCATGTGTGTGGACGGGTGGCGGGAGTCAGATGACGACGCCGCGGTTCTCCGGCAGCTCCTTGCCGGTGCGGATGGACTTCTTGAGCTTGCGCACGTAGAGGTCGCGCTTGAGCCGGCTGATGCGGTCGATGAAGAGCTTGCCGTCGAGATGGTCGATCTCGTGCTGCAGCGCCACGGCCAGGAGCCCGTCCGCGTCGATCTCCACCTCCTCGCCGTTCTCGTCGTATCCCGACACCGCCACCCGCTCGGCCCGCCTTACCTCCGCGGTGAACTCCACCACGCTGAGGCAGCCCTCCTCGAAGACGACCTCTCCCTCGGCCTCGCGAATCACCGGGTTGACCAGCTTGATGACGTTGGCGCCGCGGTTCTCGTGATCGAGGTCCAGGACGATGATGCGCCGGGACACCCCCACCTGGGGCGCGGCCAGACCGATCCCCGGCGCCGCGTACATGGTCTCCAGCATGTCGTCGATGAACTCGGCGACTTGGCCGGTGATGGCCTCCACCGGCCGCGCCGGCGCGCGCAGGACCGGGTCGGGAAACTTGAGAATGTCGAGGATCATGTCTTCACTGGGGGCTGCGCTGCCGTTTTCACAGGATTCATAACATGTTGTACGGATCCACATCAACGTGGATACGGGTGGCCCTGCCCCTGGGCGCGAGCGCCACGGCGCGCCGGGCCAGGGCCAGGAGCGCCGGCCGGCTCTTCCCCTTCAGCAGGATCTGCCAGCGGTAGCGGTTGCGCAACCTGGCAATGGGCGCCGGCGCCGGACCGAGGATCTCCAGCGGCGCCGGCGTCCTCTCGCGCCGGAGCGCCCGGGCCAGGTCGCGGGCGCCGCGCGCCACCTTGTCCTCGTCGGTCCCGTCGAGACGCAGGTGCACCAGGTGCTGGAACGGCGGGTAGCCCAACTCGCGGCGGAACGCGGTCTCGGTGGCGAAGAACGACGGGTAGTCGTGCAGCCTGGCGTGGTCGAAGCAGTAGTGGCCCGGCACCAGCGTCTGCACGATGACGCGGCCGGGCTGCCGCGCGCGCCCCGCCCGGCCGGCCACCTGGCTGATGATCTGGAACGTCTTCTCCGCGGCGCGGAAGTCGGGGAGGTTCAGCGAGGAGTCGGCCAGCACCACCCCGACGAGGGTGACGCCGCCCACGTCGTGTCCCTTGGCCACCATCTGGGTGCCCACCAGGACGTCGAGATCACCCTTCTCCCACGACCGGAAGATCCGTTCCTGGGCGCCCCGGCTGCCGGTGGTGTCCCGGTCCATGCGCCCGATGCGGGCCTTGGGCAAGAGCCGCCGCAGCTCGTGCTCGATCCTTTCCGTGCCGAAGCCCACCTCGCTCAGGGACAGGTTGCCGCACGCGGGGCAGGCGTCCGGCTTGCGTTGGCGGAAGCCGCAGTGGTGGCAGAACGTGCCGTTGCGCCCGAGGTGGTAGGTGAGGGTGATGCTGCAGCGCGGACACCGGAACACGAAGCCGCAGGACCAGCACTGGAGGAACGACGCGAAACCGCGCCGGTTGAGGAACACCAAGCTCTGCCGGCCGCGCTCGTGGTTCTCCTGGAGCGCGCGCAGGAGCGGGGCGGAAAAGAGCCGGTCCACGGCCGACGGCTCGGGCGCGGTCTTGACGTCGACGATCTCGACGCGGGGCATGGGCCGGGCCTGCACCCGTTCGGTGAGCTCCAGCATGCGGTACCGGCCGCTGCGGGCGTTGTGATAGCTCTCCACCGACGGCGTGGCCGACCCCAGGATCACCGGACACCCGACGATGCGTCCGCGCACCACCGCCAGGTCGCGTCCGTGGTAGCGGACCCCCTCCTCCTGCTTGTAGCTGGTGTCGTGCTCTTCATCGACCACGATGAGCCCGAGATCCCGCACCGGGGCGAAGACCGCGGAGCGGGCGCCCGCCACCACCTTCACCGCGCCGTGGGCGATGCGCCACCAGTGACGCCACCGCTCCGCCGCGCTGAGGCCGCTGTGGAGCACGGCCACGTCGCCCGGAAAGCGCCCCTCCAGACGGTCCAGCAACTGGGGGGTCAGGGCTATTTCCGGCACCAGGATCAGGCTTTGCCGGCCCTGCCGGCGCACCTGCTCCATGGCCCGGAGGTAGACCTCGGTCTTGCCGCTGCCGGTGACGCCGTGGAGCAGCAGGGTCTCGAAGCCGCCCTCGCCGAGGCGCGGCCCCATGGCCCGGAGCACCTGCTCCTGCTCTTCGGTGAGCACGGGAGCGCGGCCGGCGGCCGCGGCGCCGGCGGCCTTTTCCGGCCGGGGCTGCCGCTTGCGCCGGGCCTCGCGCACGTGGCCCCGGAGCCGGTCTTCCATCGCCACGGCCCCGGCCCCGGCCAACCGGTCCAGGGCCGCCCTGACGCCCCGGCGCGGGAACAGGCGGCTCAGCGCCGCCGGCGTCATCGGTCCGCGGCGCCGCACCGCATCCAGCACCTCCCGGTCCAGGGTTCCATGGAGGCTTTCCGGTTCCCGGGCAAAAGCCGCCACCAGCCGGCTTTCGGTGCGCAGCAGCGGCGGCAACGCCGCGGCCAGCACCTCCCCCAGGGAGGCGACGTAGTAGTCCGCGGCCCAGCGGCACAAGTCCAGGAACGCCGGATCCAGGAGCGCCTCGTCGTCCAGCGCCTCGGCGACCTGCTTGACCCCGGCCACGGGTGACTTCCGCTGGAACCCCACCACCACTCCGGTGACGCGCCGCCGGCCCAGCGGCACCAGCACCCGCATACCCACTTCGAGGCGCCCGTCCAGAGCCTCGGGCACGGCATAGGTCAAAGGCTCCTGGAGCGGCGCCGGCACCGCCACCAGGGCAAATCTGTCGCTCTGCTCCATCTTCCCGGATTATTGATGAGACGGCGTCAGAATGCCACGTCTTTGACGCTGCTGGTGGATCTCAATCACCACGCCACGAGCAAACCTGCCGTTCGATACGATTCAGTCCCCGCCGGCGGGCGCCGGGGATTGGCCCGCGATTTGCGTCTACCACGGTCCATGGGCCGCCTTTTCCCCTTTGGACGAACGCGAAGCTGGTTCGCGGTGGACGTGGGCTCCAGCTCCGTCAAGATCGCCGAGGCCGTGGGCGCGCGCGGCGGCGCGCGGGTCCTGCGGGCCGCCGTGCTCCCGACCCCGGCCGGGGCGGTGGAGAACGGGCTCGTGCGCCGGGTCGAGGCGCTTGGCAGCGCGATACGGGAATTTGCCGGACCGGCCCGCGGAAAGCCGCACCGGGCCGTGGCGTCGATCCCGGGCCGGAGGGTTATCATCAAGCGGTTGCGGCTATCCCGCCGGGACACGGCCAACCTCGACCCGGCGGTCGAGTTCGAAGCCATGGACGCCATCCCCGAGGAGCTGGACAACGTCAACCTCGACTACCACGTCATCGGGCCGTCGGATGACGGCGACGGGCTGGAGGTGCTGCTGGTCGCCGCCAGGAAGACCCTGGTGGCGAACTACGTCGATCTCATGGAGGCCGCCGGCCTGGTTGCGGCCGTCGTGGACGTGGACCACTTCGCCCTCCGGTCCGGCGGCGCGCGCGAAGGCGCCGACGTGCTGGTCCACGTGGGCGCGTGCACCACCACGGTGCACGTCCCCGCGGGCGACCCTCCCGGCTACACCACGGACCTGCCTCTGGGCGGCGAGCGGTTCACCGAGAGTCTGGCCGAACGGCTTGGCGTCTCCCGTGACGAGGCCGAGGCCGTCAAGTGCAACGGGCCGTCGCCGGAGGCCGCCGGCCTGCTGAACGTCCTGTGCGACGAATTCGCCGCGAAGGTGGAGCGCAGCCTCGACCTGTTGGGCGTGCGCGGCGAGGGGACCGGACCGCGCCGGGTGTCCCTGAGCGGAGGCAGCGCGTTGCTGCCCGGTCTCGGCCCGAGCCTGACCCGAGCCCTGAAGGCCGAGGTCCGGGTCTGCGGACCCGTTTTCGGCGGAGACCGGGGATCGGAGGACATCCATGCGGGACCGGCTTTTGCCCTGGTGGCCGGTCTGCTGACGCGGAGTCCGTTCGAATAGGCGCGTCGATGACCGTTCCGGCGATGATTCGCATCAACCTGCTGCCGACGCGGCAAACGCGGGCGCAAAGACGCAGACGCCGGACGGTCACGGCCGGCGCCGCGGCGCTCTGCCTCGCCGGCGTCGCGCTGGCCGCGGTCAACGTCTCGCAATGCCGCCGGCAGGCCGCGCTGGAGTCCGGCCTGACCGAAAGCCGGCGCGTCGCCGACGGGCTTCGTATCGAGACCGAGGTCCTGAAGGAGCTGGAAGATCAGGTCCTGCGACGGCGACGGAACAACGAGGCCGTCAAGGCGTGGCTCCGGCAACGGGCGCGGCATCCCCGCATCCTGCGCGACCTCTCGGCCGCGGCGCCGGAGCGGTTGTGGCTGACCCGCTACGCAGAATCCGGGGGCACGACGATCCTCGAAGGCCGCGCCACCGACGACGAGTCCATCGCGCGGTTCCTGCGCAGCCTCTCCCGCGTCTTCAAGAGCGCGCAGCTCATGCAAGCGGGCAAGGCCGCCGGGGAGGAGGATCTGAGGCGCTTCGTGATCCACGCCGGAGACGCGCCGGCGCCGGACGCCGCCCCGCCCCAGAGCCGGAAGGACGGTTGAACCGATCATGGGATATTACCTCGACCTCCTGCTCGACCGCCCCCTCGCCCAGCGCGTGGCGCTCATCGCCGGGCTGGTGCTGGCGCTTGCGGCGGCGGACTATGCTCTGGTCCACCGCCGCCAAGCCGCCCGGATCGCCCGCATCACCGAAGACCTCGACCGCTCCCGCCTGCGGGAGGCTCGCGCACGCTCGGAGTTGCGCCGCCTGCCGCAACTCCGCCGGGAGGCCGCGGCGCTGCAACGCGAGTTGCGCTCGCGGCTTCCCCGCGGGACTGGCCCGCCGACGCCCCTGGAAGCCATTTCAGCCCGAGCGGCCGCGGCCGGACTCGACGTGGTCCGCTTCCAACCCGGCGCCGCCCGCGCCGGGGAGCACTACACCGAGACGGTCGTGGAAGTGGATCTCGTGGGGCGCTTCCACGACCTGCTGAGATTCTTCGAGTCGTCCGAGGAACCACGCGACCCGTTGACGGCCGCGAATCTGGCGATCGAGTCGCTACCGTCCGAGGACGGCCGCACCATGCTTCGCGTCACGCTGGAGATGGCGGCGCTCCGGATGCCCGGCCCGGAACCGGACACGGCTAAGGGGGAAAACGCGGTTTCGGAGCCCGGCACGGCCACAAGTCCGCTGCTGGGCAAGGCCGACGCCCGACTCCCGCCGCGGGACCCGTTTCAACCGTACAGGCCTCCGTCGCCGCCGGAGCCGGAGCCCGAACCGGAGGCGGCCGGGGACCAGCCGCACGAGCCCCTTCCGGCGCCGCGCTTCCACGCCGTCGGCATCGTATGGGGGACGCAGAGCGCGGTGGCCCTGGTGAAGGATGCCGACGGCTTCAGGCACCTGGTCCAACCCGGCGCCCTCCTGGACGGCCACCCCTACCGCGTCAAGGCCATCAACCCATGCGAAGTCATCATGGAAACCGCCGGCGACGATCCGGCCACCCGCGAGACCCGCCTGAAGTTGGCGCGGTGCGGCGCCTACCAGGGTTCGGAATAAGCGTGAACAAAGGGATTCCAACCGAAGGCCCGGTGAGGGTCCGCTCGAGGAACTCGCCTCGCCGTCAGTCCAGCGGCCTCCAGGCTGCCAGGCGGACCCGGTCCCGGGGCGTTGCGCCGGCGGGGTCGTGTTCCAGCAGGGCTTCGAGGGCGGCCCTTGCGTTGGCGCGCGGGCACGGGTTCGCCGCGGGATAGCACGCGGTGGACCGCAGCCGGAGCCGTGGCGGACTGGCGCCCGCCACGGGAGTGGCGACGACGGTGTAGCTGCCGCCGTGGAACCCGCGGCCGTTGTAGAGCGTGGTCGGCGTCGAGATGGCCAGGAAGTCGCGGACGCCGTCTTCGTCCGCGACTTCGTGCCGGCCGTGGACGAGTCCGGCTTCCGCGATGTAGAACACGGCTACGCTCTTGTAGTAGGCGCCGGCAATGCGGAGGTCGGTGAGAGTCGCGGTCAGGCTCGTAGCGCTCACCACCGCCAGGACCGCGATCAGCATCAGGACGGACGGGAGGACGACGCCCTCCTCGCCTCCGGGAAGAGACCCCGCGCGCCGCTCCGTCAACCGTGCATCCCGCCGTCTCATTCCATTAATGATAATCGGCGGAAGCGGCGGTTCCTTTAGCCTAGAACTTTTCGACCCAGGGTCTCAGCTCGATGTGCGACGTCCAGGCGCTGCGGTGCTGGCGGTGAAGCTGCAGATACGTTTCCGCGATGCTGTCCGGGCTGAGCCAGGTGTCCGCTCCACGCTCGGAGTCGCGCCTGGGCGAGGCGATGCCGCCGTCGATGACGATCTGCGCCACGTGGACGTTCTGCGGCTGAAGCTCCCGCGCCATGCTCTGGGTGAGCCCGCTGAGCCCGAACTTGCCCATGGCGAAGGACGCGGAGTTGGCGTAACCCTTGACGCTGGCCGAGGCGCCGGTGAACAGGATGGTCCCGCCGCCGGTGCGGAGCATGCTGGCGGCCGCGGCCTGTCCTACCAGGAAGCCGCCGTAGCAGGTGACCATGATGGCGTCCCGGACGGCGCCGGCGTCCAACTCGGTCAGCGGTCCGCGCACCCGCGCGCTGGCGTTGTAGACCACGACGTTGGGATCCCCGAGGTCCTGCGCCACCCGCGCGAACAGGTCGTTGACCTCACCGGGGACCACCGCGTCACACCGGTAGGCGCGGCAGCCGGTGTCCTCCGACAGTCCCTGGAGCTTGTCCGGGTTGCGGGCGACGATGGCCGCCTTCATGCCTTCCCGGGTGAACAGCCGCACGAGCGAAGCGCTCAGGCCCGGCCCGCCTCCCACAACCACTGCGACTTCCTGATCTGCCATGATCTCCTCCTCGAATGTTCAATCGTACAGCAGCGCCTTGTCCCTGCCGGCGCCGTAGACCTCGACGCCGCCGCAGGCGATGCGCGCCACCTCGTCGAGCCCAATGCCCCGGTCAATGGCTTGCCTGACCGCGGGGCGCCCGGTCAAGAGGTCGATGGCGGGAACGTCGTCACGGAACTCGTACGGCTCGGTCCGCCACGCGAACGATTCGGGCCACAGCTTTCGCACCGCCACCAGCACGGCAAGGCCGGTGCGGTAAGGTTCGAAGGCTTGCCGGTCGCTGACGTGCAACTGCAGCGCGCCGCAACGCTCACCCTTGAACTTGTGGAAAGCCGGCTCGATCACGCATGGGCGGAACAGGACTCCGGGCAGGTCCTGGCGCCGCAACTCCTCGGCCAGCGACGCCCCGTCGATGAAGGGCGCCCCGAACAGCTCGAAGGGGCGCGTGGTGCCGCGGCCTTCGGACAGGTTGGTGCCCTCCAGCAGGCACATGCCCGGGTAGACCAGCGCCGTGTCCGGGGTCGGCATGTTGGGCGACGGCATCACCCAGGGCAGGCCGCATTGGTCGTAGTACGCGCTCCGCCTCCATCCCTCGCATGTCACCACGTCCAGCTCGCTGCCGATGCCGAACGTCTCGTTGTAGAGCCGTGCCAGCTCGCCCAGTGTCATGCCGTGCCGTTGCGGCACCGGGTACAGCCCGCAGAAGTTCTCCAGCCCTTCGTCCAGGCCGCCCCCCTCCACCGCGGTGCCGCCGATGGGGTTGGGCCGGTCAAGCACCACCACCCTGACCCCGCACTTCCTCGCCGCGCGCATGCACAGCGCCATGGTGGCGGCATAGGTGTAGTAGCGGGCGCCGACGTCCTGGATGTCGAACAGGAGAATGTCGAGGTCTTCCAGTTGCTCCGGCGTCGGCGCAAGCGAATCGAAGGTGGCGCCGTAGAGGCTCACGGACGGCAGGCCCGTGGCCGGATCCGTGTCGTCCGCCACCTCTACCATGTCCTGCGCCGACCCCCGCAGGCCGTGCTCGGGACCGAACAGGCAGCGCAGGTCCACTTCCGGGTGCCGGTGCAGCAGGTCGGCGGCGTGGTTGAGATCGGGGTCTACCGTCGTGGGGTTGGCCACCAGCCCCACGCGCGCGGCGCCGAGCCAACGGCGCGGGTCTTCGAGGAGCCTCTCCAGTCCGGTACGCACGGCTAACCCCCGCCCGCTCTGGCGTAGACCAGCAGCAGGGTGCCGATGAAGGTGAGCCCGACGCCGACGCACACCCTCAGGTTCACGGTCTCCACGTCGCGCAGGAAGATGGCCGTGAGGACCACCGTCAATACCGGGTTGGTGCTGATCAGAGGCTCCACGATGACGATGTCGCCGGCGGCGAGGGCGTAGAAGTTCGCCAGCATCCCGGTGGTGTTGCACAGGCCCGCGGCCACGAACCACGCGAACACCGAACGGGACATGGGCAACACCTTGCGCGGCCCGCCTCGGCCGTAGACCATGCCGGTGGCCAGCGCCAGCCCGGTGGTGGCGTTTACGCACGACGCCATGAGCGGCAGGTTGTCGATGAAGAAGCCGAGCTTGCGGACGCTGGCGGCGAAGGAGAACGACAGCGCCGCCAGCAGGGGGAAGATGAAGTCCCGGCGCCGCCACTCGGCCTCTTTCTGCTCGTGGGTGCGCGAGATGACGATGACGCCGGCGATGATCAGCGTGGTGCCGAAGAAGGCTCCCAGGGTCCAGTGCTCTCCGACGATGATCACCGCGAGTATGGACGCGAACATGGGGGTGGTGCTCACCACGGGGATGGAACGCGCCACTCCCAGCCGGTCGATGGAAACGTAGACCAGCCACCGTCCGAGGCCGGAGGCGAACAGGCCGCCCACCGCGAAATACCAGATGGCGTGGGTCCAGAAGGCGGCCAGGGGCATGGAGCCCGCCACCATGACCCACAGGGTCACGAACGAGATGACGATGGAGATGGTGAACCCCGCCAGGGGATTGGACTCGGCCAGCCCGCGGCGGATCAGGATGTGGGAGACCGCGAAGCCCAGCGACGCGATCAGGGCGTAGAATATGGCCATGCGAGATGGAGATGCGCGGGCTGATGGCGGTCAGCCCGGCGGAAGACCGCTATTGTCCCGCCTCGTACCAGCGCGCGACGCGGATCTTGATGGCCCCGACGGGACAGTCCCACTCGCAGATGAAGCAGCCCTGGCAGTCTTCCTCGTACCTGGCGAAGGGATAGCCGTCCTTGCCGATGCGGATCACGTCCGTGGGGCAGGCGTCGTCGCAGGCCGTGCAGGAGATGCAGACTTCCTTGTATATCTCGACCTTCGGCAGATGCAGATCTTCGGCCATGGCTACGCCAGTTCCTCTTCCACCGCCTGCCCGGCGACCTTGAAGAAGGGGTGCATCGCCTTTCCGGGCCTCGGACGGTAGTGCACGTAGAACTCGTCGCGCGGGATGGGCTCGTCCCAGATCTTCAGGGCGCCGTTCTCGATGATGGACTTGCTCAACACCAGCCACTTCTCGTTGTCGGTCTCCGGATGGTCGCGGTTGATGACCGAGCCGCGGCTCTCCTGCCGGTGCAGCAGGTAGTCCAGCACCGCGGTCAGCGCCTCGATGGAATTGCGCAGCCCCAGCACCTTCACCAAGTCGTGGGGGTCCCTGGCCATGACCTGGTCATAGGTGTCGAGGATGTCCGCGAGCCCGCGCCGCACCCGGGTGATCTTCTCGTCGTTGAGGATGACCCCCAGCTCGTGCAGCAGGTCCGCGGCCCTGCCGTGGACCTCGTCGAAGTCGGTCCCTTCCGGCTTGAGGTACTGGGTGGCGCTCCCGGAGAGCGACTCCACCTGCTGCCCGACGGCGCCCTTGAGGTCCGCGTTCCGGGCGTAGTCGGCGGCGTGCAGCCCGGCCCACCAGCCCAGCACCATGCACCAGGAGAGGTTCAGGTTGGGCGAGATGTTCATGCCGTCGCTGCTGGCGCCGGCGGCGAACAGGCCCGGCAGCGAGGTCCTGCACTGGTCGTCCACCACCGCGCCGCCGCCGTGGCTGGAGCCGTAGGTGGCCGCCAGCACCGGCAGATACGGTACCCGCTCCTTGCTGACGTTGTACCCCCCCGCCTCGAGGGTGTTCATGATGATGGGGATGACTTCGTACAGCATGCGGATGTTCTCGGGCGGGAGCTTGGTGCAGTCGAGGTACACGGGCCCGTTGCCTTCCAGCATCTCCAGCGCCACCGCCTGTCCCAGCGACAGCCGGCGGGTGAACTCGGCCTCGGACTCCGTGAACCGCTTCATCACGTCCACGCCCAGGCGGTTGAAGTAGCTGGTGCCCATGGTGGTGAAGTGCTCGATGCCCGGGGCGCACATGAACTCCATGGTCTGGAGGTACTTGCTGCCGCACGCCATGTTGCCCATCACCGCGCCCGCCCGGAGCTGCATGGCGACGCCGTCGCTGGTGATGTTGAGGGGCATGCCGGCGAACCATTGCCCCGGCCGCTTGTAGCCGAAGTTGAACCCGCCGGCGCACATCACCACGGACTTGGCCTCGCAGACGTGGACCTCGCGTTCCCGGCCGGAGACCCCCAGCGCGCCTACCACGTGACCGCCGGTGGGGTGCCTGCCGTCGGAGGTCAGCAGGTCGGTGACCGACACCCGGTTGAGCACCCGGACGCCGGCCCGCAACGCCACCCCGCGCACCACCTTCATCATCGCGGTGCCGCCGCCCACGAGGCCCGCGGCCAGCCCGCCGCTGGCCGCGGCTCCCGATCCGCCCTTGCCGCGCCAGATCTCGCCGCGCTCCTTGACGAACCGCACGCCCCAGCCGTCCAGGATCTGGAGCACGTCATGGGTGGCGTATATGGCCTCGATGGCCTTGGTCTGGTTGGTGAGCACGCCGCGGCCACCGAGGTGGATCATGAGGTCGTCGCCCGGCATGTAGGTGATGTACGCGCCCGAAGCCAGTGCCGCGCAACCGCTCCGCCCGAACACGGACTTGTCCACCAGCAGCACGTCCGCGCCCGCCTCCCGCGCGCGGATCGCCGCCATGGCCCCGGCCGCGCCGCCGCCGATGACCAGCACGTCGGCTTGGTGATGGATCGTCTTGTAGCTCATGATGGGTGCGCCCTGTCGGCTCCTAGTACCTAGACCAACTCACGTGCCCTGTCAAAGACCGCTCCAGATCGCCGGTACCGGACCCGCGACAACCGGTTCTCCGGTTTTTGCTTGCGCATCCACGCGCGTCCGGTTTATGGAAATTTTCACCATTCTGTTTCGGGGAGATGCCGATGAGCGCAAACGCTTACGTTGATGTCTACCGGCGGGCGCTGGACGACCCGGAGGGTTTCTGGGCCGAGGCGGCCGAGGACATTCACTGGGACAAGCGCTGGGACCGGGTGCTGGACGACTCGCGTCCGCCCTTCTACCGGTGGTTTGCCGGTGGCGCGCTCAACACCTGCTACAACGCCCTGGACGCGCACGTGGAAGCGGGAAACGGCGACCGGACGGCGCTGATCTACGACAGCCCGGTGACGGACAGCGTGCAGTCCTTCACCTACGCCGAGCTTCGGGACGCGGTGGCGACCTTCGCCGGTGCGCTGCGCAACCACGGCGTGGGCGCGGGCGACCGGGTGATCGTCTACATGCCGATGGTGCCCGAGGCGGTGGTGGCGATCCTCGCGTGCGCGCGCCTCGGTGCGGTGCACTCGGTGGTGTTCGGCGGCTTCGCCGCCAACGAGCTGGCCACGCGAATCGACGACGCCCGGCCCAAGGTCATCGTCAGCGCGAGTTGCGGCATCGAAGTCAACCGCGTGGTCGAATACAAGCCGCTGCTGGACGAGGCCATCCGGCTGGCGCAGCACAAGCCCGGCGCCTGCCTGGTGCTGCAACGGCCCCAGGCCGAGGCCGCCATGACCGCCGGCCGGGACGTGGACTGGAACGAGGCGGCGGCCGCGGCCGAGCCGGTCCCGTGCGTCTCCGTGGCCGCCACCGACCCGCTGTACATCCTCTACACCTCCGGCACCACCGGGCAGCCCAAGGGCATCGTGCGCGACAACGGCGGCCACGCCGTGGCGCTCAAGTGGAGCATGAAGAACATCTACGGCGTGGACGCGGGCGAGGTGTACTGGGCCGCTTCGGACGTGGGTTGGGTGGTGGGCCATTCCTACATCGTGTACGGGCCGCTGCTGAAAGGCTGCACCACCGTCCTGTACGAAGGCAAGCCCGTGGGCACCCCCGATCCCGGGGCCTTCTGGCGGGTCATCGGCCAGCACGGCGTCAGCGTGCTGTTCACCGCGCCCACGGCGTTCCGGGCCATCAAGAAGGAGGACCCCGAGGGCGCCTACGTCAAGAAGTACGACCTGAGCCGTTTCCGCACCCTGTTCCTGGCCGGCGAGCGCTGCGACCCCGACACGCTGGTGTGGGCCCAGGACCTGCTGGGAGTCCCGGTCATCGACCACTGGTGGCAGACCGAGACCGGCTGGCCCATCGCGGCCAACTGCATGGGCATCGAGCCGCTGCCGGTGAAGCCCGGCTCGCCCACCCGGGCGGTGCCGGGCTACGACGTCCGGGTGCTCGACGACGCGGGGAACGACCTGCCGGCCGGCGAGATGGGCAGCATCACGGTGAAGCTGCCGATGCCTCCCGGCTGCCTGCCGACCCTGTGGAACAACGAGGAGGGCTACCGCAAGGCCTACCTGGAGCAGCATCCCGGCTACTACGTCACCTCGGACGGCGGCTATTGCGACGAGGACGGCTACCTGTGGATCATGGGGCGCATCGACGACGTCATCAACGTCGCCGGCCACCGGCTCTCCACCGGCGCCATGGAGGAGGTGCTCGCCGCCCATCCCGCGGTGGCCGAGTGCGCGGTGCTCGGCGTGGCCGACGCGCTCAAGGGCCAGTCGCCCTTGGGGCTCATCGTGGTGAAGGCGGGGGTGGAGGTGACGGAGGAGCAACTCGTGCCGGAGCTGGTAAGCCTGATGCGCGCGCAGATCGGTCCGGTGGCCGACTTCAAGCAGGCCCTGCTGGTGAAGCGTCTGCCCAAGACGCGGTCCGGGAAGATCCTGCGCGGCACGGTGCGCAGCATGGCGGACGGCGCCCCCTACAAGACCCCCGCCACCATCGACGACCCGGCGATACTGGACGAGATCCGGGAAGACCTGGGCCGTCTCGGGTACCCGAGGGCATAGCGGCTCGAAGTTCGGGTTCGGACACGAGCTTACGGCGAATTTGTTGATTTTCTCCTTGACAAATCAGTTCGTTTGCGTATATCCGCATTGAAATAAGATCCTGCAACGGGATCGCTCCATGTTTGCGGTGCTGGCGTTGAAGGGGGAACTGCGCTTGCCCGACGAGCAGCCCATACCACGATTCGGTCTCGCCCCGGGACCGGGTTTCACCCACAACACGTTCGCCGTGCATTGGTAATCCTTTTCCCTGAAGGAGGTGCCTATGTCCGCCAAGGTCATTTGGTTGTTCGCCTTCGTGATACTCTACTGGGCCTACTGCATCTATTGGGGTATCCGCGGCGCGCGGATGGCGCGAACCGCCGCCGACTACTTCATCTCGGGACGGGTGCTGCCGCTATGGGTCTTCGTGCTGGCGGCGACGGCGACCTCGTTCTCGGGCTGGACGTTCATCGGCCATCCCGGCCTGGTGTTCCGTGACGGGTTCCAGTACGCCTACGCTTCGTTCTACACCATCACGATCCCGTTCACCGGCGTGATGTTCCTGAAGCGTCAATGGATGCTGGGCAAGCGCTACGGCTACGTCACCCCCGGCGAGATGTTCTCCGACTACTTCAGAGGCGACTTCATTCGCATTCTGACGGTGGTGGTGGCGCTGTTCTTCTCGATCCCGTACCTGGGCGTGCAGTTGCGGGCTTCGGGCTTCCTGTTCCACGTGCTCACGGACACGGCCCTGTCCATCGACGTCGGCATGTGGATGCTCTCCCTGGTCGTGTTGATCTACGTGGCGTCGGGAGGGCTGCGAGCCGTGGCCTACGTGGACACCCTGCAATGCATCCTGCTGGCGCTGGGTATCATCATCATCGGCATCATCGGCCTGGCCTATGTGGGCGGCTTCGGCGCCCTCACCGGCAAGATCGCCGAGCTGGTCCAGTACCAGGTGGCCAACAAGATCAAGATCACGCCGGACGGATACAGCCACTACGTCGCGATACCAGGGGTGATACAATTCGTCTCATCCGGTCCGTCGGCCATAGGGGGCGCCTGGACCGGCATCATGATCCTCACGTACATGTTCGCCCTCATGGGCATCCAGTCCGCGCCAGCCTTCTCCATGTGGTCGTTCTCCAACCGCAACCCGGCGCCGTTCGCGCCCCAGCAGGTCTGGGCCTCGTCCTTCGCCATCGGCTTCATCCTGTTCTTCTTCACCGCTTTCCAGGCCATGGCCGGACACTTCCTGGGCGGCAACGAGTTCATGCTCAAGGCTGGGCTCGCGGAGAACGTCATGGGCATCGACGCGGGCTACAACGCGAGCTCGGGGCTCATGGCGCAAGGGCTCCTGGTGCCCTCCATGATCAATCTCATGGCGGACGTCGCCCCCTGGCTCCTGGGCCTGCTGGCCGTGTGCGCCCTGGCCGCCATGCAGTCCACCGGCGCAGCCTACATGTCCACCGCGGGCTCGATGCTGACGCGGGATCTCTACAAGAGATATCTCAACCCCGGCGCCGACCACGCCACCCAGGTGTGGGTGGGACGTATCGGGGTCCTCATCATCGTGCTGGCGGCCCTGATCGTGGCAACGGTTTCCACCGACGCGCTGGTGCTGCTGGGAGGCTTGGCCGTGGCCTACGGCTTCCAGATGTGGCCCGCCCTGATCGCGGTATGCTGGTGGCCCTGGCTCACGCGTGAAGGGGTGAGCTGGGGACTCCTGGCCGGGGTCATCGCGGTGACGTTCACCGAGACCATCGGCCAGAACCTGGTGCCGAACCTGCCGTGGGGCCGCTGGCCCTGGACCATCCACGCGGCCGGCTGGGGCATCTTCTTCAACCTCGGCTTGGCCATCATCATCTCCGCGGTGACGCAGAACGCCGAGGAGTTGAAGCACCGCATGACCTACCACAACTTCCTGGCCGAGCACTCGAGCCTGCCGGAAGAGAAGCGCGGCATGGTGCCCATGGCCTGGATCGTGACCCTGGTGTGGTTCTTCTTCGCCATCGGCCCGGGCGCCGTCTTCGGCAACACCCTGTTCGGCGACCCCAACAACCCGGCCTCCTGGTGGGTTTTCGGCATGCCGTCCATCTGGGTGTGGCAGATCATCTGGTGGGCCCTGGGCGTCGGCATGATGTGGCTCCTGGCCTACAAGATGGAGATGTCCATCGTGCCGAGCAAGGAAGTGGAGGCGCTCACCGAAGACATCGGTGACCGGCAGGCCGCCAGCGCGTGACCCGCGTCCAGACGCCAGGGACCTCCTCCGGCCCGTGCCGGAGGGGGTCCCTTTCCCTTTCATCCGCGCCCGCGTGACCCATGTACGCATCCTCCTCCGCCTCGCTGGTGTGGTTCTGGATCACGACGTGGCTGCTGGCGATACTGCTCTACTTTCCGGTGCACCGCCTGATCTGGGTGATGCGCGTGCGCAGGCTGGAAGCACGGACGGGCAGCAAGCCCACCGACGAAGAGATCGAGACCCTGCGGGTCAAGACACGGATCGTCGCCGGGCTCATCGTCCTCACCTTCGCCTACCTCTTCAACCACGTCGTCTTTCGCTCGTGAACATGGCCTCATACGGACACCCTTCGGGCCGGAGTCCCCGCGCGGGGGGAGTGACGTGATCCAGACCGGATCCAGCGTCCACCGGCTCATGGTGTGGCTCGCCGCGGCCACCGCCATCTTCGTCGGCGCCTCGGTGCTCTACGAGTACGTCTTCACCAACCACGACCAGGGGGAGCTGCACTACCGCCGGGGCAACCTGCGGCTGGAGGACGGCCTCTACCGGGAAGCGCTGACCGAGTTCGAGGAACAGCTCCGGCTCCACCCGGAGCAGGCCGCCGGCCATCTCGGCAAGGGCCTCGCGCTGATGGGACTGGCGCGGAACGACGAGGCGCTGGCCGCCATCGACCACGCCATCGCGCTGAAGCCGGACTTCGCCGCGGCGTTCGCCAATCGCGGCATTCTCCACGACCGCTTGGGCCGGAGCGAGAAGGCGCTGGGCGACTACCGCCGGGCGCTGGCGATGGACGCCACCCTGGCCGACGGCCCCGGCTGGATCACGCGGTTCTTCCGCAAGCAGCCCCAGGCGCCCCCCACCATCCGGGACCGCGCCGTCTACCTCGCCGAGCAGCTCAAGAAGCCCGCGGCCGAGCGCCTTCTGCAGGTGCCGGAGCTGGACGGCGCGCAACGCTCCTACAAGGTCCACGGGAAGGACTGAACCCGCCGCCAGGAGCCGGCCGCCCTCGGCCGGTCAGAATATCTCCAGGAGATCGTGGGCGAGGACCCACATGCAGTAGAACAGCGCGATGCAGCCGAAGAGCGTGTGGATCCACTCCCGCTCGCCGTCCTTGGTGCGGAAGGTGATGCCGTGCCACGCGATCAGCGCGGTGACCACGACAAAGACCACATCGATCCATTTGTCGTCGGCGTCGGGCATGATAAAGAGTCCCTACGAGTTCACGGCGCCATGCTGTCCGCGTTGAAAATACTCTATTCGCTGGAGGAGCCGGAAGACAACGTCATCGCCCAGGCCGCGGGTCGCCCCTACCGAGGAACTGGCCTTAGGTTTCCGGGAACGGCAGGATCCCCCGGTACTTCTCGATCATCCGCTTCCGCAGCTCCCGCGGGCTGCGGCTGACCTTGGGGAAATCGTCGCGCCGGTGGAACGGACGCACCGCGTAGAACACCGCCAGCGAGTTGGTGTGGTCGCCGGAATCCCGTTTCTCAGGCGGCATCAGCGGATCCAGCGGCGTGCTCCAGCAATTGTCCAGGATCTCGATGTCGCGGGACGGCTCGGCCCGGGTGGTCATGGCCCACATCACCTCGGAGAAGTTCGTGGGGTCGATGTCCTCGTCCACGATGACGATCCAGCGGCCGTTGCGGGTGGCCGCGGCGACGGCGCGCGCGGCCTGCTGCGCGTGTCCGGGGTACCGTTGCCGGATGGCGACCACCCGGATATAGCCCATGTGCCGGCCCACCCCCGCCACGTCCTGGATGCCGGCCCGCGCCAGGTCGGCCACGCCGCCCCGGCCGGCGCCCATCTCCAGGCCGCCCCGGCGGGCGCCCGGCCACATGGGCGCATCGCCGTGGATGATGGGGTTGTCCCGGTAGTACACGGCCTTGACCCGGATTACCGGCTGGGGCTCGCCGGTACCGATGGTCCCTCCCGAGTAGTATCCCGGCCACTCGCCGAACGGCCCCTCGTCCCGCGACTCCACGTCCGGCGGCGGCACTTCTCCCTCGATCGCCACCTCCGCGTGGGCCGGGATCGGCAGGCCGGCTACCGGCCCCTTGATCACTTCGACGGGCCTTTGGCGGAGCCCGCCCGCCAGGTCCAGCTCGCTCCGGCCCCAGGGAATCCGGTTGTTGGATGCGATGAAGACCAGCGGATCGCCGCCGAAGGTAGCCACCACCGGGCAGCTACGTCCCTGCGCCCAGTGGCGCTGGCAGATCTGCCGTCCGTGCTGGCCCGGACTCATCCACAGGCCCAGCAGATCGCGGTCATGGATCTGCATGCGGTAGGTCCCGGCGTTCACGAAGCCGCTCTCCGGATCGCGGTTGATGACGCAGTCGCCGGTGCCGATGTAGCGCCCGCCGTCCATGGCATGGTAGCGGGGCGCCGGGAACCGCAGCAGGTCCACGTCCGCCCCGGTCATGACGTTCCGCATCACCGGCCCGTCCGCGACCTCCGCCGGCGGGATCGGCTCCGCCTCCCGCATCTTCCGGGACGCCATCTCGCTGAGCTTCGCCCGGGGCTCGTGGACCGGCAGCCCCAGCGCCAGGGCGGCGCGCTTGTAGGACGCGGTGAGCAGCCCCACCACGCGAAAGCCCGCGGGATATCCCCTGATCCGGTCGAACAGCAGCATGGGCGGGTCGGGGATCAGCTCGCCGGTCACCTCCCTCAGCGCGCCGATCTCCTCGTCCCAGTCCGCGTCCGCGATCTCGCGCCAGTCATCGACCTGCTTGCACGCCTCCACGAACTCCTGGAGGCCGTCGAACACTTGCTCGCTCATGGTATCGCCTTGCCGCTGTCGTTCGGGTGCCGGGTTCACGAGGACTCCCCATGACCGCCCACGATGCCTATCCCATACCCGACCCGTTTACAACCGCCGGCCGGTTGCCTACCGGCCGTTCTCTGTCGTAAGAATATCGTAGTCCCGGATCGGGTGGTTCAAGGGTCCGGCAGCCACGAAAGGAGACAGGCACATGCTCAAGATCGAAGGCGTTACCCATTGGTCCATTCCCGTGAACGACCTGGGCGAGGCGGAGAAGTTCTACGGTGATCTGCTGGGACTCAAGAACCTCGGCCGGCTCGCCAACAACGTCATGGCGTGCTTCAACGTGGGCGACCACAACATCCTCCTGTGCGAGCGCCGGGAGCTGCCGGACAAGCCGGAGGACGACCGCGTGCACCACTCCTTCACGGTCAGCCCGGAGACGTTGAACGAGGCATGCAAGGTGTTCAAGGAGAAGAAGGTGGACGTCGTGGAGCTGTACTACCGCAAGGGCGGCTACTTCCCCGGGCGGGAACTGTACTTCTCGGACCCCAGCGGCAACCGCCTGGAGCTTCGCGATCCGACCTGGAAGGACGGCATGCCCGAGCCCACCTTCGACGAAGTGGCCGGCTCGTAAGCCAAGTCAAGGAGAAACCATCGATGACGCAGGTGCACCCCGACACGAGTTCCGACGATACCGTTGCTCCCGACCTGGAGGTCAAGGAATACACCTACGACGACTGGATGGCGTCCACCGGCGTTCCGGTTCATCGGGGCTACTTCATCGAGGACCTGCGCACCGTCGAGCTGGGCTGGTGGGAGGAACGGGGCTGCGAGAGCGCCTTCATCCAGCTCGTGGGGCAGGAGGGGGTCACCTCCGCCATGGTGCAGGAGATCCCGCCGGGGCAGACCCTGCCGCCGCTGAAGTTCGCCCTTGACGAGCTGGTCTACGTGCTCCAGGGCCACGGCGTGACCACGGTGTGGCCGGGCGACAACGGCTCCAGGACGAGCTTCGAATGGCAGCCCCGGAGCCTGTTCCAGGTCCCGCACAACTACCACCACACCATGAGCAACATGCGCGGCGACCAGCCCGTGCGGCTGCTGCGCTACAGCTACCTGCCGCTGGCCCTGTCGCTCAACACCGACCCGTCGTTCTTCTTCAACAACCACCACGAGGGAGAAGACTTCCTGGCCGACGGCGGCCAGCTCTACTCCGAGGCCAAGCTGGTGCGCGACGGCGACCCGGCCCGCACCTGGGGCGGCCGCAGCGGCATCTTCTGGTACGGCAACTTCTTTCCCGACATGGGCTCCTGGAACAAGCTCAACCGCAGCAGCCGCCGGGGCGCCGGCGGCCACAGCGTGCTCATGACCTTCCCCAACTCCGAGATGTCCTGCCACATGTCGGTGTTCCCCTCCCGCACCTACAAGAAGGCGCACCGCCACGGCCCCGGCCGGGTCATCGTCATCCCCGCCGGCGAGGGCTACTCCATCCTGTGGGAGGAAGGGAAGGAGAAGGTGGTGGCGCCGTGGCACGAGGCCAGCATGTTCGTGCCCCCCGGCAAGTGGTTCCACCAGCACTTCAACGCCGGCGGCACCCCGGCCCGCTACCTGGCGCTGCACCCGCCCCGGCAGTTCCGCGGCCACGCCGAGAAGGTCGAGGACCGCAACAAGGACCAGATCGAGTACGCCGACGAGGACCCGCAAATCCGCGAGCGTTTCGAGGGGGAGCTGGACAAGCGCGGGCTGACCACCCTGATGCCGGACGAGGTCTACCGCAACCGCGATTTCCAGTGGACCTACCGGGACGCGGAGGCCCAGGCGGCCGGGTGACCGGCGCCCGTCGCGACGAGTCGTCCGGCCATGCAGATCATCGACTCCCAGGTCCACATCTGGGCTGCCGAGACCCCGGACAAGCCCTGGGACCGGGTGGACGCGGCCAAGCCGCACCGCCCGGAGCCCCTGGGGCACGAGGAGCTGCTGCGCGAGATGGACGGCGCCGGCGTCGCCCGTTGCGTGCTGGTGCCTCCCACCTGGGAATCGGATCGGAACGACACCTCGCTGGAGGCGGCGCGCCTCCATCCCGACCGGTTCAGGGTCATGGGCCGGCTCACCCTGGACGACCCCGCGAGCCGGGAACGCATGGCCACGTGGAAGGACCAGCCCGGGATGCTGGGCATCCGCCTGACCTTCCATCGCGGCCGCTACCGCACCTGGCTGGACGACGGCGCTATCGACTGGTTCTGGGCGGCGGCCGAGCGCCACGACGTCCCGGTCATGGCGCTGGCGCCGCACCATCTGCCGCAACTCGCCGCGGTGGCCGCGCGCCACCCGGGGCTGCGGCTGTGCATCGACCACATGGGCCTCAACACCAGCCTGGTGGGCAAGCCGCTGGGTCCCATCATCGACGGCCTGATCGAGCTGGCGGCCCTGCCCAACGTGGCGGTGAAGGCCTCGGCGCTGCCGTGCTACTCCACGGAGGAATACCCCTATCCGTCGCTGCACCCGCAGATCCGCCGGGTGGTCGACGCCTTCGGGCCCCGGCGCGTGTTCTGGGGCACCGACCTGTCCCACCTGCCCTGCCCGTACCGGCAGGCGCTGACGCTGTTCACCGAAGAGTTGGACAACCTGACCGCGGACGAGAAGGAATGGATACTCGGGCGCGCCATTGCCGAGTGGCTGGACTGGCCGTTCCCCGAATCTTCGTAGCCTGCACCGCGGGAGCAAGAAGTCGCAGGGCGGATGTCAGGACCGTCCGCACCGCACTGTTGGGCGATAAAGCCCCCGGGAGAACCCTGCAATGGCGAGAGCCTACCGGCACGTTTCCGCGGACAGCCATTTCGAGGCGCCGCCGGACTTCTGGCGGCACCGCATCCCCGAGAAGTACCGGGACCGGGCGTCGCGAAGGATCCGCCTCCCCAACGGCCACGACGGGCTGCTGCGGGAGGGCCGGCCGCTGGTGTACGGCGGCACCAGCTTCTACGGCGGACGGCCGCCGGAAGAGTTCAATCCCGCGGTCATCGACTTCGACGGCACGCCGGGCTGCGGCGGCGCCGAGCAGCGGCTGCGCGAGCAGGACCGGGACGGCGTCGACGCCGAGGTGCTGTACGCGCTGGAGATACGCAATCCCGCCATCCGGGACCGGGAGGCGTTCACCGGCATCATCCATCACTTCAACGAATTCATGGCGGAGGAGTACTGCGCGGTGGACCCGGAGCGGCTGATCGGCGTCGGCATCCTGCCCAACCGCGGCGTGGAGGACGACATCGCCGAGCTGGAGCACTGCAAGCGCCTGGGCTTCAAGGCGGCTTGGCTGGCCACTTGGCCCAGCGGCCGGGGCTTCCCCTCGCCCGATGACGACCGCTTGTGGGCCGCGGCCCTGGACCTCGACATGCCGCTGACGGTGCACACCTCGTTCCCGACCAAGGTCGGCGCCCGCGAGACGCCGCTCTTCAACTACCCCCAGGAGCCTCCGGGCGAGCAACGGCCGCCCACCGACTTCGTCCAGCGACTGGCCCGGCAGGGTCCATACCACTCGGGCTCGGTGGAGGCCAGCCAGATGGTGGTGGCCGGCATCTTCGACCGCTTCCCGAGACTGCGCATCTACTGGGCCGAGAACAACGTCGGCTGGCTGCCGTACTTCTACGAGCAGATGGACCACGAGTACACCACCAACCGGTTCTGGGCCGAACGGCAGATGGGGTTGCCGCGGCTGAAGCGGCTCCCCAGCGAGTACCTCCGGGAGCACGCCTACTGGGGCTTCTTCGAGGACCACGTGGGCGTGCGGCTGCGCCATGACGTGGGCGTCGACCGCATGATGTGGGGCAGCGACTTCCCCCACATCGTGACCCGCTGGCCCCACTCCATGGAGCTGCTGGACTCGCAGATGGAAGGCGTGCCCCCCGACGAGCGCCAACGGATGGTGGCCGGCAACGCCGTCGAGTTCTTCCGGCTCTAGCCCGCTACCGTCCGCATCCCTCATCCCCGCAGAACAGGCTGTGTCAAACTCGCGGGGCAGATAAATTACGAATACGTCATTCCGGCGAAAGCCGGAATCCAGGCGCTTTTCTTCTTCGGCCGGGCGGAGTAGAGTCCCCTGCGAAATCGCAACCACCCGGAGGAACCATGCTACCCGACATGCCACGAGATCAGCAGCTCGACCTGCTGCGCAAGATGCTCATGATACGGCGCGCGGAAGAGCACGTCGTCCGCTTCAACGAGGAGCACGAGGGCCTCATCCGCGGCCACTTCCACATCTACATCGGCCAGGAGGCCACCGGAGTGGGCGTGTGCGCGGCGTTGGCGCGGGAGGACTACGTCTTCAGCACGCACCGGAACCACGGCCACGTCATCGCCAAGGGCGGCGACCCCGGCAAGGTGCTGGCGGAGGTCATCGGGCGCGAGACCGGCTACTGCCTCGGGCGCGGCGGCACCTTCCACGTGGCAGCGCCCGACCTGAACATCCTGCACACCTCCGCCATCGTGGGCGGCAGCACCGCGCTGGCCTCGGGCGCGGCGCTGGCGGCGCAGGTGCTGGAGTCCGACGCGGTCACCGTGGTCTTCTTCGGCGACGGCGCCATGGACGAGGGCGTGGCGTACGAGAGCATGAACATCGCCCGACTGTGGAACCTGCCGCTGATCTTCGTGATGGAGAACAACTACCGGCGCGCCGGAAGGGTCAATACCGACCACGCCGCCGACGACCTGCCCAACATTCCCCGCGCGCTCAACCTCGAGACCGTCACGGTGGACGGCGACGACGTGGGGCAGGTGCACGGCACGCTCAAGGAGTTGGTGCGGCGGGTCCGGGCGGGCGAGGGGCCGTTCTTCGTCGAGGCGCGCACCCACCCCTGGCCGGGGAACGACGGCGCCCATCCCGAGCTGGTGGCCGGACTGACCGACATCAACTGGGCCTGGGACGCGAGCCCGGTGCCGGAGAACGTGCGCTCCTGGTACGCGGAGGGCGACTGCATCCTGGCCTACGCGCGGGAATTGGCGGATAGCGAAGGGTGCGACCGGGACACGGTCGTGCGGGTGGACGAGGAGGTGCGGCGCGAGGCCGACGCCGCGGCGCAGTTCGCGCTGACGAGCCCGCTGCCGCCGCCGGAGGCCGCGGTCAGGTACGCGTACGCGGGAAGGGGTGACTGAGCCATGTCGAGAGAAATGACCCTGGGAGAGGCTTTGGTCGAGGCATTGTCCGAGGCCATGGAGCAGGATCGGCGGGTGGTGTTGATCGGCGGCGGGCTGGTGAGCTCCGGACCCGGCGCGCAACGGTTCCGCGCGGTGCGCGAGCGGCACGGCAACCGCATCAAGTCGCCGCCCATCGCCGAGCTGGGCTACTGCGGCATCGCCGCCGGCGCGGCCATGGCGGGGCTTCGGCCGCTGGTGGACATCGGCACCGCGACGTTCTCATACGAGGCGATCCCGCAGATCAACAACGAGGCGGCCATCGCCTACTCCAACTCCGGCGGCCAGACCAACGCCCCGGTCACCTACTTCATGCGCTACGGCATCCGCGGCGGCGGAGGGGTGCAGCACTCCGGCAGCCCGCAGCCCTGGTACTGGAACACGCCGGGCCTGCAGGTCGCCATGCCCGCCACCCCGGCGGACGCCAAGGGGCTGCTGCGGACCGCGCTCCTGAAGAGCCAGGACCCGACCATCTTCATGGCCCACGAGCGGCTGCTGGGCGAGCGCGGGACGGTGCCCGACGGCGAGCACGAGACCGGGTTCGGCAAGGCCGCTGTGGCCCGGGAAGGCGGCGACGTCACCATCGTGGCGACGGGCGTGCAGGTGCCCCGGGCCATGGCCGCGGCCGAGGCGCTGGCCAAGGACGGCATTTCGGCGGAGGTCGTGGACCCGCGGACGCTGGAGCCGCTGGACACCGACACCCTGCTGGCGTCGGTGCGCAAGACCGGCCGGCTGGTGGTCACCGACGAGAGCCACGACAACTGCGGCGTCGCCGCGAACTTGGCCGCGCTGATGGCCGACCTCGCCTTCGACAGCCTGAAGGCGCCCATCAAGCGGGTCGCCATCCCGCACGTGCCGATCCCGTTCGCGGTGCCGCTGGAGGATTACGTGACGCCGACCGCGGGGCGGATCGAGGAAGCGGCGCGGTCGGTACTGGAGTGAACGGGCGGAGGCGCCCGATACCGGTTCCCCGCCCCTCCTCTGGATTCCGGGTCAAGCCCGGAATGACGGAAAGAGTCACCCCGGACCCCGGATCAAGCCCGGGGCAAGCTTGATCCGGGGTCCAGAGACGGGGGGCAGCGGGAGAGTCCCCTCCCGCGTGTCTCACACCGGCTCGGGCATCTCGGCCAGCAGCCGTCCGTAGCCCGGGATCGGCTGCCGCACGCCGAGGCGCATCTGGGTCTCCCAGCAGCGCGCGGGCAGGGCGTGCACCACCGGCACGCCCAGGTCGGCCTCCAGCGGCTGGATGATGTCCAGGGTCTTCCAGGCCGATCCCAGCATGTACAGGCACTCACCGCCCGGATGGCGGGCGAACATCTCCGTGAGCTGCCGCCGGATCTCCGAGGAGGGCACCTTGGGGACGTCCGCGAACGGCACGTCGATGCCCTCCATGCCCAGCATCTCGAACCCGGCGTCGGTCAGGTAGTCACGGAAGAGCGCGTTCAGCTCCTCCGGGAAGTAGCTGGCGCCCACGATCCGCCTCACCCCCAGGGTACGGAACGCCCGCACGTGGTTCATCCCCGAGGTCACCATCGGGATGCCGTAGCGGCTCTCCCAGGCCCGGATCGTCTCGCCTTCGCCCTCGTAACCCAGCAGCATGAACGGCGGCGCGCCGATGACCCGGATCAGGTCGGGTTTCAGGGCCGCCAGTTCGGCCGCCTTGGCCTCGTAGCCGGGAATGGACGCCCGGAACTCGGCTTGGTTGCCCTGGGTGAAGCCCATGCTCAGGTGCACGAGCCGGATGCTCGGCGGCAGCTTGGGGTCGAGCTCCTTGTCGCCCAGCACGCCGGTCCTGTTGGTGGGCCACACCGAGCCCACCAAGTGCTCCGTCCCGGAGCTTCGCGCGTCGTCTGCCATGATTACACTCCCGATAATGCCTTCAGTTCAACAGGATATAGCCGAACTATCATAGTACAAGGTCCGACCCTCATTGCACCGCCTTCCGGCTATCTTCGTCCGCCCACGGTTACGTAAGGGCTGATGGACTTCAGCTTCTTCGGGCCGATGCCGGGGATCTTCAGGAGGTCCTTCACCGCCCGGTACGGTCTCCCGGCGACGATCTTCTTCGCCGTGACCGGCCCGATGCCCGGGATTCCCTGTAGCTGGCTGCTGGTGGCGCGGTTCAGATCGACGCGCCGGTCGCCGCGAGCACGCCGGCCGGTGAGCCTGTCCCTCAATCCGCCCAGCGCCGCCCTCTTTTGCCGAAGACGCTTGCGCATCCCGACCAAGCGCTCGGGGTCCGTGGCGCGCCATATCCCGGCGCGGTTCAACATGGCCACGGCGCGCAGGTCCCGGAGTTCGTCGAGAATTTGCCTGCTTGGCGTGCCGGCAGGGTCGGGCCGCGTCTTGCCGTGGACCCGCGCCAGCCCGTCTCGCACGAGCAGCCGTCCGAGGTAACGGCCGTCGTGGGTTTCGATGAAGGCATAGAAGCGGCCGGACGCCGAGCGGCCCAGCGCGTTCGCGTAGCTCGTATGGATCGAGAACGGCCTGGAGAGAACCTCCCGGGTGTACACGGCGGCGCGCTTGCCGAAGCGTATGACATCCTGCGGGTCGGCGAGGCCGAAATGGTGCTGCTGATCGCGTATCCGTTCCAGCTCTCCGGGGCTGGCGTAGGTGGTCTCGGGGCAGTCCACGTAGTAGAGCCGCAAGTGAAGCACCCGCTTGCCGGCCCGCGCCTTGAAGCTGTCGCCGTCGTTCATCATGCCGTGGACGAGCACCGCGTCCCTCAGGGTGACCAGTTCGCCGGCAAGGCACGGCACGGGGGCGCATCCGAGCGCCAGCAGAAGAAGAAGGTGTGCGATCTTCGTCATTGCAGAAGCCGACCCGCCGCGCGGTCGGTTGACGGGCTCGCTACCCGTTCGACGGCGTGAAGACCGGCGCCGGGCTACTTGGCGGTGACGTGGACGCCGCCGAAGGGTTCGGGGCGGTTGCCGTACAGCAGCAGGCGGCCCGTGCCGACGTTGGTGATCTGGTAGTAGTCCTTGGCCGGGAAGAAGACCACCTCGCCCTGCTCGATGATGCGTTCGCCACCGTTGATGTCCTTGACGCTGGCCTTGCCTTCCACCACCAGAAAGGTCTCCGGTTCCGCGTGAAAGTGCATGTCCGTGTGGTCGCCGGGCTTGAAATGCAGCATCCAGGTGCAGGACTTCTCCGTTCCGAAGAGCCGCGTGAACCGCTGCCCCGTGTCCGCCTTCTCCATAAGACTCGCGAATTCCATGGACGACCTCCCGTGTTCCAGGGTTCCCGGCGTTCCATCCGGCTTCCAAGCCATTATCACAATCCGCCCGGGCTAGACAGCCGCCGGCGGACTGCTTCCGCGCTCCCACGGTTGCCTTGCCGCCCGGCAGCGTGATACGGGCGTTAGACAAACCCCTCTGAGGAGACAGGAGAAATCCCATGCGCGGCGTGATGTTCAACGGCAACCGAGAGTGCGAGATACGGGAGTTCCCGGACCCCCACGCGGGACCCGGTCAGGCGGTGGTCAAGATCCGCGCCTCGGGAATGTGCGGCACCGACCTTCACCGCTACCGCGGCGACGTGGCCATCGACGCCATCACCGGCCACGAGCCCTGCGGCGTCATCCACGAGTTGGGCGCCGGCGCCCCGGCCGGGCTCAAGGTGGGCGATCGGGTGGTGGTGCACCACTACGAGGGCTGCGGCATCTGCGAGATCTGCGCCAAGGGCTTCGAGCAGGCCTGCCCGCACGGCCACGTCACTTTCGGCGGCGTGGACGCCCACGGCGCCAACGCCGACTACATCCTGGTGCCGTCGCGCCTGCTGATCCATCTGCCCGAAGAGCTGTCCTTCGAGGGCGGCGCGGCCATCTCCTGCGGCACCGGCACGGCCTGGAACGGCCTCAAGAAGATCAACGTGGCCGGCGGCGACGTGGTGTCGATCTTCGGCCAGGGGCCGGTGGGACTGAGCGGGACCCTGTGCGCCAAGTACATGGGGGCCAAGGTCATCGCCGTCGACGTGGTGCCGGAGCGGCTGGAGCTGGCGCGCGGCTACGGCGCCGACCACGTCATCAACGCCAAGGACACGGATCCGGTGGAGGCTATCAAGGAACTGACCGGCGGGTTGGGATCGACCGCTGCGCTGGAGACCTCCGGCAACCCCGAGTGCCGCAGCCAGATCCTCAAGGCCATGCGCACCTTCGGGCGCTGCTGCTACGTGGGCATGGGCCCTCCGTCCACCATCAACTTCCGCGACGACGTCATCTTCAAGGTGGCCACCATCATCGGCTCGTGGACCTTCAACAAATCCGAGCTGATCGAGATCTGCCGCTTCATGGTGGAGGAGAAGGTGCCCCTGGACGACCTCGTCACCCACCGCTTCGCCCTCGACGACGCCGTCGAGGCGTTCCGCATCTTCGACAGCGCCACCACCGGCAAGTGCGTGTTCGTGCTGGACTGAAAGCGGGGAAGGCTCTTTCGTCTCATAGTATGTATCGGGTATATACCAGTGCATGTTCGTGGAGCAGGTGGTTTCCACCCTCCGGCGGTCGCGGGTGCGGTTCGCCATCGCCGGGGGGCACGCCGTGGCGCTGCACGGAGCGGTGCGCGGCACCCTGGACATCGATCTGGTGTTGACGTTGTCCCGTGAAAATTTCATCGCGGCCGAGAGGGCTCTCAACCGCATGGGCCTGCGGTCCCGCCTGCCCCTCGAGGCACGCGAGGTGTTCGATTTCCGCGAGGAGTACATCCGCAACCGGAACCTCATCGCCTGGAGTTTCGTCAACCCGGCGGACCCCACGGAGATCGTGGATATCATTCTCACCGAGGACCTGGAGACGATGCAGGTGGACATGGTTCCGGTCGGAAGGCTCCGCCTGCCGGTGGTGGCGGTGGCCGATCTGATCCGCATGAAGGAGAAAAGCGGCCGGCCGCAGGACGTCGAGGATGTTCTGGCATTGAGGCGCATCAGCTCATGAGACCCGTACAGTACTTCACGGACGAGTATCTGGAGCAGTGCAAACGGATGAAGCCTGCCCAGATACTGCGGTTCCTGGACGAATTCCGCAGGCTTCATTCGGGGAGAGGGCGAAGCGGCAGCCGCCTCATCAGCCTCAAGGTCCCCGAGGACCTGCTGGAGGCGTTCAAGGCCAAGGCCCGGCTGCACGACGTGCGCTACCAGACTCAGATCAAGCGCCTGATGACGGAGTGGGTGGCTCTCGCTGAGCATACTCGCGGAGCACGCGGTTGATCTCCGTTTGGTACCCACGTCCTCCTGGGGCGTTCGCCTTGAACCAAGCTAACACGTCGGCATCCAATCTCAAGGTGATCTGTTGCTTCACCGGACGATAAAGCAGGCCGCGTTTGGTACCGGACCAGTCGAGAATCTCGGGTATGTCGGTCAGATTGATCTTCTCGTCCGGAAGGTGCGCCAGTGCTTTGATCTCTGCCTCCTGCTCCTTGTTCGGTGTTCTAGAAGTCGCCTTCTTCATAGGCCCTCCTTTCGTAGGCGGTGGCTTTTCGGGCACTGATGATGCGACCTACCTCTACTTCGGTTCCAGGCTCTACCCTGGGCCATGTGTGTGCCACGATCACGACGACGTTGCCTACCAGGCCGATGGTGTGCCAGCGTTCGTCGTCTGAATTCGGATCCGGCCGGTGGGCTGCCAACGGATCTTCGAACACTAGCCTGGCGGTATCGAAGCCGAGCCCGTGCTTTCGCTTGTTGGCTTGGCTCTTGTCTTCGTCCCATGTCCAGTGCAATGATCAGGTCCCGATTGTAACTACAATATGATAGCTACAGACCTTCTTGTCAACCAACGCTGCCCTCAGCCCAGAAAGGACATCTGACTCCGCCCCCTCTCAAAACATTGGCGCCCTACCCTCAACTGGTGATATCATCCGCCTCATCACGTCGAAAACGAACGGGTTCTCGCGTTCGGAGATCGTCCCCGTCTGAATCAGCCCGGAGGAACAAGGATGCCCATCTGGCAAGAGTTGAGCTGGCCGCGGATCAAGGAGTGCGCGGAGAAGGGGTGCGTGGTGATCATCCCCATCGGCGTCATCGAGCAGCATGGGCATCACCTGCCGCTGGACACGGACGCGTTCTTCGCCCAGGAGATGGCCCGGGCGGCGGCGCAACGGGACCCGGAGATCCTGGTGGGGCCCACGGTGCCGTTCGGGTTCACGCCCAGCAACAAGAACTTTCCCGGCAGCATCAGCCTCACCGCCGCCACCTGGACGGCGCTGATCCGCGAGATCGTCCGGTCGGTGCACCGCCACGGGTTCACCCGCATCGCCCTGCTCAACGGCCACGGCGGCCAGGTGGCGCTGTCCCGAGCCGCGGTGTCGGCGCTTCAGGACGAGGAAGGGATCCGCGTGGTGGTGCTCAACTGGTTCGGCTTGGTGGTCAAAGACATGGACCGGCTTTTCCCGGACGAGAACATGCCCGGAGGGCGCGTGGGCCACGCCGGCGCGGTGGAGACCTCCATCAACATGCACCTGCGAGGGGATCTGGCCGCGCAGGGCAGCCTCGAAACCCACCTCGGCCCGCAGATGCCCGACTTCGTGCGCCGGGTCGGAGGCTACATCCAGACGCCCCGTGAGGACCTGTCGCCCTCCGGGGTGATGGGCGACCCGAAACTCGCCAGTGCCGAAAAGGGCGGCGAGCTGTTCGAGTTGTGCGTGGAACGGCTGTGCGCGTTCGCGCGGGAGTACCGGGAGTCGGAGTAGCCGCCGCGACGGGAACCGGGACCTGCCCCGCCTCCGCCCGCCGCATATCTCGCAGGCTACCGCCCAATCTGGTACACACTGGAAAGTTCCATCAGGTCACAGGGAGGAATGCAATGTCGCTTCGACTCATCGTCACCATCAACGCCGTCGAGGGGAAGGGCGCGGAGCTTGCCGACGCCTATCGGGGGCGTTGCGAGGAAGTCATGAAGGAGCCGGGATGCGAGCAGTTCGAGGTGTTCCGCAGCGTGGTGAACCCGGACAAGATGGTGATCATCGAGCGCTGGGTGGACCAGGCCGCCCTCGACGTCCACGCGCAGGTGAACACCACCCGGCCGCCGCTCAAGCCGGAGCTCCGGGCCGGCGGCACCGAGCGCGAGGACTACGAGTACAACCGCACCCGCTAGCATCCTGTCCGGGTCCCGTCCCCAGTGAAACACGCTCCGGGGAACGCGGGCGGCGCCCCGCTCCCCGGCAGAAAGGTCGCCGTCCATGCCCGCAGCACTCGAAGGCATCAAGATACTCGACGTCACCAACTACATAGCCGGCCCCTACGCCTCGCTCCTGCTGGCCGACCTGGGCGCGGACGTGTACAAGATCGAGACCCCCGGCAAGGGGGACCCGTTCCGCACCTGGGACAAGGAGCCCAAGGACTACAGCCCGAGCTTCTGCGCGCTCAACCGCAACAAGAAGAGCGTGACCCTGGACATGAAGGCGCCGGAGGGCCGGGAGGTGTTCCTCAAGCTGGCCGGGGACGCGGACGTCATCGTTGAGAACCTGCGCCCCGGCGTGGTGGACCGGCTGGGCATTGGCTACGACGTGGTGCGCGAGCTGAACCCGCGCATCATCTACTGCTCCATCTCCGCCTTCGGCCAGGACGGCCCGTACCGGGAACGGCCCGGCTACGACACCATCGGCCAGTCCCTGTCCGGTCTCTTGAGCGTCCTTACCGACGTCGAGAAGCCCCACGGCCCGGGGGCGGCCTTCTCCGACCACCTCGGCGGCGTCTTCGGCTGCTACGGCGTGCTGGCGGCGCTGGCGGCGCGGGAACGCACCGGCGTCGGCCAGAAGGTGGAGACCTCGCTGCTGGAGTCCACCATCTGCTTCCTGGGGCTGAGCATGACCCAGTACCTCTTCAGCGGCGAGGTGCCGAGCATGCGCAGCCGCATCAAGACCGCCGGCGTCTACGCCCTGGTGGCGGGCGACGGCAAGCCCTTCGTCATCCACCTGTCCCATCCGCCCAAGTTCTGGATCGGCGTCACCGAGGTCATGGGGCGCCCGGACTTCCAGACCGACGAACGCACCAAGGACCGCCCGGCGCGGGCGAAGAACTACGACTTCATCTCCGAGACCTTCGGCGCGGTGGTGCAGTCGGCGCCGCGCGAGCACTGGCTCGCGGAGCTGCGCGCCCGCGACGTCCCGTGCGCGCCCATCAACAACTTCGCCGAGGTCTTCGAGGACCCGCAGGTCCGGCACCTGGACGCCCTGTGGGACGTGGACCATCCCGAGTTCGGCCCGTTCAAGCTGGTGCGCAACGGCCTCAACCTGCTGGACACTCCCATCACCCTGAAGCTCCGCCCGCCGACGCTGGGCGAGCACAACGAGGAGACCCTGACCGCGCTGGGGTACAGCGCCGACGAGATCCGCTCCTTCCGGGAAAGAAACATCGTATGACGGGCGCCGCCTCCCGGCGCCCCGGCCGCCGCCCATGAGCCCGCCGTCCACGAGCCCGGGCGCCCGCGCGCTGGCGGCGCTGCGCCGGAGCGTCTCCGATCTGCGCCAGCGCACGCCCGCCATACTCACCGCCCTGGTGGTGGGCATCCCGGCGGGATACTTCTGCGACTGGCTCAACCTGCCCATCCCCTGGATGATCGGGCCCATGGTGGCCGTCGCCGCGCTCAACCTGCTGGGCGTCTCCATGGATTCGCCGCCGTACGCGCGCCAGATGGGCCAGGTCCTGCTCGGCTCGGCGCTGTCCCTCTACTTCACCCCGCCGGTGGTAACGGCGCTGGCCGCCAACTGGGCGGTAGTCGTGCTGGCGACCCTGTCTACCTTCGTGATCGCGACGCTGGCGGCCGTCATCCTGAGCCGGGTTTCCGGGGTCGAGCCCCGCTCGACCTTCTTCGCGTCGATCCCGGGCGGCGCCATGGCCATGGCCAACCTGGCCCACCGATACGGCGCGCAGATCGCGCCGGTGGCGGTGGCCCACAGCCTGCGCGTCTCCATCCTCGTGCTGGTCATCCCCTTCGTCCTGACCTACGGCGGCATCCCGCTGGAGACCGGCGACTACCGGCCCGAGATCCCCCTCGACTTCGGCGTGCTGGCGCCCTGGCTGCTGGCGGGGTTCGTGCTGGGCGAGATTTCCGAGCGCCTCCACATGCACAACGGCTATCTGCTGATGCCGATCTTCTTCGGCGCGGCCTTCACGGTGAGCGAGGTGCAGCTCTCGGCGGTGCCGGAGTGGATGACGGATTTCGCCCAGCTCATGTTCGGCCTCGTGCTCGGGGCCCGCTATGAACGGGCCTTCTTCGCCCGCTACAAGCTGTTCATCCCGTTCGCGGTGCTGAGCTCCCTCTTCGCCCTGGCCGCCTCGATGGTGGTGGGGCTGGCGCTGGCCTGGGCGTTCGGGCTGCCGATCGCCACCATGATCATCTCCACCTCGCCCGGAGGCATGGCGGAGATGTCCATCACCGCCCAGGCCCTGGGCATCGGCGTCCCCGCGGTCATCGCCTTCCACCTGGCCCGCGTGGTAGTGGTGAACATGGGCACCCAGCACATCTACGTCGGCGCCACACGCTGGCTAGGGCGCGGCCGACCGTGACCCACGGACCGCCGGTGGCTTGCGCCGCGCGACGGTACGGTGTAGGGGCGGGTTGCGAAACCGTCCGCGTGCGGCCCGCGTGATCGGTCGGCACACTCTCCCAACGGCAGGAGGTATCATGGAAGAGAATATCCGGTATTTCAGCGGCCCCGGCTACGGCCTGTCCGCGGTGGTCACCATCCCGGACGCCCGCGACCGGTCGCAACGCCATCCCGGCGTCATCCTGTGCCAGGGGTACGCCGGGCTCAAGGAGGCGCTGATGCCCGCGGTGGCCGAGCGCCTGGCCGCCGAAGGGTACGTGACGCTCCGTTTCGACTACCGCGGCTTCGGCGAGAGCGAAGGGCCGCGCCATCGTCTGATCCCCCTGGAACAGATCGAGGACATCCGCAACGGCCTCACCTGTCTTGGCGTGCGCCCGGAAGTGGACCCGGACCGCCTCGCCATCTGGGGCACCAGCTTCGGCGGCGCCCATGCGGCCTACGCCGCGGCCGTGGATGAACGGGTCCGATGCATCGTCAGCGTCGTGGGCGTCGGCGACGGCGAACGCTGGCTCCGCTGCCTGCGCCGCGAATGGGAGTGGCAGGCGTTCCTGAAAGAACTGGACGACGACCGCAACCGGCGGGTGCTGAGCGGCCAGTCCCGGCGCGTGCACCCCTACCACATCATGGAGACGACTCCGGAAGGCTGGGAGTTCTGGAAGGAGACCGTGGCCGCCAATCCGGAGAGGGGCGAGGTCGAAATGCCCCTGGAATGCGCCGACGCCATCATCGAGTACAAGCCCGAGGCCGTCGCCCACGAGATCGGGTGCCCGGCCCTCTACGTCTCCGCCGAGCTCGACACCCTCACCCCGCTCGACGAGCAGTTGAACCTCTACGAAAACTCACCCGAGCCCAAGGACTACGTCGTGATTCCGGAGGTCAACCATCACGACATCTACAAGGAGCCGCACCTGAGCCACCTGCTGGACCTGTCCGCGGCGTGGTTCGACGAGCACCTGAAGGCGGTGGGCGACTAGAGCGGCCTCGACCCCCGCAGCACCTCCAGCACCCGCTCCGGCCGGAGCGGCAGATCCTTCACCTTGGCGCCCCCCAGCGCGTTGGCCACGGCGTTGCCGATGGCGGGCTCCACCGGGCCGAGGGCGGCTTCGCCCATGCCCTTGGCGCCGAAGGGGCCGTCCGGGTGGGGATGCTCCACCAGGAGAGAGGTGAAGGTCTCGGGGTGGTCCTGCATGGACGGCGGCAGGTAGCTCAGGAAGGTGCAGTTGATGGGCTGGCCGTTGTCGAAGACCATCTCCTCGAAAAGCGACGAGCCCAGGGACATGAGCATGGAGCCCTCGTTCTGCAGGTGGCACTGGCGCGGGTTGATGGCCTTGCCGGCGTCCACCGCGGTGGCGAGGCGCACCACCCGCACCTTGCCGGTGTCGGTGTCCACCTCCACCTCGGCGGCACACGCGGACAGGAAGAAGAAGGCGGAAGCCTTGCCCTTGCCGGTGGCCGGATCGACGCCGCCGCGGCTCTGGAAGCCGGCGTTGCCGAACAGGCTGCCCACCGCACCGCCGAACCGGGCGCGGAACAGGTCGCCGAAGGCGAGGCGCCGCTCGGGGACGCCGGCCACCTGCACGTGGCCGTCCCGCAACTCCAGGTCTCCGGGGTCGGCCTCCAGCTCGCCGGCGCCGATCTCCAGGAGCTGGTCCGCCACCTGGCGGGCCGCGGCGACCGCGGCGTTGCCCATGCTGAACACCGTGCGGCTGGAGCTGGTGGACTGGTCGAAGGGGGTCACGTCGGTGTCGGGCAGGGTGACGGAGACCCGCTCCCGGGGGATTCCCAGCACCTCGCTCACCATCTGCGCCAGGCTCGTCTGCACTCCCTGGCCGATGTCCACGCTGCCGGACAGGAGGGTGGCGGAACCGTCGGCGTTGAGCCGCAGGCCGGCGGAGGAATGGGAGGGCGTCATGGTGGTCTTGATCATCACCGCCACGCCCTTGCCGCGCACCAGCGGCCCGGCCGCCCGGGGCGCCTGCTCCGCTCCGCCGCGCCACTCCACCGCCTGGGCCGCGGCCCGGAGACAGTCCTCCAGCCCCACCGCCTCCAGGGTGTCGCCGGTGACGAAGACGTCGCCGTCGTGGACCAGGTTCCGCAGGCGCATCTCCAGCGGGTCCAGCCCGAGTTGCCGCGCCATGTCGTCCATCTGCGCCTCGTAGGCCCAGCACACTTGCGGCACGCCGAAGCCCCGGTAGGGCCCGGTGGGCGGGGTGTTGGTGTAGACGCACCAGGAGGTGAGGCGCTGGTGCGGGATGCGGTAGGGTCCGCCGGACACCTCGCCGCCGTTGCGCGAGGTGGAAGGGCCGGTGAGGGCGTAGGCGCCGGTGTCGTAGACCGCCTCCACCTGCCGGGCCAGGATCGTGCCGTCGTGCTTGACGCCGGTCTTGATGCGCACCGCCGCGGCGTGGCAGTGGCCGGTGAGGAAGACCTCCTCGCGCGTGAGCTTCCACTGCACCGGCCGTCCGGCCTTGCGGGCCAGGGCCGCGGCCAGGGGCTCCAGCCGAAGGTGAACCTTGCCGCCGTAGCCGCCGCCGACGTAGGGCACCACCACCCGCACCATGGACTGCGGCAGCTCGAACAGTTCGGCGAGCTGGACGCGGATGGACGAGGGGTTCTGCGTGGCGGAATGGACCGTGAGCTTGCCCGCCGCATCCCAGGAGGCGGTGACCACGTGGGGTTCGATGTGGCCGTGCTGGATCTTGGGGGTGGTGTAGGTGTCCTCGAAGACCAGGTCCGAGGCGGCGAAGCCCTCGTCGACGTCGCCGCGTCCGACGCTGTAGGAGGTGAGCACGTTGGCCCGGTCCTCGTAGTGGTAGTGGCCCTTGTCCAGGCGGCTCTCGGACTGCACCCGGGTCTCGTGGAGCACCGGCGCGTCCGGGGACATGGCCTCCACCGGGTCCAGCACCGGGGCGAGCGGCTCATACTCCACGCGGATGAGGTCGAGGGCTTCCTCGGCGATGTCCGGCTCTTCGGCCGCCACCGCGGCCACCACCTCACCGGCGTAACGGACACGGTCCACCGCCACGATGGGCTGGTCCTTGACCACGGGTCCGAAATGAGAGTGGTCCGGGGCAAGGTCCGCACGGGTGAGCACCGCCGCCACGCCGGGAAGGGCCTCGGCGGCGCTTGCGTCCACGGAAACCAGCCGTGCGTGCGGATGAGGGCTCCTCAGAGCCTTGACATGGACGAGCCCCGGAAACTCCAGGTCGCCGGTGTACTGGGCGGCGCCGGTGACCTTCGCCGGCCCGTCCACCCGTGCCGCATTCTCGCCAATGTAACTCATAGAGAATTCTGTACTACCGTCATCAGTACGGGAACAGTCAACGACAACCCGCTATCGTCGTTCCGGCCTCCTCCGTCATTCCGGCGAAAGCCGGAATCCAGGCGCGGGGAGGGGCAGACGGGAGTGAACCTCCGCCCCACCCGTCCTGGATTCCGGCTTTCGCCGGAATGACGATGGCGGACGACCCCCTACCCCTCCGCGGCGGCCCAAAGCACACGGATGGCGGGCAGGCCCAGGAACTGGGCGCCGCGCTTCTGGCGTCCGATGCGCTCCCAGGTGTCGCCGCGGTCGGGGGTCCGGTAGATGTCTCCTTCCCCCGGCGGGCCGGCGGTGTGGCCGCGGGCCACGTCGCCGAAGGCCGCAATGATCGCGTCGCCGTCATAAGGATCGCGGGCCAGTTGCCAGCACATGCCCGGATGCGTCACCGGCAGGCCGGCGCCCACCTGCCGCCAAGTCCGGCCGGAGTCCTCGCTCCGGTAGATGCGGCCGTCGGCGCCGCTGGGGCGGTCCCAGTACTGGGGCGAGCCGTGTCCGCCCGCCAGGAACAGCGCCGGCGGGTCGCCCGGCAGCATCACCACGTCGTGGAAGTAGTCGCTCTCCATGCCCTGCTCGGCGCGCTGCCACCCGGCCTCGGGCGGGTCGCCCCGGAAGAACCCGCGAGAGGTGGCGGTGAAGAAGGCGGCGGGGTTCTCGGGCGAGCGGACGATCATGTGCACGTCCGGGTACTCGATGCCCTCGCTCACGTCCTCCCAGGTCCCGCCCCGGTCGAAGCTGCGCACGATGCCGCCGTGCTCCAGCGCGAGGTAGAGGGTGTCGGTGTTGTCGGGGTCGATGTAGATGTGGCGCACGTGGCCGTGGTGCGGCGGGTAGGGAAACCACCAGTGGTGCTGGACCTCGGGAGGCAGCGCCCGGAGCCCTTCCAACTCCTCCCACGAGCCGCCGCCGTCCTCGCTGCGAAACAGCATCACCGGCTCCGTGCCGGCGTAGACCACCCGGTCCTCGATGGGATCCACGGTGACCCAGCGGATGTCGCCCTCCAGCACCCGCTGCCAGTGGCGCCCCTGGTCGCGGGTGCGGTAGAGGCCGTCCTGGGTCACGCCCGCGTAGACCACCTCCGGGTTATTGCGGCACCCCCACACCGAGTCCACCACCTGGTCCGGGAAGAAGCTCTGGTACTCCCGCGACCCGCGCATGGAGGTCCAGATATCCCCCACCCCGCGCAGGATCACCATGCCCTCCTGGGTGCCGGCGTAGAGTCTGAGAGCCTCGGCCACGTGCTGTCTCCTCCGAAACGGTGTTGCCCCAGGTCAGGCCTGCTGCAGCTTCTCCAGGAAGGTGGCCGTATCCATCACCACGCCGAAGTGCTTGTCGAAGTTCTGCAAGGTCGCGGCCTGCTCCTCGTCCGAGAAGCAGGCATTGCTGTCGGAGAGGAACAGAACCTTGAAGTCGCGCATGGCGCCGTCCCGGGCGGTGCTGTCGCAGCACACGTTGGTGGCCACGCCGGTGATGGCGATGGTGTCCCGCCCCAGCCGCCGCAGCACGTTCTCCAGGTTGGTGCCGTAGAAGCCGCTGTAGCGGAACTTCTTGATGGTGATCTCGTCCTCCTCGGGCTTCACGCTCTCCAGGAACTCAGCGCCGGGCGCCCCCTCGATGTTGGTCCAGGGATCGTCGGTGTGGTGGGTCACGGGCTTCAGGTCGGCGAACACGCCCACGTCCGCCAGGTCCTTGCGCTTGGTGGTGTAGAGGTAGATGACCGGCACGTCCGAGGAGCGGCACACCGTCAGGAGTTCCTGGATCTTCGGGATGATGTCCTCCGACGACGGCAGGTAGCGGCACCCCCTGGGGTCCACCCACATGTTCTGCATGTCCACCACGATCAGCGCGGTGTTGTCCTTGCCGATGCGCCAGTTGTCAGCCGAGCGTGACTCGTCCATCTTCCGCCTCCTTTTGCGATAGGGTCCGGGGCAGTGCCGGAACCCCCGTCTATCACAGACGAAACCGCGCTCACAAGCCAAGCCGCCGGACCGCAACCGTTGCCTCGCCGGGTTGACAAAGGGCACTGTTTCAATGATGGTGCCGGTTTTCGTTGAACTCCGCTGTCAGCGATGTTCCGCCCGGCATGTCTTCGCGGCATGAACGGCATGAATCCGGGGCGTCACAAAGAGGAGGAGAAAATGACAAAGCTGGTAATCGGGTTGCTGGCCCTGGTGTTCATGGCCCAGGGCGTTCACGCGCAGACCGTCAGCATCGGCACCAACCCCCAGGGCTCGCTGGCTTACGCCACCGGGGCCGGAGTCGCCAAGGTGGCCATCGAGGCGGGCGGCGTCAACATGCGCGTGGTGCCCCAGGGCGGACCGGTGGTGACCCTGCCGCTGGCCAACAACGGCGAGCTGGACTTCACCATCTCCAACGTGGCCGCCAGCTCGTTCGCCGTGCTGGGCAAGGAGATGTTCAAGGGCCGGAAGCAGGCAAACATACGGCTCGTGGCCGTGCTGTTCCCGCTGTACGGCGGCTTCTACGTGCGCGACGACTCGGACATCAAGACGCTGAGCGACCTCAAGGGCAAGCGGCTTCCCAGCAAGTACACCAAGCAAAAGATCGTCGGCCTCAACTCGCTGTCGGTCCTCAACACCGTGGGGCTGAGCTACAAGGACGTAGTCGGCGTGCCGGTGCCCAACGGGGTGCGCGGGGTGCGCGACTTCATGGAGGGGAAGAACGACGCGGCCTATTTCTCCCTGACCTCGGGGATCACCCGGCAGGCCCACGCCGCCGTCGGAGGCATCCGGGTCCTGTCCATGGAGAACACGCCCGAGGCGCTGGCGGCGATGCGGAAAATCGTCCCGGCCGCGAGCATCGCGACCCTTCAACCCAAGAAGCTTTACCCCGGCATCACGAAGCCCACCCACGTGTTCCAGGCGTCCTTCGTCGTCAACGCGAGCGCGAGCACGCCGGACGACGTCGTCTACAAGGTGGTGAAGGCGCTGCACGCCAACAAGCAGAAGCTGATCGGCTCCCACGGCATGTTCAAGCAGTTCAATCCCGCAAAGATGCACGTCGACCTGGGCGTCCCGTACCATCCCGGCGCCGCCCGCTTCTACAAGGAGAAGGGGCTCTAGGGCGACCGCGGGTCGCCCCTGCAATGCGACTACTCGGACGGGCTCCCAGCCGGGTAGAAAGACGACGTGCTGAATCCTCGCCATGGCCAGCGGTGACGGAGACGCCGTCCGGGCGCCGATCGCGTCCTGGACGGTGCGTATCGCCGGACGCCTGCTGGGCGGACTGCTGACGGCCGCGGCCCTGGCCGAGGCCGCGGACCTCTACCGGGCCGTCGGCATCGTGGTGTTCGCCGAGCAGCGCCTGCTGGCCCTGCTCGGCCTCGCCCTCGGCACCCTCTACCTCCTCAAGGGGGCCGGACCGGGCCCTCGCCTTCGCGTGCCCTGGTACGACGCGGTAGCGGCGGTGGCCGGCCTGGTCGTGTGCGCCTACCTGAGCTGGCACTACGAACGGATCTTCGAGGAACTCTACGCGCGCCCGCGCGACGCCCTGATAGGAGGCGCGATCATCCTCGCGCTGGTGGCGGAGGGGGTGCGCCGCTCCGCCGGCCCCGTGCTGTTCATCTTCCTGCTGTCGTTCTTCACCCTGGGCTTGGTGGGCCACTTCATCCCCGGCCAGTTCCAGGGACGCGACGTGGATTTCGACCGGCTGGTGATCTACCTGAGTCTCGACTCCAACTCGCTGGTGGGGATTCCCCTCACCGTGGCCACCACCATCGTCATCTCGTTCATCTACTTCGGCAACCTGCTCGACCTGTCCGGCGGATCGAGGTTCTTCACCGACATCTCCACTGCGCTCATGGGCCGTTACCGCGGCGGCTCCGCCAAGATCGCGGTCACCGCCTCGTCGCTGTTCGGCTCCATCTCGGGCAGCGCCACCTCCAACGTGGTCTCCACCGGCGTCATCACCATCCCGCTGATGAAGAAGGGAGGCTACCCCGCGCATACCGCGGGCGCCATCGAGGCCGTGGCCTCCACCGGCGGCCAGTTGATGCCGCCGATGATGGGCGCCGCCGCCTTCGTCATGGCCGAGTTCCTGCAGATCTCCTACCAGGAGGTGGTGCTGGCGGCGCTGATCCCGGCGGTCCTCTACTACGTGGCGCTGTTCATCCAGGCGGACCTGTTCGCCGCGCGGGAGGGCATCGCGCGCGTGGACGAAGGCGCCATCCCGCCCCGCTGGCCGGTATTCCGCGCCGGCTGGCCTTACGTGGTGCCGTTCGCCGTGGTGATCTGGTGCCTGTTCTACCTCAACCTGAGGCCCGAGACTTCGGCCCTGTGGGCCGCCGGCAGCCTCGTCCCCGTCGGCCTGTTCATCGGCTACCAGGGCGAGCGGATGCGCTGGTGGGTCATCTTCACCGTCCTCGCCAAGACCGGCGCCCTGTGCGTCCAGGTGCTGATGATAAGCTGCATGGCCGGCGTCATCATCGGCGTCCTCAACATCACCGGCCTGGGCTTCGCGCTGACCCAGGCCATCATCCACCTGGCCGGGGGACAGACCCCCCTGATCCTGCTGCTGGCGGCGCTGATCTCCATCGTCCTCGGCATGGGCATGCCCACCCTCGGCGTCTACCTGCTGCTGGCGACCCTGGTGACCCCGTCCATGGTGGAAGTGGGCATCCCGCCCATGGCCGCGCACCTGTTCGCGCTCTACTTCGGCATGCTGTCGCTGATCACCCCGCCGGTGGCGGTGGCGGCCTTCACCGCGGCCACCGTCGCCGAGTCCGACTTCCTGCGCACGGGTTTTGCCGCGGTGCACTTCGGCTGGACCGCCTACGTCCCGTTCCTGTTCGTGCTGGCGCCCGAGCTTCTCATGGAGGGCTCGGCCCTGACGATCATCCACACCGCGGCCACCGCGGTCATCGGCGTCTGGCTCGTGTCCGCGGGATTCATGGGGTATTTCGCCAGACCTCTGGGTGTCGGCCACCGGGTGCTCTTCATGGCCGCCGGGCTGCTTTTGTTCTTCCCGGCCGGAGGGGTGAGCTACGGCATCTGGACGGACGTGGCCGGCGCCTGTCTGGCCGGGGTGCTGGCCGCGATCGGGGGATTCCGGGGCGAGAAGAGCTGACTATAGCGCCTCGGCCCCGAACCGTTCGATGGTCTCCAGGGTCTCGCGGACGTCGTTCCAGGTGGTGTTGTGGTTGATGATGCACAGCCGGAGGGAAAACTTCCCGGCCAGCGTCGTCGATGAGATGAGCGCGCGGTCCTCCCAGAAGACGCGGGCGAGCACGTTGCGGTTGACCTTTTCCAGTGTCTCATCGTCGAGGTCCCGGCCGGCGGGGTTCACCCGGAAACACACGATCCCCAGCGATGCCGGGTTCAGCGTCTCGAGCATCGGGCTCTCCCGCACGTAATCGTCGGCCCGGGCCGCCAGCTCCATCCCCTGCGACACCGCCCGCCGGAACGCGGCCATCCCGAAGGTCTGCACCGACATCCATATCTTCAACGCTCGGGCCGAGCGGCTGAGCTGCAGGCCGCGGTCCGAAAAGTTCGGATGGTTGGCGCCCCAGATGGTGTCCTGGAGCACATCGTGGTGCACTTCGAACGCCCTTTCGAGCGTGGCGGCGTCCTTCACCAGCAGACCGCCCACCTCGTAGGGCTGGAAAAACCACTTGTGGCCGTCCAGGTTCACCGAGTCGGCGCGCTCGATGCCGCGCAGGATTTCCTTGCCCCGCTCCGTCACTACCGCGAAGCCGCCGTAGGCGCCGTCTACGTGCAGCCAGATGCCCTCCGCCTCACAGAAATCGGCGATTTCCTCGAGCGGATCGATGGCTCCCGTGCTGCTGGCTCCGGCGTTGGCGCACACCGTGACGGGATTGAGGCCGGCGGCGCGGTCTTCGGCCACGGCGCGAGCCAGCGCATCCACGTCGAGGCGGAAACGTTCGTCCGTCGGCAGCAGCCGCGTGTGCTCCCGCCTGACGCCCGTGATCCTCGCGGCGCGGACCTGGGCGCTGTGGCTCTGGTCGCTCATGTACACGGTGGCGCCGTCGGGGTTGCCGGCGGCTTCCCTGGCCGCGACGAAGGCGTCCACGCTGGCCGCCGAGCCCCCGCTGGTCAGAAGCCCTCCGGCGCTGTCCGGGTAGCCGATCCAGCGCTTCAACCAGTCGATGACCACCAGCTCGATCTCGCTGGGACCGCTCGCCACCAGCCAGGTGCATTGGTTGAAGTTGTAGCCGGCGGCCATGAAGTCGGCCAGCACACTCGGCCACGTCGGCGACGACGGGATGAACGCGAAGCAACGCGGGTGATCCAGGCGCGTGGCGAACGGGAGCACCTCGCGCGCGACCCGGTCGATGACCTCCGCGCCCGGCCGGCCGTCCTCCGGCGGGTCCTCCTTGAGCGTGGCGTCGAGCGCCTGCTGGAAGTCCCCGTCCCAGGCGTTGTCCACGGGCAGGCCCTTGATTCGCTCCACCAGGATCTCCGCGGCCTTGCGCGCGAGTTCGAGCATGGCCTCGGGCGCCATCTCGAGGGGGCCGTGACCGGGCGTGTCCACTGCCGACCCTTTGCTGTCCTTGTCCTTGTTCGAATGGTCCATGTCACCCGCGATAGCACATTCTCCCGGCACAAAGAAACCCGTGGTCACGTGACCGTTGGAGCGGGTCCTTGAACCTCCGCCGACCGGCGGGATAGACTGGCCGCCGACCCGCGATTGGGAGGATTTTATGACCGAAGTCATCATGATCGGGACGGGAGTCCCGGAGCCCAACCCGAACCGGCAGGGTTCGTGCATCGCCATCATCATCGACGGGAAACCCATCCTGCTCGACTGCGGCCGCGGCGCGCTCACGCAGCTCGTCCGCGCGGGCATCGACCCGGCGCAGGTGGAGCAGGTGTTTCTCAGCCATCTCCACTACGACCACATCATCGGGCTTCCGGACCTGCTGCTGGGGAGCTGGATGGTGGGGCGCAGCACGGGCGTCGAAGTGTTCGGCCCGGCTGGGACCACGGCGTTCGTGGAAGGGCTCCTGGAAGCCTTCAAGATCGACATCCAGGGCCGCAAGGCCACCGGCACCAACTCGAAGTTCGAGGTCTCCACCCGCGAGATCGACGAGGGGCAGGTGTGGGAGACGCCGGACTGGAAACTCGACGCGGTGCGGGTGGTGCACATACCCGGCAGCCTGGGCTTCCGCGTGGACACCCGGGACCGTTCCATCGTGTTTTCCGGCGACACCCGGCCGTGCCCGGCGCTGGTGGAACTGGCCAGGGACTGCGACCTGCTCATCCACGAGGTGCTCTTCTCGCCGGAGATGGAGCAGAACGGCGCCCCCGCCGGCCGCCATCCGGAGTTCATCCACCCCGAGTGGGCCAACCGCGTGCGCCATACCAAGCCGCATCAGGTAGGAAAGATCGCCGCCGAAGCCAACGCCGGGAAGCTCGTGCTCACCCATTTGTGGTCCGAGAAGGAAGAGGAGCGGCTCAAGGCCGAGGTAGCGGAGCACTACTCGGGCGAGGTCGTCGTGGCCCAGGACCTGATGCGAGTCTGACCGGGCGTCCTCGCGGTGTAGTGGACCGACCCGCCGGTCGCCCCTACCCGCTACGACTGGATTACTTGGACAGGCTGCAGGCTGGCACCATGACCCTGATCCTCACCAACGAGGAGATCGAGAGCTGCTTCACCCTGGAGGAATGCTTCAGGGTGTTGGAGCCCGCGTTCATCGACCTGGGCAACGGCGCCGCCGCGAACCTGCCGCGCCAGGACCTGCTGGTGCCCGGGCCGCTGGAGGGCAGCTACCACGGCCTCAAGTCCGCCGGCGGGGCGATGCCACGGTTCGGCGTCACTGCCGCCCGGCTGACGTCCGACATCGTCACTTGGCCGGAGGTGGACGGCGAGCGGCGCCGGGTCAAGGTGCCGCTGGCCATGGGCAGCAAGTACGTGGGCTTGGTGTTCCTGTTCAGTACCGCCACCGGCGAGTTGCTGGCCATCTTTCCCGACGGCCTGGTCCAGGCCATCCGCGTTGGCGTCACCAACGCCTTGTCCGCCAAGTACATGGCGCGCCCGGAATCGTCGGTCCTGGCACTCTACGGCTCCGGCTGGCAGGCCCGGTCCGGACTGCTGTCCATGTGCACGGCCATGCCCATCCGCGAGGTGCGGGTCTACAGCCCCACGGAGGAGCACCGCTGGACCTTCGCTCGTGAAATGGACGGCCGGGTGGAGGCCCAGGTGAGCGCGGTGGACCTTCCCGAGCGCGCGGCGGAGGGAGCCGACATCGTGCTCCTCACCACCAACGCCCTGAAACCCTTTTTCCCGGCGGAGTGGGTCCGCGACGGCATGCACATCGCCACCGTCCGCTCCAGCGAGATGACCGTGGACGCGCTGCTGCGTTGCGACCGGCTGGTGGTGTCGAGCCGGGAAGCGGCCCGGCTGGTGACGCTGCCCGGTGAGGAGGAACGTATCCCCGAAGCGGGTCAGGGCGACTACCGGCGCGAGGAGTTGGAGGACACCGAAGCCGACTGGAGCAAGAAACCGGAGTTGGGAGAAATCATGGCTGGGAAGGTAACAGGCAGGGAACGCGGGGCAGAGGTAACCTGCATGCTCAACTACGTCGGCCTCGGGCTCCAGTTCGCTGCCGCCGGAGCTCGGATTTACGAGCTGGCCAGGGAGCGCGGCCTCGGACGGGAGCTGCCCACCGAATGGTTCTCGCAGGACCTGCACTCGTAAGCCCCGACGCATGACGGGCCTGCCGCGCAATGCCGCACTATGCTTCCGACCTACGGGAAGAAGATCAGCTTCACCAGCAGCGCGACGATGGCCGGTTGGAAAGTGAAGACCGCCAGCTTGAGCACGGCGACACTCTTATCGAGCTTGGCGATGTCTTCTCTCATGGATTTCTCCAACCTTGCCATGTCCTCCTTGGTGGACAACTCCAGCCTTGCCATGGCCTCCTTTGTGGATAACTCCAGCCTTGCGATGTTCGCCTTCGTCGCATTCTCCAAGTCGGACATGTCTGACCTGAGCACGTGCTCCAGTTTGGCAACATCTTGCTCCAATCTGGAAATGTCTTCCTTGGTAGCGAGGCGATCACCGTGCGGGATCGCGGCTGCCGCCGCCTTGGCCTTCTCCTTGGAAGCTCCAGCTTCGACCAGCGCCTCGTAGACTTCCAGAACAATCACAGTCATGGCTCCATCCCGGCCAACTCCAGCCATTGTAGTTCGATAATTCAAAAACACAACCTCGATGCAAAGACAGTCTCCGAGCGCAACGGACGGGCACTGTCCTCATAGTCATGAATCGGCACTCCCGTACCGTTCTTTAGCCCAGAGCGTTCTTTTTCCGGCGGGAGCCGGATTCGTAACGACGTCCACGCCGGGCAGCGTCGCCGGGTTGGGCTTACGGAATCAGCAGGATCTTGCCGGTGGTGTTTCGGGATGCCAGCAGGCGGTGGGCCTCGGCGGCCCGGGAAAGCGGCAGCGTGGCGCCGATGCGGACGGCAAGCTTTCCGGCCTCGATCCACCGGAGTACGTCTCCGGCTCGGGCGAGGATCTCGGCTCGGTCGGTGGTGTGGTGGGTAAGGCTCGGGCGGCTGAGGGAGAGAGAGCCCTTGGCGTTGAGGATGGCGGTGTCGAAGGGCGGCACGGCGCCGCTGGACTGGCCGTAGATCACCATGCGGCCGCGCGGCGCCAGGGCGTCGAGGCTCTTCTCGAAGGTGCTCTTTCCCACCGAGTCGTAGACGGCGTTGACGCCGCGGCCGCCGGTGAGACGGCGCGCCTCGGCGGCGAAGTCCTGGCTGGTGTAGTCGATGACCGCATCGGCGCCGGCTTCCTCGGCGATGCGCGCTTTCTCGGTGGTCGACACGGTGCCGAACACGCGCGCGCCGCGCATCTTGGCCATCTGGATCAGCAGCAGTCCGGTGCCGCCGGCGGCGGCGTGGACGAGCACCGTGTCCCCGACGCCTACCGTATAGGTGTCGCGGGAGAGGTAGTGCGCGGTCATGCCTTGGAGCATGGCGGCGGCCGCGGATCGGAGGTCCACCGCCTCGGGCACCCGCACCAGGTGACGCTCCGGCACCGCGGCCAACTCGGCGTAGGAGCCGTATCCGTTGGAGATGCCGTAGGCGACCCGGTCGCCGACCTGGATCTCGTACACGTCCGGCCCGACGGCGAGCACGGTGCCGGCGCCCTCGGCGCCGGGGATGTACGGGAGCGGGCGCTGGTGATGGCCGCCCCAGTGGAAACCCGAGCGGTAGTAGATGTCCAGGTAGTTGACGCCGCAGACCGCGACCTTCACCAGCGCCTCGCCCGGCCCGGGCTCGGGGTCCTCCACCTCCTCGTAGCGGAGCACCTCCGGGCCGCCCAGCTCGTGCACCCGGACGGCCTTCATCGCGGACCGCGCGCCATCAGTCCAGCAGCGCCACCACCCGGGCCGGGGCGGACTCGGTCTTCCACTTGGCCGGGAGCGCGATGATTTTGGCGGTGGGGCCGATCTGGTCCAGGTTGATGAGGTTCTCGATCTGGCAGGTCACCTTGGGCAGGATCGTGCGGTGCACGGTCATGCCGCTGCCCAGGATCTCGTCGGCGTGCTGGTAGTCCGAGCCCTTCTCCTCCTGGGCGAAGTCGTAGCCGATGACCGCGGGCTGCTTGTCCACGACCCACTGGGCCGCCTCCCGGGAGAGGAACGGCGAGTCGTTCCACCAGGAGGGATCGGTGGTCCGGTGCCCCTTGGGCCAGTCGGTGCGCAGCAGCAGGATGCCGCCGGGCTCGATCGCCACCCCCTGCTCGGCCAGCGCCGCCTCGGCCCGTTCCATGTCCTCCGGCGTGATGCGCGCGCCGGGCTGGCAACGGAAAGACAGGTCCAGGACCACCGCCGTGCCTATCAGCGGCTCCAGCGGAAGCTGCTCCACCGACGGCTTGTCGCGGAAGAAGTGGTGCGGCGAATCGATGTGCGTGCCCGCGTGAACGGTCAGCTCCACGAGGTTGGAGACGAACCCCTTGTCCTCCCAGTCGATGATGGGCTTGATCCTGAAGTAGGTCTCGTCGGGGGCGAACGGAGCCGAGTCGCACTCCTCTACGGTCATGCTGAGATCGACGATACGCATGGAAAAGGCTCCTTTCCGCAAGACAAACGGCTCGCGTCCTTATATCATTGCACGGCGTCCGAAAGTCAACGCGCGGTGAGCCGTCCGGCGTCCTCCGGCGGACCCCCGGCAACACACATCGAAGGAGGCGACAGCATGATCTACGAAGTGAGGATGCAGACGGTGGACCCCGACAGGCGCAGCGAGTACGTGCAGGCATACAAGGAAGCCATCCAGTCCAGCAAGGAAGCGGGATGCCACGGCGGGCTGATCATGTGCAGCGACGACGATCCCTCCAGAGTCATGGTCCTGCTCCACTGGCCGACCCGCGAGCACCACGAACGCTGGCGCGGCACGCCGACCCACGTGAAGTTCCGCCAGACCATCGACCCCTGGCAGACCCAGCCCAGCGTCGGCGACTACTATGTGGCGGAGACCATATGATGTGCTGTCCATATCATATGATTGACCCCGGACATTGACCATGGACGTCGATCCCATCCGCTACGAGATGTTTCTGCACCGCCTGTGGGCGGTGGGCGAGGAGGGGCGCTCCACCCTCCAGCGCGTCACCGCCTCGCCCATCGTGGCCCAGGGCGGCGAGGTCATGAGCTCGTTCTACGACGCCGAGGGCAAGATGGTGCTGGCCTGCTCCGGCCACCTGCGGTTCGCCGCCGCCACCTCGGACGCCATCAAGTACCTCATCGAGTGGTACGGCGAGTCGCCGGGGTTCCACGACGGCGACCAGCTCTTCTTCAACGACCCCTACGTGGCCGGCTCCCACACCTACGACATGATGGTGATCAAGCCCATCTTCCTGGACGGGCGCCTGATCGCCTGGATCGCCACCAGCACCCACACCGCGGACACCGGCGGGGTGCTGCGGGGCGCGGCCCTGGAGATCTTCCACGAGGGCATCCGTATCCTGGGGGTCAAGGTGGTGGAGCGGGGCGAGTTCCGCGAGGACGTGTTCCGCACCCTCACCGAGCAGTGCCGGGACCCGCAGTACGTGGGGCTTGACATCAAGGCCATGATCGCGGGCAACAACGTGTGCGCTTCCCGCTACCTGAGTCTGGTGGAGAAGTTCGGCCTGGAGTTCATCGAGGCGGCGGGGGAGAAGACGCTGGCGGACGCCGAGGAGATGGCGCGCGCCAAGCTGCGCTCGCTGCCCGACGGCGTCTGGCGCTCGCGGGTCTACTACTCCGCGCGCGAGGCCGACCAGTCCGACGCCGACATCATCGCCGTCATCTGCGCCGTCACCAAGAAGGGTGACTCCCTGGACATCGACCTCGACGGCACCAGCCCCCAGACCTCCGGGGACACCAACTCGACCCTGCCGAGCACGGTGGCGCACCTGAACATCGCGCTCACCAACCAGCTCTTCTGGGACGTCCCGTGGAACGACGGCAAGCTGGCGCCCATCCGCATGAGGGTGCCCGAAGGCTCGGTGCTGAACTGCACCTTCCCCGCGGCCTGCGGCTTGGCGCCCATGATCGGCGGCATGTTCGTGGCCGCGGTCAGCGAGTGCCTGGCCAAGATGCTCTATGCCGCCGGACGGAAGGACGACGTAAACGCCGGCTGGTTCGGCGCCTGGTACTCGGGCGGCCCGGGCTTCATGTACGGCGGCCACAACCGGGAGGGGCTGGCCAACGCCCAGGGGCTCTACGACGTGCACGGCGGCGGCCTCGGCGCCACCCCGGACCGGGACGGCGTGAACACCGGCGGCCACATGAACATCCCGTCCGGCGGCATCTCCGACATCGAGCGCATCGAGATGCAGTACCCGTTCATCTACCTGGCGCGCAGGCACGTGAAGGACGGCTCGGGCTTCGGCAAGCATCGCGGCGGCTACGGCAGCGAGCGGCTGCTGTTCGTCTACGGCTCCGCCGACGTTTCCGCCAACTACCGCCCCTACGGCGCGGTGCCCAACGGCTTCGGGCTGTTCGGCGGCTATCCCGCGGGCTTCGGCGGCAACCGGGCGCTTTACCGCACCGAGGGCCTGCTGGAGCGCCTGCGCGAGGGCGCCTACCCCACGGGCGCCGACGAGCTGCAGGGCCTGGACTGGTGCCGGCTGGACCTGCCCGAGGGCTTCCGGCCGCGGGTGCCGATCCCCGAGATGACCTTCGTCACCGACGTCACCCAGAGCGGCGGCGGGTTCGGCGACCCGCTGGAGCGGGACCCCGCGCAGGTGGAGCGTGACGTCCGCACCGGCCGTACCAGCGCCGACGTAGCCGACCGGATCTACGGCGTCAGGCTCGACGGCGACGGCCGGGTGGACGCCGCCGCCACCGCGGAGCGGCGGGAGGAACTGCGGGCCGAGCGGCTGGCCCGGGGGTCCCGTCCCGCCGGCGACGCCGGTGACGGCAGCGCCAAGGGCCTCGCCGGTGCCTCGATTTCCGCAATCGACCCAGGCGCTCCGGCCGTCGCGGCCGGCGCCCGCGCAACCGGCGCGGAGGTCATTCTGCACGTGCACGAGTACCTCGATCTGGTCAGGGCCGGAGGCCGCCTCGTGGTGTGCTGCCGCAAGTGCGCCCGCGTGTTCTGCGACGGCGGGGAGAACTACAAGCGCGGCGCCGTCGAGATCACCATGGACCTGGAAGAAGTGGCCGGCCAGCGCGTCCCCTCCGGCGAGCCCTATCGCGGCGTGCTGCTGGGCTATGTCTGTCCCGGTTGTGCCACGCTGCTGCAGGTCGACGTCTTCTGCCCCACCCGCGACGACCAGCGGCCCCTCTGGGACATCCAGCTCGACTGCTCGACGTTCGCGTCGAGTCCCCCCAATTTGTGAGACAGTTGCGAACTCCGTAAGGGAAACCCATCCATGCACCGAATCATCAGCTCGCTGGCCGGAGCGCTCTTCATCGTCCTGGCCTTCGCCGCGCCGGTCCAGGCGGAGACGCTGCGGGACACGCTGGTCATGGCCAGGGACCTGGGCGACCTCATCACCCTGGATCCCGCCGAATCGTTCGAGATCTCCACCGGCGAGATCATCGCCAACATCTACGACCGGATCATGATGTTTGAGCCGGAAGACATGCGCCAGCTTGCCGGCGGCGTGACCGAGAGCCACGAGGTGAGCGGCGACGGCAAGACCATCACCTTCCGGATACGAGACGGCCTGCGCTTCCATTCCGGCAATCCGGTGCGCCCGGAGGACGTCGAATTCTCCATCGAGCGCGCCGTGAAGCTGGCCAAGACGCCTGCCTTCATCTTCACCCAGCTCGGCTGGAACGACGACAACGTGGAGGAACTGATCGAAGTGGTGGACGGCCGGCACGTCCGCATCACCGTCGTCGAGGGGTTCTCCCCGGTGCTGGTGCTGAACACGCTCTCCGCCGGCATCGCCTCGGTGGTCGACAAGGAACTCGTGCTCGCCCACGAGAAAGACGGCGACCTCGGCAACGGGTGGCTCAGGGCCAACAGCGCCGGCTCCGGCCCGTTCAGGCTGTACCGCTGGAAGGCCGGCGAGACCGTGGTCCTGGACGCCAATCCCGGCTACCGCCACGGCGCGCCCGGGGTGAACCGCGTCATCCTGCGCCACGTGCCGGAGCCGGCCGCGCAGCGGCGGCTGCTCGAGAACGGCGACGTCGACATGGCGCGCAACCTCACGCCCGAACTAGTCCGGGAGATCGAGGGCCGCGCGGACCTCGCCGTCGACGGCCATCCCAAGGGCACCATCATCTACCTCGCGGCCAACGCGTCACATCCCGTCCTCGGCAAGACCCGGGTCGTGCAGGCGTTGCGTCACGCGGCGGACTACCACGGCATGGCGGATTCGTTCCTCGCCGGCCAGTTCGTGGTGCACCAGGCGTTCTGGCCGCGTGGCCTGTGGGCGGCCCACACCGGGACGCCATACCGGCTCGACCTGGCCAAGGCGAAGTCGCTGCTCGCGGCCGCGGGCCATGCCGGCGGTTTCGAGGTGCGCATCGACACGCTCACCAACCCGCCGTTCCCGGAGATCGCCCGGTCGCTGCAGGCCACTTTCGCCCAGGTGGGCATCAAGGCTCGAATCGTGACACAGGAGGGCAGGACGCTCTGGCCGAAGTACCGCACGCGCGGGCATGAGCTGATCCTGGCGCCGTGGTCGCCGGACTACGTGGACCCGCATTCCAACGCGGGGGCCTTTGCGCACAACCCGGACAATCGGGTCGAGGCCAATCTCGCCGGCGTGGTCGCGTGGCGCAACGCGTGGGCGCGCGACGACATCAACGCAATGGCGGTGGCGGCGCGCGACGAGCGGGACCCGGAGAGGCGCGCGCAACTCTACGTGGACCTCCAGAAGCGCCTTCAAGTCGAAGGACCGTACGTGATCCTGTTCCAGCAGAACGAACAGGTCGCGCGCCGCACGAACGTCGCGGGCTTCGTCTCCGGTTCGAACTTCGACCTGGTCTACTACCGCAACGTAACCAAGTAGAGCCGGGGATTTTGCAAAGAACGGCGCTCCTGTGATAACCCCGGCTGGAGTGCCAGCAAGTCTACCACGGAGGTGAACCATGCAGAGAAGAACGAGTTTGCGAAGGTCCTTTGCGATGTCGGCCGCGGCTTCGGCGGCGATGCTCCTGTGCCTGATCGTGGGCTCCAACGCCGGCGCCCAGAAGCTGCCGGGCAAGATCACCTGGATCGTTCCCTTCGGGCTTGGGGGCGGCACCGGGACGTCGGCGCTGCTGCTGGCTCCGAAGCTTCAGAAGACGCTCGAAGGCAACGGCGTCAAGGAAGTCAAGGTGGTGAGCCTGCCGGGGGCCGGCGGCACCGTGGGGACGAAGCGGCTCTACGGCTCGCCGGCGGACGGGAGCGTCATCGGCAGCATGCTGCCGGCGGGCGGACTGGCGCAGTCGGCGACACGGGACGTGGGCTTCGACCTGTCCAAGTTCACCTACCTGGCCAAGATTACCACCGCTCCCCGTTTCCTGTTCGTCAAGGGGGACTCCCCCATCAAGTCGCTTGACGACCTCATCGCGGAAGGAAAGAAGCGGCCCCTGAAGTTCTCCTCCGCGGGCGCGGCGTCGGCCGGATCCTTCGTGCTGGCCAACCTCATCGACAAGACCGGCATCAAGGTGAAGGACGTCACCGGGTACAAGAGCGGACGCTCGCTGGTGGTGGCGGTGGCGCGCGGCGACGTGGACACCACCATCAAGACCACCGGCGGGGTGATCACCTTCATCAAGTCCGGCGAGGTCCGAGGCCTGGTGCAGCTCTCCTCGGAGAAGGACAAGGACCCGTTCTTCCCGGACGTGCCTTCGGCCGAAGCCCTGGGACGCAAGGACCTCATGGCGGGCGGCATCCTGTACATTCTCACGGCCGCGCCCCCCAAGGTGCCGCAGGCCGTGGCGGACGTGCTGAGCAACGCCATGCACCAGGTCATCTCGGAGTCCAAGGCGGAGTTGGAGAGCAAGGCCCAGGTCATCCACTCGCCCGCCACCGGGAAAGAGACGGCCATGCTCGTCAACAACCTGATCAAGGACTACGCGAACCTGATCGCGCTCTACAAGGCGCAGCAGAAGAAGTAGGTTCGCAGCCTCGCGGGCAACGCGCCGGAAGAGATGCTCCGTGATTGAGGCCATCGGTGAAGCGCTGCTGAACGTTTTCGGGTTCCCGAACGTTCTGGTGGTGCTTCTCGGCGTCACGGTGAGCATGCTGTTCGGCGCCCTGCCCGGCCTGGGCGGCATCGTCATCCTGACCCTGGCGCTGCCCATCATCATGGCGATGGAGACGCAACTGGCCATGATGGTCTTCGCCGCTTCCATCGGCGGCATCACCTTCGGCGGCTCCATCTCCGCCATCCTGCTCAACGTGCCCGGCACCGTCGCCAACATCGCCACGGTCTTCGACGGCCACCCGCTGGCCCGGCAGGGACGCGCCGGATATGCCCTGGCCATCTCCGCCACGGCGTCTGCCCTGGGGTCGGTGTTCGGCTACGTGATCTTTCTGGTGCTGCTCCCGGTGGTGCGCTCCATCGTCTTTTCCTTCGGCCCCCCGGAGTTCTTTCTCATGGCGCTGCTGGGCATCAGCATGATCGCGTCGCTGACTCAGAAGGAGCCGGTCAAGGGGCTCATCTCCGCGGGGTTGGGATTCCTGGTGGCCTTCATCGGATATTCTCCCATCACCGGGGACGTGAGGTACGCGTTCGACCTGGACTATCTCTGGGACGGGGTCCACACGGGCGTCATCGCCATCGGCATCTTCGCCGTTTCCGAGATGTTCTTCCTCGCGGTGAAGGGAGAGGAGCTGGTCCAGGACACCGACGTGGTGCGGCCCACGCTGAGGGACGTGCTGGACGGTGTCCGATTCGTGCTCGCCAACTTCTTCCTGCTGGTCCGGAGCGCGGTCATCGGCTGCGTGGTGGGCATCATCCCCGGCGTCGGCGCCAACGTCGCAGCCTTTCTGGCCTATGCCCAGGCGCAGGCGACCTCCAGGAACCGCGCCAACTTCGGCCGCGGCGCACCCGAGGGCGTGCTCGCGCCGGAGGCTTCCAACGACGCCAAGGACGGCGGCGCGCTGCTGCCCACGGTGGCCTTCGGCATCCCCGGGAGCGCGCCCCACGCCATCCTGCTGGTGGGGCTGCTGCTGCTCGGATTGAACCCGGGCAAGGAGCTGCTGACCACGCACCAGGCCACGGTCTTCACCCTGGTGCTGGCGCTGATCGCCGCCAACGTGTGGACCTCCATCCTGGGGCTCCTGTTCGCCAACCAGCTCGTCAAGATCACGCGCATCCGGGTCACGCTGATCATCCCCATCGTGCTGGTCATCAGCTTCGTCGGCGCCTTCGTGCTGCGGAACAATCTGCTGGACGCGTTCGCCGTGCTGGTGTTCGGGTTCATCGGCTACGGCATGAAGAAGTACAGCTACTCCTTCATCACCTTCATCCTCGCCTACGTGCTGGGAGAGATCGCCGAGGTGTCGCTGTTCCAGACGCTGCTGATATCGGACACGGGGTTCCTGATCTTCGTCACCCGCCCCATATCGCTGGTGCTGACCCTGCTCATCCTCGCGGCCCTGGGCCTTCCGCTGGTGGCGCCGATCAGGCGGGCGTGGGCGCAGCGTCAACAACCGGACACCCCTTAGCCCCCCATGACCTTCTACGCCGACCTGCACGTCCACTCCCGGTTCTCCCGCGCCACCAGCCGGAACCTGGACCTGGAGCACTTGGCCGTCTGGGCTCGCAAGAAGGGCATCGGCGTGGTGGGCACCGGCGACTTCACCCATCCGGCGTGGCGGGCCGAGTTGAAGGAGCAGCTCGTGCCGGCGGAGCCCGGGCTGTTCCGGTTGCGCGCCGACCTGGAGCGGGCGGTCGAGCGGCAGCTTCCGCCGGCCTGCGCCGGCGGCCTCGCCGCGGTGCGGTTCATGCTGTCGGTGGAGATCTCCACCATCTACAAGAAGGGCGACAAGACCCGGAAGATACACCACCTGGTCTACTGTCCGGACTTCGACTCGGCCGACCGGCTGGTGGCCGCCCTCTCCCGCATCGGCAACCTGCACTCGGACGGGCGGCCGATCCTGGGGCTGGACTCCCGGCACCTGCTGGAGATGACGCTGGAGTCGGGTCCGGGCTCGTACCTGGTGCCGGCGCACGTGTGGACCCCGTGGTTCGCCGCGCTGGGCTCCAAGTCCGGCTTCGACGCCGTGGACGACTGCTACGGGGACTTGGCGCCGCACATCTTCGCGGTGGAGACGGGGCTCTCGTCCGACCCGCCCATGAACTGGCGGGTGTCGTCCCTGGACCGCTTCCGGCTCATGTCCAACTCCGACGCCCACTCGCCCGAGAAGCTGGGGCGGGAGGTGTGCGTCTTCCACACCGAGATGGACTACTTTGCGTTGCGCCGGGCGCTGGAGACGGGCGAGGGCTATGGCGGCACCCTGGAGTTCTTTCCGGAAGAGGGCAAGTACCATCTCGACGGCCACCGCAACTGCAACGTCCGCCTGGAGCCGGACGAGACCCGCGGGCTCGACGGCCGCTGCCCGGCCTGCGGCAAGCCGCTGACCGTGGGGGTGATGCACCGGGTGGAGGACCTGGCCGACCGGGCTCACGACGAGGCGCCGCCGGACACCGCGGGGGACACCCGCGGGCTGATCCCGCTGCCGGAAATCCTGGGTGAGATCCACCGCGTGGGCCCCAAGAGCAAGCGGGTCGCGCAGGACTACGAAGGGCTGCTGGCGCGGCTCGGACCGGAGCTGCAACTCCTGAACAGCGTGCCGCTGGAAGACATCGGTCCGGTCGCGCCGTCGCTGGTGGCCGAGGCGGTGGCGCGTCTGCGGCGGCGGGAAGTGATCCGGGAGGCCGGCTACGACGGCGTGTACGGCACCATCCGCCTGTTCCGGGACGCCGAGCTGGAGCGGCGGAGCCGGGGGGCGTCGCTGTTCGGGGAGGAGACCGCGGGATCGGCGACGGCTCAGGCCGCTCCGAGTGGGATGGATTCCGGCCAGGAGATCCCCCGTCCCGGAGTCGAAGCGCCGGAACGGGCCGCTCGGGCGCATGAACCGGCGGCGGACGATCCCGCGATTGCGCGCCGGGAGCCGCTCGATCCCGGTTCCGCACCCGCACCCCACCCGGCTGATGAGCGCCGGGACGGCGGCTCACCGGGACAACTGTCGCTCCCCGCCGACCTGTCCCCCGGCGGCCGCGATCTCCTGGCCGGCCTGGACGCGGATCAGCGACGCGCGGCGGAGATCGTCGACGGACCCTTGCTGATCGTAGCCGGTCCCGGATCGGGGAAGACCCGGACCCTGACCCGCCGCATCGCCCACCTCGTCACGAACCACGGCGCGTCCCCGTCCGGCTGTCTTGCCGTCACCTTCACCCGCCGGGCCGCGGACGAGATGCGGAGCCGTCTGCGTGAGCTCCTGCCGGACGCATGGGCCGACATCCCGCTGCACACCTTCCATTCCCTAGGCTTGGACATCCTCCGGGAGCACTGGAACGCCGCGGGGTTGCAACGGGGTTTCCGGGTTGCCTCGGAGGCCGAGCGGCTTCGGCTGCTGCGGGACGCGCTGGGGATCTCCGAGCGGCAGGCCCGCGCGCGCCAGTCGGCCATCTCCCAGGGCAAGCGGACCGGCGCGCCGTCCGCGGACGAGAAGCTCGCGCAGGCGTGGGAGGCCTACCGGCACGAGATGGAAACACGCAACTGGTGCGACTTCGACGACCTGGTCATCCGGGCTGCGGATGCCCTGGAACGCGACCCCGGAGTCCGCGAACAGGTGCGGCAACGGTATCCGTGGGTCTGCATCGACGAGTACCAGGACGTGGACGAGCAGCAGGTCCGGTTGATCAGGCAGATCGTCCCTCCCGACGGGAACATCTGCGCCATCGGCGACCCCGACCAAGCCATCTACGGCTTCCGGGGCGCAGACCGCCGGTTCTTCTCCGAGTTTACCGAACACTTTCCGGGCGCCCATGTGGTGCGGCTCAGCCGCAACTATCGCTCCAACTCCAACATCGTCACCCTCTCCTCGCAGGTCATGGCCGTAGCGGCCTCGGCCGGACCTTCCATCCCGGTGCTCGACGACGACCCCGACCGCGTCACCCTGCACGAAGCCCCGAGCGAGAAGGCCGAGGCCGAGTTCATCGTGCAGTCCCTGGAGCAGGCGCTGGGCGGCCACAGCTTCTTCTCCATCGACAGCGGCCGATCGACCGAGGCCCTGGGCCACGATCTCTCGTTCTCCGATTTTGCAGTACTCTACCGCACCGAGGCCCAGGCCGCGGCACTGGTGGAGGCGCTCCAGCGCTCCGGCATGCCCTGCCAGCAGCGCTCCCACAACCCGCTGCTGGATCATCCCGGCGTCGCCGCACTGGTGGAGGCATTGGGCCGCGCCCCGGACACCGGCTCGGTGCGCAGGCGCCTCGAAGCCGCCGGCATGGACGGCGAACCGCCGGAAGCCTGCGAGCTGCTGAAACCGCTGGCCGACGCCTGCGGCGACGACCTGGAGCGCTTCCTTTCCGAACTGGCCCTGGGCAGCCAGGTGGACACCTGGGACCCGCGCGCCGACCGGATCTCGTTGCTGACCCTCCACGCCGCCAAGGGGCTCGAATTCCCCGTCGTCTTCATCGTGGGATGCGAGGACGGCGTGCTCCCCCTGACGTGGGGCAAGGCGGATCCGGACGACCTCGCCGAAGAGCGGCGCCTGTTCTACGTCGGCGTCACCCGCGCCATGAGCAAGCTCTACCTGTGCCGCGCCCGCAAGCGGCTCTGGCGCGGAAAGGTCCGCGAGCTGCCTGCTTCTCCTTTCCTCGCCGACATCGAGCAGCGGCTCCTGGAACGAAGCCGTGCGCGCCCCGCCGGACCGAGGACACGGGAGCAGAACAGCCAGTTGGACCTGTTCAAGTAGCTTCGGACCGGCGTGGTGCGGCTGCCGGGAGCCCGACCTGCGCGATGGCTCTTGACTCTGGCCAAGGGGTTCTGGAAAACTAGGGGTTGTGACCCCGACTGTAAGTCCAACAACGAATGAGGAGACGCCATGCACGCACTCAGAATGGCCCTTGTGGGCCTCGTTGCCTTGACGCTGGCCCTTGCCGGCTGCTCTGCCAACCCCGGGAAGAAGGAAGCCGTTGGAACGTTGCTGGGCGCCATCGGCGGCGGGGTCGCCGGTGCGCAAGTAGGCAAGGGGCGCGGAAAACTCGTCGCCACGGGCATCGGCACGCTCCTCGGCGCGGCCATCGGCAACGAGATCGGCAAGTCCCTGGATCGCGCCGACCGTCTGGCCATGCAGCGCACCAACCAGCAATCGCTGGAAACGGCAAAAACCGGCACCACCAGCACCTGGAAAAACCCCGATTCCGGCAACCAGGGCACGATCACGCCGAAGAAAACTTACAAGAAGCCGGACGGAACCTACTGCCGTGAGTTCCAGCAGACCGTTACGATCGGCGGCCGTACCGAGGAAGCCTACGGCACCGCCTGCCGCCAGCCCGACGGGAGCTGGAAGCTCGTCTCGACGTAGGCCGTGCCGCCCCCCGTTTCGCCCAATATCTACCACATCGCGCATGTCGATCGGCTGCCGTCGATAATCACAGACGGCTACCTCTGGTGCGATGAAGAGATGACGCGACGAACCGAGGCCCAAGCCGACGTAGGCACGGCGATCGGAATGAGCAGCATCAAGCAGAGGCGGTTGACTGAACTCTCGCTCGACAGCCATCCGGGCCTCTACGTGGGGCAGTGTGTGCCCTTCTACTTCTGCCCGCGTTCGGTCATGCTCTACGTGATCCACCGTGCAAGCCGTGACGAGCTTTCCTATCGTGGTGGGCAAGGTCCCATATTACATCTCGAAGCCGACTTGCAGGACGCTGTTCACTGGGCTGACTCCAACAAGCGTCGCTGGGCGTTCACGCTGTCGAACGCAGGAGCGTATTACTTCGAGGACCGTGCGGACTTGGCGCAACTGGTGTTTTCCAGCCGCCAACGCCGCCCGGACTTCTGTATAGAAGCGTTGCGAGCTGACGCCGACGCGCCTGACCAACTCCCAAGGAAACGAGCGCTCCAATAGGAATTCCGCCTGTTTCGGTTCCTTGCAGTTTTGCCAATATTGAGCGTTGATGGCCGCCCAATCGAGTTCGTCCAGCCGCATCTTGCGATAATGCCGGGATGGTACTACTGACGGGCGGAAGGTAAAGATGCTCGAATTCAAGACGGGCGACATTCTCGCTGAAGACGCGGACGCCTTGGTGAACACGGTGAACTGCGTGGGGGTGATGGGGCGTGGGATCGCGCTCCAGTTCAAGAATGCCTTCCCTGAGAATTTCAAGGCCTACGCCGATGCCTGTAAGCGTCACGAGGTAGAACCGGGCCGTATGTTCGTGTTCCAGACCGGCCAACTGACCAACCCGCGCTACATCATCAATTTCCCGACCAAGCGCCACTGGCGCGGAAAGAGCCGGATGGAAGACATCGACGCAGGGCTGAAGGCGCTACGGGAGGTGATCCGTGAGAATGGCATCCACTCCATTGCCATTCCTCCACTTGGCAGCGGCCTGGGTGGACTGAACTGGGGCAATGTGCGCTCCAGGATCGAAGAAGCGTTAAGAGATTTCGAAGACTTGCGCATCGTGGTATTCGAACCCGGCGAGGCGCCGAAGACTCAACAGATGCCCAAGCACCGGTCGGCGCCTGAGATGACGCCCGGTCGCGCGGCGCTTGTGGGGCTGATGGACCGCTATCTTGGGGGTCTTCTCGACCCGTCCGTGACCCTGCTCGAAGTCCATAAGTTGATGTATTTCATGAAGATCAGTGGAGAACCCGCTATGGACAAGCTCCGGGTGGTAAAGGGTCTCTACGGTCCTTACGCGGAGAATCTGACCCATGTGCTTCGTGAGGTTGAGGGATATTTCATCTCGGGTTATCGGGACGGGGGCGACCAGCCTGAAAAGCAGATTGAACTGGTGCCGGGCGCAGTCGCCGACGCCGACGCATTCCTGGAGAAACATCCCGACACGCGCACCCGATTCGACCGCGTAGCCGATCTGGTCGCAGGCTTCGAGTCATCTTTTGGCCTCGAGCTTCTGTCGACTGTGCATTGGGTCATCACACAGGAATCTGCCAGCAATCTGGACGACCTGATCTCGCGCGTCTATGGCTGGAATGATCGCAAAAAGCAATTCTCGGCTCGCCAGATCGGCTTGGCTGCCGATGTCCTGGCGAAAAAGGGCTGGGTCGAACCTCTCCTCTCCGCTTCTGACTCATGACCACCGACACCTCCGAACGCCGCCTACGACGGCGTGGGCTGGGCGTTCGGCCCCGCTGATCGGAAGCCCGCTTACAGCCCCACCGCCTTCCACACCACCCCCTCGTGCAGGGGCGCGCCCATGACGACGATGAAGACGACGTAGACGAACGCCCAGGTGACCGCGGTGATGGAGAGGGTCATGAGCCAGCTCTCGGAGGAGCGGAGGCGCAGGAACAGGATGAGGAACAGGGGGATGGCCACGAGGTAGCCCAGGAAGTAGATCAGCGCAATCAGCAGCAGCAGCCAGGCGGCGAAGTTGAGTTCGCGGCGGTAGACGGCGCTGGAGGAGCCGGTCTCCTCGGAGGGTTCGGCGGCGCGGCCGGTATCGATGCCGAAGAGGTCGTATTCCTGCAGGAAGCTGAAGCGGCGGGCGACCGCGGGAACCATGTCGATCAGAAGCTGGAGCAGGGTGAGCAGCAGCGTGGGGACGGCGATGATGAGCGGCACCAGCCGGGCCCTCGGCTGGTAGTCCAGGGACAGAACCAGGAAGCCCAGGACCAGGACGAAGACCGCGAGAGTGAAAAGGGTCCTGTCGTTCAGCCTCACGGGTGCACCTTACGCCTGACCGAGGCCGCGTCCATCAGGCGTCCCTCTGCTCCAGCCGCAACGACAGGTCGTCCCGCCGGATATGGACCTGCCGGAGTTCCCGAGCGCCCGCGAGTTGCTTCAGGAGGACCGAGACCGGACGGCGGGCATCGAGAAACTCCCTGGGCGCGCCGGCGGCCAGCATCTCCTTGACGGAATCCGGGCCTGCGACGACCCGGATCACCAGTTCCTCGTCCGAGACTCCCGGGCCGCCGAACTTCCGCCTTACTTCATCGAGGGAGGGCTCGGGCCAAGTCCAGCTTTCCCATTCCCGCGCCCGCGGTCGGCTCAGGATCTTGTCCTTGACCCCCGGGTCCATGAGCCGCGCACCCTCCTCGCCCCAATATCCCAGAGCATACTGAATGCTCTGGTCGGTGACCTCCTTGTAGCGTTCCCCGGCCATGACGTTGACGGCCGCCTGGGTGCCCACGAACTGGGCCAGCGGCGTCACCATGATGGGATAGCCGTACTCCTCGCGCACGCGGCCCGCCTCCTCCAGGGTCTCCTCAAGCCTGTCGCCCATGCCCACGGTTTCGAGTTGAAAGCGCAGGTTGGAGATCATGCCGCCGGGCACCTGGTGCTGGTATTGGGCGTAATCGTATTCACGGGGCGCGCCGAAGGGAAAGTTCTCCTGCCGGGCGACGCGGGTGAAGTGCTCCTCCACCGGCCTCACCGCCTCCAGGTCCACCATCGGCGTGAAGCCCAAGGCCTCGGCATTGGCCGCCACGTTGAAGATGGAGGGCTGCGACGAGCCGTTGGCAAGGGGCGGAATGGCGGTGTGGAGCGTCTTGACCCCCAGCTTGAGGGCTTCGACGTAGTTGAACGGCGCGAGGCTGTTGTTGCAGTGGGCGTGGAACTCCAGCGGGATGTCGCCGACGTTGGCCATGACGAGCTGGAGCATCTCCCGGGTGCGGTCGGGCGTCAGCAGCCCGCCCACGTCCTTGAAGCAGATCCGGTAGGGGTGCAGCGCCGCCAACTCGCGGGTCTTCCGCTCGTAGTACTCGTTGGTGTGCTTGGGCGAGACCGAGTAGATGATGTTGCCCACCACCTCCATGCCCCTGTTTCCCAGAAACTCCAGCTCCTTGGCGAGCACGTTGTAGTCGTTCCACGGGTTCGACGAGCGCGTGAGGGTGATGCCGTGGGCGATGACGCATTCCAGCAGGAGGCGGCGGATGCACGGGGGAATGGGCTCGAAGCCGGAGCCGATGCCGCCGTGATAGCGCAGCCGGGTCCTGGAAAATTGCTTCACCCCCAACCGCACCCAGTCCCAGGGGTTCTCCTTCAACTCCCGCACCTGCTTGATGATGCTGGCGAAGCCGAAGAATTCCATGGACTCGAAGCCGCAGCGGTCCATCTGTTGGGCGGCGCCGAGCATGTGGCCGATGCGCATGCGCAAGGCCCACAGGCTCAAATGCCCGTCCCTCAAGGTGGTGTCGACAAAACGTATCTCGCTCATGCCAGTCCGTTCATGGGTCCTGTCCCGCAGCCGGTCCGTGGGACCGGGCGCCCTGGGGAATCCCGCGACGCTGCTTCATAGTACCGAAGGCCGCCCGTTAAAACCAGTTTCAAAGGAGGAGGCTTGCAATTTACCGTTGGGTTGCCCAAGCTCAAGGGTGCAGCTTGCATGGCTCTCTTCTCGCACGGCACCGCCCGATCTGCTAGCATGGCGCGTCACATTAACTCGCAACCAACCCGGCGACCCGTGGAAAAGGAGCTGCCGATGACCGATCAAGTGACCCTGGAGGTCTTCTCGGATTTCGTCTGACCGTGGTGCTATCTCAGTACCGGGCGTATTGAGAAACTGCGGCAGAATTATGATCTGAACGTTGTCTACACCCAGTTCCCGTTGCATCCCGATACGCCGCCCGAGGGCAAGGCGCGCAACATGAGCGGCCCGAGCCGGGTGGACGCCATGCTGGAACGCGAGGGCCTGCCTTTTACCGAGCGCAAGTTCAGCTACAACAGCCGCTCGGCCCAGGAGCTGGCAAAATGGGCGAAACGCGAGGGGCGGGAAGACGCCTTCAACGACGCGGTGTACCGCGCCTATTTCGTGGAGGCGGCGAACATCGCCGAGCCTGAAGTCCTGCTCCGGCTGGTGGAAGAGGCGGGGCTGCCGGTGGAGGAGGCGCGCGGGGTGTTGTCGGACCGGACCTTCCAGCAGTCCGTCAATGACGACTGGCAGCGCTGCTACTCCCTGGGTGTGACGGCCGTTCCCACCTACCTGTCGGAAGGCTTGGCCATCGTCGGCGCCGAGCCCTACGAGCAATTGGAACGGCTTGTCACCGAGGCGAGCGCCAAGCGGTCGGCGGAGGCGGCGGACGCCTGACCGCAATCCACGAGCCGCGATCCCACGCACATCGGGATCGGACCTTGGATTTGCCTTTACGGTCCTTAACTAACTGGATTGACAGGGAAGTCGTTTGTTCGGATATCGGCGAGTCGGCCGACAACCACGGCCGGTATCGGAGAGTGATCGTGTCAGGCATACCTCAGGTCGATTTTGAACCGTTCATGAACGGTGGTGCCGCGGCACGCGGGCGCGTGGCCGCCGAGATACGCGCAGCTTGCAGCGAGTACGGTTTTCTCAACGTCGCCAACCTGCCGTTGCCCGAAGGGTTGCTTCAACGGGTATCGTCCAAGGCCAGGGAGTTCTTCGCCTTGCCCCGGGAGGTCAAGGAAGCCATCGGGCGGTCCGAGCTGGACGTCATATCGGGCTACGTAGGCATGGCCGTCGAGCACCTCGACACGCGACAACCCGGTGACCTCAAGGAATCCTTCAGCCTGAACCAAGCCAGTCTCGCGCTGCTGGACCGTTGGCACATTCCCGTGGCCGGGTTCCGCGAGACGGTCCTGGAACTCCACGAGGCCGGCGCCCGGGCGTGTGCGACGCTGGTCCAGGCCATGGCCCTCTCCCTGGGCGCGCCCGAGGACTTCTTCGTCGACAAGCACGCCCCCCACGCCAGCACCGTGCGTTTCTTCCACTACCCGCCGGTGGAACACCGGCCGGACGCCGGTCAACTGCGCGCCGGGAGCCATTCCGACTACGGCACGGTCACGCTCGTTTTCCAGGATGCGGTGGAGGGGCTGGAGGCGCTGGTGGACGGTGAATGGCTGACCGTGCCGGCGATACCCGGAACCGTCACGGTCAACGTGGCGGACCTGCTGTCGCGCTGGACCAACGGCATCTACCGGTCGCCGGAACACCGAGTTGCCTTGCCCGTCGCGGACGTGAAACAGTCCCGGTACTCCACGGTCTTCTTCTACAACCCCAACAGCCAAGTCACCGTTCGCTGCATCGACTCCTGTTGCAGCGAACAACGTCCACGGCAGTTCCCGCCCATCGAGGCGGGAGAATTTCTAAGGCAGCGCCGCACCGCCCAGTACGATTGAGGGGGATGTCGGCCGGGGGATGGTACTGCCCAGCCTCCCCACACCTGGATTCCGGCTTTCGCCGGAATGACGATTCGAGTGTCGTCGCCTTTCCGCACGCAGGTCGGAGTTTTGGCACAGCCTGTTTCGCGGGATTGCGGAGTGGAGCGCGGGGGTGACTAGCGGGACGCCAAGTTGCGTTCGAGGAAATCCAGCAGCACCGGCTGCACGGTGAGGTTGGGCTCCTGGTCCACGCGCCTGCGGTCGGGCTCGTTGGGCAGGTAGGTGAACCACGAGTGGCCGGCGCCCGGCACGAACAGGGTCTCCACCTCGGCCCCGGCGGCGCGGAGCGCGGCGATGAAGCGCTCGGACTGGTTGTGGTGGACGATGGGATCCTGCTCGCCGTGGATGATGAGGTAGGGCACCCCGGGCGGCACTCCCTGGGCCTCGACTCCCTGGAGCGGGGAGAAGCTGCGGTAGGCGTCCGGGGCCTCGGAGGGCGTCGTGCCCATGAGCCTGCCCACGGGGTCGTCCTGCCGTTTCTGCGTCACCTCCCACCAGTCCAGCAGATCGTAGATGCCGTAGACTCCCACCACGGCCCGCAGGTGCGGCCGGACCCAGTCCTCCAGGGCCAGCAGCGCCGCCATGTGCCCGCCGGCCGAGTCGCCCACGAGCCCCAGCCGCGCGGGATCCACGCGTAGACCGGACGCCTCTTCCAGCAGCCAGCGCAGCGCCCGCCGGATGTCCTCGTGTACGCCCGGCCACGACGGCGAGACGTTCTTCGACAGCCGGTAGTCCACCGCCACCAGCGCATAGCCCCGGGCCGCCAGCCACGGCCCCCATTCCTGGTACTGGCGCCGGCTGCCGTGCGCCCAGCCGCCGCCGTGAAAGCACAGCAGCGCCGGATGCGGCCCCGGACCGACGGGCAGGTACACGTCGTTGCAGAGCGTGCCGTCGGGGCCTCCCCCGTACGGAACGTCGAGCCGGATCTCCACCTGTGCGCTCATCGCGTCGCCTCCTCGGAACTCAGCGTGCCAAACCGGGCTATCGCGCCGACAGGAAGCGGCGAATGGCTTCCGCGCAGGCTTCCGGCGCTTCTTCGGCTATGAAGTGACCGCAGTCCAACTCGGCCTCGGACACGTCGCCGGCCCATCGTTCCCAAATCGGGCGAAGCGGTTTGGGCTTGCGAGGCGATCCTCGCACCACCAGGACCGGGCATTGGAGCTTCCTTCCCGCCTGCCGGTCCTGCCGGTCGAGCTCGTAGTCGATGGTTGCTCCGGCCCGGTAGTCTTCCGCCATCGCCTGCATCACGCTCGGTTTCCGAAACGCGGCCTTGTACGCTTCGACCGCGGCCGGGTCCAACACACCCGGCCGTCCGGCCCACCGGTCCAGCAGATGCAGGATGAAGAAGTCCGGGTCCGCGCCCATCAGTCTTTCCGGCAAGGGCGCCGGTTGCGCCAGAAAAGACCAATGATATCGCCTGATGGAGACCGCCATGTCCGTGGCCTCCCAGGAGTCGAGCGTCGGCACCGTGTCCAGGCTCACGAAATGGCTGACCCGTTCAGGGTGATCGAGCGCAAGCCGATAGCCGACCCGCGCGCCGCGGTCATGCGAGACGATGCCGAACCTGTCATGCCCGACCTCCGACATGACCTGGACCATGTCCCCGGCCATCTCGCGCTTGGAGTAGCTGACGTGTTCAGGATCGGGCGCGGGTCCCCGGCTTGCTCCGTAACCCCGGAGATCGGGGATGACCAGCGTAAACGCATCCATCAGCAGCGGCGCCAGCCGGTGCCATTGAACATGGGTTTGCGGGAATCCGTGCAACAGCAGAAGCGGTTCGCCCCGGCCGCCGACGCGGCAATGGATGGTGGCGTTCTCGCAACGGATATCGTGTATCGCGAATCCCTCGAACATGGGCATCACCCGCAATAGTCCGTTGCCAGAACGGGACCGAAAATGCAAAACCCTCCATGTAGACACCGTCGGTCGGCGCACGGAGCCCTCCGTGGACGAATTCCCGGGAGGGTCCCCGAAGCGGTATTTTTGGGCTATATTGAAGGCTCTCCGTCCGGGCCGCGCGCTTGGCAGACGACAACACGAAGGCAGATCAACTCCCATGAAGAAGCATTCCGCAGTGCTCATCCCCGGAGATGGCATCGGTCCCGAGATCACGGCGTCCGTGCGCCGCATTCTCGAAGCCGCCGCCGCGCCCGTCGAATGGGTCGAATGCAAAGCCGGCGTGGCCGCCCTGGAGAGCGGTCCCGACGTGCTGCCCGAGTCCACCACCGAAGCCATCGAGCACCACGGCGTGGCCCTCAAGGGACCATGTACCACGCCCGTGGGCGAGGGCTTCACCTCGGTCAACGTGCAGTTGCGCCAGCGCCTCAACCTCTACGCCGCGGTGCGTCCGGTGCGCTCCCTGGCCGGAGCGCCGACCCGCTTCCAGGACGTGGACCTCATCATCGTCCGGGAGAACACCGAAGGGCTCTACAGCGGCGTGGAGAACCAGGTCACCGACGACGTGGTGATGAGCATGAAGGTGGCCACCAAGAGCGCCAGCCTGCGCATCGCCCACTGGGCGTTCCGGTTCGCCACCCGGCGCCAGCGCCGCAAGATCACCGTCTTCCACAAGGCCAACATCATGAAGGTCACGGACGGACTGTTCCTGCAGTGCGCCCGCCGCATCCACCAGCACGAGTACCCGAACATCGAGTACGAGGAGAACATCATCGACGCCGGCTGCATGAAGCTGGTGAAGGACCCCGGCCGCTTCGACGTGCTGCTGCTGGAGAACCTCTACGGCGACGTCATCAGCGACCTGTGCGCCGGCTTGGTGGGCGGCCTCGGGGTGGTGCCCGGGGCCAACTTCGGCGAGGAGCGCGCCGTCTTCGAAGCGGTGCACGGCTCCGCACCGGACATCGCCGGCGCCGGCACGGCCAACCCCCTGGCCATGCTGATGTCCGCTGTGATGATGCTCAACCATCTGGCCGACACGCGCGAGGACGAGCGCTGCCGCCACGCCGCGGAACGCATCAAGGCGGCCTACGACCAGGCCCTCGACGACGACTGCAAGACCCGGGACCTGGGCGGCAGCCTCGGCACCGAAGCCTTCGCCGACGCCGTCATCGAGCGGCTGGCCGGCTGAACGGTTTCCACCCTTTCCCCTTCCGAAACCCGATCTGCCTGCGACTCCTGCCCTTGACATCGTCTCCCGTCCGGCGATAATGCCTCACAGGGTCAGACCTTGAACTGTGTCATTCGGGGGGTAACATGGCACGGCCGCTACGGATCGAATTCCCGCACGCGCACTACCACGTCACCTGCCGCGGCAATGACCGGCGGCGGATCTTCGGGGATGACGACGACCGGCATGCCTTCCTGGAAAGGCTGCGCAGGTCGCTGGATATCTACGAGGTTAAGCTGCACTGCTACGTGCTGATGAACAACCACTTCCACCTCGTGGCGGATACTCCCAGGGGCAATCTCTCCGAGTTCATGCGGCACTTCAACGTAGCCTACACGTCGTATTTCAACCGGCGCCACCGCCGCACGGGCCATCTCTACCAAGGGCGCTTCAAGGCGATCCTGATCCAGCCCGATGCCTGGCTGCTGGAGTTGAGCCGGTACGTTCACATGAATCCGGTGCGGACGCCCCGGCTCAGGCGGGGCATGGCCCCGGACCAGGTGCGGCAACTGTGGCAGTACCCCTGGAGCAGCCTGGGCGGATACGTTTCCGTGCGGCGCCGAAAGCCGTGGGTCCACTATGACGAGGTGTTGTCGCGGACAGGTGATTCCCGGCAGCAGTACGGCCGGTTCGTCCAGGACGGGTTGGAGCAGGGCGTGACGAGTCCGTGGAAGCAAGTGCGCGGGCAGGTGGTCCTGGGCGATGACCGCTTCTGGACCGGCGTCAGGGAGCAGTGGGCCGGCGCTGCCGGCAGCGCCGCGGTGCGGGAACTCCCGCTGCCCGCGGCAAGGATGGACCCCGCCCGAATCACCGCGGAGGCAGCGAGGTACTTCAACCTGGCGCCCGAACGGCTTCGGCGCAAGCGGGGCCGCTGCCGGGACCAGCGGGGTGTATTGATGGAGCTGCTGTACCGCCACGGCGGCATGACCCAGCAGGCCATCGGCGCCCACCTCGGCGGCCTGGACTACACCGCGGTGAGTCACGAGCGGCGCCGGGCGCGGGAGCGCATGGCGCAGAACGAGGTGATGGCAGGGTGGTGGCTCGATCTGGATTCCGCGCTCGGATCCGCTGACCGGCAAAGCGTCAACCGTTAAGGGCCTTCCGCCGCCGCAAGGCGGAGGACCCAGCCGGTACTCACCGCAGGGCCGGCATGACTTCCCGGGCGAAGAGGTCCAGGGACCCCATGGACGCCTCGCGGGAGATGCCGGGGACGGAGAAGCGGCAGATGAGGTGATCCAGCCCGAGCTCTTGCCGGAAGCGCGAGATCTCCCGGATGCAGGTCTCGGGGTCGCCCAGGATGATGCGGTTGCGGGCGAGCCGCTCAATGGTCAGCTCCCCGTCGGGCCGCTTGATGACCGGGTGCGGCCAGCGGAAGTACATGTTCTCGTAAGCCTGGATGAAGGAATCCCCCGCCGATTCCAGCGCCTGCTCGGTCGTGCCGGCGACGAACACGTAACGGAACGCGGCGATGGCGCCCGGCTCCTTGCCCAGCGCCGCGCGCGCCTGCCGGTATGACCCAACGCATGACGACAGCTCCGACAGCGCCGCCGATGGCCCCCCCAGCCAGGCGTCGCCCAGGCGCGCGGCCCGCTCGATGGCGGGCGCGGTCCAGGCGCCGAACCAGATCGGCGGCGCCGGTTGCTGCACCGGCCGCGGTCCGACCGTGGCGTCTTCCACTTGGTAGTAGCGGCCGTGGTGGGTGACGTGGGTCTCGGTCCACAGCCGGCGCAACAGGGCAGCCCCTTCATCGAGCCGGCTGCCGCGCTGTTTCACCGACAGGCCGAAGGCGGCGAACTCCTCGGGCGCGTATCCGGCCCCCACCCCCAGGATGAGACGGCCGCCCGAGATCATGTCCACCATGGCGCCCTCCTCGGCGACGCACATGGGATGGTAGAGCGGCAGCAGTAGGACTCCGGTGCCCAGCGACACCCGGCTGGTGCGGGCGGCGATGGCGGCCAGTCCCAGCAGCGGCGCCGGGTAGAGGACGGGATTGTTGTGGTGCTCGCCGAGCCAGACCGAATCGAACCCCGCGGCTTCCGCGCGCTCGCATTCCCGGATGGTCTCCTCGAAGCTGTCGGTGCCCTGCAGCGGGCTCAATCCCAGTTTCATCGGCTCTCCCGTTTTCTTGCGTCCAAGCCCGTGGGCCGGGCTTCTGTCTGCGGCGGTTTACCCGGATCGCGGGACGTTTGGGCCGGGCCGCCCGGCGAGCGCGGCAAACGCCCCTTCCGCCTCCGCAACGAACATTCGGACCCGATGGGGGTCCTTGCGGCCGTCCGGGCCCTCCACACCGGTGTGGGCGTCGACCCCGGCGGGCCGTACGGTCCGTATGGCCTTGGCGACGTTCTCCGGCGTCAGCCCTCCGGCCAGTATGACAGGTCGCGGGCTCAGTTCCACCAGCCGTCGGCTCACGGCCCAGTCGTGGGTCTTGCCGGTGGCGCCGGAGGCTCCGGTGGCGGGATCGAAGGTGTCGGTGATGAAGCCGTCCACGTGCGGCGAGAAGGCCGTAACGCCGGCCTCCAGCTCCGCCAAGTTGTCGTCCCGCACGATCAGGCTCCTGACCACTTGCAGGCGGGGACGCAGCGCCCGGAGGCCCGCCACCCGGCCCTTGTCGACAGGGCCGTGCAGTTGCACGCCGGCGCAGCCGAGCCTGTCGCACAAGGCGGCGATGGAGCGCGGATCGTCGAGGTAGGTGATCAGCGAGGCGCACGGACCCAAGCCCAGTGTCCGGATGATGGCCGCGGCTTCGTCTTCCGGGAGATCCTCCCGGTGGACCACCAACCCCAGAGGGAACCCCAGCCGTTGAACGCCGCTGTCTGCCAGCATCTGCGCTTCCGCCCGGTCAAGGATGCCGGCTATCTGAATGATGGGATTCGCCACCAGGAGCCCGTCCGAGCAGTCTCCTACCCCCCGGTCGTTTCCACGTAGCGTCGCAGCACGTAGAGGCCGTCCGGGGTGAAGGGTTCCGTGGCCGCGGCCCGGAACACCGCGTCCACCTCCATGAAGGCGCCGCTCTCCACTTCTTCCTCCTGGAGGGTCACTTCGCCGTCGTAGACGCACCGGAAGGCCGCGCCCCACACCCGGCTGTTGTCATCCGCGTGGTAGAACTCGAACAGGCTCTGGAGCGGGACGTCGCGGATGCCCATTTCTTCCTCGAGCTCCCGCCGGGCGCCATCGAGGTAGCTCTCCCCCGCCAGCACGACGCCGCCGGCCGCGGGATCGTAGTACCCCGGGAACACGTCCTTGGTGCGCGTGCGCTTCTGTATGTAGATTTCGCTCCCGGAGTTGAACACCAGGATGTAGGTGCTGCGGTGCGGCAGCCTTCGCGCCCGCATCTCGCGCCGCGGCGCGGAACCGACGACGTTGTTGTCCTCGTCGACGATGGCCACGATCTCGTCGCCCGGGTCCATGAGATATGCGGGTTAACGGCGGCTGGTCAGCTTGTCAACCGTCCACGAGCCCGACCATGTCCTGTCCCAAGTAATTCTTACCGATCTGCTGGTCTTTCTCGTCCGTTCGTCCTGAGCGTAGCGTAGCGAAGTCGAAGGACGCCTTGCCGACAACAAGAAATCCTGCGCAGCTTGGTAAAGAACTACGTCGGACAGGACATTAGAACGCCGTCAACACCACGCCTCCGGCGCATATCAGCAGTGCCCCGGCGACCGCCTTCGAGGTAACCTGTTCCTGGTCCTTGAGCAGCAGGTGGGTGAAGGTCACCGAGAACAGCGGCGTGGTGGCGATCAGCGGGTCCACCAGCACCACGTCGCCCATGCTCAGCGACAGCATGTAGGAGGTGATGCCGCAGCTCGTCACCGCTCCGGAGAGGCCGAACCACAACACCGTGCCGCGGTTGACGCTCACGTCTCGGTAACCGCGCCACGCCACTAGGTAGAGGAGCAGGCCGCTGACGCTGCCTATCAGGGTCAGGGAAATGGCCAGCGGCACGGAGGTCACCATCCCGTAGCCGTACTTGCGGATGGGGCTGGCGACGCCTCCCAGGATCGACGCGCCGAGCGGAAACAGCAGGTCGCGCTTGCGGAAGTCCGTGAGCGCCCGCTCGTCGCGCATTCCCAACACCGTGGCCCCGAGGATGATCATGAGGGTGCCGCTCACGAGCGCCAAGGTCCATTGTTCCCCCAGCCACGCCACTGCCAGCAGGCCGGCGAACAGAGGCGAGGTGTTCCGCAACGGCGAGGCCCGGGCCACGCCGACACGGGAGATGGCGGCGTAGAACAGGAACTGGGTGGCCAGGGGCGCCACCGCTCCGGCGAGAATGAACCACCCCGCCGCGGCAGGTGACAACTGCGCCCAGTCCGCCCGGGGCCCCATCACCGACAGCAGCACCGCGCCCATCGTGAGGAGGTTGAAGGTGATGGCGGTGGTGGGTCCGCCGGTACGAAGACCCCAGCGCACCAGGATGTGAGCCGAACCAAAGAAGAACGCGGCGCCCAACGCGAAGAGTATTGCCATGTGCAAGCGCTCTAGTTCGCGGTGAAAAGGGTTGCCTGGCCGGCCGGGACCTGAAGCGGCCCGTCCGAAGCAAACGGATCGGCAGCCTGTTTGGGGAGGCGCAGCTTCCGGCGAATTTCCGCCACGGTTGGAGACGCCTCGTAGTGGCGGCCCCGTCTTTCGCCTTTTGCCACGATAAGGTCCGTGTCCACCAGGACCTTCAGGTCACGGCTGGCGAGGTTGTTCGACACGTCTGCGCTCACTCGATATGACGAGTTCCTCACCTTGCTGCCGAATGCAGCCTGGAGCAGCGCCATGGCCGTGCGCTCGGGAAGGCCCCTGGACTCCACCAGGTTGAGAAGCTCTGCATAGACTCTCTCCAGCTCCCGCGTCCGGCGAAGAAGTGTCTGTGCCTGCAGGTAGTGGCCGCTCAGGCAGAAGCGCACCCATGGTTTGGCATCGCGCCGCGGGTTCCATCCGCCGCCGCCCACCGCCGCCAGCACATGGTAGTACTCCTGTTGATTGTGACCGATATACTCCTCGATTGAGGAAAACGCTGGCGCGACAATCCCGTCGCCCGCCAGCACCGCGGTCTGGATGCACCTGGCCGTGCGGCCATTGCCATCCGTAAACGGATGCAGCAGCGCCAGGTTCAGATGCGCCATCGCCGCGCGGAGGAATACGGAATCGACGTCCTCATCGTTTACATAGTCCAGAAGCTCGCGGATCAGCGGCTCCAGTTGGTCACGGTCCACCCCCTCGTGCACGACGTCACCGGTCTTGGTGTTTCTGACACCAACCCACCCGGGACGGTACTGACCCGGATGTGCCTGCAGATCCGACTGGCAGATCATGAAGTGGACCGCCAGGAGCACGTCTTCCGTGATCCTGAAGGACGCGCTCTTCCGGCGCTGGAGGGTGTAGTCCATGGCTTCACGGTAACCGACAACGGCCCGCCACGTCTCGCGGTCGGTGCTCGCGGGGTCTTCGCCGTCAATCGCGGCGATGGCATCCTCATCAGACACATGGATGCCCTCCACACTGTTGGAGGCCATGAGCGCCCGGGCCCGGGTCATGCGGGCCAACAGGCCGGTCCAACGACGCGGTTCGGTGACGACGTAGTTGCGTAGATCAGCCCGTATGCGGGCCGTGGCAGCCTCTACTCGCTTCTCGTCGTCATCCAGTGCAGAATACGTGTACAGCATGATCATATGTAATTGACAACTGATTTCAAGACAGTTAATAACCGTCGTAAGGTCAGTTGTCAATTGTATATGGGGCCGTCCACCCGCAAGGAGAACCATCACATGGCCTACGACGACCGCAGCGTGAAACCCATGAGCTCGAGCCTGTTGCGGGCGCAGATCGGCACCAAGCTCCTGGCCGGCCTGTACGACTCGGTGCCCACCATGATGACCAGCGCCATCCGGCTTTACGTGGACCTGCCCGGCGCCGGCGGCTCCGCCGGCCCTCCCTTCGCCTTCAACATCGCCATCAGCCCGGCCTGGTGCAGCGGCATCCAGGGCGCCCGCCTGGTGGGACGGCGCAAGATCGACATCGCCTGGCTCAACCCCTCGTGCATCCCGGCCATGGCCTATCACGGACGCGGCCCCTTCCGGAAAGCGCTGCCGTTGCGAGCGCTGGCGGTGTTTCCCTCCAATGACCGGATGGTGGTGGCGCTGGGGCGCAGGCACGGCATCCGCTCCATGGACGAGCTCAAGCGCCGGAAGCCCGCCCTCACGGTCTCGGTGGCCACCAACGACTGCGTCAACTTCGCCATCAACGCGGCCCTGCGCGCCCACGGCATGAGCCTCAAGACCTTCGAGGAGTGGGGCGGGGTGGTGGAGCCGGTAGTGCGGCCCAGCAACCCGCGGCGCCTGGAAGGCATCCGCACCGGCGACGTCGACGCGGTCATCGACGAGGGCCTGCCCTCCTGGGCCGGCGCCGCGGTGGAGGAGGAGATGGCCTTCCTGCACTTCTCGCCCAAGGCCATGGCGTCGCTCGACCGCTACGGCTTCAGCCGCGCGCCGCTGGACGGCCCGCTGTTCGACGGAAAGCTTCCCGAGCCGGTCACCGCCGTGGACTTCAGCGGCTGGCCCATCGTCACCCACGCGGACCTGCCGGACGAGCTTGCCTACCAGGTGGTCGGCGTCATCGAGCAGATGCGGGAGAACATCGAATACGACACTCCGGGAATCCCGCCCATGACCCAGTTCTGCACGGACACCCCGGACGGCCCGCTGGACCTGCCGCTGCACCCCGGGGCCGAGCGGTATTACCGGGAGAAGGGGTATCTCTGAGGCATCCCGATAGTTTGATCTGTTATGGGAGGCTATTCGGCTGCGGGTTTCGGCTGTCCGTGGCTCTCGGTTTCACAAGACACTTCCCGAATTTTTCCTTCATTTAACACAACGAATGCTCGCTCTGCGGAGTACACGTGACGTTCCGCGCTCCGCACTACTCTTTCGTTCATGGCCGCCACACGATCTGGTCCCAGGGTGACTACGGGAATCAGCGGATCCTCGAAGACCCCATACAACCCGACTCGCCGACCCAGCGGGAAGAACACTTCTGTGTCCCGTAGCGCAAAACCGACGGGTACTTTCCTCCGATCCTTCCAAGTAAGGACCACAGGATGATCACAACATACTAGCTCCGGTCCACCCGCCGGGGCAAGAAGTAGGGACCAGACCCTTTTTCCAAGAAGCGGGAGCAACTTGTCAAAGATCTCAAATTCAACTGCAAGGTTGCCATCGGTCGAGAATTCGAGCCGATATCGTCCCTCTGTAACGAATTGCCTCATTTCTTCAAACGAGGCATCGGTCGGATCTCCTCCGCTCTGCTCCATCTCTCTTTCCCAAATCCTCCTGTCCGAAACAAGGAGCTCCGCAATACCGCGAACCACGCGCTCTCTGGCACGATTGAACGAATGACGCAAAGATGGATTCCGGGTGGCTAACAGGCAAAGAAAATTTAGAATCAGGTTAAGTTCTTTGTCTTCCGGGAATGTCTGCTTCGTCAAAACGTCACGGATTGCTTGCACGGCTTGTTGCTCGAATTGAGCTAGGCCCTGTTCGATTGCGTCGGGATCTATGCCCTCAACATTCACACGGTTAAAGTCCCTCTCAACGGCCACATTCTTTGGCGATGTCCGGAACGAATGACCACTCGTGACGTCCATGACAAAAAATTGGCCGTCCTTTTCTCCTGACATGGTAAACCCTGCCAAATAGGAGGCTGACAAATAGTGGTGACGGCGAGCGTCATGTTTGGTCATATGACGACCTGATCAGTGCTTGGCGATAGGTATTTGAAGTTGAATGAACTGCGACTATGAGCACGAAAATGGGGTATCTCGACACAAGCACCGCTAATCGTGATCACAGTGAGGAAGTTTCATCAGATTATTTTCTTCCCAGAGATCATCCTTAGTCCTAAGATATTAGGTAGTTTTCAGTTGGTCAAGGTTGTTGCGGTGCAGGCACCGCAAACCAGGATGGCTCACGCATCGTCTCGCGCTACGGGAGGTTCCGGCTCCATGGGACGGGTAGTAGAACGTGCCCTCGACATCGCCGGAGGTCCCTGACCGGCAGAAGGAAGTGTCATGGTGGACAGGGACACCGGACCACCCCATGTTCCCGAGCGGCGCGTTCCGTTCGATGTTGCGGATGTTCGTGAACGAGATGTCGACAGCTCCGGTTGAAGTCATAGGGCTACCGCGTAGCCGAGAGTCACCCTGCGTCGAAAGGGTTTTACGCCGTCTGGATGGACCTCCGCTGGATAGTCGCTTCTTTGGACTTTCGTCAACTCTTCCCGTGATGCAGTCCGCGTCAGATTCCAACCGCTCAAGACGCACTGTATGTCGGGGTAACGTTCGATATTTCCCGCCCCGGGAAACTACAGAAGTTTCCGACGTAATATCAATAGGTTATGGAGGAACCGAACGGAGTGAGTTGAAAGTGGTCAGCGGCTAGGTACCAAGTAGGCACCAATTCATTTGCGGGCCATGCGCACGAACGTGCTCCAATGACGGCAACGATTCGGGCGTCCCCCGATGTGAACCGCCCCGGGTTTACCGGAGACGGAATTGTTTGAGTCAGGCCACCAGGGCTGACTCCGGGTACTGCTGATAGTAGGCCTGTTCGAGTTCAGCCGGCGGCACATAACCGATTCCTTCCAGGAGACGGCGGTGGTTGAACCAGTCGACCCACTCAAGGGTGGCGAACTCGACCGCTTCGAGGTGACGCCAGGGGCCGCGTTGGCGAATCACCTCGGTCTTGTACAAGCCGATGATGGACTCGGCCAAGGCATTGTCGTAGGAATCCCCGACGCGGCCCACCGACGGCTCGATCCCGGCCTCAGCCAGACGCTCGCTGTAGCGGATCGACAGGTACTGGGCGCCACGGTCGCTGTGATGCACCAGAGCGTCCTGATGGCCCACCGCACGGTCATAGAGCGCCTGCTCAAGGGCGTCCAGGGCAAGGTCTGTGTGCAACGAGTCCGAGACGCGCCAGCCCACGATGCGCCGCGCATAGGCATCGACGACAAAGGCGACGTAGACGAAGCCACGCCAGGTAGCCACGTAGATCAGGTCCGCCACCCACAGCGCATTCGGCCGGCTAGCCTCGAACGCCCGGTTCACTCGGTCCGCGCGCCGGGCGAGCGCTTTCACTGCCATGGTCGTCTTCGACCGCCGACCCCGAACCACGCCACGAAGTCCCATCTCTCCCATCAGCCGCGCCACCGTGCAGCGGGCCACCGCAAGGCCCTCCCGTTGAGCGCACGCCACACCTTGCGCACCCCGTACACCCCGAAGTTCTCCCCCCTCCCACCCGCTTGATCTCGCCCCGCAGTTCCGCGTCACGTCGCGTTCGCGCCGGCAAGGAGCACGACCGGCCTCTCGCGCCTTGCTTTCGTAGTAGGTCGAGGGGGCGATCGGCAACTCCCTGCAGATCGGCTCGACCCCGTATGCCCCTCGGTGCGCGTCGATGAACGACACCATTGCGTCCCGCGGCGGTCGAGCTCCGCCTGGGCGAAAAAAGCCGCCGCCTTGCGCAATATCTCGTTCGCACGACGTAGCTCCCGGTTCTCTCGTTCCAGCGCCCTCAGCCGCTCTCCCCCTTCGCTCTTCTGCCCCGGCCCCTCACCCGCTTCGCCCTCCGCCCGCCGCACCCACTTGCGCAACGTCTCCGCGGTGCAGCCAAGCTTCGACGCCACCGACACGATCGCCGCCCACTGCGATCCGTATCCCGCCTCGTGCTCCAACACCATCCGAACCGCCCTCTCCCGGACCTCCGGTGAATACCTCGTCGACTTGTTCATGACCCCATCCTCTCAAAGAATAGAGTCTCCGGTAAACCCGGGGCGGTTCACCCGAGTGTATTGAGACGGCAATCACCTGACCGTCCGGCCTTCGGCGCGAGATGAGCGGCCGGTGTCAGGTGAATACCCTATCTGTACATCCCGATACATCAGCCGCTTGCCAACCATGCCAGCGGCCACCTCTCACACAAAACAGTTATTTAATTTTTCCAAAGCACTTTTGGATAAAACCGGGATCAACCCCTTTTATTTCATAAACAAAATCGTCCATAATCATTAATGATCTATTTTTGCCCGAATAAATAATATCGTTTACTCTTTTTAAATTAATCGACCTATATTTTATTTCATCTCCCTGATTCAGCCACTTACCATTCGGCATAATCCTAATCACAATTCTGATGTCGGCAGTTATCCAACCACTATGGCAAGAAACTTTATTGGCATAAGCCGAACTAAAGACCGCCAAAGCCAAAACAAGAAACAAAGAACTAATCAAAATTTTCTTCATCGTCCTTCCTTTCTCCGCAAGAATGACACACTCCTATCTTTTTGAATCTCCCCAACAAACGCAATGGCCGCTGTTGTCCGATTGTCCAGTGCGTTTATATATAGCTAGGAGGAGTGCTTTGGCTAGCTTGCTGGATAATCCCCTCCCGAGGGCGGCGCCATCGCCGCCGACTTCACCGACGCCGCGGAGCAGACCATGGACGAAGCTACTCCGGTCGAGCCATGGCCCGTTGATGCATGCGCCGACCTAGGTCTCGAATGCCGCGGCGGATACTCCGCGACCGACTCGGGGTGCGCCGGGCTTGAGTCCCCCCTCCCTCAAGCTCGACGGCGGTAGTGGAGTCGCCGGTAACCCCGACGCGGTCCAAGGGGGGATTGGGGCAGGGTGGTGTTCAAGGCACAACAAACAGCGGTTCACAGCAGCTCACCTCGATCACCCCACTGGTTCTCAAACTCATAAAGTCGCCGCCTGATTTGCTTGTCCGGGTTGATGATGAAGAACGTCCGGTTGCTCACGCGGCGCCAGTAGTAGACCATTGTGCCGTCCGGGAGTTGCTTCTTCAACCACCGGATCTCCTCGCGATGGCCACCCGGGCGCATGCTGTTGTGGTGATAGATCACGGCGGTTCGTCCTTCCGCCAGTGCTTTTGCTTCGACGATTGGAATCCTCTTCGCGCTCACCTTTCTCGTCGGCAGGAAGCGGCCGCCCGGCACGAGGCCGTTATCGGGGTCAGCGAACACGAGATTGCAGTCCCTCAGCTGACACATGACCCCGTCGAACCACTCGCCCCGCCACCGCTCGCGGTCGCGGAGATTGACTTCGGCAATATCGAGGCGGTCGGCGGCAAAGACGGCATCGCCAAGAATCCTAGTCTCCTGGATCTCCGCGACGGACCGCAGGTTGGCTCCCGGCTCTGTCACCCTCCTCAGCGCGTCGAACAACTCGGGGTCAAGGTTCCGCCACTCGCACGGATGTTGAAGGTAGGTAATGTGCCTCCCATCACCGGGGGGTCCAGCGTCGGGGTGCAGATACCAAGCGACACCGAGACGTTTTCCTCCTCGGATCGCCCGTAGAAGTCCGTACTTCACGAAATCTCCCACATCCCCGACGTACCGATCCTGCATGTTGTTGCCTTCCCTTCTAGCGCGAGTGTTAGCTTGCCCGAACCGATAGCAGTGCTCCGTCCTGCTCCGCAATCAACCTACTAAGTGCATACGCTCTGGTGACCTCTTTCACGGGGCATTACCCAGTGAGCGCGTCCCGACAGTGAGGTGGTCCTACTTCGTAGGACAGATGGGCGGCAGAAATAAGGTGTATCCTCCGTGTTGACCATGTGTTGATTGTTCCTGAGCGAATCATCCGGTCTTTCAAGAGGAGCATTTTGCTTCTTTGTTTTCAGCAGGTTACGGGCTGCAAGCGGTAGGAGAAACCTACACGGCCAAGTTTCAAACCCGCCCGCGCCCGTATGTCGAAGGCCGCTACGCCGAGCAGATCACGTTGATCACCGCCTGGCGCTTCTCCACCTCCACTGCCTTGAGGCCCCGCTCCAGCGCGGGCATGAGGTCATCCGGGTCCTCCACCCGCTGGCCGTAGCCGTCGGCCACCTCCACCGCCTTCTCGTACTTGTCGATGCTGTCGAGCATGGTGATGGGCTGGTGGCTGCTCTGGGCGGCGTAGCCCTCCGGGTTGAGCCCCACGGTGGCGCGGCGCACGGCCTGCCACCGCTGGTTGTTGAAGATGACGGTGAGGATGGGGAGCTTCTGCTCCGCCCCCACGTAGTGGCTGGCGATGGGGTTGCCGAACATGTAGGAGCCGTCGCCGTGGGTGCCGATGACCAGCCGGTCCCGGGCCGCGAGCTTGGCCCCCAGCGCCACGCCCAGGCCGTGCCCCAGACCGGAAGCGGCGCCGGCATTGAGCAGCGTGCCGGGCTGGGTGATGTCGATGTGGGTCGACGCGAGCGCCGATTCCTTCACCACGATGGTGTCGTCGCCCTTGAGCTGGTTGATGCAGTGGGTGATCCACACCGGGTGCAGCGGCTTGTTGTCCTTCACCTCGTCGAGCCGTCTGGCCCAGCCGTCGCGCTGTTTGCGCCACATCTCCGTCAACGCCTTCCGGCGCTTGTCGATGCTCGCCTTGACCCGGCCCTCGTGGGCGGACAGGGCCTCGTTCAGCGCAGTGAGGCCCACGTCCGTGCCGCACGCCAGGGCGATGTCGCAGGGGTGGCCGCGCAGCGGCACGTAGCTGTGCAACGGGTCCGCGCCCATGTGGATGACCCTGGCGTCCTCCCGCACCTTGTCCGTGGCCGGCAGCCATGGCACCGCCACGTCCACGACCAGGATCACGTCCGCCTGTCCGAGTAGCGGATTGAGGTCGTAGCCCAGGTTCATGGGGTGGTCGGTGGGCAGCGACATGTAGCGGTTGCGGTACTGCACCACGGGAATCGCGTAGCGCTCCGCCAGTTCGCCCAGCGGCCCCCACACCCGCGGGTTCCGGCCCGCCCAGTTGGTGATGATCAGCGGGTTCTCGGCATTCGCCAGGAGCGCCGCGGCCTCGTCCGTGGCCGCGGCGTTGGGATAGGGCGGTGCCGGAGCGTGCTGGCGCCCGGGCGACTCGTAGGTGAACTCGTCCATCTGCTCGGCCAGCACCTCCCGCGGCAGGCTCAGGTAGACCGGTCCGGTGGGCTCGCTCTTGGCCACCGACAGGGCTCGGTCCACGATGGTTTCGGTCTGCTTGCCGTTCCGCAGCTCGTAGTCCCACTTGGCCGCCTCGCGCACCATGGAGGCCTGGTCGAACATCTCCTGGGTCCAGTGGATGTCCAGGCTCCGGTGCCCGGCGAGGCCCTCCTCGTTGGTGGGGGTGCGGCCCGCGGTGAACAGCATGGGGATGTTGCCGCGGGCGGCGTTCAGGAACCCGTTCATGCCGTTGGCCGTGCCCACGTTGACGTGCACCATCACCGCCTGGGGCTTGCCCGTGACCAGGTAGTAACCGATGGCCATGTGCATGGCGGTGTTTTCGTGCGGGCAGGTGACCGGCTCCGGGATGCGCGTCTCCAGCGACTGCGCCTTGGCCATGGCCTCCACGATGGGCGCGAAGTCCGTGCCGGCATTGGCGAAGAAGTAGTCCACGCCCCGGTCCGCCAGCAGCGCCAAGTAGGCATCCGCCACGGTCACGTTCAACAGGGTTGTCTTGGCCATCTCGTCCCTTTCCGTTTCATGGTTCCAGAAATTGCCCTTTCGGTCCGCCAGCCACCGGTTCGACGCTATTCGTATATGATTGCCGGGGCACCGGCAAGGCAACGGATGCGGCGGCTCCTCGGTCAACTTTCAGGCCGCTGAATGCTATACACCACCCACCGTCGAAGGCTGTCACGGGACCGGGGAAAAACAGTGGCGAAGGGATCGAAGCGCGTGCTTCCGAAGGTGTTCGTGGACAAGTCCGCGATTCACGGGGAGGGGCTGTATGCGGGCGAAAGGATCCGCAAGGGCCGGCGCATCATCGAGTACAAGGGCGAGAGGGTCCCTTCTGGCGAAGGCACCACACGGTCCAGGGACGACGAGGAGCTGACCTACATCTTCACCCTGAACGACAAGTACGACGTGGACGGCTCCGTGAACGGCAACGAGGCGCGGTTCGCCAACCATTCCTGCGACGGCAACGCCTGGGTGGACATCATCCGCAACCGCATCTGGTTCATCGCCGAACGCAGCATCGCCGAAGGAGAGGAGATCACCATCGACTACCGGCTCCAGGCGGAAGAGCTGTATGAATGCGTTTGCGGCGCCGAGCAATGCCGGGGGTACATGAACGACGCCGACGACGAGTTGATGAAGAAGGTCAGGACCCGGCGCAATAAGCGCCTGGCGTGACGCCGCCCGGTTCCCGGTGGCGGTGGCTGCTTTTCCATGTCTGCCTCCCATCCGTTCAACGAGCGCGACTTGGCGCAACTCCGAGCCCGCGGCATCTCCGCGGAACGCGCCGCGGACTGTCTGGACACTTTCGCCGCGGGCGTGCCCCACGCGGTGCTGGACCGGCCCTGCACCAGGGGCGACGGCATTACGGTGCTGGAGGACGCGGAGGTAGACCGCCTGTGCCGCCGCGGCGAGGAGGCGGCGCGGGAAGGAAGGCTCACGAAGTTCGTTCCCGCGTCGGGAGCGGCGAGCCGCATGTTCCAGGCGCTGCTGGCGGCCCGGGGCCGGACCGGGGATGCGCCGGCGACCGTGGAGGACCTTCGCGATGCGCCGGAATACCCGGTGCTGCGGGAGTTCCTGGCGCGCCTCGGCCGCTTCCCGTTCTATCCGCAACTGGAGGCGGCGATGGCGCGGCGCGGCGAGGAGCTTCCGCCGCTGCGCGAAGCCGGCCGCTTCCGTGAGATCCTGGACTGCCTCCTCGACCCCGGCGCAATGGGCTATGCCGCGCTTCCCAAGGGTCTGGTCCCGTTTCATCGCTACGCCGACGACTGCCGCACGCCCGTGGCCGAACACCTGCTGGAGGCCCGCAGGTACGTCCGGGACCGGACCGGGATGGTGCGCCTTCACTTCACGGTCTCTCCCGAGCACTGGGGCGAGGTGGAGGACCACGTCGCGGCCATGTGCCGGCTCTACCAGGAGCGCAACACCTCCTTCGACGTGACCCTTTCGGTGCAGCGCCCCGACACCGACACGCTGGCCGCGACCCTCGACAACCAGCCGTTCCGCGAACCGGACGGAAGCCTTTCGCTCCGGCCCGGCGGCCATGGCGCCCTCCTGGCGAACCTCAATGACCTCGCGCCGGACGTTGTGTTCATCCAGAACGTCGACAACGTCGCCGTCCATGCCGCCACCGCGGTCCGCTACCGGAAGGCGCTGGCAGGCTTGCTGGTGGAGCTGCAGGCACGGGTGTTCCACTACCTCGACGGCCTTGATGCCGACCCGTCGCCGCCGCTGTTGGACGAGGTGTCGCGGTTCGCCCGGGACCTGTTGTCCGCGGCGCCCCCGGAAGGCCTCGCGGGCGCGCCCGCGGCCGAACGCGCCGGCTTCCTGCGCGAGACCCTCGACCGTCCGCTGCGCGTTTGCGGCATGGTGCCGTCCGCCGGCGAGCCGGGCGGCGGTCCCTTCTGGGTGCGGGACGCCCACGGAAGGTGCTCGCTCCAGATCGTCGAGTCTTCGCAGGTGGACATGGAGGAGCCTCGCCAGCGCGACGTCTTCGCCGCGTCCAGCCACTTCAATCCGGTGGACATGGTGTGCGGTGTCCGCCGGGCCTCGGGAGCGTGCTTCGATCTCATGGACTTCCGCGACCCGCGGGCCGCGTTCATCGCCGTCAAGTCCAGCCGCGGAAGCCGGCTCAAGACCCTGGAGCACCCCGGCCTGTGGAACGGCGGCATGGCGCGCTGGAACACGGTGTTCGTCGAGATGCCCGCCCAGACCTTCGCGCCGGTGAAGACCGTGCTCGACCTGTTGCGGCCCGAGCACCAGCCCCGCCGCACATTGAAATAGGAGCCGTGCGAGTCTATAGTCAACTGTTTCGGAAACTTGAGTCCGGTCCACTCCAGGCCGATCCAGACCTTTGCAGCACCGGCTCTGCGCGGAACGGCACCGCAAGGACACTCTAATGGCACTATTCGGCACGCGGTTCTGGCGGCGCAACCCCGAGGGGGAGAAGAGGAGCGACATGTCCAGCGCCACGCAAGAAACGGTTCTCGCAGCCCTGAAGACCGTGCAGGACCCGGAGCTGCACAAGGACATCGTCACCCTGGGCATGGTGAAGGACCTGACGGTGGCGGACGGCAAGGTCTCCCTGACGGTGGAGCTGACGACGCCGGCGTGTCCTCTCAAGGAGACGATCAAGGCCGACGTGGAGCGGGCGCTGGCGCCGCTGGGGGTCACGGAACTGGCCCTGGAGTTCGGCGCCCAGGTGCGCGGCAGCAAGGCCGGGGCGGGCACCACGGACCTCCTGCCGAGCGTCAAGAACATCGTGCTGGTGGCGTCGGGCAAGGGCGGCGTGGGCAAGTCCACGGTGGCGGCCAACCTCGCGGTGGCGCTCAAGATGCACGGCGCGTCGGTGGGGCTCCTGGACGCGGACATCTACGGGCCGTCGGTGCCCATCCTCATGGGCGTCAACGAGGAACCCGGCAAGGTGGAAGTGGACGGCGGCTACAAGCTGGCGCCGCCGGTGGCCCACGGGGTTCCGGTGATGTCGATCGGGTTCTTCCTGGAGCGGGACCAGGCCGTGATCTGGCGCGGTCCCATGCTGGGCAAGGCCTTGCAGCAGCTCATGTCCGACGTGCAGTGGGGCGAGCTGGACTACCTGGTGGTGGACATGCCGCCGGGCACCGGCGACGTGCAGATCACCTTCTCGCAGCAGCTCAAGTGCAGCGGCGCGGTGCTGGTGGCGACGCCCCAGGACGTGGCCCTGGCGGATGTGGTGCGCGCCAAGTCCATGTTCGACAAGGTCAACATCCCCATCGTCGGCATGGTGGAGAACATGAGCTACTTCGTGTGCGACGGCTGCAGCAAGCAGCACGAGATATTCTCCCGCGGCGGCGCGCAACGGGCCGCCGACTCCTTCGGCGTGCCGTTCCTCGGCGAGATCCCGATGGTATCGGCAATCCGCGAATGGGGCGACAAGGGCGCGCCGATCCTGGCGCAGGAACCCGATTCGGCTACCGGCAAGGCGTTCCTGGATGCGGCCGCACGGCTGGCGGGCCAGCTCTCCATCGCGTCGGATGCGGCGGAGGGAGCGCCCGGCCTGAAGATCGTAACGACTTGAACGGACGCCGGTGGCCGTTCCCGTAGAGATCAATCACGTCAAGGCCCAGGGCATCGTCCGCATCACGTGGGACGACGGGCACTCGGGGGAGTATCCCAAGGAGTACCTCAGAGGCTACTGCCCCTGCGCCCTCTGCCAGGGTCACGAGGCCGCCATCGAGAAACGTTTCGTGGAAGTGCCCAACGTGGAACTGGACGTCATCGAGCCGGTGGGCAACTACGCCATCGGGTTCCGCTGGAGCGACGGCCACGTCACCGGCATCTATACCTACGACTACCTGCGCTCGCTGTGTCCGTGCCGCGAGTGCGAGAAGAATTAGTGTCCTGTCACCACAGGAGGAGCCATGGTTACCAAGGAACAGATATATGAGGCCTTGCAGGACTGCTACGACCCCGAGATCCCGGTGAACATCGTGGACCTCGGTCTGGTGTACGACGTCGAGGTCGAGGACGACACCGTGGCGGTGAAGATGACCCTGACCACACCGGGATGCGGCATGGGCGGCATGATCGCCTCCAACGCCCAGTCCCTGATCATGGAGATCCCCGGCGTCAAGGACGCCAACGTGGACCTCGTGTGGGATCCGCCCTGGGATCCCAGCCGGATCAGCGAGGAAGCGCGGCAGAAGCTCGGAATTGGCTAAGCCGGGGATCGCCGCTGGCCATCCCTCATCCCGACCCCTACCCACCATGGATCAGGGCTGGATACACGTCCGCGGCGCCAAACAGAACAACCTCAAGGACCTCGATCTCCAGATCCCCCTCAACGCCCTCACGGTGGTGACCGGCGTCAGCGGGTCGGGCAAGTCCACCGTCGCCTTCGACATCCTGTACGCCGAGGGCCAGCGCCGCTACGTGGAGAGCTTCTCGGCCTACGCCCGGCAGTTCCTCGACCGCATGGAGAAGCCGGACGTCGAGTCCATCGAGAACATCCCGCCCACCATCGCCATCGACCAGACCCGCCCGGTCAAGACCTCCCGGTCGACGGTCGGCACCATGACCGAGCTGTACGACCACCTGAAGCTCCTGTTCGCCAAGATCGGCGTGCTCCACTGCTCGGGCTGCGGCAAGGTCATCGTCAAGGACAGCGCCCCTTCCATCGTGAGACGGCTTCAGGAGCAGGGCGAAGGGGTGCGGTGGGCGCTGACCTTTCCGGTGCCGGTGCCGCCGTCGCTGCCCTGGGAAGACGTCAAGGGAGGGTTGCTGCAGGCCGGGTTCCACCGGCTCCTGGTGGACCGCGACCTGGCGGACCTGGAACCGCTCGACGCTCCGCCCGGCGACGTGATCGACGTCGTCGCCGACCGTTTCGTCTACCGCAAGTCGACACGGAAGCGGGTCACGGACTCGCTGGAGCAGGCATTCCAGTTCGGCAAGGGCCGGCTCGACCTGCATGAAATGGAGGACGGCTGGCGCCGCGAAGGCTTCAGCAACCGGCTGCACTGTTCCGCCTGCGACCTGTCCTACGCCGAGCCCCAGCCCAATCTCTTCTCCTTCAACAGCCCGCTGGGGGCGTGCGAGACCTGCCACGGCTTCGGCCGCTCCATCGACCTCGACATGGACCTGGTGATCCCGGACCCCTCCAAGTCCATCGCCGACGGCGTCATCAAGCCCTGGACCACCCGGGCCGCGCACTGGGAGCTGCGGGAGCTGAAGAAGTTCTGCGAGCGCCGGGGCATCTCGCTGGAGCGCCCGTTCGCCGAACTGGACGAGGAGGACCGACGGCTCATCATCGACGGCGAGGGAAGCTGGCACGACGGCAAGTACTACGGCATCCGCGGCTGGTTCGAGTGGCTGGAGCGGAAGAGCTACAAGATGCACGTGCGCGTGTTCCTGGCGCGCTACCGCTGCTACGTGACCTGCGTCGATTGCGGGGGGACCCGCCTGAAGCCCGACGGCCTGAACTACCGCGTCGCCGGGCGAACCATCGCCGACATCAGCGGCATGAGCGTGGCCGAGGCCCATGCCTGTTTCCGGTCGCTGAAACTGGATTCCGGCCGCGACCAGGTGGCCGAACTGGTGCTCCACGAGATCCGCCGCCGCCTGGACTACCTCATGGGCGTGGGGCTGGACTACCTGACCCTGGACCGGCAGTCCCGCACCCTGTCCGGCGGCGAGCTGGAGCGGGTGGACCTGACCACGGCCATCGGCTCGTCGCTGGTGAACACGCTGTACGTGCTGGACGAGCCGTCCATCGGCCTGCACCCGCGCGACAGCCACCGCCTGGTGGAGATCCTCCACCGGCTCCGCTCCAACAACAACACCGTGGTGGTGGTGGAGCACGACCCGGAGATCATCAAGGAGAGCGACCACGTCATCGACCTGGGTCCGCGCGCGGGCGAGCACGGCGGCGAGGTGGTGTTCGCCGGCTCCTATGACGAGTTGCTTGCCAGCGAGACCTCCCTCACCGCCGACTACCTGACCCAGCGCAAGGCCATCCCGCTGCCGTCCCGTTACCGCCCCCTGATACCGGGACGCACCCTGGAGATACGCGGCGCCCGCGCCAACAACCTCAAGAACATCGACGTGAGCATCCCGCTGGGGCGGCTGGTGTGCGTCACCGGCGTGTCGGGCTCGGGCAAGTCGAGCCTGGTGGACGAGGTCATCGCCCACAACATACGACGCCTCAAGGCGTCGCCGCTGGCCACCCTGACGGACTGCGACGAGATCCGCGGCATCGACCGCATCCCCGAGGTGATCCTGGTGGACCAGTCGCCGCTGGGCACCACGCCCCGGTCCAACCCGGTGACCTACATGAAGGCGTTCGACCCCATCCGGCGCCTGTTCGCCGGCGTGGACCTGTCGCGGTTCCGGGGCTACACGGCCTCCACGTTCTCCTTCAACGTGGAGGGCGGACGCTGCGAGTCCTGCCGCGGCGAGGGCTTCGAGAAGATCGAGATGCAGTTCCTCTCGGACGTCTACGCCACCTGCTCGGAATGCGGCGGCGCCCGCTACCGCCAGGAGGTGCTGGAGGTCACCTACCGCAACAAGAGCATTCACGACGTGCTCGGCCTCACCATCGCCGAGGCCATGAAGTTCTTCGGCGACCAGCCGGAGATCGTGCGGGGGCTGCGCCCGCTGGCCCGGGTGGGGCTCGACTACCTGCGGCTGGGCCAGCCGGTCACCACCCTGTCCGGCGGCGAGTCCCAGCGCCTCAAGCTGGCGTCCCACATCGTCCGCGCGACGAAGACGGGCACCCTGTTCATCTTCGACGAGCCCACCACCGGCCTGCACTTCCACGACATCCGCCGGCTGCTCTCGGCATTGCAGGAGCTGATCGACCAGGGCCACTCGGTCATGGTCATCGAGCACAACCCCGAGGTCGTCAAGTGCGCCGACCACATCATCGACCTGGGACCCGAGGGCGGCGACCGCGGCGGCGAGGTGGTGGCCACGGGCACGCCCGCGGAAGTGGCCGCGGAGGAGCGGTCCCACACCGGGCGCTACCTGAAGGAGCACCTGCGGCCGTCTTCGTCCCGCTTCAGCCCGACGCTGGCCAAGACCCGCCCGCGCCGCGCCGCGCCGTCGCGGTCCAACGGAAGAGCGAGCAACGGAGCCGGCGCCATCCAGATCATCGGCGCCAAGGAGCACAACCTCAAGGACATCGACGTGGACATCCCCCGGGACCGGCTGGTGGTGGTCACCGGCTTGAGCGGCTCCGGCAAGTCGTCCTTGGCCTTCGACATCATCTACGCCGACGGCCAGCGTCGCTACATCGACAGCCTGTCCGCGTACGCGCGCCAGTTCATGAAGATCATGGCGCGGCCCAACGTGGACGTGCTGGCGGGCATACCGCCCACCGTGGCCATCGAGCAGCGCCTGAGCCAGGGAGGGCGGAACTCCACCGTGGCCACGGTCACCGAGCTGTACCACTACCTGCGCCTGCTGTATTCCAAGGTGGGCAAGCAGCACTGCCCGCAGTGCGGCGGCGCCATCACCTCGCTCACCCGCAGCCGCATCCTGGACCGGGTGGGGCGCAAGTACCGCGGCAGGGACATCACCGTGCTCAGCCCGGTGGTGCGCGGGCGCAAGGGCTACCACAAGGACGTGATGATGGCGGCCCGGCGCCTGGGCTACAGGCGCGCCCGCATCGACGGGACCATGACCGCGCTCAGCGCCTCACTGCTCCAGCAGGGACTGGGGCGTTTCCACGAGCACGACATCGACGTCGTCGTGGGCACCGCCAGGGCCGGACGCGTGAGCATGGAGACGGTGCTGGGACAGGGGCTGCGCCTGGGCAACGGGGTCATCCACGTGCTCTCGGAGGGGGACGAGGAGGTCTACAACGAGCGCCTCTTCTGCCGCGCCTGCGGCGTCGGCTACGAGCCCCTGGATCCCCGGCTGTTCTCCTTCAACAGCCGGCAGGGAGCCTGCCCGGACTGTCGCGGCGTGGGGTCCTCCGAGGAGTTCGACGCCGGTCTGGTCATCCCGGACCCCGATCTGAGCCTTGCCGAAGTGGCGGAGCGCCTGTGCGCGGACGCGCCCGAGGGGCGCGCCGGTCTCAAGCGGCGGCTGAACCAGTGCCAGGGCGAGTTGGAGCGGAAGCTCGGCATCCCCGGCCATGTCCCAATCAGGACCCTGTCGGCCAAGCAGCGGGAGGTGCTGCTCAACGGACGCTCGCGACCGTCCGTCCCGGGCCTGCTCACCGTGCTGGCCGGCCTCCGGGTCAAGAGTGACGGCCCGCTGGCCGGCTATCTGGCCTCGTTCATGAGCGAGCGCACCTGCGAGTCCTGCCAGGGCGCCCGGCTCAACGCGCGGGCGCGCAGCGTGCGCGTCGCCGGCAAGGCTATCTGGCAGATCACCGCCCTGTCGGTGAAGGAGGCGCTGGGCCGCTTCGCTACCCTTGAGGAGCGGCTGATCGCGAACAGTCCCGGCGCGGAGCGGCTGGTGCTGGAGAAGACCCGGAAGGAGATCCACCACAAGCTGCGCTTCCTGGACGAGGTGGGACTGGGCTACCTGACCCTGGACCGGCGCGCCAACACCCTGTCCGGCGGCGAGGCCCAGCGGGTGCGTCTGGCGGCGCAGCTCGGCTCCAACCTGCGCGGCGTCTGCTACATCCTGGACGAGCCCACCATCGGCCTGCACACCCGCGACAACCGCCGGCTGCTGGACACCTTGCGGCGGCTGGTGGAAGCGGGCAACACCGTGCTGGTGGTGGAGCACGACGAGACCACCATCCGGGCCGCGGACGTGCTGGTGGACCTAGGACCGGGCGCGGGCGTGCGCGGCGGCCGGGTGGTGGCCATGGGCACGCCGGAGGAGGTGCGGGCCAATCCCGAGTCGGTCACCGGCGCCTTCCTGGGCACCACCCGGCGGCGGCTCTGGCCCGAGCGGCCGCTCAGGGGCGGCGAGTGGCTGGTGGTGACCGGCGCCAGCGAGAACAACCTCAAGAACCTCAAGGTGCGGCTGCCGCTGGGCAAGTGGACGTGCGTCACCGGCGTGTCCGGCTCGGGCAAGAGCACGCTGGTGAAGGAGGTGCTGTTCAAGGGCCTCAAGACGCGGCTGGGACACAATACCGGCCGTCCGGGCCGGCACGAGGACCTTGCCGGCTGGGAGCCCATCGAGCGCGCGGTGGAGGTGGACCAGACCCCCATCGGCAAGACCCCGCGCTCGGTTCCGGCCTCCTACGTCGGCTTCCTCGACGAGATCCGCCGCATCTACGCGCTCCACCCGGAGGCGCGCATGCGCGGCTACACCCCGAGCCGGTTCTCCTTCAACGTGAGCGGCGGGCGCTGCGACGAGTGCGCAGGCCAGGGCCGGATCCGCAAGGAGATGAGCTTCCTGCCCGACGTGTTCGTGAACTGCGACGGTTGCGGCGGGCTACGCTTCAACGAGGAAACCCTGTCGGTGCGGTTCAACGGCAGGAACATCGCCGAGGTGCTGCAGATGACCGTGGAGGAGGCGGTGGAGTTCTTCCGCTCCTTCCCCAAGGCCTACCGCCCGCTGAAGCTGCTGGACGACATCGGCATGGGCTACATCACCCTGGGGCAGGCCAGCAACACCCTGTCCGGCGGCGAGGCCCAGCGCATCAAGCTCGCCTACGAGCTGGGCAAGGAGTCCCGCGGCCGGACCCTCTACATCCTCGACGAGCCCACCACCGGCCTCCACTTCGCCGACGTCGAGAAGCTCATCGACATCCTCCACCGCCTCGTCGACGCCGGCAACACCGTCATCACCATCGAGCACAACCTCGAAATCATCAAGGACGCCGACTACCTCGTGGACCTCGGCCCCGAAGGCGGCGACAAGGGCGGCCGCGTGGTCGCCCACGGCCCGCCCTCCAAGGTCGCCCAGGACGGCAAGCGGTCCTACACGGCCCGGGCGCTGAGGGAGTATCTGGAGGCCAACGGGGCGGGGTAGGGTTGCATTTGCCGGCCAAAACGGAAAGAAAGAGAGCAGACTTCACCGGCAGAACTCAGGAGGAAACCCATGATCATCGAGATGAGAACCTACACGCTCAAGCCCGGCAAGACGCCGGACTTCGAGAAGGCATTCGAGGAAGGGCTGGAGCACCGCGCCAAGATCTCCCCGCTGGGGGCGTTCTTCCATTCGGAGGTGGGGGCGCTGAACCAGGTCATCCACATCTGGCCCTACGACAGCTTCGAGGAGAAGGACCGCATCGGTGCCGAGGCCCGGGCCACCGGCCACTGGCCGCCCAAGGTGCGCGAGTTCATGGTGACCCAGGAGAGCAAGATCTTCCAGGCGGCGCCGTTTTCCCCGCCGCTGGAGCCCCGCGAGATGGGCAACATCTACGAGATCCGCACCTACACGGTCCATCCGGGCTCCATTCCGACGCTGATCGAGCGCTGGCAGGAGTGCATCGAGGACCGGATCAAGATCTCGCCCCTGGCCGCCGGCTGGTTCACCACCTACGGCGCCCTCAACCAGTGGGTGCACATCTGGCCGTACAAGGACATGGGCGAGCGGAGCCGCCTCCGCGCCGAGGCCATGAAGCTTCCCAACTGGCCGCCCACCACCCGCGAGATGCTGCTCCACCAGGAGAATTCCATCGTCGTGCCGGCGTCGTTCTCGCCGTTGCATTAGCTGGAAATCGGGCGCCCTCGCGTGTCCGAAATGCCGCCGTGCGGCTCGGCTGGCCGTGTGAAGCAATCGCTCCACCGGCCGGTCCGAGCCGCGCTTGCTTTTGGAGACCTCCATCCATGAATACGACCCATGCCTTGCTTGTCATGTTGGGGTGGATCGGCCTCTTGGCCATGACATCGACCTCCTCGCTGGCACAGCATACTCACGCGGCATCGCCTTACGCGCATACCCGGAGCAGCGAATTCTCGACGCTTACGCCCCAGGAAGTGCGCGAACTTCGCAATGGAGAGGGGATGGGCCTCGCCCGACCGGCCGAGCTGAACAGTTTCCCCGGGCCAAGGCACCTCCTTGAACTGAAGTCGGCTCTTGATCTCAGCGAGATGCAGGTCGAGCGCATTGAGGCTATCCGCAGGAAGATGAAGACGCAGGCCGTCGCCAAGGGGGAGGAGATACTCCAGGCGGAGCAGCACCTCGCCGACCTTTTTGCTTCGGGACACCCGACCGTGACAGCAGTGAACCGCATTACGGAACAGTTGGGCATCATGCGGGGACAGCTACAGGCGATCCATCTCGTGGCGCACGTCGAGAGTGCCCGCCACCTGACGGTCGAGCAGATCAGGAACTACGACCGGCTGCGCGGGTACCGGCATTGAGTTTCGACGCACACCTTTTCGACTTGTCCGACACGAACGCCTCGGGCATCCGATCCAGCGATCTCTCCGCGGATATTTCCGGCATTAGCGATCCTTCCAACGCCAGAATAGGGACTTTTTGCTTGATAAGGAAGGGTATCTGAGATTTCTGCGGCCTTTACCCCTCGCCTCCATCCATCAGACAGCTCTGGATGAAACGGTCGATGTCGCCGTCGAGGACGGCGTCGGCGTTGCCGATCTCGACGTTGGTGCGGTGGTCCTTGACCATGCGGTAGGGGTGCAGTACGTAGGAGCGGATCTGGCTGCCCCAGGCGATGTCCTTCTTGGCCTTGGCGTAGCTGTCCATCATCTCCCGCTGTTTCTCCACCTCCAGCTCGTAGAGGCGGGAGCGCAGGATGCGCATGGCCATGGCCTTGTTCTTGTGCTGCGAGCGCTCGTTCTGGCAGGCCACGACGATGTTGGTGGGGAGGTGGGTGATGCGCACCGCGGAGTCGGTCTTGTTGACGTGCTGGCCGCCGGCGCCGCTGGCGCGGTAGGTGTCGATGCGCAGGTCGGACTCGTTGACCTCCACGTCGATGTTGTCGTCGATCTCGGGGTAGACGAAGACCGAGGCGAAGGAGGTATGGCGCCTTGAGTTGGCGTCGAACGGGGAGATGCGCACCAGCCGGTGAATGCCGGCCTCGCACTTCAGGTAGCCGTAGGCGTAGTCGCCGGCGATGGTGAAGGTGACCCGCTTGACGCCGGCCTCCTCGCCGGGCTGATACTCCATGATCTCGGTCTTGTAGCCGCGCCGGTCGCCCCAGCGCAGGTACATGCGCAGCAGCATCTCGGCCCAGTCCTGGGACTCGGTGCCGCCGGCGCCGGGATGGAGCGTGACGATGGCGTCCCGGCGGTCGTCGGCGCCGCCGAGGAGTTGGCGAAGCTCCATGTCCGCCAGGCTGTCAGTGACCTCGCGGAGACGGGTTTCCGTCTCTTCCAGGGCCTCCGAGTCGTTCTCTTCCTCGGCGAGATCCAGAAAAATGCGCGCTTCCTCGATGCCGTAGTGGCACTTGCCGTAGTCGTCCACGGCCTCCCGGAGTGTTGACTGCTCCTTGAGGATCTCCTGGGCCTTGTCGGCGTCGTTCCAGAAGTCGGGCTTGGCGGTGAGGGCTACCAGCTCGTCGATGCGTTTCTGCTTGCCGTCGACGTCAAAGACGCCTCCGTAGCCGGCCGAGCTTGTCTTCGAGCTGTGTCAGTTGTTCGCGTGCTTCTTCAAACATGGCGGGCTCCCGCGACGGCCGGTTCATGCGACCCGTCGCCACGATGGCTATCAATATAGCGGATGTTCTGGAGGACGACAAAAGGGCCGATCCGGCCTGTCGCGAGTGCCTGAACCGGCCTCTCACCTGTTCGCGACCTTCAGCTCTCTGCGCACGCGCCGCTCCATGGCGCGCATCTGCCGTTCGTCTTCGGGCGAGCGCTCGTGGTCGTAGCCCAGGTTGTGCAGGATGCCGTGGATGAGCAGCACCTCCAGCTCGTCGTCCAGAGAACGCCGCCGCTGGCGTGCCTGCCGGGCGGCCTTCTCCACAGAGATGATCACGTCGCCGATAAGCCGGGGCCCGGAGGGAGACGGGTCTTCCATCGGGAAGGAAAGCACGTCGGTGGGCTCGTCGCGTGAGCGGTAGCGCCCGTTGAGATCGCGGATCTCGTCGTCGCCCACCAGCGCCACGCTCAGCTCGCAGTCGTTCTGGTCCAGCAGGCGCAGTATCCAACGCGCCTTGGCCGCCAAGCCGCGTGTGGGCACGCGCTTGGCCGCGCCGCGGCGCACCACGTCTACGGTGACGGCGCCGTCACCCATCCCGTTCTTCGTCTGGCTGGGTATCGCGCTCGTAGGCGGAGATGATGTCCTGCACCAGGCGGTGCCGGGCCACGTCCTTCTCGGTGAAGGTGATGAAGCGGATGCCCTCCACCCCCCGCAGGATGCGCCACGCCTCCTTGAGCCCGGAGAGCCGGCCCGCGGGCAGGTCGATCTGGGTCACGTCGCCGGTGATGACGGCCTTGGAGCCGTAGCCCAGCCGGGTGAGGAACATCTTCATCTGCTCCGGGGTGGTGTTCTGGCCCTCGTCCAGGATGACGAAGGAGTCGTTGAGGGTGCGGCCGCGCATGAAGGCCAGCGGCGCCACCTCGATGCTGCCCCGCTCCAGCAGGCGCCGGGCCTTGTCGAAGTCCACCATGTCGTGCATGGCGTCGTACAGCGGCCGCAGGTAGGGGTTCACCTTCTCGGCCAGATCGCCGGGCAGGAAGCCGAGCTTCTCGCCGGCCTCCACCGCCGGGCGGGTGAGGATGATCCGGGCGTAGTTGTTCTTCATCAGCTCGGACACGGCCATGGCCATGGCCAGATAGGTCTTGCCGGTGCCCGCCGGGCCGATGCCGAAGACGATGTCGTGGCGGCGGATTGCGTCGATGTAGCTCTTCTGGGCGACGCTCTTGGGGGTGATGGTGCGCTTGTGGGACGAGATGTAGATGGTGTCGAGGAATATCTCCTGCAGGTTGGCCTTGCCGTTGCTGCTCAGGATGCGGATGGCATAGTCGACGTCGCTGCCGTACACGGGGTATCCCCGCTCCAGCAGCCCGTAGAGCTGGCGCATGACTTCCTGCGCCAGTTCCGCCTCGGGCCGGTCGCCCTGGATCTCCATCTCGGTGCCGTGCACCCGGAACCTGACGCCCAGCGCCCGCTGCGCGATCTTCAGGTGCTCGTCCTGGTTGCCCAGGAGTTCCCGGAAGAGCCGCGGGTCGTTGAATGCCAGATGGGGCGCCCCGAGCACGCTCTCGACAGAGGCTTGGTTCATTCTTGTCAGGAAATTCGGGACACGATCTCCCGTGCCAGCCGCAACGCCTCGTCGGTCTTCTGCGGCTGCTTGCCGCCCGCCTGGGCGAAGTCCGCGCGGCCGCCGCCGCCGCCGCCGACGGCCGGCGCCACCTGCTTGATGATGTCTCCCGCGTGGTAGCGCCCGTCCAGCCCGCTGCCGCCGCCGGCCGCCAGCATCACGTTCTTCTCGCCCGGGCACGCCAGGAACACGAAGGCGTCCGGCATCTGCTGCCGGAGTTGGTCCACGGTGTCCCGGAGCTGTCTGCCGTCCAACCCCTCGACTTTCTCGATGATGTAGCTCGCGCCCGCGGCGTTCTGCTGCGCCTTTCCGAGAAGCTCCGGCACCCGGTTCTGCCCGATCTGGCCCTTGAGGTCCGCCACCTGCCGTTCCAGCTCCTTCTGCCGTTCCAGCAGCCGCCGCACCTTGTCGACGGCGTCCTCGCTGGTGCTACGGAGCAGCCCGTTGATCTCAGCCAGGACCGAGTCGTAGGCGTGCATCACGTCGAAGGCGGTGGCGCCGGTGACCGCCTCGATGCGCCGCACCCCCGCGGACACGCCGCCCTCGGCGCTCAGCCGAAACAGCCCGATGTCGCCAGCCTGCTGGATGTGGGTGCCGCCGCACAGCTCGGTGGAGAAGTCGCCGATGCGCACCACCCGCACGCGGTCACCGTACTTGTCTCCGAAGAACGCCATGGCGCCGGCCTGGATGGCGTCGTCGTAGTCCATCTCCTCGGTGGAGACCCCGTCGTTCTCCCGGATCAGCCGGTTCACCTCCCGCTCGATGCGTTCCAGGCTCTCCGGCCCCACCGGGCCGCCGTGGGTGAAGTCGAACCGCAGCCGGTCCGGCGCCACCAGCGACCCCGCCTGGCGCAGGTTCGTTCCCAATTCGTCCCGTAGCACCGCGTGCAGGATGTGGGTGGCCGAGTGGTTGAGCATGGCGCGCTGCCGCCGCTCGCCGTCCACTGCGAGATCCACGTCGTCCCCCGCCGCAACCCGGCCGCTGACGACCTTTCCGCGGTGCACCGACACCTCCGGCGTCGGGTGCCATGTGTCCAGCACCTCCACGGTATCGCCGCGGGCCGTACGGATGATGCCCCGGTCGCCCACCTGGCCGCCGGACTCGGCGTAGAACGGGGTCTCCGTGACGATGATGTCCACGTCGTCGCCTTCCTCGGCCTCTTCCACCGGCGCGTCGCCGCGATAGAGCCCCGTCACCCGCGAGTCGTGGTTCAGGCGGTCATAGCCCAGGAAGCGGCTCTGGGGCAGCGCTCCGGCCACGTTCAGCCCCTCGCCGCGTCCGCCGGTCTCGCGGGCGGCACGGCCCCGCGTCCGCTGCTCGTCCATCAGCCGCTCGAACCCCTCGTGATCGACGGCGATGCCCTCGTTCCGCAGGATGTCCTCGGTCAGGTCCACGGGGAAGCCGTAGGTGTCGTACAGCCGGAAGGCCACGTCCCCGGGCAGCGACTTGCCGCCGGTCCTGCGCAGTTCCGCCAGCGAGTCCTCCAGCAGGACGAGCCCCTTGTCCAGGGTCTCGGCGAAGCGCCCTTCCTCGGCCTGGATGGTCTCACCGATGCGCTCCGCCTCGGACCGCAACTCGGGGTAGGCTTCACCCAGGACGCCGGCTACCGGCTCCACCAGGCGGAACAGGAACGGCTCCTCGAAGCCCAGCAATCGCCCGTGCCGGGCAGCCCGCCTGAGCAGCCGGCGGAGCACGTAGCCGCGGCCGTCGTTGCTCGGCAGCACGCCGTCGGCGATGAGGGAGTTTACGGCGCGGGCGTGGTCGGCGATGACGCGGAAGGACACGTCGGCCTCGTCGTTCTCTCCGTAGGCCTTCCCGGCCAGTTCTTCGGTGGCGGTGATGATGTTGCGGAAGAGGTCCACGTCGTAGTTGGAGAAGACCCCCTGCATCACCGCGGTGATGCGCTCCAACCCCATGCCGGTGTCCACGTGCTTGGCCGGCAACTCGTGCAACTCGCCGTCGGCGTCCCGGTTGTACTGGATGAAGACCAGGTTCCACAGCTCGATGTAGCGGGCGCAGTCGGCGTTGACGGCGCACACGTGGCCGGGCTCGCCCTTGTGGTCGCAAGCCTCGGGACCCCGGTCCAGGTGGATCTCGCTGCACGGCCCGCACGGGCCGGTGTCGCCCATCTCCCAGAAGTTGTCCTTCTCGTCGAAACGCTGCACCCGCTCCGCCGGCAGGCCGGTGATGCGGTGCCACAGCGCCTCGGCCTCGTCGTCCGTGCGGTACACCGTGGCGTAGAGCTTGTCCTCGGGCAGCCCCCATACCCCGGTGAGCAGCTCCCAGGCCCAGGCGATGGCCTCTTCCTTGTAGTAGTCGCCGAAGGACCAGTTCCCTAGCATCTCGAAGAAGGTGTGGTGGTAGGTGTCTCGGCCCACGGATTCCAGGTCGTTGTGCTTGCCGCTGATGCGCAGGCACTTCTGGGCGCTGGCGGCGCGCTTGAACGCGGCCTGCTCCAGCCCCAGGAAGATGTTCTTGAACTGGACCATGCCCGCGTTGGTGAAGAGCAGCGTCGGATCCTGCGCCGGCACCAGCGAAGAGCTCTGCACCGCGGTATGGGTCTTGTCCTTGAAAAAGTCCAGGAAGCTGTCGCGTATCTCTTTTCCGGACGCCATGACGGCCATTGATAGCATTCCCGCGAACGCAAAGGCAATGTCGGTCTAACCCCCGTCCGGCCCGTTGGCGGCTTCGCCCTGTGGGCTCTTGAGGCCGGCCTTGGCTCGTATCAGCTCCATCAACTGGGCGGCGATGTCGGCGTGGTCGCGCAGGAACTGCTTGACGTTCTCCCGGCCCTGTCCGATGCGGTCGCCCTCGAACGAGTACCAGGCGCCGCTCTTGCCGAGGACGCCCATGTCGGTGCCGATGTCCACCAGCTCCCCCTCGCGCGATATGCCGGTGCCGTAGAGGATGTCGAACTCGGCCTCGCGGAAGGGCGGCGCCAGCTTGTTCTTCACCACCTTCACCCGGGTGCGCCCGCCGATGATCGAGTCGGCGTCCTTGAGCGCGCCGGTGCGGCGGATCTCCATGCGCAGGGAGGCGTAGAACTTGAGCGCGTTGCCGCCGGTGGTGGTCTCGGGGTTGCCGAACATGACGCCGATCTTCATGCGGATCTGGTTGATGAAGATCACCACGGAGTGGGAGCGGGAGATGGTCCCGGTGAGCTTCCGCAGCGCCTGGGACATGAGGCGCGCCTGGAGGCCCATGTGCGAGTCGCCCATCTCGCCCTCGATCTCGGCCCGGGGCACCAACGCCGCCACCGAGTCGATGACCAGCACGTCGATGGCGCCGCTCCGCACCAGGGTCTCGGCGATCTCCAGGGCCTGCTCGCCGTGGTCCGGCTGCGAGATCAGCAGCTCGTCGGTCTGCACCCCGAGCTTCTGGGCGTAGCTCAGGTCCAGCGCGTGCTCGGCGTCGACGAACGCCACCATCCCGCCCTGGCGCTGGGCTTCGGCGAGGATGTGGAGGGCCAGGGTCGTCTTGCCCGACGACTCGGGGCCGTAGATCTCCACCACCCGGCCGCGCGGCACCCCGCCCACACCCAAGGCGATGTCGAGGCCGATGGAGCCGGTGGATATGGTCGGGATGTCCCTGAGCTGCCCGGCCTCGCCGAGCTTCATGATGGCCCCCTTGCCGAACTGTCTCTCGATCTGGCTCACGGCCAGGTCGATGGCTTTCTCCTTGTTCGCGTCCATGGCGTCTCCTTGACTGGGTTGCAACCCCCCTACACTCGATCGCGCCTCGCCGACGGCAAGGACTCCTGCGCCCCGTCCAGCGCAAAGACTTCCAAAGGGTCGTACACGGCTCCGGCAGGTCGAAGCGTGCTGCGGAAAAGAGTCACCGCGTCGATCCGGAACTCGCCGAACTCCCGGTCGCGCCAGCGGGCCAGTTCCTCCCGAAGACCTGAGCCACCGGGCTCGGGGCGCCGCCACCGTCCGATGGTCACGTGCCGCCGGAACCGCTCCGTCTCCGGCTCGACCCCCAGGGGCTCAAGGGCGCGCTCCACCAACCTCGCCGTTCGGGCCAGATCCGCGGCCGCCAGTCCGGCCCACAGAACTCGCGGCCGCCGGGCGTCCGGGAACACCCCCAACCCCTTGACCGCGGCGCGGAACCCGGCGAGGCCCGACAGGGCGTCCCTCAACGCCGCGCGCATGGAACCGACCCGGGCCTCGTCGACGTCGCCCAGGAATTTCAGAGTCACGTGGAGGTTCTCCGCCGGCGTCCAGCGGACCGCGCCGCCGCCGAACTCGTCGCGGAGCGCGGCAATCCGCGCGGCCACGGCCGCGCTGACGGGAATGCCCACGAAGACTCGCACGGCCGGGCGTCGTCCTACAAATAGTTCAATTCGGCAGCCGGGAAGATTTCTTTAGCGGCCGCCTTCATGAAGGTTTCGGCGTGGGCAGCGCTGCGGTCTTCCGGTCGGCTTCCAATCGCTCGAAGAACAACGTCCTGGTAGCCTCGAAGATCCTCATCAACAGCGGGTCGAGTTTCCGTTCGACGGGTATCTTGACCCGCATGGGGTCCACGTACCGGTTGTCCTGCCACATCTCGTAGTGAAGGTGCGGTCCGGTGCACAGGCCGGAACAGCCCACGTAGCCGATGGTCTGACCCTTCTTCACGGACACGCCGCGCCGAACCCCGGGTCCGTACCGTCTCAGGTGCGCGTACCGTGTCTTCATGCCTCCCCCGTGGCTGATATCCACCAACCGGCCATAGCCCCCTTTCCAGCCCGCGCGGGTGACCCGCCCGTCGGCAACGGCCCTGATCGGCGTGCCGGTCCGGGCCGCGAAGTCCACGCCGTAGTGCGGCCGCCGCACCCTCAGGACGGGATGGAAGCGACTCATCGAGAAACGCGAGCTGATACGCCGGTATTCGACGGGATAACGCAGGAACGACCGGGACACCGAGCGGCCGCCGACGTCATAGTAGCGACCGTCGCCATCAGCCCCCTCGAAGTAGACCGCGGTGTGCGTGCGCCCCTGGTTCACGAACTCCGCCGCCAGTATCCGGAACTGGTCGGACCTCGCGCTGCCGGGACGGAACTTCCTCCGGTAGAGCACTCGATAGGTGTCGCCGGGCCGCAGGTCCTTCTGGAAGTTGATGTCCCAGGCGAGAATGTCCACCATGCGGGAGAGGACGGCGATGTCGACGCCCGCCCGCTTGGCGCTGCCGTAGAGCGACCCGTGCGTGATCACGCCGCTCAGGGTCCGCACCTCCTGCTGGTAGGGCACCTCGTCCCTGTAGAACCGGATGCCCTCGTGGTTGCGGTACCAGGTGAGCCGAAGGTCCGAGCGAAGCACGATCTCCACCGCCTGGAGGTTGCCGGCCCCGTTGGGGCGGCCGGCGCCGTTGCCGTTTCGCGGCGTATTGCCGCTTTCGGGCGCCTTGAAATAGAAGTTGATGTCGCTGCCGGCGCGCAGCCTGCGCACGTATTTTTTTTGTCGCCGCAGGGCGTTGAGCCACGCGCGCCTCTCCTTGTCGTCCAGCTCGTACTTTCTGAGCACGCCCCACAGGTGCTCTCCCGACTTCAGCCTGTGAGACACCCGGTCCGCGGCCTCGAGGGAAGGCGCCGGCCGGGCGCCGTTCTTCGTCCCGTTCGGCGGGGGGATGTATTCCAGCAGCCCGTTGCGCTGCCTGATCCGGGCCAGCGCGTACTCGGAGAGGAAACTCTCTTTTGCCGCGGCCGAAACGGCTCCGTCAGACGGGGAAGGCGCCGCGTCGGGAGCCGGCCGCCGGGAGCCCAGCACCAGACCCCTGCCGAAACGAACGTCGTTCCCGACCCGCTCCCAGGTCAGCTTCCGGCCTTTCTTCACCTCCAGCTCCACCGCCTTGAGGTTGTCCCGGCGGTGTCTTGCGGGGGTCCTCTCGAAATACAGGTGCAGGCGCTGGCCCGGCTTGAGCCTGGTGACGGGATACTGCTTGTCGATGGCGTCGAACCACGCTTCGGCTTCCTTGCCGGTGACCCCCAGACGCCTGAGGATGCGTCCCAGGGTCTGACCCCGGCCCACCGTGCGTATGACCTTCTCCAGAGGCTCGAAAGACCGCGTGGGCGGCAGTGGCCTGGCGGCGGACGCTGGCGCGTCCGCGGCAGCCGGGGCCTTGGCCGGCGGCGCGGGCGTGGGCGCCGCCACGCCGACCGTCACCCGATGATTCCTGCCCCGGTACGCGAGCCGTCCATCGGTCCGTTCCCACGTCAGCAGATCCCCGCTCCTCGATTCGATCTGCAAGGCCCGCAGGGTCCGCCGGCCCTTCCCCCGGGAAGGCGCCGCCACGAAGTGGAAAACGATCTTCCTTCCCGGATACAGCCGTCTCAGCGGATACCGCTTGCTGACGGCCCGAATCCAGGGCTGCGCCTCCTTCCCGGAAACCCCTTCGGCGCGGAGCACCTTTCCGAGGTTTTCTCCCTTCCGCAGCACGTGCGTCACCCGCTCCACCGCGGGGGACGCCGCGGCCGCGGTCTTCGCGGGAGCCCCGGCTGGGGGCGCAGACGCCGGGACATTCGGCGTGGGGGGAGGCTTTGCCGCAGCCGAAGTGGCCGCCGGGCGCTCGGCCGCGGCAATCATGGGACGAAGGCCCTTGTCCCTGTGGTAGACGATCTGGCCGCGGCGCAACTGCCAGGTCAACGGCCTCGATCCGGCGCGCTCGATCCGAAGGGCGGTCATGTCGCCGGGACCGCTCGAACCCCAGGCGTCGATGAAGTAGAAGCGGACCGTGTCTCCGGTCCGAAGGATGTTGACCACGCCGACCTGCTTCGCGACCGCCCGGACCCACCGGTCCCTGGCGGCCGGCGGCACCTTCAGTTCCATCAGCAGCCGGGGCAGCGTGTCGCCGCGGACGACCTGCTTGGTGATGCGCTGTTCACGGGTGTCCGCCGCCGGCGCCGCGTCCTGCGCGGCGGCAAGCCGCGGACCTCCGACCCATGACGCGCCGACGGCGAATCCGAGCGCCAGCGACACCGTGACGCCGACGAGCCAGCGCCCGACACGCGAGCCGCCGGACGACCGGCGACGCCTTCCGGAAGCAGACATGGACAAAGAAGCATTCACTTGGGAAGTCATATTAATACATAACGACCCGATAAAAAACCGCCGGGAACCACGAACCGGCGCCCGGTTACCACTGGCGGTTGGCCTGCCGGTACCCCAGCGCGTCCTGGGCGATGATCAGCTTGTGGATGTTCGACGACCCCTCGACGATCTGGTAGGACTTCGCGTCCCGCAGGTAACGCTCCACCGGGAACTCCGTGGAATAGCCGTAGGCCCCCAGGATCTTGAACGCGCCGTCGGCGGAATGGGCGGCCGCTTCCGCGGCGGCGTACTTCGCCATGGAGACCTCCAGGTTGTTGGGCCGCCCGCGGTCCGCAAGATGCGCCGCCCGGTACACCAGGAGGCGCGCGGCCTCTTCCTCGACGATCATCCGGGCCAGACTGTCCTGGATCATCTGGAAGCGGCCGATCTTCTGGCCGAACTGCTGCCGCTGGTTGGCGTAGGCCACGGCCGCTTCCCGCGCCGCCCGGGCCACGCCCAGGGCGCCGGCCGCGCAACTCAACCGGGTCTGGTTGAGCTGCCACATGCACATGGCGAAGCCCTGGCCCTCCGGTCCGATGCGGTGGTCGGCGGGCACCGTCACGCCGTCGAAATCCAGGGTTCCGGTGGGCGACGCCAGCGCGCCCATCTTGTCGAGGGTGCCGCGGCGAACGCCGGCCCGGTCCAGCTCCACCATGAAGCCGGACAGGCCGCGATGCCCCGCGGCCCGGTCCGTCACGGCGTAGACGAGCGCCAGGTCGGCGACGGGGGCGTTGGAAATCCAGGTCTTCGCGCCCTTGAGGACGTAGCCGTCATCGGTCCGGTCGGCCCGGGTGGACATCGACGCCACGTCCGAGCCGGCATCGGGCTCGGTAATGGCGAAGCAGCCGATGCGCGACGCATCCACCAGCGACGGTATCCAGCGGCGCTTCTGTTCCTCGGCGCCGAACCGCGCCAGCGTCACCGCGGGCGCGAGCTGCGTGTTGACGTGGACCCGGACCGAACTGTGCACCCGCGCGACCTCTTCCGTGAGCAGCACCATGGCCAGGTAGCCGAGGCCCGTGCCGCCGTAGGCTTCGGGAACGACGCAGCCGAAGAAGCCCAACTGCCCCATCTTCTCGAAGATCTCCCGGCGGAAATGATGGTCGCGGTCGTCCGCCGCCGCAGTCGGCGCAATCTCCTTCTCCGCGAACTCGCGGCCCAGCTCCCTGACCGCCAGCAGCTCATCCGAGAGATCGAAATCCATGGACCCTCCGGTGGAAAACCCCGTTTACCAAACTACTCGCCCAGGACGGCGCGCGCAATGACGAGTCTCTGGATCTCCGAGGTGCCCTCGTAGATGCGCAGCGCCCGGACGTCACGGTAAAGCCGCTCGGTCACGCTGCCCGCCACCAGTCCGCGGCCCCCGTGGATCTGCAGCGCCTCGTCCACGATGCGCTGGGCCGCCTCGGTGGCGAACAGCTTGGCCATGGACGACTTCCGGCCCAGGCCGGGCTCGCGCCGGTCGTGGGCCTGCGCAGCCCGGTAGACCAGCAGGCGCGCCGCCTCCAGTTCCGTGGCCATGTCCGCGATCTTGAACCGGATGGCCTGGAAGCGGCTCAAGGCGCGGCCGAACTGGCTCCGCTCCCGCGCGTAGCCGACCGCCTCCGCCAGCGCGCGGCCGGCCATGCCGACGGCCGCGGCGCCGACGCTGCAACGGAGCGCTTCCAGCGTCCCCAGCGCGACTCCCAGTCCCTTGCCGGGCTCGCCCAGGAGCTGGCCCTCCGGGACGCGGCAGCCTTCGAAGGCCACGGTGCCGATGGGATGGGGCGAGATCAGCGCCAGCCGTTCCCGGACCCTCACCCCCGGAGCCGCGGCCTCGACCACGAAAGCGCTGACGCCGTTCCCCTTGCGCGCCGGATGCGTGCTGCCGAACACCACGTAGAGGTGGGCCAGGCCGGCGTTGGAGATGAGGCTCTTGACGCCGTCGAGCACGTAGCTCCCGCCCCGCTTGCGCGCCCGCAGCCTCAGCGCGGCCGGGTCCGATCCGGCGTCCGGCTCGGTCAGGGCGAACGCTCCGATGTCGCGGCCGGCGGCCAGCCGCGGCAGATACCGGCGCTGCTGGACCGGCGTTCCCGCCAGCGCAAGCGGGTAGGCGGCAAGCGCCTGCACCGCGAACAGGGTATCCGCCAGCGGGGACACCCCCGCCAGGGCCTCGCGGACGACGCACAGGTCCCGTGCCTGCACGCTGCGGTGTACGCCGCCGAACTCCCGCGGCGCCGCATAGCGGAAGACCCCGCCCGCCGCGAGCTTGCGGAACACCGCGGCTGCGGCCTCGTCCCCCGCAGCTACGCCTCCTGCAGCCTCGTCTCCGGCAGCCCCGACCCCGGCAACCTCCTCGCCCGAAACCCCGCCGCCGCGGTCCGCGCCGAACCCGCCCAACTCGGCCTCCGCCCACGCCGACAAACGCTCCCGCAACCGAAGCTGCGCCGCGGTCAAACCGTCCTCAACCCGCGCCGGCCGGAAATCCATGTCGCCCGTTCCCGCCTATTCGCGGTTGAACCGCGGCGCCTCTTTCTCCATGAACGCGCGGAAGCCTTCGTGGAAGTCCGCCGTCTGCATGCAGTGCGCCTGGGCCGCGGCCTCCATCTCCAAAGCCGCGTCGAGGTCCATCCCCGCCTCTACGTCGAGGAGCTTCTTGGTGACCCCGATGGCGAACCGCGGCCCGTCCCGGAGCCGGCGGGCCAGCCGCAGGGCCTCCGGCATCAACTCGTCGTGAGGCACGACCCTGTTCGCCAGGCCGGTCCGGTAGGCTTCGGCGGCGTCGATGGGGTCTCCCAGCGACAGCATCTCCATGGCGCGGCCCAGGCCCACGATACGCGGCAGCAGGTGGATGGCGCCCATGTCCGACCCCGCCAGACCCACCTTGACGAACAGGAAAGCCAGTCTGGCCCGGTCCGACAACACGCGGAAATCACTGGCCAGGGCGAGGACCGCTCCCGCTCCCGCGGCGACGCCGTTCACCGCGGCGATGATGGGTTTCTCCAGCCGGCGCATGTTGCGCACCACGTCGCAGGTAAGCCGCGTGAAGCGGTAGAGCCCGGCGCCGTCCATCTTCAGCAGCTCGCCGATGATGTCGTCGACGCTGCCGCCGGAGCAGAAGCCCTTGCCCGCGCCGGTAATGACCAGGACGTGGACCCGGTCGTCCGCCGCCGCCGAGCCGGTCAACTCCTCCAACTCCTCGTAGGCGCGGAAGGTCAGGGCGTTGAGTTGGGTGGGGTTGTTCAGGCGGATGGTGGCGATGCCGTCGTCGAGCGTGTAGTCGAAGCTTTCGTATCCCATTCCAGTATCCTCGAGTTGGCACGTGCCGGTGTCAGCACATGACGGCGCCGCCGTCCACGTTGATGCCCTGGCCGGTGACGGAATCCCCCGCCGGGCCCGCCAGCAGCACCGCCACGTCGGCGACCTCCTGAGGCGCCACCAGCCGCGCTTGCGGCGACGTCCGCGCGAAGCGCTCCAGCACCGCCTCCGTGGTGCCGCCGACCCTCGCGGCCATGCGCCGCGCGTTCTCCCGCGTGAGCGCCGTGTCCACGTATCCCGGACAGACGGCGTTGACGGTAACCCCGTGACGCGCGGTCTCCAGCGCCATGACCCTGGTGAGCCCCAGCACGGCGTGCTTGGAGGCGGTGTAGGCGGCGGTGTGCGGATACGCGGTCCTGGCGGTGGTGGAGGCGATATTGATGACGCGGCCCCAACCCGCGCCGATCATGGGTTCCAGAAACCGTTTGCAACAGTAGTAGGTCCCCAGGAAGTTGACCCGCAGCACCTCCTCCAGCAGCGCGTCCTCCATCTCCAGAAAACTCGCGGCCGGAGCGATGCCCGCGCCGTTGACAAGAACCTGCACCACGCCCACCCGGCCGGCGCTCTCCCCCAGCGCGTCCACGGCTGCCCGGCGGCCGACGTCGCAGACCACGGGGAAGGCTTCGCGTCCGTTCCCGCGCACCTCCTCCGCCACCCGTTGGATGGCGTCCCCGGTCCGTCCCGCCAGCACCACGCGGCATCCCTCCCGGGCGAGCGCCAGGGCCACGGCCCGGCCGATGCCTCCCCCGGCGCCTGTGACCAGCGCGACCTTGTCCACCAGTGAATCCAACGAGGCGCCCCTTGTTGCTGAATCTACCAGACACGGCGCCTGGTGTCGTGTCCCGCAAATGCCTGCTTTTCCTTTTCGCTTGTTGAACGGGGCGCCGCTGATATAGAAACGGACTGCAAAGTCGGGATTGAGCGTACGCACGAGGAGACGCGCTACAAGGAGGTCGCCATGCGATGCCGCAAGAACCTTACCGCAGCACTGGGAATCGGGGCATTCGTGCTGCTGTGGACGTTCCAGGCCGCCCACGGTCAACAGTCGGAGCCGCAGGTCCTGACGATGCAGCAAGCCGAACGCATCGCCCTGGAGAACCATCCGGGAATACGCGCCGCCAACGAACGGGTCAAGGTGCAGGAGGCCGTGCTGGAGCGAGCCAGGGCCGGCTACTATCCCACGGCCGGGGTCCGGGGTTCGTACGAGAACAGACCCTTCAACGACGGCCCGAACGCGGACAAGAACCTCTTCAATACGACGGGGCAGATAAGTTGGCTGGTGAGCGATTTCGGCCGCCGTGAGGGCGCGGTCCGGCGCGAGCAGGACACGCTGGAAGCCCGGCGCTTCTCCGAGCAGACCTCGATGGAGGTGGTGGTGCTGACGGTGCGGCGCGCGTTCTTCGACTACCTCAGGGCCCGGGCGCTGGTACGGGTGGAACAGGATACGGTCAAGGACCGTGAGACCCTGGTGCGCCAGGCGCAGGGGTTTTTCGACGTGGGCACGCGCCCCAAGATCGACGTGGCCCGGGCGGAGGCGAACCTCTTCGCCGCCAAGGCCGGCCTCATCGCGGCCCAGAACGGCGTCAGGATCGCGTGGGCGCGGCTCAAGAGCGCCATGGGGGTGGCCCGCTTTCCGGAGCGCCCGGTGGCGGCCGACGTGAACGTCCGGGCGCCCACCCTTTCACTTGATGAGGCGGTGAAGGCCGCTTTCGAATCGCGCACCGAGATAAAGGAGTTCCAGTCCCGCCTCAAGGCGCAGCAGGAAGCCGTGGAGGTGACGAAACGGGGCCGCATGCCGAGGCTCCGCGTCGACGGACAGTACGGCTGGCGGTGGCACAACGAGGAGGAGGTGGCCAGCTCGATGCTGACGCTGGAGGTGCCCCTGTTCACGGGCTTCACCCTCAGGCCCGAGATCGAAAGAAACCTCCGCGACTACGCGGTCATCAAGGCGCAACTGGAAGAGCAGCGGCAGCGCATCGCCCTGGAGGTGGAGGAGAGCTACCTGAATCTCGCGGAGGCGGGTGAGCGGATCCGGGCCAACGAGGCTCAAAAGAAGTCGGCCAAGGAAAACCTCGACCTGGCCAACGGCCGTTACCAGGTAGGGGTGGGCTCGATCATCGAGATTACCGAAGCCCAGGTCATCGACTCCAAGGCGCAGACGGACCACATACGGTCCATCTATGACCACAAGGTGGCCGAGGCGCGCCTCGCCCGCGCCATGGGTAGGGGCTCGGAGTTCAAGCCGTAGCCGGGGCCGTCAGGGGGACGCGGGAGGCCTCGGAAGCTCCGGGGGTCCCTCGCGCCCGAGTTGCCGGTCGATTCCCTCCAGCAGGCCGGACCCGCTTTCGTCGGCTGCCCGCTCTTTGGCATCGGGATCGGGCTTTCTGGCCGAGAACAGCGCGGGGTCCGCGGCCGGCGCCTGGGGCAGGCCGCCCGGCGGGGTCTCGCCGCCAAGCCGGGTATCGACGTCGCCCAGGACCGCGGCGGGATCACCGGGGGTCGGGCCCGCCTCCTTCTCCTCGGGCGGCAGTTCGCTCACCGGCGGTTTGGGCGCATCGCCTCCCGACGACTCGCCTGTTCCCAGCGTCTTGTCGACGCCTTCCACCACCGCCTTGGCAGACGCCGTTTCGCCAGCGCCCGGCTTTGCCGGCTCTTTTTCGTCCTCCCGGGACGACGAAAACGGATTGAGGAAGCTGAACCAGCTCTTTTTCTTCTCCGCGGGCGCGGGATCTTCGGTAGACGCCTGGGCCTCGCCGGCTGCGGTTTGCCGGACTGCGCTCGTCTCTTCCTCCGGCCCCCCTCGACGGCCACGCCACGAGAACGGGTTCAGGTAGCCGTACCAGCGCCGTTGCACCGGATCTTCGTATTCGTAGCCCTCCTTGGTGACGAACTTGGCCGGTGTCTCCACCGCTTCCGGCGACGTTTCCGCCCCGACGCCGTCTCGGGGCAACGGGCTCTCCGGCGCACCCTCTTCCAGCGCCGCGACCCGGGACAGCGCGTCCCGCGCCTTGGGCGCCGCCGGCGTGTCGGCATAGTCGCGCAACACGTTCTCGAAGCGCGCGCGCGCCGCGGGATACCGCTCCTCCTTCAGGTAATGGTTGCCGACGTACAGTTCCCGTTCAGCCAGGTGGTCCCGTGTCTCGGCGAGCTTCTTGCGCGCGTCCGGGACGTGCTCGGAATCCGGATGATCCTTGACCACGGATGTGAAGTATCCTCTCGCCTCCTTGACCTTCTCCAGGTCCCGGTCGACTCCCGTGAACTGGGCGAGGTTGACCCGTCCGAGCTGATACTTGACATGGTGCACGTGCCGGCCCGTGGGTTGAAAGGTGAGGTAGTTCTTGTAGGTCTCGCCGGCCTGGACGTACTCCTCGTTCAGGTAGTACGCCTCGGCGATCTTCAACTCGGCGGCTTCGGCTTCCTCGCTGAAGGGATACTCGTCCCGGAGCTTTTGAAAGAACGAGATGGACCGCGCGTAGCGTCCCTTCTCGAAGTAGTCGACGCCGTCCTTGTAAAGCGCTTCGGCCGTCGGGTTCGACTTGGAGCGCGGGTCCGACTCGAACACTTCCGTGACCGCGGCGGTGAGGTCGCCCAGCTTGGGGAACCTCGGGCGCTCGCCGGTGGGCGTGGTACAGCCGCTCAGGACCAGTGCGGCCAGGAACCCGTAGAGGGTACGCTTCAGGTGTTTCCGTTCATGCATCTCGGCTGCCTTCGACAAAGTGATGGAAAAAACCTACCACGGTCCCGACGCGGCCTTCAAGGATGCGGGTGAAAGGCGGCGGAGGGCCGGGAGAGGGCGGCCGCATCGGCCGTCAGCGCGCCACCCGCCGCCGGCGCGCCTCCTGCGATGCCTTGAAGTCCACCCCGGCGCCGTCCGGGGTCAGCACCGCGCCGTACACCTCGACAGCCGCCTTCGCCGAAATGAACCCGTTGCGGAGATCCTCGTCCACCCGTTCGAGATCGCGTTCCTCGGGTAGCCCGTAGCCGCCGCCACCGCCGCCGTGGTGGACCGACACCGTGCCCGGCGGGATGTCGTCGATGATCTCCATGGCGTGGGCGTTCCGGCGCTCGCCGCCCGGGAACCGGAACTCCACGCTGTTCAACGTACCCGCTCCGCCCCCCAGCACCCCCGGTGACGGCTCCATGGCGCCGTCGCCGTGGGTGGAGCCGCCGGTCTCCTCGCCGTAGTAGCGCACCCGGGTGCGGGTGCCGAGCCCGCCGCGCCACCGGCCCGGGCCGGCCGAGTCGGTCACGTACTCGTGCTCCATTAGGTGTACCGGGTTCTGCACCTCGAAGGTCTCGTAGTCCTGCGCCAGCACGTTGCCGCCGCCCATGAGCCCGGGCTGGTTGTAGCCGTCCACCCCGTGCGTCGCGCCGCCGCCCTCGTAGGTCAGGAAGAAGATGTCGTGGAAGCCCCGCCCGTTGCGCGGGTCCTTGCCGGTCATGCGGTACGACAGGCGCCGGCCCCAGGGGGCGGTGATGCGCTCGGGAAGCGCTTCGCGCAGCGCCAACATGATGGCCTCGCCGGTGTGCTGGCAGAGCTTGTTGCCCATGAACGTGGCCGCGGGATAGCGGGCATTGAGGATCGACCCCTCGGGCGCGTGGATGTCCACGGCGCGAACCAGCCCGTGGTTGTGGAGCACCTCCGGGCTCAGCAGGTAGAGCAGCGTCGTGAGTGTCGCCGCGGTGGTGGAGGTCAGGGACGCGTTGGTGAAGGTGGGAGTCTGCGGGTCCGTGCCCGAATAGTCGAAGGCGATGCGGTCGCCCCGGACCGTCACCTTCACGGCGATCCTGGAAGTCGATGGATTACCCGGCTCGTCCTGGTAGACGGTGCTCTCACCGAAGTACTCGCCGTCGGGCAGCGCCGCAATCTCGGCCCGCACGCGCCGCTCGGTCATGTCGTAGAGGCGCTCGACGTTGGCGTCGAAGGCCCCGGCGCCCTCCGCTTCGATGAACGCCAGCAGGCGTCTTTCACCCAGGGCGCAGCTCCCCAGTTGCGCCTTGGCGTCGGCCTCGACGATCTCCCGCAGCCGCACGTTGGCGAAGATCAGCTCCCACACGTCGCGCCGCAGCCGGCCCTTCTCCCACAGCTTGACCGGAGGGATGCGCAGCGCTTCCTGGTGCACTTCCACCGCCTCGGGATTGCAGGTGCCCTTGACCGCCCCGCCGATGTCCGCCCAGTGGCCCCGGCAGGCGGTCCACGCCGCCAGCTCGCCGCCCGCGAACACCGGCTTGTAGAACCCCACGTCGGCGTGCTGCAGGTTGGCGCACCAGACGTCGTTGTGGATGAAGACGTCGCCGTCGTGGATGTCCCCGCCGAAGAAGTCCATCAGGTAGCCGCAGCCCGGGTAGAGCGAGAAGGCCATCAGCGGCAGGTGCTCGTCCTGTTCCAGCATCCGCCCGCGGGCGTCCAGGAACCCCAGCGCGAAGTCGCCGTTGTTGATGAGCGGCGAGCGGCTGCTGCGGTACAGCGCCCGCGCCATCTCGTGGGTGAGGGACTTGACCCGCCGCTGGAACACGACGGTGCGGGCCGATTGTGACAACTCGATGGTCATGAGGAATTCGTGGAACTCTCCCTCTTGGTTATTACACGAACTGCCGGAAAGCCATCTTCATGACCTGGCCGTGCATTCTATTCATAGAAAAAACATTTCTTGTGGTTATAAGTTCACGTTTAATTCATGAAACGTCTGTATCATGTGTGTCCAAATAGTCTCAAATATCGGCGATTGTTGAAAGGGTGGGACATTGAATCGTCCAGGCAGAACGAAGCGAGACGACAAGACGCCGCGCGACGAAACCTCCCGGCTCAGCGCGGCGATCCTGCGCATCAGCGCGAGCCTCGACCTCGAGACCGTCCTTCGCGAGACGGTGGAGAGCGCCCGCGCCCTGACCGACGCCCACTACAGCGTGATCACGACCATCGACAAGTCGGGGCAGGTCCTGGACTTCGTCTCCTCCGGGTTCACTCCGGAGGAGCACCGACAGATGGCAGGCTGGCCCGACGGACCGCGGCTCTTCGAACACTTCCGGGACGTTGCCGGACCGATGAGGCTGCCGGACCTGCACGCTTACTTCCGCTCGCTCGGCTATTCCGCGGAGGTGATACCTTCGCAGACCCTCCACACCTTTCAGGGAATGTCGCTGCGCTATCGGGGCGAGCACGTCGGCAACTTCTTTCTCGCCAGAAAGGAAGGCGGACGGGAGTTCACGAGCGAAGACGAAGAGATCATGGTGTTGTTCGCGTCGCAGGTGGCGACGGCGATCGTCAACGCCCGCAAGCACCGCGACGAGCAGCGGGCGCGGGCGGAACTGGAGGCCCTGGTCGACACGTCGCCGGTGGGCGTGGCGGTCTTCGATGCCAAGACCGGCAAACCTGTATCTCTCAATCGCGAGGCAAGGCGGATCGTCGAAGGACTGCGCATACCGGGCCACTCTCCAGAGCAGTTGGCGGAGGTGGTCACTTACCGGCGCGCCGATGGACAGGAGGTATCCCTCGACAAGCTGCCGCTCGCGCAAGAACTCGGGCGCGGCGAGACCGTGCGCGCCGAGGAGGTCGTGCTGTCGGTCCCGGACAGCCGCAGCGTCAAGACGTTGATCAACGCCGCACCGATCCGTTCCGAGGACGGCGAGGTCGAGTCGGTGGTGGTCACCCTGCAGGACCTGACGCCGCTGGAGGAGCTGGAGCGGTTGCGGACGGAGTTCCTGGGCCTGGTGAGCCACGAGTTGCGCGCCCCGCTGACCTCCATCAAGGGCTCGACCGTGACGGTCCTGGGCGCATCGCCGGCGTTGCCCTCGGCCGAGATGCTCCAGTTCTTCCGCATCATCGACGAGCAGGCCGACCACATGCGCGTCCTGATCAGCGACCTGCTGGACGCGGGACGCATCGACACGGGCACGCTGTCGATCGTCCCCGAGCCCACGGAAGTGGCCGTCCTGGTGGACCAGGCGAGGAAGACGCTGCAGAGCGGCGGCAACCGGCACACCGTTCTCATCGATCTTCCGCAGGACCTGCCCCGGGTGATGGCCGACCGGCAACGCATCGTCCAGGTCTTGAACAACCTCCTGGCCAACGCATCCCGGCATTCTCCCGAGTCGGCGCCCATCCGGGTCGCCGCGGTGCACGACGGCGTGCACGTGGCGGTCTCGGTCACCGATGAAGGCAAGGGGATCCCCGCGGAGATGCTGCCGCGCCTTTTTCAGAAGTACACCGGCCTCGCCGGCGACGGGGAGCGCGGGCTCGGCGCGTCCGGCCTTGGACTGGCCATCTGCAAGGGACTGGTGGAGGCCCATGGCGGCCGCATCTGGGCCACCAGCGGCGGGACGGGCCAGGGCACGCAGTTCACTTTCACGATCCCGGTGACCGAGGAGGCCGGCGACGCACCCGCGGCCGGCTCCGTCCAAGACCGTTCGGACCTGCCTCGCGAAGGACGCGAGCCGACGCCCATCCTTGTGGTGGACGACGACCCGCAGACGCTGCGCCACGTCCGCGACGCGCTCGCCACCGCGGGCTACCATCCCCTCGTGACCGGCGACCACCGGGAGATTTCCCGCATCATCAAGACCGAGAAGCCCAGGCTGGTCCTGCTCGACCTGCTGGTCCCCGGGACCGACGGAATCGAGTTGATGCAAAGCATCCCCGAGCTGGCCGACATCCCGGTCATCTTCATCTCCGGCTACGCAAGGGATGAGACGATCGCAAGGGCGTTCGAGATCGGCGCCGCAGACTACATCGTCAAGCCCTTCTCGCCGACGGAACTGACGGCGAGGATCCGGGCGGCCCTGCGCAAGGAGGCCGGACCGGAATCCTTCGTGCTGCGGGATCTCGCCATCCACTACGACGACCGCCGGGTGACCATGGCCGGGCGGCCCGTGCGGCTGACGGTCACCGAGTACGAACTGCTGCGCGTGCTCTCGGTCAACGCCGGAAGGGTGACGACGTACGGTGCGCTGATCCGCCAGGTGTGGCGCGGTCAGGACTCGGGCGACTCGAAGCTCGTGCGCACCTTCGTGAAGAAGCTCCGCCGCAAGCTCGGCGACGACGCGTCCCGCCCGGCCTACATCCTCACCGAGCGCGGGCTCGGCTACCGCATGGCGAGACCGGGCGGCCCGTAGGAACCCCTGCTTCGGGTCGAAGCCGGGGCTGCACGGCGCCGAGGTTACGGCCCACCAGCCCGGGTCAGAACGAAGCTCCCCGCCTCGTCCACACGCACCGCAAACGCCGCCGGCGCCAACAGGGTGGTCTGCGGCAGCTCGACGATAGCCGGCCCGCGCAGGCGGCAGCCGCTGTCCATCGAGTCCCCGCGGTACACCGCGAACTCCCGGAAGGACGACTCCCCCGGGGCGTAGGCCCGCCGCGCCCCGTCCGGTTCCGGCGCCGCGGTTCCGGCCGTCCGGGTCCGCGGAAGCTCAGGCCGGGGCCTGCGGGCGACGCATCGCACCCGCAGGTTGACCAGCTCCAGCATTTCTTCGGGAAGGCCGTAGCCGAACAGCCGCTCGTGGAGGGCGTCGAAGCGCGCGTGCAGCTCGTCGAGCCGCAACCTCTGCGCCAGGACGGCGTCCAGGGGAAGGTTCAACTCGTGGATCTGGCGCAGGTAGCGGAGGTCCGCGGAGTAGCGCACCTCCACATGGTCCGGACGGGCGCCCTCGGACACCAGCGTCCGCCGGCCCTCCTCGGCCATCCCGGCAAAGAGCGCCCGCCAGCGCTCCGGCTCCACTTGCTCGCCGGAGGCGCAGTAGCTGCGCACCAGGTCGTGCTTGAGGTCCGCGAAGAGCATGCCGACGGCGCAGAAGACCCCGGACTGCCGCGGCACGATCACTTCTCGTATCCCCAACTCCTGGGCCACCGCGGCCGCGTGCACCGGCCCCGCGCCGCCGCCCACCACCAGCGGCATGGCCTCGGGGTCGAGACCGTGGTCCACGATCATGTCGCGGATGCCGGCGGCCATGCCGGCGTTGACGACCTCGAAGGCGGCCGCCGCGGCCTCCTCAACGGAAATGCCCAGGGGCTCGGCCAGGTGCTCCCGGACCGCCCGCTCCGCCGGCTCCCGCAGGAGCCGCATGCGGCCGCCGAGAAAGTAGGCGGGGTCCAGGTAGCCCAACAGCAGGTCCACGTCGGTGCAGGTGGGCAGCGTGCCGCCCTTGCCGTAGCATGCCGGGCCGGGCGCGGCTCCCGCGCTCTGGGGGCCCACCTGAAGGCCTCCTCCGGCGTCGACCCGGGCGATGCTGCCGCCGCCGGCGCCGATGGTGCGGATGTCGATCATCGGCAGCGCCGTGGCGTAACGCCCGACGCGCCCTTCGGCAACCTCCCGGGGCTCGCCGCCCGATGCCAGGGAGATGTCGAGGCTGGTGCCGCCCATGTCGATGACCGCGCAGTGGGAAGCCCCGGCGCTGCCGGCGTAGAGCCGCGCGGCCACGGGCGCGGCGGCCGGACCGGACAGGAGCGCCGCAGCGGCCCGCGAGATGATCTCCGCCGGCGCCATCAGCCCGGCCGCCGAGTTCATGATCAGCAGTTGCCCGGCGAAACCCGCGCCGGCGAGGCGGTCCGCCAGCGACAGCAGGTACGACTTCAGCAGCGGCCCGATGTAGCTGTTCAGCACCGCGGTGCTGACGCGGTTGTAGTAGCCCAACTGCGGCAGCAGCTCCGAGGAGACGGTGAGGTACGCGTCCGGCAACGCCTCCCGCAGCCGGGCCGCCACCGCCCGCTCGTGCTCCTGGTTGGCGTAGGCGTGCATGAGACACACGGCCACCGACTCGACCGCGTGCGCCTTCAGGGTCTCGACCGCCGCCTCCAGCGTCCCGGCATCCAGCGCCGTGAGGACGCTGCCGTCCCAGTCCACCCGCTCGCCCACGGGCAGCCTCAGGTAGCGCGGCACCAGCGGCGGCGGCGCCTCGTACTTGTTGTCGAGGGGCTCCTCCTTGACGCCCCGGCGCATCTCCAGCGCGTCCCTCGTGCCCCTGGTGGTGACCAGCCCGGTCCGGCAACCCGTGCCCGTGAGCACCGCGTTGGTGGCCACGGTGGTGCCGTGGACCACGAAGTCCACGCGCCGCAGGAAAGTCCCCGGATCGGTCCCGCGTTGCTCCGCGAGGTCCGCTACGCCGCGCATGATGGAACCGGCCAGATCGACGGGATCGGCCGGGACCTTGTGGACCGCCATCGCGCCGGCCGCGTCGCAGAGGGCGAAATCGACGAAGGTGCCGCCGACGTCCACGCCCACCATGTAGCGACCTCGGCTATCAATCATAACCCTGAGATATCATTGCTGTTTTTACGGCGGCAAGACTGTGTATCGCTGAGCAGCTCAATCTTTATCGTAAGCATACTGTAAGCAGATTCATTCCAGTTGGTGCGCGTCCACACGCGTCGCTGTCCTCGTTGTCGCGCTGTCCGCTGTCGAACTCGGTCCGTAAATCTTCAAACACCAATCCGCCGGTCTGGCACTTTATACCAGTTTCTCTTCCGTGCCGAAGACTGCTCCCGGCTAAGACGGAGCCGCCTTGTGCTTCGACAATGACCCTAGCGCCGGATTCCGCTTCGCCGGCCGACTTGATGGAGTCGCTGCTCAAAGTAGTCACGAAACACTTGGTTCTCGGGATTCTCGGGATAGACTACCGGATCGGCCCATATCGCTCCCAAGCGTCCCACCAGTCCTGCGATCCAGTCTGAAGTGTCTGATAGCAGTGGCTTTCTATATGCAACAGCGGTTCGATCAGATGCCGACGCCGGTGTTTCTGAACAAGGCTCCCCCCCAGCTCGACCTCCTTCAGCCGGTCGCCTATTGGGTACGAGTGTCGCACACGGTAGCCAATAGGAGGGCGTGTGCAGCTTAGTAGATCGTCGCCGGGAGGTGGGGCGTGTGTTGGATATTTGGGCGGACGGGGAGGGTCGTCATCTAGTCGGGTGTCTCCGCGTTGCGCAGCTGGACTGCGGAAAGGAGTGCAGGTTTGATCAAGTCGCTGGGTCGACCACCGTGGAGACGTGAGCGATTCGGTGATTCTTGATCTGGTACTCGATCACATACGGCGAAACACCGAACTCCGCCGCCAACTCGCTAATGTCGTCGGTGTCGACGATGGTACCCAGGATTCTGTCCCGTAGCCCAGACGCGGGCGCGAGAAACTCGGCTGCAAAAGCACGGTTGCGCTGTTGTCGCTCCGAGTAGGCTTTTGTGAGCAGCGTATTGGAGTCCGGTGACAGCAAAACTTCTCCAAGGGCGCGGCAAAAGTTGAACCGTTGGCTGTCGCCACGGAGCGCTCGCAGAGCAAAGGCCGGGCTCCCATCGTCGCTACGGGTAATGATGCCGTCCACCAGCGCCGGCCAGCCGCGGGCGGCCGCGGGCGGTCTGGTTGCTTTCCTGATCGAACCGGCGTCTTCGCCAACAGCTTCCGCCAATCGCTGCATGGTGGGTAGCGGTTGGCCGTCCAGCTTTAGGTGTTGGCGTAGCCGCTGTGCGCAGTTGTACCCGACATGCCAAGGGTACCCGACATCCCGGGGCTGTCTGTGACCGAGAAACACAAGGTGTTCGTGATGAATGTCCTGGAAATCCGGCTCTGCGGTTGTCTCTAGATTCTCTTCATGGCGGTAGGATCGAATGCGGTGTAGAGGAAGACTCCGAGATCTCCTCGTTTTGTATAGTGTGTCTACAATGGCGAGCCATTCTTCGTGTACTCCTTCTGTGTTGACGACGGGAACCGCTTCGCCGAGCAACTCGCCCAGCCTGTCTGCGAAGAGAACGACCCAGTCACGTTGGCCGTCGTCCAGAGCATACGGGTCCCAGCCTACCCCGGCTGCTGTTTCGCAGAACCGTATCTCGTCGTCGTCGGCGGTCTGGATTGCCTCCCACTCTTTCTGGAGGAACGTGTCGTCGACCCCCAGAAACGCAAGCCTTCGGATTACCTTGTCGATGAGACCGGAGCAGCACTCGCGAAACTCGTCGCTGTCCATCCACATCTCGCCATGGTCTAAGAACTCTACCTTCGTCCAAGGACGCTGGTCGCGTTTCCAGGTGAGGTGGGTCCAAGAGCCAGAAGAAACGGCCTCCAAGCTTGGAAACGCATAGCCTTCCCGGTTGGCGCTAAGCGAATGGCGATGATGGAACTCGCGGCATCCTTCCTTGGCAGGGCTCCCAAACTCGTGCGCCAGAAACCACCAGTGGGTAGCCAGCCACTCTGCCAACGGATACACCGGAACATGGATAAAGTCGCGCACGGTTCTCGCGCGGGTGTCGAGTACTCGGGTTACGACCGAGTCGCCGGCTTTGATTTTCAGGGATGCCCAGGTCGCGGACAACTCTGGTCCCTTGATCCCTTCCGGGTCTACCCAATCAATTTCAATGCTAAGCTGCGGCATACAGCAACTCGATGCCCTTCGGCCATTCGTCACTGCCCAAGGGATACCCCTTATACGAACCGGACTCGCGGTTCACTAGCCGGGCTTCAAAGACAGTGTCGCCCGTGCATGTACCACACATAACGCGGGAATTCTCCCTCCCATGGCGCGCCGACAGCGCCTCGCCGAATTGCCAACCGCAGCCATCTGGAGACCATTTCGCGGTCCGTTATCTCTCGAGGGCAGCAAGAAGCGTCGGCACGCAAGCGAGGTTGCCCGGCAAAGCTTGGAATGTCCTTGTGTTCGGTACTCCCTTCATACACGACTTGGGTAGCCAAACCGTCCAGATCGATGTCGGACGGAACTTCAATCGTCCGTTTGCGCGCACGTTTGCGTCGTGGGGCTCGCACTGTTCATTGTCCTCCAACTCGTGGAAGTATAGCTCCCTTCCAGGGGCGAGAGCCAGCCATTCGCAGGCCAAATATTCATGAGATGCGCCCGTTAGGAGCTACTGTCAAATCTGGTGTATGGCCGAGCTGAATCAGGCGGCTTTTCTACGGGTCTCCCTTTCATCGACGCCATCGACGAACTTCACCTTGGCGACCAAGTCAGCGAGTTGACCGAACCCCCGGAGCCGGCGCCATCGCTTTTGAGCGCTCATGGCCAGTTGATGCACCAAGCTCAGGGCGGTGGTGACGCTGAGGCAGTTCCGGGTCTTCACGGTTCGTAGCCGGATGGTGGCGAAGGTGGACTCGATGGGGTTGGTGGTACGCAGATGCTGCCAGTGAGCTGCGGGGAAGTCATAGAAGGTGAGCAACGTGTCGCGGTCGCGGCTCAGGCAGTCCACCGCCTTGGGGTACTTGGCTTCGTAGGTGCCACAGAAACGGTCCAGGGCCTGTTCGGCGCTTTTGCGAGTATCGGCCATCCAGATGTCGTGGATCATCGACTTGGCTTCAGGCTGGACGCGCTTGGGCAGCTTGTCCAGGACATTGGCGGTCTTGTGCACCCAGCAGCGCTGGGTGCGGGTTTCGGGATAGACTTCGGCCAGGGCCGTCCAGAACCCCAGCGCTCCGTCACCCACCGCCAGCTTCGGCGCCTTCACGCCACGGTCTCTGAGGCTCAACAGAAGGGCTTTCCAACTCTCCAAGGACTCCCGAAACCCAGCGTCCAGAGCCAGGAAGTGCTTGCGTCCGTGAATGTCGCAGCCCACCACCACCAGGATACAACGCCGCTCCTCCTGCCGGATGTTCACGTAGATCCCGTCCGCCCACACATACACGAACTCGTGCCCGTGCCAGTCCCGCTCCTGCCACTCCGCGTACTGCTCCTCCCACACCCGCTTCATCCGCGTGATCGCTGCCGGCGACAGCCCCTTCACCTCGCCCCCGAACAACGCCTCCAGCGCTTCCCCAAAGTCGTTCGTCGACACCCCCTTCAGATACAGCCACGGCACCACCGCCTCCACCCGCCGAGCCTTCCTCAAGTACGGCGGCAACAACTCCGAGCGAAAACACCGCCCCTTGCCCGCTCGATCCCGCGTCTTCGGCACCTGCACCTTCACAGGCCCCAACCCCGTCAACACCTCCCGTTCCCGCTGATACCCGTTCCGTACCACCGCTCGCCTCCCCCTCCCATCACGCTCCCCCTCATGCCCTCCCAGAAAGCTCTCCAACTCCGCCTCCACCGCCGCCCGGATCATCGCTTGTGCTCCCTCTCGCAGCATCTCGCTCAACTCATCCCGAAATTCCGCTGGACTCCCGGCCCCTTCTCTCCTATCCTTCTCCATGGTGGCGCTTCTCCTTTCCCGCTGAAACGTTGCTCTTCCAAGCCCCATTTCAGCAGAGTCGCGCCGCCTCCTTCAACTCCCCCCGTACACCACTTTTGAATGTAGCTCGCCCGTTAGCTCGTCCTGTAACTCGCGGGCCGCGCGGATCAGCGCATCCAGCTCCTCGCTACGGCTCGTGTCGAGCATTTTCGTCGCGCATCCTGCTGGCCAGCATGTACGTCACCCGGAAGGTCCGCTCGATCAGCGGGGCGAGCCGGGCGGCCGGATCGCCAGCGCCGTCCTTGATGGCGGCAAGCGGCTGCAAACCGGACGAACTCGGGCGGCGCCAGCCCGCGATCCTCGGCAAAGGCCTTGATGCGCTTCCCGATCACAGACAGGCTCTCGCCAAGCGCCAGCGCGCGCGAGGCGAAACTGTGCCGGCAGTCGTGAGGCCGGACATCCCCCAGTTTCGCCCGCTCGCGCACGGTGCCGGCCTTCTTCCCTGCGATCACCCAGAGATTGTCCCTTTCCGGGGAATCCCGTCGAGTACCGCCTCCACTGCCGAGGTCAGCGGAACGCTCCGAGGTCCCGTCTTCGTGTCGCTTAGCCTCAACTCGCGCACCGCACGGTCCACGTCTCCCCACCGGCCGGCCTGTGTCTCGGCCGACTCGGGTGGAACAGGGGTCGGCCACCGCACACTCTGTTTGCTGTTGGTATTCCCGACCGGACTCGAACCGGCAACCACCCTGTCCGACCAAGGTGCGCTCCCCGTTTGCGCACCGCTTCCGTCGCCGTGTCTTGGCTCCGAAATCAACTGGACACGTCCGAGGCCCATATCCGTGAGTGCTGAATCGAGCACAGGCGGACTTGACCACGCCTTGACCACGGCGCTGCACACCTCTGATGCTGGCGAAGCGGCGGGCAAGGGACGGGAAATTTCGGCTGCGAACCGGTCGATGCGAACCGTTCGTGGTGCTCATACCGCCACCTCGGCAGACCCGGTCGCGGAAGGGAAGTGGGCGTCTTCGATGATCGCGTTCAACTTCTCTCGCGCGGCCTTGGCCCAGCCCTGCCACTTCGGCAGACCGACGGGCTGGTGATGAACGTACACCTGGGCCGGCGTGACCGGGTCGCCGCCCTCGGGCCGCACCAGTGCCCAGTGCGGGCGAACCTCGTTGTAGCGTCGGCGGAACACTTCGAGCGATTCCCTCGCCTCGCAGGCTGCCCACCGCGCCCGTTCATCGCCTGCTTGCCCGCCCCAATGAACTCATCGCGCCAGCGGTACAGCGTCTGCTCCGAGACACTTGCCCGCCGTGCCATCTGCGCAGGCGTTCGACCGGCTGCCGGACTCCGGGGAAGGTGATTGCGGTGATGAAGGCAACACACCCCAAGGTGCGCCTCCCGGCAGCGACGGTCGGGACGGGAACGGCCAAGGTGAGGAAGCGCCTTTCCGTCGCGCCACGCACTCCAGGTCAGCCCGTCCGAGCAGCCCATACATGCCCCTACCTGCAACGTGTCCGCCGGTAGTCGCCCCTCGCGTGCTTGTTGACATGAGCGCGCCGGCGCAGCTACCGTTGAACTTGAATTCAACACCGACTCTGACGAGGGAGCGTGTACATTGATCACTGATGTGGAGCTATGTCGAGATATTCTTTTTCGATATGCAGACGAGAAATGCTATCCATCTCAAATACAGTTGGAGGACTTGTACTCCATATTTTCCGAGAGAAGCAAGGATGAAATTCTCTTCAACGTACTGGCCTTAAAGGACGCGGGGCTATTGCATGCAAGAATAGAACTCATGGTCGGCGCCGATCTCCATGCGGGAGTCAAAGACATGGGTATCATCGGCCTCACTCCCCATCTTGGATCGGAATTTGTCCACCATGCCAGGAGTGACAAGTTGTGGAAGATGGCCGTAAAGAAATTCGGGGATGCCGGGATGAGTGCCGCCTTGTCGCGTATGTTTGATGTCCTTACACAACTCTCTCTGTGACACCACACTCCAACCGGACGGCTTCTATTGTTCGGACCGGCCCTAAACTCAAACTCCGAGGAAACAGGACGCTGCGCAGCAGCAAGACGCTGGCGCGGTCGAACAAGGGTTTGGTGCACGTGCGGCGCGATGAAGTGGATCGAGTAACCAAGCATCGATCTTCCGACGGTTGGGATTGGAGCCGTGGATCACGGTCTCGCTGTGGAACGAGACCTCGTCGGCCTGAAGTTCCACGTCTACCGCCCTCGACTTGTCCATGTCCGCGATGGTCTGGCCCCCTGGAGGAGGTTATCCTGGGCGAGGATCTCGACGTGTGGGCGGGCGCCCACCGCGTGGGAGCCGTGGATGCCGCCGTTCATTGGCGCTTACGCTGTCCTCGCCATGTCGCGGCCTAGGCAGGACCTTGCCCGCGACCTCCCCGCTCGGCAAATCCTCCATATGGGGGATTTTAGTTAGCAGTCGTCCTCCGACCAGTTGTCGTCCTCCAACTCGGCTAGTCTCCTCAGTTTTTCCTCTTCGGCATCCTCCCACCTTGCATTTGATTCCTGGATCATCCGCTCCAGTTCATCTTCTTCCTCTCGCTGCCGCTTCTCTTCAGCTTCGTCCTCTAGCATCCTCTCCAAGCTTTCTTCGTCCTCGATCTCCTCTTCGTCCACAGAGCCGAAAAGGAAGGTCCAAAAGTTCCTGATCAAGGCCATTTGTTCCCCTCGACATAAGCCGCCCAGAACGCCTGAAGTCGGTCAGCCACTCCGGCATGAAAGGACAGTCACTTCCTGATCTCCACGCTTGACGATCCAGTGAGGTTCAGGTCCATAGCATACCATCATACCGCAATGGGGCAAATTTCCAGCAACGCCACGGCGATGTACAAGAGTTTGTGTCAGCGCGGGGGGATAGTTGTAGGTGTCGGACATCGGTTCGGTTCTCCATCCAATCCGGCGGGATGCTATTGCGGCCGGCGTCCGCCGAAGGCTCCCGCGATGCCGGAGCCCTCGAAGATGCCGCCGACCTCCTCCTGGTCCGGCCCGTAGAAACGGCCCTCGATCCTGTCGTCGGCCGCGCCGGCCGAAGCCCCCGTCCGTGACCGCCAGGCCGGTCCAGGTCATGTCCTCGTAGCTCGTGCCCGTGTGCGCGTTGGTCAGGTCCGTGAACATCACGTCCGCATTCATCCCCGACGGCGTCATATCGACGGAGACGGTCGCCTCGCCCTGCACGACGGATTCCAGGCTGGACGTCACGCTCGAATCCCGCCCGACGACGAAGCCGCGCCAGTGCGCGCTTCCATCGGGGACCGCCGGGTTCTCGCCCGTGCCGTGGCCGAGCGTGTACGAGTAGAAGACGGTGGCGCCGTAGTTCGGGTTCTTCTCGTCCTTGAACAGGTTGGCCTGCGAGGCAAAGAAGCCATGATCCATCCACCCGCCGAACACGGTGACGTCGCTGTTCGCCGAACTGCTGCGTTCCACCACCAGCCGGACGCCGTTCGGTCCGGCCAGGACCTCCAGGTCTACGTCATCGGCGCTGAAGCCGTCCGTCGTGAAAACGCGCCCGAATCCCAAGGAACAGCTTGCCTCGCGGCACACCGAGGGCACGCGTTCCGCGGCCGTGGCTCCGGCACGGTAGCCCAGCGCATCTCCGAAGAGGATGACGTTGGCTTTCCCGGCTATCCTGGCGTAGTCGGACCGGGCAATCTGCTCCGGCGTCCGCGGGCCGCTTCCGACGCCGCATCCCGAGAGCATGATCAGGGAGAGCACGGCCAAGGCCGCCGTCGCTGATGTCCTCATGGGTTATCCTCCTTCATGAAATTACGCGCTCGGAGGTCAAGACCCGGTCCGCATGGTTCGGTCCCTCACCCGAAATCCTTCGCGAACGCCTGCCGCTGCTCGGTGTTGCCGAGCATGATCAGCTCGCTGCCCCTCTGCAGCGACGTCGAGGGCGAGGGGTTGGTGACGACGACGCCGTTCTGTTGGACGCCGACGACGGTGAGGCCGGTGCGCTCGGAGACGGCGCAGCCGCCGAGGTCCCGGCCCACGAGCGAGGAAGGGGCGGGAACCACGAACAGCTCGACGCCCTCGCCGATGACCAGCAACTCGCGGGCGTGGAGCTGGGCGAAGATGTCCTCGACGCCCTGGGAGGTGTAGCTGAGGGCGAAATCGGCGCCGGCTCGGTAGATGGCCTCGAGGTTCCGGGGGTGGGTGAGGCGGCTCAGGATGAGGACCTCGGGGTTGAGGCGGCGGCAGAACACCGCCAGGTAGATGTTCGTGGCGTCGTCGGCGGTGGACAGCACCACCGCGGGGGCGTTGTGGAGCCCCGCTTCCATGAGCAACCCGCGGTCCGCGGCGTCGCCCATGAAGAGACGGTTGGGAATCTCGCCGATGCGCGGCCGCAGCGTCTCGTCGCGCTCGATGATGTGCACCGCCACGTCCTTGCGTCTCAGCGCCTCCGCGGTGGCGCGCCCCACCTTGCCGCCGCCGAGGACCAGCACCGGGTTGTAGTTGATGTCGTAGATCACCAGCAGCAGGTTGAGTTCCATGATCTGCTGCTCCGTGCCCGCCAGCACCAGCAGGCTGGAATGGGAGAGAAAGGTGTCGGGTGTGGCCGGCAACAGCTTGCCCCGCTCCCACACGCCGATGATCTCCACTCCGGTGGCCTCGCGGATCTGCGTCTCGCGAATGGTGCGGCCGGCGAACGGCGTATTGTGCACGGCGAACTCCGCGATTTGCAGGTTGCGGATGCCGCCGATGACGTGCACCTCGGCATGCCCGGCGTTGACGCGGTTGGCGAGGCGTTCCGCCAGTTGCTGGTGCAGCGGCAGCACGTGGGTGCAGCCGCTCAGCTCCAGCACGTCGATGGAGTCCTCCCTCTCCACGGTGGCGACGATGGGAACGTCGGGAGCCACCTCACGGGCCGTGATGGTGATGCTGGTGTTCACCGCGTCCCTGAGGTTGGCCAGGATGAGGCGCGCGTCCGCGGCCCGCAAGTTCACGTAGGTCTCCCGGCTGTCCACGTCGCCGGTGATGACCGACAGGCCATCGCGCTGCTTGCGGGCGGCTTCGGCGGGCTCCGGCTCGACGAGGCAGTAGGGAATGTCATACAGCGCCAGCCGCTCCACCAGCCCCGTCGCGAGCGCGTCGTGGCCGCAAATGACCACGTGACCCGCCAGGTTCTCCGGCACCCGGCGGGGCGCGCGGCCCCGTATCTGCGCTTCCAGCCACGGCGCGTAGAACGAGCGGATCAGGGTGAAGGGCAGCAGGATGAGCAGCAGGATGATGCCCGATACGAGGACGAGGATGCTGAAGATTCTGCCGATGTCGCTGTGGAAGACGATGTCGCCGAACCCCAGCGTGCTCATGACCGTCAGGGTCCAGTAGAAGCCCGTGACCCAGGAGTGGTCCTTCCCCTCCACGCCGGCCATGATGAAGTGGAAGACGACGGAATAGATGACGATGATCCCAACCAGGACGCTGAGAAACTTGAACAGAACGCCCAGATTGCGCCGGGTTTCCGGGGCCTCCAGGACCGACAGGATCAGGCTGACCAGGACTTTCACGACAGGACCGTATGAACGATAAGCGCTTCCGTGCTCCCTTGCGACACCGACGGGGCTCGACCCGGCTCAGCCTTCGGCCAGCCAGCGTCCGATACCCACGAGTTCCCAGTCCTTGCGGTAGTAGCCGAGCAACTGCACGCCCAGCGGCATTTCGTCGAGCGCCAGCAGCGGCAGGTTCAGGGTGGGGACGCCCACCACCGACGACAGCTCGCCGTAGATGGAGTTGCCCACCGGCATGCCCACGGGCGCGGCGTCCACGGAGTTCAGGGTCACGAACGCGTCGGCGCGGTCCGCCATGGCCTCCCACTGCCGGCGGAAGGCATGGCACCAATCCAGCGCGCCGGCGTAGTCCGCGGGGGTGAGGCCGCGGCCCGCCTCCACCCGCTCCAGCACCCGCTCGCTCAGGAGCTCCGGGCAGCGGTCGGCATAGACCGCCAGCGGGTAGCGCCCTTCGTAGGTCAGCATCAACAGGATCACCTCGGGCAGCTCCCTGAGCTTGTGCTCCAGCGCTTCTACGTCGGGGTCCCCGGCCCGGCTCGCCACCTCCACCCCCCTGGACCGCAGCTCTTCGACGTACCCCTCGAAGACCGCGCGGGTTTCATCCGGCGTCACGTCCCATCCCGCGGTTTCGAGCCGGACCACCCTCCGGGGCTTGCTCGCCGGCGGCAGCGAGGGCTCGCCCGCCAGGCTCGGGTAGCCGGGGTCGCCGCCGGCGGTGTGGGAGATGAACCAGGCCGTGCTCCACGTGTCCTGCAGGGTGCCGGCGAGAATGCCCAGGTGGGCCAGGCTCGGCGCCGACGGGAATCCCCCCAGGGTATTGATGGCGCCGTAGGAGGCCTTGATGGCGTAGGTGCCGCAGTAGGCCGCCGGCCGCAGCACCGAGCCGCGCACCTGCGTGCCGGTGGCCGCGGGAACCATGCGCGCGCCCACCGCGGCGGCGCTGCCGCTGGAGGAGCCTCCCGGCGTCCGGGACACGTCCCAGGGATTGCGGGTGGGTCCGGGCGCGGCAAAAGCGAACTCGGTGGTCACGGTCTTGCCCAGGATCAGCGCGCCGCCCTTGCGCAGGCAGTGGACCGCGGCGCCGTCCCAGCCGGTGTGGAAGTCCTTGAGCACCGGGCTGCCCACCTCCATGGGCATGTCCTCGGTCTCGTGCACGTCCTTGATGGCCATGGGCATGCCGTCCACCACCGACAGGGGCCGTCCGTCCTTGTAGCGCGCGGTGGCGGCATCCGCGGCCTTGCGGGCGCCGTCCACGTTCATGCGGACGAACGCCCGGACCTCCGGCTCCAGGGCCTCGATGGTTTCGAGGCATCGCTCAAGGTAGGCCCGCGGCGTGTCGCTGCCGTCGAGTAAAGAGGGGACCGCGGACGCGAAGCACAGGAGGTTCGCGGTCTTGGGGTCATAGGGAACCTTTCGTCCGGCCATGAGGTCCTTTCCGGGTTGCGGCGCCTTGTCCACGGGCGCGTGGATACTTGGCATTATAGACAACAAAATGCCAAGAAAAAAAGATGAACAAGGAAAGCAACGAGGCTCCGAATCGTGCGGTCCGTGTGCTCGCGGGAGTCCTCGTCCTCGTGGCGGCTTGGTCCGCCCCGGCCGCGGCGGCCGACCGGCTGCTGGTGTTCGCGGCCGCCAGCCTCCAGGGCGCCGTCGACGCCGTCGCGCAGCGCTTCGAGACGGCGGGCGGCGCGCCGGTGACGGTGTCGTTCGCGGCGAGTTCCACCCTGGCCCGGCAGATCGAGCGCGGCGCGGCCGCGGACGTCTACGTGTCGGCCAGTCCGAAATGGACGGATCGGCTGGAGGCCGGGCGATGGTTGCGGCCGGGCACCCTCGGCAACCTGCTCGGCAACCGGCTGGTGCTCGTGGCCCCCGCGGGGCAAGGTGCGCCCGTGCCCATCCACCGCGGCTTTCCCCTGGCGCGGCTGCTCGGAGACGGCCGGCTGGTCATGGGCGATCCGAGCCACGTCCCCGCGGGGCAGTACGCCAGGGCGGCGCTGGAGACCCTCGGGGTCTGGCGCACGGTGGCGGGCCGGGTGGCGGGCGCCCCCACCGTTCGCCACGCGCTGGCGCTGGTGGCCCGGGGAGAGGCGCCGTACGGCATCGTCTACGCCACCGACGCCAGGGCCGAACCCAACGTCGCGGTGGTGGGCGTCTTTCCCGAGGAATATCACCCGCCCATCCACTACACGGCGGCCGTCCCCGCCGCCAGCACGCATCCGCAGGCCGAGACGTTCCTGAACTTCCTGTGGTCGCGGCAGGCCCGCTCGGTCTTCGAAGGCCACGGTTTCGCGGTCAGGGGGCCGGGACGCTGATGTCCGTGTGGCCCCTGAGCCCGGCGGAGATGGAGGCGCTTCGCCTGAGCGTCCGGGTCGCCGCCTGGAGCACGCTCGTGAGCCTCCCCTTGGCGGTGCTGGCCGCGTACGTGCTGGCGCGCTACCGCTTCTGGGGCAAGGAGCTTCTGAACGGCCTGCTGCACATGCCGCTGGTGCTGCCGCCGGTGGTCACCGGATACCTGCTGCTCCTGCTGCTCGGGCGCCGCGGCCCGGTGGGCGCCTGGCTGGAGCAGACCTTCGGCCTGGTGTTCGCGTTCCGCTGGACCGGGGCCGTGGTGGCCGCGGCGGTGGTGGCGTTTCCGCTGATGGTGCGGCCCATCCGGCTGTCGCTGGAAGCCATCGACCGCCGCCTGGAGTCCGCCGCCGCCACCCTCGGCGCCGGGCGTCTGTGGACCTGGCTCACGGTGACGCTGCCGCTGAGCCTGCCGGGCATGGTGGTGGGGGCGATCCTGGGCTTCACCCGCAGCCTCGGCGAGTTCGGCGCCACCATCACCTTCGTCTCCAACATCCCCGGCGAGACCCAGACCCTGTCGCTGGCGGTCCATTCCGCGCTCCAGGTGCCGGGGAACGAGCCCCGCGCCATGCGCCTCACCGTCATCATCGTGCTGGTCACCCTCGTGGCGCTGGTGGCGTCCGAAATGCTCGGCCGCTACGTGGCGCGAAGGACGCAGGGCCATGCTTGAAGTCGACGTCCAACGGCGCCTCGGGGACTTCGGCATCGAGGCCCGGTTCAGCAGCGACCAGGGGGTGACGGCGCTCTTCGGCCGGTCCGGCGCGGGCAAGACCTCCATCGTGAACATGGTGAGCGGGCTGCTCCGACCGGACGAAGGGCATATCGAGGTGGACGGGCACGTCGTGTTCGACAGCGCCGCGGGCGTCGATCTGCCGGCCTGGAAACGGCGGATCGGGTACGTATTCCAGGAAGGACGCCTGTTCCCGCACCTGACCGTCCGCTCGAACCTCCTCTACGGCTGGCGTTTCGTGCCGGCGCCGGAGCAGTACCTCACCCTGGACCAAGTGGTGACGCTGCTGGACCTTGGGGCGCTGCTGAAACGCCGTCCGCATTCCCTCTCCGGCGGCGAGAAGCAGCGCGTGGCCATAGGCCGGGCGCTCCTGAGCAACCCGCGGGCGCTGCTGATGGACGAGCCGCTGGCGTCTCTGGACGTGCTCATGAAGCGCGAGATCCTGCCCTACATCGAGCGGCTGGACGAGATGGGCCTTCCCATCCTCTACGTGAGCCATTCCCTCGACGAGGTGTCGCGCCTGGCCCGCCACCTGGTGCTGGTGTCCGAGGGCCGGGTCACCCGCTCGGGAGCCGCCGACGAGATCCTGAGCCGACTGGAGCTGTGGTCGCCGGAGGACGAGACGGAGATCGGAACCATGCTGGCGACGCGGGTCTCCCGCCACGATGCCGAAGCCGGGTTGACGCACCTCGATTTCCGCGGCGGGGAGTTGCGGGTCCCGATCGTGGACATCCCCGCCGGGGTAGCGGTGCGGGTTTGGATCCGCGCCCGGGACGTGAGCGTGGCCACGGAGGCGCCACGGGGGCTGAGCCTGCGCAACGTGCTCAAGGGGACCCTCGTGGAGGTCGGCCCGAGTGACGGCGAGCCGGGGGGTCTGGCCGAGTTGAGGCTGCGCCTCGGCGACGCCTCCCTGACCGCCCTGGTCACGCGGCACGCCGTCCGCGAGCTGGGGCTGGCGCCGGGCCGGGAAGTGTACGCCCTGATCAAGAGCGCCAACCTGGACCGGCGTCAACTGAGCCTGGTGGCGGCCATGGCCGGACCCGGCGGGCAACCGAAGCCGTAAGCGTATCCCGTACACGGGGGTTTGAAGCCCGCCTCCACGTTCGTCGCTTCTTGCCGACAACAAGAAACTCTGCACAACTTGCTACATGGCACAGGCCGCCGACACGCGCTCCCGAAGCACCTTCTCGTCCCTGCGCAACCGGGATTTCCGCTACCTGTGGGCCGGCACCTGCTTCCTGAGCGGCGGACACTGGCTCCAGCAGCTCACCGTGGGGTGGGCCTGCTACGAGATGACGCGCTCGTCCATCCTGCTGGGAGCCATCAACGGCCTGCGTTTCGTGCCCTTCCTCATCTTCAGCCCGCTGGCGGGAGTGGCCGCGGACCGCTCGGACCGGCGCAGGATGATGATCACCACCCAATGGTTCGTGCTGGTGACGGCCCTTGGCATGGCCCTGGTGGCGCACCTGGAGTGGCTGGAAGTCTGGCACCTGTTCGCCTTCACGCTGGCGACCGGCACCGTATGGTCCTTCAGCGAGCCGGTGCGGCAGGCGCTCATCCCCGACATCGTGCCGCGGGCGGAGCTGATGAACGCCGTGGCGCTCAATTCCGCGGCCTTCAACTTCACCAAGATCATCGGCCCGAGCGTGGGCGGGGGTCTCATTGCCTTCTTCGCGCTGTATGGGAACTTCTCCATCCAGCTTGCGGGGAACTTCTACGTCCAGAGCGCCTCCTACCTCTTCGTCATGTGGATGATCTACCGGATGAGGGTTCCGGAGCGCGTCCTGGAAGCCGCGCGCACTTCCGTGCTCAGCAACCTGCGCGAGGGAATCCGCTACGTCTGGTCGGATCCCGTGGTGTTCGCGGTGATGGCCACCGCCATGATCCCGCGCCTGTTCGCCATGCCGTACCAGGCCCTGTTGCCGATCTTCCAGAAGGACGTGCTGCAGGTGGGCGCCGACGGCCTCGGTCTGATGATGGCGGCGCCGGGTCTCGGCGCCATGGTGGCGATGCTGTTTGTGGCGCATTTCGCCGGCCGGGTGAACCGGCCCGGTTTCCTCATGATCGCGGGGCTGGTGTTCCAGGGAGCCTTCCTCATCCTGTTCGCGCTGATGCGTACGCTGACGCTGTCGCTGCTGACCCTGACGGTGGTCGGCGGATTCCAGGTCATGTTCATGTCGGTCTCCAACATGGTGCTGCACATGACCGTCCCGGACCGGCTGCGGGGCCGGGTCATGAGCATCTACATGCTCGACCGCGGCATCACGCCGGCCGGCGCCATGCTGGCCGGGCTGAGCGCCCACTTCATCGGCGCGCCCCATACCGTGCTGGGCATGGGGGTCATCGTGCTGGTGCTGGCCGCGGCGGTGGTGGCGTTCATGCCGGGCCTGCGCAGGGTGCGGGCGTGAGCGACTGAGCGACCGGAATCCTTGACAACCCGCGGCTTCCGCTGTTTCCATTAGGGGTTCTCGAATCGAACGCGCGGTGGAGGCATCGTGGGCAACGGCAGACAACGGAACGGGACCTGGGTCGATCTGGACCGGGGCACCATCAGCCGGGAGATCTTCGTCAACGAGGACATCTACCGGTCGGAGCTGGAGCGGATCTTCGCGCGCTCGTGGCTCTTCGTCGGACACGAGAGCCAGATCCCCGACCCCGGCGACTTCTTCCTCTCCCGCATGGGCGAGGAGTCGGTGATCGTCACGCGCGATCCGCAGCACGGGATCCACGTGCTGCTGAACACCTGCCGGCACCGGGGCATGAAGGTGTGCCGCTACGACCAGGGCAACACCTCGGTGTTCACCTGCCCCTATCACGGCTGGAGCTACTCCACGGACGGCGGCCTGGTGCAGACGCCGGGGGACCTCTTCGGCGTCCCCCAGTACCGCGCCGGCTACCGCGAGCAGCTCGACAAGTCCGAGTGGAGCCTGATCCACGTGGCGAAGATGGAGGTCTACAAGGGGACCATCTGGGCCGCCTGGGACGAGGCGGCGCCGGCCTTCAGCGACTACCTCGGCGGCATGCGCCTCTACCTGGATGCGTTGCTGGACGCGCGGGACGGCAGCGAGGGCGGCTCGGAGGTGCTGGGCGGAATGGTCAAGTGGCGGATGCCGTGCAACTGGAAGTTCGCCGCCGAGAACTTCGCCTGGGACACCTATCACAGCCCCACCACCCACAAGTCCGCGGAGCTGGCCGGGATGGGACCCGGCGGCGAGGGGCAGGAGCGCCACGGCTCGGTCCACAAGAACCAGGCCAGGCGGTTCACCAGCGGGCTCATGGCGTTTCCGGCGCTCGGCCACGCCACCATCACCGGGCCGCCGGAAGTGGGCGCCGAGGCGTGGTTCCCGGAGTTTCCCAACGACCCCGCGGTGGCGGAGTACTTCGAGCAGGTGGAGGCGAAGCGGCGAGAGCGGCAGAAGGGCAAGGTCACGGTCACCCCCGGCAACGGCAACGTATTCCCCAACACCGCGTTCCACCCCTGGTTCCCCCGCACCATGGTGGTGTGGCACCCGGTCGGGCCGAGCCGGACCGAGGCGTGGCGCTGGTACCTGGTGGACCGGGACGCGCCCTGGGAAGTCAAGGACCTGCTGCGCCGCTACTACATGCGGTTCTCCGGCCCGGCGGGCATGGTGGAGTCCGACGACATGGACAACTGGGTCTACGCCACCGAGGCCAGCCGGGGCACCATCGCGCGCCGCTACCCGTACCACTACGGCATGGGCCTGGGCTTCGCCGAGCCCGTGGAGAACCTCCCCGACGCGGTGACCGTCAAGGCATCGTTCTCCGAGGAGGGCGCCCGCGCCTTCTACCGGCGCTGGGCGGAGCTGATGGATGACGAGCCGTAGATCGACACCCGCGGAAGCGCTCCCGGCGCGGGAAGGCGGCGGATATCCGGCCGCGGACGGCGCGGGCGAGAGGCTCGCCTACCTGCTGCTCGCCCAGGAGGTGCACGAGTTCCTGTGCATGGAGGCGGACCTCCTGGACGAGCGCCGCTACGACGAATGGCTGGACCTTCTCACCGACGATGTCTCGTACTGGGCGCCCATGCGGCGGAACGTCCAGTTCGGCCGCTGGGACACCGAGAACACCCGCCAGGGCCAGGACATGAACTGGTTCGACGAGGGCAAGAGCACGCTCCGGCTGCGCATCAAGCAGATCACCTCCGGCGTGCACTGGGTGGAGGAGCCGTCACCGCGGGTCTCCCGAATGATCTCCAACGTCCACGCCATCCAGGCCACCCCGAGCCTGGAGGACCCGGAAGAGGTCAGCGTCCGGTACCGCATCCTGATCTACCGCAACAAGCTCGAGGACAGCACCGACATCTTCGCCGGCAAGCGCGACGACGTGCTGCGCAAGGCGGACGGCAAATGGAAGATCTGCAAGCGCACGATGCTCCTGGACCAGAGCGTGCTGCTGTCCGCCACCATGCCGTTCGTGCTGTGAGGTGAACCGTCCATGGGACTCTTCAGCGTAGGATGCTCGCTCGAAAACCAGCAAGACAGGACCCGTTCCGTCCGCGTGTCGAAAGTCATGGTCGACACGGGTAGCGAGTTGACCTGGATCCATCAAAGGCACCTGGAGAAAATCGGCGTCGAGCCCGAAAAGAAGGACCGGCGTTTCGTCATGGCCAATGGCCAGGAGATAACCCGGTCCATCGGATTCGCCGTCATCCGTGTGGGCAAGGAGTTGACGACGGACGAGGTCGTGTTCGCGCAGAAGGGCGACCTTCAATTGCTGGGCGCGCGTACTCTGGAGGGGCTGAACCTGAGAGTCGACGCGCGGAACAAGAAACTTGTAGCGGCCGGTCCGTTCGTTGCCGCCGGGAATATCAAAATCGGCTGATCGAACAAGGCGTCGCGCTTCGCCCGGTTGGCTGCGTCAGACATCAATGAACAACTCGCGCAGGTCGGGTCGGCGCGAAATCAACCCCTGCGCCATGGAGTAGTCCAGGAATTTCTCCAACCCTTTTCGGTTGGCCTCGATGCCGTGGGGCCAGGGGTCGGGGCCGAGGACACCGGCGGCGCCGTCCACGTACTCGGAGAACCAGGGCAGCACCCCGGCCGAGCTTACCCTCTCCAGCCGCTTGAAGAAGGCTTCCTTCTCCTTCCTGAGCACCCGCTCCACCTTGCGCGCGATGCCGAGGCCGTTCTCCAGGTGCTTCTCCCTGATGGCCATCAGGTGCATGAGCGGAATGACGCCGTGCTTGCGGAAGTACTCCTTCTCCCGCTCCACGGGGTTGGGGAAGAGGCAGCGCACGGCGCCGTCGGGCACCGGCGGCTTGGTCAGGTGGGCGTAGATCACCGCGTCGAACTTCTTCTCCAGCAGCCAGTCGAAGAGTCGCGCTTCCCCGCCGGCGTTCTCCACCTTGCCGGCGAGTTCCCGTGGCAGCCTGACGCGTTCCACCCGTCCGGCGACCCAGCGGATGTCCTCGGGCCGGACTCCGTAGTCGTCCTGCAGGATGCCGCGAATCCACACCGCCGCGGTCATGTGGTAGTCCGGCACTCCCACACGCTTGCCCTTGAGCTGCTCGCCGCTCACCAGCCGGCTGCCCTTCCGCACGAACAGCGCCGAGTGGCGGAAACGCCGGGACGTGAAGATCGGGAACGCCTTGTAGGCGCGCCAACCCTGCTCCCGCATGATCGTGTAGCTCGAAAGCGACAACTCGGTGACGTCGTAGCGCGGCGACTTCAGCACCCGCCGGAACAGCTTGTTGGGCGGGTCCACGTAGTGCCAGCGAATGTCCAGCCCGTACGCCTGGTGGCGTCCGCTCGTGAGCGCGCCGAAGAACGGGTAGTCGTTGCTGGCGAGGGTGAGGGGGATGTTCGAGCGTTTCGTCATGGTTTGGGTCATACGATTCTCACGGTGTGGTGAAACACCTCGTTGACAAAGTTGTCCCACGTCTCGCCGTCGTGCGCCAGGTCGTCGAGGAGAAACACGTTGACGACGCCCATTTGAGCCAAGCGTGTCTTCATCTCGTTGGTGACGATGCCTGCCACCAGGACGTTGACGCATCCGGGCGGCGTTTCGTTGAAGCTCTTCTGCATGGCTCCGAGGCGTTCAAGCGCGCCCGCGGGGTCTTTGCCGCCCTTGACTTCGATGGTCGCTATGGTCCGTCCGTGCCGGGTGAACGATATGTCCGGCTCGGAGCCGTAGCGCATGGCCGTGTCGTCCGGCAGATGAAACAGCGCGGCGTCATCGGGGGAGGCGGCTGCCAGCGAACGATGCTGCAACCAGCCGAGAATCCGGTTCTTGATCAGGTTCTCGGCATCTTGTCCAATGATGTTTCGGAACGTGCCGTCCAGCCCGATGCCCATTGTGGCGAGAATGTTCCGGTATCCGTTCTCCAGGGTCCAGTTGGTGGAGCCGTCAATGATCGAAGAGATGACGGCGTTGTACAACCGGGCGACGTTCATGCAGTCCGTGAGGTTCAACGGCGACTTGTGGTCGCCGCTTTCCCAGGCCGCAACGGACCTCGCAATTTCCTGAACCCGTTTCTGCGACAGCAGGGAAATCCCCCGGTAGTACTGGGAGGTTTGAGGGTGGTCACGCAACGTCAACGGATGAGCAAAGACAAGGTGCGGCGGCAACCTGCAGGACTCGACGTGCGCCCATGCCCGCTCGCTGATCATGAGGCCGTCCAGGGGATGGTAGTCCATCTCCGGGAGCTGGGCTATCGTTGCGCGAAGTTTCTCGTCCGTGCGTTGTCGCAATCTCTCCGCGATGGTCGTGGACCGCAAGACGGCGTCGTCGAACTTCGTCATCCGCGGACCCACTTGTAGACGCACTTTCTGATTTCCCGTCTCCCGAAGCGCCCCATCTGTTGGCTGGAGTTGCCCTTTCCCGTAGGCAGCACCCAGATGTCCGTGCAGGTGAAGCCCGACTGCTCGGCAAAGTCGGAAAGAATGAAATCCACGGGAACTTCCTCGCCGTGATACTGGACGTTGTCGTTGACCATGATGACCGTACCGCCGGGACGCACGATACGACCCAACTCGGCGACGACCACGGCCATTTCAAGGAAGTATCCCTCTATCAGGCGGATGACGTGGCGGTTGCTCAGCTCATCCACGCACGCTCTCAAGTTGGCAAGAACCTCATGGAGCGCCGCCTGGTTCTCGTACATGCCCAAGGCGAAATTCAAGCAGTCGGCATCATCCCCGTAGGCGTGTTCGAGCCACTCGGCCTTGGTTCGGTTCTCTACAGTGGCGGACAACATCCGTTGCCGGAGGTCGGCGAAGCCCGCCCGGTCGAAGCCCAACCATGCCAGCTCCAGCGCGTACGTCCTCGTGTAGTCGTACCGGTTGGCGTAGGGCGGAGAGGTAATGACCATGTCGAACCGCGAACCGGGCGTTTCGCGCAACATCTCAAGGCAGGACCCTGCCAACAAGTCAGGCTTGCCGCCTCCGTACGCACGGTTGAGCAGCGGCATGTCGTCGGTCATTTGGGACAGGCGCCGCAAGACGGCGCCGGCGAACGGCGCGATGGCCCCCTTGTCGACCCTGGAACGCAGTGAGCGGCCAGATCGGTAGTCCCACCGGAGATACTGGCCGTCCTTGCGCGTATAGCTGACCTCTTCTAGGACGCTCATGCAGGCCAGGTTCAACAGTGACCGGATGGAGCCGTCTTCGCATTCGGAAACAAACTGGCGCGCCTTGGAGATCGCAGCCTCCGTTTCGTCAGGGAACGCTTTCTCCGTAATCGCAACATGGGGAAAGCCGTATCCTTCGGGAGCCTTCTGCGGAGACGAGAGGCGCCGGACCAAGGCCTCGGAGGCCTTCTCAAACGCGGCGCGCGATATGCCGTTCGCCGCATGGGCGATGCCCTGACCCACCAGCACTCCCACCGGCATGATTTCGATCCCCAGGGCCGAATCCGTCTGGCGGGCCGCTACCAGGGGAACCGTGCCGATACCGGCGAAGGGGTCCAGGACCGCGCTGGCCTGGTGTTCCGAAAGGAGGTTCTTGACCAGCGAACTCGAAAATCCCTCCTTGTACTTCATCCAGCGAAAGCCGGGAGCGTTGCGGTTGCCCTGGTAGGAGACCGTTCTCCGCGTGAAGATCGACCGAGTGGAGATGCGGCGCGAGAAGCGCTCGTGAAGCCGCCGGCGCTGTTGATCCATGCCGCGTGCAGATATGGCGACTTGCTCCGCCTCCAAATCACGGAACAGGGGCAGCGACTCAGACGACATCGCTTCCACCTTGCATCATGGTGCATCCATCCTGGATTTCCGAAACATCGCGTGACCCTTGAACCATGGACAGTCTTGCACAGGTGGCGAAACCGTCAACCCCTCGATTTCATCATCACCGCGCGGCGGCCGTTTCGGCCGAAGGCGTGAACCGGCTGCACCGTACCGCCTCACCGATGTCGAACCGCATCAGGTCTTCGCCCACGAGCAGCGGGCCGTCGTAGGCGGCGCGGGTGGCGGGGATCAGGTCGGCGGCGGTGGCGTCGCCGAACAGCAGGAGGTGGGTGTAGACCGCAAGTCTCGGCTTGGTGCGCGCGAACACGACGCCGGCGTCCTCCGGGATGGTGTGGTTCCGGCGAATCCGCTCCAGGTTGGCCCGCTCCACGCCCCGGCCCATGCCGTGGGTGACCTCGTGCACCAACAGGTCCACGTTCTGCGAGTGGGCGATGAGATTCTCGTTGAACGTCGTGTCGCCGGACAGGACCGCGGAGCGTCCTTGATAGTCGATGCGGTAGCCGAGGGCGTCGAGCTGCTCGCCGCCGTGGTCGACCTCGAAGGCCGTGACCCGGACGTCGCCGGACTCGAAGACGAACCCTTCCGCGATTTCGGTGGATTCCAGTCGCACCCCCTCGGCGTTGTAGCTGTGGCTGCGGACGCGGATGTCGGTGGCGAAGGCGAGCGGCAGATGGTCGGCCATCTGGTCCGTCCCCTCCGGTCCCCAGACCCTGAGCGGCACGGTGCGCATGCCCCACGGCCGGCCGATCCAGCCGGTGAGCCAGAGATCGGCGAAACCCACGACGTGGTCCGAGTGGTGATGGGTCAGAAAAATGCCGGTGATGTCGCCGAAGGGAATCCCGAGCTGGTGCAGCCGTTGCAACGCGCCGCGTCCCGCGTCGAAGAGGAGCTTCTCATCGCCCACCTCCACCAGCGCGCTCGGCCCGAAGCGGTCGAGCACCGGCGGCGGCGCGCCGGTGCCGAGAAGTGTCACGCGAAATAGGTCGGTGGAGTTGTTTGCCATCACTCGTCCTCGGGCTACAATCGCGGGGCGCCCAATCTTATCCACAGGATGACGTGATCATCGAGAAGAATCACGGGTCACCGCTCCAAGTTCGACCTCCGTCGACCTCCCACTCCGCATCCATCGGCTCGATGATGTCTCCGAGTATCTCGATTCTCCCCCTGTCAATGCCGAACAGACTCTTCGGTTTCTCCCAGTCGGCAATGCCGCCGGGGACCACGCGAAACAGCGGATGCGGTGAGGGGGAGGTCACGGCAAGCAACTCTTCGTGTAAATCCGGCGCGCGTTTGGCCAGCTTGTCCATCAGATGGCGCCACTCGAAGTCAATCTGTCCCTGGGGCACGGCGATGCTCCGGTTGGTGCGGCGCCGCGCGATCTTGCCGGCGTCGAAGCGGTAGCCCCGCGCCACCGATTCCACGTGAACGGTCCGCAGGTACTGGGCGATGAAGGAGAGCGGTGAGGTCTGCGCGCGGAACCGGACCAACTGAGGATACCCGCGGTATCCTGTGGTCTTGCCCGCGATCACCGCCTGGGCGAGCAGGGCTTCCCGCCACAGCGCGACGAGTCCGCGTGAATCCAGGTACTTCGGATGGAGGCTCCACAGCCGCATGTCCTCATCATCACACCTGCGGGAGATTCGGGCAAGGCGCCGGCCGCCGTGCCGACCGGCGTATGGCAGACGCCGCTGCTTTCGTGATAGCCTGATCAATGCAGGCTTGGAGTTCCGCCACCACAATCGCCGGCTCGCCCGACCTGACCAACTCAAACTTGAAGCCTTCGACGATTCGGTAAATGGGGGTGGTGCGGCTGCGAGCGCGGGGACCGGACAACGATGGTGATCCATGAGCATTGAGCGGCATTTCGATGTTCCTCTGATCGCGGAGATGGCGCTCAGGGAGAAGCAGATCCAGCAGAACTATCGCCCTATCATCGGAGTGCACAAGTGGTTCGCCCGCCGTCCGGGAACCTTGTTTCGCGGCCTGATCCTCTCGGAGTTCGCCGAGGATCGTCTGGAGGACACCTTCTTCCGGTCGAATGACCTGTCGGACTTCCGCATCGCAGACCCGTTTATGGGCGGCGGGACGCCTCTGATCGAGGCGAATCGACTCGGCTGCGCAGTACAGGGTTTCGATATCAACCCGATGTCGGCATGGATCGTCCGCGAAGAAATCGAGCATCTGGACGTCGGGGCCTATGTGCAAGCCGCGCGCGTTCTCATCGACGCGCTGCGTGCCGAAGTCGGCCAACACTACCGCACATCGTGCCCCCTCTACGGCGAGGCTGACGTACCCGTGAAATCCTTCCTTTGGGTCAAGGTGCTGGATTGCGAAGCCTGTGGAAAGCGTTTGGACCTTTTTCCAGGCTACCTTCTCGCCGAGAACCGGCGCCATCCGAAAAACGTGCTGGTGTGTCCGGCCTGTGGCGATCTCAACGAGGTCGATGACCGCACGAGGCCCGGAGATTGCACGACATGTAAAACCGCCCTGATCCAAACCGGGCCTGCCCGCCGGGGGCGTTGCGCCTGTCCGAGTTGCGGGCACTCCAACGTCTATCCGGGACAAGCGCGGCACCCCCTCGATCACCGTCTTTTCGCCATCGAGTACTACAACCCCAAGCGTAAGGCGGGTCACAAGGGCCGTTTCTTCAAGAAACCTGACGCCGAGGACTTGGCGCGCATGGCGGAAGCCGGGGAGCGGTGGAGACAGACGGCGCCCCGCTTTGTGCCGGACCAGGAGATTCTGCCTGGAGACGAGACCGACAGGCTGCATCGTTGGGGGTATGCCCGCTACAAGGACATGTTCAATCCACGTCAGCTCCTCGGGCTGGAGCTGAGCTGCCGGCTGATCTCCGAAACCGGGAATCGCCGCATTCGCCATGCCTTGGCGACCAACCTTTCCGACCTGCTGCGATACCAGAACATGCTGTGCCGGTACGATGCCATGGCCCTGAAATCACTGGATATTTTCTCGGTGCACGGGTTTCCGGTGGGTCTGGTGCAGTGCGAGTCCAATCTCCTGGGCATCGCCAACGGAGGCGGCTCGAATGTCGGGTCCGGCGGCTGGTCCAACATCGTGGACAAGTACGTGAAGGCGAAGCGGTTTTGTGACGCTCCCTTCGAGGTTCGACGCCGCGGCTCACGCAAGGTTACGGTCGCTATCGATGGCGAGTGGATCGGCGAAACGCTTAACGGCAGCCGCAGGGACGTTGCCATTCGTTGCGCGGACGCTGCGGATGTCGAGTTGGCGCCGCGCAGCCTCGACGCCGTGTTCACCGATCCGCCCTATTTCGGCAACGTCCAGTACGGCGAACTGATGGATTTCTGCTATGTCTGGCTGCGTCGCCTGGTCGGCAACAAGGCCGAGGGATTCGACCGTCCGTCCACTCGTTCGCCGGACGAGTTGACAGGAAACGTTACCGAGGAGCGCGGCCTGGAGCATTTCACGGACGGGTTGTCCGCGGTCTATTCGCGCATGGCCGCCGGCCTCAAGTCGGGTGCGCCCCTGGTTTTCACCTACCATCACAACAAGCTGGAAGCCTACTACGCAGTCGGCGTGGCAATCCTCGACGCCGGCCTTGTCTGTTCCGCATCGCTGCCTTGCCCGGCGGAAATGGGCGGCTCGATCCACATCCACGGTAAAGCATCGTCCATCATCGACACGGTCTTCGTATGTCGGATGTCGGGTGCGACTCCGCGGCGCTGGCTGTTCGAGACACCCGAGCAACTCGCTGACGTCGTAAAGGACGATTTGGAGCGGTTGGAAAGCGCCGGCAGAACACCCACCCATGGCGACCGGCGATGCATCGTCTTTGGCCACCTTACCCGAATGGCGGTCTGGAAGCTCCGCAAGCGATGGGACCGTCGACTTCCCGCCAAGCAGAAGCTGGCGGCGTTCGCTGACGCAGTCTCCGCTTATGGCACGGCGGAGCAGCTTGTAGAGCGGGTAGCGACCGGCCGACCGAAGACGCCGCTACAGGGCTCCTTGTACGTGGCAGACGCATCCGCAGAGGAGGAATTCAGTGCCGTTCCCTTTTGAAGTCGACTTCGATGAGGTGCAATCCAACCTCGACGGGTACGTCGATGCCGTTTTCGGGTGCTTGGAATCCGAGTTTCTGGTCATGCCCAAGGGAGAGGGTTTCGTCGAGTTCGCAACCTTCGAAGCCGGGTATGAAGCGCTGAAACGCGGCACCGGCGGTTTCCGGGAGGTCACGGCGGAGAAAGTGACGCCAGTCGTTTCCGAAATCCCGATTTCCTTGGTCGTCCTTCGTTGCATGCTGGGTTTTACGCCTCCGGAGTGGGCCTACTACGCAAGCCGGCACACCGGCCTGACAGTCACCCAGAGTGCGGCACGAACCATCGACCGCAAGATTCGCATGCAACCCGATGCGAAGTTGCCGAAAAAAGGAACCGTGACGGAGCGGCGCATTCAAGCGCTGATTGCCGCAGCTTGCCATATCCTCCAGACGGGCGCTCCCGAAAACTCTCCGGACGAACTGCACAGGTTCGACAAGGCCGATACGAGGGCCGGGCTCACCAGCCTCCGATTGTTGGCGGAACTGGGCGTTCCCTACTCCATCCTGCTTTACGAGCGTCTGCTCGGCCGGCCGTTTGCGGGACATCGGGACTCCATCAGCGAACTGGTCGGCAACGTCGTCGAGAACGCCATTGAGGACGTTCTGTCGCGCGCCGGTATAAGCGCTCGCAAGACCGGACGGGCAGAGAGTCTTCCAGGCTTCGACCAAGCCCCCGATTTCGTCGTCCCAAATGAGTTCAACCCGCAAGTCGTCATTGAGGCCAAGCTCACCGAAGACGACGGTACTGCCCGCGACAAGGTGACACGCGTCCAACATCTCGGCGCACTCAGCATGGAGGGTCAGCCGCCAGATCAGCCCAAGTTCGAAGTGGTGGCCTGCATCGCGGGACGCGGGTTCGGCGTTCGTCGTGAAGACATGAAGAAGCTGCTTCTCTCAACCAGGGGCAAGGTCTTCACTTTGCGGAACATGCACCAATTGGTCGACAACACGCGCCTTGCGGAGTTCCGCTCGCGATAGCGGCGTCCTTCAAAGCCCTCTCCGACCGGCGTATGGCAGACGCCGCCGCTTTCGTGATAGCCTGATTTCAGGGTGCCACGAGCGGCGCCTTTACCCGTGACCACGCCATGGCCGAGTCAGTTGCCATAGAGACGCCGTCCGGCAAGCAGGCGGCGGACGAGAATTTTCCCGTCGGGTCCTGGCTGCTGCCGGCGCGCCTGCGGCCGCACGTGGCGACCTTCTATGCCTACGCGCGGGCCATCGACGACATCGCCGACAACCCGGGCCTCGCGCACGACGACAAGATCGCCCGCCTGGACGGTTTCGCCAAGGCCGTCAGCGGCGACGGCGACGCCGACCCGGCCTTCCGCAAGGCCCACGAGATCCGCCGCAGCCTGGTGGAGACCGGGGTGACGCACCGGCACTGCGTGGACCTCGTCCGGGCGTTCAAGCAGGACGCCGTGAAGCTGCGCTACGACGACTGGGACGACCTGATGGGCTACTGTGACCTGTCCGCGGCCCCGGTGGGCCGCTACCTGGTGGACCTCCACGGCGAGTCGTCCGCGGCCTACCCGGCGTCCGACGCCCTTTGCAACGCGCTGCAGGTGCTCAACCATCTCCAGGACTGCGGCGACGACTACAGGTCGCTGAACCGGGTCTACCTGCCCCGGGACTGGATGGCCGCCGCGGGCGCAAGCGTCGAGGCCCTCGGCGAAACCCGTTCCTCCACCGCGCTGCGGCAGGTGCTGGACCGGTGCCTCGACCGGACCGGCGCCCTGCTGGAGCTGGCGGACACGTTGCCGGGACAGCTTCGCAACTCCCGTTTCGCCATGGAAGCGGCGGCCATCGTCGCCATCGCCCGGAAGCTCGGCGGGGAGTTGCGCCGGCGCGACCCCCTGGCGGAACGGGTGGTGCTGGCGAAGCCGCAGTTTGCCGCCTGCTGCGTGCGCGGCGCCGGCCGGGTGCTGCTCCGAAGGGCCTTGCGCCGGGACCGCCGGGCGGAACCGCCGCCCTCGCGCGCGGACCGGCGCGCCGCCGGACGTCACCCGACGCCCAAATGACGATCCCGATGGGACGACCATGATGGCGGCGCCGCACCCAGACTCCTCGACTCTCGATACCCTGGAGCCGTGGACCCACGTCCATCGCGTGGTGGCGCGGTCGGGCACGTCGTTCCTCTGGGGCATGAGGGTGCTGCCGGCGGAACGGCGGCGCGCCATGTACGCCATCTATGCGTTCTGCCGCGAGGTGGACGACGTCGCCGACGAGCCCGGGGAGACCGCGGCAAAGAAACGGGGGCTGGCGGCGTGGCGGGAAGAGATCGCGCGGCTCTACGCGGGCGAGCCGGAGTGGCTGACCACGCGGGCGCTTTTGCAGCCGGTGCGCCGCTTCGACCTGCCGCGGGAGGAATTCCTCGCGGTCATCGACGGGGTGGAGATCGACGCCGCGCCCACGGTCAGGATGCCGACCCTGGACGACCTGCTCGACTATTGCCGCAAGGTGGCGGGCGCGGTGGGCATGCTGTCCATCCACGCCTTCGGCGTGCCCCGGGACCCCGGCTACCGGATCGCCGAGGCCCTCGGCAACGCCGTGCAGCTCACCAACATCCTGCGCGACGTGAAGGAAGACGCGGCCATCGAGCGCCTCTACGTCCCCCTGGAGATGATGCGGCGGCACGGCGTGGCGGAGGGTCCCCCGAGCGCGGTCTTCAGCCAGCCGGGGCTTGCCGCGGCGTGCGCCGAGCTGGCCGATCTCGCGCGGGACCACTACGCCCGGACCGACCGGCTGCTGGTGCAGCTCGGATGGCGCCAGACGCGTCCCATCGTGCTGATGATGGCGGTCTACCGGGAGACGCTCCGGCGCCTGGAGGAACGGGGCTGGACGCGCCTCGACCGTCCGGTGCGGCTGACACGGGCGGGCAAACTGTGGGTCGCCCTGCGCTACGGGCTTCTCTGACGGCTTTCTCTCCGTGCCCCGGACTCACGTCATCGGCGCCGGCGTGGCCGGCCTCTCCACCGCGGTCGCGCTGGCGCGGGCGGGGCACTCCGTCACCCTCCACGAGGCCAGCGGCCAGGCCGGCGGACGCTGCCGGTCGTACTTCGACGCCAAGCTTGACTGCGCCATCGACAACGGCAACCACCTGCTGCTCACCGGCAACGAGTCCACCATGCGCTACCTGGCGGACACCGGCGCCGCCAGCGAGCTGGTGGGACCGGCTTCGGCCTGCTTCCCGTTCCTCGATCTGCGCACCGGCCGGCGGTGGCGGCTCCGGCCCAACGCCGGCCGGCTGCCGTGGTGGATCCTCGACCCGCGCCGTCGCGTGCCCGGCACCCGGGTACGGGACTACCTGTCGGGACTCCGTTTCGCCGTGGCCGGCGCGGACCGCACCGTGACCGATTGCGTGGGCGACCGCGGCGAGCTGTTCGAGAAGTTTTGGGAGCCGCTGGCGGTAGCGGCCCTCAACAGCCCGGTACGGACCGGCGCGGCGCGGCTCCTGTGGCCGGTGCTGCGCGAGACCTTCGGGCGGGGCGAGGCCGCCTGCCGGCCCCGCATCGCCCGGACGGGCCTCTCGGGAACGTTCGTGGAGCCGGCGTTGGCGCTCCTGCGGCGTTGCGGCTCCGAAATCCGGTTCGGCGCCCGGTTGCGCCGCATCGCCCATGAGGGCGGCGCGGCCCGCGGTCTCGATTTCGGCGCCGGAACGGTGGCGTTGGAGGACCGCGACAGCGTGGTGCTGGCGCTGCCGCCGCCGGCCGCGGCGGACCTGGTGCCGGATCTGACCGTGCCGGACGAAAGCCACGCCATCGTCAACGCCCACTTCCGCTTGACCGAGCCTGCCGGCCTGCCGGAGGAGCTGCCGTTTCTCGGGCTGATCGGCGGCGCCGCCCAGTGGCTGTTCGCGCGCGGCGACGTGGCCTCCATCACCATCAGCGCGGCCGACGACGTGGTGGACGAGGAGGCCGACGTGATCGCCCGGCGAACCTGGCGCGACGTCGCTGCCGCCCTCGCCCGCGACCCGGACCCGTTGCCGCCCTACCGCGTCGTCAAGGAAAAACGCGCGACGTTCGCGCAGACCCCCGCGCAGGTGAAGCTCCGCCCCGGCACCCGCACCCGTTTCTCCAACCTGCACTTGGCCGGGGACTGGATCGATACGGGGCTGCCCGCCACCATCGAGAGCGCCGTCCGGTCGGGCCACATGGCCGCCCGCGCGATCACCGGATGACGCCCTACCCGTGTTCCGAGCGGAGGGAGGCCGGTTCACCTCGAAGGGCGCCATCATTGACCCTCGTGTGCCCGTGCTGCATAGTGAAACGTATCGAAGAGCCGGTACGGCGGGATCGGAGGGCTTCCCAGTGGCAAAGCAACCCCTGCGGGTCATCCTGGCGCAACCGAGAGGTTTCTGCGCCGGCGTGGTCAGGGCGGTGGACATCGTCGAGCGCGCGCTCGACATCTACGGCGCACCGGTCTACGTGCGCCACGAGATCGTCCACAACAAGCACGTGGTGGACCGCTTGCGCGAGAAGGGCGCGCGTTTCGTCGAGAAGGTCTCCGACATCCCCAAGGGCGCGGTGACGGTGTTCAGCGCCCACGGCGTATCGCGGAAGGTGGAGGACGCCGCGGACACCCGCAGCCTCCAGGTCATCGACGCCACCTGCCCGCTGGTGAGCAAGGTGCACGTCGAGGCGCAACGCTACGCGCGGCAGGACTACGAGGTGGTCCTCATCGGACACGCGGGACATCCGGAGGTGGAGGGCACCATGGGGCAGGTGCCGGGCACGGTGCACCTGGTGTCCGATCTGGCGGACGTGGCGGCGCTGAAGCCCGCGGACCCGGCGAAGCTGGCCTACGTGACGCAGACGACCCTCAGCGTCGACGACACGCGCGAGATCATCGCCGCGCTGAAGGCGCGTTTCCCCGAGATCCGGGGCCCCGACGTGAAGGACATCTGCTACGCGACGCAGAACCGGCAGACCGCGGTGCGGCTTCTGGCGGCCGAGTCCGACGTGATCCTGGTCATCGGCGCCGACTACAGCTCCAACTCCAACCGGCTGCGGGAGATCGGCGACGAGGTGGGGACCGCCAGCCACCTCATACCGGATGCCGGCAGCCTGGACCCTGCCTGGCTGGAAGGGACGCATACGGTGGGCATCACCGCCGGCGCGTCCGCGCCCGAAGATCTGGTGCAAGGGCTCGTGGACCGGCTCTGCGACATGTTCGACGTCACCCTGACCGACCTCGACGGCATCGAGGAGAACGTCACCTTCAAGCTCCCGCGGGAACTCGTCGGCGTCGACCCCGCTATTCCCCGTTAGAAGTTGTAGCTCAGGTGCAGCTCGACGAAGCTGTCGCGCCGAGTCTGGTAGGTGGCGACGTCCGCCCTGTCCACCGCCAGGAAGAATACGCTCTCGACGTGCAGCGACCAATGGTCGGAGAGGCGGCGGTTGAACTCGACGAACAGCGAACGCGTGGAATGGTCGGCGTCGGCCAGAAAGCTGGCGACGAGATCGGTGCTCTGGACGTCGTTGAACGCCAGGCGCGCGCCCAGGAAGATGTCGTTCTGGAAGACGTTGGTGGCGTTCTCCTTCCGCCCGTCGTAGTTCCACTCGGCGAGAAGGCTGAGGTCAAGGTCCGACTCGAAGATGGAGTTGAACGTGTACTCTCCGCCGGCGACGAAGGCCGCGTAGTCTTCTTCCCGCCCGACCTGGTTCGAGGCGCCGCTTCGGTGCAGGGCCTCGAGCTTCAACAGCCAGGACCCGATGGTGAGCTGGGCGTCCAGACTGAACTGGCGGGTCTGCTCGTAGTAGGGCGCCAGCAGCAGCTCGCCCTTCCGGTTCAGCCGAGGCGGCAGGCAGGCAAGGCAGGGCTCCCGGCTGGTGCCGTCGAAGACGCTCACGCCCAAGTCGAGGGGACCGAAGCTGTGGCTGTAACGAGCGGCCAGGTCCACGTGCCACTCTTCGGCCGAACTCTCGTAGAAGACGCGCTTTTCGTCCACCACGAATTGGCTGCGCAGGCGGCCTTCCCGGCCCGGGTAGGTGCGTTCCCGGTGATACGGAAGCGCGAAAAGTTCTGCCACCCCCCAGTCGCCGGACCAAGTCAGATGGGCCATGAGCTGGCCGAGCTTGGCTTCTTCGTTGGGATTCTCGATAAGGTCGGTCTGGTTGACGATATCCACCAGGTGGCGTGATTCCGCAACCCCCCAGAACACCCGGTCCGCACCGAGGCGCAACTCCCACTCGCCGTCGCCGATCTCGCCGAACACCAGGAAATAGGCTTCGCGCACGTCGAAATGGGTGCGGCGGGAGTCGCCGGCGTCGTAGCGGAAGAAGGGCGCGAGGGTGACGCTTCTGCCCTCGTCGTCCTCGGCGTAGAGCCTGGGCTCCACCACGACGCCGGAGGCGTGGGACTTCTGGCCGGGGTGGTCTTCGTCCTGGTAGTGCCACCGGCTCTCCAGGCCCACCCGTCCCGACACCTCGATCGCCGAGGCTCCTCCGGCGGCAAGGACCCAAGCCAGGACCAGGATCGTCCCGGCCGCGGTGATGAGGAGGAAGGGGCGCGTCATCACCGTGCCCGTTTCAGGCCGGTCCGGGTGAAGTCCCTCTCATTGAGCTTGGTCCGGTACTTGAAATCCGTCCACGTCATCACCGTGCTCTTGCCCGTCAGGTGATTGACCATGGTCATCTCGTGCGCCTGCCAGTAGCGGTCCAGGTACTTCCGGTACTTGGCCATCGTCAGGGTCTTCAGGTGGGCATTCTTCCGGTCGAAGTAGTGGACCTTGCGGACCCGCAGCTCGTCCTTGTCCTGCCACACCACCTGGCGGCGATAACCCGACCTCTTGGCGACCGGGAAGCGTTCCACGACCGTGCAGGTGGCGTCGCCGCAAGGCTCGTCGCGCAGGTACTTGTAGGTGAACCTTTCCACTTCCGAGCTGCCCATGTCCTCGTACGAGAACTCGCTGCCCATGAAGGAGCCGGAGCGATTCGACGAGCTGATGCGCTTGACCCGCTTGAGCGCCGGCAAGTAGAGCCACTGGTCGTCCGATTTCTCCTTGTGGGCGTGGACGAGGAAGGCCGTCCCCTTCACGTCCCGCGGCTCGTCGAACACGAACAGGCTCTTGTCGCCGTCTCCGGGCGCCTCCAGGACCTTGATGCGGGCTTGGCGCTTGCTCTCCTGCCCATGCTTGTTGCGCAGCACCATGGTCTGCTGCGCGGTGAAGTTGCCGAAACCCTTGCCCCTCTCGCGGGTTTCACGCGCGATCTTCAACCCCTTTTCCTCCGCGGTTTCAGCGTGCGCCGCCGGCGGCCCGCCCGCGGAAGCGAGCAGCGCCAGGCAGGAGAAGAGCAGCACCCATCGAACAGGCAGAACGTGCATCACGATTCCCTCCGGTCAAGGGCCATCAACAGAGTCGGTAAAAGCAGAAAATCACCCGCGAGCGCAAACAGAATGGTGCTGGTCACCATGAGCCCGAGGGCCCAGCTCACCTCGAACCCCGATGACGCGAAGACCAGAAACCCCGCGGACAACACCGCGGTGGTGACCCAAAGCGCGTGGCCGACGGTGCGGAAGACGGAGCGCACCGCCTCGGCGGCCGGGAGGCCCTCCCGGCGGGCCCTCAGGTACTTGCTGAGGAAGTGGATCGTGTCGTCCACCACGATGCCGAAGGAGATGGCGACCATCACCGAGGCCGCGAGCCCCACCTGGCCCACGAGCCAGCCCCACAGGCCGAAGGTCATGATCGCGGGAAGGAAGTTGGGCACGAGGCTGATGAGGCCCAGGCGCACGCTCCGGAAGACCCCGATGAGAATGAACGAGATCAGCGCCATGGCGACGATGGTGCCGCGCAGCATGCTCTCGATGTTGCGCTTGGACAGGTGGGCGAAGACCACGGTCAGGCCCGTCCCCTCGGTGGCGAGCTGCGGCGCGTTGGCCCGGAGCCAGGCCTGCCCGCGCGCGTCGATCTCCCGGTGTTCGCGAGCCGACGAGCTGGTGACCACGACGGTCATGCGCGTGGCGGACTTGCCCACGTCGATGCGGTCGTTCAGGTCGCTTCCGAACGGCAGCGAAAGCTCGTACAGCAGCAGGTACTGGGCGGCGAGCTCGGGATCGTCCGGCAGCCGGTAGAACGCCGGGTCGTCGTCGTGCATGTTCTTGTTCAGGCGCTTCATGATGTCCGGGAACGCCTGGACGTGGCTCACCTCGGGCTGGCTCCGGAACCATTCGGCGAAGGCGTCCACCGCACGCAGGTAGGCCGGATCGGTGATGCCGCCTTCCCGTTCCGCCTTGAGCGAGTATTCCAGCGTGTTCAGGCTGGTGAGATTCTCGACCACGAAGTCCGTGTGGCGCCGGAACTCGTAGCGGTCGTCGAAGTACTTGGTCCAGTTGTCGGTCAGCTCGATGCGGGGGACGCCGGTGGCCAGGGCCAGCGTCACGACGGCGACGGACCCCAGCAGCACCCTGCGGCGCGCCACCACGAAGCCGCCCAGGCGGTCGAAGAACGGGTGGCCTTCAGCGCGGGCGCGAGGCGCGCGCAAGGGCAGCAGCGAGAGCACCGCCGGCAGCAGCGTCAGGGTATAGAGGAAGGCGCAGCCCACACCGAAGGCCACGAAATTGCCCAGCACGTGGAACGGCGGCGAGTCCGAGGAATTGAGGCTGAGAAAACCGATGGCGGTGGTGGCCGCGGTCAGGAACACCGGCCAGGCGTTGGCGCGAAGGGATTCGGCGACGGCCTCGTTCCGGTCGGCGCCGCGGCTCATGGCCAGCAAGGCGGTGGCGACCACATGGACCGAGTTCGCCACGGATATGGCCATGACGATGATCGGCACGCCGGAATTCGCCGGGTTGAACACCGCTCCCATCCAGCCCGCGAGCCCCATGGTGCTGTTGACCGAGAACACCATGACGAGAACGATGGACACGGTGCCCCAGACCGAGCGCAGGAGAAACGCCGAGGCGGCCACGATGACCAGGAACACCACCGGGACCAGGGTGGCGAGATCGTCTTCCGTGGCCTCGGCGAAGGCGCGGTTCATGACCACCAGGCCGGTCAGGTAGTAGTCGATGCCCGGATGCTTTGCCCGGGCCTTGTCCAGCAGGGTGCGGAGATAACCGGTAATCTCGATCACCGCGGGGTCGGAGTCTTCCGGAAGCACGAAGGTGATGACCAGTCCAGCCACCCGGCCGTCGCGGGAGACCAGGCGGCCGGCGGTCTCTGGAGAGCCCAGCGCGATGTTCCTGACCCGCGCCACTCCGGCGTCGTCCAGCGCCTGCGCGTCCTCCACCAGCGGCTCGACGATCAGGTCGTCGCCGTCCGCCTCGCTGTGGGTATAGTTGGTGAGGGAGTCGACCCGGGTGGAATGCGGCGCTTCCCACGCCGCCGCGGTGAGTTCCTCGACGGCGCCCAGGTTCTCGCGCGTGAACACCGTGCCCTGCCGCGGCGCGACCGCGATCAGCGCCGAGTTGGATGCGGAGTAGGTGGCTTCCAGGGCGTCGAACGCCGCGAGCTGCGGATTGCCTTCGCCGAAGAGAACCCGGTGCTCGTTCTTGACCACGACGTGGGGCGCACCCGCGGCCAAGGCCAGCATGACCAGGGTCGCGAGCCCGGCCACCAGCCACCGGTGACGCAGGACGGCGGCGATGTACGTGTCCAGTGAGAGAGAATTCATGGGTTTGGGAACGCTACCGGACGGGCGCTGCGGCTACAAGCACCGTCACCATTCGCTTTGCTTCGATGAGTGGACGTGGTCGGGCATCTTGTAGCTCAGGCCGCCCTCGTCGTACACCGAGATCTTGATCATCTGAGTGAAGTTTCCCGATCGTATGAGCTGGTCGCTCGTCAGCATCCGCTGAAGGCGTTGTTTCATCCGGAACAGGAACAGCGTCCCGATGGTGTTGGTCTTAGGGTACCGGAAGTGGTTGGCCAGTTTGTTGCCTATGAGGGCGCGCGAAAGGCGCCGGGCCAGGGCCGTCACTCTCTTCTGCTCGTCCGGATCCTGGATATCCGCAACCTTCGGAATCGAGTCGATCAGCATGTTCGCCACGGCTGCGGCGTCCGCGTCCGGTTCGGGCTCGATCAGTCTGCCGATCCGGTACATTCTTTCCGCCGCGGGGCCGTCGGCATAGAGGATGGCGTCAGGTATTCCCATGAGATGGCCGGCATAACGCCAGACGGCCAGGACGCTGTCATACTCTTTCTTGCTGAACTTCGCGCCCAACAACGTCGCGTATTCGAGCAGAAGCCTGGAGAAAACGGAGATGGCGAAACCCAGGTGCGCGGCGCTTACCGGCGTGCCCCAGGCCTCATGGTCCCAGTCGTCGGATTTCGCCAGCAGGTTCCTGATCCGGGCGTGGACGAAGCGCACCCGGGTGGACAGCTTCCAGCCGTCGCCGTCGCGGTTGAGGCCGCCCGGGAAGAAGATGTCCAGGAGCTGGCGGTTGTTCTGCTGGAGGCGTCGTTCGGTCGCGCCCACCCGGCCGGTGATGTAGAAGGACTTCGAGATGAGCGTGGCAAAGCCTTCCACCAGCACGCCGGTGACGAATGCCGCCAGCATGAGGTCCACGTTGGCGTGGAAGGCGCGTATCCCCGGACGAAAGGCGTCGTGGTCGAGCCAGGGGGGATCCTCGAGGTTCTCGAAGAAGTCGCGCAGGACTTGGGGCGCGTCCCGCAGAACTTCGTCGTGGTGCTCGATGCCGGCGCCCACGAAACGATGAAGGTGTGCCGGATTCAGCGAGGAGAGCTCCTCCATCACCGGGTCGAGCGCGGGGTCGCCGATGAGGGTGTGGCGGAGATAGTTGTCAGCCAGCGCTTGGTCGTACTGGCGGGCCTTGGCGTAGCCCGCGGTGTAGGCGGTCGGCGTCCGGTCCATGGTTGCGCCCGTAAACGTCAGGCTACGTCCGCGTGGCCGGCGACGTGAGCGACCAGCTCTTTGGCTCGTTGATGGATCCCGTCCGCGGTCAAACCGTACTTCTCCCTGAGCAGATCCTGGGGACCCTGTTCGATGTACCAGTCGGGCAAGCCCAGACACCTGGTCGGCAGGTTGATGATACCCTTTTCGGACAATAGTTCAAGAACCGCAGATCCGAACCCGCCCATGGCGGTCGATTCCTCCACCGTGAGAAGGCACTTGACCTCCTTCGCCACCGCTGCGATCAGGTCGCCGTCAAGGGGCTTGACGAACCGCGCGTTGATCACCGCGGCGGAAATCCCCTCCTGTGCGAGCCGTTCCGCGGCGGCCGCGGCCTGGTGCACCGTCACGCCGATGGCCACCAGCGCGATGTCCGTGCCTTCCCGCAGCAGCTCGCCTTTGCCCAGGGGCAGCGCCTGCGGCATCGGGTCCATGTCCACCCCGAGGCTGGAGCCACGGGGATAGCGGACCGCCGCCGGCCGGTCGTAGCTGATGCACGACTTGACCATGTGCTGCAGCTCGTTCTCGTCCTTGGGGGCCATGACCACCATGTTGGGCACGTGCCGGAGGTAGGCCAGATCGAACGCCCCGTGGTGGGTGGTGCCGTCCTCGGCCACGAGCCCGCCGCGGTCGATGCAGAGCGTCACCGGAAGGTTCTGGGTGGCGACGTCGTGGACCACCTGGTCATAGGCCCGCTGCAGGAAGGTCGAGTAGATGGGGATCACCGGCCTCATGCCCTGTGCCGCCAGGCCCGCGGCGAAGGTCACCGCGTGCTGCTCGGCGATGCCGACGTCGTAGAGCCGGTCGGGAAAGATCTTCTCGAACGCGCCCAGTCCCGTCCCCTCGGACATGGCGGCGGTGATGGCGACGATGCGCGGGTCTTCCTTGGCAAGCTGGATGAGCGTGTTGACGGCGATGGCGCTGTAGGATGGCGTGGTGGACTTCTTTTTCGGCCTCCCGGTTTCGCGGTCGAACGGCGAGCTGGCATGGAACCACACGGGGTTGTCCATGGCCGGCCCGTAGCCCAGCCCCTTCTTGGTAACCACGTGCAGCAGCGTCGGACCTTCGAGCTTCAGGACGTTCTCCAGGGTCGGCAGCAGGTGCTCGAACTTGTGCCCGTCGATGGGTCCGAAGTACCGGAACCCCAGCTCCTCGAACAACAGCCCGGGCAGCAGCAGCCCCTTGACCAGCTCCTGGGCCCGGCCGGCCAGCCGCTGCACCTGGTCGCCGATGTGCGGCATCCGGCCCAGCACCCGTTTCGTCTCTTCCGTGATGCGGTCGAAGAACTCGCCGGTGATGGTGCGGTTCAGATACGCCGAGATCGACCCCACGTTCTTGGAGATGGACATCTGGTTGTCGTTCAGGATCACCAGCAGGTCTCTTTTCGATCCCCCCGCCTGCTGAAGCCCTTCCATGGTCAGGCCGGAGGTGAGGGCGCCGTCGCCGACCACGCAGACGACTTGGTGTTTCTGCTGCCGCTGCTCGCGGGCCTCCACGAATCCCACCGCAGCCGAGACGCCGGTGCCGGCGTGGCCGGCGTTGAAGGTGTCGTACTCGCTCTCCTCGCGCTTGCAGAAGCCGCTCAGCCCCTCGAACTGGCGGATGGTGTGAAACTGTTCCCGGCGCCCGGTCAAGAGCTTGTGGGCGTATGCCTGGTTGCTGGTGTCCCAGACGATGAGGTCCCTGGGCGTGTCCAGGAGGTAGTGGAGGGCGACGGTAAGCTCGACGACGCCCAGGTTGGAGGCGAGGTGCCCGCCGACATTGGATATGACCGAGATGATCTCTTCGCGAATCTCCTCGCAGAGCTGCGGAAACTGCTCCGGAGAGAGCTTCTTGAGATCGGCCGGCCGGCTGATCATGCTCAGAATCGACATGATTCATCCTTCCATCGAGACGGACATGGGTATCTCATGATCACAAGATCATGATCACAAGAAAATTCTCACAGAGTTGGCATGGACTGTCAACAAACCGGACGCGCAAGCCGCCCGCGCCTCACGGTCTTGACCCGCGGTGCCGCGGAACGCTATACAGATGTTTCCTGTTTTTCGGGCTGGGCGACTGCCGGCCCGTTTTTGTTCCCCAAACACGACTTTCACCAATCCAATTCAAGGAGCGATACCATGGGAGAAGACATCAGCGATGCGGTAGCAGAGAAGACCAAGTTCACCTACGACCACTGGATGGAGGGCCTCGGACTTCCGATCCACACGGGGTATTTCATCGGCGACCTTCGCACCTGCGACCTGGAGTGGTGGGAAGACCGCAAGTGCAAGGCGGCCTTCATGCAGCTCATGGGTCAGGAAGGCGTCACCGGAGCCTGGATCCAGGAGATCGCCCCGGGAGAGTCGAGTCCGCCGGTACGGTTCGCCCTCGATGAGGTGTGCTACGTGGTCGAGGGCCGGGGCACCACCACGGTGTGGCGCGACGACAACGGCACCAGGAAGACCTTCGAGTGGCAGAACAACAGCATGTTCATCGTCCCCCGCAACTACCACTACACCATCAACAACATGCAGGGCGACAAGGTGGTGCGGCTGCTGCACTACAACTACCTGCCGCTGGCCATGTCCTCCGTGGGAGACCCGGAGTTCTTCTTCGACAATCCCTTTTCCGGCCAGGACGTCATCGCCTCCGAGGAAGGCGAGTTCTACTCCGAGGCCAAGATGGTCACGGATTCGGGCAAGTGGAACGTGTGGAACCGGCGCGTCTACTGGTACGGCAACTTCTTCCCCGACATGAGGGCGTGGGACAAGCTCGACGAGAACAAGAAGCGCGGCGCCGGCGGCCACAGCGTGTTCATCGAGTTCCCCAACTCGGAGCTTTCCTGCCACATGTCGGTGTTCGCGGCGCGCACCTACAAGAAGGCCCACCGGCACGGCCCGGGCCGGGTCATCGTCATCCCCGCGGGCGAGGGCTATTCGATCCTGTGGGAAGAGGGCAAGGAGAAGATCGTGGTCCCGTGGCACGAGGCCAGCGTCTTCGTGCCGCCCAACAAGTGGTTCCACCAGCACTTCAACGCCGGCGCCACGCCCGCGCGCTACTTGGCCTTCCATCCGCCCATGCAGTTCCACGGCTACGCGGAGAAGGTGGAGGACCGGGCCAAGGACCAGATCGAGTACCCGGACGAGGATCCCTTCATCCGGCAGAAGTTCGAGGAAGAGCTGGCCAAGCGCAACACCACGAGCCTCATGCACGAGGAAGCCTACACCAACCCCGACTACGAGTGGTCCAAGGGGATGGGAAAACAGTAGGTCCGAGGGAATCAGAGACGGCAAGCCATGCACGACGACGCGGACAACCCCGAACACTTTCACCCGGGCCCCGATGCCATCGTGGAGGACATCGAAGGGGTCGAGATGTTCTCGCTCACCAGCGTGGGCATCGACATCGGCTCCTCGACCTCCCACCTGGTGTTTTCCCACCTGACGCTCCGGCGCGAGGGCGCCGGACTGTCGGCCCGGTTCCGGGTCACCGAGCGGGAGGTGCTGTACCGTTCTCCGATCATGCTGACGCCGTACAGCTCCGGGACCCTCATCGACACGGCCAGGGTGGAGGACTTCATCCACGAGTCCTACCGCGTGGCCGGGTACACCCACGACGACATCGACACCGGCGCGGTGGTGATCACCGGCGAGGCCCTCAACAAGGAGAACTCCCGCCCGATCCTCGAGTACTTCGCCAAGGACTCGGGCAAGTTCATCTGCGCCTCCGCGGGACCCAACCACGAGGCGCTGCTGGCGGCCTACGGCTGCGGCGCCGTGGACCTGTCCAAGTCCGCCAACGCCACCGTCCTCAACATCGACATGGGCGGCGGCACCACCAAGCTGTCGGTGATCCGCGACGGCACCGTCACCCAGACCGCGGCCATCAGCGTGGGCGCGCGCCTGATCGCCTTTGACGAGGACAACGTGGTGACGCGGGTGGAACTGCCCGCCACGTTCATCACCAGGGAGCTGGGCTCGCAGGTGGAGGTGGGTCAGACGGTCACCGACGACCTCAAGCGGGCGTTCGCCTCCTACATGGCCGATTACCTCTTCAACGTCATCCAGGCGAAGCCGCTTTCCGACCTGGAGGAGCACCTGCTGGTGACCGACCTGCTGCCCGACTACCACGGCCTGGAAAGCATCGACCACATCGTCTTCTCCGGCGGCGTCAGCGAGCACATCTACGACCACGAGGTCCCGTCCTACGGCGACGTCGGCCCGTTCCTGGGCAAGGAGATCCGCGACCGCATCGACGAGCTGAACCGCGCCGACCTCGTCAAGGAGCCCGTCGAGGGTATACGCGCCACCGTCATCGGCGCCGGCGAGTACACGATCCAGGCCAGCGGCAACACCAGCTACATCTCCAGCGAGTCGCCGCTGCCGGTCTACGGCCTGCAGGTGGTCAAGGCGCTCATCGACGACGATTGCGACGTCCAGGGCACCATCCGCACGGCGCTGGCCAAGTTCGACCTGGAGAGGTTCAAGCCGGGTCTGGCCCTGGCGCTGGGCCTGGAGGGCGTGCCCAACTACAAGTACATCCGGCGCGTGGCCGAAGGCATCGCCGCGGTGGTCAACGACGTGGACGAGTCGGCAGAGGGCGATCCCAACGTCTTCCTGATCCTCGACATGGACGTGGCCAAGTCCCTCGGCGGCATCCTCAAGGAAGAGCTGAAGGTCGCGCCCGAGGTCATCGCGGTGGACGGCATCGACGTGGGCGACCTGGACTTCATCGACGTCGGCAACGCCATGGGCGTCACCGAGGTCATCCCGGTCACCATCCGCTCGTTCATGTTTCCGGAGAGCCGGCTGGTCTGACCGCCATAGCCCGCACGAGACCGGCGCCAGCCAAATCCGCGGCCCGGCAGAACGCATTCGTTGCGCTGCCGGGCCGTTTTCGTTCGAGCGCCACCGGTGAGGCGCCGCCGGCGCACCGGAAGCCTTTCACCTCGTTGAGCCAGTGGGGACGGTAGCGGTGCGAGCAGTCGCACGTCCCCATCGGCCCGCACAGGGCCTTGAAGGAATCGCCCTCCGTTCCCGCTTCGGTGGAAGTCCATTCCCAGACATCGCCGTGCTTGGTCAGGTTGCCGCCGTTGCATGCCGCCAGCCATTCGGCTGTCGTGGGCAGCCGCTTGCCTCCCGCCCATTGGCAATAGGCCACCGCGTCGTGCCACGTCACCAGCACCACGGGGTCGGAGGCCGACCCTTCAGGGTGCGTGCCCTCCGTCCAGTGCTCCGGCGCGCCGCGGCCGGTGGCGTGGATGAACCGGCGGTATTCCTGGTTGGTGACCTCGGCCGGGTCAAGCACGTCGGCCAAGGCTTCATGCCCGCCCGCCAAGGCGGCGAGGACCAGCGCGAGGCTGAGGCAGAGAACCCGTGCGGTGGCGAATGAGCGAAGTCGGGAGTGCATGGCGCGCCCTCCTGTTGCAAAGGGTCTATCTGACGCTTCTCATATCTGGTCCTCCCCGGCAAGGCGCACTGACGCATGGCGCGGACATCTTGAGACGGCGCCGACATCCGTAAACGTCATTCCGGCGAAAGCCGGAATCCAGGGGCGGCGCGGCGCGGGACGGTACACATCGATCCGAGCCTGTGTTATGCAGGATGGATCATTTTCGGGCTTATCGCACTTCAATTTCAACAACCTTCCCAGAGGTGAGCAATGGCGGAAACACACAGCGTGGGGGTCCCCACACCCCGCATCGACGGTGAGCACAAGGTAAGCGGCAAGGCCAAGTACGCGGTGGACGTGACGTTCCCGGACATGCTCTGGGGCAAGATCCTGCGTAGCCCCATCTCCTACGGCCGCATCAAGAGCATCGACACCCGCAAGGCCATGCAGGTGCCGGGGGTGGTCGGCATCCTCACCGGCGAGGACGTCGCCGGGCTGCGCATCGGCCGGCGCGTGGTGGACATGCCCATCGTGGCCGACGGCATCGTGCGTTTCATCGGCGAGAAGGTGGCCGCGGTGTCCGCGGAGACCGAGGACGCGGCCGAGGAAGCCGCCGCGCTCATCGAGGTGGAGTACGAGGAAATGGACCCGGTGCTCGATCCGGTGGAGGCCATGGAGTCCTCGGCGCCGCTGCTGCACCCGGACGTCCACACCTACAAGGGGCTGCCGCAGAAGCTCGACGGCCCCACCAACCGGGTGATCTACGTCAACTGGGAAAAGGGCGACATCGAGAAGGGGTTCGAGGAGGCGGACGTCATCGTCGAGAACACCTTCACCACGCCCAAGGTCCACCAAGCCTACATCGAGCCCCATTCCTGCGTGGCCAGGACCGACCCGGAGACGGGCGCGGCCGAGATCTGGGCGTGCAGCAAGGTGCCCTACGGCATCCGCGGCCAAGTAGCCGCCGCGGTGCAGGTGGACCCCGAGTCCATCGTGGTGCATCCCTGCTACATCGGCGGCGACTTCGGCGGCAAGGGCGACTTCATGGACATCGCCCTGTGCTACTCGCTGTCGAAGAAGAGCGGCGGACGGCCGGTGAAGATCGTCATGGACTATGACGAGGAGTTCATCGCCGGCAACCCGCGCCACGCTTCCATCATCAAGGTCCGCACCGGCGCCAAGAAGGACGGCACCATCACCGCCCATCACATGGACTTCATCTTCGACACCGGCGCCTACTGCGCGTTCAAGCCCAACGGCATCCTCGGCGGACCGCAGAAGTCCCCCGGTCCCTACAACATGCCCAACACCTTGGTGGAAGAGCACATGGTGTACACCAACCAGGTGCCGTGCGGGCACATGCGCTCGCCGGGCGACCCGCAGGGCTTCTTCGCCAACGAGAGCCAGCTCGACCTGCTGGCCGAGGCGCTGGGCATGAACCCCGCGGACCTGCGCAAGAAGAACCTGCTGGAGGGGGTCCACGACTCGCCCGTGGGCGAGAAGGTCGACTACGTCGGCTCCAACGCGGTGTTCGACAAGGCCCTCGACGAGACCAGGTACTACGAGCCCCGGCCCAGGAACGTGGGCAAGGGCATCGGCTTGGTGCAGTGGTCGGTGAACGGCGGCAAGGGGCTGGTGCGGTTCCGGCTGGACGACACCGGGACTCTGACCGTGTCATCGGCCATGCTGGACCAGGGCGTCGGCACCTTCACGCTGCTGGAGCAGATGGCGGAGCAGGAACTGAAGATCCCGGCCGAGAACATCCGGTTCGAGCACTTCGACACGAGCGCCGGCATCCAGGACTCCGGCTTGGGCGGCAGCCGCGGCACGAGGGTCTACGGCAACGCCGGCTACGACGGCATCATGAAGACCCGCGACGAGTTGCTGGAGCACGGCGCCAACGCGCTGGACGCCCCCAGGGAAGACCTGGACCTCGCCGACGGACAGGTGGTGCACAAGAGCGCCGGCCGCGGCATCAGCTACGCCGACGTGGTCAAGGCCAAGGGCTCGGCCATCGAGACCGAGGGGCTCTACGACGACACGTCCAAGGTGGCCGACGCCGCCATGTGCGCGCAGATCGCCGAGGTGGAGGTGGACCCCGAGACCGGCAACGTGGAGTTGAAGCGGCTGGTCACGAGCCACAGCACCGGCACCATCCTGAACCCGCTCATGCACCAGGGCCAGATCGAAGGCGCTAGCATGACCGGCATCGGCTACGGCATGATGGAGCACCTGATGGTGGACGACGGCAAGGTCACCACCGCCAACTTCGGCGACTACAAGATCCCCACCATGCGCGACGTGCCGGAGCTGACCACCCTGCTTTCCGAGCACAAGCGCGGCCCCGGCCCCTACAACAGCATGGCCATCGGCGAGACCGCCAACATCCCCACCGCGGGCGCCATCGCCAACGCCGTGGCCGACGCCTGCGGCGTCCGCATCATGTCGCTGCCGATCACGTCGGAGAAAGTGTTCGAGGCGCTGAACCGGAAGAGCTAGCCGGCCAGACCGCAATACAGAAGGGGCGGAACGGATTCTCGCAGCAATGCCTGCGAGGATACATTCCGCCCCTTTTGCTTGCGGCGTTCTTTACCTGTCCGCGAAGCAGCAACTTCAATACTTACGAATCCAGTTCCGGCACGCGGCGCACGACTACACGCCAACTCGGGTCTCTTTCAATGGGCTTGGGGGCGAAAACCGGGTCCATCGCCTCGGTCGGGTCAAGCTCAACCCACCCACCGGACAGACTGCCCAGCGTGTTTCGCATCGGCATGACCTTGTCGGAGTATCCGTGTCTCTCGAGCAGATAACCGAGGCGCCGAACCACTGACCTTGCAAAGATTTTTGACAGAACTGCCAGTTTTTCGGCGTCGATCTTGCCGGCAAGTTCGACCAATATCGGGGTCACGTTGTCGAGTCCGCCGACCGTAGGCGCGTAACGCAGCAGGTCCAGGGCCGTCAATTCCGGTGACGAAACCTTCATGTAGCCGGTAGCCGTCTTGTGTTCCTCTACCCCGCTCCAGATGCTCGCAAGGTCCCTGCGGTAGTGGAATGAAATCATGGCACGCCCCGCCCGCAATCTGGTTAGTTGCTTGTCGGTCACGACCTGGAACTCCATGATCGCCTGTGGGGATGAACCAAGCAAATCTGATGCCTGGACCAGCCCGACATAGTAGTCGCGTCCTGCGAACCGCATCAGGTCGTCGATGTACCAGGACGCAGGGGGTGCCCCCCACGCAAGAAACTGCGGCGGCACGGTCACGTAGAAGCCGTGCCGGGGCTTGATCAAGCGCCCCTGTCGCTGGAGTCGCTCCGCCGCGTCGAGAAAGGCGCCGTGGCTGACCCCGATGGCCTGCATTGCCTCCTCGCTCGGGAACACGACACGACCGGACGCAAGTAGCCACGTCGTCCACAGCCGAAGAGATGTCTGGCGCTGCTTTAGCATATTGAAATATCCGCTAAATTCGCGGATATTTCAATATTATAATAGCGGGTTTGTCCATGGCCCGCTACATCAATTGGGAGGGATCTGAGCGTCACACTGGGCTCGTGTCACAGATGCACAGTACAATTTGCAGAACTTCGTTCCGCAGCCTGTAGCCGGCTTGGCGTGCGACTTCACGGTTTTCTTCTTCCACTGGAGTCCCTGATTCGGTCAAGTACCATTTCAGTTCGAGCACGAGCGTATCCAGTAGCTTCTGTGGACTAGTTGAATTCACTGTAAATTGGCTGTGCAAATCAAGCAGGTGCTGAACTTCATTGGAAAGACGGCGGAGTGCCAGTGTACAGTCCTCCAACGAGTGGGCATCGACGGCCTCGGTAGTTAGCTTGTGAATTTGCCGGGTTACCTCCTGCAAGTAGCTGAACACCAATACGTCCCTGTGATTCCTCCTTCTAATAGTGGTGTTGACCCAATATCCCACGCCGAGAATCGCGGCAGCGGTGATTGCGGGAGGGAACAACACAGTCCACCAGGGGCAATTGGTCATTTTGACTCTCCCGGTATAAATGGAGGGGTTTTTTCCTCTTCGCCATAGTGAATGTAGTGCATGATTTCGCGAATCAACATTGGTTCACTGGTGCATTTGATCTCAATCGTTTTCTGCACATGCTTAGTTCCGCGTTTTCGTACAAGACCACCAAAAGCCTCTTCCAAAAAGGAGGTCGGGTAACCGAATCTCGCTCCGTCCATATCCACCATCAGGCTTTCCCCGCGCTTCGCTGCCTGATCAAAGGCGGGGATGAGATGGTCGTCGCGGAATTCTTCGCCAGATCCTGGGCCTTGCCATCTGTACCTTGGCCCAGGCAACGAGGTCATTTTATCCATTGTGCGCAATTCCATCCTTTGCCCCCTTTTTTCCAACGGCCATCCATGTGAGGACCGTGCCGCGGAGATGCTCTTTTGCTTTTCGGAAGACCATCTTGTCTATCCTACCCGTTGCCCTCCCTGTTCTGACGCAGAGATTTTGCAAGAGACCGGCATCTGCATCACGCCGCATCCGAGGGAGCCCCAAACCGCGCCCCCTTTCACCAGTAGAGGATCCCAATGAACCCTCGAAGGCATCTTTGATGAGCCGATCTGGGCCATATCCCAAAAGGGACAACCCCTTGAACTTGAGCCATGATTGCGCCTCTGTGCTGCCGCAGATTCCCACCCCTTCGTCAACAAAGGCAAAGTGGGCAATGCCGTTGTTACACCATACGCCGGCGATCCACGGTACCTCGTGTGTCTCCCCTTTGAGGGTGGCATGATTTCGGGTGTTGGTCATGCATTCCACTAGATTTTGCCAAATGGCTCTAGCCTGCTCTGGCTCTACTTCAATTCCTCGATTCGCGAAGTCCACCAGTTCCTCCGCAATTTCAGCGGCTACTTCGTGTTGTTGTCGTCTTCGCCAAGACCCGCGCGGACTCGGCAATCGTCCATCTTGCAATTTGAATCCGCTGAAGAAGCCCGATTCTAGGAATTCGCTTGCGACGGTCTTATTCGCTGGCAGGTTCCCTCTCACAAGGGAACGGCTGCTCGAATGAGTAAGACTTGCAGCAAGGTAAATGGCCCCGGCCAAAGTGAACCCAGTCAATCCACTTATGTCTACAAATACCGGTCTGTCATTTTTTAAGTGTTGGCGAATCTTTTCACAATTGGCTACCGTGGCAGAATCGTCCTCAACAGGGTCTAGGTTGCCTTCGAAAACTACCGGTGTCGGCTGTTGTACAGCTACTTCAACGCGCGAACGTCGCGCAGTCGGTCGTCGACGCCGGTGCTCGAGTTTCAAACGGTGGCGTTCCAGATTCGCCGACCAGTCCCGAGTAGAGAACAGCTTCTTCATTGACCAAGAGAACGGCCGCAGGGAATTAGAGGAAGGCCGGGCGCCGGCTGTCGCCGTTTCAGGTGTACAGCGGATTCCCTATTGGGAGATGCCCCCACTGTGGACAGACGACTCATTATGCTCAAGCGGTCATCATCTCCTTCAGATAGTCGTACTCGTCGTTGCGTTCCGGGAACAGGATATGCTCGTTCGCGAAATCCGACCGGCTTGGGTTGCCGTACCATCGCTTCCGCAGCTTCTCGTAGGGCGTCTCCGAAACGATATAGGAGTCCAGTGTCACGGTATCTGGCCCTGAGCCTTTGCGCATTGCTTCGGAAAGCAGTCGCAATCGCTGGTATAACCGTACCTTGTCACTATGCTCTGGTGCATCCTCATGCACCATACCGTGCGGCTCCACGAAGACAATTCGCTGGGCGGCGGCCGTCTTTATCCAGAGGATGAAATCGGGGTAGAAGCCGCTGTTCTCGAAGAACCCCACTCCCGCGCCCCTACCCTGGTTCCGCAACAGGAACACCTCCGTTTCGTGCGGGCTGGCACTCTGACGTTTATCCCAGTACTCTTTCAGGTCCTTCACGAATCTCTGCTCGCTCTCCGTCAGTCCCGGCGGGGACATCTTCAGCGGCTTGTCACGCTTCTCCACCAGCAGCGGCTGATAGAGGTGACGGTCGAAGTAGATGCGCGGCAGGCTGTCGCGGTCATTCTCGTACAGCGCTTGGCAATCGGCGATGAGGTGTTCAATCTCTTCGATCAACTCCTGCTCCGACCTCGACACTCCCACAATGTACCTGCCCTGATCGTCGGCAACATTGAATCTGAAATTGGGATCAGTCTCATCGAGCGTCTTGTAGACCATATGGCTGGATTCCCATCCCTCGCGACTGTGCCGGTAGAGCCTTTCCGCGTACTGCTTGAGTATGCCGGTCACCACGTTCTGCAGCCGCTCCCACTCCGCGGCACGGTCCGGGTTCGTCAGGGACTCCTCAGCGACCAACCTATAGACGGAAGGCTTGGTGGCCTCAATGATCTCCTTCAGCACGGCGGGACGCACTGCCAAATTGTCCATTCCCTTCCGCTCCTTGTACTCCATCAGGGAAAGGTACACTTTGTCCCAGTCCACCAGAGCCAGATTGTCATGCGGTATCTCTCTCTCGACGCCGGAACTCGCGCTAATGTCCTCCATGCCCGACTCGTCGGCGTCCAGCGATTGCACTTTCACCGATACATCCATGAACACGGGCCGCACGTTATTGACACGCTCCAGCATGATCTCCGTTTCGGTCTTGAAGTCTCGCCGGTCGTCCACCTTGGGAATGATCAGACCTTTGTCCAGGAACTCGTGGTTAGGCCGGATGAACAGCGGCAACTCCAGCAGCCCCTCGACCGGCACGCCTTCCCGTTCCAGATAATCTCTGAACTGGGCCATGTAGTTGGCGCGGACGGCGAAGATGTTCAGGGTCTCCAGGAGACCGATCTGCTCGGGGTGGTCCCCATCCAGAGCCGAGCTGCGCTTCAGCGTCATATCCTGCCCACGCAGACGCACCCCGCGCCCGAAGAGCTGAATTATCTGTGACCCTTCGTTCTTGCCGATGTTGAGCAGGCCCATGTTGGACACGCGCCAGGAATTCCAACCCTCGACGAATTTGCGAGAGCCGATCAGCGTCTCTATGGTCGTGCCCGGCTTCCCGATCTCGTCAAACAGCGAGCCCGACATGGCGTCCTCTTCAACTGTGATGCCGGCGTCGTCGCTCCCGACCAGATTCTTGAACTTGGCTGTATCTCCGATGTAGATCAGCCCGAAATAATCTTCCGATCCGCTCGCCTTCAACCCCAACTCGCCTTCACTCCCGCGTATGTCCGCTATGCGAAGTCCTCCTCCCGACGGAGCGTGCAACGTCCGCGCGAGTATGTCCTGATACACGGCCGGTGCGCTCGCCCCGTCTCCGTTGCGCAGGTACGGGTACTGGTCCTCGAAAACGTCATTGCCGTGCTCGTCGGTCAGCCCCGACTCGCCTTCCAGAAGCCGCGTGATGGTCTCGGTCGCCCACGCGCCGTCCGACAGCGTACGATGCAGAAACCGCGCTACGGTAAGCATGTCGCTGCGCTCTTGTCCTCCCTCGGTTCGGACAGCGTTGACGCTGCTGCCGACGAACACCCAGAGCGGCTGCTCCAGGTTGTAGGGACGCAGCTCGGCGACCTGATGGGCAAAAACAAGCTGCTGCTCGTAGAACGACAGCAGGTTGGCCAGCAACAGCGTGTCTGTCCGCTCCGTGGTGGTCTCCTGGCGAAGATTGAGAATGCGGAAGTCTTTGCCGTAGCCGTCCTCGTAGAAGTAGCGGTAGGAGTAGTCGAACGCGATGACCTTGCCGTACTCTGTCATCAACTCGTCGTTGCGCGCGGCCGTCAGTGCTTGACCGAAAGTCGCGCTGTACTCGAACGTAAAACCGGTCTCACCCAGCGCGTCCCGCACCTCCCGCCATGCCTCGCCCCCGGAACCCTTGTGCCCCTCGTCGACAAAGATCAGGTTGTTGCCCTCGAAGACTTCCACCGGCACGCTCACGCCCTGGCCGCGCTTCTCGCTCACCAGCTTGGTTATCTCGGTAACCCGGACCGTATCGGCTTCCGTCCCGAACAGCCCGCTCTCGTTCAGATCGAAACGCCGCGCGGGGACGCCGGATGCCGTGAACTCGTCCAGATGCTGCTGGCTCAACCCCTCGTTGGGAGTTATCAACAGGATGTTGTCCAGCGGTTCCCGGTTGTAGTGGAGGTACTGCCGGTAGTTCAGGTGCATCAACAGCGTTTTGCCGCTGCCCGTCGCCATCCAGAACGCCAGCTTTTTCAGGTCGTTGGCCTCATACCGTTCCAGACTCCGGCTGCCCCTTCGGTTCGAGTTGAGCCTGGCAATGTGTTTGTTCAGGGACGCCAGAAGCGCGGCGGCGCTATGACTGTACCGATCAAGGAAGATCTCCGTGTAGAGGGCTGCCAGGTACTGGAAGTAGCGCAGCGTGACTGGCTGGGCCCGGCCCTCGTTCATCGCCGCCAAATGCTCGCGGATGTTGTCGTCGTAGCGCCGCAAGTCTTCCGTGGAAATCTCTGCATCGACCCGTGCCGCCAGTCTCCGATAGACGTCGCTACGCCCTTCACCGTCGAAACCCTCTTTGCCCGGCCTTGTGTCGTCGAGCAGTTGCTTGGTGTCCGCGTAACCCAGCAGATTGTGAAGCCACGACAGTAGTGTCAGCCGCTGCTCAAGTTGAGAGTAGGAGGGGGCGGTGTTAGGGCGCGGCTTTGCGCTTCGTCGAGACATCAGCCCGTCGCTCCGGCGAACATCCTCGCCTTGAACAGCGGTTCCACCGGCTTGGCGTCGCGAATGACCGAGTCACCGTTGACGTACAGCGTTTCCGTACCGTCACTCAGACCGCTTTCCGCGACAAATTGCCGATCTCGCGCAAAGTCTTCCTGCGTCCAACCCTCGGTATCGCGCCATACGACCGTCACGTCGCGTCCCGGCGCCTCGTGTGTCTCCCCGCGATATACGAGGTAGCGCCGTCCGCCGTCGTCGTACACTCGCCGCGTGTGGACATGCAGCCCCAGCAGGTAGGCGAAGGTCTCCGGCACGTCTGCCGTCTGCTCTCGCGTGTTGCCGTTGGCGTGGGTGCGCAGCCGGTAGTCGAACGGCCGAGTCAACTTGGCTGCATTTAGCAGCGTCTCACTCTGCTTGGTTTCCCACTTCAGCATGTACTTGAGCAGGTAGCCGTCGATGCGGTCCTCCAGATTCAGCCGCCCCGCCTCCTCATCGAATCCGATACTATCCAGCGCGTCCTCATAGGACTCCAACCGCATGTACTTGATGATGCGGGGCGACCGTTGCACCTCTTCCGGCGTGGCATTGCGCTTGGGTCTGCCGTCCTTCCACTCGGGCGTGAATGCTACCTTCTTGATGCGCGGCAGCAGCACCGTATCGAAGTACTGACCCATCTCCACCAGAACGAACCTCCGCCTGCCGCCGTCCTCCCGGTTTAGGTTAATGACGGCGTGGCCAGTGGTGCCGGAGCCGGCGAAGTAATCGAGGCAATGCCTACCGGGTTCTACGCGAGAAGCCAAAATAGCGTCACCGACAGTATGCACGGACTTCGGATACGGAAAAGGATTATGTTTGCCGATTATGTCCCCGAGCAGATTTGCACCCAGAATTCCAGCGTTATATCGAGAGTCAGTCCAATTGCTAAAGAGGGCTGGAGTTTTATCCTCGGTAGCGATCAACTGGTATATGTTTCCGTTGTCACTACACCCCAATTTGCCGTCACGGAGCAACGACAAGCACGACTCATAGGATCGGCGCCAGACTCGTTCTTCACTAGCCGCTCCTAGCGGATACACCCTGGTATATCCTTCTCCGGTATTGCCGGTTGGGTAGTCGGCAATTTCGACTGCGGGAGGCGGCTCTAGCCCCTTCACTTCATTGGTATTAGTATCGACCAACACGGCATAAAAGCTATTTGGACGCGCATAACGAAAGTTGCTCTCCGCAGTACCGCTACGCTTGAACGGACGGCGCTCAATATCTTGTTTGGTCATGCGTCCCGCCAGCGTCCGATTCGATGTTCTTTTTACACAAGTGAGCATGTATTCGTGGGTAGTTGATAATGTTGTCGCTTTCCCACCTTGTGGATGGTGGTTGACGATTATCATTTCGCGGCGTAGGGACGGAAAACGCTTATCGACCAATTCACAAAGGTCAACCATCTGGAAATCATCGATAGCGATGTACGACGTTGGATCGTCAGCGAGCAACGGCATTACAGCAGAGATCCGGTTTTCCATCAAGGTGAGCCACGATGAGCGTAGGTATCCGTTTCTGTATAGGATTTCTGAATCCCCGGTATTGTAAGGTGGGTCGATATACAGACACTGAACGCTGTTGCCAAACCTCTCGTCCATCAGCCGGAGCGCCTGCCAATTCTCGCTGTGAACAAGAAGGCCATCGGTCATGTCGTCGATGTCGTCGAAGGACGCCACAAGCCGGTCGGTAAATTCGGCGTCGAAATGGCGTGTATCGAGGGACAGTGTGGGCTGTGATTGCAGGAACGACGCTGAGCGATCGGCGCCGTCGATGCCCATCAATTCCTGCCACTCTTCCCACTGTGCCGCATTGACGGCAATCTCCGGGTAGAAGTCTGGATCGACGTTCCCCATCGTAATGCAGTACTGCGTCTCAACGACGAACTTGCGCTTCTCCCAGAGCATCTTCTGGAAACCTTCGATCTGGGCCAGGAAGTCGATGATGTCCCTGCCGACGGACTTGATGAGGCGCATCTGCTGGAACCACCCGTCCGCGGCGTACTCGCCCGCTGCCTCCAGATTGTCCAGGTTCAGCACCTCGTTCTTGAGGTAGAAGTCCAGCTCCCGTGAGAGGAAACCGTGCAGATCCTTGTGGATGAAGAAGTCCGAATCGTTGCGCCGGATGTACTGGCGCAAGTGGTGCTCCAAGTGGCTGACCGGCTCGCCGTTCCCGTTACGCCGCCGCTCCGGAGTCAGCGCGGGCAAGGCCTCCGGTACAGCCTTCAACCGCTGTGGAATCTCGATGACGGCGTCGGCGATGATCTTGTCCTGTTGGTGGTTCCTCTGGCCGTGCCGGCTTTTTTCTTTTACAGTCAGCGGGCGATATTCGAAGGGAATCGTGACAGACCGGGCAGTTTCATCCCAGTCCGTTTTCTCAACCAGCGGCAGGAAGAACCGCCTGTCACCCTTGACATTGTTCTGCTCGACGTTAGCGGCTTCGAGCCTGAAGCGCACCGACACGCCGTTGGGCGCCTTCCAGTCGTAATTGTGGAAGTGCTCGCCGGTCTTCACGTAGTACTGGTCGCTATTCGCCCAGTGGAGATAGACCTCCTCACCGTTGTAGGGAATCGCGTACCGCTCATTGCGAGAGTACCTCCGTCTGGAGATGAAGTCCCCATCCTGGTAGTACCGGCTGAAGAAGGTGTACAGGTGGTTGTAGGTGTCGGACTCAACGGCCTGCCGGCTACGCCGATACTCCGCGGCCGCCTTGGCGTCCAGGTATTCCCGCCCGACCGGCGTGTCCGCGTAGGCGGTGCTCAACTCGCCGTCGGCATCCAGCGCGCGGCTGCCCAGATTCGCCACCACTTTCTGGCGGGCCTTCTCCAGGTTGGCCGTCACCCGTGCCTCCCGATCAAGGGCCCCCTGGTCCAAGTCGCCGGCGATGCGCGCGGGCAACCCCTCGCTGATGAACCTCTCGATGGCATCCCGCTTGTGGTTCATGATGCGGTAGATGCCGAAGTCCAGGTCCGCGCAGTCGAACTGGAACAGCTCGCGCAGCAAGCCTTGGAATTTCAGAAGGTGAGTTTCGCTGGCGGCAGATTCGCTGGTCATAACGCCATTGCTCCCTTACGGCGTCAACTCTATCTTGTCAGGGATGGAAGAAACTCCACATTCATCAATATATGTCGGCAAGAATGCGCGATACTTTAGCGCTAGTGCAGCGACCGTGCCTCGCCGAGCACGAACTCGGCGATCTGGGCGTCGAAGCGATCGCCGCCGGCGGTGACCATCTGGTAGGTGCCGTGCATGGTGCCGTAGGGGGTGGAGAGGGGGCAGCCGGAGGTGTACTCGAAGGACTCACCTTCCTCCAGCACCGGGCTCTCGCCCACCACGCCCGGTCCCTTGACCTCCTCCACGTGGCCGGTGGCGTCGGTGATGATCCAGTGGCGGCTGACGAGTTGCACGGTTTCCGAGCCGTCGTTGCTGATCTCCACGGTGTAGAGATAGAACCAGCGGTTGTGCTCGGGGAATGAACGGTTGGGGTCGTATTCGGTGGTGACTTCGACCCGGACCCCGCGTGTGACCGCCTTCGAGCTACCCAAGGGAACCTCCCTCTTCGTTCACTTCGATTCCCCGCACACCGACAGGATGGTGAGCGCGTACACCTTGGTGGCGGCGACGAGATCGTCGATCTTCATGGCGCGATTGCGCGCCTGGCTGATGTCTTCCCTCTGGCGGGGCGGCCCGTAGCACACGGCCGGAATCCCCGTCTCGTTGAACATGTTCATGTCGCGCCACATGCTGATCTCGGCCGAGGGCGGCGCCGGGGGATCAGCGCCCATGACGTCGCGGTGGGCTTGGTCGATGGAGTCGATCAGCATGTCGGCGTTCCGCGCCACGTGCCCCCTGGAATACTGGTAGACCGACACCTCCGAGTCGAAGTCCAGGGTCGCCATCACCGCTTCGATCTCGCGCCTAATGGCCTGCGGATCGGTCTTGGGCACGATGCGCACGTCGTAGTAGATGTCGCAGTAGCCGGGGCCGCCCCGGGTCGCGGCCACCTGGGCCTTGGGGATCATGGTGCCGCCGGGGAACTCGAAGCGCGCCTTGTGCTCATAGTCGATGGCCCATTGTTCCAGCGCGATGACCGCGTGGGCCATCTTGATGTAGGGGTTGGGGTGGGCCCGCAGGGACTCGCCCCTTTCCAGCCGCGGGGTGTACAGCTCGCGGCCCTTGCAGCGGATCTTGAGCCAGACCGCGCCGCACTCCCCCATGATGATCCCGAATCCGGAGGTCTCGCCGACGAGGGCGTAGTCGGCGGTGACGCCTCGGTTGACCAGCCACCAAGCGCCGAAGCCCTCGCCCGGGAAGTTTACGCCCTGGGTGTCGTCCACCGACGGCTCGCCGGTCTCGGTGGCCACGCCGGTGACGTAGAGGTCGCCGCCGAGCACCACGCCCGCCTTGTTGAGCGCCCTGGCCGCGATCATGAAGGCGCAGAGCTGGGCCTTGTCGTTGATGAGGCCCTTGCCGAACATCAGGTCGCCGTCCACCCACGCCCCTTCCATCCGCACGTCCGCCTCGGAGGCGTCGGCGGATAACTCGGGGCCCGTGTCCATGTGGGCGTTGAGGATGAGGCTCGATCCGCCGCCCGCGCCCCGGATCAGGCCCACCGCGTTCACGCTCTCGTCGGTGATCCACTGGAGCCAAGCCTCGATGCCGTTGCGCTTGAGCCATGCCACGGTCGCTTCGCCGAGCGCTCTTTCCCTGGCATGAGGGCTGGGGATGTTGCCCAGCTCCAGGCACAACTGGACGAGATCCTCGCGGTCCTGTTCGATGATTTCCTTGAGGCGCTGTGCGGTATCGATCATGCCCCTATTCATACTCGACGGCCAGATTCCCTGCAAGGAACGTGCGCGTCAGCGTTGGCCCAGCCGTGATGGGCCCCGGATCAAGCTTGCCCTGGGCTTGACCCGGGGCCCGGGGTGACGCTTTCCGTCATTCCGGGCTTGACCCGGAATCCAGACGCCCGTTCTCTGGACCCTGGATCGTGTCCGGGGTGACGTTATGGTGAAGGACCGTGGTCGCTACCGCAAGTTGAATCTGTTACAGGTCTCGGACAGTAGGAGGTGGTAGCGTGGCCAGGCAACGACCGAATTCACGGATGAAGCGGGTCAAGGCGATGCTGGAGATCGCCGCCGGCGCCTACGGCGACCGCAAGCTCGACCTGGGCGTGGCGCTGGACGTCTCCATCCGCTCCAGCGACGAGGAGGACAACATCTTCCCGCCGCTCCGGCTCGGCGTCCACGGCGAGCTCATGGGCGGCATGAAGGCGCCCATTGAGGTGGGAAAACGCCGGGTCGATGTCTCCCACGTGAACCCGTCGGTCATCGCCACCATGGCTTACCGCGGCAAGGGTTTCTACAAGGAACCGCTGCCCCTGCGGGCGCTGGCGTGCTTTCCTTCCTGGGACCGCATCGCCTTCGTCGTCTCGGCCGAGTTGGGAATCCGCTCGGTGCGGGACATCGTCCGGAACAAGATACCGTTGACCGTGTCTACCCGGGCCTCGGGAATCGACAACTCCACCGCCTACGCCATTTCCAACATCATGTCGCTGTACGGTCTGTCGTTCCGGAAGATCGTCCGTTGGGGCGGCAAGATCGACGAGTGCGCTCATCCCTCCTCCCCCAAGCGCATCGAATCCATCAAGGCGAGACGCGTGGACGCGGTATTCGATGAAGGGTTGCCGACCAAATGGCTGGAGGCCGCTCTGGAGAACGGCTACGAGGTGCTCCATCTCGACGAGGACGTGATCCGGGGCATGGAGGACCTCGGCTTCAAGCGAGCCGTGATACCCAAACGACAGTTCCCCGGCCTCAAGGAAGACGTCCGCACCGTGGACTTCAGCGGCTGGCCCATCATCACGCACAAGTGGCTGAGCAAAGACATGGCCTACTCGCTGTGCGAATCCATCTACCGCCGCCGCCGCGATATCCCGGTGGACGCCGCCCGTCTGAACATACGGGAGGTCTGCCGCGACACCGACGCCGGCCCGCTGGGCATCCCGCTGCACCCCGGCGCGAAGCAGTTCTACAAGGACAAAGGGTTTCTATAGGCGCAACAGCTGGCGGGTGAGTGATTTGATTGGTATAAGGTACAGACTTGCCGGCATTTCACACGCGGTCCGTTGAAGGATCTTGGCAATGCGCCGAGCCGCTGAAACACTGCATGACGGCAGGCATGGCTCGTCCATTGATCACCGAACTAAAAGGAGGAGCAAGTATGACGAGAACTACCGCATTGTTGGGGTTTGCCCTGGCACTTGTGTTCCTGGTCTCGGCGTGTGCAACACCGAAAGTGGTCAGTGTCCAGAAAATCGGTGACGACGACCTGAATTGCCAACAGATCAAAGAGCAGTTTGCCGAGGCCCAGGATTTCGAAAGAAAGGCGCGAAGAGAGAAGGGTGCAACGGGGACAAATGTCGCGGCAGTGGTGTTCTTCTGGCCAGCCTTGCTGGCGACCTACTCGAACATTGAAGAAGCCGTGAACGCTGCGAGGGATCGGCAGGACCGTCTCCAGAAGCTCGCGGCAAAGAAGGGCTGTAAGATTTGAACTGCTCTTGCACCAAGTACCCCTATAACGATCTCTGACGGAAAGATCCCGGATTTCCGGCAGTTGGCGGGAGAATAAGGGAAGACGACGCGTAGTGCGCCTGTACCGTCGTGTGGTCAGTCTCTGGCCACGGTCAACGTCATGCGATGGCCCTGGACCACCCGGATCTCGGCGCCCGCGGGGATTGCTGCCGCTCCCGTTTCGGTGCGCGCGCGCCACAACTCGCCGTTGACGTAGACGTATCCGTTGGGATCGAGGGTGTCTCGCGCGACGCCGCGCCGGCCCACGAGGCGGGCGGCGCCCGTGGCTTCGAGTTGGTAGGCCCGGCGCAGGAACGGATAGAAGATCACGTCCTTCAGCACCACCACGCCCAGCACGGTGAGGGCCACCCACACCGGCAGCCCCAGCCACGCGTGCAGCACGGCCACCAGGACGGCCGTGAGGGCCCAGCCGGGAACCTGAAACAGATAGTAGCGGGTGATGGTCCGCATCGGGGTCCAGGAGGCCGTCCGAGTCGTCCGGAGCCTGCCGCGAGACGGTATTCGATGACCCGGGCCGGCCTCTCGAACTACATGGCGCCGGCGAAGAGCCGCAGGGTCTCGCCGCGGTCGGCGTCGCCCACGTTGTACGGAATGATCGCCACCTGGTTGATGGCGCTCTGCTTCAACTCCGCGACCTTGGCGCTGCACTCGTCGGGGGTGCCGGCGACGGCGAACTTGTCCACCAGCCAGTCCGGGATCACGCGGGCCTGGGCGGCGAGCGGGTTCATGTGCTGGTAGTAGTTGTAGGCTTGGTGGATGTCGTCCAGCACCTTCTGCTCCTGCTCGTCCAGGGTGAAGGGCAGCGGGTGGGCGATGACCCGGGCCACGTGGGCCTTGACCGCGTCCTTGGCTCCGGGGCCCTCGGAAACGGCGCACGGCACCCACAGCACCAGGTCGATGTCGGAGAGCTTGCGGCCCGCGGACTCGGCTCCGGCGGCGATCCGTTCCACGGCTCTCTCGATGGCGCCGGAATCCACGCCCACGAGGATGATCACGCCGTCGGCAATCCGGCCGGAAAGCTCCAGCATCTTGGGGCCGCTGGCGGCCGCGTAGAACGGGATCTTCCGGTTCTGGGCGAAGTTGAGGTGTATCTTGCTGCCGCTCTCCAGCTCGGCTTCGCCGCCCTCGATGACCGCCCGCATCTGCGCCACCGCCGCCTCGAACTCCGACAGCCGCGCCTGCTTCCGGCCCATGGTCTCCAGGGAGCTGTCGCCGAGGCCGATGCCCACGGCGAACCGCCCGGGCGCCATCTCGTCCAGGGTCGCATAGCCGCTGGCCAGCACCGAGGGGTGCCGGGTCACGGGGTTGGTGACACCGGTGCCGATGATCACCTTCGAGGTGGTGAGCGCCACCGCGGCCATGTTGACGAAGGCCTCGCGCCAGATGAGGTGCGAGTCGCCGACCCAGATGTGGCTGTAGCCCAGATCCTCCGCCTGTTTGCTGAGCTGGATGATGCGCGACATGGGTTCCGTGGGGAACATGCCCACGCCGTACTGTAATGTGCTCACCGAGCAACCTCCTTGGGCGACAACCGCTTAGTCATACCGGCCTCACGCCCGCCTTTGTCAACGTTTACGACAGGTTATGGTCATACTATCCAAGATCCGACCCCCACGGTCCCCGCGGCGGCCGTTTTCTACTCGCTGATGATCACCCCTCGTTCCGGCGGCGGCGTCTGCTGGCTGCGGCCCGCCACGGTCAGTTCGCCGTCGATCATCACCACCGAGATGCCCGGCAGGTCGCCCTTGGCGAAGGAATCCAGGGCGTCCGTGGACACCGAGCCGGTGATGCGGTCCATGATCACCAGGTCCGCGGGCCTGCCCTCGGCGATGATGCCCAGGTCCAGGCCGTGGGCGCGGCCGGTGTTGCCGGTGGCCATGGCCACGGCGTGTTCCGGGGCGATGCCGCCCAGGGAGGCGAGGAAGCATATCTCCCGCAGGATGCCCCGTGGCACCACGCCGGTGCCGCCCGGCGTGTCCGTGCCCACCAGCACCCGGCTCTCGGCGCCGTGCTCCCGGACCGCGTCGGTCAGCACCATTCCCATGCGCAGGTTGCCGGAGGTGCAGATCTCGACGTAGTACTCCGTCTCGGCCACGATGCGGCGCAGGTCCTCCTCCGGCATGGGGATGGGGCCGCCTGTGCTGTGGCCGATGACGTCGGGGTCGATGGCCTTGACGATGTCCACCCCCGCCACTTGGCTCACGCCGGAACGGGAGACGCCGCCGGAGTGGATCTTGACCTTGATGTCCCGCGCCCGGGACCACTTCACGTATCGCTCGGCCTCGCCGGTGGGCAGCAGGCTGTAGTCGTAGAAGATGAACTTGACCAGGCGGATGCCGGCCTCGGCGATGGTGTCGAAGTCCTTCTCCTCCAGGCCCGGCACCAGCAGCAGCGTGCCGCCGTGCACCCGCACGCCGGTGGGGCGGAAGTTGTCCCAGCAGCGCTTGGCGACGATGGCCAGCGACACCGCGCACAGCGGGTCCGGCGGCAACGGCAGCCCCGGCACGTGCAGCTCGCCGGCGGAAATGATGGAGGTGACGCCGCCGTGCATGTAGTGGGTGATCCAGCCCATGGAATTCTGCGCCGGCGTGAAGTTGCCGAAGGTGGGGTGGGAGTGCGAGTCGATGAGACCGGGGACCACCGTGGTGCCGTTGGCGTCGATGGTGCGGTCGGCGTTGCCGCCCAGGCCGTTGCCGATCTCCTGGATGACGCCGTCGGCTACGAAGACCGAGTCGGCGTCCCGGAGCGGCTCCTCCAGCATCCCTGTTGCCAGCGTACCGATGTTCTTGATCAGAGTGGTGGACATACGCTTGAGGCCCTTCTCGGCAAGATTCCAGATTGAGGACCGTAGCACAGAAGCCTGCGAAATTCAGGGGGCGACCGCAGGTCGCCCCTACACATGCTCCAGCGATGAACCTCATGCAGGGGCGACCCGCGGTCGCCTCAGTGCGACAGTATCTGGCTCAGGAACAGCTTGGTGCGGTCGGACTTCGGGTTGTTGAAGAATTCGGTCGGGGTGTTCTGCTCGACGATCTGGCCCTCGTCCATGAAGATCACGCGGTCGGCCACCTGGGAGGCGAAGCCCATCTCGTGGGTCACCACCAGCATGGTCATGCCGGACTCGGCCAGGTCCACCATCACTTCCAGCACCTCCTTGATCATCTCGGGGTCCAAGGCCGAGGTGGGCTCGTCGAACAGCATGACCTTGGGGCGCATGCACAGCGAGCGGGCGATGGCCACGCGCTGCTGCTGCCCGCCGGAGAGCTGGCCGGGATACTTGCCGGCCTGGTCCGGGATGCGCACCCGTTCCAGGTATTCCATGGCGATGCGCTCGGCCTCCGCCCGCGGCAGCTTGCGCACCCACATCGGCGCCAGCGTGCAGTTCTCCAGCGCGGTGAGATGGGGGAACAGGTTGAACTGCTGGAACACCATGCCGACCTCGCGGCGGACGACGTCGATGTTCTTCAGGTCGTGGCTCAACTCGGTGCCGTCCACGGTGATGGAGCCGCTCTGGTGCTCCTCGAGCCGGTTGATGCAGCGGATGAGCGTGGACTTGCCCGAGCCGGACGGGCCGCAGATGACGATGCGCTCCTGCGGCGCCACCTCCAGGTCGATGTCGCGCAGGACGTGGAACGAGCCGAACCACTTGTTGAGGCCGGTGATGCGGATGATGGCGTCGCCCGCAGGCGTTTCGGCGGTGGGCATGGTGCGGTCTCCTTACCGGCGCGTGGTGTCCAGGCGCCGCTCCAGCTTCATGGAGTAGCGCGACATGGAGAAGCAGATGACGAAGAAGAACAGCGCCGCGAACAGGAAGGTCTCGTGATCGACCTTGCCGATCCAGTCGGGATGGGTCTGCAGCAGCCGCGCCTGGCCGAGGATGTCGAACATGCCGATGATGATCACCAGCGTCGTGTCCTTGAACAGGCCGATGAACGTGTTGACGATGCCGGGGATCGAGACCTTGAGGGCCTGGGGCAGGATGATGAAGCGCATGGCCTGCCAGTAGCCGAGCCCCATGGCCTGCGCGGCTTCGTACTGGCCCTTGGGGATCGCCTGGAGACCGCCGCGGATGACCTCCGCCATGTACGCGGAGGCGAACAGGGTGATCATGATCATGACCCGGGTGAGCTGGTCAAGGGTCACGTCCGGGGGCAGGAACAGTTGCAGGATGACGATGGCCACGAACAGCAGCGTGATCAGCGGGACGCCGCGGATCACCTCGATGAACGCCACCGACACGACCCGGACCGCGGGCAGGCGCGAGCGCCGTCCCAGCGCCAGCAGGATGCCCACGGGCAGCGACAGCGCGATGCCGGCGAGCCCGGCGATGACGTTGAGCATGAAGCCGCCGAACTTGTCGGTGCCGACGCCGTCGAGACCGAAGCCGCCCAGCAGCAGGACCCCGGCCAGCAGCGGATAGGCGGCGGTGAACCAGCGCCCGTAGCGGGCGCCGGGGAGGCGCTCGAACAGGACGTAGGCCAGGGCCGGGGCCAGCAGCACCAGGGCGATGTTGACCCGCCAGCGCAGCTCCGCCGGGTAGAAGCCGTAGATGAACTGGCCGATGCGCTGGTCGAGCCACGCCCAGCACGCGCCCACGCCGGCGCAGTCGTTGCCCACGACGCCGCTGAAATCCGCCTCCAGGAACGCCCAGCGGAAGAACGGCGGCAGCGCCAGCGCCAGCACCGCGACGGACGCCGCGGTGAGCGCCAGGTTGAGCCCGCTCGAGAAGAGGTTGGCCCGCAGCCACCCGAACAGCCCCACGGTGCTTGCCGGGGGCGGCCGCTGCGGCAGCAGCTCGGCCTGGAGTCGATGGAAGGCGCGGACGCTCATCGTTCCACCAGCGCGATCGACGCGTTGTACCAGTTCATGAACGCCGACGTGAGCAGGCTCAGGGTGAGGTAGAAGGCCATGTAGATGGAGATCACCTCCAGGGCCTGCCCGCTCTGGTTCAGCACGGTGTCGCCGATGGAAACGATGTCCTGGTATCCGATGGCGACCGCGAGGGAGGAGTTCTTGGTCAGGTTCAGGTACTGGCTGGTGAGCGGCGGCACGATCACGCGCAACGCCTGGGGCAGGATGATCTTGCGCGTGGTGAGGCCCCGGCGCAGGCCCAGGGCGCCGGCGGCCTCCACCTGCCCCCGGCTCACCGACAGGATGCCGGCGCGCACGATCTCGGCGATGAACGCGCCGGTATAGGTGGACAGCGCCATCCACAGCGCCACCAGTTCCGGCGTAACGTTGAAGCCGCCGCGCAGGTTGAACCGGCCCATCACCGGCGCGTCGAAGGTCACCGGCTGGCCGGCCGCGAACCAGGCCGCCAGCGTTGCGCCGGCGATCAGGGCCAGCGCGCACCAGCCCGAGGGAAAGGTCCGGCCGGTGCGCTGCTGGCGCGCCCTCGCCCAGCGGGCCACGGCGAAGGCCGCGACCACCCCGGCCAGCAGCGCCGCCAGCACCAGCGTCGCACCATCCCCGAAGACCGGCCACGGCATCCGCACCCCGCGGTTGTTCAGGTAGACGGCGTCGGCGAAGGCGAGGCTTTGACGGACCTTCGGCAGCGCCAGGATGACGACCCACCAGAAGATGATCTGCAGCAGCAGCGGGACGTTCCGGGTGAACTCCACCCAGGCGCCGACGATCCGGCTCACCAGGAAGTTCCGCGACAGCCGCGACACCCCGGCGAGAAAGCCGATGACCGTGGCCGCGGCGATGCCGAGGACGGCCACGACGATGGTGTTGAGGCCGCCGACGATGAACGCCCGGCCGTAGGTGGAGGTGGACTGGTAGTGGATGAGCCGCTGGTTGATGTCGAAGGAAGCGGTGTCGAACAGGAAGCCGAAGCCCGAGGCCAGGCCGGCGCGCTGGAGGTTGGTGGCGGTGTTGGAGACGACGACCGCGGCCAGCAGGATCAGCCCCAGGACCAGCAGAATCTGCCAGAGCACCCCGCGCGCCCGCTCGTCGGTCCACAAGCGGCTGAGACGCAGGGTATTCGACCTGTCGGGTTCAACGGAAGGCATGGACGCAGAGCCCGCGGCTCGGAGCCGCCTGAGGGCTCCCTCGTGGCCGCGTTCCCCGGCCCCGCTCCCGTGCCGGTCGAAAGCGGGGCCGGAGGAACGCCGCCGTGCGGTCTACCGGAACGGCGGCGCGTAGAGGATGCCGCCGTCTTTGTAGAGCGCGTTCAGCCCTCGCGCGAGCCCCAGCTTGGTCTTCGGCCCGAGGTAGCGGTCGAAGATCTCCGCGTAGTTGCCTTCGGCCGCAATGGCGCGGACCGCCCACTTGGCGTCCAGGCCCAGCATCTCGCCGAAGCTCCCTTCCTTGCCGAGCATGCGTTTGGTCTCGGGATTGTCCGAGCCCTCCGCCATCTTCGCCACGTTGGCCTGGGTGACGCCGTTCTCCTCGGCGATGATCAGCGCGTTCAGGACCCAGCGGGCGATGTCCGCCCACTGGTCGTCACCCTGGCGGACCAGCGGACCCAGCGGCTCTTTCGAGATGATCTCGGGGAAGACCATGTGCTTGTCGGCATCCGCGAAGGTCGCCTTGGTCGCGGCCAGGCCCGATGCGTCGGTCGTGTACACGTCGCAACGCTCGGCCTCGTACGCGGCGCGCGCCTCGGCGTTGGTCTCGATGGGCACCGGCTCGTACTTGATCTTGTTGGTGCGGAAGAAGTCCGCCAGGTTCAGCTCGGTGGTGGTGCCGGTCTGGATGCAGACCGAGGCGCCGTCGAGCTGTCTGGCGCTCTTCACCCCCAGCGCCTTGCGTCCGATGAAGCCCTGGCCGTCATAGTAGTTGACGCCGATGAAAGTGAAGCCGAGGTTCACGTCGCGCGACAGGGTCCAGGTGGTGTTGCGGGACAGGACGTCGATCTCGCCCGACTGAAGCGCCGGGAAGCGGTTCTTCCCGGTCAGGTTGACGTACTTGACCTTGCTCGCGTCACCCATCACGGCCGCGGCAAGGGCCTTGCAGTAGGCCACGTCGAACCCGGTCCAGTTGCCCTTGTCGTCGGTGAAGGCGAAGCCGGGCAGCCCGGTGTTGATGCCGCAGGAAAGCTGGCCGCGCTTGCGGACGTCGTCCAGCGTCCCGGCGACGGCATGGGACGCCGCCACGGCCACCACCAGCACCGCGGCCGCGAGGCTCCGCGAAAGCCCTCGTACAAGATTTTTCCTCATGACTGAAGCCCTCCTCTTTTGAGTTTTCACTAAACGGACACCCTACAGATACATTAACGATATCGTCGCCTCCGTTATCTGGCAAGTGGTCCACAACGTCGTGATCGAGCGGGCCGAGGACCGTTCGGCCCGCGCGGCAATCGGGATCTCCACCTCAACCTCCCAGGTACGCCTGCTTCACCGCGGGGTCGGCCAGCAGGTCCGCGGACTTCCCCTCCAGCACCAGGCTGCCGTTCTCCAGCACGTAGCCCCTGCCGGCGAACTGGAGCGCGAGCTGCGCGTTCTGCTCCACCAGCAGAATGGTGGTGCCTTCCCGGTTGATCTCCTTGAGGGCGTCGAACACGCTCTTCATCATCAGCGGGGCCAGTCCCATGGAAGGTTCGTCCAGCAGCATGAGCTTGCGGCCGCTCATGAAGGCCCGGCCCACCGCCAGCATCTGCTGCTCGCCGCCGCTCAGGGTGCCGGCCTTCTGGTGTTCCCGTTCCGCGAGGCGCGGGAAGATGGACAGGACGCGGTCCATGTCCTGCCTGACGCCGCTGTCCCTGCGGGCGAAGCAGGAGAGCCTCAGGTTCTCCATCACCGTGAGGTTGTCGAACAGGCGCCGCCCCTCGGGCACGTGGGAGATGGCGAGCTGGCTGACCACCTTGTCCGCGGGGTATCGCAGCAGGTCCTCGCCCCGGTAGGTCATGCGCGTCCCCGCCTCCACCGGCACCATGCGCGAGATGGCCAGCAGCGTGGTGCTCTTGCCGGCGCCGTTGGCGCCGATGATGCAGACGCTCTCGCCCTCGTCGATCTCGAAGCTGACCCCCTGCAGGGCGCGGATGCGGTCGTAGGAGACGCGCAGGTTTTCGACGGACAACAACATGGCCGCTACGTCTCGGTGGCTCCCAGGTAGGCCTCGATGACCCTGGGGTTGTTCTGTATCTCCTCGGGCGTGCCCTCGGCGATCACCTCTCCGAAGTCCAGCGTCTGGATACGCTCGCACAGCTCCATGACGAACCGCATCCGGTGCTCGATCAGGAAGATCGCCAGGTTCAGCTCCCGGTGCACGCGCCGGATGATCTCCATGATCTGCACCAGCTCGTCGGGGTTCATGCCCGCGGTGGGCTCGTCCAGCAGCAGCAGCCGGGGCTCGGTGGCCAGCGCCCGGGCCATCTCGACCCGGCGCTGGGCGCCGTAGGGCAGGTTGGGGACGGCCTGGTGCGCCAGGTGGCGGATGTCCAGCATCTCCAGCAGGGCCAGGGCCTTGTCCTCGATCTCGCGCTCTTCCCGGTGCCGCCGGGGCGTGCCCAGGCAGGCGCCGAGGAGGCCGTAGCCGATCCTGGAGTAACGGGCCATCTTCACGTGCTCCAGGACGTTCATGTGCCGCCACAGCAGCAGGTTCTGGAAGGTCCTGCCGATGCCCATCGACGCGATGCGGTGGGGCGGAAGGCCGCTGATCCGCTCGCCGTCGAGGTAGATGTGGCCGCGGGTGGGGTTGTAGATGCCGGTGATCAGGTTGAAGATCGTGGTCTTGCCGGCGCCGTTGGGTCCGATGAGCCCGCGGATCTCGCCGGGCTCGATGGCCAGCGCGTAGTCGTGGACCGCGCGCAGGCCGCCGAACTGGTGGGTGATATTGTCAACCTTGAGGAAGGGCATCACGTTCCCTTTCCGGGTCCGTCTTCGGCTTGAGGATGGCCTCGGGGTCGAACTCCTTGAAGGCCACCAGCCCCGTGGGCCGGTAGATCATCACCAGGATGAGCAGCAGCGGGATGATGATCCACTTGAAGATCTCCAGCGGGCGCAGGGCCTCGCCGAGAAGGTTGATGCCAACGGCGCCGATGATGGAGCCGTAGACCGAGTTCAACCCGCCGAAGTAGACCATGGCCAGCACCTCGGCGAGCTTCTGGATGCCGAAGGTTCCCGGGTTGACGTATCGCAGCACGTGGGCGAACAGGCCGCCGGCCACCCCGGCCCAGAAGGCGGCGAACAGGAACCCCACCATCTTGGTGAAGCGCGTATCCACGGTCATGGCCGTGGCCGCCATCTCGTTGTCCCGCACCGCGTTGAGCGCCTTGCCGAGGGTGGAGCGGACGAAGTTGTTGATGACCCAGACGCAGGCCACCGTCCACAGGAACACGGTGGGCAGCCCCGCCCAGTCCGGCTGCCCCCCCAGCCCGCGCGCCCCGCCCACGATCTCCAGGTTCTCGATCAGGCTCTTGACGATGAACATGAACGCCAGCGAGATGATGGCGAGGTAGTCGCCGCGGGTGCGGAACGAGGGGATGGCCACCACCAGGGCGCTTACCGCGGCCACCAGGCCGCCGACGACCAGGATCACCGGGAACAGGAACGGCCCCAGTACGGCCGGCAGCAGGGCGGAGCCGAATACCCTGTGGCTGGTGAAGAGATCGATGGTCAGCACCGAGGCCACGTAGGCCCCCACCGCCATGAAGCCGGGATGGGAGCACGAGAACTCGCCCATGTAGCCGTTGATCACGTTGAGGCTCAGGGTGACCATCACCGCGATCAGGGTGAAGCGGAGGACCAGGTCCCGGTAGTCGCTCAGGCCGGACCACATCTCCAGCGTGACGTAGAAGAGGCCGAGATGGACGGCCGCGGAGACCGCCAGCGGGAAGGCCAGCAGCCGGCCTGCAGCCAGGTTGGCGAGGGCGGCGGTGAAGCGGGCGATGACCGCGATGGGCACGGCGTAGATCAGCAGCACGTACAGCGCGGCGCCGGGGAACAGCAGGGGTTTCTTGAGCGCGGTGACAATGCCGAAGAGCACCGGGATCTTGGGCAGGCCCAGCGAGTGGGCCAGGAGCGTTCCCACCTGGATCTCCAGCACCACCGCGACGAACCCGCCGGCCAGCCAACCGAGGAGGGGCACCCGTGAGAACCCGCGCATCATTTCAGCCGCATCCATGGCAAAGGCAACCGCGGCGCCGTCACAGCCTCAGCCGCGCGCTGTAGGGCTCGCCGAAGAAGCCGTGCGGCCGGACCACGAGGATCAGCAGCACGATGGAGTAGGCGATCAGGTCGCGCAGGCTCGAAGGGAAGATCATGGCCGTGAAGATCTCGATGAAGCCGAGCAGGAAGCCGGCCAGCGTGGCCCCCATGACCGAGCCCCTGCCGCCCAGGATCGCCGCCACGAAGGCCTTCCAGCCGAACGTGATTCCCATGTAGGGGTCCAGGACCGGGTAGGCCAGGGCGTAGAGTATCCCGGCCGCGGCGGCCAGCGCCGAGCCCAGGGCGAAGGTGAGCGCCGCGATGCCGTTGATGGACACTCCCATCAACGGCACCGCCACGTAGTCGAACGCCATCGCCCGCATGGCCAGGCCCCACTTGGTCTTGCGCACGAACAGGTGCATCCCCGTGGCCAGCAGCAGCGCCACCACCACGATGAGTATCTTCGTGTTGGTGATGAAGACGCCGCCCATCTCGTAGACCGTGGTGTCGATGAGGGACGGGAAACGGATGCGCCGGGCGCCGAGCAGGGCCAGGTTGCCGGTCTCCAGGATGATGCCGATCATCAACCCGGTGATGGCGGCGGAGGCGCGCGGCGCGGCCCGCAGGGGCCGGTAGCCGATGCGCTCCACGAGCATGCCGACGAACGACGTCAGCACCATGGCGAGCAGGATGGTCAGGATCAGGATCAGCCAGGGCGGCAGCGCCAGGGCGCCCTGGGCGGCCATGGCGATCAGCACCGCGGCGACGCCGACGCCGATGTAGGCGCCCACCATGAAGATGTCGCCGTGGGCGAAGTTGAACAGCATCAGGATGCTGTAGACCATGGAGTAGCCCAGCGCGATGAGGGCGTAGAAGCTCCCCCACTGCAGGGCGTTCACCAGGTTCTGGAGAAACAGCGCCATCGGCTACCGGCCCGGGAGCGAGGGCGGGACGCCCTCTCGCTCCCGGGGGATGACTCGGAACGGTTGAGCCGCTACGGGCAGACGGACTTGTAGAACTCGAACTGGCCCTTGTCGCTGATGCGGACGATGACCGCGCACTTGATGGGGTCGCCCTCCGGCGTGAAGGTCATGTTCCCGGTGATGCCGGCGAACTTCTTGATGCCGGCCATGGCGTTCTTGACGGCTTCACGGTCCTTCTTGAGGTCGCCGGTGAGCCCGCCGGTGGCCTTGACCGCGGTCGCCACGATGCGCAGCGAGTCCCAGGTCAGGGCGGCGACGTCGTCGGGCACGTAGCCGTGCTTCTTGTTGTAGCGGTCGATGAACGCCTTGGTGGCGCCGGTGGCTCCCGCAGCCGCGTAGTGGGTGCTGAAGAAGGCCCCGTGGCAGTCCTTGCCGCACAGTTCCACCGTCTCGGCCGAACCCCAACTGTCGCTGCCCACGATGGGGCTCTTCAAGCCGAGCTGGCGCGCCTGCTGCACGATCAGCGCCACCTCGTTGTAGTACTGGGGCGTGAACAGCACCTGGGCGCCGGAACCGCGGATCTTGGTGAGCTGGGAGCTGAAGTCGGTGTCCTTGGTGGTGAAGCTCTCGTAGGCCACCACCGAGCCGGCGCCGTGGAGCTTCTCCCAGGCTCCCTTGAAGAACTCCGCCAGTCCCTTGGGATAGTCGCTGGCCTGGTCGTACAGCACCGCGGCTTTGGTGAACTTGAACTCGTTGGTGATGAAGTTCGCCAGCACCGGCCCCTGGAACGGATCCAGGAACGGCGCGCGGAAGACGTACGGCCGGTCCTTGGTGGTGTTGGGGTTGGTGGACCACGGACTGATCATCGGGGTTGCGCGGTCCTGCGAGACGCCGCCCGCGGGCACCGCCTGCTTGGACGACTGCGGGCCGACGATGACCAGCACCTCGTCCTCGGTGATGAGCTTGGTGGCGGCCTTCACCGCGGACTCGGCCTTGGCCTCGTTGTCCTCGATGACCAGCTCCACCTTGTGCTTCTTCTTTCCGGCTTCGAGGCCGCCGGCGCCGTTGACGTCGGCCAGCCACATCTCGGCCGCAAACTTGGAGCCCTCGCCGACCTTCGGGATGTCGCCGGTCAGCGGGATGTTGAGGCCGATCTTGATGGTCTGCGCCGAGACGCCCAGGGACAGGGCGAAGACGGCTGCGATACACGTCGTGACGGACAACAGAGCCTTCCGTTTCATGGCTATCCTCCTTCCGCTGCATCCCAAAGTTGAAAAAATCCTATCACTCTTGCCCCACAGGCACAACGTTGTTTCTAACGCCGTTCCTCCGGGATCAGGCCGCGGGGCGCGAAGCGCAGCGCCAGCAGCAGCACCAGCCCCATGACCACCAGGCGCATATGGGCGGCGCTCTGCATGAGGTGGTTGCGGACCGGGCTGTCCGGGGACAGCGGCGAGGTGATGATTTCCATCAGCCACAGGCCCAGGGGCTCGGCTTCGACCCAGAAGTACCACACCACGAAGCCGCCCAGGACGGCGCCCCAGTTGTTGCCGGAGCCGCCGACGATGACCATGACCGAGACCAGGAAGGTGAAGCGCAGCGGGTGGTACGTGATGGGCGTGAACTGTCCGTCCAGGGTCGCCAGCATGGCGCCGGCGACGCCGATCACCGCCGAACCCAGCACGAAGACCTGCAGGTGCCGGGCGGTGACGTGCTTGCCCATGGCCGCGGCCGCGGTCTCGTTGTCCCGGATGGCCCGCATCATCCGTCCCCAGGGCGCCCGCAACGCCGCTTCGGACAGCCACAGCAGGACCGCCAGCACCAGGACGAAGAGCCCCGCGTAGCAGAGCTTCACCACGATGGACGACAGGTCCACCTGCGACACCCCCAGGCTTGCGGCCCACTCCCGGAACCACGCGGCGTTCTGCAGGTCCACCTCGTAGGGCACCGGACGGGGCAGGCCGGTGACGTTCTTGACCCCCCGCGCGAGCCACTCCTCGTACTTCAGGAAGGCGACGATGATCTCGGAGATGCCCAGGGTGGCGATGGCGAGGTAATCGGAACGGAGGCCGAGGCTGATCTTGCCAGCGGCCCAGGCCGCCCCCGCGGCCAGCACGCCGCCCACGAACCAGGAAAGGACGATGGGAAGGCCGAAGCCGCCGAGGTAGCCGGTCCTGGACGGATCCACCGCCTCGATGGCCCGCACCGCGGGCTCGAACACGGCTCGGGCGGCGAAGTAGCCGCCGGCCACCACCAGGGCCACGGCCAGCTTGCGCCAGGCCGGGTGTCGGACCCGCCGGTAGACCATCACCGCGGCCGCCGCGGCGAGCAGCCCCATCGCCAGCGCCGCCACCACGCCGGCGCCGCCGGCCTGCCACGCCGCGGTCACCGGCGGCATGGAGACCAGCACCCCCGCCAGCCCGCCCAAGGCAGCGAAGCCCATGACGCCGGCGTTGAACAGGCCGGCGTAGCCCCACTGGATGTTCACCCCCAGGGTCATGATGGCCGAGATCAGGCACAGGTTCAGGATGGCGAGCGCCAGCGACCAGCTCTGCGCCACACCCACGAGGCAGATGAGCGCCGCCATGGCGGCGAACAGGGCCGTCTTGCGGGGAGGCCGCAGCGTCCGGCCGACGCGGACCGGCAAGGGCGCGGGACCTTCGCTCATGACGACTTCCCGCTGAAGACCCCGGTGGGCTTCACCAGCAGCACCACCACCAGGATGAAGAACGACACGGCGAACTTGTAGTCGGTGGACAGGAACTGCACCAAGCCGTCCGGCCGCCAGCCCTCCGGTCCCAGGTAGGCCAGGAACTTCCGGTAGGGATAGGTGAGCAGGACCTCGGAGAAGGCCACCACGAAGCCGCCGACGATGGCGCCCAGCGGGTTGCCGAGGCCGCCGACGATGGCCGCGGCGAAGATGGGCAGCAGCAGCGACAGGAAGGTGAACGGCTTGAAGCTCTTGTCGAGGCCGTACAGCGTGCCCGCCACCGCGGCGAGGGCGCCGACGATGAGCCAGGTGACCGCCACTACCCGCTCCGGGCTGACGCCGGACAGCAGCGCCAGGTCCTCGTTGTCCGAGAACGCGCGCATGGACTTGCCGGTGCGCGTCCTCTCGAGGAACCAGAAGAGCGCCGCCACCAGCACCACCGCCACCACCACGCTGAGGGTCTGGGTGGTCTTGATGGCGAGGCCCTCGGACAGCCCGGTGAACGCCTTGAACTCCCGCACCGTGAGCAGGAAACGGGCGCCGTCGGTGAAGACCCGGTCGGCGGGGCCGACGACGAAGCGGATGAGGCCGTTGATGACGAACATCACTCCCACGGACACCACCAGCAGCATCACCGGCGGCGCCTTGGTGCGCCGGTAGAACCGGAAGACCCAGCGGTCCGTCAGCACGCACAGCCCGGCGGTGACCGCCATGCCCGCGGGCAGCGCCAGCAGCGCCGTGGGCAGCGGCCCGAGGCCCACGCCCCAGGATTGCAGCAGCCAAGTGCCGAGGATGGTGATCATGGCGCCGAACGCCATGATCTCGCCGTGGGCGAAGTTGGAGAAGCGCAGGACGCCGTACACCAGCGTGACCCCCAGCGCGCCCAGGGCGAGCTGGCAGCCGTAGGCGGTGGCCGGGACCACCAGGAAATTGCTCAGGAGCACCACCGCGTTGACGACGTCTTCCAACGGTCATCCTCCGAGAAACGACTTGCGGACCTCGGGGTTGGCCAGCAGCGTCTGACCGGTGCCGGTAAAGCGGTTGCGGCCCTGCACCAGCACGTAGCCCTTGTCCGCCAGCTCCAGGGCCTGGCGCGCGTTCTGCTCCACGATGAGGACGGCAACGCCGCTGCGGGCGATGTCGAGGATGCGCTCGAACAGTTCGTGGGTGACGATGGGCGACACGCCGGCGCTGGGCTCGTCGAGCATGAGCACGCGGGGCCGGTTCATCAGCGCCCGGCCGATGGCCACCTGCTGGCGCTGGCCGCCGGACAGCTCGCCGGCGGGCTGACGGCGCTTGTCCCGGAGCGCCGGGAACAGCCCGTAGACTTCGTCCAGGGTGCCGGAGATGTCGTCGTCCCGGACGAACGCGCCCATCTCCAGGTTCTCGTGGACGGTCATGGAGCGGAACACGTTGTCCGTCTGCGGCACGAACCCCATGCCCTTGCGCGCCCGCGCCTGGGGCGCCAGCGCGGTGATGTCCTCGCCGTCCAGGCGCACCGCGCCCGAACGGAGCTGCAACAGGCCGAAGAGCGCCTTCATGGCCGTGGACTTCCCGGCGCCGTTGGGACCCACCACCACGGTGATCTCGCCGCGCTCCGCGGCGATGGCGCAGCCCCGCAGGATGTCCGGGCCGCCGTAGCCGCCGGTCAGCTCCTCGCCTACCAGCAGGCTCATGACCGCCGCTCCTCGCGGGTGACGAGCCCGCGGCCGAGATAGGCCTCGATGACCCGCTCGTCGGATTGCACCTCGGGCGGGGACCCCTCCATCAGCACGGTCCCGTTGGCCATGACGATGACCGGATCGCACAGCAGCGAGATCAGGTCCATGTCGTGCTCGATGATGCAGAACGTGTACTCGTGGTGGAGGTTGAGGCGCAGGATGGCGCCGGCGATGTCCTTCAGGAGGGTGCGGTTGACCCCCGCGCCCACCTCGTCGAGCAGCACGATCCGGGGCTCCGCCATCATGGTGCGGCCCAGCTCCAGCAGCTTCTTCTGCCCGCCCGAGAGGTTCCCGGCCAGCTCCCCCGCCACCCCTTCCAGGTGGAGGAACTCGATCACTTCGTCGGCGCGGTCGCCAATGGCCGCCTCCTGGGCGCGGATCCTGCCGGGGCGGAACCACACGTCCACCAGGCTCTCGCCGGACTGGCCGGCTGGCACGGTCATGAGGTTTTCCCGGACCGTCAGCGTGGAGAACTCGTGGGCGACCTGGAAGGTGCGCAGCACGCCCTTGGCGAAAAGCTCGTGGGGCGCGAGCCCGGTGACGTCCTCGCCGTCGAGGTACACCTTGCCGGAGGTGGGCTTGTGCACCCCCGCGATGACGTTGAAGAGGGTGGTCTTGCCGGCGCCGTTGGGGCCGATGAGTCCGGTGATGGAGCCGCGCTCGATGGTGAGGGACGCACCGTCGACGGCCCGGATGCCGCCGAAGTGCATGTGCAGGTTTTCTACCGCGATCATCGGCGTGGCTGGGCATGCGGCGGGAAGGGCCGAAGCCCTTCCCGCCGCGGACTGCCGGACTGTCTGCGAGGCTACCGGTACTTGACCGTCTCGAACTTGCCGCCCTTGATGACGATCTGGCGGTAGCTGCCGGCGCTCTCACCCGGTCCGATCAGCTCCACCGCAGAGGCGCCGACGTAGTCCACGTCGCCGCCGCCGGCGAGGATCTTGAGCGCCTTGGCCAGCTCGCCCGGATAGATCTTCTCGCCGGGAGCGTTGGCCACCGACATCACCTTGTCCTTGAGCTTGCCGCTCTCGGTGGACTTGGACGCCTGCATGGCCAGCATGATCAGGGCGGCCGCGTCATACGATTCGCCCACGAAGGGGGAGTCCGCCTTGACGTTGGCCGCCTTGGCGAGATCCATGAACCTGGCCGCTCCCGGACTGTCGGTGCCGGGATGGGCGCCGATGGAGCCTTCGAGGCCCTTGCCGATGGCCTTGACGATGGTATCGCCGATCATGCCGTCGGGCAGGTAGAACTTGTCGAAGGCGCCGGTGTCGAGGGCGCCCTGGATGATGCCCTTGCCGCCCTGGTCGAGGTAGCCGGCCACGATCAGGATGTCGCCGCCCGCGGCCGCCAGCGCCGCCACTTCGGCGCTGTAGTCGCCCTTGCCGTCCTCATGGGGCGCGGAGATCGTGATCTTGCCGCCGCGCTTCTTCACGTTGGCGGCGATGCTGTCCGCCAGACCCTTGCCGTAGTCGTTGTTGGTGTAGGTCAGCGCGGCCTCCTTGATCCCCGCCTCTTTCAGGATGTCCGCGACCACCTCGCCCTGGCGGGCGTCGGACGGCGCGGTGCGGAAGAACAGGCCGTTGTCCTCGATGGTGGACAGGGACGGCGAGGTGGCCGACGGCGAGATCATCACGATGCCGTTGGGCTTGGCCACGTTCTTGAGCATGGCGGTGGTGACGCCCGAACAGTCGCCGCCGACGATGGCGTTCACCTTGTCCGAGGTCACGATCCGCTCGGTGGCCGCCGACCCGGCCGCGGCGTCGCCGCAGGTGGAATCGGCGCGCACGGAGACGACTTTCGTGCCGCCGAGCAGCGCCCCGCTGTCGCTGACTTCCTTCATCGCCATCTCGGCGCCGGCCGCCATGGCCGGGGTCAGCGACTCGATGGGTCCGGTATAGCCGAAGACCACCCCCAGCTTGACGTCGGCGGCCAAGGCCGCTCCCGCCAGCGTGGAAACGAAAAGGAACAGAGTACCGGCAATCAGCTTTCTCATGGCTTCCTCCCTTCAGGCCGTTTTTCAGGCACACCCCGTTGGAACTCCCTTGAACCCGATCGTACGCCCATCTGACGTTTATCGTATGCCCATTCCCGTTTCAGATCAAAGGGTCCTGAAGCTGCTTCACCCCGTTGAGCGCCGCGATCTTGTAGGCCTCGCCCATTGTGGGGAAGTTGAACACGTTGTCGATGAAGTAGTCGATGGTGCCGTTGTAGCTCATCACCGCCTGCCCGACGTGGATCAGCTCGCTGGCCTGATCGCCGATGATGTGCACGCCCATCAGGTGCCTGCCGTTGGGCTCGAACAGCAGCGCCAGCATGCCGTGCGGGTCGCCGATGATGCCGGCCTTGGTCACCTCCTCGTAGGTGGCCACGCCCTTGGCGTAGGGGATGCCCTTGTCGTCCAGCTCCTGCTGCGTATAGCCCACCATGGCGATCTCCGGGATGGTGTAGACGCACATGGGGAAGGGGGCCTTGCGCCCGCCCGCCCGGCGCCCCAGGGCGTAGCTGGCGGCCATGCGGCCCTGCTCGCTGCTGGTGGACGCCAGCGCCGGAAAGCCGACGACGTCGCCGGCGGCGTAGATGCTCGGGACCGAGGTCTGGAACAGCTCGTTGACCTTGATGAGGCCGTGCTCGGTGGTCTCCACGCCCACGTCCTCCAGCCCCAGCACCTTGGAAGCCACCTCGCGGCCGCTGGCCACGATCACCGCGTCCGCCTCCAGAACCCGGCCGTCGGCGAGGGTCACCCGCGCCCTGTCCTCCTCCCCGGACATCCGCTCGATCCGGTCGTACCACGTGCCCCAGACGAACTCGACGCCGTAGTCTTCCATGCGCCGGACCAGCATGTCCACGATGGAGCGTTCGGCGAAGGTCAGGAAAGTACGGTCCCGCTGGATCAGCGACACCTTGCAGCCCAGCACCGCGAACGCCGAGCCGTATTCCGCGCCGATGACGCCGGCGCCCACGACGATCACCGATTCCGGCAGAGTCGTGCGCTTGAACTCCAGCGTGAACACGGAGTCGGAGTCGAAGATGACCTCGTTGTCGATGGGTATGTCGGGCACGAAGCGGGGCCTCGACCCCGCGGCGATGATGATCTTGTCCGCCTTCAGGGTCATGGAATCCATGGGATTCCTGAGCACCCAGGCGTGCACCGAGTTGGGACCGTCCAGGGTGGCGTGGTAGCCGCGGAAGACGTCGATCCGGTTGCGGTCGCGGTAGACCTGCAGCCGCTCCTCCATCGCCGCCACCCGCCGCTCCACCACTTTCCGCACCCGGACGAACAGGTCCGACAGGGTGATGTCTTTCTTTTCCGTGAAGTCGGTGCCGTAGAAGGGGCGCTGGCGCACCCCGCGCAAGTAGATGATGGCCTCGCGCAAGGTCTTGCTGGGGATGGTGCCGGAAAGGAGCGTGATGCCGCCCAGCGTCTCCTGCCGCTCCAGGACGGCGACTCTGGCGCCCAACTCACACGCCTGAATGGCGGCCGTGTAGCCTGCAGGACCGCTGCCGATGACGATGACGTTGTAGTCGAAAGCCTGCATGGATGCCGTGTCCGCGCCGTTCAAGAAACTCCATAGCAGATAGCGCGCCGATATGACACGGATACGGCCCGGAAGGGCCGGGCTACGGCGCGTTCAGGGCGCGGTAGACCAGCATGAGCCCGGTGAACACCAGCAGCACGAGGACGGCGCGGTTGAAGGTCTGCTGGCGGATGCGGTCCTGCGCCTTGAGGCCCAGGTAGAAGCTCGCCAGGATGAACGCGGTGACGAACAGCGAGAGCTTCAGCGCCTCCGCGGTGAACAGGCCCCAGGTGGAGACGGCGATCACCTGCCAGAACTTGGCCATGATCATCGCCGTGGAGATGGCCTTCACGAAGTCGGCCTTGTCGAGCCGGAGGCCGTGGAGGTAGAGCGCCATCACCGGCCCCATGGTGTTGGTCAAGCCGAGAAAGAACCCGCCCACGAATCCCATCACCGGCGACATGAACCTCTCCGCGCGCGCGGGCGTGTCGAGGGTGAACGCGAACAGCCCGGCCCCCGAAAAGAGGATGACGACCGTCCCCAGGATCAGGTTCAGCACCCACAGGGGGAGCTGGGTCAGCTCCCAGGTGCCCAGGAACACACCCGCCAGCGCGAACAGGAACATGGACGAGAAGCGCCGCAGGGTGGCGGTGGGGATGCCGCGGCGGAACATCAGGCCCAGGTCCATCACCACGCTGGGAAGCAGCAGCACGACGATGGCCATGCGGATGTCGAGCAGCAGCGTCAGCATGGGGGTGGCGATGAGCGGGAACCCCATGCCGGTGGCGCCCTTGACGAAGCCCGCGAAGAAGATGGCCGCAGCCACGAGGGCGAGGGTGGGGTCAAGGGTCACGAATCAAGGCTTCCACCGCTTCTGCACGTCCTGCAGCCGCTCGCCCCGTTCCACGGGCACGGCGCGCTCGTCCAGCTTGGCGCCGATGCGGTGGTGCTCGCCCTGGACCGCCAGGGCGGCCTCGTCGTCCAGCTCCGGCGGCCACAGGCCCAGGGAGTAGCCGTGCCAGGGGTTGCCGTACTTCAGTTCCGGCATCCCCAGCTCGTCCCAGAGCTTCCGCGCCCGCTCCATGTACTCCCGGGTGGGCAGCGACACCGGCGGGAACTCGGCCTTCTTGGTGGCGTCGATGAGCAGGGAGGAGTCCTCGCTGTCGTAGTCGCCGGCGTGGCCGTGCAGGCGCACCAGGTTGATGGGCGAGTGCACGGTCTGGCGGCCCTCGATGATGCGCACGTCCTTGTGCGGCTGCGAGCGGTGGCAGATGGCCCAGTTGACCGCGGCGAAGTTCTCCGGGTCGATGTCGTCGTCCACCGCGATCACCACCTTGCCCAAGTCGTAGCGGAAGCCCAGCACCGCCATCATGGCCTGCCACGGGTCCAGCTTGTGGGTCTTGCGCATCTGCACCACCACGAACTGGCGCAGGTTCACCAGCGGCTCGTGCATGCCCACCCGAACCACGCTCTTGAGGTTGCAGTGGTTGCGCAGATGGTCCAGCACCAGCGATTCCCAGCCCCGGTGCTTGATCTTGCTGCTCTCGCTGGGCGTCACCTGGCTGAGCACGCCCACATAGTGGGGGTTCCTGCGGTGCGTGATGCAGGTCACCTCGAACACCGGGCTCAGGCTGCGCGGGTCCATGTAGCCGTGGGACTCGCCGAAGGGGCCTTCGGGCTCCAGCACGTCGGTGCGGATGTAGCCCTCGATGACGATCTCGGCGTTGGCCGGCACCTCCAGGTCCACGGTTTCGCACTTCACCAGCGGCATGGGCCGGCCCAGGATGGCGCCGGCCACCCCCAACTCGTCCACCCCGTAGGCGATCTTCTGCACCGCCACGTAGGAGAGGCACGGCACCGCGCCGATGACCCCGGCCGCGGGCAGCGGTTGTCCCAGGGCGCTGGCCTTGTTCCAGTGGATGGCCAGGTCCTGCTGGGCGCTGATGAGGTAGACGCCGGTCTTGGTGGGGGACTTGATCTGGCCGCGGTAGTTGCCGACGTTGCGGATGCCGGTGTCCGGGTCCTTGGTGATCCAATGGCAGGCGGTGAAGTACGGCCCGTTGTCGAACCCCGGCGTCGAGATGGGCACCGGGAACTCGTCGAGGCCGCCGTGCTCCAGCAGCCCGTCGCCGACGTGGATCTCCTCCTTGACCGGGCCCGTCTCCACCAGCTCCGGCGCCAGCGGCGCGGCCACCGCCGCCGACCACTTCTCGAAGCTCTTGCCCGGCTCGCAGCCCATGCCCAGGGCGTAGATGGCCTCGTTGGACGCCAGCGCCCCCAGCACCACCGGGGTCTCGTAGCGCCGCCCCTTGGCGTCCACCACGTTCTCGAACAGGAACGCCTTGCGCTCGTGGTCCGGCAACCCCAGGAACTGCCACCGCACCAGCGGATGCAGCTCCGTGTCCTTGTCTACCGGCGCAGCCACCCGCGTGAGCAGGCCCTGGCGGTCGAGGAGGTCGAGGTATTCTCGGAGGTCGTGGTACATGGAGAAGAAGTATCCGGCTCAGGCTTGGCTAAGCGGGTTCACACACTTGACGGATCGAAAGCGTCCAGTTCACGGTTCTCGCACCGGACTATACGCGATTTTCCGAACCGTGATCAATGGAGGCGGGATCGAGGTTATCTTACCGGCGCCACCCGGTCACCAGATCCGGTCTTGGCATCCCAACAAGCGCTTGGTAGAAAACCGAAAGGGGGCGCCCCCCTGGCTCTGCCCAAGACGAACGGCGCAAGCCAAACGGCACCTGACGAGGGAGTGAATGGCGGAGGAGATCAAGACCTCGGAGCAGAAACTCGCGGAGCTCGAGGCCCACGTCCTCCAGGGCGACGCCCGGGCGGTGGACAAGCAGCACGGCGAGGGCAAGCTCACCGCCCGGGAGCGCATCGACAGGCTCGTGGACCCGGGCTCCTTCACCGAAGAGTTCATGCTGGCCGAGACCCAGTGCACGGACTTCGGCATGGCGGAGCGGCGGCAACCCACCGACGGGGTGGTTTGCGGCTTCGCCCGCATCGACGGGCGCCCGGTGTACCTGTTCGCCCAGGACCGCACGGTGCTGGCGGGGGCGGTGGGCAGCGCCCACGCCGACAAGATCGCCAACGGCATCCGCACCGCCCGCTCGCTCGGGATGCCGTGCATCGGCCTCTACGACTCGGTGGGCGCGAGGATCCAGGAGGGGCTGAGCGTCACCACCGCCATCGGCCGGATCTTCTTCGAGAACAGTATCGCGTCCGGCGCCGTGCCGCAGATCTCGGCGGTGATGGGGCCGTGCATCGGCGTGGCCTCCTACTCGCCGGCGCTCACCGACTTCATCCTCATGGTGCGGGGCACCAGCCAGATGTTCATCACCGGCCCGCCGGTGATCAAGGAGGTGCTGGGGGAAGAGGTGACCATGGAGGAGCTGGGAGGGGCGCACATCCACTCCGAGGTGTCGGGAGTGGCGGACGTGGTGAGCGCGGACGACGAGGCCTGCCTGGCGCAGATCCGGGAGCTGCTGGGGTTCCTGCCGGCCAACTGCAACGAGCCGCCGCCGCGCCGGGAGACGGACGACGACCCCGAGCGGCGCCTCGACGGCATCGAGGAGCTGGTGCCCGACGACAAGCGCAAGCCCTACGACATCGTCAAAGTCATCAAGGCGATGGTGGACGGCGGGGAGTTCCTGGAGCTGAAGCGCCGGTTCGCGCGCAACCTGGTGATCGGCTTCGGGCGGCTCGACGGCTACCCGGTGGGCTTCGTGGCGAACCAGCCCATGTTCCTGGCCGGCAGCCTGGACGTGGACGCCTCCGACAAGGCGGCGCGCTTCATCCGCTTCTGCGACGCCTTCAACATACCCATCGTCACGCTGATGGACGTGCCGGGGTTCTTTCCGGGCCGGCAGCAGGAGGAGCAGGGCATCATCCGGCACGGCGCCAAGATGCTCTACGCCTACGCCGAGGCCACGGTGCCCAAGATCACCATCGTGCTGCGCAAGGGCTACGGCGGCGCCAAGCAGGCCATGTGCACCCGCGAGATGGGCGCCGACCAGCTCTGGCTGTGGCCCGGGGTGGAGCTGGCGGTCATGGGCGGCGGCGGCGCCGTCAACGTGCTTTACCGGCGCGAGATCGCCGCCTCCGACGACCCGGAGCGCACCCGCCGGGAGAAGATGGCCGAGTTCAACGAGCGCTTCAACGGCCCCTTCGAGGCCCTGTCCAAGCAGTTCTCCCAGGCCGCCATCCAGCCCGCGGAGACCCGGGCGCGGCTGACCCGCACGCTGGCGCTGCTGCGCGAGAAAAAGGAGACCCGGCCCGCCAAGAAGCACGGCGTGATGCCGGTGTAGGAAGACGCTGATGAGGTTGTGCGGGCGCCATCAGGGCGCCATCTTGCTGGCCGGGCTAAAGGAACCAAGTTGCGTGCCGAGTTATCATTGTATGAACGCACTTGACATCGGCGGCGTTTCCTGGTGCTGTATTTCTGGAACAACCGTCCATCATGGCGGGCCACGACCATGAGCCTGATCGTTTCCGAAGTCTACGATGCCCTGATCGAAGCCGGGAGTTCCCCTGAGAAGGCAAAGGCCGCGGCCTCCGCCATCCCCGTTACCGAGCACCTGGCGACGAGAGAGGACATCGCAAGACTCGACAAGAAGATCGCGGTTCTCAATATCGCGGTGTTCAGCTTCGGCCCGGCCATCCTCGCCTTGCTGGTGAAGCTGACTTTCTTCCCGTAGGTCGGTCAGGCCCTACTTCCGTCCTGTCTCCCGTTGCGTCATGATCGCCAGCCGGGTGAGGCCGGCGGAGCGGGCGGCGTCCATCACTTCCACCACCACTCCGTGAGGCACGCGGCGGTCCGCGCGGATGAGCACCTGCGGGTCGCGGCGCTGTCCGGCCGTCGCGCGTTGCTCGCCGGTCCCCGGTTGTCCGGCTATCCGTTGCCGTGCGGTTTCCCGGAGCCTCGCGGCCAGCGCCGGGAGGGCCACCCGCTCCCCGTCCACACGGACCTCGCCCTCCGGCGTGACGAGGATGCGTATGTCGCCGTCCTCGCGCTCCACCTGCGGGGCGGAGGCGTCGGGCAGGTCCACGGTGATGCCGGGATTGGCCAGGAAGTTCATGGACAGGGCGAAGAAGATCAGCAGGTTGAAGATGGTGTCCACCACCGGCGTCATGTCGATGAAGCCGCCCGCCGGGGTTCTGCGTGGCCGGAAGTCCATGTCAGTCGGTGTGCCCGTCGGCGCCGGCCCGGTCCGCCTCGGGACCGGCCGAGTCCATCTCGGGACTGACCAGGTCCATGAAACGAGTGCACAGCCGCTCCATCTCCAGGATGAGGGCGTTGGCCTTGTTCAACAGGTAACGGTGCATCACGATGGTGGGGATGGCCACGCTCAGCCCGGCCAGGGTGGTGATCAGCGCCTCGGATATCCCGCCCGCCAGGGTGGCCGGGTTGACCGCGCTCTGGGTGGAGATCACCGAGAAGACCTCGATCATGCCCGAGATGGTTCCCAGCAGGCCGAGCAGCGTGCTGACCCCGGCGATGGTCCCGAGGGTATCGACGAACCGCTCCAGCCCGGCCGCCTCCTGGCGCCCAGCCTCTTCCAGGTGTTGTTTCATGACGTCGCGACGTTGCGCCGATACCCGCAGCCCGGCCGCCAGCACCCTGGCGACGGCCGCCGGGCTCCGGTCCAGCAACTCCAGGGCCGCGGGCAGGTCACGGCCGGCCACCAGCGCCTCGGCCCGCCGCACCAGGTCTGCGGGGGCCACCCGCTGCCTTCTCAGGCTGAACAGCCGCTCGACGAAGATGGCCAGCGCCGTGATCGAGCACAGCAGGATCGGGACCATGAAGAACCCGCCCTTGCCGAGGAATTCGAGCATGAGCGGCCAATATCATTTATTCTTGACTTCGGGTAAAGGCTGCACTAGAATCCTTGATCGACAGGATCTTGACTCAGGAAGACAAGATATTTGAACTGGACTTCGTTCGTACATGAATACTATCGTAGGCCATCGCGAGTTGTAACGCTCGGTAGTTTAAGCGACGAGCTTCGCCTCATCGCAAATGGCATCGAGGTTCCTGGTGATGGCGGCAAAGCGCCGATGGGTCTTGGTATTGCCGCTCACGGCGTCGGGCGCAAGATGGGCCAGGCCGGGGCGAAGGATGCGGTTGTAGACACGCGTGTAGAACATCGCCACCTTGAGGCCGTGTTCGGTCAAGTGGTAGCGGTAGGCGCCGGGGATGCGCTCGATCAGGCCGTGCAGGCGCAGGCGTCTCAGGTCGTAACTCATTCGGCCCGGGCGCATTGGACTGGGATCGAGGCCCAGGAGTGCACCGAGGTGCCCGCGCAGGTCGCGGTTGGAGAAGCCGCGGGCCGAAAGAGTGAACAAGAGCAGGGCCTGCATCAGAGCCTGCACGCGCTCATCGGCGAAGCGCAGGGCCGAGGCGCGTTGTCCGTGGAACTCCAGGCCGCGTTGATGGCGTTGGAGTTCGTCTTCACCCAGGGCACAGTCGTGGCTGATGGTTTCTATCTGCAACAGACGACGGTTGGCTGTGAAGCCGACCTGGCACAACGCCGCCAGGTTAGACAGCCGCCGGCCCAGGGCGAAGTCATAGGTGTCGTTGACGGTGGTCTCGGTGCGCAGCGCCTGCCCTTCCTTGTGGTACTGCTTGATGCGCGAGTGCTTGTAGTCCACGTGCAAGGAAGGGGTGACGCCTGCGGTGATGACCCGGGTACGGAACCGACCGGGGGTGCGCCGGGTGACCCGGCGCTGGAAGATCAACTGCACCTGGCTGGGGCGACCGAGATCGAGGTTCTCGCGGATCACGTCCTCGAAAAAGACGCGGCCCGAGGCCGGGCGGTCGAGCACCTGGGTCAGGCTGAACTCCGCTTGCAGGATGGAGATGTCGTAGCGCAGACCGGCGCGACGGTCCTGAGGCGTATACGGATGCGGCAGGCGATCGAACCACTTGCGCGCCAGTCTGTCGATGAAAGCGGCATCGAAGCCTTCGCAGATCTGTTGCAGCGCCTCGGGGTCTCCGCAGCAGCGCACGCCGTTGTCCAAAGCCTCGAACGGGATGCCGCGCTCGCGCAACTGGCACTTGGCGTACTCGTTGCCGTTGAGGCACAGCTTGCCGTTGTACGGGAAGTAGGTGCAGAACTTGATGAAGAACGGCCCCGCCTGTTTGTCCACGCAATAGAAATACACATGGTTGACCATCGCGGTAGACGAGACCACCCACGGATAGGTGACCCCGGTGTCCGGGTTCCGGCGCCGCTCGGTGCGCATCACACGGGCCTTCTCCTGCGCTATCCCGATGTACAAAACCCCTTCGGTTCCCTTGAACCGCCCCAGGTACTCCTGCGTCACCTCGTCCTTGCGCTGGCCCTTCTTGAAGTGCACCACCTCGATCTGCTCCCGCTCCGCAAAGTCCTTCACCGCCTGCACGAACTCCCGACTCTTGGGCGCCAGCGCCACCGTCGACGCAAACCGCTGGCCATGGTGCTTGTGCAGATACCCCACTACCCCGCCCACGCTCTGCAACTGCGGCACATACAGGTTCAAGTACAGGCGATCCACCGACTCGTATTCCAGCGTCACGTGATCGCGCAATACTTCCGCTACGGTTTGTGGTAGGCTCATGTCCGGCTCCGGTTGCTTCGGGCTTTTATGCCCATTTGACCCTTTGAGGTCCGACCTTGCAAGGTCCCATGACCAGGGATTCAATCCCTGCTACAAGCGACCGGAGCCAATCCCCTTACCCCCTCGTCGGTCTGAGGCGAAGCCTCGCTAGATAATTCACCATCATTCATCAGCCCACCCATTGATCTATCGGTTCAGCGATCCGTCCACCGCTCAGGCACCCCGAAAGGAGACGCGCATGGCAGCGGCAAAGAAGAAGGCCCCGGCGAAAAAGGCTCCGGCGAAGAAAGCCGCTGCCAGGAAAGCGCCGGCGAAGAAGGCTGCGGCCCGCAAGGCTCCTGCCAAGAAAGCGCCCGCTAAGAAGGCCGCTGCCAGGAAGGCGCCCGCCAAGAAAGCGCCCGCTAAGAAGGCGCCGGCGAAGAAAGCTCCGGCAAAGAAGACGGCCTCCCGCAAGGCGCCCGCCAGAAAAGCCGCCGCCAAGAAGAAGGCGCCGGCCCGGAAGCGGTAGCGCCGGGACGTCCGCGCCGTCGTGGACGACGTCAACCTGTTCGTGGCCTTCCTCGCCGGGGGCCTCTCTTTTCTCAGCCCCTGCGTGCTGCCGCTGATCCCGTCCTACCTGTCGTTCGTATCCGGCATATCGCCCCGCGAGATGGGGGAGGGCGGTTCGGGCACGGCCCGGGTCATGGGCAACGCCGCGGCCTTCGTGTTCGGCTTCTCGGCCGCCTTCGTCGCCCTGGGGGCGTCCGCGAGCCTGCTGGGAAGGCTGCTGGTCGGGTACCAGGACGCGGTGCGCGTCGGCGGAGGCCTGTTCATCCTGGTGGTGGGACTTTACCTGACCGGGCTGTTCAAGGTCGCCACCCTGGAACGCTACGCGCAGTTCAACCTGCGCAGCAAACCGGCCGGCTATATCGGGTCGGTGCTGGTGGGGCTTACCTTTGCGGTGGCGTGGATACCCTGCGTGGGGCCGATCCTCGGAGCCATCCTGACGCTGGCCGGCGCCGCCGGCGAGGTCCACCGCGGCGTGCTGCTGCTGTCGGCCTACGCCGCCGGCTTGGCGCTGCCGTTCCTGCTGAGCGCCCTGGCCATGAACCGGTTCATCAGGGTCTCCCGCGCCGTCGGCCCCTGGCTGCCGGCCATCCACGTGTGCGCGGGCCTGCTCCTGGTCGCCGTCGGCTTCCTCCTGCTCACCGACAACATGACCGCCCTCAACGCCTACGCCCTCCGCCTCACCCCTGCCTGGCTGATCACACGGCTGTAGCCGCGCGGCTTACGTAACGCGCAGCAACTCCCACAAGCCTCTCGGGCTGACAATCCGCAACCCCTCAACTGGCGGGGCATCCAGAAGGTCCTTGTCTCCGGATACCAGTCTTGTGTCACCACACTCCGTATATCCCTTAAATGCCTCCTACCAAGGGACGCGATTGTCAAATCAATTGTCTAGTGATACGCTTGTTAATACCGTTAAGTGCATCACAGGAGTTCTGATGGCGAAATTACCCCAAATTATACCCGTGACCGACCTGCGGCAGGATGCGGCGGCCGTGTTGAAGCGAGTCGGCGAATCGCGCGAGCCCTTCGTCATTACCCAGCGCGGCCGGGCGGCGGCGGTGCTGCTGAGTGCGGAAGCGTACCAGCGTGCGGAGTCTGAACGGCAAATGCTCAGGCTGCTGGCGCAAGGGGAGAAGGAGATCGCCGAGGGGCAGGGTACCGACCTGGACACTGTGCTGGCGGAAGCCGACGCGCTGCTCGCGGATGAAGATTCGTGAGCGTCCGATTCACGCCATCCGCCCGGGCGCAATTCCTTGCCGCGATTGCCTATATCAAACGGGACAACCCGGAAGCAGCGAGACGGTTTCGGCGACGGGCCGAGGATGTCCTGCGCCGACTCGATAAATTCCCCGACTCCGGCAGAGCCATTCCCGAGTTTCCGGAGGTGCCCTACCGGGAAGTGATCATCGCTCCGTACCGTTTTTTCTACCGCAAAGAAGACGACAACGTCTGGATCGCGGGCGTGTGGCACGGCGCCCAACTCTCGGATGAACCCTGAGATTCGGGGAGGCAATGTGAAATCGGTACCGGCAGACAGTGACTCCGAACTTCTGGCCCGTGCCGCGGCCATCCACGCCCGTGTCCTCACCATGGACACACACGTGGACATCCCGCCTGATTTCGGCACCGAGAGCTACGACCCCAGGGAGGCGAAGCGGGGCCGGGGCCAGATCGATCTGGTGGGGATGGAGCACGGGGGGCTGGATGCGGTCTTCTTCATCGTCTACGTGGGGCAGGGCGAGCGCAACACGGCCGGGTACGCCCGCGCCATGGCGGACGCCTTCGCCAAGTTTGCCGCCATCCGGCGGATGACGGACGTGCAGTATCCGGACACGATCTCCCTGGCGCGGACGGCCGCGGACGTTCGCCGCATTCACGTCGAGGGGCGGCTGGCGGCGCTCATCGGTATCGAGAACGGCCATGCGCTGGGGCGTGACCTGCGGATCCTGGACACCTACTACGACTTTGGCGCGCGCTACCTGGGGCTGACCCACAACGGCCACAACGACCTCGGCGACTCGGCGGTGCCCTACCCGCGCCTCAAGGACTCGCCCAGCGAGCACGGCGGCCTCACCGACTTCGGGCGCGCCGTGGTCGGGCGCGCCAACGATCTGGGCATCATGGTGGATATCTCCCACGCGGCCATGACCACCGCTCTGGAAGCCATCAAGACCTCTCGCGCGCCGGTGGTCGCGTCCCACTCCAGCGTGAAGGGAGTCTACGACCACCCGCGCAACCTGACCGACGAGGCGCTGACGGCGCTCCGGGACAACGGCGGAGTGGCCCAGATGGTGGCCTTCGACGCCTACCTGCGGCCGGTGTCCGGCGAGAGGCAGGCGGCGTTCCGCGCCCTCCGAACGGAGATGGGGATCAAGGGATTCGCCGACTTCCAGCGGTTGAGCGACGAAAAGCGCGATGTCTGGCACACCCATCGTCAGGAGATCGACGTCAAGTGGCCCAAGGCATCGGTGAGCGACTTCGCCGATCACATCGACTACGCGGTCAATCTCATCGGCATCGACCACGTAGGCATCGCCTCGGACTTCAACGGAGGCGGCGGAATCGCGGGTTGGGACAATGCCCGGGATACCCTCAATGTCACTATCGAGCTGGTGCGCCGGGGCTACACGGAACCCGATATCGCGAAACTGTGGGGCCACAACCTGCTACGGGTGATGGAGGCCGTGGAGGGGTTTCGCCTGGATTCCGGGTCAAGCCCGGAATGACGGTTGGAGCCCGCGATGACGGGGCGGGCCTGGGCGAAGGCGGCAAACGGAAACGACTAACGGAACAGGTTCAGCACCGGGTCTATCAGGTAGGAATCGAAGGAGTACAGGCCGAGGCCGTGAGCGATCTGGCCGGCGGGCAGCGGGAACGAGAGAGCCTCCTCCAGGCCGATCTTGAAGAAGACGTACACGCCCAGGCTGTACAGGAGGCTGGTGAGCCAGAGCTCACGGGCCTGATAGCGGAGAAATATCGTCGGGATGACCAGCCCGCCGACCTTGAATCCCAGGAGCCACAGGCCCACCGCGAAGGCCACGGCCCAGAAGGAGATCTCCAGCGTGCGCCGGCGCACCATGGCAGGCTCCAGCACGGGGCCGGCCTCCGCCAGGGGATCCGGCGCTGCCGGAACATCGCCGAGCCCGACCGGCCGGAGCCCCAGCCACAGGCTGTAGGCCAAGTGCATCACGGCCATGGCCAGCACCGGGTAGCCGATGGCCAGGGGGAAGAAACGCGTGCGCGCCGGCCACTCCTGCGCCTCCCACACCGCCCAGGAGAGGAGCGTCACCAGCAGCACGCCGATGACGACATCGGTCCGGTTACGCACCCGGCTCCTCCTGGAGCTTGGCCCGCTTCGCCATCCAGTCCTGCAGCCCGGGCAGGAAGATCACGACCAGGGCGATCCCGAAGGTTACCATGACGATGGGACGCGTCAGGAACCAGAGCCCGTAAATCTCGTAGGAGATGAACAGGTTCCGCTCCACCAGCGACCCCAGCACCAGGCCCAGCACCAGCGGGGGGCGCGGCCAGCCGTGGTTCACCATGATCACGCCCATCACTCCGAACACCAGCGTAGTGGCCATGGCGAAGTAGGAACCGGTGTTGGCGAAACCCGCCAGGAAGATGAGCATGAACAGCGAGGGGATCAGCAGCGATCCGCGCACTTGGGTGATCTTCGCCAGATGGTTCAGGAACAGCAGGCACAGCACCACGGTGATGATGTTCGAGATGACGATGAGCCAGACGAACGAGAAGGTCAGAGCCAGATGCTCGGTCAGCATCTTCGGCCCGGGCTGCAGTCCCTGGATGATGAAAGCGCCCAGCAGGATAGCGGTGGTGGCGCTGCCGGGCACCCCGAAGGCAACGGTGGGGATCATGGCGGCGCCGATGCCCGAGTTGTTCGCCGCGCCCGGCCCCAGGACGCCGCGCACGTCGCCCTTGCCGAAGCCGCTCTTGTCCCTGGTGCTCTGCACCGCGTGGGCGTAGGACACCCACTGGGACAGCGCGGCGCTCACTCCGGGCACGAGGCCGAAGAAGGTGCCGATCATGCTGCAGCGGACGGTGAGGCCGATGTGGACGAAGGTGTCCTTGACCCCCTGCCACACGCCGCCCAGCTTGCCCACCTTGGTGTCGGCGATGGCGGAGCCCTTGACCCACAGCTCCACGATCTCCGGCACCGCGAACAGCCCCACGGCCGCGGCGATGAGGCCGACCCCTTCCCACAGGTGCACGAGGCCAAAGGTATAGCGCTCGAGGTTCTCCTGGTAGTCCAGGCCGACGGTGGACAGCACGAGCCCCAGTCCGCCCGCCAGCACCCCCTTGAGCTTGTTGTCGCCGCTCAGGGCCGCGAGAAAGCAGATCCCCAGGATGGCCAGGGCGAAGAACTCCGGCGACTTGAAGGACAGCACCAGCGGGGTGACGATGGGAATGGCCAACGCCAGGGAGAAGGCGCCGACGATGGCGCCTACCAGCGAGCTCATGAGCGCCGCGCCCAGGGCGCGGCCGGCCTCGCCCTTTTTCGCCATGGGATGGCCGTCGATGATGGTGGCGGTGGACACCACCTCCCCGGGCACGCCGAACAGGATCGAGGTGATGTCGCCGGTGGTGCCGGTGACCGCGTACATCCCGAGCAGGAACGCGAACGCCTGCACCGGGTCCATCTCGAAGATGAACGGCAGCATGAGCGCCACCGCCCCGGGGCTGCCGATGCCGGGCAGTATCCCGACGATGAACCCCAGGAAGATGCCGATGCACATCAACAGGAACGTGGTCTGGTCGAATACCTGGATGAGTCCTGTGACGAAGGCTTCCAGCATGGCGTCGTGGGCAACGGGAACGGTTGATTCGCTGTTTTACGGTTAGAGTTGAAGCTTCAGGTTAGAGTCAGGAGAGCGGGGCCCGGCCCGCACCCGCCTGCCGCGGACGCGGGCCGGAGCCCGGTATCACCTACGTTGATTCGACGGCACGCCGCCGGTCTTCAGCCCTTGTCAATGAGCGCCTTGATCTTGTCCATGAGGGGCTTGGGTGTGTTGAGCAACTCGTCGACAATCTTGGCCACGCCGTCGCCCCGCCTGGGCTGCAGATTGCGGTTCTGCTTCTTGGCCAGCGCCTGGACCTGCGGGTCGTTGTACGCCTTGGCAAAGGCGTCGCGCAGGGCCTCGACACGGTCTTTCGGCACTCCGGGCGGCAGCGTATGGACGATGCTGATCTGGTTGGTGGCGTTCATCGCCCTCAGCATGGCGATCTCGTCCTTGCTCTTGCCCTGCTCCTTGGCCAGCACCTCGGCCGCGGGCACGCCCTTCAGCAGCGGGTGGTCCTCTCCCTCGCCGGCGATGATCAGCACCCGGCAGCACTTGCCCTCACCCTCGAACATGGCGATCTCGGTGCTGGCCATGGTCTGGAACGTCGTGCAGAAGCCGTTGACCTCGCCGTTCTTCACCGCCAGACGCTGCGCGCCGCCGCTGGGGAATCCCGTGACGGCCTTGAAGTTGCTGCCGAAGATCGCGTTGAAGAAAACCGGCTCGAGGTGGGACAGGCCGCCCTTGTCGAAGCTCGACACGATGATCTGCTTCTTGGTCTTCACCGCCTCGGCGAAGGTGTTCACACCCGCATCCAGCCGCACCGCGCACGCGGAGTTGGCGCGGAACGCGCTCGCCACCCAGTTGAACTTTCTGCCGTCGAAGTTCATCCCAGCCACGCCGCGGGCCTGCTTCATCACGAGGCTGCTGCTGACGGCCGCCATCACGGTGCCGTCCCGGCGCTCTTTGTTGTACACCGTGTTGGCCGCCAGCGCGCTGCCGCCGCCATCCTTGTTCTGGACCACGATGCGGGGGCTGCCGGGAATGTACTTGTGCAGAACCGGCGCGATGAGCCGGGTGGTAAGGTCGGTGGTGCCGCCCGGACCGTAACCCACGACAATGCGGAGCTGCTTGCCCTTGTAGAAATCCGCCACCGCGTCGCCCCACGCGGGGCTCGCCAGGAGCAGCAAACCTGCCATCAGAACGAGACTTCGTCTAAACATGCGTGCCTCCTCTCGGGTTTTGATCGTGCGATTAACCGACTTTACGGCGTCCGTGTCAACCCCTAATCCGGCCGTCAAGGCGCGTTGTCCTGCTCCCTGAGCATGTCCAGCGCCTGCTCCACCAGCCGGCGGCGCAGCCGGCGCTCCTCGTCCGCGTCGAGCGACGGGTCGCCGAACACGTGCGGGATGGCCCGCCCCGACATGATCCGCTTGGCGCCGGTGTTCTCCGACACGGACACGAGATTGGTCACGTGCACCGTGGGGATGCCGGCCCTTTCGAGTTCCTTTGCCATCGCTGCGCCGCAGCGAGTGCAGGTCCCTCAGGCGGAGGTGAGTATGACGCCGTCGACGCTGTCCTCCTCCAGCGACGCCGCGATGTCCCGCGCCATGTCGGCGGCGGTCTCCACCGGCGTGCCGTTGCCCGTGGTGGAGTAGAAATACTCGTGCAGCCCGCCCAGCGACCCCTCCCGCACCGCGTCCCGCAGCACGTCCAGGGGGATCAGCCGGTTGGGGTCCTCGTTCACCGCCGCGGTGAAGAAGCCGCCGTGCACGGACTCGAAGTCGTCCGCGGCGAGTTGCTCCCGGCTCTCCAGGTGGTAGGCGCCGAAGTGGGTGGACAGGTACGACTTGATGCCGTCCGGGTTGCCGCGGGGAACCAGGCCGCCGGTGGTGACCAGCGCGACCTTGGCATGGCCGAGGTCGCGGATGCCCGGCGCCGGATCGATTTCCTGGAACGGCGGCAGCGGGATCTCGGTCTCCATCGGCCCGCCCGCGAGCTTGGCCAGCAGCAGGTCCACGGCCCGTTCGGCCGCGCGCCTGGACACCCGCGTGTTCCACCGGCCGCCGCGGGGAAGCAGACCCTCCTCGCCGCCCGGCGCCACGCCGCGGGCTATGCCGGCCGTGGAGGATATGTCGAGCCCTTCCTCGTTGCCCGGAGCCGCGGCCTCGGCGCTCAGCATCTTCGCGATGAGAACGGCCGAGCGCTCGAGGACGGCGCGCATGTCGCCGGACGACTCCCCGGTCGCGACCACCGGGATGTCGCGCCTGATCAGGTCGGCGCCGGGGTTTGACGGCGACATGGCGGTCAGCACCGGTATGCTCAGCTCGGCGCCCACCGCAGGTGTTCCGGGCCAGCCGCCCGCCGCCCGGCACAACCCCGCGCAGGCCAGCCCGTAACGGCCGGAGCCGAAGGCGGGCCCGGCGAACAGGAGGTCCGGCTCGGCCTCCTTCACCAGATCCAGGAGCCGCGCCGTTGCCTCCTCCTCGTTCTCGGAGAAGTGGTCGTCGCCGCAGTAGACGGTAGCGACGATGCCGGCGCCCTCTCCCAGCAGAGTTTGCAGCAGCCGCCCAGGCCCCACCGCGCCTTCCAGCACTCCGGGCGGCAGGCCCGCGCTCTCCTCTCCGCCGAGGCCGGCGAAGAATTGGTTCACGTAGTGGACGATTCGTTTCATGTGACCTCCCTGGCCCTGTTCCACGTCCCCAATCGCCGTTCCTGCGAAACCGGGAATCCGAGCGTAGTAATTCTCACGGCGAACCCGTTTACCCCGGCCTGGCCGTCAGCGTCGAGCCGCCGATGGGGTCGATGGCGCCGATGATGTTCTGGACCGGGATCTCCACCGTGCCGGCCGGCTCCCCCTGGATGGCGCCCAGAAAGGCATCGCCGCCGATGACCACCTCCATGGATTCGTCGAGGCACACCTTCTCGGGACAGTTGCCGACGCTGACCATGGCGTCCGCCTGGGGGGCCACGTCCACCAGCGCCGGGCCGTCGCCGCCGGACTCCTCTTTGGCCACCAGCACCGTGCGCAGGCCCGCCTCCTCGCAGGCCCGGCAGGCCAGCATCAGGTCCACGTCGGCCTGGCCGCCTCCGTCCTTGGTGATGACCACCGCATCGGCCTCCACCACGTGCCGGAGCAGGCGCGCCGCGTGCCATGCCGTCTCCGCCTTGTCGTCGTAGGTGGCGCAGTGGTTGGCCAGCACCATGCCCGCGAACGCCAAGTCCTGGTCGTGCCGGCGGTGAAGCTCCCGGATCATCGGGTGGTTCAGGATGTCGTGGGTGGCGTTCTTGGTGGGCTTGGTATAGCCGTCGTTCACCAGCGCCCCGTCCAGCAGCTCGTTGGGATGCACCACGCTCGGCACGATGTCCCTGGTGCTCTTGCCGTAGAAGAGCTTCTGGCGGCCGATGCCGTGGGAGTAGGCGAAGCTCAGGTAGCCCACGCGCGGCAAGTCGGGTGACGCGTTACGGCCCAGGTCCAGGGAAAAGGCTTCGGTGCGGGCCGGCTCGACCCCCTGCGTGGTCTGGGCCAGGAAGACCGCCGCCCGAAGCCCCGCGCGCATGAGCGCCAGGCCGAACTCGCCGGGGTCGGCGCCCTCCCGCGCCCTGGGCAGCACCACCAGGCCGGGCATTTGGCCGAACCGGCTCAACTCGCTGCCGGGGCCGCACATGTCGATGATGGCCTCCTCGGACCTGGGCAGCGAACCGGAGGTCACCACGGCCACACCGTCCAGCGCGTGGGTGCGGCCGATACCGCACTGGGCCAGCGGCCCCAGGCTTCCGGGGAACGGATTGCCGTTCTCCGGCGCCTTCCAGCGCGGCTCCACGATGTCCACCACGTGCAGCACCCGGGCGCGGTCCCCGGGCACGACGATGCTCAACTCCACGTCGTCGATGAGCGGCTCCGTCACCAGCTCGGCGCGTAGCGCGTCGCGGTTGACAACGAGTTCGCCTTCCCGATATTCGGTGTGGGCGCCCCAGGAAAGGGACCGGACAGGGTAATGGGCCAGCTCGAAATCCACGTGACCTCCTGGTGCTGTGCCTGGGATCGGTTTCGAGGCAAACCCCTGTCTACCAAACCCGGCAGCGCAGTGCGACACCCGAACCGCCCTCCGTATCCGTTACCCCGGGCTTGACCCGGGGTCCAGCGAGCAGTGACCGGGTGTCGAGGTGGCGAAGTTGGCCGATCCTGCAACAGACACCACGGACGAGGCCCCGCTGGAGCCCGACCTGCCCATCTGCGACCCGCACCACCACCTGTGGCGGCGGCCGGACAACCCTTACCTGCTCGACGATTTCTTGCGCGACGTCTCGGGCGGCCACCGGATCGTGTCCAGCGTGGCGGTGGAGTGCGGCGCCATGTACCGGGAAACGGGGCCGCCGGAGCTGCGTCCGGTGGGGGAGACGGAGTTCCTGGAAGGAATCGCGGTCGAGAGTGCGCGCGCCGAGACCGCTGAACGGGACCCTTCGACTTCGCTCCGCTACGCTCAGGGCGAACGGGGAAGGCCCTTGCCCGCGGTAGCGGCGGCCATCGTGGCCTATGCCGACTTGGCCCTGGGGGACGGTGTGGCCGCGGTGCTGGAAGCGCACCTGGAGGCCAGTCCCGGCCGCCTGCGCGGCATCCGCTATTCCACCATGTGGGACGCCTCGGACTCGTATCGCAGCGTGCCGCGGCCCGGCCTGCTGCGGGACGCCGCGGTCCGCAAGGGCTTCGCGCGCCTCCAGCCCCTCGGCCTGAGCTTCGACGCTTGGCTCTATCACCCGCAGCTTTCCGAGCTGGTGGAGCTGGCGCGGGACTTCCCGGAGACGTCCATTATCCTCGACCACATCGGCGGGCCGCTGGGGCTCGGACCCTACGAGGGCCGGCGCGACGAGGTGTTCCGCGCCTGGAGCGCCGACATGGCGGCCCTGTCGTCGTGCCCCAACGTGGTGCTCAAGCTGGGCGGCGTCGGCTCGCTGCGCTCGGGTTACGACTGGCACACGCGCCAGCCCAGGCCCGGCTCCGCCGAGCTGGCCGAGGCCATGCGGCCTTGTTTCGAATTCTGCATCGAGAAGTTCGGCGCCGGCCGCTGCATGTTCGAAAGCAACTTCCCGGTGGACCGGGTGTCCTACTCGTACGTGTCCGTGTGGAACGCCTTCAAAATAATAACGCGGGGGTGTTCCGAGGCGGACCGGAATACGCTGTTCCACGACACGGCCGCGCGGGTCTACCGGCTGGTAGAATAGCATCCTTCGACTGTCGGATGCGGGAGACGAAGCCGATGAGCGACGACAAGGTTCTCTACGAGGTCAGGGAGCAAACCGCGTGGGTCACGCTGAACCGCCCGGAGGCGTTGAACGCCATCAACGAGGAGATGCGGGGGCTCATCATCGAGTTCTGCGCACGGGCGGAGGCGGACCGGGACGTGCAGGTGGTGCTCTTCCGGGGCGCCGGCGAGAAGGGCTTCACCGTGGGCGGCGACCTGAAGGAACGGGCCCGGCGCAACGCCGAGCCAGCCGCGGAACAGGCTTCGCCGCTGGAGGCCCGGCAGGCGAAGCAGGCGCCGGGCACCCACTCGCCCATCGACGCGGTGGCGTCGCTGCAGAAACCCTCCATCGCGCTGCTGCACGGCTACGTGGTGGGGGCCGGGCTGCTGATCGCCATGGCCTGCGACATCCGCATCGCCGCGGACAACGCCCGCCTGGGGGTCACCGAGGTGCGGCGCGGCTTCATGCCGGCGTCCGGCGGCACCCAGCGGCTGGCCCGCCTCGTGGGCATCGCCAAGGCGCTGGAGATATGCCTTTCGGGCGAACTGATCGACGCCGGGGAAGCGTACCGCATCGGCCTCGTCAACAAGCTGGTATCGGTGGGAGAGCTGACGCCCGCCGGCGAGGAGATGGCCGCGTCTTTCGCCAAGGGCGCGCCCCTGGCGCTGCGGTACGTCAAGGAATCGGTGCACCACGGCGCCGGGTTGCCGCTGGCACAAGGGCTTCGGCTGGAATCCGATCTCGCTGCCCTGGTGCTCACCACCGAGGACAGCAAGGAAGGCCCGCGAGCCTTCGTGGAGAAGCGCCCGCCGGTATGGAAGGGCCGGTAGCTGCTCCCGCCTGCCGTCAGGGTCGGCGACACGTTGCCCTTGTCGTCCACGTGCCCGCCCGCGACCTCCTCAGCTACTTGACGGCTTCGGCCTCCTCCAGCGCGGTGATCTCCTCTTCGCTCAACCCCAGCACCTCGCCAAGGACGTAGGCGTTGTGGGCGCCGATCCAGGGCGGGGGGAGGGCGGCGCCGGCCTTGGAGCGGGACGGGATGCCGGGGAGGCCGTGGTGGGCGACGCGGCCCCAGGGGGGCTCGTCCATCTCGACGATGTGGCCGCGCTCGCGCAGGTGGGGGTCGTAGTAGAGGTCCTCGCCGGACATGGGGATGCCGGCGGCAACGCCGGCTTCCTGCAGGCGGCGGAAGGCCTGGCGGGCGGTCTGGGTGCGGGTCCACGCGGTCAGCTTCTCATCCAACTCGTCTCGGTGCTGTCGGCGCCCTTCCCTGACCGCGAAGCGCGCGTCCTCGGCCCATGAACCCGCGCCGATGACGCCGGCCATGGCCTGCCACTCCTCGTCGGTCTCGCAGGCGATGATGATCCAGTCGTCGTTGCCGGCGCAGGGGTAGCAGCCGTAGGGGGCGTAGGGATCGCCCAAGATTTCCCGGTAGCCCAGCGTGTCCCATTCGTTGCCGTTGACGGTGTAGTCGAGGATGGCGGGACCCATCATGGCGCCTTGGGCCTCCAGCATGGCAGCCTCGATGAACTGCCCTTCCCCGGTTCGCTCCTGGTGCTCCACGGCCGCGGCGACGCCCAGGGCCATGGTGATGGCGCCCACCCGGTCGGGCCAGGCGATCTTGCAGCGCGCCCGCATGGGCGAGTCGGGATAGCCCCACAGGCGCATGAGCCCGGTGTAGGCCAGGAGTTGCCAGCCCCAGGCCACCCAGGACTTGAGCGGCCCTTCCCGGCCCCAGCCGGGCATGGACACCTGGATGATGCCGGGGTTCACCTTGCGCAGCGACTCGTAGTCGAAGCCGAGCCGCTCCATGACCCCGACGCTGAAGTTCTCCACCACCAACTGGGACTGCTCCACTAGGCGGCGGAACAGCTCCTTGCCCTGGTCATGGCGCAGGTTCAGGGTGACGCCCAGCTTGGCCCGGTTCATGTCGGCGTGGATGGCGGCGCCCCGGCCCCGGGCGGCCACGGTGTTGGACTCGATCTTGAGCACCTCCACGCCGTAGTAGCCCAGGATCTCGGTGCCCAGGGGGCCGGCGAACTGCTGCGTCAGGTCCGCCATGCGGAGCCCGGAGAGCATGCCGTCGGTGGGCGCAGCCTGCCAAGTTGCTGCGGAGGGACGCCCTTCGACTTCGCTCGGCTGCGCCTCGCTACGCCTGTCCTGAGCCTTGTCGAAGGGCTCAGGGCGAACGGAGAGATCGCCCTCCGCATTTCGCACGGCAGCCCGGGTTTCCCTGCCCTGCTCCAGCTCGGCCAGCACCTCCTCGCGGTGCTGGTCCAGCAACGGCGCCGGACGGCGCACCCGCATGGGGGTGCGGGACAGGCGCATGGGGAAGCCCGGTGCGCGGTAGCGGCCGATGACCGGGTGCTCGATCTCCTGGAGCCAGCAGCGCGCGGCCAGTTGCTCGCCCTCCACGAACTCGCCCACGGTGTTGAGCGGGGCGGCGGAGAGGTGGCGGCGCTGGGCCTCGGCCACGAACTCGTCCGCGGTGAAGCCGCTGATGAACTCCGCCGCCACCGCGGAGGCTTCGTCGCTCCGGGCGTCGCGGTAGGCCATGTCCTCCCATTGCGGCTCGGACAGGACCGTCCCCGTCATCCAGTTCTGAGTGAACTCGCGCCACATGTGGGGCAGGTTGGCGGTGAAGTGGACGTAGCGGCCGTCCTTGCAGCGGTAGATGTTGGTGACCGAGCCGCCGTAGGTCCTGGCCCCGGGCCGGCGCCCCATGCGGTTCTCCAGGGTGTAGCGGGCGATGGAACTGCTGTTGGTGAAGGTCAGCGCCTCCTGGAGCGAGACGTCGATGCGCTGGCCGGTGCCGCTACGCCGCCGGTGCCGCACCCCGGCCACCGCCAGGGTCGCGGCCACGCAACCGGCCACCTGGTAGGCCGAGTGCGACGGCGCGGTGCACGGCCCGCGCTGGTCGTCTCCCTGGCCGTAGAGAAAGCCGCCGGCGCCGTTGGTGATGGCGTCGCTGGTCTTGTAGTGGCGGTAGGGGCCGGTGCGGCCGAAGGGGGTCATGGACACCGTCACCAGCGCGGGGCAGCTCTCCTGGAGCCACGCGTCGGTGAAGCCCCAGGACTCCAGGCGGCCCAGCGGGGTGGCTTCGACGAACACGTCCGCGGACAGCAGCAGCTTCGTGAAGACGTCCCGGTCGCCTTCGGCCGAGAGGTCCAGCACCAGGCTGCGCTTGTTGGTGTTGGCGTGGATGGAGGTGAGGCTGCGCTCAAGGTCCTCCGCGCCGCCGGCGAAGGGCGGGAGGCGGCGCTCAGGGGCCCCCTCCGGCGGCTCCACCTTGATGACGTCGGCGCCGAGATCGGCCAGCAGCCGGCCCGCGTAGGCCGCGGGCACGTCGCCCAGTTCCACGACCCGGAGGTGGGCCAGCGCCGCACGCGGCTCGCGTTCGCTGCCGCGCTCAGTCTCGCGTTCGGTCATGCGGAAAACCTGGAGAAACTCTGATCAGATTGCGGTCGTCCCGAGAGCGTCCTTCGACTTCGCTCCGCTACGCTCAGAACGAACGGGAAGCAGCTTCATTCCCGTGTCGTCTGGCGCCCTGTCTACACCTGGGGCTCCAGGATCTCCAGCCCGTCGAGCCGGTCGATGAGGTAGAGCAGCCCGTTCTCGTCGTGGAAGACGTCGTTGCTCTGGACGGCGTTCTGCCCCTTGCCGGGCTCGGGCACGTAGTAGCCCACCTCCCTGGGTTGGTAGGGGTTGGACACGTCCACCGCGCGCAGGCCGCCGCTGAACCAAGTGACGTAGAGCACGTTGCCGTAGACCTGCTCCGCGGGCTGGTGCGCGCCGTAGCGGTCGGCGGGCTCGCCGTCGAGGTCCGGCATGAACGTGGAGATGGGCACCGGGTGTTTCTCGTCGGAGATGTCCACCACCCACATGAAGGCGTAGGGCAGCGGGGCCGCCTTCTGGGCTTCCTCGTCCACCACCACGAGCACCTCCCGGCCCATGAGCTTCTCGGGCATGGGCAGGGTCGTGTGCGTGGGCGACGGATAGGGAGGACTCGTGTCGAAGTGGCTCACCAGCGCGGGCTTGCTCATGTCGGAGATGTCGAGGATCACGAAGCCGCCGTGCCAGTAGCTCACGTACAGGCGGTCGCCCCGCCGGATGGGATGGTGGCAGCGGTGCATGGTGCCCGGCCAAGTCGGCTCCTCGCCGCCGGCGACCCACTGACCCGGCATCCACCAGCGGCCCACCTCCTGCGGGTTGGCCGGGTCCGCCAGGTCCAGGATCATGCAGATGTTGCCGACGTATCCTTCCGGGACCGGGGAGAAGTAGGCGTAGCGGCCATCGAAGGTGAAACGGTGGACGCCCTTGGCCGACGCCTTGAAGAACGCGGTCTCCCGCGGCCTAGCCGGATCCGACACGTCGAAGATCTTGAGGCCTCCTTGCGCGTCCTGGTTGTTCTCGTACCGTTCGTAGTTGACGATCATCACGCCGTCGCTCACCGCGGCCTTGTGGGAATGGATGCCGGGGGGCACGTCGAGCTGGGCCACGAGCCTGGGATTCTTCGGATCGCGCACGTCGATGACGGAAGTGCCGTGAGGCGGGTCCATGTGCCCCACGTAGGCGAAGCCGTTGTCCACCTCGATCTTGCCGCCGCCGGGCAGGTCCATGCGGCTCACCTGCCTGATCTTGCTGGCCGTGCCGAATCCGTTGCCTGTCGCCATCGCGATTCTCCTTTCGCTAGCGAGCCCGTAGGCAGGCTCAACGCCTAAATGCACGATTCGTTGGGAAATGGCAACGACGAAGCCCGGAATGACGTGAAGGGGGGCGTTGTGCTAGGGTGGTGCCCATGAGCGAGATCCATTTCGTCGACACGACGTTGCGGGACGGACAGATGAGCCTGTGGGCCACGCGCATGCGCACCGGCATGATGCTGCCGGTTGCCGAGCGCATGGACCGGGCGGGCTTCGACGCCGCCGAGTTGATGTCCAGCATCTTCCTCAAGAAGTGCGTCCGGGACCTCAAGGAAGACCCCTTCGAGCGCATCCGGCGGGTGAAGGAGAAGATGCCCAACACCCCGCTGCGCATGACCTCTGGGCGGTTCAACGCCTTCGAGGTGACGCCCTATTCCCTGTACCAGCTCTACCTGGAGCGCATGCGCGCCAACGGCATGTCCCAGGCCCGGATATCGGACGAGTGGAACGATCCGGAGGGGTGGAAGCAGAAGGTGCAGACGGTGAGGGAAGCCGGGCTCGAGCCCATCATCAACCTGATCTACTCGGTGTCGCCCAAGCATACCGACGAATACTACGTCGAGCGGGTGCGCCAGGCGGCGGCCCTGGACGTGCCGCGCATCTGCCTGAAGGACCCCGGCGGCCTCATCACCCCGGACCGGGTGCGCACGCTGGTGCCGCTGGTGCTGGAGAACGTCAACGGCGCGCCGGTGGAGTTCCACACCCACTGCACCACCGGCCTGGGGCCGCTGTGCTGCGTGGAGGCCATCAAGCTTGGCATCACCATCGTCAACACCGCCATCCCGCCGCTGGCCAACGGCTCGTCCAACCCGTCGCTGTTCAACGTGGCGGCCAACGCCCGGGCGCTGGGCCACACCACCACGGTGGACGAGGAGTCCATGCAGGCGGTGTCGGAGCACTTCACCCGCATCGCCGAGCAGGAAGGCCTGCCGCCGGGCCGCCCGGTGGAGTACGACTACGGGCAGTACCTCCACCAGGTGCCCGGCGGCATGTATTCCAACCTGCGCCACCAACTGGAGAAGGTGGGCCTCGGCCACAAGTTCCACGAGGCGCTGGAGGAGTGTGGCCGCGTGCGGGAGGAGTTCGCCTACCCCATCATGGTGACGCCGCTGTCCCAGTTCGTGGGCAGCCAGGCGGCCATCAACGTGATCGTCGGCGAACGCTACGCCCAGGTCACCGACCAGAGCATCCTCTACGCCCTGGGGCTGTGGGGCGAAGAAGGCAGCCGGCTGATGGACCCGGAGGTCAAGGACAGGATCCTGGACCGGCCGCGCGCCCGTGAGCTGGCCAAGTGGGAGCCGCCGCAGCCGTCCATCGCCGAGATCCGCAAGGGCTTCGAGCCCGGCCTCTCGGACGACGACCTGCTGCTGCGCTGGCTCGTCACCAAGGAAGAGTTCAACGCCATGCGCGAAGCCGGCCCGGCGACGCCCTACACCGGCAACGGCGTCGTGGGGCTCCTCCGGAACCTCCAGGGGCAGAAGGCCAACCACGTTTTCATCCGGAGACCGGGGCTGAGGCTGTCACTGCAGGGGTCGGCCGGGGACGCCTAGGAGCCTGTCCGGGTAGTCGAATTTTGGGGCGACCGCGGGTCGCCCCAGGCGCCGGTGCACGGCGGGAGGTATCCCAATGACCACGAACACGGAAGCCGAAGCATTCTACCGGGAAGTGGACGAGAAGCACTTGGTGCCGCTGTGGAACATCACCCAGGACGCCTTGCCGGCTGAGCCGCGGTCGCCGGTGAAGGCGCACCTGTGGCGTTGGGAGGACCTGCGCCGGCTGGCGCACCAAGCGGGTGACCTGGTGCCCATCGAGCGCGGCGGCGAGCGGCGCGTGCTGGGGCTGGTGAACCCGGGACTGGGCGGCAAGCACGCGGCCACTCGTACCCTGTGGGCCGCGGTGCAGATCGTCAAGCCGGGAGAGATCGCGCCGTGTCACCGGCATTCGCCGTCGGCCATCCGCTTCATCATCGAGGGCGACCGCACCTACACCAACCTGAACGGCGACAAGTGCGTCATGGGCCGGGGCGACTTGGTGCTGACGCCGAGCTGGGACTGGCACGACCACGGCTGTGAGTCGGACGAGCCCATGATCTGGATGGACGGGCTGGACCTGCCGCTGGTGGGGGATCTCGACGCGACCTTCTTCGAGATGTACCCGGACCACCGCTTCCCCATCACCGACGTGAACGAGTCGGAGCGGAAGTTCGGCGTGACGCACCTCCGCCCCACCTGGGAGAAACCGCCGGAGAACCGCTCGCCGCTGCTGAACTTCAAGTGGGAGCCCACCTATGACGCCCTGCAACGCATCGGCGAGGGGCCGGCGAGCCCCCATGACGACGTCTGCTTCGAGTACCTGAACCCGAGCACCGGGGGGCCGGTGCTGCCCACCATGAGCTGCACCATCCAGATGGTGCGGCCCGGCGTCCGCACGCAGGCCCACCGGCAGGTGCACAGCTCGGTCTACCTGGCCTTCAGTGGCAAGGGCTACTCGGTGGTCAACGGCGAGCGGTTCGACTGGGAGCAGGGCGACTTCTTCGTGGTGCCGCCCTGGGCTTGGCACGAGCACGCCAACGACACCGACGGCGAGTCCATCCTGTTCGCCATCCACGACACCCCGGTGATGAAGGCCCTTGGACTCTACCGCGAGGAAAGCTATACAGAGGGAGACGGACACCAGGAGATCACGGCGACCTTCGAGGCATGAGCCTTCAGGGCGAACGCCCGCGAAACGCGGAAAGACCGGAAATGGCGAAGTACCTGCAATGCAGCGAGTGCGGCAAGCTGGCGTTCTACTACGACGGCTACGTCGGCACCGAGAAGCCCTTCTACCTCAAGAACATGATCTACCCGGACGGCAGGCAGCCGGAAACGCCCCGCTGCATAAGCTGCAACGCCGTCCCCCGAATGCTCTTCGACTTCATCAAGGAAGACAAGGAGCCCCTCCCCACACCCCAGCCCACGCCGGAACCCGAATCGCCGTCCGAGTAGGCGGCACGGGCCTGCTACGAAAATTACCGTCCGGGAAATTCTGGCTGCCCACAGGGCATTCGAGCCATCAAGTTCCCGATCGGTAAATTACAGTTGCACTTCCGTCGGGATTCGTTTAACATTCCCGATCGGTAAATCTCATGCCGACTCGAACACTCACACCCGCAGAGGTCGGCGACGTCGTCCGCACTGCCCGCAAGGCTGCGGGTCTGCGACAGTATGAGCTTGCGGGCGCCGCCGGCGTCGGTCTGCGCTTCATCGTCGATCTCGAGGCCGGAAAGCCCACCGCGCAGATCGGCAAGGCGCTCCAGGTCCTGGAGGCGCTGGGGTGTACGTTCGACATCGTGCCGCCACCCGTGGCAAAGGGAAGGGGATCCCCGTGAGCCCGTCCCTCGACGTCTGGTGGGACCGCCGGCTTGTCGGCCGGCTCACTCAAGATCGCCATGGCGAGCTTGGCTTCGTCTACGCCGCCGGCTGGCTTCAAAGTGAAGACGCGCCGGCTCTGTCGGCGTCGCTACCCAAGCGCGCCGAACCATATTCCCGCCGTGAATGCCGTCCGTTCTTCGGCGGCCTCTTGCCCGAAGAAGGCCAGCGGCAGGCCGTGGCTCAGGCGCTCGGCGTTTCCCGTGGCAACGATTTCGCCCTCCTCGACAAGCTCGGCGGCGACGTCGCCGGCGCGTTGCAACTGCTGCCACCCGGCGAGTCGCCTGCGGCTCCCAATACCGGGCGGCCGCCGAAGTCACTCGACGAAGCTGGCCTCATCCGCGTGCTGGATTCTCTGCCGACGCGTCCGTTACTGGCCGGTGAAGATGGTATGCGGCTTTCCCTGGCCGGTTCCCAGTCGAAGGTCCCGGTGGTCCTGGTTGAAGGGAAGGTGGCGTTGCCCTCCTCGGGGCAACCCACAACCCACATCCTCAAGCCATCGATCGCGCGTTTTCCTGGAACCACCGAGAACGAAGGCTTTGTCATGCGTCTCGCAGCAGCGGCAGGGCTCGATGTCGCCCCAGTGGAACCCCGAGCGGTACGGGACCGCCGGTTTCTTCTGGTGGCGCGCTACGACCGGTCGGTTGACGCCGACGGCCGCGCGCACCGCATCCACCAGGAAGACTTCTGCCAAGCGCTGGGGATAAACCCGGAACGGAAATACGCATCCGAAGGAGGCCCAACCCTCAAGGATTGCTTCGCGCTGGTCCGCCGGGTGTCGTTACGGCCCGCTGTGGAAGTCCTGAAGCTGCTCGACGCCGTCATCTTTAATCTGATCGTGGGAAACGCCGACGCCCACGGCAAAAACTTTTCGATCCTGTACGACGAAGGCGGACCACGCCTTGCGCCATTCTACGACCTTCTGGCGACGGCCGCCTATCCCGAACTTTCAACCCGGATGGCGATGAAGGTGGGCAAACGCTCGACCCTCGGCGAAATGGACGACAAAGGCTGGGCGGCGTTCGCAGCCAACACAACCCTCGGCCTGCCCCTGATTCGCCGCCGGATCATCGAGATCAGCGAAGCCGTCGAGTCCCATGCAGAGGAAGTCGCCAAGGAACTGATGCATGCCGGACTCGATGAACCGCTTCTATCGAGGATCGCCGAGCTGGTTGTCGGCCGGGCAGGCCGTTGTCGGCTCACGGTTCGGGAATAAGGCCGGTGGCAACGACTCCAACCATGCCTGTCCTGAAACCAACGTCTACGGCCCGCATTTCACCAGGGTGATCTGGCCGGTGTCGCGGTCGTAGGTGGCGACTCCGGTGCCGGAACCGCAGCCATCGACGACCGTGGCCTTCACGACGAAGGTGGTGGCGGTGCCGGTGGTAACCGACGGCGTCACGTTGGCGCTTTGCGCGTAGCCGTAGGTCGTCAGGTCCGTGGTCTTGGTCGTGTAGGTGTTGTTTTCCAGGAAATAGGCCTCCTGCGCGAGGGCCATGTTCTTGACGTTGGCCTGGGCGTCCGCGTCGAAGCCCTTGCGCCGGTAGGAGCCGAACTGCGGGATGGCCACCGCCGCCAGGATGCCGATGATGGCGATGACCACGAGCAGCTCGATCAGGGTAAACCCGCGCGGCCCCCGGCGGTTTCTCGGCCGTGCCTCCGCGGCGCGCTCTCCAATGGAGCCGTCCACGATGCCCTGCGTTGCGCCGACCTTTTTCATCCGTGACTCCTATGGCGCCATGCTGCCGATCTGAAAGATCGGCAGGTACATGGAGATGACGATGCCTCCGATCACCACTCCCAGGACGATCATCAGCACCGGCTCCATCAGCGTGGTCAGCCGCACCACCGCGCGGTCCACCTCCTCCTCGTAGAACGCCGCTACCCGGTTGAGCATGGCATCGAGGGCGCCGACGCTTTCCCCCACGGCCACCATGTGGCAGACCATCGCCGGGAACAGGCCGCTGGCCGTGAGCAGCTCCGCCAGCGTCACCCCCCGCTGCAGGCCGTCCCGGGCCTCCAGGATCGCCTGCTCCAGGACCTTGTTGCCGGTGGTCCCCGCGGTGACGGTCAGGCTGTCCAGCAGCACCACGCCGGACTGGAGCAGCAGCCCGGTGTTCTGGCTGAAACGGGCGATGGCCGACTTGCGCAGCAGGTCCCCGACGAGCGGAACCCGCAGCAGCCATCGATGCACCGAACGCAGACCCCGGTCCGTGCGGCAAGCCAGGTGAATCGCCGCGGGAACCGCCGAAAGGACCAGGACGAGAATCAGGAAGTAGTCATACAACCAGCGGCTCAGCGCGATGGTGATCTCCGTCAACGGGGGCAGGACCTGCCCCATGCCCCGGTAGACTTCGGCGAACACGGGAATCACGTGAAGGAGCAGCACGGACACCACCACCGTCGCCACGATGACGATGGCCGCGGGGTACAGCATGGCGGTCTTGACCTTCCGTTTGAGCCGGGCGGAACGCTCGATGAAGACCGCCAGCCGGGCGAGGACCTCGGCGAGGACGCCGCCGTGCTCGCCGGCGGCCACCATGCGGACGAACAGGTCGTCGAACAGCCTGGGGTGCCTGGACATGGCCGCGGTCAGGGTCATGCCGTTGGACACGTCGGACCGCACCGCCTGAAGCGCCTTGCGGACCACGCCGTTGCCGGTCTGGTCGGCGAGCACCCGCAGGCATTCGACGATGGGCACGCCGGCTTCGATCATGACGCCGAAGTTCCGCGTCAGCATGACGACGTCGTCGGCGCCGACCCTGGGCGCGAGTCCCGGGAGGGTGATCTCCCGCCGGAGTCCCGGCCCTTTCTCCCGGATGGCGGAGCGGAGCGGCCGTATCCGGCGCCGGCGAAGCTCGGCCGCGACCGCGGCCGGGTCCGCCGCCTCCATCTCCCCCCGCAGGAGCCGGCCCTCGCGGTTCCTTCCCTTCCAACGGTAGAGCGCCATGGGCTCACTCCTTCATCCGCGGCTGCGGGCGCCCTCGGGGTCCGGCTCCGTCACCCGCAGCGCCTCCTCGACGGTGGTGACCCCCTGCCGGACCTTGCGGACCGCCGCCTGGCGCAGGGTGCGCATGCCCTTCTCCATGGCCGCGGCCTTGAGATCGGCCGCGGAACCGCCGCGCAGGATCATCCTCCGCAGATCGTCGGTCAGGGTCATGACCTCGTAGACGGCCACGCGCCCGCGGTAACCCGTGTGTTGGCATTCCGGACAGCCGGCGCCGCGAAAGTTTTCGACGTCGCGCACCTCCTCCACCCGGCGCCCCGCCGCCGCGGGTTGCAGCGCCGCCCGCGCCTTGCACGCCTCGCACACCCGGCGCAGCAGCCGCTGGGCCGCCACCATGGTGACGGCCGACACGATCAGGTAGGGCTCCACGCCCATGTCGAGCAGGCGGTGGACGCTGGAAGGAGCGTCGTTGGTATGGAGGGTGGTCAGCACCAGGTGGCCGGTCAGCGCGGCGTTGACGGCGATGCGGGCGGTTTCGGCGTCCCGTATCTCCCCCACCATGATGATGTCGGGGTCCTGGCGCAGGAACGCCCTCAGGCAGGCGGCGAACGTCAGGCCGATCTCCCCGTGGGTCTGCACCTGGTTGATGCCGGCGAGATGGTACTCCACCGGGTCTTCCGCGGTGGAGATGTTCACTCCCGGCTGGTTCAGCTCCGACAACATGCCGTAGAGGGTGGTGGACTTGCCGCTGCCGGTGGGGCCGGTGAGCAGGATCATGCCGGCGGGCTTGCTCATGGCCTCGGTGAAACGTTGCCGGTCGCCGCCTTCCAGGCCCAGCCGGTCGAGGCCGGTCACCAAGTCGGACCGCTGCAGCAGGCGCAGCACCGCCTTCTCCCCGAAACGCGTCGGCAATACGGAAACCCGCACGTCCACCTCGCCGCCGGCGGCGTCCAGCCTCAGCCGGCCGTCCTGGGGCAGGCGGTGCTCGGCGATGTCGAGGCCGGCCATCACCTTGATGCGGGAGGTCAGGGCCAGCCTCATCTCGTCGGGCGGCGTCATCACCTCCTGGAGGATGCCGTCGATCCTGAAGCGCACGCGGACGCTCTCGTCATACGGCTCGACGTGGATGTCGCTGGCCCCGCGCGCCACCGCGTCCTGCATCAGCGAATCCACCAGCGCCACCACCGGCGCCTCCTCGGCCTCCTTTCGCGAAACCGCCCGGCCGGCGGAGTCGAGACGGCGGTCGAGAATCTGCTGGATGACGGACGGGCGCACCAGCACCGCCCTTACGTGGCAACCCGTCAGGAACCGGATCTCGTTCACGGCCGCGAGGTCGGCGGGGTCGCTCATGGCCACGTCGAGCGCCGAGTCCGCGCGGGACAGGGGGACCACGTGGTGTTTCCGCATGAGGGACGCCGGCAACAGCGCGAGCGCGGCGTCGTCCGGCTCGGCCTCGTCCGGCTTGGTCTCCTGGAGGCCGAACCGCCCGGCCACGAAATCCATGAGGCGGTTCTCGTCCACGGCCCCGTCCCGGACCAGCGCCGCCAGCGGGTTCACGCCGGTCCGGCGCTGCATCGCCGCGGCGCTCTCCCGCTCCTCGCGCGTGACGACGCCCGCGCGCACCATCAAGTCTCCCAGGGACCACTCCATAGGCTTGCTCCGACGCGAATTCCCCTGAAATGGTTAATCGGCGTCTGCGCGCAAACCTATAGCGGAAATCTGTAGGGGACGGTCGTGGGGATCGAACTTACCTGGAAGCGGACCGTAGCGCGGCCTGGGCGGCGGCGAGCTTGGCGATGGGGACGCGGTAGGGGGAACAGCTTACGTAGTCGAGGCCGAGGTCGTGGCAGAAGACCACCGACTTGGGGTCGCCGCCGTGCTCGCCGCAGATGCCCACGTCGAGGTCCTCGCGGGTGCGGCGGCCCTTCTCGACGCCCAGCGCCATCAACGCGCCCACCCCGGGTTCGTCGATGGTCACGAACGGGTCCTCGGGCAGCAGGCCCTGGGCCACGTAGCGGGGCAGGAACCGGCCGGCGTCGTCCCGGGACAGGCCCAGGCAGGTCTGGGTCAGGTCGTTGGTGCCGAAGGAGAAGAACTGCGCCTCCCGGGCGATCTGGTCGGCCACCAGGCAGGCCCGCGGCAGCTCGATCATGGTGCCGACGGCGTAGCGCACCTTGACCCCGTACCGCTTCATGGTGTCCCCGGCCACGCGCTCGACGATCTCCCGCTGGGCGCGGAACTCCTCCAGGCTGCCCACCAGGGGAATCATCACCTCCGGGCGCGGGTCCCTGCCCTCCTTGCGCAGCTCGCACGCCGCCCGGAAGATGGCCTGGGTCTGCATCTCGGTGATCTCCGGGAACGAGATGGCCAGCCGGCAGCCGCGATGCCCGAGCATGGGGTTGGCTTCCCTGAGCGCTTCCACCTTCTCGCGCACGGTCTTGGGGCGGATGGAGAGGACCTTGGCCAGCGCGGCGACGTCGGCTCTGGTGTGGGGCAGGAACTCGTGCAGCGGCGGGTCCAGCAGGCGGATGGTCACGGGCAGCTTGTCCATGATGCCCAGGATCGCCTTGAAGTCGCCCTGCTGCATGGGCAGGAGCTTGTCCAGGGCCTTGCGCCGCCCCTCCTCGTCGTCGGCCAGGATCATCTCCCGGACCGTATGGATGCGCTGCTCCTCGAAGAACATGTGCTCGGTGCGGCACAGGCCGATACCCTCGGCACCGAAGTCCCGGCTGATGCGCGCCTGCTCGGGCAGGTCGGCGTTGGTCTTGACGCCGAGCCGGCGGGTCTGGTCCACCCAGCGCATGAGCCTGGCGAAGCGCCGGTAGGCGGGCGAGCCGGCGGCTTCGCTGTTGCGGTCGAGCAGCACCCGCAGCACGTCGGAAGGGTGGGTGAGGAGTTCGTCCCGGATCACCTCTCCAGTGCTGCCGTCCAGGGACAGCCAGTCCCCTTCCTTGAGCACGGTGTCGCCGATGCGGGCTTCGCCGGCGCGGTAGTCCACGCTCAGCGCGTCGCAGCCCACCACGCACACGGTGCCGAGCTGCCGCGCCACCAGCGCCGCGTGGGAGGTCATGCCGCCCCGCGCCGTGAGGATGCCTTCGGCCGCCTCGATGCCGCGGATGTCCTCCGGGCTGGTCTCCACCCGGCACAGGATGACGTTCTCCCCCCGGGCGCGGCGCGCCTCGGCGTCGGTGGCGTGGAACACGATCCTGCCCGTGGCCGCGCCCGGACCCGCCGGCAGCCCGCGCGCCAGCACCCGGCCGGCCGCGTGGGCCGCGGCCTTGGCGGCCTGGTCGAAGACCGGGCGCAGGACCTGGCTGAGGTGGTCGGGCTCGATGCGCTGCAGCGCCTCCTCGCGGGTGATGACGCCGGCGTCGGCCATGTCCACCGCGATGCGCACCGCGGCAAAGCCGGTGCGCTTGCCGGTGCGGGTCTGCAGCAGCCAGAGCCGGCCGTCCTCGATGGTGAACTCCAGGTCCTGCATGTCGCGGTAGCGCTCCTCCAGGACGCCGCCGATGCGCTGCAGCTCGCGGTAGGCGTCGCGCTGCACCTTGGCCAGCGCGCTGATGGGCTGCGGCGTGCGGATGCCGGCCACCACGTCCTCGCCCTGGGCGTTCATCAGGAACTCGCCGTAGAAGCGCCGCTCGCCCGACGCCGGGTCGCGGGTGAAGGCGACGCCGGTGCCGGAGGTGTCGCCCATGTTGCCGAAGACCATGGTCTGGACGTTGACCGCGGTCCCCCAGTCGTCGGGGATGCCGTACATCTTGCGGTAGGCCGCGGCGCGGTCGTTGTTCCACGACCCGAACACCGCGCCGATGGCGCCCCAGAGCTGCTCGGACGGGTCCTCGGGGAAGGGCGCGCCGCGCTGCCGCCGCACCTCGTCCTTGAACTCGGCCACCAGGTCCCGCAGGTCCTCGGCCGTGAGGCCGGTGTCGTCGGTGACGCCCCGGGCGGCCTTCCTGCGCTCCAGCAGCGCCTCGAACACGTCGTGCTGGTCGGCCTTGTCGGGCTTCATGCCCAGCACCACGTCGCCGTACATCTGCACGAAGCGGCGGTAGGAGTCGTAGACGAAGCGCGGGTTGCCGGTGCGCCGGATCATGCCGGCCACGGTGTCGTCGTTGAGGCCCAGGTTCAGCACCGTGTCCATCATCCCGGGCATGGACTCGCGCGCGCCCGAACGCACCGACACCAGCAGCGGGTTGCCGCCGTCGCCGAAGCGGCGGCCCATGATCTTCTCCACCCGGGCCATGGCGGCGGCGACCTCGCGGTCGAGGCCCTCGGGGTAGCGTCCGCCGTTCTCGTAGTAATGGGTGCAGACCGCGGTGGAGATGGTGAACCCCGGCGGCACCGGGACGCCCATGCGGGTCATCTCGTGGAGGCCCGCGCCCTTGCCGCCCAGGACCTCGCGCATGGAGGCCCGGCCCGTGGCCTTTCCCGCGCCGAACGAGAAGACGTGGCGGGCCATCAACGGTCCCTCGTGCGCGGGTCGATGCGGCGGCGGATTTCCTCCACCAGCCGGTCCACCGGAATCCTCACCTGGGTCATGGCGTCGCGGTCGCGCAGGGTCACGGTCTGGTCCGTCATGGTCTCGTGGTCCACGGTGACGCCGAAGGGGGTGCCGATCTCGTCCTGACGCCGGTAGCGCCGGCCGATGGAGCCGGCCTGGTCGTAGACCACGGGGAAGTGCTCCTTCAGGATGTCGCGGATCTCCTGGGCCCGTTCCGGCTGTCCGTCCTTCCTGAGCAGCGGGTAGACGCCGGCCTTGAACGGCGCCAGGCGCGGGTCGAGCCGCAGCACGGCCCGGCGCTCGCCCGCCACCTCCTCCTCGTCGTAGGCGTCCACCAGGAACGCCAGCAGCGGCCGGTCCACGCCCGCGGAGGGCTCGATGACGTAGGGGACGTAGCGGCTGCGGGTGACCTCGTCGAAGTACGTCATGTCCTTGCCGCTGTACTCCATGTGCTGCTTCAGGTCGAAGTCGCTGCGGTTGGCGATGCCTTCCAGCTCCGACCAGCCGAAGGGGAACTCGTACTCCACGTCCACGCAGGCCTTGGCGTAGTGGGCCAGCTCGTCGCTGCCGTGGGGGCGGAGGCGCAGGTTTTCGGCGCGGATGCCGTTGTCCACGTACCACTGCATGCGCGCATCCTGCCAGGACTGGAACGCCTCTTCGTCCTCGCCCGGCTTGACGAAGTACTCGATCTCCATCTGCTCGAACTCGCGGGTGCGGAAGATGAAGTTGCCCGGGGTGATCTCGTTGCGGAAGCTCTTGCCGATCTGGGCGATGCCGAAGGGGATCTTCTGGCGCGCGGTGTCGAGGACGTTGGTGAAGTTGACGAAGATGCCCTGGGCGGTCTCGGGCCGCAGGAACACCGTGCTGGCGGTGTCCTCCACCGGCCCCATGAAGGTCTTGAACATGAGGTTGAACTGCCGCGCCCCGGTGACCTCGCCGCCGCAGTCCGGGCACTTGCCCGCTTCCTCCAGGAAATCCTCGCGGAAACGGTGGTGGCACACCTTGCACTCCACCAGCGGGTCGGAAAAGCCGGCCACGTGGCCCGACGCCTCCCACACCCGCGGGTGCATCAGGATCGAGGCGTCCAGGCCCACGGTGTCGTTGCGTCCGGTCACCACCGCCTTCCACCACGCCTCCTTGACGTTGCGCTTCAGCTCCACGCCCACGGGCCCGTAGTCCCAGGTGCTGCCGATCCCTCCGTAAATCTCGCTGGACGGAAAGATGAACCCTCTCCGCTTGCAGAGGTTGACGACCTTCTCCATCGTCGCGTGTTGGTTCATGGGTGCTGTGGTTCTCCTGTCTGTCGGAATACGCGTCCTTCGACTACTCGGCCGGATTCTTAGCGGAACGAACCGTCCAGGAACGCTACGGACTTGAGCTTCTTACTAATCTGGTACTGGATAAACAAGGGCAGGATGTCGCGGGCCTCCCTGAGGGCCGGCCCGGAGAAGGCCGGCGTCTCCCCGTCCACCCAGCCGCGCCGCTGAAAGTAGACCAGGACGCCCAGCCCCTCGGACGAAAGGGGCACCGCCTCCTTGCGAAAGCCGTAACAGTTCCGGCACAGCACGCCGCCGTCCCGCGGACTGAACCCCCAACGGCCGTTGCCGTTCGCGTGACCGGACGCGGGCGTGGCCCCGCAACGCTGGCAGTGCTCCAGGGTGGGCTGAAACCCGGCCAGCCGCAACAGCGTCAACTCGAACGCCGTGAGGAACTCCGTCGAGGCCTCGTTCCTTTCCAGGAACCGCAACCCGTCAAGCAGGTGGTCGAACAGCGACAGGCTGTCGTCGCCGTCCCGCGTCAGCTCATCGGTGATCTCAACGAGGTAGGAGGCATGCGCGATCTTGGCCAGGGTCCGGGTGATTTCCCGGAACACGTACACCCAGTCGCAGGCGTGGACGAAGGCCAGCGCGCTGTTGGAACGCTGATGGAAACGCAACTGGACGAGCGTGAAAGGCTCCAGGACGTTCAGGAACCGCTTGCGGGAGCGCTTGGCCCCCTTGGCGATGCCCCTGATCTTGCCGAAATCCCGCGTCAGAAAAGAGACGATCTTGTCCGATTCGCCGTAGGCCCAGGATCGCAGCACGATGGCCGGGCTCGACCGTATCGCCGGCACTCAGTACCCCCCGACATGAACGGCGTCCCCCCGGCCTGATGATCTCCCGCCCGGTCCCGCCGCGCAATCGCCGATATCCGTAACGTATACACCAAGGAGCCGCAAAAGTCGCGAGGAAACGTCGATTCCCGCACAACTTGCCGTTGTGCACCCGTCTGTTCCGGCTACCTTGACAAGGTGCCGGACGGTGATTAACTTCTGTCGGCCATTGCCGGGCGGGGGGCTGTTTTTCGCCCGCGACCACGGAAAGGACTCCGGAGACAGACAGCATCATGGGCGAAGAGAGCAGAGATCAGGCCGAAGCGGCAGCGGAAAGCGAAGAAACGGCCACCCCGGCCGACGCCGACCCTGCCGCCGGAGAAGCCGAGGAGCCCTCGGAGATCGAGCGGCTTGCGGCGGAGCTGGAGGCCGCGCGGGAGGAGGCGCGGCGCAACCACGACCTCTACCTGCGCGAGGCGGCCGAGACCGAGAACTACAAGAAGCGCGTAACCCGCGAGAAACAGGACGCTATCCGGTACGCCAACGAGTCGCTGGTGCGGGATCTGCTGCCGGTGATCGACGACCTGGAGCGGGCGGCCCAGCACGCGCCGGCGGACGGCAACCCGCAGCCGTTGCTGGACGGCATCGGGCTGGTGCTCAAGGGGTGCCTGGAGGCGCTCCAGAAGCACGGGGTCACGCAGGTCACGGCCAAGGGACATCCCTTCGACCCGGAGAAGCACGAGGCGTTCGCCCAGGTGGAGACCGGCGAGCACGAGCCCAACACGGTGGTGGACGAGGTCCACCGGGGCTACTACCTGGCCGACCGGCTGCTGCGGCCGTCCCTGGTGAGCGTGGCTAAGGCCCCGACTTTACAGGAAAAAGACGGTCAGGAAAAAGATGGAACCGCGGTTGAAAACGACCGGGCCGATGATTAGATTCACACCGGGACCGCAGTTGAAGGACAAGGAGACGTAGAGATGGCAAAGGTCATAGGCATCGATCTGGGGACGACCAACTCCTGTGTAGCGATCATGGAGGGGAGCGACCCCAAGGTCCTGACCAATGCTGAGGGAAGCCGGACCACGCCTTCCGTCGTGGCGTTTTCCGAGAGCGGCGAGCGCCTGATGGGCCAGATCGCGCGGCGGCAGGCCATCACCAACCCCCAGAACACGGTTTTCGCGGTCAAGCGCCTGATCGGGCGCGTGTACAACGACCCCATGGTGCAGAAGGCGCTGTCGCTGCTGCCCTACAAGATCGCCCGGTCGGACAAGGGCGACGCCTGGGTGGAGTCCCGCGGCAAGAGCTACAGCCCGCCCGAGATATCCGCCTTCATCCTGCAGAAGATGAAGCAGACCGCGGAGGACTACCTGGGCGAGCCGGTGACCGAGGCGGTCATCACCACGCCGGCCTATTTCAGCGACAGCCAGCGGCAGGCCACCAAGGACGCCGGGCGCATCGCCGGACTGGACGTGAAGCGCATCATCAACGAGCCCACCGCTGCCTCGCTGGCCTACGGCCTGGACAAGAAGAAGGACGAGAAGATCGCGGTGTTCGACCTGGGCGGCGGCACCTTCGACATCTCCATCCTGGAGCTGGGCGACGGCGTCTTCGAGGTCAAGGCCACCAACGGCGACACCTTCCTGGGCGGCGAGGACTTCGACCAGCGGATCATCGACTACCTCGCCGACGAGTTCAAGAAGGACCAGGGCATCGACCTGCGCGGCGACCAGATGGCGCTGCAGCGCCTCAAGGAGGCCGCGGAGAAGGCCAAGTGCGAGCTGTCCACCTCGGTGGAGACGGACATCAACCTGCCGTTCATCACCGCCGACCAGACCGGCCCCAAGCACATGAGCATCAAGCTCTCCCGCTCGAAGCTGGAGGCCCTGTGCGCCGACCTGATCGAGCGCACCGAGGCGCCCTGCCGCCAGGCCCTGGCCGACGCCGGCTTCTCGGCCGGCGAGATCGACGAGGTGATCCTGGTGGGCGGCATGACGCGCATGCCGGCGGTGCAGGAGCGGGTCAAGAAGATCTTCGGCAAGGAGCCCCACAAGGGCGTCAACCCCGACGAGGTGGTGGCCATCGGCGCCGCCATCCAGGGGGGCGTGCTCACCGGCGACGTGAAGGACGTGCTGCTGCTCGACGTGACGCCGCTGTCCCTGGGCATCGAGACGCTGGGAGGCGTCTTCACCAAGCTCATCGAGCGCAACACCACCATCCCCACCAAGAAGAACCAGGTCTTCTCCACCGCCGCGGACAACCAGCCCTCGGTGACCATCAGCGTGCACCAGGGCGAGCGGGAGATGGCCCAGTACAACAAGCTGCTGGGCCAGTTCAACCTGGAGGGCATTCCGCCGGCCCCGCGCGGCGTGCCGCAGATCGACGTCACCTTCGACATCGACGCCAACGGCATCGTGCACGTGTCCGCCAAGGATCTCGGCACCAGCAAGGAGCAGTCCATCAAGATCACCGCCTCCAGCGGCCTGAGCGAGGAAGAGATCAGGAACATGGTGAAGGACGCCGAGGTCCACGCCGAGGAGGACAAGAACCGCAAGGAAGCGGCCGAGGCCCGCAACCAGCTCGACTCCCTGGTCTACTCCACGGAGAAGTCGCTCAAGGAGTACGGCGACGACCTGGACGCCGAGGTCAAGTCGGGCATCGAGGCGGCCCTGGAGAAGGCGAAGAAGGCGCTGGAGGGCGACGACGCCGCGGCCATGCGGGCGGCGGCCGAGGAGCTGAACCAGGCCTCCCACAAGCTGGCCGAAGCCATGTACGCCAAGGCGTCGCAGCAGCAGGCCCAGCAACAGGCGCAGCAGGACCCGACGCAACAGCCCCCGCCGGGCGCCGACGGCGGCAAGCCCGACGACAACGTGGTGGACGCCGACTTCGAAGAGGTCAAGGAAGAGGAGCAGGAAACGAAGTTGTAGGGGCGGCGGGACTGGACTTTGGACAAACGGGACTACTATGAAATCCTCGGCCTGAGCCGCAACGCCGGCGAGGACGAGATCAAGAAGGCGTACCGCAAGCTCGCCCTCCAGTACCATCCCGACCGGAACCCGGGCGACAAGCAGGCGGAGGAGAAGTTCAAGGAGCTGTCCGAAGCCTACCAGGTGCTCTCCGATCCGGAGAAGCGGACCCGGTACGACCAGTTCGGCCATGCCGCGTTCGGCGAAAGCGGACCGTTCGCCGGCGGCTTCGACTTCTCCCAGGGCTTCGAGGACATCTTCGGCGACATCTTCGGCGAGTTCTTCGGCGGGGGGGCAAGGGGCCGGGCGCGTTCGCGAGCCCAACGGGGCGACGACCTGCGCTACAACCTGGAGATCAGCTTCGAGAACGCCGCCTTCGGCACCGAGCAGAAAATCAAGATCCCGCGCCACGGACCCTGCGACGAGTGCGAGGGCACGGGCGCCGAGAAGGGCACCTCGCCGCAGACCTGCCCCGGCTGCAGGGGCACGGGGCAGATGGCCTTCCAGCAGGGGTTCTTCACCGTGTCCCGGACCTGCAGCCAGTGCGGCGGCCAGGGGCGGGTGATCGCCCACCCGTGCGCCACGTGCGGCGGCGCCGGTCTCACGCGCAAGTTCCACACCATCAACGTCAAGATCCCGGCAGGGGTGGACACGGGCTCGCGGCTCAAGCTGCGCGGCGAGGGGGAGAACGGCGCCCGCGGCGGCCCGCCCGGCGACCTGTACGTGGTCATCATCGTCCAGGACCACCCCATCTTCGCCCGCGAAGGGACCGACGTCATCTGCGAGATGCCCATCAGCTTCGTCAACGCCGCCCTCGGGGCCGAGATCGAGGTGCCCACCCTGGAGGGCAAGGTCAAGATGAAGGTCCCTTCCGGCACCCAGTCGCACGCGGTCTTCCGCCTCAAGGGCAAGGGCATCCGGGACGTGCATGGGGGCCGCCGGGGCGACGAGCACGTGCGCGTCCTGGTGGAGACCCCGACCCGGTTGAGCGCGCGCCAGAAGGAGCTGCTCAAGGATTTTGCCGAGGAGGGCGGGGAGGAAGCCCATCCTATTGCCAAAGGGTTCTTCGAGAAGGTAAAGGAACTGTTCGACTGAGGGCAACCATGGACGTATCGGACAAGGACACCGCGGAGCTCGTCGCGGACCGGCCCGTCGCCGACATCCCCGACGTCATCCCCCTCCTGCCCATCCGGGACATCGTCATCTATCCCTACATGATGATCCCGCTGTTCGTGGGGCGGGAACTCTCCATCAACGCGGTGAACGAAGCGCTGGCGCGCGACCGGCACATCTTCCTCGTGGTGCAGAAGGACCCCACGGAGGACGCCCCGGCCGCCGGCGACCTCTACCGCGTGGGCACGGTGGCGACCATCCTGCGCATGCTGAAGCTCGACGACGGACGCGTGAAGGTCCTGGTGCAGGGGCTCACCAAGGGCGCCATCGAGTCCGTGATCAAGGAAGAGCCGTACTTCGAGGTGCGGATCGAGAAGGTCCTCGAGCCGCAGGTCATCGAGCTTTCCGTCGAGGTCGAGGCGCTCATGCGCAGCGTCAAGGAGAAGATCGAGCAGATCCTCAACCTCAAGAACCTCCCGCCCGAGATCGTGATGGTCACCGACAACGTGGTGGAGCCCGGCGTGCTCGCCGACCTGGTGGCTTCCAACCTGCGCCTCAAGATCGACGAGAGCCAGGCCATCCTGGAAATCTACGAGCCCATCGAGCGGCTCCAGAAGGTCAACGAGCTGCTCACCCGGGAGCTGGAGCTGGCCACCATGCAGGCGCGCATCCAGAACCAGGCCAAGGACGAGATGAGCAAGACCCAGCGGGAGTACTTCCTGCGGGAGCAGCTCCGGCAGATCCACCAGGAGCTGGGGGAGGGCGACGACAAGACCGAGGAGGTGAACGAGATCAAGTCGCAGATCGACAAGGCCGGGATGCCGCCGGAGGTCAAGAAGGAGGCCGCCAAGCAGCTCAAGCGGCTGGAGCAGATGCACCCGGAGTCCTCGGAGTCCTCGCTGGTAAGGACCTACCTGGACTGGATGGTGGAGCTTCCCTGGAGCGTGAGGACCGACGACAACCTCGACCTCAAGAAGGCCAAGCGGGTCCTGGACGAGGACCACTTCAACCTGGAGAAGATCAAGGAGCGCTTCCTCGAGTACCTCGCGGTGAACAAGCTGCGGAAGGAGATCCGCGGCCCCATCCTGTGCTTCGTGGGCCCGCCGGGGGTGGGCAAGACCTCCCTGGGGAAATCCATCGCCCGGGCGCTGGGGCGGAACTTCGTGCGCATCTCGCTGGGCGGCATCCGCGACGAGGCGGAAATCCGCGGACACCGCCGGACCTACGTGGGCGCCCTGCCCGGCCGCATCATCCAGGGCATGAAGCAGGCCGGCTCCAGCAACCCCGTGTTCATGCTCGACGAGCTGGACAAGCTCGGCAACGACTTCCGCGGCGACCCGTCCGCGGCCCTGCTGGAGGTGCTCGACCCGGAGCAGAACCACGCCTTCAGCGACCACTACCTGAACGTCCCGTTCGACCTCTCCAGCGTGCTGTTCATCTGCACCGCCAACCTGCTCGACACGGTGCCGCCGGCGCTGCGCGACCGCATGGAGGTCATCAACCTCTCCGGCTACACCAACGAGGAGAAGCTGGAGATCGCGCGGCGGTTCCTGATCCCCCGGCAGTTGGAGGAGGCGGGCATCTCCGGCGACCTGCTGGACGTGTCCAATGACGCGGTGCTGCGGATCATCGAGCAATACACACGGGAAGCCGGTCTACGGAACCTCGAACGGGAGATGGCGTCCATCTGCCGCAAGGTGGCGCGCAAGGTGGCCGACGGCCGCACCGCGCGCACCCGCATCACCCGCAGGAACCTGCAGCAGTATCTCGGCCCCCCGCGGTTCCTGACCGAGACCCAGGAGCAGAACGAGATCGGCGTCGCCACGGGGCTGGCGTGGACCAGCGCCGGCGGCGAGGTGCTGCACGTCGAGGCCTCGCTGTCCAAGGGCCGCGGCAACCTCACGCTGACGGGCCAGTTGGGCGACGTCATGCGGGAATCGGCCCAGGCCGCGGTGAGCTACGCGCGCGCCCAGGCCAAGAACCTGGGGCTCGAAGAGAACTTCTACCAGAAACAGGACATCCACATTCACGTGCCGTCGGGCTCCATCCCCAAGGACGGCCCGTCCGCGGGCATCACCATGGGCACCGCGCTCATCTCCGCGCTGACCCGGCGGCCGGTGAGCCGCAACGTCGCCATGACCGGCGAGATCACGCTCCGGGGCCGGGTGCTGCCGGTGGGCGGCCTCAAGGAGAAGTGCCTGGCGGCTTTCCGCTCCGGGGTCGAGACCGTGGCCATCCCGTTCCAGAACCAGAAGGACCTGGAAGAAATCCCGCGCCCCCTGCGCAACAAGCTGCACTTCATCCTGGCGCGCAACATGAACGACGTGCTGGCGGCGGCCTTCGGCGACAAGCAGCCGGCCGGCGACGCCGCCGAGCCGCCGAAGGCGAGGGCCGCGGCCAAGCCCAAGAAGGCCGCCCGGCGCACCCGCCCCAAGCCCCCGAGGGACAGAACGGTGCCCGCCAACGCCTGAGCAATGCGGCGTCAGCGCGAGGCGCCGTCACGCACACCCCCATGAGACTTCGGGACCTGGGAGAGTTCGGGTTCATCGACCTGATACAAAGGCAGACCCCGCGCAGGCGCGGCGTGCGTCTGGGCATCGGCGACGACGCCGCCCGGGTTTCCACACCCGACGACTCGCTGCTGTTCACCTCGGACCTCCTCATCGAAGGCGTCCACTTCAACCGCGACTGGATCTCCATGCGCGACCTCGGACACAAGTCCCTCACCGCCAGCCTGAGCGACATCGCCGCCATGGGCGGGCGGCCGGCGTATTTCCTGCTGTCGCTGGCGCTGCCCGACCTCGCCACGCAAACGGCGGCCGCGCTGGTCCGCGGCATCCACGCCGCGGCCGCGGAGCACCGGGTGGCGCTGGTGGGAGGCGACACCTGCGCCGCGGACCGCGTGATCATCGACGTGTTCCTGGCCGGCTTCGCGCCCCACGGCGCGGTGACCCGCAGCGGCGCCCGGGCGGGCGACGACATCTACGTCACCGGCATGCTGGGAGACTCGGCGCTGGGCCTGGCGCTGCTCTCCGAGCCACGCACCGGGGACTCGGCATCGGGCCGGGCGCCGCTTTCCGAGCCACGCGGCACGGTCTCGGCCAGGGACCGCAACTACCTCGTGAGCAGGCACCACCGGCCCACGGCGCGGGTGAAGACCGGCATGGAGCTGGCCAGGCAAGGCTTGGCCCGGGCGATGATGGACGTGAGCGACGGGCTGGCCCAGGACCTGGAGCACATCTGCCGGGCCAGCGGCGCCGGCGCGGTGGTGTACCAGGACCGGGTGCCGCTTTCGCCCGCCTTCCGGCGGGTCGCCGGTCCGGACGACCTCGCCTGCGCGCTGGCCGGCGGCGAGGACTACGAGTTGCTGTTCACCGCCCGGAGCGACGCGCGCAAGGGGGTGGAACGGGTCGCCCGGCGCACCGGGGTCCCCATCACCCGCATCGGCGAATGCGTGCCCCGGAAGCACGGCGTCACGCTGGTGGACCCGCGGGGGGAGCGCGCGCCCTTCACGGCCCTTGGCTACGACCACTTCAAGGGGGTGGGTTAGGCCGCCATGGACGAAGAGAAGCTGACAGAACTGCTGGAAGGCGTGCGGCGCGGCGCGGTCACGGTCGACGAAGCCCTGAAGCGGCTGGAGCACCTCCCCTTCGAGGACCTGGGGTTTGCCAAGGTGGACCATCACCGGGCCTTGCGGCAGGGGTTTCCCGAGGTCATCCTTGGGGAAGGCAAGGAAGTGCCGGACATCGCGGCCATAGCCCGGGCCATCCGCAAACGGGGCGCCAGCGTGCTCATCACCCGGCTGTCCGAAGAGAAGGTGGACGCCCTCAAGACGCGCCTCCGGGGGTTCCGCTTCCACCGCCAGGCCCGGTGCGCCACCTGGCGCCCCAAGGACGCCCCGGTCAAGGGCAAGGGGACCATCGCGGTGGTGTGCGCCGGCACCTCGGACATCCCGGTGGCCGAGGAGGCCGCGGTCACCGCCGAGATCATGGGCAACCGGGTGGAGCGGGTGTACGACGTGGGGGTGGCCGGGCTGCACCGGCTGCTGGGCCACCACCGGCAGCTCACCGAGGCGGCGCTGCTCATCGTGGTGGCGGGCATGGAGGGGGCCCTGCCCAGCGTGGTGGCCGGGCTGGTCCGGCGGCCGGTCATTGCGGTGCCCACCAGCGTCGGCTACGGCGCCAGCTTCGGCGGCCTGTCGGCGCTCCTGGCCATGCTCAACTCCTGCGCCGCGGGGGTGACGGTGGTGAACATCGACAACGGCTTCGGCGCCGGCTTCGCGGCCTCGCTGATCAACAGGGATTGACGGGCAGGGCCGGATATGGGCTAATTTCGGTAGCAGGAACGACGACAATGGCGGACGAGGACAAGAAATACAGGGTTATCAGGCGGTCGTCGGAGTTGAGCATCCGGCTCTCCGGCGACTCGCTGCCTCAGCTTCTCGCGGACGCCGGGCTGGCGCTGTTCGACCTGCTGGTGGACCCGGAATCGGTGGAGGCGCGGGAGAGCGTCGCCCTGGAGGTGGAAGGGCTGGACAACGACGACCTGATGGTCAACTGGATACGGGAACTGCTCTACGAGTACCAGGCCAGCGGCTTCGTGCTGAAGGAGTTCGACATCCATGAGGCCGGGGAGTTCTTCGTGCGCGCCGAGGCGCGGGGAGAGAAATTCGACCCCGACCGCCACGAAGAGCGCGAGGCCATCGCCGCGGTTGACGAACGGCTCAGTCACTTGGGCAAGATGGGGTCCCAATGGACCGCCCAGGTAGGTTTCGAGCTGTGAGGCGCCAAGGGCGGCCCCATGCGTGACGAGTACTCCGGGTGCTCCCTCATCGCCGACCCGATCCACCGCTACATCCCTTTCACGGTCCCGCAGAACGCCGGCGAGGTCACGGAAAAGGACCTCATCGATTCCCCCTGGTTCCAGCGCCTCCGCTACATCTTCCAGCTTCAGAGCGCCCGCTGGGTCTATCCCTCGGCGGAGCACAGCCGCTTCCAGCACTGCCTGGGGGCCATGCACCTGGCCGGCGCCTTCGCCCGCGGCCTGTACCCCTCGCTGCGCAAGGTGCTGGGCGAAGAATGCCCTTCCGCCAACTACGTGGAAGAGTACATGCGGGTCACCGGCCTGCTGCACGACGTGGGCCACGGCCCGTTCTGCCACTTCTTCGACAACCACTTCCTCAGCCGGCACGGCCTGATCCACGAGGACCTCTCCCAGGTCATCATCCGCGAGCACCTCGGCGACGTCATCCGCGCCATCCGCCGCAGCCCATCGGGACCCTTCGCCGAAGGCGAAATGCTCGACCCCGAGGACGTCGCCTTCCCCATCAAGAAGGACTCCGAGGACGACCCCGCCAAACCCCGGTGGCTCCGTTTCCTCCAGCCCCTGACCAACGGCATCTTCACCTTCGACAACCTCGACTACGTGTCGCGCGATTCCTACATGTGCGGCGTGGCGGTGGGACCCGTCGACCGGGACCGGCTCATCTACTACACCTTCATCTCGCCCAAGGGGCTGACCCTGCACCGTTCCGGCGAGGGCGCCCTGACCATGTTCCTGAACGCCCGCAAGTACCTGTACGAGAACGTCTACTTCCACCGCACCACCCGGGCCATCGACGCCCACCTCCAGGAACTGTTCCCGGAGACCATGGCGCGGATCGCGCCGGGAAACCCGCTGGACCACATGGAGCAGTACCTGCACCTGACGGACTGGTCGTTGCTGCAGGAAGTGTCCCGCTGGCGCCGGCTCGACACCCCGCTGGGGCGCGAGTGGGGGCGCATCCTCGACCGCGACCTCAAGTGGCGGCTGGCTTACGAGCGGACGCTTTCGGCCGCGGAGATGGCGAGCGGGCTCGACCTCATCGAGGTCCACGAGTGGGAGGTGCTGATCCGGGCGGCCCTGCCCCCGGAGCAGCGGGACCTGGTGTACCACGTGGACATCGCCAGCCAGGACTCGCGGCCGGAGAACCCCATGGCCATGGGCAAGAAGCAGATCCACACCTACGACCCGTCCACCGGCGCCATCACCAAGGAGTCCATGGCCGAGCTGTTCGCCTACATCCCTTCCAAGATCGTCAAGTTCCGCGTCTTCGCCCTGGACCACGACCACGACCGGCTGCTGGCCTCCTGCACCGAGGAGGTGTTCGAGGGCGCGGGAAAGTGAGCGCCTACCGGAAGACCTTCGCGCGCAGCCACGCCGCGGCGTGGGCGGCCAGCACCAGCCCGCAGCCCAGCGCCACCATGGTGGGTCCCAGGGGAATGTCGAACTGGTAGCAGACCGCGAACCCGGCCACGCCGATGGCGGCGCCGGCCAGGGACGACGCGATGAAATAGGGCGCCATGCGTGACACCAGCGGCCGCACGGCGATGGGCGGCAGCACCAGGAAGCCGAAGGTGAGCAGCGGCCCGGCCATGATCACTCCCAACGCCACGGTGACCCCGGCCAGCAGGTAGAGAAGAAGGTCCCATACGGCGACGCCTCCCTTCAAGAGGACGGTGAGGTCGCGATCGAACGACGACATCAGCAGCTCGCGGCGAAAAAGGACGAGGCACGCCATCACCACCGCATAGACCGTGCCCAGGGTGGCGAGCTCGGTCCACGACAACACCACCGCCTCTCCCTTGACCAGACTCAGGATCGTCGCTTCGCCGAAGGGATAGAACGCCAGGAACAGGACCGTGAGCGACCCCGCCAGGGCGTAGGTCACGGCCAGGCGGGTCTCCGCGCGGCCGTTGCGGCGCGAGTCCATCAGGCCCAGGAGCACCATCCCGCCGAAGGTGAACAGCAGCGAACCGCCGTAGGCGAGCAGCCGTTCGACCTTGTGCGCGTCGCCCGACGCGTGGCCCGGATGCGGCACCAGCCCGACCTCGTGCGCGAACAACGCGAACGCCACCCCCGCGGCCGCCAGTTGCGGCAGCGTCAGGCCCAGCAGCACGCTCCGCCTGAGCACCAGAAAGCCCCCTACCACCGGACACACCAGACCCAGGACGATGCTTCCGACCACCGCGGGAAACAGCAGGAAGGACGGGCTCAGGACCTCCAGGAACGCACTCGCCACGCCCGCACCCCTACGCCTGCCCGTGCTCGTGCACGCCGCCGTCGGCAAGGCGGAGCACCCGTCCGCAGGTCCAGTCGAGGATATCGCTGTCGTGGCTGGAGAGGACGATGGTCGTCCGCAACCCGCGGTTGAGATCGACCAGTTGTCGCGCGATGTCTTCGCGGGCGTTCCGGTCCACGCCGGCGAAAGGCTCATCGAGAAGCAGCAATGCCGGATCCACGGTCAGCGCCCGTGCGATGAGCGCCCGCTGGCGCTGACCGCCCGAGAGGTGGAAAAACACCGCTCGCCGGAGCCGGGCCAGCCCTACCCGCTCCAGAGCCGCATCGACCCGTTGGCGCTCGTGTCCGGAGAATCGCCGCCAGGGACGCAGCCGGCCGTAGGCCCCCATGGCCGCCACCTCCCACACGGTCAAGGGGAAGTAGGCGTCGAGGGAGGCGTGCTGGGGTACGTAGCCGAGACGGGCGCGCGGAAGGCGCCGTTCCACGCTGCCGCCGCGCGGCGGGAGCAGGCCCAGCATGGACCGGAGGAGGGTGGTCTTGCCGGAGCCGTTGGCTCCCGCCAACCCGACGAATTCACCGGCATCGATGCGCAGGTGGACATCGTCGAGCACCGTCTCGGCGCCATACCCCAGCGACGCGTGCTGCAGCACAAGGACCGGGCGCGCGGACCCGTCGCCCGCGGTCACCGGCCGGCCGCCTCCGACAGGCGGGTGACGAGATGGTCGATGAACTTGATGTAGGTTTCGACCCCCGGGCCGCCCGCGTACAGCGGCACCTGCACGAGCCTGGCGCCGGTCTCCCGGGCGACGCGTCGCGGCACCCTGGGCGGATGCGTGCCGTACACCACCAGCGGGACCCGCGCGGCCTTCATCCGCTCGACCAGTTGGACGATGTGCGCCGGCGTCGGCCCGATGCCGGCCGCCAGTTCCAGGGTGCCGAACAGCCGCATGCCGTAGCGCTTGGCGAAATAGGCCATGTCGTCGTGGTAGCTGACAAACTGGACGCCGTCGAGGCCCCGGGCCGTCTTCTGCCACTCGGGTATGCGCCGGTCCAGCTCCGCGACGTAAGCCTGCAGGTTCTTCATGAAGAAGGGGCGGTGCTCGCCGTGGGCCTTCGACAGGCCTTCGGCGATGTTCCGCGCAATCAGCTTTCCCAGGACCGGGTCCAGGTTGTAGTGGGGATTGCCCCTCGGATGGATGTCGCCAGCCTTTCGCGAATAGGTCTTGGGCGGCTTCAGGGGCACGATACCCGCGGAGGTATCGATATGGCCGATCCCTCCGCGAGAGATTCGCGGGTTGGCGGCCACGTCGAGCAGCGCCGGCAGGAATGCATGCTCCAGCGCCAGCCCCATCAGCACCACCGCATCCGCGCGGTTGAGCCGGGTGACCATGCTGGGTTTCACCTGGACGCTGTGGATGTCCCGGACGCCGAGGGTGAGACTCTCGACCGAAACCCGCTCCTTGCCGATCTGCCGGGTGATGTCGGCCAGATCCGGGATGGTGGCGACCACCCGGATATTCTCGGCCGCGGCCGAACCGACGACCGCCAGGACCAGCGACAGGGTGAGGGCCGCCAGCGGCCACTGCCGTGTGAACGTGCTCGTCATGGAAACTCTCCCCTGGCGCTCTTTCCAGGCGGGGATGCGCTGCGTTCGTCCCGGAGCCGGCCCCCGCCATGCCGGCCCCGGTGTCTCGTCCGGTTAACCGGCGCTAGCGCCGTTCACGAAAACCGTGCGTATGGCTGCCGAGAACGGTGGTCCACTGGAGGTAGACCTGGGGGCCCTCGTGCCCGGCCGCTTCGCCGACGTCGTCCCACCCGTGGGTGTACTGGAGACGCAGGCGGTTGAACTCGCTCGGCGACCATGAAACGTACGGCGAAAGACTCAGCGTCTTGTCGGAGGGATGCTCCGGGTCGGGCGCGGAATCCACCAAGAGGCCCAGGCTCCATTTGCCCGGAAACTCCGGATTGAAGTCCACGTTGGCGTACGCGTAGCCGCCGCGGGCGGTCACCTCTCCGGCGTCGTGGAAGTGCTGGCGGTTGACGAACCACTCGCCCGCGATGGTGAGCCCTTCGTAGAGACCGGCCACCAGGGGCCGGTGCCGAAGCGTCACGTCAGCGCCCAGCAGCGCGCGCCGGCTATCTTCCTCTCCCGTCTCCGTCGCCGGCGTGAACGCCAGCGAGGAACCGACCTCGATGTTCCAGGTTTCGCTCAGGTCGAAAAAGGCCTGCAGCCGGCCCAGGTAGGTCAGGTTCTTGAGGGACCGACTTCCGCCTTCATCGTCGTCGTCGTCGTCCTCCCCGTTATCGTCGTGATCGTCATCCTCCCCGTGATCGTCGTGATCATCCTCCCCGTTATCGTCATGTTCGTGGGAGTGCCCGATCTCGTTGAACGCCCCGCCGGTCAGGGAGAGATAGAACGGGGTCGGGAAGAGGTAGCGCCACTGGACGCCCGTGCCTATCGACTCGCCGCCGGCCAGACGATTCATGGACAGGGGCGTGTTGACGAACGGAAGCTCGTGCTGGTGAAACTGTGTCAGACGGCCGAAGTCCGCGAAAAAGCGCCCGGCGGTCACGTTGATCGGCAGAGCCGTCGTCTGCACGGCCGCCTCTTCGATCTCGATTCCATCTTCCGTGCCGGTGATGAACGCGTAGGCCCTTCCATACGGGTCGATCTCGGCCGACAGACCGAGCTCCGCCGACCGCAACTTGAATTCGCCGTCGGCGTCGTCCCGATGCTCGAAGGTCGTGTCGATGGCCATGCCGATGGACGGATTCAGGATCGAAGGACTCTCCTGGACCGCCTTCACGGACTGCTCGACCGAAGTCACACGTTCGGCCTCGGCCTTCTTCCGATCGAGCTCCTCGATGCGCTTCATCAACTCGTTCATTTCCTGCTGCATCTCGCCCAGTTGCTTCTTGAGCGCCTCCACCGGTTCCTGCCCGGCCGCGGAGCCCGAAAACCCGCATGACAGCAGGAACGCCATGCACCCGAGAACCACCCTCTTCGTCACGAAAGCCTTCATAGAGTCTCCTTCCGGTAGGCGCCGCATGAATTCCACCATATGTTAATAAGAAATCAATATCAGATGAATGGCGACTTTTTCAACACACGTAATTGGTCAGGAAGACTTTTATAATCTATTGATAAAATAATCTCAATAGGTGCCAGCCCCTCGTCCTGCTTCGGCGACGCCCCGAATCGCCTTTGCCTCCATGGCGTGTCGTACAGTATAGTTGGTGAGCCAGCGTGCCGGAGAGGAGCACGGACCCGCGTCTTCGCCCCGGACCACGCCACGACCGGCTGCTGGCCTCCTGCACCGAAGAGGTGTTCCAGGGCGCGGAAAAACGAGGATGACTACCGGCGAGCCAGGCATGAGTCTCTCCCGGCGGGAGGGGCTGACCATCCTCTCACTCGCTCTGCTGGTGGCGGTGAGCTACCTGCCGGCGATGCTGTGGGGCGGTTTTGTATGGGACGATGTCGGCATCACCGGGGCGCAGCCGGTCCGGGAAGCAACCGGCCTGTGGCGAATCTGGTTTTCGCCCGGGAGCATCGGGAGTGAAACCCACTACTGGCCGCTGGTCTATACGACGTTCTGGTTGGAGCACAAGCTGTGGGGCTTTGCGCCGGCCGGGTATCACGTCGTCAACGTGCTGCTGCACGCGGCCAATACGATCTTGCTGTGGCGCCTGTTGCGGCGGCTGACGGTCCCCGGCGCGTGGGCGATAGCCGCGGTGTTCGCCGTGCACCCCGTGCACGTGGAGTCGGTCGCGTGGGTCATCGAGCGCAAGGACGTGCTCTCCAGCCTGTTCTACCTTACCGCGGCGCTGACCTGGATGCGTTGGGTGGAAACGCCGCGCCCGGGCCGCTACGCGCTGGCCCTGGGCCTGTTCGCGGCGGGCATGCTCAGCAAATCCATGGTGGTCACGCTGCCGGCGGCGCTGCTCATCTGGCATTGGTGGAAGCAGGGCCGCGTGACCGCGCAGGACTTGATTCGATTGACGCCGTTCTTCGCGGTGGCCCTGGCCATCGCGGCCGGCGACGTGTGGTATTCAAGGTCCGTAAACCCGGTATCCCTGGAGTATTCGGCGATCGAGCGGATGCTCATCGCAGCGCGCGCCCTGTGGTTCTATGCCGGAAAGCTGGCGTGGCCGACGGATCTGGCCGTCGTCTACCCGTTCTGGGACGTCCGCGTCGCGGACCCGCTCGCCTGGGGGTGCGCCGTCGCTGCCGCCGGGCTGACGGTGGCGCTGTGGACCCTGCGGCATCGGATCGGACGCGGGCCGCTGGCCGGGACGCTGTTCTTCGCGGTCACGCTGTCGCCGGTGCTGGGCTTTGTGGGTCACAACTACATGGCGGAGTACGCCTTCGTCGCCGACCGCTACCAGTACCTGGCCAGCGCCGGGTTGCTGGCCGTTGTCATCGGGGCCGCGGCCCACGGCGTTGCCGCCGCCCGCGCCGCCGGCAGATTGCCCGACGCGGCGATGAAGGGGGCGGCGGGCTTGACGGTCGCGACCCTGGCAGTCCTGGGAACGCTGACCTGGCGGCAAGCGGCCATCTATAGCGACCCGTTGACCTTCAACCGCCACATCATCTCGCTCAATCCACGGGCATGGAGCGCTCATCAAAATCTGAGCGTCGCGCTCTTCGATCGGGAACGCGCGGAAGAAGCCCTTGCCGCTTCCGTCGTCGCCGTGGAACTGAACCCGAAAGCCATCAAGCCGAACGTCCTCCTTGGCAAAATTCTCCTCGAACTGGGACGGTTCGAGGAGGCGGAAAAACACTGGCGGCACGTGCTGGAGCTGGTTCCGCGCTACCCCGCCGCTCATCGCGGCCTTGGCGTAGCGCTTTTCAAGCAAGGACGACTGGAAGAAGCCCTCACGGCCATTCGCGCCGCCCTGGAACAACGCCCGGACTGGGACGTCGCGATGGCCAGTCTCGGCGCCGTCCTGAATGACCTGGGACGTTTCGACGAGGCCGAGCGGCACCTGCGCCAGGCCCGGGAACTCCACCCGCGGCATACCAGAATCCTCCATAATCTGGGCGAGTCGCTCAGACGCACGGGACGGCACGAGGAAGCGCTTGACCTGTACGGTTCGGTCGTCGAAATCGAGCCCGACTATGCGCCGGCCCATGGCGCCATGGGCGTTGTCCTTCTCGCCATGCGGCGCCATGACGAAGCCATCGACGCCATGCAACGGGCGGTGACGCTGGAGCCGGATTCGCCGCAGGCGCCCGGGCTGTACGCCTCCCTGGGCAAGGCCGCGCGGGAGACGGGTCGGACCGAGATGGCCGCCAGCTACTATGAACGCGCCTTGCAGGGCGACCCGCGCCGCACGGATGCTCTCCTGGGCCTGGCCATGGTGCGGTTCAGGCAGCAGCGTTACGCCGAAGCACGGCCGCTCTTGCAGACCATCATCGAGATGGAGCCCGGCCACGCGCTCGCTCATGCCAACATGGGAGTCGCCCTTTACCACCTGGGGCGCAAACGCGAGGCGGTGGAGAGCATCGACCGGGCGCTCGCCCTGGACCCGACCCTGGAGCGCGTGCGAGCCGGCCGCGCACGAATTCTGGAAAGCATGGGACAGCGACGCCGGTAGCCCGTAGAGTCGGGATGGGCATTGCGGCGAAAGACCGGCAAGGCCCTGCATGAACAAGGCTCAGCTTTGCATGTCTGAAGTGCAGTGGTGTATAATTGCACGATGAATGGGACGGATGTTCCGAAAGAGGATGGAACGGGAGGATGGAACGGCGAACGTGCCCGTCGCGCCAAGGCCAAGGCGCCCACATGGTCGGTGAAATGAGCTACCCCGAGGAAAAGGCTTCTCGCAATCGTCCCCGCGTCAGACGGCGGACACGGCAACGCAGCGTGATCCAGCGGGTGCTGCTGGAAGCCAACCGTCCGCTGAGTCCCCACGACATCCTCCAGGCGGCGCAGGCGAAAGCCCCCGGCCTGGGCATCGCCACCGTCTACCGCGCGATTCACACCATGACGACCGAAGGGACCCTCGTCCCGGTGGAAGTTCCCGGGGAAGCCCCCCGTTACGAGAGCGCGGGAAAGGAACACCACCACCACTTCCAGTGCCGCGAGTGCGACGACGTCTTCGACATCCAGGGCTGCCCGCCGGACATCCAGAAGCTCGCGCCCAAGGGCTTCCGGCTCGAGGGCCACCAAGTCGTGCTCTACGGCGTGTGCCCCCCGTGCACGGGAATGCCCACGTAGCCGAGCGAAGTCGAAGGACGCAAACCTTTCATCACGACAGCCCAGAATAAGACCATGAGCAGCCTCCGCATCGAACAGGAAGGAATGCCGGCGCTGGAGTTGGATTTCCAGCAACTCGCGGCCCTGGACGGCCAGATCGACGACGTCGGCGCGCTGATCCCCGGCCGCACGGGCGGCGCCGTGACGCTTCAGGCCATCCTCGACCGGCTCAACCCGGACCCGGCCCTCGACCACCTCACGGTGGAATCCACCGACGGCGGCTTCGCCGCCAGCGTGCCGCTGGAGGCGCTCCGCCGCGCGGTCATCGCCTACCGCATCGGCGACGAGCCGCTGCCCCGGGACAAGGGCGGGCCGTTGCGTTTCCTGATCCCCGACGACGAGGGCTGCGCCACCGGCGGCGCCGACGCCTGCGCCAACGTCAAGTTCGTGGGCACGCTGCGCCTGACGAAGGGCAAGGGCAAGGACACGCGGCCGGAGACGCCCCGGCAGCATGCCAGGCTGCACGAGGAAGAAGGCAAGCAGGAACGCGGAGGACACTGAATGGCTTCACTCAAGGACAAGTACGCGATCGTGGGCGTGGGGCACTCGGCGCTGGGGAAGGTGCCCGAGCTGAGCGACTACGGCCTGCAGGTGATGGCGGTGAAGGCCGCCCTGGACGACGCCGGCCTCAAGAAGACCGACATCGACGCGGTGATCACCCACAGCCACCTGCTGGGCGCGGTGCGGGTGCACCACCAGAACCTGTCGGAGCGGCTGGGCATCGACACCGCCTTCGGGGTGTCGCTGTCCGCGGGCGGGGCCACCTCGTGCCTGATGGTGCAGGTGGCGGCCGCGGCCATCGAGGCGGGCTTCTGCAAGACCGTGCTGTGCGTCCACGGCGACAAGGGCGCCACCCGCAAGACGCCGGGCCGGGGCGACGGCGGCGGCGAGTTCGGCCCCGAGTACGGCCTGTACGGCGCCGCCGGAGCGCACGCCTTCGGGCTGACGCGCCACATGCACGAGTACGGCACCACCCACGACCACATGGGCGCCATCGCCGTGGCCTGCCGCAAGCACGCGCAACTGAACCCGGTGGCCGCCATGCAGGCCGACATGACCCTGGAGGACTACCACAACTCGCGCTGGATCGTATGGCCGTTCCACCTGTTCGACTGCTGCCTGCGGAGCGACGGTGCCGCCGCGGTCATCGTCACCTCGGCCGAGCGCGCCAGGGACATGAAGCAGAAGCCGGTCTACGTCATGGGCATGGGTCAGACCAACAACTCCCGCGGCTACATCTGGGGCGACCACATGACCGAGCTGGGCGCCAAGGAGTCCGGCGCCCAGGCCTTCGCCATGGCCGGCCTCAAGCCCAAGGACATCGACACCGCACAGATCTACGACTGCTTCACCTACATCCTCATGGCCACGCTGGAGGACTACGGCTTCTGCAAGAAGGGCGAGGGCGGCCCGTTCGTGAGCGGAGGCCGCATCGAGTTGGGCGGCGAGCTGCCCACCAACACCTCCGGCGGCATGCTGTCGGAGTGCTACATCGAGGGCATGCTCCAGATCGTCGAGGGCGTGCGCCAGTTGCGCGGCGAATGCGGCGCGCGCCAGGTCAAGGACGCCGAGACCGCCATCATCAGCGGCAACGGCGGCAACGCCGTGTGCCACTCGACGCTGATCTTGAGGAACTAGCGGCGGGGGCCGAGCCCCGTCACGTGCTCCCGACAACCAGGAGACCGCCGTGAGCGACTACGCCAAACCCATACCGACCCCGTCCGAGGATTCCGTACCCTACTGGGAGGCCGCAAAGAACCACGAGCTGAAGCTGCAGCAGTGCGGCGCCTGCAACGCCTTCCGGTTCCCGCCGGCCGAGGTGTGTCCCGAGTGCACCTCCGAGGACTACGAGTGGAAGCCGGTATCCGGCAAGGGCCGGGTGTTCTCGTTCGTCATCTACCACCGCGCCTACCACCCCGGCTTCAAGGAGGAGCTGCCTTACGTGGTGGCGGTCATCGAGCTGGACGAGGGGCCGCGCATGCTGTCCAACGTCACCGGCTGCAAGCCCGAAGAGGTGCGCTGCGACATGCCGGTGGAAGTGACCTACGAGGACATCACCGACGAGATGACCCTGCCGAAGTTCCGTCCCGCGTGAGGACGCGCCATGTCCTACCGTGACCTCAGAGAATGGCTGGAGCAGGTGGACGCCATGGGCGAACTGCGCACGGTGCCGGGCTGCGACTGGAACCTGGAGATCGGCGCCCTGGCCGAGGTGGCCGGGCGCGGCCGGGACGCCCCCGCGATCCTGTTCGACGACATCAAGGGCTACCCCGAGGGGCACCGGGTGCTGGTGGGCATGGTGGAGTCGCTCAAGCGCGCCGCCCTCACCACCAACCTGCCCACGGACATCACCCGCAACGAGTTCATCGCCGCCTGGCGGGAGCGCCTCAACAACCCGAAGCTGATCCCGCCCGAGTACGTGGACGAGAGCCCTCTCTACGAGAACGCGTTCACGGGCAAGGACATCGACCTGCTGAGCCTGCCGGTGCCCAAGTGGCACGACGAGGACGGCGGCCGATACATCGGCACCGCCCACGTGGTCATGACCCAGGACCCGGACGAGGGCTGGATCAACATGGGCGTGTACCGCACCATGGTGCACGAGAAGGACCGGCTGGCGGTCTACATCTCGCCGGGCAAGCACGGCCGCATCCACCGCCAGAAGGCATTTGACCAGAACAAGCCCCTCAAGGTGGCCATCTCGTTCGGGCAGGACCCGCTGCTGTTCCTGCTGGGGTCGCGGCAGATCCCCTGGGGCGACCAGGAGCTTGACTACGCCGGCGGCATCAAGGGCGCGCCCGTGGACGTGATCCGCGGCGAGTTCACCGGCCTGCCGATTCCGGCCCATGCCGAGATCGCCATCGAGGGCGAGATCATGCCCGATGAGACCCTCCCGGAAGGCCCCTTCGGCGAGTGGCCCGGCTACTACGCCAGCGGCTCGCGCGAGGAGCCGGTGGTGCACGTCAAGAGCCTGATGTACCGCAACAACCCCATCCTCACCGGCTCGCCGCCGTTCCGGCCGCTGCCCGGCGCCGACGGCTGCGCCTCGCTGATCCGGGCCGCATTCATCTGGGACTCCATGGAGAAGGCCGGCGTCCCCGACGTCACCGGCGTCGCCTGCTACCAGAACCGCTTCTTCACCGCCGTGTCCATCCGCCAGCGCTACCCCGGACACGCCAAGCAGGCCGCCCTGATCGCCAGCCAGAACCATACCGGCGCCTACCTCGGCCGCTACGTGGTGGTGGTGGACGACGACATCGACGTCGCCGACCTGAACGACGTGCTGTGGGCCATGTGCACCCGCTGCAACCCCGCCGACTCCATCGACATCCTGCGCCGCACCTGGAGCGGCCCCCTCGACCCCATCATCCCCCGCGACCAGAAAGGCCACAACTCCCGCGCCATCATCGACGCCTGCCGCCCCTACGAATGGATCAAGGACTTCCCGCCCGTGTCGGGCGCCAGCCCGGAGCTGAAGGAGGAGGTGCTGGAGAAGTACGGGGGGTATCTGAAGGGGTGAATCAGACCGATTGTTTGCTTTACTTGACAAGAGAACCGGGATTCGCTGAACTATTGAGACTTGATGTGCCCCGCCCAAACAAAGGAGAAAAGCATGGGAACCTCACCATCTTTCTACTGCAAGACATATGACGAAGCAGTGAAGGAGGTTCGCTCCCGCAAGTCGACTCCCGAGGGACAGAACATGTTACACAGGATTCTGGTTTCTCCGTACGGAGACGGCTACATCGTCCGGTCCATTGATGCGGAACTCTACTGCGAGTCGATCGCCAACGGCCAGAACCCAGACGCTTGGCTTGGCTCCGGCATGTGGCCCAAAGGCGTTGTCGCGCGATGACGGAAGACCCTGAAGGCAGAACCGCGTCCCTGGAGCCTGTTGAACCTGAACATGTTCAGGAGGAGCTTTTTCCCCTAGTTCGAGAGCAAATCGAAATCGAACATCGACGCATCGAGAGCAATGACCGTCGCACTGAAATCATTCGTGACGCGATCAAGGCGAGTACTGGAGTTACCCCGTTTCAGTGGACAGTTGAGGGCTGTCCATCCGCCAGCGCTACCCCGGACACGCCAAGCAGGCCGCCCTGATCGCCAGCCAGAACCATACCGGCGCCTACCTCGGCCGCTACGTGGTGGTGGTGGACGACGACATCGACGTCGCCGACCTGAACGACGTGCTGTGGGCCATGTGCACCCGCTGCAACCCCGCCGACTCCATCGACATCCTGCGCCGCACCTGGAGCGGCCCCCTCGACCCCATCATCCCCCGCGACCAGAAAGGCCACAACTCCCGCGCCATCATCGACGCCTGCCGCCCCTACGAATGGATCAAGGACTTCCCGCCCGTGTCGGGCGCCAGCCCGGAGCTGAAGGAGGAGGTGCTGGAGAAGTACGGGGGGTATTTGAAGGGGTGAGGGGAGGTAGAGCGTGAGGCCGTCTCGGACGGTCCCCGATATCACGAGGCGAATCTGAAAACCTGCACGGAGAGCGATCGGACGGCTTTGCCCTCGCCGTGAACCATCAGGCGCACTTTCTCCGCCGTTTCACGACTGAAGGTCTGTTCGCCGCATTGGCCGCACACCACCGCGGGAACGCCGTCCACCATGACGTACTGCCCATCGATGCAGAACATCTCGTCAACCAACTCCTCCCGGGTCTCGCCTCCGCGACAGACGTCACACTTGGGCATCTCATCTCCTCCTGGAGTAATCGATCCACTCTGCCGGGCCGGGCTCATGAAGTGTGATGATCCTCAGTGACTCGCCGTCGGCCAACGACACCTGGATGTGCAACGGCCTCCCCATTCGCGTAAAGCCCAAGAGAAGGCAACTCGGAGAATACTTGTCATCAGGGTAGTCCTCAATCACACTTGCTTGCCTGCCAGCATCGCGTATTTCCCGCTCACTGATGTTTCTTTCAACCAAGCGTCTGAGCGCGTGACGGGTTACCACGTAGTCACCAGAGTGGAGTTGCCTACGGACTTGATCAATCGTCTTCACGCCGACATTAACCCATCACATGCAAGGCCGCCTCACACCCCCCTCAATACCTCCGCCATCTCCCGCACTCCAATGACCTCCACCTCCCGCGACAGCGGATAGCGCTCCGTACCGGCGTACACCACGAATGCCTTCTCGGGGCGCACGTCTTCCAGCGCGTGATGAAACCCGCGGGTAGGCCGCGGGGCCAAGCTGTGCTTGATTTCGACGACCCAAGGCGCGGTGTGGCCGGGAAGCTCCAGGACCAGGTCGATCTCGGCGCCAGCCGCAGTGCGGTAGAAGCTGGCAAGGGTGCGCCAAGGCGCCGCGACGAGGAGATTCTCGATCACGAAACCCTCCCAACTCGCGCCCAATGCGGGATGACCGGTCAGGGTGATCTCGTCCTGAATGCCAAGGAGCCCGTGCACGAGGCCGCTGTCCCTGACGTACACCTTGGGCGACTTCACCAGCCGCTTGCGGGTATTGGCCATGAATGGTGGCAAACGGCGAACCAACAAGAGGTCGGTCAGGAGATCGACGTATCGGGTGACCATGGGCGCGCTGATGGACAGACTGGCGGCCAGCGCCGAGGCGTTCAGCAACGACCCCTGGCCGTGAGCGAGCATCCGCCACAGCCTTTCCAGCGTGGCGGCAGGGACAGGGTAGGGCGAGAACTGCGGCATGTCCCGTTCCAAATAGGTAGTGATAAAGTTCAGTCGGTACGCGAGGCTATCGGCATCGTTGGCGGCGAGAAAACTCTCCGGGAAGCCGCCGCGGAGCCACAATTTCGTGAGGGTGTCGTCGTCTGGGGCGGCTTCAAGAACGTCGAAGGGATGGAGCGCCACGTATTCGATGCGCCCCGCCAAACTCTCGCTCGACTGCCGCAGCAGGTCGATGGACGCGGAACCCAGGATCAGGAACCGGCCTGTGCGCTGGCCCTCCCGGCGGCCTTCATCGATGAGGCCGCGCAACTCGCGAAACAACTCCGGCGCGCGGTGGACTTCGTCGATGATGACCAGACGGTCTCTGTACCGCTCAAGAAAAAGCCAGGGTTCCGCCAGCCTGGCCCGGTCCGTGCTATTCTCAAGGTCAAGGTATACGTTGTTGATGGTATCGGCGATTTGCCGTGCCAGCGTGGTCTTGCCGACCTGTCGCGGTCCGATCAGCGCTACGGCGGCTTGGCGACCCAGAGCCACACGGATGTCTTTGGCTGCACGGCGTTCAATCATCCTTGCAAATTAAAACAAACTGTTTTGATTTACAAGGATGATTGGTTGGTGCATTGCCAGTGGTGCTGAAACTGTAGATGCCTCCCCCGTTGACAGAAACCCTTCGACGCATTGTCGCCATGCTCGCCGGAAAAAGCGGCGACGTTGGCGAAACTGCGGACGACCCCCACGACGACACCCCACCCGACGAAGACCCCGTCGTCCTCCCCATCGAGGACCACATCGACCTGCACCCCTTCGCGCCCAGGGACATTCCGAGCGTGGTGGAGGAGTACGTCTGGCAGTGCCACGAGGAAGGGCTCCGCGAGGTGCGGATCATCCACGGGCGCGGCAAGGGGGTGCAGCGGCGCATCGTGCAGTCGGCGCTGGAGAAGAACCCGCTGGTCCTGTCGTGCCACGACGCGCCGCCGGAAAGGGGCGGGTGGGGCGCGACGGTGGCGATGATTCGCGCGAAGGAGGGTGGGGAGTAGGTGCCGGCGGGGCTCGGCTCGGCCGCCACAGAGCCCTACGTGACTAGCGCATCCGTCCAGAGCCTTTCGAGAAATCGTTCCCACGGCAGTATCCAGATACCCTCGCCGGTGCGCCGGGGGGCGTCTTCGTTGCAAACGACCACGGCTTGGGCCGGACGATGCTCGTCCATGTAGGCGCGCATGGCCCTGAGTTCCCCGGGACGGACGCGAGGGCTTCCCTTGACCTCGATGGCCACCTCGCCTGCGCGCCCGAGCACGAAGTCGCACTCCAGGCCCGACTTGGTGCGCCAGAAGCGCACCGGGAAGTCGTACTCGCGGTAGGAGCGATAGGCGAGCAGCTCCATCAGGACCAGGTGCTCCAGGGCACGGCCGAAGTCGGCGCCGTGCCCGTGTTCGATTCGGCGTCCGGTCACGTGGCCGGCTACACCCACGTCGAAGAGATAGAATTTCGGCGCGCGCGTGATGACCGCGCGCGAGCGACGCGGACTGAACGGCTCCACGAAGACGCCCAGCAGCGTATCGACGAGTATCTGGAAATACTCGCGCACGGTCTTGGAATCGACGCCACAGTCCCTGGCGACGTTGCTGTAGTTCAGAAGCTCTCCGTGGCAGAAAGACAGGGCTTCGAAAAACCTCGAGAAGCCCGCGACGTTCCGTGTCAGCCCTTCGTCGAAAACCTCCTCTTTCAGATAGTCATCGACGTAGCCCGCGAGGGCACGCCGGTATCCAGCGGCATCGTAGTGCTGCGGCACCAGCCCTCGGTTGAGCGCCCTCAATAGATCGAACTCCGGCACTTCCGGCCACGTCAGCGGATGGAGCTCGAAACGCCAAGCGCGGCCGCCCAGCAGGTTGGCGCGGCCGCGCTTCAGCTTTCTGGCGCTGGAACCGCACAACACGAAGCTCAACCCTTCGTTCTCGATGAGTCGATGAACCTCGTCCAGAACGGCTGGCGCCTTCTGCACCTCGTCGACGATGATGGGGTTGGAGCGGGTCGCTTGATCGAATGCCGCCACGCGTTCCGCGAACGCCCAGGGCGCCCGCGTGAGTTCCAGCATGAGCCGGGTGTCGAGCAGGTCGAACCGGGCAGCCTCGGGGAAAAGCGCGCGGAGCAAGGTGGACTTGCCGGTCTTGCGGGGTCCCCACAAGAAAGCGGACTGTCCCGGTGGCAGGTCCAGGCGGAGGGTCCGGTAGTAGTGCATCGCTCGGATACTACTCCGAAATAGTCGGACTATTTCGGAGTATACTCCGAATCAGTAGATATTCCAAGCCCTTCTGAGCCAATGGAGTCCTTCGAATGGCGCCATCTTGCTCGGCAACCATTGATCAGAGGTTCATGTCGATGACGCGTCATCTCTCCGCCTGCCGCACCAGCGCCCTTATCCGGTCCGGGCTGAGGGGCAGCTCCTTGATCTGGATGCCCAGGGAGGAGAGGGCGTGGGAGACGGCGTTGGCCAGGGCGGCGCCGCAGGCGACGATGCCGCCTTCGCCGGCGCCCTTGACGCCGAGGGGGTTGAGGGGGGAGGGGGAGTATTCGGTGATGATGCTCTCCACGGGCGGGATCTCCGTGGCGGAGGGGAGCGGGTAGTCCAGCAGGGTCGTGGTCAATAGCTGGCCGTCCTCGTTGTAGGCCAGCTCCTCCAGGAGCGTGCCGCCGATGCCCTGGGCGGCGGCGCCCAGGGCCTGGCCGTGCACCAGCAACGGGTTGACGGCGCGGCCGACGTCCTCCAGCACGAGGTAGCGCAGGATTTCCACCATGCCGGTCTCCGGGTCCACGGCCACGTGCACGAGGTGGCCGCCGTAGGTGTAGGTGAGCAGGTTGTTGTGGAAGTACTCGGTGGCTTCGAGGCCGGGGGCGGCGTCGGCGGGGGCCTTGCCGGGCCTGGTCATTTCCAGGAGGTCTCCGAGGCACAGGAGCGGCCTGCCGGCGGCCGGGGAGTCAACCTCTGGATTCCGGCTTTCGCCGGAATGACGGGGGGCGGTCGGCGGTGGCTGGCCGCTGCCCGCAGGGTAGACCCCTCCGTCGCGGAACTCCAGGCCGGCGGGGTCGGTTTCCAGGCGCCGCGAGGCCACCTCCAGCAGGCGCTTCTTCAGCGCCTGGGCGGTCAGGTGCACGGCGTTGCCGGCCATGACGGTGCCGCGGCTGGAGTAGGTGCCGCCGCCCCAGGGCATGAGGTCGGTGTGGCCGTGGAAGACGGTGATCCACTCCATGGGCACGCCCAGGGCGTCGGCGCATATCTGCGCCATGATGGTCTCGTGGCCCTGCCCCAGGGTGGCGATGCCCAGGTAGACGGCCACGCTCTCCGGGCCGGTGACGGCCACGCGGGCGCCCTCGGACGGGCCCAGGCCGGTGTTCTTCACGAACCAGCCGATGCCGATGCCGTGGTAGCGGCCCTCCCGCTTCTGCCCCTGGAGCGGCTCCAGCTCCTTCCAGCCGAAGCGTTCCAGCGCGTGCTCCAGCGCCCGCGGGTAGTCGCCGCTGTCGAACACGGTGGAAGCGATGCCGGGCCGGGTGGGCCCCAGCTCGTAGGGTATCTCCTCGGGCTGGATGAGGTTCTTGCGGCGCAGGTCGATGGGGTCCATGCCCAGGTCTTCGGCCACCATGTCGAGCATGCGCTCGCGGAAGTAGCAGGATTCGTAGCGGCCGGGCGCGCGGTAGGTGCCCACCCCCATCTTGTTGGTCATGACGCAGCGGATGTGGGCCTCGTAGGCCGGTATCCGGTACGGCCCCGGCAGCACGCCGGCGGTAGACGCCGGCACCAGGCCGCCGTGGGTGCGGATGTGCGCGCCCATGTCGCCGTGGATGTGGGCGCGCATGCCCAGCAGCGTGCCGTCCTTCCGCGCGGCGATCTCCAGCTCACAGCGTACCTCCCGCGAGTGGTTGGCGGCCATCAGGTGCTCGCGCCGGTCCTCGATCCACTTGACCGGCCGGCCGAGCTTCATGGCGGCGTAGGGGACCAGGTAGTCCTCCGGGTAGAACTCGCCGCGGATGCCGAAGCCGCCGCCCACGTCGGGCTCGATGAAGTGGATGCGGTGCTCCGGCATCTCCAGCAGCGACGACAGCACCGCGCGGTTGAAGTGCGCCACCTTGGTCATGCCCCACACCGTCAACTCGTTCCGGCCGGCGTCCCAGGACGCCACCAGGCCGCGGGTTTCCATGGGGTTGCCGGTGTGGCGGTGCGTCCGCAGCACCTCCTTGCGGGTGTACTCGGCGTCGCGGAAGGCCCCGTCCACGTCGCCCAGCTTGATGTCGTGGCCGCCGGCCACGTTGGTGCCCTGCTCCTCGTGGATGATCACGTCGCCGCGCAACGCCGCCTCGACGTCCGGCACCACCGGCAGTGGCTCGTACTCCACCCCGATCAGGTCGGCGCCGTCCTCGGCCACGTAGCGGTCCACCGCGGCCACCAGCGCCACCGGCTCGCCCACGTAGGCGACCTTGCCCCGGGCCAGCGGGTACTGCAGGAAGCGGTCCAGCCCGTCCAACTGGTACATGCGGAGCGGGATCGGCTTGACCCCCGCGGGCAAATCCGCAAAGGTGAGCACGCCGACGACCCCCGCGAGCTTCAGGGCCTCCGACACGTCCACCGACTCGATGCGCGCATGCGCGTGAGGGCTCCGCAGGACCGCCGCGTACAGCATTCCGGGCAGCTTCACGTCGTCGATGAACGTGGCCTTGCCGGTCAGGAAACGGACGTCCTCGGCGCGCCGGATCGGCGCCCCGATGTATGGAGCGCGTCCTTCGACTTCGCCTGTCCTGAGCTTGTCGAAGGGCTCAGGACGAACGGGTATGGTCTGCGTCATGTGGTGCTCCAAGGGTTGGCTCGGTGTCGCGTGCCTGTGGAAGGATAGTACACCAGGGAGACCATGATCAAATTGAAGTGGCGTGGCGCCGTTTCCCTTCAACTCGACCGCGCGGACATCGCGCGCGTGCGCAAGGAGAACTCGATGACGAGAACCCTGAAGATCGTGGCCGCGCTGGGCCTGTGCCTGGTGTTGGGCGGCGTGGTGACGGCGGGCAAGGGGCGGGGGGCGGACGACGCGGTTTCACGGCACATGGTGGCCCAAGCCATGTTGACCGCCCATTTCATCGCCGCCGCGGTCAAGGCGGGCATGAGCACGGACGAGATCAACGCGGCGTTGAGCAGGGTGGCCGCGGGCTCGGCCATCTCGGAGTTCTGGATCAGCGACGAGAAGGGCCGCGTCGAGTTCACCAACGTCAAGGGCGCCAGCTTCGAGTTCCCCACGGACCCGGCGGCCAAGTCCCAGGCGGCGCCCTTCGCCGCGCTGCTGGACGGCAGCAAGACCGTGGTGGTTCAGGGGTTCCGGCCGCGTGAGCTGGACGCCAGACCGTTCAAGTACGTGGGGGTCGCCGGGGTCGACAAGCAGCGCATCGTCCAGGTGGGGGTAGCCGAAGCGGGGCGTTGACGCGGACCTGCAGCCACCAGGAGGCCCTTCAACGCGAGGCATGGGGCCGGGGGCAGACGACCCGGTTTCTCAGCGCAGAGTCGCCTGCGCTCTCATTCGGTCTCCGTTGCGGGCGGCTTTTCACGTCCGTTGCCGTAGCGACAGCCTCCGCCCAGGGTTAGTGGTATTGGGGAAGGTTCTATTCGGTCTACGAGCGAGTCAAATTGCAGACAGAACAGAGTTGAACGCAAAAAGGCCGCTCCGAACGGGAGCGGCCCTTTTGCTTCGGGGGAGGATAATTGTCACCTACTCGTTGCTCTCTTGGGATTTTTTGGCGATCTCAAGGAATTTGGTGACGGCCTCAGTAAGCGTTCTCATGTTGGCCGTCAACTGGGCAACGTCGGCCTTCAGTTCGTCTTGTCCTCTCGCGAGCCGGGCAACGTTAGCCTCCAGTCGGGCAACATTGCCCTCCACCCCCTTCAGCCGAGCCGCTTGCAGCTTGACCTCGGTTACTTGCGCCTGAACGTAGAACACGGCCGTTCCGGTGAGGCCGATAACGGCTACCATGGCAATGACAACGCTGCTGAAGCTGGACCATACCTCACGAATGCTGTCTGCCATTTGAACTGCTCCTTTCCTTCTCGTATATCGGGCCGACCCTCTTTGTCAACAGACACCGGTCATTGCGCTCTCCGCGCCCTCTGCGGTCTCGGCGGTGACGACGATTGGTTACTGCCCCCCTCTATAGGTAAGTCGGCCGTGGTGGGTGAAACTTTAGGTTTGGGGATGGGGCGCTTGGGGAGGAGTCTGTCCGAACGCTGCTGGGATGGGGTAGAATCAGCATCGACGATGCCGTTCCTCTTGCAACTCACCCGGCCGGAGACCCTGCTGGTGCTTCTGTGGGCGTCGCAGTTGGTTCGGATGGCGTGGCCGGTCGCTGCCGCGGACCTCGCGGGGGCGGCGATCGCGGCGGCGTTCATCCTGCGGGTGTTCGTGTTCCTGCGCCGGCCGACCATCGTCCTGTGCTGCACCCTCGCCGCCCTGGCCGTCCTCCTCATCTTCCTCTACGGCGAGCCCGCGGCCGTGCTGGTGGGGTTCAAGGCGGCGCCCATGTTCGCGGGCTTTTTCGGCAGCATCGTGCTTCTGCGCGCCACCGGCGAGCAGCTCCAGCAGACCGCCCAGGCGCGCGAGCTGTTCGCGCGTCTCAAGCCCGACCACCGGCTGGGCGGCTTCCTGGTGGGCAGCCACCTGCTGGCAGTGGTGCTGGGACCCGGCGCCTACGCCATCACCGCCCCCATCATAGGCGCTGGCAACGATGACGACTCCTCGGCACTACGACGGCGCAGCAACACGGGCGCCGGTGCCGGACGCCTGGACAAGGACGAAGAGGAGAGCGAGGCGGAGCGGGAGCACTTGGCGGCCATGCGCGCGTGCCATCGGGGCGGCGGCCTCGCCGGCCTGTGGTCGCCGTTCTGGATCGCCATGGCGCTGTCGTCCCAGTACGTGCCGGGGGTGCCCCTGTGGCACACCATGGCGCTGGGCATGGCCATGGCCGCGTGCGCGTTGACGGCCTCCCACGTGCTCTTCGCCCCGGAACCGGGCGTCACCCTGCTGTGGCGGGCGCTGCGGAGCCTCCAGCCCATCGTCCCGCCGGTGGCGGCGTGCGTCCTGACGGTGGCGGTTCTTTCGGGGGTGACGGTGCTGTCGGGCCTGGAGGCGCTGATCGTGAGCGTGCCGGTCCTTTGCGCGCTGGCGCTGCTGGGAAAGGGCCGGCGCGCGCTCGCGACCGGCTTGGCCGACACCTACCGGGGCGCCGCCCACGTCGGCAACGAGATCGCGATCCTCACCATCTCGCTGGCCCTGGGCGGGGTGGTCCGGCACGTCTTCGCGCACACCGGGATCACCGACTGGATCGGCGGCCTCGACCTGCCTGCGGCGGCCGTCATCGCCATCATGATCGGCGCCACCTCCCTCGGCGCCCTGGCCGGGGTGCACCAGATCGTGTCCGTGTCGCTGCTGCTGACGGTGTTCTCGGAGCTGCCGGTGCGGGTGGCCGGCGTGGTGCTCATCGAGAGCACGCTGGCGGCCTGGTCGTGCTCGTCCATCATCGGCCTTTCCGCCATCATGGTCGGCACCGCCACCGCCATATTCCGCGTCCCCCCGGGAAAGGTCATCCTCGGACCCAACCTCCGGTTCGCCGCCCTGTTCGCCGCCGGCTCCATCCTGGTACTGGCGGGCGTCAACGCGCTGCTGGTATGACAGAGGCGCCGGGTTCCGCCGTCTCAGAACTCCCGGCGCCAGCCGGCGAGGAAGGTCATCTCCGGGTGCGCGGCCCTGCGATGTCCGGGCCGGTGGCTGTAGACGGCGCCGAGGCGAAGCTCACCCTCCGCCAGCGGGCGGCGCCATTGTCCCGCGAAGTCCATCTGCCGGCCGCTGGGCGCCAGGTCCGCGGCGGCCGAGCCGTACCACACCGAGCCCGCCCTGGTGCGGCCGGCCGGGGCCGTGAACCAGGCCCGGCCGCTCTCGACGCGCAACGGCTGCGACACGGAAAAACGCAACCGCCCCGAACCGGCGAGGGCCGTGCCGGCGTGAAGCGCAAAGGCGCTGGTGGCGAGCGGGGACACCCGCGTCACGAGTCCGCCTCGGGCCGCCGGGGCGACGAACCCGAACTCCGCGTTGGCGCCGATGCGCCATCGGCCCAGATCCGTATGCGCGTCCAGGCCCAGGAACGCGGTATTTGCGGCCAGCCTGCCGAAAGCGCCTTCGCCGACGCTTCCGAGCAACGTCTCGCGCTCGCCGATCCATCCGGCCCGGACCCCCAGCGGCAGCCCCGCACGCCGCCAGCTCAGCGCCGCGCCGACCGCGGGCGCCTGCCCCGGAATCCCCTTCGTGGTGAAGGCCGCGGCGGACAGCCCGCCCGATCCGGCCAGGGTGGCCTTCACCGCGCCTTCGGCCAGGGCCAGGTGGCTGCCCCGCACCTCCACCGTCCTCTCCAGGCGGGCGATCCCGAGACTCCCGGGAGCCGTCTCGCCTCCGGCGGGCTCGGGCGCCAGAAAGCGGCGGAGGCGCGCCGATACCGGCGTTTCCGGGGCGGGGGCGGTGAAGTTTCCCAGGCGGTACCAGAACGGGGCTCCGAGAGCGTCCAGCGCCATGATCTCGCGTGCGGCGAGCGAACGCTGGAGAGCGTCCCCGAAGGCCGCTCCCGGCAGAAGCCGCGTCGACGCCAAACGGACGCCGTTTCGCCCCACACTGCCGCCCGACGCCAGACGGACGCCGTTTCGCCCCACGCTGCCGCCCGACGGCAGCGCCAGGACGCCCACCGGGGAGGTCGCGGCGCCCAGGTTCATCGAGCCTTGCCCGTAGACGGCCGCGTCGGCGTACGCGCCGCTCTTGTCCGCGGTCTTGAACAGCCGCGTCACCAGCTCGGTGCTGGACAACTGGTCGCGGAAGAGCTGCTTCATCAGCGCCAGCCCGCCCGCCACCATGGGCGCGGCAACCGACGTCCCATCGACGCTGGCATAGCCCCGAACCGGGCCGAGGCCGTCCTCGTCGGGGCCGAAGTAGGCCGCCCGGACGTCTTTCCCGGGCGCCGCAATGCAATACTCCGCGGCAATGCCGCAACGGTTGGAAAAGGAGGCGATCCGCCCGTCGTCGGGGCTCAGGGCCACCACCGCGACGGAATGGCCCCGAAGCTCGGCGATGCGCGCCGCCAGACCCGGCAGCACCTCGACCGAGACCGCGTTGATGGCGCCGTCCTCGCAATGGTCGGTGGCCGATGGCTCGCAAGGGTCTCCGTGGGCGTTGCCGGCCGCCCACACGAGAAGGGTCTTTTCGCCGGCGCCGGCCTGCGCCATGGCGGCAATCGCGTTCGGCAGGCTGGCGCGAAGCTCCGTCTCGGTGTAGTCGTCGATGATGCCGTGGAAGCCGATGCTCAGGTTCAGGACGTCCACCCTCCGGTCGCCGTCCCGCCAGGCCAGGATGTGATCGAGCTGCTCCTTCCAATCGGCGTCGGCGGCGGCCAGCCGGGCGAGCGATACCGGGCGGTAGTCGTGGACGCCTGAACCCAACGGTATGCCGAACATGGCGATGTCCGCGGCCCACGCCACGCCTTGCATTTCGTCGGGCGGCGAAGACCGCGCGGCCGCGGCCACGCTCGCCACCGCGGTACCGTGCGAGAAGGTCTCGCCGGTCTCGTCGGACGCGCCCGACAGGAGTTCCTCGGTCACGGTCTTGCCGGCGAACGCGGGGTGTTCCAGGTCGATTCCGCTGTCGATGAAACCGATGGTCACACCGGAGCCGGGCTCGGCGTCGCTGCCTTTCAGCGCGGCGAGGTTGCCGTAGGCCGCGCCCGCTCCGACGTGGCGCAGTCCCCACTGCGTCGCGAAGTCGTCAGGTGGCCGTCCGCCGCCACCGCCTCCACCTCCGCGTCCGCCTCCACCCCCGCCACCGCCTCCGCAGCCGCCGAGCGTGAGCAGGACCGAGAGAAGGATGAAACAGGCAAGAGCCGGATGACGGGCCGCGGGTCCGGCTTGCCGCTCCCGTTCGGGATAGCGCATGGCCGCCGTGCCCTCAGAACTGCCGGACGAAGCGGATCTCGCCGCTGGTACGCTTGTAGTCGTGGGCCTGGGCGTTGGAGGAGCGGACCTCCCGCACCAGCGCCACTTGCGGACTGAAACCCATGAGCGTAAAGGCGCGGTTGAAGACCGACGCCCGGAGGTTGTAGGTCCTGTCTTCCCGGGAAACCCCTCCCGGCGTCAGGTACCCCCAGTTGCCCCGGTAATCCGTCCAGCGGTAGCCGCCGCCGCCGCCGACCGTGAACCCCAGCGGCAAGGCCACGGACACGCCGGCCTGTAGCCACCGGCTCTCGTTGCGGCTGGTCAGGGTCGCGGGCCGATCGCGTCCGTGTCCGGCGGTCAGGTCGAGCCGCACGGTGGGCGTCAGCAGGAAGCCGGCGCCGGCCGTGACGCTCCGCACCGGTCCGTCCAGGTGGTTCCGCCCCCGGTAGCGGCGGTCGTGCCACGACGCGGTTCCGTTGAGCATGAGGCGCCGGTTGAGCCGGTGCCTCATCATCAGCCGTCCGCCCAGGTCCAGGTGGTCCCTCGTGCCCCCGCTCCAGATTTGGCGCCCGCTGCCCAGCACGCTGAACTCGGTGTTCCGGCCGGCCAGCACCCGCGGACCGGCGTGCACCGACACCAGCACCTTGTCGAACTTCTGCGCGGAGTATTCCCTGATCGACGCGTCCGCGCCGGCGCGGAGCCTAAGCCGGTCGCCCAGCGGGTGCTGGTATTCCCCGCCGGCCCACACCGCCAGCCCCACCCCCGACGTGGTCAGCTCCTCCTCGTCCCGGATGAACGGCAGCCCGAAGATGTAGATGGTCCTCTCGTCGGATGCGCCGCCGATGTTGGTGTCCGGCGCCAGCGCGAGGCCCATGTGCATGGTCCAGCGCCGGCGCGCCCGTATCTGCGAAAGGAACCGCCGCACGTTGGCGACCACCGCATCGGGCGGGTCTCCGGCCAGGACGCGCTCGAAGTGCTCCCGCGACAGGCCGTCCTCCCGCTTGTAGAAGAACGCCCGCGCCAGCTCCAGGCGCACCCGCACCAGGCCCGGCTCGTTCACCAGAAGCCCCCGGAGCGCGGCGATGGCCTCGTCGAGCAGCGCCAGCTTCTCCTTCCCGTCTTCCGGCGGCGCGCCCAGCGACGCCTCGATCGCTGCCAGGGCCAGCAGGAAGGCCGCGTTCTTGTCGTCCGGGTGCTCCGCGGCCCACGAACGCAGGACGCCCAGCGCCTCCATGTAACGGCCCTGGTCCATCAGGACGCGGGCGTTCTTCAGCCCGGGACCGGCCGAAGGGCCGGAACGGGCGTGGCCGTCCCAACCCGATGATTGACAGAGCAGGAGGAAGAAGAGCAAGGCGCCGATGGATTTCTTCATGGAGAATCTTTCGTCCGACACCAGAAAGGGCAGCCTTTCGGCTGCCCTTTCCTCGGTTTTAACCAACGTTGTGGTCGACTTTGCGGTCGTCCCGCCTCACTGTTTCTTTGCGCCGAAAGCGCCCACGAAGGTCTCGCTTTCATCCGCGTTCGTCACACCGAAGGTGCCGGCGACGGAACCCGGGTGCCGGCCAGCGTCGTTATCCGAATCGGCGGCCGGTTGTGCACCGTAGAATTGCCCCTGCCAGGAGCCGCTGAACTTATAGCCGCCAGCAGTAAGCTCCTCGCCCATCCTCGTGGAACCGCTGAAGGTGCCATTAGAGGCTGCGATATTTGTGCCCGTCACGTTGTTGCTGGGAACGTCATGATCCATGTATATGGTCTTGTCATAGTCCTCGCCGTGCGAAACGATGTTTTCGATCCTCCCCGAGATGGTCCCTATCTGGGTTGTATTATTACCAAACTGGGCATTCAGGGTTGCATCCCCATGGAACCAGTCTACCCTGTTGTACTCCTGGCCTGCCGGCGCCGGTCTCGAGTGCACGCCTGCAGCGGCGCCTCTATACGTCGCAGTACCCGTAAGCGCCTGCCAGTTTGCCTCCGAATTGCCCCCAACCGGCACGTAGGGGAGGTTACCATCCGCGAAAGCACCGAATTCAAAGGTGCTGGCGGCGTTGTCGCCCGTTGTTTCCGTCAGCCAGACGCCAAAGACGAGATAGTCCGAGTCGGCAGCTCCGGCAACGTACGTCGTATCGGTCCTGGAACCGGTAAACGTGAAGTCGCCAGTCATTGCGGTTACTCCCCCGCTGGGCGTGCGCGTTATCGTGCAAGTATTCATGCAAGTGAACGTGCCGCTAAGCGGCTTCGTGGCTGCCTGCTCGTCGTGGTCGTATTTTCCGGTGAAGGTTTGCGTGTTGTTGGTAGTGGTCAGCGGTCCTGCATCCGTTATCCGGGATGGGTTGTCCTCGGCGACATCTGTATCAGTGACTGATACGAGGCTCGTCGTCGTATTCGTTTTTTGCTGCGCAATGTCCGTGAATGCAAGAACATAAGCTTTTCCAACGGTTTCGTTCTGGTCATTCTGAAGGTTACCGCTGTAATCGAAGCCAAGTTTGAATTCGGAGGACGGCAGTCCATCCTCCTGGTCGGTGTTTTTGGTGGTGGAAGAACCGTATGCGTCTCCGCTGCTGTTACTATCGCCATCCAGATCGACGGTAACGGACGCAATCGCTTCGTTCTTGTCGTCGGACAGATCGGCGTCGTGCGGATACGTAGCGGTCGCCGTAGAAACGTTCCGGTTAGCAGTGTCGGTGTCGTTGGACCTGCTATCGTGGTTCTGAGCGGCATCAGCGATTTTCGCTTGAGCGTTCTTGATCGTATCCGCCCGCCTTTTCGCTATCAACTTAAGCTCATCGTCATCCACGTTGGCCGGATCGGTCACGACAACGCTGTAGGCGTTCGCGCTCTTGAACAAGCCCAGGACGTGCGTGTTCCAGGCCTTCATGGCCGCAGTCTCTGCCGACTCCGCCTCGCCCCTTTTGGTCTCGGCGGTCGTCTGCCGCTTCTCTGCTATGTCCTGCTGGCCCTCGGCCGCGATCCTGTATTCCTCCGCCTTGTCGGCCGTGGTGCCGTCCTTAGCCGCGTCGTCCGCTGCTTTTTTCGCTGCGTCCGCTGCTGTTCTCGCCTCGTCCGCTGCTTTTTTCGCGTCCTTAGCCGCGTCGTCCGCGTCCTTCGCGCTCTCCTTTGCATTCTCTGGACTGGTCTCGTAATCTGTCCTTGCCAGCTTTGCCTTCTCGGCCGAACTGGCCGCGTTGTCCTTTGCGATTTTCGCCGCGTCACTAGCCGTTTTCGCCTTCTTTGCTGCCGCTTCCGCCGCGTTGGCTGCCGCACGGGCCTCCCGGCGGTTACGGTCCAGTTTGACGAGGTTGTCGGTGTTCGTGATCCTGTCGTACTCCTCCTCGACATCCTCCAACGCCTTCACTACCTTGTCCCGCTCGGCTTCAGCCTTGGCCTGCTCGGCCTTTGCCGTTTCGGCCGCTGCCTTCCGGTCAACCATTTTATCGGCGTCATTCGCCGCGTCGCGCGCCTTTTCCGCCGCGGTAGCCGCGGTTTCCGCTGCCGTCGCCGCCGCCTCCGCTGTTTTCGACGCCGGGGAATTAGCGCCCACCTGATTAGTGACGTAGTTGGCCATCGTCCGAGCGTTTACAGGGACGTTGACTGTGTTACCGTCTGCGTCTGTGTATGTGTCACCGGCCTTCCTGGTGTCGGTGGAGTCCCCGGCCTTCATCCGGGCCTCGGCAGCAGCGGCGATCGCATCCGTTCTGGCCTTGCCCAAGTCGATCTCGTAACCGGCGAACATCACGGCAGTGCTAACCCCGTTCGCTTCCTGCCCTGCCAGGACCTCCGCCGCGTCTACCTTGGCTTTTTCCGCCTTCGCGACAGCCAGGTCCGTCGCCGCCTGGACTGCGGTATTCGCAGTCTGCGCGCTTGTGTCGGCCGCATCGAGGTCCGCCTTGTCGGCCTTCGCGACCGCAATCGCCTCGGCGTATCTCAGCTTGTTGATATTGGCGTTTCCTCCCATCCCGTCAACACCGCCGATCGCCTTGCCAGCGTCCTCCTTCATTTTCGCGACTCGCGCCGCCGCATCCCTCGCATCCTTTTTCAACTTCTCCAACTCGGTCTGGTCGACCGGCGGAGGAGCAGACGTGCCGCCACCGCCGCCGCAGCCATACACCATCATGGAGAGTACGGCGACGAGGCAGATCGCCATCAAATTCTTGAATGACTTAGACATCTATGGTCTCCTTTTCTTTAGGGTCTGTAGCCGATGGATGGATTCAGTCGCAAGAAAGACCGGCGACCTCAACTCACGATCCCCGTCAAGGACAGCGCCGTCCTGCCCCCTCAGGGACAATTCCTCATGCTTGGCATGTCTTCGAATTCTCCTTTCCTGTGGGCTGGAGCCGCAAGCAAAGGCCGTCACTCGTAAAGCTGGAACAATCATATCCCGGCACATATAGCACCAAGTCTCGCGGACTGCAACCACTTTTTTACAGGATTTTACGCCATTCCGCACAAAGACGCCCTGGAAAGCGAAAGCCCGTCGTCGATGGTCCTGTTCCCGTACCATCATCGAAAGAGGATTGCAACCGGGGGGGGCCGCCCGGTCGACCCGGTTTTTTCCGTGACCTGGGCTTTTTTTCCGTGACCCGGGCGCTTCCGTCCATCCGCCCATCTCGTCGGCGGCTCGTTTGACTTGTTCCGGGAAAGCCTGATAAAGGACAATCCCGGACCGCAGTTGGGCGGGGAATTTCAAGCACAGGGAGGACATCCATTGGCAACCTCCGTCACAGCCCCCATGGTGGGCAAGATTCTGAGGATCGAGGCGAATCCCGGCGAGGCCGTGGAAGAGGACGACGTGGTCATCGTGATGGAGGCCATGAAGATGGAGATCCCGGTGGTGGCGCCGGCCGCCGGGACGGTCAAGGCGGTCAAGGTCGAGGTCGGGCAGTCGGTGGAGGCGGGCGAGGAACTCGCCGAGATCGAGTAGCCGCGCGCCCGCGCACGGCTTTCGCCCCGGCAGGGTTGAGGCAGGTTCGACATGGGTACCTGGGAATTCGGCCTCACGGTTGCGCTGGTGGGCAGCGTCGGCACCTTGGTGGTGCTGTGGCTGCTGAGCCTGCTGATTCTGCTGATCCGGAAAATCTTTCCTTCGTGATTCCCGGCCCCCGGGAACCACGTAAGGAGCGGGACTCACCCTTCACAACAAGAATATGGAATCCGCGATCCTCTCCGGCGTCCTGGGGCTGCTTGACGGCGTTTCGCACCTGGCGCTCGGCCAGGTGGTCATGATGGCCATCGCCGGGACGCTGCTCTACCTCGGCATCGTCAAGGGGTTCGAGCCGCTGCTGCTGGTGCCCATCGGCTTCGGCGCCGTCCTGGTGAACATCCCCCAGGCCGAGTTGATGGCAGAAGGGGGCACGCTCCGGTTCTTCTACGACTTCGGCATCCGCACGGAGATCTTCCCGGTGCTGATCTTCATCGGCATCGGCGCCATGACCGACTTCGGGCCGCTGTTCTCCAACCCCAAGATCATCATGCTGGGCGCGGCCGGGCAGTTCGGCATCTTCCTCACGCTGCTGCTGGCCCTGGCGCTGGGCTTCGACAAGCTGGACGCCGTGGCCATCGCCGTCATCGGCGCGTGCGACGGTCCCACTTCCATCTACGTGACCTCGCGCTACGCCCCCCACCTGCTGGGGGCGGTGTCGGTGGCCGCCTACTCGTACATGTCGCTGGTGCCGCTGATCCAGCCGCCGATCATGCGGGCGCTGACCACGGCGCGGGAGAAGCAGGTCGTCATGGGCATGGTGCAGCAGGCGCCGGTGTCGAAGACCACGCGCATCCTGTTTCCCATCGTGGTCACGGTGGTGGCTTCGATCATCGCGCCCCTGGGGACGCCGCTCATCGGCATGCTGATGCTCGGCAACCTGCTGCGGGAGAGCGGCGTGGTGGAGCGGCTCAAGCTGACCTCGGAGAACGAGATCGCCAACATCGTCACGCTGCTGCTGGGGCTGGCCATCGGCGGCACCATGGCCGCGGACGGGTTTCTCCGGGTGGAGACCCTGATGGTGCTGGCCCTGGGGCTCGTGGCCATCGGCCTGGACACGGTGATGGGCGTGCTGTTCGGCAAGGGCATGTGCCTGCTGAGCCGCGGCAGGATCAACCCCCTCATCGGCGCCGCCGGCATCTCCGCCTTCCCCATGGCCGCGCGCGTGGTGCAGAACGAGGGCCAGCGCTACAACAAGAAGAACCACCTGCTGATGCACGCCATGAGCGCCAACGCCGGCGGCCAGATCGGCTCCGTCATCGCCGCCGCCATCATGCTCTCGGTGCTGCGGGGGATGGGGATCATCTGAAGCTCAGGCGGCGGGAAACAGCGCCTCCAGAGACACTTCGACTCTCTTGTTGTCTATGATCGTGGAGGCGTCGAGAATCTCAATTTCCAAAGGCCGTCCTTTCTCGGAGAGGTGAACGATGACGCCTTCAGCCATGTCCGTGGAGTCTGAAGGCTGTCCCTCGCCCAACTGAATAGTGAGCACATCCGCATCACGAGAGTATGTGATCTTCATATTGTCCACCTCCCTGGAAATAGCGCTCTGCCGACGGACTGTACACGGTTACCGCAACAGGGAGCGTCCCCTCGTACTCATATATCACCCGAATCAGATGTTTTCCCTGGCGGAGATGCGCAATAAAGCGGCCGTGATGGCCGACGAGCACCTCTTCGGGGAAGAGCATTGTCCGTACAACCAAATCGTCCGTCAGACCCCACCTTTTCAGCCTGTTCAACACGTGGTGGGTGAGCAGGACTGAAACGTTCTTTCCATTCGCCTGAATCTCATAGACTTTGCCACGAGGATGGTCCTGGATATGGGCGAGCCGGTACGCCATATCTCACCGGCCCTTGAAACCCGGCTTCCGCTTCTCGCTGAAGGCCCGGGGGCCCTCCGCGGCGTCCTCGGTGCCGCCCACCATGGCGCGGAAACCGGCCTCGAAGCGGATGGCGTCGGCTACCGGCAGGTCGATGCCGCGGAGCACCACCTCCTTGACCGCCTGAAGCGCCAGCGGCGGGCCGTCGGCGATGGATCGAGCCAGTTTATCCGCCTCGGCCATCAACTGGTCCCGCGGCAGGACCCGATTCACCAGACCGCAGCGGAAGGCTTCGGCCGCGGAGATGGACTCGCCGGTGTAGAGCATCTCCAGGGCCATCCCGAGCGGCATGAGACGGGGCAGCCGCACGGTGCCGGAGCTGCCGGGGAAGAACCCGCGCTTGATCTCCGGCAGGCCGAAGACGGCGTCCTCGCTGCAGATGCGGATGTCGCATGACAGGGCGATCTCGAAGCCGCCGGCCAGGCAGTAGCCGTGGACTGCCGCGATCATGGGCTTCCACACGGGCTCCCGGCGGCCGGGGTCCCGGGCCAGCGCCGAGGTCCAGAACTCCCGCGCCCGGGGGTCGCCCGCCACCGCCCGCTCCTTCAGGTCCATGCCGGTGGAGAACGCCCGGTCGCCCGCGCCGCTCACCACCGCCACCCGAAGCGCCGGGTCCGCGGCGAACGCGTCCCACACCCGCCCCAGTTCCGCCCACATCGCCTCGTTCATGGCGTTGAGCCGCTCGGGCCGGTCCAACGTGATGAAGGCGATGCCGTCCCTGGCTTCGAGGTCGATATATGACGCCACGTCGTTCTCAGAAATTACGAGAGCTTACTCACTGGCGGCGTAAATCGTTAGAAAGAGTTCTGCATCGTCAATCAGCCGGTACTCGGGCTCTCGGCCGGACAACTGAGCGCTACGATCCAAGATAAGCGGCACGCCTTCACCGCGTTTGTCCATCATGTTCCGTCGGTCCGTCGTCAACCAAGCCCCGTCAGGCACTGCACACTTGGCCAAGAGACTGCAGATCGCCTCGTTCCGGGCTGACTGCCGGTAGCGGAGACTCTCAATGGTCAAGGAGTTAGGAACGGTCCCGGGGGAATAGATCTCCAGGCGGTTCTCAAATAATCGCAGTCTTACCTTGGAGCCATGGATCGAGTAGTCCCTGTGAGCCACGGCGTTCACGATAGCCTCGAATACGGCCGTCATCTCATACTGTGGTTTGTCAGTGCGTCCTTGGTCCTTGTATGCCGCCGTCTTCATGTTCCTGGCCACGAATCGACAAGCCTCAACTATCTGCTGATCGAGAGGTCCTGACACGTCCGCAGCGTCAAGCTGGTAGGCATCAACCGTCGAAGGTCGAATGACGTCTCCGCGATATGCGACTGCTTGGATATACGCATTGGGTAACCACAGGCGCGGATCTTCGGTCGCCATCAAGATGCCGGCCACCGTTGGCTTCATCGCGCCGTCCTCGTCGGCACGTACCATACCAAGCTTGCCAAGAAAATCGTCCCGGTCGTCGTCGGAGCGGGACGTGCGAAACCGCTGCCACAAGCGTGGTTCCAGATTGTCCATTCGAGCGGTCCCGACGACCTGCTCGTCGAAGCGGATGAGACGCGTTTGACTGCGTTGCTGAAAGAGACGGGCAAGCCTCTCCGGGGACATCGGGCGTTTTGAATCAGTCGTCCGAGCCATGAATCCGCCCGGGCTTCGATGGACAAACAGACTTCGCGGTACTTCCACCTTTACAACGGCCAATGGCTCACCAGAACTGGAAGGTAACCGTAGTCGCTCTAGAACGACGTCTTCAATGGGGGGAACGATGGAATCCGAGCACACTTCGCGAACGAGATCCACGACTGCATCCAGGCGCTCCTCTGGAATACCAGTCACTTCATGAGTCTTGTCCTCAACCCCGAGGACAAACACGCCACCATGACTGTTGGCAAAAGCAGCCAGCCCGTCTGCGAGCGCGTCGCGGCTTGGTCCCCGGACCTTGCCGCCAGCGAAGCGCACTTCCTTGAACTCCAGACGGCTGCTTTCGCCCAGCCGAATTGCGTCTAGTAGCTCCAATGGGTTGTCAAACATACTTGGGGTCTCTTCCCAGACGCGCCCAGCGGCGTGCGAACGCTTCACGCCCGCCTTCCATGACTCGGCACACTTCCTCGCGCACTGACGCGTCCTGAAGCGCGCCACGCTGAATGACGCGACATTGGCCCGTATTGAAATCCAGCGCGTGGACCATCTCGGCATCCCCATTCACCACGACATTGGGGTTGTGCGTTACAATGATGAGTTGCCTGCGCAGCTTGTTCGCGCGAATTTGGCGTACGATCAGGTCGTAGATCAGGTGATTGTCCAGATCATCCTCCGGTTGATCGAGCACCAAGGGTTCCTCTCCAAATGCGAGCAGAAACGCCAGCAAAGCCGCCGAGCGTTGGCCCTGTGAGCCTTCTCGGATCGGCGCCCACTGGTTGTCGCCACGGCTGTATTCGATGCGCAGGTCGTCTTCGGGGAACCAGCAACGGAGGTGATCGGCAAACTCCGGCCTTTCCAACTGGCGCTTCAGGTAGTTTCGGAAGTGACCGCCGAGCCTTTCGTCAACGTCGATCATCCTTTGCTTCACTTCAGCGAGTTTCTCCGCGCGATCGGTCGCTTGCGACAATTCTATTACCAGACCGGATTTGGGCTCACCGTTAACCAAATGGAGTAGATCGCCCTCGAAGCGTTCATCCTCCACGTCCAGCATTGCACGCAGGCTGCGCTCAATCACTTGCGCATCAAAGCCAAACGGGACCACTTCCATTTTCACGAACGCATTGGTCGCCAATGCACCGTCCACAAACGCCGCTCGTGCCTCTGCTATCGCTTTGCGTGCCCAAAACACTCGTTGCCATTGAGCCTCAATATCGGTTTCCAGCCGCGCCGCCTCCTCCTGCAACTGTTCGAGTTCCTTACCTTGTGCTTCCAAACGCTGCCGTTCCAGGACGAGATCGCCAAATACGCGTGGGTCGGACACCCCTTGTTCCGCCAATGTGACTTGAAGTGCGTCATAGGCTGCATGGGCTTGATCCGCGCGTTGGCGCCATTTGTTGAGCCGATCATGTGAAACAAGGGGTTGCGTTGTAGCGAGCAAGTTTCCACCTGCCTCGGCCAGTGCTTCAAGCGCTTCCGACAATACCTTCTCTACCTCACGGCGCCACTCCAAGGCATCGGCATCCAGTTCGGTATCGAAGACATCCTCTGGCCAGTCGTCGAGTAGCAAATCCTGCGCGAATGTCTGGATCCGTTCGGGTATCTCCTTCAACTGCTCTAACGTGGCGTCGATTTCCCGTCGCTGTCTCGTCGCCTGTTGGTGGGCCTTCAGGACCTCCGCATGGTGTGATTGAGTCAAAGTATCGAGCTTGCGAGACACCTCATCGAGCTTGCGCTGCAACTCCTGCCGACCAGCCAAGCGTCCTTCGAGTTCACGGAGTCTAGCTCGTTGGTAGAGGTACGTGTTCTTTGCTTCGTCGAAGATCCGATGCTGCGCGGCAACGTGTGCTTCATCATCAATAATATCGAGCAAGGCTTGGCGATTGTCGCCCGCCATTGCTGCAATCTGTCCCTGTGACAGCAGACGAATTGGAAAGCGCTCGGCATGAATGGCCTGGCTGCCAGAGGGTCGCCACTGGCCATCAGCGTCGCATTCTTCGACAACATCTCCTGTTCCGTCTGGACGCCACCGCAGCCTGTGGACGACGCCTTCGCGTAGCAATTCGACCCTGATTTCCGTGTTCTCTCGTAGCGCGCCGCCGCCGTCACGGCCTTTGACTGGTTTCACGAAAGCTTCAAGGTGACGACGCGGATCCGCGTCTTCGCTCAGTCTCTTGAGTTCAGACTCGCGACGATACGCCAACCGCATCGCACATACGAGGGTGGACTTGCCTGTGCCGCGGCCGCCGACCACGGCATTGTAAAATGGACTCAGCGCTACGGTCTCGGGGACTCCGTTCCCCATAAAGCGAGCGCTTCGAACCTCCAAACCGGTAATGAAGTGCGCAGGTGTCTTGAACGGCTCGAACCCACCCTCGTCGCTACGCCGAATCGAAACGCCATTGCCGTCCAACAGCGCTAGCCGGAGCCCTTCAAGTGAAGGCTCTGCCATCTTCACCCAAGTGTACTGGGAACCAGGACTGAATTTGCCCTGCAAATCATGGCAATCACTGCCGAGGACTTCGGACCACAACAACTTACGTTCGTGATAGATTTCAGGTTTCGGGTTCCTCGTATCCACCACCTCCATTGCCAGAATACCGGGTTCATCCAGAACTTGACGGACGGAATTGGCGTCAAGTGCGCCGGAATTCCCCTGTTTCACGCGCAACAACCCCTTTTCGCCATCAGCATGGGCCGGAATCGGGATGCCTCCAGCGTTCAACACGGTTTTGACGACCTCCGCAGCCCCCTTACGCGTGACGCCGTCGCTTTGACCCTTGGCGCCGTCGTAGTCCACCTGTCCCAGCAAGGTGTCAACTTGGGCCGTGTCGGCACTTGGATCGAGGATGACCAAGAGATGAAAACCACCATGCACCGAAATCTCTACCCCCGGGAACAGCGTCAGTTCCCGGAATCCCGCAAGCCCGGATTCAGATATGGCTTGTTGCTTCATCCCCTCATACGCGTGCTTGAGCTCATCGATCCACGCGCCGGTGTTGTGATCGGTCACGACCACGCAGTCGATTTCTGCGGCCATATGACACAATAGCCACGTCTCCGGTGTCAGTACCTGATCGTCACTCGACGCCATGAAATCAAAAGAAGCAGGGGTATGGGTGTGGAAATCGAATCTCCACCACCGCGACCCTGGATAAGGCCACCCTGGTGTTATGCCCGCGGTCATCGACCCGTGTCCTCCACCTGCCCCTAGTCGATGAACTTCGCCAGGGTCTCGCCCCAGATGGCCTTGGTCACGTCGAGACTGATGTTGCCGGCGGCGATGTCCTGGATGCGGGCCTCGTCGATGGGGAAGCTGAACTGCTCGTTGCGCATGCGCAGGCGCTGGACGCCGCGCTCCACCATCAGCCCCCGGGCGCCGTCCACCGCCTCCTGCCGGGTGAAGGCGTCGGCGATCTGGTAGATGTTGGCCGGGCCGTGGCCGCGCTCGTCGTCGAGCACCACGGTGAAGGCCTCGGACAGGCGGTCGTTCAGCTCGCTGCCGCTCAACCGGGAGGCGGCGTAGAACAGGCCGCAGCTTCCGCCTTCGAGCAACCCCTGGGAGTTGATGAGACGCGCCCAGGGCTCCTGTCGAGCCTCCTGCTCCTTGAACACCTCCGCCAGCCGCACCCATTCCTTCATGTCGGGCAGCGACGGATCGGGGGTCCAGCGGTTGTAGCGCCGCACCACTTCCTTGATGTCCACCGGCTCGCCGGTGAGCCATTCGATGATGTCCACGCACCGGTTGCCGTGGTTCAACTCCTGCTTGGTGCGCCAGAGGTTCTCCTCCAGCCAGTTCCGGTCCACGTCGCCGCCCCACCGGTCAACCCAGTACCGGTCCGACGCCGTCAGGTCGCCGCCGACCTTTTCGACGATCTCCTTCAGGCCGGTGAAGGTGCTCTCGATCTCCCGGCCGGCCTGCTTGGTGAGCCAGAGGACCTCCTTGTCGCGGTCCCGCCGGTCCCAGTTGAAGTAGGTGTCGGCGATCTCCGCCTCACCGGCGGCGAAGACCGCGGCCACCCGCGCCAGCTCCCGCGTCGCCCGTTCCGTAAAGCCGTTGTCCGCTTCGCTCATCAATGGTCTCCTGTTCCCCGGTTGGTTCCTTCGTGTATCGCCCGCCAGATGTTCTCCGGCTTGAGCGGAAGGCTCATGATCTTCACCCCCAGCGGCGCCAACGCGTCCTCGATGGCGCTGGCCAGCACCACCGGCGGGCCGATGGCGCCGATCTCGCCCACCCCCTTGAAGCCGCCGGGAGTGAAGGGCATCGGCGTCACCATGTGGTGGATCTCCAGTTCCGGCATCTCCGCCATGGACGGGATCAGGTAGTCGGCGAAGGTGCCGGACAGGAGCTGTCCCTGCTCGTCATACACCAGCTCTTCGAGAAACGCGCCCCCGACGCCGTGGGAGATGGCGCCGGTGATCTGGGTATCGACGATCATCGGGTTCACCATGTTGCCGGAATCGTCCACGGTGAGGTAGCGGAGGATCGTGGTCTCGCCGGTGCCGGGGTCCACTTCTACGTAGGCCACGTGCGCGGCGTAGGGGAACGTCGAGAAGTTGGACGTCCGGCCCTTGGCGTCGGGCTCGAAGCTGGTGTTGGGGTTGATGAAGTAGTGGGTGTCGTGAAGGCCCGGGTCCATGCCCGGCGGCAACTGGTTGATGGAGTAGTAGGCGAGGTTGGCCACTTCCTTGACCGTGAGCGCGACGCCGGGCTTCTCCGTGCTCAACACCATGCCGCCGGCGCATTCGAGGGCGGCGGGATGGGTCCGCAGCACGTGCGCGGCGATGGCCAGCATCTTCCTCTTGACGGCCTCGCACGCCTTCATGGCGGCCGAGGTCGTCACCGTGGAGAAGCGGCTGGCATAGGAGCCGCTGGACGACGACACCAGGGCGCTGTCCCCCTCGAACACCTGCACGTCCTCGAAGCGCACGCCCAGCCCGTCCGCCACCACCTGGGAGAGGGTGGTCTTGTGGCTCATGCTCATGTTCACGTCGCCGGAGAACACCCAGGCTTTGCCCACCGGGTCCAACCGCACCGTCACGGTCTCGTAGCCGGCGTTGTAGGCGTTGGGCCGGAGCGAGCTGAGGGGCTCCAGCATGAACGCCAGGCCGACGCCCCGGTAGCGCCCTTCCCGGCGGCGGCGGTCCCGGTCCGCCAGCAGGCCGGCGTAGTCCGACTCCAGCAGCGCCTTCCGCAGGCATTCGGGGTAGTCGCCGCTGTCGTAGGTGGAACCGGTGACGCACGTGTAGGGGAACTCGTGGGGCTGGATCAGGTTGCGGCGCCGGATCTCGTCCTTGCCCAGGTCCAGCTCCAGGGCCGCCCGGTCCATCACCCGCTCCATGATGAAGTTGGACTCGGCCTTGCCGTTGGCCCTGTGGGGGCCGGCCGCGGTCTTGTTGGTGACCACGCCGAACGAGGTGGTGGCGTAGTGGTCGACGCGGTACGGGCCGGGAATGAAGTTGGCGGTGACGAAGGCCAGGGAGGTGCCGCCGCTGGGGTAGGCGGCGCCCAGGTCCACGATCACTTTGGTCTTGAGCGCGGTGACGCGGCCGGCGCGATCGAAGCCCGCCTCCACGTAGTCCACCTGCGCCCGGGAGTGGTGCGAGGCCACCATGTGCTCGCTGCGGCTCTCCCGCCAGCCCACCGGCCGGTTGAGCCGAAGCGACAGCAGCGGCATCAGCACCTCTTCGGGGTAGAACGCCCACTTGATGCCGAAGCCGCCGCCCATGTCGGGGGAGATCACCCGGATCTTGAGGTCCGTGCGGCCGAGCGTTTCCAGCACCAGGTTGGGCAGGGCGTGCGGCACCTGGGTGGAGGACCACAGCGTCAGCAGGTTGTTCCGTTGGTCGACGCCGGCGATCACCCCCCGGGTCTCCATCGGCGTCCCGGTGTAGCGGTGCTGCACGATGCGTTCCCGGATCACCACCGCGGACGCGTCCAGCAGCTCGTCCACCGGCCCCTCGCTGAAGCGGAACTCGTACTGGACGTTGTCCGGCCACTCCTCGTAGAGACGGGTGGACCCATGCTCCAGCGCGGCCTCCACGTCCACCACCGGCGGCAGGGCTTCGTACTCCACCTGCACCGCCTCGGCGGCGTCCGCGGCCGCGTAGCGGTCCTCGGACACCACCACCGCCACGGCCTCGCCCACGTGGCGCACCCGGTCCACCGCCAGGCAGTAGTGGTCGGCGAACCGCACCCGCGGGTAGTCGCTGGTGTAGGGCTTGGTCCTGGTGAAGGGAAACGGCGCCATGGGCCGGGACAGCCGCCGCACGTCCTCGCCGCTCATGGCCGCCACCACGCCCGGCTGCGCCAGCGCTTCCGACAGGTCCACCCGGGTCACCCGGGCGTGGGCGTAGGGGCTGCGGACGATGGCGGCATGGAGCAGCCCGGGCACCTCGACGTCGGCGATGTAGGTGTTCTTCCCCTGGATGGAGTCGAACGACTCCTTGCGCTTGATGCTCTTGCCGACGTAGGTCGCCATGGTCGTCGAACCCACCCCTCCGCTCACCCTGAGCGTAGCGGAGCGCCAGCGGAGCGAAGTCGAAGGGCGGCCTGTTTCACCGCCTTGATGATGTTCAGGTAGCCGGTACAGCGGCACAGGTTGCCGGAGTAAGCCCGGCGAATCTCTTCGTCAGTGGGATGGGGGTTGTATTCAAGAAATGCCACCGTGGTCATCAGCATGCCCGGTGTGCAGAAGCCGCACTCCAGCGCGTCACACTCCCAGAACGCTTCCTGGATCGGATGCAGGGAACCGTCCCGGGCCAGCCCTTCCACCGTGCAGACCTCCGCCCCATCAGCCCGAGGCGCCAGCACCTGGCACGATTTCACGGTCAGACCGTTCATGACCACCGTGCAGGCGCCGCAGTTGCCGGTATCGCAGCCGATGTGGGTGCCCGTGAGGCCGGCCTTGTCACGGATGAGGTCCACCAGCAGCAGACGCGGCTCCACCTCGAACGCGTAGTCCGTCCCGTTGATGGTGGTCTTGACAGTGATCCGTTGCATGGCTGTTCTTTAGTGCAGGAACCGCGCGCGGGCCATTTCCTGAGCCCGCGCCAACGCCCGCGTGACCACCACGGGAGTCATCGCCTTCCGGTACTCTGCCGACGCGTGGAGGTCGCTCACCGGATCCGCGTCCTTCCCGGCCAGCGCAGCCGCTTCCGCCAAGTCGGCGTCCGTGAGCCTCGTGCCCTGGAGCGACCGCCCAGCGGCTTCACACACGAAGGCTGCGGGGCCCACGGCGCACAAGGCGATGCGAGCTTCCTGGCAGGCGCCGTCCGAGGCCAAGCTAACCAGCGCAGCCGCCCCCACCACCGCGTAGTCCCCGGCGCGACGCGTGAGCTTGACGTAAGCGTGGCCGCAGACGCCGGTAGCGTCCGGCACGTCCACGGAGGTCACCATCTCGTCGTCGGCCAAAGCGGTCTCGAACGGACCGTAAAAGAACTCATGGGCGGCGATGGCGCGGTTTGCGCCGGCTGATTGCGCCGTGAGAGTCGCCCCGAGCGCCAGCACCGCGGGAGCCAAGTCGCCCGACGGGTCCGCCTGGCTCAAGGCGCCGCCAAGGGTGCCCAAGTTCCGTATATGGATGTCGCCGATGCTGGCAGCCGCCTCGGCAAGCAGCGCCTTGCGCTCTCCCGGCAAGCGTTCCAAGGTCCGCTCCGTGACCAGCGCGCCCAGCCGCAGCCCATCGGGCTGGTTTCGGACCTCCTTCAGGTCCTCGAGCCCGCCGATGTCGATGATGACCGCCGGGCGCACCAGCCTCAGCTTGAGCATCGGCAGGAGGGACTGCCCTCCGGCCATGAGGCGCGCCTCATCGCCGTATTGGCGGAGCAAATCGAGCGCTTCAGCAAGCGAATCCGGCGCCCGGTACTCGAAGGGCGGAGGGATCATTCGAACGGAGACACGTTACCCGCGCGAGCGCGCCAGCTTCCACTCCTCGCCGCGGACGGACTCGTGGAACAGTTCGTCTACGTCGGCTTCGTTCCTGCACATGCCCTGCTCGCGGGAGTAGCGCGCCAGCGTGCCGAAGTTGTTGCGGTTGGTGTCGTTGAGTCCGTAGACCCACGGGTCCTCGCCCAACTGCTCCAACTGTTCCTCCCAGGCGTCCCGGAAGAACGCCAGCGGCACGATCCGGGGGTTGTTCATGCGGTTGTAGGTCCACTGCTTGGCCTTCTCGAACGCCACCATCAGGTTCATGGGCACCCAGGGGTGCTTTTCCACGATCTCCCGCTTGATGACGGTGGTGTGCATGATGGGGAAGATGCCGGTGCGCTGGAAGTAGTCCATCTCCACCTGCTTGGGATCGTCGAAGAGGCGCTTGACCCGGGTGTCGCCTTCCAGGATGGGCGCGAGGATGTCGGGGTGGATGACCGCGTCCAACTCGCCTTCGGCGAGCATCTCCTCGACCCGCTTGCCCTTGGGCAGGCGCTCCATACGGAGGCCTTCCGGCGGATCGAACGGCACGTCCTCCTCCCTTTCGGCGCGCCATTCCAGGTCCGTGAACGAGACGCCGTACTCGTCCTGCAGGGTGCCGCGGATCCACAGGAGCGCGGTGGCCTGCCAGTTCTTGAGCCCCACGGTCTTGCCGATGAGGTCCTTGGGCTCCTGGATGCCCTTGTCCGCGTTGACGAAGATGAAGCCGTGGCGGAACCGGCGGTGCAGGAACACCGGGATGGCGGTCAGGTCGTCCGCCTCGCCGCGGTCCTTGGCCAACAGGTAGGACGAGCCCGAATGTTCGCCCACGTCGAACTCGCGGAAGCGGGCGATGCGCCAGTGGCGGGTGGACGAGTCCATGTCCGTGAGCACGGTCAGCTCGATACCGTCCGGCTGGATCACGCCTTCCTTGAGGGCGCGGATGCTCTCGTAGTCGCCGCACGCCAGTGTCAGATGAAGTTTCTCGGCCATTTCGTTACCTCCAGTACTTGGTCATGCGAGTCTGCGTCCTTCGACTTCGCTCGCCCTTCGACAAGCTCAGGACTCGCTACGCTCAGGGCGAACGGAGATTGGGTCTCAACAGCGGCTCCTCAGTCGATGGAGAGCCGCTTCGCCCGCCGCACGAAGTAGTCCCACATGCTGCCCAGGCGGTGCGGCGTGTAGATCTGGTCATACTTCTCGCGCGCCTCGTCGTCGCTGCTCCAGGTGGGATCTCCGGCAGCGGCGGCCAGGAGCTGGATGCGGCACGCCTTCTCCAGGAAGATCGCGTACAGGGTGGCGGTCTCCACCGACTCGGCCACCACGGTGGAGCCGTGGTTCTTCATCAGGACGGCCCGGGCCTGGCCCAGCGTCTGGGCCACCTTCACCCCCAGCTCGGGAGTCCGGACCAGCACCGTGGTGTAGTCGAAGAGCGGCAACCCGTCGTGGAAGATGGAGCCTTCGTGGCTCACCGGGCGCAGGGGCTGCCTCAGGGAGCCGAAGGCCGTGGCATGGGGCGGATGGCTGTGGATGACGCAGTTCACGTCCGGGCGCGCCTTGTAGATCTCGGTGTGGATGAACACCTCGGAGTGGCGCTCGTAGTCGCCCTCGATCTTGTTGCCGTCCAGGTCCACCTTGATGATGTGGTATGGGCGGATCTCCTCGAAGCCGTAGCTGTGGGGCTTCATCAGGATGGCGTTCTCGCCCGGTATTCGGGCCGATACGTGGCCCAGGATGTTGTCCCAGTGCCCGTCGATGGCCAGGATGTTGCACGAGATGGCCACCTTGTCTCGCAACGCTACCAAGTCGTCCATGAAACCCCCTTGAACGGCGTCCTTCGACTTCGCTTCGCTACGCTCAGGACGAACGGAAAGAAGCTTTCACAACCGTTCGTCCTGAGCGTAGCGAAGCGAAGTCGAAGGACCGCAATATTCTATCCTCTAAGCCTGAACCGTTGTATCTTGCCGGTGACGGTCTTGGGCAGGTCGTCCACGAACTCCACCCAGCGCGGGTACTTGTACGGCTCCAGGCTGTCCTTGACGAAGTCCTGCAGTTCCTGGGCCAGCCCGCCGGTGCCGTTGTGCTCGCTCTTGAGGATGACCCAGGCCTTGGGCTTGATGAGGCCGTCTTTGTCGGCCTCTCCGGTCACCGCGGCCTCCAGCACGGCCGGGTGCTCCATCAGCGCGTTCTCCACCTCGATGGGCGAGACCCACAGGCCGCCCACCTTGAGCATGTCGTCGGACCGGCCGCAGTACCAGAAGTAGCCGTCGTCGTCGCGGTAGTAGGTGTCGCCGGTCTTGAGCCACTCGCCGAGCATGGTGCGCTGGGTCTGCTCGTGCTTGTTCCAATAATACGGGGCGGTGGCGTCACCGGCGACGTAGAGGTTTCCGACTTCGCCGTTGGGCACCTCGCGCCCCTCGTCGTCCACCACCTTGGCCACGAAGGCCGGGGTCACCTCGCCGCTGCTGCCGGCCTTGGCGCGGCCCGGACGGTTGGCCAGGAAGTCGTGGGTGGCCTCGGTGGAGCCCACCACGTCCAGCAGTTCCACGCCCACCTTGTCGCGCCACTGGTGGAACAGCGCCGGCGGCAGCGGCTCGCCGGACGACAGGCAGACCCGGAGCGAGCTGAGGTCGTATTCCTTCTCCACCCGCAGCATGCGCGCGTAGAGCGTGGGCACCGAGTAGAAGAAGGTCGGGCGGTAGCGTTCGATGGTCTGGAGGATCCGTTCCGGGTCCGGCTTCTCGGGCCATAGAACCCCGGCGGCGCCGAAGCGGAACGGGAAGTAGAGGGAGTTGCCCAGACCGTAGGAGAAGAACAGCTTGGAGGCGGAGAAGCAGACGTCGTCCTCGGTCATGCCCAGCACGGGCTTCACGAACAGGTCGGTGATGGTGATCATGTCGTGGTGGAGATGGACCGCGCCCTTGGGGTTGCCGGTGCTGCCCGAGGTGTAGTTCCACATGACCACGTCGTCGCGGCCGGTGGGCTCGGCTTCGAGATCGGCGGACTGGCCCTCCATGAGGGAGTCCCAACCCATGGCGCTGCCCTGCGGCGTTCCCACCACCACCACGTGCCGCAGGTGGCGCGGCCGTTCGCGGATGGCCTCGATCTCGGGCAGCGCCGACTCGTGCACCACCACGACGCGCGCGCGGCTGTCGTTGAGCAGGTACTCGTAGTCCGCGGCGTGCATCCAGGGATTGACGGGAATGGGGACGGCGCCGATCTTGATGGCGCCGAAGAAGGCGAAGGCGAACTGCGGGCAGTCGGGAAGCACCAGCAGCACGCGCTGCTCGGTGTCGAGGCCGAGGCCCCGGAACGCGTTCCCGGCCCGGTTCACCGCCTCCTGGACCTGCCGGTAGGTGTACTGCTGGTCCTCGTACAGGATGGCGGTGCGCTCGCCGCGGCCGGCGGCGACGTTGTCGTCGACGAACGTGGTGGCCGCGTTGTAGGGGTCCGGCAGTTCGAGTCGCGGAGCGCTCATGGCAGGTGTCCTGTCCCCGCAATCGGTCGATGAATCTGCGGGTCCGGCCTACTCGCCTCCCACCATCTCGGAAGTCTGCTCCGTGGCCATGACCACGGACTTGACCTCGCTGTAGTGCTCCACCGCCTCGTTGCCGTGCTCCTTGCCGACGCCGCTCTGCTTGACGCCGCCGAAGGGCAGCTCGTCGTAGATGATCTGCGCCGAGTTGACCCAGGTGTAGCCGGCGTCCAGCTTCTCGGCCGCGAACATGGCCTTGTCGATGTCCTGGGTCCACACCGAGGAGCCCAGGCCGAAGATGGAGTCGTTGGCCTGCGCCAGGGCCTCCTCCAGGTTCCTGACCCGCACCACCGGCAGCGCCGGACCGAACACCTCGTCGCTCAGCAGCTTGGACTTGGGGTCCACGTCCACCACGATGGACGGGTTCAGGAAATTGCCCTTGTCGAACTCGTCGCCCTTGGGGCGGTCGCCGCCCACCAGCACCTTGGCGCCCTTCTGCACCGCGTCCTCCACCTGCTCCTCCACCTCCTCGCGCTGGCCCTTGGTGTGCAGCGGTCCGAGCATGGTGCCCTTGGTGAGGCCGTTGCCCACCCTGAGCTTGCGCACCTTCTCCACCAGCTTGCCGACGAACTCGTCGTAGATCTCGTCGTACAGGTAGAGGCGCTTCACCGCCAGACAGGCTTGGCCGCAGTTGAAGAAGCGGCCCACCGAGGCCGCGCTCACGGCCCGGTCGATGTTGGCGTCGGCGCACACGATCATGGGGTCGCTGCCGCCCAGCTCCAGGGTGACCCGCTTGACCTCCTGGGAGGCCACTTCCATGATCCGCTTGCCGGTGTCGGTGGCGCCGGTGAAGCCCACCTTGCGGATGACCGGGTTGCGGAGAATCTCCTCACCCACGGCGCCGCCCGGCCCGGTGACCATGTTGATGGTGCCCTTGGGAAGCCCGGCCTGCTGCACCAGCTCGACGCACCGGGTGGCGGTCAGCGGCGTGGTGCTGGCCGGCTTGATGACCATGGCGTTGCCCGCGAGCAGCGCCGGGCCCACCTTGTTGCCCATCAGCGACACGGGGAAGTTCCACGGCACGATGGAGCCCACCACGCCCATGGGCTTGTGCATGATGAGGCCGTAGCGGCCGTCGGCGAGCTTGACGTAGCCGCCGCGCAGGGTCTTGGCCATGCCGGCGTAGTGCTCCAGGGTGTGCGCGAAGCGGCGGATCTCCAGCACCGACTCCCGGTGCGCCTTGCCCTGCTCCTTGGTGAGCAGCTCGGTCAGCTCCTTCTCGTTCTGCAACACCAGACGAGCGGCTTCGGCCAGGCACTCGCCGCGCTTGGAGGGCGCGAACTTGCCCCATTCCACCGCCGCCTCTTCCGCGGCCGCCACGGCGCGCTTCACGTCGTCGGCCGTGCCCTTGGGGACGGTGTCCACCACCTCGCCGGTGGCGGGATTGTAGATGGTGGTGGTCTCGCCGCTTGCGGTATCCGTGTACTCGCCTGCAATGAACATCTGCATTGGACGAACTCTCCTCGTGTGTGAAGTATTTTGCAGCCCGCGGGACTTGGCCGGGATTTTGCGTCGTAACCGGTGAAGGGGCGGTTTCGGCGAATCTGCGTCAGTCGAAGGCTGAAGCAGAATGAACCACGTCAGGGCAAGGCTGTCAAGGAACCTGGTTGACTTGCCCGGACGATTATTGTAATCAGCGGTCCGTTAGGGAGTTGTTCAAATGAACGTCGATATTTCGGCAATCGCCATCATTGTGTCAGTAGTCGTGTCAGCGGTGGGCGTGGGCGTGGCGTTGGGCAGGATGATACAGGGGCTCCGCAGGGACCTGTTCAGGGAAATGGACCTGCGTTTCGCCCACGTGGATCAGCGCTTCTCCGAGGTGGACCGGCGGTTCGTCGAGGTTAGGGAGCGTTTCATTGAGAGTATTTCGGAAGTGCGCGAAGAGGTGCGCGACGTCCGTGAAGAAGTCCGCGAAGTGCGACAAGACGTGACCGGTCTCCGCAAGGAGATGGGCGAAATGCGGGAAGAGATAGGCGTCCTGCGCGAGCGCACCGCCACACGGGCCACGGCCGGCTGAGGTCGAAGCTCCCACGAGGCCGGCGAACGCAGCCCTTGGGACGCGCGTCAGGATCTGATTATATGCGTCAGAACCCCGTCAAAACGCCGTCCGGGTCTCCTTGCCGCTCATCTCCACGTAGACCTTCTCGGACGTCACCGGCTTGCCGTCGAGGCAGTCCTTGAGCCAGTCCACGACGATGGTGCGCGCCGCCGGGTTGCGGAGCGAGTGGCGCTCGCCCTCGTAGACGTAGAGCACCTTGGGGCAGGTGGCCTCGTCCACGACCTCGTAGGCGAATTCGATGGGGCACAGTTCGTCGTCCTCACCCGCGACGACCATGTACGGACATTGGATCCTGGCCGCGACCCCCTCGAGGGTCAGCGTCTTGCAGAACTCGTCGAACTCCGCCTCGTCGTCGTAGCCGGACATGTACATGTAGTTGAGCTTGAAGGTCGGCGCGGCCGTGTTGAAGATGGTGTACTGCGTGGGCTCCATGCACACGCCCACCACCGCGCAGGCCTTGAAGCCGGGCTCGGCCGCGGCCATGCGCGTGCCCCAGTAGGAGCCCATGCTGGAGCCGTAGATGGCCATGCGGTCGCCGTCGATCTCGGGGCGGGTCTTGAGGTACGCATACGCCGCCCTGGCGCCGTCCTCGCAGTTGGTGGCGGTGCAGGTGATGCCGCGCTCCCGGGTCTCGCCCTGGCCCGGGCCGTCGATGGAAAGGATCGCCAGCCCCCGCTGCAGCAGCGGATCGCCCATGAGCGGGTTGTCTTCCTTCACCCCGTCCATGCCGGGCTGATAGAGGATGCACGGGAACCGCTCCCCCGGCGCCGGCTGGTGCGGCAAATGCAGCAAGGCGGCCTGCTTGCCGCCCGGCACGGTCAGGTCCACCCGCTCGATGGGATGGTCGGCGAACCGGATGTAGCGGTCGTAGCAGTCCCGCTTGCTCTCCGCCCAGGCCATGCGCTTGGGGTTCCCGTCCTCGTAGATGCCCCACTGGGCCGCGGTGTAGTAGGTGGCCGCCACGTAGTAGTGCTCGCGCGCCTCCACCGTGTGCCCCAGCGCCTCGGCCGCCCGCGCCCTTTTCTCGCGGCCCTCCGCGGCGCGGGAGAACTCGCGCGGGAAGTCCGTGAACTTCTGCACCCGCTGCCCGATGCCGCGAAGCTCCCCGGCAATGCCCGGTCCGCAGTTCCGCAGCATCTTGTTCGACCGCCCCTGGTCGAAATCGAGGCCGCTCACCTTGATGACCTGGTCGAGTATCCAGCGCTGCTCCTGCCAGCGTTTCATCTTCCTCTCGGTGCTCGCGCGCATGTCGAAGTCCCCCTCTCGCCGATCCGTGTTGCGGGCGCGGAACGGTTCGCAGCGCCTCCCGCGCCGACGGTCCTTGACCCGCTCGAAAGGGTCTATATACAATCGCCCCCGCCGTGATCAATGTCCGGGAACGAAAACCCGGCAAAGCCCTTGCCGGTGGACTACAGGAACATCACGCCCGTTTCTCCATACTCGGCGTGAGGCGTCCAGAGTTGGGGCTTCCATGAGGATTCGCCCGCAGACCGTCTTCAGTTTCCTGGTCCTCCTGTTCTTTGCCGTCGTGATCTGGGGGGCAAAGGACTGGCCCGTGAAGGCGCAGCTCTATCCCTGGGTGATCGGCATTCCCATGCTCGTGCTGGCCGCCTTCCGTCTCGTGACGGACTTGAGGAGCAATGCCGGGAAGGGCGCTTCCCCGGTCACGCCGGCCGAATCCTCGGACAGCACGCCGGCCGACATTCAGTTCACGAGAGAGGTCGATCCCGTCATCGCGAGACGGCGAACGGTCCATATCTTCTCGTGGATCTTCGGTTTCCTGCTTGCGTGCTGGCTCCTCGGCCTGTCGGTGACGATCCCGCCGTTCGTCTTCCTTTACCTCAAGGTCAAGTCGGGCGAGGGTTGGACCCTCTCCCTCGTGCTGACCGGGGCCGTCTGGCTCTTGTATTGGGGCCTCTTCGACCGGTTGCTTCGGCTGCCTTTCCCCGAGGGACAGCTCTATCTCTGGCTGGGGCTATGATCGAGTCCGCCACAAGCGGCTTGCTCCAGGTGTTGTCCTGGCCCGCGTTCGGTTTCCTCCTGCTTGGAGGAGCGATCGGCTTCGTCGTCGGCATCCTGCCTGGGCTCGGTGGACTGACCACCCTGGCGCTGATGCTCCCCTTCGCCTACACGATCCAGGAGCCCATCGCGGCTTTCTGCTTCCTTCTCGGGATGCACGCCATTACCGGGACCACCGGAGACATCACCTCCATCCTTTTCGGCATTCCGGGCGAGGGGACGTCCGCGGCCACGATCATGGACGGCTACCCCATGACCAAGAAGGGGCAGGCTGGGAGGGCCCTGGGGGCTGCCCTGACCAGCTCGCTCGTGGCCGGGCTCGAGGGGGCGATCATCCTGGCGATTTCCATCCCCATCATGCGGCCCCTCGTGCTGTTCTTTGGCGCGCCCGAGCTCTTCATGCTCACCATCCTGGGAATCACGTTCCTCGCCACGCTCAGCAGTGCCTCGCTGAGCAAGGGAGTCCTGGCCGGAGGCATCGGGCTCGCGATTTCCGCGGTCGGCATCGAAGATCACACGGGAACGCTTCGGTACACAATGGGCACCATCTATCTCTGGGAAGGACTGAGCCTGGCGCCGGTCGTGGTGGGGCTCTTCGCCATCCCGGAGATCGTGGACCTGGCCGTGAGGGGTTCGAGCATCGCCGAGTCCAAGGTGGAAAGGATCAGCGGCGTGCTGGAGGGCGTCAGGGATACTTTCCGGCATTTCTGGCTCACCATGCGCTGCGGCATGATCGGCGTCATGGTCGGCGCCGTGCCCGGGGTGGGGGGCGGCGTCTCCCAGTGGATGGCCTACGCCCACGCCGTGCAGAGCTCGAAGGACAAGAAGCGTTTCGGAACCGGGGCCGTGGAAGGCGTACTTGGACCCGGCGCGGCGAACAACTCCAAGGAGGGCGGCAACCTCATCCCCACCGTCGCCTTCGGGGTTCCGGGGACCACCGGCATGGCGATCCTGCTGGGGGCCTTCCTGATCGTCGGCCTGACGCCGGGACCGGACATGCTGACCAAGCACCTCGATGTCACCCTGGCGATGGTGTGGATACTGGTGATCTCCAATATCCTGGCCGCGGGTGTCGCCTTCCTGTTTCTCAGCCAGTTGGTCAAGCTCACCTTCGTGCGCGGGAATCTGCTGATTCCTTTCCTTGTCGTGTTCGTATTCCTCGGCGCGTTCTCGGCGAACAACCACTTCGCGGACATCGTGGTGGCCTGTGTCTTCGGCGTCCTGGGCTATTTCATGGTCCTGTTCGGATGGCCCAGGGCTCCGTTCGTTCTCGGTCTCGTCCTGGGACGCCTTGCCGAGAGGTACCTCGGGATATCGCTCGGCGCCTACGGCACGGCCTGGCTTCTCCACCCGCCCGTTCTGGTCATGATCGTGATTTTGTTGGGAAGTGTTTCCTATAGTGTGTACAAGAGGATGAGCACCGGTAGCGTCTAACCACCTTGAAGGGAGGCAATACCATGAAGTGGACGAGTAAGACCTTGATGTTCGCGGCCGCGGTTTGGATGCTCCAGGGCTCCATGCCGGGATCCGCCGAGGCCCAGGCCAAACCCTACTACGAGGGCAAGACCATCCTGGTCATTGTCGGCTCCGGGCCGGGCGCGGGAAACGACATAAGGACGAGATTGTTCGCCCGGCATGCGGCCAGGCATATCCCCGGCAAGCCGCAACTCGTGGTGCAGAACCGAAGCGGCGGCGGCGGCCTCAGGGCGCGCAACTACCTGTACAACATCGCCAAGCCCGACGGGCTCACCATTGCGGAGATCATCCGGGGCACCGGCCTTCAGGACGCCATCGACGAGCCGGCGGCGCGCTTCAAGGCCGACAAGTTCAACTGGATCGGAAACCTGACCACCGCCACCGCGACCTGCGTGGGCCGCATCGACCGGGTCGGAGCGAACCTCGAAGACGCCATCGAGCGTTCCAGGAAGACCCAGTTGCGCGAGGGTGAAACGAGCGGCAACAGCACCGGCGCGGCGATAGGGAAGATGCTGCAGAGGTTCACCGGCATCAACACGAGGCTGGTGGTGGGCTATCAGGGCGGCGCACCCATTGATCTCGCCATGGAGAAGGGCGAGGTGGACATGCGCTGCGGCTTTGTCTGGAGCTCGGCCAAGACCAGGAAGAAGCACTGGTTCAAGCGCTTGGGAAGCGAGAAGCCCTTCGCCTCCCTGCTCATCCAGGTCGCGACCAAGCGGCATCCCGAGTTGTCCGACGTCCCGACCCTGATCGAGTTGGCGCCCGACCAGGAGTCGAAGGACGTCGCGGAGATGCTGACGCTGACGTACCGGAATGCCTATCCGATGCTGGCGCCTCCGGGAACGCCCGAGAACATCGTCAAGATCTTGCGGGATGCTTTCTGGGCCACGGTCCATGACCCGCAGTACCTCGCGGACGCGAAGAAGATCGGCTATCTGGACGACGAGCCCCTCAAGGGAGAAGATGTCCAGAAACTGATCGGGAAGATCGTGTCTTCACCGGAGAAATCCAGAAAGCTCATGGCCAGGATCGTCTCCGGGAAATAGCTCGATATCAGGGAGAGATGTCCGTGAATGAATCCCCAAGCGCAAACACGACAGGCGCGCAGGGTCTGTCTCGTCAGATCGCCGAGTTCACCGTGTCGCTGAGCCTGGACCGGCTGCCCGCCAACGTGGTGTCCAACGCCAAGCTTGCCGTTCTCGACTGTCTCGGCGTATCGGTTCTGGCCGCAGGGGAAGAGATCGGCGGCAAGCTGCTGCGATACGCACGCAACAACCTGGGACCGGGGTCCTGTACGGTTTGGGGCTCCGATCTGACGTTGAACCCGAGAGACGCCGCGCTGGTGAACGGGACTCTGGCGCATGGCCTCGATTTCGACGACAGGGGCCATGCCTCCACCTACACGCTGGCGGCTGCGTTGGCGGCCGGCGAAGGCTGCGGCGCGTCCGGAGCCAGGACCCTGGAGGCCTTCATCGCGGGTCGAGAGGCCATGATGACCCTGGAGCCGCTCTTCGCCAGACGAAGCAGCGGCATCGGGCCCGGCGCGCGGGGGTGGCACAGCAACGGAATCCTCGGCCCCATCGCCGCAGCCTGTGCCGCAAGCAAGGTCCTCGACCTCGATGTCCCGCAGACCCTCGCCGCGGTCGGCCTTGCCACCGGCTCGTGCGGGGCATTGACCAGGGACGGCGGGACCATGGCGAAGCCGTTTCGAGTCGGCCACGCCGCATCCGCGGGTCTCACCTGCGCGTACTTGGCCCGGGAAGGGTTCACCAGCGATGAGACGGCCATCGAAGCCCGCTACGGACTGCTGGATGCCGTCGGACCGCTGCAGGATGATATCCTGGAAGCGCTGGGCAGAGGACTCGGGACGGACTTCCGTCTCGGCAAAGAGGTCAAGCTGAAGCGTTTCGGCTCCTGCACCGCCACCCATGACGGGGTCGAGGCGATGCTGAGGTTGGTTCAGGAAAAGGGACTGCTGGAGGCTTCCGATGTAGATTTCATCGAATGCGACATGCACCCGTATCCGCTGGTGAGAATGCAGCCGGAACGGGGATTCGAGGGACGGTTCAGCATGGCCTACTGCCTCTCCCTGGCTCTGCTCTACGGGCAGTTGTATCCCGGGTACTTCACCGACGAACGAGCCCGGGATCCGGAGTTGAGGGACCTGCTCGGGCGTGTCCGCCATGTCCCGGGATCGGACTCGCTGGTGGTGCGGTTGAAGGACGGCACGACCGTGACCGAGCCTGTACGGACCCCGGCGGACCTGAAGGGGCGCGAAGCCGTGCTGAACAAGTTCAACGCCTGCGTAGAGAGGATTCTGCCGGAGGCTCAACGAACGGCCGTGCCGGAGATTGTGGACCGTCTGGAGGAAAGCCCGTCGGTCGCGCCGTTGATGGATGCGCTACGCCTCCAGCCGGGCGACTGAAGACTCAGGTGAGTCCATAGAAACCGGCGGCGTTGTCCCACGTGAGCTTTCGCTTCTTCGCATCGGACATGCCTTCGCACTGACGCTCCACCGCGTCCCTCGAGGTCGGCCAGGTGGCGCCGCCGTGCGGATAGTCACTCGCCCACATGACGTTGTCCAGCATGTCGAAGACTTCCGCTCCGAGAATGCCGGCGCGATCCTCCTGGAACGTCACGTAGACTTGGCGTCGGATCATTTCACTGGGAAGCGCCGCGTCCCTCGACGCCACCGACGCCTCGGATTGGGCTCTTTTCAGGGCGCCGTCCATGCAGTTCATATACGGAAGCACCCAGGACAGGTCATACTCCGCGAAAACGACTCGAAGCCGCGGATGATTCTGGAGCGCTCCGCCGAACGTCAACTCCGTGAGGAGCCCCAGAGGCTCCAGGATGCCGCGTCTCAACGAGTTCTGGCCCTGTTGAACCGGCGAGATGTTCTTGAGCCGCGCCCGCATCCTGTCCACGCCCTGCAGGATATTGACGTGGATGTGGATCGGGAAATCCATGTCCTCGGCCTTGGTCCACAGCGGCTCGAATTCCGGATCCGCGTAGCTCATGCCCTCGGGCAGGCCCGACGGTATGAGCACGCCCTTGTGACCCAACTTGGCGCAACGCTCCATCTCGTCCAGCGACCACTCCACGTCGAGTGCCGAAAGAATTCCCACGGCGAGAAGCCGGTCGGGCGCGAAGTTGGCGTACTCGATGATCCAGTCGTTGTAGGCTGTCAGGCCCGCTTTCTGCAGCTCCGTTTCCGCGCCCTTCAGGGAGAAGAAATTGCGCGCCATGCTCGGATAGAGCACCTCCGTCTTGACCCCGTCGAGGTCCATGTCGTGCAAACGCGCCGCCGGGTCCCAGGGGCCGCGCCAGCTTTCCCACGTGAAGTTCTCGATGACGTCGATGATCTTGCCGCCTTTGGCCTGCACCCCGGCGGTAAAGGTCATGCCGACCGGGTCGGGTTCGTGGCCATCGAAGACCATGTAGAGACCCTTCTTGCCCGGCGGGTCCTGGACGAAGTGAGGCCCGTGCTCACGGAGCCTTTTCGGTATTCGCTCCCAAGCCTCCGGCGGCTCGTTGACGTGGGAATCCGCTGAGAAGAATCTTGCCTCTTCCTGAGCCATACCTTGCCTCCTCTGTTCTCAAAAGACCCACGGGAGAGTATCTATACGGGACAGGAGAGTATCCGTAACCTGTTCCCACTGTCAATCATGCGGATCGCGCGGCAATGACACGGTTTTCCGTCACACTCAGGTCTTTCTGCTCCTGCATAGCAGCCTCTCTGTTGTTACTTTCGCCGGGGGCGGGGGCGGCGGCCTCCCTGGACGACGAGTACGTCACCTGGAAACGCCACTGGGCCGTCACCGGCACGAAGTTCGAGATCTCCGTCAAGCGGTTCCGTCTCAACAAGAACCTGCGGCACCCGCGGCCCGTCATCCTGATCCACGGCCTGCTGGTGGACAGCCGGTTCCTCGACTTCGGCGGGGCCAGCCTGGCCGAATACCTGGCCGAGGCAGGGTTCGACGTCTGGAACCTGTCGTTGCGGGGCACCGGCCGGAGCCTCAACCCGCTGGGTTGGGGCAACAAGCCCTGGACCCTCGACGACGTCCTGAAGGACGACCTTCCGGCAGTCATCGAATACGTCGGGAAGGTCACCGGGACGGCCGAAGTATTCGTGGTGGGCTACGAGTTGGGCGGGGTGCTCGCCCTCGCCCACGTCGGCACGGCCGGGGAACACAAGGTGGCGGGAATCGTGAGCATCGCCGCGCCCATGTCCTTCGACAGCCGCGAGCAGGACCGGCTCGACATCCTGCTCAGGCTGGACCGCCAGCCGACGCTGCGGAAAGCGCTTCTCTACTGGAACTCGTCGGGGATGAACCGGTTGCTGTTCATGGTCCCCGGGTTCAGGGAGGTGTTCTACAACCCCAAAAACATGGACCCGCAGGTCGCGCAGCAACTGCTGGAAACCCTCCTGATCCCGGTCAACCCCGGCGTCCTGGAGCAAGTGATCACGGCCGTGGACAAGGACGAGTTCGTGTCCGCGGACGGCGCCACGAGCTACCGGGACGCGCTGTCCAACGTCCGTATCCCGGTGCTCCTGGTGGGAGGCGCAGCCGACCTCATCGCGCCGCCGGACGCGCTGAAGAAAGTCTACTCGGAGCTTGCCTCGGAGGAACGCGACCTGATGATCTTCTGGTCGGACCCCGACGAGGACACGAGCTACGGACACTTCGACCTGATCCTCGGCCGGAAGGCAGAGAAAGAGGTCTTTCCGCTGATCCGGCGCTGGCTCGAACTGCAAGATCAATGAATGCGCCCCTTCGACAGGCTCAGGGCAGGCCTTTCGACTTCGCTCCGCTAAAGTTTGGCCGTCGCGCGCCGACTATTCCTGTATGGGCGAAGCGACGGCAACAGCGGCGCCGGAACTGGCGCGCGGGTTACTGCTCTTCTTCATCGGGTCCTGTCTCGGCAGCTTCCTGAACGTCTGCATCACCCGGCTTCCCGAGGGCGAGTCCGTGCTCGTCCCCGCGTCGCATTGCCGCTCGTGCAACGCCAGGATTCCGGCCTGGGCCATGGTCCCCCTGGTCGGTTACATCCTGTTGCGCGCGCACTGTGTCCACTGCGGAGTCCTCATCCCGCCGCGCTATTTTCTGGTCGAGCTGTGCGCCGCGGCCATGACGCTTGCGTGGCGCCGCCGGTTCGGCGCCGGCCCCCTCTTCGCCGTCCAGCTTTCCTTCGCCGGCGCTCTGCTGGCCGCGGCCGTCATCGACTTCGAGACCGGGATCATTCCCGACGCCATCAGCGTCTACGGCACGGCCTGGGCCTTCGCCGTGTCCTGGTGCGCCCCGGCGCTCTCGATCCCGGACTGGCCGTCGCCGCTCAGCTCTCTCCTGGGCTCGCTGCTTGGCGGGGGCGTGCTGCTGGCCACGGCCCGGGCCTACCGCGCGGTGACCGGCCGGGACGGCCTCGGCGGCGGCGACATCAAGTTGTTGGCCATGATCGGCGCCTTCGCCGGCTGGGACGGCGTCCCCGGCATCCTGTTCCGTAGCGCTCTCGCGGGAACCCTCTGGGGCCTCGGGCTCATGGTCCTGCGGAAGGACGCGTCGCTGACGACTCCCTTGCCGTTCGCGCCGTTCCTGTGCCTGGGCGCCCTGCTGCGGACGACTTGAGGACGGGTGACGCCGATGTTGCGGGACCTCAGACAAACCGCCGGCTTCTCGCTGCTGGGCCAGCTCATCACCCTGACCCTGGCAGGCATCCTGATCGCCGTCGCCGTGCCCGGCTACATGAAGATCCTGCCCAGGCATCGGCTCAACGGCGCGGCGCGGCAGGTGGCGGCAGATCTCATGTGGGCGCGCATGAAGGCCATCCAGAGGAACAACCGGCACCGGGTCTTCTTCCTCAACGACCGCGAGTACCGGATCCTCGACGACGCCGACAACGACGGCGCCGTGGACCCCGGCGAATGGACCGTTACCCGCAGCCTGCGGGAGGACTATCGGGACGTGGTGATGCGTTCCAACAACAACCCGATCTTCAGCCCCAGGGGTACGGCCAGCAGCCTGGCCACCATTACGCTGACCAATGACGCCGGCGCGAAGCGCATCAGCATCAGCATTGCCGGGCGCGTGCGCATCCGGTGAAAGGGGCAGGCAATGGCGCGGCTCCGTCCGTCCCGTGAGGGTTTTTCCATGATCGAACTGCTGGTGGCGATGCTGATCCTGTCGACGGGGCTGCTGGGCATCGGGCGTCTGACCATCGCGGTCATCGAGGGAAACACGAGGAGCCGGAACCACGGCGTCGCCACCCTGCTGGCCCAGGACCGGATCGAGGCCCTCAAGGGGCTCGGCGGGGGAAGCGTCGCTCCGACCACGGAGAACTACGGGACGATGCCGGGGTTCCTCCACTACAAGCGCGTCACCGGCGTCCGGCACAACGTGCCCGAAGTCGGCTTGAGCACCGTCACCGTAACGGTTTACTGGGACGGGGATGCGCGGTCGTCCGCGTTGCAGACCGTGCTGCGCCGATGAAGCCGTCTCCATCCCTGCGCCGCCCTCCAGGGCGCCGGCGCGACTGGCGAGGGTTCACCCTCATCGAGCTGCTGGTGGTCCTGTCGATCCAGGGGATACTGCTGGCAGCGGTGGTGGCGAGCTTTTCCGGCCAGCTCGCCGCCTACGACCTCCAGGAACAGCTCAACGCCATGCAGCAGAACGCCCGCGCGGCCATGACCCTGGTGGTCCGGGAGGCTCGGACCGCGGGCTACGATCCCACGCGGTCGGGGGTCGCCGGGATCATCTACCACCCTACCCGTCTGGTCATCAGGGCCGACCACAACGGCGACGGGGACGTGCTCGACCCCAACGAACGAGTCGCCTACTACCACGACCCGAAGCGGCGGCAACTCAAGCGCAGCACCGGAGGCGGCGGGCAGCCCCTGGCCGAAGACGTGCAGGGCTTCACGGTGGAGCACCTCGACGCCGCCGGCAACGCCACCACGGTGACCGCGCGGATCCGGCAGGTCCGCATCAGCGTGACGGCGAGGACCGGCAAACGGGACCCGCGCTACCCCCTGAACGGCGGCTACCGCACCCATACGGTACGCACGGTCGTGGCTCCCGCCAACCTGGGATTGTAGTCAACGGAGCATCCTTCCCCTCTCCCGAAGGGACAAGGGGCTATTGCGGTCGCGGCGGGTCGTCGCCGGGCCGGACCAGGACGTACTCGCAGCCCTGCTTCTCCGGGAGCTCCCGAAGCTGCGCGATGACCTCCGCCGCTTCCTCGCGCGAGTAGAAGAGCCCCACCGTGCTGGTCTCGCCGCCGGGCCGGCGCTCCTCGAGGTAGAACTTGTCCACGGAAGGGGCTCAGTACTTGGGGGTCTTGTAGCCGACCCGCTTGCGCTCCTTCATGAAGGTCTTGAAGGTGGTGCGGTGGCTGCGCACGTTGTAGGGGCAGACGTCCACGCACAGGTGGCAGTACTCGTCCCGCAGGCGGGAGTACGGGTAGCACTTCTCCAGGTCGATCAGCCAGCGCTTGACGCCGTCGGTGACCACGTGGTCCTCGGGGATCGCGTCGCCGGGGCAGTTCTGCATGCACACGTTGCAGTTCATGCAAAAGTCCTGGACGCCGAACTCGTGGGGCTCGTCCACGTCGAGCGGCAGGTCGGTGGTGACCATCCCGGGCCTGAAGTCCGCTCCGTACTTCTCGTTGATGAGGCTGCCGTGCCGGCCCAGCTCGCCGAACCCCACCTGGTAGAAGACCGGGATGGCCTGCACTTCCCGGACGCCGTTGTGATGGGCCCAGGCGGGATAGCCGAGGTCGCGGATGTAGGCGGCCAGCTCGGTGGAGAGGTCGGAGCACGCCGCGTAGACCCGCATGGCCTCCTCCTCCACCGCGTCCGCCCCCTCCAGCACCTTGTGGTAGTCCTCGACGATGCAGGCCGCGATGACGAACTCGTGGGGGACCTCCTCGCCCAGGTCGATCATGGTGGGCGTGAGCCGGCAAATACCCACCAGGTCCGCGCCCAGCTCCCGGGCCTTGGCCTTGATCCGCGCGGTCATGGCGGAACGGTCGGTCACCTCGACGCGCTCGGGGTTCACCGGGCCGTCCCGGAACTTGGCGTTCTCCACCCAACGCCGGGTGTAGGCCACCACCTTCTCGGAACGGCTTGCGTAGTGAGGCACCTCCTCCAGTCCCAGGTCATGGACCATGGAGGCCAGCACCGGATCGGCCATTCCCTGCATTCGTCTCGGCGTCGTTCCGCGCATGGAGGGCTCCCTTGTTTCGAGGACGCCCCGGTGGGAGCGTCACCTCCATAATGCTCCGCCACTGTGCTCCGCCACTGCTGCCCGGATCAGCCGTACCAGAACAAGGGGCCGCGTTGCAATACGAGTCCTTCCGACGGCCGGAAGGGGGCGGCCGGGCAGCCGTCCGGTTGGGCAGCCGTCCCTTTCTCGTGTAATATCCTGTGCACGTGCGGGAACCCGCCTCGATCCGGCGGGGCGGACGTTGAACGGGGCGGGTTCGAATGCTGCGTTTCGTGACCATCGAGGGAGGGGACGGGTCGGGAAAGAGCCGTCACATCCGGCTGCTCGGCGAGCATCTGGCTTCACGGGGCATGTCCCCGCTGATCACCCGGGAGCCGGGCGACACGCCGATGGGCAAGGAGTTGAGACGGCTCCTGGTGGAAGGCGGCCCGGACTCCCTGTCCGACGAGACCGAGCTGTTCCTGATCCTGGCGGACCGGGCCCAGCACGTGCGCGAGGTGGTCCGACCGGCCTTCGAGCAGGGCAGGCTCGTGGTGTCCGACCGCTACGCCGATTCGACGCTGGCGTACCAGGGCTACGGGCGGGGCATGGACCTGGACCTGTTGCGACGTCTGAACCTCGTCGCCACTGGCGGCACCATGCCGGAGTTGACCATCGTCCTGGACTGTCCGGTAGAAGTGGCGCTGGCCCGGGCCGCGGAACGGCAGGACGGTAGCGGCGCGCGCGAAGACCGTTTCGAAGCCGAAGGGATTACGTTTCAGCGCCGGGTGCGCGAGGGATTCCTCGAATTGGCCGAGGCCGAGCCCTCGCGCTGCGTGGTGGTCCCGACCGACGGCACGGTTATGGCGGCCCAGGAACAGATGAGGCGGATCATCGACGAACGCCTTCACGGGGGTGGAGGCTAGAGACGTAATGCTGCGGTTTCAGGACATCGTCGGCCATCAGGGCCAGATCGAGCTGTTGCGACGCGCCGTGGACCGCGACCGGCTTCACCACGCCTATCTCTTCGCTGGCCCGGAGGGCGCCGGCAAGAGGACCGTGGCCACGGCCCTGGCGGGGGCGGTCCAGTGCAGTGAAGGCGGTGCGGACGCCTGCGGCGCGTGCCCGAGCTGCCGATGCATCGACGACCGCAACCACCCGGACGTGCACTGGCTGGAGCAGCGCAAGGGCAAGCGCGACATCACCATCGAGCAGGTGCGGGAGCTGCAGCGGCAGTTGGCCCTGCGCCGCTTCAACGGGAGGAAGAAGGTCGCCATCGTCGATCCTTTGACGCTCATGAACCTGCACGCCCAGAACGCGCTGCTCAAGACGCTGGAGGAACCGTCGGACCACTCGCTGCTGATCCTCGTCACCGAGAGCACCGGCGGGGTTCTTCCGACGGTGCTGTCCCGCTGCCTGCAGCTCCGGTTCTCGCCGCTTACGGTGGAACAGGCGGCCGCGGTCGTGGCCCGGCGCAGGGATATACCGGAAGACCGGGCGCTGCTGCTGGCCGCGGTGAGCTACGGCAGCCTCGGCAAGGCGCTGGCCGCGGACGAGACCGAGGGGCTGGACCAGCGGCAGGAGTGCTTCCGGCGGCTGTCGGCGCTTTCGCCCGACGACGTGCGCGGGGTCACGGCGCTGGCCGAGGAGATGGGCGGCGACCGGGACAAGGCGTTGCGATTCCTCGACTGGGTCAAGGGATGGCTGCGCGACATCATGGTGCTCCAGGTCACGGGCTCCACCGACACGGTGTACAACCGGGACCTGCTCGAACCGCTCCGGCGCGCCGCCGCTGCCGGCGGGGTGCGGCAATCGACGGCAGCCCTGGCCGAGATCGACAACGTCACCCGGGCCATTCACCGGAACTACAACCGGCGCATGGTTCTGGAGGGCTTCATTCCCATGCTATTGAACTGACTACTGACCTGAATCGAGCCGAAGGGAATCTCAGACCGCCATGGACCGGATATACTTCACCACGCCGATCTACTACGTGAACGCCCAGCCGCACCTGGGGCACACCTACACCACCATCATCGCGGACACGCTGAAGCGCTATCACCGCATGCGGGGCAGGGACGCGTACTTCCTCACGGGCACGGACGAGCACGGCGACAAGATCGCCCGGGCCGCGGCCGCGGACGGCACCGACCCCAACGCGTACACGGACCGCATCAGCGGAATGTTCCGGTCCACCTGGGACGCCTGCGGCATCGCCTACGACCACTTCATCCGCACCACCGACGACTACCACAAGGCCACGGTGAGCCGGATCCTGCAGCACATCTACGACGCCGGCGACATTTACTTCGGCGAGTACGGCGGGTTCTACTGCTACGGCTGCGAGCGCTTCTACACCGAGAAGGAACTGCAGGACGGCAAGTGCCCGGACCACCAGACCGAGGCCGCCTACATCGAGGAGAAGAACTACTTCTTCCGCATGAACAAGTACCAGGACCGCCTCATCGAGCACCTGAACGAGAAGCCCGGCTTCGTCACGCCCCAGCGGTATCGCACCGAGGTGCTGGCGCTCCTGCGCGAGCCCCTGGAAGACCTGTGCATCTCCCGGCCCAGGAGCCGGCTGCAATGGGGCATCCCGCTGCCCTTCGACGGCGACTACGTGACCTACGTGTGGTTCGACGCGCTGATCAACTACGTGAGCGCGCTGGAGCACAAGGGCGGGGACTCCTTCGACGCCTACTGGCCCTGCTGCAACCACCTCATCGCCAAGGACATCCTGAAGCCCCACGCCGTCTTCTGGCCCACCATGCTCATGGCCGCGGGGTTGCCGCTCTACGACCGGCTCAACGTCCACGGCTACTGGATCATGGACAAGGGCAAGATGTCCAAGAGCCTGGGCAACGTCATCCGCCCCCTCGACATGAAGGAACGCTACGGCATGGACGCGTTCCGCTACTACCTGCTGCGGGAGATGGTGTTCGGCCAGGACGCCACCTTCTCCATGGAAGCGTTCGTGAACCGGGTCAACGCCGACCTCGCCAACAACTTCGGCAACCTGGTGAGCCGGGTCCTCGCCATGCAGAAACGGTACTTCGGCAGCGTGGTCCAGCCCATGGGCGACGGCGACCGGCCGGAGGACCGGGAGCTAAGGGAAGCCTTTGAGACGGCCGCGGCCAACGTCGACCGGCACATGGAAGAGATGGCCTTCCACCGCGCCCTGGAGTCGATCTTCGAGGCGGTGGACAAGACCAACCAGTACATCGTGCAGACCGCGCCGTTCACCCTCGTCAAGGACCCGGACCAGAAGCCCCGGGTGGGCGAGATCCTGCACCACGTCCTGGAAAGCGTGCGCCTCACCGGCGACCTGCTGGCGCCGTTCCTCCCGGAGACGGGCGCCGCGGTGCGAAGGCTCCTGGGACTCCCCGCCAGTGACGCGCTCCAGGCCGAGTGGGGCGGCTCCTTCCCCGAAGGGCACCAAGTCCAACCGCCGGAAATCCTCTTCCCCCGGATCGAGGAGACGGAGGACGACGGCGACGCCGATGCCTGAGAACGCCTTAGGAGAGACTAAAGCCGCTCATCCTGAGCGTAGCGGAGCGTCAGCGGAGCGAAGTCGAAGGACCCTCATCGACACCCACTGCCACATCCAGACAGAGGAGTTCGACGAAGACCGCGACGAGGTGCTGGCACGGGCTCGCGACGCCGGCGTCGAGACCCTGATCGTCGTGGGCGGAGCGGGGGACCTCTCCACCAACGACGCGGCGGTGCGCCTCGCGGAAGCGCACACCGGCCTCTACGCCACCGTCGGCATGCACCCGCACGACGCCAAGGACGTGGCCACTGAGGACATGGACCGGCTGCGCGGCCTGGCCGCTCACCCCAAGGTCGTCGCCATCGGCGAGACCGGCCTCGACTTCCACTACGACCACTCGCCCCGGACCGTGCAGCGGGAGATGTTCGATCGCTTCGTCGGCCTGGCGCAGGAAACCCGGCTCCCCATCGTCGTGCACAACCGGGAATCGGACCGTGAGGCGGCGGAGACGCTTCGAAACGGCGGTGGAAACCTGGAGGGGGTGATCCACTGCTTCACCAGCGACGCCGCGGCCGCCCGGGCTTTCCTCGACTTGGGCTTCTACCTCTCGTTCTCGGGCATCGTCACCTTCAAGAACGCCGAGGCGCTTCGGGACATCGCCCGCTGGGTGCCCCTGGACCGGCTCCTCATCGAGACCGACGCTCCGTTCCTGGCGCCCGTTCCCAAGCGCGGGCGCCGCAACGAGCCGGCTTACGTTCGCTTCGTGGCCGAGACCTTGGCGGAGGTCCGGGGGGTCGGTGTAGACGACATCGCCGGCGCCGCCAGCGACAACGCCCGGACGCTGTTCCGGCTGCCTTCCGACAACACTGCGCGGGAATCATGATCGACGGCAAGACGAAACTCCTGGGAGTGCTGGGGTGGCCGGTGGAGCATTCCATGTCGCCGGTGATGCACAACGCCGCTATCGAAGCAGCGGGCCTCAACGCGTGCTACGTTCCCCTGCCGTGCCCGCCCGAGGCATTGGGGGAGGTCATCGCCGGGCTGCGCGGCATGGGGTTCCTCGGCGCCAACGTCACCATTCCCCACAAGCAGGCGGTCATCGAGCACCTCGACGGCCTGAGCGAGGAGTCCCGCTTCACCGGCAGCGTCAACACCCTCTACTGGGAGGGGGACCGGCTGATGGGCACCACCACTGACGCCACGGGCGCCGTGCTGAACCTCCGTCAGGCCGGCATCGAGCTGGACGGCAAGCGGGTCGCCGTCCTGGGGACCGGCGGCGCAGCCCGGGCGCTGGCTTTCGTGTTAGCCCGGGGCCATTCCGCGGGAGCAGGCGGCGGGCGAGAGACGTTTCATTTGCCAGAGATCACCTTGCTGGGCCGGAACGGTGACAAGGCCGGCAGGCTTGCGCAGGACATCGCAGCCGGAAGCGCACCGGGCACGTCGGTCCGCTCGAGCCTGCTGAAGGAGTTTGCAACCCTAGGAAGCGAGGCCGACATCATCGTTAACTGCACGTCGGTGGGCATGGCCCCGGACGTCGAGGGATGCCCCATTGACCCTACGCTCCTTGAGCCGAGCCACGCCGTCTACGATATCGTCTACCAGCCCCGCGAGACCGTGCTTCTCCGGGAGGCGAAACGGAAGGGGTGCCAAACCGTGGAAGGCATCGGCATGCTCATCCACCAAGGCGCCGCATCCTTCCGTATCTGGTTCGGCCGCGATCCGGACACGGAGATAATGTTCGCCGCCCTCGTGGCCTTTGGCTACGGATGAGCACGCGAGGACGGGATCATCCAGCTTGGCGCAACCGGTCTTGTCTTCCGAGGCGTGGGAGATGAACACATCGAAAACCCGACTGTCCGATGCGGCAATCGCGACAGTCGAATCGCGCGGGATCAGAGTTTCCTTAGCATTCGGTATCTATTATTGTCCAAGTAAAGCGCCCTTGAGCTGTTATTCGGCCCCGACTAACTAACGCCTCTACCGCCTCCGCTATTCTAGTGGTCGCCATAGCAGGATCTATTCGACCTTTCCCGTTTCGCACTAGAATCTTCGCCGCCTCTTGCGGCACATTGTGTATATGAGGACGTTCATCGCGAGCAACAAGACTCTCAATCGCCTCAATGACAGCACTTTCTGCGATGCTTTCACTATTGTCGGCTCTCATTCGACGGATCTCCTAGGTTCCCATTTTGGTTTGGCCCGTTACGTAAATGTGCCCTTGGTGGCCTTGAATGATAGCGTTTCGAAGCCGGGATCGACAGCCTCTGGCCTGTGCCCGGATTCCGCCTGCGCGGGCTGGTCGTCGGGTAGAACAAAGAGGGGAGGACCAATGTCCTCCCCTCTTTGTTGTCAACTCGGCGCGAAGCCCCGCCGATTCTAGTAGTCTTCCGGCATGGCCGGAGCAGCGGGCTGCTTCTTCTCCGGCTTGTCGGTGATCATGGCCTCGGTGGTGATGAGCAGGCCGGCCACGGACGCGGCGTTCTGCAGCGCCGAGCGCACCACCTTGGTGGGATCCAGGATGCCCGCCTGGATGAGGTCCTCGAACTCGCCCTTGGCGGCGTTGTATCCGTAGGCCCCTTCGCCCTTCTTGATGGCGTCCACCACCACGGAGGCGTCGGCCCCGGCGTTGGAGGCGATCCAGCGGGCGGGCTCCTCCGCGGCGCGCTGGACGATGCGGACGCCGAAGGACTCGTTCTCGTTGACCTCCAGGTCCGCCAGCCCGGCCGCGGCCCGGATCAGCGCGACACCGCCGCCCGGCACGATGCCTTCCTCGACGGCCGCGCGGGTGGAGTGCAGCGCGTCCTCGACCCGGGCCTTCTTCTCCTTCATCTCGATCTCGGTGGCGGCTCCCACCTGGACGACGGCCACGCCGCCAGCCAGCTTGGCCAGCCGCTCCTGCAGCTTCTCGCGGTCGTAGTCGGAGGTGGTCTCCTCGATCTGCGCCCGGATCTGCTTGATGCGGCCCTCGATGTCGGCCTTGCCGCCGGCGCCTTCCACCACGGTGGTGTTTTCCTTATCGACGATGATCTTCTTGCACGTGCCGAGGTCGTTCAGGGTCACGTTCTCCAGCTTGATGCCCAACTCCTCGGCGATCATGCGGCCATTGGTGAGGATCGCGAGGTCTTCCAGCATCGCCTTGCGGCGGTCGCCGAAGCCCGGCGCCTTGACCGCGATGCACTTGAAGGTGCCGCGGATCTTGTTCACCACCAGGGTCGCCAGGGCCTCGCCCTCAACGTCCTCGGCGATGATCAGCAGCGGCTTGCCGCTCTTGGCGATGTTCTCCAGCACCGGCAGCAGGTCCTTCATGCTGGAGATCTTTTTCTCGTGGATCAGGATGTAGGGCTCGTCGAGGATCCCTTCCATGCGTTCGGGGTCCGTGACGAAGTAGGGGGAGAGGTAGCCGCGGTCGAAGCGCATGCCTTCCACCAGCTCCAGGGTGGTCTCAAGGCCCTTGGCCTCCTCGACCGTGATGACGCCTTCCTTGCCGACCTTGTCCATAGCGTCGGCCAGGATGTCGCCGATGGTCTTGTCGTTGTTGGCAGAGATGCTGCCCACCTGGGCGATCTCGGAGCGGTCGCGGGTCGACTTGGACAGGCCCTGCAGCTCCGACACCACTTTTTCCACCGCCTTGTCGATGCCGCGCTTCACCGCCATGGGGTCATGGCCGGCGGCGACGATCTTGAGGCCCTCGCTGAAGATGGCGCGGGAAAGGACCGTGGCCGTGGTGGTGCCGTCGCCGGCCACGTCGGAGGTCTTGCTGGCCACTTCCTTGACCATCTGCGCGCCCATGTTCTCGAACTTGTCCTCCAGCTCGATCTCCTTGGCGACGGTCACGCCGTCCTTGGTCACGTTGGGGGCGCCCCAGGATTTCTCCAGCACCACGTTGCGGCCCTTGGGGCCCAGGGTGCAGGTAACGGTGTCCGCGAGGATCTTGACCCCTTTCAGGACCTTGGCCCTCGCCTCCTCACTGAATCTTACGTCCTTTGCAGCCATTTTCGCCGTACCTCCTTATTCGACGATTCCCAGGATATCGTCTTCCCGCATGATGAGATGCTCTTCTCCGTCCAGCTCGATCTCGGTGCCGGAGTACTTCCCGAACAGGACCTTGTCTCCCGCCTTGACGTCCAGGGCCACGACCTTGCCGTCCTCGCGCTTGCCCGAGCCCACGGCCACCACCATGCCCTCCTGGGGCTTTTCCTTGGCCGTGTCCGGGATGATGATGCCGCCAGCCGTCTTTTCCTCCTCGTCGAGCCTCTTGACGATGATCCTGTCGTGCAAAGGCTTCACTTTCGCCGCCATAAGAACCTCCCTTTAAGAGTGAGATGATGAGATTTCGCGCGAATCTAACCACGATTTTCTTGCAGTCAAGGGGTGTCCGGGGTATTTCCTGAGGTATTTCTTAGGGAGGTAACGCAACGTGTTGAAAATCTGGGGAAGGAAGACATCATCCAACGTGCAGAAGGTCCTGTGGTGCTGCGGGGAGCTGGAAATCCCGTTCGAGCGCATCGATCTGGCCGGCGAGTTCGGCGGCAACAGGGAGGAGCCCTACCTGAGCCTCAACCCCAACGCCGTGGTCCCGACCATCGAGGACGGCGACTTCGTCCTGTGGGAGTCCAACAGCATCGTCCGTTACCTGGTCCAGAAGTACAACGGCGGCCGGCTCCTGCCCGGCACCCCCGAGGGCCGGGGCAACGCCAACCGCTGGATGGACTGGCAGTTGTCCACCCTGAACACGTTCCTGGTGCCGATCTTCTTCGGCATCGTCCGCACCCCCGAGGCCGAGCGCGACCCCGCGGCCATCGAGAAGGCCGTGGCCGCGGCGGTGCCCAAGTGGCAGATCGTCGAGCGCTACCTCGAAGGCCAGAGCTATCTGGCCGGCGATTCCTTCAGCATCGGCGACATTCCCGCCGGCATCTGGGCCTACCGCTGGTTCAACATGCCCATCGACCGGCCGTCGATGCCTAACGTCGAGGCGTGGTACCAGCGCCTCACCGAGCGCCCTCCCTACCGGGAACACGTCATGATCCCGCTCTCGTGAGCGGGGGTCGATCCGAAACGACTTTGAAATGACGCGGAAACGAGAAATGTCTGTAGAAATTATTTGACAATAAAAACAATGGCTTATATCCTGTTGATCGGAAACGAGACGGAAATGAGCCATAAATGGAAGCCTCGACTGTCAGCCGCTACGTAATACCGCAACGCTGGATACGCTACGACTTGGCGGCCATTCTTGAGTCCCTGGTCCAAGCCAGGACCGCGGCAGGCGTCCTGACCCGAATGCCGTATCTGCCCCAGTGGATCGAGCAGGTCCACGAGGAACAGTTGCGGCTGGAAGCAGCCGGGACTTCACGCATCGAAGGCGCCGAGTTTACCCAACGAGAGCAAGACGAAGCACTCGCCCCTGACGCTCCCAACCGCACCGATCTCACACATTCCCAACGGCAACTACGGGCCGCGGACGCCACCTACCGCTGGTTGCGTTCGCTGCCGGCCGACCGATGGATCACGACCGATCTCATCCTGGGGGTCCACCGGCGTATCGTAACCGGATGTGATGACGACCACTGCGAACCGGGGGCGTTGCGACCCGACGGATGGAACGTGACCTTTGGTACTCCGCTCTGCCGCGGCGTCGAAGGCGGTGCCGAGTGCCGCGTTGCCTTCGACTCTCTCTGTGCCGCCATCGCCGGCGAGTTCCGCCCACACGACCGGATCATCCAGGCCATCGCAACCCACTACCATGTGGGCTCCATGCACCCCTTCGGGGACGGCAACGGCCGCACAGCCCGCGCGCTGGAAGCGTTCATGCTGCGACAGGCCGGAGTCAACGATATGGTGATGGTGAGCCTGTCCAACTACTACTACGAGCACAAGGACGAGTATCTGGCGGCGCTGTTCGCCTCCCGGCGAGCAGGCCATGACCTGACCGTTTTCCTCAAGTTCGCCCTCAGGGCGGTCGCGGACAGATGCAACGCCGTCGCTGCGGCAATCACTGCCAACCACAAGCGGACCCTGTTCCGGGAATTCGCCCGGTCATTGTTCGGACAATTGCGCAGTCCCCGCCGCCGCGTTCTGGCCGACCGCCAACTGAGGATTCTGGAGATTCTGTTGGATGGCGGCTCGGTCAGCCTGGATGGGATGGAGGATCGCGTCCGGGCGGACTACGACGGTCTGAAATACCCCGTTCGCGCGCTTGCTCGGGATCTGATCGAGTTGATCGATCTGTCCGCCATCTCGCTTGACGGCGAACGGGTCGCTGTCAACCTGGACTGGCCGCAGCAGTTCTCGGGTTCGGAGCTACTTCAGCGGTATGAGAGCATGCCGTCCGCGGCATCCGCCAGCAATCCCGCCATGGCGACGTTGTCCCAGCTACTAGGGCGCCGGCGCGGTCGCGGCACTCCCAAGTGAATACCAGACGGAAGGCGAACGCGGTTCCACACCACATTCGACTCGATTAGGCGTCCCCATCCAGAAACGCCGTCCGGTGGTCCAGCGACGGCAGCCGCCGCCGGACACTCTCCAGATAGTCGAGGTCGATGGCGGCCAGCACCAGGCCCGGCTCGGTGTCGGCCTGCGCGATGACCTTGCCCCACGGGTCGACGATCATGGAGTGGCCGTAGGCGTCCATGCTAGCGGGATGCTGCCCGGTCTGATCCGGCGCGATTACGTACACCTGGTTCTCGATGGCGCGGGCGCGCAACAGCGTCTCCCAGTGTGCGCGGCCCGTGGGCACGGTGAAGACCGACGGCACGAAGATGATCCTGGCGCCGCCGGCGACGAGGCGGCGGTAGAGCTCCGGGAAGCGCAGGTCATAGCACACGGACAGTCCCATGGGGCACAAAGGCGTGTCCGCCACCACCACGGCGTCCCCTGGCCTGCGGTACTCGGACTCACGGATGGGGGCTTCGCCTTCGATATCGACGTCGAACAGGTGGATCTTCCGGTACTTGGCGATGATGCCCGTTCCGGGACCGATGAGAACGCTGGTGTTGTAGGCGCGGCCTTCCGGATCCGCGGATTCCAGGACCGATCCGGCCAGCAGATACAATCCGAGCTCGGCAGCAAGCCCGCTCATGCGCTCCGTCGAAGGCCCGGGCACCGGCTCGGCCTTGGCCGCTGTGTCCGCGCCGCGCCCCCGCCAGTTGAAGACCTCCGGCAGCACCACCAGCCGCGCGCCCTCGGCGTGGGCCCGCCTAACCCAGTCCTCGGCCTCTCGAAGATTGGCTTCTTTGTCGGAGGTGGCCAGCATTTGTACTGCTGCGGCAACGAATTTCATGAGTCTTGTTCGGTTTCTGATACCAGCCGTTAAAAGTCAACTTTCAAGGACACGGTATGACAATCCAGCAGAAACGTGCAAATATAAAGCGGAAAAGGACAACGAGGCGATCATTCCGCCGAGCGTGGCTGAATTTCCCAAGCCGCTGGTAAGAATGATAAAATAGCGGGCATGGCTGGAAAGACGTCCGGGAGGGACAACCCGCAGGAGAAGCTGTTCCGGGAGCTTTGGCACTACGCGGAGCAGCAGTGCGGGATCAAGGTGCGGTGCGAGCGGCTGAGCCGCGACTTCGGCTACCGCGTGCGCAGCGGCGCCTGTATGGTCCGGGGCAAGAAGTGGGTGATCGTGGACCGGACGATGTCGGCCGGTGACCGGGTGGACCTCCTGGCCGACGAGATCATGCAGTGCCTGGACGAGAAGAGCGAGATACCCGCCGGCCTCCGCCCGTTCCTGGGCGGAACCCCCGGCGGCGCTACTTCATGAAGAAACCCAGCGAACCGGCCGAATAGTCCAGCAGCGGCCCCCAGTACACCCCCAGCACCACGGTCAGCACCATCAGGGCTCCCAGCAGCGGCACCGCGCTCGCGGTGGCGGCCACCGGACCGTCGTCGGGACCGGGGTCGTCCAGGAACATGGTCTTGGCGATGCGCGCGTAGTAGTAGAGCGAGATGACCGTGTTGAGGAGCGCTGCCACGGCCAGCACGTAGAACTGGCCCTCGATGATGGCGGCGAAGAGCAAGAGCTTGCCGATGAATCCCGCCAGCGGCGGCAGCCCCGTGAGCGAGAACACGAACACCGCCATGCACACCGCGGGGAACGCCGCCCCGCGCCAGGCCAGCCCGCGGTAGGCGTCCATGTCCTCGCGGCCGGTGGCGTTGGCCACCACCATGACCACCAGGAAAGCCCCCAGGTTCATGATCAGGTACACCACCGCGTAAAACAGCATGGCGGTGAGGCCGTCGTTGTTCAGCACCACCAGCCCCATCATGATGTAGCCGGCGTGGGCGATGCCGGAATAGGCCAGCAGGCGCTTGACGTTGGTCTGGTTCAAGGCGGAGAGGTTGCCCCAGGTCATGGTGACGATGCTGAGGGCCACCAGCAGGTCGGTCCACTGGACCGCGGAGAACGCCTGGAACGTCCAGCTTCCTTCCTGCCCCAGGGTGGACACCGCGGGGTAGAAGAAGCGGATCAGGATGGCCACGCCGGCGGCGTTGGAGGCCACCGAGAGGAAGCCGGTGAAGGGCGTGGGCGCCCCCTGGTAGACGTCCGGCGACCACATGTGGAACGGCGCGAACGCCATCTTGTAGCCGAAGCCGGCGAGGATGAAGACGAAGGCGATGAACAGCCCGGTCTGGTTGCCGCCGCCCTCGGCCATGGCCGCGTTGATGGCGGCGTAGTCCAGGCTGCCGGCCATGCCGAACACCCAGCTCATGCCGTAGATCATGGTGCCGGAGGCGACCCCGCCGTAGATGAGGTACTTGAGCGCGGCCTCCGCGGAGCGGCGGTTGTGCGGCAGCATGCCGGTGAGGATGTAGGACGTGAGGCTCACCAGCTCCAGGCCGAGGTAGGCCATCAGCAGGTTGTTGCCCGAGGCCATGAAGAACATGCCGAAGCCGCAGGTGAGCAGCACGATGTAGTACTCGCCCAGGTGCACCTGCTTGACCTCGCCCGATCCGATGGACATCCAGATGGCCGCCACCAGCGCCGCCAGGGTCAGCACCTTGAAGAACAGGGCGAAGTTGTCCAGCGCCACCATGCGGTGGAACAGCAGCGTGGGTTCCGTGCCGTACAACTCCGCGGTGGCGCCCAGGGCGACCAGACACCCGGCGAGGCCCACGTAGGCCAGGAGCCGCTTGTTGGCCACCACCAGGTCCAGGATCGTCAGCAGGATGATGGTCCCCGCCAGGACGATCTCCGGATGGAACAGCTTGATGCTATCGAGGTTGCCGAGGTCCATTGTGCTACGAGAGGTGCGAGATCACCATCTGGTTGATGTTGTTCAGGGAGGCCTGGAGCAGGTCGAGCACCACCCGGGGATACACCCCGACGATGACCACGATCACCCCCAGCGGGAACAGCGTGAAGATCTCGCGGCCGTTGATCTCGGGCAGATCCCGGTACTTCTCGTTGGGCGGGCCGAGGTAGACCCGCTGCATCATCCACAGCATGTAGCCGGCGGTGATGACGATGCCCAGGGCGGCGATGATGGTGAGCGCGTGGTACTTGGGCCAGGCCCCCAGCAGCACCAGCACCTCGGAGACGAACCCCGAAAGCCCCGGAAGCCCCATGGAGGCGAAGAACGCCAGCGCGGTGAAACCGGCGTACACCGGCATGATGCCGGCCAAGCCGCCGAAGCCGTTGATCTCCCGGTGATGGGCGCGGTCGTAGATCACGCCCACGAGCAGGAAGAGCATGGCGGTGATGCAGCCGTGGTTGAACATCTGCAGCACCGCGCCGTTGATGCCCTGGCTGTTGAAGGCCGCCATCCCCAGCATGACGTAGCCCATGTGGCTGACGCTGGAGTAGGCCACCAGCTTCTTCATGTCCGTCTGCGCCATGGCGCAGAGGCCGCCGTAGACGATGTTCCAGGCCCCCAGCGCGGCCAGGAACCAGAACGCCAGGTCGGCGGTGGCCTCCGGCAGCATGGGGTAGTTGATGCGCAGGATGCCGTAGGTGCCCATCTTGAGCAGGATGCCCGCCAGGATCACGGAGATGGCGGTGGGCGCCTCCACGTGGGCGTCGGGCAGCCAGGTGTGGAACGGGAACGCCGGGATCTTGATGGCGAAGCCGATGAACAGCGCCATCCACACCACGTGCTGGAAGCCCCAGCCCCACACGTTGAACGGCCACATGGCCAGCGGCTCGGTGCTGTAGAGGCTGCTCCGGTCCATCAGCTTGGTCATGTCGAAGGTGTTGGGCTCGGAGTAGAAGTAGAGCGCCAGGATGGCCACCAGCATGAGCACGCTGCCCAGCAGCGTGTAGAGGAAGAACTTGATGGCGGCGTACTCCTTGCGCGGGCCGCCCCAGATGCCGATGAGGAAGTACATGGGAAGCAGCATGACTTCCCAGAAGACGTAGAAGAGCACGAAATCGAGCGCCACGAACACCCCGGTCATGCCGGTGTCCAGCAGCAGGAACAGCGCGAAGTAGCCCTTGACCCCCTTGTCGATGCCCCAGGAAGCGAAGATGCAGAGGAACGACAGCAGCGCCGTCAAGAGCACCATGGAGACGCTCAGGCCGTCGACGCCGACGTAGTACTCGATGTTGAACGCGGGGATCCAGGCGGCCCGCTCGACGAACTGCATGGAGGTGGTGGTGGTGTCGAAGTTGGCGTAGAGCCAGATCCCCAGAAGGAGCGGCGGCACCGTGGCCGCGGCCGATACCCAGCGGATGAGGTCGTGGCGGCCGCTCGGCAGGCACAGCACGACCAACATCCCGGCCAGGGGGATGAAGACCATGTAGCTCAGCACGTGTTCGGTCATTTTCGCTTCTCTCCTATCCGAATCTCTCCGATCTGAATCAGCTCCAGTAGCGCAGCTTGACGATCAGGGCGACGACCACGGCTCCCACCACCACGTAGAGGTAGCTGTTGATGTTCCCGGTCTGGACCCTGCGGAAGTTGTTGCCGATCGCGAAGGTCACGTTGGCGACGGCGTTGACCAGCATGTCGACGACGTAGTTGTCGAACAGGCCGTTGATCCAGGAGATGATGGTGGTGAGCCTGGCCGATCCGTCCACGATGGTGTCGATGATGTAGCGGTCGAACGCCGCTCCGACCCGCGCCAGCAGCAGGGTGCCGCCCACGAAGAGGAACTGGTAGACCTCGTCGACGTAGTACTTGTTGTAGAGAACGCGGTACGGGACCCCCTTGGACTCGGGCGACTCGTCCCGCGACGGGGTGCGTACGTAGTAGAGGAAATACGCCAGCGCCACGCCCGCGGCCGCGGCGGCGATGGACACGCTCATGACGCCCAGCTCCTCCGCCACGGAGTGGTGCTCGTGATGCGCATGGATCACGGGATCGAGCCAGCCGTCGATGAGGCTGCCGCCCATGAACGCCGGCAGCCCGACATACCCGATGACCACGGAGCCGGCGGCGAGGATCCACAGCGGCCAGGTCATGATCTTCGGCGACTCGTGCAGGTGCTCCTGCACGTGGTGGTCGGCGCGGCATTGGCCGAAGAACACCATGAAGAACTGGCGGAACATGTAGAACGCCGTCAGGCCGGCCACGAACACGGCCACGCCCCACAGCACCTGGTTGTGGGTCGCCCAGGCCTGCCACAGGATGGCGTCCTTGGAGAAGAAGCCGGCCAGGAAGGGCGTTCCGGCGATGGCCAGGACGCCGACGGTGAAGGTCCAGAAGGTCGCCGGCATCACCTTGCGCAAGCCGCCCATCTGCCGCATGTCCTGCTCTCCCTGCATGGCGTGGATGATGCTGCCGGAGCCCAGGAAGAGGCAGGCCTTGAAGAACGCGTGGGTGAGCAGGTGGAAGACGCCGGCGGCGTAGGCCGCCACGCCCATGGCCAGGAACATGTAGCCGAGCTGGCTGATGGTGGAGTAGGCCAGCACCCGCTTGATGTCGTTCTGGGTGACGGCGATGGTGGCGGCGAAGAACGCCGTGGCGGCGCCGATGGCGGCGATGATCCCCAGGGTCACCGGGGCGGCCGAGAACAGCTCGTTCAACCGCGCGATCATGTAGACCCCGGCCGTCACCATGGTGGCGGCGTGGATCAGCGCGCTCACCGGAGTCGGGCCCTGCATGGCGTCGGGGAGCCAGACGTAGAGCGGGATCTGCGCCGACTTGCCGGTGGCGCCGATGAACAGCAGGATCGTCACCACCGTGACCACCGCGACGCCCCAGATCTCCGCGTTGGCCAGCAGCCCCACGTTGTGCGCGATGTCGCGGAAGGCCAGGGTCCCCTGGCCCTGCCCGGACAACGTCCAGTAGAGCAGGAAGATGCCCAGCACGAAGCCGAAGTCGCCGATGCGGTTGACGATGAACGCCTTGTTGCCGGCGCGCGTGTTGGTGTGATCGCCGTACCAGAAGCCGATGAGCGCCCACGAGCACAGCCCCACGCCCTCCCAGCCCACGAACATGACCAGCAGGTTGTCGCCGGTCACCAGCAGCAGCATGGAGAAGGTGAACAGGTTGAGATAGGCGAAGTAGCGCCACATGGAGCGGTCGTCGTGCATGTAGCCGATGGAGTAGAAGTGGATCAGTCCGCCGATGCCGCTCACCACCAGGATCATGATGGCCGACAGGGGGTCCACCCAGAAGGCCACGTCCACGCTGAACGACCCCATGGGGATCCAGGTGTAGAACTGGTCGATGAGGAACCGCTCCTTGGCCGGCAGTCCGAGCAGCCTGCCGTAGGCCCACAGCGAGAACAGGAAGGACAGGGTCACCGGCGCGCACGCGATGACGGCCACCATGCGCTTGCCCATGCGCTCCTGGATGCGGGCGCCCAGCAGGCCGTTCACCGCCGCGCCCAGCAGCGGGAACAGCACGATCCAACGCAGGAAATCGGTCTGAACGGGGTTATCCATGGCGACTCGTGAAGGCTAGTCCTTGAGCGTCTCGGTGGCCTCGACGTCGATGGTGGCGAAGAGCTGGTAGATGGCGAGGACGATGGCCAGGCCGATGGCGGCCTCGGAGGCCGCCAGCATGATTATGAACACGGTGTAGATCTGCCCGTCCACGGCGCCGGTGCTGAAATGCGAGAAGGCGACGTAGTTCAGCCCGGCGGAATTGAGGATCAACTCGACCCCCAGGAGGATGCTGATGGCGTTGCGCCGGGTGAGGACGATGTAGATGCCCAGCGCGAACAGGATGCCCGCCACCACCAGGTAGTGCTCCAGCCCGACGTTCGTCAACGATGCTAGGTATGCAGCCATCTCGCGAAACTCTGTTCCCTGACCTCTATTCCTTGATTTCCTTGCGCGACAGCGTGATGGCGCCGATCAGAGCCACCAGCAGCACCACCGCGGCGATCTGGAACGGCAGCAGGTAGTCGCCCAGGAAGAGGTTGCCGATGGCCGCGGTGGTGGGCTCGAACGCCACTTCCTTGACCTTCACCCAGTCGGTCCGGCCGATGGCGTAGACCAGGATGCCCAGGAACACCGCCACCGCCACGAGCCCGGGAATCCGGCCCACCGTGCGGTTGGTGATGTCGATGTCGCTGATCCGGTGGGTCAGCATCACCGCGAACAGGATCAGCACGAGGATGCCGCCGACGTAGATCAGCACCTGCACCGCGGCCACGAAGTCCGCGCCCAGGAAGACGTAGAGCCCGGCCACCCCGCCGAAGGTGCCCAGCAGCGAGAAGGCGGAATGCACGATGTTGCGCGAGAACGCCACGATGCAGGCCGACCCCACCACCACCAGGGAAACCAGATAGAAGATGAGGACATCTATGGAAATATCCATGATCAATACACCCTTTGAGCGGGGAACCTGTCGGCTCGCACAGGCCGCGCGCCGCGACGGCGGGGCCGGGAGCCTGTCCGACGAAGAGTCCTGTGAACCTTGACGCGGCCGATGGCCGTCAGTTTTCCGGTTCGGCGATCTCGTCCATGTACGTCTTTCCGATATCCACCTTCTGAATCATCCGGGGTTCCGTCTCCCCGCCCTTTTTCGGCTTGTAAAGAGGCACTTTCTCGGTGATGAAATGCCGCACCAGACCGGCGGGATTGTTGCAGGCGCCCTCGAACTCCTGCGTGTGACGGATGGACCCCGTGGGGCAGGCCTCCATGCACAGCCCACAATACATGCACTTGCATATGTCGATGTCAAACAGGGTGAAATCGCGCTGCTTCGTCTCCTGGTTCATCTCGATGCCGATGGCGATGCAGTTGATCGGACAGACCCGCTCGCAGGCGAGGCAACCCGTGCAGATGTCCATGTCGACCTCGAGGATGCCCCGGTAGCGGAGCGGCAGGGTCGCCTGCACCTGCTGCGCGATGCGGTCGGGGTACTGGACCGTCGACGGCTTGCGGACGAAGTGGGAGAAGGTGATGGTCATCCCTTCGAAGATGCTCCTCACCGTGTCTCTGACGTTCCGACAGTATTCGATGACTCCGTTCATGGGCGTTTCCCCGGCCGGTCCTGAATCCTACACGTACGGCTTGAGATAGAGGGTGGGACGCGAGTGCATGATCTGGAAGACCACCCGCCAGACAAAGTAGAGCGCGATGAGAACCGACACCGCCAACGTGGCCATGGTCAGCGCGGGGTTCCCGTCGGGCCAGATCACCAGCAGCACGATGGTGCCGAACAGGCAGATGAACGAGATGGGCACCATGTACTTCCAGCACATGGCCATGAGCTGGTCCACCCGCACCCGCGGCAGCGTGCCCCGCACCCACATGGCCACGAAGGCCCAGAAGTAGGCCTTGACGAAGAAGACCGCGAACTCCAGCACGCCCTTGAGCAGCGGGTGCTCGGCCATGGTGACGCCGAACAGGGTCGCGGGTATCTGCCAGCCGCCCAGGAACAGCGTCGCGGCGATGGCGCCGATGACGTACAGGTTGCCCCACTCGGCGAAGAAGAAGAACAGGAAGCGCATGCCGCTGTACTCGGTGACGTAGCCGGCCACCAACTCGGATTCGGCCTCGGGGATGTCGAACGGCGTGCGGTTCCCCTCGGCCAGCGCCGCGGTGAAGAACAGGAAGAAGGCCACCAGGGTGAAGGGGTTGTAGAAGATGAACCAGTCCCACGGCGCCCATCCCTGGGCCTTGATGATCCCCTGCATGCTGAGGGTCCCGGACAGGAAGATCACGGTCAGCACCGCGACCCCCGCGGGTATCTCGTAGCTGACGATCTGCGCGGCCGAGCGCATGCCGCCGAGCAGCGACCACTTGTTGTTGGACGACCAGCCCGCCATCAGGATGCCCACCACCACCAGGGAGGTGATGGCCAGGAGGTAGAGGATGCCGATGTTCAAGTCGGCGGGGATCAGCCAGCTCCCGAAGGGGATGACGACGAAGGCGCCGAGGAAGCCCGAGAAGACGATGTAGGGCGCCAGCAGGAACAGCTTCCGGTCGGCCGACGCCGGGATGATGTCCTCTTTCTGGATGTTCTTGACCCCGTCCGCCAGCCACTGGAGCACTCCCTGCGGGCCAACCCGGTTGGGACCGACCCGGGACTGCATGCGCGCCCACACGCGCCGCTCCAGCCAGCTCGTCACGCCGGCAAGCGGCGCCACGAAGAAAGACAGCACGGCGAAGGCCACCGCCACCGCGGCCAGGGCGTAGCCCAGGGCCGCCGGGACGGTGCCCGGCAACAGCGTCGCGATCAGGTCTTGTACGGTGAAATCCATCGCCTCTGCCTACCGGTCGATCTCGGGAGCGTCCACGTCCAGGCTCGCGATCAGTGCGATCAGGTCCGCGACCATGATGCCCGGGCTGATCTTGTCGATGATGCTCATGGCGGTGAACGAGCCTGTGCGGATGCGCACCCGGTAGGGGTATTCGCTGCCGTCGCTGACCACGTAGTAGCCCATGTCGCCGCGCGGCGCCTCGATGCGCACGTAGGTCTCGCCGGCGGGCGGCTTGAACTTGCGCGCCACCTTGGCGACAGCCGGGCCGTCGGGCATCTTGTCGAGGCACTGGCGGAGGATCTTGCAGCTCTCCATCAGCTCGCGGATACGGACGTAGTAGCGGTCGTAGGAATCGCCCAGGGTGCCCCTCTCGCCGCGCCCCACCGGCACCTCGAAATCCAGGTCGGGGTAGACCGAGTAGGGGATGTCCCGGCGGATGTCCCACTGGACCCCGGACGCCCGCAGGTTGGGTCCCACCAGGTTGTACTGGAGCGCGTCCTCCTTGGAGATCACCGCGACGTTGGCCAGCCGCTCGATGAAGATCTTGTTGTACGACAGGAGCCGGTTGTACTCGTCGACGATGGGCTCGAAGTGGTCCAGGAACGCGGTGATCCGCGCGCACGTCTCCGGCTTGATGTCGTAGCCGACGCCGCCGATCCGCAGGTAGTTGTAGGTCAGGCGGGCGCCGCAGATCTCCTCCATCAGGTCGTTGATGCTCTCCCGCTCCCGGAGCGCGTGGAGGAAGGGCGTGATGGCGCCGATGTCCTGCCCGAAGGTGCCCACCGCGATCAGGTGGCTGGCGACGCGGTTCAGCTCGCAGGCGATGACCCGGCAGTACTCGCCGCGGGGCGGCACCTCCACGTTGCCCAGCCGTTCCGCGGCCATGCAGAAGCCCTGGTTGGCGAACATGGCGGCCAGATAGTCGGCCCGGTCGGTGTAGGGCACGTAGCCGTGCCAGGTGCACTTCTCGCCGATCTTCTCGATGGAGCGGTGCAGGTAGCCGACATCCGGGATGGCCTCGTTGATGACCTCGCCGTCGGTCTTGACCACGAACCGCAGCACGCCGTGGGTGCTCGGATGCTGCGGCCCCACGTTCAGCGTCATGTCTTCGGTGTGCAAGCCGGTGCTTTCGGCGACCTCGCTCATGGCAACCTTCCTTCGTCAGCCCGGCCGGTGTCCTGGAAAGGACACTAGCGCATGTTCTCCGGCACCAGCGGCTCGCGCTCGGTGCTGATACCGTCGTACTCTTCCTGCTCCACGAAGTCCTTGCGCAGGGGATAGCCCACCCAGTCTTCCGGCAGCAGGATCCGGCGCAGGTCCGAGTGCCCTTCGAACACGACGCCGAAGAGGTCGAACACCTCCCGCTCGAACCAGTTGGCGACCTTCCAGACGTCTTCCACCGTGGCGATGCGCGCCGCGTCCCGGTCGACGTCGGCCTTCATCACGATCTCCTGCCGGGGCTCGTACGAGTACAGGTGGTAGACCACCTGGATGACGTTCTCCGTCGGGAGGTCCACCGCGGTCAGGTCGGAGAGCACGTCGAACTTCAGCGCGGCGTCGTCCCGCAGCGCCAAGCAAACCTCCTTGAGGCTGGCCGGATCGACCTTGAAGAAGGGCTCCAGGCCCTGTTCGTCGAGGTCCCCCACGCCGCCGGGGCAAAGCTCCCTGACGCGCTCGTATATCTCTTTCGCGGTCATGTCGTCGCTACCTCTGCCGGGAAATCCTGCTCGCCGATTCGCCTAGTTCTTCACCCACTCCAGGTCGCCCTTGCACCAGTCGTAGATGAGGCCCAGGAACACGATGATGGTGAAGACGGCGATGGCGCCGAACGCGAACAGTCCAGCGTCGTTCTGGAGCCAGTCGCGGAAGACCACGGCCACCGGGAAGATGAAGGCGATCTCCACCTCGAAGATGATGAAGATGAGGGCGATGAAGTAGAACCGGACGTTGAAGTTCATCCAGGCGCTGCCGGACGCGGGCTCGCCGCACTCGTAGGTGGAGAGCTTCCTGAGCTGGGGATTGGAAGGCCGGAGCAGGCGGCCGATCAACAGGTTCACCCAGACGAAGGCCGCACCCAACAACGTGAAAACCAGTACGCTGGCGAAGTCGAAAAGCATTTTTCCTCGGATAAGATAAAGAAATCAATAACCTTTTGCAGAGGGGTCACTATATACACAAAAGCCTTTCCCGGTCAACAAACCGGCCCGCGCGCCCCGCGAGCCTCCTTACACTGCCTGACCATTCCTGTTACCTTGCCAGAAAGCCGAGCCTGGACGAGCGCTGGAGGGACGATGGACCGCCAGTTTCGCGCCCGCGACAACCCGACGAAACAGGAGAGATGAACCGCCATGTCGAGAGTAAGCATCACCGTCGCCTGCTGGGACTATGACCGCACCCGCCCCTTGCAGGAGGGCCGCGTCCCGGTGGAAGGAGTGGACCTCACCTACCTGCCGTTCCGCGTGGAGGAGACCTTCTGGCGCATGCTGCGCTACCAGGACTTCGACGCCGCGGAGATGTCCATGGGTTCCTACATGATGTCCCGGGACAAGGGGACGCCACGGTTCGTGGCCATCCCCGTGTTCCCCTCCCGCGCCTTCCGGCACTCCGGCATCTACATCCACACCGGCTCCGGCATCAAGGAAGCCGCGGACCTCAACGGCAAGCGGATCGGCGTCCCCGAGTACCAGATGACCGCGGCCATCTGGCAACGCGGCATCCTGCAACACGAGTACGGCGTCGATCTCGAGAAGGTGAACTGGTTCACGGGCGGCGAGGAGACCCCCGGCCGGGAGGAAAAACTCCGCCCGGACCTGCCCGAAACCCTCTCCATCACCCCCATCGGCCCCGGGCAGACGCTCTCCTCCATGCTGGAGAACGGCGACATCGACGCCCTGATCTCGGCCCACATGCCGTCGCCGTTCGTGCGCCGCTCGCCCAAGGTGGCGCGGCTCTTCCCGGACTTCCGTTCGGTGGAGGAGGACTACTTCCGCAAGACCGGCATCTTCCCCATCATGCACACCGTGGTGTTCCGGGAGGACGTGTACGAGCGCCACCCCTGGGTGGCCCAGAACCTCTACAAGGCCTTCTGCGAGTCCAAGCGGCTCTGCGCCGAGGCCATGTACGAATACTCCGCCCTCAAGTACATGCTGGCCTGGTCCATCGAGCAGATGGAAAAGGAGAAGGAGGTCCTGGGACCGGATGCCTGGGCCTACGGGCTGGAGCCCAACCGCCACGTCCTGGAGACCCTGGTGGGCTACGCCCACGAGCAGGGCCTCACCAAGCAGCGGCTGGATGTGGACAGCCTGTTCGCGCCCAGCACGCTCAACGAGTTCAAGGTGTAGAGGTCACTTTCAAACCCGTCCGTCGCCGACGCCGGCTGCCACTCCGACCGGGCGGGAACCCGTAACGAGGACGCCATGTCCGATCCCGAAAAGCCGGACACCGAAAATCCCGCCCTGGAGACGAAGGACCCCACCGGAGACCGCAACACCTCCGTTCAGGAGGTGAAATGGTGGATCGACACCGGCATCAAGCAACGGTCCGAGACCGGCGAGCGAGAGCCCATCGGCGTCATCGAGCGATGGGCCTTCGACCTGCTGAAGGACTACCGCCAGGAACAGGCGCTCAGGAACATCGTCGACATCAACGGCCAGGTCCTGCGCGAGTTGGGCAACAACGAAGACCGCTGGGTGTACCTCTCCCTGGGCGTCGGCGAATTCCCCCTCAAGCGCCTCAACTACATCAAGGACTCACTCAGACTGCCGCGTTACGCCCGCGCCCTCGCCATCGACGCCGGCTACTCCATCCGCGTACTCCTGACCGGCAACCCCCCGGGCGAGAAGGTGCTGGACATCAACTTCACAGAAGCCCCGTCGCTGGACTACTGGATCGACGGCGAGCTGATGGAGGAGCAGATGTTCCGCTCCGTCGAAGACGCCCTCAAGCGGCTGCGGAACTCGGTGCACCGGTACCTGCGGAAAAGCCCGACCGACCCGCCAGTATAGCGACTTACCACATGGATGATGCGTCGGGTGTGAGAACAAAACGCCGCAGGGCGTCGAAGGGCCGCTTCCTCGTCCCTCAAGAGATCGGTTGATGCAAACCGTTATGACTTCGGCAGTTAGCCCGAATGGCGCTTGAGTGTCAACGTCCGTCGCGCATGTGCGGAAACACTTCCCGAACCGCTACGCGGCGTCTGGGTGTCAGTGCAGAAAGCACGAAGTAACAAATCAATGCAGGGGGGTGCATGCACCGGGGATCATTCACTCGGCCCGCACCGTCGGCGGCTGTGCGGGCGGTCCGCCGTTATCTCCGGGCAGCGGCGACTGCGGACGTGTTTTCTCAACGCCGAACGAACCTGCGTTCCGGCATTTCAGCGCGCGTACCGAGGACGAGTTCCTTTTCGCGGACTTGTGCGACGAGCGAGTCCCACAGGCTGCGCAACTCACAGAGTGAGAGTGTGCCATCCTGCGTGAGCCCTTTGGGAGCCTGCCAACTGCCGGGGTTGAAGTATTCGGCCGACAGTTTGTCCGAAAGCTCGATGACTGGCCGCGCAAAGCTCGATTCACGATCAGCAGGGACAGCGGGAAAGAAGCTGAACATACCATGCACCGGATTATCGGGTGTCGCCCCCCAATAGAGCCGAAGCCGTTCGGGTGTCGGAGCGCATATCCCTGAACACGATGCCTCCCCGGCGTGATCGAACAATGGGCCGCCGGTCACCTCCAGAAACGTGTCCGGCACCCTGCCTCCCAGCGTCCCACGTGTATCTCCCGGGTCGTATAAGCAACTGTCCCTGACCACGAACACGGTATCGAGAAACCACCTCCGTTTGCCGTCGATCTTCTTGCCGCTCCCAAACGCGATCACGGAACCTGGGGCAAGGCGCCTCAGTCCAGGGTTAGCCGACTGACGGCAGTTCGAATAAAGGAAGCAATCGCCGAAGATGAACGGATCGGTGTTGTGCAAGCCGCGGTAGTTGCGCTTCGGGACCCAATACGGTTTCCAGAGGTAGCGAGGATGGTGTAGACAGCCCTTCGGGGGATAGAGCTTGCAAATGATCTCCGATTCCGGCTCCCACTCGCCCCACGCGCGCAGGTCGCCACAATGCTGATCGCCGTCCTCGTCGGTCCATTCACCACGAAATTGCATGAACTTCCGCTTGTGGCCGTTCTTCACCCTGTTCCAATCGCACCCGTTGGGGGGTTTTTGCTCGAATCCGGGATGCGGGAACTGAACAAAGCAACGCTTATTGCCCATCCTGATATGCCTCCAGCAGTAATTCGCCTGTCTCCCGCTTCTGGCTGTCCGCCAGCAGCCCGAACGGCTTTTGGGCTGCAGCACCGAATCCGAACAGCGACCGCTCGCCACCTACATCGTACCACCGTGTGCAAATGTCGTATGGCCGGGAACGAAGGTCGCCGTCGGCTGTCCGCTTGAAAGCGTGGATTACATGCCAAGCGGTCACCGGCGTGAACTCGATGCGGTTGAGGTGAACCTTCGCCACCGACAGCGCCACGATCTGCGGTCGCAACCCCTCCAGCAGCATGTGCCAGAGCGGGCCGCCGTCGGCCTCGAGAACCGCGCGGTCCGCCTCTTTGAGTCCGCTCCACGTCGGGTTCGTGGCGACGGGCGAGCAGATGTCCGTGTGGAGTGCCGTTGATGCGCTGCTCTCATAGTAGCTCACCCCCAGCCCGTTGAGCAGCGGCTCAAAGGCGCTGAACCAACCCCGGTACGGATCGGTCCGAAAATAGGCAGACATCGCGTCGAGGTAGCAGGATAGCTCCTGATCATGATTGCTTTCTGCCAGTGGAAAGCGCCTGAACGGCTCGCTAGCGGGAAACTCATGCAACGACGGGTTCAGTCCGACGGTCAGCACGCGTAGCGGCGAGGCGCGGTACGCGTCGAGGTCGCCGAAGAACAGAATCGGCACGGCTGGTGTGACGCACCACGGTTGTTCGGCGGCGCGGTTGAATGCCCGCCAAGCCAGCCCCGCCGGCTTGGAGAGAAGGCGCATCTCTACTCCCTTCCGTCGTTCAGAGATAGGTCTCGCTCATGAGGCCACCCCTCGACGCTTGCGAGTAGGCCTCGGCGTGGATTAAACAGGGAAGCAAGTCATCGTTACCGGACGATACAGCGAGCAGGTGCGGAAGGAAATGCGTAGGAGCAGACGACCGTGGGGAGAGGAATCCGACCGCGCGACGCGCGTGGCTCGCGTCATTGCGTTGGCGGAGAGAACTTTCGCAAACCGGGAAAAGGCCGAGCGTTGGCTGCACAAGGACCTCGCTTCGTTGGATCACCGTCGGCCCATCGACCTGATCCAAACGACATACGGAACACGTCTCGTCGAAGACATCCTGGCGAAGATTGCCTGGGGCGCGGCTGCCTGACGCGACTTTGCGCCTCGTCATGCCGAAACACGACTGAGAATCTTGCGCTCAAGATCGCCCGTGGATTCGAGCGAAGAAACCATTTCCCCGCCCACGTCTGACAGCCGTGCAAGATCCAGCCGCGGAATCTCCGCCTGATCTTCAAAAACCAGTATGGACTCGAACTGGAGATGGTGCCGATGGAAGTGTGACAGTATGATCGTGGTAAGCCGGGCCTTGTCTCGGTTCGGAATACCGTAGAGGAACAACGGCCGTTCGTACTGCCCATCTATCCTGTAGTCCACGGGGTAGGCCTCGGAATTCGGTAGCCCTTCCGGCAGATAGTCGGCTTGTATCTTGTCCTCGTCGATCACGCTCTTCAGAAAGTCGGAGAGGTCGTCGTAGAAGGTCGACTTGACACGCGATCGGGAAAGGAACGTTAAATCGTGGATTCTCGTCAATGCTTGGCCGAAGCGAAAGATAGCCTCTGGCAGATGCTCGATGGGAACATCCACATGGAATACGCCGCCGTCCTGTTTGATTCCAGTCTCGCCGACGATGCGCTCCAACAGCTCTCCCCGCGCACCTTCAAGAAACGAGTCGATGTCGTGATCGTAGCTAAGGTGCGTGAGAGTATGGCCGCTATCCGACAGGCGTATCCCCCCCGTACCGGCTTCCGAAACATGGATGGGGAAGCGGTCACCGTCGGGAAACTCGAAGTGCGTACGCAACATCAGCGCCCCGTCGGGCCGTTCCGTTAGCTGAACGTCCTCGCACAGCCGTTCGCACAACAACTGCTGCAGCGCACTTGCATTGACAGGCATCACAGTAACCTCGGCTGATCGTGGACAGCGTTAAGTCCAACGACGTTGAAATCGTCGATCAAGCAGGCTAAAGCGCCCTCCAGAGTTCTGTAGCGTTGCGTTTCTTCGGCCTCCCGTTCCGGCCTCATCCCGGCTGCTATTGCTCTTTCCGTCGCCCGGTGAACGTGGGTTCGATAGACTATGTCGCCGTGTTCGTGCGCCGGGCCGTTGTAGCGGGCCAACGTGAGCCTGGAGCCGTCCAGGGCGACGTAAACTATTCCACAGGAGAAGTCTGAAAGATCCAACAAGCTCTCGCGTTGGTAGATCTCGAATCGAAATTCCTCACCGCCCTCGCCTACGGCCTTGAATGATCGTTGCTTGTGAACAGGCGCTACGGTCGGCTTTTCCAGCCACCGCGAGTTTGAATTGGATACCCGTTTTTGCATCGAACGAAGATGCGCCAATTCTTCGTCCGTATACAGCCGTTGAACCACGCCTTGAACCGCCTCAGCCCCCGGCCGCGCCGCGCCGGATGGTGCCGGGGCGCATGGGGAAGGGGACGGAGTCGGTGATCTCCAGGCCGTAGCCGGACAGGCCCACGAGGTTTCTGGGGTTGTTGGTGACGAGGCGGAGCTTGCGGACACCGAGGTCCCGCAGGATCTGGGCGCCGATGCCGAAGTCGCGGAAGTTCCTGGCCTCTCTGGCTTCCTCGGTGCGCAGGCCCTTGCCTTCGGGCTGGAGGTAGAGCAGGACGCCGGCGCCTTCCTTGGCGATCAGCTCCATGGACTGCTTGATCACCGAGCCGGTGTCGAAGAACTCGAAGCCGAATACGTCGCCGGGGAGGAACTTGGTGCACACCCGGACCAGGGTCTCGCGATCCTCGGCGATCTCTCCCTTGATGAGCGCCAAGTGCTCGGTGGCATCCACGTGTGTGTTGTAGACCACCGCCCGGAACTCGCCGCCGTAGCGGGTGGGCAAGCGGGTGTCGGCCACCCGGTGGATCAGTGAATCGTGCTTGAGCCGGTACTCGATGAGGTCGGCGATGGTGCAGATCTTGAGGTCGTATTTCTCGCCGAACTCCTCCAGGTCCGGCAGCCGCGCCATGGTGCCGTCGTCCTTCATGATCTCGCAGATCACGCCCGCGGGCTTGAGCCCGGCCAGCCGGCACAGGTCCACGGAGCCCTCGGTCTGACCCGTGCGCACGAGCACGCCGCCGTTCCTGGCCCGCAGCGGGAAGATGTGTCCGGGGGTGCAGAGGTCCTTGGGGCCGGCGTCGTCGGCGATGGCCGCGAGGATGGTCTCGGCGCGGTCGGACGCCGAGATGCCGGTGGTGACGTTCTTGACGCCGTCGATGGAGACCGTGAACGCGGTGCCGAAGGGAGCCGTGTTGTCCCGCACCATCATGCTGAGGCCGAGCTGGGCCACCTTGTCCTCGGTGAGCGTCAGGCAGATCAGGCCCCGTCCCCACGTCGCCATGAAGTTGATGGCCTCCGGGGTGACCTTGTCCGCGGCCATGGTGAGGTCGCCCTCGTTCTCGCGGTTCTGGTCGTCCATCAGGATGACCATCTTGCCTTGGCGGATGTCTTCGAGGGATTCTTCGATGGTGGCTACGGGCATGGGTTCCTAACTTAACACGGCTTCCACCATCTCGGCGACCACCGAACGTGCCGCCTCCGCCGGATTATCCGCGCCGGTGATGGGCCTGCCCACGACGATGTAGTCGATGCCGGCGCGGACCGCGTCTCCGGGGGTCATGACGCGCTTCTGGTCGCCGGCCTGCTGGCCCGCGGGCCGGATGCCCGGTGTGACCAGCATGAAGGAATCGCCGCAGGCGCGCCGGATGTCCGTAACTTCCTGCGCGGAGCAGACCACGCCCGCCAAGCCGGCCTCCTGGGTCATCCTGGCCAACCGCACGACCTGGGCGGCCACGCCGCCTCCGATTCCCAGTGCTTCGAGGTCCGCGTCATCGAGGCTCGTAAGGACCGTGACGCCGAGCACCGACGGCCGCCGCAGGCCCTCCTTCGCGCACACGTCCTCGACCGCGGCCGCGGTCTGCCGCATCATCTCCGGGCCGCCGGAGGCATGCACGTTGAACAGCTTGACCCCGAGCCGCGTCGCTTCCACCGCCGCTGCGGCCACGGTGTTGGAAATGTCGTGGTACTTGAGGTCGAGGAAGACCTCGCCGCCGAGATCGTGGATGGTGCGGACGATGTCCGGCCCGGCGCTCGTGAAGAGTTGCTTGCCGACCTTGAACATGCCGACTTCCGGCGCCAGCAGGGTCGCGAGGGTCTTCGCCCTTGCCGGGTCGGCCAGATCCAGGGCCACGATCAGGCGTTGCCTGACATTGGACGCCGTGGCCGTCATGTCCGTCCATTCTCCAATGCCGCGCCGATGCGCTCCACGGCCTCGTCAACGGGGACATCGGTGTTCTTTCCTTCCCCACGCCAGCGCAACTCCACGTTGCCCTTGGCCAGACCCTTGGCGCCGATGGTGACCCGCAACGGGACGCCCACCAGGTCGGCGTCCTTGAACTTGACGCCGGGCCGTTCGTCTCGGTCGTCCAGCAACACCTCGTGCCCGGCTTCGTTGAGCCCCTGGTAGATGCGGTCGGTGACTTCCCGGACCGCGTCTTCCTTGTCGTAGTTGAGGGGCAACAACTCCACGGAGAAAGGCGCGATGGACATGGGCCAGATGATGCCGTCGGAGTCGTTGTTCTGTTCGATGGCCGCGGCCATGAGCCGGGTGACGCCGATGCCGTAGCAGCCCATCTCCATGACGCGCTCGTGCCCCTCGGAGTCGAGGATGGTGGCGCCCATGGCCTCGCTGTACTTCCGCCCGAGGTAGAACACGTGGCCCACCTCGATGCCGCGGTACTCCTCGATGACGCCCTCGTCGCAGCGGACACACGGGTCACCGGCTCTGACCAGGCGCAGATCCTCGAAGCGTGCTGGCGTGAAGTCCCTCTCCTGGTCCACGTGGATGGTATGGGCGTCGGCCTGGTTGGCGCCGGTGACGGCATCGGTCATGCCCCGGACGGCGTGGTCCGCCCACACCTCCAGCGGCAGGCTCAAGGGGCCCAGGAAGCCCGGCGGCACGCCCACCGCCTCCAGCACCTCCTCGTCGTCCGCCAGCTCCATCGCGATGGTGTCCAGCAGGTTGCCCAGCTTGGTCTCGTTGACCTCGTGGTCGCCGCGCACCAGCACCGCCAGCAGGCCCCCTGCCGGCTTGCGGTAGATCATGGTCTTGATGAACCGTTCCGGCGGCGCCTTCAGGAACTCGGACACCTCCGGCACCGTCCTGAGCCCGGGCGTGGGCACGGTCTCCGGCGCGGCGCCGTCCGCGCCGCCGCTCCCGGCCTCCGGCAGCCGCGACTCGGCCTTCTGCACGTTGGCGGCGTAGTCGCACGCGCTGCACGCCGCCAGCGCGTCCTCGCCCGATTCCGCCAGCACCTGGAACTCGTGCGACAGGCTGCCGCCGATGGCGCCGGAGTCGGCCTCCACCGCGCGGAACTCCAGGCCGCAGCGGGTGAAGATGCGCCGGTAGGTGTCGTACATGTTGCGGTACTCGCGCTCGGCGTCGTCGCGGTCCAGGTGAAAGCTGTAGGCGTCCTTCATGATGAACTCGCGCCCGCGCATCAGGCCGAAGCGCGGCCGAACCTCGTCACGGAACTTGGTCTGGATCTGGTAGAGGTTCATGGGCAGTTCGCGGTAGGAGCGGACGTCCCGGCGCACCAGGTCGGTGATCACCTCCTCGTGGGTGGGGGCAAGGCAGAAGTCCCGCTCGTGGCGGTCCTTGAAGCGCAGCAGCTCCTTGCCGTAGATCTCCCATCGGCCGCTGTCCCGCCACAGCTCCGCCGGCGAGGTGACCGGCATCAGCAACTCCTGGGCGCCGGCGCGGTTCATCTCCTCGCGCACGATGGCCTCGATCTTGCGGAGAGTGCGCAGCGCCAGCGGCAGGAAGTCGTACACCCCGCGGCTCACCTGCCGGATCATGCCGGCGCGGACCAGCAGCCGGTGGCTGGTCACCTCCGCGTCCGACGGCTCTTCCTTGATGGTGGGTATGAACGAGGTTCGCCAGCGCATGCGATCACTTATAGGAAGCGCCTCGAACCCTGTCAAATTCCGGCTTCTTCCGGGGCGGGGACGCCTTCGGGCGTCGCCGTTCGGGGGCGCAGCCATCTCCGGGCGATGGCCTTGGCGTCGTCGAGCATGGCGTAGAGGCAGGGCGTGAGGATCAGCGTCAGGATGGTGGCGAAGGAGAGCCCCCAGACCACCGAGATGGCCATGGGCGAGAGGAACTTGGCCTGGCCGGTGGCGAAGAAGGCCAGCGGCACGAGGCCGCCGACGGTGGTGACGGTGGTCAGCATGACCGGCCTCAGGCGCACGACGCCGGACTGGATGATGGAGTCGTACGCCGAGGCGCCGTTTCTCCGGCTGCGGTTGATGAAGTCCACCAGGATGAGGGAATCGTTGACCACGACTCCGGCGAGGGCGATGAAGCCCAGGATGGACATGAAGCTCAGGTTCTCGCCCATGACGAGATGGCCGATCACGACGCCGCCCAGGGCGAAGGGGATCGCGGCCATGACGATGAACGGTTGAATGAACGATTTGAAGAGGGAGCCCAGCACGAAGTAGATGACGAACAGCGTGATCAGCGAGATCTGCGGCAGGGCGGCCAGCGACTCCTCCATCTCCTGCCGTTCGCCCTTGACCACCACCCGCTGCCCGGGATAGCGCCGGCCGGCGTCGGCAAAATGGCGCTTCAAGGCGTTCGTGGCCTCCACCACGGTGGTCTTCCCGGTCTCCACCTCGGCGAAGACGCTCAGCGTCCGCTTGCGGTCATCCCGGTTGATCTGGCTCGCGCTGATGCCGGTGCGGAGGTCGGCGACGTCGCGCAGGAAGACCCGCTCGCCGGAGGGCAGCGTGAGCTTCATCCGAGACACGGCGTCGACGCGGCTGCGCCGGTCCCGGGGGAACCGGACGACGATGGGGACGTCCTCGTCTCCGCGCTGGATGCTCGAGGCTTCGACCCCCTGGAAGCCCTGCTGCACCTGGCGCGCGATGGACCTCAGATCGAGACCCAGCGTGCGGCCTTCCGGCTTGAGGCTGATGCGAAGCTCCTCCTTGCCCGCCACCAGGTCGTCGCGGATGTCCCGTATCCCCGGCAGGGTCGCCAGGAAGCCCTTGACCTCCTCGGTCAGACGCCTGAGGCTTTCCAGGTCCTCGCCGATGACCCGCGCCTCGATGTCCGGCCCGCCGGGCCCGGCCTGGAGACCGAGGAACTGGAGCTTGGTGATGCCCGGTATGCGTTCCATCTTCCCCCGGAGATCGTCGATGACCTCGGCGGTCTTTCGGGTGCGGTCGTCGTGAAGCTCCAGTGTGAGCTGTCCCACGTTGCTTCCCTTCACCACCCGGTTCGCGTCCAGGAAGGCGGTGCCGACGGTCGTGGACAGGGACTTCAACTCGCTGTCAGGCAGACCCAGCGCGACGTTTTCGGCCTGAACGGCCACGGCCTCGGTGTCTTCCAGCTTGGCGTTGGCGGAAGTCTCGAAGTTCACGAAGAACTGGCTCGACTCGAACTCGCGAAAGAGCACGAAGGGCACCCGGTACTGCGCCGCCACGGCCAGCAGCACGCTGGCCGCCACGATCACGCTCACCGCCACGTAACGCCAGCGGATCGCAAGTCCCAAGACCGTTTCGTAGACGCGGCGCAGGCCGGTCAGCCACAGGCGCTGGCCGCGCACGTGCAGGCGGCGGAGACCGGTCAGCCGCTCCCGACGGCGCAGCCGCGTAAGCCACAGACGCTCGTTGCGGCGCAACTTGCCGGCATAGCCGGGCGTGATGACGTCCGAGAGATGCGAGGGCAGGATGAACAGCACCTCCAGCAGCGAGAGCAGCAGCGCGAAGGTCACCACGATGGGGAGAGGCTCCAGGAAGACCCCCATGGTCCCCGGCAGCAGCAGGAACGGGACGAACGCGGCGACGGTGGTGAGCACCGTGGTGACCACCGGCCAGGCGACCTCGTAGGTGCCCTGGAGGGCCGCCTCCTTGGGGGACAGGCCCCCCTCGACGTAGCGGTACACGTTTTCGGTCACGATGACGGCGTCGTCCACCAGCAGGCCCAGGACCAGGATCAGGCCGAAGGCGGAGATCATGTTGAGGCTGACGCCGAAAACCGACATCAGGACCAGGCAACCCAGCACCGCGAACGGAATCCCGAGGGAGGTCATCAGGGCGATCCGGCCGTGGACGAAGATGCAGAGCGTCGTGAGCACGATGGTCAGGCCGATGGCGCCGCTCTCGCCCAGGGTGCCCAGACGGTTTCGGATGTACACCGAGAAGTCGTTGAAGAGCCCGATGGAAACGGTCCCCGGCAAGGTCTTGCGGAACTCCGCCACGGCGCCGCGGACGCGTTTCGCCACGCTGATGGTGTCGCCGCTCCGCTCCTTGATGACCACGAGGTTGAGCGACGGCTTGCCGTCGAAACGCGCCAGCACCGTCGGGTCCTCGAAGGACTCGCGCACGCCGGCGACGTCCCCCACCGTGAGGGCGTGTCCGGTGTCGGTGGAACGGAGGATCATGCGTTCCACGTCGGCCACGCCTCCGGCCACCCCCAGGGTCCGCACCAGGATCTCGCCGCGGGCGGTCTTGAGCGCGCCGCCGGGCACGTTGCGGTTCTGGTTGTCCACCGCGGCGCGAATCTCCTCCAGGCTCAGCCCGTACTGGTCCAGCCGCTCCGGCTCGACCTCGATGAGGATCCGGCTCTCGCGGATGCCGAAGATCGACACGGTGGCGACGCCGTCCACGCGCCGGAGTTGATCCCGCAGGTCCTTGGCGATCTCCCGCAACTCCTGCTCCGGTATGTCGCCGCTCAGGGAGACGGTGATGACCGGGAACGTGGACAGGACCTCGGTCACCCGGGGCTCGTCCGCTTCCTCCGGCAGGCCGGCCACCCGGTCCAGGGCCGCGCGCACGTCTCCCAGGGCGCGGCTCATCTCCGTGTCCGACTGCATCTGGAGGCGGATTTCGGACTCGCCCTCGCGGGAGCTGGAGAGCATCTCGTTGAGGCCGTCCACGTTGCGGACCCGGTCCTCGATCCGGGCGGTGATGAGCTCCTCCACCTCCTCGGGGGAGGCGCCCGCGTAGCGCGTGTCGATGCGGATCACCCGCCGGGAAAAGTCGGGGAACAGCTCTCGCGTGAGCCGGAGGAAGGACACCACGCCGGCGGTGACGATGAGCAGCACCAGCAGATTGACGACGACCGGGTTCTTGATGGAGAACTCGATGATCTTCTTCATGAGGCCAGATCCCGGCGCGTGACCACGCGGATGCGGGCGCCGTCCAGCAGCAGGCGCTGTCCCGCGGTCACGAGGAGGTCGCCCGGCTCAAGGCCCGCGGCAACCAGGTAGCGCGGCCCGAACCGTCCGGCAAGGAGCACCGCGCGCCGCGCGGCGAGGCCCGAATCCGGGTCGGCCACGAAGACGGCCGGCTTCCCGTCCTCGAAGACGACGCTCTCCCGGGGGATCAGGATCGCCCCGGGATAGTCGCGGACCGGGATGACGGCCCGGGCGAACATGCCGGGAAGGAGCTTGCGGGCGGGAAGGTTGGGGATCAGTATCTCCACCGGAAAAGAGCGGGTCCGCTGGTCCGCCTGCGGGCCGATGTTGGCCACGCGTCCGCTGAATGCTTCTTCCAACCCCTGCACCCGGACGTCGGCCGCGACCTGATCGCCGAGGCGGTGGATGTCCCCGGCCGGGATGCGTACGTCGAGCTTCACCGTCTCGATGTCAGCCAGTTGAAAGAGCAACTGTCCGGGAGCGACGCGCTCCCCCAGCGTCACGCTCTTGCGGGCGATGACGCCGGCGAAGGGCGCGCGGATCTCGGCGTCGCTCAGGGTTTCCCGCGCCTGCTCCAGTTGAACGTCGGCCAGGGCCAGGTCCGCCCGGGCGATAGCGTGCAGCGCTTCCGTCTCCTGCTCGCCGCTCCGGGCCGACTCCAACTCCTCCTCGATGCGCCGCCAGGCCAGCTCCTGCCGCTCCGCCTCCTGGCTGGAAACCAGCCCCTGCTTCAGAAGCTTCTCGAGCCGCGCGTGCTCGGCGCGCGCCAGCCGCAACTGTTCACGGTTGAGCCGCACCAGCTTGCGCTGCCGTTCGATGTCCACCGCGGCCTTGCGCACCCTCGCCCTTGCGCTGGCCACCTGCGCCGCGGCTTTGCGGACGGCGATCTCGAAGTCCGTGGTATCCACCTGCGCGAGCAACTCGCCGGTCCGCACCACGCTGCCGAGATCGATGCCCGCGGGAATCGCCACGATCCGCCCGCTGATCTCGGCGCTTACCGGACCCTCGCGCACCGCGGAGATGGTCCCCAGCGCCTCGATCCGGTGCACGAAGTCCGCGGCCACCACCGCGGCCACCTCCACCGGCACAGGCGCGGCCTGCGGTTCGACCAGAGGCTTCTTCTCGACGTCGCTGATCACGTACACGCCCACCGCGGTGACCGCGCTCACCAGCAGGATCAGCAATATCGACACGGCGATGCGGATCTTCATTCCAGGCTCCTCATCACCGCCCGTGTCAGGGCTTCCGTCATCTCGTCCAGGTCGAAGGCCTCCTGGTCGTAGAGCCAGTGCAGCGCCAGCCCGTCGACGCAGGCGAGGATGTGCTCGGCAGCGAGCCTGGGATGGTCGCAGTGGAAGAAACCGCCGGCGACGCCGGCCTCGACCACCAGCACCAGGTCGTCGATGGAGGACTTGTAGGCGTCCCGCAACTGCATGCGCAGGAGGCTCTGCTGCTCGGCCCGGCCGGCCTCGGCCCAGACGTCGCAGAAGACGTAGAAGAAGGGCTCCCATTCACGGAAGCTGGCGAGCGCCGCGGCCAGGAAGCCCCCGATGATCCGGGGCGGCTCCTCGATCCCGTGCAGCTTCTCCGCGTAGTATTCCTTGAGCTTCGCCAGCATGTAGCCGTGAAGCGACTGAAGGAGCTGGTGCTTGCTCTCGAAGTACTCGTAGATGGTCCCCTTGCCGATCCCGGCCTCGACCGCGACTTCCTCCATCTTCGAGCGATGGAAGCCCTTGCGGGCAAAGACCGTCATGGCCGCTTCCAGGATCTCGGCGCGCTTGCGCTCCTTGTCGACAACGATAGGCATTTTCGGTTGACCGGCCAGCCGGTCAATTAAAACTACGCATTGAATGCAAGCAAGTCAATAGGGTCCTTCAACGCACGACTACTTCACTGTTCGTCTGCGGCGGGTTCGGAGTCCGGCGCCTTCCGGTCCCCTTCGGGAATGATCAGGAGCCGGCGGTAAGCGCCCTGGCCAAGGCTCTTGGTGGTGACCCAGGGGTCGTCCTTCAGCGCCAGATGAACGACGCGCCGGTCACGGGCGCTGAGGGCGTCGATCCCCTGGGTCTTGCGGCTGCGCTTGGCCTTCTCGCCCATGCGCAACGCCATGTCCTCCAGGGACCTCACGCGCCTCCCGCGGTAGTCTTCCGCGTCGACAACGGGCTGGGGTCCGTCCGAGCCGACCTTGTCGGCCACGATACGGCTCACGATGTGCTGGAGCGCCTCCAGGGTCTGACCCCGCCGTCCGATCAGCAGGGCGCCGCTGTCGCCTTGTATGTCGAGGACGAACTCCGTCGAGCCGGTGCCGGGCTTGACCGCCACCTTCGCGGACACGCCCATGAGGCGGAGTATCTCGGAGAGCACATCCACGCCCACCTTGCGGGCCTCCGCCAGGCGCTCTTCGGCCTCCGCGGGGTCTTCGGGAGCCTCTTCTTCGGGAGCGAGTCCTTCGGACGAGGGCTCCTCGGACGCGTCCTCCGCGAAGACCGCCTCTTCCGCGGCCGGCGCCGCGGCTTCCTTCGCCGGCGCCTCGGCGTCGGCCGGCCCTTCCTCCGGCGCGACCGCGACGGCCTCCCGGACGGTGGCCCGGACCCGTGCGTTCTGGCGGCCGAAACCCAGCACGCCCACCTTTTCCTCCGCCAGGATGTCCAGGGATACCTTGTCCCGCTCCACCCCAAGCAGGTTCAGCGCCTTGGTGATGGCTTCGTCAAGGGTCTCTCCTTCCGTCTCGACTTGCTTCATCACAAACCTCTCCTCCGCGGAGCGCCACGGGCCGGCGCCGTCGGGCGCAGTCCGTCAACGCTCTTTTCGGTTGATCAAGTATTGTTGAAGGATGCTCAGCAGATTGTTGACGAACCAGTAGATCGTGAGCCCCGACGGGAAGCTCACGAAGATCACGGTAAAGATCAGCGGCATGAGCATCATCATGCGCCGCTGGTTGGCGTCGCCGATGGCCGGCGACATCCACTGCTGGATGAACATGCTCGCGCCCATGAGCAGCACCAGCACGGGAATGCCGACGTCGAAGCCGAAGGCCGAGAACGGGAGCGACTCCCAGTCCGGACGCGACAGGTCCTTGATCCACAGGAAGCTCGCGTGACGCAACTCGATGGGCGTCAGCAGCGCGTTGTAGAAGCCGATGAAGAAGGGGAACTGCAGGAGCATGGGCAGACAGCTCCCGAACGGATTCACCTTGTTCCGCTTGTAGAGGTCCATCATCTCCTTGTTCAGCCGCTGCTTGTCTTCGCCGAACTTGTCCTTGAGCCGCTGCATCTGCGGCTGGAGCTTCTGCATCCGTTTCATGGAGACGAAGCTCTTCTGGGTCAGCGGCCACAGCAGCAGCTTGATGATGAGCGTGAGCAGGATGATGTCGAGACCGTAGTTCCCGGTGTACGTCTGAAAGAAATGCAGCGCCTGGAGCATCGGCACCGAGATGAAGGCGAAGTAGCCGAAGTCGATGGACTCCTCGAGGCCGCGGTCGAAGGACTCCAGCAGGCTCAGCACCTTGGGTCCCATGAAGAGCCGGTAGCGGGCAGCGGGCTCCCCGCTCGAAAGGACCCGGCCGCGGGTTTCCATCACGAAGCCCCGGTCCCGGCCGGTAGCGGGCGCCACGGTCGCGTCGGCCTCCAATCCGTCCGCGGGGATGAGCGCGGAAACGAAGTAGGTGTATCCGAAAGCCGTCCACGTCAGCGGCGCGTTCAGGTTGAGCCGGGTTTCGATGTCGTCCGGCCATTCGCGGGTGACCTCCCCCTCGCGCAGCGCGATCACTCCCTCGAACAGGGCATCCTTCTTGACGCCCTTGGACTCGCCGCTGGTGGTGAACAGCAACACGGCGCCCTGCCCCGACCCGCCGATCGACACGCCGACCTCCACGGCATGGCTGGAACCGTTGAAGGTGAACTCCTTGACCACGCGGCGGCCCGACGGCGTCGAGCCGGCGAAGGTGAGCCTCCCGTCACGGCCCGCCCCGAGGTTCAGGTCGCCGCCCCGGACCTGGTAGACGATGCCCTGATCGGTGCCGGAGGGCGTGTCGTCCAGGCGGAGCCCCAGGGGATATTCCATCCCCGGTCCCTGGGAAACCATCTCGATCAACGGGCTGCCGGCCTCCACCCCGGCACGGTAGCGCTTCAGGCGAAAGCTCTTGATGCGGGCTCCCTGGTTGGTGAACCGCGCGATGTAGTCGGGGGTCTCCACGGTAACGTCCCGCACCGGGACGGCCGGGACCTTCCGGGCAGTCGCGACCGCAGGCGCCGCCGGGGCCGCGGCGGGCGCCGGCTGCTGAACCGGGGCCACCGCCGGAGCCGGGGCCGCCTTCCCTGGCCTGGAGGCCGTTTCCTCTTTCGCGGGGGGCTGCACCGGCGGATAGAACCGCCTCATGTACTCCTGGTACAGGATGATGATGAGGATCGAGACGATGACTGCTATGAAGGCTCGCTTTTCCATGGATACTTACGGGACCGGGTCGTACCCGCCGTCGGTGAGCGGATTGCAACGCAGAAGCCGCCAGGCGCCGAGGCCAAGCCCCTTCACGACGCCGTGACGGCGCACCGCCTGCAACGCGTAGGCGGAGCAGGTCGGATAGTACCGGCAGCAGCGCGGCAGCAGCGGCGAAAGAAAGCGCTGGTAGGCCCTGATGGGGATCTGCACGGCGGTACGGGCGATGGTGTTCATGGGATCATCGGGGCTGCATGCCGGGGTGGCGCTGGAGGCCGGGGCCGATGGCCTTGCGGAGCTCCGCGGTCATGGCCGCGTGACTCAACTCTCCCGCTCCTCTGCGGGCTATGACGACCGTATCCTGGTGGTCGCGGAAACTCTCCCGTCCGCGACGGAAGAACTCGCGCAACCCCCGCTTCACGCGGTTGCGCACCACCGCGTTCCCCACCTTGGAGCTGACCGTGACTCCCAGCCGTTTACCCAGATGGTCGTTGTCTCGTCGGATGATGATGAAGTGCGGCGTGTGGGACTTCCTGCCCCTGCGTGACAGCAGCAGGAACTCGGAACGTCTGGTCAGGCGGGCTTCCTTGGGGAAACCCTCGCGGACACAGGGCAACGGCCTGTCCTAGGAACGAGGACCCTTGGGTGGGATGACGACGGTCAACCGCTTTCTTCCCTTGGCCCTCCGGCGCTTCAGCACATTGCGGCCGCCGGGGGTCTCCATCCGCGCGAAAAAACCGTGGGTTCTCTTTCGCCTGAGATTGCTCGGTTGATAAGTCCGTTTCATTTCCGCACCTTCATTTTTCGGTCACATCTTTCAAGCATACGCCGGGTGGCTTGTCAATTTGCGTTGGGTGGGGCCAAGTCCGCCGCCCCAACCCGCCGAGTACCGGCCGCCGAGTCTCAGTCCGCCTCCGCCTTCTGGGTGCGGCCCATGAGGTCGCGGACAGCCTGCATGGGGGCTTTGTCCTCGTAGAGGACACCGTACATCTGCTCCACAATGGGCATCTCGACTCCATGCCGCCGGGCCAGGAGGTGGACGGTGCGGGTGTTGCGGATGCCCTCGGCGACCATCCGGGTTCCCGCGACGATGTCTGCGAGCCGGCGTCCCTGGCCCAGGTCGAAGCCGACCTTGCGGTTGCGGCTCAGTTGGCCGGTGCAGGTGAGCACGAGGTCGCCGAGGCCCGGAAGTCCGGCGAGCGTCACCGGATCGGCGCCCATCTTCACCGCCAGACGGGTCATTTCCGCCAGCCCGCGGGTGATGAGCGCGGCCCGGGCGTTGTGCCCGAGTTCCAGGCCGTCGCTGACTCCGGCGGCGATGGCGATGACGTTCTTGATCACGCCGCCCATCTGCACTCCCAGGACGTCTGTTGACGTATAGACCCGGAATTCCGGGGAACCGAGGCTTTGCTGCACCTCGGCCGCGGCGTTGTGGTCGGTGCTCGCCACGGTGATGGCGGCCGGCCGGCCCTGTGCCACCTCCAGGGCGAAAGTGGGGCCGGAGAGGAAGGTGTGACGTCGGGAGTTGCCCAGCACCTCCGCCAGCACATCGCCCATGGTCATCAGCGTCGACTCCTCGATTCCCTTGGAGCCGCACGCCACGATGACTTCGGGCGCCACGAACGGCGCGGCCCGGCTCATGACCTCACGCAGGAAATGGGACGGGGTCACACAAATAAGCAGGTCCCGGCCGGATGCCGCGGCTTCCAGAGAATCGGTGACATCGAGGCGGTCAGGCAGCTTGACGCCGGGCAGGTAGACGGCGTTCTCGCCGGCCTCCCGGATCCGCGCGAGGGTTTCCGCGGAGTGGCACCACATGGCCACGTCGTCGTGTTTCCTGCACAGCAGCACCGCCAGGGCCGTGCCCCAGCCGCCAGCGCCTATGATGCCGATGGACATTCCGGGAATCCGGAGAGTTTTGGGCCTGACCGAGTCGTCAGGACAAATTCCAGTGTCCTGCCCGGTTAGCTGTCGTCTTCCGCCAGCCGGGCGAGGGAGACCACCCGCTCGCCGTTGTCGAGGTCGATGAGACGGACGCCCTGGGTGTTCCTGCCGATGACGCGGATGTCGCCGATGCGGAGCCGGATGATCTTGCCGCCGTCGGTGATCAGCATCAACTGGTCCTCGTCCACCACCTGCTGCACGCCCACCACGGGGCCGGTGCGCTCGGTGGTTTTCATGGTGATGAGGCCCCGGCCGCCGCGGCCCTGGGACCTGTACTCCTCGATGGCGGTGCGTTTACCCATGCCCTTGTCGGCGACCGTAAGGATCGACGCGCCTGGGTGCAGCACCTCCATGCTCACCACCGCGTCGCCCTCCTCCAGCCGGATGCCGATGACCCCCATGGTGTCGCGGCCGGTGGCGCGGACCTGCTCCTCCTTGAAGCGGATGGACTGCCCGTCCACGGTGGACAGCAGGATGTCCTGGCCGCCGTCGGTCAGACTGACCTCGATGAGCGAGTCGCTCTCGTCGAGCGCGATGGCGCGGATGCCGGTGGCCCGCGGGCTGGAGTAGGCCATCAGGTCGGTCTTCTTGACCAGCCCGTTCCGGGTCGCGAAGATGACGTACCGGCCCTCCTCGAACTCCCGCACGGGCAGGAACGCCGAGACCTTCTCGCCGTCCTGAAGCTGCAGCAGGTTCACCACCGGCCGGCCCTTGGCGGAGCGGCTGCCCTGGGGCACTTCGTGGACCTTGATGCGGTAGACCTTGCCGATGGTGGTGAAGAACAGGATGTGGGAGTGGGTGGAGGCGACGAACAGGGACTCGACGAAGTCCTCGTCCCGGGTGGTGGCGCCGACCTTACCCTTGCCGCCGCGGTTCTGCGCCCGGTACAGGGTGATGGGGTTGCGCTTGATGTACCCCTCGTGGGACACGGTGACCACCATGTCCTCCTCCACGATGAGGTCCTCGATGGAGATCTCCTCGGCCTTGTCGACGATGGCGGTCCGGCGCCCGTCGCCGTAGGCTTCCTTGATCTCCCGAAGCTCGTCCACGATGATGGCGTACACCTTCTTCTCGTCGGCCAGGATCCCCCGCAACTCGGCGATGGTGGCCTCGACGGCCCGGTGCTCGTCGATGATCTTGCCGCGCTCCAGGCCGGTGAGCCGCTGCAGGCGCATGTCCAGGATGGCCTGGGCCTGGGCCTCCGAAAGCTGGAGGCTGGGATCGGGCGCCGGCGTCCCGGCGAAGGCCCCGGCCATGAGCCCCTCCTTCGCGGATCGCGGATCGGCCGACTCCCGGATCAGCTTGATGACCTCGTCGAGATAGTCCAGGGCGATCCTGAGCCCTTCGAGGATATGCAGCCGTTCCTCGGCCTTCCTGAGATCGTAGGCGGTGCGCCGGGTGACCGTTTCCCGCCGGTGCTCCAGGAACGCTTCCAGGATCTCCTTCAGGTTCAGGAGCTTGGGCCGGCCCTCGATGATGGCCAGCATGTTGACGCCGAAGGATTCCTGAAGGCTCGTGTGCTTGTACAGGGCGTTGATGACGATCTGCGGCACGGCGTCGCGCTTGGGCTCCACCACGATGCGCATGCCGTCGCGGTCGGACTCGTCGCGCAGGTCGGCGATGCCCTCGATCTTCTTGTCGTTGACCAGGGCGGCGATCTGCTCCAGGAGCCGGGTCTTGTTCACCATGTACGGGATCTCGGAGATGATGATCTGCTCCTTGCCCGTACGCTTGACGGTCTCGGTGGAGACCCGCGCGCGCATCTGCACGCTGCCCCGCCCGGTCTTGTAGCCCTGGCTGATGCCCTCGCGCCCGTGGATGAACCCGCCGGTGGGGAAGTCCGGGCCCGGGATGTACTCCATCAGCTCGTCGATGCTCAGGCCGGGCCGCTCCACCAGCGCGATGAGGCCGTCGATGACCTCTCCCAGGTTGTGCGGCGGGATGTTGGTGGCCATGCCCACGGCGATGCCGGAGGCGCCGTTGATGAGCAGGTTGGGCAGCCGCGACGGCAGCACCGACGGCTCCTCCAGGGAGTCGTCGTAGTTGGGCAGGAAGTCGACGGTCTCCTTGTCGATGTCCGCCAGCAGCTCCCCGGCGATGCGCGCCATGCGGATTTCCGTGTAGCGCATGGCGGCCGGCGGGTCGCCGTCGATGGAGCCGAAGTTTCCCTGCCCGTCCACCAGGCAGTAGCGCATGGAGAAGTCCTGGGCGAGCCGGACGATGGCGTCGTAGGCCGCGGCGTCGCCGTGGGGATGGTACTTGCCGATGACGTCGCCCACGACCCGGGCGGACTTGCGGTAGGGGTTGTTCCAGTGGTTGCCCATGTCGTGCATGGCGAAGAGCACGCGCCGATGCACCGGCTTCAATCCGTCGCGCACGTCCGGCAGCGCCCGCCCCACGATGACGCTCATGGCGTAGTCCACGTAGGACTGCCGCATCTCGTCCTCGATATAGACGGGGACCTTCTGTTGTCTTGCTCCGGCTTCCATGGCGCGGGAGGGAACTGAGGATCAGATGTCCAGGTTACGCACCGTCAGCGCGTAGTCCTCGATGAACTTCCGGCGGGGCTCCACCTGGTCTCCCATGAGCGTGGAGAAGATGTCGTCGGCCTCAACGCCGTCCTCGACACGGACCTGCAGCAGCACCCGGGCCTCGGGATCCATGGTGGTCTCCCAGAGCTGTTCCGGGTTCATCTCGCCCAGACCCTTGTAGCGCTGAATGTACTGCCCCTTCTTGCCCCGCTCCATGACGAAGTCGAGCAGGGCCTTGTGGGAGCCGAGTTCGCTGGTGCGCGGGTCGTCCTTGGCGTCTCCGTTACGTTCACCTTCCGCCAGGACGAACGGCGAATGTCCGACGGCCGTCAGCTCGCCGTGCAGACGCTTGAGTTCCCGGTACTCGGGGCTGGTCAGGAACTCCCGGTCGATGACGGTGCGGATGCCGCTGCCGTTGGAGCGGGTGGAGCACACGAGCTTCCAGCAGTTGTGCTCCGGGTCTTCCTCCACCACGCCGGACATGGGGCCTACCTCCGGCGCCAGCAGGTTGACGTAGGAGGCGAGGTCGCTGGCAAGGGACTCCAGCCCGGTCTTCTCGTTGAGCCGCTCCGCGTTGAAATCGGACTGCAGCAGGAGCGCCTCGATCAGCGCGCGCTCCTTGTGCTTCCTGGCCATGAGCTGCAGCAGCTTGTCCACCCGGACCACCTTCTTGACGAAGGACTGGAGGGTGGCTCCCCTGACCTCGCCGCGATGGCGGCCGTCGCCGTTCCCGTTGGCCTCCGCGGACCGCAGCCGCAGGTTCTCGGTGCCCTTCTCGATGAGGTAGTCCTCCAGGCTGTTCTCGTCCTTCAGGTAGCGTTCCTGCTTGCCGCGCTTGACCTTGTAGAGCGGCGGTTGCGCGATGTAGAGATAGCCCTTCTCCACCACGTCCGGGATCTGGCGGTAGAAAAACGTCAGCAGCAGCGTGCGGATATGGGAGCCGTCCACGTCCGCATCCGTCATGATGATGATCCTGTGGTAGCGGAGCTTCTCCGAGTTGTACTCGTCCTTGACCCCCGCGCCCAGGGCCGTCAGCAGCAGGCGGATCTCCTGGGATGACAGCATCTTGTCGAAACGCGCCTTCTCCACGTTCAGGATCTTGCCCTTGAGCGGCAGGATGGCCTGGTTGCGCCGGTCACGCCCCTGCTTGGCCGAGCCGCCGGCCGAATCGCCCTCCACCAGGAAGATCTCACTCAGCGCGGGGTCGCGTTCCTGGCAGTCCGCCAGCTTGCCCGGCAGCGACGCCGAGTCCAGCGCGCCCTTGCGCCGCGCCAGCTCCTTGGCCTTGCGGGTGGCCTCGCGCACCCTGGCGGCCTCGATGCCCTTGGAGGCGATCTTCTTGGCGTCGGCCGGGTGCTCGGCGAAATAGGTCGCCAGCCGTTCGTTGATCAACGCCTCGACGATCCCCTTGACGTCGCTGTTCCCCAGCCGCGTCTTGGTCTGGCCCTCGAACTGGGGCTCAGGCACCTTGACGCTGATGACCCCGGTCAGGCCTTCGCGCACGTCGTCTCCCTGGAGGTTGTCCTCGCCCTTCTTGAGCAGGTTGGAGCCGGTGGCGTAGTTGTTGATGGTCCGGGTCAACGCCGCCTTGAAGCCGCTCAGGTGCGTGCCGCCCTCGGTGGTGTTGATGTTGTTGGCGAAGGAATAGACCGTCTCGGCGTAGCTGTCGTTCCACTGCAGGGCGATCTCGACATCGGTGCCGTCCTTCTCGCCCTGCAGAAAAATGACCTTGCGATGGATCGCGGTCTTGACGCGGTTCAGGTGCTCGACGAAGGAAATGATGCCGCCTTCGTAGAAGAACTCGTGCTTCTTGTCGCTGCGCTCGTCCTCGATGAGGATGCGCAGGCCCCGGTTGAGGAACGCCAGCTCCCGGAGCCTCTGGGACAGCAGGTCGAAGCTGAGGTCCACGGTCTCGAACACGGTGGGGTCCGGCTTGAAGGTGATGCGCGTCCCGCGTTCGGTGGAGGTGCCCATCTCCTTGAGCGGGGCCAGGGGGTCGCCGCGCTCGTAGGCCTGCTGGTACACCTTGCCGTCGCGCTTGATCTCGACCTCGAGATGCTCGGCCAGGGCGTTGACCACCGACAGCCCGACGCCGTGAAGGCCGCCGGAAACCTTGTAGGCGCCCTTGTCGAACTTGCCGCCGGCGTGCAGTTTGGTCAGCACGACTTCCGCGGCCGGCAGCTTCTCCGTGGCGTGGATGTCAACCGGGATGCCGCGGCCGTTGTCGATCACGGTGACGCTGTTGTCGATGTGGATGGTGATTTCGATGCGGTCACACTGGCCGGCGAGTGACTCGTCGATGGAGTTGTCGACGATCTCGTAGACGAGATGATGGAGACCCCGTTCGGCGGTGTCCCCGATGTACATGCCGGGGCGCTTGCGGACGGCTTCCAGCCCCTCGAGAACCTTGATCTTGTCAGCTTTGTAGTCGGACTCGGAAGAAGCCATCATGTCAAAATGGTTGTGCCACCCTTCACAGCATGTGAATCACGGAGGAGGCTCGGTAGAACACCAAGCATGAAGAATAATAGCATTTCCGGGCCGCCAATGCCAACCGGAGCGGGGCTCGGATGGTTCATGGCGGCCTCGTTGGAGGGGGAGCTGTGCTACGGCGCGGCGGCGCTCCCGCGGGCTTCCGAGACGAATATCGCGATGTTGGCGGTTCCGAGGGCGAGGACGACGGCCAGGGCTTGCCACGCGATGACGTAGGAACCGGTAGCGTCCACGATGTAGCCGAACGTGGGCGTGCCCACCACGGTGCCCAGGGCATTGATGGTGATCATCAGGCCCAGGGCCATGCCGGCACGGGACTGGCCCGCGATCTCACTGATCAGGGAGTAGGACACGCCCTGGTAGCCGATCATGGTGAACCCGCCGAGGAAGGTCAGGGGGACCAGGATGAACGGCGAGACCCCCTTGCCGATGGCGCTGAACGCCGCGCACAAGAGCACCGAGATGACCCCGATGAGCACCAGCACGATCTTGCGCCTGCCGCCGAACAGGCGGTCGCTGACGGCGCCCCAGCCGATACGGCCGACGACCGCCCCGGACTGGGTGATGGACAGCCATTGGCTGGCGTGGACCGTGGAGAACGCGAGTCTTTCCTTGAGGAACAACGGCAGATAGGTCAGGAGCGACATCTGGCCCATAAGCAGCAGCGCCGTGCCGCAGCTCAGGGCCAGCAGGCTCCTGATGCGCAGGCGCGGGCGGGCGGCGGCCCCGGAAGGCGATTCGCCCGCTCGATCAGGGCCGGCGGGCTCGCGCCAGAGGAACCAGAAGGCCGCGCCGAACAGCACGTTGACCGCGCCCAAGCCCGCCAGCGTGGCGCGCCAGCCGAAGACGACCGCCAGGGGCGCGCCCACGAGGGCGGTCAGGACGCCCCCACCGGGTACGCCGGTCTGCTTGATCCCCATGGCGGTGGCGCGGTGACGCTGGAACCACATCAGCACCCCCTTGGTGGAAGCGGGGTTGAGGAAGCTGTAGCCCAGGCCGGTGAGGAGGAAGCAGGCGAAGGCCCAGCCGAAGGACCCCGCGGAGGAAGCGAAGATGACCGCCGTCCCCGCGAACACGTGGCCGATGAGGGTGGCCTTCCTCACCCCCAGCCGGTCGCTGAACCACCCGGCGGTGAACGAGAAGCCGGCCATGCCGATGTAGAAGGCGGTGAAGAACAACCCGACCTGCGCCCGGGTGAGCCCCAGCTCCTGCTGGTAGAACGGCGCGAAGGTGTTGATGCCGTACTGGGCCGACGCCCCGATGATGTGGGTGACGGTGACCAGGGCGAGGATGGACAGAGGGAAGGAAGCCATGATGTCCCGGCGCCGGTGCCGCGCCGGGGCCTCCCGGCGAGGTGGCCCGCTACTCGCCCGCCGCCCCCAGCTCCACCGCGGCCCGCAGCGCCAGCAGATAGCTCTGGGCGCCGAAGCCCGCTATCTGCCCCACCGCGACGCCGGAGATCAGGGACGTGTGCCGGAACGCTTCGCGCTTGTAGATGTTGGAAAGGTGGACCTCGATGACCGGGAGGTCGCAGGCCCCCAGGGCGTCACGCACCGCGATGCTCGTGTGGGTGTAGGCGCCGGCGTTGATGATGACGGCGCGGAAACCCTCCGCGCCCGCCTGCTGGATCCAGGTGACCAACTCGCCTTCGTGATTGGACTGGCGCGCCTCCACGACGACCCCCAACTCCGCGGCCAGGGAACCCACACGGGCGTCGATGTCCGCGAGGGTGTCGCGGCCGTATATCTCCGGCTCCCGGGAGCCGAGCAGGTTCAGGTTCGGTCCGTGGAGGACCAGTATCTTGGTGTCAGGCATGGTTGTCCTTCGACGCCAGTTCGCGGACGATCTCGTCGGCCGAGAACCACTGGAAGCGGGTGCGGCCGATGCCGTCGCACAGCACGAACTTGATCTTGCCGGCATGGGATTTCTTGTCCAGGGCCATGCCGGCGACCAAATCTTCCAGGGCGATGTCTTCCGGGATGCGCCACGGCAGGCCCGCCCTGCGCACCAGCGCCTCGATGCGGCCCAGCTCCGCGGTGCTCAGCAGGCCCCGGCCCGCGGACAGAGACGCGGCCTGGATCATGCCGATGGCCACGGCCTCGCCGTGGAGGAAGCGCTCGTAGCCGGTAAAGGACTCCAGCGCGTGGCCGATGGTGTGGCCGAAGTTGAGGATGGCGCGGCGGTCGTCCTCGCGCTCGTCCTGCTCCACCACCGCGGCCTTGATGCGGCAGGAGCCGGCGACCGCGGTCTCGACGGCCGCGGCGTCCAGGCGCATCAGCGAATCCATCTCCGCTTCCAGGAACCCGAAGTAGCCGGCGTCCTCGATGATGCCGTGCTTGATCACCTCGGCCATCCCCGCGGCGAATTCGCGCTCCGGCAGCGTGCGTAGCGTCTTCATGTCGATGACCACCAGCCGCGGCTGGTGGAAGGCGCCGATGAGGTTCTTGCCGTGCTCATGGTTGACCGCGGTCTTGCCGCCCACGCTGGCGTCCACCTGCGCCAGCAGGGTGGTGGGGATCTGCACGTAGCCGATGCCGCGCAGGAACGTGGCCGCGGCGAACCCGGTGATGTCGCCGATGACGCCCCCGCCCAGGGCGATCAGCGTGGCGCTCCGGTCGAAGCGGCGCTCCACCAGCGCGTCGTAGATCAGCCCCAGGGACGCCGTGTCCTTGTGGGCCTCTCCCTCCGGGATCAGCACCAGCGCGGTGTCGTAGCCGGCGTCCCCGAGGGACTCCCGGACCTCCCCGGCGTAGAGGGCCGCCACTGCCGGGTTCGACACGATGCCGACGCGGCCGACGATTCCCTGGGCCTTCATCAACTCGCCCACGCGGGATAGCAGCCCCTCGCCCAGCTCGATGGGGTACGAGCGCTGTCCCAGATTGACGGTTACGGTCTGCATAGCCCCTGTTGAATGCGTTGCACCACCTGGTCCACGGTCAGCCCGTCCGTGTCCACGGCGATGTCGGCCTCGGCATAGATGCTTTCCCGTTGCGCCGAAAGCTCCTCGATCCGCTGGAGCCGGTCGGGACCCCGCAGCAGCGGGCGGTCGTCGCTCTCTCCCACGCGGCCGAGAACGGTCCGCGGCGACACCTTGAGCCAGATCAGCAGGCTGCGCTGCTTGAGCAGCCTCAGGTTGTCCGGGTCCACCACCGCGCCGCCTCCCAGGGCGATGACCTGCTCTGCCCCTTCCAGCACCCCTCCGAGGGCCGCCTTCTCGCGTTCCCTGAAATAACCCTCGCCGTGGCGGGCAAAGATATCCTGAACGGCATGCCCCTCGCCGGCCTCGATGACGGCGTCCAGATCGACGAACGACCAGTCCAGGGACCGCGCCAAGCTCCGGCCCACCACGGTCTTGCCGGCGGCCATGAAACCGGTCAGAGCGATGTTCGCGTAATCCGTAATGACGCGGCCTCAGAGGCTCTTGATCTGGTCCAGGTAGCCGTCGTAGTTGCGGGTGATTTCCGCCAGCGAGTCGCCGCCGAACTTCTCCAGGAACGCCCGCGCCAGCTCGAAGGAGACGATGGCCTCGCCGATGACGGCCGCCGCCGGCGCCGCGCAGGCGTCGGACCGCTCCACCGAGGCGTCCTCGGGTTGCTTGGTGTCCAGGTTGACCGACTGAAGCGGGCTCATCAGAGTCGAAATGGGCTTCATGGCCACCCGCACCACCAGCGGCGCGCCGGTGGTGATGCCGCCTTCCAAACCCCCGGAATTGTTGCTGCCGCGGTAGAAATCGGTGGGCTGCATGCGCGTCCTGGTATCGGAGACCGTGTGCTGCGGGTCGAAGAAGATCTCGTCGTGCACCTCGGACCCTCGCCGCCTCGCCATGTCGAAGCCGCGGCCGATCTCCACGCCCTTCATGGCCTGGATGCTCATCAGGCTCTGGGCCAGCCGGCCGTCGAGCTTCCGGTCCCAGTGCACGTGGCTTCCCAGGCCCGGCGGAACGCCGGTGGCCACCACCTCGAAGACGCCGCCCAGGGTGTTTCCTTCCTTCTTGCACTCGTCGATGAGCGCGATGGCCCTCTTCTCGGCGTCCGCATCCGCCATGCGCACCGGCGAGTTCTCGGCCAACTCGAAGATCTCGTCGTAGCTCTTCCCGTTCAGGTCCCCCTCAATGCCGCCGAGGGAGCGCAGGTAGCCCCGCACCTTGACCGAGAAGGGCTCGATCAACTGCTTGCAGAAGGAGCCCACCGCCACCCGCGACACGGTCTCGCGGGCGCTGGCCCGCTCCAGGATGTTGCGGATGTCCGAGTGGCCGTACTTGAGGACGCCGACGAGGTCGGCGTGCCCCGGCCGCGGCTTCTTGACCGGGATCGCCTGCCCGTCGTCCTCCGCGTACGGAGACATCTTCTTCGTCCAGTTCTTCCAGTCCCGGTTGTCGATGCCGAAGGCGACCGGCGATCCCAGGGTCTTGCCCCACCGGAGGCCGGACCGTACCTGCACCTCGTCCTTCTCGATGAGCATCCGGCCGCCCCGGCCGTAGCCCTGCTGCCGCCGCCAGAGATCGTGGTTGACCTTCTCGATGTCGATGTCGAATCCCGCCGGCACCCCCTCGATGATGGTGGTGAGGCACGGCCCGTGGGACTCCCCTGCGGTGAAATAGCGCAACATGATTCACATCTTAGCCCAAATCCTGCAGCCGGGCCAGTGCGGCCGGGGCCGAGCCGGATCGGAGCCTTTTCCTGCGGTGGAAGCGGGCGGGTCCGGTGAAGCGCGCGGGTCAGGACTTGACGCCGTGTCCGCGTGGGGGCGGTGCGCATCCATCGGGGACCAGGAGTTCGACTCCGGAGGTGATCGCATCGTACCACGAAGGGTGATCGGTCTTGAGCCTTTCCAGTTCCGCGACGGTGTAGGGAAACAGGTCCATGCCCACGGGGAAACCGAACGGCAGGTAATCGCCGATCCGATCCCGGATAGACCGGTCAGAGTCGGAAATCACCACGCAGACGTCGACGTCGCTGCCCGGCGCAGGAACGCCGTTCACGCGCGACCCGAACCAGATGATACGCCGCACCTCGGGCCGGGTCTCCGCGAGGCGACGAGCCCAGCTTCGAACGGCCGCTTCAACGGCCGCCTGATTGCTCGACTTGACGACGAGCGAAGCTGACGAGCTTCTCGGCGCACGGGATGGCATCGTCGGAGTCCTTCTTCGTGTAGAAATCGGTAGGCGCGCCGGTGTCGAAACCGTTCGGGTAGCGCGTGGGCAGGTAATGCTTGTCGAGACTCTTGGCGCACTCGACCAGCTCCTCTCCGGCATCCTCCGCCGTCGTCACCAGACCAAGCAGAGCGGTGACGGTGTGGCCCCACGCATCCGAGCCCCGGCTCATAAGGACCGCCTTGAGCGACTTCTCCGCCGCTTGCTGCGCCGCGAAGCATGCCCATTCATGCTCCCCGTGTTCACGGGCGTGGCGGGCGTGCCGCAGATCCGCATCCGCCTGACGGAGCCAATCCAACTGACGTGCAGGCATAAGACGTTTGTAGCATCACGGAAAGGATCGGGAAACGGCTGTCACTCATCGCCACGTTGGCCCGGCTGCGCGGGTGGGTGCGGCGGGCCGGTCGGCGCTATTCGGCGGTATCGAGCCTCAGCAGGGCGCGCTTCAGCGCGGCTTCCGCGGCCACCAGCGCTTCGTCGTCGGCGTTGTCGCGGTCGTCGAGGATGCGCTCGGCTCGAGTGCGGGCGTTCTCGGCGCGGGCGGTGTCGATCTCCTGGGGGAACTCGGCGGCGTCGGCGAGCACGGTGACGACGTTGTCCAGCACCTCGGCGTAGCCGCCGGTGAGGGTGATGACGGAGTTGGCGCCGGACTTCTTGTAGCTGAGCTGGCCGATGTCCAGGGTGGTCATCAGCGCGGCGTGGTCGGGCAGGATGCCGAGCTGGCCCAGGGGGCCGGGCGCGGTCAGTTCGTCCACCTGCTCTTCGAGGACCAGGCGGACCGGAGTGACGACTCTCAGTGAAATGCTGTCGGCCATGACCTACTCGGCTTGGAACCTTACTCGGCTTGGAGCCGGCGTCCCTTCTCGACGGCGCTCTCCATGGTGCCGACCATGTAGAAGGCCTGTTCCGGCAGGTCGTCGTGCTTGCCCTCGCAGATGGCCCTGAAGCCCTCGATGGTGTCCTTCAACTCGACGTACACGCCGGGCGTGCCGGTGAAGACCTCGGCGACGTGGAACGGCTGGGAGAGGAAGCGCTGCACCTTGCGGGCCCGCGACACCGTCAGCTTGTCCTCCTCGGACAGCTCGTCCATGCCCAGGATAGCGATGATGTCCTGCAGGTCCTTGTAGCGCTGGAGGATCGCCTGCACCTGCCGCGCCACCTGGTAGTGCTCGTCGCCCACCACCCGGGGGTCGAGTATCCGCGAGGTGGAGTCCAGGGGGTCCACCGCCGGGTAGATGCCCAGCTCCGCGATCTGACGCGAAAGCACCGTGGTGGCGTCGAGGTGGGAGAACGTCGTGGCCGGCGCCGGGTCGGTGAGGTCGTCCGCGGGCACGTAGATGGCCTGCACCGAGGTGATGGAGCCCTTGCGCGTGGAGGTGATGCGCTCCTGCAGCTCGCCCAGGTCGGTGGACAGCGTGGGCTGGTAGCCGACGGCGGAGGGCATGCGGCCCAGCAGCGTGGAGACCTCGGAGTTGGCCTGGGTGAAACGGAAGATGTTGTCGATGAAGAGCAGGATGTCCCGGCCTTCCTCGTCCCGGAAGTACTCGGCCATGGTCAAGGCCGACAGCGCCACCCGGGCGCGGGCGCCCGGCGGCTCGTTCATCTGGCCGTAGACCAGCGTGGTCTTGTCGAGGACGCCGGACTCCTTCATCTCCAGGTAGAGGTCGTTGCCTTCGCGGGTGCGCTCTCCGACACCGCCGAACACGGAGTAGCCGCCGTGCTTCATGGCCAGGTTGTTGATGAGCTCCATGAGGATGACGGTCTTGCCCACGCCGGCGCCGCCGAACAGGCCGACCTTCCCGCCACGGGCGTAGGGCGCCAGCAGGTCCACGACCTTGATGCCGGTCTCGAAGGCCTGGACCTCGGTCTCCTGGTCGACGAACGGCGGCGCCTCGCGGTGGATCGGGTGGTGCTGCTCGGCTTCCACCGGCGGGCCCTCGTCCACGGGCTCGCCCACCACGTTCAGGATGCGCCCCAGGGTCTTGTCGCCCACGGGCACGCTGATGCCGGCGCCGGTGTCCATGGCGTCCATGCCGCGGACCAAGCCCTCGGTGGAGTCCATGGCGATGCAGCGGACGGTGTTCTCGCCCAGGTGCTGCGCCACCTCCACCACCAAGTTCCATTCCCGGTCGTCGATGGCCTCGTTGGTGACCTTGATGGCGTTGTAGATCGGCGGCAGGTGCCCGTCGGAGAACTCGACGTCGATCACGGCGCCCAGGACCTGAGTAATCTTGCCCATCTGCATAGCGTTTCGTCCTTCCCAGAAATTCGTCAACCGAGCGCTTCCGCGGTGGAGACCACTTCCAGCAGCTCCTTGGTGATGGCCGCCTGCCGCGCCCGGTTCATCTGAAGCGTGAGGGCGCTGATCAGGTCGGAGGCGTTGTTGGTGGCGGACTCCATGGCCGTCATCCGCGCGCCGTGCTCGCCGGCGTTGGCCTCCAGCAAGGCCTGGTAGACCTGCACCTCCACGTTCTTGGGCAGAAGGTTGGAGAGCAGGTCGCCGATGCTGGGCTCCAGCAGGTACTCGGTCAGGTGCTGCTCCTCGTCCACCTGCGGCGGCGCCACCGGGATGATCCGGGCGGCCGTGGGAACCTGCGACAGGGCCGAGCGGAACCGGCTGTAGACGATGTACGCGGCGTCCGACTCGCCGTTCAGGAAGCGGCCGATCAGGCGGCCGGCAGCCGCGGAGGCGAGTTCGTCCGGCGTCGAATGCCACGTTACCGGACCGTCGTCCAAGGCGGTAACCTGGCGGCGGCGGAAATACTCCGAACCCTTGCGCCCGACGAAGCGGAAGGTGACCTCCTGCTCTTCGCGGTCGGTGCGGAAGTTGTCGGCCAGACGGATCACGTTGCTGTTGTAGGCGCCGCACAGGCCGCGGTCCGCGGTCACCAGCAGCACGTCGATGCGCTTCTCCTCCCGCTCGATCAGCAAAGGATGGCTTTCCTCCGACACCCGCGCGGAAAGGTTCGACAACAGCTCGCGCATCTTCTCGGCGTAGGGCCGCGCTTCCACCGCGGCGTCGTGGGCCCGGCGCAGCTTGGCCGCGGCCACGGCCTTCATCGCCTTGGTGATCTGCTGGGTGTTGCGGACCGAGGAGATCCGCTTCCGTATGTCCTTGAGCGAGGGCACCTACGCTTCGAACCTCTGGCCGAATTCCTGCAGCGCCTTCTCCGCGGCCGCCTTGTTGTCGTCGTCGATCTGGCCCTTCTCGACGATGGCCGGGAGCAGGTCCGGGTGCTGCGACTCCACGAACTCGAACAGCTCGTTCTGGTAACGGAGCAGGTTCTCGGGCTCGATCCGGTCCACGAAGCCGTTGGTGCCGGCGTAGATGACGAGCACCTGCTTCTCCACCGGCATGGGCTGGTACTGCCCCTGCTTGAGGATCTCCACCAGACGGCTGCCGCGGGCGATCTGCCGCTGGGTCGCCGCGTCGAGGTCCGACCCGAACTGGGCGAAGGCCGCCATCTCGCGGTACTGGGCCAAGTCGAGCCTGAGCCCGCCGGCCACCTGCTTCATGGCCCGGATCTGCGCGTTGCCGCCGACACGGGAGACCGACAGGCCCACGTTGATGGCCGGACGGACGCCGGAGTAGAACAGGTCGGACTCCAGGTATATCTGGCCGTCGGTGATGGAGATGACGTTGGTCGGGATGTAGGCGGAGACGTCGCCGGCCTGGGTCTCGATGATGGGCAGGGCCGTCAGCGAGCCGCCGCCCTGCTCGTCGCTCATCTTGGCCGCGCGCTCCAGCAACCGGGAATGCAGGTAGAAGACGTCGCCCGGAAAGGCCTCGCGGCCCGGCGGGCGGCGCAGCAGCAGGGAAAGTTGCCGGTAGGCCACCGCGTGCTTGGAGAGGTCGTCGTAGATGGCCAGGGCGTGGCCGCCGTTGTCGCGGATGTGCTCGCCCATGGTGCAGCCGCTGTAGGGCGCGATGTACTGGAGCGGCGCCGACTCCGAGGCGGTGGCCGCCACGACGATGGTGTAGTCCATGGCGCCGTACTGCCGGAGCTGGTCCACCACTTGGGCCACGGTGGAGCGCTTCTGGCCCACGGCGACGTAGATGCAGGTGACGTCGCCGCCCTTCTGGTTGATGATGGTGTCGATGCAGACCGCGGTCTTGCCGGTCTGGCGGTCGCCGATGATCAGCTCCCGCTGGCCGCGGCCGATGGGAATCATGGAGTCGATGGCCTTGAGGCCGGTCTGGAGCGGCTGCATCACCGGCTGGCGCTGGACGATGCCCGGGGCCTTCAACTCGATCCGCCGCCGCTCGGTGGTCTCGATGGGGCCGCGGCCGTCGATGGGCTCGCCGAGGGGGTTCACGACCCGGCCTCTCAACGCGTCGCCCACCGGGACCTCGACGATGCGGCCGGTGCGGTTGACGCGGTCGCCTTCCTTGATGAGGTGCGACTCGCCGAACAGCGCCGCGCCGACGTTGTCCTCCTCCAGGTTCAGCGCCATCCCGAACACCTCGTTGGGGAACTCCAGCAGCTCGCCGGCCGCGGCGTTGTCCAGGCCGTAGATGCGCGCGATGCCGTCGCCGGTGGACAGGACGGTGCCGATCTCCTCGACCGTGACGCCCTTGTCGTAGTCCTCAATCTGCTTCTTGATGATGCTGGTTATTTCGGCGGTGCCGATCTCCATGGCTCGCTCCCTTGGACGTGCGTGCTGCTCCCCGTCCCGCGGGCGGGTTTGGAACCCGCCCCTGCACGTTCCCTTGCTAGTAGGTCCGTTCGATGCTCTTTCTCAAACTCTCAAGCTGCGTGCGCACGCTGCCGTCGTACACCTTGCCGCCGACCTCGACGACGATGCCGCCGATCAGTGCGGGATCCACTTCCTCGGTGAGGATGGCGGTCTTGCCCGTCATCCGGCCGACCACCTCCGCAAGGCTCGCTCGCTGCCCTTCCTCCATGGCCTGGGACACGACGACCTTGGCGTTCACCCGTCCCGCGGCGTCGTCCAGCAGGCTGCGGTAGTGGCGCGCGATGGAGGGCAACCCGTCGAGGCGGTCCCGCGTCACCAGCAGCGAGAGGAAGTTCGCGGTCAGGTCCGACAGCCCCAGCCGTCCCGCCACCTCGACCACGATGTCCTTGCGGCGGTCCTGGTCGAAAGCGGGATTTCCCAGCACCTTCCTGAGGTCGGGGTCCTCGTACGCCGCGAGGAAACCGTCGATCTCGGCCCCGACGGCCTCCTCGCGGCCCGAGGCGAGCTCGAAAACGGCTCTCGCGTAACGGCGGCTCAGCTTTCCTTCGATCATCGGTTGTGAACCCGGTTTCCTGGCCGCGCCGGCGTCAGAGCGCCTGTATCTCCCGCGCGAAGCTCTCGACCATGCGGTCCTGGTCCGCGGCTCCCATGTGCTGCCGGATCACCCGCTCCGCGGCAGCCTCCGCCAGGAGCGCCATCTCCCCGCGAATCTGCTGGCGCGCCATCTTGACCTCCTGCTCGGCCAGGAAGTCGGCGTCGGCCTTGAGCTTCACGGCCGACTCTTCCGCCTCGGCCACGATGCGCGCCCGTTCACGCTCGCCCTCGGCTCTCAGCCCCTCCCGGATCCGCTCGCACTCTTCGTCAAGGACTTCCAGCAATTCCCGATACTTGCGAACGTGTCCCTCGGCCTCGCCCTTGGCCTGTTGCGCCGCGGCCACGGCCTCGACGAGGCCCTCGCGGCGCTGCTTCAGGTGCTGTCGGATGAGCGGCAGGCCGTAGCGTTTGACCAGAAAGGCGAAGATCAGGAAGTTGATGAGCGGAAAGAGCAGTTCCGTGATGGAAGGAGTGTGAGTTCCGCCCGCGGTCGCGGCCCAGGCCGTGGACACGAAGATGTCGGTCAAAAGGGTCATGACAGCTTCCGGCCCAGGACCTTCTCCGCCATCTCCTGCGCCAGCGCGTCGGCGTTGGTGGAGGCCACGCGGCGGGCCGCTTCCAGTTCCTGCCGCACCTCTTCGCGAATCTCCTGTATCTTCTGGGTGGCGGCGTCACGCCCCTGGGACAGGATGACGTTGCGCGCCTTGAGGGCTTCCTCGCGGATTTCGCTCTTGATCGCCTCTCCCTCGGCCCTTGCCTGGGCGATGGCGGAGTCGTACCGCTCCTGCAGCGCCTTCCCTTCCTCGGCCATGGAGCGGGCCTCGGCGTGGGCGCCGTCGGTCCTGCGCTCCCGTTCCGCCATCAGGCGCCCCACGGGCCCGAACAGCACCCGCCGGAGAATGCTCCAGAGGATCAGGAACAGGACAATTTGGACCACCAAGGAATAGTCTATGCTGATCATGCTTCGCGTTCGGTGCTGATGACGCCGGACTCGTACGGCGGGCCCCGGTCAGGGGAGATTCGGAGATGGGTGTAGCATCCACACCATTCCTTGTCAAAGACAGCGGGTTACGGGCACTGGAGGGACCATCAGCGCGCGCCGGTAGCTATCCGTTTCCCATCATCATGCCGGTGATGCGATCCAGATCCGCCGCGGAATAATACTCGATTTCCAGCTTGCCCTTGTCGTCGCGGGCACGGTGCGTGAGCCGGACCCGGGTCCCCAGGCGGCGCTGCAGCGTCTCCACCAGGTGGGACAGGTCCGGGTCCAGGCGGTTCTCGGTCCGGGTCCGCCTGGGGGCGTTCAGCCGCTTCACCAGCGCCTCGGTGTCGCGGGTGGACAGGTCCCTGGCCATGACCTCGCGCGCCGCGGAAGCCATCATCGAACGGTCCTTGAGGCCCAGCAGCGCCCGGGCCTGCCCCGCGGCCAGCTCGCCGCGGGAGACATGCTCCTTGATCGGGTCGGGCAGCGACAGCAGGCGCATGGCATTGGCCACCGCGGAGCGGCTCCGGCCGACCTTTTCCGCCACCTGCTCCTGGGTCAGGTTGAACCGTTCCTGCAGTTCGACGAAAGCGGCCGCCTCTTCGATGGGGTTCAGGTCCTCGCGCTGCAGGTTCTCGACGAGGGCCAGCAGGAGCGAGTCTGGATCGGCTGTTTCGTGAACGATAATGGGCACTTCCGAAAGCCCCAGCCGCCTCGCGGCGCGCAGGCGGCGCTCGCCGGCGATGAGTTCATAGCCGCTGGCGGTGGCGCGCACGACCAGCGGCTGCAGCATCCCGCTGGCCTCGATGGAGCCGGCCAGCTCGTTTATCTTCTCTTCGTCGAAAACCCGGCGGGGCTGGTCCGGGTTGGGTGCGATCAAGGAAGGGTCCGCCGTGGTGGGGGGAGCCTCCCGAGGCGCATCTTCGACTATGGGCTCGTTCCGGGGCAGCAGGGCGTCGAGTCCCCGCCCAAGTCTATTCTTCTGCATGACTTCGTTCCTTCCGGCCCATCAACTCGGCGGCCAGGCTCAGGTAGCTCTGCGCTCCGGTCGAACGGGCATCGTAGAGCAGCGCCGGCCTTCCATGGCTGGGGCTCTCGCTCAGGCGCACGTTTCGGGGGATGACGGTCTGGAATACGTCGTCGGGGAAATGGTCGCGAACGTCCTGAGCGACCTGGGCCGAGAGATTGCTCCGGCCGTCATACATGCAAAGGACGACGCCCTCGAAGTCCAGGTGCTGGTTGTAGGACGTCTGGACACGCTTCATGGTGTCCAGGACCGCGGTGAGGCCTTCGAGGGCATAGTATTCGCACTGAAGGGGGACCAGAAGCGAATCGGCAGCGGCCAGGGCATTGAGGGTCAGGAGGCCCAGGGAAGGCGGGCAGTCCAGCAGGACGTAATCGAATCTATACCGGACGGTCTCCAATGCCTGCCGCAAGCGCCCGATGCGGTTCTCCATCTCGATCATCTGGATTTCCGCGCTCACCAGGTCGCGGTTGGCGGGCAACAGGAACAGCGAGGGCATTTCCGTGGCGCAGAGCGCCTCGGTGACGAAACAGTTCTCGAGCATCACGTCGTAGATGCTCTTGTTGAGAGACCTGGGGTCGATCCCGAAGCCTGTCGTACTGTTGCCCTGCGGGTCCATGTCCACGATCAGCGTCTTTTTGGTGGCGACGGCCAGGGACGCGCCGAGGTTCACCGCGGTGGTGGTCTTTCCGACCCCGCCCTTCTGATTGGCTATGGCGACTATCTTTCCCAAAATCTTGTTATAATTCAATGAGTTATGATAAGGCCGTGATCTTGATTTGTAACACGACAGGACCCGAAAAGGAAGTCCGGTGTTTCACGTGAAACATCGGCACGGGACCTGGATCGAGGAGGGTGGGTCCTCAAGTTTTCCCCGGCGTGTACGACTTCCGGAACATGAGCACGGTCCTGCGCTCGTCACCGAAGGGCAACTCGAAGCTCACCGTTCTCTCGGCCGAGAGCCCATATTCCGGCAGGTCGCCTCGGACATCATCCAGGACGGCCGCACCCTTCGGCCCCTGCATCAGGATAGACACGCCTCCCGAAGCAAGCAGGCCGCCGCTGACCCTCAGGAAGCCGCGAATGTCCGAGAATCCGCGGGTGACGGTCTCCGCAATGGCCGGCAACTCTCCACCGGACAGGTTCTCGATACGGCTCTCGATCACGTGCAAGCCCGTCAGCTTCAGCTCCCGCGCGACGTGCCTCAGGAAATTTGCCCGCTTCCGGCGCGGCTCCACCAGGTACACGGGTTTGCCGGGAACCGCGAGCTTGATGGGGATACCGGGGAAACCGGCGCCACTGCCGATGTCCAGGAGGCTGCCGTCACGACTCAACAAGGGCACGACGGCAAGCGAATCGATGAAGTGGCGCCGCACCACGAGCTCTTCTTCGTGGATGGCCGTGAGGTTCAGCCGCTCGCTCCAGAACGAAAGCAGGGACAGGTAACGGCTGAACGCCTTCGTTTGGAGCGGTGACAGATCGACGCCAAGGGATCCGGCGCCCGCGGCCAGAAGCCGCTCGTTTCTGTCTGAATCCGTGGCGGACACCTTGGGCGGCGGGACAGGTTCAGCCGGCCTTCATCTTGTAGAGGTACAGGGAAAGCACGGAGATGGCCGCCGGGGTCACCCCCGAGATTCGGTAAGCCTGTCCGAGGGAACGGGGCCGCACGTGGGAAAGCTTCTCCCGGATCTCGCGCGAGAGCCCGTTGATCTGCCCGTAGTCCAGGTCCTCCGGGAGGGTCACGTTCTCCATCTTCTGGAACCGCTTGAGGCCCTGGGTCTGCCGGTCCACGTAACCGCTGTATTTTATGGATACTTCCGTCTGTAGCGCCACATCCGGCGGCGCCTCGGCCAGCTCCGGACAGAACGTAGCCAGGTTCCCGAAAGCGATCTCCGGCCGGCGGAGCAACTGCGCCAACGACGTGATGTTCCGTACGGGAGCCGTTTCCATGGCGTGGAGTTGGGCCTGGACGGACTTGGACGGATTGACACGCGTGTTCTCCAACTTTTGGGTCAACTCGGTGATCTGTTCCTGCTTCCGGGCGGTCCTCGCGTATGCCTCCGGCGTGGCGAGGCCGATACGGCGCCCCAGCTCGGTAAGGCGCAGGTCCGCGTTGTCCTCCCGGAGCAGCAAGCGGTACTCGGCCCGGGAGGTGAACATCCGGTAGGGCTCGCCATCGGTTCCCTTGGTGACCAGGTCGTCGATCAACACGCCGATGTAGGCTTGGTCGCGGGAAAGAACCAGCGGCTCTTCCCCCTTGAGGGCGAGACACGCGTTGATGGCCGCCATCAGCCCCTGGCTGGCCGCCTCCTCGTACCCGGTGGTCCCGTTGATCTGACCGGCCAGGTAGAGGTTGCCGATGGACTTGGTCTCCAGGGAAGGCTTGAGCTGAGTCGGCTCCACGTAGTCGTACTCGATGGCATAGCCGGGCCTCATGATCTCCGCCTCTTCAAGGCCTTCGATGCTGTGAACCAGGTCCACCTGGACGTCGAGAGGGAGGCTCGTGGAGATGCCGTTCGGGTAGACCTCCACAGTGTCATAGCCTTCGGGCTCCAGGAAGATCTGGTGGCGCTGCTTTTCCGCGAAACGCACCACCTTGTCCTCGATGGAGGGGCAGTAACGCGGTCCGCGGCTCTTGATGACCCCGGAATACATGGGCGATCGGTGGATGGCCGCCCGGATGATGTCGTGTGTCCTGGAGTTCGTATAGGTGATGTGGCAGGGGATCTGTCTCTGCTCGATCCGCTCCGTTCCAAAGGAGAACGGTATCGGGTTTTCATCGCCGTACTGGACGGAAAGTCTCGAAAAATCAATGGTATGGGCGTTCAACCGCGGGCAGGTCCCGGTCTTGAGCCTTCCGAGCCGGAGCCCCAGTGCGCTCAACGACCCGCTCAAGCCCTGGGCGGCGAAATCGCCGGCGCGGCCGGCCGAATAGTTGCGGTCGCCGACGTGGATCATGCCCTGAAGGAAGGTCCCGGTGGTCAAGATGGTCTTCCTGGCCTCGAAGACTTCCCCGATCTGCGATTCGACGCCCGCGACCTTGCCGTCACGGCAGAGGAGCGCCTCGACGCTGGCCTGCTTGAGGGTCAGATTCTCGCAGTTCTCCACCACCTGCTTCATCCGCCGGCGGTAAAGGGCCTTGTCGGCCTGCGCCCGGGACGCCCTGACCGCCGGCCCCTTCTTCGTGTTCAGCATGCGGAACTGGATGCCGGTCTCGTCGATGGCGCGGGCCATCTCGCCCCCGAGGGCGTCGATCTCCTTGACGAGATGCCCCTTCCCTATGCCGCCGATGGCCGGATTGCACGACATCTGGCCGATATGGTCGAGGTTCAGCGTCAGCATCAACGTGTCGAAACCCATGCGCGCGGCCGCCAGAGCGGCTTCGATGCCCGCGTGTCCGGCGCCGACCACGATGACGTCGTATATCCTGCCGTTCCCCTTTTCCGACTGTTTCACGTGAAACATCCCTCACTGACTTGTGGATCAGAACTCCAATTGTGCCAAATTCCCCGACGAACTTCCATGCGCCGGAGCAAATGCGGTTACTTCCCTATGCAGAACTGGGAGAAGATACGGTCGAGGATATCCTCGTTGGTCACCGTGCCGATGATTTCCTCCAGGCTGTCTCTAGCCTCCTGCAAGTCCACGGCGACGATATCCGGCGGCAAGCCACGGCCGATGGCCTCGTGCACCTCCAGCAGGCTCGCCCGCGCCCGATCCAGTGCGGCCTTGTGGCGCACGTTGGTCACGACGATCTCCGGCTCCTCCGTGGAATCCAGAAAGCAATCGCGCAAGGCGGCCTTCAACCGATCCAGCCCCTGGTTCGTCAGCGCCGACACCTCGACCTGTTCCAGTCCGGGCAAGCACCCTGAAACGGCCGACCGGTCGATCCTCTGGGGCAGATCGGACTTGTTGACGACCACAAGCCCCTGTTTCTCCCGCACCATTTCCATCACCGCCATGTCTTCCCTGGTCAGCGAAACGGAGCCGTCGAGAACGAGCATGCATCCCTGGCTCTCCTCGAGCCGCTTGAAGGTCACGTCGATGCCGATCTGCTCCACGCCCTCGGTCCGGTCCCTGATGCCCGCGGTGTCCCACAGCACCACCGGCAGGCCCTTCAGGTTGACCGTTTCCTCGATGAAGTCCCGGGTCGTTCCCGGCGTCGCGGTGACGATGGCCCGCTCCACGCCGAGCAACGCGTTCATCAGGCTCGACTTGCCGACGTTGGGCCGTCCGACGATGCATACCCGGACGCCCTCGCGGATCAACCGGCCCCATGCGTAGCTGTCCACGAGCGCCGATATCCTTTCCACGACCCCGGTGACCTTGCGCCCCAGTTCCTCGCGCTGGAGCAGCTCGATCTCTTCCTCCGGGAAGTCGATGGCCGCCTCCACCTGCACCAGCGTATCCACCAATTGTTCCCGCAGGTCCTGCACCTCCTGCGACAGCCCGCCCTCCATCTGGCCCAACGCCACTCCCGCGGCCTTGTCCGTACGTGACCGGATCAGGTCCAGCACGGCCTCGGCCTGGGCCAAATCCAACCGTCCGTTCAAGTAGGCCCTCTTGGTGAACTCGCCCGGCTCCGCGTGCCGCGCCCCGCGCTTCAGCGCCAGACCGAGCACCTGACGGACCACGTACGGGCCGCCGTGACAATGAATCTCGACGGTATCCTCGCCGGTGTAGCTTCTGGGCTCCTGGAGAAACGCGAACATCACCTCATCCACCACGGCTCCGCTGTCCGGATCCCGAACCCGCCCGTAGGACAATCGGTGCGATTCCCACCCGGTATCCTTGCGGGCGAGGACCTCGGCCCCGATGCGCCGGGCATCCGGACCGCTCAGGCGCACCACCGCGACGCCTCCCTCGCCGGGAGGCGTCGCCACCGCTGCTATGGTATCTGCCCGGTACATCGAGAAGTCCACGGCTTCCATGAGCCAGCGCCATTATAGCCCATCCGTCCCCGTCGTGCGTCCCACTTGGGCGATCCCTGACGCGCCGCACCGCCCGCACCTTCTAGCCGGCGCGTATTCGCCTCACCCGAAAAACTGTGTTAGATAAGCAGGTTCGATAGGGAACGCCATGAACCAGACCACAGACGACCTGCGAATCGAGACCCTGCGTCCGCTGCTGCCGCCGATGATCCTGGTCAACGAGGAGTTGCCGATCACCGAGCAGGCCACTGCCACGGTAACCAGGGCCCGCCAGGAGATCGAAGCGATCCTGAGCGGCGAAGACCGCCGTCTGCTCGTCGTCTCCGGCCCCTGCTCCGTTCACGACTCGGACGCGGCCATTGAGTACGCCGGCCGCTTGAAACACGAAGCCGCCCGCCTGGCGGACGACCTGCTGGTGATCATGCGCGTCTACTTCGAGAAGCCGCGCACCACGGTAGGTTGGAAGGGCCTCATCAACGACCCGGACCTCGACGGCACGTTCAACCTCAACAAGGGGCTGCGGCTCGCCCGGGGTCTGCTGCTGGATCTGGCCAACATGGGACTGCCCACGGGGTCCGAGTTCCTGGACACCATCACTCCCCAGTTCACCGCCGACTTGGTTTCGTGGGGGGCCATCGGCGCCCGCACCGCGGAAAGCCAGGTGCATCGGGAGCTGGCTTCCGGACTGTCCATGCCCGTGGGCTTCAAGAACAGCACCGGCGGCTCCATCCAGATCGCCATCGACGGCGTGCGCGCCGCCGCACACCCGCATCATTTCCTCGGCGTGACCCACCAGGGAATCGCCGCGGTCATCTCGACGCATGGCAACGCGAGCTGCCACGTCGTCCTGCGCGGCTCCAACCTCGGCCCCAACTTCGACCGGACCGTGGTCGACGAGACCGCGCAGTCCATGCACGACGCCAACCTGCCGCACCGGGTGCTCGTGGACTGCAGCCACGGCAACAGCCAGAAGGACTACCGGCGGCAGCCCGAGGTCTGTGCCGACGTCTGCGGGCAGGTCGCCTCCGGCTCCGACAACATCTGCGGCGTCATGATGGAGAGCCACCTCGTGGCAGGCCGCCAGGACATCAAGCCCGACACCCCGCTCACCTACGGCCAGAGCGTCACCGACGCCTGCATCGACTGGGAAACCACCGTTCCCATGCTCGAAGACCTGGCCCGCGCTTCTGCGAATCGGCGCTCCTGAACGACCCGAACTTGGCGTCGCGTCCCACCTGATTCTTGACAATCTCAGGGGTTCTCTGCGCTCTCGAGGGCGGCGTCATCGACGCCCAGCGATTCGAGCACGGGACCGAAATACCCCGCGAAGGTGCCCGCGACGGAACCGTCGACGATCAGGCGCTGGTCAGCGCCGCAATGGATAACGAGGGCGTCCGCCAGGGGGCGTGACAGACGGCTGAACCGGACCTCTTCTTTCAGGTAGGTCCTCGTCTCGCCGTCGTCGAGCGAGAGTTCCTCCTTCGGAACTTCCCCTACAACGACGCGGTCATCGAACAGGAGCACCCAGCGCGCCCGCCCGTTGCCGGACGACGCGTCGAACACCGCGAAGGCCCCGTTCCGGCCGTCGGAAGCGGCGATGAGGCCTGCCGGCGCAGGGAGTTCCTGCTCGCCGATCTGCCGCAGCACAGCCGGCGCTGACCCTGGCGGGACGGTCGACAACGTCCCGTGCTTCAGGCGATCACGGAGCCGCGATTCTACCGCCTTCAGGTATCGTGACCACAGCGCAGTGACCTGCTTGCGCTCCGGGAGCAGCACCGAAGCATTGAGCAGCACGATATGGTCGTGCTCCACCGGCCAGTCGGCCGCGGCCTTCGTCGCCAGAATGTCGACAAAGGATGCCATCAGTGGTTCGGCAAGAGAGTCTCCGACCAGATCCCGCGGGGGCTCGATCAAGTGTTGCTCACTTTCCGCAACGCGGTCGGATTCGAGGTCGCCATCGTCGAAGGCGACCGGCATGGCCTTCTCCAACAGCACGCGGTTCACGCCGGCATCGCCGATACGCTTGCGCGCCGCTACGGCGAACGCGCTGCCTTCGATCACCTGCCGCGCTTCCCCGATGTCGAGTCGACACCAGTCGCGGGCAAGCATCGCTAGCTGAATGAATCCCTCCTCGATGCGTATCTCCTCGCGGCTGCCGGCATCGATCAGATCGATCCGCAGACCCATCGACAGCCCCTTCTCCATGTCCTCGATCGCCTTGCTGGCCTTCGGCTCATTCAATCCACGCATGTCCCGCAGGACCGCGCCGAGACACTCGGCGATCGCCTGGCGTTGCGCGGGGCGCAAGGACGCGAAGTCGACGGGCGGCGTCAGCGTGGAGTCCGGTTCACCGTCGTCGGCAAGTGCGCGCAGCAGTGCCAACTTGGCGAACTCGTCCGGAATCTGTGCGCGCAGAATGCGGTCCAGCAGGAGCTTGCGGTTGTGGTCGACGCCCGGAACCAGCTTGTGAATGCGAAGCGCCTCGACGAGCCCCAGCCAGTCGGCGCTTCGATACGTGCGGCCCGGATCGTATGTGCGCGCCACATGCAGATAGACCAGTGCTACGGAACCTTCCAGCAGTTCCTTCAGCCAGACCTCCGCGTACCTCTTGGCGACGTGTTTGCCCACCCGGGTAAATGCCTCCCCGGCGAGAGTCGACGCTACCAGTGTGACCGGGTTCGCACCGAGAGCAATGCGAGCAAGCAGCGTCGCGCCGCGTACATAGTGCTGATAGGGCGTATACTTCCGGTAAAGATTACGCACCTTCTGCACCTGCTCGAGCCGCGTCACGATTTCCCTCACGGTCAGACCCGTGACGTTGACCACCGGCACCTGCCGCGCCACTTGCAGGAGGTCGCCGATGGCAGACCGAGCGGCAAGCGCGATGTCGCCGATGCGCGCGTCGAGTTCCGCCTTCTCGGCATCCTGCCCGTACAGACGGGCGACTTCCTCCACAACGCTGCGGATTTCCTCGAAAATAGCCCGGCCGTCGAGACCGCCGATCTCCCCGTGTCTTTGCCTCACATAGCGCCGGTCGCGGATACCATCCCAGACGCGGTCGCAGCGGGCTTGGATCATTCTCCCGAGCCGTGCATCCAGCTCCGACAGCGCCGTGTCCGTTTCGGAGCCGTGCGACCGCTGGAGCGCGCTCCAGGCCTGCTCCACCGGCGACACGCCCTCGGTGCGCCAGCGCTTCTCGACCTCTCTCAGATCGCGCTCACGCAGTTCGTCGATGTGCTGCTCGATCTCCATGACAAGCCTTCCGTCAACGGCAGCGGATCGCACGAGGCCCGCGGCGAAACCGAGCGCACCGGCGCCGAGCAGGATGAGCGCGATCCCCACTTCTACCGAGAGCAGGAAAAGGAGAGCGACCCCGGCGACGGTGACGCCGCATCCTGCGACCAACCAGCCGATGGACGCGCTCATTCGGATCAGCCGCATTCGACTACTCGGACGGGCCTCCAGCCCTACAACTCCACGGCCCGCCCCTGCTCCGACGACTCCGTGATGGCGTCGACCAGCCGGTGCAGGTCCACGGCGGTGTTGAAATCCGGCTCGCAAGCGGTGCCGTTGCGGATGGCGTCGGCGAACCTCACGTACATTTCTCCGACGTTCCTCGGCTCCTTCACCGGGGTCTCCGCCGGCGCCTTTGTGTATTCGGGCGGCACCGGAAGGTCCTGGAGACCGGAATCTCCTGCCCTGGTTCCCCGTAGACGGACCACCTCGAGCTGCGGCGTGTTGTCCGACGTGGCCACCAGAGTCCCCTCGCGGCCATATATCTCCATGCCGTATCCGTAGGCTTTCCAAGGTATGGCTGCCACATAGACCGAGGCTACCGCGCCGCTGGCCAACCGCCCGCTCACCAGGATGTTGTCCGGAGAAGTGACGTCCACGTAGCGTTGTGTGTCGGTCTCCAGCCACTGCCGTGCCTGGGTGCTCACCACCGCGGATACGGAGCTGAAATCACCCACGATGAACCGTAGCGCGTCGATGGTGTGGCCGTGGGCGATGGTCAAGGCGTTGGCGCCCAGGGACGCGTCCTTTTGCCAGCTCCGGTCCGAAGGCCAGTTGAGTATGCCGCCCCGGGCCACGCTCACGTGGCACGCCATGACCTCGCCCACGTAGCCGTCCGCCACCAGGTCCCTGGCGTAGACGATGGCGGGGTTGCCCCTGGCCTGCAGACCCACCATGTGCCCGAGGTCCTTGGCCTCGGCCAAATCACGCATCTCCACGGCCTCGGCCCTGGTCTTTCCCAGCGGCCACTCGGTGAAGACGTGCTTGCCGGCGTTGAGGGCGTCCATGGTCACCTGGTAGTGGGCCGGAACCCGCAGCACCACCGCCACGGCTTCGATGTCGGGTGAGGCCAACATCTCGCGGTAGTCATGGAACGCCATCCCGGCGCCATACTTCGCGGCCGATTCCTCGGCGCTCTCCTTGCGGGTGGTGCATACGGCCGTCAACTCCACGTCCTGGCTCGCAACGATGGCCGGAAGGTGGCCTCTCGGACCCCATCCGCGGGTGGGGTTGGCGCCGATCACACCGAGTCTGATCTTTTCTGCCATGTTCTTCCTTTCCCGTTAAAACGGCATGTTACAAGCGTAATCCACAGTCCAATAACCGACCCTTTAATCTTCGAGCAGCGGCCTGAGCCCCTCCCAGTCCGTCACCGGCGGAGCGCAGGTGAAGTTCCGGCACACGTACACCGTGGGCTTGCCCCCGACCTGCGATTTGCCCTCCAGCAGCGGGGATATCTCCTCCAGCCTGGCGTCCGGGCTGACCCACTGAAACGTCTTGTTGGGCAGGTAGCTGTCCTGCACCTGCTGCACGACCCCGCGCGCATCGGCGTCCTCCTTCCCCGCCACCATGACGATCTCCGCCGGCATGGACAGGTGGAAGTCCAGGGCTCCGAGCATGGTGGCGAGGCCGAAGGGCTCCTTGGCCATGGCGTCGTAGTGAAGCCGCAGGACCTTCTCCGCCCGCTCCAGCAGGTCCTGCTCTCCCGTGTAGTGGTGGAGCCGCAGGAGCACCGAGGCCGCCACCGAGTTGCCCGACGGGATGGAGTGGTCGAAGCCGGGCTTGGTGCGGCTGATGAGCTGCTCGTGGGACTTGCCGGTGTAGAAGAACCCGCCGTTCTCCTGGTCCCAGAACTCGTCCACCATGGTCCGCGCCAGGGCCTTGGACCGTTCCAGCAGCTCGGCGTCGAAGGTCGCCTCGAACAGGTCCAGCAGGCCGGCGATGAGGAAGGCGTAGTCGTCCAGGTAGCCCAGCAGCTTGGCCTGCCCGTCCTTGTAGGTGTGCAGCAGCAGCCCGTTGTCGAACATGCGCGTGAAGATGAAATCCACGGTCCTGGCGCCGGCCTCCCGGATGCGGGCGTCGCCGGTGATGGCGTAGCCGGCGGCCATCCCCGACAGTATCAGGCCGTTCCAGGAGACGATAACCTTCTCGTCGCGGAAGGGCTTGACCCGTTTCTCGCGCTCCTCGAAAAGGCGTGCCCTGGAATCGGCCAGCACCGCTTCGATTTCGGTCTGCTCTTTTTTGAAGTACTTGGCCGCCTGCTCGACGGTCAGAATCGGGTGCAGGATGTTCTTGCCCTCGAAGTTGCCGAGATCGGAGACGTCGTAGACCCGGCAGAAGATCTCGCCGTGCTCCTTGCCGAGGAGTTCCAGCACTTCCTCACGGGTCCACACGAAGAACTTGCCTTCCTCGCCCTCGCTGTCCGCATCCTGGGCGGAGTAGAAACCGCCTTCGGGCTGGCACATCTCCCGCAGCGCGTATTCCAGGGTCTCCACGACGATGCGCTTGAAGAATTCGTCCTTGGTGATGCGGTATGCCTCGGCGTAGACCTGCGCGAGCTGGCCGTTGTCGTAGAGCATCTTCTCGAAGTGGGGGACGAGCCACTTGTCGTCCACCGAGTAGCGGTGGAAACCGCCGCCGAGCTGGTCGTACATGCCTCCCTCGGCCATCTTGCGAAGCGTCTCGGTGATCATCTCCAGGTAGCGCCGGTTGCCCGACAGCCGGTAGGAGCGCAGGAACAGGTTGAACACCCCGGCGTTGGGGAACTTGGGCGCCCGGCCGAAGCCGCCGTGGGTGGCGTCGTAGGCCGGCGTGAGGCCCTCCGCCCCTCGGGTGACCACCTCCACGCTCAGTTCCTGCCCGGTCTCGCTGAGCACGCTCATGCGGTCCAGCGCGGCCACGAGCTGGTCGACGTTCCTGGCTACGTCCTGGGGCTTGTTGCGGTACGCCTCCACCACCGCCTTCAGCACCCTCGGAAAACCCGGCATGCCGTGCCGGTCCTCGGGCGGGTAGTAGGTGCCGCCGAAGAAGGGCTTGCCCTCGGGGGTCAGGAACACGGTCATGGGCCAGCCGCCCCGCTTGGTGAGCATCTGCACCGCGTTCATGTAGATCTCGTCCAGGTCCGGCCGCTCCTCCCGGTCCACCTTGATGCTGACGAAGTTCTCGTTCATCAGCGCGGCGATGGCGTCGTTCTCGAAGGACTCGTGCTCCATCACGTGGCACCAGTGGCAGGCCGAGTAGCCGATGCTCAGGAGGATCGGCTTGTCCTCCGTCCGGGCCTTGGCGAAGGCTTCGTCTCCCCAGGGAAACCAGTCCACCGGGTTGCCGGCGTGTTGAAGCAGATACGGGCTCGTCTCGTTGGCCAGGCGGTTCATCGGCAGGTTCTCCTATCGCGCTTCTTCAACATCAGTACTTCCGCACCACCGCGACCACCACGCCGCGGACCTCCGTTTCTTCCTCCGCGGCCACGATGGGGGCGAGCTGCTCGTCGGCGGACCGCAGCACCACTCTCCCGTCCCTACGGTGGTACTGCCTGACCGCGGGCTCGCCACGGACCAGCGCTACCACGGTGTCGCCGTCTCGCGCCGCGGGCGTCGACCGCGCCAGGATGAGATCGCCGTCGCGAAGCTGCTCCGCGGCCATGGAATCGCCGCGGACTCGCAGGGCGAACGTGCCGGGGCTTCGCAGCAGCTCCTTGGGCGCGCCGGGCACATCGTCCATCTCGACCGGCTCGAGCACGCGCCTTTCACTCTTGGTGACGGTCACCGGATCATCCCGGCGTCCTCCAGCCTATCAGCCTTCGGAATCCATGGCACCCTTGGCGACGTCGACCATGGCCTGGGCCTTGAGGGCATTGACGTCGCCGGCGCCGTAGAACTTCCCGAGGTAGGCCGCCACCTTGCGCAACACCTCGTGATGCGCGGCGGCGCACGCGGCGCGCGCATCGGACGACAGCTCGTTGAACTCCCGCTCGATGTTGCCGAGCCAGCCCGGCAGGTACTCCGTCTCGATGTCCTGGCCGGTATAGAGGTACCCCTCCAGGGAGCCCACTCTTGCCGCCAAGCCGTAGACCCGCCTGATGTCGGATGCATCCATGATCGCGTCCTCCTGTTCCGTTCATCGGTTCTTCTGATATTTCCGCACCGCGGCGTTGTGGTCCCGCAGGCTCTTGGAGAAGTGGTGGCGGCCGTCGTTCCTGGACACGAAGTACAGGTACTCGACATCGGCCGGGTAGAGCGCCGCCTTCATGGCGACCAGGCCCGGATTGGCGATGGGGCCTGGAGGCAACCCCTTGATGGTGTAGGTGTTGTAGGGGCCGGGTGTCCGCAGGTGCTCGCGGGTCAGGTCGCCGTTGAAATCCTCCAGCCCGTAGATGACCGTCGGATCGCTCTGTAGCCGCATGCCCCGCTTCAAGCGGTTGTGGAACACCGCGGAAACCAGCGGCATCTCCGCAACCGGGCCGCCTTCCTTCTCGATGATGGAGGCCAGGGTCACCAGCTCGTGCCGGGTCAGGCCGAGTTCCTTCGCGCGCGCCGCCATCTCGGGAGTGAAGGTGTCCTTGAACTCGGCGAACATCGTCCTGACGATCTCTTCCTCCGTAGCCAGCGCGCGGAAGTGATAGGTGGTGGGGAAGAGATAGCCCTCCATACTGTCGAGCCCCAACGGGGAAAGGATGGCGGGGTCGGTCACGGCCGCGGCGAACCTCTCCGGCGTGACCAGTCCTTCCCGTTCGAGACGGCCGCCGATCTGCCGGACCGTAAAACCCTCGGGAAAGGTGACCTTGTGGACCACGGTCCGGCCGTGGACGAGACTGTCGAGCACCGACCTGGGCGACACCGCCCCCTCGAAGCGGTAGAGGCCGCGCCGCACCTTCGTATCCAGCCCGCGAAGCCGGGCCCATAGCACGAACAGGCGCGGCCGGGAGACGACCCCCTTTTCGCCAAGCTCGCGGGCCACGGCCGCAAACGTGTCGCCGCGCCGCACCTCGATCTCCGCAACCGATGACTGGCCGTGGTACGGCGTCAGGAGAAAAGCGGCCACGTAACCGATGACCGAGAGAGAGGCGAGCAGAAGGATACCGCCGGCAACGAGGAGGGCGCGACGATTGGAAAGCGGAGAGTCGGGCACCGTCAGTTGTCGGTTACGTTCACCTTCATCCATCCTTCGATCTGCTTCAGAAAGCCGGAGAATGGATCCCTTTTCGGCGAATCCGCAAAGTAGGCCTTGTGCATGTAGTCGAGCGCCCCGGAGAGGTACTCGAACTGCTCCGACAGCTCCTGGAAGAGCAGGAAACCGGTCCGGTAAAGCGACAGGTCCACTTCCGACACCTTCCAGTAGGACCGGCTGCCCTCCTGAAGATAGTAGTCCAGGTAGCCGCCGCGCTCCACGTAGGATCGGAAGAACCCGCTCATGAACAAGGTGTAGTCTCCCAGGTACTTGCGCATCCGCCGTTCCTGCATGAGCGGGTTCTCGCGCGAAACCGTTGCCTCGTCCGCCACCAGCATCTCCACCACGCTGTCGAGCCGCTGGTTTCGGCGCGAGCGCACACGATACAGCCGGTCGCTGCGGGCGAACTCCGTCAGCACGTCCGCCACGTAGCCCGTCACCTCCGCGTCCCGTATCCCCAGCTCGCCGAAGCATCGCTGGGTCATGTTCAGGAAGAACCCCTGCAACCGGTCTCTCGAAAGGATCTTTGACATGGCATCACCGTGGCTGCGTATGCCATCAGGAAACGGCGGGGATGTCAAATTGTTTCGCGCGGAGACGGGTCGGCTGCCGAAGCCATGCCGCTCCTTGCCCTTCATCCCGGCCCACCGGCCCCGCCGGACACGGCTTGACACCGCCGGCCCATGCCCCGTAATCTGCCAGGATTCGTTTCGGGAGCACTTCGGTGAAGATCTACAAGGCGCTCACCATCGCGGGCTCGGATTCGGGGGCCGGAGCCGGCCTCCAGGCGGACCTCAAGACCTTCGCGGCGCTGGGAGTCTACGGCACGTCGGTGGTCACCGCCATCACCGCGCAGAACACCACCGGCGTGACGCGGGTCCTGGAAACGCCGGCGCCCATGGTCGCCGCCCAGATCGACGCCGTCATGGACGACATCGGCGCCGACGCGGTCAAGACCGGCATGCTCGCCAACGCCCGCATCATCCGAACCGTGGCCGACAAGATCCGGGAACACGGCATCCGGCGGCTGGTGGTGGACCCGGTGATGGTGGCCAAGGGAGGCCACGTGCTTCTCCGCCCGGACGCCGTCCGGACGCTGCGTACCCGCCTGCTCCCGCTGGCTGCCGTGGTCACGCCCAACCTCCCCGAGGCGCAGGCGCTGACCGGCGTGGAAGGGAACGGTGTGCGCGCCATCCGCGAGATGGCCAGGCGCATCGTGGGTCTGGGGGCGGCAAGCGTCGTGGTGAAGGGCGGGCATCGAAGGGGAGCCGCCACCGACATCCTCTACGACGGCGCGGCCTTCCACGAATATCCGGCCCCGCGGATACGGACGAAGAATACCCATGGCACCGGCTGCACGTACTCCGCCGCCCTGGCCTGCGGCCTGGCACGGAACCGCTCCGTGGAAGCCGCGGCGGCCGAAGCCAAGGCGTTCATCACCCAAGCCATCCGGCAGGCGTACTCCATCGGGGCCGGGCACAGCCCGGTGAATCATTTCCACGGATAGACTGCGCGCCCGGGAAGCGAGGCGCCGTGTAGACTCCGCGACGGCGTTGCTCGCCGGCATGCAATTGAAGTTTTTGGCTGAGACGGCGGTCTGAAGTCAGCCGCGGACGGCGATGATGTACCCTTCGGCGTGGTCTCCGATGACCTCGCAGCGGGACTGGCCCCAGGTGTGGAAATAGAATGCCATGTACGCGCAAAGCACCGCGTCCAGCCGGTCCTCCAGGGACTTGAGGGCGGAGCCGCGTAGCGCGCGCGGGTCTTCGTGGAGCAGGCGGGACAGCTCCGGCGACGGCAGCAGGGGAGGGTCCTGGCGGGTCAGGTAGGTCTCGATGGCAGCCTGGAACTCCGACAACCCGGCCTGCCGGACCGAAACCGGGCCTTTCTTGTACTTGATGATGCGCGGCCGCTCGAAGAACGCCACTTGCACCAGGTGGGGAAAGATTTCGAGCTGGCGCCGGCCGCTGCGGCCGGGCAGGAACGGGTTCGACGAGAAACCCCGGCGCCGGAGCTTGCGGCACAGCCGCACCGGCCGCTCACAGCGGACCCGGTTGGCCGGGTAGGCTCCCGCGTGGTAGCGGCTGAACCGGGCCGAGACCATCTTGTCCGCCGGCCGTGACGTCCCGGGCGGGTTCCTGGCGATGATGGCGCGTCGATGCCCAGCCACACGTCGTCTCCGCCACGGGCCTCCACCCACTCCACGATCTCATCATCCGTGATCAGCCGGTCCGATCGCACGAGGCGGCAGCCGGCGCCGTCCGACACCAGATGGGCCAGTCCGGTGGGATTGCGGTTGCCCCAGGCCAGGTCGATGCCGATGAAGTCCATGGCCGGGATACGCGTCGGCTACAGGGCAGCCGCCGCCGCGACTAACGGCGGAGCTGGAACGGAGCCTCTTCCCCCGCCATCAGGCGGCGGATGTTCTCCCGGTGGCGCACCACCACCAGGATCCCGATGACGAGGGTCATCCAAAACGTTTCCACCGGATAGGACAGCGCCCACGCCGCGAGCGGGGCCGCCACGCCCGCGGCCATGGAAGCCGGCGACACCCGGCGGCTGCCCAGGACCACCAGCACGAAAACCCCCAGCACGGCCAGGAGGCCCAGGGGCATGGCCGCCAGGTAGACGCCGCCCGCGGTGGCCACGCCCTTGCCGCCCTTGAATCTCAGGAACACCGGATAGAGATGGCCCGCGAAGGCGGCCAGACCGGCAGCCGCGGCCGCGGCCGCCCCGAGGTCCAGCAGGTGGGCCGCAAGAACCGGCAGGAACCCCTTGGCGACGTCGAAGAAGAGCGTCAGGAGACCCCTTTTCCACCCCAGCGTCCGGGCCACGTTGGTGGCGCCGATGTTGCCGCTTCCGGCGCTGCGCACGTCCACACCCGCGGACGATCCTACCAGGAAGCCGGAGGGAACGGATCCCAGGAGATAGGACAGTATCGTCAGGATGATCGGCACCATGATGGCATCCAACCGGCCTGTCGGCCGGCGTTGTTCCCTTGCCGGACAAAAAAAGGGAGGAAGCCCAAGGCCTCCTCCCTCGGTCAAAAGGCCTTGCCCTTACGCCGCGGGCTTCACGTACACGTTGGGGTCCATGCGCGACTCCGCCCCGAGCCTGGTCATGTCGGACTCGAACATTTCGCGGATGTATGCCGGCTGGTCGTAGTACTCGATCTGGTTGCCGCCCGACTTCACGTCCTTGTCGACCTTGGAGATGTCTCCGTAACCCTCGCCCATGCTGTGCTTGATGCCGCCGAAACGCAACGGCAGGTAGCGCGCGCCGGTGGGGCCCAGGTTGAAGTGCTGGTGGAACATCATCTCCGGCGGCACGAACACGCTGCCGTCCTGCCAGTCGTAGCGCTTGGGCTCCTCGCCTTCCCACCAGAACAGCGAGAAACCCTGTCCCTTGATGATGATGACGTTGAAGCCGGGCCCGTGGCGGTGGGCCTTCTTGTAGGTCCCCACCGGGAACTCGGAAATGTGCGCCGCCATGGTGCCGTCGCACATCTCCAGGAAAACGTTCTTGCCGCCCGCGCCGCGCTCCTTCCACTCCTGGAGGTTGAAGGTGCGGGTGTCGGCGATGAAATTGGTCTCCCAGATGCGGCCGGGGTGCTGCGTGCCCTGGCTGGAGAAGAAGTCCGGCCGCCCGTCGAAGCGGTCCACGAAGTCGTAGGGGGTGTTGAAGATGAATTCCTCGTTGTGGAACAGGCTGAAGACGATGGGCATGTTGTTAACCGAGAACAGCCGCGCCGGCTTGTCGCCCTGGCCGTTGAAGTGCTGGTGATGCACGTTCAGCGGGACCGAGATGAGGCTCCCTTCCTGCCACTCGAAGGTCTGCTTGGAACCGTTGTCGTTCCAGATGGTGGTGGCGCCGCGGCCCTGTACCACCAGGATCAGCTCCTCGTAGAGGTGGCGCATGGGGTTCAGGCTCTTGCCCGGCGCGATCTCCACGATGTAGGCCCCGGTGGCGTCGCCCGCTCCCTCCATGTTGAACAGGGTGCCGTCACCGCCCATGCGGTCCCACCACTTGAGCGGAACCTCCTTCAGGTCCTTGATGAAGAAGGTCTCGACAATTGGAACTCCCTCGCCTTTCTGCCATTTATAGAAGAAAGGGATGTTGTCCATCGTGGTCTCGATCTGTTCCGCGGGCTTGGCCATGAGTTCCTCCGAATCTTCACGAAAATTCAAGAAGGTACGTCTTACATGAGGCATATCGAAAATACAAGAACCGGCGGGCCGTGGAGGCCCGACCCGATGGCTCGCTTCCGCGCAGCCTGCCTGTGCGCCGCGCTGCTTGCCGCTGTCGTCGCCGCGATGGCGCCGGAGACCGCAGCCGCGGAGGATTTCTACTTGCGGGCGGGGTTCACCGTCGAGGGGTCGAAAACCGGGCGGTTCATGGACAAGGACTGTTCGAGCCAGTCGCCCGCGGCGCTCTATGGCTGCGGCGCCGGTGTCGACGGCGCCCCCCGTAGCTCCCTCGGCGACTTCGAAACCGGGGGAGGGCTCGATCTCGGGCTCGGATATGCCGCCACGTCCGCCCTGCGGCTCGAAGCCCTCGCCCGGTATCACCCGCGCTTCTCGTTCAAGGGCCGCGCCAACTTCAATCAGACCGCGGGCAGGCAGGACGTTGCCGCGGACCTGTCCACCCTGACCGGCATGCTCGCGGCCTACGTGGACCTCCCGGCCCTCGGCCTCCCCAGGATCGGCCCCTTCAGCCCGTTCGTCGGCGCCGGCGCCGGCCTGTCGCGGGTCCGCATCGGTGAAATGCGCATGCACTTCCCCAGGACCACGACCGTCGTTCCGGGCGGACGGCGGACCGGCTTCGCCTGGATGGTGACGTCAGGGTTCAGCGTCTCCCTGGGGTCGTTGTGGGAAAACGTGACGCTCGACCTGGCGTGGCGTTATACCGACTACGGCGTCGTGGAAACCGGCGAGGGCAAGGGCCGGATCGAGTGGCGCGACGGCAGCCGGGAACCGCTGGACCTCGACCTCGCGCCGACCAAGGCCGATCTGCGGCGCCACGGATTCGCGGCATCCCTGCGCTACGCGTTTTAGAGCCCTCACGTCATCGCTGTTTCCATCGCCGGGAGATCTTACATGTGGATCAATGAACAACGGGCGAAACGGGTGCTGGCCGGAAGGGACCTCGACGGCCTGATGGCCGCCACCAACATTCCCAACGTCTTCTACCTGAGCGGCGTGTGGCGCCGGCAGGACATCGCCGCCATCGTCACCCGGGACGCGGTGACCGCGCCCTGGCTGGTGATTCCCCGTTCGGAGGTGGACTACATGGTGGACACGGTCCCGCCGGCCGGGGTGGCCACCTACGGAACCTTCCACCGCGTCATGGAGGACAACGGGCCGCTCACGCCGCGCGAGCAGCGCATCCGCGAGCTGGGCATCGACCTGGAGCCGGTGGAGGACTTCTTCGAGGGCATCGTCCGCACGCTGGAGAACGCAGGCCTCGACCGCAGCCGGCTCGGCTACGACGAGCGGGGACTGGACCCGGCCCTGGCGGTGCGGCTCCAGGAGCGGCTGCCGCACCTGGAACTGGTGCCGGCCATGTCGGCGTTCCGCGAGATCCGCATGGTCAAGACCGCCGCCGAGATCGAGCGCATGACCGAGGCGGTACGCATCACCGAGCAGTCCATCTACGAGGCCGCCAACGAGGCCCGTGAGGGCATGACCGAGGCGGAGATGTGCCTCGCCTTCGACCTGGGCCAGGTGCGGCGCGGCGCCGAGCCCAACATGAACCACGTGGGCTTCGGGCGGAGCGCCGCCCTGGGCATGACCAACGTCCCGGACGACACGCTCAAGGTCGGCGACATGATCCGCTTCGATGTGGGATGCCTCTACAAGGGCTACTTGACGGACATGTCGCGGACGTTTTCGTTCGGGCCGCCGGACGACAAATTCTCCAGTTATTACAACGCGGTACTCAAAGGCCAAGATCTGGCCCTCGGCCTCGTCAAGCCGGGCAAGGTCGCTTCCGAGATATTCAACGAGACGGTGGCGGAAGTGCGCGAAACCGGCATCCCGCATTACGCCCGCCAGCACGTGGGACACGGCATCGGCCTGGGTCTCGGCGGCTACGACCGCCCCACCATCTCCCCCGGCGACGACACGCCCCTGGAGGCCGACATGGTGCTGTGCATCGAGACCCCCTACTACGAGATGGGCTGGGGCAGCGTCCAGGTGGAGGACATGATCGTGGTCACCGAGGACGGCTACCGCCGGCTCACGTCGGTGCCCCGGCACCTCCAGGTGCTGGAGCCCCGTTCGTGACGGCGGCGGCGACACCCAGGCCGAGCGCGAGATGCGCGCGTTCATGGAGGGCAATTGTCTCCAGGGCAGCATACACCTTCCAGGGACAACCTTCTTGACAATGCAGGAGGTAAAAACTAATTTTAACTCAATTAGCTTTTCATTCACCACAAGCGATGAAAATCCCACCATCCCCACCGGGCTACGAGGACATCCTGTTGAACCTCAAGGACCCCACTCAAGTGAGGCGGATGGCGGAGATCCTTGTAAACGGAGGGGTTGGAGCGGCGCATGGCGGGCAATATCGGCACTGGGAAAGCTTGAGACATCTCCGGCCTCCGGAAGGACTCTCCTCCGAGGAGTGGTGGGCCGCGGTCAAACTCGCACGCCGCCAACTTCGAAGGACCATCCCACTGGAGGACAAGGACGGACGGCCGTTCGCCTACACCCTCGCGGACCCAGTACTTGAACTCCTCCACGAAATCCATCGCGACACGAGCAGCAGGATTACGACAAGTGACCAGATAGGCAATCCACAAACCAGGGAGAGATTCATCGAGAGTTCCCTGATAGAGGAGGCCATCACTTCGAGCCAGCTTGAAGGGGCGTCCACGACGCGCGAGGCCGCGAAGCAGATGATCCGCTCCGGCCGAAGTCCGGTGGATCGAAGCGAGAGGATGATCCTCAACAATTATCGGGCCATCCGCCTCATCAAGAACTTCAAGGACGAACCCTTGACCCCGGACATCATCTTCCAGATTCACAGGATGCTTGTTGGTGGCACATTGGACACGGTAGCCGGATCAAACTACCTGAGAAGGCCGGGAGACGGCATTGCGGTCTATCACGACGCTGACGGGACCTTGCTCCACATCCCGCCGCCCGCGAAGGAAATCAGGCGCCGAATGGCTGCCATGTGCGATTTCGCGAACCGGAGACAACCTGACGCCTTCCTGCACCCGATACTCAAGGCCATCATCCTGCATTTCTGGCTTGCCTATGACCATCCGTTTGTCGACGGCAACGGCAGGACCGCGAGGGCGTTGTTTTACTGGTCGGCGCTCTCAGATGATTTCTGGATGTTCGAGTTTCTCTCGATTTCGAGGATAATTCGGAAAGCCCCGGCCCGGTACGGGCGGTCGTTCCTCTACACCGAGACCGACGAGAATGACCTGACCTACTTCATTCTGGCGCAACTCCAGGTCATACGACGCGCGATGGATATCCTGTACGCTTACCTTGACAAGAAGGCTCTGGAAATCCGCACCATTGAGCAGATCATCCGCTCTTCCGTTTCGATAAACCATCGACAACTCGCCCTCCTGGGACATGCCCTGCGACACCCTGGCGTGCGCTATACGATCGCGGGCCACAAAAAGACCCATGGCGTCACGTACCAGACCGCCAGGACCGACCTCCTCGAACTTGCCTCCCGGGAACTGCTTGACAAGACCAAGACGGGGCGTTTCTTCAGCTTCACGGCCCCCAACGACTTGGCGAAGAGGCTTCAGGCATGGTCCTAACGCAGACCGGGGGCGACGGATCGCTGACGCTGGCTCGGCAGGCGCGGGCTACGCACGCGCGCCGACGGCCCTCACGGCATTCACGAATTCCCTCACCCTTCTGGATGGGGCCCGGAGATTTGAGGTCCGCATACCCAGGCTCACGGGCAGGGCCGGAAAGATCGGCCTGATGACGGTGCCGCGGTAGTCGCGGATAGGCACGACGGCCAAGCTGTGCGTGGTGGAGGATGGAGAACCGTCCATAACCTATCTCGCCCGGGAAAGCTCGCTGCCGGCGGAGCGCGTGGCCTGGGGCATCGTCGACGTGGTCAATGAGAACATGGCCGGCGCCGCTCGGGTCCACATAGCGGAGCACGGCCGGGACCCCTCCCACTTCGTGCTCGTCGCCACCGGCGGCGGTCCGCTGCATGGGTACTATGTCGGCAAGAAACTGGGGGTCCGGCAGGTGCTTTGTCCGTCGGGCGCGGGCGTCGCCTCGGCCATCGGTCTGTTGCGCGCGCCGGGTCGACGAGATCCTGCACGACTACCGCCTCAAGGACCTCGACCGATCGCGTGCTGGAGATTGCCCGTGGTTTCCGTGACGTCGGGGGCCCGGTCGAAACGTAATCCCAACATGAGCCACCTCACCGGTCTCTCTTGCATCCGCTGCGGCGCCTCCTTCGGCATCGAGCCCCGCTTCGACGGGTGCCCGCAATGCCGAACCCAGGCACCCGCCAACCTGACGCCGCGTTACAACCTCGACGACGCCGCCAGGACGCTCTCCACGAAGTCGTTGGGCGATCGCCCCGCCGGCATGACGCGCTACCGCGAACTGCTGCCTCCGGACGTCCAGGATGCCCCTACCCTGGGCGAAGGGGAGACCCCGCTGCTTCGCTGCCAGCGCTACGGGCGCCGCCTCGGGCTTGACCGGCTCTACCTCAAGGACGAATCGCAGAACCCGTCGGGCTCCTTCAAGGACCGGCTGGCCTTCACCGCCCTGGCCATGGCCGGGCGGTTCGGCGCCAAGGCCGTGGGGGTCAGCTCGACCGGCAACGCCGGCGCCGCGGCCGCGGCCTACGCCGCCCGCGCCGGGCTCCCCTGCATCGTGCTCACCGTGCAGGGCGCGGCCTCCGCCATCGTCACCCAGATGCAGGCCTACGGCGCCATGGTGGTGGCCACCCGCACCAAGGCCGACCGCTGGAAGTTGCTGCAAACCGGGGTGGCCGAGTGGGGCTGGTATCCGACCTCGCCTTATTTCGGCCCGCCGGTGGGCAGCAACCCCTACGGCGTGGACGGCTACAAGACCCTCGCCTACGAGGTCTGCGAGCAGATGGATTGGGAGGCGCCCGACTGGTGCGTGCTGCCGGTAGCGTACGGCGATGCGCTGTTCGGCATGTGGAAGGGTTTCGACGAGCTGGCGCGGCTCGGCTTCATTCACCAGCAGCCGCGCATGGCGGCCGCGGAGATGGCTGGCTGTCTCACGGCGGCGCTGGCTTCCGGCGAGGATGCCATTCCCGAGATCACGGCGCCGTCACCCTACGTGGCCGGCTCCATCAGCGTGAACCAGAGCACCTACCAGGCGCTGCACGCGCTACGGGCGTCGGGCGGGATTGCCTGTGTAGCGGAGAACGACGAATTGCTCGGCCTGCAACGGGAACTGGCCGCGGACGAGGGCATCTACGCCGAGCCGTCCTCCCTCGCCGCCCTTGCCGCGTTAGGCCGCCTGTGCGAAGAAGGCCGCATCGGCGGGAACGAAACGGTCATCGTCGTCAACACCGCCAGCGGCCTCAAGGACACCGCCGCCACCGCCGCTGCCGCACCGGAGATCCCCACCGTGGACGGCGACGCCATGCAATTCCTGGAGACCCTGAAAGATGCCTACGGATATCGTCCGAAGGCATGACGCCCACACCCGTCATTCCGGCGAAAGCCGGAATCCAGGGATGGGGGCAGGGCGGTACCGGCAACCCCACCCCCGCCGCTCCTGGATTCCGGCTTTCGCCGGAATGACGGGTGTGACATGTCGTCAGATATCCGCCTTCAAGGAAGGGGTTGACGGGAATCCATGAAGTTCAGCATCCAGCTTCCCACCTGCACCGAGGGCCTCGTGAACCCGGTCCCGTTCGTGGCGCCGGACGACTTCATCCGCATGGCGCAGGAAGCCGAGCGGCTCGGCTACGACGCCGTGTGGGGCAACGACCACGTCACCCCGGCGTCCTACGCGCGGCAGAAATGGCCGGAGCCGCCCAACTTCTACGAGGTGCTGGTGACCCTGGCCGCGGTCGGCGCCCGCACCACCCGCATCCGGCTGGGCACGGCCGTGCTCGTGCTGCCGCTGCGCGACCCGGTGCTGCTGGCCAAGCAGGTGAGCACCCTGGACCGCTTCACCAACGGCCGGGTCATCCTGGGCACCGGCATCGGCGCCTACCGGGAGGAGTTCGACGCCCAGTGGCCGCGGCGGAAGGCCGAGCGGCGCGGCGACCTGCTGGACGAGAGCCTGGCGGCGCTGCAATGCCTGTTCCGGGACACGGACGCCACCTACGAGAGCCGGCACATCGCCTTCCGGCACATCGCCATGCGCCCCAAGCCGCTGCAGGACCCGCTGCCCATCTTCGTGGGCGGACACAACGAGGCCATGATCCGGCGCGCGGCCCGGCTCGGCCAGGGGTGGCTGCCGGGCTGGCGGCCCTTCGAGCAGATCGTCGAGCGCGTGGCATTGCTACGCAGGCTGACGGAGGAAGCCGGACGGGAACCCAGAGCGGTAGAGGCATGCTCCCAGTTCACCCTGTGCATCGGCAAGACCGTGGAGGAGGCGCGGGCCCGCTACCGCAGCACCGGCATGGTCCAGCACCGGGTGTCCCTGGCGCACACCGGCCGAGACCCGGCCCTGGCCGAGACCCACAACCTCATCGGCAGCCCGGCCAGCATCCTGGAGCAGGTGGCGTTCCTGGACAAGGCCGGCATCGACCACATCTGCGCCTTGCAGTTCCCCTCGGACACGGGCGCGGAGATGCTGGAGCAGATCCAGTGGCTGGCCGAGGAGGTCATGAAGCCGTTCAACGGAGGTTGAAGCAGATAGGAGAGGCATGCCGCGCGGACCTTACGCGCCCGTTCAACTGGCCACACGGAGGTTTCCTGAGCGTCACCCGCGTGAGCGATGCGAGCCTCTTGCCACGCCGGAACCGCGTGTTATGCTTCCCGGATCGGTAGCTGAGCTTCTGTCAAGACTGCGGAGTTCCTTTGGCCACGGCCCACCACGATGTCAAGACGCTCGGTGCGTACTTCACGCCGGAGGTAGTGGCGGATGCCTTGGTGCGATGGGCCGTTCGCGACCCCGGCGACCTCCTGCTCGATCCATCGAGCGGCGATGGCCGCTTCGTTGCGCGTCATCCGAACAGCGTCGGCATCGAACGGGATCCGGCGTCGGTCGCACAAGCGTCCGTGCGGGCTCCGAATGCGACACTCGTAAACAGCGATTTCTTCACGTGGGTGTCTGACGACCACCGCCAGTTCGACTGCGCAGCCGGTAATCCTCCCTTCATTCGGTATCAGCGGTTCAGCGGCCCGACCCGGCAGGCCGCACTCGACTACTGCCGCCGCCTGGGCGTCATCTTCAGCGGCTTGTCGTCATCATGGGCGCCGTTCATCGTGGCGGCGGCCAGCAAGCTCCGCGCAGGCGGTCGGATCGCTTTCGTCGTACCGGCGGAGATCGGTCATGCGCCCTACGCCACGCCGCTCATGGACTACCTTCTGGCCAACTTCGGTTCCGTGCACGTGGTCGCCATCAGAGAAAAGATCTTTCCACGGCTCTCGGAGGACTGTTGGCTGCTGTTCGCAGACAGAGCCGGTTGTCAGGCGGACGGTATCCGTTTGTCGAAGCTCGAACGATTCGACCCCAGTGGCATACCGCCAGCGGTGTCGGAACTGATATCGGTCGAGGAGTGGCGTGTCGGATGGGGTGGCAGGCTGCGGCCGTTCCTGTTGCCGGCGCGCATCCGGAGCCTCTATCAGCGCATTACGACCGACTCCGGGACCGTCCGGCTCGGTCGAATCGCGCAGATCGGTATCGGATACGTGAGCGGCGCGAACCACTTCTTTCATCTGCGCCCTTCCGACGTGGAGCGCTTCCGGATACCCGACAAATTCCTCGTGCCGTCGATCAGGAACAGCCGATACGTCACCGGCACCGAGATTAACGACGCTGACATCGAGCGGTGGACCGCGAAAAACGAGCCCGTGTTCCTTTTGCGAATCCCACCCCGCACACAGGTGCCCGCTACGGTCCAGGCGTATCTCGACACCGAGGAAGGGCATCGTGCCAGAGGCTCCTACAAGTGCCGCAACCGCAAACCATGGTACACCGTTCCCGACGTTCGGCGTCCTGCGTTTGTGCTCACATACATGAGCGGCAGATCCCCGACGCTCGTCGCGAATCGGAGCAGATGCACCTGCACGAATGCACTCTTGGCAGTCGATCTCCGGCCCGAACTGTTCAACGGTGGTAGCGACTTCTGCGGCCAACGACTGTCAGCAGCGTGGGGTTCACCCGTCGGGCGGCTGAGTTGCGAGATCGAAGGACATCCACTGGGGGGCGGGATGCTCAAGCTCGAGCCGGGAGAAGCGCGTAATGTGCTCCTGGCTCCGGACGCGGTGATCCAACAGCCTGATGCCGCGCTGCTCGACGAAGGTATCGAAATGATGCGCCAATGGAGGCACGTCGCGTGAGTGCCTGCGAGTGGATATCGCTCAGGTCGGCCCTTGCCCACTTCGTCACGTTCCGCGGGGCGCCACAGAGCCAACGACACATCAAGCCGCTTCATTGGTACGTCGCCTGCAGGCTCGTCGTAGAAGGTGGATTCCACCCAGACGAGATCATGCCACGCCCGCCGTTCCGGGTGGACGAGAGCCGCAGACAGCCGGTGTTGATCCATGATCCGAGCCTCGGCGGTGCCGGTGAACGGACTGTCTACGGCGGTCTCAAGACCAAGGACGTAGACGTTGTCGTGACCAAGGAGGGGATCGGGCCGGTGCTCGCGGTCTCCTGCAAAGGGGCAATCGGTGCGTTCCGGAATCTCACGAATCGGATGGAAGAAGCGGTCGGCGACTGCACCAATCTTCACATCGCCTATCCGCCGCTCGTGTGCGGTTACTTGTTCATCATGCGGGCAAACCGCGCTGAGGAAATCGGGTTGGTCCGCCAACCGGAGTCATCGCAGCAGCCCGTTCGGCCGGTCGCGGAGAACGATGTGGCCCTTGACGAACGCGGCCAGCCAGTCGCGGCAGTTCGACGATTCCATGCGGCGCTTCGCGAATTGGCCGACAGACGCGGCATTCGAGACGACGTGAGCCGTTACGAAGCGATCTCACTCGCGCTCGCTTCGACCCGGCCGGAGGAGGTCGGAGAGATCGTCAACGAGTTCCCCGATCCAGGCAGTGCGCTACGGTTCGAACGGTTCTTCGAGACGGTATACCGACAATACGACGAACGATTCGTCTACGCCGCTCCCGACCTCAGGAAGGTGACGGCTCGCAAGGAGTGGGCGAAGGCGTCCGAAGCCTTCAGTACAACAACGCTGACCGACATGGACTACGAACCGAGAAGCCGCGAGTCTTGATCACGACCCGGAACGGCACCTCCCAAGAGAACAAATGCCCGACATCCAGTTCGACCTCGGCTTCAGTTCGCGAACCGTCGCCGCCTACCCGCTGGCCCGGCGGGTGGCCATCATCAAGAGCGCGGAGGCGCTCGGCTTCGACCGCCTGTGGCATTCCAACGAAAAGTTCGGCCGCGACATGGTGGCCAACATGACCCTGAGCGCCGCCCACACTGAACGCATCGGCATCGGCGCCGCGGTCACCGACCCCTACAGCGTCCACCCCTCCCTTACTGCCGCGGCCATGGCCACGGTGGACGACATCTCCTCCGGCCGCGTCATCGTCGGCATCGGCGCCGGCGGCTCCGGCTTTCCCGCCATGGGCATCCAGCGGGAGCATCCGGTGGCGGCCACAGGGGACGCCATCGCCATCATGCGCGGCATGTGGGCCGGCAAGCCCGCGACCGTGGACGGAAAAGTCGTGAGCGTCCGGAGCGGGGTCCTGGGGTTCAAGGCCCGCGCCGACATCCGCATCGTGATCGCCACCCGCGGACCCGCGATGTTCCGCTTGGCCGGCCGAGTCGCCGACGGCGCCATGATCGCCACCATGGCTACCCCCGAGGGCGTCGGCATAGCCTGGGATTTCGTGCGGCAAGGCGCGCAACAGGCCGGCCGCGACCCGGAAGATATCGAGATCATCTCGCGCGTCGACACCTGCGTGGACCGGGACCGCGATAAAGCCCGCGCCGGGGTCAAGCAGATGATCGCCTTCCTGTTGTGGAGCAGCTACCCCAACCGCGACTTCGTCACGCAGTTGGGCATGGAGGTTCCGGCCGAGTTGGAAGCCATAATCGCCAAGCGCGACTACGAACTAATGTTCGAGGCCGGCCCCCTCGTCCCCGAGGAGTTCGTCGACGCCTTCGCCTGGGCCGGCACCCCCGAGGAAGTCGCCGCCAAAATCACCCGCATCGCCGAAATGGGCATCCGCCGCTTCGGCACCTGGGTGCTCGCACCGCCGGGAGGGGGGATCGAGTCGGTGATTCAGCTCATCGCCGAGGAGGTGATGCCGCGGGTGCGGGGAGGCGGGGACGGTGGATGAAACGTTTGCTCACACCGACTACCGCCAACCTGTCGATATAGTGGAACATTGTCCATGCCTCGCATGGGCCGAACCTATATTGCGGACGCAACCGTATTGTGGAAACTCGCGGCAAGCCACCTCACTTCTATAGGATCAGGAATGGTTCCACTCAATTCACCAGAACTCGACCGTCTCGCAAAATTCCTGGCGAAATACAACTTCCGATCTTCCGTCACGCAACTTGCTGGCCTTCTTACGGTACCATCACTGCAGGCCAACACAATCCGCATAGAAACCGCCGTTCATCTAGCCGTCGCACATTGCCAAGGGCGCAACAAACCGGGGAAAACGGAGATTGGCCACTGGTTGAACCGGGAACTTGGCAATACAACGATTGCTCTTCTTGAGGATCCTGCCAACGACGTCTTCGTCACCAATATCGAAACGCCCAACGGCAATCGCCGTATCTTCGAAGGGATCTGGGAAACCAATGACTACTTCCTCCAGACTGTTCTCGACCTCCTATTGGGAGTCTCCCCGCAAAATGAACTCCAGAGTCTCATCAATCCCGTATTTGCTCTGCTAAGGCTAAGCGACTGCGTCGCCGAACGGGTCGGACTACAAAGATGGCACGCTGAACACTCCGATCCGAAAACCAAGATCGATGTACCTGCTGCAAATGGAATGGCGGAACGAGCTCGCGCAGTAACGTTCTCAGACAACGACCTTGCCTCCTTGGAAATCGACCGTAATCTCTTAGAACCGTTTATTCTAAAAAGCCACGAAAGACAGATACTCACTACCGAAACGATCGGCAACACATCCCTCGAAAGACGTCCTCTTGTCGACTGTCGTGGCACTCTAGTTCTAGCTTTGCCACACGCAGTTAGCCCTGCGATCCGCAGATACGTACTGTCTGAGCTCTTGCGCAAAGATCACCTGCCAAGTTTCGCTCGCGCTTTGGAAGACTTCCAAGCCCGACAAATTATGATGGAAGGCTTTCAAGAATTGAATACGGACATCGGGCCCCTGGACATCCCCGCGCCGTCTGACGAGAGACCGAGACTTACAGACTGGTTATATAAGTATGACACCGACAAATACCTTCACGTAGTCTTGCTCCATGACCGGTTGGACCTGCTGGAGAAGGAAGGCCTGACCAGTTTCATGCGATATCCACCACGACGAAGCAGGGCGTTTGACAACCATCTTCATGGGGTTGCCAACTATTGTGCTTCGTTGCCGGATTTTGGCGAAGGTACCACACTACTGATATTGGGTGGGCTCGGCCGCGGCTTCGGCCTAAATTTCACAAAATTGCCAAATCGGTGGCATTCTTCTGTTATTCGGATATCGGACTTCCTCAACCTGGCCAAAACTCCCGATCTTCCGGTGACACACTATCTTAAGTTTCTTCGCCAGAAAGACCACCTGAAGGACGCGGGCGTCCGCTTTATGGACGTCGAGGGTGACTTCAACCTCTACGGCTACTGGCATCAATCGGACTATCAGCTATTGCCCGTCGATCTCCCATTGGGTCCAGAGGCTTTAGTTGCCATATGGCCTGACTTTGTTTTGTCGTCCCGACAAAAAGCTCGAAGACTTGTTGACGAGCATGTCACTCAAGATACAGAAGGCCACCACTTGCCCGTCAGGCGCTTTTTCCGCGAGGAGTTTTTCCGATCCCTAGAGGATCGGCCCATTTATGTGAGTATGCCCCATCTACAGGCCGGTGTACTTGCCGGCGTGGTGGAAACAAAGCACGGTCCATGTTGGTTGTCCGTGGGGGGATCTAGACTTCATAAGGGCGGTAGTCCTTTTGTTTTCAAGATGTGGCGCGGCTTCCTTGAACTATATGACAGGCTCGCGGGCCAGCTTGAATCAAGCGGTCTGCCGATGACAACAGGCCCGCTAGAGATCCAACTCAACCTCTCCAACGTGCAAATGCCGGACAGCGACAGCAGCTCACAAGCCAACGCGACCAGCGAACCCCAGATCGTTGTCGACATCAACCGACGAACGGCGGTGATTGAGTTTTCGCCGAGTATGCTCCAGTCATTTCAACAACCGGAGAACTTCGGAGAACGATTCGTCCTCAGAAGCATCGCCCAGGCCCTCGTGAGACTCCGTAACGTGGTGGATATGGGTTGTGAAGTCAAGTTTGTGGAAATGCTCATAGACAACGTACTTGAAAAACCTGATATTCGAGTTCTTCACCTGTTGCCCGTGCATGACTCTGTTGACGGTTTACAACAGAGCAATAGTCCACAGGCCATATTTGTAGCTCCCGAGGACCACGCTTTCGCTACCCTCGGGTTGTCCGAAGGCTGCATACCAACTCCGAATTCCACCGCAATCACCGAAAAATCTGACTGCAACCGCTTCCTTCGCTCTGTCGTTGACAAAGTCTGGAGAGAAATACGTGACCGCCTGCGACAATTGGACCGTACATCTGTCATTTGTAAGTTGCTAAACGTGCATGAAGCTATTGGGCACGACAGAGACCATTGGAAGCGTACGGCACGGGCTCTAATTGCACTCTATGCGACCGGGGACGACGTTTTCGCCGTCGCGCGCGATCGTGAAGCAAAACGGGCCGTTGTCGGACTATCGTCGCGTACACTCCTGGAGATGGCCGTCTGTGAGTGTCCCGAAGTCGATGGCCGTAATCTTTCACGCTGGGAACTTGACGATCTCCTGGCCAATACGACGTTAATGCTCGAAGCTGCCACGGGTTCGGACGCTATTGCCTATGACCTAGTCGAACCTCAAATACACTTACATTCAAATGGTCAATACACCCGTCAGTTGCAAAACGCCCTCTTGAAGAGCCCGCTCAGGCCGTCCTACAAAGGCTCTCCGGTGTCATACGGCAAATAGCTCAGGCTCACCATCTGTGAAGCTAAGCCACAGCCGCCCGTGAGATAAAATCGAGGGGGGTTGTTGCGACATTTTTTCGAACAAAACGAGGTGAGCTCAAGGATGTGGTCTCCGAAACTGATATAATCATCGTTGGTATCATCCCAATACCCGATGAAACGGAGACCACGAAATGAAACTTAGCAGAACCGCGGTTCGAGGTAAAGCCACGCTGGGCATGGAGGTTCGATTCGAGCCGCAGAAACTGACATCGTATTCGGGGCTCATCCTCTTTCAGTGCTTCTTTTCCCACCTGGGTCTCAAGGAGCGGCTGGGGCGGTGCTTCCGCCACCTGAAAGCCAATCCGATCTACGGTCACCACGTCGTGTTGCTGCTGCTGGTGGTGCATCTCATCATCGGACACCGACAGTTGCAAGACTTGGCGTACTACCGGGATGATGAACTGGTCCGGCGGTTGCTTGGGCTGAAACGCTTGCCGGACGTGTCTACCGTGAGCCGCTCGCTGAAGAGTGCCGACGCGTGCAGCGTCGACAACGTCCGCGCCGAGTCGAGAACGGTGGTCATCGAGCGCCTGGTGGCCGAAGGTTTCGCGACTATCACCCTGGACTTCGACGGCTCGGTCTTGAGCACCGGGCGCCACGCCGAGGGCACCGCGGTGGGGTTCAACAAGAAGAAGAAAGGGGCGCGCAGCTACTACCCCCTGTTTTGCACCGTGGCCCAGACCGACCAGGTGCTCGACGTGCACCATCGGCCGGGAAACGTCCATGACTCCAAGGGCGCCGATGCCTTCATCCAGGGCTGTGTGTGCACCGTGCGCGCAAGCCTGCCCCGGGCCAGGATCGAGGTGCGCATGGACAGCGCCTTCTTCAGCAGGGATATCGTCGACCGGCTTCACTCCCTGGGTGTCACCTTCACCGTCTCGGTGCCCTTCGAGCGCTTGGCCGAACTGAAGGGGATGATCGAAGGCAGACAACGATGGCGGCCCATGGCCAATGGACTCGGCTACTTCGAGACCCGCTGGAAGCCCAAGTCCTGGAACACCCGCTATCGCTTCGTCTTCATCAGAAAACCCGTCCGATACCAGGACAAGGAGGAAATCCAACTCGACCTCTTCAAGCCGGTCTCCCATGGGTACGAGTTCAAGGTCATCGTCACCAACAAGAGAATCCGCCCACGCAACGTGGCGCTCTTCCACGAAGGACGGGGATCCCAAGAGGGTATCTTCGCCGAGTTGAAGTCCCACTGCCAAATGGGCTACGTGCCCGTCAAAACACGCGTCGGGAACCAGTTGTACATGTTCGCCAGCATCCTCGCTCACAACCTCACCCGCGAACTCCAGATGCGAATCCACCCCCGTGAGCGTTCCACCACAGCCAAGCGCCCCGCCCTGTGGTGCTTCCGCGAAATCGGAACCCTGCGCCGTACCCTCATTCAACGAGCCGGACGTATCATTCGCCCCGCCGGCAAGCTCATCCTGTCGATGAATACCAATCCGAATCTCGAAGCAGAACTGCGTCACGCCCTCGCAGCCCTCACGCCCCGCGCCTGACTCTTAAATTCAGCCGTGGTTTTTGCAACAATCGAGTACACAATGGACAGAAATTTCTACAAGGCAGTCATGAGTCCGTTTTTGGCAGCCTATAATCGAGAAGCATTCGAGACTGCAGCCCAAGACTACAACAAGCTGTATCGGAGCGAAGCCTTCGGCAAACGGACGCCGGTGGAAGAAGTATATTCTATGGAGTTGATTGAAGCGTTTCAGACTGAATACAGTTTGCCGGTAACCGCGGCCGTGGAGGGGTGTTCAGAACTCCTTGATTTAGCGGTTGAGCGCAACAGCATCGTCGTAGAGACAACGCTGGGTACTATCAAAGATCGGCTAACTTCGGCCCGCGGTCTATCCCATGAGGCAGTGGAGGCCTTTGTTCGTACCTTCAGCTTGACCCATCGTAGGTCTTGGGAAGAGCCGCCGCCAGGCTTCGAGCCGAAGGACATCTATCCATGGCGGTTTAGTCGGCGACTCTCGTATGTAACCCGGCCTTTACTTGTGTTCGGGAAACAAAACACGGATAAGGTGCTGTTCGCTGTCGGAGCACTGCGCGTCGGAATCGCCTACTTACTGGACAAGATTGAACAAGGCCATTTTTCGCAGGACTTCTTCAAATCAAAACACATGCGACGATATATCGGGAAGGTCAACAACCAGAAGGGTCATGCCTTTGCGCAAGCAGTTTCGGCAGAAATGAGAAAGACCGGATGGTCTACGCGGGTTGAGGTGCAGATGACGGAACTAGGTGGTCCAGCTCAACTTGGCGATCTGGACGTCCTGGCCTGGAAGGCAAACGGAGAGATTCAGGTCATCGAATGCAAGCGCTTACAGTTTGCTCGAACGATTGGAGAAGCCGCCAGTGTCTGTAAACGCTTCCGTGGCGAGGCCAAGGATGAGTTGGCCAAGCACGTACGGCGCACCGACTGGATCAGGGGTAACCCCGCGAGCCTTCGCCATGTAGTCGGTTTCATACCAGATGCTGGCGGCATTGATCACCGCCTCGTAACCAACGTACCTGTTCCCATGACCTACTTGACGTCACTACCTATCCAGGCGGACAAAATTGGTCCATTGAAATCCGACCTGTAGAAGTCTGGTCGCTCAGCCATGTGCGATGAAACATAATTTGGTGCTGCGGTAAACCGCCAACGCAAATGGACTTGGGCAAACCCCAAGCCGATCGTTCCGCGGCAACAGATCGGGGTCCGATTCTCCCCCTTAATTGGGGATTCAGGCCTGAACTAAACCGGCAGGGTACTTACCTGGACGCGATGAGCCGCGCGGATGAGATCCTTGTCCAGCGTCGCCAAGGGCAACCGCCGGCGCACGGCGAGCTCGAGATAGGCCGCGTCGTAGGTGGTCAGGCCTTCATTTCGGGCAAGCGTCAGTATTTCCCGGAACGCCCGGCTTTCGGTTTCCGTGTCGGTAACGATGGGAGAACGGTCCAGCAGGTCAAGGTAGTCTGCGATCTGTGCAGCGGTTATGCGGTTGAGTCGTTCCGCCCTTGCCAGTACATTGCCAAGCTCCAAACGCCAGAGCGCGGGAACCAGCGCTCCCGAGTCTTTCAGGCGGTCCAGCAATTCGTCTGTCTGCGGCGTGAACTCGTCCTCGAAGAGCCAGGCGACGGTAATGGAACAGTCCAGCACGAACATCGGTTACCGCCGCCCTTCATCGCGCAGCTTCTTCCAGTCCAGGCCTCCGAGCTTCAGACCGGACCGGAGGCTGCGAATGCCTTCGATCACGCGTTCCGTCGCTATCCGTTGCGCTTCCCCGGCGGCTACGAGGCGAGCTACGGGCACACCGCGCCGGGTGATGAGCACTTCCTCTCCCTGGGTGACCTTGTCGAGCAGCGACGACAAACGCGTCTTCGCCTCGAACGCGCCGACTTCGATCATGCGTCCTACTCCAATCAACTAGTTGATCAGACCAGTATAGTCCACGACGGCGATTACGCAACCTCGTGGTTGCGTCTCAAGCCATCCGCCCCCGCGCCCGAAGGAAACACCGAAAGGACCCTTCAGGTAGTTGATCAACCACTGCTTTCCATGAACTCCGTTCAGCAGAAATTCTGTGTGAAATATACCTCGCCGTCCTTCGCAACGGCGACGCCGATGCCTGTCCTGTCGTAAGATGCGTTCTGGATATTTTTGCGGTGTTCCTTGCGTTCCATCCAGACCTTCACTGCTTCCTGAGCCAGTCCTTCCGGAGTAAACCAGTCACGCGACACGATCCTGCCGTTGACCGCTCTATACCTGCCGAACAGCGGCACTGCGGCAAGGTTTTCGCCGAGGCCGTAGGTGTAGTAGGAGCCGTAATCCTTGCGGCAGTCATATCCTCCCTTCTGCGCTCTGTCCGTGGCGTTGCGGCCTTCGGGACTGTTGTGACCGAAGTAGTTCCGGGCCGCCATGTCTTCGCTGTGTGAGCGGGCAATCAGCCTGATCTCGTCAATGTGTTCCAATGGTTGCAAACCACGCTTGACGCGTTCGGCATTGACCAATTCGTGTGTCCTTTTTTCCAGTCGGCGCGTGTCTATGGAAGGTCTTGCAGTGGTGGTCAGCGGCGGGGTTGCAACTGCGAAGGGTGAACCGGATCGAGGGGATTGGGCCGTCTCCGGCGCGCTCCCACAGCCGACGACAAGAACCGTTGCGAGCACCCGGAGAGGCCCATTCAGGTAAACCTGCCTTCTCATAGCCCCCGCAACGCCGAAAGGACCATCTCGACCAGAATCCGCGGCGGCCGGGTCAGGGGGTCGGTGACCGGGATGCCGAGTTTGTCCTGGTAGCGCGCGATGGCGGCGCTGACGTCGGCGTCAGACATGTTCTCGTGGTTGATCGTGAGGCCGATGACCTTCGTGTCGGAGAAGGTCTGGATGAGATGGATCTCGTCTGCCGGCTCCGGCATCGCCATGTGCTCGAAGTCGGCACGATGGGGTCGTGCGGGGGCGTGCTGCAGCACGACGCCGTCGGGGCAGCAGCCGCGGAGGATCAAGGCCGAGGTCGGGTAGGCGGGGTGGCTGAGCGCGCCTTGCCCTTCGACGATGATCACGTCGGGTTTCTCGGCTTCGAACGCTTCGATGATGGCCGCTTCAAGCTCACCGGCGCAGAACTGTGAAGGAACGGCGTCGAGGGCGACCCCGTAGCGGGCTCCCTGGATCAGGCCGGTCTGGCCCGTGCCGATCATGACCGCCTTGATGCCGCGGTCATTGAGCGCCCGGGTGAGGACGGTTGCGGTGGTCCGCTTGCCGACGGAGCAATCGGTGCCGAGGACGGCGACGCGCAGGCAGGTGACCTCCGCGATACGGCCGCTGAAGGTTCGCAGGCTCTCCTTGGCCGGGGGCTTTCGGACGTCGATGATCTTTACGTCCCGTGCGACGCTTGCGGCCAAGAACTCCGGGTCTTCGCTCAAGAACTCGTGAAGCCCGTTCACGATGTTCATTCCCAGGTCGATGGCCTCCAGCAGAATCCTCCGGTCGCGGGACGACAACATGCCGCTCGCGGGAGCCATGCCGAAAATGAAGTAGTCGGGCGTGGCGCCGGCGCGCGCCAGCGCATCCGCCAGGTCGCGGCAGACGGGAATTCCGTTCGGCGGCTCACCGAGCACCGCGCCGGCGTCGAGCCCGGCCTTCTCGCTGTCGATGACCGAAAGGATTTCGTATCGCTCGGAGTGACGGACGAGGCCGTTTGCGGTCTTCCCGTCAATGGCGCCGAAGTTCGCCTCGCAGTACACGATGGCCGTCGCGATTCCTGCCGGGGATTTTGCGATCCTATGAACGGCCAATGGGATAATGTTCCCTTTCCGTTTGATTTCAATACTCAGCGCTATCCCTGTTTCGACGGGGCAGGTTCAAACTCGACCCGTACGCGGTAGCCCAGCACTCGTGCATATTCTTCCACGGTGACAAGCCGCGGGGAAACCTCACTGTTCACGCTTTCGAGCCTCGATATATTGCTCTTTTTGGTCCCTAGAAGTTCGGCCATTTGCTTTTGGGTTTTGCCTGCGGCCGTACGTATGGCGATCATGTTCCGCTTCATGGCAAAAGCTGGGGCGGCTTCATCGTAGGCGGCCTTTACGGCAGTGTTTTTCAGTGCCTTGCGCTTAAAATCCCTGAATGTGGGTCGGTCAGCCATTTTCCGTTACCTCCTCCATACGCTTGCGCGCCAAGGCCAAGTGCTTTTTCGGAATCTTCTGCGTTTTCTTGATGAATGTGTGCAGGATCACAAGTTCCTGCCCCTTGTGTGTACAAAACAGCGACCGGCTGATCCCTTCGGGGCCTTTGGCCCTGATTTCAAACAAGCCTTCACCTAACGGCGCGGTGTGAGGGCGGCCGATTGAAGGGCCGAACTCTTCCACCAGTTCGATGATGTGCAGCAGATTTGCCAATATTCCAGCGGGCAGCTCCAATGTCTGGTTCTCGACCTTCTCACTATAAAATGTAACCCTCCACGCCATTCAACGAAGTTATCAGAAACGATAACCGCTTGGCAAGCTTCTACCCGCTGAGCTGCTCGGTCGCAGGGACACGCTATGCCGCGGCCACCATCCGCCCCCGCGCCCGCATCCACTCCCACCCCGTCAGGGCCAGGCCCACCACCAGGCCGACGACGTTCCACTGGAGCCACGGGGTGACCATGCCCAAGCTGGCGGCAAGGAAGAGAAGGCGGGTGATGGGGTCGAGGTTCCTGAAGCAGTAGCCCTGCACGGCCATGCCCATGGCGATCATGCTCAACACCGCGAAGACGATGGTCACGGTGACCTCCACGGCGCCTCCGATGGTGATGAGCGCGGAGTTGGCCACGAACGCGTAGGGGAGCACGAAGGCGGGCAAGGCCAGCTTCACGGCTTCGATGGACGTGGGCACCACCGGCGACTGGGCGATGGCCGCGGCGGCGTAGCTCGTGGGCGCGGTGGGCGGGGTGATGGCCGAGATGGCGCAGAAGAAGATCACGAACAGGTGTGCCTGTGGCACGATGGCGTCGGCGTCGAGGCCCATGTTCCTGAGCATGACCACCAGGGCCGGGATGGCGATGCCCACCTGCACGATGTAGGCGGACGACAGCGGCAGGCCCATGCCGAGGATGATGGCGGTGATCATCACGAAGACCAGGGCCAGCAGCAGGTGCCCGCCGGCCAGGTCCACGATGACGCCGGAAAACTTGATGGCGACGCCGGTGAGGTCGAAAATGCCCACCATGATGCCGGAGGTGATGATGGCCACGGCCACCACGGTGGACTGGATGCCGCCCTGCACCAGAGCGTCCCAGATGTCCTTCAAGCCCATGCGCGTGGCCTTGCGGAACCAGCTCACGATCACGATGCCGACGATGCAGCGCACCACCGCGTAGCCCGGGCTGAACCCGGCCACCAGGAGATAGATCAGGATAATGAGCGGCAGCGCCAGGTGGCCCCGTTGTATGATGGCATTCTTGAGGCTCGGCAGCTCCTCCCGCGGCACCGTGGGGATCTTCTCCTTGACCGCGTAGATGTGCACCATGATCCCCACGGCGAGGAAGTACAGCACCGCGGGGACCAGGATGTACTGCATCACGTTGACGTAGGGAATGCCGGTGTACTCCGACATGAGGAACCCGGCCGACGCCATCACCGGCGGCATGATCAGACCGCCGGTGGACGCCGACGCTTCCACCGCGCCGGCCATGTAGTCCCGGAAACCGATCTTCTTCATCATCGGGATGCTGAAGGAGCCGGTGATGACCGCGTTGGCCGTGCTGCTGCCCGAGATGGAGCCCATGAGGCCGCTGGACACCACCGCGATCTTGGCCGGGCCGCCCCGGAACCGCCCGGCCAGGGCGGTGGCGAACTCGATGGTGAACTGGCCGAAGCCCGACTTCTCCAGGAAGGCGCCGAAGACGATGAACAGGAAGATGAAGTTGGCCGAGATGTGGGTCGGCAGACCGAACAGTCCGTCGGTGAGGAAGTACTGGTTGTCGGCCACCTCCGACGCCGAGTAGCCCAGGTGGTTGAGGAATCCGGGCAGGTAAGGCCCCAGAAAAGCGAAAAGGAAAATGATCAGGGCCAGCCCCGCCAGCGGCCAGCCCACGGCGCGGCGGCAGGCCTCCAGCGTCAGCGCCACCGCGCCGAAAGCCAGGACGAACTGGAAGAAGGCGAAGTCCTCGGTGTAGCCGATGTGCTGGATGATCCACTCGTACTCGTAGAAGAGATAGCCCATGGTCACGAGCCACAGGCCGATGACCACGACGTCGTACCAGGGGAGCTTCCCGTCATCCGGCCGGCGGAACGCCGGGAAGCTCAGGAAGGTGATGAGCATCATCAGCGTGACGTGGAGCACGCGATGCAGGTACGCCTCGGGTTGCCCGAAGAAGCCGGTGTAGATGTGGTAGGCCGAGGTCGAGAAAGCCACCAGGGTCAGGATGATCCCGGCGGGGCCTGTCAGTTTGCGCTCCATAGGACCGTTCTCTGCCGCATGTCCGAGGCGTCGGTGACACCCGGGCTTTCGTTCACGTCAGGTTGGTTGGAAGTGTGGAGGCGGAAAGAGGGCCGGCGTCCGCGCCGGCCCTCTCGTCATGGGGGGCTCCCTCTACTTGAGGACGCCCTTCTCCTTCAGATACCTGTCCAGGCCGGCGTGCCGCGGCGCGCCCACGTTGAGGGTGGCGTTGGCCAGCTTGACCCGATCGAAAGCCTTCACCGCTCCCGCGAAGTCGCCCAGGTTGTCGTAGACGTTCTTCGTGAGCTTGTAGACGCGCTCTGCCGGAACGTCTTCATTCGTGATGATGAGCAGGAAGGTCTGGACGGTGTGCACGTCGTTCTTCTGATCGTAGTGCTTCTTGTCCATCGTGAACGGAACGACGCCGGCATTGGCCGCGTTCATCTTCGCCACGTCCTCCTTGGAGAACGAGAGGATGCGGATCGGCGCGTGCGCCGCCAACTGGACGATGGGCGCGTAGTTCTCCTCGCCGGGTCCCAGGTAGGCGTCGATGTGGTTGTCCTTCATCTGCGCCACGGCGTCGTTGAAGCCGAGGTAGTTGACCTTGGAGAAGTCATCATAGCTGATGCCGAGGGCGCCCAGCATCTGCTGGTTCAACGCCTGGAACGAGAACCGCTTGGGCATGACGTTGACCCGCTTGCCCTTGAGCTGCTGGTACGAAGTGACGTCGGACTTGGCCCACACCAGCCAGAACAGGTAGTTGGGATAAAGCACCGCGGCCACGCGCACCTTCTTGGCCTGCGCCTCCTTGCCCTTGAACATCTTGGCCCCCTTGAGGGCTTCCTGGATGCTCGTGGCGCTGGAGAGGCCGAAGCTCATCTTGCCGGCCATGACGTTCAGCAGGTTGGACGTGCCGCCGCCGATCTCCACGGTCACCTTGTCGCCATCGTTCTTTTCGGCCAGCCGCTGCACCACGGTCCCGATGGGATACCAGGAGCCGCCCGGCTTCGAGGCGCCGAACTTGTAGCTCTCCGCCAGGGCCGCGGGCGCGAGCGTCGCGACAAACACCGCGACCAACGAAACTGCCAGAAACCTCTGCAATCGACTCATCGTGATCTCCTTTCGCTGCTCTCTCCGGCGCCCCACAGGCAGGCGCCCGGACAATCAAGGTAGCTGAAGCTACTTGCGCCGCCCGCAAAAGTCAAGAACAATGGCGCCGCGGGCGACGTGCAGGAGTTCGTGTCGGCAAAGGGGGCGAAAGAACCGTTGGAGGTGTGCGCGCGATGAGACAGACCGAGCAGTACCTGATCGACGTGGCCTATCCGTATTGGGAGGCCGAGGCGGAGATCGCCAGGCGGTTCTTCCGCGCCGGACCGACCCGCGAGCAGCACGTCTACTGGCTCAAGGCGCAGCTATGGAAGGAGCTGCACCCGGTGGACGGCTATTTCAGCGGCCTCCACCGGGAGCTGGCCAACCTGGTGGAAATGTTCCCCGAGGTGGACCGCACCGTCGATCGGCACCACTACCACGGGCTCATGGAGCAGATGGTCCAGGAGTTCAACCACTACGTGCTCCAGGCCGACATCCTGGAATACCTGCTCGGCCGCAGGATCGGCGCCGGCGACACCAACCAGTTGCCGGAGGAAAAGGCCCTCGGCGATCTCCGCCGCAGCCTCGTCTCGGGCTCGGCGGTGGAGAAGGCCGCGGTGCTGGTGACCGAGGGAGGCGGCGCCAGACTGTTCCGCGAGGGGCGCAAGCTCAAGGGGAGCGTCCTCGAGCGAAAGATCGCCGCGGCCATGGACGTCATCTACCAGGACGAGAAGAGCCACTACCGGGTGGCGGCGCGCGAGGCCGCCTCGGCCGTGGGCGGCAAACGGGACCTCCGTGCCATGAAGCGGGCCATCGAGCGCGTCAGCCTGCAGCGCGTCCACATGAGGAACGAGATGTTCCAGTTCCCGCTGACGGGGGAGGCCATCGAGCGCTGCCTGGCGAGGCACCGCAGACCCGTCTGAGTGGCGGCGCGGTGGAACCCGCACCCGGCCCTACGGCCGGCCCGGCGGATGGGTCTTGGGACCGGCGCAGACGCCGCGGCGCGATGAGCGGATGAACTCCAGCAGCTCGGCGATGTCTTCCGGCGGGTCGCCCACGCCTGCCTTGAGTTCGTCCACCGCCGCACCGAGGTTGCGCCGCTTGCGGAAGAGGGTCTGAAAGGCGTTCTTGAGGGTCCGGATCCTGGTCTGGTCGAAGCCGGCCCGGCGCAGCCCGACGACGTTCAACCCGCGCACGGTGTGCTGCCAGTCGATGATGGAAAACGGCGGCACGTCGCGACTCGTGGCGCTCATGCCGCGCATGATGGCGATCCGTCCGATGCGGACGAACTGGTGCACCGCGCAGCTCGCCGAGAGGACCGCGTGGTCGCCGACCTCCACGTAGCCGCCGAGCACCGCATTGTTGGTCAGGATGATGTGGTTGCCCAGCCGGCAGTTGTGGGCCACGTGGCTGTTGGCCATCAGGAGGTTGTCGTCGCCGACCACCGTGGTGGTGTCGACCCCGGTACCCCGGTGGACCTGGACGCCCTCGCGGAATACGTTGCGGTCGCCGATCCGGAGGTAGGACTTGGCGCCGCGGTAGGACAGGTCCTGCGGCGCGTCGCCCAGCACCGCGCCGCTGTGCACCTCGTTGCCCTCGCCGATCTCCGTCCGGCCCATGACCACCGCGTGCGGCAAAAGGCGCGTTCCCGCGCCGATCTTCACCGGACCGTCCACTACGGCATAGGGGCCCAACTCGGCCTCGGGATGGATTTCGGCCCGTGGGTCCACCACGGCTGTGGGATGTATCGGCATGGGTGACGTCCGCCGGCGCTATTTCCTGTGTTGGATCCTGTGCTGGAGGCCGCTCGCGGGTGCGGGGTCCGGTCTCATCAAGGGTCGGTCTGGTCGGCAGGCCGCTATTCGTCTCATTGACGGTCTGTCTCGTCGGCAGGCTGCGACTCGTCTTCGAGGTCGTCGCCGGCGATCCGGTACTTCCCGTCCGCCCAAGCGCCGAGATCCAGGAATCGGCAGCGTTCCGAGCAGAAGGGCCGGTGCGGGTTGCCGGTCCACGGCGCTTGGTTGTGGCAAATGGGGCAATTGACTGAGGTCGGCATCATGCTCCAGGCCGCCGGAGTCCGGCGGCACCCTCTTGAGTATCAGGTCGGTGGCGATTTTTCAAAAGCAGGCCCCAGGAGTTAGCCCATTTCCGTTCGCCCCGAGCCCGTCGAAGGGCCTTGAGAGCGGGGAGCGACGAAGGCATACTGCGAGGAGGGAGCGAAACGGGATGAGCGACCGGTTGCCGATAATCATACTGGCCGGCGGCAACGATCGACTGGAGACGATACCCCGGGGATTTGCGGCCGACGACGTGTTGCGCGGCTTCAAGGGCGCGGTGAGACTCCCGTCCGGGCGCTGCATCGCGGGCGAGCTGGTCGAGCGGATGCGCGAGAGCGGGCGGTTCGAAGACCCCATCGTGGTGGGGCCGCGCCGCGTCTACGGCGGCTTGGTGGATTGCGAGATCGCGGACACCACCGGCGACCTGCCGGCCACCATCGCGGAGTTCACCGCACTGCTGACCCGGCGCTACCCGGGCCGGCCCGTCGCCGTGTCCGCGTGCGATATCCTTCCCACCGCCGCGGACTTCCGGACGCTTCTGGACGAATCGTACTTCCCGCACGCCGGCAGCGGACTGTGGTGGCAGTTGATCGAGGCCCACCCCGAAGAGATGGGCGTCAGCGACTGGAAGCCCAGCTATCGTCTGCGGCCGGGGCCGGAGGAGCCTCCGTTGAACCTGTACCCGGGGCATCTCGTGATCCTCCGGTCCGACGCGGTCCGTCTCGACATCTTCAACCGGTTCCTGATGCTGGCCTACCGCTTTCGCAACCGCGGCGTCTACGAACGGGTGATCCGCATCACGCTTCGGGCACTGGGCCTGTGGCTGGCCGACGACTTGAAAAGAATCGGCTCGTTGCGGTGGCCCGGGCGCATCGTGGCGGCCCCTTACGGCATCTTCAGGACCTATCGCAGGTACTCCCTCGAACGGCTCACGGTCCCCGGCCTCGCCGCCGAGCTGACCCGGCAGATCATGGAGCCGCGCCGCACCGGCGGCTTCGACCATCCTGTGGCCATGGTGGTGACCCGGATCCGCTCCTTTGCCAAGGACATCGACACCCGGCCGGAACTGGAGGAAATCCTGGGGGAAGCGGATGGGGGCGGGGACCGCGCGCCAGCTTCGTAGGGCGGGTTTCAACCCCGGTCGTGAACGCCGAGTTCCGCCAGCCACTGATGGAGGAATGCCTCGCCCTGGCGTTCCAGCACGGGCGCGGCGCCGGCGGTGGAGGTCCGGAGTTCCTCGACCGAGATGCCCGGCGTGGTCTCGATCTCCAGGGTGTGGCCGATGAACCAGCGTTCGAGGCCGCCGGCCGTCACCTCGACGTGAAATTGCAAGGCCAGCCCGCGGGCTCCCCAGAGGAACGCCTGGTTCTCACAAACTGCGGTGGAGGCAAGATGCACGGCGCCGCGGGGCAGGTCGAAGGTATCCCCGTGCCAGTGCAGCACGGACGTCTTGTCGGGCGCCAGGTGGCGCAACGCCGACGCGCCGCCCGCCTCGGTCAGGGACAGAGGCGCCCAGCCGATCTCCTTCGTTCCCGCGCCGTAAACGCGCGCGCCCAGCGCCCGGGCCATGAGCTGGGCGCCCAGGCAGATGCCCAGGGTGGGCCGGTCGTCGCCGAGCCGGCGCTCCAGTATCCGCGCCTCGTCCGCGAGGAAGGGATACTGCCGGTCGTCGCCGGCGCCGATGGGACCGCCGAGGACGACGAGCAGATCGGCTCCGGCCGCTCCTGCCCGGTCGAGGTCGTCAAGGCCGGCCTCGACGTATTCGATGCCGTACCCGTGCCGGATCAGCGGCTCGGCGAACGAGCCCAAGTCTTCGAAGGCCACGTGCCGGATGACCACGGCGCGCCGGGCGGCAGGGGGTGCGGAATCGGCCATGACGGGGTAAACCTGGAGCAACCTTCCCACTAGCGCGGGAAGCACCCAAACTCAACCGGAAGGCTGGAGGGCATGAAAAACGACACCGATCCCGGACCTCTTGAGCTGCGGGCGCACCCAGTGTTGCGCGCGCCCGAAGGGCCGGTGGTGCTGCTGATTCTGGACGGCGTCGGAGTCGGCGCGGGGGACGAGTTCGACGCGGTGAGCCTGGCGCGGACGCCCAACCTCGACCTGCTGCGGAGCACCGGCCAGGTGGCTTCGTTGCGCGCCCACGGCACCGCGGTGGGGCTGCCGTCAGACGCCGACATCGGCAACTCCGAAGTGGGGCACAACATCATGGGCGCGGGCCGGGTGTTCGACCAGGGCGCCAAGCTGGTCGACCGGGCCATCGAGACCGGGACCCTGTGGGACGGCCATTGGAAGACGCTGGTGCAAGGCGTCCGCTCCGGCGGCGGCGCGCTGCACCTCATGGGGCTCCTTTCGGACGGCAACGTCCATTCCCACGAGGCTCACCTGCACGCGTTGATCCGCCGCGCCCACCAGGAGGGTCTGCCCCGCGTCTACGTCCACGCCTTGCTGGACGGACGCGACGTCCCGGACCGCACCGCGCTGGTCTACATCGAGCGCCTGGAAGCGCTGCTGGACGAAATCCGCACCGCCGGCGGCGACCCGAAGAAGCTCGACGCCGAGGTCGAGCGGAAGCCGCGGGGGAAAATCCGGGAACCGGGGAGCTGCGACTACCGCATCGCCTCCGGCGGCGGCCGGATGGTGGTCACCATGGACCGCTACGAAGCCGACTGGAGCATCGTGGCGCGGGGCTGGAACGCCCACGTCCACGGCGAGGCCGAGGGCTTTGCGAGCGCCGCAACCGCGGTGGAGCACTTCCGCGCCCGGGAGCCGGGCTTGAGCGACCAGGTGGTGCCGCCGTTCACCGTGCGGAATCCCGACGGCAGCCCGGTGGCCGCCATCGAGGACGGCGACGGGGTGGTCTTCTTCAACTTCCGCGGCGACCGCGCCATCGAGATGTCCAGGGCCTTCACCGCCGGGGCCGGATTCGACCGCTTCGACCGGGGCCGGGCGCCGGACGTGGCGTTCGCCGGCATGATGCTCTACGACGGCGACCTGGGCATCCCCGAGCACTACCTGGTGGCGCCGCCCGAGGTCAGCCGTACCCTGGGCGAGTACCTCGCCGCCGCCGGCGTGCCACAGTTCGCCTGCGCCGAGACCCAGAAGTACGGCCACGTCACCTACTTCTGGAACGGCAACCGCTCCGGCAAGTTCGACGACGCCCTGGAGGAGTACCTCGATATCCCCTCCGACCAGGCGCCTTTCGACCAGCGCCCGTGGATGCGCTCGGCCGAGACCGCGGACGCCGTCAACCGCGCGATCTGGGAGAGGCGCTACCGCTTCATCCGGGCCAATTTCGCCGGCGGCGACATGGTCGGCCACACCGGAGACCTGCGGGCCACCGTGCGCGCCGTGGAAGCCGTCGACCGCGCCGTCGGCCGGATCCTCGCCGCGGTGGACGCGGTCCACGGTTGCCTGGTGGTGACCGCCGACCACGGAAACTCCGAGGACATGGTGGAGCGGGACAAGGACGGCGCGCCGCTCTACGAGGACGGCAGGCCCGTCTTCCGCACCGCCCACTCCGTCAACCCCGTGCCGTTCCTGATCCGGGAGTTCTCGGACCGCCCCTACGCCCTCGCCCCGCCCCCCGGCGCCGGCCTCGCCAACCTCGCGGCCACGCTGCTGGAGCTGCTGGGATACGCTCCTCCGGCGGAGTTCGCCCCGAGCCTGCTGGAAGCTGCCGGCCCCTCTCGCAAGTCGGGCGGACCGGTTGGCAGCGCTGGTTGACCCTCGTTCGCGCGCCGGAGTAGACTGACTTCATGGCCGCGAAAGACAAGCGCCGCATCGTTCTTCTGGACAGCTACTCCCTCGCGTTCCGCGCCTTTTTCGCCCTGCCGGAGACCCTGGTCACCAGTTCCGGGCAGGTGACCAACGCGGTTTCGGGCTTCACCTCGATGCTCATCAAGCTGGAGAGCGAGGAGCGGCCAGACGCGGTCATCGCGTGCATGGACAAGGGCGAGCCGCAGTTCCGCCTGGACCAGTACCCGGCGTACAAGGCGGGGCGGGGCGAGACCCCCGATACCCTCCGGCAGCAGTTCCCGCTTATCCGCGCGGTGCTGGAGGCGCTGTGCGTCCCGGTGGTGGAACTGGAAGGGTACGAGGCCGACGATCTGCTGGCTACGCTGGCCCGCCGCGGCCGCGAAGCCGGGCACCACGTGATCATCGTCAGCGGCGACCGCGACTGTCTCCAGCTCGTGAACGACGACGTCACCGTGCTGATGAACCGCCGGGGCGTCACCGACATGATCCGCTACGATCCGGCGATGGTGGAGGAGCGCTACGGGGTCGCCCCCGAGCGCTGGACCGAGTTCGCCGCCCTCAAGGGCGAGCAGGCTGACAACCTTCCCGGCGTCCCCGGCGTGGGCGACAAGACCGCGGCCAAGCTGCTGGCGCAATACGGCAGCATCGAGGGCATCATCGAGCACGCCGCCGAGCTGACCCCGAAGATCCGCAAGGGCATCGAGGAGTGCGCCGACCAGGTGAAGCTCAACCGCAAGCTCGGGCGGCTGCTGGACGACGTGCCGCTGGAGACCGACGAGAGCCTGTTCGTGCGCCGGCCGTGGGATCCGGAGACGGTGCGCAAGCTGTTCACCTCGCTGGAGTTCCGTACGCTGTACCAGCGGCTCCTGGCGCTGGCGCCGGAGGCGGAGCCCGCGGAGGAGGCGGTGATCCGGCCGTCGTCCATCTCCCGGTGGACTTCCGGCGCGGACGTCCCCGAGGGCGATGCGGTGGCGGTGGCCTGGGACGATGTGGACGGCGGCATGGCGGCGCTGTGCGCGCGGCCCGGCGAGGTGGGGATGCTGCCGCTGGAGGTGGCCGCGGGGCCGGACGAAGTGCTGGCGGACGGGGACACCGCCAAGGTGGTGTACGAGGCCAAGCCGCTCTACGGCGCCATGCTCCGCAACGGCGCCCGGCTGGGCGGCGTGCGCTGCGATCTCAAGATCGCCGCCTACCTGCTGGACCCCGGCGCCAGCGGCGGCTACGCGCTCAAGGACATCGTGCGCCGCTACCTCGACGCGGAGTTGGAGGGCGAGGCCGCGGAGGCCCCGGACGGTCCGGCACAGGGCGACCTCCTGAACCCCGGCGACGAGGATCGGGAGGCGGCGGCGCGCCGGCGCCGGCTGGCGGCCGAGGCCGCGGCGGTGCAGGCGCTGGCGCCGGTGCTGGAGGCGCGGCTCAAGGAGGCCGGGAGCTGGGAGCTGGCGCAGACGCTGGAGTTCCCGCTGACCGAGGTGCTGGCGCGCATGGAGCACGCCGGCATCCTGGTGGACGACGGCTATCTCGGCGGTCTCAACCGGGAGCTGGGGGAGCGCATGGACGCGCTCCAGGCGAGGGTGCAGGAGCACGCCGGCGAGCCCTTCAACGTCAACTCCCATCCGCAGTTGTCGCGCATCCTGTTCGAGAAGCTCGGGCTGCCCAAGACCAAGAAGATCAAGACCGGCTACTCCACCGACGCCGCGGAGTTGGGCAAGCTGGCCGGCGCCCATCCCATCATCGACGCGCTGCTGGAATACCGCGAGGTGGCCAAGCTCAGGACCGGGTTCACCGACTCGCTGCTGAGCCTGGTGAACGCGGACACGGGGCGCATCCACACCACCTACGAGCAGGCCGCGGCCGCCACCGGTCGGCTGTCGTCCTCGGCGCCCAACCTGCAAAACATCCCGATCCGGGCCGACCTCGGGCGGCAGATCCGGCGCGCCTTCGTGGCGCCGCAGGACAGCGTGCTGGTCTCCGCGGACTATTCGCAGATCGAGCTGCGCATCCTGGCGCACCTGTCAGAGGACGAGAGCTTCCTGGCGGCCTTCGCCCAGGGCCACGACTTCCACGCCGCCACCGCGGCCAAGGTGTTCGGCGTGGACCTGCCGGACGTCACCTCGGAGATGCGCAGCCGCGTCAAGCAGTTCTCCTACGGCATCGCCTACGGCATGTCCGCGTTCGGGGTGTCCCAGCGGCTGGGCATCGAGGTGGGCGAGGCGCGGGAGTTCATCGACGCCTACTACGCCCAGTTCCCGGCGGTGAAGGCGTTCCTGGACGCGCAGGTGGAGAAGGCCAAGGTGGACGGCTTCACCACCACCATGTTCGGGCGCCGGCGCTACCTGCCGGAGCTTCAGTCCGCCAACTACCGGTTGCGGGCGGTGGGCGAGCGCATGGCCCTCAACGCGCCGATCCAGGGCAGCGCCGCGGACATCATGAAGCGGGCCATGATCGCGGTGGACCGGGCGCTGCTGGAGGAGCCGGCCGCGCGCATGCTGCTCACGGTCCACGACGAGCTGGTGTTCGAGGTGCCCCGCGCCTCGCTGGACCGGGCCACGGCGCTGGTCAAGGAGCGCATGGAGGGCGCCGCGGAGCTGCGCTGCGGGCTGGTGGTGGACGTCCACACCGGGGAGAACTGGGCCGACGCGCACGCATAGGCCCTTCGACTTCGCTCCGCTACGCTCAGGGCGCAAGCTCGGAGGTGTACATGACCTGGTTGCAGGAATTCCCGACCCTTGACGAAGCCTCGTTGCGCACCCTCAAGAAGGCGTTCGACTCCGGCTATCGGTCGTTCTCCAGGAGCTACGGCGACGCCATCGAGAGCTTCTTCGATCCCCTGCTCTACTTCCTGGTGTGGTTCGAGCGGCTCCTGCTGGCCACCCCCTGGTGGCTGGTGATCATCGTGGTGGCGTTCGTGTGCTACGTGGCCGGCCGCAGCCGGAAGCTCTCCATCGCCGTGGCCGCGGCGCTCTTCCTCATCGGCTACCTGGGCATGTGGGACGACACCATGCGCACCCTGGCCATCATCTTCGTCTCCACCATCATCGCCATCGCCATCGGCATCCCGGTGGGCATCTGGATGTCCCGCTCCGACCGGGTGCAGGCCCTCATCACGCCGATACTCGACATCATGCAGACCATGCCCATCTTCGTCTACCTGATCCCGGTGGTGATGCTGTTCGGCCTCGGCAAGATCCCGGGGCTGATCGCGGTGGTGATCTACGCGGTGCCGCCGGTCATCCGGCTCACCAACCTGGGCATCCGGCTGGTGGACAAGGAGGTGCTGGAGGCCGCCGACGCCTTCGGCACCGACACCTGGAGGCGGCTGTTCGACATCCAGATGCCGCTGGCGCTCCCCAACATCATGGCGGGCGTCAACCAGACCATCATGATGGCGCTCTCCATGGTGGTCATCGCTTCCATGATCGGGGTCAAGGGCCTGGGCCAGCCGGTGCTCCAGGCGGTGACCAACCAGTACTTCGCGCTGGGCCTGTTCAACGGGGCCGCGGTGGTGGCGCTGGCCATCGTGTTCGACCGCATCACCCAGAGCTACGGCAGGCGCATACAAACCAGCAGGCAGACGTCATGACAACCGCAAGCGCTTCGAATATCGAGATCCATTCCCTCTACAAGGTCTTCGGCGACGATCCCCGGTCGGTGATGCCCCTGGTGCGGGACGGCGTGGACAAGCAGGAGCTGCTGGAGTCCCACGGCCACGTGCTGGGGCTTCGGGACATCAACCTGACGGTCAAGCCGGGCAGCATCCAGGTGGTGATGGGGCTCAGCGGCTGCGGCAAGTCCACCCTGGTGCGGCACGTCAACCGGCTCATCGACCCCACCGAAGGGACCGTGCTGGTGGACGGCCAGGACGTGCTCGGCCTGGACCAGGGCGCGCTGCAGCACCTGCGGCGGCACAAGGTCAGCATGGTGTTCCAGCGCTTCGCGCTGTTTCCCCACCGGACCATCCTGGAGAACGTCCGCTACGGCCTGCAGATGCAGGGCGTGGCGCGGGCGGAATGCGACGAACGGGCCGAGCGCTGGATCGAGCGGGTCGGGCTCTCGGGCTACGAGGCCTCCTACCCGCACCATCTCTCCGGCGGCATGCAGCAGCGCGTGGGCCTCGCCCGGGCGCTGGCCACCGAAGCCGAGATCCTGCTGATGGACGAGGCCTTCAGCGCCCTGGACCCGCTGATCCGCACCGACATGCAGACCCTGCTGCTGGAGCTGCAGCGGGAGCTGCACCGGACCATCCTGTTCGTCACCCACGACCTCGACGAGGCCATCACCCTGGGCGACCGCATCGCCATCCTGCGGGACGGCGAGGTGGTGCAGAACGGCGATTCCCAGGAGATCGTGCTGCAGCCCAGCGACGACTACATCTCCAACTTCACCCGCAACATCAACCGCGGCCGGGTCATCCGGGTGGGCTCCATCATGGAGCCCACGCAGCCCCGCGCGCAGGCGCCGGCGGCCAGGGACTGTTCGGTTCCCTCGGAGATGCTGCTGGAGGAGGCGTTGCCGGTGGTGGTGGCGTCGCCCAACGACAAGGCCGCGGTGGTGGACGTCAAGGGCAAGACCGTGGGCGCCATCTCGGTGGGCCGGATGGTTCACGCCCTGGCCGGCGACCGGCTGACGGGCGCGGCGTAGGTGGAGGTGTGGCCGAGAGTTTGCCGGGTGCGGGGATTGGAGCGGGCGACCGGGATCGAACCGGCGACGTCCAGCTTGGGAAGCTGGCATTCTACCGCTGAATTACGCCCGCTCTTGACCCACCCTCATAGGGGATCGGGAAAATGATGTCAATCCTGGGGTGATGTCAATCCTGGGGGCCTGACCGGGAAGCCGTCTCCGCTCCGGTCTTCTTCACGCCTCCCGCCGGGAAGAGGTAGATGATCTCGCCTTTCCTGACGAGGCCCAATTCCTCCCGCGCGAGCTTCTCCAGGTAACGGTCGTCGTTGCTGATGCGGTAGATCTTCTCCCGCAGCAGCTCGTTCTCCCGTTGCAGCGCCTGGGACCGCTCCTCCAGCAGCCTCCGCTCTTCCGCCAGCCGCCGGTAATGCACCAAGCCCCACTCGCCGAATACGAGGAAGAACAGCATCAGCGCCAGCGCGGCGGTCAGGCCATAGTTGACGACGTGCCGGGACAGTTTCTTCGGCAGGGTCATGTGACAAGACCATCATGGGTGATCAAGACCCGGAGTGCAAGTCACTCCGACCGGACGCGGTGCGAGCGGGGGCGGGTTTCGGACAAATCTGCTACGAAGGGGAGACGGACGGGGTACGGACCGGAGGGCGTGATGAAGATCAAGGGTGTCGCGGCGCGGGAAGTGCTGGATTCGCGGGGCAATCCCACCGTCGAGGTGGAGGTGGTGCTGACCAACGGCGCCCGCGGCCGGGCCACCGTGCCTTCGGGGGCTTCGACCGGCGAGCACGAGGCCGTCGAGTTGCGGGACGGCGGCGCCCGCTTCATGGGCAAGGGCGTGCTGCGCGCCGTGGGACACGTCAAGCGCAACCTGGCGCGGCGGGTGGTGGGGCTGGACGCCAGGGACCAGGCGTGGCTGGACCGGCGCATGCTCGACCTGGACCGCACCCCCGACAAGGGGCGTCTGGGCGCCAACGCGATTCTCGGCGTGTCCCTGGCCGCGGCCCATGCCCAGGCCGCAGCCGACCAAGTGCCCCTCTACCGGCACTTGGGCGGAGCCGAGGCGCGCACCCTGCCGGTGCCGATGCTCAACGTCCTCAACGGCGGCGCCCACGCCGACAACAACGTCGATGTCCAGGAGTTCATGGTGATCCCCTGGGGCCTGGGCTCGTTCGCCGAAGCCTTGAGGGCCGGCGCCGAGATCTACGGCGCCCTGAAAGGCGTGTTGACCGGCAAGGGCTACGGCACCGGCGTGGGCGACGAGGGCGGTTTCGCGCCCCGCCTCGAGAGCAACGAGGAGGCCATCGAGCTGCTGCTAGAGGCCGTGGTCAAGGCGGGCTACAAGACCGGCGCCGAGGTGGCCCTGGGCCTTGACGTGGCCGCCAGCGAGTTTCACGACGCCGGCTCCTACGTCTTCCGGAAGTCCGGCGGCGCGAAGATGAGCGCCGCCGAGCTGGTCGGCCTCTACGAGAGGTGGGTGCGCGACTATCCCATCGTCTCCCTGGAGGACGCCCTGGGCGAGGACGACTGGGAAGGCTGGGAGATGCTCACCGCCGCCCTGGGGAAGAAGGTGCAGCTCGTCGGCGACGACCTGTTCGTCACCAACCCCATGCGTCTGCTGGAAGGGATCCGGCGCGGCGTCGCCAACTCCATCCTGGTGAAGCTCAACCAGATCGGCACCCTGAGCGAGACCCTCGATGCCATGCGGATGGCCCGTGCCGCCGGCTACACCACGGTCGTCTCCCACCGCTCGGGCGAGACCGAGGACACCACCATCGCCGACCTGGCAGTGGCCACCGGCGCCGGCCAGATCAAGACCGGCGCCCCCTGCCGCGGCGAGCGCACCGCCAAGTACAACCAGCTCCTGCGCATCGAGCAGGAGCTGGGCCGCCGCGCCCGCTACGCCGGCAGGAAGGCCTTCGCCGCGGCCGGTCCATGACGACAACCGTTCGGAACGCCCGGCAGGTTCCCGGCGCTGGAAGGAATCGAGTCATCGAGTACGCCGCATCGAGCACACCGGTCGTGGATGACTACCTCTACGTCTGCAACTCCGCCACCCTGGAGCACCTGGTCCGGTGCGTCGGCGAGGGCGCGTCGGCAGCGGTGGACATCGAGGCCGACAGCCTCCACAGCTACTTCGAGAAGGTTTGCCTGGTCCAGCTCTCGGTCGGAGACGGGCATTTCGTCGTCGATCCGTTTTTCGATCTGGACTTCGGCGGCTTCATCGAGGTCCTGGCCCGGAAACGGCTGATCGTGCACGGCGGCAACTACGACCTGCGCATGCTGCGGGCGTGGCAGGGCTTCCGTCCGCGCGGCGAGGTGTTCGACACCATGATCGCCGCGCAGTTGCTCGGCATGGAGCAGATCGGGCTGGCGGCCCTCGTCGAGAGGTTCTTCGGCGTCACCATGACCAAGGGCTCGCAGAAATCGGACTGGTCGCGCCGCCCGCTCAGCGAAACGCAGTTGCGCTACGCCGTCAACGACACGCGCCACCTGGAGGAACTGGCCGAGTGCCTGCACGGCGAGCTGCGCGAGCGCGGCCGGGTGGAGTGGCACCGGGAGAGCTGCCGCGCCATGGCGGAGGCCGCCGGGCGCGACCGCCCGGAGGAACCGGGCGACGCTTGGCGCATCAAGGGAGCGGGGCGGCTGACCCCCCGCCAACTGGCCTACCTGAGGGAGATCTGGCGCTGGCGCGACACGCGCGCCCGGCGCTCCGACCGTCCGACGTTCAAGGTGCTCGGCAACCGGCAACTGCTGGAGCTGGTCCAATGGGTGGAAGCGCATCCGGACGAGCCCCTGGACCGGGGACCGAAGCTGCCGCGCAACTTCGTCGGCTCGTGGCGGAGGACGCTGGAGAAGGCCATCGCCCGGGCCGCGGCGATGACCCCGGCGGAGTGGCCGGGCCGCAGCGCGCCCGTAAGCGTGAACTCGCCGCCCGCCGACCCGCAACGGCTCGCCGCGCTGCGCGGCGAATGCGCCCGGCTCGCCGGCGACCTGGAGATCGCCCCTTCGACGCTGGCGCCCAAGGCCGCCCTGGAGGCCATCGTCCAGCAGCGTTGCAGGACCCTTGAAGAGGTCATGGAGAGCGGCGGGTTGCTGCGCTGGCAGGCCGAACTCCTGCGCCCCGCGCTGGACGCCGCCCTGCCCGCCTCCGGGTAACCCTTGACATGCTCGGGACGAACGGTGAAAAGTCCTTCACAACCGTTCGTCGTGAGCGTAGCGAAGCGAAGTCGAAGGGCGCAAGCTTGCAGCCATGCGCGAGAGGAGCTGTAACCATGGAAAATCGAGCGGCAGCGATACATGACGGGCTGAAGCACCCGGTGATCGACGGCGACGGCCACTGGATCGAGCCGATTCCGGTCTTTCTCGAATACCTGAGCGAGGCCGGCGGCGCCGGGGCGGTGGACAAGATCCGCGCGCTGTGGCGCCGGAACCAGGGGTGGTACCGGGCGACCGCGGCGGAACGCCAGCACCACCGCATGCGCCGCACCATCTGGTGGGGCGTCACCGCGGACACGCTCGACAAGGCCACCGGGCTGCTGCCGGCCCTTCTGAACGAGCGGCTGCCCGAGCTGGGCATCGACTTCGCAATGATCTATCCGAGCTTCGGGCTGAGCGTCAACGGCATCCAGGACGACGACCTGCACCGGGCCGGCGTCCGCGCCTACAACATGATGACGTGGGACATGTTCGCGCCGTACGCCGAAAGGTTCGCGCCGGTGGCCATCATCCCCTGCCACAGGCCGGAAGACGCCCTGGAGGAGATGGAATACGCGGTGGTGCAGCGCGGCTACCGGGCGATCATGCTGCGGGGCAACCAGGAGCGGAAGATCCCGGGCGCGGCCGAGGGCATCGATCCGGGCAAGGCCGCCTGGTACTGCGACAACATCGCCCTGGACAGCCCCTACGACTACGAGCCGGTGTGGCAGAGGTGCGTCGAGCTGGGGGTGGCGGTGACCCAGCACTCGGGCAGCGGCCGATGGCACGACCGCGCCTCCATCACCAACTTCACCTACAACCACGTCGGCCACTTCGCCGAGTCGAACCACGCCTTCGCCCGCGGCGTCTTCCTGGGCGGCCTCGTGAACCGCTACCCGAGCCTCAACTTCGGGTTCATGGAAGGCGGCATAAGCTGGGCCTGCCAGATGTGCTTCGACCTGATAGAGCACTGGGAGAAGCGCCGCCGCGCCGGGCTGCAATACCCGGACGCCACCGACGTCGAAGAGTTGAAGGGGTTCATCGACCGCTACGGGGACGAGAGGCTCAAGGCCAACGCCGGAGCCCTCATGGACAACCTGGACGCCTTCCGGCCCAACTGCAGCCTGGAGGAGCTGGCGAACCCCGATCACGTGGTGGACGACTTCGAGGCCGCGGGGATCGACTCCGAGGAGGACGTCGAGGCGGTGTTCGCCAACAACTTCTTCTTCGGCTGCGAGGCCGACGACCGCGCCACCATGTGGGCGTTCGATCCGCGCATGGGCGTGCGCCTACAGCCGATTTTCAGCTCCGACTTCACCCACTTCGACGTTCCCGACTTCAAGGAGGTGATCCCGGAAGCCTACGAAATGGTGGAGAAGGGCCACGTGACCGAGCAGGACTTCCGCGAGTTCACCTTCACCAACGCCGCCCGCCTGCACACCCGCAACAACCCGGACTTCTTCAAGGGCACCGTGGTCGAGCAGGCCGTGGCAGAGGAGCTTGGGATGTAGGCGCTCGCCTACTCGAACAGCCCCCTACTCGGAGCGCTTGGTGTCCGGTATCTCCCTTCGGGCGGTGTCCTCGTTCACCACCGTCAACTCGATGAGACGCACCGCGGTGCCGCCCCCGACGTCCTTCCTGTGGGCCTTGAACCGCGCGTAGAGGACCGAGCGCGCCTTGACCTCCACGTCGATGGTGATCTTCTCGGTCGTGATCGGGAGGCTGCCCATTTCCGTCAGGATCGTGTGCTTGCCGGGCGGCAGTTCGTGAACCTGGTGGGTGCCGTTATCGAGGTCCGCCTTCCGCTCACCGTCCACGTAGACGCGCACCGGAAGAAGGCCGCCCACGAAAGACCACGGGCGGTACAGGTACACGAGGCCGACACCGGCCTCGGGCTTCGTCCATCCGTCGAAGGCGGGTCCCTGGACGGTGGCGCAGCCGCCCAGGAGCAGGGCGGCGGCAAGCCATGTCGCGGCGGCGCGCACGGAGTGGCTACGCTTCCAGCCCCAGCGAGTAGAAGCGGTTGGAGTTGTCGAAGAAGACCTTCCGCTTCTGATCCTCGGAAATGTCGGTCCGTTCGCGGACCTCCTTGGTGGCGTTGGGCCAGATGGTGTCCCAGTGCGGGTAGTCGGCGGCGAACAGCCACATGTCATCGCCGAAGCGGTCCATGCAGTAGGGCAGCATGGCGTCGTCCGGGTCGAAGCTCACGTACACCCGGCCGCTGGCGACGTACTCGCTGGGCTTGGCCTTGAGCAGCGGCGCTTCCTCGCTACGCCGCTCGTAGTGCTCGTCGATGCGGTCGAGCCAGTAGGGGAGCCAGCCGCACCCGGCCTCGAAGAAACCCAGCTTCAGATTGGGGAAGCGCTCCATCGCTCCGCAGGTCACGAGGCCGAGGAACGCCTGCATGATCTCGAAGGAGAAGCTCACGGTGTGGGCCTGGAGAAAGCTCTCCCAGCGCTCCTGTCCCTCCGCGCCCCAGGAGTTGCCGTGGAAGCAGACCGGGACCCCCAGCCGCTCGGCCTCGGCGTAGATGGGCCAGAACTCCTCGGCGCCGAGGTTCTTCTTGTGGCCGTGGGTGTGGATCATCACGCCGGGGTGGCGCCACTTGTTGACGGCCCGGTTCAGCTCCTCCACCGCCGCCGGAATGTTCTTCAGGGATACGGTGGCGATGCCCTTCAGGCGCGGGTTCTGCTGCTGGATCTCGCCGATGTAGTCGTTCCACGCCCGCGCCAGCGCTACCGAAAGATCGCTCTGAGGGACGAGGCAGAGGCTCAGCCCCATGGTCGGGTAGATGACGGTGAGGTCGATGCCCTCGACATCCATGTCCTTCACATACCCGTCGGTGCCGATGGTCATCTTGCCCATGCGTCCGAGAAAGCGGTCCCAGGTGTCGCTGGGAAACAGCCCCTGGCGGATGCGATGGTACTGCTCGGGTATGCGCGAGCGGTAGTCGTCGATGGTTTCGCGGATGTGCGAGTCGGAATCCACAACGGGATAGGCAGCCATATGCGTGTACCTCCAAGGTTGGGGTTGTAGCGGCCCCGCAGTCGCCGGCGATCCTGTGTCACAAGCCGCTGGAATTGTGAATACGGCAAGACGTTGCCGCGTGTCAATCAACGCGGGGGGGCGCCGTAGACCCGGTCGGTCTTGGCGGCCATGATGAAGTCGTTGCGGTGGAGATTGCGAATCTTGTGGGTCCACCAGGTGACGCGGACGCGGCCCCATTCGGTGACGATCCTCGGGTGGTGGCCCTCCGCCTCCGCGATGTCCCCCACCGCCGCGGTGAAGGCCAGCGCCTGGGCGAAGTTCCCGAACTTGAAGAGCCGGTCCAGCTTGGGGATGCCGTCCTCCTCGATCATTGCCCATTCCGGCGTCTGCGGCTTCAGCACGCCGACCTCCTCTTCGGTCACCACCGGGGCATCCGCCCGGCACGCCACGCACTTCTCTTCGGTCAACTGGGTCATGGAATTCCTCCGGTATCAGGTAACGGGTCGGGGGTTAGCTTATCGGGTATATTGAGGGTAGGAAAACGGAACCGGGGCCGCGTGTTCCGGGACAGGAGGTGCCATGTCAGACGATCGCTTTCGCGTGGTGGTGCTGGACGACTACGAGAGATTCTGCACCGGGGTTCCGGCCTACCGGGAAGCTGCGGGGTTGGCCGACGTCAAGGTGGTGGAGCACAAGCTCACCACCGATGACGAATGGTCCGAGGCCGTGGGCGACGCCCACGCGGTGGTGCTCATGCGCGAGCGCTCGCCGTTCCGGCAACGGGAGTTCGGGCTGGCGCCTTCGCTCCGGTTCATCTCGCAGATCGGCCGCGGCATACCGCACCTGGATTTGGCCGAGGCCACCCGCCGCGGCATCGTGGTGTCGTGCACGCCCAACGACTCCGGCGCCTCCACCGTGGAGCTGACGATTGCGTTGCTGACGGCGCTGGCAAGGCAGATCCCGTCGGTGAGCCAGGGCATGCGCGAGGGCGCTTGGCCGCCGGCGGTGGGCATGCTGCTGGAGGGGAGGACCCTGGGGGTCATCGGCCTCGGCCGGATCGGCGCCAGGGTGGCCCGCATCGCACGGGCCATGGACATGAACCTGTTGGCCGCGGGCAAGACCCTGACGGACGAACGGGCCGCGGAGGCGGGAGCGCGGCGGGTCTCCCTCGATACGCTGCTGGAGGAATCGGACATCGTCTCGGTGCACTGCCGGCTGAACGCCGAGACCCGTGGACTCATCGGCCGCCGGGAATTCCAGCGCATGAAGCCCGGCGCGCTGCTCATCAACACGGCCCGCGGCCCGATCATCTCGGAGGAAGCGTTGGTCGAGTCGCTCCGGCAGGGGCATCCTGCGGGCGTCGGCCTCGACGTCTACGACGAGGAGCCGCTGCCACCGGACCATCCGCTACGCGGCTTCGACAACGTCATCCTGGCCTCGCATCGCGGTTACGCCGTGGACCGCATCCTGCACCAGCGCTACCAAGCGGCGTTCACCAACGTCATCCGCTTCATCGAGGGCGCCCCGGTGGACGTCATCAATCCGGAGGCCGCCCCGCCACCGCCCCTGGATTCCGGGTCAAGTTTACCCCGGGCTTGACCCGGGGCCCGGAATGACGGTTGTAGGGGCGACCCGCGGTCGCCCCTACCGGTGGCGGTCCTCGCCGCCAGTGATCCGTTACGACTCCGCCAGCACCTTGCGGAAGCGGTCCCGGTACTCGGTGTTGTAGAGGCGGGGAAAATTCTCCGGGTAGTCTTCTCCGGGCTCCACCTTGAGGTCCACCAGGATGGGGCCGTCCTCCTTGAGGAGGGTGTCGAGATTCTTGTCCCAGTCCTCCAGGTTGTCGAAGGTGTAGGTGTTGGCGTAGCCGGCTTCCTTGGCCATGCCGGTGAAGGTGAAGCCGCCGTGGATCGGGATCGGTACGGCGCCGTTGGTCTCGTAGGTGCCGTTCTCGCACACGCAGTGCACGAAGTTCTTCGGCGCGGCGTTGGCGATGGTGACCAGGGTGCCGAGGTTCATCAGCAGGCTGCCGTCGCCGTCCAGCACCACCACCCGCTTGTCCGGCCGCCCCAGGGCCAGGCCCAGGGCGTGGGACGAGCCCTGTCCCATGGCGCCGGTGAAGGTGTAGTTGAGGTCGGACGGCGCGATGTGGATCCAGTCCTGGGCCGCCTTGTACACCGCCACCACGATCTCGTCGGTCCGGTGGCGCGCCAGCACCTTGAGCATTTCGTCGCGTTTCATCATGATCAGATCGGCTCCCGTCCGATGAGCATGGCCACCGGCCGCTGCTCCGCATAGGCCGCTTCCACCATGGGCACGACCTGGTCTTCCGTGCCGGGCGCTTCGATGTTGGCGTGCTCGATCTGCATGGCGTCCAGGATCGGCTCGACGATGCGCAGGCCGTAGCGCTTGGACTGGGTGGGCGGGACGCCGGGCTCCTTCTGGAGCATCCCCACCATCATGCACACCGGGTTCTTCCCCTGCACGGCCACGCCGCGCACCGCGTTGATGGAGTCCAGCAGCCCCGTGTACTGCATCAGCAGCAGCGAGCGGTGCCCGGCGGCGTAGAGCCCGCTGCAGATGGACACGCCTTCGTCCTCCTTGCACACCTGCACCACCTGGAAGTCGGGGTCCTTGATCATCGCCTTCAGCACATGCTCGCTGGTGGTGCGGTCCGGCAGCGCCACGATGAACCGGATGCCCGCCCGCTTGATCTCCCGGATGAGGTCCTGTGCCTTGAGCCTGCCGGCGTCGTTGTCTCCCGCCACGCTTCACTCCTTCCGTTTCTTCCACCGATTGCCGACCTCTATACTATGGGGCTTCCTTCGAGGAAAGACTTGAACCTGTCCACGTCCTGGGCCGAATCCGCCCGCAGCTCGCACCAGCGCAGGGCGCCCTCGTAGAGGCGGACGGTTGGGCCGAGCCCATGGACGGCGGGCAACAGATCCCTCAGGCAGTCGTACCAGGCCCGGCGCTCGTCCCGGTCGGGAGGGTCCGGGTCGTCCGCGTCCAGGACCTCGCACAGGCGGCGCCATTCCAAGGTGGAGAAGCCCATCCGGAGATCCGCCGGATAGAGGCGCAGGGCGACGGCGCGGGGCCGGGTGAAGTGCTGGCGCTCGTCGAATTCCAGAATGAATCCGGGGCTTGCTATATAGTCCATGTAGTAGTCGCACGGCGGCATTCGCGGCGTTCGTATGAAGTCCCCGTAGCCCCGGTGGTCCCGCAGTCCGTCGAAGATGCGTTGCAGCACCTCTCCGATGGCGGTCCCGCGGTACGCATACGGGCTGCTGGGCCAGGGAAACGAGTGGTCCTTGCGGCACGCATCCGGATAGAGCGTGGTCAGCAGCTCGTGCAGCCGGGTCTTGCAGTCGCGGCAGTGCTCGGAGTGCCGGGCGGAATTGGGAATCACCCGCGTATTATTGGTACTATCCGGACGAGAGGCAATCCCGGTTTCGGATCGGGAACCCTGTTCCGAACCGGGAACCTCGGTTTCGGCCCGGGAATCCCCGGTTCGGGCCCGGGAAGTTCGGGCCCGGGAACCGTCATTGGCGCGGAAATGCTGCTCAGGCCCCCATCCGTCATTCCGGCGAAAGCCGGAATCCAGGAGGGGAGGGCGGGGGAAACAAATGGGCTGGACGTACCTGTGCATCGCCGGCGTGTTCGAAGTCGTGTGGGTCATCGGCCTCAAGTACACCGCGGGTTTCTCCCGGCCGTGGCCGAGCCTCCTGACGGTCGCGGCCATGGCGGTGAGCTTCTACTTCCTGTCGCAGGCGGTGAAGACCCTGCCGGTGGGAACGGCCTACGCGGTGTGGACCGGCATCGGCGCGGTGGGCGCGGTGATCCTGGGGATGATCCTGTTCGGCGAGTCCCGGGAGGCGTTGCGGCTGCTGTGCATCGGCCTCATCGTGGCCGGCATCGTGGGGCTCAGGCTGGTCTCCAACGAAGGATGAACGCGCGGGAGCTTGAATGAAACGTATCTGTGTCTTTTCGGGGTCCAGCAGCGGCGCGCTGGACGAGTACGCCCGGACCGCGGAGTCGCTGGGCCGCGAGCTGGCGCGGCGCGGCATCGGGGTGGTCTACGGCGCCGCCTCCATCGGGCTGATGGGCTGCGTGGCCGACGCGGCGCTGGAGGAGGGCGGCGAGGTCATCGGCATCATCCCCGAGGCCCTGGTGATGGACGAGGTCGTGCACACCGGTCTCACCGAGCTGAAGGTGGTGGGCACCATGCACGAGCGCAAGGCCCTGATGGCGCGGCTGTCGGACGGTTTCATCGCGCTTCCGGGAGGCTACGGCACGCTGGAGGAGCTGGCGGAGATGATCACGTGGCTGCAGCTCAAGATACACGCCAAGCCGTGCGGCGTCCTGAACGTCCGGGACTACTACGGTCACCTCATCCGCTTCCTCGACCACGCGGTGGACCAGGGTTTCCTGAAGCAGAAGCACCGCGACAAGCTGCTCATCGCCGACAACGTGGACGACATGCTTGAAGCCCTCGCCGGCTTCCGCCTCCCTTGACCCCGGGTGTCGGTCACGGGCGGGTCTGAAACCTGCCCCTGAAGGCCAACCCTCTGACCGCGACGGCAACGAGGGTGGCCAGCGTCATCAGCCAGGCGAACCAGTCGCCGTAGCGCACGTACACGGTCTCCATCTCCATCAACGGCACCGACGCTTTCAGCACCCCCTCGGAGAACAGCGGCAGCGGCTCGGACATCCGGCCGGCGGGATCGATGACCGTGGTGACCCCGGTGTTGGTGGCGCGCACCAGGGCGCGGCGGGTTTCGAGGGCGCGCCACCGCGCCAGCCGCGCGTGCTGCCACGGCGCCGCGGTGCGGCCGTACCAGGCGTCGTTGGTGAGGTTCACCAGCAGGTTGGCGCGGTGGTCCCGGACGAAGCGGCGCGACAGCGCCGGCATCAGGTCCTCGTAGCAGATGAGCGGGGCCACGCGTGCGCTTGGCGGCAGGCTTCGGAGCCCGTGCTCAAGGACCAGATGATCCGGGGCCACTTGCGTGCCTCCCGGCAGGGCGATGGCGCTCTCGATCCCGCCCGGGGTGAAGCCGTCCCCGATGGACGCCACGCCCGGAATCCCGCCGATGAGCCAGGCCAACGGGACGTATTCGCCGAAGGCCAGCAGCACCCGCTTGTGGTACCGGCCCAGCACCGCCCCCGTGGAATCCACCGCAAACACGCTGTTGTACCGGCGGACGCGGTTGCCGGGTCCGCGCCGGTAGCTGAGGGCGCCGAAGATCATGTGCGGGTGGCGCCGCGGCAGCAACGTCGGCGGCACCCTCCCCGCGTTCTCCGGCAGCCACTGCTCCATGGCGGACTCGGGCCAGAGCACCAGGTCCGCACCGGCGTGTGCCGCGGAGAGGCTCTTGTAGGTCTCTTGGTTGGTCTTGAGGAACGCGGCCTTGCCCTTGCGCTCGATGTCGATGTTCCCCTGCACCACCGCCACGTCTAGCTTTCGGGCCGTTCCCGCCGCGGCGGCGACCTGCTCCAGCCGCACCTGCCCGTACGCCAGGGCCGCCAGGAGGACCGCGCCTGCGCCCGCGGCGGCAAGGGCCGCCGACCGCGCGGTCCCTTCACCTCGCCGCGCGCGAAGGAGCTTGTAGAGGGCGGTGCCGGCCCACAGCAGCACGAAGGTGGTGCCGTAGTGGCCCGTCAGGTCCGCCGACTGGTTGAGGGAGGGGAACGCGGTCTGGCTGGTGGCGAGATACCAGGGAAAGAGGTTGGGGAACCAGAACTCGACGGCGACCCAGAACGCCGGGGGAAAGAGCCCCAGGGGCCCGGTCCCGCACAGGCGCACCAGCCCCGCGAACGCCACGAACGGGATGGCCGAATAGACCACGAACAGGAGGAAAATCGCCAGGGCCAGCGCGTAGTTGACGCCGCCGAACACGTGGATGGTGTAGACCAGCCAGTGAAAGCCCAGGGCGATGGTGAAGAACCCGGTGAGCGCCCCGGCCAGGAGCGCGTGGCGCCAGTGGCGGGCCCTTTCCAGCGCCGTGAGCAGCGGGACCGGGACGAACCAAGTCAGAGGGAAGAGGGGCGGCCAGAGGAAGGGGGCGGCAATGAGCCCGGCACTGAGCAGCGACAACCCGAATAGCGACCTGAACCCAGCCATGAAGCCCGAAGTCTACGGGTCCGGGAAGCGGGCGTCAACGCGCCTTTCCCGCGCTTGAATTCCATTGACAGGAGAATTGCCGAACGACTAATGTAGTACCCTGCAACGTCCGTCGCATGCGACGGCGCCGTCAGTCCAACCGTGACAACAAGGGGCGCATTCCGGGAAAGGAAAGGGGGAGAAGAAAATGGGCCAAGCCTTTGTAGATGCCGACGGGCATATCATGGAGCGCGAGAACGAGATCAACGAGCACATCGACCAGAAGTACCTGGGGCGGGGCAGCCTGAGCTTCCGCCAGATGCTGCCGAGTCTGGACAAGTTCCACACTCCCAGGAGCCGCCACATCGAGCCGGAGGGGATATTCGACGCCTCGGTGGGGCCGGAGCGCTGGCTGGAGTTCCTCGCCAAGACCGGGATCGAGTCCTCGGTCCTCTATCCCACCGCCGGCCTTTCCTACGGCCAGGTGCACTTCCCCGAGTGGGCGGCGGCCTACGCTCGGGCCTACAACGACTGGTTTGCCGACAAGTACATCAAGGTGAGCGACCGCTTCAAGGGGGTCGCGCTGATCCCGGTGCAGGACGTGAAGGCGGCGGTGAAGGAGCTGCGCCGCGCGGTCAAGGACCTAGGCATGGTGTGCGCCATGCTTCCCTCCAACGGCCTCGACCGGCACTACGGCTCCGACGAGTTCAACCCGCTCTACGAGGAGGCGGAAAAGCTCGACTGCGCCCTGGCCGTGCACGGAGGCTGCTACGGCGACCTGGGCTTCAACTCGTTCAAGGTGTTTCCGGCCACACGCGCGCTGGGCATGCCGTTCCCGCTGGCCATCCACATGACCGGGATGATGTCGGAGGGCGTCTTCGACCGCTTCCCCAACCTGCGGGTGGGGTTTCTCGAAGGCGGCACGGCGTGGATCCCGCTGGTGCTCGACCGGCTGAACCGCGAGGTGGAGTACGGCGGCCTGCAGCTCAAGAAAGACCCCATCGAGTACTTCCGCAGCGGAAAGGTCTTCGTCGGCTGCGAGGGCAACGAGGACGTGCTGGTCTACTGCGTCAACCGCATCGGCCACGAGGTCTTCATGTTCTGCTCCGACTTCCCGCACGAAATCACCATGGACAACTGCATGGAAGAAATCGACGAGATACGCGACCGGGAAGAGCTGACCGACGAGCAGAAGCAGGCGATCCTGGGCGACAACGCGCGGAACTTCTACAAGATCTGAGCCCGGAGCGGCGGAAGGGGGATACCCCTTCCGCCGCTTGACGCCCCCGCACCGAAGGGCTACGATAGTGGTGTCCCATGGGGACAGACCATCGTAAGTCTCACCTTGCGAAGCCTACGCGAAGGACACCGACCGAGATCGTGGTTCAGAAAAGAATCGTGCCGTGTTCGACTCCTTTTGCCGTTCGCGCCCAGGGTGTATGGCCATAACGTTTCAGGAGGAGAGCACATGGAAGGCAGGAGACTCTACATCGGCGGGTTGCCGTACTCGACCACGGACATGCAGCTTGAGGAAATCTTTTCGGCGCACGGCACCGTCGAGTCCGCTCAGGTGATCATCGACAAGTTCACCGGCCGCTCCCGCGGCTTCGGCTTCGTGGAGATGGGCACTTCGGACGAGGCCGAGGCCGCGGTCAACGCCCTCAACGAGACCGACCTCGGAGGACGCACCATCACCGTCAACGAGGCCCGGCCCCAGCGCCGCGACTTCGGCGGACGCCGCTAGCGCCATCGGGACGCCCGTCGCCGGCGGTTCGGTTCATACCGTCATAACGGGCGCTCGGGCGCCCTCCGTAACCACCAAGCCGTGGGGCGTACGCGCCTCACGGCTTGATCCCATCCTTTCTTGGCGTAACGCACCATCCGACACCGTCACTCCGGGCCCTTTCAGTTGACGTGTGGCCGGGTGCGTTCTATCCAGTGCGGGTGCCCTACTGTACGGTCAACGGCGTCCGCATCCACTACGACGTGTCGGGGGAGGGCTTCCCGCTGGTGCTGGTCCACGCCAATCCCTTCGACCGGCGGCTGTGGATGTACCAGGCGGCGCACTTTTCCACCCGCTTCAAGGTCATCAACGTGGACATCCGCGGCTACGGCCACTCCGACAAGCCCGAGACCCCGACCTCCATGGCGGAGATGGCGGAGGAAGTGGTGGCGGTGTGCAGGCAGGAAGGGGCCGACGAAGCCATTGCTGCGGGCATCAGCGTGGGCGGCGTCATGGTATTGCAGATGGGGCTGGACCACCCCGAGATGTTCAAGGCGCTCATCATGGTGGGATGCAGCAGCCGGCCGTCAGGCGTGTACCAGCACCGCATCGAAGGCTACTCACGGGGGGTCCCCGGTTTCCACGAGGAGCATCTGGAGGCCCTGGTGGCGCCGGAGTTCGCCGCAAGCCGCCTTGGCCGCTATCTGCTCGACCGTTTCACCGACTGGGACCCCCGGCTCAGCGGCCCGGCCATCGTCGAAATCTTCAAGGCGCTGCAGAACCGCAACCAGACCGACCGGCTGGCGGAGTTACGCATGCCGGTGCTGGTGATCAACGGCGAGTTCGACAACTCCCGGCGCGGCAGCGAGTTCATGGCCGGCAGGATCGCAGGCGCGGTCCACCGGGTGGTGCCGGGCACCGGTCACGCTTGCTGCCTCGAAGACCCGGCTACCTTCGACGGCTACGTGAGCGGGTTTCTCCAACAACACGGGTTCACAGGGTCAACATACGGTCGCGTGCGGTGACCTCCCACCGTCCCCGGACCCGGCCTTCGCTCACCACCGAGGCGTACGGGTACAGGGCGGAGGTCGGGCAGATGTGGGTGGGGATCGCCAGCTCGACGTCGCCGGGCCGGTAGCGGGACGCCTGCGCGGTTTCGATCACGAGGTGCTCTTCGTTGTGTATCACCGCCCTGGCGTCCGCAATGGCTGGGAAACGCAGCCGGCTGCCGGCCGGGGGATCGGAGGCGCAGGCCTTGGAGCCGAGATCGAAGGTTACCAGGTCGGGCGCGGGCCGGCTGACGACACGGGTCAGGATGAGGGCCGCGGGAACGAACCCCATTTCCGGGAACTTCCGCGCGTAGCCGTCGTCATGCAGAACGCACGTGCCCGGACTCAACTCCAGGGAGGGATCGTCCTTGCGGGCATAGAGAGGGAACGTGCCGGTGCCCCCCGCGACGATCGCGGGAACGGCCAGGGAAGACGACTCCAGCTTGTCGCGAAGCGCCTGCACCGCGTTCCAGCATTCCTCCACCGCGCGCAACCGCTCGTCCACGCCGGTCTGATGGTTCTGCCCGTCGTAGACGTGCAGCCCGGCCGGCTTCAGATGGCTCGCCCGGTCGATCTGCGCATACAGCTTTTGGGCCTCGGGGCCCGGCGCCAGACCGGTCCGCCCCAGGCCCGTGTCGATGTCGACGAACACGTGTATATCGGTTCCCGCGCGCGCCATGGCGTCGTTGAGCGCCTCCACCGGTCCGGGGTGGTCCGCGGCCACGGAGAACCGCACCTCGGGGAAACGTTGCCGGTAGCGCACCGCGCGGTCGATGTTCGGTCCCACCAGGTTGTAGGCGAGAAACACGTCGCGGGCTCCGCCGGCCGCGAGCATTTCCGCCTCGGCGAACGTCGCGCACTTGTGCTTGACGATGCCCATGCCCACCTTCAACCGGACCACGTCGATCATCTTGTGGGTCTTGCAGTGCGGCCGAAGCCGCCCGTCCGCTCCGGCGATGGCCTTCATGAGCGCGACGTTCTCGCGCACGATTTCCTCGAAGACGACCAGCCCCGGCGACAGGATCTCGTCCGTACGGTCGATGGCGTAGCGCGGTTCCACGGTTTTCTCCCGGGGCGGCGATCTCAGAACTCGTGGGCGGGAGAGGCGACGATGGGCCAGATGCCGCGTTCGAGTTTCTCGTAAGGCGTGGTGCGCGGGTCGTGCGGATACGGCGCGCCGCTGTCGACGTACAGCACGCGATCAGTCAGCGCCGAGAAGGCCGCTCGAAAGTGGTTGGTGGACTTGACCACCAGCAGGGACTTGCTGGACGGATCGATTCCGACGCAGGAGAAGATGTCCGGGGTGTAGGCCTGCACCCGGTTCTCGCAGAGGACGACCTCGATGTCCTCGTCGAGCCGGATCGCCGCGCACCTTCCGAGCCTCGCGATGGATCCGCCGAAGCGCATGAAGCCGTTCTCGCACAGGCCGGAGACCGTCACGTTCGCGTCCACCGGTTCCCCGAGGCCCGGACCGGACTTGGCGCCGAAGCGAAGCGGGATGCGCGCGCCCGCACCGGCGGCGAAACAGAACTGCACGGCGATGGGGTCCCAGATGCCCGCGACCGCGGCGCCGCCGATGCACCGGTCGACGATCTCGCGCAGGATCACGGTCGAGTCTCCCGCCATGCCCCCGCCGGGATTGTCCCATACGTCCGCGATCACCAGCGGGCCGTTGCCGGACTGGGTGTCGAGCCGGTCGAGGGCTTCGGACGGCGCCAGCATCTTCATCCTCGTCTTGCCCCGCATCGCATACAGCTCCAGTCCGAGCTTGCGCGCCAGGATGCGGCCTTCCTGCGGGGCGTTGTCGGTGACGACGATGACTTTCGTCCCCATCTCCGGGACGTCCCCCGCGAGGAATCCGTGCACCATGGAGATGGACAGGACGTGGGGGAGGTCGCGCTCCAGCGCCGAGAGCCGGTCGACGAATGCCCGGGTCGATGCCTCCGTGGTCGGAAACACGTCGATCATCCGGCAGTCGAACAGGGAGATCCGCGGCCTCACTTCCCCCCGCACCGCGCGGGCGACGATTTCGACCAGTTCCCGGGCGCGCTCCATGACGTCGGTGTGCGGGAACTCCTTGAAGGTGATGGCCACGTCCAGAGCCTCCGCGCAGCGGCGCGTAAAGTGGCTGTGGGGGTCGAAGGTGGCGCCGACCACCGTCTCGCCGCCGACGATCCCGCGCACCTCCGACAGCAGATCGCCTTCGCAGTCCTCGATGCCCTGGGCCACCATGGCGCCGTGCAGGCCGAGCAGGACCCCGTCCAGGGGCATGGCGTCGCGGATCTGGTTCAGGATCTCGTCACGCAACTGCACGTAGGCCGCGCAACTGACGATGCCGCCCGGTTCCGCCCATGCCGCGCTCCCCTCGATGGCCTCGATGGCGTCGCCCATGCGGTCGCGGTACTCGCGCAGGGCGATGAAGGGCGCGCTGCACAGGGAGGGAACGTCCGGATGCTGGCCCGGGGGGAAATAGAAATTGTCCCGGAAGTCCTGCAGATCGGTGAACACCGGCGAGAAGGTGTTCGTTTCGGTCGCCAGCGATGCCACGAACAGTCTCATGACGGGTTCTCTTGCGGATCGGCCGATGGGTGGGCGTGATGATACCGGCAGCCCGCGGGGGGCGCAACAGGCATGGATGCGCTCACGACCGGGTCCTGCTGGCGAAGGCGGCCCGCAGCCGCGGATCGAGCCGGTCGCGCACGGCGTCGCCCACCAGGTTCAACGAGAACGCCGACAGCGCGATCATCAGCCCGGGGAACAGCAGCAGCCAGGGCGCCCGCGTGATGTATATCCGCGACTCGCTCAGCATGTTGCCCCAGGTCGGCGTTTCGGGCGGAACGCCGAGCCCCAGGAAGTCGAGGGAAGCCGCCTGCAACTGGGCAAAGGCGAACACGAAGCTCGCCTGCACGAACAGCGGCGACATGAGGTTCGGCAGGATGTGCCGGAATATGATGCGTCCGGTCCCGGCGCCCATGGCCTGCGCCGCATCCACCCAGGTCGCCGCTTTCAACCGGAGCGATACGCCGTACACGATGCGCGAGGTGGTGGTCATGTAGACCACGCCGATGGCCAGGATCGAGTTCTCCACGCCGCGACCCAGCACCACGATCAGGGCCAGCGCCAGCAGCAGGGCCGGAAACGCCATCAGCACGTCGACGACGCGCATGAGGAACATGCCGAGGCGGGGGAAGAGCGCCGACACGACGCCGAAGGCGACGCCGCCGCCCAGGGCGATGGCGACCACGCCGATGCCGATGAGCACCGCCATCCGGGAGCCGTGGATCACCCGGGACAGGGTGTCCCGGCCGAAGTGGTCGGTGCCGAACCAGTGCCCGGCGCCCGGCGGCGACAGGCGCGCAAGCGGATCGATGGCGATCGGGTCCGCCGGCGCCAGCCACGGCGCAAAGAGCGCGCACACGGTGAGCGCCGCGACGATGACGAGTCCCGCCAAGGCGAGTTTCCGCCCGCCCAGGCCGAGGCGTGCCGCAACCCGGATCATCGGAACTTCACCCTCGGGTCCAGCCAGGCGTAGAGGACGTCCACGACCAGATTGATCACCAGGTAGAGGAGGACGATCATGAGAATCGTCCCCTGGATGACCGGATAGTCGCGTCTCAGGATCGATTGCACGACCATGCGGCCGACCCCGGGGAGGGCGAACACGGTCTCGGTCACCACCGCCTCGGAGATCAGTGCGGCGATGGTGAACCCGATGGCCGAGACCACCGTCAGCATGGCGTTCCGGAATACGTGCCGGACCACCACCCGGACCGGGTGAATGCCCTTGGCCCGCGCGGTGCGCACGTAGTCCTCGTGGTACACCTCCAGCATGCTGGCCCGGGTCAGTCGGATGATGAGCGCCGCGTTCGGCGCGGCCAAGGCGATGGACGGCAACAGCAGGTGGCGCAGGTTCGCCACCCCGCCTTCGCCGAAGACCGAAGGATAGCCGGAACTCGGCAGCCACTTCAGCATGGCCGCGAAGATCAGGATCAGGTACAGGCCCACCCAGAAGGTGGGAACCGACGCCAGGAACATCGAGATTCCCGACAGGCCCTGATCGAGCCAGCTTCCCCGGCGGGCCGCGGCGAGCATCCCGATGGGAAGCCCGAGGACGATGATCCAGACCATGGTGAAGAGCGCCAGCAGAAAGCTGGTCTCCAGGCCGTCGATGATCAGTTCCAGCACCGGGACCTGGAAGAAGATGGAGTCGCCCAGGTCGCCCCGGACGACGGCGGACAGCCAGCGGACGTACTGACTGGCGAGAGATTCTTCGAGCCCCATCGCGGCCCGGAGCGCCGCGACCTCTTCCGGAGTGGCCTGGTCCCCGAGCATGATCGCCGCGGGGTCGCCCGGGATCAGCCGGATGAAGACGAATATGAGGAAGGACGCCGCCAACAGGGTCGGCAGGAAGATCCCGATCCGGCGAATCAGGTAGCGGAGCACGTTCGACTTCCAGTCGCTTCGGATGATCGATGCCGCTCAGCATAACCGGCAATCAACGGCCTGATTCGCACAGAGCCGGTGGGAAAGCAACGGCGCACTGCCGGCCGCCGGGCGCCGTTGCTTTCCGGCGGGTCACTTCGACACGCCCCAGAAGTGCGGCCAGATCAGGGTCGTGGCCTTGATTCCCGAAAGCCTGGGCGACGCGATGTTGTACGTGTAGACGTCGCCCGTCTTCATCGTCGGCACCTGGGTGTAGATCAGCGACTGGAGCTTCGCCCAGGTGGCCTTGCGGTCGGCCGGGTCGTTGGTGGCGGTGAAGGCGGACTTGAGCGCCTGCTTCTCGCCGGTCGCCCACCAGCCCGGGTAGTTGTCGTTCATCACCGAGATCAGGATGGGATCCGGCACGAATCCGTGGTGCGTGAAGAACAGGTCCCACTGGTCGGGTTGGCCGCGCTTCTTGATCAGCGTGGCCCAGTCGACCACGATCATCTCGACGTTGATGCCGGCGTTCAGAAGCTGCCGGGTGAACACCACCGCCTGATCGTAGTGGAAAGCGTAGTTGGTGGAGACCAGGAACTTGATGGGCGTGCCGTCGTATCCCGCCTCCTTGGCGAGGGCCTTGGCCTTGGCGGCGTCGCCTTCGCTGAACCGGTCCGCGCCGGACTCCGAATACCAGGCGTTGCCCTTGGGCAGGAACGAGCCGTTGGCGCGCCAGAGCTTCTCGGGACCGATGGAAACGCGCAGGGCGTCTTCCTTGTTGAGCGCGGTCTGGATGGCTTGGCGCAGCTTGAAGTTGCTTTGCAGCGGACCGGCCTTCGAGTTCATGAACACGAGCCCGAAGATCGGCCCGCCGTTCAACACCACGTTGGCCGCGGCATCCTTGTCCAGCTCGTCGATCAGGTCGCTGGGCATGCTTTCCGCGTAGTCGTAGTCTCCGGCCTTGACGCCGTTGACGCGCGTGCCCGGGTCCGGCACCGGGATGAAGCGCAGGCGCTCGAAGTGCGCCGCCCGCTTGCCCGCGTATCCGCTGGCTTCACCGGCCGGACTGGCGTAGCCGTCGAATCGCACCAGCTCGACGTGACGGTTCGGCTTCCACTCGTTGAACCTGTAGGGACCGGTGCCGATGTAGTCCTTCACGTCGATGGGCTTCTTGCCGGCCTTGGACGCGACCCTGGCCGGATAGATCGCCGGCCCGCCGTTGATGAAGGCCATCAGGTTCTTCCACGGGCCGAAGGGCGTCTTGAACGTCAGTCTGACGCTGTGGGCGCCCGACGCCGCCACTTCGGAGACGTTGGAGAACAAGAGCTTCCCGCGCGACCCGTGCGCGCCCCAGCGTTTCAGCGACGCCACCACGTCCGCCGACGTCATGGCCTGGCCGTCGTGGAACTTCACGTCCTTGCGCAGGTGGATGGTGATGGTCTTGCCGTCCTTGCCGACTTCTTCTCCGGAAGCGAGCAGCGGCCGGGGTTCGTAGCTCGCGTCGAACGTGTACAGGCCCTCGAACATGTGGTGCGCTATGGTGGTGGCGAGGTCGGAAGTGATCACCTGCTGGTCGAGGCTGGGCGGCTCGCCCACGGTGGCGTAACGCAGGGTGTCCGCGGCCGGCAGGGAGGCGGCGGAGCCGAGCGCCAGCAGCGCGACCGCGGCAGCGATTCGTGCGGAGACTTGAATGATCTTCATGATATTCCTCCTGGTTAAAGGATTCAGACGGCGACTCATGGGACCACAACGGCGCCCATCGTAAAAAGTATTTTCATGAATTGCAAGGAAATTGATGGACTCGCGCAAATTTTTTTCATATAGAGATTTCTACCCGGTTTCATCGACATCGCAACCGGGAAAGGCGATACTCGGTATCCGAATCCGGGTTCGAAGCACGGGTTGGACAGGCTCTTGTCAAGCAACAACAGAAGCGTCGCCGAAGACCTGCTCTCGCGCATCGTGAGGCTGCGCCCGACCATGCACCCGGCCGAGCGGCGCGTTGCAGACTTGGTGCTTTCGGACATGGACTTCGCCGTCCACGCCCGGACCACCGACATCGCGGCGCGCGCCGGGGTGAGCGCTGCCTCCATTACCCGCTTCTGCCGTACCGTAGGCTGCGAGGGGCTGCGCGAACTGAAGCTGGACCTGGCGAAGATCCTCGCCATCGGGAACCGCTACCTTCACCCCCGGACCGTCCCGCTCGGGGCCTGCGAAGCGGTGACGGAGATCGTCTCGCAGATCCAGCGTTCCCTCGCTTCCCTCGTCGAGCAGGTCGCCGATGAGACGCTGACACAGGTGGCCACGGTCATCGCCGGAGCGCAGCGGGTGATGATCTTCGGGGGCGGCGGCGGCTCCTCGATGGCCGCCATGGAAGCCGAGAACCGCCTGTTCCGCCTGGGGCTGCATGCCTCCTCGTGCAACGATTCGCAGCTCCAGTTGATGATGGCGGCAACCTTGAAGACCGGCGACGTGCTGCTGGCGCTGTCCATCACCGGGAAATACGAACCGATCATCCGGGCCGCCGAGGTGGGCGGCCAGTACGGCGCCCACACCATCGCCATCACCTCGCCCGATTCACCGCTGTCCCGGGTGACGTCCCACACGCTGCCGTTCCTCGCCGAGGAACCGGAGAATATCCTGTCCCCGACGCCCGCCCGCTACGTCCTGCTGGCGCTGATCGACATCCTCGCCTACGAGGTGGCGAAATTGCGCGGCGAGACCGCGGTGGAGTCCATGCGCCGCATCAAGTACCAGTTGGTCCACACGCGCGACGAAGACGACTCGAAGCCGCTGGGGGACTGACCGGGTCGCTGGGGGATTGACCGGGTGTTCGAGCTGTTTGCCATCGGCGAGGTCATGGCAGAGATCCGGCGGGAACCGCAGCTCGGATTCCGGGTCGGTTTCGCCGGCGATACATTCAACACGGCCGTCTACTGCGCCAGACAACTGGCCGCTCCCGGCCGCGTCGGCTACTGCACCCGGATCGGCCTCGATCCGCTGTCCGACGCGTTCCTCGCCATGGCCGCGGAAGAGGACCTCGACCTGTCGCACGTCGCCCGCGACCGGGGACGCTTCATCGGCATCTACACCGTGTCCACGGATACCGCCGGTGAGCGCAGCTTCCACTACTGGCGCAGCAACTCCGCGGCGCGCCGGCTGTTTTCTTCCGGCGACCCCATGGGCGTGCTGCCGGAGGCGCGGATCGTCTTCGTGTCGGGCATTACGCTCGCGATCCTGGAGCCCCTGGCCCGCCGGCGCCTCATCGACCAGTTGCGCGCCTTGCGCGAGCGCCGCGGCGGCCTCGTCGCCTTCGACTCGAACTACCGGCCGCAGCTATGGAAGGATGCGGAGACCGCGCGCCGGATCATCGGCGAGATGTGGGAGGTCGCCGACATCGCCTTGCCCTCGATGGACGACGAGATGGCGCTGTTCGGCGATGCCGGCGAGGAGGCGGTGGTCGCGCGCTTCGGCGCTCGGAGTTGGACCGCGTGCGCCATCAAGCGAGGCGCCCGCGGGCCGGTTTCGCCGCACCTCGCCCGTGACGCGCATCCCCGCTTTCGCCCGGCCTCCAGGGTGGTCGATACCACCGCGGCCGGAGACAGTTTCAACGGCGGCTACCTTGCCGCATTCATTCGCGGTCAGGATGAACCGCAATGCCTGTTGACGGGGCACGAGATTGCATCGCGGGTGGTCGGCGCCGCGGGCGCAATCCTGTCACGGTCCTGAAGCACGCCATTTAACGGAGCGAGACACATGTCCAGTGGCACATCGGAAGCCGTCGCCCGAATCGGGGCTTCAAGGGTCCTGCCCATCGCGACCCTGGACACACCCGACCAGGCCGCTCCCCTTGCAAGGGCGCTTCTGGCGGGCGGCCTGACGGTGGTCGAAATCACCTTCCGATCGGAAGCAACCGCGGATTCGGTCCGAATCATACGCGAACGGTACCCGGACATGCTGGTGGGCGCCGGGACGGTCCTCGGCGTCGAGCAGGTCGGGATCGCACATCGGGCAGGCAGCCAGTTCATCTTGACTCCCGGTTTCAATCCGGCCGTGGTCGGGGCAGCCCTCGATGCGGGCTTGCCGATCTTTCCCGGCATCAACAATCCGACCGGCGTGGAACAGGCGATGGGCTTCGGGCTCGATACGGTCAAGTTCTTTCCGGCCGAGGCCGGCGGCGGCGTCCCGTTCATCAAGGCCTTGTCCGGTCCCTACGCGGACATGCGGTTCATACCCACCGGCGGCATCGGCCCGGCCAACTTGGCGGCTTACCTGGCCCTTCCCAGCGTTCTTGCCTGCGGAGGCTCCTGGATCGCGGACCCCGCGCTCACGCGGGCAGGCCGCTTCGATGAAGTTGCCCGGCTGGCTGCCGAAGCGGTCGCCCTGGCCGCGCCGGCGGCCTCGACCACCGGGCAAACTTCGACGGCCACGTAGGCGAGGTTCTCCAACGACGCGGATTTCTGTTAGGAAACAGTCTACCCGACACTCAAGCAGCACAAAGGAGGCATTACCATGGCAAACAGGCTCTTCAACTCGAAAAATTCGATGTTCTGCGAGAAGCTCCGCGTGGTCCTGACCATGAAGAAGGTCCCGTACGACGTGGTGGACGTCCGCGCCGACAACCGCGAGTCGCTGATCGCGTTCTCCAACCAGCGCAAGGTCCCCACCATGGACATCGACGGCCGGTGCGTCCAGGACTCCACCATCCTGGCCAAGTACTGGGAGGAGCAGGTTCCCGAGCCCACCATCTACCCGGACAACCCTTCGGACAAGGGGCTGTGCCTGATGCTGGAGGACTGGGCCGACGAGGACCTCAACGGCGCCGTCATGGCTTTCCGCCGGGCCCAGAACGACGATGACGTGAAGAAGGCCGAGGAGGCACTGGCGGTCCACCTGGAGAACCTGGACCTGCTCTATTCCGGCAAGGACTTCATCTTCGGCCGCATGACCCTGGCCGACATCTCCATCTACGCGCAACTCCACTACCTATACACCGCCCTGGACCGCGAGATCGAGGCCAGGTACACCCACGTGCACGCCTTCCTGGAGCGCATGATGAAGGCCACGGGCGTGTCGTCGATCAAGGAGGTGGCGTAGGCGTCAGATCGCGCCCCAGCGAATCCACCGCACCGCCCGGATGCAGATCACGGGCCGCTCGTCCAGGGCCATGGCGCGGTACTGCGGGTACTTCCGGCGAAGCAGCCGGACGGCCTTCCGGTGGGCCTCGCCGCGGGTCAGGATGCTGGCCTTGCCCTGGATGATGACGTGGGCAAGTCGGGACCAGTCCTGGTCGTCGTAGCGGTGGATCGCCACGGACACGCGGGGGTTGGCGCGGATGTTGCGAATCCGCTTCAACTCCCGGGTCGTCGCGGCCTTGGGCTTCTCGTCGATGGGGGAGTACAGGCACTCGCCGTCGAAGGCGAAGCAGAAGGGCAGGTTGAGGGGCTGGCCCTGCTCGTCAACGGTCGCCAGATGCCCCACCCGGGCTTGCCGGATGAACGCGGCTTCCTTGCGGGTCATGGTCTCAGCCGCCCCACCCCTCCTGGATTCCGGCTTTCGCCGGAATGACGTATCCGGCGTTTTCACAAGATTTACGGTTCCCGCGACTACAGCTTGTAGTCCCCCAGCAGCGTCGGCGCGAACAGCTCTTCCACTGTGGGCACCTTGTCGCCCAACAAGCCCTGCTCGCCCATGTAGCGGGTGAGCGCCTCGATGACGTGGCGGTTGGGCTCGATGCCGTAGGGCCACCAATCGTTGCCGAAGACGTCCCGGAGCAACGCGATCTCGGCCTGGAGCCATGGGAGCGTGCTGGCCATGGTGTTGTCGATGTCCATGCGGGCGAAAGCGTCGTCCTTGGATCGGCAGAAGGCCTTGTAGAGGCTCCGGGCCACCCAGGGGTTGGCCTCGAACACGTCGTTGCGGATGCAGACGGTGTGCATGATCGGGAAGATGCCGGTGCGCCGGTAGTAGTCGATCTCCACGGACTTGAAATCGGGGAACAGGCGGCGGACGTGGGGCGCCCCGGCGGCGTGGCACGAGGGGATGCGGGCGGTGACCAGCGCGTCGATCTCGCCCTTGTCCAGCATGGCGTTCAGGGTGCGGTCCTGGGGGATGGGCTGCACCTTGATCTCCGGCGGCAGCCTCAACTCGATGCGCTCCTTCCGCCCCGGCACTTCCTGGCCGCCGGTGAACCACTCGACGTCGCTGGCCTTGACGCCGTAGTCGTCGCTCATGAAGCCGCGGATCCACACCGCCGCGGTGATGGAGTATTCCGGCACGCCGACGCGCCTGCCGCGCAGGTCCTCGGGCTTGTCGAGCCCCCGGTCGGTGTTGATGAACACGCAGGAGTGGCGGAAATAGCGGGAGGGGAACACCGGGATGGCCGTGAACGGGCTCTCGCCCCGGGAGGTCATGGTGATGTAGTTGGCCAACGACATCTCCGAGGCGTGGAATTCCTGGTGGTGTCCCATGCGCCAGAATATCTCCTCGGCCTGCATCGGCAGGTAGTTGAGGGAAATGCCGTCGGGGCTCAGCGAGCCGTCCTGCAGCGTCTTGGTGCGGTCGTAGTCGCCGCACGCCAAGGTCAGGTGCAATTTCGACATAACAGTGTTCCTCTAAACCTCTACCTTGTGGATCACCAGCCCCGTGACCAGCTTGGGAAAGAAGTACGTGGACTTCTGGGGCATCTTCTCCCCCTTGAGGGAGACCGCGATCATCTCGGCGGCGCTGGGCGGATTCAGGATGAGGGCGGCTTGGCAGCGGCCGGTCTCCGCCTCGGCGAGTGCCTCCTCGGCGTCGTGGGTGTACGCTACGGCGTCGGTGTTGACGGCGTCACGGGTGGACACGCCCAGGATGTGCTCCATCAGCAGGACGTGCAGCGTGGTCACGTCCAGCCCGCGCAACTCGGGGCTCATGTCCGGCGCTAGTCGCTCCATCGCTTTCGCGTCCCGCGGCCGCAGCGCCAGATAACGTGCGTCGTCCCTGAAAGCGACACCGAGCACGCGCTCGCCGTCCTTCGGGTGTTCGAGGGCCTCCAGGAAACGCCGCCGGCCGTCGGCATCTCTGGAAAATGCCTCCACGTGGAAGGACTGCCGGAGCTTCTCTTCCACCTCCGCGGACGGCACGGGCGGCATCTCGCGTACCAGCCGGTGGGTGGGCAGGATCACCACGCCTTCCTCGTTCAGGTTGGCGAAGTACATCATCACCCGGTTGAACCCCTCGTCCCCGGTGGTGCCGGGCCGTTCTGCCAGGCGCCGGCGCCGGTAGTTGCAGGCAGCCTCGTAGCGGTGGTGTCCGTCCGCGATAAAGACGGCGCGTTCGCGCAGGGCCTCCCGCACCATGCCGATGAGCCCCGGGTCGGTGACCGCCCACAGCCGGGAGGTGCCAAACTCGCCCAACTCGGCCTCGACCTTGGGCTTCACGGAGCGCACATGCTCGCGCAGAGCGTCGGTGAGAGTAGGCTTCTCGTCGGTATAGAGCGCCAGGATGGAACTGAACTGGGCGTCGCAGGCCAGCATCAGCTTCAGCCGATCCTCCCTGGGCTCGGCCATGGTGGCCTCGTGCCCGTGGATGGCGCCGTCACCGAAGTCTTCGATGGCGGCCAGCGCGATGAAGCCGCGTCGCTCCCGCGTGATCCCGTCCCGCAGTCGGTATTCCTGGCTCAGGTAGTAGATGGCCGGGGCATCCTCCACGACCAGCGTGTCCTCGTCCTGCCACTCCCGGAAGCGTTGCGGCACGGTGGCGTAGGGGTCGGCGTCACGGCTGAAGTCGATGCGTACAACGTTGCGCGGCGAGCGCGCGTAGAGCTCGGCTTGGTGCTCGGGAGAGATGACGTCGTAGGGCGGCGCCATCACGCTGGAGAAATCACCGACCTTGCCGGGGTCGTAGGTCAGGCCGCGGAAGGGGTAAATCTTGGCCATTGCGCGTTCTCGTCTATGCCTTCAGGCTTTCCTGAAGCTTGGCGTCCCTGGCCTCCACGCCAGCCGCCAGATCCTCCTTGAAGCGGGCCAGCTTGGCCGCCAGTTCCGGGTCCTTGCGGGCGATGATCTGGGCCGCGAAGATGCCGGCGTTTGCGGCGCCGCCCTTGCCGATGGCCATGGTGGCCACCGGGACGCCGGCCGGCATCTGCACGGTCGCCAGCAGCGCGTCCATGCCGTCCAGCGCCGACGCGCTCAGCGGCACGCCGATGACCGGCAGCGTGGTGACCGCCGCGACCACCCCCGCCAGATGCGCCGCCGCGCCGGCGCCCACGATGAACGCCTCGATGCCTCGGTCCGCCGCGCCCTTGGCGTAGGCGTGGGTCCGCTGCGGCGAGCGATGCGCCGAGGATATGTGCATTTCGTAGGAGATGCCGAAGGATTCCAGCCGCGTCGCGGCCTCCTTCATGACCTCGACGTCGGAATCGCTGCCCATCAGTATCGCGACCTTCGGATTCTGATCCGTCACTGTGCTTCTCCTTCTTCGGTTTTACCGTTACCCAGGTTCCACCTGTTACCCGCGGGCTTTCGCTTCGCCAATTCGACCTGCGCAGGCTGGAGGCGCCTTCACTTCCACCTCTTCCACGGGCAGAAACCAACGTCGCCGCCGTCAGCGGCGCTCCATCGCACGCCGGGCGATATCCTGGCGGTAGTGCATCCCCTTCCAGGCGATCCTGCCTACGCCTTCATAAGCCTCCCTCGTGGCCGACGCGATGGTGTCCCCCAACGCGGTCACACCCAGCACGCGGCCGCCGGCGGTGTGCCAGCGGTTTTCCCGGCGGGTGGTGCCGGCGTGGAACGCGTATCCCCGTTCCCAGGAGTCGAGCGCATCCAGCCCCTCTATCTCCATACCTGTTCGATATTCGCCCGGATAGCCCCCGGACGCCAGCACGATGCACACTGCCGCCTGATTGGACCACTCGGCAGCCGCTTCCCGCAACCGGCCCTCGGCGGTGGCCATGAGCAGCGGCGCGAGGTCGGAGTTGAGGCGCATCATGATGGGTTGGCACTCCGGATCGCCGAAGCGGCAGTTGAACTCCAGCACCTTGGGGCCGTTCTCGGTGATCATGAGGCCCGCGTAGAGCACCCCGCGATACACCAAGCCGCGACGCTTGAGCCCGGCTGCCAGCGGCTTGAGCACCCGCTCTACCACGGCGTCGTGCACGGCCGTGTCCACCACCGGCGCCGGTGAGTACGCCCCCATGCCTCCGGTGTTAGGCCCCTCGTCGCCGTCGAAGACGCGCTTGTGGTCTTGGGACGATGCCAGCGGCAGAAAGTCGTCGCCGTCCATCAGGGCCATGAACGAAGCCTCCTCGCCCACTAGCAGTTCCTCGATGACCACCCGCTCGCCGGCGGCGCCGAAGACCTTGCGCCCCATGATGGCGTCGAGGGCCTCTTCGGCCTCGGCTCTGCCGGAGCAAAGGATCACACCCTTGCCCGCGGCCAAGCCGTCAGCCTTGACCACGCAGGGCAGGTCGCGTGCCACGTACTTCCTGGCTTGTTCGATAGCGGAAAACACCTCGCACGCCGCCGTGGGGATGCCGTTCTCCAGCATGAGCTTCTTGGCGAAGGCCTTGCTGCCCTCGAGCCGCGCCGCCTCCCGGCTGGGCCCGAACACCTTGAGGGCACGACTCGCGAACTGATCGGCGATGCCCGCGACCAGCGACTGCTCCGGTCCCACCACCGTGAGGTCGATGCCTTCCCGCGCGGCGAAGTCCGCCAGCTTCTCGACCTCGCCCGCACCGATATCCACCCGCTCCGCCTGCCGGCCCATGCCGTCGTTGCCGGGCGCGCAGTAGAGCTTCTCTACTTGCGCGCTCTGTCGCAGCTTCCAGACCAGCGCATGTTCCCGTCCGCCGCTGCCGATGACGAGGATTCTCATTGGTCCTGTGTTGTTCTCACTGGCCGATCCACTATGTCCATGCTGGCTCTCGCCCCCCACCACTGTGGCAGCAGACCCGCTCCGCCTTTACGACTGTTTCACCCCTGACGGTCCATCTTTGCCAGACCTTAGGACCACCAACTTAACGCCCTTCTCTAGGCAAACCCGTTCAACTGCTCGAACCTCCTCCAAGGCCGTCTCATTCGTGGACAACCCGTTAGTCCTTTGTATCAATGCGAGCACAGCCATTCGATCGGAAGCGTGCCGATAATCGACCGCACGATTCAGCGCCTCCTCCCATTGTTCCACGAAATCAATCTCAATTGAGTAAGCGTCAGTTAGAACGTCCACCGTTCCACCGTCGACAAGGGCATTCATTCGTCCGCCAAGTACCTTGGCAAGAGCGTCTCGCCAGTGCCGTTCCTCAGCGTCCTTGTCTACGGGGAGTCGGATGATCTGAACCAATGCTCCCGGACTCTGCTCAAAAGGGGAGGACCTGAGCGCCACTTCTGATAGCGACGTATTGGTCTGCAGTCCGCGCAACAAGAACCCTAGCACGACAGACGACACAACTATCGCGAGACCAACTTTCACCGCAAAGGACAGCGGTCGCCGATGTTTGACCTCGACTGTCATACTGAAGTGATAAACGCCAGGACTACAATAGCGATGGCGATGGCGATGACGATAATAACGGTATTGTTGTTTTTCTTTACCTGAATGTTGGTTTTACCACTGGCTGTCTCAAAAGAGGATGTGATTTCGTAGTCACTCTTGCTGGCCTGTTCCAGTTCGGTCACACGCTGAACCGTCTGCTGCATATCTCGCGTGCTGTTCTTAAATCGCTGGTCGGCTTTCGCCTGGGACACAGCCAAATCGACGCGGGCGGCGAGAAGTTGTCGGAGCAGTTCTCTCTTGTCCTCTCTAGTGAGGTCTTGGACACTGAAGTCCAACAGCTTGCCTTGGGCATGTTCGGCATCGAGGGCTGCCTTGAGTTGGTCGAACTGCGGGGCTTCGGTATCCTTGGCTTTCACTTGGGCACCTCCGATAAAGGGATGGAACCACGGCTCTTTCTCTCGGTCAATAACGACGTCGATAGTTCCCTGTGGTAGTGTGATTGAATGGCGGATGCGCTGTGTGTTCTGGATACAGTTCACGAGTTTTTCAATGCGCGCAAACTCGGAAAACAAATAGTCCGAACGCACCTTGGCTTCTCGGTGTTCAATTGACGCGAGGATACGGTTGGCTGCTACTACATCACCGTTGGATAGCCAAGTGGCCGATTCCTTTAGGGACGAAGGTAACTGAAACTCACGTGATGACCTAATAAGCTGCGTTATGACCGGGAGGACGTCGTTCCGCCACTTGGTATGCGTGGTGCTGATAGTGGCGTGTATCGGCGGTAAGTAGTGCCTTCTGAGCTTTTTTATCAGGCGATACCTAACGGAAAGAGGCAAATGTGGTGGAAGGAGGGCGAGGAGTCTCTCAGAGGTTTGCCCACTCAACTGGACAAGACCTGTTTTCCAGCTAGGATATGTCTGGCGCGCATAGTCCTCGGCCTGTTTCCCGTAGAGCCTACCGTACTGCTTGAACAGGAACTCAAGAGAGCGGTCCGATAGGTTAAAAAAGATCTTTTGGACGTCGTGATCTATCCCGGCAAACAGGATGGTTAACTTCCGCCTTTTGCTGAGGCGGCGGAGTCGGGGATCGTTAGCTGGATCGGGTCGCATCGCTGGGAAAGGGTCTAACTCGTCCAAGACGACCGCTGATAAAGGGACCGGATGCTATTCGGTCCGCATTGTACCGCAAAGGGATGCAGTGGGCTAACGCTGATGCTGGCCGTAGACTTCCGCATCAGTGCCGAAAGTGCCGTATACCGGTGAAGATCATGGCCAGGCCGTGCTCGTCCGCGGCGGCGATGACCTCCTCGTCGCGGATGGAGCCGCCCGGCTGGATCACCGCGCGGGCGCCCGCCTCCGCGGCCGCGTCCACTCCGTCCCGGAAGGGGTAGAAGGCGTCCGAAGCCACCACGGAGCCCGCTAGGTCGAGACCGTGGGTCTTGGCGCGGGTGACGGCGAGCTGGGCGGAATCCACCCGGCTCATCTGGCCGGCGCCCACGCCCAGCAACTGGTCGCTGGAGGTGAACACGATGGCGTTGGACTTCACGTGGTGGCACACGCGCCAGGCGAAGCCCAGGGCCTTGTACTCGTCGTCGGTGGGCTGGCGCTCGGTGACCACCTTGCACTCCCGGACGTCGATGGGCTGGTGGTCCCAGTCCTGCACCAGCACGCCGCCGTGGACACGCCGCAGATCGTGGGTCGCGTCCGCGGCCGGGGCCATGTCGATCTCCAGCAGGCGGATGTTCAGCAGCCGCTTGGCCGACGACAGGATCTCCCGTGCCTCGGGGGTGAACGAAGGGGCGATGACGATCTCCAGGAAGATCTGCTTCAGCTCCTCCGCGGTCTCCGCGTCCACCGGGCGGTTGAGTGCGATGACCCCCCCGAAGATGGACACCGGGTCCCCGGCCTTGGCCTTGCGGAAGGCGTCGGCCAGCGAGACGTCCGAGGTGGCCAGACCGCACGGGTTGGTGTGCTTGATGGCCACGGCCGCGGTCTCGGAGAAGTCCAGCACGGTGCTCAGGGCGGCGTCCGCGTCCAGGATGTTGTTGAACGAGAGCTGCTTGCCCTGGACCTGCGTCGCCCGCGCCACCGACGGGACGCCGCCGTCGCCGTGGGCATAGAACGCCGCGCTCTGGTGCGGGTTCTCCCCGTAGCGCAGCTCCTGGAGCCTGGAGAGCTGGAGGTTCAGCTTCTCGCCCCACGGCCCGGCTTTTCCGTCCCCGTCGAGCCGCCCGAGGTAGTTGGAGATGGCGCCGTCGTACCGCGCCGTGTGGTGGAAGGCCAGGCACGCCAGCCGGAAGCGCGTGTCCGCCGACAGCTCGCCGCCGCCGGCTGCAAGCTCTTCGGCCACGGCCCCGTAGTCCGACGGCTCCACCACCACCGCCACGTGCGGGTGGTTCTTGGCCGCGGAGCGGATCATGGCGGGGCCGCCAATGTCGATCTGCTCGATGATCTCGTCGAAAGGCGCTTCGCGCGCCACCGTGGCCTCGAACGGGTACAGATTCACCACCACCATGTCGATGGCGCCGATGCCCAGCTCTTCCATCTGGGCGCGGTGCTCGGGCTTGTCCCGCAGCGCCAGGATGCCGCCGTGGATCTTGGGGTGGAGCGTCTTGACCCGGCCGTCCATGATCTCCGGGAACCCGGTGACGTCCGCCACCTCGGTCACGTCGATCCCCTGCTGCCGCAGCAGCCCGGCCGTCCCTCCGGTGGACAGTATCTCGACGCCCAACCCCGCCAGCTTCCCGGCGAAATCGACGATGCCGTCCTTGTCGGATACGCTGATCAGTGCCCTTTGAATCTTGCCCACAGGTGCCCCGTCCCTCCCTATCCCGGCCCGCGTATCCCGTGAAGGGACGAGATGATCGCGCGCGGGCTAGAAGTAGTAGCGTGGAATGCCCGGACTGATGGATGTGAGAATCTCGTAGGAGATCGTGTCCGCCCAGCCGGCCATCTCTTCCGCGGAGACGGTTTCGCGGCCCTGCGTCCCGATCAGGACGACCTCGGCCCCCGGCTGAACACCGGCTATATCGGTAACGTCCGCCATTGTCAAATTCATGGTCACACGGCCCACCACGGGCGCCCGCCGGCCGTGGATCAGCACCGCGGCCTTGTTGGAAAGAGACCGTTTGTAGCCGTCCGCGTAGCCCACCGGCAGGGTCGCGATGACGCTCTTGCGGGCGGTGATGAAGGTGCCGCCGTAGCTCACGGGCGAACCCTCCGGCAGTGTCTTGACCTGCAGCACGCGGGTCTTCCAGGTGAGCGCCGGCGCAAGGCGGGCGTGTTTCGCAAGCTGCGGATGGGAGTAGAGCCCGTAGAGCATGCCGCCCGGCCGCACCATGTCGAAACGGACCTCGGGCAGCCCCAGGAGGGCGGCGCTGTTGGCCATGTGCGCCGCCGACGGCAGGTGTCCTGCCGCGCGCAGCCGCTCCAGGGTGCCGCGGAACGCCGCCAGTTGCCCGCGGCACGACGGCGAGTCCGGCTGCTCGGCCGCGGCGAAGTGGGACATGATCCCTTGCAGCTCGACCGCCTGGAGCCCGCTCAGCGCCGGCGCCCATTCCTCGACCGCGTCCGGCAGAAGCCCCAGCCGTCCCATGCCGGTGTCCACCTTGAGGTGGCAGGCGACCGCGACGCCGTGTCGTGCGCCGAAGGCGTCTAGGCGCCGCAAGAGGTCGAGACTCGGTACCACGGGCGTCAGCGAATGCCGGACGAGGTTGGCGGCATCGTCCGGCCAGACGCTTCCCAGGACGACGATCTCGCCTTCGATTCCCGCCTCCCTCAGGCGCGCCCCTTCCTCCACCGTGGCGACCCCGAAGCGGCGCACCCCTTCGCCGGACAGGACGCGGGCGCACTCGACGTCTCCATGGCCGTAGGCGCCGGCCTTCACCACCGCGAGGACGTCCACCCGGTCGCCTGCCAGGCGGCGCGCCGTGGCCAGGTTGGCGCGCAAGGCCGACAGGTCGACCAGACAGCAGGTCCCCGCGGGCTCGCGAGCGGGAAGCGATGTCGATGGCGGTGATATTTCTTCTCGGGACTCGTCGTGCACGCCGGGTGTGGCCGAAGGGAAGCGCAAGTCCCCGAAGCCGTGGTCAGGAAACCCTGGCGCCGGGGGCGATGGCTCGCTCCGGCGCCAGGATGACGAGTTGGTCGTCGGTGGATGCGGCGAGGATCATGCCCTGGCTCTCGATGCCTCTCAGCTTCGCGGGCTTCAGGTTCGCCACCACCACGAGCTGCCGGCCCGTGAGTTCCTCCGGGCTGTAGTGGCCGCGAATGCCGGCCACGAGCTGGCGCTCCTCCGAGCCCAGGTCCACCTTGAGCACCATGAGCCGGTCGGCATTGGGATGCGGTTCGGCGCTGGTGACCGTGCCGATGCGCAGGTCCAGCGCTTGGAAGTCGTCGATGGTGATCATGCCGTCCATGGGTGCTGACGGAGGTTTATCGGTTTGTAGAAGGATAACAAAACTCGGCTTGCCAACCAAACCACGGGCGGCCATCGCGGCATCGGAGATGCGTCAATAGTGATACCGCGCCTGCAGGAAGTCCACTCGGTCTTCGCTGACCAGATAGACGAGGCGATGTGCTTCCGTGAGCCGGCGCGACCAAGTCCCCGACAGCAGGTACTTGAGCGGCTCGGGCTTCCCGATCCCGGAAAACGGGTCGCGCATCACGGCCTCGACCAGGTTGAGGACGCGCAACGCGACCTTCCGGTCCGTCCTGACCCAATAACGCAGGTCCGAAATGAATTCGGGGTGGAAAACGGAGGATCGTGGAGCTTTCATACCCACCCCGGACATATAACGTGTTGAACACTTCTGAGGCGGCGCACGGTTGGGTCAGGCAGGTCCGTGTTCAACCAAGGCCGAGTTTCTCGCGCAGGTCTTCCACCGAAGATGACGGGAGTTCGCGACTCTGGGCGCGGTTGATGGCGGTGAGAAGACGTTTCGCGTTCCGCGGGGATCTGAGGAGGTGGGCCGTTTCCAGAAGGCTCGCCAGCTCGTCTGCCGAAACCAATGCCACGTCCTGGGCGTTGCGTCGCCGGATGATGACGGGCTCGCGCGTGTCGGCTACTTGGGCACAGAGCGAGGCAAATTCCGCTCTCGCCCTTGTGTACGTAGTCGTGCTTGCCATGACTCCACTATCCCCCCTTACTGTACTCCAATACTGTACAGGTGAGATGACGTTTTGTCCATCGAGTGGCGGCTCTGACAGGGTATTCCCGCTTACCCCCCCTCTTGACTCACCGGAAGCCGGCGGCTACTAATCAGAACCATTACTGTTAAGGAGGCACCCTATGGCAAGCATCAATGGCACCAAGAGCCACGAGAACCTGAAGAACGCTTTCGCGGGCGAGTCTCAGGCGAATCGTCGCTATCTCTACTTCGCCCGGCAGGCGGACATCGAGGGCTACCCCGACATGGGCGGGCTGTTCCGCGACACGTCGGAGGCGGAGACGGGGCACGCGTTCGGTCACCTGGACTTCCTGAAGGAAGTCGGCGATCCGTGCACCGGGGTTCCCATCGGCACCACCGAGAAGAACCTGAAGTCCGCGGTGGAAGGCGAGACCTACGAGTACACCGAGATGTACCCCGGCTTCGCCAAGACCGCGCGGGACGAGGGCCTGGAGGAGCTGGCCGAGTGGTTCGAGACCCTGGCCAAGGCCGAGAAGTCCCATGCCGGCCGTTTCAACAAGGGCCTGCAGGCCGTCGCCGGCAAGGACCCCGCGGACGCCGGTTGATCGTGCCGGTCCGCTGACCCGGACGTTTGCCGCCTCGGACCCGCGGGAAACCCTCGCGGGGTCGGGGCGGCAAAGGACGGTCTCTTTCGGACGGTCTCTTTCGCGCAATGGAAAAGGTCACGCTGAACGACATCGTCGGCGCCAGCGCCTACGAGCAGAAGCGCGACGCGTTCCGCCGCGAGATCATCGATCTCAAGAAGCACCGGCGGGTGTCGGTGGGGGACAAGGTCTCGCTGGTGTTCGAGAACCGGGCCACGGTGATCTTCCAGATACAGGAGATGCTGCGGGCCGAGAGCATCCGTGACCTGGACAAGATCCGCGAGGAGATCGACGTCTACAACGAGCTGATTCCGGCGGCCGGGGAACTGAGGGCGACCCTTTTCCTGGAGATCGAGGACCAGACCAACCTGCGCGAGGCGCTGCTGAAGTTTCTCGGCATCGACGAGCGGGTCTTCCTCAAGATCGGCGACGGTCACACCGTTCGCGCCCGGTTCGAGGAAGGCCGCAGCAAGGAAGACAAGATCAGCGCGGTGCAGTACATCACCTTCGGCTTCACCGCGGACGAGGCCGAAGCGTTGCGGGACCGGGACGCCTGCATCGTGGTCGACCACGAGAACTATCACGCCGAGGTCCTCTTGACCGCCGAAACCAGGGCGGAGCTGCTCCGGGACCTGGCGTAGCGTCCCGCGGAACGGGCCGGGGGATCGTTCCATGTCCACGAGACGGACACGACAGCTCCAGGTGATATGGGACGTCCTGAAGGACGAAATGTCCCATCCCACCGCGGACCAGATATACGAACGGGTGCGGCGGGACCTGCCGCACATCAGCCTCGGCACCGTCTACCGCAACCTCCAGAAGCTGGCCGCCGACGGCAGGCTTCAGATCCTCAACATCGAGCGCACGCAGCACTTCGATCCCATCCTGAACAAGCACCCGCATTTCATTTGCGAAAGCTGCGGAAAGGTCTATGATGTCACCCTCGACCGTAGGGACGAAGCGGAGCCGGTGCTGTCGCCGGACACGGGCTTTACGGTGACTTCCCACCAGCTCTCGCTCTACGGCACGTGCGAGACTTGCTCTTGATGCCTGCGGCCGTCACGGCCGAGGCCCGCGGGAGGAGCCATGTCAAGACGTGATCTTATCGGTCTCGTGCTCGGTCTGGCGGTGCTTTTGAGCGCACAGGGCGCGGCCGCCATCTGTAATCCAAACGTGGTCAAGACCCTCGATGCGGGACCCCACCTGGCCCGGTCCGTCGGCCTGCTCGCGGGCGCGACCGCCCCGTCCGGCGCGGACATCGGTCTCGGCCAGTACAGCATCCGCTGGTTCGGCCACTCCAGCTTCGCCATCCGCTCCGGCACCGGCACCCGGGTGGTGGCCGATCCCAACTTCGACGTCACGCCCGGCATCGCCGCGGACGCGGTGACGGTGAGCAACGACCACTACACCCACAACAACGTCGATGCGGTGCGCGGCAACCCGCTGGTGCTGAGGGGCATCACCCTGGACCAGCGCTGGCAGCCGGTGCGGCGGAAGGTCAAGGACATCGTGGTGGTGAACCTGCCCAGCGCCCGCAACTACGACTTCACCCGCATCGCCAACTCGATCTTCGTCTTCGAGATGGGCAGCCTCTGTCTCGCCCACCTGGGCAACATCGGCCACCTGCTCACCGAGAAGCAGCAGAAGCTGCTGCGCCGGGTGGACGTCATGATGATCCCCATCGACGCCCGCAACAACCTGGGATTCGGCGACCTCGTCAAGGTCATCGAGCAGGTGAAGCCGCCCATCGTGCTGCCGATGCACTACGACGACCCGCACCAGGCCGAGTACTTCGCGTCCTTCCTCGACGGCCGCTATCCGGTGCGCCCGCAAGCCGATTCCCGGCTCGTGCTCACGCGCCGGATGCTGCCCAAGAGCACGGAGCTGTTCATCCTGCCCCACCCCAACCCCTACGCCATGAGGCGCCGCTGGGGCGGCTGGGACGACGACCGGTAGCACCGCGTTCCTCCGCTTCAGGACTGAAACCGATCCACTCTCGATCGCAGGTAGTCAATGACTTGGTCCGCCACCTCGTCGACGCTCCGTTCGCCGGTTTTCAGCACGATGTCGGGATTATCGGGCGGTTCGTAGACGCTGTCGATGCCGGTGAAGTTCCTGATCTCGCCGGCGCGGGCCTTGCGGTAGAGCCCCTTGGGGTCGCGTTGCTCGCAGACCTCGATGGGGCAATCGACGAAGATCTCGACGAACTCGCCTTCCTCCATCATCTCCCGGGCCATGCGGCGCTCGTCGCGGAACGGCGAGATCACCGAGACCAGGACGATCAACCCGGCGTCCACGAACAGCCTGGCGGCCTCGGCGATGCGGCGCACGTTCTCCACCCGGTCCGCGGCGGTGAAGCCCAGGTCCCGGGTCAACCCGTGGCGCAGGTTGTCGCCGTCCAGGGTGTAGCTGTGCCGGCCCATGGCGTGCAGGCGCCGCTCCACCGCGTTGGCGGTGGCCGACTTGCCTGCGCCCGACAGCCCGGTGAGCCACAGGACGCAGGCTTTCTGGTTCTTCTGCGCCGCCCGCGCAGGTTTGTCGATGGCGAGCGGGTGGAGGGTCAGGTTGGAGCCGCGCCACAGGCCGAAGTCGATCATGCCGGCGCCCACGGTGTCGTGGGTGTAGCGGTCGATGAGGATGAAGCCGCCGGTCTCCCTCGACTCCCGGTAGGGATCGAAGGCGATCCGGCGGTCGAGGCCGATGTTGCAACAGGCGATGTCGTTGAGCCCCAGCGTCCTGGCCGCGGCGTGCTCCAGGTTGTTGACGTTGAGCTTGTACTTGATGGCTGTGATCTGTGCCCCGGCAAGGCGCGTGCCGATTTTCAGCAGGTACGGACGCTCCGGCAGCAGCGGGTTCTCGTGCATCCAGACGATGTGGCAGGCGAACTGGTCGCTGAAGCTCGGCGGCTCGGTGGCGGAGGCGATGATGTCGCCGCGGCTCACGTCGGCCTCGTCGGCGAGGGTGAGGGTTACGGCCTGGCCGGCGCGCGCGCCGTCGAGGTCTCCGTCCGGACCGACGATCCGTTTTACCGCCGAGGTTCGCCGGGATGGGCAGAGCATCACGGAGTCGCCGGGGCGCACGAGCCCGGACGCGATGGTGCCGGCGAAGCCGCGGAAATCGGCGCTGGGACGGTTCACCCACTGCACGGGCATGCGAAAGGGCGCGCTCTCGAGGCCGGCGGCCACCTCGGCGGATTCCAGGGCCTGGAGGAGCGTCGGCCCGTCATGCCAGTCCATGGCCGTTGACGGTCCGGTGACGTTGTCGCCGGTGAGAGCCGATACCGGAATGCAGGTGACGCCGGTCACGTCCAGCCGCCGCGCGAAGTCGCGGTAGGCCGCGACGATGCCGTCGAAGACTTCCCCGGACCAGTCCACGAGGTCCATCTTGTTGACGGCGGCGATCACGCGGCGAACGCCCAGGAGGGAGAGGATGGTGGTGTGGCGGCAGGTCTGCGGCAGCACGCCCTTGCGGGCGTCGATGAGCACCACCGCCAGATCGGCGGTGGAGGCGCCGGTGGCCATGTTGCGCGTGTACTGCTCGTGCCCGGGCGTGTCGGCGACGATGAATTTGCGCTTGTCGGTTGAGAACGTGCGGTAGGCGACGTCGATGGTGATGCCCTGCTCGCGCTCCGCCTGGAGGCCGTCCACCAGGAGCGCCAGGTCGAGGTCGTCGCCCTGGGTGCCGTGCCGCCTGCTGTCGGCCGCCACCTTCGCGAGCTGGTCCTGGAACACCAGCCGCGATTCGTAGAGCAGGCGGCCGATCAGCGTGGACTTGCCGTCGTCCACGCTGCCGCAGGTGATGAAGCGTAGGATGTCCGTGTCTTCGCGGACGTTCGCGTAGGCTTGGAACTCCCGGCCGCCCGGCGAGGGGTTCCTGGACATCAGAAGTATCCCTCCTGCTTCTTGCGCTCCATGGAGCCTTCCCCGTCGTGGTCGATGACGCGACCCTGGCGCTCGGAGTGCGTGGACGTCAACATCTCGCGGATGATAGCGGGCACGCTGCCGGCGTCCGACTCGATGGCGCCCGACAGCGGGTAGCAGCCCAGCGTGCGGAAACGCACCCGCTTCATCTCCGGCTCCTCGCCGGGCTCCAGCTCCATGCGCTCGTCGGCCACCATGATCAGCGTTCCCGATCGGCGCACCACCGGACGCCGGGCCGCGAAATAGAGCGGCACGACGGGGATGTCTTCCCGGTCGATGTAGTTCCAGACATCCAGCTCGGTCCAGTTGGAGAGCGGAAAGACGCGCATGGATTCGCCGTCGCGGACATGGGTGTTGTAGAGGCGCCAGAGTTCGGGGCGCTGGTTCTTGGGGTCCCAGCGATGCCCCCGCGTGCGCAGGGAGAACACGCGTTCCTTGGCCCGGGACATCTCCTCGTCGCGCCGCGCCCCCGCCAGCGCCGCATCGAAGCCGTGCCGGTCGAGCGCCTGCTTCAACGCCTGGGTCTTCATCACGTCGGTGTGGAGAGCCGACCCGTGGGTGAAAGGGTTGATGCCTTGAGCCAGTCCCTCTTCGTTCACGTGGACGATGATCTCCATTCCGGTCTCGCGCGCCATGCGGTCGCGGAACGCGTACATCTCCGGAAACTTCCAGGTGGTGTCCACGTGAAGCAGCGGGAAGGGCGGCGGCGCCGGATGGAACGCCTTCTGCGCCAACCGCACCAGGACCGAGCTGTCCTTGCCGATGGAGTAGAGCACGACCGGCTTCGAGAACGCGGCAGCCGCCTCGCGCATGATGTGAATCGACTCGGCCTCGAGCTCGTCGAGATGGCTGAGTCCTCTTCGTTGCGACATGGGTTCGTCCATTATCCTCTCGAAGCCGGGGTTGTCCACATTTGCAGGGTCCAGCACTGCGGGAGAGGCCGTCAACCGCCTTCGCCGGCTAGCCCTTCGGGTTGAAGAACGCCTTGGTGCCGCGGGCCTCCACCGCATGGCCGATGCGTTCGAGGGCGTGGACGTACGCGGCCGTGCGCATGCTGACGGCCTTGTCCTTGGCTACTTCCCACACCCGCCGGGTCTCGGGCTCCAGGATGGCCTTGAGTTTCGCGTGCACCTCTTCCTCCGGCCAGTAGTAGCCTGCCTTGTTCTGCACCCACTCGAAGTAGGACACCGTCACCCCGCCCGAATTGGCCAGGATGTCGGGGATGACCAACGTGCCCTTCCCGTCGAGAATGGCGTCGCCCGCCGGGGAGACCGGGCCGTTGGCCAGCTCCAGGACGACCGGCGCCTTGATCCTGGCCGCGTTGGCTTCGGTGATCTGGCTCTCCACCGCCGCGGGGATCAGCACGTCGCACTCCGCTTCCAGCAGCGCCGCGTTGTCGAGCTGTCGCGCGGCGCCGTTCGTGGGGGCGCCGGCGATGCTCCGGGTGCGGTCCTTGTGCTCCATCACCGCGTACGGATTCATGCCCTCGGGGTCGTAGAGGGCGGCCGTCGAGTCCGACAGGCCGACGATCCGGTAGCCGTCGTCGTGCAGCAGGCGCGCGCAGTGGAACGAGGCGTTGCCGAATCCCTGGAGGACGATCCGCGACTTCTCCGGGCTCACCTTCAACTCCTCCTTCAGGCGCCGCAGCACGTAGAAGCCGCCGCGGCCGGTGGCGTCGTCGCGCCCCAGCGAGCCGCCCAACTCCACCGGCTTGCCGGTGATGATGGCCGGGCTGGGATGGCCGCTGATGGTGCCGTACTCGTCGGCCATCCAGGCCATGACGATGCCGTTGGTGTACATGTCGGGGGCGGGGATGTCCCGCTCGGGTCCGATGAAGCGCGAGAACGCCTCCACGTAGGACCGGCTCAGGCGCTCCAGCTCGGCACGGGACAGGGTCTTGACGTCCACCGCCACGCCGCCCTTGGCGCCACCGAAGGGGAGGTTCACGACCGCGCACTTGAAGGTCATCCAGAACGCCAGCGTCATCACCTCGTCCACGTTCACCGCGGGGTGGAAGCGGATGCCGCCCTTGGTGGGGCCGCGGGTGTCGTCATAGCGGCAGCGCCACGCCTTGAACGCCTTGCGCGAACCGTCGTCCATGCGCACCAGCAGGGTGGCGGCCAGCGTTTCCTTGGGATACCGGAGCTGGTCGATGACTTCGCGCTCGATATCGAGATAGCGGGCGGCGTCTTCGAGGCGCTCCCGTGCGGTGGAAAAGAGATCGGTGGCCATGGACGTTCGCTCCTTTCAATTCTTTTGCTTGAATTTCCATACCTCTTTCGTCTTTCCTATTCGGGCAGTTGGAGTATACTGGATTGAGAATCGAGTATTGAGAAGAGTCACGACAAATATTGGAGGTGAGTCATGAGCAAAGTCCCGTCGGAACCCGGCAACGAGCCCGGACGCGACCCGGGGATGATGGCCCTTCAGGCGGAGGAAGAAACCCTCACCCAAGAGGCGCCGATCTTTCCGTCCCAGCGCTACAAGGCGCTGTCGACCAAGCATCTCGACGAGATCACGCAACTCGAGAGCCTGCCCAGCGACGACCGGTTCGCCATGAAGGTGGTGGCCAACGTGCTGCCGTTCCGCTCCAACCGGTACGTGATCGACCATCTCATCGACTGGGACCGGGTCCCCGACGATCCGGTCTTCCAGATGACCTTTCCGCAGCAGGGGATGCTCGAGGAGGTCGACTTCCTGCGCATGGCCGACCTCTTGCGGCGCGACGCATCGGCAAACGAGATCAAGGCCGGCGCCCACGAGATCCGCGAAAAGCTCAACCCGCACCCTGCCGGGCAGCGGGAGCTCAACATTCCCAAGGTGGCGCAGGAGACGATTCACGGTCTTCAGCACAAGTACCGCGAGACCGTGCTGTTCTTCCCCAGCCAGGGGCAGACCTGCCATGCCTACTGCACCTTCTGCTTCCGCTGGGCGCAGTTCGTGGGCGACAACGAGCTCAAGATCGTCGCCAAGGAGGCGGACGGCCTGCATGACTATCTGGCCACGCATCCTGACGTCACCGACCTCCTGGTGACCGGCGGCGACCCCATGATCATGAAGACCGCGGTGTTCGCCAACTACCTGGAGCCGTTGGTGGACGACCCGCGGTTCGCTCACGTGCAGGACATCCGCATCGGCACCAAGGCCTTGACGTTCTGGCCCTACCGTTTCGTCGGCGACGAGGACGCGGACGACATGCTGCGCCTGCTGGAGAAGATCGTGAAGGCCGGCAAGCACGTCGCCATCATGGCCCACTTCAACCACTGGAGGGAACTGGAGACCAACGTGGTCCGGGAGGCGATCCGCCGCCTGCGCGACGCCGGCGCGGTGATCCGCTGCCAGGCGCCGCTGCTCGCGCACATCAACGACTCCTCGGACGTGTGGATCCGCATGTGGGAGGAAGAGGTGCGGCTGGGGATGATCCCCTACTACATGTTCGTGGAACGCGACACCGGTGCCCGCAACTACTTCGAGGTGCCGCTGGAGCGCTGCTGCGACATTTTCCGGAACGCCTACAAGCACGTCTCCGGCCTGGCCCGCACCGTGCGCGGCCCGAGCATGAGCGCCACCCCGGGCAAGGTGGAGGTCCAGGACGTGCAGGAGATCGCCGGCGAGAAGGTGTTCATCCTCCGCTTCCTGCAGGGACGCAACCCCGACTGGGTCAGCCGGCCGTTCTACGCCGCCTACGACCCGGAGGCCACCTGGTTCGACCAGTTGCGCCCCGCCTTCGGCCAGGAGAAGTTCTTCTACACCGACGACTTCAACGCCATGGTCCAGGGGAGGTGGCCCACCACGAAGCACTGAGCCCGCACGCCATCAGCGAAAGGGGGGCGGTGCATGCACCGCCCCCCTTTCTTGTTCCGCCGGTAGACCAAGCCCTCGTCCCTGTTCAAGCGAGAGAATCGGCCACCTTGACAATCGCGGTTACCGTAAAGTCCCAAGCCGCAGCCTGCTGCGATAGAAATACCTGCGTCGCGGTATCCACGTTCTTGGCGTCGCCTTCCTCGAAGTAGGACAACGCCTTGACCGCCTCTGTCGGAGGGAACGGCGGTCCGTAAAGGGCGCCGGCCGCGCCAAGACCGTCCTTGAGCGGCACCCCGGATCGCAGAATGGCGGCCAGATCGACATAGTCGCGGGCAGCGACGCGTTGCAGCAGCACCTTGAGCTTGGTGCCGAACAGGTCCAACAGCGAGGCGACTCGCAACACTCCATCCTCCGTTAGCTCCGGATTCCCTACGCGGCCCGTGTCGATGCCGCCGAAGAACGAGACCTTTACCGAATTCGTTGTACCCCCGTGCACGGTAGACAAAGTCAAGGTGTCGGGTTCCCTCTGGAGCACATCGGCCCGTATCACGAAAGGGAGGCGGAATAGCGCATCGAAATCAATGGCGCCTGACGAGAAGAAGTCGAAGTCGACCGACGAGCGATGGCCCAATCGCAGCGCCAGAGCGGTACCGCCGTAAAGGACAAAGGAATCGGGAATGTCCGCGAGCACGGGCCATAGTTCCCGTTGCTCGTCGGGCAGAACGTCGAGAAACGGCTTGAACGTCACCGCGGGATCTCCCGCGGGAGACGCCGTGCCGGCAACTCGGGTGGTGGCGTCAAACCAAGGCGCAGGTGCCAGAAATTCCAGGAACGGCGGTTGAAAATGCCGATGGGCGGGTCGCGCAGCACATCGCGCAGTTCGGAGGTGGAAACGCGGGCGAGCAGCCAGCGGACATCGGCGGCGGTGCCGAGGTTCATCATCTGCGCCAGGAAAAGCGACCGGTCTGCCAAGGCGCGTTCCGGCGGTTGCCACCAGACGTACTTTCTGGCCATGGACGGCGCGCGCTCGTCACTGGTCAAACGGTCGGTGTTGCGCTCCTGGACGTGCTGCTTCGTGTCCATCAATACCAGAATGTAGGCTTCCAGCGCTGTTTGCAACAAGCATTGTACGGCCCGAAAAGCGCCGTCAGGAGGGAGCGGCCAAGCCGTGCCCCCGACTCGCCAAACGCTTACTCCACTGCGGACCCCATGACCGGCTGCACGCGGCTCAGCACGTTGCCGAGGGGGCCGACCTCGGCGGGGCCGCCGTTCAGGTAGGCGATGGACTGGTGTGACTGCACGGGGACGCGGGGGCCGGGGGTGAGAATGCCGACCAAGTTCAGGGGGTCGGTGCAGGACACGATGACGGGCTCCCTGTCGGGTGCGAGCCGGCGCACGTTGCGCACGGCCTCGACAGCGTCGGGCAGGGCGTACTGCTCGCCCACGAAGCCGCTGACGAAACGGCCGCCGCGGATCTCGCCGCGAGCCTCCAGGCGGCGGTAGGTCTGGAGCAGCAGGCGCCAGGGCGGGCAACGGGTCTCGCGCGCAAGCAGCTCCCGGAAGACCACGCCGTAGCGTTGCAGGTATTGGCGGGCCAGAATCTCGATGCCGCCTTCCGGGGTACCGGGGTCGCGGTTGCGCCACAGCGACCAGCGCCCCACCGGCATGGCCCGCTCCGCCGCCGCTTTCCGGCCGCCGCGCCTGGAGTCCTTCCGCTTGAGCTCCGGGGTGAGCAGCATGCGGAGTCCCGCGATGCCGTCGCCCGTAACCTGCCCGCGGGTCACCAGCTCCCACAACGCCCGTTCGGTGCGCACCATGACATGCCCGGTTCCCCGGGCAATGTCCGCGAGAAAGGACGCGCCGTGTTCCTCCAGGTACGCGGCGACGTCCTGGGCCGCGGCCGACAGCCCCTGGAGGCCGCGCCAGTCCAGGGCTTCGGGATCGAGGAAGTGCGGCAGGTCCTCGCGGATCACGAAGGCCAGCGGCGCGGAACGGGTGGGTGCGGTCCTGCGGGTCTTCCCGGGTGCCGGCCGGAGGGCCAGGGGTGCCGCGTCCCACAGCCTGGCCCCGTCCGGATCGTCCTCGGATACTCCGGTGTCGCGTCGCAACCGTCCCCAGGTCACCACGCCCGCAAGGCACAGGTGTTCGAGGTCCGCGGGGTCATAAACGGCCGTGCGAGCCGGCAGGACGTGCTGTTCCCAGGCCGGCGCCGGCAACTCCATCCCCTGAAGCTGGCGTATCACTTGTTGGATGCCGTCCCGGCCGTGGAGCTGTGAGCCCGGCTGCACATGCTGCCAGCGCAGCAGGAAGCGGATGAAGTCCGCGGCCGACACGGGGTGTATCTCCCGCCGCAGGCGCCCCAGGGTGAGGCGGTGGATGCGCGACAGCAGCCGCCTCTCGCACCATTCCACCGGCGCATCGTCGCCAACGCCGGGCGAGAAGCGGCCTTGCAGCACCACCCCGGAGACCTCCAGTGCCGTGAGGGCGCGCGCCACCGATTCGACGGGAAGGCCGATTCGGGCGGCAAGCCCTTCGCCTGTGACCGGGCCGCTGATCCCCATCCACCCCTGCACGGTGCGCGTCAGGGCGTCGTCGCCGGACGGTGTAGCTGAACCGTCTCCCACGGAGGGCACGTTATCCCCCTCCCCAGCCCCTGGATTCCCGCCCCCGATCGGGGTCGAGGGCATGCTTTCGCGGGAATGACGATTCGGTTCCGTTGCTGCCGCGGGATTGTCCGCGTCGGGCGCCGCCACCCCCGTGGTCATGCGAAAGTCTCCCAGCACCGCCCGAGCCTCCGCCAGACGCTCCGCTGCCACGTAGAAGGGGCCGCCTTTCCCGCTTCCGGGCTCGGCGGCGGTGGCCCGCCTCGCCGCCATGAGCTCTTCCGCGTACCGCCGCCACGGCTCCGCCTCCCGCACCGGCAGCAGAATCACCGTCAGCAACAGGTCGTGCAACTCGTCCGCGTCGCGGATGTCCGGCCACGCCTGTCCCTTCACTTCTTCCAGAGCCTCGGGACTGAGCGCGCCGATGCCCTGGGCCAGATCCGGGTCGGTGCGCCGTAGCGCCACCGCGCGGGCGCGGCGCTCCTCCAGCGGGGCGTCGTCGAGGAACGCGTAGGGGTTGGCGTTCAGGATCTCGTGGGCCACGGGCGAGGGCGCCGGCGTCTCCACGGCCACCGTGGCGATTTCCCCCCGTCCGAGCCGCTCCAGCGTCTCCTTGAAGCCGTCCACGTCCATGGCTTCCCGCAGGCAGTTCTCCATGGTCTCACGGGTCAGGGGATGGTCCGGGAGGGTCACGGCTCCGGCGCGGTTGTCCTGGCACATCACCTGGTCCGGAAACACCGCGCCCAGCAGGTCCTCGGCGCGCATGCGCTGGATCTGCATGGGCACCTTCTTGCCGCTCCTGAACCGTTCCACCGCCAGCGCCCGGCTCACGTTCCAGCGCCAGCGGTTGGTGAACATGGGCGCGGCCAGCGAGGCCTGGGTGAGGTCGCGTTCCACCGTCGCCGGGTTGAGGTAGCCGAAGACCGTGTCCAGCGGGAACGAGTGGCGGTCGGTGAGCGAGATGACGATGCCGTCGTCGGTGGCCGCGGCCTGAAGCTCGAAGTCGAAGTTGACGCAGAAGCGTTTGCGCAGGGCCAGCCCCCAGGCGCGGTTGATGCGCCCGCCGAAGGGCGTGTGCAGCACGAGCTGCATGCCGCCGGACTCGTCGAAGAAGCGCTCGGCAACGATGCGGTCCACCGTGGGCACACAGCCGAGCACGGCCTGGGTCTCCCTGACGTAAGAAGCGATCTGTTCGGCGCCCGACGGGCCGACCCCGGCCACCCGTTGAAGCCATGATTCAGCCGTTTCCCCATTAGCCGCAGACACTTCCCTCCCGGACTCCGTTGCTTCCCTTTCGGACTCCGTTGCTTCCCTTTCGGAATCGACCGCTTCTTCCGCACCCTTCGCCACCCGGCGGGCCACGGTCTCCCTCACATCCGACACCGCGCGCGACAGCTCCAGGGAGCGGCCCGGCGCCTCCCCCAGCCAGAACGGGATGGTGGGCGGCGCCCCCTGTGCGTCCTGGACCCACACCTTGCCGGAGGCCACCCGCTGGATGCGCCACGAGGTGTTGCCCAGCAGGAAGATGTCGCCGGCGAGGCTTTCGATGGCGAAGTCCTCGTTGACCTTGCCCACGAAGGTCTCGTTGTGCGCCTCCACCACGTCGTAGTCCGCGGTGTCGGGGATGGCGCCGCCGTTGGTGATGGAGACGAGACGGGCGCCGCGGCGCGCTCGCAGCATCTTGTTCACCCGGTCGCGGTGAAGGTGGGCACCGCGCCGGCCCCTGGCCGGAGCCACGCCCTCGCACAGCATGTGCAGGACCTGCTCGAAGTCGCGGCGCGAGAGGTCGCGGAAGGGATAGGCACCCCGCACCAGCTCCCAGAGGGTTTCCTCGGCTATACCGGCCGGCGGCTTCGACTCGGGCAGGAGCGGCAGGGTCTCGCCGGGCTTGGGGGCGGGGGTGAGGCTGGCCACCGTGGCCACCATCTGCTGGGCAAGCACGTCCAGCGGCTCACGCACAAGCCCGATGCGGTCCAGCTCGCCCCGGCGCACGGCGTAAACCGCGGCCGCGCACTGGAGCAGGTCGTCGCGGGTCAGCGGGTACAGGATGCCCTTGGGAACGGCCCCCAGCCAGTGGCCCGAGCGCCCCACCCGTTGCAGCAGGGTGGCGATGGAGCGCGGCGCGCCGATGTGGCACACCAGCTCCACGTGGCCGATGTCGATGCCCAGCTCCAGCGACGCGGTGGCTACCACCACGGGCACCTCCGCGGCCTTGAGCTTCTGCTCGGCTTCGAGCCGGGTCTTGCGGGACAGGCTGCCGTGGTGGGCCAGCACCTTTCCTTCGCCCAGCCGGTCGGTGAGCTGGTGCGCCACCCGTTCCACCAGCCGGCGGGTGTGCACGAACACCAGCGTGGTGCGGTGGCTCTGGATCTGCGCCACGATGCGGTCGTAGACCTCGGCCCACAGCCCATGAGAGGTGATGGGCCCCAGTTCCTGGTCCGGGACTTCGATGGAAAGGTCCAGCTCCCGCTTGTGCCCCACGTCCACGATGGCGCATTTCGGCGCGCCGTCGCGCTTGAGCCTCCGGGTCCCCACCAACAGGCGGGCGATGTCGTCCATGGGCTTCTGGGTGGCGCTCAGCCCGATGCGCTGCAGCGGCCTGCCGGCCAGGGCGTCCAGCCGTTCCAGGGAGAGCGCCAGGTGGGCGCCCCGCTTGTCTCCGGCCACCGCGTGGATCTCGTCCACGATGACCGTGTGCGCGTGCTTCAGCACCTGCCGGCTGCGCTCGGCCGTGAGCAGGATGTAGAGCGACTCGGGCGTGGTGATGAGGATGTGCGGGGGATGGGCGATCATGCGCTGCCGCTCCGTGGCCGGGGTGTCGCCCGAGCGCACCGCGGTGCGGATGTCCTGCAGCGGCAGCCCCTGGCGCCGGCCCGCGCGGGTGATCTCCGCCAACGGCTCCTGGAGGTTCTTCTGGATGTCGTTGCCCAGCGCCTTGAGCGGCGAGACGTAGACCACGTGGGTGTGGTCCTGCGACGGTTCCGGCGGCGCGATGAGCTGGTTGATGGACCACAGGAAGGCCGCCAGGGTCTTGCCCGATCCGGTGGGAGCGGCGATGAGCGTGTCCCGGCCCCGGGCGATCTCCTTCCAGCCCGCCGCCTGCGGCGGTGTCGGCTCGCGGAAACGCTCCCGGAACCAGTCGCGCACCAAGGGATGAAATCGGTCGGTCACTGCGGTAGAGTTTAGAGTCTGTCCGAGCCGTTGTCCATGATTCTGCTGTCACCTGGGATGGGCGTGACCGTTTCGTTCACGCCGCAGATGGAGAAGCGCCTCACCCAGCGCGCCGCGCGCATGCTCAAGCAGTCGCTGCGGCAGTTCCCCGAGTTGCGGAACCTGGAAGTCCGGGTCGGCCACACCAGGACCAAGCTCGGGGTCGCATTCATTCCCCGGCAGCTCCGGTTGCCGTTGTACATCCGCCTCCGGGTCCGCGGCCTGACCTACAACACCATCGGCCACGAGCTGACCCATCTGCTGCAAGGGCTGACGAAGCTGCCGCCGCCGGACGGCGCTCCCGCGTGGGAGCCTCTCCCCGTCGGCGAGACCCAGTGCGACATCTGGACCCTCGCCCGCAGCGAGCTGTTCTGCGACGACGCCCCCACCTATCTGCGGATGCCGCGCACGGTGCGCGAGAACTGGCGGCGCTACGCCCGCCGGGTGCGCTCCCTGTGCGTCGAGGCCATCCGCCAACGCCCGGTCCGCCGCACCTACATCCGCTGGCTCGAGTCGCGGATCGCCGAGCTGCCGGAGCGCGCGCCCGCGTCGCGGCCAGATGCTCCGGAGCAGATGTCGTTGTCACTGTGACGCACCGAAGTCATTCCGGCGAAAGCCGGAATCCAGGCGGGGTGGGGGCCGGGGCGACATGGCGTGGCACCCCTCCACCTCTCCTGGATTCCGGCTTTCGCCGGAATGACGGATTGGGGCCGGGACGACGGTACGGCCTGTCGAGGGGGATCAGCGGATGGCGTCGTCGTGGTACGAAACGTCGATATACTTCTCCGGCGGAGGCGGGGGAGAGGCGATGTAGCCCATGCCGGCCCTGAGATCGAGGGCGGCGGCGATGCCCGGGACGTTCAGCGCGGCCTTGGGGTAGAGGCCGTGGCGGGGGTCGAGCAACGCGTCCAGGGTCTCCTCGGCGGCGGTGCCGGTGAGCCCGTTGTGCCGCTCCAGTATGTCGAGGCAGCGGGACCGGTTTTCGGGCGCGAAGCACCATGCGGTGGCGGCCACGTAGCAGCGGATGTAGTCCACCAGGTGCGTGCGTTGCTCCTGCGCCCAGGAGCGCCGGGTCAGACCCACGGTCGCCTGATACACCGGCGCCATCTCCTCGCCCCGGGCGATGACGTGGCAGCCCCGCTCCAGGGCGGCTCCCACGAAAGGCGGCGTGAGCAGCGTGGCGTAAAGCTTCCCCGCGATGAGAGTCTCATAGCGGCTCTCCCAGCCGCCCACCTCCACCAACTCGTACTCGTCCGGGCCGAAGCCGTGGTCGCGCAGGGCCTTCTCCAGGATGAAGACGAAGCCGCTGTCGCGGGCGTCCACGGCCAGGGGCTTGCCGCGCAACGACTCCATGTCAGGACATCCCGGCGCGCCGACGAGGCTCAACAGGCCGCTGTGAAGCCCCATGAACGCGAAGACGTCGGAGCCGGACTGGTTCTCCACGTCGCAAACCACGTCGTCCGCGGCCGCGTGGCCGATGGTGCAGCGCCCCGTACGCACCGCCTCCACCAGATACGCGGAGCCCGGCGTGTACTCGACCTCCACGGCGAGCCCCGCGCCGGTGAAGATTCCGTGCTCCACCGCCGCGTGCACCGGCAGGTTGTAGGCGGCGCGGAACTGGATGAGCCGGATAGTCTCCAAGGTCATTCGTTGCGTCCATCGACGATCATCACAAGCGCCGGCAGGAGGAACAGGATGAAGATCGTCGACAAGACGAGCCCGCCCAACATGCTGACCACGAACGGCACCAGGAAGATCAGCTCGTCGCCGCGTTCGTAGAGCAGCGGCGACAGTCCCACCACCGTGGTCAGGCTGGTCAGCAGCACCGCGCGGAAACGGTGGCGGGTGGCCGCGGACGCCGCGGCGATGGCCGGAATCATGTCGTCTTCCCGGCGGAGCTGGTTGTAACGGTCCAGCAGAACCAGCGCGTCGTTCACGATGATCCCGCCCACCGCCACGATGCCGAACAGCGACATGGCGGAGAAGTCCCACCCGAGGACCCAGTGGGTCAGCACCGCTCCGGCGAACGACACGGGAATGCCCACCACGGCCACCAGGGGTTTCCAGTAGCTGCGCAGGAACGCCGCCATCAGCGCGTACATGGCCAGCAGCACGACGGGGACCAGCACCCCCAGCGTTCCCAGCAGCTCCCTCTCGTCGCGGGCGGCCCCGTCGGGCTCGATCTTCAGGCCGGGGTATTTGGCCAGCAATCCGGGGATGATTTCGTCCCGGGCTGCGCGCCTGGCCTGGCGGGGTGTGGTGACGACGGCGTCGGTGCGCGCGTCCACGAACGCGGCCTTCTTGCCGTCGATCCGGGTCAACGTCGTCAACTCGCGCGTCTCGATGAGCGTAGCCACGGTGGAAAGAGGAACCTCGCCGCTGCCCGCCCGGCCGCGGTCCCGGCCTCGCCGCCCGCCGCCGCTCGCGCCCCCGCCGCTCGGCCGGCGGATGCGTTCGCCGGCCAGTTCCCCCAGGCTTCGCCGGCGTTCCGCCGGGTACCGGACCACCACCTTGATTTCCTCCCGGCCGCGCTGAATCCGCTGGACCTCCACGCCGTGGAAATTGGCGCGCAACTGGGCGCCGATGGCCGCGGGCGTCAATCCCGCCGCCTTCCCGGCCGGCGTCAGCCGGATCTCGAAGTGCCGCTTGCCGGCCGACAGGCTGTCCGATATCCCGAAGATCCCCGGCACCGCGGCCAGGGAGGCCCTCAGCTCGGCAGCGGCGTTTTTCAACACCTCCGTGTCGGGGTGCTTCAACGCATACGAAACGGCCGGCTTGGGTTTTGCACGCGCGCTGTGGAACTCGACGGCTTCCAACTCCGAAGTGTCGCCGACCTTCCGGCGCCATGCCCGCTCGATGTCCCTGGGCGAAGCGGTACGGATGGGACGCGGGTGGAGATGGATGCGCACCGAGGCCAGGTGGCTTCGGTTGTTTCCGATGTCCGCGGTCCGAAAGGCCGCGAGATTGCCGGCGAAGACGGCAACGGACTTGATCGACATTCCGTCGAGATCATCGTTGACGGCCCGGGCCGCGTCCGCAAACCGCTCCGCCGCGGCCAGAGTCTTCTCGAAGGGCGCGCCAGCCGGCAGATGCAGGTCGGCCTGAATGCTGTCGGAAGCGATGGCGTCCTGGTCGATGATCACCACCCGGACGTTGCCGGACCGCAGGAGCAGCAAGCCGACGAGCACGGCCGCGGCTGCGACGGCCAGCGTCAGCCAGGGATGCTGCACGGCCCGCACGACCGACGGCGCCACGATGGTGTCCCGGGCCCGGTCGATCAAGCCGTTCACCCACCTCTGGATGTCGCTCAACGGTGAGAGGCTCCAGGGCTTCGGGCGCGACAGGTGCGCGGGCAGGATGAAGAAGGATTCGATGAGCGAGACCGAGAGCACGAAGAACGCCACGTAAGGAAAGACGTTGGCGAGCTGGTAGTTGCCCGTGGTGACGAAGAGAAACGGCACGAAGGCGAGCATGGTGGTGGCCGCGCCCACCGTTATCGGGCCCACCATGATCCTTGCGCCCGAAATCGCCGCCTCCAGCGCGCTCTTGCCGCTGTCGCGTTCCGCGGCGATGCTCTCGCCCACCACCACGGAGTCGTCCACGACGATGCCGATCAGCAGGAAGAAGGTGAAGATCGTCCCGATGTTCAGGGTCAGGTCCGCGGCCCCGAAGAACATCAGCGAGCCGATGAAGGACAGGGGTATGCCCACGGTGATCCAGGTTGCGACGCGAAGGTCGAACACGAGGACGAGGACGAGGAAAACCAGCAGCGCGCCGAGCACGCCGTTCCTGAGGATCTCCCACAACCGGTCCAGGGCGGGCGTCGCCCGGTCGTTCCAGACGCTGACCGTTATGTGGTCGGGCGCCTTGCGATCCGCCAGCCACTTCGCTATCGCGTCGCCGATCTCCACCACCGATTGGTGCTCGTGCGCGTTGACCCGAACGAACACAGCGGACTTGCCGTTGACCTGGGAGACCACGTCCTCGTCGACGAACCCGTCACGGACCGTCGCGACGTCGCCCAGCCTGACGATCGCGCCGCTGACCCGCGTGATCAGCGGAATGTCCTCGAACTCGGCGCCGGTGCTCCGCTTGGTGACGGTATGCAGCACCACGCCGCCCGCTTCGGTGCGCAGTTCGCCGAACGTTAGGTTGAGGGAGGCCCGTCTCACGATGCGGGATATCTGGGCGATGGACAGATTGTGCCGGCGCAACTCTTCCTCGCTCAACTCGATGGTGATCTCCCGGTCGCGGGTGCCCAGGAGCGTGACTTGGGAAACCGACGGCAGCGCCAGCAGCTCGTCGCGCACGTTTTCGGCGGCGAGGCGCAGCTCGTTCTCGGAAGCGCGGGACGATGAAACCGCCAGCGTCAAGACCTCCACGGCGATTCGGCGCAGCTCGACCTCGGGTTTCTCCGTGTTCGGCGGCGGGAAGTTCTCGATGCCGTCTACCGCGTTCTGAACATCGTCCAGGACGGCGTCGCCGTCGGCGAAGGCGGCCAACTCGACCGTCAGCCGGCCGAGGCCCTCGGTGGCGGTCCCGACGACACGTTCGACCCCCCTGAGCCCGACCACGGCTTCCTCGATGCGGCGGTTGATGTCTTCCTCGACCTCTTTCGGTGACGAGCCGGGCGCGGGCACCGTTATGGTGATGGTTCTGAGGTCGAAGTACGGGTAGAGTTGGACCGCGAGGTGCCGTCCGGCGATGACCCCGCCAATAATCAGAAACAGAAGCAGCAGGTTGGCCGCGACGGGATTTCGGGCGAACCAGGCGATCAGTCCCCTGGTGGCGGCAGCTCCGGCTCCGGAGTCGGTGGTGCTCATGTCCCGGCTCCGTTACCTTGACGACGACGCGTCCGCCACCGTCACCGCCAGACCTTTTCTGGCTCCGGGCGGTGCGCCCACGACCACGCCCGCGCCCGCGTCGAACGCCTCCACGACCCAACCCGCGCCCGCGCGCCCGAGGGTCTTGGGCACGACGGACTTCAACGCGCCCTTGTCGACCACCCAGGCGCTGCCGCTTTCCTGCAGAACGGATTCTGGCAGCACGTACACGTTTTCATACGAAGGCCCCTCGATCCGGACTTCCGCGAACATGCCCGGCAGCGGCAGTGCCTCCTTTGGGACATCTTCCGAAAACTTGAGGAACAACCGGGCGAGGCGCGTGCTCGGGGCCACGACCGATGACACGCGCTCCACCGTCGCGTCGTACGCTCCCAACTGGGTCCGGACGCGGGCCGAACGGCCGATCACCGGGGAGAGGTACTCCAGGTCCTTCGGGTCCACCGGCACTCTCACCCTGATCGCATCGGTTCGATACACGGTGCCCAGCCTCGCCGCGCGGCCCGCCGATCTGGCGGGCCCTACGAACTCGCCCACCTCCAGCTCGGTGGCCAGCACGCGGCTGTCGTACGGCAGGGAAATTTTCGTCTGTTTCAGCCGTAGCTTCGCCAGCTTCAGCACCGCTTGCGCCTGCGCCAACTCGGCTTCCATTTCCGCTATCGACGGCAAGCGGCGCACCGAGTCGGACACCTCGGCGCCCGGGTTCGCGCGCAAGAATGCCTTCGCGTCCTCTTCGCCGCCGGCCTTCTCGACCCACACCCGGGCTTCCGCGGCCTTCACCGCCATCGTCGCCCTTTCCACCCGAAGCTCGTGCTCGGCGGTATCGATCCTGATGAACGTCTCGTTGGCCGGTATCGATCCGCCGTTGCTGAACTTCGGTGAAATCCACACCACGCGACCCGCCACCTCGGACACTACCCGCGCCCGCTCTTCCACCCGGACGGAACCCGTCAACCGGACGGTAAGCGCTTGGCTGGTCGGCTTGGGCTTGATCACGCTGACGGCGGGTTTGCCTTTCTCAGCGGTCAGGTCGGGCGCGGCGTCGAGGGCCACGCGATCAGGCGCGCGCGCGAAGTAGAGAGCGATTACGATTACGAGGAGTATTGCGGCCAATTGAACGACGCCGAGCCATCGAGGCCGATCGGATGCATTTCCTTGTGCCATCTCTTATCTCCACCATCTATGAAGATTGTACATTCAATCGTACCTTCACAATATCATACATTGTGGCAATGGTAAGGTCGGCGGTGTTAGGTTGAGGATACGGAGGACAACGAAGAACAATGCCGCAATCAAGGTTCCAGCACGTCGGCCGGGATGTTCCCCGGGTGGACGGCGTCGACAAGGTGACGGGGCGGGCAAAGTACACCGGCGACGTCGTGCTGCCCGGGATGCTCGAAGGGCGCATCCTGCGAAGCCCGTTGCCGCACGCGCGCATCCGGGCCATCGACACGTCGCGGGCGGAGGCCCTTGACGGCGTGCGCGCGGTGGTCACCGCGAGCGACCTTTCGGGTCTGGATCCCTTCTACAACGGCCGTCCGGTGGTGGCCCTGGAGAAGGTGCGCTACGTAGGCGAGCCGGTGGCCGCGGTGGCCGCGGAGGACGAGCACACCGCCGAGGCGGCCCTCGCCCTCATCGACGTGGACTACGAGGAGCTGCCTTCGGCGCTGGGCATGGCCGCGGCGCTGGCGCCGGGGGCGCCGCTGATCCACGACGAGGCGCCCGGCAACGTGTGCGCCCATGAACGGGTGGAGCAGGGCGACGTGGAACAGGGCTTTGCCGCCTCGGACCGGGTCTTCGAGGCGCGGTACACGTTCCCCAGCGTCTACCACTACAGCATGGAGCCCCACGGCGCGGTGGCCCGTTGGGGCGCGGACCGCATCGACCTGTGGTCGTCGGCGCAGCACCCGTTCCTCGTGCAGGGGGACATCGCGCGCATCTTCGGCGTCGCCCGCTCCCAAGTGCGGCTGCAAGTTTCTTTCCTGGGCGGCGGTTTCGGCGGCAAGTCCTACAGCAAGTTCGAGCCCCTGGTGGTGCTGCTGTCGCGCAAGGCGGGCCGACCGGTGCGGCTGTGCCTGTCGGTCCCCGAGGCCATGGTCACGGTGCGGCGGCACGGCGCCGCGGTGAAGCTCAAGACCGGGGTGATGAACGACGGCGCCCTGGTGGCCCGGCAGGCGGAGATACACCTCGACACCGGCGCCTTCACCGAGAACACCCGCATGGTGGCGCAACTCGCCGCCACCCGGGTGCTTGGACCCTACCGGATTCCGCATCTCAGGAGCGACGTCTACTCCGTCCACACCAACGCCGGCTCCGCTGGCTCGTTCCGCTCGGTGGCCGCGCCCCAGACGATCTTCGCCTGCGAGTCACAGATGGACGAGATCGCCGCGGAGTTGGGCATGGACCCGGTGGAATTGCGCGACCGGAACCTGCTCAAGAAGGGCGAGAGGCTCCAGCCGAAGCTCCGGCCCGTGGACGTGGACCTGCATTCGAGTCTCCGGCGGCTTGTCACGGGCGCCCGCTGGCGTCGTCGCGCCGGCCGCGGGAAAGTCGCCGGGAAGGGTGGTGCGAACGGCGCTGGAACGGGCGGCGGAACCGAGACTCGCGGACGCGAGCCCGGCGGCCCGCCCCTGGGCATGGCCTGCGGCTCCACCAACGCCGGCGGCGTGTTGCCGGTGTCCGTGGCGCTGGTGCGGCTAGGCGCCGACGGCTACGTGTCGATCCTGGCGGGCAGCACGGAGATGGGCCAAGGTGTCAGGACGACGTTCACACAGATCGTCGCCGAGGAGTTGGCGCTGTCGCGCGAGCGGGTCCAAGTCGTGCCCGTTGACACCACCGTCACGCCCTATGACCACTCCACCGGCGCCAGCCGCTCCACCACGGTCATGGGCCGGGCGGTCCAGGCCGCGGCCCGGGACCTCAAGCGGCAGTTGCGCGCCATCGCGGCCAAGGCCTTCGGGGTCACGGCCGGGAAAGTGAAGGTGTCCGAAGGGCGGCTCGTCGCCGGCGAACAGGCCATGTCATTCACCGACGCCCTTGCTCACCGTTTCGGCGCCGTCGCCGGCGAGATCGTCGGGCGCGGCACCATGGGCCCCGAGATGGTGGCATGGAAGACGCCGGTGCTCTGGGAAGTGGGCATGGGGGTCGCCGAGCTGGACATCGACCGCGACACCGGCGCGTTGAAACTGGTCAGCTACGTTTCCGCGGCCGACGTCGGCAAGGCCATCCATCCCCAGCACTGCATCGGACAGGAGGAGGGCGCGGCCATGATGGGCATCGGCCACACCTTCATGGAGCAGATGGTGCACGACGAGAACCAGTTGCTCAATCCCAACCTGGTCGATTACCGCGTGCCCAAGTTCGAGGACCTGCCAGCGGAGTATCACACGTACCTGGTGGAGAACCGGGACGGCATCGGCCCCTACGGCAGCCGCGGCATGGGCGAGGGCGGCATCTTCTCCGTGGCGCCGTCAGTGGTCAGCGCCCTGGCCCGGGCCACCGGCGTGCGCATTCGCGACTTGCCGCTGACACCGGAACGGGTGTGGCGGGCGCTCAGGGACGAGGGGTGAGGGGGCGGATCTTCTCCTCGAGCCAGGAGTGCAATTCAGTGAACCGGAACGAGCCGGTCTCGAAGAGGTGCATGAAGAAAGCGTATGCTTCCTCGTTGTCGCAGTCGATGAATCGACCATTCATGCGCAGGAAGGTGTCGGTGACAAAGAACGCGATCCGTTTGTTACCGTCCACGAACGCGTGATTGTTGGCCAGGCTCTCCATGAGCGCCGCCGCTTCCTGGATGAATGTGTCGTAGTACCCAAGTTGGGGTCGCATGAGCGCGGCGGCCAAGGCCCCCTCGTCACGGATACCCATGGTCCCGCCGAATTCGTTGATCAGGGCGTCGTGCATGGCGATGACTTCCTGGATGGTAGGGAAGTCATGATTCATTTGGCCAGCAACTCGCCCAGGCGACGGTTTCTTTCCACGCTGGCCTGGAAATGGGCCATGACGGCGGAGCGAGGCTTGTCGCGAGAGCGGTTTTCGACGTACTCCCGCAACGCATCCTCCAGAACGGCCTGAAAGTGCCGCCCTTCCTTCTGCGCGATCTCACGAATCGTCGCCAGCAGTTCCTGGGGCGCCTGACTGGAGAATTTTTCGCGTGGCATCCGCATGACCGCTCCCTATCTGCCCTATTATGTATGCGGCGGTGGCGGCCTGTCAAGAAATGACCTGACAGAGATGGATGCGCTCTCGGCTCACAGAGGTGGCGTCGACGAGCCGTCGTTGCGGGCGCGGAGCCAAGCGCGGATGCGGTCGGGGCTGAGGGGGAGGTCCTTGACCTCGATGCCGAGGGCGTTGCTGACGGCGTTGCCCAGGGCGCCGGCGGTGCCGACGATGCCGCCTTCTCCGGCGCCCTTGACGCCCAGGGGGTTGTAGGGTGAAGGCGCCTCTTCCAGCACCAAGTCGTCGATGGGGGGGACGTCGGTGCTGGTGGGCAGCAGGTAGTCCAGGAACGTGGTGGTGAGGAGCTGGCCGCCCTCGCCGTACACGAGTTCCTCCAGCACCACGCCGCCGATGCCCTGCACCGCGGCGCCGACCGTCTGGCCGTGCACCATCAGCGGGTTGACCATCCGGCCCACGTCTTCCACCACCAGGTACTTGAGCACCTCCAGCATGCCGGTCTCGGGATCCACGGCCACCTGGGCCAGGTGCACGCCGTAGGTGTGGGTGATGTTGTCGGAGTTGTAGTAGGCGGTGGCCTCCAGTTCGGGGACGCCCTGCTCGGGGATGATGGACTCCCGCATGTGCGCTACCAGTTCGCCCAGTGGCAAAGCCGGCGCCTCGGTGCCCGGCTGGACGATGTTGCCGTCCTCCAGCGACAGGCTCGCCGCGTCCGCGTCCAGGTGCCGGGCCGCCGCCGCCAGGATCTTATCCTTGAGCTGCAGCGCGGTGATGTGCACGGCGTTCCCCGCCATCACGGTGCCGCGGCTGGCAAAGGTGCCCCAGCCGAAGGGCGAGAGGTCGGTGTTGCCGTGGAACACGGAAATGGCGTCCATGGGAACGCCCAGGGCGTCGGCGCAGATCTGTGCCATGGCGGTCTCGTGTCCCTGGCCGAGTTGGGCGATGCTCAGGAACACGGTGACCCCGCCGCCTTCGCCCACCACCATGCGGGCGCCTTCGTAGGGCTCCAGCCCACCGGTGTTCTTGACGAAGTACGAAAGGCCGACGCCGTGGTAGCGGCCGTCCTCCCGGAGCCCCTGACGCCCCAGCATCTCGTCGTAGTCAAACCGTTCCAGGGCCTGCCTGAGGGCGCTCGGATAGTCGCCGCTGTCGAGGATGGTGGGGTGCTTGCTGGGCCGGGTGAAGCCGATCTCGTACGGGATCTCCTCCGGCTTGACCAAGTTCTTCCGCCGCAGTTCCACCGGATCCAGGTCCAGGTCCCGGGCCATCATGTCCAGCATGCGCTCGCGGTAGAAGCACGACTCCACCCGTCCGGGAGCCCGCAGCGTGCCCATGCCGGTCTTGTTGGTCATGATGCAGTGGATCCTGGCCTCGTAGTTTGGGATGCGATACGGTCCGGTCAGCAAGGCCGCGGTGGAGCAGGGCACCAGCCCGCCGTGGGTGCGCACGTAGGCGCCCATGTCGCCGAAGATTTGCGCCCGAACCGCCAGCAGCGTGCCATCCTTGCGCGCCGCGATCTCCAGCTCGCAGGTTACCTGTCGCGAGTGGTTGGCCGCCAGCAGGTGCTCGCGCCGGTCTTCGATCCATTTCACCGGAACGCCGAGCCGCACGGTGGCGAAGGGAATCAGGAAGTCCTCGGGATACAGCTCGCCGCGGATGCCGAAGCCGCCGCCCACGTCGTTCTCCTCGAAGTGGCACTTGTGCTCGGGCAGTTGCAGGAAGGCGGCGATGGTCTGGCGGTTCAGGTGCGGCAGCTTGGTGGCGCCGTAGACCCGAAGCTCGCCCTTGCCCCGGTCGAAGTGGGCCAGGATGCCGCGAGTCTCCATCGGGTTGCCGGTGAAGCGGTGTACCCGGAACTCCTCCCGGCGGGTGTAGTCGGCTTCCTCGAACGCCTTGTCGGCGTCGCCGATGTTGACGTGGTGGACGCCGGCCAGGTTGGTGCCGTTGTCTTCGTGCACCAGCACCTTGTCCTCCAGCGCCTCGCGCACGTCCATCACTTCCTGGAGCACCTCGTAGTCGACGTCGATGGCGTCCAGGGCGTCCTCGGCCAGGTAACGGCTCTCCGCCACGGCCACGGCCACGGGCTCGCCCACGTAGCGCACCACGTCACGCGCCAGCGACGGCTGAAGGTACTTGTCGAGGCCCGGAATCTTGTACATGCGGATGGGCACGGTGGCGTCCAGCTCGCCGATGTCCTTGAGCGTGAACACCGAGACGACACCGGGCAGGGCCTCGGCCCGCTTGGTGTCAATGTTCAGAATGCGTGCGTGAGCGTGGGGGCTGCGAAGGATGGCGGCATGGACCATGTGGGGCAGCTTGATGTCGTCCACGTAGGTGCCCGCGCCGGTAATGAACCGCACGTCCTCGCGCCGCCTGATGGGAGCGCCGATGTATGATTCCGCCATTTCAGGGAGCCTCTCGTTCGGGAGAGTACGTCATTCCGGCGAAAGCCGGAATCCAGTCAGATGGTCAATCCTTGTCCGTGCCGCCCACCTCCGGGGCCGCCTGGGCGATGGCCTCGATGATGGGTTGGTAGCCGGTGCAGCGGCAGATGTTGCCGGAGATGGCCTCGCGGATCTCGGCATCGTTGGGGCTGGGGTTTTCCTTGAGGAAGGCGGACGCGGTCATGAGGAACCCCGGGGTGCAGAAACCGCATTGGAGCGCATGGCGATCCTGGAACGCCGCCTGCAAGGGATGCAATTGGTCGCCGTCCGCCAGCCCCTCCACCGTCTCCAGGGTCGCCCCCTCCGCCTGAACCGCCAGCAGCAGGCACGAGCGCACCGCCTCGCCGTTCATGATCACGGTGCAGGCGCCGCACACGCCGTGCTCGCAGCCCAGGTGGGTGCCGGTGAGGTCCAGCTCGTTACGGAGGAAATCGGCCAGCGTCATGCGCACTTCCACGAGCTTCTCGTAGGCCTTGCCGTTGACCGTCAGGTTGAGGATGCTCTTGGTGCTCATGACGCGCCGTCCTCTCCGTTGGCCCGGGCCGAGGCCGCGCGGAGCGCGCGCCGGGTGAGCACGCCGCCCACCTCCTTGCGGTACAGCGCGGATGCGTGGATGTCCGAGTCGGGCTCCAGTTCCTCGAAGACGATTCGCTCCACGTCCTTGAGTGTGGCATCGTCCAGGGCGGCGCCCTTCAAGCGCTGCTCGGCCTTCTCCACCCGGACGGGCCGGCCGCCCACGCCGAACAGCGTGATGCGGGCGTCCTCGCAGGCGTCCCCGTTCATGTCCGCCCACAGCGCCACCCCCACCATGGCGAAGTCGCCCTTGCGGCGGGACACCTCGTCGATGGCCCACAGGCGGCCCGCTTTCCAGGCCGGCAGGCGTACCTCGGTCAGCACCTCGTTGGCCTCGACGGCCGTGGCCATGTAGCCCAGGTAGAGATCTTCCGCGCTCACCACCCGCTCACCGGCTGCGCTGGCGAGCACGAACTCCGCGCCCAGCGCCACGGATACCGCCGGCAGCTCCGCGGCCGGATCGGCGTGGACAAGGCTGCCGCCCACCGTGCCGCGGTTGCGTATCTGGAAGTGGCCGATCAGGGGCACGGCCGCGGCCAGCAGAGGGTTCCGTGCCGGCAGGCCGGCGTCCCGCTCCAGCGCCCGCTGGCGCGTCAACGCCCCTATACTGAGGCCGCCGTCGCCGCTGGCGGCCACGCGGTCCATGCCGGGCACCCGGTTCAGGTCCACGATAACCGCGGGACGCGCCAGCCGCAGGCTCATGAGCGGCATCAGGCTCTGTCCGCCGGCGAGGATCTTGCCGTCGTCGCCGTGCTCATCGAGCAGGCGGACCGCCTCGTCGAGACTTTCCGGGCAGTAGTAGGAAAAAGGTGCGGGTTTCATGAGGATGGAGATGCTTTCACGGGGACCTAGCCAATTAGCCCGGGCTTGTCAAGAACGCGGGAACGCTCCCGGTTGGGTTCTTTCGCTTTGCCGCGACATGGCATAGTATGGAGCCTCGCCATGTCGAAGACCGCCGGCATCATCATCATCGGCAACGAGGTCCTCTCCGGCAAGACCCAGGACATCAATTCCACCTTCCTGTGCCGCGAGTTGCGGCTCCTGGGCGTCGACGTGCAGCGCGTCACGGTGATCCCGGACGACCGCGACCTCATCGGACGCACCGCGGCGCGCTTCTCGGCCAGATGGGACCTCGTCTTCACCACCGGCGGCGTCGGCCCGACCCACGACGACGTCACCATCGAAGGCATCGCCCAGGGCTTCGGGGTCGAGGCCGTCATCCACCCGCGCCTGGAACGCCGGCTATTGGAGCGCTACGGCGACGACCTGAATCCCGCGCGGCTGCGCATGGCCATGGTGCCGGAAGGAGCCGAGCTGCTGGGCGGCGAAGCCCTGTTCGCACCGGTGGTGCGGATGAAGAACGTCTACGTTTTCGCCGGCGTGCCCCGGATCCTCCAGGACCGCTTCAACGCCATCAAGGAACGTTTCCGCGAGGCCCCCTACCACCTCACGAACATCTACATCCGGGACGGCGAAGGCGCCATCGCCGGGACGCTGAACGACCTGCTGGAGCGCTTTCCCGAGATCATGCTGGGTTCCTATCCGGTGCTGGACAACCCGGACTACAAGGTGAAGGTGACGGTGGAATCCAAGAGCGGCGAATACCTGGAGAAAGCGGTTACGTGTCTCCTGGAAAACCTTCCCGAATCAACCGTCCTGCGCATCGAAAGGGCTGACTAGGACTTGGCGGCCGGGGCCTCCGCGAACCGCTCGCCGGTCTGGCTGCCGATCCAGATCTCGCCGCCCTCGTAGATCTCCTTCTTCCAGATGGGCACGCGCTTCTTCAGTTCGTCGATGGCATAGCGGCACGCCTTGAAGGCGTCGTCCCGGTGCGGCGCCGAGGCCGCGATGACCACGCTGGCCTCGCCGATGGGCACGTTGCCGACGCGGTGCACGATGGCCATGCGGGTGATCTCCCACTTCCCGGCCGCCTCGTCCCCGAGCCTGGCCATCTCCTGCTCCGCCATCCCGGGGTAAGCTTCGTAGTCCAGCGAGCGAATGGAACGGCCCTCATTGTTGTCGCGGGTCGTGCCGATGAAGGTCGTCACCGCGCCGGCGCCGGGGTCGCCCACGAACACCAGCAACTCGTTCACGTCGATGGGTTTGTCGGTCAGCCTGTACACGTCACCCTCCGCTCACCGGCGGTATGAAGGCGACCTCGTCGCCGTCGGCCAACTCGTGGTCCAGCGTCACGTATTCGCTGTTGACGGCGTAGAGCAGCTTCAACTGGACGCCGGCGAGTCCCGTGTACTCCCGCCGGAGCTTGTCCCAGAGTTCCTTCACCGTGGCCCCGTCGGGCACCTCGTGCCGTGCATCCGCGGTACCCGCCCGCTCCCGCAGCATGGCGAAGAGTTTGACCCTGACCTTCATAGTCCGCGGGCTTGCGCCACCATGTGGCCCAACTGCGGCAGCAGGAGGCCGGTCATGGCCAACTTCACCGCTCCGCTGGAACCCGGCACGGAAACCACGACACGGGAGCCCGCGGTGCCGGCGACGGCGCGGCTCAGCATGGCCGCCGAGCCGATTTCCTCGTAGCTGAGGAAACGGAACAGCTCGCCGAAACCGTCGATGCGCTTCTCCAGCACGTCGCTCACCACCTCGTAGGTCCCGTCCCTCGGCGCGACGCCCGTGCCGCCGTTCAGGATCACCGCGTCCACCGCTTCCTGGGCCAGGGCCTTGGCGATGAGAGCGCGGACGTCATCCGGCTCGTCCTTGACGATCTCGTAGCCGGCCACCGTGTGGCCGCTTTCCTCCAGGAGCTGCTTGATGGTGGCGCCGCTCCGGTCGGTGGCCTCGTCACGTGTGTCGCTCACGGTGATGACGAAGCAGGCTACGGTCTTGAGGCTTCTCTCGGTATGGGACTTCTCTGCCATGATCGCTGACTAGATGCGCATCGGCATGACCACGTAAAGCAGGCTGTCGTCGCCGCCGCGCTTCAGCAGGGTGGGACTCTGGTCGTCCTTGAGCGCCATGCCGATCTGGTCCTCGCGTTCCAGGACGCCGAGAATCTCCAGCAGGTACTGGGCGTTGTAGCCGATGGCGAGCTGCTCGCCCTTGTACTCCACCTCCAGTTCCTCCGCCGCCTCTCCAAGGTCCGGGTTGTTGGCCGAGATGGCCATGCTTCCATCCTGCAACTCCACCCTGACGCCCCGGTAACGGTCGCTCGACAACAGTGATACCCGCCGCAACGCCCGGTAAAGGCTGTGTTGCGCCACGGTGGCCTCGCCGGTGTTGTCGCTCGGTATGACCTTGTCATAGTCCGGGAACTCGCCGTCGATCAACCGGATCGACATTTCCACGTCCCCGGTCCAGACGAACACCATGTTGCCGCTGAAGCCCAGGGACACCGCCTCGTCCGCCGGGTCTTCCAGCAATCTGCGGAGTTCAGCCAGCCCCTTCCGCGGTACGATCACGCCCTTTTCGAGACCGAACGGGCCGATGTCCCGCTGTACCAGGGACAGCCTGTGACCGTCGGTGGTGACCATCCGCACGGATGACTCTCCCGACTCGTGCAGCAGCGCGCCGTTGAGGTTGGAGCGGGTCTCGTCCGAGGAGATGGAGAAGATCGTCTTGTCGATCATCTCCTTCAGGACCTGGGCCGGACACTCCTTCCGGTCGCTCTCCGCGTTTTCGGCGAACACCGGAAACTCCTGGGCGTCGAGGCCCACCATCTTGAACACGGACTTGCCGCTCTGAATCTCCACCCGGTCGTTGTCCAGGCGCTTCAGCTCGATCATTTCCTCCGACAGCTCGCGCACGATCTCGTAGAGCTTCCGGGCGTCCACGGTGACGCGGCCGGAGGTGACGATCTCGCCGCCGAGACTCGCTCGAACTCCCACTTCGAGGTCGGTCGCGGTGACGCGGACACGGTTCGCGTGGGTTTCGATCAGGACGTTGGCAAGGATCGGCATGGTATTGCGCCGTTCCACCGTGCCCTGGATCCTGGACAACGCGTTCAGGAAGTCTTCGCGTCTGGTTCTGATCTCCATGGGTCCTCCTGGATCACGAGCCCTTCTGTCTCTTTATTGAATTAATGGAAACAGGAGTAGTAGCAGGGCCTGTGAATATCGGGATAGGCGTCACAACCTGCCGGTATTTAACCATCTTTCGGGTGGAAAAAAAATCACGGCCACGCGCGTTCTTCACAGGACGGGTTGCCGGGGGCCGGAGCGGTGTCAGGGTTTCAACAGTCTGTGACGGTTTCTCCACAGCGTTTCCACGCGGTTTTCCTCAGTTCTTGAGTTGGCGAACGATGCGGTCCATCGTGGCCTTGACGTAGGGGTCCGTCAAGGTCTTCTTCTCGATGGACTTCGATGCATGGATGACCGTGGAGTGGTCCCGGCCGCCGAACTCGGCGCCGATGGCCGGAAACGACGTGGATGTGTACTTTCGGCACAGGTACATGGCCATCTGGCGCGCGAGGGCGACGTCCTTGGTGCGGCGCTTGGACTTGAGGTCGCTGATCTTGAGGTCGAAGTGATCGCAGATCGCCTTCTGGATATTGCGCACGGTGACCTGTTTCTCGTTGTCCTTGAGGGTGTCGCGCAGCACCTCGGTGGCGAGGTCGATGGTCATGTCGGCCTTGGTCAGGGAGGCGAAAGCGCCGAGGCGGGTCAGCGAGCCCTCCAGTTCGCGCACGTTCGACCAGATGTTGGTGGCGAGGAAGTTGGCGACGTCCTGCGGCAGGTCGATTTCCTCCTCCTCGGCCTTCTTCATGAGAATGGCAATGCGGGTCTCGATGTCCGGCGGCTGGATGTCGGCGGTCAGGCCCCACTCGAAGCGGTTCCGCAGCCGGTCCTCCAGGTTGGGGATTTCCTTGGGGAAACGGTCTGACGTGATGATGATCTGCTTGTGGTTCTCGTACAGCGAGTTGAACGTGTGAAAGAACTCCTCCTGGGTCCGCTCCTTGCCGGCGATGAACTGGATGTCGTCCAGGATCAGCACGTCGATGTTGCGGAAATGGTGCTTGAACTCGTTCATGCGGTCGCGGCGCAACGACCCGATGAGCTGGTTCATGAACGATTCGAAGGTGATGTACACCACCTTCTGATGCGGGTTCTGCTGGAGCAGCCGGTGCCCTACGGCGTTCACCAGATGGGTCTTGCCCAAGCCGACGCCGCCGTAGATGAACAGCGGGTTGTAGTGGTCCGCCGGCTTGCTGGCGACCGCCAGACAGGCGGCGTGGGCGAACTGGTTGCTCGCGCCGACGACGAAGTTCTCGAACGTGTAACGCGAGATCAGGGTCGATTCCGGTTCCCGTTTTCGCGGCTCGGGGCGTGCGCCCTCGCTCGCGTTCCGGGAGGCGGGGTTGACCAATATGGTGACGCGGACCGGCTTGTCGTGGTGACGGGAAACCTCGTCCTGGATGCACTCCAGGTAGTTATCGTTGAGCCAGTCGCGAAAGAGCGTGCTGGGCACCTCGATGGTGGCCGCTCCCTGCCTGACCTCGCTAACTCTCAGAGGTTTGATCCATGTCTGGAAATTGTGTAAGCCGATCCTTTCCTTGAGGCGATCCTGTATCTCACGCGGAAGCGGTTTCATCTTTACATGACCCTCGTTCGAGCGCTTGCGCGGGCGTAGGTTATCAACAAAATTGTCAACAGTTGTGGACAACCCGTCATCGTCCTGACCGTGGTTTCAAGCCGCACGAAGCCCGTCTTGCGCGCGCAAAGGTCCTGGTGACGGCGGCAAGTTTTCGCCCGGTCGAGCTTCTGAATGGGTCCAAGAAAAGGGGTTCTTGTAATGGTTTTCGGCGCGCATTGCAAGGACAAAAACAGACGGATTATTTTCTGCAATGAATTCCATGATATCGGCGTCGCCTGATCTCTTCGAGCGCTCGAAGCGGGTGGTGCCCGGGGGGGTCAACAGCCCCGTCCGGGCATGGGGGGCGGTCGGTGGCGAGCCTCTGTACGTCGCCCGCGGCGACGGTTCCAGGGTCTTCGACCGGGACGGCCGCAGCTACATCGACTATGTCTGCGCATGGGGCCCGTTGATCCTGGGGCATGCGCACCGGGCGGTGGTGGACGCGGTCGCCGGCGCGGCGCGCGAGGGCCTGGGGTTCGGCGCCCCGACGAGCGGGGAACTGGAGCTGGCGGAGTTGGTGAGCGAGCGGATCGGCGGCGTAGAGCAGTTGCGGCTGGTGAACTCGGGCACCGAAGCGACCATGAGCGCCCTGCGGGTGGCGCGCGGGTACACCGGCCGGAGCAAGGTCCTGAAGTTCGACGGCTGCTACCACGGGCACGCGGACGGCCTGCTGGCGAAGGCTGGCTCGGGCGTGGCCAGCTTTTCCTTGCCGGACAGCGCCGGGGTGCCGGAGAGCTTCACCTGCGAGACCCTGATCGCGGCCTTCAACGACGTGGATTCGGTACGGCGCGCGATCCGGGAGAATCACGAGGATCTGGCGGCGGTGATCGTCGAGCCCGTGTGCGGCAACATGGGCGTGATCCCGCCGGAACCCGGCTTCCTGGAGTCGTTGAGGGAGCTTACCGGCCGGTACGGCGTGGTGCTGATCTTCGACGAGGTGATCACCGGGTTCCGGGTGGCCCGGGGCGGCGCGCAGGAACGTTACGGCGTGGTCCCGGACCTCACTTGCCTGGGCAAGATCCTGGGCGGCGGGCTGCCGGTGGGGGCGTTCGGCGGCCGACGGGACATCATGAGCTGCCTTGCGCCCGTGGGCCCGGTCTACCAGGCCGGCACGCTTTCCGGAAACCCCGTCACGGCGGCCGCGGGACTGGCTACACTGAAGGCCCTGGAGGGGCCGGGCGTGTACCGGGAACTGGAGGAGAAGGGGCGGAAGCTCGAGGAGGGGCTCAGGGGAGTGCTCGACCGCGGCCTGCGGGGCACGGTGAACCGGGTGGGCTCCATGTTGACCCTGTTTCTCGGCCCCGACCGGGTCGCCGGAGCGGACGATGCCCGGGCCTGCGACCGGGAACGCTTCGCCCGCTTCTTCCACGGCATGTTGGCGCGAGGCGTCTACCTTCCGCCCTCGCCGTTCGAGGCGCTGTTCGTGTCGCTGGCCCACGGCGAGGACGACATCGCGGCAACGGTGGAAGCCTTCGCGGACTGGGCCGCGGAAGAGTCCGCGCGGCGTTGACCGGCCGTAGCCCGCATGTTAGAAAACCCTCCCCAGTGAGCAACGGAACCGAGGGCGGAGACGCATCGTCCCCAAAGAGTCCTTTTCTCTTTCGTGCCGCCAAGTACACGGCGGTGGGCTTTGAATTCCCCTCAACGGTCGGAGCCGGTCTGGTCCTGGGTTACTTCGCGGATCAGTACCTCGACACCTCCCCGTGGATGGTTCTGGTGCTGGGCCTGTCGGGGCTGGTGCTCGCTTTCTACCGGCTGGTGCTGCTGTTGCGGCACTTCTCGGCGGAGCGGAAATGAGCTGGGAAGCTCAGGGTCTGCCGGTGTTCCGGGTGGAGCTGTGGCACGGGCTCCTGGTGCTGGCGTGCATGGCGCTGGCGCCGCTGGACTGGGTGGAGCCGGGCGGCCTGTTGCTGGGCGGCCTGTTCATGGGCGTCAACTTCCTGCTGCTGGCGGTGGGCGTCCGCTGGGTCATCGCCCCGTTCGCGAGCAAGGGCAGGGTGCGGGCAGGGGTCGCGTTGCTGATCCTGAAGTTCTGCTTCCTGCTGGGCGCTTCGTGGGTGCTGTTGACCCGCATCGCGCCGGACGCCCTGTCCTTTGCCCTGGGGGTCAACTGCCTGATCCTGGCGATCTTGTGGGATCGGCTCTACGATACGAAGTTGAGCAAAAGCTGAGCAAGCACGATGGGACATCATCCGTTTACCTGGTATGACCTGCTGCCCGCGGCCTTGCAAGGCGTGTTGCCGCTGCAGATCTTCTTCTCGGTGGTCAGCATGGTGCTGCTGGTCTGTCTGGCGCTGGGCGTCCGGCGCCGTCTGCGGGACACCCACAACGCGGTGATCCCCAGCGACCGCATCACGCTGGTGAACGTCTTCGAGCTGCTGATCGAGTTCGTCATGGGCTTGAGCGACAGCATTATCGGCCACAAGGGGCGGCAGTACCTCCCGCTCTACGGGACGTTCTTCATCTTCATCCTGCTGTCCAACTTCATCGGGCTGGTGCCGGGCTTCTCGCCCCCCACCAGCAATCTCAACATCACCCTGGGGATGGGGCTGATCTCGTTCGGCGCCTATCACTACTTCGGCATCCGGGAGCACGGCGGCGGCTACCTCAAGCAGTTCATGGGGCCGTTCCTGGTGATCGCTCCGCTGTTCTTCCTGATCGAGGTGTTCTCGCACATGTTCCGGCCGCTCACGCTGGGCCTGCGGCTGGCCTTCAACATGTTCGCCGACCACCTGGTGGTGGAAATCTTCACCGGCCTGACCTACGTGGTGATCCCGGTGCTGTTCTACCTCCTGGGGGCGCTGGTCTCGGTGATCCAGGCGTTCGTTTTCACCCTGTTGAGCATGATCTATGCATCCCTGGCGTTGAGCCATGATCATTGAGCGCCGCGGCGGCATGCGGAGAGGATGATGAGGAGAGGCGGGCCGGCATCCGTAGCGCCGGAAAGGAGGAAACAGATGACGCAACTCACAGCCTTCGTACTCACGGGACTCTTCGTGCTGATCCTGTCGGGCGTGGCCGCTGCCGCGGACGCCGCTGCCGGCGGCTCGGCGAGCATGGTCCCGGGCATCGTTGCACTGGGCGCCGGCCTCGGCATCGCCATCGCCGCGTTCGGCTGCGCGCTCGCGCAAGGCCGGGTGGGCGGCGCGGCCATGGAAAGCATCGGCCGCAACCCCAACTCCGCGGACAAGATCTTCACCCCGTTGATCCTGTCCCTGGCCCTCATCGAAGCGCTGGGCATCTACGCCCTGATCATCGCCTTCATCCTCGCGGGCAAGGTGTAGTCGCGCCGCGGCGCGCAAAACAAGGGCAGGGGCCGCTACTGGTGGCAGCCCCTGCCCTTTTTGCGCAAATCCCCCAGTTACGGCATCGCCACCGGGTGCAGCCCGACACCCGTGTGCTCCAGGATGTCCGCGACGGTATCGAGCTTGTAGGGTTTCTCGTAGTAGATGTCGCCGATGCCGGTGTTCACCAGCACCTTGAGGCAGTGGATGCAGGGGGTGTGGGTGATGTAGATGGAGGCGTCCTTGATGCTGGCGCCGTTCTTGGCGGCTTGGGCGATGGCGTTGATCTCCGCGTGGATGGTGCGGAAGCAGTTCTGCTCGACCTCCCCGCCGGGGTTCCTGGACTCGTAGACCAGGCAGCCCACTTCCGTGCAATGGGGCATGCCCGCGGGCGAGCCGTTGTAGCCCGTGGCCAGGATGCTCCGGTCCCGGACGATCACCGCGCCCACCTTGGCGCGGGTGCAGGTGGACCGTTCCGCCACCTGCCGGGTGATGGTCATGAAGTACTGGTCCCAGCTCAGCCGTTCGTCTTGAGTGCTCACCGCGGTGACCTTTCGTTCAGCCCCGTCAGTATTCGAGGGGGCACTATACCATGCAGCCTCTTCGTATCGCGGCGCCCTGCGTCGTCATTCCGGCGAAAGCCGGAATCCAGGACGGGCGGGGCGGGGAATCACTCTCGTCTGCCCCTCCCCACCCCTGGATTCCGGCTTTCGCCGGAATGACGATTTCGGAGGTCATCGCCTATCTCGGACGACGTTTTGGCACCGCCTGGAAAGCGGGAATCCAGGGGAGGAGGGGGCGCAAGCAGCACCCGCGTCCCCGTTCCCGCGCCGAGGCCCGCCTGGGCGCTGCCGTTGCAGCGGGATATCTCCAGCAGTCCCCAGCTATTGACCAAGGCTAGGTAGTTGCCGGCGCCGGCCGAGGCGTAGTTGTCCGACAGGCCCCGGATGACGCTGTCGCCGACCCGCACCGAAACGCTCTCCGTGTCGAGCCGGCCCAGGTGCTCGCGGCGGATGTTGGTGGTCAGGTTGCCGAAGCCGTCGACATAGATCACCTGGCCGGCGATGCCGCCCCCGTCTCGTATCTCCGGGTCGGGAACATGCAGGCTCTCGAAGCTTTCCACGGTCTCGCCCAGCTTCTCCAGCCGAACACCCGCCGACAGGTGGGCGGCCACGGGTGCGAAGACGTCTCGGCCGTGGAACGTCGTGCTGGTGGGCTGGAGGTGATACTCGGGTTTGGAAAGGTGGATGATGCGGCGCAGGCGTTGCCGCCCGGCCGCGAGGCTCAGGAGCCCGTTGTCCGGGCCCACGTAGCAGGCCCGGTCGGTTTCGAGCAGGATGGGCCGCCGGTCGCCGCCGACGCCGGGATCCACCACCGCCACGTGGACCACGCCCTCCGGAAAGAAGTCCACGGCGGACGCCAGCGCCAGCGCGCCTCCGGTGACGTCCTGAGGGGCGACGCCGTGGGTCAGGTCGATGAGGGTGGCGCCAGGGTCGATGGCGGCCACCACCCCCTTCATGATGCCGACGAAGGGGTCGCGGTAGCCGAAGTCCGTGGTCAGGGTGATGATTCTTGACACGAGAGCCGACCCTAACGAATAACCCCCACCCGGTAAAGGCTTCCGAGGCCGCCTTGCGGAGCGGGTCCGGTAGCGGTTAGCCTACCCCCACATCCACCAGTTCCGAGGAGGACCGCCATGATCGAGCTCTACACCAGCGCCACCCCCAACGGCCAGAAGATCCACATCATGCTGGAGGAGACCGGCCTCCCTTACCGTCTTCACTGGGTCGATCTCAGGAAGGGCGAGCAGTTCGATCCGGAGTTCCTCAAGATCAGCCCCAACAACAAGATCCCCGTCATCTTCGACCGGGACGGCCCCGGAGGGGAGCCTATCTCGGTGTTCGAGTCCGGCGCCATCCTGGTCTACCTAGCCGAAAAGACCGGGAAGTTCCTGCCCACCGAAACCCGTGCCCGCACCCGTGTGCTGGAGTGGCTGATGTTCCAGGTGGGCGGCGTCGGTCCCATGCTCGGCCAGGCGCACCACTTCCGCGCCTACGCGCGCGAGAAGATCCCCTACGCCATCGAGCGCTACACCAGCGAGGGGGCGCGCATCTACCGGGTGCTGGACAAGCGGCTGTCCGAGAGCGAGTACCTGGCGGGAGACTACTCCATCGCCGACATGGCGGTGTTCCCGTGGATCCGTCTGCACGAGCGGCAGGGCCAGGACATGGCCGACCACCCCCATCTGAGCCGGTGGTTCAACACCATTGCCGCGCGGCCCGCAGTGGCCAGGGACATGGAGAAGACCCGGGACGTGGTGGGTGCCATCACCGACGAGATGTGGGACAATCTCTGGGGCAGGAAGCAGTTCGAGCGGCGCTGACCGGGGGCCGCGGCCTACGAGCTGCTGTCCATGGGGTAGCCTTTCTCGGTCCAGCCGGGAAGCCCCTCGTACAACACCCTCATGTTGCGGTGGCCCTGCTTGTGGAGAATCTCGTAAGCCAACCTGGACAGGTGGCGAGGGCACTGTCAATAGAGGACGACGAGACCTTCTTTCGGCACGAGGTCCTTGCCCCGGAAAAAGGCGCCCAAGGGTATGGAGAGGGCGCCCTTGATGTGCCCCGCGTCATAGCTGCGGCGCTGCCGGACGTCCACCAGGGTGATCGGCTTGCGGTCGAGGATGTGCTGGACCAGCTCTTCCACCCGGATATACCGGACCGCGATCTTGTCCGAGGTCTCTACTTTGGCGTACTCGGGGTATATCCCCGGGTCGCCCCAGGCAGGCGCCGCCGCCATCAACAGCAGCGCCGTCAGTCCAACCGCAAGGCGTCGCATCAGCCGCCCTCGCTTTCCGGGGTCTTGACGCCCGCGAACCTAGCGCGGTCCGCCAGCATCGCCGGCGTCAGCACGCCGGTGTGGCGCCGGCCGTTGATGATCCACGTGGGATAGGAACGGACGCCGGCCGCCAGACACTTGGACGCCACCGGTCCGCTGCGTCCCGCGGGACTGCATTCGACGTAGGGAATGCGGTGGGCGGACGTCCCGAACAGTTCCTTCTGGCTCTCGCAGGCCGGACACCAGAACGCCCCGTACATCTTGACGCCGGTCTCTTCCAGGTGGGTGGCCAGCCCCTTCATCCAGGGGTCCTCCTTGCCCGAGGCCCCCACGGAGACGCCCGAATAGAAGACCAGGTGCAGCGCCACCACCGCGACCCCGGCCGCCAGGAAGCTCGATCCCAGCCAGGGCTGCCACGCAAGCCGGCGGCTCACCTGCGGGATCTGGAACAGGGTGACGACGAAGATGGCCGCAAGAAGCCCGAGGGACGTCAGGCAGTACGGACAGGCCGCCTCCAGCCGGAACACCGAAATGGCCGTGAGATACACGCTGTAGGCGACGCCGAACAGCGAGACCGCGGCGGTCAGTTTCCAGCGCTGGCTACGGCGTTTGCCGAAGGCCGCGGCTGCAAGCACCGCGTAGATGAAGAAACCCCAGAGCGACGTGGGCAGGCCCAGCAGCACCGACCAGCGGCTGTGCAGCACGATGTCGCAGTCGGCTCCCGCCTCGCAAAAGGCCGCCTTCTCCCCCAACCACGCGGTGCCGGTCAGATACCCCGCCAGCGCCAGCCCCACCACCGCCAGAGCCAGAACCGGCCAGTTCGGACTCGCGGACCCGGCCGCCGCCGGCTGCTGCCGGGGTCCTCGCCCGCCTTTCTTCCTCGATGCCTTGGCCATGATCGCTCCTCCGGGACCTTCGCCCGGTGCCTGACACTACGTCGAAATTTAACAGACCCGCCGGTTCCAAGACAAGAAACCGGCCCTTTCGAACCGGCCTACCCCGTTCCCGTCAGCAAGCTTCGGGCGTTCCGGCGCAGCCGTTCCAACGCACGCGGGTTGCGGCTTTCGTAGTAGCCCCGGATGATGCCGTCGCGGTCCACCAGCACGAACCGGGTGCTGTGGAAGACTACGGGATCGTGCGTGTGGCCGTCCACCGGGGCGGCGCTCAGGCGGAACCCGTCCTGCACGATGCGGCGGATCTCCCCCAACTCACCGGTGAGGAACAGCCAGCGCTCGGGGTCCGCGCCGTACCGTTCGGCGTATCGCGACAACAACGCGGGCGTGTCCGTGAGCGGATCGACGGAGATGGAGACGGACCGCAGGTCGCCGTAGCCCTTCAGGTCCGTCCGCAGCGCCGCCATGGCGCGGCTCTGGAGCGGGCAGGTGTCCCGGCACTGGGTGTAGATGAAGTCCGCGATCCAGACCCGGCCGCGCAGGTCGCCGGCGGACACGGGCCTGCCGCTTCGCTCCACCAGCGAGAAGTCCGGCGCCGGACCGTACCGCGCGAGCTGCTCCAGGACGGGCTGGCGCGGAGCCGCAGGGGGGGTACGGAGTTGTTGGATGACAAGGCTGACGAGGACGATGGACAAGACCGTCCCGACGGTCACCTGGAGCATGAAACGCCGCTGTGTCATGCTCCGGCCTCGCCCGGCCTATCCCGGGGGAATCTTCTGCAGCAGTCGGTCATTTTCGTAAAGCTCGTACCGCGTATAAATTCCCATTAAAGCATGATCGCGGGGCAAGTGCAGGACACTAGCGGTTCCGCCGCAGCCACCGGCGGCCACCAACCAGGAAGAAGACCAGCGTGAAGGTGAGGACGATCATGGCGCCGGAGGAGATGTCGATGAAGTAGCTGAGGTACATGCCGGCCGCCGCGCACACGGCGCCGATGATCGGGGTGATGACCAGCAGGGTCTGGAACCGTTGTGTCAGGTAGCGGCCTATGACCGGAGGGATGACCACGGCGGCGGACACGAGGGTGACGCCGAGGATGCGGGTGGACGCCACGATGGTGACCGCCAGCACCAGGATGAAGATCAGCTCGGTACGGCCGGTGGAGATGCCGTACACCGGCGCCACCTCCGGGTCGAAGGTGGAGAACAGGAGCTGGCGGCGGATGACGATCATGACGAGTACGACGGCGGCGGCGGTGGCCGCGATGACCCGGAGATCCACCGGCGTGATGCCCAGCAGGTTGCCGAAGAGCGCGGCCTCGAAGTCCAGCGTGAACTTCCGGTAGGTGGAGACCACCGCCACGCCCAGGGCGAAGCTCGCGGTCGTCACCACGCCGATGGCGGCGTCGGCGCCCACCAGCCGGCGGTGGCTGATGAGGTGGATCAGCACCGCGCTCACCAGCGCCCACACGCCGGCGCCGATGAAGAAGTGGACGCCGACGATGGTGCTCAGCACCGCCCCGCCGAAGAGGGCGTGGGCCAGCCCGTGGCCGATATAGCTCATGCGCCGGAGCACCACGTAGACGCCGACGTAGCCGCACACCGCGCCGACGATGACCGAGGCGATCATGCCGTTGCGGAAGAACTCGTAGGCGAAGGGTTCAAGCGGACCCATGGAGGCGTCATCCGCCGTTGGGCGAGTGCGGCCGTTCGCCCACCATGATCATGTCGCCGTGCTGGAAGACCACCATCTCCCCCTTGTAGGTCTCTCCCAGCACTTCGGTGGTGAACACCTGCTGGGGGTCGCCTTCGGCGATCACGCGCCGGTTCAGGCACACCACCCACGGCAGGTGCGCGGCCACCCAGTTGAGGTCGTGGCTGGTGATGAGGATGGCGACGCCCGAGTGGTTGATCTCGTGAAGGAAATGGACCACCTCGTCGCGGGAGCGGATGTCGAGCCCGGAGGTGGGCTCGTCGAGCAGGATCAGCTCCGGCTCTCCCAGCAGCGCCCGGGCGATGAACGCGGCCTGCTGCTGTCCTCCGGACAGCTCCCGGATCTGGCGGTCCCGCAGCTCATGCAGGTTGAGCCGCTCCATGATCTCGTGGGCGCGGTCGCGGTCCTCCGGAGCGGTGCGCCGGAACCACCGGTGGCGCCGGGACAGGCCCAGCAGCACCACCTCCTCCACGGTGATGGGAAAGCTCAGGTCGATCTGCTCAAGCTGCGGCACGTAGCCCACGGACCCGAGAGACCCGCCGCCAGCCGGCGCACCGTGGACGGTCACCCGCCCTTCCCTGGGCCGGATGTGCCCCAGGATGGTGCGCAGCAGCGTGGTCTTCCCCCCGCCGTTGGGTCCCACCACCGCCAAGAACTGCGCCGGCCAGAGCTTCAGGTTGACCCCGGCGATGCCCAGGGTCTGCCGGTAGCCGCTGGACACGTCCGTCAGCTCCACGATGGGCCGCCCCTGCTCGCTCCACTCCCGCCCGCCCGCATGCGGGTGCCCGTGCAGCCTGCCGTGGACGTGGTGGACCCGGTCGGTGTGCTTCTCGGAGGTCACGGCAGAGAGGGTCGACCAGCCAGAAACTGGCGGGTCGTGAGCCCGCCATGGTGGCAGGGATGATATTTTGATCCGAGCATGGACATCCGTCTATCAGGTGGCGCTAGCGTAGACAATTCCGCTGAACCTGCCGAATGCTGAGCTATCAAAAAAACCTTGGCAAAGCCTCGACCTCGGACGTTCGGTTGTCATTGACGCCGTTGCATTTACTGCACTTATTTCACAGAATGGTCGTGAAGGCAGTTTAAGGGGAGGTATCTATGAATACGACAACCCATCGTCAACTCCCGCCCACGCCACGGGATGCCGCGATCGCCCGTAGTTCCCGCCAGATTCTTTCCCACTACGCCGGGATTCAGCGACCCTTGAGGCTCCGCGTGAGAGACCGCGGGCAGGAGGAGCCAATCGAGCTTCCAGCGGGTGCAGTCAGGTTGCTCATGCACGTGCTGGAGGCCATGGCCGCGGGCCGGGGCGTAACGCTTGTTCCCGAGAGTGCAGAACTGACTACGGTCCAGGCAGCCGAGGTGTTGAACGTTTCCCGCCCTTTCCTGATCAAGCTTCTGGACGAGAATGCCATTCCGCACCGGAAGGTCGGCAAGCACCGCCGGGTTCGCATGGAGGACGTCATGGCGTACAAGGAGGCGATTGACCGGGAACGCGAGCAGGTTCTCGACCAGTTGACGCGGGAGGCCCAAGAACAGGGCTTGGGGTACCGTGTTCCGTGACCCGTTACACGGCTCTTCTCGACGCCAACGTTCTCTACTCCGCGCCGATACGCGATATTTTTTTGCAGTTGGCCGTGAGCGATGTCTTCCGGGTGAGATGGACGGCGGATATCCATCGCGAGTGGATTGATGCGCTCCTCCGCAACGAGCCTCATCGGAGTCGTACCGTCCTCGAACGCACGCGATCTCTCGTGGACCGCGCCACCCGCGATTGCCTGATTACCGGATATGAGGCCCTGATCCCGACTCTCGACCTTCCCGACCCCGACGATCGCCACATTCTTGCGGCAGCGATCGCTGGTCGTTGCGACGCGATTGTCACCGCGAACCTTCAGGACTTCCCGAACGTCGTGGTCAATCCATATGGGATCGAAGTTCAACACCCGGATGAATTCCTGTTCAATCACCTCGAACTGGCACCGGGGATTTTCTGCGAGGCCGTCCGCAAGGTACGCGCACGGCTGAAGGCGCCACCCTTAACCGTTGAAGAGTATCTCGCCAATTTGTCCAAGCAGGGGCTGGTCGCGACCGCCACGGAGCTGGAACGGTTTGCGGTGTCGATCTGACGCTCTCCGACGACAAGAGATCCGATCTCCCGGAGGCTCTGAATCCCTGTCATCGACACAAGACGTATGCTGCGGATTCAGTCGCTCAGATCTTGTACAGCCGCTTGGGGTTCTCCGACAGGATATTGCGCTTGGATTCGGCGGAGACGTCCTCGCGCGCAAAAAAGGCGGGCAGGTCGTCGAAGAACTCGGCCCGCGTCCGCTCGTGCGGGTAGTCCGAAGGCCACACGAGCTTCTCGTCACCGAGGAGCTGGATGAAGAACGGCAGGGTCCGTTCCTCAATCTCGAACGAGAAGTAGACGTTGGGGTCCATCAGGTACTCGCTGGGCTTGCGCTTGAGGTCGCCGGCGCCCTTGCGCTCGAACTGCTCGTCGAGCACGTCCATCAGGTACGGCACCCAGCCGCAGCCTGCCTCCAGGTAGGCCACCCGCAGGTTGGGGTAGCGGTCGAACACGCCCTGGGAGATCATGCTGGTGGCGTGGCTCATGAGCGGGATCACGTGCTTGAGGGCGCGCACCTCACGATACGTGCGCATCGGGTCGGCGAAGTTGTGCGCCCCCACGAAGCCGCCGTGCACCGCGATCATGGTGTCCAGCTCGGCGGCCGTGGCGTAGATGGGGTCGAACTCCGGGTTGCCGTAGGCCATGAGCGGCGACGAGATGGACGGCAGGATCGCGCCCACGAAACCCAGCTCACCGACGCAGCGGCGCAGCTCCGTGACGCAGGCGGCCACGTCGTGCACCGGCAGCAGCGCCACCCCGAGCAGCCGCTCGCTCTGGCGCAGGAACTTGTCGTGCAGCCAGTCGTTGTAGGCCCGCGCCAGGTCCACCGACCACTCCACACGGCGCACCATGCCCACGGCTGCGGCGTTGCTCGGGTACAGCACGGTGGCGCTGATGCCGGCCTCGTCCAGGAAGCTCAGCCACATGGCCGCGTCCGGCACGTCCTGCTTGTGCGGGTCCACCACGCCGAACGCCCAGGCGTCCTGCGGGAACAGGGAGTACTCGCGGTTGCCCGGAATGCGCCGGAACCGCTCCGGCAGGTACTGGGCCATCTCCTTGTCCGGCTCCACCACATGGCCGTCACCGTCGATAATGGGGTAGTCCACGTCGATCATCGGATTCCGTCCTTTCGTTCCGGGAAGATGGCGCCGTTCGCCCTGAGCGTAGCGCAGCGAAGTCGAAGGGCGCCATCTCTCTCTACCGATAGCGCGCGTGATGGCCCGCCACCGGGGCCGGGTCCACGGCCTTCAGCGCGTCGGCCGAGCCGCCCAGCGCGGTCACGATGGTGCGGATGTTTTCGAGCATCATGCCGGTGTACGAGTGGATCGGGTCGCCGGACTCCCCGGGGAGGTCGTCGTCCCGCAGCTTGTCGATGAATACCGTCCCGGCTTCACGGGCGATCTGCGCGAGCACAGGGCTGGGAAACAACTCGGAGCCGAACACCGCCGGCACCCGCGCGCGGCGCAACTGGTCGATGAGCCGCGCCACCTCTCTGGGGCTCGGCTCGGAGAAGCTGGAGGGTTGCACGGCACCGATGACGGAGAAGCCGTAACGCTTGGCGAAGTAGGGCCACGAGTCGTGATAGGTGAGGAGGCGCCGGTTCTCCGGCGGCACCGTGGCCACGGCCGCGGCAATGGCCCTGTCCAGCGCTCCGAGCTGCTTCAGGTAGCGCTCCGTGTTGTCCCCGTACGCGGCCCGGCCCTCGGGGTCCGCCGCGGCCAGGGCATCACGCACCAGGCGGGCGTAGTTCATCACGAGCACCGGGTCGGGCCACAGGTGCGGGTTGGGGTGCCCCCGGTCCCTGGGGAAGCTGAAGTCGAAGACGTAGTCCGCTTCGCTGAGGGTGCGGTCGGCGAGCAGTAGAATCGGCGTCTCCGGCCGCTTGTTGGCGCGCGCCAGCTTCAGCGTCGGGATCTCCAGGTAGAGGCCGTTCATGATGATGAGGTCGGCCCGCGCCATGGTTCTGGCGTCCGACGGGACCGGCCGGAAGGTGTGGGAGTTCACCCCTTCCGGCACCATGCCCGTGACCCGCGCCCGGTCCCCGGCCACGTTCTCCACCATGCTGGTGATCGGCGCCACGGTGGTGACCACGCGTGGGGAGGCGGCTTGGAGTCGGCCGGGAAGCGCCAGCATCATCGCGAGCAGCAACGCCAGGACCACGCCGGTCTCCGCGATCCCGACGTACCGGCCGGTCTTTCCCGCGCCACGGCTCGGCTTCCCCGACACTGTGCGTCCGTCATTCCGGCGAAAGCCGGAATCCAGAGGGGGAGGAGGCGGAGCATTCGCAACCCCGGCCCCCCTCTGGATTCCGGCTTTCGCCGGAATGACGGACACGGACATCGGCGCACGGGTTGTGTGGCAGGGACGGTTTTGTGGCCTGAGTATCATTTTCGTGCGAATCCTATCCTTCTCCCGCCCGTGCCGGCTCGCTGGCGCTCACGAGCTGGGTCATCACCAGGTTGGCGTAGAGGCCGTTGGCGCGGAGCAGGTCGTCGTGGGCGCCCTGCTCCGCGATGGCGCCGGAGTCCAGCACCACGATGCGGTCGGCGTCGCGGATGGTGGACAGCCGGTGGGCGATGACCAGGGTGGTGCGGCCCTGCACCAGCCGGGCGACCGCTTGGTGGATCAGCTCCTCGTTGATGGCGTCGAGGTGTGAGGTGGCCTCGTCGAGGATCAGCACGGGCGCGTCCTTGAGCAACGCCCGGGCGATGGCGATGCGCTGCCGCTGGCCCCCCGAAAGCTGCACGCCGCGCTCGCCGATGACCGTGTCGTAGCCCGCAGGCAGGCGGCTGATGAACCGGTGGATGTGGGCCAGCCCGGCGGCTTCCTCCACCTCTTCCTGGGTCGCCTCGGGCCGTCCCAGGCGGATGTTGTCGCGCAGCGTGGTGTTGAACAGGTAGGTGTCCTGGGACACCAGCGAGATCTGCTCCCGCAAGTGGTCCAGGGTGAACTCCCGGAGGTCCCGGCCGGCCAGCGTCACCGCGCCGTCGGCCGGGTCCCAGAAGCGCAGCAGCAGGTGGGCGCAGGTGGTCTTGCCGGCGCCCGAGGGGCCCACCAGCGCCACCGTCTGCCCCGGCTCCACCTCCAGGCACACGTCCCGTAGCGCGAGACCGCTGCCGGCGTCATAACCGAAGCACACGTGGTCGAAGCGGATGCCCGGCGGCGCGCCGCCGTTGGCCGCCAGCGCCCGCGTACCGGCCTCGTCCCGCGCCTCCACGCCGGCGCCGTCCCGGTCCTGCGGCGACACTGTGGCCCGATCCCGCGCCTCCACGCCGGGGCCGTCCCGCACCGGCACGGGCTCGTCCTTGACCTCGAACACGCGGCGGCCGGACTCCAGCGTCTCCATCAGCTCCTTGACCGTGCGGGCCACGTCGGTCACCGGCCCGAAGGCCAGCAGCGCCAGCACGGTGGCCAGCGGCAGCAGCGCCCGGTCCATCTCGGCCTGGCCCACCAGCCACACGCCGGTCGCTAGCACCGCCAGCGCGCCGATGCCGGTCAGCGCCTCGTTGAAGCTGGCCTGGAGCGCCTGGTCCTTGTGGAACGCGAGCTGCGCCCTGGCGAGGCGCAGGCTGTTGGCCAGGACCGAGGCGACCTGGTGCTTCTCGTGGCCGAAGGAGGCCACCTCGCGCATGCCCTGGATGCTGTCCACAAGGTGCGCGTTGAGATGCCCCAGTTCCCGGCGCACCGCGCCGCCCAGGCGGTCCGAGCGCTTCTGCGCCAGGAACGGCGACGCCGCCAGCAGCAACAGGAAGGGGACCAGCGCCAGCATCAGCGGCCAGCCCACGAAGCCCAGCACCGTGAGGATCCCGGCGGGGACCACCACGGCGATGAACGCCGGGGTGATGGTGTGGGCGAAGAACAGCTCCACCGTCTCCACGTCGGCGCCGGCGATGCTCACCAGGTCGCCGGAGCGGCGCCGGGTGAGGTAGGCCGGCGCCAGCGGGTCCAGGGTGTCGTAGATGTCGATGCGCATCTCCGCCAGGAGCTGGTAGGCGAGGTCGTGGGGCAGCCAGCAGTCGGCCCAGGCAAGCACGGATGCGAGCCCCACCATGGACCCCAGGAGGATCAGGTTGAAGGTGATGTCCCCGCCGCGGATCAACTGGCCCACCAGCAGCGCGCCGGCCGCGCCCGCGCCCACCACCGACGCCTGGAACAACACCCCGGCGGAGAACGACACCGCGAGCTTGCGCAGGAACGGCCGCACCAGGGTTCCCAGCCGCCGCAGCACGGCAAGGGCGGGCAGCGGCGCCGTCGCGCCCGCGGTACGGGCCGCCGGCGCCCCGGCGGGTTCCGGGGCCTCGGCCGCGGCGGCCGTGGGCGGGGCCTCGCGCTCGACCATCGCCTCACTGTCGCCGGCCTGGGCCTGGGCGGCCATCAGCCGGGAGTAGGTGCCGCCGCTTTCCAGCAGCGCCCCGTGGCTGCCGGTCTCCGCCACCCGGCCCCGCTCCAGCACCACGATCCGGTCGGCGTGGATCACGCTCGACAGCCGGTGCGCGATGATCAGCGTGGTGCGCCCCTCCATGAGCTTGCGCAGCGCCTCGTTGATCACCGCCTCGCTCTGGGCGTCCACGCTCGAAAGCGCCTCGTCCAGCACCAGGATCGGCGCGTCCTTGAGGATGGCCCGGGCGATGGCGATGCGCTGGCGCTCGCCGCCCGAGAGCCGCACGCCGCGCTCGCCCACCACGGTGTCGTAGCCGTCCGGCAGGCCGGCGATGAACTCGTGGACGTTGGCCGCCCGCGCCGCCCGCTCGATCTCTTCGAGCGTGGCCTCCGGCCTGGCCATGCGCAGGTTGTCGGCGATGGTGCCGTAGAACAGGTACATGTCCTGGGCCACCACCGCGACGTGGCGGCGCAGCACATGCAGCGGGATGGTGCGGATGTCCCGGCCCCCCAGCAGCACGCGTCCCTGCTGGGGGTCGGCGAAGCGCAGCATGAGCGACACCAGGGTCGACTTGCCGGCGCCGCTGGGACCCACCACGCCGAGCTTCTCGCCCGGGCGCAACTCCAGCGAGACCTCCCGGAGCGCGGGCCGGCTGCCCTCGCGGTAGGCGAAGCTCACGTCCTCGTAGCGGACCGCGGGCTCGAAGGAAGTCTCCTCCGCGGCCTCGCCCGGCGCCGGCTCCCGCACCGTCACCGGCGTCTCCAGCAGCGCGAATATCCCCTCGGCCGAGGCCATGGCGTTGATGCCCTGGTGGTAGAGGATCATCAGCTCCCGCGTGGGGCGGAAGAGCTCCGCGCCCATGATCAGGATCACGATCAGCGAGCGGATATCCAGGTCGCCGGCGCTGACCTTGAGGGCGCCCCAGGCCAGCGCGCACGCGGTGCCGCCCAGGATGCCGAAGGTGGTGACGCCCACCGAGACCATGTTGACCGCCAGCACGCCCATGGTGGTGCGGTAGAGATGGCGCGCCCGTTCCGCGAGCGCCTTCCCTTGGCTGCGGCTCCGCCCGAAGATCTTGAGGGTGCCGATGCCCTGGATGCTGTCCAGGAAGTCGGCGCCGAAGGCGCCGTAGGAGGCGCGCCGTCGCCGGCTGCTCTCCCCGGTGAACATCAGGAACAGCGGCGTCTCCAGCAGCGTCACCAGCGCGAAGACCAGGAAGATGAGCCCGATGACCAGGTCGAAGGACGCCATCAGAAAGAAGATCAGCACGGGCGCCACCGCGGCCACCACCAATTGCGGCAGGAACTGGCCGTAGAAGACCTGTAGCTGCTCCACCCCTTCGCCCAGGGACAGCAGCACGTCGCCGGTCCGTTTCTGGTCGAAGTGCCCGGGGCCCAGGTCCAGTGCGTGGCGGTAGAGCTTGTCGTGGAGCCCGGCTTTCACCCGGGCCGCGGTCTCCTGGCTCACCATGTCCCGCAGGTACTGGAACACCGCGCGCAGCGCGATGAAGCCGGCGACGGCCGCAAGATAGGGAATCAGCGACGAGAAGGCGGCGCCGGTGAGGACCCCGGCGATGATGAGGCCGGAAAAGGCCAGCCGCGAGATCCCCGCGGCCACGGCGAGCAGGCCGAGAACGGCGGCCGCGGCGATGCGCATGCGCACGCCGCGGGTGTGGGTCAACAGTCTTCGGTCCAGGTACATCGATCACCCATCCTCGTTTCAGAAAGTTAGAAGGTCATCGCACCGAATACAAGGCAGCCGGGTCCTTCGACTTCGCTCCGCTACGGCTGCCCTGAGCCTAGGCGAACGGAAGGACACTGCATTTCTAGGCAAAAGAAAAAATTTGGTCAACCTAACTTCAGGTATTGCATTCCCGCGAAAGTTGAAGTATGGATGGCGGAAATATCTCTTGAAGGGAGACCGTAAACAATGATCAGAAAACTGTTGGGAACCAGGGTCCTGGTATCCATGGCCGCGGTACTTGGCCTGTCCATGGGGATGGCGGCGAGCGCCTCCGCCGACGGCGAGGTCAACATCTACTCCTACCGGCAGCCGTTCCTCATCAAGCCGATGCTGAACGCCTTCACGCACCAGACCGGGATCAAGACCAACGTGGTGTTCGCCCCCAAGGGCATGATCACGCGCCTCCAGAAGGAGGGCAAGAACAGCCCGGCCGACATGATCCTGACGGTGGACATCGGGCGCATCAACGACGCCGTGGAAGCGGGCGTCCTGCAGCCCGTCAAGTCCAAGAAGCTCACGGCGAACATTCCCGCGCACGACCGGGACCCGTCGGGCCTGTGGTTCGGGCTCACCAGGCGCGCCCGCATCGTCTACGCCTCCAAGGAGAGGGTGAAGCCGGGCGAGCTGTCCACCTACGAGGGCCTCGCCGACTCCAGGTGGAAGGGCCGCATCTGCATCCGCTCGTCCAAGCACGTGTACAACGTGGCGCTGCTGGCCTCGCTGGTGGCCCATCACGGCGAGCAAAAGGCCGAGGAGTGGGCCAAGGGCCTCAAGGCCAACCTGGCGCGCAAGCCTCAGGGCAACGACCGCGCCCAGGTCAAGGCCATCTTCGCGGGCGAGTGCGACATCTCGCTGGGCAACTCCTACTACATGGGCAAGATGCTCACCAACGAGAAGCAGATCGCGTGGGCCGAGTCCGTGTTCCTTTTCTTCCCCAACCAGGACGGCCGCGGCGCCCACATGAACATCAGCGGCGCCGGCGTCACCAAACATGCGCCGCGGAAGGACAACGCCGTCAAGCTGCTGGAGTTCCTGAGCGACGACCTGGCGCAGAAGATGTACGCCGAGCAGAACTTCGAGTATCCGGTGAAGCCCGGCGCGGCCTGGTCCGGGTTGGTGGAGTCGTGGGGCAGGTTCAAGGCCGACAAGCTCGACATGATCGAGGTAGCCAGGAACCGGGCGGCCGCCGTCAGGATCTTCGACCGGGTGGGGATTCCCTGAAGGCCGGCCCACCGACATCCAGAAGGTCTTCTTCAAAAAGATACCGTATTCGACTATGATCCGACCATCGGAGCCGTCTTGGTGGCAGAAGGGGCAAATCGAGTCGCAACTCCAAGGGCGACAGCCGTTACATGTGGGGTGGGACCAACGTGGTCGTAAAGCGATCAGAAGTTTCTTCAGCGACGGAAGACTATCTCAAGGCCATCTACAGTCTGGCCGAGGAGAACGACCAAGTGATCGCGGCGCGGGTGGCGGAGGACATCGGCGTGACGCCCTCTACCATGTTCAGTGCCCTGCGGCGGCTGGAGAAGGAAGAGTTCGTGCGGGTGGAGCGCCGCAAGAACATCTACCTGACGTCCAAGGGCCGCGAGGTGGCGGAGGCCATCCTGCGCCGGCACTTTCTCACGGAGCGGCTGCTGACGGACCTCCTGGGCCTGGACTGGGTCACCGCCCACCAGGAAGCACACCACCTGGAGCACGCCATCTCGCCGGTGGTGGAGGAGCGCCTCGCCGCCATCCTCGACAATCCGTCCACCTGCCCCCACGGCAACCCCATTCCCGTCAAGGGGGAGCCGTCCCCACGCCGCGAGTGGATCCCCCTGAATACCGCGGCAGCCGGCACGGGAGTCATCTTCCGCTGCATCACCGAGACCGGCGAGCGCGACGCCGTGCTGCTGTCGTTCCTCTACGACCACGAGGTCCGTCCCGGCACCAACATCGACATTCGCGACGTTTCGCCGTCCCTGGGCACCATCAGTCTCAAGGTGGGAGAACACGAGGTCGTGCTGGGCCTCGAAGCCGCCAGGAAAATCTACGTGCAGTGACCGGAGCGGCGGAGCGCATCCATGAACGCCCGGACCGACACACGCAGTCGAGCCGGTGCGGCACTGCTCGCAGCAGCCGCCTACCACGGCGTGGCTGCGGCAGCCGTGGCCACGCCGGCGGCGACTACCGCCATCCAGCACAGCCGCCTGAACCCGATCCGATCCCCCAGCCAGATACGTGCGGCCACCGCGGTGACGGCGGCGAAGCAGGAGAAACCGATGGCCGCGCCGACCCGTCCGCCGCCGGCAGAGCCGGTCAGGAACAGGCCCAGGGCCCCCGTTTCCAGGATCGCCTGCAACAAGACGAGGGGCCACGTTGTCCCGGACGGCCAGGCCAGCGGCCGGCGCTGCCGTTGGAGCGCCATGAAGCCCAGTGCGCCGACCAGGGCGAAGGCGCGGTTCAGGTACACCGCCGGAACCGTGCCGAGCGCCGCGCCGGCCTCCTGAGCGAGGAACATGCGTAGCGCCACCGACACCGCGGCGCCGAGGCCCAGGAGCGCGGTCACCCGCAACGAGGCGCGGTCGTAGCGCTCCTTCCCCGGCCGTTCGGGCCGGGCCAGCATCGCCACGCCGCCGAAGACCGTCAACGCCGCGACCCCGTGCAGCCAGTGATACGGATGGCCGGCCAGCACGTTCAGCGCCACGAGCATCACCGTGAAGCTCGACGTGGCGGGGGAGGCCACCGTCACCGGCCCCCGCACCAGCGCGCGGAAAAGCAGAGCCAGCGCCGCGACGTTCAGCAGGCCGGACACAACCGAGGCGCCCCAGCCCCACGCGTTCCACGCCGGCCAGCCGCCGCTCGCCGCGAACCAGACCGTCATGACGGCGAACGGAGGGATCATGATGAGCGCGATGAGCACGGACAGGGAGACGCGGCTCGCCGTCACCCGCGCCACGCAATCGGAAACGCCGATCAGGCCGGCGCCGCACAACCCCCACACCAGTCCGCTCATGACATGTCTCCGTCTCCGCCTCTTTCCGTTGCCTTCGCCTCTCCACGTTCCTTTCAGAGTCTCTCAGCGGTCGCAACCGGCAGGCGGAGCGGACTCGAAATGTCCCCGATACTGTGTTACGGCTCAGACAGGAAGCGCCCGTCCCGCGATGGAACCCCGAAGCTTGAATGGACGCGGTACAATGCCCCCGGAACGGGCGAGAAGGGAGAACGGAATGCAGCCGGTAACCGACATGCGGAGCTTCATCGAGCGACTGGACGCCATGGGCGAGGTCAGGCGCATCGAGGGGGCGGACCTGGACACCGAGGTGGGGGCGCTCACCGAGCACATGGGCGACATCGAGTCGCAGGCGCTGCTGTTCGACGGCTTCGCGGGGTTCCCCAAGGGCTTCCGCATCGTCTCCAACCTGTTCCGCACCTGCTCGCGCACCGCGGTGGCCATGGGCGTGCCCACGGACGTGAAGGGGGTGGACTTCCTCCACGCCTGGCGCAAGCGCTCGCTGGAGTTCCAGCCGCTTCCCTACGAGCAGGTGGAAGGCGGGCCGGTGTTCGACAACCAGATGGAAGAGGACGAAGTCGACCTGACCCGGTTCCCGACCCCGCTGTGGCACGACCTCGACGGCGGACGGTACATCGGCACGGGATGCGGCGTGATCACCAAGGATCCCGAGTCGGGCGGCATCAACATCGGCACCTACCGGGTGATGATCCAGGAGAAGAACAAGGTCTCGGTCAAGATGAACAAGGGCAAGCACGGGCGGCTGGCCATGGAGCGGGCCCACGCCCGGGGCGAGGCGCTGCCCGTGGCCATCACCCTGGGACAGGAGCCCAGCGTCATGCTGTCGTCGCAGATGCCGCTGCCGCCGTCGGTGAACGAGTACGAATTCGCCGGCTGGATGCAGGGGAGCCCCATCCCGGTGGTGCGGGGCGCCGTCACCGGCCTGCCCATCCCCGCCAACGGCGAGGTGGTGCTGGAAGGCGAAATCCCGCCGCTGCCGCCCGAGCAGCTCCCCAAGGAAGGACCCTTCGGCGAGTGGCCGGGCTACTACACCGAGGCCACCGAGGGCGACGTGCCGCTCATGACCGTCAAGCGCGTCTACTACCGCAACGACCCCATCATCCTGGGCGCGCCGCCGGTGCGGCCGCCCAACAGCTACCTGCCGATTCCGCTGGGCGCCATCACGCTCTGGGAACAGCTCGAGAAGGCCGGCATCCCCGACGTGAAGGGCGTCTGGGGCTTCGTCTACGGCGGCCAGCCCGGCCCGTTCACGGTCATCTCCATCAAGCAGCGCTACACCGGCCACGCCAAGCAGGCGCTGCTGGTGGCCGCCGGCGCCCGCGCCGGCGCCTACGGCGGAAAGATGGTGGTGGTGGTGGACGACGACGTCGACATCACCAATCCCGGCGAGGTCATCTGGGCCCTGTCCACCCGCTGCGACCCGCGCGAGGGCATCGACATCGTGAAGAACGTGTGGGCCTCGGTGTGCGAGCCGGTCATCTCTCCCATGGACCGGGACACCAAGGGCTACGTCACCGACCGCGTGCTCATCGACGCCTGCCGGCCGTACCAGTGGATCGACCGCTTCCCGCCGGTGAACGCGTTCGAGCCGCAGTACAAGGACAAGGTGGCGAAAAAGTGGGGCGTATGAGCCGTAGTACTTGAAGGACCGGATGATTCGCTCGGGAACAATCAACACATGGTCCACACCGCGCCCTGGGCGACCGCCCAAGGCGATCCGTTACACCAGAGTGCTTCAAGCCATGTCGTCACCTCATCATTCAACCGTCCTGCGCATCAGGACCAGGTTGTCGAGGACGAGATTGGACGACCAGATGAACTGTGCGTCGGCCGCCGGGTCGTCGAACACGTCGTGGAAGTTCATGAACGCGGGCTTGTTGTCGACACCGACGGTGTCATTGGAAAAGACGGTGGCGAGCGGCCAGCCGCTGTCGTCGAAATCGGGCGCAAACCAGTTGCCGGGCACCGGCCAGTGGGCAGCGGAAAACGTGCTTCCGTCCTGAACGCCGGCCGTCGCGCACTGGGAGCTGTCGCGAACCGGGCCTTCGAGCTTCAAGCACGATCGATCATTGAGCGGCGCGGTGTAAAACGTCTGCGCGCGCCAGGATTTATCCGTAATGGCAACCGTGCGCCCCTTTTCATCCTTGATGACCGCAACAAACCCGGCATCACCCGGATGGTAGGCGACGCGCCTGTTCCGTTCTGAACCAAGCCCCAGGTTTTCTTCCCAGTCGACACCCATCACGGCGATCGTGAAGGGCCGGTTCGCCTTGAAACGAACCACGCTGGAGTTGAACGGCGTGAAGGGAATCGCGTCAACGCCGAGCAACTTGCCGTTGACGTAGAACTCGAAATAGTTGTCGGCGAAAATATATGCCGCGAAGGTTTCCTCACCACCGGCGTCGATCACCGGTACTTTCTTGTGATCGAGGTCGGAGAGCTGACGCAGTCGAACGCCGCTGCATTGGTTGTAGAGGTCAGCGGCCTTCATTGCCGTCTGAAAGTGCGTGTCTGCGGGCACGACCCACCGCCTGCCATCGTCCGACCTGATCACACCGACGGGACTGACGCGCGCGCGAGCCTCGTGACACACGAACAGGCCGGGATTGGTGGTCTTCGCCGGCCCCGTCGTGAACGAGGGTGTATCCTGCGCTTGCACACCCCCGGAAAGAGCGATTGTCATTGCGAACGCGAGAGCCGCGGCTTCGACAGATTTCCAGTTGGAAAAGATAATCATGTCACATCCCTCTCAACGTTGTCCGGTCCTGCCTGTCCGTCCGGCCACTCGAACATACAGTCTCGACCACTACCCTTTGTGTTCTTATTGGACGCCAGGCAGTTCCAAATGAACGATGGCGGTGCCGGCCGTCCTGTCAGGCAATCAACGGGTTAGGGAACTCACCACGGTCTAATGGAGTAGTCCACTTGAGCGAGGTACGACATGTCACTGCGATATTTCCTCACCACGTTGACGGTTCTGGCGTGGGTCCTGGTTTCGGTGCCCGAGGCCGCGGCGCAATCGGCGGACACCATCATCTCGAACGGGAAGATATTGACCGTCGATCCAAGTTTTTCCGTCGCCCACAGTCTGGCTATCGATGACGGCCGGATCGTGGCCGTCGGTTCAGCCGAGGCGGTGGCCCGCCACAAAGGTCCGAATACCCGGATCATCGACCTGGGGGGCAGGACGGTGATCCCCGGCTTGATCGACAATCACTTCCATTTCATCCGCAGTGTCTGGAACTACCAGCGCGAAGTCCGTCTCGACGGGATCACGAGCCGGGCCGAGGCTTTGGCGATGATTGCCGCGAAAGCGGCTTCGGCGCCCAGGGAGCAGTGGATTACCGTGCTCGGCGGCTGGTCGCCGGCCCAGTTCAGGAACGAGCCGGGCGGCTTCACGCTCGCCGAGCTGGATGCGGCGGCACCCGACAATCCCGTCTACATTCAGCAAAGCTACCGCACGGCTTATGCCAACAGCGCGGCCTTGAAGGCGGTGGGCCGGGACCCCGCCGAAGGCGCCCGGATGCGCGGGCGGCAAAGCTTCCGGGCTTTCGGGCGCTTCATCGGCTGGCGCAACAAGAGCTCCAGCAGAAAAGCGATACTCGCCTATATGGCCGCGCTGAATCGATTGGGTTTGACGACGGTCTACGATATCGGACGGCCGAGCGAGGGCAGGCTGGCGCCGGTTGCAAGCCTGGCTGCCGCCGGGCCGATGCCGCTGCGGGTCTTCCACACGCTGCGCTACCGCGCCACCGATCCCCAAAGCACGGACGATGCCCTGAAACTCATAACGGGTGGTGCTGCAAAGCCGTTCAGCACGACGGATCAATTCGGCGTGATCGGACTGGGCGAGCACATATACGGACCGATGCATGACCGGGCCAATCGCCGGGAACGCTGGGAAGAATCTGTCTGGGGTCCCGTACGCACCATTTCGCGCGCCGCCGCCAAGCACGGTTGGCCGATCCACGAACACACCATGAGCGGACCTACCATTTCCCAGTTCATCGATCTGGTCGAGGAGATCGCGTTCGACACCCCCAATGTCAAGGAGCTGCGCTGGACGCTGGCGCATTCGTTGGGGATCACCGAACCGGACCTGAATCGAGCTCGCAGGTTGGGGGTGGCCGTTGCCGTGCACTCCCAGGCGATGATGAGCTCGCGGTCGCGCAACCGTCCGCCTCTCGGCAGCATCGAGCGTTCCGGAGTCCTGTGGGGGTTGGGCTCGGACGGCGCCATCGTCGCGCCGATCAACCCGTTTCTGACCCTCGGCTGGGCCGTGACGGGCCACAATATCGCGGGGCAGAGGGCCTGGAGCGAGGATCAACGCGTCTCCCGCAAGGCCGCCCTCATCGCCCATACGATCAACAACGCGAAGTTGCTGTTCAAGGAAAAGAGTCTCGGGTCACTGGAACCCGGCAAGCTGGCGGATCTCGTCGTGCTCGACCGTGACTACTTGACGGTCCCGCCGGAACAGATCGCCGCTATCCGGCCCGTCCTCACCATGACAGGCGGTCGGATCACCTTCGAAGAGAACTAGGCCAGTCGGGACGCTCCGCGTGGAGCGCTTGTGCCCGCCAAATGTGCTATATTGCATCCGATTCGGCGTCACAGGTGCCGGATGATGCGAAAGGGAGTGGCGTACATGAGGGTAGTTCTCTCAAGAACGGTCGGCATCGCGGCGCTGGCGCTCGCGTTCGTTCTTGCGCCCGGTACGGAGGCGTCCGCCCACAAGTCCATCCTCAAGGTCGAGTTCGCCGAACGGCGCGAGCTGAACGTCCTCATCGACGACTTCGTCCTCACCGACAAGGACGGCGAGCGGGTGGAGTTCCGCAAGCTCCGGGGCAAGCCCCTGGTCATCAACTTCATGTACACGTCGTGCCCGGACGTTTGTCCGTTGCTGACCGCGAGCCTCAAGATCCTCCGCGACCACATGAAGCCGGCGGAAGCCCGGGACATCCACTTCCTGTCCATCACCACGGACCCCGAAGTGGATACCCCGAAGGTGCTCAATGCCTACAGCCGGCGGCACGAGGCCGACGCCCCCAACTGGTCGTGGCTGACGGGCGAAGCCCGCGAGCTGGCGCCGGTGTGGCAGGGTTTCGGCGTCAGCGTGAAACGGATCGCCAAGGGGCTCATCGAGCACACCACGCTGACGGTGGTGGCGGACGCGGAGGGCTACATGCGCTTCGCCTACTTCGGCTCCGCACCGGACCCCGATGTGCTGTTGAAGGATCTGCGGGCGCTTGAAACACGTCCATCGACCTGACGGAATTTCTCGTGGTGGCGTCCTTCGACTTCGCGCCGCTGACGCGGCGCTACGCTCAGGACGAACGGAGACATGTTTTCCCGTTCGCCCTGAGCGTAGCGAGGCGTAGCCGAGCGAAGTCGAAGGGCGGAGGCTGAGCCGTGGAATCGCTGCTGAGCGATATCGCATGGGAGACCATCTGGGTCTTTTACGAGGCCTCGATCTATCTCCTGGCCGGCTTCTTCGTCGCCGGACTCCTGCACGTCTACCTGCCGGCGAACGTCATCGCGAGGCACCTGGGCCGGAACGACGCGCGCTCGGTGGGCCTGGCGGCGCTTTTCGGCGCGCCGATCCCCCTGTGCTCGTGCGGCGTCCTGCCGGCGGCGGCGTCCCTGAAGCGGCAGGGGGCCGGGCGGGCGCCGCTGGTCTCGTTCCTGATCTCGACCCCCGAGACCGGGGTGGACTCCGTGGCGTTGACCTACGGGCTCATGGGCCCGGTCATGGCGGTGGTCCGTCCCGTGGTGGCGGTGGTGACCGCGCTGATCGCCGGCATCGCCTCCATGGGCGTCAGGGAGGACCCGGAAGGCGCGCCGCGGTCCGGCGCATCCTGTGACGACGCCTGTGCGGAGAGCGGAACGCCCGAAGATTCGCGCGACGACGCCTGTGCGCCCGACAGTGCGCTGCCGCACGGCCGCCGCCGTTTCTTCCATTCCCTGGAATACGGCTTCAGCTCGGTGCTGGACGACATCGCGCTGTCGCTCGTGGTCGGCTTGGTGCTGACCGGCATCCTGGCCGGCCTTCTGCCCGACGGCTTCTTCACCGACGTGCTCGGGTGGGGCTCCGGTCTCATGCCGATGCTGGCGATGATCGTGGTCGGCCTGCCGCTGTACACCTGCGCCAGCGCCTCCACCCCCATCGCCGCGGCGCTCATGGCCAAGGGTCTTTCCCCCGGTGCCGCGCTCGTCTTCCTGCTGGTGGGGCCGGCCACCAACCTGGCCACCATGACCGTGGTCGGACAGCTCCTGGGCCGCCGTCATCTCGGCGTCTACCTCGGCGCCATCGTGCTGGTGAGCCTGGCCGCGGGCCTGCTGGTGGACGCGACCGTGGCGGACTACATCCACGTGGCCCCCTTCGGCGACCTGGGGCAGGACGGCGACGTCGTATTCGCCCTCAAGGCGCTGTCCGCGGTGGCCCTGGCGCTGCTGCTGCTGCGGAGCTTCCGGCGCAAGGGCATTGGCGCCACTTGGCGGGATGCCGCGACACAGCTCCGTCAGACCGGCCAGGCTCTCAGGGCCTTGCGCCCCGGCAACCTCCTCCAGGGACCGGTGCTCGCGGCTGCGCTTGTGATCGCGCTGCTCGCCGCCGTCCCCGCGTTCACGCTCATCGTCGGGCCGGGCCAGCGCGGCGTCGTCCAGCGGTTCGGCCGGGTGGTGGCCGCCGGTCTCGAACCCGGCCTGTACTTCCATCTGCCGCCGCCCTTCGGCAACGGAACCGCGGTGGACGTGGCGCTGGTCCGCCAGGTGGCGGTGGGCTTCCGGGGCGGCGTCAACGGCGCCCGGCCTGTGCTCGACGAGCAGGCGTTCTACCTCACCGCGGACGGCAACATCATCGACATGCGGGCCGTGGTCCAGTACCGCGTCCGGGATCCGGCGGTGTACGCCCTGGGCGTCGAGGAGACCCCGGCGGTGGTGCTCGGGCTGGCCCGGCGCGAGCTGGTCAGCCTGTTGAGCCGCAAGCCCATCGACAGGATCTACACCGTGGACCGGAGGGCCACGGAACGGGCGCTGCGCGACCGCCTGGCCAAGCGCCTTGCGGCCCTGGGAATCGGCAGCGAGGTCCTGGACGTGCGGCTGCTGGACGTGCACGCGCCGGCACGGGTCCACGACGCCTTCCGCGACGTCGCCAGCGCGCTGGAGGATCGCCAGCGCGACATCCACGTGGCCACCGGCGGGGCGAAGCAGTCCACCGCGGCGGCCGCGGGCGAGGCCGCGCGCATCACCGAGCGCGCCGAGGGACGCGCGGTGCGCGAGGTCAAGCGGGCCGAGGGACGCTCCGCCGCCTTCCGCGCCACCGCGGCGGTGCACGCCGCCAGCCCTGCGGTCACCGAAGCCCGCCTCTACCTGGAAACCCTGGAGGATTCCCTGGAGCTGCCGCGGAAGTACATCTACATGCCGGGGACGGGCGTGGACCTCTGGCTGGGCAGCCCGTCGGTGGATTTCATGAACCTCGGGGCTCCCCATCCTCGAAGCGGAGATCGATAGAATGGCCAGACGCATTGCCGCGGTTCTCCTGCTGGCGCTGGTGGTGGTGGTCGCCGCCACTTCCTTCGTGGTGGTGGACGAGAGGAGCCACGCGGTCATCACCCAGTTCGGCAGGCCGGTCTCGGTGCTGAGCGACGCCGGCTTCTATCTCAAGCTGCCGGTGCCCTTCCAGCGCGCGCGTCTCCTCGACAAGCGCATCCTCATCACCAACACGCAGGAGACCGAGCTGCTGACCGCGGACAAGAAGAACGTGCTGGTCTCCACCTACATCTCCTGGAAGATCGCCGACCCGTTGCGGTACCTGGCGGCGCTGCGCACCCGGGAGTTCGCGGAGAACCGTCTGGCCGCGCTGGTGCAGTCGGAGTTGGGCAGCGCCCTGGGGGACCGGCCCTTCGGCACGATCCTCGGCGCCGGCGGCAACGGCGCCAGCCTGGCCGAGCTGGAAGGATCGGTGGCGGACGCCGTGGCCAAGGTGGCGCAGGAGGACCTGGGGATCGAGGTGGTGAGCCTGGGCGTGACCCGCCTCATCTTCCCGCAGCAGAACCTCGACAGCGTGTTCGCGCGCATGCGGGCCGAGCGTGCGCGCATCGCCCGCGGCCATCGCTCGGAGGGACGCGCCGAGGCCCAGAAGATCGCCGCCCGGGCGGAGCGGGAAAGGGCGCGGATCATCGCCGACGCCGAGGCCGAGGCTGCCAAGCTGCGGGGCAGGGGCGAGGCGGAGGCGGCGCGCATCTACGCGGGGGCCTACGAGGGACACGGCGAGTTCTATCGCTTCCTGCGCACGCTGGAGGCCTACAAGAAGGTCCTGAACGAGAAGACCACGCTGGTGCTGCCGGCGGACTCGCCGTTCCTGGATCTCTTGACGTCGCGGATTCCGAGCGCCGGAGCGGGACCGCGGCGGGACGGCCAGGCGCCGGAGCGGAAGGGGGAAGCGCCGGCTCGGGCCGGCGCCTCCCACGATGCCAAGCCGGGCGAGAGCGGGCGCGACACGGGCTCATGAGCGGACGGCGGCGATACTGGACGCTGCTCTCGGGCGCGGTCCTTTTGGCGGGCTACCTGGGGCTCGGGGTCTACAACGTCGAATCCGACGAGAGCGCGGTGGCCTACGTGCTCGGCCGGGCGGTGGGCCGCGACGTGCTTCCGGGAATACACTGGAACCCGCCGTGGCCGTGGGGTCGGGTGGCGGTCGCCCGGACCGCGACCAACTTCATCATGCCGGTGGAGCACTCCGATCCCGGAGGAACCGAGGAGTCCCTCTGGCTGCTGGGCGACACCAACGTCATCGTCGGCAGGCTGGGCATCCAGTACAGCATCCGCAGCCTGACCCGGTTCGAGGTCTCTCACGAAGACCCGCGCGAGCTGCTGCGCCGGGCCGGCCGCCGGATCGTGACGCGGTTCCTGGCCGGCGAGAACGTGGACGCCGCGCTCACCACCCGCAGGAGCGACCTGCTGACCGCGGTGCAGCGGCAGGTCCAGTCGATACTCGACGGCCACGGCACAGGCATCGAGATCCAGTCGGTGAACATCCAGGCGCTGGCGCCGCCCGAGCAGGGCGGCGTGCGCCAAGCCTTTCAGGAGGTCCAGAGCGCCCTGGCGGACCGGGAGCGGGTGGTGGAGGAGGCCCGCGCCGACCGCGCCCAGATCCTCGCGGAGGCGGAGGGGGAAGCGGAGCACCGCGTGAACCAGGCCGAGGCGGCGCGCCACCGGCGCGTGGAGATCGCCAAGGGCGAAGGCGAGCGCTTCCGCGGTCTGGCGCTGGAGCACCGCAGGACCCCCAAGCTCACCGAAGAACGGCTCTACCTCGAAGCCATCGAAGAGATCCTGCCGCGCATGGAAACTTACGTCGTCCAGTCGGGACCGGACGGCAAGGTCAACCTGCGCGTGGTCCGGTGAGGCGCGAAGGGCCGGTTCCCCGCCTTGACAACCCGATGTACTGAGAATAGGATATCATTATCTATTCTCGTTCGAGGGGGGTCGTATAAAATGAAGAGACTGACAGGTTCTTTCCTTGCGATCGTTGCGGGCCTTTGGATCGGTATTCACCCGGCGCTCGGCAGCGAGTCGAAGGTGGGCGTGGTAGCCAGCATCCTGCCCGTCGCCTATGTCGCCCAGGAGTTGGGAGGCGAGCGCGCCCAGGTCGACGTGCTGGTGCCGCCGGGCGCGAGCCCCCACACTTTCGAACCGGTACCGAGCGACATGGTCAAGCTGCAACGCGCCCGCCTGTTCCTGAAGGTCGGCGCCGGCCTGGACGCATGGTCCGACAGGCTCCGGGGCGCGGGTTCCGGCGAGCTCGAGAGGGTAACCCTCATCTCCGTGCCGGGATTGAAGCCCCTCGAGGGCGGCCATGATCACCATGATCACGGCCACGGGAAGAAGCACGACGACCACGGCCACGACCAGGAGAAGAAGGCGGAGAAACACGACGACCACGGCCACGACGAGAAACATGCGAAGAAGGACGATCACCACGGCCATGACCATGGTGAAAAGAAGGCGAAGAAGCATGACGATCATGGCCACGAGGAAAAGCACGCGAAACACGATGACCACGGTCACGACGAGAAGAAAGCCGAGAAACACCACGACCACGGCCATGACGAGAAACATGCGAAGAAGCATGATGACCACGGCCACGACGAGAAGAAAGCCGAGAAGCACGACGACCATGGCCACGAGAAGCATGCCGAGGAGTCGGGTGAGGGAATGGACCCCCACTTCTGGCTGGACCCGATACGGGTCAGGGACGCGGTGGTTCCGGTGATCGTGGAACATCTCATCGAAGCGGATCCGGCGGGCAAGGAATACTACGAGAAGCGCGGCCAGGACTTCCATAAGCGGTTGACGGCGCTGGATGTCCAGGTCCGGCGGGAGCTTGCCAAGGCCAAGGGCCGGAAGTACGTCGCCTTTCACAACGCTTGGGTCTACTTTTCCGAGCGGTACAACGTCGAGGAAGTGGCGGTGGTCCAGGAGTTCGCGGGTGAGGAGCCGACCCCCAGGGAGGTGGCCGCGCTGGTGCAAGGCGCGCGTGAGGCCGGGATCCGGAACATCCTGGTGGAGCCGCAGTTCAGTCCGCGGGTGGCCCAGACCATCGCAAGCGAGTTCGGCGGCGGCACGGTGATGGTGGACCCGTTGGGGGACTCCGGCGATCCGGCGCGTTCCAGCTACGAGAAGCTGATGCTGTTCAACGCGCGCGCCTTCGCGCAGGCGTTGGGGGGCAAGAATTGACCGAACGCAACGAACCGGTCGTGGTGGGGCTGAACGGCGTGTCGGTGGAGTTGGGCGGCCGCAGCGTCCTGCACGACATCAACTTCAACGTGCACGAAGGCGGGTTCGTGGGCATCGTGGGCCCCAACGGAGCCGGCAAGACCACGCTCCTGCGCACGATCCTCGGCCTCGTGCCCGTGGTGAGCGGCCGGGTGGAAGTGTTCGGCTTCCCGCCCGGCCGCAACGGCTCCCACGCCATCGGCTACGTGCCGCAGCGCCAGAGCATCGCCGACAACTTCCCGGCCACGGTCGGTGACGTGGTGATGATGGGGCGGCTGCGGCACCTGGGGCTCATGAGGTTCCCCGGCCGGGAGGACTGGCAGCGGGTGGACGACAGCCTGGCGCTCGTGGGCATGCGGGACCGCAGGGACCGCGCCGTGGGACGCCTGTCCGGCGGCGAGCAGCGCCGGATCATGCTGGCGCAGGCGCTGTGCGCCAGCACCCGCCTGCTGGTGCTCGACGAGCCCACGGTGGGGCTCGACCTCCCCGCGGAGCACGAGTTCTACGCGCTGCTGCGGAAGCTCATCCGCGATCTGACCCTGACCATCGTGGCGGTGTCCCACGACCTGGTGGCGCTGGCCGGCGAGACCGACGAGCTGATCTGCATCAACCACCGCATGCACATCCACGGCAACGCCGAGGAGGTGATCCACAGCCACGCCATCCGCGAGGCCTACTGCTGCGAGTTCGACTTCCTGGCCGGCGAGATCGCCCACCACGAGAGCCACGACCACGTCGAGTCCTGACGACCGGCGCCTCCATCACGGGTTGAACGTCCTCCCATAGCGTCCCTCATGTTCGAATTTGCCTTCATGCAGCGCGCCCTGGCGGCGGCGGTCCTGGTGGGCCTGCTGTGCGGTATCCTGGGCTTCTTCGTGGTCCTGCGGCGCCTGGCGTTCATCGGCGTGGGCATTTCCCACTCGGCCATCGGCGGCGTCGCCATCGGCATCCTGGCGGGCTGGAACCCGCTCGTGACCGGCGCCGTTTTCGCGGTCTCCGTGGCGCTGGGCATCGCGCTGGTCAGCCAGAGCGGCCGCGTCAGCGAAGACACCGTGATCGGCGTGTTCTTCTCGGGGTCGATGGCGCTGGGGATCGTGCTCTTCAGCATGAAGAGCGGCTACCAGCAGGATCTCTTCAGCTACCTCTTCGGCAACGTGCTGGCCATCTCCACCGCCGAGCTCGTTGCCCTTTCCTGCGCGAGCGCGGTGATCATGGCGGTCATCGTCCTGACCTTCAAGGAGCACCTGCTGATCGCGTTCGACGAGGAAGTGGCCTCGGCCTACGGCCACAAGGTCGTCGCGCTCAACGTGCTGCTGCTGGTGATGCTGGCCCTGACCGTGGTCATCGGCGTGCGGCTGGTGGGCCTGCTGCTCATCCAGGCTCTGCTGGTGGTGCCGGCGGCCATCGCGGCGCTGTGCGTGATGAACTTTCGCTGGCAGGTGCTGCTGTCTGCGCTGGTGGGGTCCGTCTCCGGCGTCGCCGGCCTGGTGCTGGCCTATCAACTGGACATCGCCGCCGGCGGAGCCATCGTGCTGGTGGCCGTGGCGCTCTTCTTCGTCACCCTGGTGGCCCGCCTGCTGGGCAGCCGCGGGTAGGGAACCGCGACGTCTGCCCGCACCCCGCGGCATCCACCCGTACCCCTTTCGTCATTCTCGCTCCCCTTCCGTCATTCCGGCGAAAGCCGGAATCCAGGGGTGGCGGAGGGGTGCTTACGAGGCGCCGGAGCCTGCCTTCACCGGGAAACGCAGCCGCGTCACCACGAACAACGCCAGCGCCGCGGTCACGATGGAGGGACCCGATGGCGTATCCAGCGTCGCCGAGGCCAGCAGCCCGCCGGCGATGGCGAGAATCCCCGCCGCGGCCGCGCCGACGGCCATCTTCTCGGGACTCGAGGCAAAGCGCCGGACCGTCGCTGGCGGTATCACCAGCAACGCCACCACCAGCAGGATCCCGACGATCTTCACCGCCACCGATATGAGCGCCGCCACCAGGATGCCGAACACCAGCCGCGCGCGTTCCGGCCGGAGTCGCGCCACCGTGGCGAGATCGACGCTCACGGTGGCCGCCAGGAGCGGGCGCCAGATCCACCACAGCACCCCCAGGACGCAGGCGCCGCCCGCCCAGATGACAGCGAGGTCCGTTTGCGTCACCGCCAGGATGTCGCCGAAGAGCAGCGCGTGCAGGTCGACTCGCATGTCCGGGAAGAAGGCCAGGACCACCAGGCCCAGCGAAAGCCCTCCGTGGGCGAGCAGGCCGAGTAAGGTGTCGGTGGGCAGGGTGTCGCTACGCTCGAGAAAGAACATGATCAGCACCACGGAGGAGGCCGTGGCGAAGATGCCAATGGAAATGTCGATGTCCAGCACGATGGCCACCGCGACCCCCAGCAGGGCCGAGTGGGCGATGGTCTCGCCGAAGTAGGCCAGTCGCCGCCAGACCACGAAGCACCCCGCCGGACCGGTGACCAGCGCCAGTCCCACACCGGCCAGCAGCGCGCGCATGAAGAAGTCGTCCAGCATGGATCAATACCGGGAGTCGTCCTCGTCGCTCTCCGCCAACGACCGGAAGGCTTCGATGCCGAAGGGCGGGTCGTCATGTTCGTGCGGCACCAGGACCACGAGGTCGTCGCCCGTGTTCATGGCCTTCTGGAGGTCGTGGGAGATGATCAGGACGCCGCAGCCGAGGTCGCGGCGGATCCCTTCGAGCAGCTCCTGCAAGACGTCCGTGCCGCTGGCGTCGACGCCCTGTTCGGGTTCGTCAAGCACCAGCAGGTCGGGCCGGTGGATGAGCGCCCGCGCCAGCAGCAACCGCTGGAACTCGCCCCCCGACAGGGTGGTGACCGGCGGGTCGCCGAGCCGTTCGAGACCCACGGCAGCGAGGGCGGCATCGATCCGGGCGGGAGCGAAACGGCCGGTCAGAGTCATCAGGCGGCGCAGGGTCAACGGCAGGGTCGGGGTCACCGTCAGTCTCTGCGGGACATAGCCCACGTGCAGAGACGGCGCCCGCTCCACCTGACCCTCGGTGAGGTCGATCAAGCCGAGCACGGCCTTGACGCAGGTGGACTTGCCGGCGCCGTTGGCGCCGATGAGGTAGACCATGTCGCCGCGGGCCACCTTGAGGTCCACGTGGCGGAAGATCCAGCGCTCGCCCCGCCGCACGCCGATGTCGCGGGCGTCGACGAGCCTGTCGGGTGCGGCATGCGGTGTGCCGGGGGTGTCCATCAGCGCGCGCGGGAGCTTGGGGCAATCGATCGCACTTGATCGCTTGAAGCGTTCCGGTTAGTTTCTCGCAAAAATCCAACCCGCGCTCAAGGGGCGACGTCATGATGGGCAGAAACGTTTTGCCGGTACTGCTGTTTTCCTGCGCGATGGCCGGATCCGCGGCGGCCAGCGCCGCGGATCGGGTCGTGGCCACGTTCAAGCCGGTGCACTCGCTGGTGAGCGCCGTGATGGCCGGGGTGGGCGAGCCTCACCTGATCATGCGCGGCGCGGCCTCGCCGCACACCTACCGCATGCGCCCGTCCGACGCCCGGGTGATCGGTAAAGCCCGCGTCATCTTCATGATCGGCGAGGCCGTCGAGAATACGCTGGCCGGACCCATCCGCAAGCTCGGCGGAAAAGCCCGCGTGGTGGAGTTGGGAAAGGTGCCGGGGCTGGTCCGCATGCCGCTCCGCAAGGGCGGCGGGTTCGAGGACGAAGACCACGGCCACGGACATGATCACGGGCACGAAGACGACGCCTTCGACATGCACGTCTGGCTCGACCCGGTGAATGCCGGGTTGATGGCGCTGGTCATCGCCCGCAACCTTGGCGAGGTCGATCCGGCCAATGCCGCGAAGTACCAGGCCAACGCCGACGCCGTGATCGCCGGACTGGACGAGTTGACCGCGAAGCTCGACGCGGAACTGGCCCCGGTGCGGGACAAGCCCTTCATCGTGTTCCACGACGCCTACCAGTACTTCGAGAAGCGCTTCGGCCTCAGGGCCGTGGGTTCTGCGGTGGTCAGCACGGGCCGGTCGCCCGGCGTCCGCCGCGTCAGGGAACTGCGCAAGAAGGTGCGCGACCTGGGTGTCGTCTGCGTACTCGCCGAGCCCCGCTACGACCCGCGCTTCGTCAAGCTCATTACCGAAGGCACCAAGGCGCGCGGCGGCACCGTCGATCCCGCGGGCACGGCCATCAAGCCCGGACCCGGGATGTACGTCAGCCTGTTGCGCAACATGGCCAAATCGTTCAGGGAGTGCCTGGCGCCAGCCGGTTAGCCCCGCAGCCGTCATTCCGGCGAAAGCCGGAATCCAGACGGGGTGAGGCGAGGCAGCACGCCCGTTTGCCCCTCCCCACCCCTGGATTCCGGCTTTCGCCGGAATGACGTTATCCGGCACTTCCGCGTGAAAGGTTCAGTGCGAACCCCTTGTTGCGCACCTGTATGTGCGCATAGTCCGCTCGCTGCGTGAACCCCTCCACCAGCCGCGTCACCGGCTCCATCTCGAAGGGATAGTCCCGGGGCGGGCCGGCCGCCCGCATGGCGTCGATCTCCTCCCGCGTCAGGAAGTACCGCAGCAGCAGCTCCTCGTCCGACACCCCCGCGCCGCCGTACCTGGCGCGCAGCTCCTGGATCGTGGGCTCCGGCGGCTCCCACTCGGCCAGCTCCCTGGCGCGCGGGCACCCGAGGATGCGGTCCTTCACGTCCGGGTCCATGGAGTCGCTGCCCTCCCGGCCCCAGCGGCCCAGGGCGTAGAGGATCACCTGGTCGGTGACCTCCTTGTAGCGTTCTCCCACGATGATGTTGATGGCCGCCTGGCTGCCCACGAACTGGGAAAGGGGCGTCACCATGATGGGGTAGCCCAGCTCCTCGCGCACCCGCACCACCTCCTCCAGCGCCCGTTCCATGTGGCCGCCCAGGCCCACCCGCGCGAGCTGGTGGCGCAGGTTGGAGATCATGCCCCCCGGCACCTGGTGCAGGTACTGGCTGTAGTCGTACTCCACCGGCGCGCCGATGGGGAATCCCTCGCGCCGCGCGACGTCGTAGAAGTAGTCGGACACCGGCCGCAGCACCTCCTCGTCCACCGCGGTCTCGTAGCCCAGGCTGCGGGCGTTGGCCGCGACGTTGAACAGCGACGGGTTGGACGAGCCGTTGGCCAGCGGCGGCAGCGCGGTGTTGATGATGCGTATCCCCTGCCGGATGGCCTCCAGCGCGCACAGCGGCCCCAGGCCCGTGGTGCAGTGGGTGTGGAACTCCAGCGGGATGCCGCCGGTGTTCTCCTGGATGAGCGGCACCAGCGCGCGGGTGCGGTCCGGCGTCAGCAGCCCGCCGGGGTCCTTGAAGCAGATGCGCGCCACCGGCAGCTTTGCCGCCTCGCGGGCGCGCTCCGCGAAGTACGCGTCGGTGTGCTTGGGCGAAACCGAGTAGATGATGTTGAGGATGGGCTCCAGGCCCGCATCGGTGGCGATGCGCAGCGTCTTGCGCCACCCCGCGGGATCGTTCCACTCGTCGGAGATGCGCCCCTGGCGTACGCCGTTGGCCGCCATCCGCTCCAGGAAGATGCGCTGGATCGTCTCCGGCGTCAGCTCGAACCCGTTGCGCCCCCCGATGATGACCCGCAACGGCGTTTCCCGGATGCGCCCGGCCACCAGCCGTATCCGCTCCCAGGGATCCTCGTGCAGCTCCCGCACGCACTTCTTGATGTGCGAGCTGGACATCAGCTCCATGCCCCTGAAGCCCGCCCGGTCCATGCGCTCCCCCACCGCCAGCATCATCCCCGTGCGCATGGACTCCGCCCAAAGGCTCTGGTGCCCGTCCCGCAACGTGGTGTCGACGAATTCTATGGGTTCCATGGGAATTCCTTTCTCACTCCGTACCGAACGTCTCTGTCACTACCATGAAACAGCCTTGCCGCGCCCGCATCCGTCATTCCGGCGAAAGCCGGAATCCAGGGGGTGGGAAGGGGGTCTGGATTCCGGCTTTCGCCGGAATGACGGATGCGAAGCGGCAGCGGCATTGTGGTGCGACGCTGAGATCACAAGCGCGTCAACACCCGGCCGCCGCGTTGCGTCCGGCGATGCGGCCGAAGGCCAGCACCTCGGTCAGGTTGCCGGCGCCCGGGTAGTTCCGGGACCACATGGAGCCCAGTTCGCCGGCGCCGTACAGCCCCTTGATGGGATGGCCCCAGGCGTTCAGCACCTGGGCGCGGGCGTTGCGCCGCGGGCCGCCCTGGGTGTTGAACAGGCTGGGCCACAGGGCGGCGCCGTAGAATGGGGGGCGCGCCAGTGGCTTCAGCGTGTCGGGGGAGCGGCCGAGGGCTTCGTCGTGGCGCTCGGCGCAGGCTCGGTTGTACGCGTCCACGGTCCGTTCCAGCGCGGCGGGGTCGAGGCCGAGCTCGACCGCCAGGGCCGCCGGGGTGGCGCCCGCCTTGATCCAGCCCTTGGCTACCTCCGCGGCGTTGTCGTCGCTCCACTGATAATGTTTGGCCACGGCGCCCCGGCCGGTGTTGGCCACCGGCCCGGCCGCGCGAGTGGCCTCGTCGAAGACCACGAAGCAGGGGACGCGCGGGCGCTCCATGGTCTCCAGGTCCAGCTCCGTTACCAGCGAGCCCACGGCGTGGGCGTCCATGGCGGTCTCGTCCACGAAGCGGCGCGCGTGACGGTCCACGTAGATGAACCCCGGACCGGGCATGGCGTGGATGATCGCACAGTCCAACCCGTTCACGCGGTAGCCGAAGCCCGCGGCCACGGCGTTCATGTGCCACAGGGCGGCGCCCGCGTCCGCGGCCATGCGGATGCCGTCGCCGGTGTGGCCGGACGCGCCCAGCGACCAGAACCGCTGCCCCAGGAACTGGAGCTGCATGTCGGGGTCCCATTCGTAGCCGCCACAGGCGAGGACCACCGCCTTGCGGGCGTGGATGGCGATTTCCTCGCCGCCCCGGCGCGCCGTGAGCCCGGTGACCGCGCCGTCGCGCAGCAGCCGCACGGCCGGGCACTCGAACAGCACCGGGATGCAGCGCTCGTCCACGTTCCGGTCCAGCAGCTCCCACAGGTCGCCGCCGTTTGCGGTGGTCTCGCCCTTGACCCGGAGCCTCGGACCGACGCCGTCCGCGCCGGGCTGTTCCGGCGAAGCGGCGCCGGTGGGATAGACGGGATAGCTCGCGGGCGCGGCCTGGATCGGGTCCATCACCACCTCCCCGCCGATGGAGCGGAGCCACGGCTCGTTTCCGTGGCTCTCGCGCACCAGCGTCTCGATGACCTCCGGGTCGGTGGCGCCGCCGCACAGGAAGGAGATGTGCTCCACGGCCCGTTCCACCGCCCCGAAGGTGCGCACCGAGCCGGCGGAGAGCTTCGTGTTGCCGCCGCCCGAACCCGCCTTCTCCACGATCAGCACCTTGGCGCCGAGATCGGCTGCGGTAATGGCCGCGGTGGCGCCGGCGCCGCCGTAGCCCACCACGGCCACGTCGGTCTCGCGTGATGACGCGAAGGCCTTGCTCATTCCGGCTTCACCAGCCGCCCCTCCTGCACCAGCCGCTCGATGATCTTGCGGGCTTCGGCGCGGGTCTCCACCGTGTCCTGCAGCTTGCGGTCGCGCCAGCCGTCGTTGGGCCAGCGCTTGGCCTTGGCGTAGACCGGGGCGTACATGTCGCTGCGCAGCTCGATGAGGAAGTTCCACACGTGGCCCGAGTCGGCCATGCGGGTGCGCTCCCAGCGCAGGTTGTCGATGTCCACCATGCCGGTGACCACGGCCTCGCCGGGAGCATTGGCCGACGCCTGCACGTGGCCCATGTAGTCGATGAGCTGGGTCATGCCGCGGTAGCCGCCGGTGGGGCGGTTGGAGCCCACGAAGGCGCCGCAGTTGACCGACAGGAAGTAGCACAGGTTTTCGTACGCGCGGGCGCGCCGGAGCACGTCCCAGGCCTCGCCTTCCGGCGCGTAGGGCTCGGCCGTGGGGTGGATCAGCAACTCGGCGCCGCGCAGCGCCAGGCAGCGGGCCATTTCCGGGAACACCACGTCGGTGCAGGTGAGGCACGCCAGCCGGCCGATCTCGGTGTCCGCCACCGGGAACATGGCGTCCTCGCCGTAGCGCTCGGTGTACTCGGAGTAGACGTCGCCGGGGCCGGTGTAGGTCGTGTTGAGGTTGTTGGGGCCGTTGTTCTTCCGGTACTTGAGGATGATCTCGCCGTCGGGGTCGATGATGAAGCTCGTGTTGAAGAGCCGCCCGGGCCAGTCGTCGTCGCGCTCGTAGAGGTTGCCGGCGATGTGGCAGCCCCGCTCCCGGGCCTTGCGGCCGATCTGTTCGGTGACGTCGCCGGGGATGGTCTCGGCCAGCGCCAGCCACTCGTCCACCGAGCGCGGCCGATACTGCCCGATGATGCCGTACTCCGAGAACACCGCCAGCTTCACGTCGCCGAGACGCAGCGCGGTCCAGTCCAGCAGCTCGAAGATGCGCCCGAGATTCTCGTCGATGATCGCGTTGCGTTCCCTGGGCTCGACGATGACGCGGGTCTGTTGCTGGATAAGGGCCACTCGATACGGTTTCATGAGTCCTCCTTGCCCCGGCTCGCCAGGAACCACTCGGCCATCTCCTCGCGCTTGGGATACCACACGCCGTCGAATGTCTTCACGTAGTCCACGAACTCGCGCAGGGCGCGGATGGCGTACGCCTGGCCCATGACGTGGGGGTGCATGCCGACGTTCATGATGCGGCCGCTGGCGGCTCCTTCCAGGTAGAGCTGGTCGAACTGCTCCCGGAACAGCTCCAGGGCCTGGGAGGTGGTCCGTCCGCCGCGCGAGAACACCGCGAAGTCGTTGACGTCGTTGGAGTAGGGGATGCACACCAGCGGCCCGTGGCGGGTGTCGAGCAGATAGGGCTGGTCGTCGTTCAGGTAGTCCGCCTGGAACAGCAGGCCCAGCTCCTTCAGGATGTGCGGCGTCTCGTGGGTGCTCCGTAGCGAAGACGACAGCCATCCCCGTGCCGGCCGCCCCACCGCCTCGGCGTAGGCGTCCAGGGTGCGGCGGATCACCTCGCGCTCCTTGTCGGGCTGGTTCGCGTAGTACGTGAGCACGTCGTTCTGCGCGTAGTTGTGGGCCAGGATTTCCCAGCCGCGCTCGTTGGCGGCGTCGATGATGCGGCGGCGCTCGATGCCGGTGAGCGCGTTCATGGTGCAGGTGGCCGGCACCCCGGCTCGGTCGAACACGTCGATGATGCGCCACACCCCGACCCGCTGCCCGTACTCGCGCCACGTCCAGTTGGCATAGTCCGGGACGTTGCCCGGCAGCACATGCGGAATGGTCGCCGGCCCGCCAGGATAGAGCGGCTCGGCGCTGTCCCGGGTCATCTCCCAGTACTCGATGTTGATGGTGAAGATCAGCGCCACCCGCGCGCCGTCAGGCCAGCGCAGCGGCGGCCGGTCGGGAAAGGCGACGTAGTCGTACAGCATGGGGCTCCTTCGGCAGCCGGTCCTGCGGCCCTGCCGGTCCGCGCGAGGTTCGCCAGCCGGCTGCACCCCATTCATAGACGGACAGGCGCGGTCCTGTCGATACCTGGGCGGGTCCGCCTGCGCTACACTCGCTGAGGGGCTCTGTTGCAAACGCTGCCGGAATCGGGTGAAATTCTGAACAGGTCCAACGAAAAAACTACGGGAGATACACGTGAAGTACAAAGTCGCGCTACACGAGTCGGAAGAGGGTTTCAGTGTGTGTGCCCCCGGCCTGCCGGGTTGCTGGTCGCAGGGAAAGACGGAGTCGGAGGCACTGGCCAATATCGAGGCGGCCATTCAGGAATACTTGGGTGTGGTCGAGGACCTGTTGGAGGACGCCCAGATTCGGGAAATCGAGGTCCCGGGATAAGACGTGCCCAAGCTTCCCGGTGTCAACCACATGGATGCAGTGCGGGCTCTTGAGAAAGCGGGCTTTCGCATAGCCCGTCAGGGCAAGCATGTCGTCATGACGGATGGGGTGCGTATACTGACGGTACCGAGAAACAATCCGGTCAACGCCTTCACCATGGGCGGGATCGTGAGGGATGCCGGCTTGACCATTGACGAGTTCCGCAAGCTGCTACGATGACTCGAAAAATGGTAGCCTCATGCCCCCGATGATCCGCTACACGCGCTTCGGCGAGGCCCGGCTCAACCCGCCGGGCAACTCACTCCGGTGCCGCCCAGCCCGCAATATCCCCACGGGTTCTTGGCCAAGTACTGCTGGTGATAGTCCTCCGCGAAATAGAACTCGCCCGCGTCCAGGATCTCGGTGGTGATGGCGCCGTAGCCCGCCTTCGACACCTCCTCCTGATAGCGTTCGCGTGACGCCTCCGCGGCCGTCTTCTGCCCGTCGCCGTACGTGTATATCCCCGAGCGGTACTGCGTACCCACGTCGTTGCCCTGGCGCATTCCCTGGGTCGGGTCGTGGGTCTCCCAGAACACCTTGAGCAGCTCGTTGTATGTCACCACCTTGGGGTCGAACACCACCAGCACCACCTCGTTGTGCCCGGTCCTGCCCGTGCACACCTCCTCGTAGGTGGGATTTGGCGTCAGGCCACCGCCGTAGCCCACCGCGGTAGTGTAGACGCCGTCGAGTTGCCAGAAACAACGTTCCGCCCCCCAGAAACAGCCCAGACCGAACACCGCCTTCTCCATGCCGTCGGGGTACGGCGGCTCCAGCGGATGCCCGTTCACGTGGTGCGCCGCCGGCACCGGCATCTTCTCCTGCCGGCCGGGCAGCGCGCTGGCCGCGTCCGGCATCTTCATCTTACCCATCAAGCCGATCAAGCCCCAGAGCATGACGATCTCCTTTCACGGGGAATTGCGCCTGCACCGATTCCCCGATCTCATACCATGCCACGTCCGGGCAGGGTTGCAAGCCGGGAGTTGAAATCGAATGGGTGCAGAGGGGGAGTCGCCAGGCACGGCTGTACCAAACGCCACCAAAGTTGCGTTTAGTAGCACTATATGCAATCGTACTATGCAAATGGTACAACGACACCACTGGATCAAGACCATCGAGAATCTTTGGACGGCGAAGTCCGTGGTTTGGCTCGCCGGCGTCCGCAGGGCAGGCAAGACCTTTCTCTGTCAATCCTTGCCGCATGTCGAGTATCTCGACTGCGAGCTTCCGAGCACGCGCCGGGCGCTGGAGGATCCGGAGGGTTTTCTCCTGGACGTGGGGCCGCGCAGGGTGGTCCTGGACGAGGTTCACCGCCTGCCCAATCCATCCGAGCTTCTGAAGATCGCCGCGGACTACCACCCGGAAACGAAGATCATCGCCACCGGCTCATCGTCGCTGGGAGCGTCCCGCAGATTCCGTGACACCCTCACCGATCGCAAGCGGGACCTTTGGCTGACTCCCATGCTGATGCAGGACGAGCAGGAGTTCGGTGAGCGGGGGCTCGATCACCGTTTCCAATTCGGTGGTCTTCCACCATTCTACCTGGCCGAGGCGGTGCCGGAGGACGGCTTTCAGGACTGGATCGATTCCTACTGGGCCAAGGACGTCCAGGAACTGTTCCAGGTGGGGCGTCGATGGTCCTTCATGCGGTTCGTCGAGCTGATGTTCGCCCAGAGCGGGGGGATCTTCGAAGCCACACGGTTCGCGGCCGCCTGCGAGGTCAGCCGTACGACCATCGCCAACTATCTCCAGATCCTGGAGGACACCCTGGTCATCCAGGTCATACGGCCCTACAGCACCCGGCGCGCCACCGAGATCGTGGCGGCGCCGAAGGTTTACGGCTTCGACACGGGATTCGTCTGCCTGTTCAAAGGGTGGGAGGAGTTGCGCAACGAGGACCGCGGCGCCTTGTGGGAACACTACGTGCTGAACGAGTACCTGGGCCGGCGGCAGAAACGCGACCTGAGCTATTGGCGGGACAAGCGCGGCCACGAGGTGGACTTCGTCACCGTCAGGCGCGGGAAGCTGGTCGCCATCGAGTGCAAGTGGCGCGCCGACGGTTTCGATCCGCGCAACCTGCACGCCTTCCGCAAGGCCTATCCCGACGGGGAAAACTTCGTCGTGACGTCCGATACGGAGCGCTCGTACCAGCGGCGTGACGGCGACCTCCAGTACCGGTTCGTGGGCCTTCCCGATCTGGTCCGGCGGCTGGCGTAGCCATGGAAACCGGCATCGCCTACGCGCTCGCCGCCGCGCTCTGCTGGGGAACCTCCCCTGTTCTGGTCAAGCGCGGCCTCAGGCACTCCAACATCAGCGCGGCTGTCCTGATGCAGCAGGTCGGGTCGGTCCTTGTGCTGGTGCTGATCATCGTGCTGCCCTTCGGTGAGGTTCGGCTCCTCATGCCCTGGACCGCGGCCGCGGTGTTCGTCTCCGTGGGGCTGGTGGGCAGCTTCCTGGGCCGCACCTTCGCGCTTAAGGGCATCGACGAGGTGGGCGCCTCCAAGGCCCAGTCCATCGTCAACTCCGCGCCGCTCCTCACTGCGGTCTACGCCATCGTCCTGCTGGGGGAGACGGCGACCCCGCTCATCCTCATCGGCGTGGTCCTGATCGTGACCGGGCTGCTGCTCATCACCCGCGGGGCTACCGACGGCGAAGACCCGCAGCGGCCCGTAACCCTCAGGGCATTCCTCAACCCGCTGCTGGCCATCGTGTTCTTCGGTTTCGGCCCGATCCTCAAGAAGGTGGCGATCCTGTCCGGCGGCACGCCCATACCGGGGTCGCTCATCACCCACGTCACCGGCCTGGCGCTCATCCTGTCGTTCGGCCGGCTGCTGCGCATCGACTGGCGGGAAGGCATCCGGCTCACCGGGGACAGCTACTTCTTCCTTCTCCTGTCCGGTTTCTTCCAGGGGGTGGGGTCGGTGTTCACCTACCTCGCGGTGGCCCATGCCCCGGCCATCATCGTCGCCCCCATCTGGAACGTGCAGCCGCTGATCACCTTCTCGCTGGCGCGGCTGCTCCTGCAAGGCGACGAGGCCGTCACCCTCAAGGACGGCCTGGCCGCGGTGCTGGTCGTGGCGGGCGTCTTCTTTCTGTTCCAGTCGCGGGGGTAGGTGAGCAGCCGCATCAGCACGGTGGTGTCAATCGCGTAGCGACGGATCATACCCTTGTTCCCGGAAGGCTCCGATGTCGAATGGTGGGTGATCGGGCGGAATCTTGTCCCGCAACGTCCCGAGACGGGAGTAGTCGATGCGTCTGGGTCGCAGAAGGAAGCCCCCGGTACCTTCTTCCAGTTCGAGTTGATCTCCGGGACCTACGCCGAGTGCATCCAGCACCCTGGCGGGGAATGTAACCTGTCGCTTTGACGTAATCGTGACGACCATTGTCGAGCCCTCCGTCCTCCTTACCAATTACCATGGAAGAGTAAGGTGCTCCGTGCAAGCGCGCCGCCTGCTTGACCGCGCAATAACTTGCTGCGCCGAGCCGCGCGTTACGCCAGTCTCCCGAACACCGCAATCCAGATGCACGGCGGCGTCCGGCTGGTGTAGTTGACCCGGTGGCGGCGGTGGGCGGGTATCAGCACGTGGTCTCCGGCGCCGAGCCGCAGCGTCTCCCCGTCCTCGAACTCCAGCACGGCCTCGCCCTGAATCAGCGCGACCCATTCGTCCCGGTCCTGGTCGTACCACTCGCCGGCGGGCGCCGCGCGGCCGCGGGAGACGATGCGCTCGATCTTCACGCCCCGGTCGGGAATGAGGTCGGTGAACTCTTCGTCGTCCGGGAGCGGATCGGGCAGGTTGTAGAGGTTAACCTTCATGAAGTCCCTGTAGCGAGGAAGAAACGACTAACCAAGCCAATGCGCTGTCAGCCCACGGACAAGGGCAGGTTAGTTTGGTGACTCCAAGTGCAGTGCCGTGATGTCCAGCCAAGGCGGCGAGCTCTCTGCGACCCACCTTGATTCGGGCGTCAGAATCGCAACCTCGCGATGTGGATTCTCGGGGCTGGCGTTGAGCTACTGTCAAATCTGGTGTATGGCCGAGCTGAATCAGGCGGCTTTTCTACGGGTCTCCCTTTCATCGACGCCATCGACGAACTTCACCTTGGCGACCAAGTCAGCGAGTTGACCGAACCCCCGGAGCCGGCGCCATCGCTTTTGAGCGCTCATGGCCAGTTGATGCACCAGGCTCAGGGCGGTGGTGACGCTGAGGCAGTTCCGGGTCTTCACGGTTCGTAGCCGGATGGTGGCGAAGGTGGACTCGATGGGGTTGGTGGTACGCAGATGCTGCCAGTGAGCTGCGGGGAAGTCATAGAAGGTGAGCAACGTGTCGCGGTCGCGGCTCAGGCAGTCCACCGCCTTGGGGTACTTGGCTTCGTAGGTGCCACAGAAACGGTCCAGGGCCTGTTCGGCGCTTTTGCGAGTATCGGCCATCCAGATGTCGTGGATCATCGACTTGGCTTCAGGCTGGACGCGCTTGGGCAGCTTGTCCAGGACATTGGCGGTCTTGTGCACCCAGCAGCGCTGGGTGCGGGTTTCGGGATAGACTTCGGCCAGGGCCGTCCAGAACCCCAGCGCTCCGTCACCCACCGCCAGCTTCGGCGCCTTCACGCCACGGTCTCTGAGGCTCAACAGAAGGGCTTTCCAACTCTCCAAGGACTCCCGAAACCCAGCGTCCAGAGCCAGGAAGTGCTTGCGTCCGTGAATGTCGCAGCCCACCACCACCACCAGGATACAACGCCGCTCCTCCTGCCGGATGTTCACGTAGATCCCGTCCGCCCACACATACACGAACTCGTGCCCGTGCCAGTCCCGCTCCTGCCACTCCGCGTACTGCTCCTCCCACACCCGCTTCATCCGCGTGATCGCTGCCGGCGACAGCCCCTTCACCTCGCCCCCGAACAACGCCTCCAGCGCTTCCCCAAAGTCGTTCGTCGACACCCCCTTCAGATACAGCCACGGCACCACCGCCTCCACCCGCCGAGCCTTCCTCAAGTACGGCGGCAACAACTCCGAGCGAAAACACCGCCCCTTGCCCGCTCGATCCCGCGTCTTCGGCACCTGCACCTTCACAGGCCCCAACCCCGTCAACACCTCCCGTTCCCGCTGATACCCGTTCCGTACCACCGCTCGCCTCCCCCTCCCATCACGCTCCCCCTCATGCCCTCCCAGAAAGCTCTCCAACTCCGCCTCCACCGCCGCCCGGATCATCGCTTGTGCTCCCTCTCGCAGCATCTCGCTCAACTCATCCCGAAATTCCGCTGGACTCCCGGCCCCTTCTCTCCTATCCTTCTCCATGGTGGCGCTTCTCCTTTCCCGCTGAAACGTTGCTCTTCCAAGCCCCATTTCAGCAGAGTCGCGCCGCCTCCTTCAACTCCCCCCGTACACCACTTTTGAATGTAGCTCGCTGGCGTTGTCGTAGATCCGGGTTTCGTCGGACCGCGCGACAGCCGCCGGAAGGTTCTCTAGCGAGCGGGCAAATCTCCGCCTCACGTCCTCTTCCGGCACATCGTGACCACCCAACGCTACACGGTTGGCGATCCGATCCAGTGATTGGGCGACGGAGTTCACCGAGATATAGTGCAGCTCGATTCGGTATCCCGAAAAACGGGCTTGGTCCATGACGCGAAGTATGGTCTTGCCGGCCAACGTGGTTTCCACCACGACGGTTCTGAAATCGGCGAATGCGGCGCGGCGTCTCCACACAGCCTTGCGCCGGGCCTCCACGGCGCGTTCGGGATCAACGAGACTGGCGCGGCGAGCTAGGGCATCAGGGTCGATTGACTCCACCCCGCCGAATCGCCTGGAACGTGTTAGCGTGGATTTCCCTGATCCGTTGGGGCCGGCCACGATATAGAGGATCGGCGTGGCCGAAGGCATAGACGGGCTGGATCAGGCGCTCTTGCTTTCGCCCGGCGTGACGATCTCGTCACCATCCTTGGTCCGGGCAACATAGGCGCCGTCCTGGCGATAACCGTAGAGTGTACCACCGGCCTCGACTTGAGCAGCGAGATCGGCCTTGATTCGATCACGCCATGCAGCCTGCTGAACGGGTTTCCCTGAAGGCTCCGTTTCTTCCCCCTTCACCATAGCTTAGACTTTAGGTACGGGAGGCGCGAATTGCAAGGCATGCAAACCAATCGCCACGAAACGCTTGTTCATGCAACGGTTTTGATCTTTACCTTGCCTAGCCTGCATGCTCCGGCGGGCGAAATACCGCAAACACCTTGTCGGAGTTGGAGATCCACGACTCCAGGAAGACGATGTCGTCGGGCTTGCGGCCGATCTCGGACATGGCGCCGGCCAAGGCGAACCAGTTGAGCAGCTCGTGGTGGCCGCGATCCTCGGCCTCGGGCAGGCTGGTGCCGCGCCAGGTTTCCCAGTCGCCGTCCCGCAGCGCCTGGAAATAGCGCTTGTCCGATTCCACGTCCGGGTACATGAACGAGTGTTTGGCGGTAAGGAAGGAGTGGGACCAGCTCGACGACGCGATGAGGGCCACCCTCCAGGGACTGTCGGCAAAGGCGCGGGCGGTGGCGGCGCCGATGTCGAAGCAGCGCCAGGGCTGGGGTCCCGGCGGGTCGAACTGGTCTTCGATGTCGCGTGCGGCCGAAGGCGTCAGCGGGACGCCCCGGCTGCCCACCAGCTTGCGGCCGTAGCTGTTCACGGTGAAGGGCACCAGCGGGTAGGGAAAACCCCGCCTGTCCCAGTCGAGATAGAGGATGGAGTTCACGAAGGCGTGCCCCAGCCCGCGGTGGAGCGGCTTGTAGGAGTAGGCCACGTCGAAACCGTTGTCCAGCAGGCTCGACGCCAGGTGCTTGCCCGCCTCCTGGTGCCCCGCGATGGTGAAGACCTTGTCGTCGGGCTCGTCCCACACGTTGGCGCCCCGGCGGGTGTGGGTCCACGGCTGCGCCTCCACCGATTCGTAGGCGAGGATGGAGAAGGCCGGCACGCAGTCTTCCTTGTAGTTCTCGTACTGGTCGTCGCCCCACAGCACGCACAGGTCGGGCTGGAACTCGTCCAGGGCGCGGCGGGCGATGCGGAAGCGGTCGATCAGGTCCTGCCGGTGCGCTTCCGAATGGCTCTGGCCGTCGTCCGTGCCCCACTGCTCGCGCATGGGCGCCGGCCAGTTCTCCATGTTCCGCAGCCGTTCCGGCAGTGCGGGGTCCTCCAGGCACATCTTGATGCGCCGGGTCATGTTCCCCTGGAACCCGAGTCCGGGATAGTGCGTGATGCCCAGGCCGAGTATCTCTCCCATGTCCGTCGTCCTTCCCCGTCGCTTACGGCATCGTCTCCAGCAGGCGCCCAAAGCCCTCCACCGGCTCGCGAATCCTGAGGCGCTTCTGGGTCGCCCACACCTCGGCGTTGAGATTGGTCACCACCGGCACTCCGAGGTCCGCCTCCAGGTCCTCGACGGCGGGCAGGCAGTCCCAGCCCGCGCCCAGCAGGTAGACGCACTCGCCGCCGTTCTCGACGAAGGCCTTCTTGGCCTCGCGGTAGATCACCTCGACCGGGATTTCGCCGACCTCCGCGAAGTCCACGCCCCGGATCTCCCCGATGCCCGTCACCGTGAATCCGGCCTGCTCGAAGAAAGCGGCGAACCTGGCGTTCATGGCGCCCTGGATGTAGGAGAGCGCCGCCATGGTGCGCACCCCCAGCGCGCGAAACGCCTCCACCTGCGCGGTGGTGGCGGTGAGCACCGGCACCCCGTACTGCCGGGTGAGCCGCTCGGTCAGTTCGCCGTCGAAGCGGTAGCCCCGGAGCATGATGGGCGGCACCCCCTGAATCACCACCAGGTCCACCCCGAACTCGGCAAGCTCCGCCACCCTGGACTCAGCCACGGCGATGGCCTCGTCGAATTCGGCCTCCGTCCCCGCGCGGACGCCGACGTAGCGCGGCACCACGCATACCCCGTCCGGCAGGAGCCGCGTGAAGGTCTCCAGCGAGCCGGGCCGGAACGTCGGCTTCACCACCCCTACGGTGCCGCGCCAGCAGTACATCACACCGCGATCGTCTGCCCCCCGTCCACCACCAGGGCATGGCCGGTGACGAAGGAGGCTTCGTCCGACACCAGGAACAGCACGCCGTAGGCCATCTCCTCGGGCCGCGCCATGCGCAGCAGCGCCTTGTTGCTGTCGGCCATGCGCTTGCGCTGCTCCGGGGTGGCGGCCTGGAGCGACGGGACCGGCGGATGCCCGCGGAAGCGCGGCGTCTCGGTGGCGCCGGGACAGATGCAGTTCACGCGGACGCCCTTGGGGCCGTAGTCCAGCGCCATCTGCCGGGTCAGGCTGATGACCGCGGCCTTGGTGGCGCAGTAGGCCGGGTAGTTCGCCGACGCCACCAGCCCGAAGGTGGAGGCGGTGCTGACGATGCTGCCGCTGCCCTTCTCGAGCATGTGGGGGACCACCGCCCGGACGCTCCTCTGGATGGCGTTCAGGTTCAGGTCCATGATGAAGTTCCACTCCTCGTCGGTGTGTTCATGGGCCTGCTTGCGAATCCCGCCGCCGGCGTTGTTGTAGAGGATGTCCGCGCCGCCGTACCGGTCCATGGCCGTCTTCATCATCTCCTCCGGGCCGCCGTCCGCGGTCACGTTCACGTTCAGGAAGGTGGCCTCGCCGCCTTCGTCGATGATGAGCTGGTCCACCCGCGGCGTCAGGGTCTCCTGGATGTCGCAGCACACGACGTTGGCCCCCTCGCGCGCGAACAGCCGGGCGGTGGCCCGCCCGATGCCGCTGTTGGCGCCGGTGATGATGGCCACCCGGCCCCGCAGCCGCCCCAGTCCCTCTCTCAGCATGGGATGCTCGTCGTTGTTGGCGTTCGCCATCAGCTTGCCTCCTTGAATGGTACGCCTTTCGGCTCACTCTCCCTTATCCGATTGCCGGTGGATTGCCAAGCACGCCTTGGGTTCGACGTTCCGCATCCGTCATTCCGGCGAAAGCCGGAATCCAGGGGTGGCTGGGGGTGGCCCGGCTCGTTTAACCTTCCCGGTCCAATCCGCTACAGTGTCATCATCAAGGAGGATCGACATGAACCGGGCAGACGAAAAATACGTGGACGTGGACGGCATCCGCACCCGCTACTTCGAGAAGGGGAGCGGCGAGACGGTGGTGCTGTTCCACGGCGGCAACTTCGGCTCCAACGAGGCGGCCGACGGCAGCCCCGACTGGGGACTCAACTTCGACGCGCTGGCGCAGTGGTTCCACGTCGTCGCCGTGGACAAGCTCGGCCAGGGAATGACCGACAACCCCAAGAGCGACGACGACTACACCATGGCCGCGGTGGTGCGGCACGCGCTGGCCACGCTGGAGACCCTGAAGCTCGGCAACGTCCATCTGGTGGGGCATTCCCGCGGCGCCTACCTGGTGGCGCGCATGACCCTGGAGCGGGCGGACCTCGTCAAGTCCGTGATCCCGGTGGACACCAACACCCTGGCCCCCGGAGTCGGGCGCAACGACATCGTGCACGCCAACGCGCCGCAGCCGCGCCTGGGCCGCGAGAGCCAGCGCTGGGTGCTGGAGCGCTATTCCTACGGCCACGACCACATCACCGACGACTGGCTCGACGCCTGCGTGGAAATCGCCCAACAGCCCAAGTACCGGGAGGCGGTGGAGAAGATGGAGACCCAGGGGCTCAAGACCAACGTCTTCCTGGCCAAGCACGCGCGGCAGAAGGAGGAGACCCTGGGGTGGATCCGCGACCGCGGCTTCCAGCGGCCCACGCTGCTCGTGTGGGGCTACAACGACCCCACCGCCACCCTCGACCAGGGCATGCGTCTGATGGAGCTCATGGCCGGAAGCGAGCGCCGCACCCAGATGCACATCATCAACGAGGCCGGCCACTTCTCCTACCGCGAGCACCCCGCGGAGTTCAACGAGGTGCTGCGCGCCTTCATCGCCGCGCAGCAATAGGGGTGAAAGAAGCGAGGCGTCGCGCCTCCGGCTTGAAACAAGCCCGTTCCATGGACCATAAAGGACGGGAACAGATCACAATCCTTGGAGGAAAACCACATGGGCAAATACATGTTCCACACTTCGTACACCGGCAAGGGGCTGGTGGGCCTGCTCAAGGAGGGCGGCAGCCGGCGGCGGGCCGCGCTGACCCAGACCATCGAGGCCATGGGCGGCAGCGTGGAGGCGCTCTACTATGCCTTCGGCGACACGGACCTCTACATCATTGCCGACCTTCCCGACGACGCCACCGCGACCGCGGTGTCGCTCAACATCGCCAACGCCGGCGCCCTCAACATCAAGGCCACCGTGCTGATCCCGCCGGAGACGGTGGACGAGGCGGTCAAGAAGAAGGTGCCCTACCGGCCGCCGGGCGCCCGCGCCGCGCGCGGCAAGTAGGGTCGAGGCCGGGGCGCCGGGCTCCGACGAGCGTGCGCCGGCGTCCTGTCCTGTGCGTGCGCATGCCACGGTGCGCGCGAGTGATTGCCATCGGCGAGGCGTGGCCGCCGTAGGGGCGGGTTTCAACCCCGCCCGTCTCGAATCGTCCGCTCCACCCGGCATGTCCCTCGTAAGCTTCGAAGACGTCTCGCTCGAACTGGGCGACCAGCGGCTGCTGGCGCACGCCGATTTCGCCATCGAGCCGGGGGAACGGGTGTGCCTGATCGGCCGCAACGGCGCCGGCAAGACCTCCATGCTGCGGCTCATCACCGGCCGCCTGGAGCCCGACCGCGGCGAGGTCCACACCCAGAGCCGCATCCGCGTGAGCGAGCTGGAGCAGGCGCTGCCCGAGGAACTCGGGCAGACGGTGCGGGAGTACGTCACCACCGGCCTCGCCGACCTCCAGGCCCTCATCGACCTCTACCAGCAACGCTCCACGGAGGCCCTGGACCGCAAGGGCCTGCTGGAGCTGGAGGCGCTGCACCGGGAGATCGACGCCCACGGCGGCTGGCACGTGGACCAGCGGGTGGAGACGGTGCTGAGCGAGCTGGACCTGCCGGCCGGCCGCCGTCTGGAGGAGCTGTCCGGCGGCTGGCAGCGCCGCGTCGGCCTCGCCCGCACCATCGTCGGCAACGCCGAGCTGCTGCTCCTCGACGAGCCCACCAACCACCTCGACCTGAGCACCATCCAGTGGCTGGAGGACCGGGTCTACAACTATACCGGCGCCGTTCTGTTCATCACCCACGACCGCGCCTTCCTGCGGCGGCTCGCCACCCGCATCGTCGAGCTGGACCGCACCCGGCTCACGAGCTGGCCCGGCAGCTACGACAACTACCTCCGGCTCAAGGAGGAAAGCCTGGCGGAGGACGCCCGCCGCGACGCCCTGTTCGACAAGCGCCTGGCGCAGGAAGAGGCGTGGATACGGCAGGGCATCAAGGCGCGCCGCACCCGCAACGAGGGCCGCGTGCGCGCGCTCATGGCCATGCGGGAGGAGGCGGCGCAGCGCCTCAAGCCTCAGAGCCAGGCGCGCATCCACGTGCAGCACGGCGGCCAATCGGGCCGCAAGGTGGTGGAGCTTCGCAACGTCACCCACGGCTACGGCGGCGAGCCGCTGATCCGGAACCTCACGCTACGCATCATGCGCGGCGACCGCATCGGCCTCATCGGCAACAACGGCGTCGGCAAGAGCACGCTGCTGCGCATCCTGGTGGGCGAGATCAAGCCCGACTCCGGCGCCGTCGAGATGGGCGCCAACCTGGAGATCGGCTACTTCGACCAGCTTCGGCGCGAGCTGGACCCGGAGAAGACCGTGGCCGAGACCGTGGCGGACGGCCGCGACCACGTCTTCGTCAACGGCAAGCCGCGCCACGTGGTCGGCTACCTCAAGGGCTTTCTCTTCAGCCCCAAGCGCGCCCTGACTCCAGTGGCCGCGCTGTCCGGCGGCGAGTGCAACCGCGTCATCCTCGCCCGGCTGCTGACCCAACCGGCCAACCTGCTGGTGCTGGACGAGCCCACCAACGACCTCGACATCGAGACCCTGGAGGTGCTGGAGGAGCAGCTCGTGCGCTACCGCGGCACCTTGCTGGTGGTGAGCCACGACCGCAGCTTCCTCGACAACTGCGTCACCAGCACCCTGGTGTTCGAGGACACCGGCCTGATCCAGCGCCACGCCGGCGGCTACAGCGACTGGCTCCGCCGCGGCAACGCCCTCGCCGTCACCGACGACCCCAACCGCAAGGGAGTGCAGATGCCGGCCGCGGACCGGCGGGAATCACGTTCGCGCCCCAACAAGCTCAGCTACAAGTTGCAACGAGAACTGGACGAGTTGCCCGACCGCATCCAGGCCATGGAACAGGCCGTGGCCGCGCTGGAGGAACAGACCCAGCAACCCGACTTCTACGCCCAGCCCTTCGCCGCCGTCCACCCCGTCCTCGACGAGCTCAAGGCCGCCAAGGCGACCCTCGACCAGGTGTTGGACCGCTGGACCGAGTTGGAAACCCTGAAAGAACAAACGGAACGGCGCTCGCCGTGAGAACGGGTCATGCCGGGCGCCCCCCTCAGGTCTGGATTCCCGCTCGCGCCGGAACGACGGAGGAAGGGAGGGAATGACGAAAGGGGGCGTCGGTCCCGCGTCAGGAATTACGGGAAGAAGGTCAGCTTGATCAGCAAGGCCACGATGGCCGGGCCGAGCGTTAACACGGCGAAATTGAGAACGGCGGTCTTCTTCCCGAGTTTTGCGATGTCCTGGCCCACTGCGGTCCTGAAGTCCGCCATGCCCTGGTTCAACCGCGCCTTGAAGTCTGCCATGTCTTGACGCACCTCGGTTTTGAAATCCGCCATGTCCTGACCCATCTGCGCCTTGAAGTCTGCCATGCCCTGGTGCATTTCGGCCTTGAAGTCTGCCATGTCCTGACGCACTTCGGTTTTGAAATCCGCCATGTCCTGGCCCATCTGCGTCTTGAAATCCGCCGTGTCTTGACGGGTTTCGGCCTTGAACCCGAACATCTCGTGTCTGAGGTCCGCGATGTCCTCTTTGAGGTTCGCGAGGTCCTCTTTGGTGACCATGTTGTTCTCGATCCTCGCGATGTCTTCTTTGGTGGCCACGTTGTCGGCAGGCGGGACCGCACTGGCTGCTGCCCTTGCCTTGTCCGGAGAAGCCCCGGCTTCGATCAGCGCATCGTAGACTTCGGAAACGATCAGACCCATCATTGCAACTCCAGAGGCGTTGTCCTCGGGAATACGGGACGTTCCAGAACACCACGCCAGAAAAAGGCCGGTAAGTCAAGAATGGCCATATAAAGAACAATCGGCGCTCGACGTGGATACTTTAGCCGAGTTTGTCATTCCCGCTCCTCACTTTCGCGTAAGACCTGTTTAAGGCCTCCGCGTCAGGCCCGTCCCATGACGCTTCTGGATTCCGTTCCGATTCTTACGTTCCCGCAGTGTCGTTGCCTGCCCACGGAACTTCCGATAAGAAGGTGTGCGGAGACACCCATGAGAAAACAACGACTGTCAGTGGCCGGGCGCAATTCCATGCGCGTCGACGCGGTGGAGAAGGTGTCCGGCAAGGCTTTCTACACCGGGGACATCGAGCTTCCGGGCATGGCGTACGCGAAGATCCTGCGGAGCCCGCTTCCCCATGCCCGCGTGCTCAAAGTCGACGCCTCCAAGGCGCGAGCCTTGCCCGGCGTCATCGACGTGCTCACCCGGGACGAGATCACCGACCTCAACTACCTGTACGGCGCCACCTACAAGGACCAGTCCGTCGTGGCGACGGACAAGGTGCGCTACGTCGGCGACCCGGTGGCCGCGGTGCTTTCCGCGGACGAGCTGGTGGCCGAGGAGGCGCTGGCGCTCATCGACGTGGAGTACGAGGAGCTGCCGTTCGTGGACAACGTGGACGACGCGCTGGCGCCGGGGGCGCCGCAGGTGCACGAGGGCGACGTGGCCAAGGCCGAGCTGCGGGGCTCCCGGTACGGCGCGCCGGCAAGGTTCAAGGGCACCAACGTGTGCTACCACTTCGGCTACTCCCGGGGCGACGTGGACGACGGGTTCGCCAAGTCCGACCACATATTCGAGGACGTGTTCCGCTTCTCCAAGGTGCAGCACTACTCGCTGGAGCCCCACATCTGCCTCGCCCACTACGACGGCGAGCGCCTGACGGTGTGGAGCTCGTGCCAGGACCCGTTCACGCTGCGCGGGCACTTGGCGGGCATCTTCAAGCTGCCGCTCAACCGGGTGCGGGTGGTGGTGCCCTACGTCGGCGGCGGCTACGGCGGCAAGCTCTACGTCAAGGCCGACCCCATCGCCGCGGCGCTGTCGGTGCGGAACGGCCGGCCGGTCAAGCTGGCCATGAGCGTCAACGAGAGCTTCAAGACCGTCACGCGCCATCCCGCGCGCATCCGCATCAAGACCGGGGTCAGCAAGAAGGGCGAGATGGTGGCGCGGGAGCTGGAAGTCTACATGGACACCGGCGCCTACGCCGACGCCGGTCCCCGTGTGACCCAGAAGGCCGGCTACCGGGCGGTGGGACCGTACCGCGTCGCCAACGTGAAGATCGACGCCCACGGCGTCTACAGCAACACGGTGCCGGCCGGGGCCTTCCGCGGCTTCGGCGCGGTGCAGGTGGCCTGGGCCTACGAGTCGCAGATGGACATGATCGCCAGGCGGCTCGGCATGGACCCGCTGGACTTCCGCCTCAAGAACCTGCTGGACAAGGGCGAGCCCTACACCCCGGGCGACACCCCGGTGGACTGCGACCTCAAGCAGGGGCTCCGCAAGGTGGCCCGGGCGCTGGACTGGAAGAAGGCTTCCCGGCCCAACGTGGGCAAGGGGCTGAGCGTGTGCCTGAAGGACGCCGGCGGCACCTACAAGGTGGCCGGCGCCACCGTGAAGATGTCCTCGGACGGCAGCGCCGTGCTGCTTACCGGGACGGTGGAAGTGGGTCAGGGGTGCCGCACGGCCCTCAGCCAGGTGGTGGCGGAGGAGCTGGGCATCGAGCTGGAGCAGGTGTCCGTGGCCCAGTTGGACACCGACGTGACCCCGTTCGACGTGTCCACCAGCGCCAGCAGCTCCATGACGGTCATGGGCCTCGCCACCCAGCGCGCCGCCCAGGACGTGAAGAAGCAGTTGCTCAAGGCCGCGGTCAAGGTCATGGGCGAGAAGGCCGCCGACCTCACGCTCAAGGGCGGCCGGGTGCGCGGCGGCAAGGGCCGCGGCGTGGCCTACAGTGACGTCATTTCCGAATACTTCGGCAGCTCCGCCACCGAGATCGTCGGCCGCGGCGTGTACCAGGACAGGAAGAGCAAGACCGCGGTGCTGGGCTCCCCCACCACCTTCTGGGAGGTGGGTTGGGGCGGCGTGGAGCTGGAGGTGGACCCGGACACCGGCGTCGTCCGCATCCTCAAGTACGTGTCCATGGCGGACGTGGGCCGGGCCATCAACCCGTTGCAGTGCGAAGGCCAGGACGAGGGCGGCGTGGTCTTCGCCATCGGCCACACGCTGCTGGAAGACATGGTGTACGAAGACGGCCAGCTCCTGAACCCGAACCTCATCGACTACCGCGTACCCGGCTTCCACGACCTGCCGGAGAACTTCATCTCCGAGCTGGTGGAGAGCGGCAACGGCCCCGGCCCCTTCGGCGCCAAGGGCATGGGCGAGGGCGGCGTGCTGCCGGCCGCGTCCGCCATCGCCGCGGCCGTGGAGGACGCCGTCGGGGTGCGCATCTGCGACCTGCCGCTGTCGCCGCCCAAGGTATGGCAGCGGCTGCAGGAGAAGGAGAGCGCGGGCTAGAGCCCCCTGACCCGTCATTCCCGCGGAAGCGGGAATCCAGGCGGGGCGGGGCGCGGGAACACGCCGTAGTCCCCCACTGCCACCCCTGGATTCCCGCTTCCGCGGGAATGACGAATACGAGCTTAGGAGCATATTATGTCAGACCCGACCCGTTTCCGAGCCATGGTGGTCAGCGAGAACGAGGACAAGAGCTTCTCCCGGGCCATTACCGAGCGGTCGGCGGACGACCTGCCGGAAGGCGATCTGCTCGTCTCGGTGGCCTACTCGTCCCTCAACTACAAGGACGCGCTGTCGGCCTCCGGCAACAAGGGCGTCACCCGCAACTATCCCCACACGCCGGGCATCGACGCCGCGGGCACCGTCGTGGAGAGCGCCTCAAGCGATTTCGCCAAGGGCGAAGACGTGGTGCTCACCGGCTTCGACCTGGGCGCCAACACCGACGGCGGCTACGCCGAGTACGTGCGGGTGCCGGCCGCCTGGGCGGTGAAGCGCCCGGACGGGCTCAGCCTCAAGGAGAGCATGGTCTACGGCACCGCCGGCTTCACCGCGGCCCTGTCGGTGCTGCGGCTCCAGGAGTCCGGGGTCACGCCCGAGTCGGGCGACGTGCTGGTGACCGGAGCCACCGGAGGGGTCGGCTGTCTGGCCGTGGCCATCCTGGCCCAGGCCGGCTACCGGGTGGTGGCGTCCACCGGCAAGGAGTCGGAAAAGGACTTCCTCACGGGCCTGGGCGCGGCCGACGTGATCTCTCGCGAGGACGCGGACGACCAGTCGGGCCGGCCGTTGCTGAGAGGTCTGTGGGCCGGCGTCGTGGACACCGTGGGCGGCAACATCCTCGCCACCGCCATCAAGGCCTCAAAGTACGGCGGCGTGGTGACCTGCTGCGGCAACGTGGCCTCGATAGAGCTGAACACCACGGTCTTTCCCTTCATCCTCCGCGACGTGCGCCTCATCGGCGTGGCCACCCCCGACTGCCCCGCGGACATCCGTGCCACCCTGTGGCAGAAGATGGCCGGCGAATGGAAGCTCCCCAACCTCGACGCCGTCACCATCGACTGCTCGCTGGACGAGTTGGACGCCCACATCGAGAGCATCCTCAAAGGCGGGGTCCGTGGCCGCGTGGTGGTGGACCTGTCGCGCTGACGCAACTTTGGTCATTCGGATGGCGTCCTTCGACTTCGCTTCGCTACGCTCAGGACGAACGGTGTTGGGACTATGGCACCGGAGCTTGTTTTCCGTTCGTCCTGAGCGTAGCGCCGCGTCAGCGGCGCGAAGTCGAAGGACGCCATAACCCGAGGGTCGCCATGGCATCGTGGATGGTTGGCATCGATACCGGAGGCTCGTTCACCGATCTGATCGCGTTCGATCCCGGCACCGGCGAGCGCCGCATCGCCAAGGTGCCGTCTAGGCCGGATGATCCGTCGGCCGCGGTGATGGATGCCCTGGACGAGCTGTTCCGGTCCGGGGTGGACCCGGGCGCCGTCGAGTTCCTGGTCCACGGCACCACCGTTGCCACCAACGCCATCCTGGAAGGGAAGGGCGCGCGCACCGGGCTGCTGATCACCCGCGGGTTCCGGGCGGTGTACGAAGGGCGCGGCTGGTCGCAGCCGGCGCCCGAGGACTTGGCAGACCCCTTCTACGTCAAGCCCACGCTGCTGGCTCCGCAATCGCTCACCGAGGAGATCACCGAGCGCCTCGACTACCTCGGCAACGTGCAGACGCCGTTGGACGAGGACGACGTTCGGCGCGCGGTCGCGAGCTTGAAGGAGAAGGAAGTCGAGGCGGTCGCCGTCAACTTCCTGTTCAGCTTCCGTAACCCCGAACACGAGGAGCGGACCGCGGCCATCATCGCCGAGATGGCGCCGGAGTGGCGCGTGTCGGTGTCGTCGCGCATCCTGCCCACCATCCGCGAGTATCCGCGCCTGTCCACCACCGTCATCGACGCCTTCGTGGGCAGGTCCATGCAGGACTACCTGTTGCGGCTGGTGGACAGGCTGCGCGCCGCCGGCATCGACACGCCGCAGATATTCCTCATGCAGTCCAACGGCGGCCTGATGCGCATGAACGTGGGCGCCCGCTATCCCAACCAGACGCTGCTCTCCGGTCCGGCGGCCGGGGTGGTGTCCGGCATCGAGCTGGCCGCGCTGCTGGGACGCAGCAACCTCGTCACCTTCGACATGGGCGGCACCTCCACCGACATCAGCGTGATCCGCGACGGGCGCTCCGAGGAGACCACCGCGGGCCGGATCGCCGGGCAGGACCTAGCCACCCCCATGCTCGCCGTCCACACCCTGGGCGCGGGCGGCGGCACCATCGCCTGGATCGGCAAGGACGGCCTCATGAAGGTCGGCCCCCGGAGCGCGGGCGCCGACCCCGGACCGGCCTGCTACGGCAGAGGCGGCGAGCTTCCGACCGTCACCGACGCCAACCTGCTGCTGGGCGCCCTGGGCGACAGCAGCGCGTTGGGCGGGCGGCTCCGGCTGGACCGCGCCCGCGCGGAGGCCGCCATTCGCACGGTCTTGGCCGAGCCGCTCGGCCTCGACGTGGTGGAGGCCGCGGCCGGCATTCTCAAGATCGTCAACAACAACATGGCGGTGGAGCTGCGGCTCGCGCTGCAATACCGCGGCGTCGATCCGCGCGACTTCGTGCTGGTGGCCTTCGGCGGCGCCGGTCCGCTGCACGCCGGCGTACTGGCGGAGGAGCTTCAGATACCCGCGGTCCTGGTGCCGCCGAACCCCGGTCTCAACAGCGCCCTGGGGCTGCTCCAGACCCAGGTGCGGCATCTCTACCTGCTGTCGGACCTCGGCCTGGTCAGCGGCTACGACCCCGCGCGCATGAACCAGCGTTTCGAGGAGTTGCGCCTCCGGGCCGTGGAGGACATCCGGGAAGAGCATTTCGACCTTTCGGAGGCGGTCTTCCGGCGCCAGGTGGACATGCGCTACCTGCACCAAGGGTACGAGCTTTCCGTCGACTGCCCGGACCGGGAGATCGTGGACGCGGACAAGGCCGGGCTCAAGGCAGCCTTCGACGAGTTGCACGGCAAGGTGTACGGGCTCAGCGCCAAGGACGAGGACGCCGAGATCGTGACGTTCCGGCTGCTGGCCGAGATCGCGGTGCCGCGGCTCACGCCGCCGCCTCTGGAATCCGGGGAGTCCGGCGTCGAGCACGCCGTCATCGGACGCAGACCGCTCTTCGACCTGGAGCTCGGAGCGTTCGTGGAGGCCGTGGTGCTGGACCGCGGCCGCCTGCTGGCAGGCAATCGCATCGACGGGCCGGCCGTGATCGAGCAGCTCGATGCGACCACGGTGCTGTCCGAGTCGCAACATGCCACCGTCGACACGTTCGGCAATATTGTGATCGAGAGGGAGCCGTGAGGTCCTTCGACTTCGCGCCGCTGGCGCGGCGCTACGCTCAGGACGAACGGTTATGACAGCGTTTTCTCCGTTCGTCCTGAGCGTAGCGACGCGAAGCGGTGCGAAGTCGAAGGACCGTTCGATTACTCGGACAGGATTCTAGCCACGGGGAGGGAACCATGAGCCTGGACCCCATCACCAGCGAAGTCGTGCTGAGCCGGTTGCGGGAGATCACCGCGTCCATGGCCCACGCGCTGTTCCACAGCGGCTACTCGCCGATCCTGCGCGAGTCCCAGGACGGCACCGCCGGGCTGACCGACGGCACGGGCCGCGTGATCATGGTGGGCGGCGGCCTGCAATACCATTCCCTGCTGTATTCGCAGTCGGTGGCCGGCGTCCTGGAACGCTACCCCGCGGAGGAGATGCGCGAGGGCGATTCGTTCGTTTCCAACGATCCCTACAAGGCGGGAAACAGCCACGTCCCCGACATGGTGGTGGCGACGCCGGCGTTCCACGACGGCAAGGTGGTGGCTTTCGGCGTCAGCGTGGCCCACAAGGCGGACGTTGGCGGCCTGGTGCCGGGCTCCAGCGGCGCGGCCTCGCGCGAGATTTTCCACGACGGCATCCTGCTGCCGCCGGTGCGCTTCACCACCGCCGAGGGAGTTCTGCCCGAGGTGGAGGCGATCCTGCGCAACAACAGCCGCATCCCGGACGTGGTGCTGGGCGACCTGCGCGGACAGGTGGGCGCGACGAAGCTCGGCGCGCTCCGGTTCCAGGAGCTGCTGCAGGAGTACGGCGCGGACACCCTGCTGGGCACCATCGACGAGTTGATGACGCGCACTACGGCCCGCGTGAGGGCCGAGATCGCCTCGTGGCCGGACGGGGAGCACGAGGCGGAAGGGTTCCTCGACCACGACGGCGTGGACCGCTCCAAGCCGGTGCGCATCCACGTCCGGGCCGTCAAGGCCGGGGACCGGCTGACGCTCGACTTCTCCGGCAGCGACCCCCAGACCCCCGGACCGGTGAACACCACGCGGGTCACGGCCCGCGCGGTTTCGACCCAGGCGGTGCTGGCGGCCTCGGATCCGAGCATCCCGATGAACGCGGGCGCGTTCGAGGCCATCGAGTTCAACTTGCCGCCGGGGCTGGTGATGAGCCCGCAGTTCCCGGCGACCGTCAACCACTACTTCCCGACCTCCCACCTGGTCTACAACTGCGTGCTCGCCGCGGTCGGAAAGTTCAACCCGAACCGGGCGGTGGCCCCGTCCGGCCTCGGCACCGGCGCCATCGCCGTGGGCTACAAGCAAAGCCGCTCCGCCGGCCGTCCCACCGTCCAGTACGAGATCATGATCACGTCGCTGGGCGGCACCAGCGACCACGACGGCGCCGCCATCGTCATGCCGGTCAACCACTTCGCCCCCGGCACGCCCGTGGAGATCCTCGAGACCGAGTACCCCGTTGGCGTCCGCCGCTACGACATCTGGCGGGACTCGGCCGGCGCCGGGCGCTGGCGCGGCGGCACGGGCTTCATCCGCGAGTACGAGTTCCTCACCGACTGCACCCTCACGGTCCGCTCGGCCAACCATCAACAAGCCTCATGGGGCCTCAACGGCGGCGGCAGCCCGCCCAACTCCAGGACCACCATCCAGAACCCCGGCGAGGACCCGGCCGAAGTCGACATGCTGGAAACCCGGCCCCTCAAGTCCGGCGCCCGGCTCGCCATCTACCGCAGCGGAGGCGGCGGCTACGGCGACCCCAGGGAGCGCCCCGCCGAGTTGGTGCGGCAGGACGTCGAGGACGGCTACGTGTCGCGGGAAAAGGCCCGGGAAGCGTACGGGTTGGCGGATGAGCAAGGCTGACGGCCGGTGAAGGGGCCGCACCGGACGTCTGCGCCGCGGAAACCGCGCCTGGGTCGTTTCTGACGGAGATTCATCGTACGCATGGCATCCGGCAAACAACGTCGCAAGAAACAGAAGCGGAAACCTTCGGGCCACGTGCCGTTGGGCGATCTGCGGGAGCAGGTTCTGCAACTCCTGGCCCGGGGAGATGGTCGCGGCGCGCTTGATCGGCTGAAGCAGGCAAAATCCGAAAACGGTCAGCCGCCGGACGAACTGCCGGTTCTTCGGTTCTGCGCCTGCGTCGGGCGCGCTCGACAGTTGGCGCGGAGCGGTCTGGACAAGGAGGCCGCGGCCATGCGCGCGCAGGCGGCGCAACACCGGGCGTCCATCCCGGCTGCGGCGCTGGCGGAAACGGACTTGGCGCTTTACCTCCGTTACCTCGACGGCGGCGACGCTCTGGCAGTTTACGGGGATTATCTCAAGGTCCAGCCGCCCGCCCGGGCGGTCGAACGGGCATTGGCGGATCAGCTCGTGGTCCGCAGGTGCTGGAAGGGCGTCGACGGTCTTGCGCCGGACCATCCGTTGCGCCGGGACGCCGGGCCGGTCCGGGAAAGCCTCGACGCCATGGACGCCGGTGACTGGACGCGGGCCGCCGAACGCTTGCAGGGCGTGTCGCGGCGTTCGCCGTTCGCGCCTTGGCGCGTGTTCTGCAAGGCCATGAAGTGCTTCGGAGACCGCGACGACGCGGGTCTTGCGCAGAATCTCGATCTCTTGCCGGCGGATTTCGTCCTTGCCGGGACGGTTGCCGAGTGGCGCCGCGCATGCGGCCGGGACAGCGCAGGCGGACCGGTTCCGGTGCGGCGGGTTCTGGGCACGGAGGAAACCGCGGTCGAGACTCTGGCGGGAGAACTGTCCAAGGCGTTGCGTACCAACGGCCACGCGCGCGCCGTCGAGCGGTTGGTGGTCGAGTTGGCCGATGCCCTGTACCCGGATGAACCGCTTCTGGCTCGCATGGATCTGCTGCTGATCGCCGGCTTGGCCGTGCCTGACGGCGGGTTCTCCAGGGAGAGCCTGATCGGGATGGTGCGGCGGCTCGTTCCCGAGAACCGCTGGGTCGGGTTGGGAGCCCGGATCGAGCTGCTGCTTGAGCAGGTTTCGCCCGATTCCTGGGACCCGAGCGTGACGGCCGCCTTGCTGAAGCGTCTGGAGACGGAGTTCCCCCGTCCTGCGGACCGCCCGCTGGCGCGCGCCCGCATGCTCGAAGCGCTCGCTCGAAACGGCCATCGGGCCGTTCGCCCCGAACGGCTCGCGCCGCAGACCTTGCAGGCGCTGTTGGAACTGCTGAACGGCCGCTTCGACCCGTCGGAGAATGTGTTCGCCGAGTTGATGGCGGCGAGCCTCGAAGCCGATCCGTACAACCGTGAGGGCTATCGTTTCCTGATCGAGTTGGTGCAGGGGCGTGCTGGCGCCAAGCCGCGCATACGCCGCACGTTGGAGGCCATGGCGGCGCACTTCCCGGAGGATCCGGAGCCGTGGCTGGAAATGGCGGGGCTGGACTACTCCATGAATGCGTACCGGCGCGCCGAAACGACTCTGGCCGAGGCGCAACGGCGCGCGCCCCATGACGAGCGCACCCTGGACCTGCTGGCCGTGGGTTTCCTCAAGTCCGCGGATCAGAGCCGCAAGAGCGGCCGGTTCGAGCTTGCCGCCAAAGACCTGCGGCGCGCCGAAGAGATGCGCCGGCCGGGGCTGGAGAGCATTGTCGAAGTGAAGCGCATCCTCCTGAAGGTGGTGTCCGCGGATGCGCTGTCCCACGGCGGAGTATCCGAGGCGGAGACCGCCATGATCGTGGAGCCCCACTTGGCGGGCCTTTCGCCGGCCGGACAGATGAGGACCCTCGCCGTCCTGCTGCACGACCTGGAAGAGAATCGCAGCGTCAAGAACGTGCACACCGGGATGCTGGGCAGCGTGAGGGCTCTCGTGGCCGCAAGGATGGCGGATATCGACGGACTCACCCAGGATGAGAGGATCGATCTGCTCGTTCCGTTGCCGGCCGATCTTCAGGTGCTCTACGAACGCCGGCACGTCGCTCCGGTCCTGACGGATTGGTGGCCCGACATCCTGGAGCGGCAGGAAGGCGACGGGCTCCTCGCGGTTCTCGATCTTCTGATGGAGTGCGGCGGAAGCGCCGCGGTCCGCGTGGAGATCGGGCGCCGCCTGCGCGGGGCGAAGGCGCGCGACCGCGATCCCGTGCTGCTCCTGTACCTCGCGGTGATCCGCTACCGGGCCGGCGATGACTATGATTCCCGACGATTTACGGAAGCCCTGGAAGCGGCCGGCGCCGCCGGTCGGAAAAAGCTTCGAACGGTGTCGGCCGGGCTCGCGCGGTTCACCGAGGGCCGCCTTTGCGAAGCGCTTCACAAGTTCGACTTCTCGTTGCTCGACGCGCCGCCCTGGCTCGACGAAGGTCCCTCGATGGCGGAGATGCTGGACGCGATTTTCGGTCTCGAGGACGGGTTCGACGAGCCGCCGCCGGCGCTGAGCAGGGAGTTCGACACCGAGGAGGAGGACGGGCCGCCCCTCGACGAACTCATGGACGCCCTGAAAAACGGTCTGCGGAACGCTGCTTCCGTCGCCGCGGGCCAGATGTCGTTGTTCGGGGACGCGGCCGAGGCGACTCTGCTTACGCTGGAAACCATCCTCGACCGGTACGGTCTGCGCGGCCATCCCGCGGATATGCTCCGGCGCGTCGCCAGCATCGTGAGGACGGACGCCGCCATCCGGCGCAATCTGGACGCGCTGGCGCAGCAGTGCGGGGGGGCGGACCTGGGCGATCGGATCACGCCGGAGGCGCGGGTTTTCCTGTTCCCGCATCGGCGCAAGCGGCGCGGCCGCTGAGGAACGGAGCCATGCTGAGCCACTACCTGACCCTCGGACTGCCGCCGTCGGCTTCCAGCCAGGAGATTCGACGGCGCTACCTCGAACTCGTCCGCGCCCATCCGCCCAGCCGGGAGCCCGAGTACGGCGAGCGGATCATCGCCGCCTACGAGGCGTTGAAGGACGATCGGCGGCGAGTGGACACCGACTTGTTCGGGATGGCCCGCTGCGGCGGTTTCGAGCTGGCCCTGGACGCGCTGGTGCGGGCGCGCCCATCGGGACGCGCGACCCCCGGCCTCAAGACGCTTCTCGCCGCGGAAGGCATCGGTGATGACTGAGCAGGACCGCGGCTGGAAGGAACGCGCGCTGGCGGACTTCCGGGAGTGGCTCGATGAGATGGACGGTGGCGCGGCGCCGGCGGATGCGGACCCGGAAAGCGTAACGCCGGAGCCCCCCCAGCCCGACCTGCGGTCGCTCTTCGCCGAGTTCGCGGCGCTCCGGCAGGAGGTCCGGCTTCAGAACCGGGAGCAATCCAGGGCGGTGCGGGAACTCGTCAAGGCGGCGGACGGTTACGAGGACGCGACGCGTCTGGTTCAACGCCGGGAAGACGATCTCGCGGCGTTCGAGAACCGGATCGCCCGGGAGGCCGAGAATCGCTGCCTGCGCTCCGTTCTGGAGGTGCGCGACGCGCTGGTGCGGGGCCGGGACGCGGCGGTCGCGCTGAGCCAAGGGCGGGGACTGTTCCGGCGTCCGTCGCGCGGCGTCGCCGGCGTGGCCGAAGGGTACGAGATCGCGCTTCGGCGCTTCGACCGGATGTTGTCCGGGTTCGGCGTGGCGCCGGTGAAGACCACCGGGCATCCCTTCGATTCCCGGACCATGCACGCGATGGAAATTCGCCGGGCCGGGGAGAGCGGGAGCGGCGTGGTCGCGGAAGAATTGCGTAGCGGCTTCACGCGCGACGGCGAGGTGCTGCGCGTCGCCGACGTGGCCGTGAACCGTTTCGACACAGGAGAGTGAAACATGGATTCCGAACCCATCGTCGGCATCGACCTCGGCACGACCAACTCCGAGGTGGTGGTCCTTTCCGGCGGGAAGCCGGAGGTCGTGCGCGAGGATGACGATGCCATCGTGCCCTCGTGCGTCGGGCTGGACGAGGCGGGCAACGTCATCGTCGGGCGCCAAGCGCGGAACCAGGCCGCGGTCGCCCCCGAGCGGACGGTGCTTTCCATCAAGCGGCTGATGGGTTCCGGCGAGCGGGTGGTGATGGGGTCGGAGACGTACACTCCGCAGGAATTGTCGGCCTTCATTCTCAAGGCGCTCAAGGAACGGGCCGCCCGCGCGCTGGCCCGGGAGGTGCGCAAGGCGGTGATCACGGTGCCGGCCTACTTCACCGACGCCCAGCGTCAGGCCACCCGGGAAGCCGGCCGCATCGCCGGGCTGGAGGTGGCGCGGATCATCAATGAGCCGACCGCGGCCGCGCTGAGCTACGAGAGCCGCAGCAGCGGGAGCCGCCGAATCCTCGTCTACGACCTGGGCGGCGGCACCTTCGACGTCTCGGTGGTGGCCATCGAGGACGGCGTGGTCGAGGTTCTCGCTTCCACCGGAGACAATCACCTCGGCGGCGACGACTTCGACGCCTTGATCGTGAAGCGTCTCAACACGCACGTCGAGAGCGAGCTCGGCATCGAAGGCGCCGGCGACAACCTCCTCCTGCAAGCGCGGCTCCGGCGGGCGTCGGAGCAGGCCAAGATCGAGCTTTCGACCCAACCCTTCGTCCGGGTCGAGGAGGATCATATCGCCTCGGTGGACGGCGAGCCCAGGCATCTGTCCTTCGAGGTGAGCCGCGCGGACTTCGAGCAGGACCTCGAGGAGATGCTGGCCCGCACCATGCAGTCGGTGACGACGGCGCTCAACGACGCCGGCGTGGTGCCGAGCCAGATCGACCGCGTCCTGCTGGTGGGCGGTTCGACCCGCATTCCCCGCATCGCCCAGCTTCTCGCGGAGCGGTTGGGGCAGGAGCCCCACGGCGAAGTGGACCCGGACCTGTGCGTCGCTTTGGGGGCCGGCGTGCAGGCGGGCATCGAGATGGGGCACGACATGCAGTCCGTGCTGGTGGACATCACCCCTTATACCTTCGGCACCAGCGCCGTCGGCGAGCTCTACGGCCTGCCGTACGCCCATCAGTACTTCCCTCTCATCCGGCGCAACAGCAAGCTTCCCGCCACCCACACCGAGGCGTTTTCGACCTTGACCGAACACCAGGACACGGTGGAGGTCAAGGTCTACCAGGGGGAAGACCCGGATGCATTGAAGAACGTGGAGATCGGCTCGTTTTCCATTACCGGCCTCAACCGGCAGCGCGGGGCATACGAGCAGGGCCTGCTTTTTTCCTTTCACCTGGACCTCGACGGCCTGCTCAAGGTCCACGCGGTGGAGCGGGCCACCGGCCGGGAAATCCGCGGCGTCGTCGAAAACGCCCTGGAGCGTTCCACCGAGGAAAGCCTCGCCGCCTCGATGCAGCGCATCGAAGCGCTGTGGGGCGAAGAAGAGATGCCCGCCGGCGGCGCTCGGGAGGAAGCGGCGGGGGCCGCCAGCGCTCCGGATCCCGGCAGCGACTTCCAGGCCGGCGATGAGTTCCAGGAGACGCTGGATCGCGCCCGGGCCGCGCTCGACACCGCTCCCGCTCCGGACCAGCAGGAGATCATCGACCTGATCGAAGACCTGCGCTACGCGTTACGGGAAGGGCGCGCCGAAGACGCCGCGACGGTGAAGCAGGATCTCGACGAGATACTCTTCTATCTGGAGTAGTCCACGTCATGCGCTGCCCGACCTGCGGAGCCAGACAGGTGGAAGGCCCCTGCTGCCACCGTTGCGAAACCGACCTGCGCCAAGTGTTCGCCATCGAACGAGCCGCGGCCAACGAGAGGCAGCGCGCGCTCACCGCCCTCGCCCACGGCCGCCGATCGGAAGCCCGCGCCCTCGCCAACCGCGCCTGCACCCTGCACCGGTCCCGTGACGCCGTCGCCGCCCGCGCCGCGGTTGCCCTGGCAGACCGCGACTTCCCCTTGGCGTTGCGGCTGTGGCGGGAAACGCGCCGCGCACCAGATTGAGACGCAAGAGTTACGGAGGATGGGAAAGCGCCGGACTGCTGCGAGTCGCCCTGGGTGACTTCGCCGGCTGGCTACGTGTCCCGCACGCTCGGGTGAAAGAGTTCCTCCACCGGGTACGGCGAGTCGATCAGCGTCTGGTCGGTCAGGTATTTCATGAAGCGTTCGAGGCAGGCGCGGTTGGCCGCGAGGCCCGAAGGCCAGATGTCGGCGCCGAACAGGGTCCGTTCCTCCTCGAAGTCATTGCGCGCGAAGGCCAGTTCGGCATAGCCCGGGTCGTCATAGAATTCCGCCGCCTGGGCCTTGGAATCCTCCCACATGTCCATCAGCGCGCGCGGCAGGCCGGGGTGACGGTCGGCGATTTCCTGCTTGTAGACCAGCACGTGCATGATCGGATAGTCGCCGTTCTTCCTGAAATAGCGCGCGCATTCCTCCTTGGTGTCGGGGAACAGCCGGTGGAGCGATCCCTCGCGCAAGCCCTCCAGCAGCTTGGGCGGCGGATGCGGGTGGATCATCATGGCAAGGTCGCCCTCGATCAGCGCGTCCGGGGCGCTGGGCTCGTCGATCAGAGTCAGATTGGCGGCCTCGCGGCCCGGCCAGTCGATGAGTTCCGAGCTCATGGTCTGCCAGTCCAGCTCCTGCCAGGGCACGCCGTACTCGAACGCGAGGTCGCCTTTGGCCAGCACCGACATGGTGGTCTGGAAACTGCGGCAGCAGACCTTCCGGCCGATCAGGTCCGCCGGCTTTTCGATGCCGGCCGCGGTGCTGACGAACATGTGGTTCTGGCTGAACAGGCGGCGCGGGAACACCGGCGTCGCCGTGTAGTCAAGCCCGCGGCTCTTGGCCGTGAGGTAGGACGACAGCGACATCTCGCAAATGTCGAACTCGCCGCCGCGCATGAAGCGCCTGTGGCGGTCGATGCCGTCGCGCCTCGGCGGCGCCATGCCGACCTCGAGCACTTTCAGGTCGATGCCTTCCGGGGGCGAGACCATTCCCATGAAGAACGGCACGTGCCGGTCATACCGCTCCAGCGCGATGGTCAATTCCGTCGCCATGTCGGGTTCCCTCGCCTTACGCGTCCAGCTTGAACAGCCGCTCCGCGTTGCCGTGGCGGATCAGCTCCTTGGTCTCCTCGGAGAGGTTCTGGTTGACGGCCAGGAGCTGGACGTCGCGGAACTTCATGCTGCCGCCGGGGTCGTCGTGGGGGTAGTCGGTGGCGAACAGGAAGCGCTCCGCTCCCAGGAAGTCGATGGCGTCGGGCAGCGCGGCCTCCTCGGTCTCGATGGTGAAGTAGAAGTTGTTGCGGAAGTAGTGGCTGGCCGGCTGCCTGTTCTTCTCCAGGAACACCTCAGGTCCATAGAACGCCCGGTGGCGGCGCAGCTTGGCCTGGACCCCGCGCATGACGTCAGCGTCGGCGTCCCCGTCGTAGTCCACCGGAGGGCCGGCGAAGGCCGCGTCCAGCCGTTCCACCAAGGGCCTGATGAAACCCGTTCCGGCCTCGGTGAAGATGAACTGGAGGCCGGGGAAGTCGTCCAGCAGCCCGCTGGTCACGAGCGACACCAGGCTCACCTGCCCCTCCTGCGGCGCGAACAGGTAGAGGCCGTCCTTCTGGAAGTTGGGCAGGTTGCTGATGCGGTGGCCGTGCTGGATGTTGTGGAGGAAGATGGGCATCTCCATCTCTTCGGCCCGGGCGAAGAAGGGCCACAGCTCCTTGTGGCTGCCGAGGCTCTCGCCGTAGGGGTGGTCCTGCACCGGGTAGACCTTGTCCAGCACCACCGCGCAAAACCCCTCCTTCTGCGCCCACTCCATCTCGCGAATGGCCGCGGGCACGTCCTGGAGCTGCACGATGGCCACGCCGACGAGACAGTTGTGGCGCTCCATCATGCGCAGGTTGGACAGGTTGTAGGAGCGGGCGATGGCCGACGCCAGCGCCGGCTCGATCATGTAGCTCCACCAGCCGGAGAACTGCGGCAGCACGAACTGCCGGTCCACCCCCAGCACCGGCATCTCGTCGAGCCGCACCTGCAGGTCCACCAGCCCCTTCATCTTGGCCCCGGAGCCCGGCGCGCCCAACGGCGTCACGCCGGGGACTTCGGGCGGCCCGCCGGGAAACTCCATGTCGACGAGCAGTCCGTCTTCGCCATACACGGGGACCGGCGCCTTGCCGCGGAACTCCTCGGGCACGTAGTCAAAGGCGTCCTCGGGCATGATGTGGGTGTCGCAGTCGATGATCACGGGGTTTCCTCCTGGTCGGATCAGATAGCTATTAGCGCCGTTGGGCGGTGTTGGCAACCTTGCCGGGCCCGGACGAGCGATCGGTCCAGGCACCCGTCGGAAGAAGAACATACTGACGCCCTGCCTGTCATTGTACAGGCCATAAATTCCTGGCATAGTTTAAGCCATGCCAATGCCACGTCACAATATGCATGTTCCTCTTCCGACGGACACCCATGCGCGACTCAAAGCGGAGTCCAAGCGCTCTGGGCGGCCCACGACGGCGCTGGCCCGCGAAGCTATCGAGACATGGCTGGCCGAGCGGGAAAAAGAGTCCCTGCACGATGCAATCGCCGAGTATGCGCGGGTGGCTGCCGGGACACCGGCTGATCTGGATCCGGAGTTGGAAAGCGCCGCGGTGGATCATCTGCTGGATACCGAGCGGGGCGACGCGTGAAACGCGGGGATGTTTACTGGGCAACCCTGACGCCTCGGTCGGGCTCGGAACAGAAGGGTCGGCGCCCCGTCATCGTCGTTTCCCATGACGGTTTCAATCAGACATCCGCATGGCGTTCCATCATCGTCGTCCCGCTGTCAACGTCTATCCCCCAACGGCAACGTGGACCGACGTCCGTTGCCTTGCCTGAAGGCGTCGCAGGCCTGAACCGGGACGGCGTTGCGCTATGCCACCAAGTCACCACGCTCGATCGGGCCAAGCTGTCGCGCCATATCGGCACCCTGCCTACGGTGGCCATGAGCGCGGTGGATGCCGGCCTCAAGGCCGCGCTCGCGTTGTGGTAAACCGCCGGTACGGAAGCGGCAGCCCACCGTCTCCTGAAACGTACACGGTGCCCATCCGGGCTTGAAACCTGCCCCTGCACCCGGACCGTCCTGCGGCGCAGGCTCCCAAGGACGGCGGGACTTCACGGACCACGGGCGAATCGGTAAGAAGAGCGTCATGGAACGGTCACTGAAGAAGGCAGGACGCAGTCGCCCGCGGTTGGTGAACGAGCGGCCGCCGACGTTTCGCGGCTGGCTCTCCACCGATGAAGACGAGGTCCGGCGGAGGGAGTGGCGCGGGCGGACCGAGATCGACGAGATACGTGCGCTCGACCCGAAGCACCGCCCGTTCGGCGACTACCGTGTCGCTTCGTCGAGCGGCGGCCGCTACGTGGTCGAGATACGCTCGCTCCGCCAACGCATCAATTCCTGCGAGTGTCACGACTACCGCACCAACCGTCTGGGGACCTGCAAGCACATCGAAGGGGTGCTGCGCCGTGCGGACGGCGTCCGCGCCGGAGGCGCGGCGAGTGGAAGATCGAACGGCCGTATCGAGATATTCGTCGACGAGGCCAACGGGCGGGCGCTACGACGGACCGTTCCGACGGCGAACGGGCGCGGCGCGCCGGAAGTCGTCGCGGAAACGGAGCGGCTCTTCCGCAGCCTGCGCCGCGGCTCCCCGAAGGCGCTCGCCGGGCTTCGCCGGATGGCGTCGGACCACCCTGGCGCGTTGCGGGTCTCACGCCTGCTGGAGGGTTGGGTCGAGGCCAGGCAGGCGTCGGAGCGCAAACGCCGCGAACGGGCGCGTTTCGCCGCGGACCTCAGCGAAAGGCGCCGCTCCCTCGATTTTCTCAAACGTCCGCTGCTGCCGTACCAGGTGGAGGGCGTCCTCCATCTTGCGTTCGGGGAGCGCTCGTTGCTTGCGGACGACATGGGCCTCGGCAAGACGGTGCAGGCCATCGCGGCCTGCGCGCTCCTGCGCGAACTCCGCGGCGTCGAGCGGGTGCTGGTGGTGTCGCCGGCCTCCCTCAAGGCCGAATGGGAGGAACAGATCGCGACCTTCTCCGACCTTCCCGCCACGGTCGTGTTCGGGGGACCCGCGGCCCGCCGCGCGGCCTACGAGCGGGGCGCCTTCTTCACGCTCTGCAACTATGAGCAGGTGGTGGTGGACCGGAGGGAACTCATCGAGACGCTCCGGCCCGATGTCGTGATTCTGGACGAAGCCCAACGCATCAAGAACTGGCAGACCAAGACCGCCAACGAGGTCAAGAAGCTCGACAGCCGCTACGCCTTCGTCCTCACCGGCACCCCCCTCGAGAACCGCATCGACGAAGTCTACTCGATCGTCCAGTTTCTCAATCCCGATCTCCTCGGCCCGCTGTTCCGCTTCAACCGGGAGTTCTATGAGTTGGACGAAAAGGGCCGCCCCGTGGGCTACCGCAACCTGGAGGCGCTGGCGGAGCGGGTGTCGTCGGTGATGCTCCGCCGGCGGAAGGAGGACGTCGAGAGCCAGCTTCCGGGGCGGACGACGAAGACGTTCTTCGTTCCCATGACCGAGACCCAGCTCGACGTCTACGACGGTTACGAGCGCCTTGCGCAACGGCTCGCCGCCATCGCCGCGAAACGGCCGCTTACGCCCGAGGAGTTCAAGTCGCTCCAGGGGAATCTCGCCTGCATGCGCATGGCCTGCGACACCCCTTACATCCTCGACGGCAGGACGCGCGAGTGTCCCAAGATGGAGGAGATCGAAGGGCTCTTGCCGGACCTCTTGGAAGACCCCGCGCGCAAGATCATCATCTTCTCCGAATGGGTGCGGATGCTGGAGCTGGTCCGCGACTACGCGGTGGAGGCCGGCATCGAGTTCGCGTGGCACACGGGAAGCGTCCCCCAGCTTCGGCGCCGCGCCGAGATCCAACGGTTCCGCAAGGACCCCGAATGCCGGCTGTTCCTCTCTTCCGAGTCCGGCGGGGTGGGACTGAACCTCCAGGTGGCCGACACGGTCATCAACATGGACCAGCCGTGGAACCCCGCACGGCTGGAGCAGCGCATCGCCCGCGCCTGGCGCAAGCACCAGACCCGCGCCGTCCACGTCATCCACCTGGTGAGCGAGCACACCATCGAACACCGCATGCTCGGGCTGCTGGACGCCAAGCGAGCGCTGGCCGAAGGCGTGCTCGACCGCAAGGGCGATCTCGCCGGCATCCGTATGCCCAACAGCCGGGCCGCGTTCATGGAGCGGCTGCAGGCCGTGCTCGACACCCGGCCGAAAGAGGAGGAGGCCGCGGCCGGGGCGCAACCTCCGGTCACCACCCTCGACCGCCTGCGCGATGAGCTGGTCGCCGGTCACGGTGCGGCGTTGCAGCGGATCCTTGCGCGCGAAGGCGCCGGCGCCGCGCTGGTCGTGCTCAACCTCCCAGCCCCTCGTCTGGCGGAGGAAGAACGCCGCCTCAGCGAATCCACGGGACTGAGCGTCAAGGTCATCGCCCCTGACGCCTACGAGTCGATGCGGCGTCTGGCGGAAGCCGGGTTGATCTCGATGCCGGCGGAGGACCTCCGCGAGGTGTATCCTGCCGCCGGCGCGGAGGACGACGGGAGCGCCGGCCGCCTGCTTCGCGCCAAGGCGCTGGCCGAACGCGCGGAGCACAAGCTCAAGGCCTCGGCGTTGCTCGAAGGCGGCGGCTTCCCGGAGGAAGCGCGCGCCCCCGCGGTGGAGGCGGCCCGGCTCGCCGCCGGATGCCTGGCCGTGGCGGAGGGTGCGCCGGAGCCCGAGGACGCCGAAGCCGCGGCGGCGTTTCTGCTTGAGCACGAGGTGGCGGCCGGCGGTCTCCCGCTCGACGCGGTAGGCATACTTTCCGGCGAGGCGCCCGAGGCGGAAGTGGCGGCCCCTGTGCGCAGCCTGCTGGACGCGGTGGCTGCGCGCCTCGATCCCGCCGCGGGCTGAAGCCATGTGCGGCCGGTACACGCAGACGGCGAAGCTCGACGAGCTTGTCAATAGATTCGGCATCGACGAGCCGGATTTCGACCTGACGCCCCGGTACAACCTGGCGCCCAGCCAGGATGCGCCGGTGGTGGGCGTCAACCCCAATACGCCGGGGACCCGCACCCTGCGGCTGATGCGCTGGGGCCTCGTGCCCTGGCACGCCAGGGACGCCTCCAAGCCCATCATCAACGCCCGCGCCGAGACCCTCGCCCAGCGGCCCGCCTTCCGGGACTTGGTGCCGAGGCGGCGCTGCCTGGTTCTGGCCGACGGCTTCTACGAGTGGCGCCGGGACGGCCGCTTCCGGACCCCCATGCGCTTCACCCTCCGAAGCGGCGAACCCTTCGCCTTCGCCGGCCTCTGGGACCGCTGGCGCCGGCCCGACGGCGCCTCGTTCTATTCGTTCACCATCGTCACCACGAGTCCCAACAACCTCCTCGAGCCGATCCACAACCGGATGCCCGCCATCCTGCTTCCGGACGAAGAAGCCAAGTGGCTCGATCCCGCTAACACGGACCCCACGGCCCTGTCGGCGTTGCTGAAATCCTATCCCGCCGAGTTGATGGATGGGTACTGCGTCTCACGAGCCGTCAACTCGCCCGTTAACGACTCCGCGGAGTGCATCGCGCGAGACGAACCGCCGGTAACTTGGTTGTGACGTAGATGACGGTCGTCCCGAGCAAGGTGGGGCTTGCGGATCGGCCGATAGCGGGATAATTCTTGTACGGTGTAGGGAGGTTGACGCGGATTCGTAAGGATCGTGCTCGGTCGAAAGAGCACAAAGGTGGTGATTGGATGAGGCTGAAGCAGTATCGTGCACTTGTCGGCTGGGCCATTCTGGAATGGTATGAGGGAGACGATCAATAGGTGGCGCTATGGGCGCGATTAGGCGGTTTTTTGTTCGCGATGTACGCTGTTTCGAGGGTGACCACACGCTCGAGATACGTCCATTGACATTCCTCGTGGGCGAGAATAGCACAGGCAAGTCAACCGTTTTGGGTTGCCTCCATGCACTAGGGAGCTTTCTCGAATACCGTCATACGAATATCGATTTCAATTCGGAACCCTACCAGATGGGCGCTTTCGCCGACATCGTGAGGAGGTCGCGGCCCAGAAAACAAGACTTCCAATTGGGTATCGAACTCTCGACAGACGGCGGCAGCAATCTTCGATTTTTTGTTGTCCTGACGGAGGAGGAGAGGGGGTCCGAGCCCTTCTTTCGAAGTGCAAGATGGGTGTTCGAAGACGGCGAGATCGCGTTGTCAACCCCGGACGACGGAGAGGAGCAGACTGAGCGTGGTTTTCACGTGACTCAGTCCTCCGCAAACCGTTTTCATATCCAGTTGAGCAACGCCAGGCTTTGGCAGTTCGTCTTCTTCGAACTGCCGTATATGGGGGATTATCTGGAGAGCGCGAAGTCATCGAGCGGCACCCAAGCGGACTTGGGGACTGCAGCGAAGAATCTGAAAGACTTCATCAATCGGCAATTCTCCAAGGATGCCGGCGTCCCTGGAACATATCGATACGGCCCCTTGTTTGGTTTGCACTCGTACTCCATCCACAGCATTGCACCAGTGCGTTCCAAACCCAAGCGGACATACGACCCTTTGAAGGAGACAGAAACACCAGACGGCAGCGAGATTCCGGTGGCGCTGATGAATCTTAGCGTTTCAAGAAGGGGGGAATGGACGGAGTTACGCGAAGGCCTCTTGGCGTTTGGCCGGGAGTCTGGCCTGTTCTCGGACATCGCTCTTCGTAGATTGGGCGGGTCTCGAGGGGGACCCGTTTCAGTTGCAGATCAAGGTCAGTGGCCCGAGGGCCAATTTGATGGATGTGGGGTACGGCGTCAGCCAAGTTCTACCTATCCTCGTACGGATTCTGACGGGGCGGCATGCTACCTTTTTGTTGCAGCAGCCGGAAGTCCACTTACACCCGAAAGGGCAGGCCGAATTGGCGTCTCTGTTGGTAGATGTTCACCACAGCCATGACAACGCTTTCGTTATTGAAACGCACAGCGATCACATGATTGATCGTGTTCGTATCGAGATCAGACGCGGTAGGATCAAGCCAGAGGACGTTTCGCTAATCTATCTCGAACCTATTGGCAATCACGTGAGGACCCACAACATCGGCTTCGACGCGCGCGCCAATATGGTTGGCGTTCCCCAACACTACCGTGATTTCTTCCTGAACGAGGCGGATCGCTTGCTGGGATTGGCGGATTGAGACATGTGCGTGATTCTGGATGCCAACAGCTACAGCGACTTTCTTGACGCGGACAACGCCGGCATGCGGGCGCTGAGAGATTGGCTCAGGACACAAGGGAAACTCGTCTACGCGCCAACCCGAAGGATAAAGGCCGAGCTTGATTCTCACGGACCCATGAAAAGCGGTTTGTCGAGTACTCTCAGGCGGGTAGAGTCAAGGAAGTGGCTGGGGAAGAAGTCGTCGCCAAGGAGGTCGAACTAACGGATCTATCATCCGATGACGGGCACATAGTCGCGCTTGCGCTCGTTGCCGGGGTCGAGGTGCTGGTTTCCCACGACAAGAAACTCCACGATGACTTCAAGAGACTCGTCAAGGGCAAAGTGTACCAGAACGAGAAACACAAACATCTTCTGCGACGCGACACCTGTCCCTGAGTCTGGCAAGGGCTCCCGTTCACACCCGGGCCCCGGGTAAGCCCGGGACCCCGCGAGAGAAGCTACTTCGCCGCGCAGACCATGATCTCAACCAAGGTGCCCGGCGTGAGCGCCACGCCGATGGCGGCGCGGGCGGGCAGGTTGTCCTTGTCGATCCACGCCATCCATGCCTCGTTCATCTCGTCCTTGGCGTCGATGTCGGCGAGATAGACGGTGGACGTGAGGATGCGGGACTTGTTGGTGCCGGCGGCGGCGAGGACGTCGTCGATCTTGGCCAGCACCTGCTCGGTCTGGCCTTTCGTGGACAGGGACTTGTCGTCGGCTACCAAGCCGGACAGGTACACAAGGTCGCCGTGCACCACGGCGCGGCTGTTCCAAACCTGCGGTCTGATGTGTTCAATGCTCATTGGACTGTGACCTCCGTTTGAGTGATTTCCGGGTGCTTTTCCGTACCGCGAAACGCTATCAGATTTTACCTGAGACGCCTACGCACCCGACGATTCCGCGTCCGCCTTCTCCTGCCCGTTCCGCTCCTGCCGCTTCCCCCCACGCCGGAACAGCGACGCCGCTGCGGCCAGCCCGCACAACACAGCGGCCGTCAGGAACACGAGCTGGAAGGCGGTCACGAAGGCGCCTACCTCCCCCAAATCCACGTGGGCGACGCGCCAGCGTTCGAACAGGAGGCTGGCTCCGGTGACGCCGAAGACGATGCCGGCGGTGCGCATCATCTGGTTGACGCTGCCGGCGACGCCTTGGTGCTCGCGCGGGATGGCGCCCATAACGAAGCTCATGTTGGGCACCTGGAAGGTGCCCAGGCCGAGCCCCACCAGGGCCAGGGAAAGGGCGGCGGTGGGGTAGTCGGAGCCGGCATCCAGGCCGCTGGCCAGCCACAGGCCCACGGACTGGACGGCCAGCCCCGCCGAGCTGAGCCAAGCGGTGCCGATGCGGTCGGACAAGCGGCCGACGAACGCGGCGGCAAAGATGGTCATCACCGCGGGCGCGAAGATGAGCAGGCCGACCACGACCCCCCGGTAGCCCAGGATGTCCGCGGCATAGTAGGGGACCAGCAGGCCGATGGGGAACCGGGTGGCGTTGGCCGCCAGGGTGAGCAGGTTGGCCAGGGTGAAGGCCGGCCAGCGGAACAGGTCGAGGTTGATGACGGGCGCAGCCACTCGCTTCTCGGTGACGAGGAAGACCACCAGGCTGACCGCCCCGGTCAGCGCCAGCGCGAGCACCTCCGGATCCGTCCAGCCGAGGTCGCGGCTCCGGGTCATGGCCAGCAGCAGCGCACCGGCCGCCAGGGTGAGGGTGACGGCGCCCAGAAGGTCGAACCGCTCGCCGGACGTCGCTCGTTGCCCGGATCGGACGCGCCCGGACGTGAACCAGGCGATGAGCAGCGCGGGCAGCGCCCGGTAGAGGTAGACCCCGCGCCAGCCGAAGGCGTCCACCAGCACGCCGCCCAACAGCGGCCCCATGGCGTACCCCGTGGCCGTGTTCATCTGGTAGAACCCCAGCGCTTTGCCGCGTTCGTCGCCGCTGACGGCCAGGGTCACCAGCGCCGGGGCCGCGCCGAAAACCAGCGCCACGCCCACCCCCTGGAGTATCCGCCCCATGAGCAGCCACGCGAATGTCTGGGCGAAGCCGCAAACGAGGAACGCCACGGCGCTGATGAGGAGGCCGATGGTGAGGATGCGCCAGTGGCCGAAGATGTCCGCCAGCCGTCCGCAACCCAGCAGCAGGCTGGCGTGGGTCAGCACGTAGCTGACCACCACCCACTGAATCGACAGCAGGTTTATGCCGAACGCCTCGGTGATGGCCGGGAACGCGATGTTCACCGACGTGTCCAGCGAAGCCAGCAGGCCGCTCAGCCCGGCGATGAGCAGCGTCGGATTCGACCAGATGCGGGTCGGTGGTGATGTCGTCTCAGGCAAGGAACCCTGCTACTTCAACTCCCCGCCAGCCATTGCTCCAGCCGCTCGTTGTACGCTTCGGGCCGGGTGCCACGCATCATGTGCCCCACGCCTTCCCAGAACTCGAACACCACCTGCGGCGAGGCAATGCTCTGGAGATGCCCCAGCTCCTGGGCGAGGATGGCGCCGGGCTGCGGCGACACAGTGGCGTCCCCCACCAGGATCAGCGTCGGCGCCTGGATGCGCCGCAGGCGCTCCTCGGACGCCAGCGCCCAGTCGCGGTTGTCGGTGAGGAGGCGGGTCAGGGCGTGGGGCGAGAAGTGGCGGTTGCGGTAGACCTCCCAGTCCTCCTGTTCCGGCGAGAGACCGTTCTTTCGGGCCTCGGCGCGGATCTCCTCCTCGGGGCGCGCGAGCCGCGCCAGCGCGCCGGGCAGGGCGGTGACGAAGGCGTGCTGCATGCGCCAGTACACCGGGTCCTCCAGGAAGGCGCGGGAGATGCACTCGGGATGGTCCGCCGCCAGGATGGTGCCGATGTTGCCGCCCCAGGAGTGGCCGGCGTAGGCCGGGCGTTCGAGCTTCAGGTTGACGATGAATTGGCGCACGTCCTCCGCGAAGTCGCGCAGACGGTAGCCGGTCACGGGCTTGTCCGACTCGCCGTGGCCGCGCAGGTCCGGCGCCACCACGTGGTAGCGGCCGGCGAAATGCTCGGCCACGCCCGCCCAGCCCAGGCTGTAGTTGGTCCAGCCGTGCACCAGCAGGAGGTCCGGCGCCGCGGGGTCGCCCCACTCCCGGTAGTGCATCCGGATGCCCTGCACCTCGGTGAAGCCGCTTCTGGGTTCTTCAGCCATGATCGCCGTCCTCCCTGTGCCACGAACGTGGAATACGTGATACACGTTTAGAGAAGTTCTGACCAATTGACCCCCTCCGTCATTCCCGCGAAAGCGGGAATCCAGGTGGAGTCCCTCCCCCTGGATTCTCGCCTCGATCGAGGACTAGCTTTCGCGGGAAGGACGGTCCCGGGAGCCAGCCCCAATGCCGGAGTTCATCACCGCAACCACGGAAGAACACTACCGAGAAGCGAAGGCCTTGCTGCGCGAGTACGAGGTCGAGATCGAAGTGGACCTGTGCTTCCAGGGGTTCGAGGAGGAACTTGAGACTCTGGATCGCGTCTACGGTGCGCCCGGAGGAAGGTTCTTTCTCCTACGCCAGGGAGACCGGACCGCTGGCTGCGTCGCCCTCAGGGACCTGGGCGGCGGAATCTGCGAGATGAAGCGCCTCTTTCTGCGGCCGGGTTTTCGCGGCAACGGCCTGGGGAGGGAGTGCGCCGAGCGGATCGTGCAGACGGCGCGGGAGATGGGTTACCGCGCCATGCGACTCGACACGCTTCGCGCCATGCACTCGGCCATCGCCCTGTATCGCTCCATGGGCTTCACCGAGATCGCCGCATACACTGTAAATCCATGCGAAGGCGCCCTGTTCATGGAGTTGGGGTTGGGATAGGGTCCGAACGGAGATACCGCCATACGGAGGAATGACATGAGCCCGAACACAGACTCGTTCACGCTGCTTGAAGCCACCATCGCCGACATCCACGCCGCTTATGCCGCGGGCAGCCTCACCGCGCGCCAACTGGCGCAGATGTACATCGACCGCATCGACGCCTATGACCGGGGCGGTCCCCGGATCAACTCCATCATCACGGTGAACCCGGCGGCGTTGGAGGAGGCGGACCGCCTGGACGCGGCGTACAAGCAATCGGGCAAGACGGGGCCGCTCCACGGCATCCCGGTGGTCATCAAGGATCAGGCGGACTTGAAGGGCACCCCCACCACCCTGGGTTCGGTGCTTTTCAAGGACTACTACCCGGATCGGGACTGCCGGGTGGTGGAGAAGCTCAAGGAGGCCGGCGCCATCGTGCTGGCCAAGACCACGCTGGGCGAGCTGGGCGCAGGCGATACCCACGGCTCGCTGTTCGGCTCCACCCGAAACCCCTATGACGTGGAGCGCACCGTGGGCGGCTCGTCGGGCGGCTCCGGCGCCGCGGTCTCGGCCAACTTCGGCGCCGTCGGCATCGGGCAGGAGGGCATGGCCTCCATACGCCGGCCCTCCACCTGGAACTGCATCGCCGGCATGCGTCCCACCGCCGGCCTGGTGAGCCGGACCGGCGTCTATTCCGGCTGGCCGCAGGAAGCCGGATCGTTGGGCCCCATGGCGCGCACGGTGAGGGACATGGCCGTGCTGCTGGACGTGATGGCCGGCTACGACGGCGACGACCCGCTCACCTCCAGGGGGGTGGGGCACGTCCCGCCGAGCTACACCGACTTCCTGGATGCGGACGGCCTGCGCGGCGCCCGGATCGGCATCCTGCGGGAGCCCATGGGCATCAACAGCGATCCCGAGGCGGAAGATTTCAAGAGCATCACGGCGATCCTCGACAACGCGGTCGAGGAGCTTCGGGCCGCCGGCGCCGAGGTGGTGGACCCGGCGGAGCTGGCGCGGCTCAACGAGTTGCTGGCCAGGCGCCGCGCCCACCCCACCACCGGGGAGACGGCCTTCGGGGTCTACATGGCCCGTAGCGCCAACCCGCCGTACAGGACGCGCGAAGACGCCATGAACTCGCCGGAGTTCGCCAAGCTGTCGGACCAGGCCAAGGTACGGCTCAAGACCACCTCCGACCCCGCGGAACACTACGAGTACCTGCTGGCGCGGGACCACCTCATGATCCACCTGCTCAAGACCATGGCCGAGCACCGGCTGGACGCCATCGTCCACAAGTCCGTGGAGCACCAGCCCACGCTGATCGTCGACGGCGTCAACCCGCCTTACGTCAACCACACGGGAGCGCCGCACCTGAACACGTTCCTCGTTTACGTGCCCACGGTCGTGGTGCCCGCAGGATTCACCACCGACGGCCTCCCGGCGGGCATCAGCTTCCTCGGACGGCCCTACGACGACGGCCGCATGATCCGGCTCGCCTACGCCTACGAGCAGGCCACCCATCACCGGAGGCCGCCGGAGACCACGCCGTAGGACGCCATTGAACATGGCCGACGAAACCAGAAACCGAAAGGCGTGCGCATGAGCGACAAGCCCGAAAACGTGATCCAGTGGATATACTCCTCGCAGAACAACGCCGAACTGGAGGAGCGCTACGACGAGTGGGCCGCGTCCTACGACCGGGACCTCGAAACCGACTTCGGCTGGCTGAGCCCGCGCAAGGCCATGGACGCCTTCGCCAAGCGGGTGCCCAGGCACGGCCGCATCCTGGACGCGGGCGCCGGCACGGGCATCGTGGGGGAGTTGCTGCACGACGCGGGCTTCGAGTTCCTGGTGGCCATGGACCTGTCCCAGGGGATGCTGGACGAGGCCGCCCGCAAGGGCGTCTACAGTGAGTTCCACCGGATGGCGATGGGTTCCCCGCTGGACTTCCCGCCGCGCTGGTTCGACGGGGTCATCAGCGTGGGCGTCTTTACCGTGGGGCACGCCCCTCCCGGCTCGTTCGACGAACTGGTGCGCGTGACCCGCCCCGGCGGCCACATCGTCTTCTCGCTTCGCCCGGACACCTACGAGCAGGACGGCTTCCGGGAGAAGCAATCATCGTTGGTGGCCGCGGAGAAATGGACGCTGGTGGAAGAAGGGGAGAAGTATCAGCCCATGCCCAAGGGAGAACCCGAAGTCTACCATCAGGTGTGGACGTACCAGGTGCTGTAGAAAATCGTTGAAACCCTTGATGTAGATCGACGGGGAACGGTATAAGGGACAGAAATCAGGGGCGATTCGAAGGAGGTAGAACGATCATGTCCGGTCAACTGAACACACGCATTATCGACGGCGACGGCCACATCCTGGAGGACAACCCGGGAATCCTGGAGCACATGGAAAAACCCTACCGGGACATCGCCGCCAAGAAGGGCATCATCTTCCCGCCCATCGACCATCTTCACGACGGCCGCGCGGTGGAGACGCCGCCGCTCCGGGACGGACGCGAGAAGGTGGGGCCGGACGGCTGGCTGCAGTTCCTGGAGGACGTGGGCATCGACTGGACGGTGATGTATCCGACCCAAGGGCTGGGCTACGGCAAGATCGTCAGCCTCGACTACGCCATCGCTGCCTGCAAGGCGTACAACGACTGGACGTACCACACGTACCTGCAGCGCGACCCGCGCTTCAACGCCATGGGCCTGATCCCCATGCAGGACCCGGAGGAGGCGGTCAAGGAATTGCGCCGCATCGTCACCGAGCAGGGCATGATGGGCGCCATGATGCCGTCCAACGGCCTGCCGCTGCCGCTGGGCGCCAAGGTCTACTGGCCCATCTATGAAGAGGCCGACCGGCTGGGCTGCTGCCTCGCGGTGCACGGCGGCTGCCACGACCGCTTCGGGCTCGACCACATGAACATGTACACGCCGGTGCACGCGCTGGGCCACCCTTGGGGCATCACCCTCAACTGCGCCAACATCCTGTACAACGGCATCTTCGATCGCTTCCCCAACGTGCGCATCGCCTTCCTCGAAGGCGGCGTGGCCTGGCTGCTGCTATTGCTGGAGCGCCTGCACGCGTCCCACGAGACGCACTTCCAGTACGTCCCGGACGGCGAGTTCAGCATCGGCGAGGAAGACGATCCGGCCAGGATCATCAAGCAGCTCATCGAGGAAGACCGTTTCTACCTGGGCATCGAGACCGAAGAGCTGACCCTGCCCTTCGCCATCAAGACCGTCGGGCACCGGCCGTTCCTGTACTCGTCGGACTTCCCCCACGAGGTCACCACCAAGAGCTGCATCCACGACATCGGCGAGCTGATGGAGAGCGAAGAGATCACCGACGACGACAAGGCCGCCATGCTCTATCGCAACGCGGAGCGGTTCTACAAGCCGGAGACCGGGGACGCGCAGGCCGCGGCCAAGGCATAACCGCTTTCCGCAGCGGTTTCCCGAATCTGAAGGGGCAGGGCGTAGGTCACGCTCTGCCCCTTTTCAAATGGACGCGCCAGGGACGTCTCAAGTCCCGAAAAGGAGAAATGTCATGGACGAATGCCGCGCCGCCGTAGTGGTATCCCACAACGAACCCCTGGAGATTCAGAAGGTGCCGGTCCCCGAGCTGGAGCCGGGGGCGCTGCTGGTGCGTATCGAGGCGTCCACCATCTGCGGCACCGACGTGCACCGCTGGCACGGCCCCCTGGGCGGCGGCGACACGCTGCCCATCATCACCGGGCACGAGCCCTGCGGCTACATCGAGGAGATCAACGGCGATCGCACCGACATCCTGGGCAAGCCGGTGAAGCCCGGCGACCGCATCGTCTGGAGCTACGTCGCCTGCGGCCACTGTTATTACTGCACCGTGGCGCTGCAGCCCTGCATCTGCCCGGGCCGCGCCTCCTGGGGACACAACCGCAGCGACAAGTATCCGTACCTGCTGGGCAGCGTCTCCGAGTACATGTACGTGCCGCCGCCCTGCGAGATCATCAAGGTGCCCGACGACGTGACTTCGGCGTCCGCGGCCGCCTCGGCCTGCGCCTACCGCACGGTCATGCACGGCTACGACCGCCTCGGCGCCATCAAGAGCCACGAGACCGTGGTGATCCAGGGCAGCGGCCCGCTCGGCAACTTCGCCACCGCGGTGGCCAAGGACCACGGCGCCAAGCAGGTGCTGGTCATCGGCGCCCCGGCCGCGCGCCTGGAAGTCAGCAAGCGCATGGGCGCCGACGAGGTGCTGAACCTCGAAGAGGTCACCGACCCCAAGGACCGCCGTCAGTGGGTGCGCGACCACACCGACGGCCGCGGCGGCGACGTGGTGATCCAGGTGGCCAACAACATGGCCGTGCCCGAGGGCCTCACCCTGCTGCGCGGCGGCGGCACCTACGTCAACATCGGCGCCGGCGGCAAGGCCGACATCGGCGTCCAGAACCTGCCCCAGGAGATGATCCTGCACACCATCCGCTCCGGCGAGCCGCGCCACTGGCTCCAGGCCATCGACTTCCTCTCCTCGCGCAAGGACACCTTCCCGTTCGAGGAGATGATCTCCGCCGAGTACACCCTGGAGCAGGTCAACGAGGCGCTGCACGCCATGGCCAAGTACGAGATCGTCAAGGGGGTCATCTACTTCAACTAGCAGGGTCAGACCTTGTACGTGGCTATAGGCGACATAACTAGCTGACTACAAGGAGTTTTCATGCGCGCAATCGTCATGGGCGCCGGCCCCATCGGCGGCATCATCGGCGGGCGTCTGGCTCGCGCCGGCCAGGACGTCACCTTCGTCGACGTGGACCGCGAACACGTCGCCGCCATCCGCGAAAACGGGCTTCAGGTGGACGTCCCTGACGGACCGTTCAACGTGAAGGCCAACGTCGTCTTTCCCGACGAAATCGAGGGAACCTTCGACACGGCCTTCATCGCCGTCCGCTGCAACTACACACGAGACACGCTGGCGGCGGCGCTGCCGCACCTGAGCGACGACGGTCTGGTGGTGTCGATGCAGAACGGCATCAACGTCCCGCTCCTGGAGGAGGCAGTGGGCGCGGATCGGACCGTGGGCATGGGCATCCGCATGGGGAGCCGGCGCACCGCTCCGGGGTGCGTGCACACCTCCACCCGCGGCCACCTCTACGTCGGCCATTCCCACGGCCGCACGACGCCGCGGCTGCAACAACTCCACGCCATGCTCGACGCCGTGATCCCCAGCGAGACCACCGACAACATCATCGGAGTGCTGTGGAGCAAGCTCACCTACACCTGCTACGGCTACTACGGCTCGCTGGCCAACACGTCGATGGTGGAAAGCTGCGCAAGCCCCGACGACCGGCGGCTGCTGGTGGATTTCCTGGGCGAGGTCGTAGCCGTGGGCACGGCCGCCGGCGCCCGGTTCATCCCCCTGCGCGAATACAATCCGCCCGATCTCCATCCCGACAAGCCCGTGGAAGCGCGCCTGGCCGTGATCAACGGCTACGCGGAGTCCTGGAGGTCGGACGACCTCAAGGGACCCCTCCGGCAACTGCTGAACGGCACCCGGCTCGAAGTCGAGTTCACGCTGGGCCACGTGGTGCGGGAGAGCGCCCGCCTCGGCCTCTCCACGCCCCTGTGCGACAACCTGCTGGCCATGCTGCTCGACCTGGAATCGGGCAAGCGCGCCCTCGGCCTCCACAACTACGCCGAGCTGGCAGCCTGCCGCGCCTGACCGACGCTCGCATTCGGCATTCCCGCGCAACAGGTGTGTCAAACTCCGGCCTGCGTGCGGAAAGGCGACGACGCTCGAATCGTCATTCCGGCGAAAGCCGGCATCCAGGGAACGCTTCGCCGTCTAATGGAATACGGCGCTCATATTGGGCCACTGGAGGACTCATCACATGAAGCGTGCCGCGCTGGGACTGTTGATTCTCGTCCTGTTATCGGGAGTGGCCGTCTACTGGCTGAGTTTCATCCGGGTCACCAACGGCGGGCTGACCTTCGAGAACAAGCTGCTGATTCCCGAGCAGCTATTCGGAACCGTCGTGGACGGCCGCCGGCAGTTCCACCTGACCGTTGACGAGGGCAGCCGGGAGTTCCTGCCGGGCAAGCAAACGCCGACGGCCGGCGTCAACGGCCCGTATCTCGGACCGACGGTGCGGCTGCGTCGAGGCGACGACGTCGATCTGATCGTCCGGAACAACCTGGACGAAATGACGACCATGCACTGGCACGGGGCGCACGTTCCCGCCCGCATGGACGGCACGCCCCATCAGAAGATCCAGCCAGGCACATCGTGGACCGCCAGCTTCGGGGTCCATCAACAGGCCGCTCCGCTGTGGTACCACCCGCATCCGCACGGCACCACGGGGCGACACTCCTATATGGGGATCGCCGGCTTCATGTGGATCGACGACGACAACAGCGAGGCGCTGGACCTGCCCAAGACCTACGGCGTCGACGACATTCCAGTCGTGATCCAGGACAAGCTGTTCACCGACGACGGTGCGTTTAACTTCGCCATCAGCCAGGGCGCCGTTTACGGCGACACCATGCTGGTCAACGGCACCTGGAGTCCGTTTCTCCAGGTCGAGTCGCGGCGCATCCGACTCAGACTGTTGAACGGCTCGAACGCGCGGATCTACTACATCGGCTTTGACGACAACCGCGTGTTTCACCAGATCGCCACCGACGGCGGATTCCTCGATACACCCCTCCAGACCAACCGCGTGACCCTCGCTCCCGGCGAGAGGGCCGAGATCCTGGTGGACTTCAGCGACGGCGCCGAGGTGGTGTTGAAGAGCTACCCGGAAGCCGATTTTCTGGACACCATCGGGTCGTTTTTCGTGGGACTCGGCAACGGGCACCTGGACTTGTTGAAGATCGTTCCCCGGCCGGCAAAACGCGCATCTCACGCGCTGCCGGAGCGCCTCAACACCATCTCCCGCATCAAGGCCGCGGACGCCGCCAAGACCCGCCCGATGGTATTGGGAGGGCTTTTGCGGGACGGAACGCCGGCCGGACCAGGTATGGGGCCGCCGATCAACGGCAAGCTGATGGATATGGAGCGAATCGACGAGGTCGTGCGATTGGGAGACATCGAGATCTGGGAAGTGAGCAATCCCGGCGGTCAGGACCACCCCTTCCACGTCCACCTGGTCCAGTTCCAGATTCTCGATCGCAACGGCCAGCCGCCCACCGGCGCCGAACTCGGCTGGAAAGACACGGTCCTGGTGTCTGCCGGCGATACCGTCCGCATCATCATGCCCTTCGACCGATATGCCGACCCCCAGGTCCCATACATGTACCACTGCCACATCATGGAACACGAAGACGCCGGCATGATGGGACAGTTCCTGGTCGTGAAAGACCCGGAGAAACTCGGCAACCGCACGAGAAATCCGCGGGACAGGTAATACACGGGCGCCCTCGGTCTCATCAACTGCATTTGCTGGCCGCTATGGACAAATTTTACTTATGACCCCATAATATCCGGATGCAGTATCCCAGGATACTCGGCGACCGGCTGCTCCGGCTTGCGGCGCACTTTCCCGCGGTGGTGGTCACCGGCGCGCGGCAGGCGGGCAAGACGACCCTGATGCGCGCCACCTTCCCGGATCATCACTACGTTTCCCTGGACCTGCCCACCACGGCCGATCAGGCCGAGCGCAACCCGGACCTGTTCCTGCACCACCATCCGGCGCCGGTGCTCATCGACGAGGTGCAGTACGCGCCCGGCCTGTTCCGCCACCTCAAGGCGGCCATCGATGACCGTCGCCACGACATGGGCCGCTACATCCTCACCGGGAGCCAGAACTTCACGCTGATGAAGGGGATCTCGGACAGTCTTGCCGGCCGTTGCGGGATCGTGGAGCTGGAAAACCTGGCGTTGCGCGAGATCGACGCCGTGACCCCTCCCGGTGACGACGCGGCCAGCCTCGCCGGACTGATGGCCCGGGGGCAGTTCCCGGAGCTGTGGCGCGCCCCGGAACTGCCGGCCGCGGATTTCTTCGCCGCCTATCTGGCCACCTACCTCGAACGCGACGTACGGCAGATCCTCAACGTCGCGAGCCTGCGGGATTTCGAGCGTTTCGTGCGCGTCCTGGCGGCGCGATCGGCGGCCATGCTCAACAAGAGCGACGTCGCCCGGGACACCGGGGTGGCGGTGAAGACCGTCGGGGAGTGGGTGAGCGTGCTCCAGGCGTCCGGCCAGATCGTGCTGCTGGAACCCTGGCACGTGAGCTTCGGCAAACGCGTGGTGAAGACGCCCAAGGTCTATTTCCGTGACAGCGGCCTCCTCTGCTTCCTGTTGGGGCTCGACGCCTCCACGCTGCTCGCGTCGCCGGCCCTGGGCGCCGTATGGGAGACCTTCGTGTTCGCGGAGATGCGCAAGCTGAACGAGGCCGAGTCCGCGCCTGCCAACTTCTGGTACTATCGCGACCAGCGCGGCCAGGAGGTGGACTTCGTGCGCGACGCCGGCGGCGTCCTCAGCCTCATGGAGTGCAAATGGAGCGAGCGGCCCACCCTGCGCGACGCGCGCGGCCTGCTCCGGGTGAGCGCTGGGCTGGCTGCATCCAACAGCCCCTGGCGCCCCGGCCCGCACTACGTCATCGGCCGGCCCGCGTCCAGCCATTCCCTCGGCGAAGGCGTGACCGCGGTGGCGTTGCGCGACCTCCCCGCCATCGTCTCCGGGAACGAGCCCGCCTGACCGGCCGCGCTGGACACCGTTGCCTCTCCGCTTCCAAAGACGTAGTTATGGCATAGCCTGGAACTACGGCCTCCAGGCGAGACGAGGCCGCCAACGAGAAGCCAATCAGGAGAAACGCACATGGAATACCGCCAGTTCGGCGCCACCGATTGCAAGGTGTCGCCCATGGGGCTCGGCTGTCTGAGCATGTCGGGCATGTACGGCGCGGGTGACGACGACGAGTCCATCGCTACCCTGCACCGGGCCTTCGACCTCGGCATCAACTTCCTCGACACCTCGGCCAGCTACGGCAACGGCCACAACCACGTGCTCATCGGCAAGGCCATCAAGGGGAGGCGCGACCAGGTGGTGATCCATTCCAAGTCGGGCAGCCCGCGGGCCGCCGACGGCGCCGGCCTCGACGGCGGCAGCTCGCCCGAGTATCTCGTCCAGACCTGCGAGGAGAGCCTCCAGCGGCTGGGCATCGACTGCCTGGACATCTACTGCATGTCCCGCATCGACCCCGCGGTCCCGGTGGAGGAATCGGTAGGCGGCATGGCGCGGCTGGTGGAGCAGGGCAAGACCCGCTACATCGGCCTCTCCGAGGCCAGCGCCGACTCCATTCGCCGCGCGCAAAAGGTCCACCCCGTCGTCTCGCTCCAGATCGAGTACTCGCTGTGGTCCCGCGACCCCGAGCAGGGCAACATCGAGGCCTGCCGCGAGTTCGGCATGGGCCTCATGGCCTACTCGCCCCTGGGCCGCGGCTTCTTCGCCGGCGCCGTCCGCAGCCTGAACGAGCTGGGTGAACGCGACGGCCGCCGCAACCAGCCCCGCCTCCAGCCCGGCAACATCGAGAAGAACCTGGAGCTGTTGGCTCAGGTGGACGAGGTCGCCCGGGACAAGGGCGTCACCACCACCCAGCTCGCCCTGGCCTGGCTCATGGCCCAGGGCCCCGACATCATCCCCATCCCCAGCAGCAAGAGCCGCGACCACCTGGAAGAGAACGTCAAGGCCGTGGACGTGAAGCTCACCGGCGAGGACCTGGCGCGGCTGGACGCCATCCTCCCCTACGGCGCCGCGGCCGGCAACCGGACGCGGGACATGAAGCGGGTGAACGTGTAGTCCGCCGGATGCGGTTCAGTGAGTCCTCCATGATCCGTTTCTTCGTCCGCCACCCCACGGCTGCAAACCTGGTGATGATCGGGTTCATCCTGGTGGGGCTGGCGTTCGCCGGCACCATCAAGCGCGAGACCTTTCCCGAAATACCGTCCAAGTTGGTGGAAGTGCAGGTGCGTTTTCCGGGAGCCTCGGCGCTGGACGTGGAAGACGGCATCTGCCTGCGCATCGAGAGCGTGGCGGACGCCATCGACAACCGCGCGGAGACCCGTTGCGAGGCTCGGGAAGGGCTGGCGGTGGCCACCCTGGAGATGCGCGAGGGCGGCGACCTCGACCGCTTCCTCGACGACGTCAAGAACCAGGTCGACGGCATCCAGGACTTTCCCGACGAGGCCGAGCCGCCGGTGGTGCGGCAACTGGGGCTGAGGGACACGGTTGCGAACATTGCCGTGGCCGGGCCGTTGCAGCCGGAAGGACTGAAGGCCTACGCGGAACGAGTCAAGGACGACCTGCTGGCGATTCCGGGGGTCGCCCGGGTCCGGCTTCAGGGTTTCTCCCAGCGTCAGATCCGCATCGAGGTCCCGGCCTCCACCATGCGCCAGTTCGGGCTCAGCGTGGACGACTTGGCCGATGCCGTAGCCGGCCAGAGCGTGACCCTCCCGGCGGGGTCGGTGGAGACCCGCGACAGCACGGTGCTGATCCGGTTCGACGACGAACGGCGGAGCCCCCAGGCGTTCGAAGGGCTGGTGGTGGTGGCTTCGGCCAGCGGCGCCGTGGTCCGGTTGGGGGACATCGCCACCATCACCGACCGATTCGAGCGACTCGGGGAAAAGAACGTCTTCAACGGCCAGCCGGCGGCCTTTCTGGTCGTGGAGAAGAACCGGGACGACGACATCCTCCACGTCATCGACGAACTCAACGCCTACCTCGAAGATCAGCGCCGCCGCGCGCCGCCGGGCATGGTGTTCGAGGTCACCCGCGACATCGCCTCCATCGTGCGGGACCGCCTGACCATGCTGTTGAACAACGGCATGCAGGGGCTCGGGCTGGTGTTCCTGGTCCTGTGGCTGTTCTTCGGGTGGCGCTATTCGTTCTGGGTCACCGCGGGGCTGCCGGTGGCCTTCATGGGCACCGTCGCCGGCATGGCGTTCATCGGCTACTCCTTCAACATGATCACCATGGTGGCCCTGCTCATCGGCGTCGGCCTGATGATGGACGACGCCATCGTCATCGCGGAGAACATTGCCCGCCATCGCAGCGCCGGGCGGTCGGTCACGGATGCGGCGGTGGAGGGAACCCGCGAGGTGGCCCCGGGGGTGGTGGCGTCGTTCCTGACCACGGTCGCCGTGTTCGGGGCGCTGGGCTTTCTCCGGGGCGACATCGGCGCCGTGCTGCGGGTCTTGCCGGTGGTCATAATCCTGACGCTGTCGTTCAGCCTGGTGGAGGCGTTCCTGATCCTGCCGCACCACTTGATGGGGACGTTGGAGGCCGTTGGCCCGGCGCGGCCCCGCGGTTTCCGTGCTCGATTCGAGACCGGCCTGGAGCGCTTCGCCGATGGGTTCGTGGGACGCCTGGTGGATGCCGCGGTGTCGTGGCGCTACCTCACGGTGGGGGTGGTCGCGGGCCTGTTCCTGGCGTCGGTGGCGGTGATGGCCGGCGGCGTGCTCAAGTTCAAGGTCTTCCCCAGTACCGAGGGCAACATCCTCGAGGCGCGCCTGCTGCTTTCGCAGGGGACGCCGCTGGCCCGCACCGAAGCCGCGGTGGAACGGGTGGTGGCGGCCATACGGGCCGTGGACGAGGCCTACGCCGCCGGCCGGGCCGATGGCCGGAAGATGGTCCAAAACATCGGCATTCAGTTCAGCCGCAATCTTGATGCCAATGAGTCGGGGGAGCACCTGGCCACCGTCACCGTGGACTTGGTGGGGCCCGAGTCACGCTATGCGTCGCTGGACGAGATCGCCGGCCGGTGGCGGGACGAGGTGGGGATGCCGCCGGACATGGTTGCGCTGAGCTTCGGGGAGCCGCGCAACCCGGTCTCCGCGAGGCCCATCGACCTCCGTCTGCTGGGGGACGACGTGGAAGCGCTGAAGGCCGCTTCCGGGGAGTTGTTGGAGTGGCTCCGCGGTTATGACGGCCTGCTCGATCTCTCCGACGACCTGCGCCTCGGCAAGCCGGAGCTGCGCGTGCGGCTGCGGGAGGGCGCCCTGGTCTTGGGGCTCACCGCGTCCGAGGTGGCGCGGCAGCTTCGGGCGGCGTTCTACGGCCGCCGCGCCGGCGAGTTCCAGGTCGGGGCGGAGGACTACGAGATCGACATCCGTTTGTCCGGCCGCGACCGGGACAGCCTCGCCGACCTCGGGCGCTTCACCGTCACCCTGCCGGGCGGAGAGCAGGTGCCGTTGCACACGGTGGCCACGCTGACCTCCGAGCGGGGCTATGGCCGCATTCACCGCATCAACGGCCGCCGCGCGGTGACCGTCCAGGGTGAGCGGGATTCTACGAGGGCCAATGCCGCGGAGGTTCTCGACGATACGAAGGCGCGGTTTCTGCCCGGGCTTCTGGCCCGGTACCCGGGCGTCAGCGTGGGGCTCGAGGGTCAGGCGCGCCAGTCGGAGGAGACCGGGTCGTCGCTGGGGCGCAACTTCCTGGTCGGGCTGGCCGCCATCTTCCTCCTGCTGAGCTTCCAGTTCCGCAGCTACATCGAACCCCTGGTGGTCATGGCCTCCATTCCCGTGGGCCTCCTGGGGGTGGTCGTCGGGCATCTTGCCCTGGACCTGGAGCTTTCCATGCCCAGCCTGGTGGGGTACGTCTCCCTTGCGGGTGTGGTGGTCAACAACGCCATCGTGCTGGTGGCCTTCATCAAGATCCACCGCCGCGGCGGCGAGTCCGCGGAGGCCGCCTCGCGGCGCGCCGCCCGGCAGCGCTTTCGCGCCATCCTGCTGACCTCGCTGACCACGGTGGCGGGGGTGCTTCCGCTCCTCACGGAGACCAGCCTCCAGGCCCAGGTGCTGATCCCGCTGGTGACCAGCCTCGCTTTCGGCTTGGCCGCGTCCACGTTCCAGGTGCTGTTCCTGGTGCCTGTGCTGTATTCCATCCTGGACGACTTCGGTTGGACCGAGGACGTGAGGTAGTCAAGGCAACAGGAGGTGCCGCTGTACCTTCGGGAGACCACTTTGACTGAGTCGCCGGGCTTGAGGGGAATTACGGGAAATTGTGATACTCGAACTGGCAATCCACACGAAACGGCGATTGTCGCTGGCGAAATCGGTCAGCCGTCGGAGTTCCGGCGCCTCGCCATTCAACCAGTCTTTCAGCCATTGGAGCTTCTTGAGAACAGCAGAAACTTCACTTGTCGTCGCCGAATGAACTTCGACCCAGATTGCCTGCTCCTTCCCGTGTGTTGGCTTATAGCCGAGACCGTAATCCCACCGCGGTTTAGCGGCGTGGGCTGGCGTTTTCTGGAGTGCTGAATCAAGATCTATACTCCCGGTCAGCCGCCGTGCATCTGGGCATGTCACACGGCTGCTATACTTCGCCAAAGCCTGTTTCCCGGCACGATAGGCCTCGTTCACTGGGGAAGGCGCGGTTTCAACAGCCGCCTTGAAGGTCATGACGTTTCGGCCGACCTGCGGGTTGCGACTTCGGCGACTACATCCCCAACCTTGCCGGAGAATTCGGTGAGTCCACCCCATCCTCCTTCGGCGATGTTGTCCGATCCGGGATCGAGGTCCGATATGTCGTGAACAATGCCGTCGCGTTTGAAATAGTAGGTTCTGAACGCGCTCTCTAGAGCAGACCCAGCAAGTTCTTTCGTCTTCTTGTTGGAGGCCAAGCCAAGAAGCTTCAGGACATCCCTGGTCTGTCCGCCGTTCTCCTGGAAGAAGCGTAGCGCCCAAACGACGTCAAGGACATGGGGCGAATGGGTAGAGATGCAGATGCGGTATCCACGCAACCGCAACTCCATGATAAGATTGAGGACAGCGCCGATTCCGTTCGGATGCAGCCCCGTTTCCGGTTCCTCGATCACAACCCACTCAAGATCGTCGCGTCGCGACACTTTCGACGGTGGCAAGAGCCAATACAGCCCGAGCAACAGCGGCACGAATTCACGCTGCCCGGCTGACCATACGAGGTATGGCAAGGCCTGAACCATACTTCGGTTCAGAACAAGCCGGCCTTGGTGTCCCGACGTATCGGTGCGCAACTCGAAACCGCCGAAAATGTGTCTGTCCAACGGTACTCGCAGGGTTTTCGCCAAACGTTGTCGACGCGGAAAGACACCTTCATCGAGACCTATTTCGTTTTGCACGATGCCATGGAGTTTTTCGCTGAAGTCCCGCAGGACGAACGGATCGCCGGCCCGGTACTCCGTGAACGGACGGGTCATTCCGTCGCGTAAGCTCATCACCCGCTGCGCGGGAATGTAGAACAGTTTCTCCGGAGCATCGGATCGACTTGGGCGTGTGTAGGTCAAGAGATCGGTTGTCTTATGTGCTCGGCCGAGAAACAATCGGCTGTTGTCCTTGGACCAAATGGACGCCATTCCTTCACCGAAATAAAGATCGAAGAAATTGCTCGCATAACCCCGCTGCGCCAAACCAAAACGCTGCATGGTTTTGTGAATCGCAGGTCTGTCCAAGAGCAATTTCAGAAGTTGGAGGAAGATGCTTTTTCCGGTCGCCTGCGGCCCTACGAATATTGTAACGTCACCGAGCTGGATATCCGCTTCGGTGACCGGCCCAATATTGGTTGCTCTTAGCCGCTGGATCATGCCTGGACTGCCTCCGTTTCCATGAGCACTACTCCGACAAGCTGAAACCTGCGCCGCAACTTACAGGAAGATCCTCTCGGAAAGCAAGTTGATCACCGGACGCCCGTCTTTGGTGTGCCTCGCGCAAATCCCTCCCGTTCTGTTGCTTTCTCCAATAACTACGATAGCTTGTTGACTTGTGGGTGCGTGAGATTCGAGTCACCGGACCGGGCGGACCGGTGCCCGCCCGCCGGTGTCGGAAGGGTGGACGATGCCTACCAGGGAGATCGCCACACTCGGTGACCTGCTCCGGTATCGGGCGGCGGCGACCCCGGACCGGACCGCCTTCGTGTTCCAGTCCTGGCGCCTGGACGAACCCGACGAGGAAGAGCTGACGTACCGCGGCCTGCTGGCCCGCTCGCAGGCGGCTGCGGATGCGCTGAAGGCGCGCTGCCGCCGGCGCGACCGTGCCCTGATCCTGTGCCCGCCGGGGCTTGACTACATCGTATCGTTCTTTGCCTGCCAGCTTGCCGGTCTCGTGGCGGTGCCGGTGTATCCGCCGCGCAACGTCCAGCACATGGGCCGGCTCAGGGCCATCATCGAAGACGCCGGCGCGTCCGCCATCCTGACTCCGGAGAAGGCGACGGGCCGGCTGATGGACCTGTCCCGCTCCGGCGGCCCGGCCGCGGCCGTTCCGCTCCCGCCCCTGATCGCGGTTGACTCCCTGGACGGCGCTGCCGCCGCGGATTCCTCCGGCCGCGCCCCCGGCATCGGCGCCGCCGACCTGACCTACCTGCAGTACACCTCGGGCACCACCGGAAGACCGAAGGGGGTGATGGTCAGCCATGCCGCCGCCCTGGCGCAGCTCAAGGCCCTCCAGGACCGGCTCCGCCTGGACGAAACGGACGTCGGCGTCTTCTGGCTGCCGCTGTTCCACGACATGGGCTTGGTGGGGGGGATGTTGCAGCCGCTCTTCAGCGGCTTCCCGTGCTACATGATGGCCCCGACCGCGTTTGCGCAGCGGCCCATGTCCTGGCTCCGCACCATCTCCAGGGTGCGGGGGACTTTCTCGTACGCTCCGAACTTCGCCTATGACCTATGCGCGTCGGCCTTCGATCCGGCCGTGCACGGCGACGGACTCGACCTGTCCTGCTGGTCTTTCGCCGGCAACGCTTCGGAAATCGTCCGCGCGGCAACGCTCCAACGGTTTGCCGACCGTTTCGCCCCGTACGGCTTCGTGGCCGAAAGCCTCTCGCCGTGTTTCGGCCTGGCCGAGTTCACGCTGATCGCCACGGCCCGGACGCGGCGCGTCAAGCCGTCCGCGCCCGCCGAAACCGCGAGCCGCGACAACGGGCCCGCGGGCGGCGGCGAGCCAGGCGAGCCAAGGGACGCGTCCGGCGGAGCGGTCGGCTGCGGTTCCATCGTGGACGATCATGCATTGAAGATCGTCGATCCCGACACCGCGGTCGAGTGCGCCGCAGGAGAGACGGGGGAAGTCTGGCTGTCGGGACCCTCCGTAGCCGGGGGTTATTGGCATCGCGCCGAGGAGACCGAGGCCGCCTTCGGCGCCCGGCTCGCGGAAGAGCCCGGCAGCGGGCCCTGGCTGCGCACCGGAGACAAGGGCGCGTTGATTGGCGGGGAGTTGCGTCTGCTGGGCCGTTTCAAGGAAATGATCATCGTCCGCGGGCGCAACCACTACGCCCAGGACCTGGAGGAGAGCGTGGCGGAAGCCTGCCCGGGCCTGAAGCGGGACCGGGCCGCGGCCTTCGGCGTCGTGGTGGACCTGCAGGGCCGCGCCGCGGCGCCGGACGGCGCTCTGGCCGAGGGCGAGGAGCGGGTGGTGGTCATCCAGGAACTCGACCGCGCCGGCCTGCGCCGCGGGGACACCGGCGCCGCCTGCGACGCCATGCGGCGCGCCATCGCCCGCGACCACGAGGTGGAGCCCTACGCGGTGGTGCTGATCAAGCCGGCGACCCTGCCCCGCACGTCGTCGGGCAAGATTGAAAGAACGCGCGCCCGGACCCTGTTCCTGTCCGGAGGACTGGCCGAAGTGGACCGTTGGCAGCGCCCGGGCGACTGAACCATATCATTTTAGATATTGTATTTTTGAATATTGTTATGAATTGTGTTCGGTTGTGCTTCAAGATTGGGGTATAATGGCGGTATCTTCTCGATATGTATGAATTTGTTCAGATTTTGTCAGCCGGTATCTGCTCGCGAGGGAGACCGAGATGAGTGCCGACAGGACTGACCCGAGAACGTTGGAGGCGTGGCTGCGGTCACGGATCGCGGAGGCCGCGGGTCTGCCGTCCGGCGAGGTGGGTCTGGACCGGGAACTGGCGGAGTTGGGGATCGACTCGCTGCGCGCGGCCCAGGTGGCCGCGGAGATAGAGGAGCGTCTGGGGGCGAGGTTCGACGCCAGCGAAATCTACGATCACCCGACCATCCGGAGGCTGGCGGCGTACCTGAGCGGCGGGCCGGACCGGGCATCGGAGGAGCGCAACAGGGCGCCGGCGGCGGAGCCCATAGCCATCGTCGGGATGTCGTGCCGTTTTCCCGGCGGCGGAGGATTGCCGGGATTCTGGCGGTTGCTGGAAAGCGGCGGCGATGGAGTGAGTCCGGGTCGCGGAGGCGACCTGGAGGAGCGGCTGGGACGGGTGTGGGCTGACGTGGGGACGATGGGACCGGGCGGCTACATCGGGGGGGTGGATCTGTTCGACGCGGAGTTCTTCCGCATTGCGCCGGTGGAGGCGCGGCTGATGGACCCGCAGCAGCGGCTGTTGCTGGAGACCACCTGGGAGGCCCTGGAATGGGCGGGGATTGACCCCGAAGGCCTCCGGGGAAGCCGGACCGGAGTGTACACGGGGATATCGAGCCACGATTACTGGGATTTGCTGTTGGCCTGCGGGGGGGAGGACTCGGAGAGCCTGTACATGGCGACGGGCGCGAGCATGAGCACCGCGGCGGGCCGGATCGCCTTTGCGCTGGGGCTGGCGGGGCCGGCGCTGGCGGTGGATACGGCCAGCTCGTCCTCGCTTGTGGCGGTGCACCAGGCGGTGACGGCCTTGCAGTGGGGGGAGACGGACTTGGCGTTGGCGGGCGGGGTGAACGTGATGCTGTCGCCGGCGTTGACCGCGGCGTTCAGGAGCGGCGGGGTGCTGTCCCCGGACGGGCGCTGCAAGACGTTCGACGTGTCCGCCAACGGGATCGTGCGGGGCGAGGGCTGCGGGATGCTGGTGCTGAAGCGGTTGCGGGACGCGGAGGCTTCGGGTGACCGGATATGGGCCGTGATCCGGGGGTCGGCGGTGAACCAGGACGGGGCCAGCGCGGGCTTGGCGGCGCCGAACAGGTCGGCGCAAGAACGCGTGATCGAGGGCGCGCTGGCGCGGGCGGGGCTGGCGCCCTCGGAGGTGGACTACCTGGAGGCGCACGGGACCGGGACGGAGTTGGGCGACCCGATCGAGATCCGCGCGGCGGCGACGGCGTATGGCGCGGGGCGCGACCCCGGGCGTCCTCTCCTGATGGGATCGGTGAAGACCAACATCGGACACCTGGAGGCTGCGGCCGGGGCAGCGGGATTGATCAAGGTGGTGCTGTCGATGGCGCACGGGGTGGTTCCGAAGCACCTGCATCTTCGCACGCCGACCCCGCGCGTAGAGTGGGAACTTCTGCCGGTGCGGGTGGCGCCGGACGGAGAGGCGTGGCCGGTGCGGGAGGGTCGTCCGCGGCGGGCGGGGATCAGCTCGTTCGGTTACGCGGGGACCAACGCTCACATGGTGGTGGAGGGATACGGAAGGGCGTCGGAGGCGGCCGGGTTCCTGCTGGCGGCGGGACCGGCGGTGGAGGTGAGCTGGCCGGAAGAGGTCGCGCGCCTGCGCCCCGAGGGGGGTGAAGCGCGGGCGGCCTCGCGGGGAAGGCGTCTGCTGCCGTTGTCGGGCCGGACCGAAGACGGGCTGCGGGCGCTGGCGGGCCGCTATCTGGAGTGGCTGGACGAAAGTACGCAGTCCACCTCCGACCCTGCCGGGGGGAGTCCGGGTCCGGGCGGGACGGACTGGCTGGGGGACGTGGCGTGGACGGCCGCGGTAGGCCGGAGCCACCGCGGCTTGCGCGCGCGGGTGACGTTCGGCGGCGTCGAGGAGTTGCGCGAGAAGCTGGCGGCGCTGGCGGGCGGCGTGGATGCGGCCTCGGCGGCGTCGGGATCGGCGGGCGGAGCGCGGGTGGGGTTTCTTTTCACCGGACAGGGGAGCCAGTGGCCGGGCATGGGCCGGGACCTCTACGAGAGCGAACCCGTGTTCCGGGCGGTGCTGGACCGGTGCGAGGCGGAGGTGCGCGGCCTGCGCGGGGAGTCGTTGCTGGAGGTGATGTTCGAGCCGGGGCGCGGGGACGATCTGGCGGACACGCGCTGGACGCAGCCGGCCCTGTACGCGCTGGAGGCGGGTCTGCTGGAGCTGTGGCGGAGCGTCGGGGTGAGGCCGTCGGCGGTGCTGGGCCACAGCGTGGGAGAGATCGCCGCGGCCTACGCCGCCGGCGCGTTCACGCTGGAGGCCGGGGCGCGGTTTGCCGCGGTGCGCGGCGGGTTGATGGGGTCGGTGAGCGAGGCGGGCGCCATGGCCGCAGTGTTCGGCCCGGCGGATTGGGTGTCGGGTCTGGTGGCGGAGTTGAACCGGGACGGCGCGGCGCCGGAACTGAGCGTGGCCGCGTACAACGGCGGGCACCAGGTCGTGAGCGGGGCCGCGGACGCCGTGGTCGCGGCGCTGGAGCGTTGCCGGTCGGAAGGGGTGCGGGCGGAGCGTCTTCGGGTGAGCCACGCGTTCCACAGCGGCTTGATGGAGCCGGTCCTGGACGAGTTGGAACAGGCGGCCGAGGACTTGCAGGCGTCGCCGCCGCGGGTGCCCCTGGCGAGCAACGTGACCGGCCGGATGGCGGCGCCGGGAGAGGCGCTGGACGGGGCGTACTGGCGGCGGCACGCGCGGGAGCCGGTGGCGTTCGCCGCGGGGGTGCGGGCGCTGGCGGAGTCCGGGGTGGACGTGCTGGTGGAGGTGGGGCCGCGGCCGGTGCTGGGGCCCATGGCATTGCTGGCCTGGCCGGGAGAGGAGGCGGGTGAAGCGGCCGGGTCTTCCGGGGAATCGCCGGGCACGCGGCCCGGAAGACCGCTGGTGCTGCCGAGCCTGAGGCCGCCGGAACAGGGCGGCGGCGGGGGGTTCGCGGAAGCGGCCGCGGGCGCCTACGAGGCGGGTTTGAGCCTGAGCTTCGAGGGATTGTTCGTCGGCGAGGCGCGCCGGCGGGTGACGTTGCCGGGTTATCCGTTCCAGCGGCGGCGGTACTGGGTGGACGCGGCGCACGAGGTGCGCCGGGGCGTGGACCGGCATCCGGTCGGGGGCCGCGCTGACGATCTCCCGTACACGCAGGTGTGGCGGGAGGCGGAGAATTGCGGACCGCAGCCGGCGGCGTTCCTGCTGTCTCCCGAAGCCGCGGCGGCCGCGGCGGGCGGAATTGAAGAACACCTGGGGGCGGAAGGGTTGTCGCTGCCGGAGGCCGCGGCGTTGGCCGGCGACCTGGAACGGGTGTCCCGCGGGTATGCGTTGGCGACGTTGGACGCGTTGGGGTGGCGGCGGGAGCGCGGCGAGGAGGTGGAGACGGAGGCGTTGCGGCGCCGCCTGGAAGTGGTTCCGGACCACTCCGCGGCTTTCGGCCGGCTGTTGAGGCTGGCGGCGGCCGCGGGAGTCCTGGCGCCGGCGGCGGGCGGCCCGGACGGTTCCATGTGGCGCGCGGTATCGGGTTCGGAGGAAGGGTTGGCGGACGGCGCGCTGGCGGACCCGGACGGCCTCGCCGCGGCGCTGGCGGAGCGTCGCCCCGCGATGGCCGTCGAGCTGGCCCTGCTGTCGCGTTGCGCGGGTTCGCTGGCGGAGGTCCTGCGCGGGCGGTCGTCGCTGGTGGGTCTCCTGTTTGGCGAGGCGAGGCCGAACGCCGCGGAGCTGTACCGGGAAGCGCCGGCGATGCGCGCGGTGAGCCGGTTGGCAGGGGCGGTGGCGGGTGCGGCGGTCTCGGAGCTGCCCGCGGGGCGCCGGTTGCGCGTCCTGGAGCTGGGAGCGGGCACCGGAGGCACGACGGATTGGGTCCTGGCGGCGCTGCCGGAGGGGCGGTACGAGTACGCCTTCACCGACGTATCCGCGGGATTCTTCCCCGCGGCGCAGGAGCGGTTCGGCAACGGCGATCCGCTGGAATACCGGGAGCTGGACGTCGAGCGGGACCCGGTGGAACAGGGATTCCCCGCGCACGGGTACGACCTGGTGGTGGCGGCGAACGTGCTGCACGCGACGCGGGACCTGAGGGAGACGCTGGCGCATTGCCGCCGGTTGCTGGCGCCGGACGGTTTGCTGGTGGCGCTGGAGGGCATGGAGCCGCAGGGGTGGCTGGACGTGGCGTTCAGTCCGTTGGAGGGCTGGTGGCGGTTCCGGGAGGGAGCGGACGGATATCGTGAAGACTACCCGTTGATGGGGGCGGGTGAGTGGCGGCGGGCGCTCGGGGACGCCGGGTTCGGGGAGATGACGGTGGCGGGGCTGGCGGAAGAAGGCGCGTGGCAGGGCGTGGTGGTTGCGCGCGGGCCCGCGGAGTTGGAGGAGCCGGAGGGGTTGTGGGTGGTGGCCCCGGACGAGGGCGGCGAGGGCTTGGAGTTGGCGCGGCGGCTGGCGGAGCGCAACCAGCGGGTGGTGGTGGCGCTGGACGAGTCCGCGGGAGAGGCCGGGGATCCGACGGCGGCGGGCGTGGCCTCGGCGCGGCTGGACACGTCGAGCCGGGACGGCTGGTGCGGACTGCTGGCGGGGCTGTCCGGGGCGCCGTTGCGCGGGGTGGTGCATCTGGCGGCGTTGTCGGGACACGGCGGAAGCGCGGACGCGGCCGGGCCGGCGGCGGACGTGGAACGCCTCGTCGGCAGCGCGCTGGCGCTGGCGCAGGGGTTGGCGGACGCCGGCGCGGAGCCGTCCGCGGGGTTGTTCCTGGTGACGCGCGGCGGGCAGGTGGTGGAGCGGGAGACCGGCGGGCAGTTGTCCGGCGCGGCGTTGTGGGGTTTGGGGCAGACGCTGGCGCAGGAGGCCGGGCCGTCGCGGCTGCGGATGGTGGACCTGGACCCGGCCGCGGACGCCGGCATCGGCGGGTTGGTGGACGAGTTGCTGCACCCGGACGGGGAGACGCGGGTGGCGCACCGAGGCGGCGGCCGGCGGGTATTGCGCCTGGTCGGCGCGGAGGCCGGTCCGGGGCTGCCGGAGGACGGCGAGTCGCGGCTCGGGGCGGGCGCTGGCGGGGGGCCGGCGCGGCTGGCCGCGGGCGTTGGCGACGGCGCCGCAGAGCCGCCGGCCGGCCTGTTGGAGCGGTTGCGGCAAGCGCGGGCGTCGGATCGGGAGGAGCTGCTGCTCGGATTCGTGCGGCGGGAGCTGCAGGCGGTGTTGGGGCTTCCGTCCCTGCCCGCGGCCGGGGTGGGGTTCTTCGACCTCGGCATGGACTCGTTGATGGCGGTCAAGTTCCAGACCGGCCTGAACCGGGGTCTGGCGGGGGTGTATTCCGCGCCGAGCACCGTGGCCTTCGACTACGCCAGTTGCGAGCTTCTGGCCCGTCACCTGGCGGAGCAACTGGGGGTTCTCGATGCGCCGGCGGAACCGGCGCACCGGGCGCCGGCGCCGGGCGGCGACGAAGAGGTGGCGGTGGTGGGGATGGCGTGCCGTTTCCCCGGCGGCGGGGACCTGGCAGCGTTCTGGCGGCTGCTGGAGTCCGGCGGGGATGCGGTCACGGAGGGGCGTGACCGGCTCCCCGGGTCTTCCGCGGTAACGCCCTGGAGCGCGGCGCTGGCCGAGGGGTCGAACCGGTGGGGCGGTTTCATCGAGGGGCTGGACCTCTTCGACGCCGAGTTCTTCCGTATAGCGCCGGTGGAGGCGCGGCTGCTGGACCCGCAGCAGCGGTTGCTGCTGGAGACGAGCTGGCAGGCGCTGGAGTCGGCGGCTACGGACGCGGCGCGGCTCAAGGGCAGCCGCACCGGAGTGTACGCCGGGATATCGAGCCACGACTACTGGGACATGTTGTCGGCCGCGGGTGGGGAGGACGCGCTGGCCATGTACGCGGCCACCGGGGCCAGCGGCAGCACCGCCATCGGCCGGGTGGCGTTCGTGCTGGGGCTGGAGGGACCGGTGCTGGCGGTGGACACGGCGTGCTCGTCGTCGCTGGTGGCGGTGCACCAGGCGGTGCTGGGATTGCAGCGGGGCGACGCCGACCTGGCGCTGGCGGGCGGGGTGCACGTGATGCTGTCGCCGGCGGTGACGGAGTCGTTCCGGCGCGGCGGGATGCTGTCTCCGGACGGGCGCTGCAAGACGTTCGACGCGTCGGCGAACGGGTACGTCCGCGGCGAGGGCTGCGGGGTGGTGGTGCTGAAGCGGCTGCGGGACGCGGAGGCGGACGGGGACCGGATCTGGGCCGTGATCCGTGGGTCGGCGGTGAACCACGACGGCGCGAGCGCGGGGCTGACGGTGCCGAGCGGGCCGGCTCAGGAGCGTGTGATCGGGACGGCGTTGGCGCAGGCGGGTCTGTCGCCCGCGGAGGTGGACTACCTGGAGGCCCACGGGACCGGGACGGAGCTGGGGGACCCGATCGAGGTGAATGCCGCGGCCGCGGCGTATGGCGCGGGCCGCGAGCCGGAGCGTCCGCTGCTGCTGGGGTCGGCCAAGACCAACGTGGGACACCTGGAGGCGGCTGCCGGGGTGGCGGGGCTGATCAAGGTGGTGCTGTCGATGGCGCACGGGGTGATCCCCAAGAGCCTGCATTTTCGGGAGCCGAATCCGCACGTGGACTGGGCGGGGCTGCCGGTGCGGGTGGTGTCGGAGCAGGAGGAGTGGCCGGTGCGGGAGGGGGCGCCGGCGCGGGCGGGGGTGAGTTCGTTCGGGTTTTCGGGGACCAACGCGCACGTGGTGGTGGAGGGGTATGGAGACGCGTCGGAGCAGGGGAAAGGGCTGACGGGTTCCGGGCGGGCGGTGCCGGTGGGATCGCCGGACGGGCTCGTGGAGGAAGGGCCGGAGGGTGGTGATGAGTGTGAGGCACGGGAGCGCCGGCTGCTGGCGTTGTCGGGCCGGACGGAGGGGGCGGTGCGGGAGTTGGCGGGTCGTTACGTGGAGTGGCTGGAGGAGCAAGGGCCGTGGACGGACGAGGGTGTCGAGGATGGGGATTTGTCCGGGCGGGAGAGGTTGGCGGACATGGCGTGGACGGCCGGGGTGGGACGGAGCCACCACGGGCATCGGGCGGGGGTCACGTTTGCGGGTGCCGAGGAGTTGCGCGGGAAGCTGGCGGAGCTGGCGGAGGGGAGGAGCGCGCCGGGGGTGTCGGCGGGATCGAGGGCGGCGCGGGAGAGCGAGGAGGCGCCGAAGGTGGGCTTTCTGTTCACGGGCCAGGGGAGCCAGTGGGCGGGGATGGGCCGCGGGCTGTACGAGCGGGAGCCGGTGTTCCGCGGGGTCCTGGACCGGTGCGAGGCCGCGGTGCGTGAGCTTCGCGGGGAGTCGCTGCTGGAGGTGATGTTCGGGGAGGAGGGAGCCGAGGGGTCTCTGGACGACACGCGGTGGACGCAGCCCGGGTTGTACGCGCTGGAGGCAGGGTTGTGCGAGTTGTGGGCGAGCATGGGTGTGAGGCCGTCGGCGGTGCTGGGCCACAGCGTTGGGGAGATAGCGGCGGCGTATGCGGCGGGGGTTTGGACGCTGGAGGAAGGGGTGCGGTTTGCGGCGCGGCGCGGAGAGTTGATGAGGAATTTGCCGGTGTCGGGGCCGAGGGCAGGAGCGATGGCCGCGGTGTTCACGACGGCGGGGGGAGTGGAGGAGCTGGTGGCGGCGGTGAACGGGACGAAGGGTGGAGAGGATTGGCTGAGCGTAGGGGCGTACAACGGAGCGCACCAGGTGGTGAGCGGAGCGGCCGGGGCCGTGGAGGCTCTGCTGGAGCAATGTGAGGGGAGCGGGATACGCGCGGCGCGGTTGCGTGTGAGCCACGGGTTCCACAGCGTGCTGATGGAGCCGGTTCTGGAGGAGTTGGAGGGGTTGCTGGAGGGGGTGGGTGTATCGGCGCCCGGGGTGGATTTGGTGAGCAACTTGACCGGGCGGGTGATGGGAGCGGGAGAGTTGATGGACGGGGCGTACTGGCGGCGTCACGCGCGGGAGCCGGTGGCGTTCGGGGCCGGGGTGGCGGCGTTGTCGGAGATGGGGGTGGAGGTGCTGGTGGAGTTGGGGCCGGGGCCGGTGCTGGGCGCGATGGCGGCATTGGCGTGGCCGGTGGGAGAGGTCAACGGCGCCGCGGCGCCTTCGGGCTCGGGGGCTGGGGGGCCGGTGGTGGTGCCGAGTCTGAGAGGCAAGGGTGAGGATGGCGTCGGGGGAACGTCGGACGGCGGTTTCGTGGAGGCGGTGGCGGGGGCGTATGCGGCCGGGTTGGAGGTGGGCTTCGCGGGCCTGTTCGTGGGAGAGGAGCGCCGCCGGGTGTCGTTGCCGGGGTATCCCTTCCAGCGGCAGCGGTACTGGGCGGATGCAACCGCGCCCGAGTTCCCGTCGGTGGCAAGGCGCGCGGAGGAACTGCTGTACACGCCGGTCTGGCGCGAGGCCGCGTCCGCGGGCGAGCCGCGGCAGGGGGTGGCCGAGGCGGAAGCGGCGCCGGGGCTGTGGGTGGTGGCGTTGGACCATGAGGGCGAGGGGATGGAGCTGGCGGGAGAGCTGGCGGCGCGGAATCAGCGCGTGGTGGCGGTGGCGGACGAGGGGGTGGAGGTAGATGAGGCGTCAGGAGCGGACGTGGTGCGGCTGGCGACCTCGAGCCGGAAGGGATGGCGGGGACTGCTGGAGGGGTTGTCGCAGGAGGGGTTGCGGGGCGTGGTGCATCTCGGAGCGTTGTCGGGTCACGGGTGCGGCGCGGCCGCGGCGGAGATGGCGGAGGACGTGGAGCGCGGGACCGGGAGCGCGCTGGCGCTGGCGCAAGGGCTGCTGGACGCCGGGGTGGAGCCGGCCGCGGGGCTGTGGCTGGTGACGCGCGGGGCGCAGGTGGTGGCGGAGGAGCGGGCGGGCGAGTTGGCGGGAGCGGCGCTGTGGGGGCTGGGGAAGACGCTGGTGCTGGAGGCGGGGCAGGTAAAGCCCCGGTTGGTGGATTTGGACCCGGAGGAGGAGAGCGGGTTCGAGGCTCTGGTGGAGGAGTTGCTGCGCCCGGACCGGGAGACGGAGGTGGCGTATCGCGGCGGCCGACGGGTGTTGCGCCTGGTGCGCGGGGTTGTGCGGCCGGCGTTGCCCGAGCAGGCGGACGGGCGGCCGGCGCCGGAGGCGGACGGTCCGTTGGAGAGCGTGGCGCCGTCGCCGGGCGGGCTGCGGGAGGACGGCACGTACCTGGTGACCGGAGGGCTGGGAGGCATCGGCCTGGAGTTGGCCGGGTGGCTGGCGGACCGCGGCGCGCGGAGCCTGGTGCTGAACGGCCGGCGGGAGCCGGGAGAGCCGGCCAAGGCGGTGGTGGAAGGGCTGCGCGGGAGGGGGGTGGACGTGCGGGTGGAGCTGGCGGACGTGACCGACGAGGCCGCGGTGGCGGCGATGCTGGAGCGCGTGGAAGGGGAGATGCCCCGGTTGGCGGGGGTGTTTCACAGCGTCGGGGTGTTGTCGGACGCATCGGTCCTGAACCAGGACTGGAGCCGGTTCGAGCGGGTGCTGTGGCCGAAGGTCCTGGGGGCGTGGCGCCTGCACCGGGCGACCGCGGAGCGGGAGCTGGACCTGTTCGTGCTGTTCACGAGCCTGATGGGAGTGCTGGGCAATCCCGGACAGGCGAACTACGCCGCGGCCAATGCGTTCCTGGACCAGTTGGCCCGGCACCGCCGGGCGTCGGGACTGGCGGGGCAGTCCATCGCGTGGGGAGCGTGGTCGGGGACGGGGGAGGCGGAAGAGCAGCGGGATCAGATCGCCAAGCGGTTGGCGGCTGCCGGAATGGGCTGGATGACGGCGCAACAGGGTCTGGAGGCGTTGGACCGGGTGTTGCGCGCCGGAGCGGCCACCAGCGTGGCGGCGTCGGTGGACTGGCGGTTGTACGGAGAGCGCGTGAAGGAGGCGCCGCCGTTGCTGGAGGAGCTGGTGGCCGCGGCCGCGGGCGGCGGCCCGGAGCCGGGACGGGACCTGATGGACCGGCTGCGGGAGGCGCGGGAGCCGGAGCGGGAAGGGATGCTGCTGGAGTTCGTGCAGCGGGAGTTGCAGGGGGTGTTGCAGACCCCGGCGTTGCCGGACGCGGAGGTGGGCTTTTTTGACCTGGGGATGGACTCGTTGACCGCCGCGGAGTTGCGGAACCGTCTCAACCGGGGATTGGCGGGCGTCGCGGTGCTGCCGGGCACGGTGGTGTTCGACCACGGCAGTCCGGCGGCGTTGGCGCGGCATCTGGCGGAGGAATTGGGGTTCCTCGACGCCCCGGCGGCGCCGGCGCGGCGCGCGTTGTTGCCGCGCGGGGACGACAGGATCGCGGTCGTGGGCATGGCGTGCCGTTTTCCCGGCGGCGGCGGCCTGGAGGGGTTCTGGCGGCTGCTGGAGTCGGGCGGGGACGTGGTCACCGAGAGTCGTGTCAGCCCGGTGGGCGGTCCCGCGGCAGGACTCTACGGGGACGTCCCGGACGACGGGTCGTGGGGAGGCTTCATCGAAGGCGTGGACCTGTTCGACGCGGACTTTTTCCGCATCGCCCCGGTGGAGGCGTACGTCCTGGACCCTCAACAGCGGTTGCTGCTGGAGACGAGCTGGGAGGCGCTGGAGTCCGCGGGAATCGACGCCGGGCGCCTCAAGGGGAGCCGCACGGGGGTGTACGCGGGGATCACCTCCCAGGACTACCGGGAACTGGTGGCGGCCAGCGGGGTGGATTCCGCCAGCCTGTACGTCGAGTCGGGAAACGGCGGCAGCACGGCCATCGGCCGGATCGCTTTCACGCTGGGCCTGGAGGGTCCCGCGATGGCGGTGGACACGGCGTGCTCGTCGTCCCTGGTGGCGCTGCACCAGGCCGCGTCGGCCCTGCAGCGCGGGGAGGCGGACTTGGCTCTGGCGGGCGGGGTGAACGTGCTGCTGTCCGCGGCCATGACCGAGTCGCTCCGCAACGGCGGGATGCTGTCGCCGGAAGGACGCTGCAAGACCTTCGACGCGTCCGCGGACGGATACGTGCGGGGCGAGGGCTGCGGCGTGGTGGTGTTGAAGCGGCTGCGGGACGCGGAGGCGGACGGGGACCGCATCTGGGGGGTCATCGTCGGCTCCGCGGTGAACCACGACGGGGCGAGCGCGGGGTTGACGGTTCCCAACGGTTCGGCGCAGGAGCGTGTGATCGCGGAGGCGCTGGCGCGCGCGGGGCTGGAGCCCCGGGACGTGGACTACCTGGAGGCGCACGGCAGCGGCACGGAGCTGGGCGACCCCATCGAGGTGCGCGCCGCGGCCGCGGCCTATGGCGCCGGCCGCGACGCCGGGCGTCCGCTGCTGCTGGGGACGGTGAAGACGAACATCGGGCACCTGGAGGCGGCCGCGGGAGTGGCGGGCCTGATCAAGGCGGTGCTGTCGATGGCGCACGGGGTGATTCCCGGGAGCCTGCACTACCGGGAGCCGAACCCGCACGTGGACTGGGCGCGGCTGCCGGTGCGGGTGGTGTCCGAGGCCGAGGACTGGCCGTCGGGCGCCGGGCGCCCGGCGCGCACAGGGGTCAGCTCGTTCGGGTTTTCGGGCACCAACGCGCACGTGGTGGTGGAGGCATACGGCGCGGACGCGGAGGCCGGCGATGCCGATTCCGCCGCGGGCCGGAGTCCGGCGGCGCCGCGCGACGGCGCGGCCTCGGGGCCCGCGGTGGCGGTGGAATGGCCGGAGGGAGTAGCGGAGCTGCGGCCGGCGGCGGCAACCGGCGCTGTCCCCGCGGCGCGGGAGCGGCGGCTGCTGCCGTTGTCCGGGCACACCGCGGAGGCGCTGCGGGCGCTTGCCGGACGCTATGCGGACTGGCTGGAGGAGCGCGGGCCGTCTCCGGCCGGCGACGGCGACCCGGGCGCCGTCGCCGGCGAGTGGCTGGCGGACGTGGCGTGGACGGCCGGGGTCGGACGGAGCCATCACCGGCGTCGGGCCGGGGTGACGTTCGGCGACGCGGGAGAGTTGCGGGAGAAGCTCGCAGAGCTGGCGTCGGGGAGCGGGGAGGAGGCCGCGGTCTGGCCGCGGACCGGGCCGGAGCCGAAGGTGGGGTTCCTGTTCACCGGTCAGGGGAGCCAGTGGGTGGGGATGGGGCGGGAGTTGTACGACCGCGAGCCGGTGTTCCGGGCCGTCCTGGACCGGTGCGACACCGTGGTCGCGGCACTGCGGGGGGAGTCGCTCCTGGGGGTGATGTTCGGGGACGCGGGGAGCGCCGGATCGTTGGACGACACGCGCTGGACGCAGCCGGCGCTTTACGCGCTGGAGGCGGGCCTGACGGCGTTGTGGGCGAGCGTGGGGGTGAGGCCGTCGGCGGTGCTGGGGCACAGCGTGGGGGAGATCGCCGCGGCGCATGCGGCCGGGGTGTTCTCGCTGGAGGAGGGGCTGCGTTTCGCGGCGCGGCGCGGCGAGCTGATGGGATCGTTGCCGGCGGAGGGACCGGAGGCGGGCGCCATGGCCGCGGTGTTCGCGCCCGCGGCGCGGGTGGAGACGCTGGCGGCGGCGGTGAACGGGGCCGCGGGGGGCGAGGGCCTGTGCTTGGCGGCGTACAACGGCGGGCACCAGGTGGTGAGCGGGCCGGCGGCGGCGGTGGCCGCGGCGTTGGAGCGGTGCGCGGACGCTGGCATCCGCGCCGAGCGGCTGCGGGTGAGCCACGGGTTCCACAGCGGGCTGATGGAGCCGGTCCTGGAGGAGCTGGAGGGATCGCTGGAGGGGGTCGAGGCCGCGGCGCCCAGGGCGGCGCTGGTGAGCAACGTGACCGGCGCGGTGTGGCCCGCGGGCGAGGTGATGGACGGGGTCTACTGGCGGCGGCAGGCGCGGGAGCCGGTGGCGTTCGGCTCCGGGGTGGCGGCGCTGGCGGGTCTGGGACTGGACGTGCTGGTGGAGTTGGGGCCCGGGCCGGTGCTGGGCAGGATGGCGGCGCTGGCGTGGCCGGCCGCGGAGGACGGGGACGGCGTGTCTTCGGGTTCGGGTTCCACGGGACCGGCGGTGCTGTCGAGCCTTGCGGGCAGGACCGCGGGGGCGGGATCGGGGTCGCGGGACGGGGGGTTCCTGGAGGCGGCCGCGGCAGCGTATGCCGCGGGCGCGGGATTGAGCTTCGAGGGGCTGTTCGTGGGCGAGCAGCGCCGGCGGGTGTCGTTGCCGGGGTATCCGTTCCAGCGGCAGCGGTACTGGATCGACGCGCCGAGGCGCCGCCGCGCCGTGGACGCGGCCCACCCGTGGCTGGGAGAGCGGCGGGAGTCGGCCCGCGGCGAGACCACGTTCGAGACCGAGCTGTATCCGTCGGAGCCGGAGTGGCTGTCGGACCACCGGATCTTCGGCCGGGTGGTGGTTCCCGGGGCGATGCACGGGACGCTGGCGTTGAGCGCGGCTTCGCTGGTCGCCGGGCGGCGGACCGCGGGCGGCGCGGACGGGAAGGTCGGCCTGTCGGACATGCGCTTCCATACGCCGTTGCTGTTGCCGGAGGAGGCAGGCGACCGCGGCGAGCCCGGGCGGACGGTGCAGGTGGTGCTGGGGGCGGCCGACGGCTCGCCGGAGCGGCCGGTGGAGGTCTACAGCAAGGGGAGCGATGAGGCGGACTGGACGCTGCACGCGGAGGCGCGCGCGGGCGTGGCCGCGGCGTCCGGCCCGCGCGCGGACCTGGAGGCCTTGAGGGATCGGTTGTCGGAGCGGGACGTGGGCAAGGCGTACCGCGGGTTCGAGGCCGCGGGATTGAATCTGGGGACTTCGTTCCGCGCGGTGCGGCGGCTGTGGGCGGGGGCCGGGGAGGCGCTGGGGGAGGTGTCGGTGCCGGAGGCCGTCAAGGACCGGGAGGCGGGCCTGCATCCGGTGCTGCTGGACGGCTGCTTCCAGATGCTGGTGATGGTGCTGGCGCAGCGGGAAGAGCAGGACGAGGGCGACGTCGCGACGTATCTGCCCTTCGGCTGGGAGCGGCTGTGGGTGAGCGGGGCGTTGCCGGCGGGGGTGACGTGCCACGCGCGGCTGCGGCAGGAGTCCGGCGCGGACGCCGGCGCCCGCAACGGGCTGGGAGAGGTCCTCACCGTGGACTTGGGGCTGTACGGCGAGGACGGCGCGGCGCTGGGCGCGGTGACGGGACTGGCGCTGAAACGGGCGACGCGGGCGGCGTTCCTGTCGGGCGCGGTCCGGTCGGAGGAGCTGCTGTACACGCCGGTGTGGCGGGAGACGGGTCTCGGCGGAGCCTTGGCGCAGGGCGAGGCCGACGGCGTAGGGCAGGACGAGGCCGACGGCGTAGCGCGGGGCGTGGCCGTGGCGCCGGGACCGGCGGAGGTGGAGGAGGCTCCGGGGTTGTGGGTGGTGGCGTCGGACCGGGGCGGCGAGGGCCTGGATCTGGCCGCGCGGCTGGCGGAGCGGAGTCAGCGCGTGGTGGTGGCGGTGGACGAGCACGCGGCCGGGGCGGAGACGGGGGGAGTGCCCGGGGTGGAGCTGTCGCGGGTGGACACGTCGAGCCGGGAGGCGTGGCGCGGGCTCCTGGAAGGACTGCCCGGGGAGCCGCGCTTGCGCGGGGTGGTGCATCTGGCGGCCTTGTCCGGGCACGGCTGCGGCGCGGAAGCCGCGGAGTTGGCCGAAGACCTGCGGCGAAGCGCCGGCAGCGCGCTGTCGCTGTCGCAGGGACTCCTGGACGCCGGCAAGGAGCTGGAGAATGGGCTGTGGTTGCTGACGCGGGGGGCGCAGGTGGTGGAGCGGGAGCACGGCGGCGAGTTGTCGGGCGCGGCGTTGTGGGGATTGGGCAGGACGCTGGCGACGGAGGTGGAGATGCTGCGGCCGCGCATGGTGGACCTGGACCCGGACGAGGGGCCGGATCTGGACGGATTGGTGGAGGAACTGCTGCGCCCGGACGGTGAGCGGGAGGTGGCGTATCGCGGCGGCCGGCGCCTGGCGCTTCGCCTGGTGCGTTCCGGGCGCGGTTTGCCGGAAGGGACGGAGTGGCGGCTGGCCGCGGGCGCGGACGGGCTGCTGGAGAGCGTGGGCACGGAGCGGGCGCCGGCGCGGGCGCTGGAGGCCGGGGAGTTGCGGGTGGCGGTGGAGGCCGCGGGCCTGAACTTCAGGGACGTGGTGCTGGCCCTGGGGTTGATCGAGGGGGGGCCTTTGGGGGCCGAGTTCTGCGGCCGTGTGACGGAGCTGGGACCGGGGGTGATCGGTTTCTCGGAGGGGGACCGCGTGGTGGGGCTCTTGCTGGGGGCATTGGCGCCGGAGGTGACGGCCCGCGCCGGGTTGGTGGCGCGCGCGCCCGCGGGGCTCTCGCCGGAGGCTTTGGCGGCGACTCCGGTAGTGTTCGCGACCGCGTCGCTGGCGTTCGGGATGGCGCGGCTTAAGGCGGGGGACCGGGTGCTGGTGCACGCGGGCGCCGGGGGCATGGGCCTGGCGGCGATCCAGTTGGCGCAGAGTGTGGGCGCGGAAGTGTACGCCACCGCCAGCGCGGGCAAGCGGGGATACCTGAGATCGCTGGGAGTGTCGCACGTGTTCGACAGCCGGAGCACGGGGTTCGGGGAGGAGATCCTGTCGGAGACGGGTGGAGCCGGGGTGGACGTGGTGCTGAACAGCCTGACGGGAGAGGGTTTCATCGAGGCGAGCCTGTCGTGCTTGGGCGAGGGGGGGCGGTTCGTGGAGATCGGCAAGCTGGGCATCTGGAGCGCGGAGGAGATGAGGGCGGCGCGGCCGGACGTGGAGTACCACGTGCTGGCGCTGGACGAGCTGCTGGAGGAGGACCCCGGGCAGGTGGGCCGGGTATTCCACGAGTTGATGGGGCGGATGGAAGCGGGGGCGTTGCGGCCGTTGCCGTGCGCGGTGTGGGGGATGGATGAGGCGGCGCCGGCGCTGGAGTGGCTGCGATCGGGTCGCAGCGTCGGGAAGCTGGCGTTGCGGGTGCCGGGGCTGCTGTCGGCGGGGAGATTGCGTGAGGACGGGACGTACCTGGTGACGGGCGGCCTGGGCGGAGTGGGTCTGGAGGTGGCGGGATGGCTGGCGGACGGTGGGGCGCGGAGCTTGGTGTTGAACGGGCGGCGGGAGCCGGACCCGGAGGCGCTGGTTTCGGTCGAAGCGTTGCGGGAACGCGGGGTGGACGTGCGGGTGGAGTTGGCGGACGTGACGGACGGGGAGGCGGTGGCGGCGATGCTGGCGCGGATGGGCGCGGCGCTGCCGCGGCTGGCGGGAATCGTGCACTGCGTGGGGGTGTTCTCGGACGCGTCGCTGGCGAACCAGGACTGGGAGCGGTTCGAGCGAGTGCTGTGGCCGAAGGCGCTGGGAGCGTGGCATCTGCACCGGGCGACCGAGTCGCGGGAGCTGGATCTGTTCGTGCTGTTCTCGAGCGTGGCCGGGGTATTGGGCAACCCGGGCCAGGCCAATTACGCCGCGGCCAACGCGTTTCTGGACCAGTTGGCGCGGCACCGCCGGCGGTCGGGGCTGGCAGCGCAGTCCATCGCCTGGGGGGCGTGGTCCGGCGTGGGCGAGGCCGAGGAGCAGCGCGCGCGGATCGGCGGGCGGTTGGCGGCCGCGGGCATGGGCTGGATGACGCCGCGCCGGGCGCTCGGGGCCCTGGAGAGCGTGGTGCGGCGGGGAACGGCGACCAGCGTGGCCGCGCTGGTGGACTGGGAGACCCATGTGGCCGCGGCGAAGCAGGCGCCGGCGCTGCTGGAGGAGCTGGCCGCGCCCGCGGCCGGCGCCGCCGCGGGTTCGGGGGAGGGGTGGTTGGAGCGGCTGCGGGAGGCGCCGGCATCGAGGCGGGCGGGGTTGCTGCTGGAGTTCGTGCAGCGGGAGCTGCAGGCGGTGTTGGGGCTCTCGTCGCCGCCCGCGCCCGGGGTGGGGTTCTTCGACCTCGGCATGGACTCGCTGATGGCGGTGGACTTCCGCAACCGCCTGAACCGGGGTCTGGCGGGTGAGCACGTGATGTCCAGCACCGCGGTGTTCGACTACGCCAGCCCCGAGGTGCTGGCCCGTCATCTGGCCGAGGCGACCGGGGTGCTCGCCGCCTCAGAGCCGGCGCGGTCGCCGCGGCGCGCGCTGCCGTCGCGGGGGGACGACGCGGTCGCGGTCGTGGGCATGGCGTGCCGTTTTCCGGGAGGGGGCGGCGTCACCGGGTTCTGGCGGCTGCTGGAGTCGGGCGGCGATGCCGTGACCGAGGGCCGCGCGGCTTCGCCGGGCGCGCCGGCGCACGGTCCGGGCGGCGGGTCCGGGCTGGCCCCGGGCGGCTTCATCGAGGGCGTGGATCTCTTCGACGCGGAGTTCTTCCGCATCGGGCCGGCCGAGGCCCGGCTCCTGGACCCGCAGCAGCGGTTGCTGCTGGAGACGAGTTGGGAGGCGCTGGAGTCTGCGGGGATCGGCGCGGACCGGCTCCGCGGCAGCCTTGCCGGGGTGTACGTGGGCATCTCCAGCCACGACTACCTGGACCTGATGATCGCGGCCGGCGCCGAGGACTCCTCCACCCTGTACCTGGCGTCGGGCAACCACGGCAGCACGGCCATCGGCCGGGTGGCGTTCACGCTGGGCTTCGAGGGCCCGGCCGTGGCGGTGGACACGGCGTGCTCGTCTTCGCTGGTGGCGGTGCACCAGGCGGTGTCGGGCCTGCAGCGGGGGGAGGCGGACCTGGCGTTGACGGGCGGGGTGAACGTGCTGCTGTCGCCGGTCATGACGGAGGCCTTCCGCAGCGGCGGGGCGCTGTCTCCGGACGGCCGCTGCAAGACCTTCGATGCGTCCGCGGACGGCTACGTCCGCGCCGAGGGGTGCGGGGTGCTGGTGCTCAAGCGGCTGCGCGACGCCGAGGCGGACGGCGACCGCATATGGGGCGTGGTCCGGGGGTCGGCGACGAACCACGACGGCGCCAGCGCAGGGCTGACGGTTCCCAACGGGCAGGCCCAGGAGCGGGTGATCGAGGAGGCGCTGGCGCGGGCGGGACTGGAGCCCCGGGAGGTGGACTACCTGGAGGCGCACGGCACCGGCACGGAGCTGGGGGACCCCATCGAGGTCCACGCGGCTGCCGCGGTGTACGGGGCGGGCCGCGACCCGGCGCATCCGTTGCTGCTGGGGTCGGTGAAGACGAACATCGGGCACCTGGAGGCGGCCTCGGGGGTGGCGGGACTGATCAAGGTGCTGCTGTCCATGACCCGCGGCGTGATCCCGAAACACCTGCACTTCCACGAGCCCACGCCGCACGTGGAGTGGGAGCGCCTGCCGGTGCGGGTGGTCTCGGAGCCGGAGGCGTGGCCGCCGGCCGCGGATCGCCCGGCGCGCGCCGGGGTCAGTTCGTTCGGCCTGTCGGGGACCAACGCGCACGTGGTGTTGGAAGGCTATGGCGCCGTTGCAGCGGCCGGCCCCCGTCATTCCGGCGAAAGCCGGAATCCAGTGGCGGGAGGCGCGGGGCCGGCGGTAGCGGTGGGGTGGCCTGAAGGCGCATCGGAGTTTCGTCCTGCGGAGGGGAGTCGTGGTGTAACGGGAACGCGGGCGCGGCGGCTGCTGCCGCTGTCGGGACGGACGGACGAGGCCCTGCGGGCGCTGGCCGGGCGTTACGTGGAGTGGCTGGAGCAGCGCGCGCCGGCCTCGGGAGATTCCGATGGCCCGGATTCGGACCCCGCCGGCCTGCTGGCCGACGCCGCCTGGACCGCGGGGGTGGGCCGGAGCCACCTGAGCCATCGCGCCGGGCTGACCTTCGGCGGGATCGACGAACTGCGCGACAAGCTGGCCGCGCTGGTCTCCGGAGCCGCCCCGGGGACCGTGGGCTCGCGGGAAGGCCGGGGCGCACCCGCGGTGGCGTTCCTGTTCACGGGCCAGGGAAGCCAGTGGGCCGGCATGGGGCGGGAGCTGTACGAGAGCGAGCCGGTGTTCCGGGCGGTGCTGGACCGTTGCGAGCGGGAGGTGCAGGCGCTGCGGGGCGGGTCGCTGCTGGCGGTCATGTTCGGGGATGCGGCCGAGTCGGCGCTGGACGACACCCGCTGGACCCAGCCGGCGCTGTACGCGCTGGAGAGCGGCCTGGCGGCGCTGTGGCGGAGCGTGGGGGTGACGCCCACCGCGGTGCTGGGCCACAGCGTCGGCGAGATCGCCGCGGCGTCCGCGGCGGGGGTGTTCTCGCTGGAGGCGGGGCTGCGTTTCGCCGCGTTGCGCGGCGAGTTGATGGCGTCGTTGCCGGCGGACGGGCCGCGGGCGGGCTCGATGGCCGCGGTGTTCGCGCCGCCGGCCCGGGTCGAGGCGCTGGTGGCGGAGGTGAACGCGGGCGCGGGCAACGAGGGATTGGGCCTGGCCGCGTACAACGGCGGGCACCAGGTGGTGAGCGGAGGCGCCGGGGCCGTGGACGCGCTGCTGGCGCGGTGCGGCTCGGAGGGAGTCCGGGCCGAGCGCCTGCGGGTGAGCCACGCGTTCCACAGCGCCCTGATGGATCCGATACTCGACGACCTGGAGGGTCTGCTCGGCGGCGAGGAGGTGTCGCCGCCCGTGGTGGCGCTGGTGAGCAACGTCACCGGCGGCGTGGTGCGTCCGGAAGACGTGCTCGACGGCGCCTACTGGCGCCGCCACGCGCGCGCGCCGGTGGCCTTCGCCGCGGGGGTGAGCGCGTTGGCGGAACTGGGCGTGGAGGTGCTGGTGGAGGTGGGGCCGCGGCCGGTGCTGGGAGCGATGGCGGCGCTGGCATGGCCCGCGGATGACGCCGAGGGTTCCGCGGGAAGGCCGGCGGTGCTGTCGAGCCTGGGACAGGGAGCGGACCGCGGCCCGGCGTCCTTCGTCGAGGCGGTGGCGGCCGCCTATGCCGAGGGGTTGGAGGTGGCGTTCGAGGGCCTGTTCACCGGGGAGGAACGGCGGCGGGCGCCGTTGCCCACCTATCCGTTCCAACGCCGGCGCTACTGGGCCGATACCCGCCGGCGTCGAGCCCGCGCCGGGCATCCGCTGCTGGGCGAGGGAGGCGTGTCGGCGCGGGGCGAGATGACCTTTGAGCGGGAGCTGCGCGCCTCGGAGCCGGAGTGGCTCTCGGACCACCGGGTGTTCGGGCGGGTCGTGGCGCCGGCGGCGCTGTACGGCGCCATGGCGCTGAGCGCGGCGTCCGCAGCCGCGCGGGCGGGGTCCGGAGGTCCGGGCGCGGTGGTCGAGGACTTGCGGGTCCATGCGCCGCTGGCCCTGCCCGAAGGCGACGGCGGGGACGTTGGGCCCGGCTGCACGGTGCAGCTATGGGCGGGCGCCCCGGACGGCTCCCGGCGCCGCTCGGTGGAGATCCACGGCAAGGGTGACGGCGAAGCGGAATGGACGCTGCACGCCGAGGCCCGGGCGGGATGGGAAGCCCGGCCGCCGGAGGCCGGCGAGACGGACGTGGAGGGACTCAAGGAGCGCCTGTCGGAGGGAGACCCGGCGGCCTTCTACCGCACGCTCGCGGCCGCGGGGCTTGATTTCGGGGCGCGGTTCCGCGCCTTGCGGACGCTGTGGCTGGGATCGGGGGAGGCGCTGGCGGAGGTGCGGCTGCCGGAAGGCCTGGAGGCGGGCGCCGCTGAAGTGCATCCGGTGCTGCTGGACGGCTGTATCCAGGCCGTCGGGGCGGCGTTGCCGGGAGGCGAAGGCGGCGAGACCTGGCTGCCGGTCGGCTGGGAGCGGTTGTGGGTGAGCGGGCCGTTGCCGGATCGGGTGACGTGCCACGCGCGGCTGCGGCAGGCGTCCGGCGCCGGCGACCGGGACGCGCCGGGAGAGGCTTTCACCGCGGACCTGTGGCTGTACGGCGAGGACGGCGCGGTGCTGGGCGTGGTGGCGGGCCTGGCGTTGAAGCGGGCGACGCGGGCGGCGTTCCTGTCGGGCGTGGTCCGGTCGGAGGACCTGCTGTACACGCCGGTGTGGCGGGAGGCCGCGTTCGTGGGCGCGCCGCAGCCCGCGTTCTTCCTCTCGCCGCCGGAAGCCGCGGCCGCGGAGGCCGGGAGCCTCGCGGCGCGCCTGGAAACGGCGGGGTTGCCGGCGGGCGCGGTTTCGGGCTTGCAGGAGGACCTGGAGCGCCTGTCGCGGGCGTACGCGGCGGCGGCGCTGGACGGATTGGGGTGGCGGCGTGAGCGCGGGGTGGAGGTGAGGGTTGCGGAGTTGCGTCAACAGCTCAAGGTGGTGTCGGAGCACGCCGGGTTGTTCGGACGGGTGCTGGCGCTGGCCGCGGATGCGGGAGTGCTGGAGCGGGCCGCGGATGATGGGGCCGGGGGTTCGGAGTGGCGCGTGGCGTTGGCCTCGGGGGAGGCGTTGGAGGACGTGGCGCTGGGAGACCCGGCGTCTCTGGCCGCGGCGCTGGTAGAGCGTCACCGGTCGGGGTCGATGGAGCTGGGGCTGCTGGCGCGTTGCGGCGATGCGCTGGCCGAGGTGCTGCGCGGGCGGGCGGAGCCGCTGGCGCTGCTGTTCGACGAGGCCGGGCCGAGCGCCGCGGACCTGTACCGGGACGCGCCGGTGGCGCGGGCGGTGAGCGGGCTGCTGGCGGCGCTGGTGGGCGCCGCGGTGTCGGCACTGCCGGAGGAGCGCCGCCTGCGGGTGCTGGAGGTGGGAGCGGGGACCGGCGGGACCACCGGAGCGATTCTGGGGGCGCTGTCCCGGGGCCGGTTCGACTACGCCTACACGGACGTGTCCGCAGGCTTCTTCGCGGGCGCGCGGGAGCGTTTCGGGGAGGATCATCCGGGGATGGAGTACCGGGTGCTGGACATCGAGCGGGACCCGGTGGAGCAGGGTTTCAGGGCGCACGGGTACGACGTGGTGGTGGCGGCCAACGTTCTGCACGCGACGCGGGACATGGGCGAGACCCTGGCGCACTGCCGGGGGTTGCTGGCGCCCGGGGGTCTGCTGGTGGCGTTGGAGGGGCTGGGGGTTCAGGGCTGGCTGGACCTGACGTTCGGGATGCTGGAGGGTTGGTGGCGTTATGCGGAGGGCGAGGACCGCTACCGGGCGGACTACCCGCTGATGGGGGCTGGGGATTGGCGTCGGGCGTTGGCGGACGCGGGGTTCGAGGAGGCGGAGGTGCTGGGTGAGGGAGAGGGAGCGCAGCAGGGAGTGATCGTGGCGCGGGGACCGGCGGAGGTGGAGGAGGTCCCGGGGCTGTGGGTGGTGGCGTTGGACGGCGATGGCGAGGGGATGGAGTTGGCGGCGCGGTTGGCGGAGCGGAATCAACGCGTGGTGACGGTGATGGACGAGCAGGCGGGCGAGGTGGAGACGGGGGGAGCGCCCGGGGTGGAGTTGTCGCGGCTGGACACGTCGAGCCGGCAGGCGTGGCGCGGACTCCTGGAGGGACTGCCTGGGGAGCCGCGCCTGCGCGGGGTGGTGCATCTGGCGGCCTTGTCGGGGCACGGCTGCGGCGCGGAAGCGGCGGAGTTGGCCGCGGACGTGGAGCGGGTGCTGCGGAGCGCTCTGGCGCTGTCGCAGGGGCTGCTGGACGCGGGAGCGCAGCCAAGCGGCGGGCTGTGGATGGTGACGCGCGGAGGGCAGGTGGTGGAGCGGGAGCACGGCGGCGAGTTGTCGGGGGCGGCGCTTTGGGGGTTGGGGAAGACGGTGTGGTGGGAGGCGGGACAACTGACCCCGCGGCTGGTGGACCTGGACCCGGGTGAGGGGAGGGGTCTGGACGGACTGGTGGAGGAGTTGCTGTACCCGGACGGTGAGCGGGAGGTGGCGTATCGCGGCGGCAGGCGTCTGGCGCTTCGCCTGGTGCGTTCCGGGCGCGGTTTGCCGGAAGGGACGGAGTGGCGGCTGGCCGCGGGCGCGGACGGGCTGCTGGCGAGCGTGGGCGCGGAGCGGGCGCCGGCGCGGGCGCTGGAGGCCGGGGAGTTGCGGGTGGCGGTGGAGGCCGCGGGCCTGAATTTCAGGGACGTGGTGCTGGCCTTGGGTCTGATCGAGAGGGCGCCGTTGGGGGGTGAGTTCTGCGGGCGGGTGACGGAACTGGGACCGGGAGTCAGTGGTTTCTCCGAAGGGGACCGCGTGGTGGGGTTTGCGGTGGGGGCGTTGGCGCCGGAGGTGGTGGCCCGCGCCGGGTTGGTGGCGCGCGCGCCCGAGGGGCTCTCGCCGGAGGGGTTGGCGGCGGCCCCGGTGGTGTTCGCGACCGCGGCGCTGGCATTCGAGTTGGCGCGGCTTGAGGCGGGGGACCGGGTGCTGGTGCACGCGGGCGCCGGGGGCGTGGGTCTGGCGGCGATCCAGTTGGCGCACGGCATGGGCGCGGAAGTGTACGCCACCGCCAGCGAGGGCAAGCGGGGATACCTGAGATCGCTGGGAGTGTCGCACGTGTTCGACAGCCGGAGCACGGGGTTCGGGGAGGATATCCTGGCGGAGACGGGCGGAGTCGGGGTGGACGTGGTGCTGAACAGCCTGACGGGAGCGGGTTTCATCGAGGCGAGCCTGTCGTGCCTGGGTGAGGGGGGCCGGTTCGTGGAGATCGGCAAGCTGGGGATCTGGAGCGCGGAGGAGATGAGGACGGCGCGGCCGGACGTGGATTACCACGTGCTGGCGCTGGACGAGTTGCTGGAGGAGGACCCCGGGCAGGTGGGCCGGGTGTTTCACGAGTTGATGGGACGGATGGAGGCCGGGGAGTTGCGGCCGTTGCCGTGCTCGGTGTGGGGGATGGACGAGGCGGCGCCGGCTCTGGAGTGGCTGAGATCGGGCCGCAGCGTGGGGAAGCTGGCGTTGCGGGTGCCGGGGCTGCTGTCGGCGAGGGGTTTGCGTGAGGACGGGACGTACCTGGTGACCGGTGGCCTGGGCGGAGTGGGTCTGGAGGTGGCGGGATGGCTGGCGGACCGCGGGGCGCGGACCCTGGTGTTGAACGGGCGGCGGGCGCCGGACCCGGAGGCGCTGGCGTCGGTCGAAGCGTTGCGGGAACGCGGGGTGGACGTGCGGGTGGAGTTGGCGGACGTGACGGACGGGGAGGCGGTGGCGGCGATGCTGGCGCGGATGGACGCGGCGCTGCCGCGGCTGGTGGGAGTGTTCCACTGCGTAGGGGTGTTGTCGGACGCGTCGCTGGCGAACCAGGACTGGGAACGGTTCGAGCGGGTGCTGTGGCCGAAGGTGCTGGGGGCGTGGCGCCTGCACCGGGCGACCGAGACGCGGGAGCTGGACCTGTTCGTGCTGTTTTCGAGCGCCACCGGGGTGCTGGGCAACCCGGGCCAGGCGAACCACACCGCGGCCAACGCGTTTCTGGACCAGTTGGCGCGGCATCGCCGGCGCTCGGGGCTGGCGGCGCAGTCCATCGCCTGGGGGGCGTGGTCCGGCGTGGGCGAGGCCGAGGAGCAGCGCGAGCGGTTCGGCGAGCTTTTCGCCGCCGGCGTCGGTTGGATGACGCCGGGCCGGGCGCTCGGGGCCCTGGAGAGCGTGGTGCGGCGGGGGACGTCCACCAGCGTGGCGGCGCTGGTGGACTGGGAGACCTACGTGGCGGGGGCGAAGCAGGCGCCGGCGCTGCTGGAGGAGCTGGCCGAGCCCGCGGCCGGCGCCGCCGCGGGTTCGGGGGAGGGGTGGCTGGAGTGGCTGCGGGAGGCGCCGGCTTCGAGGCGCGAGGAGTTGCTGCTGGAGTTCGTGCAGCGGGAGCTGCAGGCGGTGCTGGGGCTTTCGTCGCTGCCGGCGCCGGGAGTGGGGTTCTTCGACCTCGGCATGGACTCGCTGATGGCGGTGGAGTTCCGCAACCGCCTCAACCGGGGGCTGGCGGGCGAGTACGTGGTCTCCAACACCGCGGCGTTCGATCACGCCAGCGCCGCGGCGTTGACGCGCCACCTGGCCGCGGCGTTGAAGTTTCCGGGCGACGGCGAGGCGCCGCCCGAGGACGTCTCACCGGCTGCCGTGTCCGATGGAGAGAAGGAGCGGGTTCGAGACCTGTCGGAGCAGGACTTCATCGAGGAAGCCATGCGGGCGCTCGGAAAGAAACCCGAGCGGCCGTAGGCGAGGGCGCCAACCATGAGCCGGTTGGAAGAATACATCGAGCTTTCCAGGGAGTTGCTTGCCGAGTTGAACGTTCGGCAACGCGAAGTCGCCGGGTTCAGGCAACCCATCGCCATCGTGGGCATGGCGTGCCGGTTCCCGGGCGCTCCGGGCCTGGAGGCGTTCTGGCGGCTGCTGGAGTCCGGCGCCGACGCCGTCACCGAGGGTCGCGGCAGCGCGCCGGACGGAGGGCCGCGCGCGGAGGTCCCGGAAGCGGCTCACTGGGGCGGCTTCATCGAGGACGTGGAGATGTTCGATGCGGATTTCTTCCGCATCGCGCCGGTGGAGGCCCGGCTCCTGGACCCGCAGCAGCGGCTGCTGCTGGAGACGAGCTGGGAGGCGCTGGAGGACGCGGGGATCGACGCCGGGCGTCTCAAGGGCAGCCGCACGGGGGTGTACGCGGGGATCGCCAGCCACGACTACATGGACCTGCTGGCCGCGGCCGGCGCCGGGGACCCGGCCAGCCTGTATCTGGCGTCCGGCAACGCCGGCGCCACCGCCATCGGACGGGTCGCCTTCACGCTCGGCCTGGAGGGCCCGGCGGTGGCGGTGGACACGGCATGTTCGTCGTCCCTGGTGGCGGTGCACCAGGCGGTGCTGGGCCTGCGGAACGGCGAGGCCGACCTGGCGCTGGCGGGCGGCGTGAGCGTGATGCTGTCGCCGCTGCTGACCGAGGCGTTCAGGGCCGGCGGGATGCTGTCGCCGGACGGGCGCTGCAAGACCTTCGACGCCGCCGCGGACGGGTACGTGCGGGGAGAGGGGTGCGGGGTCGTGGCGCTCAAGCGCCTGAGCGACGCCGAGGCCGCCGGGGACCGGGTCTGGGGGGTGATCCGCGGGTCCGCGGTGAACCACGACGGCGCCAGCGCGGGACTGACGGTCCCCAACGGCCCGGCGCAGGAGCGGGTGATCGCCGCGGCGCTGAGCCTCGCGGGACTGGAGCCCCGCGAGGTGGACTACCTGGAGGCCCACGGCACCGGCACCGAGTTGGGAGACCCGATCGAGGTGCACGCGGCCGCCGCGGCCTACGGCGCCGGTCGTGACCCCGCGCGCCCGCTGCTGCTGGGATCGGTGAAGACGAACATCGGCCACCTGGAGACCGCGGCCGGGGTCGCGGGCCTGATCAAGGCGGTGCTGTCGATGGCGCGCGGGGTGATCCCGCCGCACCTGCACTTCCGGAAGCCGAGCCCGCGGGTGGACTGGGAGCGGCTGCCGGTGCGCGTGGTGTCCGGGCCGGAAGCGTGGCCGTCGGGCGAAGGCCGCCCGGCGCGCGCGGGGGTCAGTTCGTTCGGCTTCTCGGGGACCAACGCGCACGTGCTGGTGGAGGGGTACGGCGCCGTTGCGGCGGCCGGCCCCCGTCATTCCGGCGAAAAGCCTGCCCCGTACTTGATACGGGGCCGGAATCCAGTGGCGGGAGGCGCGGGGCCGGCGGTAGCGGTGGGGTGGCCTGAAGGCGCATCGGAGTTTCGTCCTGCGGAGGGGAGTGGTGGTGTAGCGGGAACGCGGGCGCGGCGCTTGCTGGCGTTGTCCGGAGGCACGGACGAGGCGTTGCGTGCCCTGGCGGGGCGGTACCTGGAGTGGCTGGACGGGAGCGCAGGGCTCCTGTCTACGTCCGATTCGGAAGATGGGGATGCGGACTCGGTCGTATCCGGGTTGCTGGCGGACGTGGCGTGGACCGCGGGGACGGGCCGCAGCCATCACGCCCGCCGCGCGGGCCTGACGTTCGCGGACGCGGGAGAGCTGCGCGCCCGGCTCGCGGCGCTGGCGTCCGGCGGCGGGGAGGTCTCCGGCGCGGCCGTCGAGGCGCCCTCCGGGGCCGCTCCCAAGGTGGCGTTCCTGTTCACCGGCCAGGGCAGCCAGTGGGCGGGGATGGGCCGGGAACTGTACGAGCGGGAGCCGGTGTTCCGCGCGGTGCTGGACCGTTGCGAGAGCGCGGTGCAGGCGCTCCGGGGGGAGTCGCTGCTGGACGTGATGTTCGGTGACGCAAACCGCGGGGGCCTGGACGACACCCGCTGGACGCAGCCGGCGTTGTACGCGCTGGAGAGCGGTCTGGCGGCGCTCTGGCGGAGCGTCGGGGTGATCCCGTCCGCGGTCCTGGGCCACAGCGTCGGGGAGATCGTTGCGGCCCACGTGGCGGGGGTGTTCTCGTTGGAGGACGGTCTGCGGTTCGCGGCGCGGCGCGGGGAGTTGATGGGATCGCTCCCCGCGGAGGGCTCGATGGCCGCGGTGTTCGCTCCCGCGGATTGGGTGTCCCGCGCGGTGGCGGAATGGAAGCGCGGTTCGGAGGGAACGGAGCTGAGCGTGGCCGCGTACAACGGCGGGCACCAGGTGGTCAGCGGCGCGGCCGCGGCGGTGGACGCCTTGCTGGAGCGGTGCGGCCGGGAGGGTCTCCGCGCCGGGCGCCTGCAGGTGCGCCACGCCTTCCACAGCGCGCTGATGGAGCCGGTCCTGGATGAGCTGGAAGGGTTGCTGGCGGGAGTCGCGGTGTCGCCGCCGGCGGTGGATTGGGTGAGCAACGTGACCGGCCGCGTGGTGGCCGCGGATGAGGAGCTGGCCGGGGTCTACTGGCGGCGGCAGGCGCGGGAGCCGGTGGCGTTCGGCGCCGGGGTGGCGGCGCTGGCGGAGTTGGGGGTGGGGGTGCTGCTGGAGGTGGGGCCGCGGCCGGTGCTGGGAGCGATGGCGGCGTTGGCCTGGCCGCCGGCGGCGACGGACGGCGCGGACCAGGGGACCGGCGGGCCGGCGCCCGCGGCGCCGGTGACGTTGTCGAGCCTGGGGCGGGACGCCGGGGGGGCCGGCGCGGCGTCGCCGGGCGGGGGTTTCGTGGAGGCCGTGGCGCGGGCCTACGAGGCCGGGTTGGAGGTGAGCTTCGAGGGCCTGTTCACGGGCGAGGAGCGGCGGCGCGTGTCGTTGCCGAGGTATCCGTTCCAGCGGCGGCGCTACTGGGCGGACTCGCGGCGTCGTCCCTTCGCGGGCGGCAGGGGGCACGCGCTGGTGGGCGCGCGGCACGAGTCGGCCCGCGGCGAGACCACGTTCGAGACCGAGCTGCACGCGACCGCGCCGGAGTGGCTGTCGGGGCATCGGGTGTTCGGACAGGTGGTGGCGCCGGCGGCGCTGTACGGGGCCATGGCGTCGAGCGCGGCGTCTTTGGCCGCGGGTCCCGGCTCCGCGGGCGGCGGGGTGGTGCTGGAGGACGCGCGGATACGCGGGCCGCTGGTGCTGCCGGAGGGGGAGGGTGACGGGGCCGAGCCGGGCCGCAGGGTGCAGGTGGTCGTCGGAACGGCGGAGGGATCAGGCCGGCGGACGGTGGCGATCTACAGCAAGGGAGACGAGGCGGCCGGGTGGGCGTTGCACCTCGAAGCGCGCGCCGCGGTGGAGGCGCCGTCGGCCGAAGCGGGTCCAGACCCGGAAACCGTGAGGAGGGGCTTGCGGGAGCGCGAAGCCGCGGAGTTCTATCGCGCGTTGGCGGCCGCGGGCATGGATTTCACGGGGCCGTTGCGCTCGGTGCGGGAGCTGTGGTGCGGACCGGGAGAGGCGGTGGGCGAGGTGTCGCTGGCGGAGGGGCTGGAGGAGCCGGGCGCCGCGGCGCACCCGGTCCTGCTGGACGGGTGTTTCCAGGTCATGGGCGCGGCGTTGGCGGACGGCGGGGAGGACGGGGCGTACATGCCTTTCGGCTGGGAGCGGCTGTGGGTGAAGGGGACGTGGCCGGAGCGGGTGACGTGCCACGCGCGCTTGCGGGAGTCCGGGGGCAATGGCGGGAGCGCGGGGTCCGGGGAGGTGATGGTCGCGGACCTGTGGGTGTACGGCGCGGAGGGAGCGTTGCTGGGGGCGGTGAGCGGGCTGGTGTTCAAGTGGGCGACGCGGGCGGCGTTCCTGGCCGCGGCCGGGGCATCGGCGGAACTGTTGTACACGCCGGTCTGGCGGGAGTCGGCGCGCGTGGTCCCGGCGCCGGGTCCGGCGGAGGCGGAAGAGGCGCCGGGGCTGTGGGTGGTGGCGTTGGACGAAGCGGGTGAGGGCATGGCGTTGGCGGAGGCGTTGGCGGCGCGGAATCAGCGGGTGGTCGCGGTGGCGGACGGACAGGCCGAGGGCGCGGAGGACGTGGCCGCGCCGGAGGTGGAGGAGGCTCCCGCGGGGGCGGGGTCCAGACCCGCTCCGGCGCCTCCCGGGGCATCGGCATTGCCCGGCGTGGAGGTGTTGCGGTCGGCGGTGGTGAGCCGGCAGGGGTGGCGGGTCCTGCTGGAGCGGCTCACGGAGGAGGCGGGGTTGCGGGGGGCGGTTCACCTGGGGGCGTTGGCCGGGCACGGCAATGGCGCGGGCGCGGCGGAGATGGCGGAAGACCTGAAGCGCGGGACCGGGAGCGCGCTGGCGATGGTCCAGGGACTGCTGGACGCGGGCGCGGAGCCGAGCGGCGGGACGTGGCTGGTGACGCGCGGGGGTCAGGTGGTGGACGGGGAGACGGAGGGCGAGCTTTCGGGGGCGGCGTTGTGGGGGATGGGAAAGACGCTGGCCTGGGAGGCCGGGCAACTGAAACCCCGGCTGGTGGACCTGGACCCGGAAGACCCCGGCGGGTTCGGGGGATTGGTGGAGGAGCTGCTGCACCCGGACCGCGAGGGCGAGGTGGCGTACCGCGGGGGCAGCCGGCGGGTGCTGCGTCTGGCGCGAGGGGGAGGGGGGACGGAGTCCCCGGGCAGGGCGGTCGAGGGGGAGAAGGCAAGGCCGGACGGGTCTTCGGCGCCGTTCCGGGCCGACGGGACGTACCTGGTGACGGGAGGACTGGGCGGGATCGGGATGGAGGTGGCGGGGTGGCTTGCCGCGGGAGGGGCGCGGAACATCGTGCTGAACGGGCGGCGGGAGCCCGGGGTGGAGGCGCTGGCCGCGGTGGAGGAGCTGCGGGCGCGCGGCGTGGACGTGCGGGTGGAGCTGGCGGACGTGGCCGACGGGGCCGCGGTGGCGGCGATGCTGGAGCGCGTGGAACGCGGGATGCCGCCATTGGCGGGGGTGTTCCACAGCGTCGGAGTGTTGGCGGACGCGTCGGTGATGAACCAGGACTGGGAGCGGTTCGAGCGGGTGTTGTGGCCGAAGGTGATGGGGGCGTGGCACCTGCACCGGGCCACCGCGGAGCGGGAGCTGGAACTGTTCGTGCTCTTCACCAGCGTGGCGGGAGTCCTGGGGAATGCGGGGCAGGCGAACTACGCCGCGGCCAATGCCTTCCTGGACCAGTTGGCGCGGCACCGCCGGGGGGCGGGACTGGCGGGGCAGTCCATCGCGTGGGGTGCCTGGTCGGGCGTGGGGGAGGCGGACGAGCAGCGCGACCGGATCGGTGAGCGGTTGGCGGCCGTGGGCGTGGGCTGGATGACGGCGCAGCAGGGACTGGGGGCGCTGGACCGGGTGTTGCGCGGGGGAGCGCCCACCAGCGTGGCGGTGTTGATGGACTGGCGGTTGTACGGAGAGCGGGTGAAGGACGCGCCGCCGTTGCTGGAGGAGCTGGTGGCGGCGCCCGCGGGCGGCGGTCCGGAGCCCGGTCTGGAGTTGCTGGACCGGCTGCGGGGAGTGCGGGAGCCGGAGCGGGAAGGGGTGCTGCTGGAGTTCGTGCAGCGGGAGTTGCAGGGGGTGTTGCAGACGCCCACGTTGCCGGCCGCGGGGATGGGCTTTTTCGACCTGGGGATGGACTCGTTGATGGCGGTGGAGCTGCGGAACCGTCTGAACCGGGGATTGGGGGGCGTTGCGGTGTTGTCGAGCACGGTGGTGTTCGACCACGGCAGTCCGGCGGCGTTGGCGCGTCATCTGGCGGAGCAGTTGGGAGTCCTGGCGGGGCCGGAGATGCGCCGGGCGGCGCTCCGCGGCAGGGCGGCCGGAGCGGACGAGGGGATCGCGATCGTGGGGCTGGCGTGCCGGTTTCCCGGCGGAGGCGGAGTGGATGGATTCTGGCGCCTGCTGGAGTCGGGAGGGGATGGGGTGAGGGAGGGTCGGAAGAACCCGCCGCCCGGGGCATACGGGGGAGCGGGCGGAGGGGAGCCGTCGATACGGTGGGGCGGATTCGTGGAGGGGGTGGAGTTGTTCGACGCGGAGTTCTTCGGGATAGCCTCGGCGGAGGCGGAGTTGCTGGACCCTCAGCAGCGGTTGCTGCTGGAGGCGAGCTGGCAGGCGCTGGAGTCCGCGGCGATCGACGCGCGGAGGTTGAGGGGCAGCCGCACCGGGGTCTACGCGGGGATCTTCACCAGCGACTACCGGGAGCTGGTGCTGCGGGACGAGTCGGTGAGCGCGTACATGGCCACCGGCACCAGCGCGGCGACGGCCATCGGCCGGGTGGCGTTCACGCTGGGGCTGGAAGGGCCGGTGCTGGCGGTGGACACGGCGTGCTCGTCGTCGCTGGTGGCGGTGCACCAAGCGGTGGTGGGGTTGCAGCGGGGCGATACGGACTTGGCGCTGGCGGGCGGGGTGAACGTGATGTTGTCGGCCGCGGTGACCGAATCGGCGGTGAAAGCGGGGATGCTGTCGCCGGACGGGCGCTGCAAGACGTTCGACGCGTCGGCGAACGGGTACGTCCGCGGCGAGGGCTGCGGGATGGTAGTGCTGAAGCGGCTGCGGGACGCGGAGGCGGACGGGGACCGGATCTGGGCGGTGATCCGTGGATCGGCGGTGAACCACGACGGTGCGAGCGCGGGGCTGACGGTTCCGAGCGGTCCGGCGCAGGAGCGCGTGATCGGCGCGGCGTTGGCGCAGGCGGGGCTGTCGCCGGCGGAGGTGGACTACCTGGAGGCGCACGGGACCGGGACGGAGTTGGGGGACCCGATCGAGGTGAACGCCGCGGCCGCGGCCTATGGCGCGGGCCGGGAAGCGGACCGGCCGTTGCTGCTGGGGTCGGCGAAGACGAACGTCGGTCACATGGAGGCAGCCGCGGGGGTAGGGGGACTGATCAAGGTGGTGCTGTCGATGGCGCACGGGGTGATCCCCAAGAGCCTGCATTTTCGGGAGCCGAATCCGCACGTGGACTGGGAGGGGCTGCCGGTGCGGGTGGTGTCGGAGCAGGAGGAGTGGCCGGTGCGGGAGGGGACGCCGGCGCGGGCGGGGGTGAGTTCGTTCGGGTTTTCGGGGACCAACGCGCACGTGGTGGTGGAGGGGTATGGGGACGCGTCGGAGCAGAGGAAAGGGCTGACGGGTTCCGGGCGGGCGGTGCCGGTGGGACGGCCGGACGGGCTGGCGGAGGAAGGGCCGGAAAGTGGAGTCGAGTGTGAGGCACGGGAGCGCCGGCTGCTGGCGTTGTCGGGTCGGACGGAGGGAGCGGTGCGGGAGTTGGCGGGTCGTTACGTGGAGTGGCTGGATGAGCGGGGGCCGTGGACGGACGAGAGTGTCGAGGATGGGGATTCGTCCGGGCGGGAGAGGTTGGCGGACATGGCGTGGACGGCCGGAGTGGGGCGGAGCCATCACGGACATCGCGCGGGGGTGACGTTTGCGGGTGTCGAGGAGTTGCAGGGGAAGCTGGGGGAGTTGGCGGAGGGGAGGAGCGCGCCGGGGGTGGCGGCGGGATCGCGGGCGGCGCGGGAGAGCGAGGAGGCGCCGAAGGTGGGCTTTCTGTTCACGGGCCAGGGGAGCCAGTGGGCGGGGATGGGCCGCGGGTTGTACGAGCGGGAGCCGGTGTTCCGCGGGGTCCTGGACCGTTGCGATGCCGCGGTTCGGGATCTGCGCGGGGAGTCGCTGCTGGAGGTGATGTTCGGGGAGGAGGGAGCCGAGGGGCCTTTGGACGACACGCGGTGGACGCAGCCCGGGTTGTACGCGCTGGAGGCGGGTTTGTGCGAGTTGTGGGCGAGCGTGGGGGTGAGGCCCGTGGCGGTGCTGGGGCACAGTGTCGGGGAGATAGCGGCGGCGTATGCGGCGGGGGTTTGGACGCTGGAGGAAGGGGTGCGGTTTGCGGCGCGGCGCGGAGAGTTGATGGGGAATTTGCCGGTGTCGGGGCCGAGTGCGGGAGCGATGGCCGCGGTGTTCACGACAGCGGTGGGAGTGGAGGATCTGGTGGCGGAGTTGAACGGGACGAGGAGGGGAGAGGATTGGCTGAGCGTGGCGGCCTACAACGGAGCGCACCAGGTGGTGAGCGGCGCGGCCGGGGCGGTGGAGGCTCTGCTGGAGCAATGTGAGGAGAACGGGATACGCGCGGCTCGATTGCGTGTGAGCCACGGGTTCCACAGCGTGCTGATGGAGCCGGTGCTGGAGGAGTTGGAGGGGCTGCTGGAGGGGGTGGGTGTATCGGCGCCCGGGGTGGATTTGGTGAGCAACGTGACCGGGCGGGTGTTGGGGTCGGGAGAGTTGATGGACGGGGCGTACTGGCGGCGTCACGCCCGGGAGCCGGTGGCGTTCGGGGCGGGGGTGGCGGCGTTGTCGGAGACGGGGGTGGAGGTGCTGGTGGAACTGGGGCCGGGGCCGGTGCTGGGCGGGATGGCGGCATTGGCGTGGCCGCAGGAGGAGAGCGAGGGGAGGAAGCCGTCCGGGTCGGGGCCCTGGGGGCCGGTGATGGTGTCGAGTCTCAGGGGCAAGGGGGCGGACGGCGGCGCGGGAACGTCGGACGGTGGGTTCGTGGATGCGGTGGCGGTGGCGTATGCGGCCGGGTTGGAGGTGGGCTTCGCGGGCCTGTTCGTGGGAGAGGAGCGGCGCCGGGTGTCGTTGCCGGGGTATCCCTTCCAGCGGCAGCCGTACTGGATGGATGGGCTGGAGCGCGGTCCGCGGGCGGGAGCCGCGGGTGATGCGCTGCTGTCGGCGGCGGCTCGCGGCAAGGATCTGCTGTACGAAGTGAAGTGGCGGGACGTTGCGGTGGAGGGGGCGGCCGCATCGGCAACCGGACGGTTGCTCGTGGTGGACGGGAGCGGCGGGGAGTCGCCGTTGGCGGACGGGTTGGCCGGCGCGTTGGAGGGCTGCGGGGTGTCGGTGACGCGGGCGCCGGACCGGGAGCCGGCGGGGCTGCTGGCAATGGTCGCGCCCGGCGATGGTGACGGCAATGGAGCCGCTGCGGAGGGGCCGGCGGGAGCTTCGGATGCGTTGGCCGGGATCGTGCTGGCGGCGCCGTCGTGGCAATGGCACCCGGATTCCCTGACCGAGCCGCTGGAGTGGCTGCTGGAGCTGGTCCAGGGGTTGGCGGCGTCCGCGGTGTCGTTGCCGCTGGGAGTGTGCGTGGTGACGCAGTCCGGGGTGGCGGCATCGCCTGGAGAGGCCGTGGATCCGGTGGCCGCGAGCCTCTGGGGCTTCGGGCGGAGCATGCAGGTGGAGCAGCCCGGGTTGGGGCTGCGGCTGGTGGACCTGGAGCCGGCCGCGGGCGACGGGGTTTCGGGGGAGCGGCCGCCCGAGGGATCCGCGGAGTTGGCCGCGGCGCTGGTGGGGGCGTGCGGCGAGAACCAGTTGGCGGCCCGGGGCGGGGGTCTGCTGGCGCCGCGGCTGGAGCGGATGGGAGATGAGCGGGCCGGACCGGCGGCCGGCACGGCGGTGGTGAGCGGTGAGGGGAGCTACCTGGTGACGGGAGGGCTGGGGTACCTGGGCCTGGAATTGGCGGAGTGGCTGGCGCGTGAGGGTGCGCGGCACGTGGTGCTGGTGAGCCGGCGCGCGCCGGACGAAGAGACGCGCGCCCGGCTGGATGGGCTGGAACGGGAGACCGGGTGCCGGTTGCTGACGGAACGCGTGGACGTCGGCGACGGCGCGCAGGCGGCGGCTTTGCTGGGGCGGTTCGCGGCGCCCGCAGAGGGAGCGGCGGCGGACGCCGAGTGGCCGCGGCTGCTGGGAGTGTTCCATGCCGCGGGGGTGGTGGACGAGGAGGCGGCGGTGACCGAGCAGACCGCGGCGCGGCTGGCGGGGGTGATGCGGGGGAAGGCGCTGGGGGCGTGGCATCTGCACCTCGGGACCGCGGAGCGGGGGCTGGAGTTGTTCGTGCTGTACTCGTCGGTCTCCTCGGTGTGGGCCTTGCCGCGCCAGAGCGGTTACGCCGCGGCCAACGCTTTTCTGGACGGGTTGGCGGCGTTGCGGCGGAGCCGGGGGCTGGCGGCGACGAGCGTGTGCTGGGGACCGTGGGGCGGGGGCGGAATGGGCCGTGAGGCGGAGGTGGAATCGTGGATGACGCGGCAGGGACTGGGGCTGTTGAGCGCGGGGACCGCGCACGCGGGGCTGGAAGAGTTGCTGAGGCGGGACCGGGCCGCGGGGGTGGTGCTGGACGCGGACTGGGCGCGGGTGGGAGCGGTGCTGGGAGAGGAGACGCCGCCGCTGCTGTCGGCCCTGGTGCTGGAGGCGGAGGGACCGGAAGCGCGGGAGAGCGGTCTGCCGGAGGACTTGCGCGGGGCGCGGCCGTCGGAGCGGGAGAGCCTGGTGTTGGAGTTCGTGCAGGGGGAATTGCAGGGGGTGTTGGGTCTGCCGGCGCCGCCGGAGCCCGAGGTGGGGTTCTTCGACCTGGGGATGGACTCGCTCATGGCGGTGGAGTTCCGCAGCCGGGTGAACCGGCGGCTGTCCGGGGCGCACGTGCTGTCGAGCACCGCGGCGTTCGACTACCCGACTCCGGCGGCCCTGGCGCGCCACCTGGCGGAAGCGCTTGGGGTTGTGGAAGCGGCCGAGGCGCCGGCGCATCGGGTGCCGATGCCGCGTGGCGACGAGGGGATCGCGGTGGTGGGGATCGCGTGCCGTTTCCCCGGCGGCGCCGGCGCCGAGGGGTTCTGGCGCTTGCTGGAGTCGGGCGGAGACGCGGTGACCGAGGGGCGCGGCAGCCCGCTCCAGGGATTGGGGACCGCCGCGGTCCCGGACGACGGGCGGTGCATCGGCCCGGGCGGGTTCATCGAGGGCGTGGACCTGTTCGACGCGGAGTTTTTCCGCATCGCCCCGGTGGAGGCGCGGTTGCTGGACCCGCAGCAGCGGCTGCTGCTGGAGACGAGTTGGGAGGCGCTGGAGAACGCGGGGATGGACGCGGGCGGTCTGAGAGGGAGCCGGACGGGGGTGTACGCGGGCATTTCGAGCCACGACTACGTGGACGTGATGGCCGCCGCGGGCGCGTGGGATGAGGCCACCCTGTACCTGGCGTCGGGGAACAGCGGCGCCACGGCCATCGGGCGGGTGGCCTTCACGCTGGGGTTCGAGGGTCCCGCGGTGGCGGTGGACACGGCGTGCTCGTCGTCCCTGGTGGCGGTGCACCAGGCGGTGTCGGGCTTGCAGCGGAGGGAGGCGGACCTGGCGCTGGCGGCCGGGGTGAACGTGCTGTTGTCGCCGGTGCCGAGCGAGGCGCTCCGGTCCGGGGGGGCGCTGTCGCCGGACGGGCGGTGCAAGACGTTCGATGCGTCCGCGGACGGGTATGGCAGATCGGAGGGCTGCGGGGTGGTGGTGCTGAAGCGGCTGGCTGAGGCGGAAGCCGACGGGGACCGGATCTGGGGAGTGATCCGGGGCGCCGCGGTGAACCATGACGGCGCCAGCGCCGGGCTGACGGTGCCCAACGGGCCGGCGCAGGAGCGCGTGATCGGAGAGGCGCTGGCGCGGGCGGGTTGGGCGCCCGGGGAGGTGGACTACCTGGAGACGCACGGCACCGGCACCGAGCTGGGAGACCCCATCGAAGTCGGCGCCGCGGCCGCGGCCTACGGTCCCGGCCGCGACGCCGGGCGTCCGCTGCTGCTGGGGTCGGCGAAGACCAACGTGGGGCACCTGGAGGCCGCGGCCGGGGTGGCGGGACTGATCAAGGTGCTGCTGTCCATGGCCCACGGGGTGATCCCCAAGCACCTCCACTTCCGGGAGCCGACGCCGCACGTGGACTGGCAGCGGCTCCCGGTGCGGGTGGTGTCGGAGTCCGAGGGTTGGCCGCCGGCGGGCGGGCGCCCGGCGCGGGCCGGCATCAGCTCGTTCGGATTCTCGGGAACCAATGCCCACGTGCTGGTGGAAGAGCACGGCGCCGTTGCAGCGGCCAGCACCCGTCATTCCGGCGAAAAGCCTGCCCCGTACTTGATACGGGGCCGGAATCCAGTGGCGGGAGGCGCGGGGCCGGCGGTAGCGGTGGGGTGGCCTGAAGGCGCATCGGAGTTCCGCCCGGCGGACGGGAGCGCCGGCGGCGCGGGAGTCCGGGAGCGCCGGCTGCTGGCGTTGTCGGGGCGGACGGATGCGGCGTTGCGGGAGTTGGCGGGGCGCTACGTGGACTGGCTGGAGGAGCAGGCGCCGTCGCCGGAGTCCGGCGGCGCGGATACGGGCTTGTCGGAGAACGAGTGGCTGGCGGACGTGGCGTGGACCGCCGGGGTCGGGCGGAGTCATCACCGTCACCGCGCCGGGGTGACGTTCGCGGCCGCGGCGGAGTTGCGGGAGAAGCTGGCGGCGTTGGCGGCCGGCGGCGAGGCCGCCGGAGCGGCATTGGGGTCGGTGGCCGCGGCGGAGAGCGGGGACGGGCCCAAGGTGGGGTTCCTGTTCACCGGCCAAGGGAGCCAGTGGGTGGGGATGGGGCGGGAGCTGTACGAGCGGGAGCCGGTGTTCCGGGCGGTGCTGGACCGTTGCGAGGCCGTGGTCCGGGAGCTTCGCGGAGAGTCGTTGCTGGCGGTGACGTTCGGAGACCGCGGAAACGCCGGGTCCCTGGACGACACCCGCTGGACGCAGCCGGCCCTGTATGCGCTGGAGGCGGGGCTGTGCGCGCTGTGGGCGAGCGTGGGGGTGAGGCCCTGGGCGGTGCTGGGGCACAGCGTGGGCGAGATCGCTGCAGCCCATGCCGCGGGGGTGTTCTCGCTGGAGGCGGGGATCCGGTTCGCGGCGCAGCGCGGCGAGTTGATGGGGTCGCTGCCCGCAACGGGGCCGGAGGCCGGCGCCATGGCCGCGGTGTTCGCGCCCGCCGGATACGTGGAGGAATTGGTCCGGGGGTTGAACGGCGCGGGACTGGGCGTCGCGGCGTACAACGGCGCGCACCAGGTGGTGAGCGGGTTGGTCGGGGCGGTGGACGAGCTTCTGGAGCGGTGCGGATCGGCGGGCGTGCGGGCGGAGCGGTTGCGGGTGAGCCACGGCTTCCACAGCGAGCTGATGGAGCCGGTCCTGGACGAGTTGGCGGGCCGGCTGGCCGGCGTGGAGCTTGCGGCGCCCAGGGTGGCATTCGTGAGCAACGTGACCGGCGAGGCGCTGGCGGAGGGGGCGGCGCTGGACGGGACCTACTGGCGGCGGCAGGCGCGGGAGCCGGTGGCGTTCGCCGCGGGGGTGAGAGCGCTGGCGGGGCTGGGAGTGGACGTGCTGGTGGAGGTGGGGCCGCGGCCGGTGCTGGGGACGATGGCGGCGCTGGCGTGGCCGGACGAGGACGAAGAGGAAGGAGGCGCGGCCGGGATGTCTTCGGGACCGGGTCCCGCGCGCCCGGTGCTGCTGTCGAGCCTCGACCGGAGATCGCGCGGGGGCGACGGGGACGGCCCGGGACCGCCGGAGGGCGGGTTCGTGGAGGCGGTGGCGCGCGCTTACGCGTCGGGATTGACGGTGAGCTTCGAGGGGCTGTTCGCGGGCGAGGAGCGGCGCCGGGCGTCGTTGCCCGGCTATCCGTTCCAGCGGCAGCGGTACTGGGCGGACGCGCCCAGGCGGCGCCGCCGGATCGAGGGCGCGGACCACCCGTTGCTGGGCGCGCGCCGGGAGTCGGCCAGCGGCGAGACCACCTTCGAGACCGTCCTGTATGCCGCCGAGCCGGAGTGGCTGGCGGAGCACCGCGTGTTCGGGCGGGTGGCGGCGCCGGGGGCCATGTACGGCGTGATGGCGCTGAGCGCGGCGTCGCCGTCAGCGGGGCCGTCGCACGCGAAGGGCGCCGGGGCCGCGGTGGAGGACGTGCAGATCCACGCGCCGCTGGTGCTGCCGGAAGGGGACGACGGCGGCGAAGGGCCGGGCCGGACCGTGCAGGTGGTGGTGAGCGCGGCCGACGGATCGAGGCGGAGGTCCGTAAAGATCTACAGCAGGGGAGAGGACGAGGGCGAGTGGACGCTGCACGCGGAGGCCCGCACGGGGGGCGGCGGCGCGGTGCGGGAAGCCCGGGCCGGGTCGGACCTGGAGGCATTGAAAGAGACCCTGTCGGAGCAGGACCCCGCGGCGTTCTATCGCGTCTTTGCGGCCGCGGGGGTGGAGTTCGGAGGATCGTTCCGCACCGTGCGCAGGCTCTGGCGCGCGCCCGGCGAGGCCGTGGGTGAAGTGGCGCTGGCTGAAGGGCGCGGCCTCGAAGAGGCGGGGGCCGCGGTCCATCCCGTGCTGCTGGACGGCTGTTTCCAGGTCGTCGGAGCGGCGATCCGGGAGGCGGAGGAGGCGCGGACCGGCGCTGATGAAGACGGCGTCACCTACCTGCCTTTCGGATGGGAACGCCTGTGGGTGGGCGGGACGTTGCCGGACCGCGCGACCTGCCACGCGCGGCTGCGGCAGCCGTCCGGTGCGGAAGCCGGCGGCCGGGACGCGCCGGGAGAGGTCCTCGCCGCGGACCTGTGGCTGTACGGCGAGGACGCCACGCTGCTGGGCGCGGTGGCGGGCCTGGTGTTGAAGCGGGCGACGCCGGCGGCGTTCCTGTCGGGCGCCGGACGGACGGACGATCTGCTGTACGCGCCGGTGTGGCGGGAGGCGGGCTCCGCGGGCGCGCTGCGGCCGGCGGATTTCCTGCTGTCTCCCGAGGCCGCGGCGTCGGGCGCGGGGTCGCTCGAGGACCACCTGGCCGCGGAGGGGTTGTCGGTGCGCGCGGTCTCGGCCCTGCTGGCGGACTTGGAGCGTCTGTCCCGGGGCTATGCGGTGGCGGCGTTGGACCGCCTGGGATGGCGGCGTGAGCGCGGCGCGGAGGTGGCGCAGGAGGAGTTGCGCCGGCGGCTCAACGTGGTGGCGGAGCAGGCGAACCTGTTCGGCCGCGTGCTGGCCCTGGCCGCGGGCGGGGGGGTGCTGGAGCGGGCGTCGGGGGCCGGGGGCCCGTCGTGGCGGGTGCTGCCGGGCGCCGGCGAGGGGTTGCCGGACGGAGAGTTGCCCGACCCGGCGGCGTTGGCCGCGGCGCTGGTGGAGCGTCACGGGTCGGGATCGATGGAGCTGGGGGTGCTGTCGCGTTGCGGCGGCGCGCTGGCGGAGGTGCTGCGGGGCCGGGTGGAGCCGTTGGGCTTGCTGTTCGACCAAGCCGGGCCGAGCGCCGCGGACCTGTACCGGGACGCGCCCGCGGGGCGGGGGATCAACCGGTGGCTGTCCGCGGCCGTGGCGGCGATGGTGTCGGAGTTGCCGGAGGAGCGCCGGTTGCGGGTGCTGGAGGTGGGAGCGGGGACCGGCGGGACCACCGGAGCGGTCCTGGGGGCGCTGTCCCGGGGCCGGTTCGACTACGCCTACACGGACGTGTCCGCGGGCTTCTTCGCCGGCGCACGGGAGCGTTTCGAGGAGGAGCATCCGGGGATGGAGTATCGGGTGCTGGACATCGAGCGGGACCCGATGGAGCAGGGTTTCAGGGCGCACGGGTACGACGTGGTGGTGGCGGCGAACGTGCTGCACGCGACGCGGGACATGGGCGAGACGCTGGCCCATTGCCGGGGGCTCTTGGCGCCGGGCGGGCTGCTGGTGGCGCTGGAGGGGCTGGGAGTTCAGGGCTGGCTGGACCTGACGTTCGGGATGCTGGAGGGTTGGTGGCGCTATGCGGAGGGCGAGGACCGGTATCGTGAGGACTACCCGCTGATGGGGGCCGGGGAGTGGCGCCGGGCGTTGGCGGACACGGGGTTCGAGGAGGCGGTGGTGCTGGGTGAGGGAGAGGGAGCGCAGCAGGGTGTGATCCTGGCGCGGGGACCGGCGGAGGTGGAGGAGGTCCCGGGGCTGTGGGTGGTGGCGTTGGACGGCGATGGCGAAGGGATGGAGTTGGCTGCGCGGTTGGCGGAGCGGAATCAGCGAGTGGTGGTGGCGGTGGACGAGGAGGCCGCGGGTGCGGAGGACGTGGCCGCGCCGGGGGCGGAGGAGGCGCCTGCAAGGGAATCAGCGGTACCGGGTGTGGAGGTGATGCGGCTGGCGGTGATGAGCCGGCAGGGGTGGCGGGTCCTGATGGAGCGGCTGACCGAGGAGGGGGGATTGCGGGGAGTGGTGCATCTGGCAGCGTTGTCGGGTCACGGCTGCAACGCGGAAACCGCGGAAGTGGCCGCCGACGTGGAGCGCGGGACCGGGAGCGCGCTGGCGCTGGCGCAGGGGCTGCTGGACGCCGGGGTGGAGCCGGCCGGGGGGCTGTGGCTGGTGACGCGCGGGGCGCAGGTGGTGGAGGGGGAGCGAGGAGGGGAGTTGGCGGGAGCGGCGCTGTGGGGGCTGGGGAAGACGCTGGTGTTGGAGGCGGGGCAGTTGAAGCCTCGGCTGGTGGACCTGGACCCGGACGACGGGAGCGGGCTCGGGGGTCTGGTGGAGGAGTTGCTGCACCCGGACCGGGAGACGGAGGTGGCGTATCGGGGCGGCAGCCGCCGGGTGTTGCGGCTGGTGCGCGGAGCCGGGCGGCCGGCGCTGCCGGAGGGGGAGGACTGGCGGCTGGTCTCGGGTGAGGACGGTTTGCTGGAGAGCGTGAGGGCAGCGCGGTCGCCGGCGCGGCCGCCGGGGTCCGGGGAGGTGCGGGTGGCGGTGGAAGCCGCGGGACTGAACTTTCACGACGTGCTGGTGGCGCTGAGGGTGGTGGACGCGGAGGCATCGCTGGGCGGCGAGTTCTGCGGGCGGGTGCTGGAGGTGGGAGCGGACGTGACCGGGTTCTCGCCCGGGGACCGCGTGGTGGGGTTTGCGCCGGGGGCGTTCGGGCCGGAGGCGGTGGCCCGGGTGGAGTTGACGGCGCCGGCGCCCGCGGGGATGCCGCCGGCCGGGTTGGCGACGGTTCCGGTGGTGTTCGTGACCGCGGCGCTGGCGTTCGAGCTGGCGGCGTTGAGGGCGGAGGAACGGATCCTGGTGCACGCGGGCGCGGGCGGAGTGGGGTTGGCGGCGATCCAGTTGGCGCAGGGTCTGGGGGCGGAGGTGTATGCCACCGCCAGCGCGCCGAAGCGGGGCTACCTGGAGTCCCTGGGGGTGGCTCACGTGTTCGACAGCCGGAGCACGGGGTTCGCGGAGGACGTCCTGGCGGCGACGGGCGGCGACGGCGTGGACGTGGTGCTGAACAGCCTGACCGGAGAGGGCTTCATCGAGGCGAGCCTGTCGTGCCTGAAGCAGGGCGGCCGGTTCGTGGAGATCGGCAAGCGAGGGATATGGAGCGTGGAGGCGATGAGGGCGGCGCGGCCGGACGTGGGCTACCACGTCCTGGCGCTGGATCGCCTGGTGGAGCAGGAGCCGGAGCACGCGGGGCGCGCGTTGCGGGAGGTGATGGAGCGGGTGGCGGCCGCGGAGCTGCGGCCGTTGCGGCGCAGCGTGTGGGGGTTGGGGGAGGCGTCGGAGGCCATGGAGTACATGAGTTCGGGCCGTCACGTGGGCAAGGTGGTGCTGCGTCCGCCGCCGTCGGACGGGCTGCGGGAGGACGGCACGTACCTGGTGACGGGAGGACTGGGAGGCATCGGCCTGGAGCTGGCGGGATGGCTGGCGGACCGTGGAGCGCGGAGCGTGGTCCTGAACGGGCGGCGGGAGCCGGGAGAGGAGGCCAGGGCCGCGGTGGAGGGCTTGCGCGGGAGGGGGGTGGACGTGCGGGTGGAACTGGCGGACGTGACCGACGGGGCCGCGGTTGCGGCGATGCTGGAACGGATGGAAGGGTCGATGCCGCCGCTGGCGGGGGTGTTTCACAGCGTGGGGGTGTTGTCGGACGCGCTGGTGACGAACCAGGACTGGGGCCGGTTCGAGCGGGTGCTGTGGCCGAAGGTCCTGGGGGCGTGGCGCCTGCACCGGGCGACCGAGGGACGGGACCTGGACCTGTTCGTGCTGTTTTCGAGCCTGACCGGAGTCCTGGGGAATGTGGTGCAGGCGAACCATGCCGCGGCGAATGCGTTCCTGGACCAGTTGGCGCGGCACCGCCGGGCGCTGGGACTGGCGGGACAGTCGATCGCGTGGGGGGCATGGTCGGGGGTGGGAGAGGCGGAGGAGGAGCGGGAGCGGATGGCGGAGCGGTTGGCGGCCGTGGGAGTGGGCTGGATGACCGCGCAGCAGGGACTGGCGGCGTTGGACCGGCTGTTGCGCGCGGGAACGGCCACCAGCGTGGCGGCGCTGGTGGACTGGGGGGTGTACGGAGGGCGCGTGACGGAGGCGCCGCCGTTTCTGGAGGAGCTGTTGGCCGCGGCCGCGGGCGGCGGCCCGGAGCCGGCACTGGACCTGCTGGACCGGCTGCGGGAGGCGCGCGCCTCCAAGCGCGAGGAGCTGCTGCTGGGATTCGTGCAGGCGGAGCTGCGGGCGGTTCTGCAGTCGTCATCCCTGCCGGCCCCGGACGTGGGCTTTTTCGATCTCGGCATGGACTCGTTGATGGCGGTGGAGTTCCGCAACCGCCTGAACCACGGACTGGCGGGGGCCCACGTCCTGTCGAGCACCGCGGTGTTCAATCACGCCAGCCCGCAGGCGCTGGCCCGCCATCTGGCCGGGGTGCTGGGCGATCCCGGCGACGGCGCCGGAAGCTCCGCCGCCGGGAGCACGGCTTCGCCGGTTCCCGCTCCGGACCCGGAGATGGAGGCGGTGCAGGGTCTGTCGGAAAGCGATCTTTTCGAAGAGGCGCTGCGTGAGCTCGGAGAGGACGAATGAACAAGTACGTCGAGCTTTCCCGGAAACTGCTCGGTGAGCTGAAGGTCCGCAAGCGCAGGATCTCGGAGTTCACGCAGCCCGTCGCGGTGGTGGGGCTGGCGTGCCGCTTTCCGGGCGGGGACGGCCTGGAAGGATTCTGGAGATTGCTGGAGTCGGGCGGGGACGCGGTGACGGAGGCTCGCGGCAAGCCCATCGGCGGTGGGATGGCGGTGTACGGGGAGACGAGGGGAGAAGGGTCGCCGGCTCACTGGGGCGGGTTCGTGGAGGGCGTGGACCTGTTCGACGCGGAGTTCTTTCGGATCGCGCCGGTGGAGGCGCGGTTGCTGGACCCGCAGCAGCGGCTGCTGCTGGAGACGAGTTGGCAGGCGCTGGAGTCCGCGGCGATCGACCCCGGAGGCTTGAAGGGGAGCCGGACCGGCGTCTACGCGGGCATCGCGTCGCACGACTACGCGGACCTGATGGTGGCCTCGGGAGAGACGGATTCCGGGAGCGTCTACATCGCCACGGGGAACACCGGGAGCACGGCCATCGGCCGGGTGGCGTTCGCGCTGGGGCTGGAGGGGCCGGCGGTGGCGGTGGATACGGCCTGCTCGTCGTCGCTGGTGGCCGTGCACCAGGCGGTTTCGGGGTTGCAGCGCGGAGAGGCGGACCTGGCGCTGGCCGGCGGGGTCAACGTGCTGCTGTCGCCGTTGGTGACCGAGACGTTTCGGAACGGCGGCATGCTGTCGCCGGACGGGCGCTGCAAGACGTTCGACGCCTCCGCGGACGGGTTCGTGCGCGGGGAAGGATGCGGGGTGGTGGTGCTGAAGCGGCTGGCCGACGCGGAGGCGGCGGGGGACCGGATCTGGGGAGTGGTCCGCGGCTCCGCGGTGAACCACGACGGCGCCAGCGCGGGACTGACGGTCCCGAACGGACTGGCGCAGGAGCGCGTGATCGGGGACGCGCTGAAACAGGCGGGGGTGGAGCCCTCGGAGGTGGACTACCTGGAGGCCCACGGGACCGGGACGGAGCTGGGGGACCCCATCGAGGTGGATGCCGCGGCCGCTGTGTACGGCGCCGGGCGGGACCCGGCGCAACCGCTGCTGCTGGGGTCGGTGAAGACCAACATCGGACACCTGGAGACCGCCGCGGGCGTGGCGGGGCTGATCAAGGTGCTGCTGTCGATGAATCACGGGGTGATACCCCGGCACCTGCACTTCCGGCAGCCGAACCCGCACGTGGACTGGGACCGGCTGCCGGTGCGGGTGGTTTCGGAGCCGGAAGCATGGCCTCGTCACGAAGGGCGTCCGGCCCGGGCCGGGGTCAGCTCGTTCGGATTCTCGGGGACCAACGCGCACGTGGTGGTGGAGGGGTACGGCGCCGTTGCAGCGGCCGGCCCCCGTCACTCCGGCGAAGAGCCTGTTCCGTACTTGGTACGGGGCGAGAATACGGCAGAGGAGAGCGGCGGCGCCGGCCCCCGTCATTCCGGCGAAAGCCGGAATCCAGTGGCGGGGGGCGCGGGGCCGGCGGTAGCGGTGGGGTGGCCGGAAGGCGCATCGGAGTTTCGTCCTGCCAAGGGGAGCGGCGGTGTAACGGGAGCGCGGGAGCGGCGGCTGCTGGCGTTGTCGGGGCGGACGGAGGAGGCGTTGCATGCACTGGCGGGGCGCTACGTGGAGTGGCTGGAGGAGCGCGCGGAGTTGCTGACGCCGGTGGAAGGCGGAGGTGAGGGGCTGTCGGGGCGGGAGTTGCTGGCGGACATGGCCTGGACCGCGGGAGTGGGGCGGAGCCATCTCGGTCATCGTGCGGGGTTGACGTTCGGCGAGGTTGGAGAGTTGCGGGAGAAACTGGCGCTGTTGGCGGGGGGGAGCGTGGAGGTTTCGAGGGTTCGAGGGAGGGGCGGCGCACCGAAGGTGGGATTCCTGTTCACGGGCCAGGGGAGCCAGTGGGCGGGGATGGGTCGGGATCTGTACGAGGGGGAGCCGGTGTTCCGGGCGGTGCTGGACCGATGCGAGGAGGAGGTGAAGCGGCTTCGGGGCGAGTCTCTGCTGGAAGTGATGTTCGAGGCGGGCCAAGGGCCGGAACTGGACCACACGCGGTGGACGCAGCCCGCTCTGTACGCCCTGGAGGCGGGGTTGGCGGCGTTGTGGAGGAGCGCGGGTGTGAGGCCGGCGGCGGTGCTGGGACACAGCGTGGGGGAGATAGCCGCGGCGTATGCGGCGGGGGTGTTGACGCTGGAGGAGGGGATGCGGTTGGCGGCGCGGCGGGGGGAGTTGATGGGGTCCTTGCCGGTGGACGGACCGCGTGCGGGCTCGATGGCCGCGGTGTTCGGATCGGCGGGACGGGTGGAGGAACTGGTGGCGGAGGTGAACGAGGCGGTGCGCGGCGGGATTCCCGGGACCGAGGGCGATCCGCCCTTTGCGGGGGAGGCGCTGAGCGTGGCCGGGTACAACGGCGGGCACGTGGTGGTGAGCGGGTTGACGGGGGCAGTGGAGGAACTGGTGGAGCGGTCCAGGGTCGCGGGACTGCGGGCGGAGCGTCTGAGAGTGAGCCACGGCTTCCACAGCGGACTGATGGAGCCGGTCCTGGACGAGTTGGCGGGCTTGCTGGAGGGAGTGGAGGCAAGGGCGCCCGAGGTGGAGCTGGTGAGCAACGTGACGGGTGCGGTGCTGGGGTCCGGGGAGCGGATGGACGGGTCGTACTGGCGGCGGCAGGCGCGGGAGCCGGTGGCGTTCAGCGCCGGGGTGGCGGCGCTGGCGGGTTTGGGGGTGGAGGTGCTGGTGGAGTTGGGTCCGGGGCCGGTGCTGGGGCGCATGGCGGCGCTGGCATGGCCGGCGGAGGGACGTGGGCAAGGGGACGAAGCGTCATCAGGGCCGGGGTCTCGTTCGCCGGTGGTGGTGACGAGCCTGAGCGGGAGGATGGCCGGGGGCGGTACGGCCGGACGGGACGCAGGGTTTCCGGAGGCGGTGGCGGAAGTCTATTCGGCGGGCGTGGATTTGAGCTTCGCGGGTCTGTTCGCCGGAGAGGAGCGGCGGCGGGTGTCGTTGCCGGGGTATCCGTTTCAGCGGCAGCGTTACTGGGCGGAACCGCCCAGGCGCCGCCGCCGTGTCGGGGAAGCGAACCACCCGCTCCTGGGGGAACGGCGGGATTCGGCCGGCGGCGAGACGACGTTCGAGACGGAGCTGTACGCGTCGGAGCCGGAGTGGCTGCGGGATCACCGGGTGTTCGGGCAGGTGGCGGCGCCGGGGGCGATCTACGGAGCGATGGCGCTGAGCGCCGCGGCGCTGGCCGGCGGGACGCGGCCCGTGGCGGGCGGGGTGGCGGTAGAGGACATGGAGATGCACGCGCCATTGCTGCTGCCGGGAGGGAACGGCAAGGGCGGCGAGCCGGGGCGCGCGGTGCAGGTGGTGGTGAGCGCGGCCGGGGAGTCGGGACGGCGTGAGGTGAAAATTTACAGCAAGGGGGACGAGGAGGAGAAGTGGACGCTGCACGCGGCGGCGCAGACCGCTGGCGCGGTTGAAGAAGCCATGGCGGGTGAGGCGGTGGACGTGGAGGGACTGAAGGAGGAGCTTGGGGCGGATGAGGCGGCGGAGTTCTATCGCGCGGTTGGGAAGATGGGTGTGGAGTTGGGGCCATCGTTTCGGACGGTGACGGGATTGTGGACGGGACCGGGGGAGGCGGTGGGCGAAGTGAGGTTGAGGGAGGGATTGGCGAACGGAGAGACCGGCCTGCATCCGGTTCTGCTGGACGGGTGTTTCCAGGTGCTGGGAGCGGCGTTGTCGGCGGGCGCCATGGGAGCGGATGAGGAAGGGGAAGAAGGGGATACGGGGGAACAGGAAGCGGTGTACCTGCCGTTCGGGTGGGAGCGGCTGTGGATACGGGGCGATTTGAAGGAGGGGGTGACGTGCCGTGCGCGGGTGCGCGGGGGCGGGGAGAAGGGAGAAGCGGGGGAAGTGGCGACCGCGGACCTGTGGTTGTACGGGGAAAGCGGAGAGATGGTGGGGGAGGTCCGGGGACTGGCGCTGAAACGGGCGAGCCGGGGCGCGTTCCTGTCAGTGGGGGTGCGGACGGAGGAGTTGCTGTACGTGCCGGAGTGGCGGGAAGCGCCGTATGAAGGCGAGGTGAAGGGTGCGTCGTTCCTGAAGCCGCCGGAGGAAGCGGTTCGTGGTGGGGGGAGCGTGTCGGAGCACCTGGAGGGGGCAGGGGTGACGGTGGCGGGTGTGAGGGAGTTGCAGGGAGAGTTGGAGCGTGTGGCGCGCGGGTATGCGGCGCGGGCGCTGGAGGAGTTGGGGTGGCGGCGAGAGGCAGGGGAGGAGGTTTCGGAGGATGAGTTGCGGGAGCGGCTCGGTGTGGTGAAGGATCAGGAGCACCTGTTCGGGCGTGTGCTGTGGCTGGCGGCGGAAGCGGGGCTGCTGGAGCGGGTGGAAGGAGAGCGAGGACGGTGGCGGGTTCCGGCAGGATCGTCCGGGGAGATGGGAGAGGAGGGCTTGCGGGACCCCGGGGGTCTGGCGTCGCGGTTGGTGGAGCGTCACGGGAGAGTGGTGGAGGTGGAGGCGGGGCTGTTGAGCCGTTGCGGGGGTTCTCTTGCGGAGGTGCTGCAAGGACGGACGGAGCCGCTGGGCCTGCTGTTCGCAGAGGGAGATTCGGGAGCCGCGGAGCTGTATGGGGAAGCGCCGGTGTCGCGCGCGATGAGCGACCTGTTGGCGGGTGTGCTGGGGAGCGCGGTGAGCGGGCTGCCGGAGGGGCGTGTGCTGCGAGTTCTGGAGGTGGGAGCGGGCACGGGCGGGACGACGCGGGCGGTGCTGGAGCGTCTTCCTGCGGGGGAGTTCGAGTACGAGTACACGGACGTGAGCGCGTGGTTTTTTGCGGGTGCGCGGGAGCGGTTCGAGGAGTGGGGGGAGGCGATGGAATACCGGGTTCTGGACCTGGAAGGGGAGCCTGGGGAGCAGGGATTCGAGGAGCACGGGTACGACGTGGTGTTGGCGGGGAACGTTCTGCATGCGACGCGTGACATCGTGGCGACGCTGAGGCGTTGTCAGTGGCTGTTGGCGCCTGGGGGGTTGTTGGTGGCGCAAGAGGGTTTGCGGCGTCAGGGTTTGTGGGACCTGACGTTCGGGATGCTGGCGGGGTGGTGGCGGTTCGTGGAGGGAGGGGACGGCTACCGTGAGGAGAGTCCGTTGATGGGCGGGGATGAGTGGCGCGGGGCGTTGAGGGAGGCGGGATACGAGGATGTGGCTGTGGTGGGAGAGGCAGAGGGACTGGACTACGGAGTGATCGTGGCGCGGAGTCCTGAGGAGGCGGCGGAGACGGGCGGGGTATGGGTGTTGTCGTCGGATGCGGGAGTGGAGGGGTTGGAGTTGGCGAAGGAGTTGTCGGAGAGGAAGCAGCGTGTGCTGCTGGCGGTGGATGAGAAGTGGGGACAGGAGGGAGAGGCGGACGCGGCGGGGGTGGAGGTGTTCAGGCTGGAGCAGCGGAGCCGGGAGAGCTGGCGCAGTTTGCTGGAAGGAGTTGTCGGGGAAGGCGGCGGTGTGCGCGGGGTGGTGCACGTGGGGGGAATGAGCGGACAAGGGGAGGGAGCGGGTAGTGAGGAGATGGCGGCGGACGTGCGGGAGTCGTTGGGGAGCGGCCTTGCGCTGGTGCAGGGGCTGCTGGACGCGGGAGTGGAGCCGGGGGACGGGTTGTGGCTGGTGACGCGCGGCGGGCAGGTGTTGGGGGGAGAGGGAGGTGGAGAGTTGATCGGGTCGGTGATGTGGGGATTCGGGCGGACGTTGTGGTGGGAGGCGGGTCAGTTGAGGGCGCGGCTGGTGGACCTGGACCCTGCGGAGCCGGGGAGCGGGTTCGGGGTGCTGGCGGATGAGCTTTTGAACCCGGACCGGGAGCGGGAGATCGCGTACCGGGGCGGGGTGAGGCAGGTGCTGCGGCTGGCGCGTGTCGGCAGGGCGGGGAAGGCCGCGGGCGAGGGCGGGTTGTTGCGGGGAGACGGGACGTACCTGGTGACCGGGGGCATGGGAGGCATCGGGCTGGAGGTGGCGGGCTGGCTGGCGGACCACGGGGCGCGGAGCATGGTGTTGAACGGCCGGCGTGAGCCGGAGGGGGCGGCGATGGTGGCGGTGGAAGCATTGCGGGAGCGGGGAGTGGATGTGCGAGTGGAGTTGGCGGACGTGGCGGACGGGGATGCGGTGGCGGCGATGGTGGAACGGATGGACCGCGAGTTGCCGCCACTGGCGGGGGTGTTCCACAGCGTGGGTGTGTTGGCGGACGGGGCGTTGGGGAATCAGGACTGGGGTCGGTTCGAGCGTGTGCTGTGGCCGAAGGTGTTGGGGGCATGGCATCTGCACCGTGCGACGGAAGCGCGGGAGTTGGACCTGTTCGTGCTGTTTTCGAGCGTGACGGGGGTGTTGGGGAACGCGGGACAGGCGAACCATGCGGCGGCGAATGCGTTTTTGGACCAGTTGGCGCGGCATCGGCGGGCCTTGGGTCTGGCGGGGCAGTCGATCGCGTGGGGGGCATGGTCGGGGGTGGGCGAGGCGGAGGAGCAGCGGGAGCGGATCGGGGAGCGGCTGGCGGCCTCGGGAGCCGGCTGGATGACGCCGCGGCAGGGACTGGGGGTGTTGGAGCGGGTGGTTCGTGGGGGCGAGGCGACGAGCGTGGCGACGATGATGGACTGGGAGTCGTATGGGGCGGGGCCGCGGGACGTGCCGCCGTTGCTGGAGGAGTTGGTGACGGTGTCGGGCGTGGGAGAGGGGGCGAGCCGTGCGGGAGAGTTGCTGGATCGGGTGAGGGAGGCGGCGGCGTCGGAGCGGGAGGGTTTGTTGCTGGAGTTCGTTCAGGGGGAGTTGCAGGAGGTGTTGCAGACGAGGTCGTTGCCGGCGGCGGGTGTGGGTTTTTTCGATTTGGGGATGGACTCGTTGATGGCGGTGGATTTTCGGAACCGGTTGAACCGGGGATTGGGAGGGGCGGTGGTGTTGTCGAGCACGGTGGTTTTCGACCACGGGAGCGCGGCGGCGTTGGCTCGGCACTTGGCGGAGGAGTTGGGGGTTCGCGAGGTTTCGGAGGGGGTGTTGCGTCGGCGGCGTGTGGTGGGCGGCGGGGAGGATGGGATTGCGGTGGTGGGTATGGCGTGCCGTTTCCCCGGAGGCGGAGGCGTGGACGGGTTCTGGCGGCTGCTGGATTCCGGCGGAGATGCCGTCACGAACGGACGGGTGAACCCGCCGGGCGGGCCTTACGGGGTGGTGGCGTCGGGAGACGGACCGTCGATTCGCTGGGGCGGTTTCATCGAGGACGTGGAGCTGTTCGATGCGGAGTTTTTCCGGATCGCGCCGGTGGAGGCGCGGTTGCTGGACCCGCAGCAGCGGTTGCTGCTGGAGACGAGTTGGGAGGCGCTGGAATCGGCGGGGATCGACGCGGGGCGTCTCAGGGGAAGCCCGACCGGGGTGTACGCGGGGATCTCCAACAACGACTACGCGGAGGTGGTGACGCGGGAAGATGCCGTAAGCCCGTACATGGTCACGGGCAACAGCGGCGCCACGGCCATCGGCCGGGTGGCGTTCACGCTGGGGCTGGAGGGACCGGCCGTGGCGGTGGACACGGTGTGCTCGTCGGCCCTGGTGGCGGTGCACCAGGCGGTGCTGGGTTTGCAGCGTGGAGATGCGGATCTGGCGCTGGCGGGCGGGGTGAACGTGCTCTTGTCGGCGACCGTGACCGAATCGGTTGTGAGGGCGGGGATGCTGTCGCCGGACGGGCGCTGCAAGACGTTCGACGCGTCGGCGGACGGGTTCGTGCGGGGCGAGGGGTGCGGGATGGTGGTGCTGAAGCGGCTGCGGGACGCGGAGGCGGACGGGGACCGGATCTGGGGCGTGATCCGGGGTTCGGCCATAAACCACGACGGCGCGAGCGCCGGCCTGACGGTGCCGAACGGGTCGGCGCAGGAGCGTGTGATCCGGGAAGCGCTGAGACGGGCGGGGCTGGAGTCCTGGGAGGTGGATTACCTGGAGGCGCACGGCACCGGGACGGAGTTGGGGGACCCGATCGAAATTCATGCGGCTGCGGCGGTGTACGGGGCGGGGCGGGATGGGGCGCAGCCGTTGCGGGTGGGGTCGGTGAAGACGAACGTGGGGCACCTGGAGGCGGCTGCGGGGGTGGCGGGTTTGATGAAGGTGCTGCTGTCCATGAATCATGGGGTGATCCCGAAGCACCTGCACTTCCGGGAGCCGAACCCCCACGTGGACTGGGAGCGGCTGCCGTTGCGGGTGGCGTCGGAGCCGGAGGTCTGGCCGCGGAGGGAGGGGCGTCCGGCGCGCGCTGCGGTGAGTTCGTTCGGGGTATCGGGGACCAACGCTCACGTGGTGGTGGAGGGATACGGCGACGCCGCGGGGCCGGAGGAGGACAGGTTGCCGGGAGGGCCGGCGGTAGCGGTGGGGTGGCCGGAAGGAGCATCGGAGTATCGGCCGGCGGAGGGAGCCGGCGGTGTGACGGGGGCGCGGGAGCGGCGGCTGCTGCCGTTGTCCGGGCACACGGAAAAGGCTTTGCGCGCCCTGGCGGCGCGCTATGCGGAGTGGCTGGAGGAACGTGCCGGGCTGTCGTCGTCGGCCGACACCGATGGCGGCGATTCGGGTCCGGCCGGCGCGGATCCGTTGGCGGACGTGGCGTGGACCGCAGCGGTCGGGCGGAGCCATCACGGTCGCCGCGCTGCGGTAACGTTCGGTGGGGCGGAGGAGTTGCGCGAGAAGCTCGCCGGGCTTGCGGCCGGCGGATCGGCGTCCGAAGCGGCGGTGGGGGCGAGGGCCGTGGGGGAGAGCGGCGAGGTGAGGAAGGTGGCGTTCCTGTTCACCGGGCAGGGGAGCCAGTGGGCGGGCATGGGCCGCGAGCTCTACCGGCGGGAGCCGGTTTTCTGCGCGGTGCTGGACCGTTGCGAAGAGGCGTTTCGAGGGCTGCGTGGCGAGTCTTTGCTGGCGGTGATGTTCGGGGAAGGCGGGGACCGCGGGTCCCTGGACGACACGCGCTGGACGCAGCCTGCGCTGTACGCCTTGGAGGCGGGGCTGGCGGCGTTGTGGGGGAGCGTGGGGGTGAGGCCGGCTGCGGTGCTGGGGCACAGCGTGGGGGAGATCGCGGCGGCGTACGCTGCGGGGGTGTTCTCGCTGGAGGCGGGGATGCGGTTTGCGGCGAGGCGCGGGGAGTTGATGGGGTCGTTGCCGGCTGCGGGGCCGGATGCGGGGGCGATGGCAGCGGTGTTTGCGCCGGCGGCAGGAGTGGAGGCTCTGGTGGCGGCGGTGAACGTGGAGATGGGGAGCGAGCGCTTGGGCATGGCGGCGTACAACGGAGCACACCAGGTGGTGAGCGGGCTGGCGGGAGCAGTGGAGGCGATGCTGGAGCGGTGCGCGCGGGAAGGGGTGCGCGCGGAGCGTTTGCGTGTGAGCCAGGGGTTCCACAGCGTTCTGATGGATCCGATCCTCGATGAGTTGGAGGGTTTGCTGGCGGGGGTGGACGTGACGGGGCCGGCGGTGGCGCTGGTCAGCGACGTGACCGGCGGAGTGCTGCCGGCGGGGGAGGCGATGGACGGGGCCTACTGGCGGCGGCAGGCGCGGGAGCCGGTGGCGTTCGGCGCCGGGGTGGCGGCGTTGGCGGGGATGGGAGTGGACGTGCTGGTGGAGTTGGGACCGCGGCCGGTGCTGGGAGGGATGGCGGCGCTGGCCTGGCCGGTGGAGGAGGGTGGAGGGAACGTCTCCGGGGAGCCGGGCGCGCGGTTCGGGGGACCGGTGGTGCTGACGAGTCTGAAGGGGCGTGGCGGCGGTGGCGGGGATGGGTCTTCGGACGGGGGCTTCGTGGAAGCGGTGGGAGGTGCGTACGCGTCGGGATTGGCGCTGGGCTTCGAGGGGTTGTTCGTGGGCGAGGAGCGCCGCCGGGTGTCGTTGCCCGGCTATCCGTTTCAGCGGCAGCGTTACTGGGCGGACGCTCCGAGACGGCGCCGCCGGGCCGGGGGTTTGGAGCACCCGTTGCTGGGAGAGCGGCGGGAGTTGCCGGGGGGGGAGACGACGTTCGAGACGGAGTTGTACGCGACGGAGCCGGCGTGGCTGTCGGAGCACCGGGTATTCGGGCAGGTGGCGGCGCCGGGGGCGATGTACGGGGCGATGGCGCTGAGCGCGGCGTCGCTGACGGGAGGGTCGAGGTACGGCAGTGTGACGGGCGGCGGGGTGGCGGTGGAGGAGGTGCAGATTCATGCGCCGCTGGTGTTGCCGGAAGGGGAGGGTGATGGTGACGAGCCGGGCCGTACGGTGTTTGTGGCGGTGGCGGCGATGGAGGCGGGGGGGTCGCGGCCGGTGAAGATCTACAGCAAGGGGGAGGACGAGAAGGAATGGACCCTGCACGCGGAAGCCCGGACGGGTGGCGGCGACGCGGTGCGGCAAGCGCCGGCCCGGTTGGACGTGGAGGCGTTGAAGAAGGGTCTGTCGGAACTGGACACCGCGGAGTTCTATCGCGGGTTTGCGGCCGCGGGGGTGGAGTTCGGGGGGAGTTTTCGGACGGTGCAGGGGTTGTGGCGCGGTCCGGGCGAGGCAGTGGGCGACGTGTGCTTGGGGGAGGGATGGAAGGATGGGGAGGCGGGTCTCCATCCGGTGTTGCTGGACGGGTGTTTTCAGGTGCTGGGGGCGGCGTTGGGGGCGGGCGCGGAGGAAGAGGGGCGGGGAACCGCGGCAGGCGGGGCGACGTACCTGCCTTTCGGCTGGGAGCGGTTGTGGGTGGAGGGGGAGATGCCGGAGCGTGTGACGTGCCACGCGCGGGTGTGCGGGGTGGATGGCGGCGGCGACGGAGGCGATGAGGGGAAGGGGTCGCCGGCGGAGGTCGTGACCGCGGACCTGTGTCTGTACGGCGATGACGGCCGGTTGGTGGGGGAGGTATCGGGTCTGGTGCTGAAGCGGGCGAGCCGGTCGGCGTTTCTGTCCGGGGCGGTTCGGACGGAGGATCTGTTGTATGCGCCGGTGTGGCGTAAGGCGGGGTTGGAGGGGGAGGTGAGAGAGGCGGATTTTCTGGTGTCGCCGGCGGAGGCGGAGGAGGAGTCGGGGTTGTGGGTGTTGTCGTCGGACGATGATGGCGAGGGGTTGTCGTTGGCGGAGGAGTTGGCGGGGCGGAACCAGCGGGTGGTGTTGGCGGTGGGCGAGGGGGCGGCGGGGGTGGAGGGGCCGGGAGTGCGAGGGGTGGAGGTGGTCGGGCTGGACATGAGGAGCCGGGGGGGATGGCACAGGTTGCTGGAGGGGTTGCCGGAGGAAGCACGGTTGCGGGGAGTGGTGCACCTGGGGGCGTTGTCGGGGCACGGGAGCGGGGCGGGATCAGCGGAGTTGGCGGCGGACGTGGAGCGCGGGACGGGAAGCGCGTTGGCGCTGGCGCAGGGACTGGTGGACGCGGGCATTGAGCCGAGCGGGGGCATGTGGCTGGTGACGCGGGGGGCGCAGGTGGTGGACGGCGAGCGCGGGGGGGAGTTGTCGGGGTCGGCGCTGTGGGGGCTGGGAAAGACGCTGGCGCTGGAAGCGGGACAACTGAAGCCCCGGCTGGTGGACCTGGACCCGGAAGATGAGACCGGGAGTGGAGTGTTGGTGGAGGAATTGCTGCATCCGGACCGGGAGACGGAGGTGGCGTATCGGGGCGGCAGCCGGCGGGTGCTGCGGCTGGTGCGAGGTGGAACGCGGCTGGTGCTGCCGGAGGGAGCGGATTGGCGGCTGGTTTCGGGTGCGGACGGACTGTTGGAGAGCGTAAGGGCGGAGCGGGTTCCGGCGCGGGCTCTGGGGTCCGGGGAGTTGCGGGTGGCGGTGGAGGCTGCGGGACTGAACTTTCGAGACGTGATGGTGGCGCTGAGGCTGGTGGACCTGGATGCTTCCCTGGGAGGCGAGTTTTGCGGGCGGGTGCTGGAGGTGGGCGCGGAGGTGACGGGCTTCTCGGCTGGCGACCGGGTGGTGGGCTTCGCTCCCGGTGGGTTGGGGCCGGAGGCGGTGACGCGAGCGGAGGTGGTGGCGCGGGCGCCGGCGGGGATGACGCCGGCGGAGTTGGCGACGGTTCCGGTAGTGTTCACGACGGTGGCGCTGGCGTTCGAGTTGTCGGGTCTGAAGGGTGGGGAGCGGGTGCTGGTGCACGCCGGTGCGGGGGGAGTGGGTTTGGCGGCGATCCAGATGGCGCAGAGTCTGGGGGCGGAGGTGTATGCGACGGCGAGTGCGCCGAAGCGGCGTTACCTGGAGTCGCTGGGGGTGGCGGAAGTGTTCGACAGCCGGAGCACGCGGTTCGGGGAGGAGGTTCTGGGGGCGACGGGTGGAGAGGGCGTGGACGTGGTGCTGAACAGTCTGACGGGGGAGGGCTTCATCGAGGCGAGCCTGTGGTGCCTGAAGGAGGGTGGGCGGTTTGTGGAGATCGGCAAGCGGGGGATATGGAGCGAGGAGGGGATGAGGAAGGCGCGTCCGGACGTGGACTACCATGTATTGGCGCTGGACCGATTGCTGGAGGCGGAGCCGGGGCGAGTGGGCAGGGTGTTGCGGGGAGTGACGGAGCGGGTGGGAGCGGCGGAGCTGCAGCCGTTGCGGCGGAGCGTGTGGGGAATGGGAGAGGCGGTGGAGGCGATGGAGTACATGAGTTCGGGGCGTCACGTGGGCAAGCTGGTGCTGCGTGTATCGTCCGGAGGGCTGCGGGAGGACGGGACGTATCTGGTGACGGGGGGGCTGGGGGGCATCGGGTTGGAGTTGGCAGGGTGGCTGGCGGACCACGGGGCGCGGAGCATGGTGTTGAACGGCCGGCGTGAGCCGGAGGGGGCGGCGATGGCGGCGGTGGAAGCATTGCGGGAGCGGGGAGTGGATGTGCGAGTGGAGTTGGCGGACGTGGCGGATGGGGATGCGGTGGCGGCGATGGTGGAACGGATGGACCGCGAGTTGCCGCCACTGGCGGGGGTGTTCCACAGCGTGGGTGTGTTGGCGGACGGGGCGTTGGGGAATCAGGACTGGGGTCGGTTCGAGCGTGTGCTGTGGCCGAAGGTGTTGGGGGCATGGCATCTGCACCGTGCGACGGAAGCGCGGGAGTTGGACCTGTTCGTGCTGTTTTCGAGCGTGACGGGGGTGTTGGGGAACGCGGGACAGGCGAACCATGCGGCGGCGAATGCGTTTTTGGACCAGTTGGCGCGGCATCGGCGGGCCTTGGGTCTGGCGGGGCAGTCGATCGCGTGGGGGGCATGGTCGGGGGTGGGCGAGGCGGAGGAGCAGCGGGAGCGGATCGGGGAGCGGCTGGCGGCCTCGGGAGCCGGCTGGATGACGCCGCGGCAGGGACTGGGGGTGTTGGAGCGGGTGGTTCGTGGGGGCGAGGCGACGAGCGTGGCGACGATGATGGACTGGGAGTCGTATGGGGCGGGGCCGCGGGACGTGCCGCCGTTGCTGGAGGAGTTGGTGACGGTGTCGGGCGTGGGAGAGGGGGCGAGCCGTGCGGGAGAGTTGCTGGATCGGGTGAGGGAGGCGGCGGCGTCGGAGCGGGAGGGTTTGTTGCTGGAGTTCGTTCAGGGGGAGTTGCAGGAGGTGTTGCAGACGAGGTCGTTGCCGGCGGCGGGTGTGGGTTTTTTCGATTTGGGGATGGACTCGTTGATGGCGGTGGATTTTCGGAACCGGTTGAACCGGGGATTGGGAGGGGCGGTGGTGTTGTCGAGCACGGTGGTTTTCGACCACGGGAGCGCGGCGGCGTTGGCTCGGCACTTGGCGGAGGAGTTGGGGGTTCGCGAGGTTTCGGAGGGGGTGTTGCGTCGGCGGCGTGTGGTGGGCGGCGGGGAGGATGGGATTGCGGTGGTGGGTATGGCGTGCCGTTTCCCCGGAGGCGGAGGCGTGGACGGGTTCTGGCGGCTGCTGGACTCCGGCGGAGATGCCGTCACGAACGGCCGCGGGACGCAGGCTGGCGGAGGCCGGACCGGGCAGGTCCTGGAAGGATCGTGGACGGGCTGGGGCGGTTTCATCGAGGACGTGGAGCTGTTCGATGCGGAGTTTTTCCGGATCGCGCCGGTGGAGGCGCGGTTGCTGGACCCGCAGCATCGGCTGCTGCTGGAGACGAGTTGGGAGGCATTGGAGTCCGCGGGAATGGACACGGGGCGCCTGAAGGGCAGCCGGACGGGGGTCTATGCGGGGATATCCGGCAATGCCTACGGGAGCCTGGCGGCGGTGGTGAAGGAGGAGTCGGCGAACCTGTACCTAGCCACGGGGAACAGCGGCGCCACGGCCATCGGCCGGGTGGCGTTCACGCTGGGGCTGGAGGGACCGGCCGTGGCGGTGGACACGGCGTGCTCGGCGTCCTTGGTGGCGGTGCACCAGGCGGTGTCGGGCTTGCGTACGGGCGATGCGGATCTGGCGTTGGCCGGGGGAGTGAATGTACTGCTGTCGCTGGGGGCGGAGGAGTTCAGCGTCGAGGGGATGCTGTCGCCGGACGGGCGGTGCAAGACGTTCGACGCGTCGGCGGACGGGTTCGTGCGGGGCGAGGGGTGCGGGATGGTGGTGCTGAAGCGGCTGCGGGACGCGGAGGCGGACGGGGACCGGATCTGGGGCGTGATCCGGGGTTCGGCCATAAACCACGACGGCGCGAGCGCCGGCCTGACGGTGCCGAACGGGTCGGCGCAGGAGCGTGTGATCCGGGAAGCGCTGAGACGGGCGGGGCTGGAGTCCTGGGAGGTGGATTACCTGGAGGCGCACGGCACCGGGACGGAGTTGGGGGACCCGATCGAAATTCATGCGGCTGCGGCGGTGTACGGGGCGGGGCGGGATGGGGCGCAGCCGTTGCGGGTGGGGTCGGTGAAGACGAACGTGGGGCACCTGGAGGCGGCTGCGGGGGTGGCGGGTTTGATGAAGGTGCTGCTGTCCATGAATCATGGGGTGATCCCGAAGCACCTGCACTTCCGGGAGCCGAACCCCCACATGGACTGGGAGCGGCTGCTGGTGCGGGTGGCGTCGGAGCCGGAGGCTTGGCCGCGGAGGGAGGGGCGTCCGGCGCGCGCTGCGGTGAGTTCGTTCGGGATATCGGGGACCAACGCTCACGTGGTTCTGGAGGAATACGGTGAAGCCGCGGGGCCGGAGGAGGACAGGTTGCCGGGAGGGCCGGCGGTAACGGTGGGGTGGCCGGAAGGGACAGACGAGGGCCGGCCGGAGGCGAACGGCGGCATGGGGACGGCGGAGCGGGCGCGCCGTGTGCTGGCGCTGTCGGGTCGGACGGAAGGGGCGGTGCGGGAGTTGGCGGGTCGGTACGTGGAGTGGCTGGAAGAGCGCGCCGGGTTGCTGTCCCCCGTCGACGCCGAATGCGAGAGGGGTGCGTCTTCGGGTCGGGAGTTGCTGGCGGACATGGCCTGGACCGCGGGAGTGGGGCGGAGCCATCACGGCTGCCGCGCGGGGCTGACGTTCGGGGAGGCGGGGGAGTTGCGGGAGAAGCTGGCGGGGTTGGCGAGCGGGAGCGACGCGGGTCCGGGGGTATCGACGGCACGGGAGACGGGAGGAGCGCCGAAGGTGGGGTTTCTGTTCACGGGCCAGGGGAGCCAGTGGGCGGGTATGGGACGGGATCTGTACGAGGGGGAGGCGGTGTTCCGGGCGGTGTTGGACCGCTGCGAGGAAGAGGTGAAGCGTCTGCGTGGCGAGTCTTTGCTGGCGGTCATGTTCGGGGAAGGGGGGGACCGCGGGTCCCTGGACGACACGCGTTGGACGCAGCCTGCGCTGTACGCCTTGGAGGCGGGGTTGGCGGCGTTGTGGGGGAGCGTGGGGGTGAGGCCGGCTGCGGTGCTGGGGCACAGCGTTGGGGAGATCGCGGCGGCGTACGCCGCGGGGGTGTTCTCGCTGGAGGCGGGGATGCGGTTTGCGGCGAGGCGCGGGGAGTTGATGGGGTCGTTGCCGGATGCGGGGCCGGCGGCGGGGGCGATGGCAGCGGTGTTTGCGCCGGCGGCAGGAGTGGAGGCGCTGGTGGCGGTGGTGAACGGGGAGATGGGGAGCGAGCGCTTGGGCATGGCGGCGTACAACGGAGCACACCAGGTGGTGAGCGGGCGGGCGGGAGCAGTGGAGGAGATGCTGGAGCGGTGCGCGCGGGAAGGGGTGCGCGCGGAGCGTTTGCGGGTGAGCCACGGGTTCCACAGCGTTCTGATGGATCCGATCCTCGAGGAGTTGGAGGGTTTGCTGGCGGGGGTGGACGTGACGGCGCCGGCGGTGGCGCTGGTCAGCGACGTGACCGGCGGAGTGCTGCCGGCGGGGGAGGCGATGGACGGGGCCTACTGGCGGCGGCAGGCGCGGGAGCCGGTGGCGTTCGGCGCCGGCGTGGCGGCGTTGGCGGGGATGGGAGTGGACGTGCTGGTGGAGTTGGGACCGCGGCCGGTGCTGGGAGGGATGGCGGCGCTGGCCTGGCCGGTGGAGGAGGGGGGAGGGAACGTCTCCGGGGAGCCGGGCGCGCGGTTCGGGGGACCGGTGGTGCTGACGAGTCTGAAGGGACGTGCTGGCGGTGACGGGGATGGATCTTCGGACGGGGGCTTCGTGGAAGCGGTGGGAGGCGCGTACGCGTCGGGATTGGCGCTGGGCTTCGAGGGGTTGTTCGTGGGCGAGGAGCGCCGCCGGGTGTCGTTGCCCGGCTATCCGTTTCAGCGGCAGCGTTACTGGGCGGACGCGCCGAGACGGCGCCGCCGGGCCGGGGGTTTGGACCACCCGTTGCTGGGCGAGCGGCGGGAGTTGCCGGGCGGCGAGACGACGTTCGAGACGGAGTTGTACGCGACGGAGCCGGCGTGGCTGTCGGACCACCGGGTATTCGGGCAGGTGGCGGCGCCGGGGGCGATGTACGGGGCGATGGCGCTGAGCGCGGCGTCGCTGGCGGGAGGGTCGAGGTACGGCAGTGTGACGAGCGGCGGGGTGGCGGTGGAGGAGGTGCAGATTCATGCGCCGCTGGTGTTGCCGGAAGGGGAGGGCGATGGTGACGAGCCGGGCCGTACGGTGTTTGTGGCGGTGGCGGCGATGGAGGCGGCGGGGTCGCGGCCGGTGAAGATCTACAGCAAGGGGGAGGACGAGAAGGCATGGACCCTGCACGCGGAAGCCCGGACGGGTGGCGGCGACGCGGTGCGGCAAGCGCCGGCCCGGTTGGACGTGGAGGCGTTGAAGAAGGGTCTGTCGGAACTGGACACCGCGGAGTTCTATCGCGGGTTTGCGGCCGCGGGGGTGGAGTTGGGGGGGAGTTTCCGGACGGTGCAGGGGTTGTGGCGCGGTCCGGGCGAGGCAGTGGGCGACGTGTGCCTGGGGGAGGGGTGGAAGGATGGGGAGGCGGGGCTCCATCCGGTGTTGCTGGACGGGTGTTTTCAGGTGCTGGGGGCGGCGTTGGGGGCGGGCGCGGAGGAAGAGGGGCGGGAAACCGCGGCAGGCGGAGCGACGTACCTGCCTTTCGGCTGGGAGCGGTTGTGGGTGGTGGGGGAGATGCCGGAGCGTGTGACGTGCCACGCGCGGGTGTGCGGGGTGGAGGCCGGCGGCGACGGAGGCGATGAGGGGGAGGGGTCGCCGGCGGAGGTAGTGACCGCGGACCTGTGGCTGTACGGCGATGACGGCCGGTTGGTGGGGGAGGTATCGGGTCTGGTGCTGAAGCGGGCGAGCCGGTCGGCGTTTTCATCCGGGGCGGTTCGGACGGAGGATCTGTTGTATGCGCCGGTGTGGCGTAAGGCGGGGTTCGAGGGGAAGGTGAGAGAGGCGGATTTTCCGGTGTCGCCGGCGGAGGTGGAGGAGGAATCGGGGTTGTGGGTGTTGTCGTCGGACGATGATGGCGAGGGGTCGGCGTTGGCGGAGGAGTTGGCGGGGCGGAACCAGCGGGTGGTGTTGGCGGTGGGCGAGGGGGCGGCGGGGGTGGAGGGGCCGGGAGTGCGTGGGGTGGAGGTGGTCGGGCTGGACATGAGGTGCCGGGGGGGATGGCACAGGTTGCTGGAGGGGCTGCCGGAGGAAGCACGGTTGCGCGGAGTGGTGCACCTGGGGGCGTTGTCGGGGCACGGGAGCGGGGCGGGATCAGCGGAGTTGGCGGCGGACGTGGAGCGCGGGACGGGAAGCGCGTTGGCGCTGGCGCAGGGACTGGTGGACGCGGGCATCGAGCCGAGCGGGGGCATGTGGCTGGTGACGCGGGGGGCGCAGGTGGTGGACGGCGAGCGCGCGGGGGAGTTGTCGGGGTCGGCGCTGTGGGGGCTGGGAAAGACGCTGGCGCTGGAAGCGGGACAACTGAAGCCCCGGCTGGTGGACCTGGACCCGGAAGATGAGACCGGGAGTGGAGTGTTGGTGGAGGAATTGCTGCATCCGGACCGGGAGACGGAGGTGGCGTATCGGGGCGGCAGCCGGCGGGTGCTGCGCTTGGTGCGGGCTGGAACGCGGCTGGTGCTGCCGGAGGGAGCGGATTGGCGGCTGGTTTCGGGTGCGGACGGACTGTTGGAGAGCGTAAGGGCGGAGCGGGTTCCGGCGCGGGCTCCGGGGTCCGGGGAGTTGCGGGTGGCGGTGGAGGCCGCGGGACTGAACTTTCGAGACGTGATGATGGCGCTGAAGCTGGTGGACGTGGATGCTTCCCTGGGAGGCGAGTTTTGCGGGCGGGTGCTGGATGTGGGAGCGGACGTGACAGGCTTCTCGGCCGGCGACCGGGTGGTGGGCTTCGCTCCCGGTGGGTTGGGGCCGGAGGCGGTGACGCGAGCGGAGGTGGTGGCGCGGGCGCCGGCGGGGATGACGCCGGCGGAGTTGGCGACGGTTCCGGTGGTGTTCACGACGGTGGCGCTGGCGTTCGAGTTGTCGGGTCTGAAGGGTGGGGAGCGGGTGCTGGTGCACGCAGGTGCGGGGGGAGTGGGTTTGGCGGCGATCCAGATGGCGCAGAGTCTGGGGGCGGAGGTGTATGCGACGGCGAGTGCGCCGAAGCGGCGTTACCTGGAGTCGCTGGGGGTGGCGGAAGTGTTCGACAGCCGGAGCACGCGGTTCGGGGAGGACGTTCTGGGGGCGACGGGTGGAGAGGGCGTGGATGTGGTGCTGAACAGCCTGACGGGGGAGGGCTTCATCGAGGCGAGCCTGTCGTGCCTGAAGGAGGGGGGGCGGTTTGTGGAGATCGGCAAGCGGGGGATATGGAGCGAGGAGGGGATGAGGAAGGCGCGTCCGGACGTGGACTACCATGTATTGGCGCTGGACCGATTGCTGGAGGCGGAGCCGGGGCGAGTGGGCAGGGTGTTGCGGGGAGTGACGGAGCGGGTGGGAGCGGCGGAGCTGCAGCCGTTGCGGCGGAGCGTGTGGGGAATGGGAGAGGCGGTGGAGGCGATGGAGTACATGAGTTCGGGGCGTCACGTGGGCAAGCTGGTGCTGCGTGTATCGTCCGGAGGGCTGCGGGAGGACGGGACGTATCTGGTGACGGGGGGGCTGGGGGGCATCGGGTTGGAGTTGGCAGGGTGGCTGGCGGACCACGGGGCGCGGAGCATGGTGTTGAACGGCCGGCGTGAGCCGGAGGGGGCGGCGATGGCGGCGGTGGAAGCATTGCGGGAGCGGGGAGTGGATGTGCGGGTGGAGTTGGCGGACGTGGCGGACGGGGACGCGGTGGCGGCGATGCTGGAACGGATGGACCGCGAGTTGCCGCCTCTGGCGGGGGTGTTCCACAGCGTGGGTGCGTTGGCGGACGGGGCGTTGGGGAATCAGGACTGGGGTCGGTTCGAGCGTGTGCTGTGGCCGAAGGTGTTGGGGGCATGGCATCTGCACCGTGCGACGGAAGCGCGGGAGTTGGACCTGTTCGTGCTGTTTTCGAGCGTGACGGGGGTGTTGGGGAACGCGGGACAGGCGAACCATGCGGCGGCGAATGCGTTTTTGGACCAGTTGGCGCGGCATCGGCGGGCCTTGGGTCTGGCGGGGCAGTCGATCGCGTGGGGGGCATGGTCGGGGGTGGGCGAGGCGGAGGAGCAGCGGGAGCGGATCGGGGAGCGGCTGGCGGCCTCGGGAGCCGGCTGGATGACGCCGCGGCAGGGACTGGGGGTGTTGGAGCGGGTGGTTCGTGGGGGCGAGGCGACGAGCGCGGCGATGCTGGTGGACTGGGAGTTGTATGGGGCGGGGCCGCGGGACGTGCCGCCGTTGCTGGAGGAGCTGGTGACGGTGGCCGCGGCCGGAGTTGGTGAAGAGGAGCGAAGGGGGGCGCTGTTGGAGCGGTTGCGTGGGGTACGCGCGCCGGAGCGGGAGGGGCTGCTGCTGGAGTTCTTGCAGCGGGAGTTGCAGGCAGTGCTCCATATGCCGTCGTTGCCCGCCGCGGGGGTCGGCTTTTTCGATCTGGGGATGGACTCGTTGATGGCGGTCGAGTTCCGCAACCGGGTGAACCGCGGTCTGGCAGGGGTGACGGCGTTGGCGAGCACCGCGGTGTTCGATCACGCGAGCCCGGAGGCGCTGGCCCGGCATCTGGTCCGGGAGTTGGGAGTGCACGACGGTCCGGGAAGCTTTTCTGCCGAGGAAGATGCTTCCTCCGTGTCTGACCTGGAAACGGAGAGAGTTCAAGGTCTGTCGGAGCAGGAGTTCCTGAAAGAAGCATCGCGAGTGCTGGGAGAGGATCATGAGTAGGTCCGACAAGTACTACGAGCTTTCCAGAAAACTGCTTGCCCAGGTCAACGTTCGAGAGCGCAAGATCGCTGAATTCACGCAGCCCATAGCGGTGGTGGGTCTGGCGTGCCGTTTTCCCGGAGGATCGGATGTGACCGGATTCTGGCGGCTGCTGGAGTCCGGCGGAGATGCGATCACGAAGGGTCGTGGGACACGGTCGGCTGGAGGTCGGGACGGGCAGGTTCAGGAAGGATCGTGGGAAGGCTGGGGAGGCTTCATCGAGGACGTGGAGTTGTTCGACGCGGAGTTTTTTCGGATCGCTCCGGTGGAAGCGCGGTTGCTGGATCCGCAGCATCGGTTGCTGCTGGAGACGAGTTGGGAGGCATTGGAGTCGGCGGGTGTGGATGCAGGGCGTGTGAAAGGCAGCCGGACGGGGGTCTATGCGGGGATCTCCGGCAACGAATACCGGATGATGGCGGCAGCGGCGGCGAGGGAGGAATCGGCGAACCTGTATATGGTCACGGGGAACAGCGGGAGCACGGCCATCGGCCGGGTGGCGTTCACGCTGGGACTGGAGGGACCCGCGGTGGCGGTGGATACCTCGTGCTCGTCGTCTTTGGTGGCGGTGCATCAGGCAGTGTCGGGGCTGCGGAATGGAGATGCGGACCTGGCGCTGGCCGGAGGAGTGAACGTGTTGTTGATGCCGCCGGGGGCGGAGGAGTTCAGCGTCGAGGGGATGCTGTCGCCGGACGGGCGCTGCAAGACGTTCGACGCGTCGGCGGACGGGTTCGTGCGGGGCGAGGGGTGCGGGATGGTGGTTCTGAAGCGGCTGCGGGACGCGGAGGCGGACGGGGACCGGATCTGGGGCGTGATCCGGGGTTCGGCCATAAACCACGACGGCGCGAGCGCCGGACTGACGGTGCCGAACGGGTCGGCGCAGGAGCGGGTGATCGAGGAGGCGCTGGGCCGCGCCGGGCTGGAGTCCTGGGAGGTGGATTACCTGGAGGCGCACGGCACCGGGACGGAGTTGGGGGACCCGATCGAAATTCATGCGGCTGCGGCGGTGTACGGGGCGGGCCGGGATGGGTCGCAGCCGTTGCGGGTGGGGTCGGTGAAGACGAACGTGGGGCACCTGGAGGCGGCTGCGGGGGTGGCGGGTTTGATCAAGGTGCTGCTGTCCATGAATCATGGGGTGATCCCGAAGCACCTGCACTTCCGGGAGCCGAACCCCCACATGGACTGGGAGCGGCTGCTGGTGCGGGTGGCGTCGGAGCCGGAGGTCTGGCCGCGGAGGGAGGGGCGTCCGGCGCGCGCTGCGGTGAGTTCGTTCGGGATATCGGGGACCAACGCTCACGTGGTTCTGGAGGAATACGGTGAAGCCGCGGGGTCGGAGGGAGGCCGGTCGCCCAGGGGGCCGGCGGTAGCGGTGGGATGGCCGGAAGGAGCATCGGAGTATCGGCCGGCGGAGGGACCCGCCGTTGCGACGGGGGCGCGGGAGCGGCGGCTGCTGCCGTTGTCCGGGCACACGGAAGAGGCTTTGCGCGCGTTGGCCGGGCGTTACGCGAACTGGCTGGAGGATCGCGTGCCGCCCCCGGCTGACGTCGGTGGCGGGAATTGGGGCGCCGTCGGGAAAGCTCTCCTCGCGGACGTGGCGTGGACCGCGGGGACGGGCCGGAGCCACCACGAGCATCGCGCCGGGTTGACGTTCGCCGAAGCCGGTGAATTGCGGGAGAAGCTCGCGGCGCTGGCAGGGAACCGGGAAGCGTCCGAGGCGCCGGCGGGTTCCGGGTCGAGGACCAAAGTGGCCTTTCTGTTTGCGGGTTACGGCAGCCAGTGGGTGGGCATGGGCCGGGACGTCTACGACCGCGAGCCGGTGTTCCGCGCGGTCCTGGACCGGTGCGAGAAGGCGTTTCGTGATCTCAGGGGGGCGTCCCTGCTGGACGCGGCCTTCGGGGATGCCGCCGGCGTGGACCTGAAAGACCCCACCTGGGGGCATCCCGCGGTGTACGCCGTGCAGACCGGCCTCACGGCGCTGCTGGCAAGCGTCGGGATCAGGCCGTTCGCGGTCATGGGTTACAGCCTGGGAGAGATCGCGGCCGCGCACGTGGCGGGCGTGTTCTCGCTGGAAGACGGTCTGCGTTTTGCGGCGTTGCGCGGCGAGCTGATGGCTTCGCTGGTCGCGGACCCGTCGGAATCGGGTCATGCCGTGTCCGTGTACGAGTCGCCCGAGCGCGTGTCGGAGTTGATGGAGGAGGTCAACCGGGAACACCGGGGGATGGAGTTGAGCGTGGCGGCGTATGCCGGCGCCTACCAGGTGGCGGCCGGGGCGCCGGAGGTGGTGGGCGCTTTGCAGGAGCGGTGTGTCGCGGAGGGCGTGCGCGCGGAACGTCTGCCGGTGAACGTGGGGTTTCACAGCGCGGTCGTGGACCCGATCCTGGACGGCCTGGAGGCGGCGATGGAGGGCGTGACGGTGTCGCCGCCGGCGCTCGCCATGGTGAGCAATGTGACCGGTCGCGTGTTCCGGGCGGGGGAGACGTTGGACGGCGCCTACTGGCGGCGGCAGGCGCGGGAGCCGGTGAGGTTTTCCGGCGGGGTGGTCGCGTTGGCCGAGCTGGGAGTGGACGTGTTGATGGACGTCGGGCCGCAGCCGCGCGTGGGTCTGCTGGCGACGACGATGTGGCCCACCAACCCGCCGCCGGCCGTGGTGGTGGGGATGAAACGGCCGTCCGAGGAGGACGCCGGGGCCTCGCCAGGTTGGGCGGAGGCGGTGGCGGAAGCGTATGCGGCCGGGCTGGACGTGAAGTTCGAAGGTCTGTTCGCGGGCGAGGAGCGGCGGCGGGTGCTGCTGCCGGGGTATCCGTTCCAGCGGCAGCGCTACTGGGCGGACGCGCCGAGGCGTCGTCGGCGGGTCGGGGAGGCGCACCACCCGCTCCTGGGAGAGCGGCGGGATTCGGCCGGCGGCGAGACGACGTTCGAGACGGAACTGTACGCGTCGGAGCCGGGGTGGCTGCAGGACTACCGGGTGTTCGGGCAGGTGGCGGCGCCGGGGGCGCTGTACGGAGTGATGGCGCTGAGCGCCGAGGCGCCGCCGGAGGAGCCGCGGTCCGGCGGCAGCGGCGCCGCGGTGGAGGACATGCAGATGCACGCGCCGCTGGTGTTGCGGGGCGGGCGTGGGGAAGAAGACGATGAGCCGGGGCGCACGGTGCAGGTGGTGGTGAGCGCGGCCGAGGGGTCGGAGCCGCGTGAGGTGAAGATCTACAGCAAGGCGGACGAAGAGGAGAAGTGGACGCTGCACGCGGAGGCGCGGACCGCAGGGACGGTTGAAAAAGCCGGGGCGGTCGAGGCGGTGGACCTGGAAGGGCTGAAGGAGGGGCTGGAGGAGAAAGAGCCGGCGGGGTTCTATCGCGCGGCCGGGGAGATGGGCGTGGAGTTCGGGGCGTCGTTTCGGACGGTGACGGGGTTGTGGACGGGGGAGCGGGAGGCCGTGGGCGAAGTGAGGTTGGGGGACGGGCTGGGGGGGGCGGAGGGGGACCTGCACCCGGCTCTGCTGGACGGGTGCTTCCAGGTCCTGGGAGCGGCCTTGGGGGCCGGAGCCAGGGAGGACGGAAGCTCCGGGCAAAAAGCGCCGGCGATGTACCTGCCGTTCGGGTGGGAGCGGCTGTGGATACGGGGCGGTCCGATGGAGGAGGTGACGTGCCGTGCGCAGGTGCGGGGAGGCGGGGAGAACGGCGTAGCGGAGGTGGTGGCCGCGGACCTGTGGATGTATGGGACGGGTGGGGAGTGCGTGGGGCTGGTGAAGGGACTGGCGCTGAAGCGGGCGAGTCGGAGTGCGTTCCTGTCCGTGGGAGTGCGGACGGACGATCTGGTGTACGTGCCGGAGTGGCGGGAAGGCGCAAGGGGCGTGGCGCAGCCTGCGGAGGAAGAAGCGGCGCCGGCCGGCGAGGGAAAGTGGGTGCTGTCGTCGGACGCCGGGCAGGAGGGGCTGGGGTTGGCGAAGGAGCTGGCAGGGAGGGATGAGCGGGTGTTGCTGGCGGTGGAAGACGGCTGGGGACATGAGGCGGAGGCGGAAGCCGCTGGAGTGGAGGTGGTCCGGCTGGACCTTCGGAGCCGGGAGAGCTGGCGCGGGCTGCTGGAAGGCGTCGTGGAGGAGGGCGGCGGAGTACGCGGGGCGGTTCACCTGGGAGGGATGAACGGACACGGAGCAGCGGCGGACGGGGAGGAGTTGGCCGCGGACGTGGAGGCCGCGCTGGGGAGCGGTCTCGGGCTGGTGCAGGGGCTGCTGGACGCGGGGGTGTCGCCCGAGGGGGGCGTATGGCTGGCGACGCGCGGCGGGCAGGTGTTGGGCGGGGAGGCCGGAGAAGGGTTGAGCGGCTCGGTGATGTGGGGATTCGGGAGGACTCTGTGGCGGGAGGCGAGGCGGTTGCGGGCACGCCTGGTGGACCTGGACCCGGCGGGTGGTGAAGCAGGGGGGATGGAGGAACTGGCGGAGGAGCTTCTGGCCCCGGACCGGGAGCAGGAGATTGCGTATCGCGGGGGAGTACGGCGTGTGCTGCGGCTGGCGCGTGCGGGACGGGTGGGGAAGGAGAGCGGCGGTGAGGGGGCGCTGTTGCGCGGGGACGGGACGTACCTGGTGACGGGTGGATTGAGGGGGATCGGGCTGGAGGTGGCGCGTTGGCTGGGCGATCAGGGGGCCGGGAAGATCGTGTTGAACGCCCGGCGGGAGCCCGGCGCGGAGGCGCAGGCGGTGATCGAGGAGTTGCGGGGCCGGGGCGTGGAGGTGCGGGTGGAACTGGCGGACGTGACGGACGGGGATGCGGTGGCGGCGATGGTGGAGCGCGTGGAGGAGGAGATGGGGCCTCTGGCCGGAGTGATTCATGCCGCCGCGGTGTTGTCGGACGGGGCGCTGAAGAACCAGGACTGGGAGCGGTTCGAGCGGGTGTTGTGGCCCAAGGTGAAGGGGGCGTGGCATCTGCACCGTGCGACCGCGGGACGGGAGCTGGACCTGTTCGTGCTGTTCTCGAGCGTGGCGGGGCTGATGGGGAACCCGGGCCAGTCGAGCTACGCCGCGGCCAACGTGTACCTGGACCAGTTGGCGCGTTGCCGTCGCGAGATGGGACTGGCGGGACAGTCGATCGTGTGGGGTGCGTGGTCCGGAGTGGGCCTGGCGGAGGCGTGGCGGGAACTCTTGAGGGAGCGGATGGCGGCCGCGGGAATGGACTGGATGACGCCGCGGCAGGGACTCGGGGTGCTGGAGCGGGCTATACGGGGGGGCGAAGCGACCATCGCGGCCATGCCGGTGGACTGGGAGCTGTTCGCGGCCGCGGCGAAGGACGTGCCGCCGCTGCTGGAGGACCTGGTGACGGCTGCGGCAGGCGTTGGCGGCGGGGAGAGTCCGGCGGGTCAGGCGGGAGCATTGGTGGAGCGGCTGCGCGCGGCGCGGCCTGCGGACCGGGAGGGGATGGTGCTGGCGTTCGTGCAGCGTGAGCTGCAGGCCGTGCTCCAGGCGCCTTCTCCGCCGGCGCCCGCAGCGCGGTTTTTCGAGCTGGGCATGGACTCGCTGATGGCGCTGGAGTTCCGCGAGCGCCTGAACCGCGGTCTGGGCGGTGCCTGCGAGGTGTCGGGCACCGCAGTGTTCGACCACCCCAGCCCCGAGGCGTTCGCCCGCCACCTGGTAGCGGAGCTGGGGTTGGTGGTGGAAGAGCCGCGGCCGTTGCCGGCGCCGCGGCGCCGGGCGGCGGCGCGTGGGGAGGACGCGGTAGCGGTGGTGGGGATGGCGTGCCGTTTTCCCGGAAGCCCGGACCTGGCGAGTTTCTGGCGTCTCCTGGAAGCGGGCGGCAATGCGGTGACCGCCGGCCGCCCGGAGGTTTCGGCGGAACCGCCGGTCCCGGACGAAAGGTTCTGGGGCGGCTACATCGAGGACGTGGACCTGTTCGATGCCGGCTTCTTCGGCATCCCTCCGGTGGAGGCCCGGTACATGGACCCGCAGCAGCGGCTGCTGCTGGAGACGAGCTGGACGGCGTTGGAGTCCGCGGGGATGGACCCGGGCAGCCTGAGGGGCAGCCGGACCGGGATCTACGTGGGCATCAGCGCCAACGACTACCGCTACGTGATGGCGGACGGCGGAGAGGCGGAGTTCAACCCGTACCTGATAACCGGGAACGGCCTCAGCATGGCCATCGGCCGGGTGGCCTTCACGCTGGGCTTCGAGGGGCCGGCGGTGGCTGTGGACACGGCCTGCTCGTCATCCCTGGTGGCGGTGCACCAGGCGGTGTCGGCGTTGCAGCGGGACGAGGCGGACCTGGCGTTGGCGGCAGGGGTGAACGTGATCCTGTGGTCGACTCGAACGGCCATGATGAAGGCCATGGGGGCGATGGCCGCGGATGGGCGTTGCAAGACGTTCGATGCATCGGCCGACGGATACGTCCGCAGCGAGGGGTGCGGGGTGGTGGCGCTCAGGCGGCTGCGCGACGCCGAGGCCGAAGGCCTCCCGATCTGGGGCGTCATACGGGGGTCGGCGGTGAATCACGGCGGCGGCGCGGCCGGCATGATGACGCCGAGCGGCCCGGCGCAGGAGCGGTTGATCGGCGAGGCGTTGGGACGCGCGCAAATCGAGCCTTCGGACGTGGATTACCTGGAAGCGCACGGGACTGGAACGTTCCTGGGCGATCCCATCGAGGTGCGGGCCGCGGCCGCGGCGTACGGCCGCGGGCGCGGCGCGGAGCGTCCCCTGCTGCTCGGTTCGGTGAAGACCAACATCGGCCACCTGGAGCCGGCCGCGGGCGTGGCCGGTCTGATCAAGGTGTTGCTGGCGATGGCCTACGGCAGGATTCCGAGGCACCTGCATTTCAGGGAACCGAACCCGCACGTGCCGTGGGACCGCCTGCCGGTGCGCGTGGTGTCGGAGGCGGTGGAGTGGCCGTCTCGCGACGGCCTGCCGCGGCGCGCCGGGCTGAGTTCCTTCGGTCTGTCCGGGACCAACGCCCACGCGGTGCTGGAGGGCTACGGCGATGCATCGGGGCCGGCAGGCGTCTCGGGGGCGGCGGTGCCGGTGGGATGGCCCGCGGGAGTCCCGGAGTCGCCGTCCGAGGCCGCGGACGGCGACGGCGCGGGCGCGCGGATCCACCGTCTGCTGGTGTTGTCGGGGAATACGGGCGAGGCCTTGCGGGCGCTTGCCGGGCGGTACGTGCAATGGCTGGACGCGCGCGCGGACTCGTTTTCTTCAGCCGCCGGCGAAGACGGCTTTCGCCCGGACGGCGCGGACCTGCTGGCGGACGCCGCCTGGACCGCGGCGACGGGCCGGTTCCATCTTCCGCATCGCGCCGGCGTGACGTTCACCGACGTGGAGCAGCTTCGGGCGCGGCTGTCGTCGCTGTCGTCCGGCGAGCCGGAGGCGTCCGCCGTCGCGGTGGGGTCCGGGGTCGCGGACAGGGCGGCCTTCCTCTTCCCTGGCGAGGGCAGCCAGTGGGCGGGCATGGGCCGGGACCTGTACGAGAGCGAGCCGGTGTTCCGGGCGGTGCTGGATCGTTGCGAGCAGGAGATGCGCTCGTCGCGGGGAGAGTCGTTGCTGGACGTGATGTTCGGGACCGGGGCGGAGTCGGACCTGGACCACGCCCGCTGGGCGCAGCCGGCGGTCTATGCGTTGGAGAGCGGTTTGGCGGCGCTGTGGGCCGGCCTCGGGGTGACGCCGTTCGCGGTGCTGGGACACGGCGTGGGCGAGATCGCCGCGGCGCACGCCGCCGGGGCGTTCTCCCTGGAGGACGGCCTGCGTTTGGCGGCGTCGCAGGGGGAGTGGACGGGCTCGCCGCCGGTTCAGGAAGACCTGGAGCGTTTTCTGGAGCGCGTGGCGGTGTCGCCGCTACGGTTGCCTCTGGTGAGCGGCCCGACGGGCCGGGTGACGGAGGAAGGCGAGTTGCCGGACGGACGGTACTGGATCCGCCAGGCGCGGGAAGCGGTGGCGTTTCAGGCCGCCGCGGGCGCGCTGGCGGAGCTGGGGGTGGACGCACTGGTGGAGATCGGGCCGCAGCCGGTGCTGGGCGCCGCCGCAGCGTCGGCGTGGCCGTCCGGGTCGGAGGCGCCCGGCAGGAGACCGCGCGCCTCTTCGTCCGGAAGGGGGGCCGCGGCGCGAGCCCCGGAGCAATGGCCCCTGTTGCTCGCCGATGAAGGGGATCAGCCCCCTGCGGTGGTTTCAAGCCTGCGCCGGCAGGAGGATGGGAAGCCGGTGGCGGGAGCATTCGCCGAAGGGGTTGCCGGGGCGTATGCCGCGGGTCTGAGACTGCGTTTCGAGGGTCTCTTCACGGGCGAAAAGCGGCGCCGTCTGTCCTTGCCGGAATATCCGTTCCAGCGCCGCCGCTACTGGGTGGACCCGTCGAAGCCGTGATTTCCGGGTAAACGGGACAGGGGAGGAACTGCCATGGAGATGGGCCTGCTTTCCGGTTTGATTCAATTGAGCTGCCTCCCGGCCTGGCGGCGGTTCGAACAGGCGACCGCAGACCCGGACCGCGCGCAGCGGGAGGCCTGGGAGCGCATTCGCCGCAAGTGCCGGCAGGCTCCCTACTGGCGGGAACGGTGGGGCGGGCGAAGCGCGCCGCCGCTGGCGGATTTGCCGGTCACCGATTACGCCGATTACGAGGCCGCTTTCGACGAGGCGTTCGAGGGCGGTCTCTCTCCCACTACGGGTGAAGCCATTGTGAGCTGGCTGGTCAGCAGCAACAGCACCGGGAAGGCGAGCAAGCGTTATCCCCTGTATGCGGACCACGAGCGACGGCTGAAGGCTGCTTGGGAAACGTGTCTCTACTCCATGGCCGTGACCGTGCCCGACATTCCGCTGCAGCCGGTCCTTTCCCCATACTCGGCCAACAACGAGGCGCCGTCGCCCGCGGGCGTGCCCGTTCACCGGGTCACCGAGAAGTGGATGGGCTTGTTGCTCGGCGGCGGGCAGTCCGGGAACCTGTTTCCGCGAGAATTGGTTGCGAGGCCGGACTTGTGGGACGAGTGGGCGCCGCTCTATGCCGTTGCCGGCGACGCAAGCATGGCGGCGGCCATTACCGCGGACCGCATCGCGGTCATGCGCGAGGAGGTGGTCGCCGGCATGGACCGCTGGTGGCCCTATCTGGAGGGGCGGTCAGCCCCGCCGCCGCCGTTGCCGCCCATCCGGGTATCCACGGAACGCCTGAACCACCTGCGATCCGTTTTCGCCGGCGCGCCGCCGGGCATGCGCCGGATATGGCCGAGCATGAGGGTCGTGTCGTGCTGGACCGTCGCGAGCGCCGGCGCCGCGGTGCCCCTGCTGGAGCCGTGGCTTGAAGGCGTGCGTCTGCTCGGCGGGCCTTATTCGACCGCTGAAAGCGGACCGGTCACCGCCCCCCTTTTCGACGGCGAGGACGGACACCCGGTCAATCCGGACGTCAACGTTACCGAGTTGCTCCCCGAAGGCGCCGAGCCTGAGCCCCGCAACGTGATCCCGCTGTCCCAGGCCGAGGCGGGGCGGCGGTACGAGTTGATCGTGACCACGCCCGGCGGCCTGATCCGCTATCGCACGAGCGACGTCTTCGTCTGCGACGGATTCCATCGCCGCATGCCGCGGCTGACTTTCTGCTCCAAGGTGGCGTTTTCATTGAACGTGTCCGAGACCGTGCGTCTGCCTGAGGACGCCGTGGTCAAGCTGCTGATGGAGCATGGATACCGTTTGCAGGACGACCTGATGCTGGGCCCCCATCCCACCGGAAGAGCCATTGTCATGTACATCAAGGAGGGCTCGGGCCACAGGCCCGCGGGCGACGCCTTCGATCGCGGCTTGTGCGAGTTGTCCGCCGACTATGCGGCCAAGCGGCGGCAAGGACTGCTCCGATACGTCCACAACATGGTCGTCCCCGCGGCGCACCCGATGTGGGCGCGGCCGGGCCTGGCCAAGGCGCGCTACGTGCTTCCCGAAGCCCCGGAGGACCTGGGGGTAGGGGCCACCGTCAGGGGGTAGAGGCGGCCGTCACGAATTCATGAGCCCGTTTCGTTCGAGAAACTCGCGCACGGCGGCGGCGCATTCCGCGGGCTTTTCCAGTTGAGCGAAGTGGGTCGTTTCCGGGATGAAATCGTATTCCAGCGTCATGATTTCGCTGAGATCGAACGTCGGCAGGTATGAGAACGGTATCGTCGGATCGGCGCCGATGATTTTGGTCGGTTGCCGCAACCCCTGAAAGTCCACCATGCTCGAGAGAATCAAGGCGTATTCCATGACCTGCGCCTCGTATGCGGGAGGACACCGGAGCACGTAACGATCGCCGCTTTTGCGCAGCAGGGTCTCCGCCGCAAGATCGAAGAGTCCGGGGACCGTCTGCGTGAAAACTTTCCGGTAGGGAAAGTCCTCCATGAAGTCTTCGATGGACTCGAACTGTTCCCGGCGGTTCCGGAGCATTGAAGCCACCAATTTGAAGGTGAAGTCATAGGCTTGAGGGTCCGCCTGATTCAGTTTGTGGCCAACGGGCGGATCGAACAGAATGCCGGCTGCAGGCTGGTTGTCTCCGTTGGCCGACAACAGCCATGCGAGAGCCGAGAGGGAATGGAATATGGCTGTTTTCGGTTTCTCCCCGAAGAGCCGGTCGACGGCCTCGAACACAACCACATTGTCTCGGACATACGCCATGAGGTTGTGATCTTCGATGGGGCCCACGGGATTCCAGCCGTGGTTTCTGAGATCGTAAACGATCAGGTCGAAGTCGTCTGCGAGCAGGGACCAGAAGGGAAAGTAGAGATCCACGGCCAAGCCGTTGCCGTGGCAAACGAGCAGCCGCGGTCCCCTGGGATTCCCATGGCGACGCAGAAAAATTACCGTGGCCGGATCCGGTCTCACCTCGCAGACCGATTCCGGCTCCGGTATCCGCCATCGTCGATTCTGCGTTGTCACGCTGTCGGCCGAGGCGTCAGGTCAGCTGCACAATGTCGGCGTCTTTCCGTCGCGAGCCGTCCGAGCACGCGACGGTAGCGCCCGATCAACTGGCGTTGGCTTCGAGGTAGTTGATCACATCCCTCATGCACGAGAACTTCACGAGATCGTCGGGAAGAATCGTCACGTTGAACTCCTTGTTGACAAGGATTATGAACGAGACGAGTGCCGACGAACTGATCTGGGCGTCATCGAAACTGGAGTCCAAATCCATGTTGCTTTTGGCTTCCACTTCTGAGGCAAAGTGCTCTCTCGCCAGAGATTTGACGCGCTCTTCAACGGTGGCCATGATTTCTCCTCCCTCACTGGTTGGTATGGATACCGAATCTGGTATCCATGTTTCCCGATATGAAGCGATGACAAACACAAAGGAAGCATAAAACTGTTCGGGATGCAAGGGTTCCCGCTTGCTTGTGAATCTGCCCAATTGCGATATGCTGGTCACTATGGACCTCAACCTCTGAAGGAAGGAGCAGGTGATGAGCAGTCATCCCTTCGACAACGAGTTCCTCGTCACCGGCGAGCACAGGGAGAAATTCCGGCGCGACGGCTTCGTCAAGCTGGAAGGGTTCTTCAACGCCGCCGTGGTCAACACGCTGCTCGACCGTGTCGAAGTCGAAATGGGCCGGGCGGCTCCATCGAGCACGGCTTCCGATTTTCTGTTCAGTCGAGTGCGGTACGACTTCAAGAGCGAAAAGGCCGACGTCTATGAGCTGCTGGAACGGCCCTACTTCCGGCGGGCTCTGACGGACCTGGTCGAACGCGACCTCTTCCTGACCTTCGAAGTGTGCTTCGAGATTGAAAAAAAACGCCAAAAGGGGTTTCCATGGCATGTTGACCTGCAGAGTTTCGGCTACCAGGTCGCAACCGAGCACGCGTGCTCGCTGTGGACGCCGCTGCATTCCATCGATCCGAAGGGGCAGCGGGGCGGGATGGCTTATGTCCCCATGAACGTCGTATCGGGTGATTTCACCTACCAGGTCGAGCGAGCCATCGTGTCGACGGTGGAGGCCAAGGAGCGAGCCGGGGTCAGGACGAACATGCTCGAGTTCGCTGCGTTGAATGCGGGGATACTCAATTCGCCGACCATGGTCGAGATATTCGAGAACCACCAGGTCGAAGACGACTTCGAGCCCGGCGACGTGCTCCTGTTCAACAAACTGGTCGTCCATCGAAGCATCATGCTCGGTGAGGGACCCCTTTCCAGGCGCGCCGCCTACACGATGCGTTTCGTCGATGCCGGGTCGCACTATAGTCTGCAGGGGGCGCGGGATCTCGAATTCCCGGTGGAAATGTACGGGAAGGCGCCCATTCCGTATAAACCGGTTACACGCCAACACATAGAAATCGCGGAAGCCGGGGCGCAGGACGGCGACGTTCTCGCGGAATGCGACTACTTCGACAACCGCGATCGTCGCACGGTCCGGCGCGGTTCATAGCTGCTCGGATGGCGCTTGGGCAGCTTGTCGAGGCTCTTCAGGCTCTCCAGTCGCTCCTTCCAGGTCCGGCCTCCTCAGGAACAGCGCCGCCGCCACCGACAGCGCCGCGGCCGCGGCGATCACCATGAACGCCTCGCCCACCGCCCCGGACAGGGCGGACACGAGAGAGTCGAGCAGCATGTCGGCTACGCCGCCGGCGTGTCCGGCGGCCTCCAGGTCGGCGCCGAGCGCATCCCTGGCGGCCGGATCCATCACCGCCCGCGGCTCGGCCGTCAGGGCGTCGAGGCCGCCCGGCGGGAGCGCCGCCCTGACCGCGTCGGGGAGCGCCGTCTCCAGCCTCCGCGAGAATCCGTTCGCCATCACCGCGCCCATGACGGCAAGGCCCAGCGTGGCCCCGATGGATCGGGAGAACTGAAGCGTGGCGGTGGAGGCCCCCACGAGACTGTAAGGCACCGAGTTCTGAACCCCCACGTTCATGGTCGCCAGCGTGCCGCCCACGCCGAGGCCGAGGACCGCGACGTACGACGCGGCCCGCCAGAGGCCGGCATCCTCCCCCAGGGTGACGAGAAGAAACGCGCCAGCGGCCGTGATCCCCGTGTTCACCAGCGCTTCCACCCTGTAGTGGCGGCGCTCCCCGCTGAGCCGGCGTCCCGCCAGCGCGGCCCCCAGCAGCACCGCCAGCAACATGGGGGTCATGAACACGCCGCTGCGGGCGGCCGAAGCGCCGAGCACCGCCTGGAAAAACAGGTTGGTGAAAATGATGCTCCCGTACAGCACCATGCCGGTCAACAGCAGCACCGCGGCCCCGGCGCTCACCATCGGGTTGCGGTATATCTCCAGCGGCATGATCGGCGAGCGCGCCCTGGACTCGACGGCCACGAAGGCTGCGGTCATGGCCAGTCCGAAGGCCATGAGGCCGATCACCTCGGCCGAGGTCCAGTCGTATTGGACCCCACCCATTGAAAACGCCAGCAGCAACGGCACCACGGCCAGTGTGAGGCACGCCGTTCCGGGATAGTCCAGGCCGCGGTGCTCGACCTCGGACGCGATGGCCGGGAACGTTCGTGCGATCAGCGCGAGCACCACCAGCGCCGCGGGCACGTTGAACAGGAAGATCCAGTGCCACGAAAAGGCGTCGGTGATGAGCCCGCCCAGAACCGGCCCTATCGCCACGGCCACGCCCAGCACCATCGCGCCCAGCCCCTGAGCCTTGCCCCGTTCCTCCGGCGGAAACAGGTCGGCCACCGCCACGAGGCTGTTGGTCGCCAAGGTGCCGCCGCCGATGCCCTGGATGGCGCTGGCGGCGATGAGCTGGGTCATCGACTGGCTCGTGCCGGCTGCCAGGGCGCCGATGATGAAGACGGCCAGGCCGAGCATGAAGAAGAGCCGGCGCCCGTACATGTCGGCAAGCCTGCCCACGATCGGCACGGCCACCGCGGCCGCCACCAGGTAGGCGGTGGACGGCCAGGTATAGCGGTCGAACCCGCCCAGTTCGGCGACGATGCGGGGCAGCGCCGTGGACAGGACGGTCTGGGCCAGGGTGGACAGGAACAGCGCAAGCAACACGCCGGTCGTCGCCCACCGAAGCTGCGCCCCGGAGAGCCTTGCGCGGTCCGCGGCCACCGGCGGATCGCCGCCAGGTTGCTCTTCATCGCGTCGTTGCATTGCTTGCGACCCTCGTCGGTCCGAGCCCTTGTCCAATGGTCCGTTCAACAACTTGTTGTACCCGACTGAAAATCCCTTGCCTATTGCTCCTCTTGCTTCATCTTCCGTCCGCTTTATGCGACAGTGGGGGTAAGATCAGGTGCGAAAATTTCTGAAGCGTCCGCACGGGGATATCAAATGGCCGACAACGGAACACTGGAGGGCTGCGAAGTCATCATTTCGTCGGACTCCCACGTGATGGAGCCGTCCGACATCCTCGTGGAAAGGGCTCCCAAGGGTTACAGGGACCAAGTGCCGCGCTTTCCCCGGTTGAAGGTGGGGGAGAGCTTTCAGACCCAGCCGGGCGGATCGGATCCGGACAAACGCATCGCCGAGATGGAGACCGACGGCGTGAGCGCGGAGGTGCTGTTCCCGACCTACCTCCTGCCGCACTTCGCCATGGACGACGCCAAGCTGCAGGAAGTCTCGTTCCGCGCCTACAACGACTGGCTGGTGGACTACTGCTCGGTGGCGCCCAACCGGCTCGTGGGGGTGGCGGCCATCTCCATGTACAATATCGACGAGGCGGTCAAGGAGTTGGAGCGTTGCGCCAAGGCGGGCCTCAAGGGCTCGCTGATCTGGCAGGCCCCGCGCATGGACCTGCCTTTCTCCTCCGACCACTACCAGGAGTTCTGGGCGGCGTCCGAAGATCTCCAGTTCCCCGTGCACCTGCACATCCTCACCGGGCACGGCTACCACAAGCAGACGGTGTTCGGTAACAAGCGCATCGGCGTGGAGCCCTACCGCGGCAGCGTCAACCTGAAGCTCCAGGAGATCATCAACGCCGTCTTCGACTTCATCTTCTACGGCGTCATGGATCGCCATCCCAAGCTCAAGTTCGTGTGCGTGGAGAACGAGATCGGCTGGATGCCGTTCATGCTGCAGCAGTGGGACTACTACTGGAACCGGTTCAAGGGGGAGGCCCCCATCCCCATCACCAAGAACCCCAGCGAGTATTTCCTCGGCCAGTTCTACGGCACGTTCTTCCGCGACACGGTGGCCGGGCACCACTTCGAGTGGTGGGGTCAGGACAACTGCATGTGGTCCAATGACTACCCCCACGCCAACTCCACTTGGCCGGAGTCCAAGCGCTACATCGAGCGCGACCTGGGCCACCTGCCGGCGGACATCCGGAAGAAGCTGGTCTACACCAACGTGAAGAACCTGTACCAGCTCGATATCCCGGACCCGGTTCAATAGTCCGGTTGCGCGAAAGCCGCCCGCCCTGGACGGCTTTCCCTTTGTTCGTAGGGGGACGATCAAATGGCCGACGACGGAACACTGGCGGGCTGCGAGGTCATCATCTCGGCGGACTCCCACGTCATCGAGCCGCCCGACACTCTGGTGGAAAGGGCCCCTGCGGCCTTCAAGGATCAAGTGCCGCGATTTCCCGAGATGGAGGTGGGCACGGGCTTTCAGGTCCATCCGGGGGGATCGGATCCACACAAGCGCATCACCGAGATGGACATCGACGGCGTGAGCGCGGAGGTTCTCTACCCGAGCCATCTGCTGTTGTACTTCGCCATGGACGACGCCAGGTTGCAGGAAGTCTCGTTTCGCGCGTACAACGACTGGCTGATGGACTACTGCTCGGTGGCGCCCGACCGGCTGGCGGGGTTGGCGGCCATCTCCATGTACGACATCGACGAGGCGGTCAAGGAGCTTGAACGCTGCGCCAGGGCGGGGCTCAAGGGTTCGCTCGTCTGGCAGGCCCCGCGCGTGGACCTGCCGTTCCGCTCCGACCACTACGAGAAGTTCTGGGCGGCCTCCGAAGCTCTCCAGCTCCCCGTGCACCTGCACATCCTCACCGGCCACGGCTGCCACAAGCGGGTGCAGAGGGCCGTTGAGAAGGACGGCCTCGACGATATCGACCCGCGCTACCTCATCGAGTTCTACCGCTGCTTCGTCAACATGAGGTTGGGGGAGATCATCAACGCGGTCTTCGATCTCATCTTCTACGGCGTCATGGAGCGCCATCCCAAGCTCAAGTTCGTGTGTGCCGAGAACGAGATCGGCTGGATGCCGTTCATGCTGCAGCAGTGGGACTACTACTGGAACCGGTTCAAGGAGGAGAACCCGATCTCCATCACCAGGAACCCCAGCGAGTACTTCCTTGGGCAGGTCTACGGCACGTTCTTCGGCGACACGGTGGCCGCTCACAGCTTCGAGTGGTGGGGACAGGACAACTGCATGTGGTCCAGCGACTACCCGCACGGCAACGCCAAGTGGCCGGAGTCGAAACGCTATGTCGAACGCGAGTTGGGCCACCTGCCGGTGGACGTCCGGAAGAAGCTGGTCTACACCAACGTGAAGGAACTCTACCGGCTCGACATTCCTCATCCCGCGCAGTAACGCAAAGCCTCCGTCACTGGAGCCGTCAATGCATCAGCCGGCCCCCGGAGACGTTCAGCGCCTCGCCGGTGGTGTGGGACGAGTCGCCGGAGGCGAGGAAAAGGGCGGCGTTGGCCACCTCTTCGTGCAGCGCGTGCTTCCGTAGCGGGGTTTGGGACAGGACGTTCTCCCACAGCTCCTCGAAGGAGACGCCGAGGCCCTTGGCCCGCTCGGCGTACATCTCCCGCAGGTCGGCCTCGTCCATGCCGCCGGGACAGATGACGTTGGCGCGCACGCCCGAGGGGCCGGCCTCCTTGGCGATGGTCTGGGTGAGGCCCAGCAGGCCCCACTTGGCGGCGCACAGGGAGCCGCGCAGCGCCATGCCCTCGCGCCCCGCGGTGCCGGAGATGCTGACGATGCTGCCGCGCTTCTGCTCGATCATCACCTTGAGGGCGGCCTTGCAGCAGAGGAAGATGGCCTTGAGGTTGACGTTGAGGACCTGGTCCCACTCATCCTCGGTGATCTCCTGCACCTGGACCATGGGGCCGCGGAAGCCGACGCTGTTGACCAGGATGTCGAGCCGGCCCCATCGGGCCACCACGTCCGCCACCATGCGCTCGACTTGCGTGAAGTCGGTGGCGTCGGCCGTCACGGCCGCGGCCTCGCCTCCCTTCTGTCGGATGGCCTGAACCACGCCGTCGAGTTCGGACTTGGTCCTCTCCAGGTCCACCAGGGCGATCTTCGCGCCCTCGCCCGCGAAGGTGTGGGCAATGGCCTCGCCGATGCCGCGGGCCCCGCCGACGATGACGGCCACTTGATCTGTCAGTTTCATGGTTCCTCCCAAAGACCCCGCCCCCTGGATCCCGGCTTTCGCCGGAATGACGGTGCGAGGGGTTCAGCGCTGCTTTCATACGAACGACGGGTTTGCCGGGCTGACAGTATCAATCCATCCCGCCGCCATCAAGCCGCCCCTAGCGCGGTCACCACGTCACCCTGGCCGGGATGGCTTCAAGCCGCGCCGAGCGCCGTCACCACGGCGATGACGCCGGCGACGGTGATGCCGGAGAAGATCGTGGTCCAGAACACCACGTCGCCGGTCAGCTCGGTGTCGCCGTCGAGCTCGATCGTCAGGATCAGGGTGTTGACCGCGGTGGGGGCGGCGGCGCCGATGATGAGGTGGGCGCCTGGCCAGGGCCAGAGGCCGAAGGCGTAGACCGCGAGGCCGATGAGCGCGGGCAGGGCCAGGAGCTTGATGCAGGCGACCGGCACCACCTCTCGCCAGCGGCGCCAGCGGGCGCCACGGGCAAGCTGCGCGCCCAGGGCCACGAGCATCATGGGCACCAGGGCCGAGCCCAGAGAGCGCAGGGGAAAGGAGGCCCAGACCGGCAGGAAGTCAACGCCGTTGAAAGACCGCAGGCGGATCTCTCTCAGCACGAAGGAGGCCACCAGTGCGTAGATCATGGGGAGCCTGAAGATCCCCATGGCGTCCCAGGCGCGGCCGCCCTTGGCCACCGCCAGCACCATGTAGCCCAGGATCCAGATCAGCAGGTTGCTGAGCATCACCACCAGCGCCTGGAGCTGCAGGCCCGCTTCCGCATCCGGCTGGCCCCGGAAAAGCGTGCCGCCCTCGATGTAGAGCAGATGGGCGACCGGGACGCCGAAGTTGCCGGCATTGAAGACGATGCTGCTGAGGATGGCGGCGGCCACGGTCTCGTTGGGCATGCCGACGGCGCGGCCGCCGGCGAACAGCAGCGCGCCCACGGCCCCCAGGACGATCAGGAAGACCAGGGTGATGAGCCAGATCTGGCCCCAGGGAATGTCGCTGTCGTAGATCTTGATGAGCACGAACGACGGCACCAGCAGCCACATGCTGACGCGCGCGAGAGTCTCCAGGCTCAGCGCGTGGTACCGATGGATCAGCGTGCCCACGCCCACCGTGACCAGGAGCGGCAGCAGGATGTTGTAGAGGATCTGGCCGGTGTGGTGCAGCATCAGTCGGAAAGCGGGAGCGACCGGCCTGCGCGGGAGGAAGAAACGGCGGCGCCTCGGGATTCCGAGGACCCCCGAGGCGCCGGATAGGGACTACGCGACTAAAGGATTACCCCGCGGACTCCGCGAAGAACTTGCCGGGCATCTCGATAGGCGGCAGCGTCTTGTTCTCCTCCGAGTCGGAAGGGATCTCCTTGCCGTCCGGGCCGAGGCGCGCGTCGTCGCCCCGCGGGGGCTTGGCGTCGATGCCGCAGCCGATGCGCAGCACCACGAGGTTGCCGTCGCCGGTGTTGAGATAGCGGTAGTACGCGCCCTTGGGGATCATGATCCCCTGGTACTTGTCGATCTTCAGCTCGTTGCCCTTCTCGTCGAACACCGACATCTGCCCTTCCAGCACCACGAACGAATGGTCCTCGTCCAGGTGGCAGTGAACCGCGTTCTCGCCGCCCTCGGAGTTGATCTTGGTGTGGATCCACATGTTGTCGGTCTTGGCCACGAGCTGCGTGACCCGGCCCTGCTGCATGTAGGGGGTCTTCAGCGAGTACCTGTAGGCCTTGGGGTGCTCCTCGACTACTTCTTGCTTCTCGGCGAGTGCTTCCATGGTGATCTCCTTTCCGAACTTTCCTGTTCTTTCCGTCAATGATGATGGCCCGCCCGGGCGGACTCGGACGCCTTTCTCTCAGGCGTTGATACCCTCCAGCTTGAGGTCGTAGAGCCGCAGCACGTTCTCGCGCACGACCTTGCGGAAGATGTCCTTCGGCAAATGCCCCAGCTCGTCGGCGATGACCTGGCGGGAGTGCGGCCAGGTGGACGCCGCGTGCGGATAATCACTGGACCACATGCAGGTCTCGCTGCCCCACCAGTCCAGCAGGCGGCCGCCCGTGGGGTCGCTGAAGAAGGTGGCGTAGAACTGCTCGTTGCAGTACTCGCTGGGGAGCTTCTTCATGTGCGGCAGCGGCGCCCGGGTGGCGTGGCGCTTGAAGTACTTGTCCCACTCGTGGAGGTAGAACGGGATCCACGAGATCTCGTTCTCCACGTAGACGAACTTGAGGTCCGGGTAGTTGGACATGGGGCCGCCGAAGACCAGGTCGAACAGCGTGTTGGCGGCGTCCGCCAGCTTCTGGTTCACGGTCATGCGGTAGATGTCCAGCCCGTGGCGCTCGTAGCGGCTGTAGTTGAAGCCCGTCAGGATGTGCAGGTTCACGGGCATCTGGAGATCCTGGGCCGCCTCCCAGAACGGGTTGTAGTGGTCGCTGGTGAAGGGGAGGTGCTCCGGCGGCACCTGCCAGATCAGGACGCCCACCAGCCCGGCCTTCTTGCAGCGCTCCATTTCCCTGATGGCGTTGTCGATGTTGTAGAGCGAGACCGACGGCACGCCCACCAGCTTGTCGGGGTGCACCTTGCAGTAGTCGATGAGCCAGTCGTTGGCGATCTCGAAGCAGGCCTCCTGAAGCTCCGCGTCCTCCAGGGCGAACAGACGCAGCCCCAGGGTCGGGTAAAGCACCTCCGCGGACACCCGGTCCACCGCCATCTCGTCGACCCGCGCCTGCGGGTCGTAGCCGCCCGGCTTCTCGCCGATGGCGTTGCGCGGCGGAAACTCGGGATATTTCCCCTTGAAACTCGCCGGCAGGTTGTTCACCCAAAGGTCCGTGGGCTCCATGATGTGGGAGTCCGCGGAAACGATGATCTCCTCGGCCAGGTCCTGTTCGGTGTTCGTGGCGGTCGGCATGCTTACACTCAAGTTGCGTTCCTCCTCTTTCCCTTGTTGGTTCAGGTACTTCTTATGCCTTTTGGGGCCACTTTGTCCACCGCTTGAGCGGGCCGGTGCACTCGCGGGTCCAGTGTGTTATGCAGGACTCCTGCACCCGCGGCGGGCGCGCACCCGCCGCCAAATTCACCATCGGAGGCACTTCATGACGACCATGATCACGGGCGCGGGGCTGGTGGGCTCCCAGATCGCGCGCATCCTCGTGCAGCAGGGCGAAAAGCCCGTCCTTTTCGACATCGCACCCAATCTCACCGCGCTGGCGGACGTGGCGGGGGACGTGAATGCGGTCACCCTGTTCCGCGGCGACCTGTTGAACCCCTTCGACCTGGGCAAGGTCATCAACGAGCACGGCGTCACCCGCATCATCCACACCGCCGCCTACCCCAACCTCGGCACCGGCGCCCAGGAGAACCCCTACGGCGCCATCCAGGTGAACATCATGGGCACCGCCAACGTGCTGGAGGCGGCGCGGCTCCACGGCGCCGGGCGGGTGGTGATGATCAGCACCGCGGCCGTGGCCCGGGGTATCGCCGGCGGCGAAGACAACGGTGACCAGAGCAAGGAAGAGGCGCTGCCGCGTCCCAGCTCCTTCTACTCCGCCACCAAGTGGGCCGGCGAGAACCTGGGCTACAACTACGCGCGCTCCCACGGCGTCGACTTCCGCGCCGTGCGCTTCCCCAACGTGTGCGGCCCCTGGATCCCCGGCGGCGGCGGACGCCCCAGCGCCATGTTCCGCACCCTGGTGGAGAAGTCGGTGGACGGCGTCGAGCACACCGTCCCGCCCGGCGTCATGGAGTGGCTCTACTCCAAGGACGCCGCCCGCGGCGTGGTCCTGGCCCTCCAGGCCGAGGGCGTCAAGAGCCGCGTCTTCAACTTGGGCGTCGGCCGCCCCTACGACAACCAGGAACTCATCGACATCTTCAAGCAGGTGGTGCCCGGAGCCAAGCTCGGCATCGACGCAAGCGCCACCACTTCGCAGACCTCCTCGGTGTTCCTGGACATCACGCGGGCGCAAACCGAGCTGGGTTTCGACGCCGAGTACGACATCCCCGCGGCGGTCACGGACTTCGTAGGGTGGTACCGGCGGCTAAGGGCTCGATGATCTGCAGGGGATGGGTTTCAAACCCGCCCGCCTGCCGGGCACCGCGTGAAGAAAGAGGACAACGCCATGTCTGACACCACCGACTACGCACCTCCCAAAGTCTGGAAGTGGGAACGCGAGAACGGCGGCCGGTTCGCCAACATCAACCGGCCCGTCTCCGGCGCCACCCATGAGAAGGAGCTGCCGCGCGGCAGGCATCCGCTCCAGCTCTACTCGCTCGGCACCCCCAATGGCGTCAAGGTGACGATCATGCTGGAGGAGCTGCTGGCCACCGGACACGGCGGCGCGGAGTACGACGCCTGGGTCATCAACATCCGCGAGGGCGACCAGTTCGGCTCCGGGTTCGTGGCCATCAATCCCAACTCCAAGATCCCGGCGCTGGTGGACTACTCCACGCCCACGCCCACGCCCACGCGTGTGTTCGAGTCGGGCTCGATCCTCCTCTACCTGGCGGACAAGTTCGGCGCCTTCGTCCCGCAGGACCCGTCGGGCCGCGCCGAGTGCCTGTCCTGGCTGTTCTGGCAGATGGGCTCCGCCCCCTATCTCGGCGGCGGCTTCGGCCATTTCTACGCCTACGCCCCCTACAAGATGGAATACCCCATCGACCGCTTCACCATGGAGGTGAAGCGCCAGCTCGACGTCCTCGACAAGCGGCTGGCCGGGAACCGCTACCTGGCCGGCGACGCCTATACCATCGCCGACATGGCCGTCTGGCCGTGGTACGGGGTGCTCACGATGGCGGACAGCCTTTACGGCGCCGCCGAGTTCCTCGACTCGCAATCGTACAAGAACGTGTTGCGCTGGCGTGACGAGATCGCGACGCGAGCCGCGGTGAAACGCGGACGCATCGTCAACAAGACCAGCGGCCCCCTCGACCAGCAACTCCGCGAGCGCCACGACGCCTCCGACTTCGAGCTGCGGACGCAGGACAAGATCGAGGCGGCGGAGTAGCACACCGGGGTCCGGCGAGTATTTCCATAGCGCGACGGCCAGGACCTTGCTCGTCGCGTGCTCAGGTCGGGTGGAGCCCCCTGGAACTCTCAAGTAAAGAGGAAATGGCGGGTGTCGCAGACTCCGCTGCCGACGTGCATCAGGAATCGCCCGTCCCCTGGCGCCGGCTCTTCGCCGTATTCTGGCGTATCGGCATCCTGTCCTTCGGCGGCCCGGCGGCGCAGATAGCGCTCATGCACCGGGTCCTGGTGGAGGAGGAACGGTGGCTCGACGAGCCAAGGTTTCTGGGCGCCCTCAGCTTCTGCATGTTGCTGCCCGGCCCAGAGGCCATGCAGCTCGCCACCTACTCGGGGTGGCAGCTTCGCGGCGTGCCCGGCGGGTTGCTGGCGGGCCTCCTGTTCGTGGTACCCGGCGCTCTGGTGGTGCTCGGGCTGGCGATGCTCTACGCGGCCGGAGGTCACCTGCCGCTGGTGGCCGCGCTGTTCCTGGGGATCAAGGGCGCGGTCCTGGTCATCGTCATCGAGGCCCTGCTGCGGGTGGCGAACAGGGCGCTGCATTCAGCCGTGCACTGGATCGTCGCGGGCCTGGCCTTCGTGGGAATCTTCTTCCTGTCGGTCCCGTTCCCGATCATCATCCTGGTAGCCGGTCTGACCGGATTTTGCCTGCTCGGCGGCCGGAGCGCCGGAACGACCGGAACCGGGCGGGGCGGCGGCTCGATGTCCGGCACGGCGAGGACAATCACCTTGTGGCTGGCCGTCTGGTGGACGCCGGTGCTGCTGCTCATGGCCCTGGGCGGCTACGACATCCTGGTGCAGCTCGGCAATTTCTTCTCCCGCCTCGCGGTGGTCACCTTCGGCGGCGCCTACGCGGTGCTGGCCTACTTGGCACAGGACGTGGTCACCCATCACGGCTGGTTGACGGCCGGTGAGATGATGGACGGCCTGGGGCTTGCGGAAACAACCCCGGGGCCGCTGATCCTGGTCACGGAATTCGTTGGCTACATCGCCGCCTACCGGGCGGGCGGGTTGGGCATGGGCATCGCCGGCGCGCTGGTCACCCTCTGGGTCACGTTCGCCCCCTGCTTCCTGTGGATTTTTGCCGGCGCGCCCTACATCGAGCAGCTCACGGCCCAGCCGCGCCTCAAGGGCGCCCTGGAGGCCATCACGGCCGCGGTGGTGGGCGTCATACTCAACCTCTCCATCTGGTTCAGCCTGCACGTCCTGTTCGCCGAACTGTCGTCCCACCAAAGCGGCCCGCTCAAGCTCCTGGTGCCGGACTGGCACTCCCTGGACTGGCGGGTCCTGGCGGTCGGCGCCGTCAGCGCGATCATGCTCCTCTGGCGGCGCCAGTCCCTCATGAGAACCCTGGCCGTCGCGGCCCTGATGGGCCTGGGCTTCGGTGCAATGGGTTACTTCGCCGGATGATGGAAATTTGCTGTGCAGCAAATATATGCCTTACGCTGAATAATAGACGGCTGGGTTAAGCTTCCAGCATTCCCCCAATCCAGCGGTTGTAGCTGTGGCACAGCAGTTCAGAGGCTCAGGACAAACTCGTGAGCCTTGGTCATTTGAAATCGCATTTGCACAGTACGTCTCGTCCAAGCAGTGCATCAAAAGCGGAGGTCTTTGCCAACTCGACAAGCCGGATCTCAGAGGCAACGTAACTCTGACCGTGGGGTTCCTCAAAGTACAACACGACATCTCCATCATACCAATTCGTGGGTTGAGTCCCATGTATGGATTGGACTGGCCATTTCCCCCGGATAGGCAACCCCACGCGCTCAGCAATTGTTGCCTTGATGCTGGTTCTGGACGCACCTGTGTCCAACAGGGCCTTGACCTTGACGATATAGGGCACAGGTCCCGTCTGCTGAGACGGGAAGGAATTGGGCTTGGCTATCCCGATCCTTACGATGATACCGGTGAGCGGATCGAAGCTCCCCCTAAGGGACGACATGCGAGAACCATCCAAGATCTACCGCCTCATCGGTTACCTCTTGGACGGAGAACAGGCCGTCGTCAAAGGTGCGTTCACCATGTTGTGCGGCTTCTCTCGCGCTGGAGAAGAACTCTATGATCTCCTCGTCTCGTAGAAGAGCAAATTGACCAGGATTGGTCTTGAGGAGTTCAGGGAGTCGTTTGCTGAAGGCTTCGTAGTTAGCGTCTACCGTTTCCTGAATTTTAGCGCGGGCAGGACCCTCGGACTTGGCCATGGCAACCTCCATACGTTGGTACGTGCCTACCCCGATACGGCACGTAACTCTCCATACTCGGCGGTTGCCACCTGACCTTTAGTACTCGGTGGTATTTTTCAAAGTCAAGGGGTGGTTTACAAGATATTGTTTTTTATGGCGTCAAAAACCGCTCTGGACCAGACCATCCCCGAGGCAACGCCCTTCCACGCCGACGCCCATCTCACAGGTTGTACAGCGCCCGCGCGTTCCCCCCGCAGATCTTGGCCGCGACCTCCGGGCTCAGCCGCGGGTCGTTGGCGACGCCGTCGATGGCCAGCAGTTCCGTGGCGCTGTCGGCGTGGCCGTAGTCGGTGCCGACCACCAGGTGGTCTTCCCCGGCGTTCTCGATGATGTACGGAAGGTCGTCGGTGGTCTCGCACCCGACCCATATCCGGGTCTTTGCCAGCATCTCGTTCCGGTTGTGCCCCTGCTCCTTTACGTAGGGGCGTTTGTACAGGTCGGTCAGCGCGTAGGGCAGCCACTGCGCGCTGACCTCCAGGAACCCCATCTTGAGCTGCGGGAATCGCTCGGGGATGCCGCCGGCGACGATGGTGTGGAACGCCCCCACCACCACCAGCTTGAACTTCGAGAAGGCCACGGGTTCGTACTTGTAGTAGTCGTGCAGCACGGAGCTGCCGTTGGAGGCGTGGATGCACACCGGCATGTCCAGCCTGCCGGCGGCGTCGTACACCGGATAGAAGAAGGGATCGTTCAGCAGCCGCTCGCCCTCGGAGCCGCGCATGTAGATGCCCACCGCGCCGTTCTCCTTGGCCAGCCGGGCTTCCTCGTGCACCTGTTCCGGGCTGAGGAGCGGCACCACCGCCACCCAGCGCAGGCGGTTGTCGGACTGCTTCCAGCACTCGCCCATCCAGCGGTTGTAGCTGCGGCACAGCGCCAGCTCGATCTCGGGCCGGGGCGTCAGCGGGATGATGAAGATGGTGGGGAAGATCACCTGGATGTCCACCTTCAACTCGTCCATGTGCCTGAGCCGCGCGGACACGTCGCGCAGTTCCCGGGACTCCAGCGGCGTGTCCTTGCCCACGTTGCGGGACTTGAGCCGCAACGTGCCGTCCACCAGCCAGTACTGGTCCCCGGACCCGGAGCCGTTGGTGGAGCCGACGACCTCGGGCCGGTACTTGCGGTCGGCGCCGTCCATGAATTCCCAGGTCTCCTCGGTTTCGAGCACGTGTGCGTCTGCGTCGATTCTGAGCATGTCGAGGCTCCCTTCGCGCTTGAGGCTGCGGGTCAATGAATGCCTGCGGTTTAACACCGGCGTCGATACGGCGTCAACGCCGACATACGCGCATTCGACAAGGCGCGCGGCAACTGGTATGGAAGTCGCGGAATCGCGAACGGAGACGAATATCATGACCCGACCATTCCCGCTCTTGAAGGGTGTCCTGGGCGCGGCGCTCCTGCTGTTCACGGCTCGCGCCGCCACGGTCTTCGCCGCCACCGTTTTCGCCGCCACGGTCTTCACCGCCACGCTCGGCGCCGCCGCCGCGGAGGCCGCCTCCCTCAAGGTCGCCCACTCCACCTGGGTCGGGTTCGGCCCGTTCTACGTTGCCAGGGAGAAGGGCTTCTTTGCCGCGGAGGGGCTCGACGTGGAGCTGATCGTCATGGAGGACGTGAAGACGCGGCTGCCGGCCCTGGCCGCGGGGAGGGTCGACGTCACTACGACCACGGTGGACACGGTGCTCAACTTCTACTCCGCGCGGCGGCCCTTCCGCTACCTGTTCGCCATCGACGACAGCAAGGGGGGAGACGGCATCGTCGCCGACAAGGACATCCGCGCCGTCGCCGACCTCAAGGGAAAGAAGGTCGCCTTCAGCGAGGGGTCGGTGTCGCAGTTCTACCTGAGCGTCCTCCTGAAGGAGAACGGCCTGTCACTGGCCGACGTCGAGATGGTCAACATGGACGCGGGCTCGGCCGGCGCCGCGTTCGTGGCCAGGCGCGTGCAGGCGGCCGTGACCTGGGAGCCCTGGCTCACCCGCGGCCGGCAGGCCGCGCACGGCCACGTCCTGGTGGACAGCTCCTCGTCTCCCGGACTGATCACCGACGTCGTCCTCACGACCGAGGCAACGCTCAAGGCGCGGGCGGCGGATCTGCGGGCGTTCTACCGCGCCTGGGTCAGGGCCGTGGAGTGGCGGAAGGCCAACGAGGCCGAGGCGGACGCCATCATGGCCCGGGGCGTCGGCGGCTGGCTCAGGAAGCCGGAGGTCTTCAAGCAGACCCGCGCCGGCGTCGCCTACTATGACGACGCCATGAACCGGGCTTTCATCGGCACGGCCGGGAAGCCGGGCGCGATCACCCGGACCATCGGCAACGCCCTCGTCCTGGGGCGGGAAGCCGGCCTGTTCGACCACGACCTGAAGCCCGCTTCCCTCATCGCGTTCGAGATCGTCAACCCGTGAGCCTCGCCGGATGACCAACACGCGGTCGGTGTTCGCGCCGAAGGTTGACATCCCCCGGCGGCTCTACGCCTTCCTGAGCGCGGCCACCGTCCTCTCCATCCTGGGCCTCTGGTGCGTGCTGACCTACGGCGGCATCGCCGCGCCGGACTTCCTCGCCGCGCCGCACGAGATCGCCGCGGCCGGCTGGGAGCGGGTGCGCGACGCCTCCCTGTTCCGGCACATGGGCGCGAGCCTGCTGGTGATCCTGTCGGGCTTCGCGCTGGCGTCGGTCCTGGCCGTGCCCCTGGGCATCCTCACCGGCAGCTTCCGGTTCGTCGCCGCCATCGTCGAGCCCGTCGCCGGCTTCATGCGCTACATCCCCGTCAGCTCCCTGATCCCGCTGCTGATCCTGTGGATCGGCATCGGCATCGAGCAGAAGATCGCGGTCATCTTCCTGGGCACCTTCTTCCAGCAGCTCGTCCTCTTCGCCGACGTGTCCGCGCGGGTCAGCAAGGACCTCATCGACTGCGCCTACACCCTCGGCGCCAACCGCCGGCAGGTGGTGGGTCGGGTGCTGCTGCCGGCCTGCATGCCCGGGGTGATGGACAACCTGCGGGTCACCATGGGCTGGGCCTGGACCTACCTGGTGGTGGCCGAGATCGTCGCCGCCAACACCGGCTTGGGCTACATGATCCTCAACGCCATGCGCGGGCTGGCCACCGACGTGATCCTGCTCGGCGTCCTCACCATCGGCCTGCTCGGACTGCTCACCGACCTCCTGTTCAAGCTGCTGCGGCGCAGGCTGCTGCCCTGGTCGTCCACCTTCTGAGCCTGGTGAGAGCGATGCTGGCCTTCGACCAGGTTTCCGTCCGATTCGACCTCCGGGGAAAGCCGCCGGTGACGGCCCTCGACCGGGTCTCCCTGGCGGTGGAAGACAGCCGGTTCTCGGTGGTCGTGGGACCGTCGGGATGCGGCAAGTCCACGCTGCTGCGGCTGGCCGCGGGGCTGCAGGCGCCCACCGAAGGCGGCGTCACCCTGGACGGCGAGCCCATCCTCGGGCCGTCCGCGGACCGCGGCATGGTCTTCCAGAGCTACACGCTGTTCCCCTGGCTCACCGTGCAGCGCAACGTCGAGTTCGGCCTCACCCTCAAGGGCGCCGGCAGGCCGGAGCGGGAGAGGGTCGCCGCCGGCCTGATGGAGCAGGTGGGCCTGGCCGGCTTCGAGCACGCCTACCCCGAGCAGCTATCGGGCGGCATGAGGCAGCGGGCGGCGATCGCGCGCGCCCTCGCCAACGACCCCCGGATACTCCTCATGGACGAGCCCTTCGGCGCCCTCGACAGCCAGACCCGCCAGCTCATGCAGCAACTGCTGCTCGACGTGTGGGAACGCGACCACAAGACCGTGCTCTTCATCACCCACGACACCGACGAGGCCATCTTCCTCGCCGACACCGTGCACGTCATGACCGCCCGCCCCGGCCGCATCAAGCGGTCGCTGTCCATCGACATCCCCCGCCCGCGCAGCGCCGACACCCTCACCTCCACGGACTTCATCCGCCACAAGCGCGAGATCCTCGCGCTCATGCGCGACGAGGCGTTGCGCAGACCGCAATGATGAAGGCGCAGGGCATTCACACCTGCCTCGACCCTTTTGCTTGACATCCTCAGTCATATTGGTGTCGCAAAATGCGACGCTCGTCTCATTTTGAGATAAATCCGTACGGATTCTTCAAAACTTCCTCTAAAACAATAGGTTAGCGGCCTAAAAAGGACCGTCGAGCCTTCTTCTTCTGTGCATTTACGGTAAATATATAATGTCTATTGCATGTCTAACGCTAGACCAACTCCTGTAAGGGTCGCTTATCCATGACGTCCAAACCTGGCCTGAAATTTCCTTCCATCCATGGTCACTGATTCCGACCTTCTAAAAACACTTTCCATTCTACAAAGAGGATGTTTGTGCCCGGCATCGAGCGTCTTTCCTACCGTTCTTCCCTGTCGCAATTCTGCGACAAATCCAGCGACGCCGTCGTTTTCCCCAAGGTTATCTAACCCATTGAATTAATTAGCTTTATTCCCATTCCCAGGGGCTTGGCACCATCTTTGCTACTGTAGATCGGGTTGCGAGAAGGACAGCGCCTTTTCCGTCGGATGTCGCTGTCGAGGAGGTAGCCCGATGCTCAGCCTTTTGACCAAGCGTTTGACCACCGTTGCAAGCCGGAAGCGAGCATGCGCTCGCTGCTGCGACCCGCACAACGCGCCGATTCGGGTCGCCAAGCGCCGCGTCGCTGGATTCGCCGCAACGGCGTTGCTTGCGCTTATTGGTCTGATCGCGACCGACGCGTCCGCACAACAACGCTTCGGCCTCTTAGTGCAGACCACCACCGTGAACGAAGGGAGTTCGGCTCAGACGATCAGGGTGCGGGTCACGGACAATCAATTCGATAGGCAATACACCCTGAACGGGACGCTGGCTGTCGGCAAGAGCGGCGACGGCGCCACCGAGGGCACCGACTACGAGACGGTGGCCGACATCAGCTTCTCGATGACGAAGGACGATACGACGAAGTGGGTGGAGTTCACGCTGACGCCGAAGCAGGACACCGCGGTTGAGGGGAACGAGAGCATCACGGTGACCGTCAGTGCCTTCGGCTACTCCGATGCAAGCCGCACCATAACACTGACCGACGACGAGATCAGCCTGTCTACGGACGTGAAGGTGGCGTTTGAGAACGACGACGACACTGTCGTCACGGTGACAGCCACGGCGGCCAGCACGTCGGGGTCGGCGCGCACGGTGACGATACAGGTGGGTAAGAGCACCGACAGCGCCACCGAGGGCACCGACTACGCCACCGTGGCCGACTTCGACATCACGATCACGGCCAACGCCAGCAGCGGCACCGGCACCTTCACCCTGGCGCTCATCGACGATACGACGTCGGAATCATCGGCAGCGGACGAGTCGATCTCGATATCCGGCAGCATCTCGGGCGGTGTTACAGCGTTAGGAACCTCCATAAAGATCTACGACAACGACATCGCGCTGTCGGTGAACCCGTCGAGCGTAAGTGAAGAGGGTTCTCCGGTATCGGTCACGGTGACGGCGTCGGGTGGCGTGTTCTTCCGGTCGCGGACGATCCGCGTGTCCGTGGGCGGCGGCTCCACGGCAGGCATGGACTACGTTGCGGTAGATGACTTCAGCATCACGATAGCGGCCAACGAGCGCAGTGCCGCTAGCACCTTCACGTTGACGCCGATCGACGACGGCATTACCGAAGACTGGGACTACGTCGGGATCGGGGGGAGTTCCCCGCACGCATCGGTAAACGGCACCCGAATCTCTCTGAACGACAACGACCGAGACCCCGATTTTCTGGTACAGGCGGACGTGTCGACCTTGGGCGAGAACGGCGGCGCGAAGACGGTCACGGTCACCGTGGTCGACAATCGTGACAACAAGGTCGGCAACATCGACGTGGACATTGGTGTGGGCAGGAGCACCGACAGCGCCACCGAGGGGACCGACTATGCGACGGTCAGTGACTTCAACATCCGGGGCCAGTACGGCCAAACAACGGTGGATGGAACCTTCACGCTGACGCCGACCAACGATGCGACTCCCGAGGGGACCGAGAGGATCGCGGTATATTCGACCGATCAAAGCATCTACAACTACCGAGATGCGTTCATCAACCTGACCGACGACGACGGCGGCACGATCACCCTGTCGGCCAACCCGTCGAGCGTGGGCGAGGGCGCTTCGGCCACTACGGTGACGGTAACCGCGACCGCGGACAAGGCGCAGTCGGCGGCGAGAACGGTGAAGGTGTCCCTGGGCGGCAGCGGTTCGGCCACCTACGGCGAGGACTACTCGACGGGGAACAGCTACAGCTTCGACATCACGATCGCCCAGAACGCCTCGAGCGGCACGGGCACGTTCACCCTGACGCCCACCCAGGACACGCTGGTGGAGGGCAACGAGACGGCCGGGATATCGGCCCGTAGCAACGGTTTCTCGATCACCGGGACGAGCGTGACACTGAGCGACGACGACACCGCCCCGGCGGTGAACCTGAGCGTCAGTCCAACCAGTTTGGGCGAGGGAGACTCCGGCACCAAGGTGACCGTGACCGCGGCGTTCTCGAACACGAACACGTACGAGTCGGACAAGACCGTGGCGGTATCGGTCGGCGGCACCGGCACGGCCACCTCGGGCACGGACTACGCGGCCGTGTCGAACTTCAACATCACCATCCCGAAGGGCAAGACCAGCGGCACCGGCACGTTCACCCTGACGCCGACCAACGACACCTCGGTCGAGAACCACGAGACCATCGGCGTGGCGGGCACCTCCACGGGCCTGACGGTCAACGGCGCGACCCTGACCTTGAACGACAACGACAACGACGCGGTGACCTTGTCCGCGGACACGTCGAGCGTCGCCGAGGACGGCTCGGCTACGACGGTGACGGTGACGGCCACGGCCACCAACTCGCTCAAGCGGTCGCGCACGGTGACGGTGGCGGTGGGCGGCAGTGGCGACGGCGCCACCGAGGGCACGGACTACACCACCGTCGACGACTTCACCATCACCATCGCGGCCGACGCCACCAGCGGCACCGGCACCTTCACCTTGACGCCGACCCAGGACACGTCCATAGAGGGGGACGAGAGCATCGGCATTACGGGCAGCGGCACGCTGCTGACGGTCACCGGCACCAGCCTGAAGTTGACCGACGACGACGTGCGCACCATCGCGCTCTCGGCCAACAAGTCGACCGTCAGCGAAGGGGCGGGCGCGACGACCGTGACGGTCACCGCGACCGCCAACTCGGCGGTGACGGAAGCGACCACCGTGACCGTGTCGGTGGGCGATACCGGCGACGGCGCCACCTCGGGCACGGACTACACCGCGGTGGACGATTTCACCATCACCATCGCGGCCGACGCCACGAAGGGCACGGGGACCTTCACCCTGACGCCGACCCAGGACACCACCTACGAGGGCGAGGAGTCGGTCTCCGTGACCGGCACCAGCTCGCCCCACACGGTAACCGGCACCAGCCTCGCCATCGGCAACGACGACGGGATGGGGATCACGCTGTCGGCGAATCCGACCAGCGTGGTCGAAGGCGGGGGATCGACATCGGTGACGGTGACCGCGACCGCGAATAAGACGGCGTTGGCCGATATTTCCGTCACGGTGCAGGTGGGCAAGAGCACCGACAGCGCCACCGAGGGCACGGACTACCCCACGGTGAACGACTTCACCCTGAAGATCGACAAGGGCGAGAAGACCGGCACGGCCACGTTCAACCTGATCCCCAACTCCGACAAGAAGGACACGGAAGCGAACGAGACGATCTCGGTCGACGGCAGCAGCTCGCCCCACACCGTGACCGGCGCCAGCCTGACGTTGACCAACGCGATTGCCACCAACCCGATCACGCTGTCGGTGAGTCCGTCCAGCGTGGGGGAGGCGGCGGGCGCAACGACGGTGACGGTGACCGCGCGCATGCAGACCTCCTTCAAAGGCAAAGGCGACGTGACCGTTACGGTGGGCACAAGCGGTAGCGCCAAGTCGGGAACCGACTATGGCGCGGTGTCGGACATCAAGTTGAGCTTCACGACCGACAAACCCACGACGGCGACCGGCACCTTCACGCTGACCCCGACCGACGACGCGGTGGTGGAGAACAACGAGACGGTGTGGGTGGACGGCTCCTCCAGCTACGGGCAGGTGGTGGGCGCCAGCGTGACGATCAACGACAACGACGGGGCGGCGATCACGCTGTCGGCGAACAAGACCAGCGTGAGCGAGGGGGCTTCCGGAACGTCCGTGACGGTGACGGCGACCGCCGGCGCGGCGAGCTCGAACGCACGCACGGTGACGGTGGCGGTGGGAGCAAACGGCGACGGGGCGATCGAGGGCACGGACTACGCGGACGTATCGGACTTCAGCATCACCATCGCGGCCAACGCCACCAGCGGCACGGGCGCCTTCACCCTCACCCCGACCCAGGACACGGTGGTCGAGGGCAGCGAGAGCCTGACGATCTCGGGCAGCGGCACGGGCCTCAACGTGACCGGCACGAGCGTGAGCCTGACCGACGACGACACCGCGCCGTCGGTGAACCTGAGCGTGAGTCCGACCAGCGTCACCGAAGGGGCGAAGGATTCGGGGCTTCTGGTGGGCAGCTACAAGACCGTCACCGCGACGGCGACGTTCTCCCCCGCCAAAACCTACGACCACGACCGGACCGTGGCGGTCTCGGTGGGCGGCAGCGGCACGGCCACCTCGGGCACGGACTACACGGCGGTGTCGAACTTCAACGTCAAGATCAACGCCGGGGCGACGAGCGGCACGGGTACGTTCCAACTGACTTCGTCGGACGACGATGTCTACGAGGGCGACGAGACCATCGGCGTCGCCGGCACGTCCACCGGCCTCACGGTCAATTCGGTCAACCTGACCCTGGCCGACAACGACAGCGCCGCGGTGACGGTTGACGACGCCAGCGCCACCGAGGGCAGCAGCATGACCTTCACCGTGACGCTGGACAAGGCGGTGCAGGGCGGGCTGAAGGTGACGCCGAGCTATACCAACGTGACCGCCGCGGACGCCGACTACACGGCGAACACGGCCGCGCTGACCTTCAGCGGCACGGCCAACGAGACCCGGACCTTCACGGTCTCGACCGTTGACGACGAAGTGGTTGAAGCCACCGAGACCTTCACCGTGGGCCTGAGCGTCTCCGACGCGCCCTCGGGCGTGACGTCCACCGATACGGGCACGGGCACCATCAACCGGGTCGCCGGGAGCGGCGGCGACACCGCGACCGTGACCATCAACGACGCCAGCGCCGAAGAAGGCAGCAGCATGACCTTCACGGTGACGCTGGACAAGGCGGTGCAGGGCGGCCTGACGGTGACGCCGAGCTATACCAACGTGACGGCTGCGGACGCCGATTACACGGCGAACACGGCGGCGCTGACCTTCAGCGGCACGGCCAACGAGACCCGGACGTTCACGGTCTCGACTACCGAAGACGACGTGATGGAAGCCACCGAGACCTTCACCGTGAGCCTGAGCGTCTCCGACGCGCCCTCCGGCGTGACGGTCACCGACACCGGCACCGGCACCATCAACAACGATGACAGCGCGACGGTGACGGTGAACGACGCCAGCGCGGCCGAGGGCAGCAGCATGACCTTCACGGTGACGCTGGACAAGGCGGTGCAGGGCGGGTTGACGGTGACGCCGGATTTCACGGACGGAACCGCCGTTGAGGGCACGGACTACGACGCGAACACGGCGGCGCTGACCTTCAGCGGCACGGCCAACGAGACCCGGACGTTCACGGTTTCGACTACCGAAGACGCGGTGATGGAATCCAACGAGACTTTCACCGTGGGGTTGAGCGTCTCCGACGCGCCCTCCGGCGTGACGGTCACCGACACCGGCACCGGCACCATCAACAACGATGACAGCGCGACGGTGACGGTGAACGACGCCAGCGCCGACGAAGGCGACAGCATGACCTTCACGGTGACGCTGGACAAGGCGGTGCAGGGCGGGTTGACGGTGACGCCGTCGTACACGGACGTGACCGCCGTTGAGGGCACGGACTACGACGCGAACACGGCGGCGCTGACCTTCAGCGGGACGGCCAACGAGACCCGGACGTTCACGGTTTCGACCACCGAAGACGCGGTGATGGAATCCAACGAGACTTTCACCGTGGGGTTGAGCGTCTCCGACGCACCCTCTGGCGTGACGTCCACCGACACGGGCACGGGCACGATCAACAACGACGACGGCGCGACCGTGACGGTGAACGACGCCAGCGCCGACGAAGGCGACAGCATGACCTTCACGGTGACGCTGGGCAAGGCGGTGCAGGGGGGTCTGACGGTGACGCCGGATTTCACGGATGGAACCGCCGTCGAGGGCACGGACTACGACGCGAACACGGCGGCGCTGACCTTCAGCGGGACGGCCAACGAGACCCGGACGTTCACGGTCTCGACCACGGAGGACGCGGTGGTGGAGGGCGATGAGACCTTCACGGTGGGGTTGACGGTTTCCGGCACGACCCTGGGAGTGACGGCGACGGACACGGGGACCGGGACGGTGGAGGAGGACGACGGCACGACGGTGACGGTGAGCGACGCAAGCGCTTTGGAAGGGGAGTCCACGACCTTCACGGTGACGCTCTCCAATGCGGTGCAGGGGGGTCTTACGGTGACGTCGTCGTACATGGACGTTACGGCGGACAAGAGCGCGGACTACACCGAGAACACGACGGCGCTGACCTTCACGGGGACGGCGAACGAGAGCCGGACGTTCACGGTCTCGACCACGGAGGACGCGGTGGTGGAGGGGGACGAGACGTTCACGGTGGCGCCGGCCATATCCGGGCTGTCCACCGGGGTGAGTGGGGTGACGAGGGTTTCCGGCACGGGGACGATCACCGACGACGACAGCACGGAGATCACGCTGACTGCGAATCCGGCGAGCGTGGATGAGAACGCGACGGCGACGGCGGTGACGGTGACGGCCGAGACCGACGGGGACACGTTCAAGACCGCCCGCACGGTGACGGTGAGCGTGGGCGACAGCGCCGACAGCGCGGATTCGGGCACGGACTACGCGGCAGTGAGCGATTTCACCATCACGATCACCGCCGGTCAGACCGGCGGGACGGGGACGTTCACGCTGACGCCGACGGACGACACGGAGATCGAGGGTGACGAGGCGATCACGGTAGCGGGCGCGTCCACCGGCCTGACGGTCAACGGGACCAGCGTGACTCTGGCGGACGACGATTTCGACATTTCGTCGGCGGCGACCTTTGCGGACGCCGAGGCGGTGGAGGGGGAGCCGCTGACGTTCACGGTGACGCTGAACAACGGGGTGAAGAACGGGTTCGAGGTGACGCCGGTGATCACCGGGGGGACGGCGACGTCGGGGCAGGACTACAAGACGGAGTTGAGTCCGTCGCTGCTGGTGTTCGCGGGCACGGCTGGGGAGCAGCAGACGTTCACGGTCACGACCATCGACGACCGTGTGGTGGAGCACGAGGAGACGGTGACGGTGAGCTTCGAGGTATCGGACACACGTGTGAGCGGGGTGCCGGATTCGGCTTTGGGATTGATCGTGGACAACGACGTGGCGAGGCTGAAGATAAGCAACGCTCGTGCGGAGGAGGGGGATTCACTGACGTTCACGATGACGTTGAGCAACACGGTATCGGGAGGATTCAAGGCGCGGCCGGTTTTCATGGACGGGACCGCGGTTGAAGGATCGGACTACCAGGGGAACCGACCGACGCTGGAGTTTTCGGGGACGTCCGGAGAGAGCCGGTCGGTGACGGTTCCGAGCCTGGAGGACGGTGTTGTGGAGCCCGAGGAGTGGTTCAACATAGGGCTTTCGATATCGGGGGCTCCTGCGGGGTTGCGTGTAGGAGCGGGGGTGGGAGTGATCGAGGACGATGACGAGGCGGTGTTGACGGTATCGGATGCGCGCGGGGAGGAGGGAGAAGGGCTGGTATTCACGGTGACGCTGGACAACGCGGTCCAGTCGGGCTTCACGGTGCGGCCGGTGTTCACGGACGGGAGTGCGGAGGAAGGGGTGGACTACCGGGAGAACCGTTCGGCGCTGGAGTTTTCGGGCGTGGCGGGAGAGAGCCATACGTTCGAGGTATCGAGTCTTGAGGACGGTGTGGTGGAGTACGACGAGGACTTCACGGTGGGTCTGGATACGACGGAGGTTCCTGCGGGGGTCAAGGTGGTGAGCGGGGTAGGAGTGATCGAGGACGACGACGAGGCGGTGTTGACGGTTTCGGACGCGAGCGCGAAGGAGGGGGAAGCGCTGGTATTCACGGTGACGCTGGACAGTGCGGTACAGTCGGGCTTCACGGTGCGGCCGGTGTTTACGGACGGGAGTGCGGAGGAAGGGGTGGACTACACGGAGAACCGTCCGGCGCTGGAGTTTTCGGGCGTGGCGGGAGAGAGCCGTACGTTCGAGGTGATGAGCCTTGAGGACGCGGTGGTGGAGTACGATGAGGAGTTCACGGTGAGTCTGGACCTGAGGGAGGGGCCGGGCGGGTTGCAGACGGGGGCTCCAGGGACGGGGACGATCGTGGACGGGACGGAGACGGTGGTGAGGGTGTCGGAGGCACGGGCGGAGGAGGGGGAGGACTTGGTTTTCACGGTGACGCTGGAGAACGCGGTGGTGGGGGGTCTGAGGGTGACGCCGAGCTACGCGGACGGGACGGCGTTGGAAGGGACGGATTACACGGAGAACGTGACGGTGCTGACGTTTGCGGGGACGGCGGGGGAGAGCCAGGAGATAGCGGTGTCGAGCGTGGAGGACGGGTTGGTGGAGGGGGACGAGACGTTCACGGTGAGGGTGGGCGTGACGGAGGCTCCGGTAGGGGTGAAGGGTTCGGAGGGGACGGGGACGGTTGAGGACGACGACCGCCGGGGCGAGGGGGTCGAGGTGAGGGTGACGGACGTGACGGTGGAGGAGGGTTCACCGCTGGTCTTCACGGTGAGCCTGGCGCAGGCGGTGACGGACAACATCGTGATCCTTCGATACGCGACGCGAGACGGCACGGCCCATGCAGGGGAGGACTACACAGCGGTTTCGGGCACGTTCACGTTTGCGGCGGGGGAGACGGAGAAGACGGTCGAGGTTGCGACGTTGGACGACGAGTTCGATGAGGGTTCGGAGACGATGGAGTTGCGGCTGAGCGAAGCGGTGAACGGGAAGCTGGAAGACCCGATAGGGGTGGGGACGATCGAGAACGACGATCCGTTGCCGTCGGCATGGTTGGCGCGGTTCGGACGGACGGTAGGGGAACACGTGATGGGGGCGATCGACGCGCGGCTGCACGGGGACTCGACGGGCTCACACCTGACGGTGGGGGGAGTGACGGCGCAGAAGCCTGAGGAGGGCGAGGGGAGGCGACGGGTGGGGTCGTCCGGGCTGTCGGAGGCCGGAGAGTGGGAGGGCTTGGCGAGGGGCGAAGGGAAGGGAGCAGGCTGGGCGGTTGCGCCGGGGGACAGAGCGTTCGGGTTCGGCGCAGCCGGGTTCGGGTCCGGTACGGACGGGTTCGGTGCAGCCGGGCCCGGAGCGAAGGAGATGACGACGCGGGAGTTGTTGGCGAGCAGTGCGTTCCGTTGGCGGCTGGGCGGGTCGGAGGAGGGTTCGGGCATGCAGTGGACGAGTTGGGGGAGCGGGGCGGCGACGCGCTTCGACGGACGGGAGCGTTCGGTGTCTCTGGACGGCGAGGTGGTGGGGATGACGCTGGGTGTGGACGCGGAGTGGGGTCCTTGGACTGCGGGGATGGCGCTGGCGTACAACGACGGCCGTGGCACGTATGACGACGCCAAGAGCGGCAAGAGCGGCAAGACCTGGAGCACGCTGACGAGCGCGCACCCGTACGTTCGCTGGCAGAAGGAGGGTCTGTCGGTGTGGGGTTTGTTGGGTCACGGCCAGGGAGAGTACGCGGTGGCTCCGGGGGAGGGAGAGGAGACGGTTCGGACGGACATGGGGATGAACATGGCGGGAGTGGGTGCACGGCGGACGCTGGCGCCGGCGCCCGGGGGCGTGGAGCTGGCGTTGCGTGCGGACGGGATGTTCGTGTGGATGAACTCGGACGCGGTAGCCGGGCGGTTGCAGGAGACGCGGACGGAGACGCGCCACCTTCGGCTGTTGCTGGAGGGGAGCCGGAGTTTCGGAGTGGGGAGTGGAGGAGTGCTGACGCCGTCATTGGAGGCGGGAGTTCGCCACGACGCAGGGGACGCGGAGAGGGGTTTCGGGTTGGAGGTGAACGCACGGGTTCGCTACGAGGACGTGGCGCGGGGGCTGACGGTGGAAGCGCGGGGCCGCGGGATGTTTGCGCACGAGGTGCAGGGGTACGAGGTGTGGGGAGCGAGCGGGTCGGTGGTTCTGGATCCTGGGTCGGACCGGTTGGGGCTGTCGTTGCGTGTGCAGCCGTCGTGGGGTGAGCCGGAGAGCGGTGTGGAGAGCCTGTGGGACGAGGGAGCTGCGGAAGGCGGGGGCGTGGCCGGAATCGGGACGGGGGTGCGGCTGGACACGGAGTTGGGCTACGGCCTGCCGGCGCTGGAGGGACGCGGGGTGTTCACGCTCCAGACCGGGTTCGGGATTGACGATGGCGGGTCGCACCGGCTGCGTGTGGGCGGGGTGCTGGACACCGCGGGAGGGTTCGAGCTGAGCCTGTCGGGCGAGCAGACGGTGCCGCACGAGGGCGAGCCGGAATACGCGGTCGTCCTGGGCATCCGCTTCGTCTTGTAGCGAACGGCCTGAATCCTGGCGCCCTTCGACTTCGCCTGTCCTGAGCACCTGCCAACGGAGTACCTACCAAACCCGTTCGTCCTGAGCGTAGCTCCGCGCCAGCGGAGCGAAGTCGAAGGACGCCATTGTGAGTTCGGGATCCGTGAGGGGCGGCGTCACTCCCCGCCGGAGAACGGGCCGAAGGGCTCCGGCCGGAACGGCTTGTCGCGGGCCTCGAAGAAGGCGCGCAGGCCGCCCTGCTTGCGGGCGTCCTCCAGGCGCTTGTTGAACTCTTCCCGTTTCGAGAGCCGGGCCATGGCGCTCAGCTCGGCGTTGAGCAGCCAAGCCTTGTGGAGGCCCATCATCTCCAGCCCCTGGGTGGCGATGGCCAGGTTGATCTTGACCGTCTCCGGCGGCACCAGGGCGACCCGCTCGACCATGCGGAAGCATTCCTCCAGGAGATCGTCTCTCGGCACGACCCTGTTCACCAGGCCGATGCGCAGGGCCTCGGCGGCGTCCACGTGATCGCCGGTGAGGGCGTAGCGCAGGGCGTTCTTGGGACCGGCCAGCAGCACCCAGATGAAGTCCGTGCCGGAGGCGTGGCGCACCTGGGGCTGGCCGAACACCGCGTCGTCCGCGGCCACGGTCAGGTGGCAGGTGAGGGCCAGCCACGAGGCCGTGCCCAGGCACCAGCCGTTGACCGCGCCGATGATGGGCTTGGGGTATTCCCAGCGGTAGAGCCGGCGGCGCAGCATCTCCTCCCGGTCCCTGTCCCGGACCTCGTCGAATTCCTTGTAGAGCGGCGCCCCTTCCGGCAGGGCCTGCGGCCACACGGTCTCGGGGACGCCGTCGGCGGTCATGTCCTCTCCACTGGAGAAGCAGCCGCCCGCTCCGGTGAGGATCACGCCCCGCACTTCGGGGTCATCCTTGGCCTCTGCCAGGGCCGCGTCCAGCTCCGCCAGCAGGGCCTCGCTCAGGGCGTTGCGCCGCTCCGGCCGGTTGAGGGTGATGAGCACGCCGTTGCGCTGTTTTTCGTACAGAAGGTTGTGATAGTCGCTCATGCGGTCTCTCCTACTCCTTGGGCTTCGACCTCGGCCCGAAGGGCTCCGGCTGGAACGGTCCGTCGCGAAGCTGCAGGTACTCGCGGATGTTCTTCTCGCGGGCCTCGTTCAGCGGGCGGCGATGCTCCTCGCGCAGCATCACGTGGGCCGGCGCCGAGAGCTGTGAGTCCAGCATGAGGGCGTCGCGCAGGCCCATCATCTCCATGCCCAGGGTGGCGATGGCCAAGTTGATCTTCACCGTCTCCGGCGGCACCAGCGCGATGCGCTCCGCCAGCTCCAGGCACTCGTCCAGCAGCCGCTCGTGGGGCACCACCTTGATGACCAGACCGATGCGCAGGGCTTCTTGGGCGTCGATGTGGTCGCCCACCAGGCCGTAGCGGAGCGAGTTCTTGACCCCGGCGAGCATGGTCCAGAGGAAGCTCGTGTTGGAGCCGTGGCGCACCTCGGGCTGGGCGAAGACGGCCTGTTCCGAGGCGATGGTGATGTGGGTGCACAGCGCCAGCCACGAGCCCGCGCCCATGGCCCAGCCGTTGATGGCGCCGATGACCGGCTTGTCCAGCTCCCACAGGCGCAGGAACTCGTTGCCCTCCCGGCCGCGCCAGGAATCGATCCAGTCCGACGCGGACTGGCCCGCGGGGACGCCGTAGGGCCATTCCAGGTCGCGCCGCCGTCCCGGCTTGGGCCCCTGGTCCATGCCCGCGGAAAAGGCGCGTCCGGCGCCGGTGATGATGACGGCCCGCACCTCGGGGTCGGCCACGGCCTCGTCCAGCGCCGCGGACATCTCGTGCTGGACCGTAGGGCTGATGGCGTTCATCACCTGCGGCCGGTTCAGCGTGATCAACCCGGCGGCGCCGCGTCTCTCGTATAGAATTTCAGTGTAGTCTGCCATGGGGGTTCCTCTCTCCTTATCGCTCCTTCTTCCAGACGATGCGGTAGATGCCGGCGATGTCGGAGATCGGCATGATGACGGGGTCGTAGCCGTGGGCGATGCTGATGAGCACCAGGTTGCCGTTCTCCTTCTTGACCCGCTTGATCAGGTACTCGCCGCTCATGGTCTTGACCACGCAGTAGTCGCCGGAGTGCCATTCCTTGTTCGGCGAGCACACGACGATCTCCTTGTTCTCGTAACGGGGGCTCATGGAGTCGCCGCGGACCTCGACGCCGAAGGCGTTGGCGTCCTTGAGGTCGTAAGGGCGTGAGACCCGGCGCCAGCCCTCGCCCACCGGGAACCCGTCTTCGGAAAACTCGCCCCGGCCGGCGCCCGCGCGCCCCACCACCGGAAGGTCGTCGTGCACGTGGCCGGACACGTCCCGTACCTGGTCGCTGGTGGCCAGCAGCCATTCCAGGGAAACCCCGCACACCGACGCCAGGCGATGCAGGATGGCCGACTGCGGCGCCCGGTCGCCGGCCATGTAATTGTAGACAGCGGTCTTCGAGATGCCCGCCCGGGCGGCCACCTCCAGCGGATCCCGGTCCGCCAGGGCGAGGGTGAGCCGGCGGGCGAGGTCCGTCTTGGGGCGTCTTGTTTTTTTCCTCGGCATCGTGTATTAGTTCTCGAACGAGAAAAAACTTGACATTATAGTAGTCAAGTGATAACTCTACGTCAAGCGCCGTCACGACGCGACTCTCAACGGGAAGGAAGGACCAGGATGGCAAGTGAGACGAAACGACATCTGAGATCGGTGGGCGGAGGCCGGGGGGCCAAGCAATGGGCGGAGGTTGACGCCTCGCTGGTGGGGCTCTCGGTGCTATCGGCCCTGCACAAGCTGGACCACGGCGAGGAAGGCGAGGCCGACGTGGAAATCGGCGGCCGGACCCTGCGGATCAGGTTCGACCCGCTCCAGAAGCGCGTGCTGATGTTCGAGCTGAAGAAAACACGGGCGCGCACTTCCCGCCTCGTGAGTCCCCGCAACAAGACCTCCCACTGAAACCCGCGGCGCAGGGGGATTCCCCCCTGCGTGAATTTCCTCCGTATTTTTTCACCAGCAGCGGTTGACGCCGGTATCATATCGGTGTATCAATGCAACGATACACCCGTGGGGGATCGTTGCATGAAATCATGGTTTGACACGGTTGGATCGCTCTTTCTCGGGCGGTGGTGGTGGTTTCCATCGGTCTTCTTCGGGCCGTGGTGGCTCTCTCTCCTCCTCGTGTGCATGACCGCGTTGACCCTTTGGGTATCGAGTTGGACGGCCGGCTCCAACGGGCCGTTGCTGGTCGCGCTCGCTTTAACCGGCGTTTCGGTGGGGTCCTGGACCCGGCGATTGCACCGCTGGGATTGCGCCGTCCTGGTTCCCGACCTCCCCAGGCGCCTGTTCGTTCTGCCCCTTGTCATCGTCACGGCCGTCGCCTTCGCGTTTGCCGCGTTTTCGCTGTATGAGGGCAACCCGGCTCCCGCCTTGGGACCGGCGTTGCTCGCCGGCGTGGGGGTGGTGTATTGCCTTGTGCGCCTGGGCGAATGGTTCGGCCCTCTGTTGATCACGCTGGGCCCCTGGCTGTTGCTCGTCTGGGCGGTTGGCGGGCCGCCGCCGTACCTGGAGGTGCTGTCGCATCCCGCGGCGCAGGTGTCGGCGCTGGCATTCGCCCTGGCCCTCCTTGCGGCCTTGAAGCGTCGTCTGACCCGTCCCGTTGCCGCGCCCGCCTCGTCAGTCTCGTCAGCCCTCCTGTATCCGATGCCGGCGGGCGGGTTCCGCGGCACGTCCGGGATTGCCAAGCGGACGTTCCGCGTGGCATTGGCGGGGGTCGCGGTGGAAGCGCTGGTCCATCTGTCTTCGGGTCATCCGTACCTGGGCTTCCTGGAAGGAGGGCCCGGCTTTGCATTCGCCCACGATGGATTGTTCTTCACGTCCGCCCTGATCATCATCTGTCCGGCGGCGTTCCTGAACCCCGACGACTTCCCGGCCGCGTGGTTGTTGGGTATCGGCGGCAGTCGATCCCGAGTCGGCCGGAGTCTTGTCAGCCGTACGATCCTGGCGGGGTCGCTGCCCCTGCTCGGGTTCTTCATGGCGACGGAGACGGTGTGGTCCCGGCTGAGGGAGGAGGCCCCACGTTTCGATTTGCTGCTTGAGGCCCAGGTCCTGGCGTTCCTGGCGCTGGGATTCGCGTACGCGTTTCGCCGCACGTACCCGAACCGATTCCTGACCCATGCGCCGATTCCGGTGGCAATCCTTTTATGGGGCTTCGGCCCGCTTCTCATGTCGCCGTTCGACTTCGGCTTGCCGGTGCTGGCGTTGCTGGCCGCCGGCAGCGCGGTCGCGGCCGTGTACGCGGTCGGCCACGGCCTGGCACGCGCCCGCTATCTTCTGTAGGGGAAGCGCTTGTACTCGCTCAATCCAGCCTCGGGCGTCCCCCTCTACCGGCAGATCGTCGACCAGACGCGGCTGCTGGTGGCCGCCGGCCTGCTGGCCCCCGGCGCGTGCCTGCCGTCCGTCCGCGCCATGGCCGCCGACCTGGACATCAACCCCATGACCGTTTCCAAGGCCTACTCGCTGCTGGAGCAGGCCGGGGTGGTCCAGCGGCGGCGCGGCATCGGCATGGTCGTCGCCGCCGACGGCATCGACGCGTCGGAGGCCATCGGGCCGGAAGCCGCGGCGTTGATCCGTACCGCCCGGCAACTCGGCATGTCGCGCGCCGATCTCATAGCCAGGATCGAAGCACTCTGGGAGGAAACATGATCCCGTCGCCCTTTTCCCTCAACGACGTCGCCGCCGGATACGACGGCAGGACGGTCCTTCAAGGGGTCAGCCTGGAGCTTGAGCCCGGTTCCATCACGGGCCTGCTGGGCCTCAACGGCAGCGGCAAGACCACGATGATGCGCGTCGCCCTCGGCCTAATGAAGGCGGACCGGGGCCGGGCCGCCCTGTTCGGCTCGCCCGCCTGGGATTCGCCGCCCGAAGTCCGCAAGCGCGTCGGGTTCGTGCCGCAGGGCCTTCCGGGTCTCCATTCCGCCTTCGGAACCATGAACCTGGACGGATGCCTTCGCTTCGTCGCCCATCACTACGACAACTGGGACGAGTCGTTGATCGACCGCCTCCGGCGCCAGTGGGGCCTCGGCAACCGCCGTATCGCCGAGCTGTCGCCCGGCGACCAGCAGAAGGTCGCCATCCTGCTCGCCGTCGGCCACCGCCCCGACCTGCTGATCCTCGACGAGCCCGCGGCCAGCCTCGACCCGGCGGCGCGGCGGGAGTTCCTGAGAACCCTGATCGAGCTGAACGCCGACAGCCGCCAGACCGTCCTTCTGTCAAGCCACATCACCAGCGACATCGAGCGCATCAGCTCCCACGTCGCGATCCTGCACGGCGGCGTGGTGGTCTGCCACGCCGCCCTCGACGACATCAAGGACAGGGTCCGGGCCGTCACCGTGACCGGAATGCTCCATCCCCCCGCCGACAAGGTCCTGGCCCACGCCGGCAGCCGCTACTGGCTGTGGGACTGGCAGGAATGCGGCCTGCCGACGGACCTCCGCGCGGACGAGGTGGTGCTGGAGGAGTTGTTCCTGGGGATTACGGCGAGCAGGTAGCGGCCTGACACGCCAGCGCGTCGGAGCGCAGGGATGGCAGTCCGGCATTTTGACATCAATATATCCGAGCACGAGGATGCCCAACATGAGGACGACGCTGACCCTGGACGACGATGTTGCGGACTTCCTGAAGGAACAGAGCCAACTTCACGACAAGCCGTTCAAGCAAGTGGTAAACGACGTGCTGCGTCGTGGTATGGCCCTCGACTCGAAAGGGGCCAAACCGCCCAGATTCCGTATTGTTCCGAATCGCAGCGAGCTGCTTCCCGGCGTAGATCCAGAGAAGCTCAACCAACTCATCGACTAACTCGGCCTCGGATCCACGACGTGGCGGACCGCGAGCGCATCCGGTCGCGGCTTTCAATGATTCCGAGGCCACGTGGCCTCGGAATCCCGGACCCCCGAGAAGAAGGCCCCGGAGCCCTTGAAGTGGTCCGGCAGATGGAGGAATGGAGGATGTCATGTGGGTAGTGGAGATCAAGGTATGGGCAGGCTGTCTGCCGGAGTGGGTAGCGCGGGCGAGGTTCGTCGATGCGCGGCCAGCACTGGACTACGCCGACAGGGCACAGGACTATGGTCATCAAGCCAGGGTGGTCCGGGACCCTGCCTGCAGGTAGACTCGTGGGGGCGGATCGCCGCTTCAATGAGGCCGAGTGTCAATGGCAACCGAAAACTGCACATTTTGGCAATCGAAAACTGCACACTTCCGAGAAGGGTGCCGGTGTGGGTCTGACGCCCTTCGGTTGGATTGGGTCGGGCGAGAGGGGTTGGACGGAGGGAGCGTAGCGAACGGAGGCCGGGGCCACGTGGCCTCGGAATCGGCAGATGCTGTTGAATACGCTTCTTCAGCCTGCCGCGCTTCAATGAGGCCGAGGCCACGTGGCCTCGGAATCCCTCGGAGTGGAGGGAGGGGAGATAGAGCCCGGAGTCGATCGCTTCAATGAGGCCGAGGCCACGTGGCCTCGGAATCCCGTGGTGGGAACGGCGTTGTCCACGGTCTTTGCCGGCATGCTTCAATGAGGCCGAGGCCACGTGGCCTCGGAATCGAAAAGAGGGAGGCTTTGCTAGAAAGTGGGCTTCTAACGCTTCAATGAGGCCGAGGCCACGTGGCCTCGGAATCCGCTCGTCCTATCCCGTCTGCGCGGTCCGCGTTGCCGCTTCAATGAGGCCGAGGCCACGTGGCCTCGGAATCCGTGGTGAGCGCCGCCATCAATGTGCGGTCCCCGCGGGCTTCAATGAGGCCGAGGCCACGTGGCCTCGGAATCCCCGGAGGGAAACGACCCTCCGCATCGACAACACGCTGCTTCAATGAGGCCGAGGCCACGTGGCCTCGGAATCGAAACAACGAGGAGCCAGGATGAGCTACAGCCACGAGCTTCAATGAGGCCGAGGCCACGTGGCCTCGGAATCGTCCCCTCTCCATCTCCTTTCGGGGGTTGGCCTTTTTCGGCCGAGTGCGAGCGCTGGAGTCTGATGCCTCTTACGGTACCAGAAATCCGCCTGGGGAATCCATGCACGTGCGGCGTATCTCGTTGTCGTACAAGGGAAAAATGCAATGCGAGGACTGCCGGTCATTTTTCGGTTACCTTAGCACTTGCAAGAGCTTCGGCACCCCGGATCCACGACCTATACGATGGTAGCACGGCGGTCCGGCGACTCGTAGCTCTTGCCCAGGCTCTCGACGCGCGGGTCGACGGCGTCGGCGGGACCCAGGTCCACGATGAGGATATGGTCCTCCGAGGGCCGTATCAGGCTTTCCAGACGCGCGGCCATCTCGGCGCGCCGCCGGGCCGTGAGGCGACACTGAAAGACCGAAAGCTGGAGCCAGTGGCCATAGCCCTTCATGGTTTTGAATATCTGCTGCCAGCGCTTCGGCTCGGCGATGTCGTAAGTCACGATGTAGAGACGCTCGTTGGCCATGGTGGTTCACCGGGGAAGATAGTGCGGATACGCCTGGATTTCTCCCTGGAAGTGCCGGGCGAGCAGCCGCGCCTGCACGTCGATCAACCGGCGCATGGAGACTCGGTAGCCGAACACCGGATGCGTGGTCTCCTGTTCCATGCGGCGCTCGAACGCGGCCATGAACGCCTTTCGGCCGCCGGGCTTGAGCGCACAGCTTGGCCCGTTGAAAACGAAATCACCCGGCTTGACTTCGCCATTGTTGACGACCTGGATCACGCATGAGTCGGCGACAATGGGACGGAACGGCTCCATGAGGTCGAGGGCCAGGGCCGGACGGCCGTGGCGCGGTCGGTGGTACAATCCCATGTAGGGGTCGAGCCCGGTCGCCGAGATTGCGGTGGCGAGTGCCTGTGTCAGAAGTGCATAGGCGAGCGACAACATGGCGTTGACGGGGTCCGTGGGCGGACGCCGGTTGCGCGTCGAGAAGGAGAAGGTTGCTACGCCTTCGTCGGCATTCGGCGCGAGCATGTTGTCGAAGCGGGCGAAGTAGATGGCCGCGGATTCGCCCTCGATACCCAATAGCTGTTGCGCATTTTCCGCATAGGCCGCGCGTTTGGCCATCCGCCTGAGCCGTTCCAGCGCCTCAGCCTTGTCGCCGGTTTCCCGGTCGGCGCGCCAGTTGCGGCGCAGCAGAGTCCGCGAGTTGCGTATCTTGGCCGCAACCAGATCACGCGAGAAGGCCAGACTGCGACTTTCATCGAAGGCGAACCGGTACTGGGCCTCACGCACGGCCACGTTGCCGTTGCCGGTCCCCACCGTGTGGCCGAGGAACCATCCCCCGGTAGAGAACCATGAGACCGGAACCTCCGCGCGCATCAGGGCATGAAGCGCCGGCGTGGTGACGGAAACGGGGCCGAACAATGCGACCTGGGACACGTCGATCATCGGCACCTCCACCTTCTCTTCCTCCACCTCGACGATCAACTGCTCGCCGCTCTTGCGCAGCCTTGCGCCCGGCGTCTGTACGTAGAGCGGCAGCGCCGGATTGTCCGAAGGGTTGAGCTGGCGCGGCGGATAACCCTTCCGGAACAGGTTGGTCTCGTCCGGCAGACAGATGCCGGCGAGGGAACAGCGCGGACACTTGGGGCTGTTCTGCAAGGGCGGCGGACGGCGGCCCGAAGCCGCGGCGGCGCGCAGGCCCGATATGGCTTCCAAGGTCTGCGCCCGCAGTTCGGCGTCCAGCACCACCGGCACGCGTTCCCGTGAGCCGGCGTACCACAGCGCGCCCCGCTCCACGCGGTAGCCGTTGTCCTCCAGGATCATGGCTTGGGCGCAGACTTGTACCCGCTCGGGCTCATATGCTCCAGCGGCCACGTGCGGCCGCTTGCCCTTCTTGAAGTCGATGGGTGTCGCGGATTCGTCGTCCGCCTCCACCACGTCCATCTTGGCGATGATGCCCAGGCGTTCCGAGGACATGGTGACCGCCCTGGCCCGGGCCAAGTCTTCGTCGAGGTCTTCCGGCGCGGGCAAACGCCCACCGCCCTCGTCTACCCGTGCGTGAGCGCGCCTTCCCTCTGCGGTATCTTCGCTGTCGGCCCATTCCCCCTCGACCCATTCCAGGTACGCGAGGCGCGGGCAATAGACCCATTCGTTGATCATGCGCACCGGGACGAGGGGAGTGTCGCCGGTTGCGGGAGGGGGCGGCAGGGCCAGGGTGAGTTGTTGGTCAGGAGTCATGCGATGACAAATTTGCCGCAGGAAAGAACATGCGCGGTCACACAGGCTAGCGTCATTCTCGTCTTCACCGCCCCGCGCCTGAGTATACCGACCAGGGATTCAAGACCGGAACCTCGGTTCTCCGGAAGTCCTTCTCGTTACGGGTACAGAGTGTCAGGGAGTGCACTCGCGCCGTAGCAGCGATGAAAAGGTCCGGCTGGCTGAAAGTGATGCGCCTTTCTCTGCCCCACGCGACCATACGTCGCCATTCCAGGATCACTTCCTCGTCCACCGGAAGGATGCGCCCCGCGAACCAGGGTCTCAGCCTCTGGGCGAGCCAAGTTTCGAGCTCCTGACGAAGGATGGGGTCGGTTTGGCGCTCGATTCCGAAGCGGATCTCGGCCAGGGTCACGCTGCTCAGAAAGAAGCTGTCCGATGGCTGTCCATCAGACCATGCCTTCACTCGGTCGTTGGGTCGGGTCTTGCGCAACTCGGAGACGACGTTGGTGTCGAGCAGCCAAGCGTTCACAGATCGACCTCTCGAACGGGGCTCCTTACGCCTTCACCGTCAAGGTCCAAGCGGTTCAAGGGGGACTTGGACAACAAATCGTGCAGACTCACCGATTCAGCACACGTGCGAAGGCGTTCAAACTCGGACGTTGCGACGATGACGACCGTATCCTTGCCGCGTACCGTCACATGCTGCGGTTGACCGGAGGCCGCGAGGCGGACGACATCGCTGAACCTTGCCTTGGCCTCCCCCAGCTTCCAACCGTGAAGCGCCGTCGACCGACTCTGCGCACTTTGACGAGACTTACCCATATGCCCTCTTCTCATGACGCCCTCTTCTCATGACCAAATTGGTCAAGAATATACGGAACGGAAAACCCTTTCAAGGCCGTGCGCGATCCAATGCTTGTCAGGTCAAGAACAGATTTTATTGAACTGAGCGGTAATCCCATGTGTGCATGGCCTGGCTGGGTCACCGATTGAGTTCTGCCTCGGCCCTTGTGAAGTTCATGTATCTTCCCGTCGAGATTCGCCGTGCTCTGCGAACCTCGACAACGCCGAGGGAGTCGTGTGAGTCGCGGTCGTTCAAGCGCGGGTGACTCAGTAGTGCGCGGATTCCAGCCAAGCTCACAGGCTCGCGCCATATCGGCCAAGCGAAGGCAAAACCGCCCCTTGTCTCACGGTAGCCACCGAGAACGGCTAGCCTCACATCGCCGTACCGTCGCATTGGAGCGACAGTCAAAGCGGCAATGCCAACAGCGGCGAGTCTGTTGGCGCCATGCTGCGTCGTCTCCTTGGCATCACTCGGATTCCTTGCGCGCAACGCATGGCGAACATCCTCGTTGGGATCCCAGCGAAAGGACTCTGTGTCGTCAGGCCGTTCCCAAGGGGCGAACAGAGCCTCGCTCAAGCAGTCCGTCTCGGAAATCGCGGTTTTGCGCCGGCCGGTGCCCCGGTCCGGTGGTGTTTTCATACGCGGAACCGATGTGAGCCGCGAGAGAAAATGCTGGCCTCCCTGACCAGAGACGAGACACAATGGTGTCCTCTCAACCCTCTTTCCGTCGCGGGTCATTGCCTTGTCACTGACAAGGGCTGACCATAGATCGGCGGCGTGCTGATTCCGATTCTCGCCATCAACGGCTTTACGCAGGCTTCGGGCGGAGTCCTTAGGGGAGAGTGTCAGGTCCTGGAGCCCACCGAATTCGTGGACTCGTGCCAAGACGTTGAGCCCCTTGGCCGCGGCCGCCACCACAGCGGCTTGATCGATCCCCTTTGGTACCCGTAGGGCGGGGCGAAGGATCGGATCGTTAACCGTCCAGAAGGTGCGTGGATACCAACTTGGTTGTGCATCTTCGAGAACTCGCAACAGCCCCAGCAACGCGATGAACGCGAGTAGGTTGTCGGGTTCCAATCCGTCGAGGCGGTGGATAGTATACTCGTTCATGACTTGTGGGTCTCGTCCGATGTGTTTTCCATTTCCGACGCCCGGTGATCGGCAAGGCGCAAGATCGCTTCCATGTAGGCCAAGCCCCATATGCCGTACCGGCGCTTCAGATTCTCGAAGATGGACGGCCAATCCGCCCCGTTGAAGTCGAACGCTAACGATTGCGGCCCGGCTTGGTTCGGCAAGATTTGCCAGTCCTCAACTTCAAGGCAGGGCACTGGCCGCTCAGGCATTGGATCAACGAAGTTGAAGAACGGCCGGCCCTGTCCGTGGTGGCTTCCGATAAGCCAGAGGACGAGCGCGGGGTCATGTGCTTCGGCGAGGCGAGGGTGCACCCTCGCCATCCGAACCGACAATGCCTCGTGGCGCCAGCCCTCTGGCAGGCCTGCGTTCGCCCAAGCGCTTGGCGACCACGACCGTCCGCCCTTTGCCAGTGGCGGACCGTCGGGTCGGTTCCAGTGATCGCCGCCTGACAGCATGGTCTGAAATCGTGGATCGGCCTTGCCTGCGTCGTGCAGGTAAGCTGCGAGGCGGAGATCGTCCGCCAAGTCTTCAAGGCCAAGGGTCCGTGCGAAGTGTTCGGCCAAGTCAGCGACATGACAGCCATGGTCGTTTAGACGTACCGGACTGCTGGAGGTATGGGATGCTACGTCATCCTCGGTCGCGGGAACGGCGATGTTTGAGTCCGGGGCGTCCTTGATCCCTCGCTCCGCGACAAGGACCGCGCCCCCTTGACGGCCGTAGGGACAATGAACATCAATTTGCCCCTTGGCTCTTTGAAGCGCCTCCAACGGTTCCCGCACATCGCGAAGTATGGAGCTGCCGTTCGTGTTCTCTTCCGACGCTTCGGCAGGCAGGCCCTCAATCAGTTGCTCTACGAGTTCGGTGCCGTCGACGCCCTCGGCAGCGAGTATGGCCAACACCCGTTCCCATTGAGCGTCGGAGCGCGCGGTGTCACGCGCGATTCGAACCGTGCACCGCCGCCCCCGGTAGGGTTTTGCCGCCTCGTCGGCGACATCCCTGACCGGATTTTCTGAGTGCGGTTTCCAACCGAACGTGTCGCAACCACCGTATTTTGAGGGAACGATCAGCACGTCGCCTGTTCGCAAATCGGCTAAGTCTATGACACCGGTGCGCGGATCATCGGTTCCGGCCCAAAGGAAGGCCTGTCTACCACGTCCCTGCGTAGGGGACGCTTCGTGTGCTTCAGCGTCTGGTTCCGGCGCGTCCGAAATTTCGGCGACCCTGTCTTTTGCTCCTCTCAGCCATGCCCGTGCGCTCCAAAGCGGAACCTCGATCGCCTCGGCAGTGCGAGGTGGGACTAATCGGATCAATTCTTTGAGCTTGTTCCCGCCTCCATCTTCGAAATCTGTTTCAGAGATATCGCTGCGCCAGACGATGGAGACGCCTGCAGCCATTCGCTCGGATCCGTGCAGAAACAGCGCAACTTCCGGGTCCACGGCTGGCCGCGGCGACGTTTGGGACCACAAGTCGAGATAGGCAGGCATGACCACCGGCGCGTCCGACCGTTCAGCGGCCAAGCTATCCACGTCGATGCCTGCCTCCTTGAGGCGATTAGGCAAAGCCTCGACGCCGAAGTCCACTACGCCGTCTTGGGCGATTTCGTGGAGTGCCTCCCATGTCAAGCGGATTCGGTCGCCATAGACCGGATCATGGGCCTTCTTGGCGACGTCTCCGGCGCGGGTCAGGATCGCACCTTCGGCGGCGTCCAATCGCCCGGCGCGGTTCAACCGACCGAAGCGCTGGCGGAGCGCGTCAAGCGACGCGGCTTGGGTCACGAGGCCGTCGAGGTCGAGATCGACACCCACTTCCAGGCACTGCGTCGCGATGACGAATAGTGGCTCGGCCTCCGCTCGGGCCTCTGCGCCGGTTCGGAATCGGGTGAGCTTTTCTACAATCGTGCCCCTTTCCACGCTACGTGAGCGCCCGATCATCAGGATCGCTTCGGCGGTGCCATCGCCCTTTAGTGCCTCGAAAACGCTGCGCGCGAGCGCCACACGGTTGACAACGACGCCGACTGCAGCGGGCGTGATCCCTTGTTTACACAGCCTGTCGGCCATCACGCGCGCCTCGTCTGCGAACGCCTTGGCCACGGCTTGGTCCCCGCCTCGAATTGGCTGTCTCAGCGCAGTGCGTTTTCGCGCTTCAAGCCGCTTCTTCAGCTCGATGTGGGCTCGGTCCCCTGGTGTAAGCGAAAGTGGCCGTTCTGCCCTCGCTCCCGGCGTGGCGGTCAGCACCGTTACGCGGAATTTGCCGCCGCCGATCTTTTGTACGGCGTCAAGCGTCTGCCGGAACGGTTCGGAGAGATGCGCTTCGTCCAGGAGGACCAGACTGTGGACACCGAGTAGCCCGGCATGGACTGGCTTCATGCGGTCGGAGACGCCGTATCCGCGGAACAGTAGGCGGGAGCCGACTTGATCGACTGTCGAGCAAAGGATCGTCGGCTGTGTCGGAGTGCGTGCCCAATCATGCTCTAGCGGTGCCCCGCCTCGAAGACGCCGCGCTACCAGTGGCCGCGTGTTCTTGCCCGCTAGCCCTTGCAGGCGTCGGGCGACTTCTCTGATAGTGCCGTCTCCTTTGAGGTCAGTCTCAAAGGCGCATTCAAGTTTTAAGGCGATCTTCTTGGCGCGGTTGTAAGCATCGTCAACAACGAGGCGTCGGTCCACCACGAACGCGATCCGCACCGCGGCCTTGGCCGGCGCATCAGAACGGAGCGCCAAATGGAATACGGCCGCGTCGAGTGCCGCGGTCTTTCCTGTGCCGGTCGGCAGGTCCAGCACATCCGGCCAAACATCGTCGTTGGCGAGTCTGTCGACTAGGGCCTGTTGCCAAGGGAACGGGTCGCAACCGTGGACCGCCCTGAAAAAACTGGCGAAATCGGTGGGACGAAGCTCCATGATCAACGCTCCAACGTCCGGCAGAGACCGAGCCCTGTGAACCGGCCCGCTCCGAGAAGGACAGGACCAACCAACTCCCGCTCAAAGTCGATGACAGCATGGATCAATTGCCGGCTCCCCAGCGATTTGGGCGCCTTCCAGCGGGTCCACGGCGGCTCGCCTGCCAACGGCCGCGCGGGCGGTGCCCCTTCAATAGCCGAATGCTTGCTGACTCGGATCCGGTCGGGCTTTGGGCGTGGCAGCCCGGCGTTCTCACACGCACGGGCGACAAGCTCGCGAATCTCCGAGTCGTCCCCGCGCTTCAAGTGGCGTTCCAGCACGATGGGCGTCACGCTGGCCCAAAGGCGCGACTTTTTCAGGTAGGGATAGGGGGAAAGCGACCATTTTCGCGTTTCGGCCCCAGATGCGGGTGCGAGGTCCACAGGCCCATGCAGAGGCGATCCTTGCAAGGTCAGAATACGCCGTTGCCTGTCAGGATGATAAGGCGCCACTTTCTCGAACGCCGCTCGGAAACCATCGAGGCCGCGGAGTGTCTCACCCTGCGGCGGTATCAGGGCGAAACCGAAGACGCGGCCGTCGGCATAGGGTGAGCCGACGAAGGCCATAGGGACAATGGCCAGATGGGGTTGTCGTGTCGGCGCATCGTCAGGCCTGTGCCCAGACACGATCTCGGGAATGTTTTCTCCCCGCCCCACCTTCCGATAACCGCCCATGAGGGCCTGTCGCAACAGGCGGCAAACCAGAGCTGCCGCCCGGATATCTGGAACATCGCCTTCGACCGCCTCCAGGACCAGCCATTCAGCCAGCGGCTCCGGCACGGAAGGTTCCTCGACGAAAACCGGCGTCCCAGGTCGTATCGCGGGGCGCTCCGGGTTTTCGCGATGCGCCTCCTCCAGTTCGTGCAAACGGCCCGGATAGACGCGCCGGCGTGCTCTTGTGGGAGGATGTTTCTGATTGCAGGTATCTCCCGGAACAAACCGGCACCTCGTCAGACTCGCCGAGTGGCCGATGTATCCCACGCACTCGGCGACGTTGTTCAAGTCGTTGAGTACACCGGCATCCGGTTCGGCTGGCCAGACCAACTTTAGGACCGGGTCGTCAGGCCGGGCAACTGGGAATTGGCGTTCCTTTCGTTGCCGAAATTCCGGGAATGTAGAAAGCGCCTGTCTCCAAATGCGCTGGTGACCCCCCTTTTCGGGAGGGCGCTTCCCAAGGGCAAGGAAGTCACGAAACCACCTCTGCTTATCGAGGTCGTTTTTCGGCGTTTGGAAGTCGTTCGGTGGCACGAACACGTCAGGCGTTGTCCTGGGCAAATGACCGCTCGCGAAAATAGTCGGCGACGGCTGTGCTTCCAGCCATTCAAGGGCCGCCCGTTCCTGCGCCTGTTCGCCGCGGGTCCCCCAAGCGGAAACCAGCGCCGAAAACACCCGGTCCGGTTGCAGCGGCCAGTCGGGCGCGTCGTCGCCGGGCTCACGCGCGGCGCGGCAGACACCGGTGAGGAACTCGATCTCAAGAATGAGGCTCATTCTTGGCCCTCGTCCTCGCCCCCCTCGCCTTTCAGTGCCAGTTCACGGCTGCGGCGGACGATCTCGACCAGCTTATCCTGCGGCTTCAACGTGAGCGAGCGGAACCGAAAGCCCGCGCTTTCGGCATTTCCATACGCTTCCCGATATAGAGCCAGCGCCGACTGGCGGTCAGATTCGACAGCCTCCGTGGAGCCGTCTGAATGAACGAGCTCGAGTGGTGCGGTGTCGCTACCGACAAGGTCGCAGCGTGAGCGTAACGCGTAGCCGCGCACGTCCTGCTCGGCCAGCGCCAAGAGCCCCAGAGATGCCACTAGTGCACGTCCTGCGGTGTCCCTTTCGCCGCCGCCGAAGCGCAACCGCCGGAGTCCAGCCAAGGTAATCGTCGCTCGATGTTCGGCGTAATCGCACGTAACGCCAAGAGGCTCAACCGTGGGCGCTATGTTGCCGTGGTTGATCTCGGAGGGGCGGACTTTCTTCGCCCCCTTACCGGCTGCGGTCTGGTCCGTGTTCCAGTCGCCGACCGAAGCGCCCTTGAAGATTTCCACCTTTCGCAGGACTCCCAATGAGTCCATGCGGCTTCCGGTGCGGCGCCCAGAGGTTCGTACATGTGTTTCGCCGGGGCGTAGGTCCCCTGTCGTCACCTCTACAGGGGTGTCGATGGCCATGATCTCGGAGACAAGCACGCGCGGAAACTTTGCGCCGAGACCGCCGCCTTCGCCTTGGCTATGCCAAGCGCCAAACAGAAGTGCCGTGGGGCAAAGCTCTAGCAGCGCTGTAGCGTCGGACGGTTTCGCCGCGGCAAGGCGGTGACCTTCGTCGCTTTGCATGAAGGAAACACCGTCCAACAGACTGTCCCGCAGGACGGCGTCGTAGACCCGGTGTGGCGCGTCCAACGACGTGACACGCTCCAACGGCTCCAGCCCTGCTTGGCGAAAATCGACAGTGACGTACGGCAACGGTACTTTCCTACCGTTGTCGTGTTCGTCGGCGGCTGCCAGGAGCGCCTCTTCCAGTCGGTTGGCTTGGCTTTGGACGCTGTCAACTAAAACGCACCAGATTTCCCTGCCATCAATGCGCCGAAGCTCGAACACATGGCGCGGCGGCGTACCCCGCGGGGCATTCCGTTCAGGCGGATAGGTTGGCGGGAATATCTTGTCGCCCTTGCCGCCCACCGGCTGAAGCCGTCGGATGCGGCGAAACGCGGCGTCCTCGCCAACGGAGGTGTTCAGTGCTTGAAGATCAATCATTGTTTTTCGTGCCTCCATGTTCTTGACTTAGGATGAGAGAGAAGATAATCCTACAGAGGACTAATGTCAATCCCTAAAAACCCTACAAAAACAATAAACTTTTCTTGCTCTATATTCGGGCTAACCGGGAGGAGTGGGCTGCATTGCAGGATTGTATTTGTGGGGTTAAAGGTGTGCCCTGTGCGCATGCTTCCGGGTCGTAAGGCCCGGCTTCATTGGTGTTGTCACGCCTTGGCCGACGGCGATTGGGTTTTACTTGCTCGGTGTCGTGCGTTTCTTTGCAAATATTTCGCCTGCAACTCGATCCACTTCTACCTTGGTCTGTCGCAGTAACTCGATTTCGTCTGGCGTCAACATTCGGGGAGCAGGTGATTTGCCGAGCCTCCGGTTGAGCAGGTCGATCGACGGCGTGGCCGAAACCCCTGTCTCCTCGTTGCTTGAAGATTGGTCCTTATCGTTACCCGAACTCACGCGTCCCCTCCCGTAGTGCCCCCACTCACCCCTCCGCCACCTCCACCGACGCCAAGTTTCGCGCCTCACTGCTGAACTCGACGGTGACCAAGTGGATGGGCTGGTTCAAGTGCTGGTACTTGTCGGCGTATCCTCTCTCTTTCAGTTGGGCCATTGCAGCGCCCTTGGGCGCCAGCTCCATCACCTTGAACTCGAAGAGGTAGACGTTGCCGTTGAAGCGCACGGCCATGTCGAGGCGGCCGTGGCTGCTGCTGTCCTCCACCGTCACGTCGAGTCCGAGAGCGGCGAACCAGGAATAGAACACGCTGGCGTAGTAGCCTTCGTAGTTGGCGATGTCGTTGTTGGTATGCCACTCGTACGGGATGCTGGCGAAGAACGAGCGGAACAGCGCTTCCAGTCCGGCGAAGTCGTTGGCCGAGAGCAGTTCGTACAGACGGATGTCGTGCCGCCCCTGCCGGGAGGCGTCCGGCCCCATGGCGCGCAACAGGTGCTCGTTCAGGCTCTGCTTGACCTCCCTGTTCGGATAGCCCAGGCGGTAGAGGGTCTTGCCGCCCAGGTTCTTCTCTTCCAGGATCGTCAGGTAGCCGGTCTGGAACAGCAGCGCCTCGGTCGCCATGTCGTCCACGTCGAACTTCGACAGCAGATCGTCGGTGCCGACCATGTCTTCGAGGGCCGGCGCGCCCAGCCGCCGCTCGAACAGCGTCTTGATGAGAAACGACGGAGACCCGGTTTCAAACCAGTGGGCCTTGTACTCGCGGCTGTCCAGCAACAGCAGGATGTCGAACGGGTTGTAGACCTTCTCGTAGCCGCGCCAACTGTAGCCGTTGTACCAGTCGCGGATCTCGTCGCGCTGGAGTCCGGGAAGCTCCGGTGCGAACACGGTGTCGAGGTCGGCGTCCGTGTAGCCGCATATGGCGGAATAGCGCGGGTCCATGGTGAGGTCGGCGAGGTTGTTGAGACCGGAGAACAGGCTCACCTTCGAGAACTTGCTGACGCCGGTGACGAACGTGAACCGCACGTGCGCGTCGTGGTCCTTGATGGCCGCGTAGAGGCCGCGCAGGAAGTCGCGGTTCGCCTCGGCCACTTTCGGCGCGTCCAGGGCGTCAGGATGGGCTTGTCGTATTCGTCCACCAGCACCACCACCGGCTGCCCGGCCTGGACGTGCAACGCTTCCAGCAGAGCGCCGAGCCGCCCCGCCGCGGTGCCGTATTCGAGGACCACGCCGGCGCGCCGCTCGATTCCGGCAAGCTGTTCCATGAGGCTCGCTTCGACCTGCCCCGGTTCCTTGTAGCTGCCGCCGCCGAAGCTGAGGCGCAGGATCGGGAAACGCGTGGACCAGTCCCAGCGGTCATGGATGTAAAGCCCCTTGAACAGCGGCTCGTTGGCCTCGAAAAGCTCCTTCAGCGTATCGAGGAACAGGCTCTTGCCGAATCGTCTGGGCCGGGAGAGAAAGTAATGTTTCCCGGCCGTGGCCAGCCTTTCGACGTACGCGGTCTTGTCCACGTAGTAGCAGTCCCGCTCCCGAAGCTCGCGGAACGTCTGCATGCCGATGGGAAGCCGGCGTTTCATGGGCGGTCATTCACGAAGGCACGAAGTCGGCACGGATGCTTCATCCGTCGTTTCATCCCTCGTGTCATTACTACCCGGTTCGGTAAGGAATTCAATCTTGGACGGCCCGTCACGGAGCGCCGTCCACCCGCGCAACCCTGACCGTCCGCCCCGTCGCCAGCGACTCCGCCGCGGCGTCGGCGATGGCCAGCGCCGCCAGACCGTCCTGCCCGTCCGGGTAGGCTGCGTCGCCGCCCCTAACGACGGTGCAGAACGCGGCGATCTCCAGGCGGTAGGCGTCGGCGTACCGGTCCGTGAAGAAGTCGTTCAGCGGGTCGGTGGCGAAGCCGGAGCGGTCGGCGCGGGTGACGGTGCTGTGCACGGGATTGCCCGCGGACAGCATTCCCTCGGCGCCGTGGACTTCGATGCGCTGGTCGTAGCCGTAGCTGGTGCGGCGCGAGTTGGAGATGACGCACAGGCGGCCGCCGGCCGACTGCAGGACCGCCACCGCGGTGTCTACGTCGCCGGCGTTGCCGATGGCCGGGTCGACGAGGGCGGACCCGGTGGCGGTGACCTCGACGATGGGTTCGCCCACCAGGAACCGCGCCATGTCGAAGTCGTGGATCATCATGTCCCGGAAGAGGCCGCCGGAGCGTTGGATGTACGCCATCGGCGGCGGCGCCGGGTCGCGCGAGGTGATCTGCACCAGCTCGACCGCGCCGACGCGGCCGGCGTCGATCTCGTCGTGCAGGCGCCGGAACGACGGGTCGAACCGGCGATTGAATCCGGTCATCAGCGGGACTCCGCAACGGATCGCGGCGGCCACGGCCCGCCGCGCACGTGACAGGTCCAGGTCGAGGGGCTTCTCGCAGAAGATCGCCTTGCCCGCTTCCGCGGCCTTCTCGATCAGATCGGCGTGCAGGTCGGTGGGCGCGGCGATGAGGACGCCTTCGATGGCGGGATCGCCCAGCACCTCCTCCGCGGATGCCGTGCGGGCGCCGGTCATGCCGGCGACCGATTCGGCCGCGGCCCCGTCCGGGTCGGCCACGGCCGCCAGCCGTGCGCTCCCCATGTCCGCGACGGATCGCGCGTGGATGCGTCCGATGCGGCCGGCGCCCAGGAGCCCCAGCGTGACGGGCGCGCCGGTCCCGGCCGTCACGTCGAGTCCCGCCGACCCATCCCGGCACGCCGGGACGGATCCCTTCCAGAGGCTCCGGTCACGTCCGTCACTTCGAGTCCCGCTGGAAGATCCAGTCGTGGTCGGGATGGTTCCTGAACCGCCACTGGCGCTTCGGGCCCGCCATGACGTTCAGGTAGTACATGTCGTAGCCGTAGGGCGCGCCGCACGGATGGTGCCCGCGCGGCACCAGCACGGTGTCGCCGTCGGACACCGCCATGGTCTCGTCCAGCTCGCCGTCCTCGGTGAAGACCCGCTGGAAGCCGAACCCCTGGGGCGGGTTGATGCGGTGGTAGTAGGTCTCCTCCAGGTAGGTCATTTCCTCGCCCTGGTCGCTGTCGTGACGGTGCGGCGGATAGCTCGACCAGTTGCCCTGGGGCGTGAACACCTCGGTGATCAGCAGGCTGTCGGCGATGTCGGCGTCATCCATGGCGATGGGGTGCACGTAGCGCGTGTTGGCGCCCTTGCCGCGTTCCAGGACGGGAATGCTCTCCGGGTCGATGGCCGCTGCCCGGTGCCCGCCGAAGCCGGGCGCCGAGCACACCGCGATGGTGCAGGCGGTGACCGCACGTGCCGACCAGGACGTCCCGTTGGGAACATAGACCGCGTACGGCTTCGTCTGCTCGAACACGCTCATGCGCTCGCCCTGGACGCCGAAGTCGGCCTCGGGGGTGGACAGGTTCGCCTTGCCTTCGACCATCACCAGGATGACCTCGCGCTCCCCGGTGGCCTCCCCGGCCGTCTCCCCCGTCTTCAACGCGTAGACCGCGAACCCGACGTACCGCCACCCGGCGTCCTCGGGCGTGATGTCAATGATCTTGCCGGTGGTCCCCGACGGTTTTCGCAACAGACTGGTCATGGGTGTCCTCCAACCCCGCTTCCCGCGCCATCGCGCGAAGGGTATCGAGTGCCAAAGTCTGATAATACACCGGATCGCGTTGCGCAGGATCCTGCTCGGCCTCCGCTATCAGCCAACCGGAGTAGCCGTGCCCGGCCGCAATGCGCAGCACCGCGGGGAAATCCACGCACCCTTCGTCATCGCCCGGAACCGTGAACACGCCGAGCCGGACGGCCTGGAGGAACGACAGCCCTTCCGCAAGAGCCTTTTCGCGAACCGCGGGCCGGACATTCTTCGCATGGATATGGACGACGCGGTGCATGTACCGTTCCGCCAGGGCCACCGGATCGGCGTTCGCGAAGGCCGCGTGCCCGGTGTCCAGCAGCAGCTTGGTGTTCGGCCCGGCATGCGCCATGAACGTCTCGATGTCCTCCACGGTCTGGACCACCGTGCCCATGTGGTGATGATAGGCCAGGTGGACGCCCCGGTCGCGGCAGTGCTCGGCGATGGCCTCGACATCGGCGCAGAAGCCGCTCCAATCGTTGGCCGCGAGCTTCGGCCGCTCCCACAGAGGCGTGTCGGCTTCGCCGTGAACCGCGCTGGTGGTTTCGCACGCGATGCACACCGAGCACCCCAACGCCGCCAGCACGTCGAGGTGCGGCTGAATCGCCTCCTTTTCCTCCTCCACCGACCGTTCGAGCAGCTTCAACGAGTGCCACCCCGACACGTACGCCAAGCCGTAGGGCTTGAGGGCCGCCTCCAGCGCAGTCGCCTCGGAAGGGAACTTGTGGCCCTTCTCGATCCCCTCGAAGCCGATGCGGCTCGCGTCGCCCAGACACCGCTCCAACGGGATGTCTCCCCCCAGGCTCCGGTCGTCGTCGTTGGACCAGGCGATGGGGTTGGTGCCGTACCGGATCACGTGCGTTTCCTGAGCGCCGCCTCGTAGGACTCGCGCGCCGCCGCTACCTCCGCCCGGTCCGACACCTCCGGCACTGCCACGTCCCACCAGTGGCCGCCCGCCTGGGTGCTGATCGCCGGATCGGTGTCGATGACGACGACTGAAGTCCGGTCGGCGGTGCGGGCCTCGACCAGCGCGGCTTCCAGCCCCGCGATGCCGTCCACGCGCGTCGCGATGGCTCCCATGGAGGCGGCATGGCCGGCGAAATTGATAGCCGAGGGCGTCTGGTGCCGGGCGGTATCCAGCAGGTTGTTGAAGCCGGCCCCGCCGGTGGTCCGTTGCAGCCGGTCGATGCAGCCGAAGCCCCGGTTGTCCAGCACCACGACGGTCAGCTTCAATCCCAGCATGACGCTCGTCGCCAACTCCGAGTTCATCATCATGTAGGAGCCGTCGCCCACCACCACGACTACGTCGGCTTCGGGCCGCGCCATCTTCACCCCCAGCCCCCCGGCGATCTCGTAGCCCATGCACGAGTACCCGTATTCCAGGTGGTAGTCGCCGCGGCGGGGCGAGCGCCACAGCTTGTGCAGTTCGCCGGGCAGACCTCCGGCCGCGCATACCACGATGCCGTTGTCGCTCATGTTCCGCTGCACCGCCCCGATCACCTGGGCGTCCGACGGCGCGGCTTCACTGCCGGTTGCATGGGTGGCCGCGTCCACGGCGCGGTCCCAGTCCGTCTTCAACGCCTCGTGCGACTCGCCGGAATGACCGCCCGGACGATTGACGACACGATCACGCGAGAGGTGGCCGCCGGCATCGCGCGGCTCGTCAACGGTGCCACTGCCGGGACGGCTGCCGACGTGCTCGCCCTGCCCGTAGGCCGGATCGGCCGAAGGCGTAGCCCGACTTGGCGTCCCGGCTGTCCTCGGCGAAGCGATTCGGTCGTCCAGCACGGCGTCCAGCTCTTCCAGGGTCGTCCGGGCGTCGCCCACCACGGCGATTGCGCCGTGCTTGGTTGCGTCGAAGGCCGCCGCATTGATGGCCAGCAGCCGCACCTCCGGGTTCTGGAACAGGCTCCAGGATCCGGTGGTGAAGTCCTGCAAGCGGGTGCCGACGGCGACGATCAGGTCCGCGGTTCGGGCCAGGGTGTTGGCGCTTTCGGCGCCGGTGACGCCGATGGCGCCCACGTTGCACGGGTGCGCCCACGGCAGCGCCGATTTGCCCGCCTGGGTCTCGGCCACGGGAATGCTGTGCCGCTCGGCGAACGCGGTCAGCGTCTCGCAGGCATCCGAATAGTGCACGCCGCCGCCGGCGATGATGAGCGGGGCCTTGGCCGCGCGCAGGGCCTCGGCGGCGCGGGCCAGCTCTCCCGCGTCGGGCCGTTGCCGGCGCATGGCCCATACCCGCGCCTCAAAGAATGACTCGGGGTAGTCGCAGGCTTCGGCCTGGACGTCCTGGCACAGGGCCAGGGTGACCGGGCCGCACCCGGCCGGGTCAGTGAGCGTGGCCATGGCCCGCGGCAACGCCGTCAGGAGCTGCTCGGGACGGGTGATGCGGTCGAAGTAGCGGCTCACCGGGCGGAAGCAGTCGTTGGCGCTGACGGTGCCGTCCGAGAAGTCCTCCACCTGTTGCAGCACGGGGTCGGGAAGGCGGTTGGCGAACACGTCACCGGGCAGGAACAGCACCGGCAGGCGGTTCACGTGGGCCACCGCCGCGGCCGTCACCGTGTTGGTGGCGCCGGGTCCGATGGAGGAGGTCACCGCCATGGCCCGCTTGCGGTTGCTGGCCTTGGCGAAGGCGATGGCCGCGTGGGCCATGCCCTGCTCGTTGTGCCCCCGCCACGTGGGCAGCGCGTCGCCGGCCTGGTACAGGGCCTCGCCCAGCCCGGCGACGTTGCCGTGTCCGAAGATCGCCCACACCCCGGCGACGAAACGCTCGCCGTCCTCGTTCACCTGCGCGCCGAGATAGCGCACCAGCGCCTGCGCCGCGGTCAGTCGGATCGTGTTCATGGATCGTCAGTCCCTGTTCATCTCGGCGGCCCGTGCCTCGTCCCAGGCTTGGCAAAGCCTTGCGTAGTTCTCGGCCATGCGCGCCACTGCTTCATCGTCTCCCATGCGACCGGCCATCCAGGCCCGCGCGACATCACCGAAGATCGTACGTCCGACGGCGAACCCTTTCACCATCCCATGTCCGGCCGCCACCTGGAAGCTCGTCCGCAACTCCTCGAAGGGCGCGTCCAGCCCCAGGACCACGATGCCCCGGCAATGGGGATCGTTGTTCTCGATGGCGGCGCAGGTCCTTCGCCAGGCGTCGTCCGAGATCATCGCCTCCAGCTTCCACCAGTCGGGATAGACCCCGATCTCGTAGAACCGCTCGATGATCGTGGCCGTGGTGGTGTCGTCCACCGGCCCGAACTTCGACGGGATGATCTCCACCAGGAAGTCCAGGGCGTTGGCGCGGGCGGCCTCGGCCAGCCGCTTGACCGTCGCTTCCTGGTCGGCGCGAAGCTCCTCCGGATCGTCCGGCCGGTAGAAGCAGAGCACCTTCACCACGTGCTCGGCGGGCCACTCCGCCAGCGCCGAGCCGATGTCGTCACCGATCTCCAGCCGCAACGGCCGCGACCCGGGCTGCTCCACCGGCCGCCCGATCCACAGTCCCGTGCCCGCGGCCGCGTAGAGCGCGTCGCGGCCCAGGCGGCCGTCGCACAGGATGCCGTACCCGTCGCGGCCGTCCGCCACCCGGAGCGCGGCCTCCAGGCACAGGCGCTTGAACGCGCCGATGTGCTCCATCGTCACACCACAGTTCCGAGCGATCTCCTCGAACTGTGCGCGGTGGTCGAAGGCGAACACGCGCAGGCTCGGCCACGCTCTGGAGCGGTTGGTGGCCCAGTGGATCTGCTCCAGACGCGCATCGTGGCGCACCGCAGGGGTCGCCGGTCCGTTGGCCAGGAAGTCACGCAGTTCGACCTCGCTGGGGTAGGCCGGGGTGCAGCCGTGGCGCGACACGGCCAGCGCGCCGCAGGCGTTGGCGATGCGCAGGGTCTCGGCCCAGCCCGCTCCCGTGAGCCAGCCCTTGAGCAGTCCGGCCATGAAGCCGTCGCCGGCTCCCAGGACGTTGAACACTTCCACCCGGAACGACTCTCCGTTGACTCCTTCATCGAGGCTCGCGGGGACCGGTCCCTCGAACGCGGCGGCGCCCGCGGCGCCTCGCTTGCATACCAGCACCGCCTCCGACACCTCCCGCACGTTGGCCAGCGCCTCGACGGTGCCCGATGCGCCGCCGGCGATGTGGAACTCCTCTTCCGTGCCCACGATCACGTCGAAGCGCGCCAGGGTGCTTTGCAGCTTGGCGGTCACGGCCGCGGACTCGATGAAGCGGTTCTCGCCGTCGCCGTGGCCGGAGAGGCCCCACAGGTTGGGCCGGTAGTCGAGGTCGAGGATCGTTTTGGCGCCCGACTCGCGGGCCAAGTCCAGCGCCCGCAGGGTGGCGGCCTCGGTGCGCGGATGCGAGAGATGGGTGCCGGAGGCGAGCACGCAGCGCGCCTCGGCGATGAAGTCCGGGTCGATGTCGTCGGGCGACAGCGCCATGTCGGCGCAGTTCTCGCGGTAGAAGATCAGCGGGAACCGCTCCTGGTCGCGGATGCCCAGCAGCACCAGCGCGGTGAGGCGGTGGGGGTCGGTGATGACGCCGCGGACGTCCACCCCTTCGGCCCGCAACTGCTCGCGGATGAAGCGGCCCATGTGCTCGTCGCCGACGCGGGTGATGACCGCGGACCTGAGCCCCAGCCGGGCGGCGCCCGCGGCGGCGTTGGTAGGCGAGCCGCCGATGTACTTGCGGAACGACCGCATGTCCTCCAGCCGGCCGCCCACTTGGCCGCCGTACAGGTCCACCGACGACCGGCCGATGGAGATGACGTCCAGAGCGCGTTTCATGCGATTCCGCCCGACTATAAATTCAATCGTTGAAATTGAAAACACAAAATTCTAGTGTCCTGACACCATGATCAGATCTGCATTGCGTGCTTGTGGGATCATCGCGTGCGCGCTGCTGCCGGCGGGCGCCGCCGTCGCCCAGTCGATGGAGCAGGTGCGGGCGTTGTACGCCGAGGGCCGTTTCGTCGAGGCGGCCGAGTTGGGCGCGGCCGTCAAGATTTCCGAGAGCTACGCGTTGGCGGCGCAGTCGCTGGCGATGCAGGGCCACTTCTTCGCGGAGGGCGAGGAGAAGAAGGCGCTGTTCCAGCGCGCCGTGGAGTTGGCGGAGGAGGCCGTGCGGCTCGATCCGGCCAACCCGGAAGCCCACCTCCAACTGGCCCATACCAGGGGCCGGTACGCCCAGGCCATCGGCTTCCTGCAGGCGGTGGCAGGGGGGTATGCCACGAAGGTACGCGAGTCCATCGAAGAGGCGTTACGGCTGGACCCCGACAAGCCGGGGGCTCACCTGAGCATGGCGACGTGGCATGCGGAGATCGTCAACGCCGCCGGCGCCATGGCGGGATTCCTTTACGGAGGCTCGGCGAAGAAGGCCCGCGGGCACTACGAACGAACCGTCGAGTTGAAGCCCGACGCCAAGGTGGCCTTCGTCGAATACGCCTTCGGCCTGTTGCTGCTGGACGAGGAGCGCAACCGGGAGGAGGCGCGCCGCCTGTTCCGGCGAGCCCTCGAGAAACCCTCCACGGATGCCGTCGACCGTCTCTACCACGAGCAGGCCGCGGCGCGGCTGGCCGCGTTGGAAGGCGGCTAGCCGGCTGTATCGGCGCGCCCCGCTGTGGTCATGACCGGGCATTGTTTCCGCGACATCTTTCCTCTCCTTTCTCCTGAATCCGTTACCAGATCGTCCGGGAATAGAAAGCGCGGATTGTGGCATCGGACGTGACCAGCGGGCAGGCGTGCAGACTGGCGGTGGCAACGATGGTGCGGTCGGCGGGGTCGCGGTGGTCCCAGTCGAGATCGAGGCTCTTGATCCAGGTGCGGACATCCACGGGAAGAATGTCGACGCGGTCGATTCGCTCGAGCCCATCCGCGAACTCCTGGATGGGCACCGGGATGGAGAGCCTTTGTCTCTTGACCTTCAGGCCGACCTCCCAGATCGAGATGGAACTGAGGATAATGCGGTCGGCGTCGTCGATGGCCCGGGAGGCGGCCCGGGAGAGACGCTCTCTGTCCAGGGTCCAGAAGATCAGGGCGGAAGTGTCGAGTACGATCATTTACGACTCAGGCCATTCGTCCGTGGTGGGCGTGTTGATGTCCTCGTGGTAAATGACGTTGCCCTGAACGGCGCCGAACACTTCCTCCACGGACCCCTTCCGAGCGATGGGCTGAATGCGCAGGACGGGGCGGTTGTGGTCGGTGACGATCAGTTCCTCGCCGCTTTCTTCGATCTCGCGAAAGACGCGAAGCATGTTGGCCTTGAGCTTGCTCTTCGAGATGGAAGTCATGGTTAAGTCCCGATGGTTACGTTTCCAATTATGACCGGGGTCACGATCCTGGTCATTTATCACAGTTTGGGCTGCCTTTGTCAATCCTGAATGAGTGGGCTTACGGTTTGCCTGGCGCATGTCCGCTTCGCGAAGGTGTGCTATCATGCCGGGATCATCCTCGTCCGTGACGCGGGGTAGTTGAATGCAGTCCCCAGCCGATACATCCTCGAATGCCATTACCAGGGACCCCGTGTGCGGGATGGAGGTTTCCCTCTCGGCCGGGAAGCCTTCGCTGGAACACCTCGGGCACCAGTATCATTTCTGCTGTGAGGGGTGCCTGAAGAAGTTCTCGGCGGCGCCGGACGATTACATCGAGGCCAAGGATCCGGTCTGCGGCATGACGGTCCAGCGCGCCACCGCGCGGTATATGGTCCGGCACGACGGGGAGCGGTTCTATTTCTGCTCCGGGCACTGCCAAGCGCGCTTCGAGTCCTCTCCGGAGGAGTTCCTCGGTCCCCGTTCCGAACCTGCGCCGGCGCCGGAGGGCGTCAAGTACACCTGCCCGATGGACCCGGAGATCGTGCGCGACGCTCCGGGCGACTGCCCGATCTGCGGCATGGCCCTCGAGCCCATGATGCCGTCGGCGGATGCCGGCCCCAATCCGGAGCTGGCTGACTTCAGGCGGCGCCTTTGGGTCGGCGCGCCGCTCGGTGTCGCCACCCTCGTGCTGGAGATGGGCGGGCATCTCGGGCTGCCCATGGCCGAATGGCTCGGGCCGTGGCTGCACGTCTGGCTGCAGTTCCTGCTGGCGACCCCGGTGGTGGTGTGGGTGGCGCTGCCGTTCTTCAAGCGCGGCTGGGCTTCGGTGGTGAACCGCAGTCCCAACATGTGGACGCTGATCGCGCTCGGCGCCGGAGCGTCCTACGCCTTCAGTGTGGCTGCGGTGTTGGCGCCGGCGCTCTTCCCGGAATCGGTGCGCGGGCCGCACGGGCTGCCGCCGGTCTACTTCGAGGCCGCGGCGATCATTCTCATCCTGGTGCTGGTGGGCCAGATCTTCGAGTTGTCCGCACGCGAGCGCACCGGCGGCGCGATCCGGGCGCTGCTGGACTTGGCGCCCAAGACCGCGCGGCGGGTGACGGACGCCGGCGACGAGGACGTGCCGCTGGAAGCGGTCAAGGTCGGCGACCGGCTGCTGGTGCGGCCGGGGGAGAGCGTGCCGGTGGACGGCGTGGTCCTCGACGGCCACTCGGCGGTGGACGAGAGGCTGCTGACCGGCGAGCCGATCCCGGTGGAGAAGGCGGTGGGCGACCCGGTGACGGGGGGCACCATCAACCAGTCGGGCTCGTTCACCATGCGCGCCGAGGGGGTCGGCGCCGACACGGTGCTGGCGCGCATCGTCGACATGGTGGCCGCGGCGCAGCGCAGCCGCGCTCCGGTCCAGGCCCTGGTGGACCGCGTCGCGAGCTGGTTCGTGCCCGCGGTGGTGGTGGTGTCGCTGATCTCGCTGGTGGTGTGGCTGGCCGTCGGCCCCGCGCCCGCCCTCGCCAACGCCGTGGTGGCGGCCGTGAGCGTCCTCGTCATCGCCTGCCCGTGCGCCCTCGGGCTCGCCACCCCCATGTCGATCATGGTGGCGACCGGCCGCGGCGCCCAGGCGGGCGTGCTGGTGCGGGATGCCGCGGCGCTGGAGAGCCTCGCCAGAGTAGACGTGCTGATCGTCGACAAGACCGGCACCCTGACCGAAGGGAAGCCCGAGCTGACCGACGTGATCGCCGCGCCGGCCGCCTTGAGCAGCACTGCCGCCACCCCGGCCGCCGCGGACATGGACGAGGCGGAGATCCTGTCGTTGGCGGCTTCCCTCGAACGCGGGTCGGAGCACCCGCTGGCGGAGGCGATCCTCGCCGGCGCCCGGGCGCGGGGCGCCGTGCTCCACGAGACCACCGACTTCGAGGCCGTTCCCGGGAAAGGCGTCCGCGGCCGGGTCGCGGGCCGCGCGGTGGCCCTCGGCAACTTGGCGCTCATGGGCGAGTCGGGCGCTGTCCTCGGCGAAGTCGCCGGTGCCGCCGAGGGGCCGCAGGCCGGCCAGGAGTCGAGAGCGAGCGCCATGTCCGCCGGCGAGATTGCGCGCACCGCCGAACGGTTGCAGGAAGCGGGCAAGACCGTGATGTTCGTTGCCGTGGATGGGAAGCTGCGGGGCCTCGTGGCGGCGGCGGACCGTATCAAACCCACCGCCCGCGAGGCCCTCGGCAGGCTCCGCCGCTCAGGGCTCCGCATCATGATGTTGACCGGAGACAGTCCCCGGGCAGCCCGCGCGGTGGCCGCCGAACTCGACATCGACGACTGGCGGGCGGAAGCCACGCCGGCGGGCAAGCAGGACATCGTCGCCGAGTTGAAGGCCGGCGGCGGTCACGTGGCCATGGCGGGCGACGGCATCAACGACGCCCCCGCCCTCGCCGCGGCCGATACCGGCATCGCCATGGGCACCGGCGCGGACGTGGCCATCAAGAGCGCCGGCGTCACCCTGATGCGCGGCGACTTGAACGGCATCGTGCGCGCGCGGCTGCTGGCGCGCGGCACCTTGAGCAACATCCGGCAGAACCTGTTCTTCGCCTTCGTCTACAACGCGGTGGGCGTGACCATCGCGGCCGGCGTCTTCTACCCGATGTTCGGCCTGCTGCTCTCGCCCATGGTCGCCGCCGCCGCCATGAGCCTGTCGTCGGTGTCCGTGGTGGGAAACGCGCTCCGGCTGAGACGCATCCGGCTCGGGTGAACTACGGAATCGGCCAGTGGCTTGGCCGTCCTGCTAGGAGGCCGTCCGAGAAATGGCGTCCTTCGACTTCGCTCCGCAAAGCCTGTCCTGAGCCGGTCGAAGGGCTCAGGACGAACGGTTATGTTTGTTTCTCCGTTCGTCCTGAGCGTAGCGACGCGAAGCGTCACGAAGTCGAAGGACGGTCGATTACTCGGACAGGCTGCTAGGTCAGGAGGCCTCGATCCGGCACGATACCGTCCAGGAACTCCTGCGCCGGTAGACACCAGATGCCGTCGATCCGCAAGCGTTCCCGGCCGCGATAGAGCAACGCGGCCTCTGCCTCGGGGTAGTCCTTGCAAAATGCTCTCAGCGCGCGCAGGTCGCTGGAACGTACCTTGCCGGTGTTCTTGACCTCGAACGCCTGGAGCCCCGTTTCGCCGTAGACCACGAAGTCGACTTCGGTCCCGCCGCGAGTGCGCCAGAAGAATACCTCCACGCCGTGCCTGGAATACGCGGCCCACGCGCGAAGATGCTGGGCCACCAACCCTTCCAGCGCTTGGCCGTCTATCTCTTCAGGCCGGTCCAAGGGTCCCTTGGGACGCAACGAGCGAAACACCCCGGCGTCGAACAGGTAGATCTTCTCGTGGGTCACGGTGGCGCGCTTGGCGCGTTTGCGAAAGACGGGCAGCCGGAAGGCCAGGAGAAGGTCCTCCAGGATGGCGACATAGCCGGCGACGACCTTGCGCTCCACTTCACATTCCCTGGCCACCGCCGTGACGTTGAGTTGGGCGCCGTGGGAGAAGCTGACCGCTTCCAGGAATCGGGTAAAATTACCGACGTTCCGCGTCAGCCCTTCGGCCCGCACTTCCTGTTCGAGATACAGGCTCGCGTAAGCGCCCAGGACGTCCGTGGGGTCGGCGGACGCCATGACCAGCGGCAGCAACCCCGTTTCCAGTGTTCGTGCGAGATCGAAATCGGGCAACTCCGCGGCCATGAACGGATGCATGGTGCGGTGCACGGCCCGTCCCCCCAGGAGGTCCACGCCCCCGCGCCGAAGCTTCCGGGCGCTGGATCCGGTCAGAATGAAGCGTGGAGGCGAAGGCTCCTCCAACAACGCGTGGACCACGGTCAACAACTCCGGGATCCGCTGGATCTCGTCGATGACCACCGTGCCCGTTTGTGGCGAGCCGGCGATCAGTTCCCGGAGGCGCTCGGGGCGGGCATCCAGGCTGCGATGCAGGGCGGGTTCGAGCAGGTCCAGGAACAGGGCGTCCGGGAGTCGGTCGCGCAACCACGTGGACTTCCCTGTCCCGCGGGGACCGAACAGGAAACAACTCTGGTCCGGAATATCGAAAAAACGACTTACTAATTCCATTTTGCGTCCAAAATTGGAAATATAATATCCAATTTGGCGCAATTGGAACTGGAAGGCAAACGGCCAGGGCGACCGCGGGTCACCCCTACATGGGGTTCATCGCTGGCGCATACTCGGACGGGCTCCTGGCGGGAGCGAGTTGGGTGCGCCGTCACACCTCGTAGTACCCGTTCATGATGGCGTCGTGCCAGACCTTGGTGATCACCGGGCAGACGCCCAAGGGCAGGCCGTCCTCGGTCCTCCAGTAGGAATGGATGCCGGTGCCGATCTCGACCACGCGGACCTTGGGGGCCGGGTTCATGGCCGCGTACTCGGCCTTGACGATGTTGTTGTACTTGGGGGGCGTGTGGTCCCGGCTGAACTTGTTGATGCCGTAGAGGAGCGGCGGGATGGGTTTGCCGGGCAGCGGCCGGCCGTAGCTCAGGTAGCGGTCCACCAGCGCCTGGGTCTCCTCGGCGTTCATCTTCATGCGCTCGGCCGTGACCTTGGCGGCCTCGGTGAGGCAGGGGTGGCTGTCGCTGTGGAGCCAGTTCTCGGCCTTGAACTGCGGGAAGCGCTTGACCCGCTGCCACATCTCGAAGACCTCCTCCATCAGCCACGCCAGCCGGAACAGCGGCTTCTCGCCTTCCTGCATGGCCACCTCCGCGCCGGTGTAGCGCGCCAGCTCGCGCCAGGTGCGGATGAGCACGTGGTCGAAGGGGGTCGGCCAGTCGTGGCCGCTCATCTTGCGGAAGATGTAGGCGAAGGGCGAGTTCTCGATGCCGATGAGCCCCTTGCCGTTCTCGATGCGTTGCAGCAGGGTGTGGCTGAAGGGGCCGCCGGTGGAGTGGCCGTGGGTGAACACCGAATACTCGCCCACCGGAAGGTGCCGGCGGCAGATGTCCAGCATCCCTTCCTCGAAGGCCACCGGCCAGGCCGCCATCCGGTAGTAGAAGTTGCTGTCCTTCTTGGCCCGGGCGTACGATCGGGAGCCGTAGATCTCGCGCAGGGAGGCGTCGTTGACCACCTCGTACTCGTCCCGGCCGATGAACTCGCCGTCCAGCCAGATAGGGGTACGGACGCTGCCGTCTTCGTGGATGGTGTCGTCGGGCCAGTCGCGGCTGGGGTCCGGGAGATAGAGGCGGCCGGGGTAGGTCATGCTGCACACCTTGTAGCCGCGCTTCCCGGCGAAACACTGCGCCAGCCGCTCGATGGAGCGCCAGTCGCTGGCGCCGCCGTGGGTCATGAAGATGCCGAGCTTGTTGCCGTCCGGGCCGGTGGGGATCTTGGCCGGGTCCTCGGGCTCGTACACCATGCAGCCGATGTCCCAGTCCATGCCGTTGGCGTGGATGCGGAAGACGTCCTCGGTCTCGGTGTAGGGAATGTCCGGCTCCGCGAGGATGCCGTCGGATATCTTGACCAACTCCTCCTTGGAGAGGCTGGCGGGCGGTTCCCAGCTATCGGCGGTCTGCGTCTTGGCCATGGCGAGTCTCCCTTGCGCGTGATGGATGGTGTTCGGATGCGTGGACTCTAACACGCCTTGGGACGGCGGACCACATGCCGTGAGGCCCGCGCCCCCGCTTGCGGCAGTGCGCGCCGTTCGCGTATCAACGACACCATGCAACCGCGACTGACCCTTTCCTGTGGCGAATACAAGCGTACGCGTCCGTTGCTGGACGGGCGCGTGACCGTGGCAGGCTACGACATCGAGACCGTCCCCGACCCGTTGCCGCCCACGGGGATTCTGGGCGACTACCAGTACCCGCGCACCCTGCGGATGCTGGACGAGAAGGCCTTCGACATCTGCGAGATGGGCATGGCGCCGCTGGTGACCGCGCTGTCCCAGGGCTTTCCGCTCGTGGCCATTCCGGTCTTTCACTACCGCCGCTTCCGGCACCGTTACATCTTCTGCCGCGGCGCGGCGGGCATCGAAACGCCCGCCGACCTCGCCGGGCGGCGTGTCGGCGTGCGCCGCATCAACCAGAGCGCCGCCGTGTGGGCGCGGGCGCTGCTGCAGCACGACTACGGCGTTGACCTGAAGGACATCACCTGGGTGGTGACCCTGGACGTGCCGCTGCGTGACGCGGTGCGCAACGAATTGGACATGGAGGTTGCGCGTCCGGGAGAGAGCCTGGAGGAATTGCTGGTGCGGGGCGACATCGACGCCATGATCGAGGCCTCCAATCTGAGCCCGGCAGGGCGCGAGGCCGCCGGTGTTCGCCTGCTGCTGGGCGAGGACATGCGCCAGCTCGAAGCGGACTACTACGCCCGCACCGGCTTCTTCCCCATCATGCACACCATCGCGCTGTGGCGGGACGTGGCCGAGCAGCACGAGGACCTGTGCCAGGCGCTCTACGGCGCGTTCGTCGAGGCCAGGGCCGCGGGCAACCGCGGCGGCGAGCCACGGTCACGGTACGTCCTGGCGACGGAGGAGGAAGAGTGGTGGGAGTCGCTGACTCCGGAGCAGACGGAGATTCTGTGCGGCGGCCCCGGGCTCCCGCGGGACCCCTGGATATACTCCCTCGACGACGACGGCAAAACCGTGGAGGCGTTCCTGGACTACGCCTACGAGCAGGGCCTCACGCCGGAGCGGTATCGGACGGAAGATATGTTCGTTGCGCTGAGGAGATAGGGGTGGTGCGGTCCTGACAGGTCGAAACCGTCATTCCGGCGAAAGCCGGAATCCAGGAGGGCGCGGGGTGGAAGGAGGCTAGGCCCCCGGCTCCCACTCGATGGTGTCCCCTACCCGGATCGTGCCTTCGTTCAGCACTTGGGCGCGCAGACCGCCCCGGTGAACCAGCCCCTGCAGCACGTTCTTGCCCGTGAGCTTCACGAGGTTGGCGCACGGCTCGCACACCCGCAGCCCGCGCATCCGCACTTCGCCCACGGAGAACTCCCGTCCCTGCACCAAGTGGTTCAAGGGGACCCCGCGCGTGGTGATGTTGCGGCGGCTGTCCTTGGGGTCCAGTGTGGTGCCGTAGTCCCGCTCCATGCCCTCGATGGCTTCCGCCTCGATGAGCGTTACCTCGCGGTCCGGACCCGGATTGTGCGAGTAGCTGCCCACCTGGTTGCAGTAGCGGTCGCCCTCAAGCCCCTGGTCGACCACCGCCCGGACTTCCTGAAGGCTCTCCATGTCGCCCTTGGCGTCCTTCGCGATCTGTATCGAGACAACCGATCCTTTGGCCATATTACCTCCCTTTAAGGGGGAACTATATCGAATTATATCGAATAGTGCACCATCAGGAAACAACTGAACAGCTCAGACGGGATGAGAGTTTTCGGCATTCCTTGGCGGGATCGTCGGCGGTCGGAATGGCTAGGCTCCGGCGAATTCTAGCGGTGCCAAGAGGTAATTTGCTCTCCCATTGGATTTACTGAGGGTTCTCTATACATTTGGATTGGTGGCGAGAACTTTGTCTCTCTTCACACCGATAAACTCCAACTATTGGCCGTCGTTGATGGCAGCCCTCTGAGGATCGAGGATGGAAGTCCCCAAAGATCTACGCTTCATCTCGCTGAAGTACGCCGGACGTTGCCGATCGTGCGCAACGAGGCTGGAAGCGGGCGAGCGTGCCCATTGGTCACTATCGTCGAAAAAGGTCTGGTGTATTGACTGCGTAGATGGTGGAGGTGCCTCGGTCCAAGTCGCATCGGACAGAGTAGCAGACGGTTCGCGGGATACGGCTACGAAGGCAAGTCCCGGCAGTTCGAGCGCGTTAAAGCAGGTTGCCAGCAGCACGCAAACTCCTTGGCAGCAACTGTGTAACTATGCTCAACGGTGCATTGAATCAGAAGCAGCGAAATCGCTGGTCCCGTACGCCAAAGAGAACTCTCTGTGGTTCTTGCACCTGGGGGAGGAGAAACTGGTGGTTGGGCAATGCGATTCGACACCGGCGCCCGGAGGACTCCGTGACCAACTGAGATCCCGCATGCGGTCGATCATCTACGGGTGGCCGACTGTCGTAGTAACCGACCGCGATCATACACCCAAGGTTGCCCCTCTCTTTGCTGTCCAGATCGAAGTGGAATCAGGTCCCAACGACCAGTGGGAACTTCACGCTACCATGGAGCCGGAGTTCAACCTGGCCATCACGGCGAGCGGTATCTTCGACCCTTCGATCACCGAAGACGTCAGCGACCTGTTGAGTCACGGCTTGCCGTTCGGAGATGCCGACGCTTTTGGCGTCCTCGCCAAACAAACTGCTGACCTGCTCGGTCTCGCGATCTTGTCGCCTCTCAAGGCCAGACTCCTCGAAACGAGGATAGGTCGCAAACAAGGCGTCTACAACGCCGCGATTTCGGTCGTCGCCGAGTGGTCTGGGTACACCAGCACCCTTCGTGAGGAACTGCGACAACTGCAGGCCCGCGAAGACTGGTCGTCCACGGCTGCCGCCTGTCTTCTCCTCGACGGGTCCGCGCAGAACCGAAACGAGCGACCTTTGCCCGGACCTCTTGCAGCTCCACTTATATGCAACCAATCACAGGAGGAAACACTCGAGCGTCTCCGCAGAGCACCACTGACGGTCGTGACCGGCCCGCCTGGGACAGGCAAGACGCAGTTGGTAGTGAACGCGGTTACGAACGCGTGGCTGGACGGCGACAAGGTCCTGGTGACCTCGACCAACAATGGTGCGGTTGATGTAGCCGTCGACCGCGCGGAAAGGGATGTGAGTAGCGGTTTGTTGGTCCGCACCGGCAATCACGGCGTGCGCGAGCAGGTTCCGGACCGCATTGTCGCTGCGTTGGTTCAAGCGGCAACGCACCTCAGCAACCAAGCTGGAGCGCGCGGCCGGTTGAAACAGGTCGCCACTGGGCGCGCCCAGTTGAGGGAGCAATTGGCGCGGTTGGACGAACTGGATGTGAAACTGCTTCAGGCGGCCGAGGAACAGGAGGAACTCAGGCAAGCGTTGAAGGAGGCTGCGCGAGCACTCTGGCCTGACGCGCGTCCTCTTGAACTGCCCATCAGTTCCCACGCAATAGAGCGACGAGCCAGACGGTTGTTGCGGACGTGGCTGTTCCGTGGATTTCGCGCGCGACGCTTTCGCAGGCGACTCGGTTGCCTCAAGAACGCTCCATTGGAGCAACTGGTCACTTGGGCTCGAATTGAGCAACGCATAAGAGAGCTGTCCTCCCAATTGGAAATGGGACGGGCTGAATATAAACAACTGAAGTCCGCGGTGGGCGACCCGGCGACCAGCTTGCGCGAAGCAGACCAGAAATGGGCAGATGCAAGCCTCTACGCAGTTCGCGCGGACACGGCGACGCGAATCTCCTCTGGAGGTGACCGTCTCGCGGTTTTCGGCGCAATCCCTGCCAACAGCGATCGTTTTAGACGGGCAATAGGCAATTCGTTTCACCACTTGCGAGGCTGGGCGTGCACTGCATTGACGGCGCATTCCAACTTTCCCATGGAGGCGGGGCTGTTTGACCTGGTGATCGTCGACGAGGCCAGTCAGTGTAGCCTCGCGGCCGTGCTGCCGTTGGCCTACCGCGCAAAACGTTTGGCGGTCGTGGGAGATCCACACCAATTAAATCCGATCGTTCCCCTGAGCGATGGGCTCTTAAAGGAGATCGCCACACAAACGGGATTCGACAACGACGATCTGCGTGAGCGCGGCATCCACCACAAAGACGGTTCGGCCTATTCCGCCTTCGAGTTTGCCGCAAGACCGCAAACACCAGTTCTTCTCAACGAGCACTACCGCTGCCACCCACACATCGCTCGTTGGTTCAACAAGACGTTCTACAAGGGTGAACTCACCGTACTGACGGACGTCTCCGATACATTCCAGCGTGATCGTGCCATTTACTGGTACGATGTTGACGGCGCAGTAATACGGCCTGCTACTGGAAGTTGGCTGAATCGTGCAGAGGCGGAGCAAACAGTAGAACAGATTCGTGGGTTGATCGAATCCGGTTACAAGACCGTCGGGGTGGTAACTCCGTTCACAGCGCAGGCGCGACTCATCGACCAACTCGCCAAGAGACAATTCGGTGAGGATGTCCTGGAGGACCTGGATTTTGTAAGCGGGACGGCGCACCGCCTACAGGGGGACGAGCGCGATGCAATTGTTCTTTCTTCCGTGCTCTCTCCTGGGATGTCCAAGAGCGGCGCCCGTTGGATAGAGAAAGAGAGAAACCTCCTGAACGTGGCTGTCAGCCGCGCCCGGCGAGCGCTAATCGTTGTCGGTCACCCGTTTATGGGAGATTTGGGGAGCCCAACTCTGGCCTCCCTACGTAGTTATCTGCGCGTTGAGGTCGCCCGAAACGACAGCGCTGGTTCGCCGGCTGCCGAGTTCCGCACGGACAGCATGTCTGAGAAACTCCTGCTCGACGCCATGCAACTCGGGAACTTCCTGCCCTACGCCAAGACCGAGGTAGAGGGGTACGAGTTGGACTTCGCGCTGCTGGAACGAGGGATCAAGCTCAACATCGAGGTTGACGGTGATCAGCACATTGACGCCAGAGGTCGACAACGGCGCAAGGACATTACACGAGATCGGGTCCTGGCAAAACTCGGTTGGACAGTTGTACGGATACCGGCATGGCGATGCCATGAGGAGATTGACTCAGTGATCGATGAGATCAGGAGAACGCGGGACCGATTGCTTAACGCAACCTCTTGATGGACGCTTTGATTAGAGCCGATCCTGCATCCAGTCCAGCATGTACGGCACGTTGTGCGCCCAGTAGTCGTGGCTGCAATGGATGGCGCCGCCCGCGGCCGCGTCCTCGTAGATCCTGAGGGTCTTGTCTTCGCTGCCGATCTCGTCGTGGAGCCGCCTGGCGCCGTTCACGTCCATCAACCGGTCGTCGGCGCCGTGGGTGATGAGGGTCGGGCAGGTGATGTTTTCGGCGGCGCCCTCCATGGTGAAGTCCTTGAGGCGCTCCCGGGCCTCCTCGTCGCTCACGCCGCCCAGCAGCCGCTGCACCACCGGCCGGAGGTGCTCGCAGAAGATGTACAGGTCGTCCAGCACGCTGTAGCAGCCGCTCCAGCCCACCAGCGCCTTGATGCGCGGGTCGAAGGCGGCGAGCCGGGGTGCGTAGTAGCCGGCCATGCTGATGCCGATAAGGCCGATGCGCTGGGGGTCCACCTCCGGCCGGGATGCCAGGTAGTCGATGCAGGCCTTGCCGGGAACCTCGTAGTCGGCCCGCGTGGGGATGCCCTTGACGTACATGGAGGAGCCGCGTCCGGGGGTGTCCACCAGCAGCAGCGCCCAGCCGTACTCCGTCACCTGCCGGCCGCTGAAGAAGATCTCCTCGGCGAAAGCGTCGGCGCCGCCGATCAGGAAGACCGCGGGCCACTTGCCTGGCGCCGGGTACTTGGGGTGGCAGAAGTAGCCGTCGTACTCCTCGTCGCCGCAGCGCACGGTGATGACCTCCATGGGCGGGTTGTGCAGCGCGGCGGCCTCGCGGAAGCTGGCTTGGGACAGCTTGAACCGCTCGGCCTTGACGTCGTTCTCGGCGATGGTCAGGAACACGTCGGACATGCGGTAATATTGGTTGGCGTGGAAGAAGAACTGCATGGCCGTGCGCTCGTGGCCCTTGGAGAGGGCCTCCCGCGCCTTGTCCTCGGTCCGCCGGGCGAGGTCGAGCCAAGCCCGCTCCCATCCCTTCCTGTCGTCCGGGTCCAGGTCGCGGCACAGGCGCGCGATGTCGAAGGCGTCGCCCCCTCCCTGCTGGGCTTCGGCCACGAGCCGGAGCGTCTGCGAGCCCATGACGTTGGTGGGAAAGAAGAAGTCGATCATGAAGGTCTCCGTCGGGCGGCCGCCGGGAACGGTGGACGCATTTGCTCACGGCAGGTTGTAGAGCCGCTTGGCGTTGCCCTCGGTGATGTTGTAGCGGTCCTCGTCGCTCAGGCCCGGGACGGACTCGAAGATCGGCACCACCTCCTCGAAGTTGCGCCCGGTCTGGGGGTCGGTGGCGTTCACCGCGCCGAACATCTCGGTGGCGAACAGCACACGGTCGGAGCCGACCCGCTTGATCAGCAGCTCCATGCCCTCGGCGTCGTAGATGGCCATGTCCCAGTAGACCCGGCGGGCCGCCTCCTCGAAGGGCTCCAGACCCTCCTTCACGTGCATGCCCCGGTGGCGGTTCCACTGGTAGGGCACGGCGCCGCCTCCGTGGGGGATGACGATCTTGAGCTTGGGGAAGTCCTGGAACACGCGCGAGCTGAGCAACTCCACCGCGCCGTTGTGGTGCTGCCCGATGTAGTACGAGCTGGTGGTGTGGAAGGCCGGGTTCAGCGACGCGCTGGCATGGATGGTTCCCGGTATGTCCAGTTCCACCATCTTCTCCCAAAGCGGATACCACCACTCGTCTCCCAGCGAAGGCGTCCAGGGCTCCCGGCCGCTGCACAGGTCGGGATTGATGTTGCAGGCGATGAAGCCGTCCTCCTTGACCCGGCGCTCAAGTTCTTCCACCCAACTGCCGGGGCTGACCCCCGGCGACTGGGGAAGCTGACACACCGGCGACACCTTGTCCGGCCAAAGCTTCGCGACGCGGGCGATGAGGTCGTTGCATGCCTCGCTCCAGTAGCGGCTGATAAGCTCCGATCCGAAGTGGTGGCCCATGGCCGAGGCCTGGGGCGAGAACAGCAGCCGGTCGATGCCGGTGTCCGCCATCCGTTTGAACTGGGAACGCATGGACTGCTCGAGTTCCTCGTCGCTGACGTTGAGCTTTGCGGGCGAGGGCCGCCCCTGGTTGATGATCTGGCGGGCGCGAAACGACTGAAGCTTGGCCGGCGCCGTGGTGTAGTGTGCGTGAGCGTCGATGATCACGAGCGTAAACCTCCAGGGAGTCTGCGTGCGGCTCGGGCCGTGTCCCGGCCGTACAGGACAACTACACTAGCAAAGCCCGGTTGGACAGGCTATAGGCTTGGCAAGCTCAGAACCATTGGGACAGCGCCCTTCGACTTCGTTCGGCAGACCTCGCTACGCTCAGGGCGAACGGAGAGGGACTGTTCGCCCTGAGCGTAGTTCCGCGTCAGCGGAGCGAAGTCGAAGGGCCAAGGAGCGTTTCATGGCGGAAATTCCACGTCTCAACGGCGTCATCAAGGCGCTGGAGGGAGGCAAGACGGCCTTCGTGAGCTTCACCTCCAACGATATCGAGACTTCCATCGCCATGGCGGGTTCGAAGCTCGACGGCGTCGCGTTCGAGATGGAGCACGCGCCCTTGGACATTCCGGGGCTGAGGCACTCCTTGCAATACATGCTGGACCGGCGGCAGGTGGTGGACCGCGGCACCCTGGCACCCGCGGTGACGCCCATGGTGCGCATCCCGCCCAACGGAAACGAGATGAACCAGTGGCTGGCCAAGCAGGTTCTGGACATCGGCATGTACGGGATCATCTTTCCGCACGTCAGCTCCGTGGAGGAGGCGCGCAACGCCGTGTCGGCGTGCCGCTACCCGCGTCTTGCGTCCGAGCCGCTCTACGATCCGCCGGGCATACGCGGCGACGCGCCCACCCGCGCCGCCCGCTACTGGGGGCTCACACAGCAGGAATACTACAAGCGCGCCGACGTGTGGCCGCTGGCGCCGGACGGCGAGGTCCTGGTGGTGATCCAGTGCGAGGAGGTGCGCGCCATCGAGAACCTGCCGGCCATGCTGAAGGAGGTGCCGGGCATCGGCGTGGTGCTCATCGGCGAAGGGGACCTGAGCCAGGAACTGGGCCACCCGCGCGACTACGACCACCCGGTGGTGGCCGACCACATCAACCGGATCCTCGAAATCTGCAAGGAGCACGACGTCCCCTGCGGCCACCCCCATCCCAGCGCCGACAACATCGAACGGCTGGTGGAAGCGGGCTTCCGCTTCCTCATGCCCAGCGCGCCGCGCTCCTTTGCGGTGCTCAACCGCGCCCGGGAGTTGACGGGACGGTAGGCGAACGGGAAAGGGGACGAAGCGATGGCCATGGTAAAGCTGGATCCGCCCGACAGCCTCGGCATGAGCCTCGGCGAGGCCATGTTCACCCAGCGGGCCATCCGCCGGCTCAAGCCGGACCCCATCAGCGACGAGGACATCCGCACGCTGATGGACGCCGCCTCCAAGGCTCCCAACGCCCGCAACGAGCACCGGGGGCGTTTCCTGGTAGTGCGAGACCGGGAGAAGATACGGAGATTCGCGGAACTCTACGTCGAGGCTTGGTGGGCGAAGCAGCCGGAGGGCTGGAATCCCGAGAACGCTCCGCCCGGTGACAAACATCTCGCGCCCATGCGGCTGGCGGAGGCCATGAAGAACGTGCCGGTGGTGGTGATGGCGGTCTCCACCTCACCCGGGAATGCCAGCTCCGTCCTCCCGGCGGCACAGAACCTGATGCTGGCCGCCCGTGCTATGGGAATCGGATCGGTGCTGACCACCCTGCACCCCTGCGTCACCACCCGTATCCACGAGCTTTTCGGACTCCCCGCGGAGGCCGAGGTCCACTGCTGCATCCCCCTGGGCTATCCGGAGGGCCGCTTCGGCACCACCGCTCGCCTTCCCACATCGGCGACCACCTACTACGACGAGTGGGGCCAGCCGCCGCCGTGGGAGTAGACCGGCCGGTCGCTCTACCTACAGCCCGTACAGCGCCCGCGCGTTGTCGCCGAGGATATTGTCGACGATGGCGGACGGCACCGAGCCTTCGGTGCGGAGCAGGCGCAGGGCCTCGATCTGGCTGGAGGTGTCGTTGTGGCCGTAGTCGGTGCCGATGACGAGGTTGTCCTCGCCCGCGTCCTTGAGGATCACCGGCAGGTCGTCGGTGGTCTGGCAGGCGACGTACATGCGGTTCTCGGCCATGATGTTGTCGGGGATCGGCCTGCCCATCTTCTGGAAGCGTAGCCGCAGGTCGTTCAGGGCGTAGGGCACCCACTGGGCGCTCACCTCGACGAAGCCCCAGCGGATCTTGGGGAACAGCGCCGGGGTTCCTTCCATGAGCAGCGAGTGGAACGTCCCCACCACCGGCAGCTTGAAGCGCGAGAAGCCGGTCTCGCCCTCGTAGAGGTCGTGGATGGCGGTGCTGTTGGTGCCGGCGTGGACGCAGATGGGCAGGTCCAGGTCGGTGGCGATCTCGTAGAGCGGGAACAGGTCGGGATTGCTCAGCCGCATCTCGTGCTCGACTCCGCGCATGAAGATGCCGCAGGCGCCGTTTTCCTTGGCGAACTCCAGTTCGCCGCGTAGCGCGTCCATGGATAGCAGGGGAGGCATGCACACCCATCGCAGCCGGCCCCGGCCCTTCTTCCAGATCTCGGCGAGCCAGCGGTTGTAGCTCCTGCACATGGCCATCTCGGTGGCTCGGCTTTGGGTGCAGGGGCGCAACATCAGCGTGGGGTAGAGCACCTGCACGTCCACCTCCAGCTCGTCCATGTGCTTGACCCGGGCGTCGATATCGCGCATCTCGCGCTGGTCGGCCGAGGTGTTGGGGCCGATGTTGTTGTTCTTGACGTGCAGCCGGTTGTCCACCACCCAGTACTCGGGGCCGCCTTCCTGCTTGACCGCGAAGGGCGCGTGCGCGCGTTCGGCCTCGGTCATGAACTCCCAGGTGAAAGGCGTTTCAACGACGTGGGCGTCGGCGTCGATGGTTCTCGGGGTCATGGCTTTTCTCCGTCTCGTCGGGTTTCTTCAGCTTGGTCTGCGGTGGATCCCCGTAGGGGCGACCGGCGGGTCGCCCCTGCACAGACCCGGCGATGAACCCCACGTAGGGGCGGCCCGCGGTCGCCCTAGTTCGGTGCGATGCTGTAGAGCCGCTGCGCGTTCTCTCCCATGATCTTGGGCAGCGAGTCCGCGGCGATGTCGTCCCGGTCCAGCACCTCCTTCACCACGTTGGGGAACTTGCAGTCGCCGTGGTTGTAGTCCGATGCGAACACCAGCCGGTCGTCGCCGATGAAGTCCATGACGTAGGGCAAGGTGGTCTCGTCGGGCTCGAAGGAGAAGTAGACGTCGCGCTGGCGGATGTACTCGCTGGGCGGCATGGTCAGCAGCGGCACCGCCGCCTGCATGTACTCGTAGTGCTCGTCCAGCCGCTCCATCCAGAAGGGCACCCAGCCGGCGCCGGCTTCGAGGAACGCCACCTTGAGCTTCGGGAACTTCTCCAGCACCCCGCCGCCGATGACGCACATGACGCCGATCATCTGCTCGAAGGGATGGGTGGTGGCGTGCACGAACAGGGCGTTGTCGAAGCGGTCGGCCGCGGCCGCGGGCCGGCCCGAGCCTACGTGGACGCACACCGGCACGCCCAGCTCCTCGGCCGTGGCGTAGAACGGGTCGAAGTCGGGGTGGTCGAGGTTGCGCCCGGCGGAGTGGGCCGAGGTGGCCACGGCCACGAAGCCCAGGTCCTCGACGCAACGCCGCAGTTCGGCCGCGGCCTCTGCGGGGTCCTGCATGGGCACGCAGGCCACGCCCTTGAGCCGCTCGGGCGCGTGGCGGCAGTACTCGTGGAGCCAGTTGTTGTAGGCCTTGGCGACGGCGCAGGCGTAGTCCTTGTCCTCCAGGAACGGCAGGCTCAGGAACACGGTGGTGCCGAAGTTGACCGCGATGGTGATCTGCTCCAGGTCCATGTCCTTGAGCCGCTGCACCGGGTCCCACATGCCGGTGGTGGGCTGGGGCGAGCGGTTGTGGGGCACGGCGCCGATGCCGCAGCCCACTCCCGATGGCTTGGCCCAGATGCGGCCCTCCATGAGCAGTTGCTCGCGGCCGTCGGCCTTGACCACCCGGGGCGCCTTCTTCTTGTAAGGCCCCTCCAGCAGGTCCTCCCACGGGGCGAACTTCTCCTGCACGTGGCCGTCGGCGTCGATGATGGGAAAACTCGCCATGGCTGTCTCCTGTTGGCCGTGAAGGGAGACCGGGCGGCCCGCCCGGCCTTCGCGCGGGCCGTCCGGCAGGTCCCGTCAACGGCGGAAAAGCCGTTTACTTGAGGTGCTTGGCCAGGAACTCGGTGCTCCGCTCCCACGCCAGGTTGGCGGCGTCGGCGTTGTAGGCCGCCCCGGTCTCGTTGCCGAACGCGTGCTGCGCTTGGTAGCGGTAGATCTCGTGGGTGACGTTGCCTTCCTTGAGGCTCGCTTCCAGGGCGTCCACCTTGTCCGGGGTGAAGAAGCCGTCTTCCAGCGCGAAATGGCCCTGGAACGGCATGGCGATGGTGCGGGTGTCGGCCGCTTCCGCCGGCGGAACGCCGTACCAGCAGCAGGCCGCGTCCGTCTTGGAGTACACCGCCGCCAGCACGGTCAGGGCGCCGCCCATGCAGAAGCCGATGACCCCCACCTTTGGACAGCTCTGCTTCAGGTGCTCCACCGCGCTGCACACGTCCGTGTTGGCGTTGCCGAAATCGAGGTTCTGCATGAGGTGGCTGGCTTCCTCCGCCTCCACCGTCACCTTGCCCCGGTAGAGGTCCGGTACCACGGAGGTGTATCCCATGCCGGCCAGCTTGTCGGCCACGCTCTTGATCTGATCGTTGACCCCCCACCACTCCTGGATCACCACCATGCCCGGCGCGTTGTCGTCGGCGGAAGCGCAGTACGCCGATACCTCTTCGCCGTCAGGCCGCTTGATCGTGATTGTGTCTCCCATGACTTTCCTCCTGGAATTGCTGGATTTCGTTCGGCGTCGGACGCCGACGGCCCTCAGAATAGTACGTCTCAAATTAACAGTCTAGGGAAACTCGGACCAATCCCGCTGAGCGAAATGGCGCCCTTCGACTTCGCTCCGCTACGCTCAGGGCGAACGGTTAAGTCAAGACGGACCGACAAAGCTCCGTTCGAGCCTGACAAATGCCCCGTTCGCCCTGAGCGTAGCGACGCATAGCGGAGCGAAGTCGAAGGGCGCCATTTCGCCTGCCGGAAGCGCAGTTGACGCACGATTCCGATTCTTGTTAAGAATACCGCGCATTCAGGGCTTTCGCGTCTTCACGCCCGCCACGGCGGTCCGAAATCAGCGGAACAGGAAGAGAGGGACACGCAATTGACCGAGGATGAAGTACTACAGATATTGGACTTGGTGGAGAAATCGAACTTCGACTATCTCGACCTCGAGATCGGCGATCTGAAGCTCACGGTCAGCAAGTCGGGAGTTCCCGCCGTACCCGCAACCGTCAGCGTGACCCAGGCCGCACCCGTCGCCGCACCGGCCGCGGTTCCCGCGGCAGAGGCGCCCGCAGCCGCGCCTGCCGCGGCAGCCGAGGCCCCTGCACCGGCCCCCGCGGCCGGAAGCGCGCCCGCTACCCAGCCGGTCACCGTCAAGGAAGGCACCGTTCCCATTCCCGCGCCCATGGTCGGCACGTTCTACGCCACGCCGGAGCCCGGCGCGGCGCCGTTCGTCAAGCTCGGCGACCACGTGGACGCCGAGACCACGGTGGGCCTCGTGGAGGTGATGAAGGTCTTCAACGCCGTCAGCTCCAACGTTGCCGGCACCATCGACGAGGTCTGCGTCGAAAGCGGCCAGTTCGTCGAGCACGGCCAGACCCTCTTCCTGGTCCGCCCCGATGCCTAAAGAGAGTTTCTCCCGTGGCCGTTAGCCGTCTCCTGGTCGCCAACCGGGGCGAGATAGCGGTCCGCATCATCAGAGCCTGCCAGTCCCTGGGCATCGAGTCGGTGGCCGTGGTCTCCGAGGCCGACCGCGACAGCATGCCCGCGCGCCTCGCGAACCGCTCCGTCTGCATCGGTCCGGCCCGTTCCACCGAGAGCTACCTCAAGGTCGAGGCGCTGGTGGCCACCGCCCTCGGCACCGGCTGCGACGCCCTCCACCCGGGCTACGGCTTCCTCGCCGAGAAGTCCGAGCTGGCCGAGGCCTGCGCCAAGCACGGCATCACGTTCGTGGGACCGCGCGCCGACAGCATCCGCCAGATGGGCAACAAGCTGCTGGCCCGGGCCACCGTGGGAGCCTTCGGCGTGCCGCTGGTGCCGGGCTCGGACAACGTCCAGAACTTCCAGGATGCAGCCGGGGTGGCCGCGGAAGTCGGCTACCCGGTGCTGCTCAAGGCCGCGGCCGGAGGCGGCGGCAAGGGCATCAAGATCGTCCGCGAGGACGGCGAGCTTCAGACCGCGTTCGAGACCGCTTCGGCGGAGGCCCGGGCGGCCTTCGGCGATCCCACCCTCTACATGGAGCGCTACATCCCCAACGCCCGGCACATCGAGGTGCAGGTCATCGGCGACCGCTTCGGCAACGTGGTGCACGTGGGCGAGCGCGACTGCTCGCTGCAGCGGCGCTACCAGAAGGTGGTGGAGGAGGCGCCGGCCGCGTGCATCCCGGAGGAGTTGCGGGAGCGCATCCGCGACGCCGGGCACAAGGTCGCCAGGGAGATCAAGTACGAGAACGCCGGCACCGTGGAGTTCATCTACGACGAGGACCGGCAGGACTTCTTCTTCCTGGAGATGAACACCCGCATCCAGGTGGAGCACCCGGTCACCGAGATGGTGACGGGGCTGGACCTCGTGCGGGAGCAGATCCGCGTGGCCGGCGGTGAACGGCTGTCGTTCTCGCAGGAGGACGTCCGCTTCAACGGCCACGCCATCGAGTGCCGCATTACCGCGGAAGCGCCGTGGCAGGGGTTCCGGCCGTGCCCGGGAGTCCTGACCGAGTGGAGCCCGCCCCAAGGGCCGGGCATCCGGGTGGACACCCAGTGCTTCCCGGGCTACCGCGTCCCGCCCTTCTACGACTCGTTGCTGGCCAAGCTCATCGTCCACGCCGACGACCGCGAGCAGGCGGTGGCGCGCATGAAGCAGTGCCTCGGCCAGTTCAGGGCCGCCGGCATCGACACCACCATCCCGTTCCTGGCGGCGGTGATGGATGAGCCGGACTACGTCAGCGGCAGGGTCAGCACCCGCTGGCTCGAAGGGCACCTGGACGACCTGACGGCCCGCCACGCTTCCTGAAGCGTCAGTCCTTGATGAATTCCCGGATGGCCTTGTGCGCCGCGTCCGGGTTGGAGAAGAAGTAGCTGTGCCGCTCGCCCGGCAGCACCACCAGCTTCGCGTTCGGAATCCCCTCCACCAGCATCTCCGCGCCTTTCCGGTGTGACATGTCGCTCACCACCGCGTGGTCGTCCTCGCCTACCAGCACCAGCGTCGGCACGGCGATGTCCTTGAGGCGGTGCCGGGTGTCGTGCTCCTGGCGCGCGATGACGTGCCGGAAGTAGCACTCCACCGACGACAGGTTGGCCATGCGCACCTTGAGGCAGTTCTCGATCTCCTCCGGGTGGTCCTTCTGGTACTGCTCGGTCCAGCCCACCCCGATGGTGTGCTCACGGACGTATTTCTCGTAGCCCCACTCGACCATCTGCGTGGCGATCCTGAGCGGAATGCCGTGGGCGCCCGGATGGGCCGCTCCGGACGAGGCGAGGATCAGCTTCTTCACTCGCCCGGGGTGCTCCAGCGCCAGCAACTGCGCCACCCTGCCGCCCATGGAATGGCCGCAGACGATGGCGTCGGTGGCGTCGAGGTGGTCCATCACTGCGGCGATGTCGTCGGCGAACATGCGCGTGGTGTAGCGCATGGGCGTGCGGGTGGAGCGGCCGGTGCCTCGGAAGTCCGTGATGATGGTGCGGTGGTCCCGCGAGAACTCCGGCACCTGGAAGATGTTCCACACGTCCCCGTCGCAGGCGGTTTCCGAGATGAAAACGAAAGGCGGCCCGTCTCCCTGGACCTCGTAGTGGATGTCGGCGTCGCCGACGTTGAGCGTTGGCATGATGACCTCCCGGGGTGTTGGCGTTTGTTTCGCAGATGTGCGAAAATACGCCGTTTATTTCCGGCAAATCAACCTAAGGGGGTATTTATGATCAGGAAGACAGGACTGGCAGTCGCTCTCGTGGCGGCGCTCGGCTTGGCCGCGGGAAACCCTGCGGTGGCCGCGGATGACTTCTTCAAGGGCAAGACCATCCGGGTCATCGTCGGCTACGCGCCCGGCGGCGGCTACGACACGTACACGCGCCAGATCGTGCGCCACATGGGCCAATACATTCCCGGAAACCCGAGTTTCATCGTGCAGAACATGACCGGCGCCGGCAGCTTGGTATCCGCCAACTACATCCAGAGGAAGGCCAAGCGCGACGGCACCGTGCTCGGCGTCTGGAACAGCGGCTACGTGACCTTCCAGGCCCTCGGCGACTCGAAGGTTCGCATCAAGGCGCAAGACCTGACGTGGATCGGCGCTCCGGTCAAGGGCATTCCGGCATGTGCGTTCATGGGCTGGTCCGGCGTGAGGACGCTGAAGGATATGACCGAGCCCGAAAAGCCCATCAAGGTGGGCGGAACCCGCGCGGGTTCGACGGGCGTCGATCTGCCGAAGCTCCTGAACAAGACCATCGGGACGAAATTCGACGTGGTGTCGGGCTACAGCGGAACCGCCACGTCCCGGATCGCCATGCAGTCCAAGGAAGTCGCCGGCGCCTGCTGGGGCTGGGAATCCATGCGGGTCACGGCCCGGGCCATGCTTGACGCCAAGGGGGACGACAAGATGATCCCCGTGCTCACGCACCGGAAGATTGCCGATCCCGAGCTCAAGGACGCGTTGATCATTCCGGATCTGATCGAGAAGCGGGGCGGCAAGCAACATCTCCAGACCTACCAGGGATGGGTCAACCAGTACGAGTTCCAGCGCCCGTTTTCCGGTCCTCCGGGCATTCCCGCCGACCGGGTCAAAATGCTGCGGGACGCGCTTGCGAAGACGATGAAGGACCCGGTTTTCCTCAAGGAGGCCAAGGAGGCCAAGCTCATCATCGAGCCCGTGACGGGTCCCGAGATCGAGACGTTCGTAAGTCAGATTCTCGGCATGTCCGCAGCGTCCAAGGAGACGCTGTCGTCGCTGCTGTTGCGGAGGAAGAAGAAGTAGGCCTTCCCCGGGTCTACCATCGACGTGAGTCAGGGAGAGGACATCCGTCCTCTCCCTGACGGCTTCCCCTTCCAGCCTCACTCCACCTGCGCACGCGAAAACGTTCCATGGATCACGAGGGTGCCTCGCGGACCGCGGCGCTTCGCACCGAGCGGCTCGCGATCCTGGCGCTGCTCGTCGGCGCCGTCGCCACGGCCTTCGCCCCCATTCTCGTACGCCTGAGCGAACTGGGTCCGAGCCCGACCGCGTTCTACCGGTTCCTGCTGGCGATTCCTCTCTACTGGGTGCTGGCGCTGGCCGCGCCGGGCAGAGGCCGTCGCGTTCGCCATGAGAAGCCCGACGGTTCGCAGGTCTATCTTCTGATGGCGGTAGCGGGCGCCTTCCTCGCCGGCGACATGTCGGCCTGGCACTATTCGATTGTCATGACGACGGTGGCCAATGCCAGCCTGCTATTGAACGTGACGCCCGTGTTCGTCGTCCTGGGCGGATGGCTGCTGTTCCGCACGCGGGTGACCCGAACGTTCATGTTGGGCCTCGGCGCGGCCATGGCCGGCGTGGGGGTGCTTTCGGGAGCGAGCCTGGCGCTCAGCCGCACGCACGTGCTGGGCGACCTGCTGGGCGTGGTGACGGCCATGTTCTATGCCGCCTACCAGTTGACCATCGAGCGCCTGCGGCGGAGCTTCTCCACCATCACGATCATGCTTTACGCCATTCCGGCCAGTGCGATGGTCACTCTGATGGTCACACTCGTGAGCGGCGACACCATGGTTGTCAGGACGCCCGCGGGGTGGGCCGTGATGTTTGCGCTGGCCGCCGGACCGCAAGTGCTCGGCCAGGGCCTGATCGCCTGGGCGCTGGCGCACCTGCCGGCGAGCTTCGTTTCCGTCAGTCTTCTGGTGCAGCCGATCGTCGCCGCCTCCATCGCCTGGTTCCTGTTCGACGAGCGCATCGGCGCGCAGCAGGCCATTGGAGCCGCCGTCGTCATGACGGGAATCACCATCGCGCGGCGCGGTAGCGTGCGCCGGTGACCGGCATGGACGAACGGAATTCGCCAGCCGGGAGTGCGCACCGGTGACCGGCATGCGCGAACGGGACCTTCTCCGCGGGTTGTTCGAGACGGCGGTCGCCGCCGCCGATCCGGCGAAGGTCGTGCCGCCGCATCTCCCGTCGCCGCCGCCCGGCCGCACCCTGGTGCTGGCCGCGGGCAAGGCCGCAGCTTCCATGGCCCGCGCCGTCGAGCAGCACTGGCCGACCGAAGTCGAAGGCATCGCGGTGACCCGGTACGGTCACGCAGTCGATTGCGAGCGCATCGAGGTCGTCGAGGCCGGTCATCCGTTGCCGGACGAAGCGGGGCAGGGCGCGGCGTCGCGCTTTCTTGACGCCGCCGCCCGCCTGGGCCCGGACGACCTGCTGCTGTTTCTCCTGTCCGGCGGGGCATCCGCGCTGCTGGTAGAGCCGCAACCCGGCCTCAGTCTGGCCGACAAGCGGGCCATCAACCGCTCCCTACTGCAAGCCGGCGCTCCCATCGCCGAGATGAACTGCCTGCGCAAGCACCTTTCCGCCATCAAGGGAGGCCGCCTCGCCGCCGCGGCCGCCCCGGCCAGCGTCGTGACCCTCGCCATCTCAGACGTGCCGGGAGACAACCCGGCAGTTATCGGTTCCGGCCCGACGGCAGCCGACCCCACCACTTGCGCCGACGCGCTCGCGATCGCCGACCGCTACGGCATCGTGCTGCCGGACGTTGCACGGAAGGCACTGGAGCAGGGCAGGTGGGAAACGGTGAAGCCCGGCGATCCATGCTTTGCCCAGGCAGACTATGCGCTGGTGGCGCGCCCCGCAGACGCGCTTGCAGCCGCAACGGCAAGCGCACACGCGATGGAACTCGCAGTGGTGATTCTCGGCGACGACGTTCAAGGAGAGGCCCGCGACCTCGGCGCGGCGCACGTGGCATTGGCCCGCCGAAATGCCCCTGGAGTGCTGATTTCGGGCGGAGAAGCCACGGTTACGGCCCACGCCCCGGACGGAGTCGGCGGCCCCAACCTGGAATACCTTTTGGCGCTCGCTCTGGCGCTGGACGGCATGCCCAACGTCCACGCCATCGCCTGTGACACCGACGGCATCGACGGTTCCGCCGACGCTGCCGGCGCCGTCATCGGTCCCGATACCCTGGCGCGCGCCCGCGCCGCCGGAATGGACCCCTCGGACATGCTCGCCCGGCACCACAGCTACGAGTTCTTCCGCCGACTCGGCGATCTGGTGGTGACGGGTCCGACGCGTACGAACGTCAACGATTTCCGGGCGGTGCTGATTACCTGAACGGATCTGCGGCGGAGCAACCGATATCCTGGTTGAAAGGGTTCGCTTTCACCCCACGAGGGTCAGGCCGGCGTCTTCGAAACGCCGCGCGGCAGCGCACCGCTCGGCCTTCAGGTCTCTCGCCCACTGCGCGGTATCCACCTTGCGCTCGCGCAGAGATGTCTGCAATCGGTCGAGAGTGTCCAGTGCCGCATTCCGAGTCGGGACATCTTCGTTTGCCGCGATCCGAATGGCTCGCCGCAACACTTCGGACTTCGACACGCTCCAGCGTTTCGCCAATGCCTCCAGCGCACGTACGGATTCCACGTCCAGCGAATAGGTTGACTTGATTGAAGTTCTGGCCATACTTCGACTGTATGGCCATCTCCTGATCGAGTCAATGTCTCCGGCATGTCGTGTCCTGGGCGACAGTAGCGAGGGAAACGGCCGTAGGGCATAGTCTGGTTATTGACATCTTTGCCCGCTTGGCGGGTGGTCGTAGGGAGTCAACGTGGCGCAACGTAGCTGTCCCATTACGGGGGAAATGGCGGAGATAGCCGAATCTCCGGGGCATGTGGTTGTCGAGCATTCGAGACACGGGGGATACGTGCTCGACGCCGATGCCCTGCCGGCTCTCGCCGTTGACGCCGAGGCAAGGGCGCGAATGGCGCGCTGGCTCCAAGAAACCTGCTCTCTGAGTCTTGCAATACCGAACCTCACCGTCGAGCACGTCGATCTCTTTGGGCGCCTTGCCGGTCTGGAGGCGCGTGTTGCGGAATGGCACGAACTGCATCGAGCCATCAAACCCGAGGATGAGGAGCGACTGTGGAGGAAGCTCAGACTCGAATGGAACTACAACAGCAACCACATAGAGGGAAACACCCTGACCTACCACGAGACCGAGTTGTTGCTTCTCTATGACCGAGTGGCGGGCGGGCATCCGATGCGGGACTACGAGGAAATGAAGGCTCACAACGTTGCCGTCGATCACGCTCGCCAGATCGCTAACTCCGAGCAGGCGCTTGGAGAAGGTGACGTAAGGGACCTGAACAAGATACTCCTGAAGGAGCCGTTCTACCAGAATGCGGAGACGCCCGACGGCCAGCCTACTCGGAAACGTATCATTCCGGGCCAATACAAGACACAGCCTAATCACGTTCGAACGGCTACCGGAGAACTGCATCGATTCGCCGAGCCCGAGGAAACCCCGGCGTTGATGGAGGGCTGGACTCGTGATTTCCGTCGCGATCTGAGCCGGAGCGCCTACCCCCTGCCGCTGTTCCTGGCGGAGTCTCATTGGAATTTCGTGCGCATTCATCCGTTCGACGACGGCAACGGTCGCACCGCGCGCCTGATCACGAACTATGTCCTGCTGAGACAGAATCTGCCGCCGATGGTCATCAAGAGCGACCACCGGGACTATTACATCGGTGCGTTGCAACACGCCGATCTGGGCCAAGTCCTACCGCTTGCCCGGTTCATGTTGGAGAACGTCTTGTGGTCGCTCGACGTGGCGATCCGGATTGCCAGAGGGGAATCGGTTCAGGAACCGGGGGATCCGGGGAGAGGACCGGGCAGTCTCGTCTGGTGACGCCGCACGCTTGGATCACCTACACCAACCGCACCCCATACTCCTCCCGTCCCGTCACATGCCCGACGATGGAAGCCGCCGGCACGTCGTGGTCCACCAGCGCCTTTACCAGCGCCTCGCCGTCCTTTTCCGCAACGGCGATGAGCAGGCCGCCGGAGGTCTGGGGGTCGAGGGCGGCCTCGGCGAGGGCGTCGGAGACGGTGTCGGCGATGACGGTCTTGTCGTCGAGGTACTCGCGGTTGCGCTTGCAGCCGCCGGTGAGGTTGCCGGTCTCGGCGAGTTGCGCCACGTCGGCGATGAGCGGCAGCCGTGAAGCCTCGAAGGTGATGCTGACGTTGCCGTCCAGGGTCATCTCCAGGCCGTGGCCCAGCAGGCCGTAGCCGGTGACGTCGGAGCAGGCGTGGACGTCGTAGTCCTTCATGACCGCGGCGGCGTACTTGTTGAGCGTCGCCATGGACGCCACCGCCTGGTCGATGCTCGCCTTGGAAGCGTTGCCGCGCTTCAAGGCGGTGGTGGCGATGCCGGTCCCCAGCGGCTTGGTGAGGATCAGCACGTCGCCCTCCCGGGCGCCGACGTTGCGCAGGATGCGGTCGGGGTGGACTGTGCCGGTGACGGCCAGTCCGTACTTGATCTCCTCGTCGATGATGGAGTGGCCGCCGACGATGACGGCGCCGGATTCCTTGACCTTGTCGGCGCCGCCCCGCAGCACCTCGCCCAGCACCTCGATCTCCATCTTCCCCTTGGGGAAGCAGACGATGTTGAGGGCGGTGGCGGGCTCGCCGCCCATGGCGTACACGTCGCTGAGCGAGTTGGTGGCGGCGATCTGGCCGAACATGTAGGGGTCGTCGACGATGGGCGTGAAGAAATCCACGGTGTTGACGATGGCCAGGTCGGGACGCAACCGGAACACGCCGGCGTCGTCGGCCGTCTCGGTGCCTACCAGCAGTTCAGCGGATTCGAACTTGGGAAGCCGGTGCAGGACCTGCACCAGATCGGCGGGGCCGAGCTTGGCCGCTCAACCCGCGGCCTTGACTTCCTGGGTCAACCGGATCGGTTCCATGGTCTATCTCCGTTCGTCCTGAGCCTTGGGCGACCGCGGGTCGCCCCTCCGTCAACCCCTCCCCGGCTTGAGCTTCCTCACGTCGCCCACCCGCATGGTCACGCCGGTGCGGTCGAAGTGCTCCAGGACGGGGATGGTGTACTTGCGGCTCGACTGCAGGATGTCCCTGAAGGTGGCCGCGCTCATCTCCTCGTGGTTCTCGAAGTAGCTATATAAATCGGCCTTGATCCTGTCAATGGAGTCCTTGAGGTAGTACAGCTCGGTGGTCACCCGGACGATCTCCCCCTGCCGTTCCATGACCCGGATGACCTCATTCAGCTTCGGGCGCTCGACTCCGATGGCCTTCTCGATCTCCTTGAGGTAGGGCGGGGCGAGGGGGTTCCTGGCCAGCGCGGCCGTGATCTTGCCGGACAGCGACTTCTCCTGCGCGCCCAGCTCCACGCGGTGGTCCGGCAGGCGCAGGTGGTTGCCGTCCCGGGCGCACACGCCCTCGGCCGCCAGCAGGTCTGCCAGGTCCCGGAACAGCCGCGCCGACACCCCGGCGGCCAGTCTCGCGCGGACCTCCTCCAGGTCCATGCCCGGCGCCAGCGGATGGCTCTTGTGGAACGCCTCCAGGGTGGTGCGGAGCCGCTCCCGAAAGCTGTTCCACTTCTCCTCGGTGGTGTAGACGCGCTCCCGTTCGGAATCGAAGGAGCGGAGCCCCTCCGTTCGATCCAGCCAGCCGCGCGTCTCCTCCCGCTTGAGGTTGAGGAACTGGCAGATGGCGTCGACCCCGGTAGCCAGGCTCGTGTCCCCGTCCAGGAAGCTGCGGATCATCTCGGGCGTGTCGCCTTCGCGCAACGTCCGCAGCCGCTGCTCGACGTCCCTCTCCCGACGCCGGTGCCGGGGCGCCCGCGGGTCCACGACCTCGCCGCCCCCCAGGGTCCGTTGCGCGGTCTCGTCCCGCACGATGAAGTGGTCGCCGCGCATGACCAGCAGCGGCTCGGTCAGCAGCGTCTGGCAGTAGGCCGTCTCCTTGGGCTCCACCTTCTCGGTGTCGCCCAGGAAGATCAGCTTGCCCATGCGCTCGGCGGTGCCGAGGTGGATGCGCACCCGCTGGTGGTTGCGGATCCCCTTGGCGGCCGCGGGCCGTACCTCCAGGTGCGCATCGAACCGGGTCGAGGCCAGGGTCAGCTCCTCGTGGCAGATCATGTGGCCGCGCTCCAGGGCGCCGCGTTCCTGGCCGGTGAGGTTCAGGGCCACGCGCTGGCCCCAGCCCGCGGACTCCACCGACTGGCCGTGCACCTGGATGCTGCGCACGCGGAACTTCTGGCCGCCCGGCACCGCGTGCACGTGGTCGCCGGTGCGCACCTCGCCCGCCAAGCCGGTGCCGGTGACGATGACCCCGTGGCCCTGCAGCACGAACACCCGGTCCACCGGCAGCCGGAAGAAGCCGCTGGGGGCGGGCCGGTCGATGCCCGCCAGCGCGTCGAAGATGCCGTTCCGTACATCTTCCAGGCCTTCCCCGGAAACCGCGGAGAAGCGCGCCACCGGCGATCCTTCCAGCGCGGTCTCGAAGGTGAGTATCTCGATCTCCTCCTCCACCTCGCGCACCCGCGCCTCGGACACCAGGTCCACCTTGGTGATGACGAACAGCGCCGTCCGCACCCCCAGGAGGTGGACGATGTCCAGGTGCTCCTCGGTCTGCGGCATGACGCCGTCGTCAGCCGCAACCGTGAACAGCACGAGGTCGATGCCGTGGGCGCCGGCCAGCATGTTGCGGATGAAACGCTCGTGGCCGGGCACGTCCACGATGCCCGCCTCGCTGCCGTCCGGCAGCGCCAGGTGCGCGAACCCCAGGTCGATGGAGATGCCCCGCTCCTTCTCCTCCTTGAGGCGGTCGGTGTCCTTGCCGGTGAGGGCCTTGATGAGGCTCGTCTTGCCGTGGTCGATGTGTCCGGCGGTTCCGATGATGTAGGGCATGGCGTTTCCGTTCGCGTCACCGGCCTTCTCCGGGTTCCGGGAGGTTGGGCGCCAGCGCCTCGGGATCGCCGGCGCTCCTGAGATCGAGGATGAAGCGGTCGTTCTTGATGCGTCCGATGATCGGCGGGTCGGCGGTCCAGAACAGCCGCGCCACCTGGTCGGCGCTCATGTCTCGGCCGCTGACCGCGATGCCCTTGCTGGGAATCTCCTCGGTGGGGAGGGCGCCGCTGCCGATCTGGCAGGTGGAGTCCACCAGCTCCAGCTCGTAGTCCGGCCCCAGCCGTTGCCGCAGCAGCGGCAGCACCTTCCGGCCGCCTTCCTCGATCTCGTCGAGGGGGCGGCTGAAGGCCCGCAGGGTGGGGATCTCGTCGAGCAGTTCCGGGGACTGGACATAGCTCCTGAGCGTCGCTTCCAGCGCCGCCAGCGTCAGCTTGTCGCAGCGCAGGGCGCGCTTCAGAGGATTGCGGTTCATGCGGTCGATCCAGCCCTCCTTTCCGGCCACGAGCCCCGCCTGGGGACCGCCCAGGATCTTGTCGCCGCTGAAGGTGACCACGTCCGCGCCCATGCCCACGCGCTCGGCCACCAGCGGCTCCCGCGGCAGCCCCATCTGGGCGAGGTCCACCAGCGCGCCGCTGCCCAAGTCCTCCATCACCGGCACGCCGCGCTCCCGGCCGATGGCCACCAAGTCCTTGAGTTCCACCTCCGCGGCGAACCCCACCACCCGGTAGTTGCTGGTGTGCACCTTGAGCAGCAGCCCGGTGTTCTCGTCGATGGCCTCGGCGTAGTCCCGCGGGTGGGTGCGGTTGGTGGTGCCCACCTCCCGGAGTACGGCGCCGCTCTTGGCCATGACCTCCGGGATGCGGAACGAGCCGCCGATCTCGATCAACTCGCCGCGGGACACGATGACGTGCTTACCCTCGGCCATGGAATTGAGCCCCAGCAGCACCGCCGCGGCGTTGTTGTTCACCACGGCCGCGGCTTCGGCACCGGTCAGCTCCCGGAGCAGCGATTCGATGGCGTCCTCTCGCTGGCCGCGCCTGCCCTGGCGGAGGTCGAACTCCAGGTTGACGGGATGGCGCGCCACCATCCCCACGGCCTCGGCCGCGGCCTCCGACAGCAGCGCCCGCCCCAGGTTCGTATGGAGGATGGTCCCGGAAGCGTTCACCACCCGGACCATGCCCGGACGGGCGGCCCGGGTCAGCTTCTTTTCCAGGTCCGTTATGATAGATTCGTCCTGCAGCCGGTCGGAGGAAAGTTCCCGGCCGGACTTGATGCCCTCCCGCAGCTCGTCGATCAGGACGCGCAGGGTTTCCGTCACGAACCGCCGGCTGAACCGCTCCAGCAGCGGCGCCGCGGCGGGGTGGGTCATGACGCGGTCCACGGAGGGCAGCTCGCGCAGCAGGTTCGTTTCCGGTTTCATCGGTTCGTGACGCAGGCGCCAAGCCTCAAACTAACCCCTCGCCGGGGCAGACGCAAATCTCGCCGCCAACGTGACCACACCTTCTCCACCCGAGCCCCGGCGCTGGTTCTTCCTGTTCATCGCCACGCTGTCGCAGACGGCGATGTCCACCATCCACATGGGCATCCCGACCGTGGTGCCGCTCATTCAGGCCGAGCTGGGCCTGAACCTCACCGAGGTCGGGGTCCTGGTTTCGATGATCAACGTCGGGGTGGTGGCCGCGGTGCTGGGCATGGGCAAGGCCGCGGACCGCTACGGCGAGCGGCGCGTCATCGGCTACGGCACCGCGGCCTGCGGCCTGCTGGTGCTGACGGTGCACTTCGCTGGCGGCTTCATTGGATTGCTGGTGGTGTTCCTGCTCCTGGGGGTGCCGGTGGCCACCAGCACGCCGGCAGGCAGCAAGGCGGTGGCGGGATGGTTCCCGGACCGGGAACGGGGCATGGCCATGGGCGTGCGGCAGACCGGCATTCCCCTGGGCGGCACCATCGGCGCGCTGACGCTGCCGGCCATGGGCCTGGTGTTCGGCTGGCGCTGGGCGCTGTCCCTGGTGGGAGTGGTCACCATCCTCGCCGGACTGATGGTGCTGGTCTGCTACAGGGAGCCCGAGCGGCCTCCGGCCGCGGGCGGCACGGCCCCCGTGGGCGGCCTCAAGGACATCGTGCGGCGCTCGGACATCTGGGCCGCGGCGTTCTACGCCTCGGTGCTGGCCGGGTGCCAGTGGTGCTACATCAGCTACATCGAGCTGTACCTCACCGAGCACATCTTCTACCCGCTGGTGTTCGCCGCCCACCTTCTGGCGGTGGGCCAGGCCTGCGGCGGCGCCGGCCGCATCGTCTTCGGCATCGCCAGCGACCGCCTTTTCTTCGGACGGCGCGTGCCGGTGCTGGTGATGCTGGGCCTTCTCGGCGCCGCCGCCGGCGTGGCCACGGCCCTGCTGTCACCGGGCATGCCGGCGTGGCTCGTGGCCCTGGTGGTCTGGCTCCTCGGCCTCGGCACCATGAGCTGGCAGGGACTGTACCTCGCCCTGGTGGCCAAGATCGCCGGCACCCGCGTGGCCGGCGTCGCCATCGGCATGACCAACACCGTGGCGTTCGTGGGCGTGGTGGTGCTGCCGCCCATCTTCGGCTCCATCGCCGACTACACGGAGTCCTACGAGGCGGCCTGGGTCGCCATGGCCGTCGCCATCGCGCTGCCGCTGCCGTTCCTGTGGAGGGTGAGGGAGGATTCGCTGTAGGTCCCGTCAGCGTGCCAGGCAGTGCTCCGCGATCTCGCGGTAGGTGGGCTGCCAGATCTCGCTACGGTGCCGGTTGGCGTACTCGATGATGCGCTCGAAACCGATGGCGAGATACGGCCGGCCGCCCAGCTCGGCGTGGACGCAGGCGTCGATCATTCCCGGGCGGCCGCCCTTGGCCTCCTCGTAGATGAAATCGAAGCCGTCCTTGAACCCGGTGAAGAAGGTGCCGGCGTTGCCCAGGCCGTTGCCCCAGGCGCGCCAGTCGTTGGCGTACCAGGTCTTGGGGATGACGCAGATGCGGCGGCCGTTGACCGATGCGACGTAGGGAACGTCGTCGTCCGAGGGGTCGCCGGACCACAGGTAGCCCGCTTCGGCCAGGAACCCCAGGGTCACGTCGGTATGGTGGCCGCCGGGACCGAACCAGCCCACCGGCCGCGTCCCGGTGATGTCTTCCAGTATCCGGGTGCAGGAGTCGATCTCCTCCTTCTGCTCCTCCGGGCTCAACTCCACCATGCTGACCTCGTTGGTGGTGCCGTGCCCGGCGATCTCGTGGCCGGCTTCGTGCAGCGCGCGCACCGCGTCCGGCCATTTCTCCGCGGCCAGCGAGTTCACCAGCACCATGGCGCGGACGTTCTGCCGCTCCAGGATCTCCAGGATGCGCCAGATGCCCACGTTGCCGCCGTACTCCGCGTGGGAGAGGGAGCTGTGGTTCACGTCGATGCGCGGGTCCATCTTGAAGCGGCCGGTCTTGCGGAAGGCTTCCAAAGCCACGCTGAAGGTGCAGCAGATGAGCTTGTCGTCCGGCCACCGGATCGTGCGTCTGGAAGCGGAGTCGTTGGCCATGTTTCCTCCCTTTCCCGGATCGGATTACCTCTTTCGTGTCTCTGCGGCGACCACTGCCAGCGCGTCCAGCGCCAGCCCTCCGGCGCCCCTGGGGCACGCCAGGAAGGGGTTGACGTCCACGCTTTCGATGACGTCTCCGGCCGCGGCCGCCAACCGGCCCAGGGCCACCAGCGCGTCGACGACGGCGTCGCGGTCGTAGGGTCCCGCGCCGCGGTACCCGTCCAGCAGCCGGCCGACCCGGGTGGATTCGATGAGCCGCGCAGCCCCTTCGCGGCTGATCCCGGGCGGCCCGAAGGCCACGTCCTTCAGCAGCTCCAGCCACACCCCGCCGGCCCCGAACATGATCACCGCCCCCATCTCGGGGTCCCGCTGCATGCCCAGCACCAGTTCCAGCCCGGGCGGGGCCATCCGCGCCACCAGCCAGCCGTCCAGGCGGATGTCCGGGTCGTAGGCCGCGACGTTTTGCGCGATGTCCCGGCAGGCGCTCTCCACGGCCGCGGCGTCGCCGACGTTGACGCGCACGGCGCCGGCGTCGCTCTTGTGCGTGAGGTTCGCAGCCACTCCCTTCACCGCCACCGGGTAGCCGATGCGCTCGGCCAGCGCCAGCGCCTCCTCCCCGGTGCGCGCCAGTCCTTCCTCGATGAGCGGAATCCCGAACGCCGCCACCAGCTCCTTGGATTCAGGCTCGCTCAGCGGAAAGGCCGCGGACGCGCCCTCGGCCCGTCGCCGGAGCGTTTCGACCCGGGCCGCCGCCGCGGCGGACTCGGGCGCCGATGCCGGCGTCCCCGATGCCGGCAGGGGCGGCGCCGTCGCAGCCCCGGCCTCCCGGACGTTCCGCTGGTAATCCAGCACCGCGCGGATGGCGCGGAACGCGCGCTCGGGCTCGTTGAGACACGGAACGTGCGGAAAGCGGTTGCGGGCGGCGCGGCTGAACTCCGTCAGGTCGTAGGAAGCCGGGGACGTCAGCGCGAACGGTTTCTCCGCGGGTCCCAGGAAGCGGTGGTCGATGGCCTCCAGGGTCGCCAGCACCCGCGCGGCGCGCCGGCGGTTGGCGTCGGTGGCGCCCTCGTGGGGAGGCAGGTCTTCCTGGAACAGCACCATGTCCACGCCCGGGTCGTTGCGCACGGCCTCGACGACCTTCAGCACGTCTTCCAGAGGGCGGTTGAGATAGCCGTTGGCGTCCAGGGGATTGCTGACGGGCTGCCCCGCGCCCAGGAGTTCCCGGAGGCGCGTGCGCGTTTCCGGCGCGAACTCCGGCAGCGCCACCCGGTGCCGGTCGGCGGCGTCCTCGGCCAGGCCGCGCACCCCGCCGGAGTACACCAGCACGCCGACGCCCTCGCCCCTGGGCTCGCTCGCGTGCAGCAGCATGTCGATCACGTCCACGGCGTTGTCGGCGCTCTCCACCCGGATGACGCCGGCCGGACCGGCGACGGCGTCGAAGGCTTCCACCCGGCCGGCCAGGGAGCCGGTGTGCGAGAGCGCGGCGCGGCGGCCGCCCTCGGACACCCCCATCTTGAGCACCACCACCGGCTTGCCGGCGTCGCGGGCGGCCCGGCACGCGGCGAGAAAGTCGTCGGACCGCCGCACCGCCTCCACCAGGCAGAAGACCAGCCGCACCTCGGGGTCGGTGACGAAGTAGCGGATGTAGTCCGCGGTGATGAGCCCGGCCTCGTTGCCGCTGGTGACCACGTAGCTCACGTCGATGCCCCGGTCCATGAGGGTGCGCGCGATGCTGGGCGTGGTGGTGCCGCTCTGGCCCACCATGGCCACGGGGCCGGGGACCAGCTCCTGCACCCGGTCGTCCGGCAGCGTCAGCAGACGGGCGCGCGCCGACAGGTTGCCGAGGCAGTTGGGCCCGGAAACGGCGAGGCCGGTGTCCTCGATGGCCTCGCGCAGTTCCGCCTCCAGCGCGCGGCCCTCCGCGGTGCCGGATTCGGAGAAGCCGGTGGCGTAGAGCGTGGCGCTGCGGGCGCCCATGGCCGCGGCCTCACGCAGGATGCCCGGTACGCTGGCCGCGGCCCGCATCACCACCAGGTGGTCGGGAACCGCGGGAAGAGAGCGCAGGTCGGGATAGCACTCCACCCCCCATATGCGCTCGTGGTTCGGGTTCACCGGATAGACCGGGCCGTCGAACTCGAAGCGGACCAAGTTGGCGAAGATGCGCGCCGTCCACCCGGAGGGGTTTTCCCTGGCGCCCAGGATGGCGACGCTGGCGGGATTGAGCAGTGTCGCGACCTTGTCGGTGCTCATGGCAGCGGGGTAGTATAGGTCAGGGCTCCCGGCCGTGGCAAACTTGCCGCGCCGACGGCGTCGCTGGCCGGCGTACCGGACGACGCGCAAAGCCCGACGGGCGAGCGGCAGGCACAGACGGCAACGAGCGGGGGGAGTATCGTGGCACAGACGGGTCTGATAGGCATCGTACTCGTATCCGTGGCGCTCAACGCCTTGGCGCAGGTCGGCCTGCGCGCCGGCATGAAGGCGGTGGGGTTCGATCTCAGCGTCCGATGGGCGGGCCAACTGCTCACGTCATGGCCGTTCCTGGCGGGCATGGGCTGTTACGCGGTCAGCATCTTCGTCTGGCTCTACGTGCTGTCACGGCTGCAGGTTTCGCTCGCCTATCCGTTCCAGGCCGCCGGCTACATTCTGGGCGCCGTGGTCGCGTGGATGTTGCTGGGCGAAGTGGTGCGGCCGGTCAACATGCTGGGATTGGTGCTGATCTTCCTCGGCCTGGTGTGCCTGTCGTTGGGTATCGCAAACGATGGATGACGCGTTCGTGGTGTTCGGCGGGGCCGGTTTCGTCGGCCGGGCGCTGGTTGACCGGCTGCGGGCGGCCGGGGCGCCCGTGGTCGTGGTGGATCACGAGGCGCACGCCGGACGGTCCCAGGGCAATGCCTTTCTTCAGGCCGACGTTTCCGACCCGCACCGGGTGGCGGCGCTGGCCGATCGGTTGCCGGAGGGGGCCGTCTTCGTGAATCTCGCGGCGCGGCAGTATCATTCCGGCGTTCCGCGCGCGGGAAGGCAGGCATGGTTCAACGCGGTCAACCTCGATGGCGCTTGCCACGTCGCCGATCTGGCCGTCAGGAAACGCGCGGCCGGCCTGGTGCAGTTCTCTTCGGACATGGTCTACGGCACGCCCTTGGAAGTGCCGGTGACGGAGAGCCACCCGCGGCGGCCCAACGGGGAGTACGGACGGTCCAAGAAACGGATGGAAGCGGCGCTGGCGGGGAAGGCCGCGGCGGCCGGGCTCAGGCTCACGATCTTCCGCCCGCGCCTCATCGCCGGGCCCGGCCGGCTCGGCGTCTTCGCCAGGTTGTTCAGGCTCGTGCGCCGTCACCTGCCGGTGCCGCTGATCGGCTCTGGACGGAATCGATACCAGATGGTATCCGCTCAGGACTGCGCCCGCGCCGTGCTGCTGGCGCACGAGAGCCGGTTTCCGGAAGGGAGCTTCAACCTGGGTTCGGAACCCGGCGCCACGGTCAGGCAGTTGATGCACGATCTCGTGCGCCACGCCGGCTCCCGTTCGCCGGTCCTGCCGGCCCCGGCCCGGCCGGTGCGCCTTGCGCTCGCCGGCCTGGCGCTGGTGGGCATCGAGCCACTCTACCGGGAGCAGTACCTGATCGCCGACAAGGACTTCGTCGTGGATACGACCCGTGCTCGGGAAGTTCTCGGATGGCGGTCGAGCGAGGGCGACCGGGACATGCTCCTCGCCGCCTATGACCACTGGCTTCGGAGTCGGGCCGGACCCGGTGAGGCGGACGTGAAGAGCGGGACGTGACACGGACGAAGAACGACAGCGCGGCCGGCGGGCCGCTCGATCATTTCCGGGCGCTGCGCCCGCACCAGTGGATCAAGAACGCGCTCGTGTTCGTTCCCCTCGTTGCCGCGCACGAGACCGGCGCCGGACCCTGGATGGCGGCGGCCGGGCTGTTCGCGGCGCTGTCGGCCTGCGCGTCGGGCACGTACGTGTTCAACGACCTGCTCGACCTCCCGTACGACCGCGCGCACCCGGGCAAGCGCCACCGTCCGATGGCGGCCGGCAAGACGCCGCTGCCGCGGATGGCCGGCATCGGCGCGGCCCTTGTGGCCGGCGGGCTCGTCCTGGCGTGGTGGGTCTCGCCGGCGGCGGCGCCGTACCTCCTTCTCTACGTGGTGATGACGTGCGCCTACTCGTTGTGGCTCAAGCGCGGGGTGTTCCTGGACGTGATCGCACTCGCCCTGCTCTACGGGATTCGCGTCCTCGCCGGCGCGGCCGCGGCGTCCATCACGCCGTCTCCCTGGCTGCTCGCGTTCTCGCTGTTCATCTTTCTCGCTCTGGCCATCGTCAAGCGGCAGACGGAGCTGGGGCAAGGAAGCGGGTCCGGCCGCCCCGCGGCCGCCGGGCGCGCCTACCTCGTCGAGGATCTTCCGGTCATGGCGGCGCTCGGCGCCGCCAGCAGCTTCGCCTCGGTGGTGGTGCTCACCCTCTACATCCAGAGCCCGGTGGTGAACGGGCGTTATGACCGGCCGGAACTGCTGTGGCTCATCTGCCCCTTGCTGGTCTACTGGCTGGGGCGCATGACGCTGCTCGCCAATCGTGGGGTCGTGGACGACGACCCGGTGGTGTTCGCGATGCGCGACCGGGCGAGCTGGTTGACCGGCGCCGCCATCCTGGCGGTGTTCGCCGGCGCGCTGTGACGGGAGGAGGAGAGCCGTGCGCAGCGTGAGAAAACTGTTGGAACGGGCGCGGGCCGGACCTTGCGCGGCGGCGGCGTGGGGCGTCTTCCTCGTCGCTGCGTACGTCAGCCTGGTGAACCTGGACTACGCGGGATTCTGGTCCGACGAGGTGCTGGTCGCCTCTCCCGCCAGGAACCTGCTGGAAACAGGAGACATCGTGGGTTGGGACGGCCGCAACCTCATAGCCGGGCCCAACGGAGTGCATCTGAACGAGGACCTCCGCGACGTCGGGCCGCCGCTGCAGTACCTCCTCACCGCCGCGGGGTTCGCCCTCTTCGGCGTCGGCGAAGCCGGCGCCCGGATCTTTCACGCGCTTGCCGGACTGCTTGCGCTGGGATTCTTCTGGCTCGTTCTGCGCCAGCACCTGCCGGAGAACCCGCGCTTGAGGTTGTTCATCTTCCTGTTCGGCGCCTGGTCGGCGCAACTGCTCATGTATTTCCGCCATGCCCGCTATTACGGCGTCGCGGTCCTGTGCATGATGGCCATGTTCTACTGCTACGAACGCTATTGGCGAAGCCGGGAGACCGCACAGCTCGCGGCGGTGACCGTGATCGCGGCGCTGGCGTTCTTTAATCACTACGCTGCCGGGACCGCGACCATGCTTTCGCTCGGCGTCTGGCATCTGCTGTTTCGCGCCCGCGAGACCACACGGCGGCAGTGGCTGGCTTTTGCGGCTTGCGGCGCCTCGGTGGGAGCGCTCGGTTTGACGTATCTCCTCTTCATCGGGTTGGTCGGCGGCGGCCGGGACCCGACCGCGTCGTTCCTCACCGCGGATTTCGGAGAGTACGAGGGCGCAGTGCCCCTGTCGCTGCTCAAGATCTGGATTTGCGTGCGCGATCTGTTCGCCGCGGACTGGATATCGTGGCCGGTGTTCCTGTGGTTCGCCGGCATGTTGCTCCTCTCATGGCGAAGGCGGCGCCACGGATCGCCCCGGCAAGCGGGACGGGCGAAGCGGGGGCAACGCGAACAGCCTGCCCGGACGGAACCGGGCGGTGACGGCCTGCCGTGGACTCCGGTGAGCCGAATCGTGCTCCTGGGCGCGTTGTTCGCGGTGATTTCCGCGCCGTTGTCGGTGCAGCCGGTGTGGCTGCCCGGGACGTCGCTCGACTTGCGATACTACGTCCCGGCGCTGCCGCTGCTGCTCGCGATGAAGGGGTTGTTTGCCGAGTGGACGTGGAGGAAGTCGAAGATCGCGGGCGGCGTGGTCGGCGCCGTCCTGCTGTTTACCAGCGCCGGCGCCGCTCCTTTCAACATCCGGTCGGTATTCACCGGCAAGCCCACGCTCGACTCCCATCCGTACCGGTTCGTGCGGGAAATCCACCGGCCTTACCGCGATGCCGTCCAGGTCGTTTCCGGCTACTTTCTGCGGCATGCCGGCCAGGACGATCTCGTGTACGTCCATCAGCGCCCTTTCTTCCGCGACGAGCTGACGTTCTACCTCACCCGCCGCGTAAGGTTCTGTGGCGTACTCAACGAGAATTCGGTCCTGCCGCGCGACAAGCTCGAATCCATGGGTGTGCCGCCGCACATCTGGGGATGCTCACCCGACTGGATTGTCGTTCCCGGGCCGGTGCAACGGGCGTTGTGGGAGCGAATCAAGCCGCAATACGATCTCGCCACGCTGCTGGACGTGTACCACGTCACCACCCAGAGGGCGGAACTCAACCGGCACGAGTTCGAGCCTCTGCCCGCGCGGGGCGGCGTGCACGTCTTTCGCCGCAAGCCGCGGCCGGAACGGCGTGGGAACTGACGGAAGAGCTTTCAGGCGGCGCGGGACGACAGCCGCGCGTAGCGCTTGCGGTGCCGGGCGGCGTTGCCGTGCTGGCCCGCGAGCGACATGGCCCGCCGCAGGTAGAGGCTTGCGTCGTACTCGTCGGTGAAGCCGATGGCGCCGTGCATCTGCACCATGGACTTGGTCACGGAAAGCACCGCGTCCGAGGCCCGTGCCTTCACCGCGGCCACCATGGCGCGGTTGCCGCGCCCCTCGTCCATGGCCGCGCATACCTGGTAGAGCAGCGAGCGCGTCAGCTCGATGTCGACATGGTCGTTCACCGCGCGGTGCTGCAGCGCCTGAAAGGAGCCGATGGGCCGGCCGAACTGCTCCCGCGTTCCGAGGTAGTCCACGGCCAGCGCCAACCCCTGCTCCATGACGCCCAGCATCTCGGCCGAGGTCCCCAGCAGCACCAAGTCCAGGGTGGCGGCGGCGACCTCCGCGCCCTGCGCGCCGTCCGCGATCACCTGATCCGCGGACACGTGGACGTCCGACAGGGCCAGCGTCCCATGCTCCGTGCCGTCCACGCGGCCGCTTGGCGCGATTTCCAGACCGGCAGCGTCGCGCGGCACCACGCACACCACCGTGCCGTCGCCGCCACGGGCGTCGACGATGAACCCCGAAGCCGCGGCCGCGCCGGGAACCGCGGCGGTGCGCCCAGTGAGCCGGAAGCCGCTGGACGCGGGCGCGGCCTGGACCCGGGCGCCGGCCGGGTCCTCGGCGACCGGGTCGTGCAGCGCCGGCAGGATGATGGAGCGGCCGCTCATGAGCCCCTCCAGAGTCTCGCCCATGGCCTCGGGTCCCGAAGCCACGACCCGGGCCGCGGCCATCAGCGAGGCAACGGGTTCGGTCACGAGCCCCCGGCCGGCCGCTTCCAGCACCAGCGCTGCCTCGGTGGCGCCCAGGCCTAGTCCGTCCCGCTCTTCGGGCGCCAGCAACGACAGCCAGCCGGCCTCCGCCACCACCGCGAGCCGGGCCGGGTCGAAGCCGTGCTCCGTGGTCCGCAACTCCCGGAAGCGCGCCGGGCCGGCGTGCCTTTCGATGAGCTTGTCGGCGCTCTCCCGAAGGATCGTCCGCGCCTCATCCAGGACGAGTTCCATCAGGACATGAACTCGTGGATCGACATCATCAAGACGAGCGCCGTAAACCCGGCCCCGACCATCCACTGGATCAGGCTGAAGCGTTTGTCCATGTGCTGGACCATGTCGTTGAACCGTTTGTCGGATGCCTCGAATCGCTTGTCCACGGCTTCGAACCGGTTGTCCATGTGCCGGACCAAGTCGTCGAACCGTTTGTCGGATGCCTCGAATCGTCGGTCTACGGCCTCGAATCGCTTGTCCATGTACCGGATCATGTCGTCGAATCGCCGGTCGAATGCCTCGAATCGTTCGTCGACGGCCTCGAATCGTCTATCCACGGCTTCGAAGCGCCGGTCCACGGCCTCGAAGCGCGCCACCATGAGTTCTCCCTGGGCCTTGAGCTGTTCCTCCACCCGGGTCATGCGCTCCAGGAGTTGCGGCCCGACGAAGACCTGCGGCGCCACCTCGGTGAGCCAACGGCTCAAGTTGCTACGCACGTAGTCGCCGACACGCTGTAGATCCTGATCGTTCAATCCTGCCGCCGAGCCACTCATGGTCCACTCCTCGTCCGGTCCCACGATACGGGGAATCCCAGTCCATTTCAATCTCCTACTATAATATCTTCGGCACGACCGGGCCGGACTTTAGGGAAACTCCGATTATTTGCCATCGTGGATACGGGCTCATCTCGCGGGCCCCGGCCGTATCTGGTAGGTTGCGCGTCATGAGCACCATCAGCTTCATCGCGGACACCAGGGAGGACGCGGCGTTTCGGCTGGAGGTCCGAAGCTGGCTGGAGGAGAACCTGCCGCCGGAGTTGAAGGGCTGGTCCACGCGACCGCCGCCGGAGATGATCCGGCCGTGGCAGCGAAAGCTCTACGACCGCGGCTGGATCGCGCCCAACTGGCCGAAGCAGTACGGCGGCATGGAGGCGACCCTCAACCAGCAGTTGATCCTGCAGGAGGAGTTCGGCCGCGCGGAGGCGCCGGTGCTGTCGCGGCAGGCGGTGGGGCACATCGGGCCGATCCTGATACGGCACGGCACCGAGGAGCAGAAGGCCGAGCACCTGCCCAAAATGCTCTCCGGCGAGGTGCTGTGGGCCCAGGGCTATTCCGAGCCGGGTTCGGGGTCCGATCTGGCGAGCCTGCGCACCCGCGGCGAGATCGACGGCGACGAACTGGTCATCAACGGCCACAAGATCTGGACCACCGGCGGCCACTACGCCGACTGGATGTACGCCCTGATCCGTACCGACCCGGACGCTCCGCGCAAGCAGTTGGGCATCTCCATGGTGCTCATCGACCTCAAGACGCCGGGGATCACCATACGCCCCATCAAGACCCTGGCCGACGACACGGAGTTCGCCGAGGAGTTCTTCGACGACGTGCGCGTGCCGCTCTCCAACGCGGTGGGGAAACTGAACGACGGCTGGCGCGTGGCCAAGGCGCTGCTGGATTCGGAACGGCTCGGCAACGCCAACCCGCAACTGGCCCTGGACATGCTGGAGCGGGTGCGCAAGGTAGCGCGCGCCACCGGCGCCTTCGACGACCCCGTGTTCCAGGACAAGCTGACGCAGGCAGAGTTGGACGTGCTGGCGCAGTCCGCGGTGTTCGCCCACGCCGTGCAGATCGCCCGGGCCGGCAAGGAAATCGGCGCGGACTCGTCCTTCATCAAGATCGTGTCCACCGACATCGTGCAGCGCATCGCCGACCTGCTGCTGGAGGCGTCCGGCGAGCACGCCGCGGAGATTGGCCCGCTGGAGACACCGGACGGGCCGGTGGACGTCTCGGTGCTGTGGCGAGAGGTCCGGCGCATCTCCATCTACGCCGGCACCAGCGAGATCCAGCGCAACGTCACCGCCAAGCGGGTGCTGGGGCTGCCGTAGGAGCCTGTTCGAGTGAGGCAACATGCCCGAGTTGCCGGACGTCGAGCTGTATATCCACGCCCTGGAGCCACGGGTCGTCGGCGAGACCCTCGAAAAGGTCCGTCTCACGAGCCCGTTCCTGCTCCGGTCCGTGGAACCGCCCATAGACCAGGCGGAGAACCGTCAGATACTGGGGCTGCGCCGGCTCGGCAAGCGCATCGTCTTCGAGCTGGAGGGCGATATCTTCCTGGTTTTCCACCTGATGATCGCCGGGCGGTTCCGATGGCGTCCCCGCGGGGCGCGCATCCCCGGCAAGCTGGGGCTGGTGGCCTTCGACCTCTCCTCGGGCACCCTGCTCCTCACCGAAGCCGCGTCCATGAAACGCGCTTCGTTGCATGTCGTGAGCGGCGCCGTGAACCTGGGGCAGCATAACCCCGGCGGCATCGAGGTGCTGGAATGCGGCCTGGACGATTTCCGGTGCGCGCTGGCGAGGGAGAACCACACGCTCAAGCGTTCTCTCACCGACCCCCGGCTGTTCAGCGGCATCGGCAACGCCTACTCTGACGAGATCCTCCACCGTGCCCGCCTGTCGCCCATGAAGCAGACGCGCCACCTCGATGACGCGGAGATCGAAACGCTCTACGGTGCGGTCCGGGAAGTGCTCCAGGAGTGGTGCCGCAGGCTCATCGAGGAGACCGGCGACGGCTTCCCCGAGAAGGTCACGGCCTTCCGCCCGGGCATGGCCGTGCATGGGCGCTACCGGGAGCCGTGTCCAGACTGCGGCTCCCGCGTGCAGCGCATCCGCTACGCGGCCAACGAGTGCAACTACTGCGCGAGGTGCCAGACCGGCGGACGCCTTCTGGCCGACCGCTCGCTGTCGCGTCTGATGAAAAAGGATTGGCCTCGGACGCTGGAGGAGCTGGAGGAAATCAGGACGGAACGGAGCCTTTGACGGAGGCGCGAACTTACCCCTGTTCCTGCCGTCGCTTCTCCTCGGCGATCTCCCAGCCGCCCTGCGTGTACCATCCCACCTGCCGGAAGAGTCCGCTCAGGATCTTCACGTCGCGTTCCTCGAGGCCGGCGCGGCCCAGGACCCGGCGCAGGGCCAGCAAGATGTGCTCGGGGTTCTGCGGGTCGAGGAAGCCCACCTTGAGGAGGGTCTCCTTCATGCGGTCGAACAGGGCTTCGACCGCTTCCGCGGGGGCGCGCTTGATGCGATCTTCCTGCGGCGGGCCGAGGACCGCTGCCAGGTAGACTTCGTAGAGGCACACCATCACGGCCTGCGCGAGGTTCAGGGACGGCTGGTCCGGGTGGCTCGGGATGGTGACGAGGCGCTGGCAGTACTTGAGGTCGGCGTTGCTGAGGCCGTGATCCTCGGGGCCGAACACCAGCGCCGCTGGCCTGGCGTCATCGGCCCGGACGGCCGCCACCAGGTCTTGAGCGGCCTCGCGCGGCAGCTCGACGTGGTCGCGGTACAGGCCCTTGCGGCAGGTGGTCCCCACCACCAGGCCGCAGTCCGCGACCGCCTCCCGTATGGTCTCGAACCGCCGTGCGCCGTCAAGGATATCCCGGGCGTGAACCGCCATGGAACGTGCCGACAGGCTCTCGGTGCGTCCGCCGCCCACCAGCGCCATGTCGCTGAGGCCGGTGTTCTTCATGGCCCGGGCCACGGAGCCGATGTTGCCGGACCCCTTGGGCCGCACCAGCACCACGCGAATCTTCTTGAGCATTTCGGTCAAGGCAGGACCGGACACCGTCGTGGCCACAGCCGGCGGCTTGAAGGAAAGTGTATCGTATGTTCTATTATTGCCATGGAAATCGAGAATGGAAATAGGAGGCAACGATGGAATTTCCCGGTCTGAAGATGATAATCGCGTCTGCGGCGACGGTGCTGGTCCTGGTGGTGTTGGCCGGGAGTTACGTGACCGTTGACAGCGGTCACGTGGGAGTCGTGCGCCGGCTCGGTGCCGTCCAGATGCAGCCGCTGCCGGAAGGGTTTCACCTCAAGGCGCCGTTCGTCGACCAAGTGGCGGAAGTCGACATACGGCTGCGCAAGGCGCAGAAGGAGGCGGGAGCCTCGTCCAAGGACCTGCAGGTGGTCACGACGCAGGTCGCCGTCCAATACTCTCTCAACGGTGCCGTGATGCCGTTGACGTACCAGAAGATCGGTACCCGGGAAATGGTGGAGAGCACTCTCATCGATCCGGCGATCCTGGAGTCGGTCAAGGCCATCACGGCCCAGTATACCGCGGAAGAGTTGGTTACTCGCCGCGCGGCGGTGAAAACCAAGATACAGGGCGCCATCGAGGCGTTCGTCAATGCCACGCTGACGCAAAAGAACGTTCCCGGCGCCCTGAGCCTGGCCAATGTGGCGATCACCGATTTCGATTTTTCCGATGAGTTCAACCGCGCCATCGAGGAGAAGGTGAAGGCCGAGCAGGAAGCGTTGCAGGCGCGAAACGAGAAGCTCCGCCGTGTGACGCAGGCCGAAGCCGCGGCCGCGGAGCGCACCTTGGCGGCGGACGCGGAAGCCTACCAGATCGAGGTCGCATCGAAAGCGCGCGCCGAGGCGATCCGGCGCGAGGCCGAGGCGCTTCGCGACAATCCGTCGATCATCCAACTCCGCATCGCCGAGAAATGGGACGGCAGGCTGCCGCAGGTCAATGGCGGCAACGCGATTCCGCTGTTGAACATCGATGCCACGGGCCGCGCTCAGAAGTGACGGCCGTGCGGCCGCGGTTGTGGGTTTCATCTGTCCGTCTGCAGGCGGGCGGTGATCAAGGGTCCGGATGATCAGGACCCCTTGTTCCTGGCCCTGGCGATCATCGCCGTGAGATCCTCGATGGGGACCGCGCCCCTGACGATAAGGTCGCCGACCACCAGCGCGGGGGTGCCGTCGATGTTCAACGCCGCGGCGAGCTTGTGGTTGTTGCCCAGGACGTTCTTGATCCTGGGCGTCTCCATGTCTCTCCTGAGACGGTCCGTGTCCAGGCCCACGGAGCGCGCGACGCTCATGAGGATGTCGTCGGTGAGCGGGCCGTCGGCGCGCATTAGCGCCTCGTGAAACGCCTGGTAGTAACCCTGGTTCCTGGCCGCCAGCGCCGCCTGGGCCGCGCGGAACGAGTCGGGACCCAGCACCGGGAACTCCTTGTAGACCACCCGTAGACGGGGGTCGCGCTTCATGACCGTCTCCAGGGTGGAGGCGAACCGCTTGCAGTAGCCGCAACGGTAGTCGAAGAACTCGACCAGGGTCACGTCGCCGTCGGGATTGCCGCCCACGAAGGAGTCCGGGTCCGCCAGAAGCGCCTGCCGGTGCGCCTGGATCGCGGCGCGGTCGCGTCCGGCCTGCTGCCGCCGCTGCCGCTCCCGGTGGCGCTGCACGGCCTCGAAGATCACCTCCGGGTTGTCGAGGAGATACTCGCGGACGATTTTCTCGATCTCCTCCACGGAGCGTGGCCCCATGGCCTGTTCGGCGCCCACAACCGGCGCCCCGCCCATGAGGAAAACCAACAGACACCCTGCCGCGAAACGTAACATTGCGATGCTCCTTGAACGGACTGCTTCGTACCGGTCCTTCGTCCCGATGCGCCCGGATATGCATGCGGATGCGTCCCGGACGGATGAGGCCAGTCTACGTGAGATCGTCCGCGGCCGCCAGCCCACTCGCCCTTGAAGGCTTGCCGAGCCAGGTGAGCTGATATAAAATAGGGCAATTATATATCGTATTACGTGGCTCTATATGGCAATTCCCTATATAAACAGACATGGAGAACGCGAGATTGCGCAGTACATCGCCGATCCCACGCCGTTCAAGCCGGTGCTGCTCCTGGAAGGCGCCCGTCAGGTCGGGAAGACCACACTGGCGGAACGCGTCCTTCGGCAATCCACCAAGCACGCCGTACACGTGAACCTGGAGCGGGACGCGCTCATCCGGTCGACCATCGACGACTGCCGGGACTTTGCCGAATACGAGGACGTGCTGCGCGACCGCTTCGATTTCCGGGGCGACGCAGGCCAAGTCCTGTTCATCGACGAGGCGCAGGAGAGCCGCAAGCTCGGCGAGTTCGTGCGTTTCATGAAGGAAGAGTGGCCGAAGGCCACGGTCATCCTGTCCGGCTCCACGCTCACCCGCCTGTTCCGCGCGACGACCCGCTATCCCGTGGGCCGTGTCCGCCGTTTCGTCCTGGGTCCCTTCTCGTTCTCGGAATTCCTGCTGGCCCTTGACAAGAAGCACCTCACGGACATCGTGCTGAGCACTCGAACCCGCCTGAGCAATCAACGGCACACCCAACTCCTCGCGCTGTTCGACGCATTCCTCCTCGTCGGCGGACTTCCCGCGGTCGTGCAGGCGTACGCCTCGGGCGGTGACCACCGGCTGGTGCTGAGACAGATCATCGCCGATTACGAACAGGACTTCATCCGCATCTTCGGCGAAGACAGCAGCGACATCGCCAGGGCCTGCCTGCGCAGCGTGGCGAATTTCGCCGGCGGCGTATCGAAGAATACCGCTGTCGTTCCGTCCCCGAGTAACCGCGTCAACGAGCGGATCAACCAGATATTTGCGAGGCTGGAGAGTTGGCATCTGGTCCTTCGTGCGGACCAGAAGGGAACCAACCCGCAGGCCAGTCACGGTTACCTGCCCAAGCGGTATCTGTTCGATACGGGCGTGCTGCGCGAACTGCGTGAGTCCGCGGTGCCATCCATCAGCGCCGTCAACACCTTGTCCGCGGCGATGCGAACACCTCTCGGCGCGGTGATCGAAAACCAGACCGCCATCGAGCTGGCGCGTTCCGGTACGGACCTCTCCGGTTGGAAGCGGACCCCGTCGGGGGCGGAGATCGACTTCGTCGTCAAACGGGGCGATACCGCGGTTCCGGTCGAATGCAAAGCGGCGCTGGCGGTGAACCGCAAGCACATGCGAGGAGTCGCCAGCTATCTGCGACAGCATGGGCTCCGCACGGGATACCTGACGAGCCTGGCGCCGTACTCGATCACGACAATGGACGACGTGCGGATCGTGAACCTGCCAGGCTACCTTCTTGAGCGCCTCGGCCGTATCTCTGATTCGCTGTAGCCGGGAACGGGCTGCTGGATGCAGCACCTCCAACCTTGTGCCGCCTTTACGTAACAGACTCGTAACAATCGTTTAATTTCTCTGTGACGTAGCCGTCATAGACCGATAACTACCGTTGGTTGAGTCCTGCCAACACTGGCAGGGTCGTGGGACCCTTCGCCCGGTGATCGGGTATCGGCGACAAAGGTTCTAACCAAAAGGAGGGTTTCCCTATGTTTCGGAACGGTCTGTTGACGGCGGCGGTGGTCGCACTGGCCGCGGCGGGTCTGGCGACTTCGGCCTCGGCGCAGTCGCGCGACTACATCCAGATCGTGGGCTCGTCCACGGTCTATCCGTTCACCACCGTGGTGGCCGAGCAGTTCGGCAAGACCACCAGGTTCAAGACCCCCAAGGTCGAGTCCACGGGCTCGGGCGGCGGCCTGAAGCTTTTCTGCGCCGGCGTCGGCGTCGAGCACCCGGACATGACCAACTCTTCGCGGCGTATCAAGAAGACCGAGGTCGAACGCTGCTCCAGGAACGGCGTCCAGGAGATCGTCGAGTTGAAGGTGGGCTACGACGGCATCGCGGTGGCCAACTCGAAGAAGAGCAAGCCGCTGGCCCTCACGCCCCAGGATCTCTATCTCGCCCTGGCCAAGGACGTGCCGGCCAACGCCGACGGCAGCGAGCGCAAGCCGAACCCCAACAAGACCTGGAAGGACGTGAACCCCAGGCTCCCGGCCCTGAAGATCGAGGTGCTGGGACCGCCGCCGACGTCCGGCACCCGCGACGCCTTCGTGGAGTTGGTGATGGACGCGGGCTGCAAGAAGTTCGCCGCCATCAAGAAGATGTCCAAGAAGCCGAGACGGGCCGCCTGCCGCACCATGCGTGAGGACGGCGCCTTCGTCGAGGCGGGCGAGAACGACAACCTGATCGTGCAGAAGCTCGACGCCAACCCCGACGCCTTCGGCATCTTCGGCTTCAGCTTCCTGGACCAGAACACCGACAAGCTCCGGGGTGCTTCCATCAACGGCGTCAAGCCCGAGTTCGAGACCATCGCCGACGGCAGCTATCCGGTGTCGCGTCCGCTGTACCTCTACATCAAGAAGGCCCACCTGGACGTGATATCGGGCATGAGGGAGTTCCTCGCCGAGTACACCAGCGAGAAGGCCTGGGGCGATGAGGGTTATCTGTCCGACAAGGGGCTGATCCCGATGCCCGGGAAGGAGCGCCAGCAGTTCTCTTCGGACGTGAAGAACGTGAAGAACCTGGCTCTGTAGACGTCCATGGGCGCCCCGAGCCTGATTATTGCGTTGCTGGTCGTGAGTTGCGTCAGCTACCACCTGGGCTGGCGCCGCTCCATCTCCCTGGCCCAGGGGACCGTCCGCAACCTGCACTCCCTCCCCGGCTACCACGGGCTTTACACCGCCCTTTGGGCTGCGGTGCCGGCCCTCCTGCTGCTGGCCCTCGGAGCGGCCCTGAAGGGCCCCGTCGTAACCCGCATCGTGGTCGCCGACCTGCCGCGGGAGATTCAGAGCCTGCCGCCGGAGCGGCTCAATCTGGTCATCACCGACGTCCGCAACCTGGCATCCGGGAACATCGCTTCCCGGAAAAGTCCCGCCATAGTGGCCGCGGCGGACCGTTACGTGAGGCTGCAGGGCTACGCCGCCATCGCCATCTGGGTGGCCGTGCTGGCGCTGGCGGCGTTTTGCAGCGCCATGGCCTGGCGCGCCATCAGGCCCGGCAAACGCGCGCGGAATTCCGTCGAGCGGATCGTGCTCGGCTTCCTCATGGCCAGCTCGACCATCGCCATCCTGACGACCATAGGGATCGTGCTCTCCGTGCTGTTCGAGTCGATCCGCTTCTTCCAGGCGGTGCCGGTGACCGAGTTCATCTTCGGCACCGAGTGGAGCCCCCAGATGGCCATTCGCGCCGACCAGGTGGGCGCTTCCGGAGCCTTCGGCGCCATTCCGCTGTTCGTCGGCACGCTGCTCATCTCCTTCATCGCCATGCTGGTGGCGGTCCCGGTAGGTCTGATGTCGGCCATCTACCTCGCCGAGTACGCGCAACCACGGGTGCGGGCGGTGGTCAAGCCCCTGCTGGAGGTGCTGGCGGGGATCCCGACCGTCGTCTACGGGTTCTTCGCGGCCCTGACGGTGGCGCCGTTCATGCGCGGGTTGGGCGAGAGCGTGGGGCTCGACGTGGCGTCCGAGAGCGCCCTGGCCGCGGGGCTGGTCATGGGCATGATGATCATTCCGTTCGTCTCCTCGCTTTCCGATGACGTGATCAACGCCGTGCCCCAGGCCATGCGCGACGGCGCCTACGCGCTGGGCTCGACCCAGTCGGAGATCATCCGGAAGGTGGTCATCCCGGCGGCCCTCCCGGGCATCGTCGGCGGCGTCCTGCTGGCGGTGTCGCGCGCCATCGGGGAAACCATGATCGTCGTCATGGCCGCGGGACTGGCCGCGAACCTCACCGCCAATCCGCTCAGCGCGGTTACCACGGTTACGGTTCAGATCGTGACGCTGCTGACCGGCGACCAGGAGTTCGACAGTCCCAAGACGCTGGCCGCGTTCGCATTGGGCCTGGTGCTCTTCGTGGTCACCCTGGGCCTCAACGTCATCGCCCTGCAGGTGGTGCGCAAGTACCGGGAGCAGTACGAGTAGCACTGATCATGGCCACGCGTCCGAAAAGCACCATCGAGACCGTGCGCGCGACCCTGGCCCGCCGGAACCGGGCCGAACGCCGCTTCCGGAACTTCGGGCGGGCCGCGGTTCTCCTGGGACTGGTGTTCCTGGTGCTGATGTTCGTGAACATCGTCGTCACCGGCTACTCGGCCTTCCGGCAGACCTACGTGAAGCTGCCGGTCCACTTCGACCCGCAGGTGATCGACCCCCAGCGCACCGGCGATCGCGACGTCCTCGGCGCCGCCGACTACGGCGCCCTGGTCAAGACCTCGGTGCGTTCGCTCTTCCCCGAGGTGCGGGGGAGACGGGACCGGCGCGCTCTCGCCAAGCTGGCCAGCCGGGGAACGGTGTTCGAGCTTCGCCGCATGACCCTGGAAGATCCCTCGCTGGTGGGCGCCCGGGCGGAGATATGGGTGCCCGTGGACGACGATTACGACATGCTCCACAAGGGCAACGTCGACCGGACGTTGCCGGAAGCGGACCGGCGGCTGTCCGACAAACAGATCGGATGGTTCGACCGGCTCGTGGCCGACGGACGCGTCGAGTCGCGTTTCAACGCCACCTTCTTCAGCGCCGGCGACTCGCGGGAGCCGGAGCTGGCGGGCATCTGGGGAGCGGCGATGGGTTCGTTCTTCACGCTGGTGGTGACCTTGCTGCTGTCGTTTCCGCTGGGGGTGGCCACCGCGGTCTACTTGGAGGAGTTCGCGCCCAGGAATCGCGTGACCGCGCTGATCGAGGTCAACATCAACAACCTGGCGGCGGTGCCGTCCATCGTCTTCGGCCTGCTGGGCCTGGCGGTGTTCATCAACTTCTTCGGTCTGCCGCGCTCCGCGCCACTGGTGGGGGGGCTGGTGCTGACGCTGATGACGCTTCCCACCATCATCATCGCGGGCCGGGCGTCGCTCCAGTCCGTGCCGCCCTCGATCCGGGAAGCGGCCCTGGGGGTGGGCGCGTCCAAGATGCAGATGATCGTGCACCACGTGCTGCCCCTGGCCATGCCCGGCATGTTGACCGGCACCATCATCGGCATGGCCCGCGCCCTCGGCGAGACCGCGCCGCTGTTGATGATCGGCATGGTGGCGTTCGTCGTGGACGTCCCGCAGAGTGTCACGGACGCGGCCACCGCGCTGCCGGTGCAGATCTTCCTTTGGCTGGACAGCCCCGAGCGCGCCTTCGTGGAGCGGGCTTCGGCGGCGATCATGGTGCTGCTGGCGTTTCTCATCGCCATGAACGCCCTGGCCATCGTGCTGCGGCGGCGTTTTGAAAGACGCTGGTAAACTGGCACAAACAAGGGGAACTCTGATTGTCAACGCGTCCTTCGACTTCGCTCCGCTTGCGCTTCGCTACGTCTGTCCTGAGCCTTGTCGAAGGGCGCGGTGACAATCAGTTCAGGAGACGCCGATTGTGGCCGACCAACCGGGTGTAGCAGTCATGGAAGCGGGTGCGCTGGAGTTCCGGGGAGCCGAGATGGAAGACGTCGACGAGCGGCGGGAAAGCCGCGAGACCGTGGGCACGCCGTTCTCGGACACACCGCGCATGACCTGCCGCAACGTCAACGTCCATTACGGCGACAACCACGCCATCAAGAACGTGAGCCTGGATATCGGACGGGAGCAGGTGCTGGCGATGATCGGCCCGTCCGGGTGCGGCAAGTCCACCTTCCTGCGGGCGCTCAACCGCATGAACGACACCATCGACGGCTGCCGCATGACCGGCGAGATCACGCTTGACGGCAACGACATCTACGCCAGGGACATGGACGTGGTCCAGCTACGGGCGCAGGTGGGCATGGTGTTCCAGAAGCCCAACCCCTTCCCCAAGTCCATCTTCGACAACGTCGCCTACGGCGTGCGCATCCACGGGCTGGCGGAGTCCAAGTCCGAACTGGAGGGCATCGTCGAGCACAGCCTGAAGCGCGCCGGCCTGTGGGAAGAGGTGAACGACCGGCTCCATCAGCCCGGCACCGGCCTGTCCGGCGGCCAGCAGCAACGATTGTGCATCGCCCGGACCATCGCGGTGAGTCCGGAGGTCATCCTCATGGACGAGCCCTGCTCGGCCCTCGACCCCATCGCCACCGCCCGGGTCGAGGACCTGATCCACGAGTTGGGCCGCGACTACACCATCGCCATCGTCACCCACTCCATGCAGCAGGCCGCCCGGGTATCGCAGCGCACCGCCTACCTCCACCTGGGAGATCTGCTGGAGGTGGGCCCCACCGACCAGATATTCACCAACCCCATCCACCCCCTCACCGAGGACTACATCACCGGGCGTTTCGGCTGATCAGCGCGACGACCGGTACAATTCCACGAAGTCTCTCGGCGAGACCACCTCGACGCCTTGTCGGTGGCGTTTGGGGTAGTGCTTGAGATTCCCCGTCACCAAGCATCCGGCCTGACCGGCCAAAGCCACGGCCAGAAAGACCTCGTCGTCGGGATCGGGAAGGCGCCCAGGCAGGAGGCGCGCCTCCACCGGCTCGCCGTCTGCCTGGATCTGGTCCAACAGGGATTCGACGCGGGCGAGGCTGAACGGAAACGCCGGCCGCAACAGGACTTGACGGTATTCGCCCAGGATACGGGCGTCGTAGCACAACCGAACCGCCCGGGCGGTTACCAACCGCACGATCTCGCCAGGGGGGCCGAAGGCGGAGAGCAGACCCGATACGAGGACGTTCGTATCGAGCACGATCTTCATCGAGTGCGTTCTCGGCGCGCCGCGGTGATTTCCGCCGCGATCTCCTGGGGCGACATGCGGTCGGTGCCGGTCTTCTGGGAGGCTTGCTGCATGGCGGTGACGGCAGCCTGGGCGCGCGCGCGGCGCATGGCGCTCAGTGATTCTTCCAGGGTGTCGTCCGAGGTTGCGGAGAGCAGCGCAATGGGCTTGCCATTGGAGGTGATGACCAGATCCCGTTCTTCAGCCAGAGTCTTCCAGACGGCTGCCGACCGGCTGCGCAACTCGCGGATGGCTACAAAGCGCATGGCGGCCTCCTTCCTGTTGTGTACGTGACAGGGTACATGATCGTGACACGCCAATCAACGTAGCCGACGGCGAAAAAGACCAGCAACTTATGGCAGAAATTACGGGACGCGACGCTCAGTTGCCGGTAACCGAGTCCACGTGGCCGAATATCGCCGCGAGCTTCTCCTGTGCTTCGGGCGGCAGCGGCGGCTTGAGCGCCGCTGAGACGTTGGTTTCCAGGTGCCGCTCGTCGCCGGTTCCGGTCAGCACCACGTCCACGCCCGGCTCGTGCACGCAGAAACGGTAGGCTGCCTCCGCGAGGGTCTCGGCGCAGCCGTTCCCGGTGAGGAAGCCGAGGTCGGCGCCGGGCTCCAGGATACCGTTGCGCTCCATTTCCCGCAGCAGCTTGGCGAGGCTCTCGGGCCGGCTCAACGCGCGCCGGACAGCGAACATGATCAGGGTGCCCACGCTCTTCTTCCGGGTGAGCGGGAACACGCTCCGGCGCGCGGACGGGTTCAGCAGGTTGAAGCCGACCATGACCACGTCCCACCAAGGGTCATGCAGGCCCCGCTGCAGCATCTCGTGACGCGGGTTGGCCGGGAACTCTTCGGTGATGCCCACCGCACGGATCTTGCCTTCCTCGCGCAACTCCGTCAGTACGGGCGCCATCACGCTCGCCGCGAACTCGTAGCGCGCGTCGCCCACGCCGTGGAGATGGAAGACATCCACGTAGTCCGTGCCCAGCCGTTTCAGGCTTGCCTCCACCCCCGCCCGCATGGCGCCCGCGGGATCCGCATCGTCCGGCTCCGGCATGATCTTCTTGGTGGAAACCACCACCCGGTCCCGCGGGACGTCGCGGATGGCCGCTCCGACGATCTCCTCCGTGCCGTAGTTTTCCGCGGTGTCGAGGAAGTTCACGCCCAGGTCCAGCGCCTTCCGCACCAGCCGGACGGAGTGGTCCCGGCCCATTCCCGTGCGCTGGCCAAGCCGGCTGGGTCCGCCGCAACCGAGTCCGACGACGCTCACCGTGAGCCCCGTTTTGCCGAGGTTGGTGTAGTTCATGGAGAGTCCCGCACACCGTGGCGCTGAAGTGCGTCCCTGATCTCTTCAGCCTGGAGGTAGGTGAACGCGGCCATACCCGAGCCATTCCGGGAGGTTGTCTTCGCACCAGCGCCGGTACTCTTCCATGGTGTCGAAAGACCGGTACTTGGCGTCATCGAGAACGGGTTTGTAGGTATGAATGAATGCGTACCGCCAACGCACGGCGAGCGGTCGCCGCGCCGCGGCTTCGAACTCCGCCAGCCAATCCGATTCGATGGTCGGGGTTTCAGTCGTCCTGTCCGAAGCCGTCATCCGTAGCACAATATGGCAGACGGCAGGGCATTGCGCCACCACTCTCCCGATTATCGGGGCGGCGTTTTCGTTGATTTTCCGCCGGTTTGTTGCAATGGTTTGCGCCATGCGATGTGGTCGATACGACCGGAGGGGCTCATGGCGGAGCTAGCAGGATGCATGGCCATGTCGCACGGGCCGCAGTTGATGATGGCGCCTCACCGCTGGCATCTGCTGGCGGCCAAGGACCGGCGGGAGCACGGCGCGACGGCGTCGGGGCCGGACGCGGAGGGCGACTCCGACGAGGTCCGGTGGGCCAAGTGGCGGCGCTGCATGGAGGCCATCGACACCTTGCGGGCCACGCTCCACGAGTGGGCGCCTGACGCGCTGGTCCTGGTGGGGGACGATCAGCACGAGAATCTGCTCGACGACGCCATGCCGCCCTTCACCGTGTACGTGGGCGCGGAGGCCGAGGCCAGCGTGAGCCTGCGCTACCTGAACGAGTCGCCGTCCACCAACCGGTCCCGGTACGACGTGCCCCAGCGGCTGGGGGAGACCCTGGTGGAAGGGCTCATGGAAGAGGGGTTCGACGTGGCCTGGTCCCGGAATCTCAGGCATCCGGGCGGCCTCGGACACGCCTTCGCGCGACCGCTCAAGTTCCTGGCGTCGGACGGCCACATCCCGATCCTGCCGGTGATGGTGAACACCTACTATCCGCCGGCGCCGTCGGCCCGGCGTTGCGTCGAGTTCGGCAGGGCGCTGCGCGGGGTGTTGGCCGCCAACGACGAGGCGGCCAGGGTGGCGGTGCTGGCCTCCGGCGGCCTCAGCCATACGAGGATCGACGAGAAGTTGGACCGCAAGGTGATCGCTGCGTTGGAGGCCGCCGACATGGACACCCTCGGAGACATACCCGCCGACGTGCTGGTGCGGGGCACATCGGAGATCCGCTGCTGGATGGTGGTTGCGGCGCTGGCGGGAGCGCCTGCGAGAATGATCGACTACCAGCCGCTCTACAGGTCGGCAGGCAACGTGGGTTGCGCCATGGGCTTTGCGGTGTGGGATGTGCCGTCGGTCACGAGATGCGGGACCGTGTGGGAGGACGAAGAGGCGACCACCTGATCGAGGATCGGCAATGGATCGAAACCCGCCGAAGGAGTGAACGCGCCATGATGACCGCGGAGGAAAACAGGCTGTTGACGTCCACCGCGCCGGGTACGGGCTGCGGCACCCTGCTGCGGCGTTACTGGCAGCCCGTGGCCCTGTCCGAGGAGCTGAAGCCCGGCGGCGCGCCCTTGCCGGTGCGCTTCTTCGGCGAGGACTTGGTGCTCTTTCGCGACGACCAGGGTCGGCCCGGTCTCCTGGGCATCCATTGCTGCCACCGGGGCGCAGACCTGAGCTACGGCCGGGTGGAGGACGGCGGGCTCCGGTGCATCTACCACGGCTGGCTCTACGACGTGGACGGCAACTGCCTCGATCAGCCGGGCGAGCCGGAAGGGGGGAAGCACCGGGACGCCGTCCGCCAGCCCGCCTATCCCTGCCAGGAACGCGTGGGGGTCATCTTCGCGTATTTCGGCGGCGGCGAGCCGCCGCTGCTGCGCAACTTCGAGTTCCTGGCCGCTGCCCCGGAGCACGTTTTCGTAAGCAAGATCTACCACGAATGCAATTTCCTGCAGGCCAACGAGGGCAACATCGACCCGGTGCACCTGTCATTCCTGCACCGGAACCTCCAGGAGAGCGAGCGCGACAGGCAGCGCGTGGTGCGCGGCGGCAACTCCTCGCCCAACAGCCTCTTCGGCCGGGACAACGCCCCCACCATCGACGTCGAGCTTCAGGAGTTCGGGGTACGGATTTACACGACCCGGCGGCTCCCGGACGATAAGACGTATCTGCGGGTGTCCTACTTCGTCATGCCCAACTTCAGCGCGTTCCCGGGCCAGACCGGCGGCGACGGCTACTCGATCAACTGGCACGTGCCCATCGACGACACCCACCACTGGAAGTTCGTGTTCGTGTACAGCCGCAGCAAGCCCATCAGCCGGGAGGTGGCGTTGCGGGACCGCTCGGAAATGACGGAGGATTACCGGCTGATCCGCAGCAAGGCCAACCGCTACCAGCAGGACCGGGACATGATGCGGGACAAGTCCTTCAGCGGCATCGGCTTCAACTTCCAGGCCCAGGACCTCTGCGTCACCGAAGGCGAAGGGCCGGTGCAGGACCGCACCCAGGAGCACCCTGTGACCTCCGACAAGGCCATCGTGGCCGCGCGCAAGCTCATCCTGAGCGGCATCCGCGACGTCCAGGACGGCGGCGAGGCCCCCAGCGTCCGGCGCGACGCTGAGTCCAACCGCTTTCCGGAGATGGCGGTGTTGTCCGAGGTGGTGCCCGCAGACGTGCCCATCAAGGAGCACACGCGGCAGCGGGTGGAGGAGATCGCTTACTAGCCTCTTCCGGCCTTCCGGGCCGCGGCCGTCAGCAGCGCGTCCAACTCATCCACATAGGGGCTGTTGGTGCCGGTGTTCATGTAGTGCACGGCGCCGGGCTGGTAGTCGGCCATGCTGCCACGGTCTTCCATGGACAGGCGGATGCACTGGTTCTCCGCCGGGTCGCGGAACGTGTTGATGGGGTCGCCGCCGTCCTGGACCACCTGGATCTGCTCGTTGAGTAGATGGCGGAACATGACGATGCCGCGGTCGGACTCGGTCAGCCGCTCGGCGGTTCGGTCGAGGCACTCGCCTTGGGAAGCCCACACCATCAGGTCCTGGCCGGCCACGAAGTCGGGCAGGTCCTTGATCGGGACCTCGAAGGTGGGCACCGGGTCCTGCCTGGGGGCCTCGGCCTCCGGTCCCGGGAAATAGACTTGGTAGCCCAGGTGCCAGGTGTGGGTGTCGTCCACCGGGACGCGCATCTGGAACTCGGCGTAGCCGAGCTGGCCGATGCGGACGTAGTTGGGGAACACCAGCGGGTGGCCGACGCGCCATCCCTCCGCGTCCTCGGTTTCGCCTTCCAGCAGCCGGTACTTCTGGATGCCCACCGGCACCCGCTCGAAACGGATCTTCACGTGGTGGCGGCCGACCCGGTTGAAGCGGGCGATCTGGCGCTCGTCCGTGCTGCCGAGGCGTTCCAGCACATACTGGCCGAAACGGCCGTGCAGGTGTTCGGTGTGGATGGTGTCCACCGCGTTCTCCTGGCACTGGAGCCAGTTGCATGGAAGCATGGTGGCGCCGATCTGCCGGAAGACGTTGTCGATGACGAAGAGGTCCCAGCGGGGCAGCAGCGGAGCGGGGGCGGGGCCGAGGTAGCCCCAGACCAAGCCGCCCAACTCCTGCACCGGATAGGACTTGAGCCGCACCGTTTCCTTGAACTGGTGCTCAGGCGACTCGCCGGGCTGCTCGATGCACTGTCCGGCGGTGTCGTACATCCAGCCGTGGTAGGGGCAGCGCAGTCCTTCCTGCTCCGGGATGCCGTGCCGGAGGTCCACACCCCTGTGGGCGCAGCGTTGCGAGACCAAGCCGAGGCGTCCCTGGCGGTCACGGAACAGGGTCAGCGATTCCCCGAGGATGCGCGTGCCCTTGACCGGGTTCTTCGCCAGCTCCTCGCTGGTGCCCACCGGGTGCCAGTAGCGACGCAGCAACTCACCGGTGGGGGTTCCCGGACCCACCCGTGTCAGTCGTTCATTCTCTTCGGCGCTCAACATGGTCGTCTCATGGAAACGGGCCGTTCCGTGTCAACGTCTCGACCCGGCGGGTCGTCCCTACGCTACAATTCGATGACACGAACAGGCTCCTATAGGTCCAGTGTGCTGGGTGCGAACAGATCCTTCAGCTTGGCCTTTTCCTTGGTCAGCCCCTGCTCATACGAATAGTCGATGATGGTCTCGATCATCTCACGGTTGTCGCGGATCCCGTACGGATAGGGGTCGTCACCGAATATCGCACGGGTCTTGGCCAGATACTCCTGCCCGAATACCAGCGCGGTGGGGATACTCGCAGCCAGCCGGTCCTGAGCCACCTCCTTGGCCGCAACGAACGCCTTGTACAGGTTGAACGCCAGCCAAGGGTGCTTCCGGTGAATGTCGCCCCGGATGATGTAGGCATGGTTGGCCGGGATGTAGCGGTGCTGCTCGAAGAACCGCTTGCCCTCGGCGATCCGGTCGGGAAACAGCGGCCTGATCTTGCTCCAGTCCCCTTCACGGGCGCGGATTCGGGTGGAGCGGTCGATGATGTTGCTGCCCTTCTGAAAGGCGCGGTGCACTGCGGCCACGTCGATCTCATTGGCCACCAGCATGGAGGCCAGACTCTTGTCCGGCGGCACCCGCTGGAAGGAGATGCCCTCGGGCGGCGTGAAGCCGGTGGCGCCGCCGTGGCTCAACTCGTCGGTCCGCTCCATGAACCAGTGGACATTGTACTGGGACACGCCGAAGTCGTGCTCCAGGATGCCGCGGGTCCACAAGGCCGCGGTCTGCTGATACTCGCCCACGCCGATGCGCTTGCCCGTGATATCCTCTGGCCGGCCGATGCCCGAGTCCACGTGGTACGAGAGCTGCGTGTGCATGAACCGCCGGGAGGGAAACACCGGGATGGCCATCATGTCCATGCCACGCGAGCGGGCGATGAGGTAGGACGACAGCGACATCTCCGAGATATCGAACTCCTCGAAGTTGAGTTGCCGCCAGAACGTCTCCGAAGGGTCCGAGAGAGTCGGGATCAGCTCCACGCCCTCGGGCTGGACGACCCCTTCGACGAGCGGGCTCACCCGCTCGTTGTCGCCGGTTACGAAGCTCAGGGTCATTCGCGCCATGGGTCGGCAGCTTTCATGAGGTCACCGCACCGGCCGGTGTTGGCGAAAGGATGCGGTCGTGTATGCCGTCGAGGTTGCTTCCATGCTACGTTGGGCAAAGATACAATGACGATGCCGTGAGGGGCAAGGAAGGTTGTGTCGCGCAGTGGGCCATGGTGGATGCGCCGAACGGGAACATTGCCCGGACGGATTCGCAGGAGGAGAAATGGGCGAGATCGTCGTGAAAGTTGAACTGGAAAATGCCGTGGATCGGGGCAGCTTTGAGCAGGGTCTGCGCGACGAGGCCAGCATCCGCAACACCCACGTCGACGCCATTATCGATACCGGCGCAGCCATGTCCGTGTTGCCGCAGAACGTCGTCGAGCGGCTAGGGCTGAGAATCCGGCGGACGGCTGTCGTCACTTATGCCGATGAAAGGAAGGAGGAGCGGCCCATCGCCGGGCCTGTTACCATCACCGTCTGCGACCGGTTCATGAGCACGGACTGCATCGTCGGGCCGCCCATGAGCCAGCCGCTGGTGGGCCAGATTGTCCTCCAGGCCCTGGACCTGATTGCTGACTGCGCCAACCATACGGTAGCGCCACGCTGGCCGGACTACCCGGTGCTGAACCTGAGATGAGGAGGGCTGGCGCCGTGCGTGCGACGGGTCATCCCGGCAAGCGCCGGATCGGCCATAGTCGAAGTGGAGACGGCACGATAAGTACATGAGGCCCCACCGCGAAAGGATCGACCTCGGCCCCACTCCCTACGACCGGTTCGTGAAGGGGGAAGGGATTCCCGTGCTCACGGGCTACCATATCCGCGACATCATGGAGGTGGAGTTGGAGCCCTGGGCGCGCATGGGCGCGCGCGGGTGCTACCTCAACATGGCCGACCAGCAGGACACCGACGCGTACGTGTGCGAGATCGCGCCGGGGGAGCAGACGCTGGCGCAGCGGCACCTGTTCGAGGCCATCGTCTACGTGGCCCACGGCCAGGGCGCGACGTCGGTGTGGCAGGAAGGGGTGCCGAGCAAGACCTTCGAGTGGAGCGCCGGGGCCGCCTTCGCCATCCCGCTGAACGCTTCCTACCGGCACTTCAACGTGTCCGGCACGGAGCCGGTGCGGCTGATGGCCTCCACCACTTGTCCGCGCCTGCTCAACATGTTCCACAACGAGGAGTTCCTGTTCCGCAACCCGTTCGTGTTCCGGGACCGCTTCCGCGACGAAGACGACTACTTCCGCGCCAACAAGCGGCTGGCCACCCGTTGCTGGGAGACCAACCTGATCCCGGACGTCAACGAGTTCGCGCTGGACGACTTTCCGATGAAGGGGAAGGGCGTGCGCATCATGCGCTTCACGCTGGCGGACACCACCTACGGCTGCCACATCCAGGAGTTCCCGGTAGGGAGCCGCAGCCATTTCCACCGGCACGGCCCCGGCGCCATCCTCATCGTCACCGAGGGCGAGGGCTACGTCATGCTGTGGCGCGAGGGCGACGAGGAGCAGGGGGTCTACGAGATCCGCCCCGGCACCATCTACTCGCCCGGCGACCTCATGTACCACGGGCATTTCAACACCGGCCACACCACCATGCGCCACTTCGCCATCCGCGGGCGGAGCCCCAAGTACACCAGCGACCGCTTCCCCAACCCGCTGTGGAACATGCTCATGATCGACGAGGAGCCCGCCGGCATCCACGACCGCTACCTGCGGGACCTGGAGTGCAACGGCGTCAACGCGGAGGTCTCGGTGGTGCGCGAATGATCACGACGGATCAGGCGGCGCGAGGCCCGGCAGGGGCGACCCGCGGTCGCCCTCTGTGACCGGCCTCTACGCGAGGACGAACGGCTCAACCGATGCAAACGAAACCGGAAGCGAGGATCTGATGATGGGACACTATCCGGTCTACGACGACCTGAGGGGCTTCATCGAGGAAGCCAAGAAAGTCAGCGAGTGGCGCGAAGTGAACGGCGCCGACTGGGACCGCGAGATCGGCGCCATCGTCGAGGCGTCGGCCGAGCTGATCCCCCAGGCGCCGATGCTGATCTTCGACAACATCAAGGACTATCCCCAGGGCTACCGGCTGCTGAGCCTGCCCTATGCCTCCTACAAGCGCGTGGCCGTGGCGCTGGGGCTGCCCACCGACCTGCCCAAGCTGGAGCTGCTGCGGCTGGCGGCGCGCAAGGTGAAGTCGGCCCAGCCGCTGGCGCCCAAGGAAGTGGATTCCTCGCCGGTGATGGAGAACGTCTTCACCGGCGCCGACGTGGACCTGTTCAAGTTCCCGGCGCCGCGCTTCCACGAGCACGACGGCGGGCGCTACCTGGGCACCGCGGACAGCCTGGTGAACGCCGACCCCGACAGCGACTACATCAACTCCGGCACCTACCGCATGCAGCTCCACGATCGCAATCTCCTGGGGCTGTGGATGAGCCCGGGCCAGCAGGGGCGGCTCATCTGCATGCGCTACTGGGAGCAGGGCAAGAGCTGCCCGGCGGTGGCCACCTTCGGGCAGAACCCGCTGGTGTTCATGACCTCCTACTCGAAGCTGCCGTGGGGGCGTTCCGAGCACGAGATGGTGGGCGGGCTCATGGGCCGGCCCATGGAATACATCCGCGGTCCGGTGACGGGCCTGCCGATCCCGGCCAGCGCCGAGATCGCCATCGAGGGCGAGATCCCGCCTCCGTCGGAGGAAGCCCGGGAGGAAGGGCCGTTCGGCGAGTGGCCGGGCTACTACTCCGGCGGCACCATCGGCACGGGCGTGGACCAGCCCGTCATCCGCGTCAAGGCGCTCTACCACCGCAACGATCCGATCCTGGAGGACGCCGCGCCCATGTGGCCCGGCGCCATCAAGATGGACCTGCACCTGTCGTCGGGAGTGCTCTGGGACCAGCTCGAGGCCGCGGGCATCCAGGACATCACCGGGGTCTACAGCCACACGTCCTTCATGGTGGTGGTGGCCATCAAGCAGCGCTACGCCGGGCACGCCAAGCAGGCGGGCATGGCCGCGCTGAGCGCCTCGGCGGCCGCGCGCAACGGCCGCTACGTGGTGGTGGTGGACGACGACATCGACCCCAGCAACCTGAAGGAAGTCATCTGGGCGATGATGACCCGCGTCGACCCCAAGACCAACATCGATCTGGTCGACAGCGCCTGGAGCACTCCGCTGGACCCGCGCATGCCGCCGGACAAGCGCGAGTCGGGAGACCACACCAACAGCCGGGCGCTGATCTGCGCGGTGCGCCCCTTCGAGTGGCGCGACAAGTTCCCGCGGGTGAGCCGGTCGAGCCGCGAGCTGCGGGAGCAGGTCATCAAGAAGTTCGGGGACATCATCCCGTTCCCCGGGATCTGAGTCATGTCGCGGGTTCTGCGCATGGGCATGGCCGGGCTGGGCGTGGCGAGCACCCAGATCCTGCCTGTGCTGCAGCAGGTGGAACACATCCAGATCGCTGCGGCCACCGACATCCGCAAGGACGCCCTGGCCAAGTTCGCCCAGGAGTACGGCGCGGCCACCTATGACAGCGTCGCCGCCCTGTGCGCCAGCCCCGACGTGGACTTCGTCTACATCGCCACGCCCAACGAGCTTCACGCCGAGCACGTGGTCACCGCGGCCCGCCACGGCAAGCACGCCATCGTGGAGAAGCCCATGGCGCTCTCCATCGAGCAGTGCGAGGCCATGAACCGCGCCGCGGAGGAGAGCGGCACCGTCCTCCTGTGCGGCCACACCCACAGCTTCGATCCGCCCATCCGGAAGATCCGCGAGATCGTCAGGAGCGGCGAGCTGGGGAAGCTCCGCATGCTCCATTCCTGGAACTTCAACGAGTTCATGTACCGCCCGCGCATGAGCCACGAGCTGGCCACCAGCCACGGCGTGGTGCTGAACCAGGGCCCCCACCACGTGGACATCGTCCGGCTCATCGGCGGTGGGATGCTCAGGAGCGTCCGCGCCACCACCGGCATCTGGGACCCCGAGCGGCCCCACGAGGGCAGCTACATCTGCTATCTGGAGTTCGAGGACGGCGTCCCGGCGACGCTCGTGTATAACGGCTACGGCTTCTTCGACACCGCCGAGCTGTTCGACTGGGTGGGCGAGGGCGGTCAGCCAAGGGACCCGGAGCACAACCTCAAGGTGCGCTGGCGCCTCAGGAGCATCGGCAACGCCGCGGAGGAAGAGCAACTCAAGGAAGATATGCGCTACGGCAGCGCCCGGGAAGGGGAGTTCAGCCACGTCTGGCACGGCCCCCGGCGCCAGCCGTTCTTCGGCCTCACCCTGGTGTCCTGCGAGCGCGGCGACATCCGCCAGTCCCCCGACGGGCTCATCGTCTACGGCGAGGACGGGCGCCGGGAGATCGACTTCACCGTGGGCCGCCGGGGACGCGAGGCCGAGGTGGAAGAACTCTACGGGGCCGTGGTACAAGGGCGCCCGGTGTTCCACGACGGCCGCTGGGGCGAGGCCACCCTGGAGGTCTGCCTCGCCATGCTCCAGTCCTCGGCCGAGAAACGTGAGGTGTTGCTGAAGCGGCAGGTGCCGTGCGATTAAAAACGACGCCGATGCCCGTCCCCGTCATTCCGGCGAAGGCCGGAATCCAGGAGGGTGGACGGCGGAAAGGTTGAATCTCAGCAGAACAAACTCAAGGAGGACACAATGAACAGAGTGCTGGTACTGACCAGTCTGGTAGCGCTCGTCGCCTTCGCCGGCTCCGCCTTCGCGATGGACCACATCCGCGCCAAGATGATCGAGAAGGCCAAGAAGGAGGGCGAGTTCGTGGTGGCCGGCAGCAACGCCGCCGAGTTCCGGGACCGGCTCAAGGGATTCCGCAAGGCGTACCCCTGGCTCAAGGTCAAGGCGTTCGACGCCAACACCTCGGCGACCGTCAACCGGGTGGTGACCGAGGCCAAGGCCGGAAAGCTCACCATCGACATGGTGGGGGTGGACGAGAGCGGCACCGAGTCGCTGGCGCAGAAGGGGCTCCTGAAAGGCTACGACTATCCCCACATGAAGGACATGATCGGCAACACCCAGCCCAGGCACGGGCAGTACGTCGACGCCTTCATGAACCCGCGTGTCCAGGGCATCTACAACACCGACCTGGTCAAGCCCGCGGACGTGCCCAGGAACTGGGACGACATGACCTCGGCCAAGTACAAGGGCTTGGTGCTGCTGTCGCGCTCCGCCGAGGAGTTTCCGTCCCGTATGGCGTGGCTCTGGGGCAGCACCGACAATCTCAACTGGGAGAAGAGCTTCGACTTCTTCACCAGGATGGTGAAGAACCAGAAGCCCGCCATCGGGCGGGGCTACGCCGGCGGCACCAAGCGGGTGGCGGCCGGCGACGTGGGCATCTTCTGGTTCCCGGCCCTGGGCACCTACTCGAAGCTCAAAGCCAAGGGCGCTCCGGTGGAGATGATCGCGTTCCCGAAGTTCCCCATGACGTTCCGTTCCTTCGCCATCATGAAGGATGCGCCGAACCCGGCGGGCTCCTGGCTGCTCATCGACTACCTGATGTCGCCGGAGGGCCAGTACGAGTACACCGACGTGGTGAGCGCCAAGGTGGTGGTCAACAAGAACGCCAAGTCCGGCAAGCTGGCCAAGATTCTGGTGGACGGCGGCGCCACCGAGAAGAACGCGGCGCTGGTGGAGCCGGACACCGCGGCCAAGATCTACACACCCGCGGTGCTGAAGAAGTCCGAGGACTTCTTCTTCAAGCTGCTGGGGATCAAGTAGCGTTTCCGATCCCGCGGGCCGTGTAGCCGCAACGCTCACGGCCCGCGGGCCGATCCATGAACGGCACCGCAATCACGCCCGGCACGAACGGCGTCAGGCCCTCCTGGGGCCGTACCGTCGATCTCCGGCTGGTGGCCTTCTGGAGCATCGCCGTCGTCATCGGCGTGCTCGTCATCGTGCCCTTGGGCCTGCTGGTGGTGAACAGCTTCCGCAGCGCATCGATCGGCGATATCGAGTTCAGCCTCAAGGGCCTTACCCTCCACAACTACATCGAAGCCTACAGCAGCCCGGCGACCTTCCGGATGCTCTTCAACTCGCTGTGGTTCGCCGTCGGCTCCATGATCCTGGCCATGTGCATGGGCGGCGTGCTGGCGTTCCTTGCGGAGCGCACGGACATGCGCTGGCGCGACGCGATCCCCATGATGGTGATGATCCCGTTGATCATGCCGTCGGTGGTGAAGGGCATCGCGTGGATCTTTCTCCTGTCGCCGCGTATCGGGGTCATCAATCAGGTCGGCCGGTGGCTCGGCCTGGACGGCCCGATCCTGAGCGCCTACTCGCTGCCGGCCATGATCTGGGTCGAGGGCGTGAGCATGAGCCCGCTGGCGTTCCTGCTCATCGCCGGCACCATCCGGCGCATGGACCCGTCGCTGGAGGAGGCCGCCCTGGGGAGCGGCGCGTCCACCTGGACCACCTTCTCCAAGGTGCTGCTGCCGCTGCTCAAGCCCGGCTTGGCGGGCGTCGCCATCCTGCTCTTCGTGCGCGGCATCGAGGCCTTCGAGATCCCCATGCTGCTGGGCTTCAGCTCGGGCATCTTCGTCTTCAGCACCACCATCTACTACTCCATACGCGGCGCCTTCCCGCCGGACTACGGGCTGGGGTTCGCCTACAGCATGACCCTGGTGGTGGTGACGCTGATCGCGATCCTGTTCTACCAGCGCCAGTTGAGGCACTCCGAGCGCTACACCGTGGTGGTGGGCAAGGGCTACCGGCCCCGAGTCATGCCCTTGGGCAGGTGGATGTGGCCGGCCTGGGGTTTCGTCGGCTTCTACTTCGTGTTCGCGGCCGTGCTGCCGCTCCTGATCCTGGTATGGAGCTCGCTGCTGCCCTACTACCGGCCGCCCTCGTGGAAGGCGTTGTCGGCCGTGAGCCTGGAGAACTACTGGGAGCTGTTCGCTTCTCCGGCGCTGCTGAACGTCGCCTCCAACACGCTGCTCCTGGGGGGCATCAGCAGCATCGCCATCATGTTCCTGGCGATCCTGTGCTCGTGGTTCGTCTACCGCACCAACATCACCGGCCGGAAGGTGCTGGACGTGGTGGTGTTCCTGCCCTACGCGGTCTCGGGCATGGTCATCGGCGTCGCCTTCCTGGTGGTGTTCCTGTCGTTCCCCAACCCGCTGTACAACACCATCTGGATCATCGTGCTGGCCTACGTCGTCAACTACCTGCCCATCGGCACCCGCTTCACAAACGCCGCGGTGGTGCAGGTGCACAAGGAGCTGGAAGAGGCCGCCTGGGGCAGCGGCGCCGGCTTCTGGACCACGCTCCGGTTCGTCTGGTTCCCGCTGCTGCTCCCGGCATTGGTGAACGGCTTCCTGTTCGTGCTGATCCTGAGCTTCAAGGTCATGTCCATCGCCATGCTGTTGCGCGGTCCCGACAGCATGGTGCTGTCCGTGTACCTCTGGCACTTGTGGGACACCGGCAACCCCGGCACGTCGTCCGCCCTGTCCGTCCTGCTGGTGGTGGTGGTCACCGCCTTGAGCGTCCTGGCCCGGCGGTTGGGCGGGAGCGTGGCGGGCGGGCGCGAGCTGTAGCCTTCCGTCGTGTTGACATGAAGGGTCACATGCCGAATCCTGGAAGGATGCTGCGCGCCTTCACCACGGCTCTGTCCGCATTGCTCCTGGCCTTCTCGCTGGCGGCGCCGCAGGCGCGCGCCAACCCACACGTGTGGGTCGAGGCCAGGATGACGTTCGAGTTCGAGGACCATCAGGTCAAGGGGCTCGCGTTCACGTGGGAGTTCGACGACTACTACAGCTCCCACACCATCCGATCCTACGACCGCGACGGCGACGGCTTCTTCACGCGGCCGGAGATGCGGGCGCTTCGTGCCGGCATGTTCGATCCGCTGGGCGCGTCCGACTACCACGTGCACGTGTGGGCGGGAGGCGGAAAACGCGAGGGCCACGAGATCGACCGCTTCACGGCGAGAATCGCGGAAAAACGGCTCGTCATCGATTTCTCCGTGCCGGTCGCACCGCCCGCCGATCCGGGTGAAGATCCCGTAATCGTCAGCCTGTTGGATCACAAGAACGAGGTGGACTTCAGCTTCGCCCCGTCGGGTTTCCTGAGGGTGATGGGCGCGCTGAAGCCAGGCTGCAAGTTTCGGGTCCAGCGCGGCAGGGGTGAGCAGTCCGGCCATCCCCGGCCCGTGACCCTCAAGTGCGGAGGCTGAACCGTGACGGTCCAACAACAGCGCAGGAACCGCAGTCCGAGGCTGGCCGCATGGCTGGCGCTGGCAGGCATCGGGTTGATCGCGGGTCTGTTTGTCACACAGCCCGCGGTTTCTCAGACCACGGGCGTAACGCCGGAAATCGAAATCGTCGAGGACGACGGCGGCGCGTTCGCGACGCTCACCGAATACATCAAGGATTTCCAACGCCGCGCCAACACCCAGATCGCGATCCACATGAAAGCCATCGAGCGCGGTGACGACCTCGGAGCGTTCTTCCTCGGCCTCGCCATCGCGTTCGCCTACGGCATCTTCCACGCGTTCGGACCGGGACACGGGAAGTTCATCATCGTCTCGTACTTCCTCGGCCGGGAAGCGCGGGTGATGCGCGGCGTGGTCATGGCCCTGCAGGTCGCGATCGTCCACGTCATCGCGGCCATCATCATCGTCTGGCTGGCCGACACGGTCCTCCGGGCCGGCTTCGGGATCGGGCTTTCCGAAGTGCCGGGTGTGCGCGCCGCAAGCTTTCTCATCATCGTCGGCATCGGTTTGTACATGATGTATCAGGCCGCGCGAACGTCAGGGGGTGCGGTCGCCGCCGGCGGGTCCGGTCATGGACATGGCCACGACCATGAGCATTCGCACGGCCACGGCAGCGGCGGCGACCATGGCCACGATCACGGCCACAGCCACGGCGGCAGGCTCGAAGGAGGCATGCTGGCCCTGGCGGCGGGCATGGTGCCCTGTCCGGGAGCCGTCCTGATCATGCTGTATGCGGTGGCCAACGACATGATCTACCCGGGGTTCCTGCTCGTGGCCGCGATGTCGCTCGGCATCGGGCTGTCGATCTGCGCGGTGGGAGTCGGAGTCATTCTCGCTCGGCAGTTCGCCATGCAGTTCATGGAGCGGTCGGGCGGAAGCCGGGGCGCCGCCGTCCTGCGCACCACGCTGAACTACGCCGGGGCCACCTTCGTGACCCTCGTCGGACTGGTGTCCTTCATCGCATTTCTCGACGTGCCGTTGGGGTGAGGTGGAGGCCGGCGCCAGGAACTGCCAATGATACGGGTCAGCAGTCTCGAAAAGGTCTATGAAACCGCGGAGCGGGAGTCTGTCCGCGCCTTGGCCGGGATCGACTTCCAGGTCGAGGAAGGGGAGTTCTACGTTCTCCTGGGGCCGTCCGGGTGTGGCAAGAGCACGACCCTGCGGTGCATCGCGGGTTTCGAGGAGCCCACCGGCGGCGTGATCCAGATCGGCGACCAGGTGGTGTTCTCGGACGCCGACGGGATCAACGTCCCGCCGGCCAAGCGGGACTTCGGCATCGTGTTCCAGTCCTATGCCATCTGGCCGCACATGGACGTGTTCCACAACGTCTCGTTTCCGCTGGTGCACGGTCAGGGAAGCCGGCCGCCGCGCCGGGAGGTGCGGGAACGGGTCATGCGGGCGTTGGAGCTGACCCAGCTTCAGGACCTGGCCGACCGGCCGGCACCGTTCCTGAGCGGCGGCCAGCAGCAGCGGGTGGCCCTGGCCCGGGCGCTGGTTCGGGAGCCCAGCGTGCTGCTGCTCGACGAGCCGCTGAGCAACCTGGACGCCAAGCTCCGGGAGGAGATGCGGATGCAGATCCGCGACATCACCAAGCGGCTCAACATCACCAGCATCTACGTCACCCACGACCAGCTCGAAGCCCTCACCATGGCCGACCGGGTCTCGGTGATGAGCACCGGCGAGATCATGCAGGAAGACTCGCCGCTGGAGATATACAAGCACCCGGCGGGCCGGTTCGTGGCCCAGTTCATCGGCGTCGCCAACCTGATCCCGGGCCGCATCGAGTCCGTGGACGACGGCCACATGGGGCGGGTTGCGACATCGGTGGGCGTCTTCGACTGCACGCTGTCCGGCGGGCTACGGGGAGGGGACCAAGTGTCGCTGATGATCCGCCCGGAGGATGCGGTGGTTCAACCGGAGAGCACGGGAAACTCAGGGAACGTGGTGTGCGGCGAGGTGAAATCCGTGGTCTTCGTGGGCGAGATGCTGGACTGCACCCTGTCCCTGTCCGGCCTGGACATGCGCGTCAAGGTGCACCCCTCCACCACACTGGCGGCGGGCGAGACGGTGGCGGTTCACGCGCCGCCGGAACGCTGCCACGCAATCGCGGGAGGCGAGGTTTCTTCGGAATTGAAACGAGAAGGAGACAACCTGTGATCATCGACATCCACAACCACATCGTCGCCGGCGAGGAGCTGAGCCGCTACCAGGCCAGCCTCATCAACAGCCGGGGCTTTCACGGCAAGCGCAAGTCTCCCGTCACCGAGGAAAGCATCAAGACGGCCACCTGGAACGGCCACAAGCACACCGAGGTGCTGGACCAGGTGGGCACGGACATGGCCTTCATCTCGCCCCGCCCCTACACCATGATGCACTCCGAGAAGCCCGAGAAGATCGTCCGCTGGTACTGCGAGGCCGTCAACGACGCCATCGCGCTCCAGGTCAAGGTCGAGCCCACCCGGTTCCGCGGCATCGCCGGCCTGCCGCAGAACGCCGGCGTCGGCCCCGAGAACACCTTCGAGGAGATCGACCGCTGCATCAACGAGCTGGGCATGGTGGGCATCATGATCAACCCCGACCCCGGAGAGGGAGACGGACTCACCCCCGGCATGGGCGACGAGTACTGGTATCCGCTCTACGAGAAGATGGTCGCCATGGACATCCCGGGTCTGGTCCACTCTGCGAGCTGCCGGAACCAGCGGGAGTCGTTCCACGGCCACTTCATCACCGAGGAGAGCATCGCCATCCTCTCGCTGCTGAGCTCTAACGTCTTCACCAACTTCCCCGGCCTGAAGCTCATCATCTCCCACGGCGGCGGTTCGGTGCCCTACCAGGTGGGGCGCTGGCGCTCCCAACTCCGAGGCCCCAACAACACCGAGAACTTCGACGAGCGCCTGCGCCAGCTCTACTTCGACTCTGCCCTCTACAACACCGAGTCCCTGGAGCTGCTCTTCAAGGTCGCCAAGCCCGACCGCTGTCTCTTCGGCAGCGAACGTCCCGGCGCCGGCTCCAAGCCCAACCCCCGCACCGGCCGCTGGTACGACGACGTCAAGCCCCTCATCGAGGAGATGGACTGGCTGAGGGAGGAGGAGAAGGCCGGGATTCTGGGAGGTAATGCGGAGAAGGTGTTCAGCCGGTTCGAGCCGTAGGATAGCTGTATGTCACGCACTACCGTCAACATCGACGATGAGGCGTGCACGGAAGTCATGCGCCGTTATGGACTGTCTACCAAGCGGGAAGCTGTGAACCTTGCGCTACGAGCGCTCGCACAAGAGCCTTTCAATATACATGGGGCACGGCGTCTCGGTGGGCCGGGATGGGAGGGTGATCTCGAACAGTTTCGCGTCGGCGACTCGTGTTCCCGATAAACACAGGGAGCAAACACCCACACGTGCTACGGAGTGTCACGGGTTGACACGACCTATGTACGGGGCGATGATCGGAAACTGCCAGAATATGCGTATGTTCTCACGTCGAGAACGGTTTGAACACATTCAAGAGTAGGAGCTCGATATGGTAGGTGACGGCGTTCGCTCCGATCTTTAGCGAATTCGGGTGACTGCAGCCGTTCCGGAGGTTGAGGCAGGCTGCTAGTTCGGCCTTTACGTTTTTCCCAATCACAGAGATCGCAGCTATGCGGTCAAGAAAATCTGCCTCTCCCATTCGCCCGAGGTCGTCAGTGGTTTTTGCTGTCTTCCACTTTAAGTCAACGCGTTTCGCTTCCGTGTTGAACGCCTTCAAGTGGTTGACGAATACGTGTTGCCGAAGGACATCGACGGCCGCGAGCCACGACATTACTATAGCCGATCGAAAGAGATGGGCCTCGTAACACTTGATCGCCTCTTCGACAAAGGCGTAGGTATCGGGGTTGCCGATCTTTGCGAGTTCCTCCCGAAGCTCTGTGGCGACTTTGGCCTGAGCCGAGTTTCCGATTGGTAAACCGAGCTGACGAAGCCGTTCCAGGCCTGTTTCAGTAATTTCCCAACCGCTCGGCGTGCGGATTGCGAGCCCTTTAGATCTCCGAAGAATATTGGATACGTTCCACGTCTTCGGAATACGCATGCCGCCTTCGGCCGCCCGCACACCAATCTCGTGGACTTGGCAGCCCTCAACAAATGTTGCGAGGACCACGAGCAGCTTGTCTAGACGAGAAATATCGCGATGAAGCCAAGTTTTGAGATCGGTCTTAGATATCACGCGCCAGCTTCCTTGCTCAATTGGCGGGAATTATAAACTCGATTGTTGCAAAAACCACGGCTGAATTTAAGAGTCAGGCGCGGGGCGTGAGGGCTGCGAGGGCGTGACGCAGTTCTGCTTCGAGATTCGGATTGGTATTCATCGACAGGATGAGCTTGCCGGCGGGGCGAATGATACGTCCGGCTCGTTGAATGAGGGTACGGCGCAGGGTTCCGATTTCGCGGAAGCACCACAGGGCGGGGCGCTTGGCTGTGGTGGAACGCTCACGGGGGTGGATTCGCATCTGGAGTTCGCGGGTGAGGTTGTGAGCGAGGATGCTGGCGAACATGTACAACTGGTTCCCGACGCGTGTTTTGACGGGCACGTAGCCCATTTGGCAGTGGGACTTCAACTCGGCGAAGATACCCTCTTGGGATCCCCGTCCTTCGTGGAAGAGCGCCACGTTGCGTGGGCGGATTCTCTTGTTGGTGACGATGACCTTGAACTCGTACCCATGGGAGACCGGCTTGAAGAGGTCGAGTTGGATTTCCTCCTTGTCCTGGTATCGGACGGGTTTTCTGATGAAGACGAAGCGATAGCGGGTGTTCCAGGACTTGGGCTTCCAGCGGGTCTCGAAGTAGCCGAGTCCATTGGCCATGGGCCGCCATCGTTGTCTGCCTTCGATCATCCCCTTCAGTTCGGCCAAGCGCTCGAAGGGCACCGAGACGGTGAAGGTGACACCCAGGGAGTGAAGCCGGTCGACGATATCCCTGCTGAAGAAGGCGCTGTCCATGCGCACCTCGATCCTGGCCCGGGGCAGGCTTGCGCGCACGGTGCACACACAGCCCTGGATGAAGGCATCGGCGCCCTTGGAGTCATGGACGTTTCCCGGCCGATGGTGCACGTCGAGCACCTGGTCGGTCTGGGCCACGGTGCAAAACAGGGGGTAGTAGCTGCGCGCCCCTTTCTTCTTCTTGTTGAACCCCACCGCGGTGCCCTCGGCGTGGCGCCCGGTGCTCAAGACCGAGCCGTCGAAGTCCAGGGTGATAGTCGCGAAACCTTCGGCCACCAGGCGCTCGATGACCACCGTTCTCGACTCGGCGCGGACGTTGTCGACGCTGCACGCGTCGGCACTCTTCAGCGAGCGGCTCACGGTAGACACGTCCGGCAAGCGTTTCAGCCCAAGCAACCGCCGGACCAGTTCATCATCCCGGTAGTACGCCAAGTCTTGCAACTGTCGGTGTCCGATGATGAGATGCACCACCAGCAGCAGCAACACGACGTGGTGACCGTAGATCGGATTGGCTTTCAGGTGGCGGAAGCACCGCCCCAGCCGCTCCTTGAGACCCAGGTGGGAAAAGAAGCACTGAAAGAGGATGAGCCCCGAATACGATGTCAGTTTCTGCGGCTCGAATCGAACCTCCATGCCCAGCGTGGCTTTACCTCGAACCGCGGTTCTGCTAAGTTTCATTTCGTGGTCTCCGTTTCATCGGGTATTGGGATGATACCAACGATGATTATATCAGTTTCGGAGACCACATCCTTGAGCTCACCTCGTTTTGTTCGAAAAAATGTCGCAACAACCCCCCTCGATTTTATCTCACGGGCGGCTGTGGCTTAGCTTCACAGATGGTGAGCCTGAGCTATTTGCCGTATGACACCGGAGAGCCTTTGTAGGACGGCCTGAGCGGGCTCTTCAAGAGGGCGTTTTGCAACTGACGGGTAAAGAATACTTGAATACGCTCCGTGATCCTGTAGGTTCTCTAAATCAACTCAAGGGAGTATGCAATGGGTAACCAGCAAGCACCGGGCAAGGCTTACAGAGAGGGGCTTTCGGTATTCGAGTTGTTCGAGATGTCCCGGACGAAGCGGCCTGTCGCTGGTTCGAGGGTGCCCGGTAGGCAGCTGGCCGGTACTGCGGGCACTGCGGTTCCGAGGACACCCACGAGGCTCCCAATGAGAAGCCTATGCCCTACCGCTGCCGGACTGCCGCAAGTACTTCAGCGTCAAGGTCGGAACGCCTATGGAATCCAGCAAGCTCCCGCTCCGCAAGTGGGTGGTCGCCGTGTACCTGATGACCACGGACCTGAAGGGCGTTTCCTCGATGAAGATGCACCGCGACTTGAAGGTCTCGCAGCCTACCGCGTGGTTCATGATTCACCGCATCCGCGAAGCATGGAACATGGACGGCGGTAAGCCTTTCCTGGGTTCGGTGGAAGTGGACGAGACCTACATGGGCGGCAAAGAGCGGAACAAGCACAACTCCAAGAAGCTCAAGGCCCGCGGGCCGGTCGGCAAGGCTGCGGCGGTGGGGATGAGGGACCGGGACAGCAACACGGTCAGCGCGGCCGTCGTGAACAGCACGGACCGCCAGACCCTCCAGGGCGTCGTGCCATACCAGACGGCCCCGAGGGCACGGGTCTTTACCGACGAACACGGGCCTACCGGAGTCTCCCGAATCACCAGACCGTCAAGCGCAGCGTGGGCGAGTACGTGGACGGCATGGCGCTCACACCAACGGCATCGAGTCCTTCTGGTCGTTGCTCAAGCGCGGCTACAAGGGCACCTACCACAAGATATGCGCCAAGCATCTTCAGCGCTACGTCAACGAGTTCGCCGGGCGGCACAACGTCCGGTCTAGGGACACCCTGGAGCAGATGCGCGCCGTCGCCTGCGGGTTCACCGGGAAGCCGTTGCGGCTCCAGGACCTGATCGCCAGCCCGGACAAGGACGTGCCCGTCGCGGGTAGCGGCGTGTTCTGATAAACCTAAACCAGGGAAGGAAGGCTCCAATGGGTGAAACACAGGACTGTATCCGAAATCGTGGAATGTCCGGCGGGAGTTGATCAACAGCATCCTAGACCACGGCAACACACTAGTTGAATCTCTCAAGCGGGTACCGGAGACGCGGAGCGAGTTGACGCCTGAACGATGGAAGGGTATCTTCTCGGAAGAATTGAGGAAAGCGATGGCCCGCTACGGCAACGGTGAACCCCTACTTTCCGAGTAGGAACTGGTCACCCCGCCTGCATCACCAACCCCGGCTGCGGTCGGTGATAATCCCCCAACATAGATGAGGCTTGCATGGAATGGCTCTCAGAACTTCCTTCCTGGATATGGATCCTGACTTCTCTCCTCACTAGCGGATGGATAGCATGTAAAGTTTCCCTTAAGGGGAGCTTCGAGGGAGAAGATCTAGCCTTCATTGTTTACTGGCTAGGGTTGGTCGCAATCATAATCGTTCCGCAAATATGGCGGGATCCTCCCAGGATTGTTGTGATCGCTCCTGTTGCTATGGAGAAAGCAGAAGAGGAGCGCATCCGGATGCAATGCATGATGGAAGCAATGGACCGGACCGCCACTGAAGGGGGCCCGGTGCTCCTTCGCTACAACCAAGCCTGCCTTGTGCAACATGGCTTTGTCTTGAAAGAGCGGTAGCGGCTGCGACTTCAGGACCTGACCGAACTGCTAATCCGGCAAGGCCACGGCCGTCCCTATGACGGCGGACGACGGCGGGGGTGGTGCTTCTGACCTTTGACCTGACGGGCCGCTGGTGGTAGTGTGGCGTGATGCCTACGAAGCCCGCCAAGAGACCGAAGCCCGAACACCGCCCGATGCCGGAGGATCCGCGCGTGCTGGCACGGGCGATGTTCCGGGCGGCTGATAGGAAGATCAACAAAGAGCGGGCAGCGGAGGAGAAGCCCGCTGCCCAAGAGGGCTAGGTTCGCCCCTCTAATCTACCGGCGCAAATCAGTGCCATCAACTGTTCTTTATAATTCCCCAATTGGCAGTTGTGTAGACCCATACATGCTTTCCGTTTACCTCTTCCTTTTTGCGCTTGAGGCGACTGTCCCGAACCGCTTTCAGAAGGTACTTTGGAAGGCTCGTCTGTTTGACAATAATGCCACGCTCATGAAAGCGCTCCTCCAGTTGACCCAGGGTCCTTCCAACGTCGAAGAAACCGTCGGTCAGGACTTCATCGAAGACGGCTCCGGGGCGGTGACCTGGTTGTGTTGAACCCTTCGCACTCCTTGTTGGCGTTTGCTTGAGTTCCGACTCACCGTTCAGGTCTGTCGTGGTTTCGGCATGAGAATCGTTTGGATTCTTCTTGTTAGATCGCTTCTTGTGACTGGTGCTTTTTTTTGAGGGGTTCGAAACGCTGTCCTTTCGGCCAAGTTCCAGCCTGATCGCATCCAGGGCCGAAGGACGGATTGTGTATTTCCCCGATCTCGCTGTCAGAAGATTTCGGTCTTTCAGGTCCTTCAGCACCGGCCGTAGGCTACCGCCTTGTATCCCCAGCAACTCTTCCATACGCGAAGGTGCCACCTCTACGTCAATTGCTTCGTCCAGGACAAATTGCCAACCTTGCTGGGCGACGAGGAAGATTAGTATCTTCGCCCTGCTCGAAAGCATTGTTGCGTTTGGCGTAAAGACGGTTTCGCGCTCGTCAGTGTCGTAGCGGACGTAATCGGAGATGATCGACTCAATTGCGTCCTCGGTCAGCTTAGCTTTCTGTGCGACGAGATCTTTCAATGCCATAGGAATAGACCTTTCTGTATGGATAACACGAATACACGAATACACGAATATCTGTGCCTTGTCAACTGGGGCCCAGGTCAGAGTAGGAAGGAAAGGATGTAGTCATCTTCGCATTCATATTGGGGAGGCTGACTCGCAGACGGTACCATGTTGGGTTTGCCTTTCATACGGGAGTGGTGTTCGAGGTACCTGGCCCAGCACAGGTTGCTCGGTATCGCGGATCACCGCGTCTCCGTGGGGCACTAATCCATTGTCCTCCAGCTTAACCTGGCCTTCAGGCCGTTCAGGTGCGTCCAGGGAAGAAGCCGTCGGTGCTGAAGCATGCCGACCACGATACCCGGGGCAATCCCCTGCTCATCGGCAAATTCCCGAACGGCCACTTCACTGAACAGCAGTGCGGCAATGAATTGCTCCCACGGACGTTGAGGGATCAGGATGTTGGATGCCCACTCATTCGCCTCTGCTTCCAACCCCGCGTCTTCTCCATAAACCTCGTCAACAAAAATTTGTCTCTTGCTGTGAAGAAGAATATGCGCCGCTTCATGGAAGAAGCTAAACCATAAATGGTCATCGGACTTGTGGCGCGCACTTAGCTGAATAACGGCCTTCCTTGGCGTGAGCCATTTGGCTGCACCGCTAACGGCGGTCTTTGGCAGTGGAGGTACTAGCGCAAGGGCAACGCCCGCCTCATTGCATAGCCTTTCAACCTGTTGCAGAGCCTCGCCCGTCGGCTCCCGCGTCAGCCCGCGGATACTCCGAACCGCATACCTAAACCGGCGTTCGTTGTATTCCGCACAATGCTGGCGTTCGGCTTCGAGTTCACCGAGCCGAAGCCAAGTGACCAATGCCACCTTGTCGCTCTTGAAGCTTGGGGAGTGCCGAAAGGCGACGTTCGCGAGACCATAGCGTCCGGTCCATGCGGCGATTGAACCGACGCCGAAGAACGCGAGTAACTTCGATACTGTATCGGTATCGGAGTCCGGGCGTTGGAAACAATCTCGCTTGACCAACTCCCGGACCGGAAAGGCCTTGGCCCAGTCCACCGCCGCAGCCGCGTCCTTGGCCTCAGCCTCCCGAGCCCTGCGAAGTTGATAGTCGGACTCGATCCCAAGCCAGATGCTGGCATCAACGCCAAGCACCTTCTCGAACTGGAGTGCCGTTTCCGGTTCGAGCGGTGCCTTACCTGCGATGATCTCGCTGATCAGCTTGGGGGAGCGTCCGCACCTGCGTGCGAACTGGGCGTGCGAAATTCCTTGGACTTCCAGGCGCTCCTCAAGGAGCCATCCTGGCGGAACCGCATAGTCCGGCTTGTATTGGTTGGTCGCCGTCGCCATGTGTCTCCTCCCTTAGTGATAGTCGATCACGTCCAAGATCGTGATCGCGGTGACTTGTTGCGTGTCGATCCCTCCTTCGTCCTTACAAGGAGGTGGCTGGTGACTGGGTTCGAAAACGAGCCGATGGGGGTGAACGAGATCCACTGCGAATTGCCCCTCCCGAGCGCCGCTGAGCTGATGTCGTCTCTCCGGTCTGGTAGACGGTACCAAGGCCAGATTGCGGGCGGTCTTGAGAACCGCCATCCGCATCATGATGACCTTGGCCATCTGCGCCCCATAGGTCTTCCGGAGCGCAGCCACCGTGTTGAAGGTCCTTTCGAGTTTGCGGGTACGGAAAGCGATGTCCATTGACGTGACTCGGTAACGTTACGCAATAGGTAACGTTTTTAGGAGCTGACGTCAAGTGGAGGAGACAGGAACGCGCAGGGAGCGGCAGTGACCGTCATCCTCGACCTGTCCGCTCAAACCCATACGCTGCGCGATAAATCGTAATCTCGTCGAAGTGACGCCCCACCAGCATCATCCCCACCGGCCGGCCATCCTCGGTGGCGCCGCACGGCAGGGTGATGGCAGGGTGGCCGGTGACGTCGAAGGGGCCGGTGTTGGCCAGCATTTCGCTGGAGCGCCGGGAGCGCTCGGCGGCACCGGCGTCGGCAGCGGGCAGGGGAGTGGCGGCCATGGGCGTGGTGGGCATGAGCAGCAGGTCGTATTCGGAGAGGACCTCGTCGTAGGCCCGGCGTATGGTGCGGCGCAGGTGCTGCGCCTTGACGTAGTAGCGGCCGGGGTGGCGGCTGCGCACGAATCCGCCGAACAGGATCAGCGTCATCAGGCTTTCAGGAAGTTCACGCCAGCGCCGTCGCCAGGCGGCGAGTTGCTCGGCCGGGCCCGATGAGCCGAGACCTTCGGCGTCGTTCATGGCGCCGCAATAGCCCATGGAGTGGGCGAGGCTCTCCACGTAGATGGGTTGGGCCAGCAGCAAGGCCTGTTTGTGAACGGGCACCGAGACCTCCTCGATGTGGAGCCCTGCGCCGGCCAGACGCTCGGCCGCGGCTCGCACCCGCTCATCCACTTCGGTTTCGGCGTTTCGCTGTCCGAAGCCCTCCTTCACCACCGCTACACGTAAGCCTTTGGCGCCGGCCCTGCGCGCCCTGGTGTATTTGACCGGTTGCCAGGAGCTTGGCTGGCGCGGGTCCATGCCGTCGCGTCCGGCGAGAACCTCCAGCAGCAGGGCGTTGGTCTCCACGTCCGGCGTCATGGGGCCGCAGTGGTCCAAGGTCGGGTCCACGCCCAGTATGCCGGTGTAGGGGACGAGCCCGTGGCTGGGCTTGAGCCCCACGATGCCGCACCAGGCCGCGGGCACCCGGATGGAACCGGCCTGGTCGCAGCCCAGGGCCATGTCGGCGTCGCCCGAGGCCACGGCCACGGCGCTGCCGGACGACGAGCCGCCCGCGGAGTAGCCGGCCTTGTGCGGGTTGACGACCGGCCCGTTGGCGCAGGTATGGCTCCCGCCGGAAAGGGAGAGGTACTCGCAGTTGGTCTTGCCGATGATCTCGGCGCCGGCGTGGAGTGCCCGGGTGACCACGGTGGCGTCGACGTCGGGCACGTAGCCCTCCAGGAACGAGGCGCCGTTCATCGTCGGCAGTCCGGCCACGCAGATGGGGTCCTTCACCGCCAGGGTCTTGCCCGCGAGCCGCCCGCGGCACTCTTCCCGGATGGAGGTCTTGACGAACCAGGCGTTGTAGCGGTTGAGGTCCGGCTCCGGGCGGTGCCAGGAGCGCTGGCGCGCTGGCGGCGACGGGTCCGGCGCCGCGTCCACCATCGCATAGGCCAGGGAGAATACCGTCATGCGCTCCAGGTAGGCGGTCAACTCGTCGTCGGACAGGTCGATGCCGAGGTCGTCGGCCACGGCTCGCATCTGGTCGCGGGTGGGCGTTTCAAAGGGCATGGATCGGGGTCCCAGGCGGGCCGGCGGGCGTCAGCTTCCGGGAATGGGTTCCGACGCGTACAGCTCGTCGATGAAGCCCGAGTCGTCCAGGTCCCGGAGGTAGTGCATGTCCCACAGCGACATGGGACTCAGCTCTTCCGCCTTGGGGGCGTCCATGCAGCACAGCTTGTAGGCGTTGGTGACGCCCCGGATGTCCGGGTAGGGCTTGGAGGCGAGCTTGGTGACGCTGTTGTAGCGTCCTCCGGACGCGGGGATGCGCTCCTTGAGATCGGCCAACATGGCCTCGGTCTCTTCCCGGTGCGTCTTGGCGTAGTGGATCCCCATGACCATGGCCTTCACCAGCCGCTCGCCCAGCCCCGGCCGCTCGCGCAGCACGTTCATGCCGGTGGTGATGGTGGGGCCGTTGATCATGGGCAGGGGTTCCAGCGGCAGCACGTGCAGGCCGGCCTGTTCGTAGACCTCGGTGTTGCCGGTCACCAGCGCCGCGTCGATCTCACCGGCCTCGAAGGCGCCCGGCAGCACGTCGCGCAGTGCATGCGTGTCTTCCGCCAAGTGGACCCACTCGACGTCGTCCAGCTCCAGCTCCGCCCGCATGATGTACAGCATGTGGTTGCCGCGGGGGTGGTGGTAGCCGCCCGCGGAGTCGCGGATGGCGGTGTCGCCGAGCCGGCCGCCCTCTATCTCGGCCAGGGACTGGACCGGCTTCCGGGAGATCAGGCGGTCGTTGACGCTGTTTCCGGGCGAGGCAATGGAGACGATGGGTTTCCCTTCCGCCACCAGCGCGTAGGGCGAGATGTGGTTGCCGGACACGAAGTCGATCTCGCCGGCGAAAAGCGCCTTCTCGGTGGTGGCCGAGCTGTTGCAGAACTCGAAGCTCGTGACCTCGATGCCGACCTCCCGCCATATCCCCGCCTTGTCGAGCACCTCCCAGATGGGCAGGTGGGTGGGGGAGCGGTAGATGCCGCGGATGCGGATGGGTTCGGGGTTGCTCATCGGTGTGGTTCCTCCTCGCCCGCCAGCGTCCGGTAGTAGCGCCACGACGACTCGGTGGCGTTGCCGCGCTTGCGCTTGGTGCGGGTGATGACGGCGATTTCTTCGTCGGGGATGGGGTGGGGCGTTCCCAGCAGCGCGGCGCGGTAGTTCATCTCGGCCAGCTCGTTGAGCTTGATGGCGGTGATGGTGGCTTCCTCCACGGTGGCGCCGGCGGTGGTGATGCCGTGGCTGCGCATGAGGCATGCGGGCTTGTCGCCCATGACGCCGGCGAACTCCCGGCCCAGTTCGTCGTTGGACACGGTGATGCTGCGCTCGTACTCCGGAATGCCCTGCATCAGCAGCCGGATGCTGGTGGGGTCGTAGGCGCCGTAGATGGGCAGCAGCGGCTTCCGGCAGATGGTGAAGAGCACGACCGTGGCCGGGTGGATGTGGATGACGCTGTTGACGTCGTCGCGGGTGCGGTAGAGCCAACTGTGGATGTAGACCTCCTGGGGAGGGTCGAGGTCGTCCGATCCTTCGATCTTCCTGCCGTCCAGGTCCACCAGGATCACGTCGCCCGGCGCGGTGTACCGAACCCCGGTCTCGGCCGGGCCTCGGGCACGGATGAGGAAGGTATCAGTGCCCGGCACTCGCGCGCTCACGTGGCCGCTGGTGCTCTTGGTGAGGTCGAGCTTGCCCAGTATCCGCGAGGAGAGGGCCACCCGTTCGCGCTGCTCTTGCAACCGGTCCATGGATGCAGTGTCGAGGGTCCGGTTTTGCGTGTCAAGCGGACCCGGCAGGCGGGTCTGAAACCCGCTCCTACCGGCCTGCCGCGGCGGCGTTGCGCAGCCGCTTCTGCGTCTCGGGACCCACCAGGGACTCGGCCAGCCGGGTGTCGAGCATCTCGTTCTCGGCCGGGTCGCGGACCACGCCCTTGGGGTCCAACCCCTGCTCGACCCGGTCCATCTCCCGGTTCATCAGCTCCCGCAGCATGACGATGCCGCGGTCGGAGGTGGCCAGGCGCTCGGTGGTGCGGTCGGCGATGGGCCCCTGGGTCTCCCAGGCCATGTGGTCCTGGCACTGGACCTCGTTCAGGCGGAAGCGGGTGAAGGGGTGGATCTGGTCCGGCGGGTCCTTGTAAGGGGCGATGTACTCCACCTCGGGCTCCGCCTCGCCATCCTCGATGCGGCCGTCCTCGTTCCTGAAGAAGCGGACGAAGAATATCCTGGTGTGAGTGTCGTCCATGGGCACCCGGATCTGGGTGGCGTTGGCTTGGCGGAGGATGTTGGGGAAGATCAGCGGGTGCTCGTCGGCGTGGCCGCTGGTGTAGACGCGGTGCTTCATGATGCCGTGCTCGAACTCGTAGAAGTCGAAGCTGGCCACGTCGTCGGTGAAGCCCCGGGTCACGTTCACCGGGGTCCGGTGCTTGAGGGAGGTGTCCTGGTGGAGTATCTGGAGGTGCGCCGGGTCCACCGAGTTCTCCATGGCCTGGAACCAGTTGCAGTCGAGTTGCGGCTGCACGAATATCTTCCGCTTGCCGTCCTGGCGCGCCCACACGTCGTAGTTGGGGATCAACGGCTGCGGCTGCGGCCCCATGTAGGTCCAGTAGAGCCCGATGAAGCGCTGCACCGGATAGGCCTTTTGCTTGACCGTCAGGCAGAACTTGCTTTCGCTGGGCTCGGCCGGGGTTTCCAGGCAGTTGCCGTTCACGTCGTAGAGCCAGCCGTGGTAGGCGCAGGCGAGCCCGCGTTCCTCGACCCGGCCGTAGGAGAGCGACACGCCCCTGTGGGCGCAGCGGTCGTCGATGAGCCCGACCCGTCCGGTGGTGTCGCGGAACAGCACCAGGTTCTCGCCCAGGATGCGCACGAACTGGACGGGGTTCTCCTCGGTCAGTTCCGCGGCCACGGCTACGGGCAGCCAGTAGCGCCGCAGCAGCTCGCCCGCCGGCGTCCCCGGACCCACGCGGGTCAGGCGGTCATTCTGTTCCTGTGTCAACATGGCGCAACTCCTCTGTCCCCTCAGAAGGGGCACGGCACTTGGTGCTCCAGGCGGACCTCCCGGCGTTCCTTCGATGATTGCAGCATGGCCAGGCACACCTCCAGGCTGGCCTTGCCCCAGGTCCCGTCCGGGAAGACCGGGCGTTCCTCGATCAAGCCCGCGCGCAGTTCGATCAGCTCGGTGGCGCGTCCGTAGCGCGGCCCGCAGGCGACCTCTTCCCGGCCGTCCTGGGTGTACACGTAGAGCCCGTCGGGGGACTGGCGGATGGCCCCCCGCTCGCAGCTCACGATGGTAAGCCCGAAGAAGGGCTGGTGCATCCGGTCCTCGGACGCGGCCTGCCTGGCGGCGAGCTTGTATTTCTCCTGCGCGGCGATGGGGCCGGCGAGCCGTTCCCCCTTGGCTTTCCGCTGCACCAGGTAGCCGCCCTCGCCGATGTCCCAGGTCAGTTCGGTCACGTCGAAATAGCCGTAGCCGTTGAAGCTCATGCTGGCAACCGTGCCGTCCTCGAACTCCAGCATGGCCGCGAAGTTCCCCTCGGTGTCGAAGTTGGGGTCCCAGCGCCCGGTGACCGCGCGCACGCTCTTGACCAGCCCGCCGCCCAGGCACCGGACGATGTCGGTCTGGTGCGGGCCCTGGCGGTACACCAGTCCGCCGCCCTGCTCGGTGTCCACCTCGGAGGCGATGCGCGGCCGCTGGAGCCAGTTGTTGTAGTTCATGGTCTGGATGTGGATGACCCGGCCCAGCCGTCCCGAACTGATGATCTCGCGCATGCGCCGCACCGGCGGATCGTACACCTTGGAGTGGCCCTGCAGCAGCTTGACCCCGTTGCGCGCCGCCGCGCTCACCATGCGGTCCGCTTCTTCCAGGGTCACCGCCATGGGCTTCTCGGTGATGACGTGCTTGCCGTGCTCCGCCGCCGTCACCGTGTGCTCGGCGTGGAACACGTTGGGGGTGGCGATCCACACCGCGTCCACCGCATCGCTCCGGCACAGCGCCTCCACGTCGTCGAACACCGTGCCGCCGTACTTCCCCGTGAACTCGTCCAGCGCCTCGGGACGGATGTCCGCTCCCGCTGCCAGCTCCACGCCTTGGGCCTTGTGGATCACCGATAGTATCTGGCGGGAGGCGGCGCCGAGTCCGGCGATGCCGAGCCTGAGCGGTTTCAACGCGGGCCTCGCAACTGGCGGTAGCGCCGGATCAGCGCGTTGGTGGAGCTGTCGTGGTCGAGTTCCGGCGCTTCCGCGCTTTCCAGCTCAGGGACGATGCGCTGGGCCAGGGCCTTGCCCAGCTCCACGCCCCACTGGTCGAAGGAGTTGATGCCCCAGATGGAGCCCTGGACGAACACCTTGTGCTCGTAGAGGCCGATGATCTTGCCAAACGTTTCCGGCGTGAGCCGCTCCGCCAGGATGGTGTTGGTGGGGCGGTTGCCCTCGAAGGTCCGGTGCGGCACCTGGAAGGCCTCCATGCCCTCGGCCGCGGCTTCGTCCGCGGTCTTGCCGAAGGCCAGCGCCTCGGTCTGGGCGAACAGGTTCGCCATCAACAGGTCGTGGTGGTTCCCCAGCGGGTTCAGGGTCCGGCAGAAGCCGATGAAGTCGCACGGGATCAGCTTCGTGCCCTGGTGGATCAACTGGTAGTAGGCGTGCTGTCCGTTGGTGCCGGGCTGTCCCCAGATGATCGGGCCGGTCTGGTAGTCCACGGCCTCGCCGTCCAGGGTGACGTGCTTGCCGTTGCTCTCCATGTCGAGCTGCTGGCAGTAGGCGCTCAGGCGCCACAGGTACTGGTCGTAGGGCAGGATGGAATGGGTCTCGGCGCCGAAGAAGTTGTTGTACCAGATGCCCAGGAGGCCCAGCAGCACCGGCAGGTTGCGTCCGAAGGGGGCGGTGCGGAAGTGCTCGTCCATGGCGTGGAGGCCGCCGAGCATGGCCCGGAAGTTGTCCGGGCCGACCGCGATCATCAGCGACAGGCCGATGGCGGAATCGTAGGAATAGCGACCCCCGACCCAGTCCCAGAAGCCGAACATGTTGTCGGTGTCGATGCCGAAGCGCCGCACTTCGTCGTGGTTGGTGGACACCGCCACGAAGTGGCGGGCCACGGCGGCTTCGTCCTTGAGCGCGGCCAGGCACCACTCCCGCGCCGTGTGGGCGTTCTTCAGGGTCTCCAGGGTGGTGAAGGTCTTGGAGCTTACGATGAACAGGGTCTCGGCCGGGTCCAGGTCCTGGGTGGTCTCGGCGAAGTCGGTGCCGTCCACGTTGGAGACGAAGCCCAGGCTGAGGGAGCGGTCGCTGTAGTGCCGCAGTGCCTCGCAGGCCATCACCGGCCCGAGGTCCGAGCCGCCGATGCCGATGTTGACCACGTTGCGGATGCGCTTGCCGGTGTACCCTTTCCATTCGCCCGAGCGGACCCGGTTCGCGAAGGCCGACATGCGGTCGAGCACCGCGTGCACCTCGGGGACGACATCCTCGCCGTCCACCAGGATCTTCCGGTCACGCGGCGCCCGTAGCGCCACATGCAGCACCGGCCGTCCCTCGGTGACGTTGATGCGCTCTCCGCCGAACATGGCGTCGATGCGTTCCCGTAGCCCGGTGGCCCGCGCCAACTCCAGGAGCAGCCTCAGGGTCTCGTTGGTGACGCGGTTCTTGGAGTAGTCGAGATAGAGCCCCGCGCCCTCCACGGCGAAGCGCTCCCCGCGCGTCGCGTCCTCGGCGAACAGCGTGCGCAGGTGCACGTCCTTGATCTTGTGGTAGTGCTCGGCGAGGTCCCGCCACGCCGGCAGCTCGGTCAGGCGATGGGTGGCGATGGCGGCTCCTCCTCTTATTCTCCGCGATTCAGCGTCACGGAGACGTCGCCCTTGGCCACCCGCACGTGCGCCAAGTCGGATTTCCTGGCCAGTTGCTCCACCAGCGCCACCATCGGTGGCCGGGTGCTCACGTACGCTTGGGGCGGCGCGGCCGCGCGCATCTGGGCGATCTCCTCTTCGCTCATGAGCCAGCGCAGCAACAACTCTTCATCCGACACCCCGTCGCCGCCCAAGCGGGCGCGCATCTCGGAGAGGGGCGTCTCCTCGGGCTCCTGCGCCGCAATCTCCCTGGCCCGGGGCCGGTCGAGGATATTGTCCTTGACGTTGGGGTCCATGAGCCGGGCGCCTTCCTCTCCGGCCCGTCCCAGGGCGTAGCGGATCACCTGGTCGGTGACCTCCTTGTAGCGGTCGCCGACGATGACGTTGAGCGCGGCCTGGCTGCCCACGAACTGGGACAGCGGCGTCACCATGATGGGGTAGCCGAACTCGGCGCGCACCTGGATGGACTCCTCCAGGGCCTGCGGGAACCGGTCGCCCAGGCGCACCTTGTCGAGTTGATGTTGCAGGTTGGACAGCATGCCGCCGGGCACCTGGTGCTGGTACTGGGCGTAGTCGTATTCCACCGGCTTGCCGATGGGGAAGCCCTCGCGCCTGGCGATGGTCATGAAGTGCTCGGAGACGGGTTCCAGCACCGACTCGTCCACCAGCGGGTTGTAGCCCAGCGCGCGGGCGTTGCGGGCGACGTTGAAGACCGAGGGATTGGAGGAGCTGTCCGCCAGCGGCGGCACCGCGGTGTTGACGCTACGGATGCCCAGGTCCATGGCCTCCAGGCAGCACAGCGGCCCCAGGCCGGTGGTGCAGTGGGTGTGCAACTCGATGGGGATGCCGTTGCAGTTCTCGTACATCACCGGCACCAGCGTGCGCATGCGCTCGGGCGTGAGCAGGCCGCCGGGGTCCTTGAGGCAGATGATCGGCACGTCGAGGGAGGCCGCCTCGCGGGTCTTCCGGGCGAAGTACTCGTCGGTGTGCTTGGGGGACACCGAGTAGATCATGTTGATGATGGGCTTGATCCCGACTTCCCGCGACACTTCCACCTTTCGCTTCCATCCCGCGTAGTCGTTCCACTCCTCGGAGATGCGCGCCTCGCGGATGCCGTTGGCCGCCATGCGCTCCATGAACAGCCGGTACATGCACAGCGGGTTGAACTCGAAGGTGTTGACCCGCCCGGCGATGACCCGGAGCGGAGTCTCGGTGATGCGCTGCGCCACCAGCCGCACCCGCTCCCACGGGTCCTCCTTCAGCTCCCGCACGCACTTCTTGAGGTGCGACCCGGAGATCAGCTCCATGGCCTCGAACCCCGCCCGGTCCATCTGCTCGGCGACGGAAAGCATCATGCCCGTGGTCATGTTCTCCGCCCACAGGCTCTGGTGCCCGTCGCGCAGGGTGGTGTCGACGAAGGTGATGTCCTTGCTCATTGGCGTCCTCCAAACCTGCACCTGAACTTATTGTGCAGAGGCGCAAATCTCAACCGTTGCGGCTGTCGAGAGGGTCCGTGTTTGGTTCTGGAGCCGCCTGTGTCTTTCTTCGCTCGTCACGCTGGTCTCGTAGACGCGTCTCCTCGGCGATAAGCGCCTTCGCCCGCTCCAACACTTTTTCTCGGCGTACCTCGGGCAGTTTCTCGATTCTCTCTTTCAGTGTCGTCATCGCGAACTCCTTCTCGTTCTGTGCCAGCTTGTCACGCACGGCTGCTCAGCCGAGGCCGTAGAACCGGCGGGGATTGTCGCAGAGGATCTTCTCCACCACGTGAGGCGCTACGTCCTCTTTTCGCCTCATCACCGCCACCATGCCGTCCTCTCGCGACTGGTCCTGGTGGCCGTAGTCGGAGCCCATGATGATGTGGTCCTCGCCGATATGGGTGAGCAGGTAGGGCAGGTCCTCGTCGGCTTCCGCAGCCACGTAGAGACGGTAGTCCCGGAACAGGCCGGGCCCCCACTCCAGGCTCGCGTCGGCGTCCCCGCCGGCGTTGAGCCGAGCGCCGCTGGCGCGCTGCAGATGGTGCAGCACGTAGGGCACCCACGAGGCGGAGGCCTCGATGAAGCCGAAGCGCACCTCCGGGAAGCGCTCCGGGATCTTGTGCGCCACCAGGTCGCGGAAGGCGAACAGCGGCAGCGAGCGCACGTGGGGAAGGTTGTGGCTGAAATTCCGGTCGAACACCTTGGTGATGTCGGGCGCGCCCGCCCCGGTGTGGATGCAGATGGCCATGCCGAGCCGGTTGGCCGCCTCGTACACCGGGAAGAAATACGATTCCGCCAGCGAGCGGTCCCCCTCGACGCCGCGGAAGAACACCCCCACCGCGCCGTGGTCGCGAGCGGTCTCGATCTCCCGCACCGCCGCCTCCATGTCCCGCAACGGCGGCACCACCACCCATCGCAGCCGGTCCCCGGCCTTCTTCCACGCCTCTGCCAGATAGCGGTTGTAGGCCCGGCAGATGGCCACCTCCAGGGCTACGTCCACTTCGAGGTAGCCCAGCAGCAGGGTAGGGTACACCACCTCCGCGTCCACCCCGCGCTTGTCCATGTCCCGCACCCGCGCTACCGGGTCGGTGACGTACCGCACCGACGCCGCGATGTCCGTTCGGGCATTCTCCCTGTCCGATCCGCCCACCGCCACCAGCGCGCTGCCCTTGCCGAACCGCTTGGGCACCGCCATGCCGTCGATGAGCCAGACTTGGTTGTTCTCCCCGTAGACGCTGTCCACCGTGGTCGACGCCAGCACCGGCCGCCGCTGGTACAACTCCGGGTCGAACATCTCCCACATCCCCGGATGCTCGATGATATGCGTGTCCGCATCGACGACGCCTGGCATGGTGTCCTCCTTCGGGCGAGTGTGTTCCTGCATGGCAGGATTCGGGTGGCAGGTCAATTGAGTTGTCGCTACCGACGCTCGGGTTCAGGCGGGCGTAATGTTGATTTGGCTGGCTCATATAGAATGAGTAAAGTAGGCTTCTCGTATGACTAAGCGTTTGCAGGTTCTCTTTGATGAGGAAGAATATCGAGAGATTCAACGGTTCGCGCGGAGCCAGAGGATGACCCCTGGCGGACTGGGTCCGTCAGGCTCTGCGCAGGGCGCGAAACGACCACCCCGGAAGCATCGACGCTAAACTGCGCGCAATCACCGACGCGTCGCGGCATGAGTTTCCGACCGCAGACACTGAAGTCATGCTGCAGGAGATTGAAGCCGGGCGCCCAATCCCGTCACTGACTCCGATAGGAGTGGTCTTCTCAAGCACAACTAACGGTTGTGCCTCGTCAACGTGGGCTTCTCACGGAACGGCGAGACCTTGCACCGCAACTTGAGTAAGCGCGGCGACGTGAGAGACAGGGTACGGAGACATTTTCATTGCTGTCCTGATCGCACCCCTAAAATTTCCTGCCTTTGCCTGTGCGACAGAAATCGCGATTAACACTGAGTTCTGAGCACCTCGATTGTCGCGGATTCGTTGGAGTAACGTGGATGCGGAAGCAACGTGTCCGGCTTCCGCTTGCCCGACGGCGATTGTTTGTAGTGTCAGTGTACGCTGAAAGTCGTCGCCGATAACGTCCGTCGTCCGCACTGCGGCGCCGATATCGCCTGACTCGGCCTGTGCGACAGCGATATCCTTGAGCGCAAAGTAGCGCATAGACGCATCGGAGATTTTGCGCGCACTCCGGAGCGCCGTCGCGAACGTCTTTTCAGCCGCCTCTCGTGATCCCGCCTCCGCCTGAGCGATGGCGATTGCAATCAATGCCCATGTTCGCTTTCGGCTACCGTCGATGCCTTGCACAGCCTCAAGTGCGGCGGCGATTTCACCCGCGTTGGCTTCCGCAATAGCCATCTGTTGCAGTACCATGGCCCGTACGTCCCCAAACACTCCAATCCCTTTCGCAGCTGCATCGCGGATACCACTTGCGGCCTTGAGAGCGGAAGCGAAAGTTCGGCTAGACTCTTCGCGGTTACCGGCTTCTGCTAGCTTACCCGCGATTACTGTCAACAGCCCCACATGCAAGGGAACATCTTTAACGTCTTGTAGCTCTCGAAGTGCGCCACTTAAGGTCTGTTGAACCGCTGGACTGTCCCCCATGACGGTCTGCGCGTCGGCAATTTGTACCAAACTCGCTACGCGGCCAGCAGGTTTCGGAATGCTGGCCACCGTCTTCTTTGCAGCAGTCATGTCTCCCGCCTTAGCCTGCACAACGGCGATCCGGCCCAACATGTTTGCGGGTGCGTCATCATCAATTGCTTGTTGCTGATCATGTTTGTCCAATATAGCGCTAATTTTTTCTTTCTTCTCTGCAGAGATATACGGGTCGCATACTGCCTGTCGCAACATTTGTTCTGTTTCATAGTCTAATGGCACTGAATTTCTTTCCGTCTGAAGAGCTTCAATGCGGTACACAGCCGTCAGAGCGGTAGTGAGGGTCTGTCTGGCCGCCGACCTATCCCCTCTAGCGGCTTGCTTGTCGGCGACTGTTATCAATGTCCCTACACGGTCGGAGATTTTCTGAATGTCTAAAGCGACATCAAGTGCAGCATCGGTTTGGCCTATTTCAGCTAACGCAACGGCGACCTCCTCGAATGACTCCAATGGCATCAGTCCCTGGCAGACTCTTCGTGCAGCGCGGAGTGCAGCCGCAACGGTCTCCCTGGCTGCCTTCCCATCTCCTATTTTCGATTGCGCAACGGCGATCTCTGCCAACGCGCTCGCACGCGAATAAAAGTCATCGATAAGGTCGCCGATGCCGTGTGCAGTCTCAAGAGCACTCGCTAGTGTCTGCCTTGCCGCGAGCCGGTCTCCTGCTTTGGCTTGTGCAGCGGCGACGTTTATGAGTGCCTTCACCCGTGAATTATACGCCAGGTCGGCGGCGGCATTCAGAGCGAGCGCGATTATACAGTCAAAATCCGGCATGTCGGGGCAGGCTGACACAAGCAATTCCTGCACCCATTCCACGGGCAACGCGAAGTTCAGGTTCTCGCCTCGCCACTTGAACGTCGTGATCCCGACGAGGCTACCTTCCCCGTCGAACAATCCGCCCCCTGACGACCCGGGTGATATGGCCGCATCCGTCTGTATCAAGGGTGCGTTTCGGTGGCCGAAGATGTGCCGCAGTTGCGACACAATTCCGCGGGAAAGCGATAACTCCAGTCCTTTCGGCGCACCGACCGCGTATATCTCCTCGCCCACTGACAATTCCCGCGTCGAACCCAAGCGAGCGAGGGACCCGACGGGGGCTCCTGACAGGTGTTCTACGAACAGCAAACAGAGATCACGTTCTTCTTGCCGCACCAGCACCGATGCCTTCGTTCGTCGAGTGTTTCCTGTGACGTGTCTCCACGCTTGTCTCACAGTTATCTGAGCAGCATCTTCCACAACGTGGCAATTCGTCACGACTTTCCGCCTGCCCACGACAACGCCGCTACCCTGGCTTATGGCCGCGCGGCTGTCCAAGGCCATCACTACGACCACGGAAGGTGCGGCCTTGGGGAACACATCCATTGCGGATATGCTCTGAGCGGCAGGCGAATGGATCAGAATACCTGCAATTAGAATGACAGAGTGACAAATGGCTGTGAGTTTCATATCGGCGGCAATTATGGCAGGTCTGAAATCGGCCTTCAAGGTCTCTGAACTCGAGCGCCGCCAGATGCACGCCGTCAGAGAGAACCTCGATCAGGAATACCAGGCCCCTGACGGTCTCAACCCAACCGCCTCAGCCAATGCTTCCCCCACCAAATTATCCAACACTTCTCGGACTTGCCCTCCTCGTCGCGAGTGAGCCAAGTCAGTGTGGGCATGTGGTGAAGTCAGGTCCCTGTGCAGGTCATGCTGGCCACAGGTCCGTTCCATCGGGGTCGCGGCCGAGTTGAGCTTCTTATCGTCGGTCTGAAGCCCTGACTTTCAGATGCCGTCCCATCGCCCCCATCGCCGCGTCCATCTGATCCATCCGGGAGTTGTGGTGGATGTCCAGTATCCGGTCTACCTGTGGCAGGTGCCAGCCGAGGCGGCGCGCCAGTTCCGCCTTGCCGACGCGTTGCTCCCGCATCTCCTGGTAGAGCATCACCTTGATGGCGGTGAGCGTCGGCAGCACGGCCACCTGTCGGCCGGGTGACGGTGGTGGAATATCCCGGCCGTCATGAATCCGGGCCGCTATCGCCTCCTCCAGCGCGTCAACCGTCCGTGCCAAGGCGTCCTCTCTGTCAGTCCCGAACGTGGTGAGTTCCGGGAAGTCCTGGGAGGTGGCGAGCAGGGCGCCCTCGTCGTCTTCGAGTACGATTGGATAGGCGAGCATCAGTTCACCCAGGTCCTTCTTGATCTTGGCCATGAGACGTGGCCCCAATTCCCTGTTGCCGCCGTGTGCAACACCGCGGCGCGGGTGGAGAGACTCTACGCGACCGCCCCAAGACCGTTCTTCGCCACCAGCGTCAGCAGCTTCAGCGAAGCCCCGCGAGGGCGCTTCTCGCCGCGCTCCCATTGGCTCACCAGCCCGGTCGTCACGTCGAGGTAGCGCGCGAATACCGCTTGGCTCGCATTCTCCCGTAGCCGAAGCGCGCGGATGTCCCTGGGCGCCATGTCCTCGACCGGCGTCAGACACATCTCATCGAACGCCTTCATCGTCCGCTTCGACATCGCGCCCGCTTCCGTCATGCCGAGCGCCGTCTCGTGCACCGACGCCAACACCTCGCTCTCGTACCGCTTAGCCATGGCAACTCACCTCGCTGATCGTCCCGTTAGCCAGCATCGCTTCAAGCCCCGCCCCGTCCAGCCCGAGCATCTCACCGGCCAGCGCTCGCACCGCCCTGAGTTCGGTCGGACGGAGGTTCTCCCGATCACTCTTCGCGAATCCGTGGACGAAAATTGCGCGCTCCTCCCGACGCAGCACCCGGTGTTATATCTGTCAAGCCGATGCAGGCTCACCCTCCCACCCAATACTCCACCGGTCTCGACAGGAATTCCTCGACGGCGATGCCGTCGCCGCCGACGAGCAGGCCGCGCGCCGGTTGAAAGGCGCTGACGAACGCGGCCATTCCGGGCAACGCCTGGCTGTTGCGTCCGCTCTTCACCTCGATGGCCGTCAGGACTCGACCCACACGCACCACGAAGTCCACCTCGCGGTTGCGTTGGCGCCAGTAGAATACCTCGCACAAGCCGTCGGCGGCCGCATTGGACAGATGGGCGCCCACCGCGGTCTCCACCAACCGTCCCCAGAACTCGCGGTCTGCGCGAGCCTGGACGAGAGTGAGACGGGTCCCTGCGGTCATCAGGGCGGTGTTGAGGACTTGCAGTTTCGGGCTGGAGCCCCGTCTCGCCACCTCATTGCCGTACTTTTGCAGTCCTGTCAGCACGCCCGCGCCCGACAGCAACTCCAGATAGTGGGCCAGCGTCGTCGTGTTCCCCGCATCGTGGAGTTGACCCAGCATCTTCGTGTACGACAGGATCTGACCCGAATACGCGCACCCCAACTCGAACAGACGCCGCATCAACGCCGGCTTGTCGACGCGGGAGAGCAACAGCACGTCCCGTGCGATCATGGGCTCGATGAGCGAGTCGCGGATATAGCGGGACCACCGCGCCGGTTGGTCCACCAGGGGCACCGCCCCAGGGTAGGCGCCGTAGAACAGGAATTGCTCCAGGGACCATCCGAAGGCCTCCCGCATTTCCGAGTAGCTCCAGTGCGGCAGATGCAGCAGCTCGAAGCGCCCCGCGAGACTCTCCGTCAGGCCGCGTCCGATCAAGAGTTGCGCCGAACCGGACAGCACCACCTTCAAGCGTCGCCCCTGCCGCGTGTCCTCATCCCACAGCCGCTTGACCGACTCCGCCCAGTTCGGCGCCTTCTGCACCTCGTCGAGGATGAGAAGCCCCCCTTCTTCCTCGCCCTTTTCCGCCGCCACCCTCGCCGCTTCCCACTGTTGCGCGATCCATTCCGGCCCGCGCAGGGTCGGCTCGTCGGCGCTGGCGAAACGATGCTCCAAGCCGGACTGCTCTGCCACCTGCGAGATCAGGGTCGTCTTGCCTACCTGCCGCGCCCCCGCGATGATCTGCACGAAGCGGCGCGGTTCGCGGAGTCGCCGATGTAGTTCGGCAGCTTGTGGCCGGACATAGGGCATATTACTCAACATACATCGTAATCATACTTAATGTCCTGAGTAAATGGAACAGGATGCAAGCCGTCGCCGATCGGAGCCGGGTATGCCGCAGTCCTTGTATCCTTGGACGCGATTGATGACCGCCGATCGCGGCGCGATTCCGGTTGACGCCCCCGCTTCAACCCGGATAATCTCGAAACGAATCCACAGCATTCCACGGAAGGAGAGCATCCTATGGGATGGGTAGACGCTGACGCGCATGTCGTCGAGAGCCCGCGTACGTGGGACTATCTGACGGCTTCGGAGCAGAAGTACCGGCCGGCCCTGTTCGACCCTAACGACGGGACGCAGCGGCAGAACTGGGTCATCGACGGAAAGATCCGCGGGCTGTTCCGGTTCGCGTTCACGGAAGAGGCGCTGGTGGAGCGGTCGCAGAAGGTCGGGCGGCAGATGACGACCTCCATGGAGACCCGCGACGTGGCCAACGTGGGGGCGCGGCTTGCGCACATGGACGAGCTGGGCATCGACGTGCAGGTGCTCTACACGAGCATCTTCCTGGACCAGTGCACGGAACGGCCGGAAGTGGACGTGGCCCTTTGCGGTGCCTACAACCGATGGCTGGCGGACATCTGGAAGGAAGGCAAGGGGCGGCTGCGCTGGATGTGTGTGCTGCCGTTTCTCAGCATGCCGGATGCCATGGACCAGTTGCGCTTCGCCAAGGAGAACGGCGCCTGCGGCATCTTCATGCGGCCGATGGAGGGTCCCCGCACCGTGGATGACCCGTACTTCTTCCCGATCTACGAGGAGGCGTCGAAGCTGGACCTGTGCATCGGGCTGCACCAGTCCAACGGCAATGCCAACCTGGTGGACATGCTGGGCAACGCCGACGGCACCCGCGACTTCTTCTGCCAGTACCGCATCTTCAACGTCGGCGCGTGTTTCCGCCTGGTTAGCTCCGGCGTGCCCAAGACTTTCCCCAAGCTCCGGTTCGGCTTCATCGAGACCGCGGCGTCGTGGATCCCGTGGGTGGTCTACGAGCTGCGGCGGCGGATCGACACGGTGGAGGACAAGCTGCCGGAGGATCTGCTGAAGGAGTACAATCTGTACGTGACCTGCCAGATCGGCGATGACGTGCCGTACCTCATGCAGCAGGCCGGCGAGGGCACGCTGATGATCGGCACGGACTACGGGCACGCTGATTCCTCCACGGAGCTGGAAGCGCTCACGTCGCTCAAGGAGACCGGGGGCATCAGCAAGGAGATGCACACCAGGATCGTGGAAGACAACCCGCGGCAGTTTTACGGGCTGTAATGTCCTTCGACTTCGCGACGTTTCACGTCGCTACGCTCAGGACGAACGGTGGGTGAAGGGACGCGAGAAGGGAACACGAGATGATCGGATATCCTGTGATCGACGCGGACGGGCACCTGACCGAGCCCATGACGGCCTACCGGGAGAGGATCCCGGAGCCCTACAGCACGGCGCGCGAGCTGTTCCCCCAGGACGGCTGGGACCGGGACCTGGGGCGCATGGGGCACCGGGTGGCGGACCCCGAGCGGGAGCTTTCGGACATCGACGCCGAGGGCATCGACACCGCGGTGCTGTTCCCGACCGCGGGCTTGAGCATCGGCAACGTGCGCGACCCGGCCCGGGCACGGGTGCTGGCCACGGCTTACAATGAATGGCTGCACGAGTTCTGCAGCGCCTCGCCGGAGCGTATCAAGGGCGTGGGCATCGTGGGCCTGCAGGAGGTCGAGAGCGCGGTGGACGAGTTGGAACGGCTGGTGGAGCTGGGCATGGTGGCGGTGCAGGTGCCCACCTACGTGGCTTGGCGCAAGCTCTCGGACCGGGAGCTGGACCCGTTCTACGCCGCGGTGGAGCGGCTGGACGTGCCCATCGCCGTCCACAGCCAGCCGCGCGACGCGGCCGGCACCGACCGCTTCGACAAGTTCCTGGCCATCCACGCGGTGACCCATCCGTTCGAGCAGATGATCGCCATGACCCAGCTCATCTTCGGCGGCGTGCTGGAGCGCTATCCCGGGCTGAAGGTCGGGTTCCTGGAGTCGGGCGCCGGCTGGGTGCCCTACTGGATGGACCGGCTGGACGAGGAGTGGGAGAAGCGGGGCGACGTGGAGGCGCCGCTGTGCACGCGCGCGCCCAGCGAGTACGTGAAGAGCGGCCGCTGCTACTTCGGCGTGGAGTGCGAGGAACTGACCATCCCCGACGCCATCCGCCACATCGGCGACCGTAGCCTGCTGTACTCCTCGGACAACCCGCACTGGGACACGGACTGGCCCCACTCGGTGGAGAAGCTGCGCAAGCGCGACGACCTCACCGAGGAGAACAAGCAGCGCATCCTGTGCCGGAACGCCGCGGACTTCTACGGCGTGCCGGTGAGCGAGATCGCCGCGGCTCCGGAATTCGGGAGTCGATCGGAGCGAAAATGAACACGGCAAACAAGTGTCCGGTGATAGGCGCCGCTCACCAGGCGGTCGGCGAGACAGCGAACCAGCATTGGTGGCCGAACAGGTTGAATCTGCGGATTCTCCGCCAGAACCACCCGCAGGCGGATCCCAACGGCGAGGGCTTCAACTACGCCGAGGCGTTCAACAGCCTCGACTTCGAGGCCTTGGCGAAGGACGTCGATGCGCTGATGACCGACTCGCAGGACTGGTGGCCGGCGGACTACGGCCACTACGGGCCGCTCTTCGTCCGCATGACGTGGCACGCCGCGGGCACGTACCGCATCGACGACGGGCGCGGCGGCGGCGGCTCCGGCGACCAGCGCTTCGCTCCGCTCAACAGTTGGCCCGACAACGTCAACCTGGACAAGGCGCGTCAGTTGCTCTGGCCGATCAAGCAGAAGTACGGCCGCAAGATCTCGTGGGCCGACCTCCTGATCTTCGCCGGCAACCGGGCGCTGGAGACCATGGGCTTCAAGACCTTCGGCTTCGGCGGCGGCCGCGAGGACATCTGGGCCCCCGACGAGGACGTCTATTGGGGCCCCGAGCGGGTGTGGCTCGACGATGAGCGCTATAGCGGGGTCCGGGAGCTGGCGGAACCGCTCGGCGCCGTTCAGATGGGGCTCATCTACGTCAACCCGGAAGGGCCGAACGGCAACCCGGATCCGATGGCGGCGGCCCGTGACATCCGCGAGACGTTCCGCCGCATGGCGATGAACGACGAGGAGACGGTTGCGCTGATCGCCGGCGGACACACGTTCGGCAAGGCCCACGGCGCCGCGGAGGAGAAATACAAGGGTCCCGAACCGGAGGGCGCCGGCATCGAACAGCAGGGCCTCGGCTGGAAGAGCAGCCATGGCAGCGGCAAGGCCGGCGACCAGATCGGCAGCGGGCTCGAAGGCGTGTGGACCAGGAATCCCACCGCGTGGGACAACGGCTTCTTCGAGAACCTGTTCAGCTACGAGTGGGCGTTGACCAAGAGCCCCGCGGGCGCGAACCAGTGGTCCCCGAAGAATCCGGAGGCGCAGGGAACCGTGCCCGACGCGCACGATCCGTCGAAGCGGCACGCTCCCATGATGCTGACGACCGACCTCGCGCTGATCACCGATCCGGCGTACAGGGCGATCTCCAGACGCTTCTACGAGAACCCGGATGCGTTCGCGGACGCTTTCGCGAAGGCGTGGTACAAGCTGCTGCACCGTGACATGGGACCGATCTCGCGCTACCTCGGCCCTTGGGTTCCCGACGAGCAACTGCCCTTCCAGGATCCGCTGCCCGCGGTCACCCACGACCCGATCGACGACGCGGACATCATCGCGCTCAAGGGCAGGATACTGGAAACCGGGGTGTCCATCTCCCGGCTGGTCTCGACCGCCTGGGCGTCGGCCTCGACCTATCGCGACACCGACAAGCGCGGCGGCGCCAACGGGGCGCGCATCCGCCTGGTGCCGCAGGCGGGTTGGGACGTCAACGTGAAGTCCGGCGTCGCCGCGGTGCTGGAGACCCTGGAGGGCATACAGCGGGAATTCAACAACGCGCAGGGGAACGGGAAACGGGTTTCACTCGCCGATCTGATCGTGTTGGGCGGCTGTGCAGCCGTCGAGGCGGCCGCGCGAAGGGCCGGGCACGACGTCAAGGTCCCCTTCGCGCCGGGACGCGCCGACGCCACCGCGGAGATGACCGACGCCGGGTCGTTCGATGTGCTTCAGCCGACCGCTGACGGGTTCCGCAACTACCTGCAGAACGGCCACGCAGCGGCATCGGAGCACATGCTGGTGGACAAGGCGTTCATGCTCATGCTGTCCGCTCCCGAGATGACGGCCCTCCTCGGCGGCATGCGGGTGCTGAACGCGAATGTGGAGGAGTCCGCGCGCGGGGTCTTCACCGATCGGCCGGAGACCCTTACCAACGACTTCTTCGTCAACCTGCTCGACATGTCGACGGAGTGGGCCGCGGCGCCGGAGGACGGGGACGTGTTCGAGGGCCGCGACCGCGGGACGGGCGAACTCAAGTGGACCGGCAGCCGCGTCGACCTCGTCTTCGGTTCGAACTCCGAGCTCCGCGCGCTCGCCGAGGTCTACGCAAGCGACGATGCCGAGTCGAAGTTCGTCCGCGACTTCGTCGCCGCATGGGACAAGGTCATGAACCTCGACCGCTTCGACCTTCGCTGATCGCTGGTTGTAGCGGCGCTTTGTTGGTGGGGGTGCTACAGGGTCCCCGTGCTCTTGACCGGAGCCATGTGGACCTCCGGCCCTTCGTCCTCGTCGACCCAGCCGCCCTTTTCGGCCTCGTTCAGCACGTTGAGGATGGTATCCACCAGCTTCCGGGCCGAATCGACGCTCAACTCCACGGCCACGCGCGCGCCCGGCCCCTCGGCCTCGTTGACGAAGTCGATGTTGAGGGAGTGCTCCCGGAAGACGTGGTAGGGATGGTCATAGGCCACGTTGGCCTGGTTGACCTTGAACCAGTCCTCGGAGTTCTTGCCGCTGCCTTCCATCACGACCTTTCTGGCGATCATCGTGCACATGGTCGTTCCCTTTCGTGTTCTTCGGAATGATGACGCGGGTGCGGCCCGGAAGCGCCCGGATCGATTCCAGGACGCGTTCCGGGCTGCCCGGAAATCCGCCTACGCGAGCTGCTTCCCGAAGAAGTCGAGGAGTTTCTTCCAGCCGTCCACCGCCTGCTCCTGACGGTAGTTGGGGCGGTCGTAGTAGAAGAAGCCGTGGCCGGCGCCGTCGTAGCGGTGGAACTCGTAGTCCTTGCCGTGTTTCTTCAGCTCGGCCTCGTGCTGGTCCACCTGCTCCGGCGTCGGGCTCTTGTCGTCGTTGCCGAAGATCCCCAGGATCGGGCACGAGAGGTCGGCGGTGTAGTCGATGGGGGCGACGGGCTGCTTCTCGGTGAGGTCGTCGCCGCTCGCCACCACGCGGCCGCCCCAGCACTCCACCACCGCGTCGAAACCCTTGGCGCGGCAGGCGGTCAGAAAGGCATGGCGTCCGCCGGAGCAGGTGCCCCAGATACCCACCTTGCCGTTGTGGTAGGGCATGGAGCGCAGGTAGTTCATGGCGCCGGTCAGGTCGCCCACCACCTGGTCGTCGGCCACGCCGCCGTCGGCGCGAATCTTCGCGGCCACGTCTTCCGGCGTGCCGGAGCCGGCCCGGTGATAGAGGTCGGGGCAGATGGTGGCAAAACCGTGGTGCGCCAGCCGGCGCGTCGCTTCCCGGTACCACTCGTCCCAGCCGGGCAGATGGTGGATCGCCACCACGGCCGGGAACGGCCCCGCGCCCAACGGGCGGGCGTAGTAGGCGTTGATGGTGTCGCCGTTGTGACCCTGGATGGTGATGGTCTCCGCTAGCATGCCCTCGTATTGGTCGGTCGTGTACATGTCGTTACCTCCTTCAAGATTTCCTTCCTTTGGAACCGACTCCGGAACGCCGCGGCGCCCGTCCGGCGTCGCGCGTTCGCTGACAGAACTAATAACAAGGCGCGGGGAAATTCAACCCCGGCTCTCTCGGCTGGCTTGACGGAGCGAACCGGGCTTCAGTAGGATGGATCGACAAGGCGCGACGACAGGCAGCAGGACGGGTTTCAACCCCGCCCGTGCCCGAACCGCGCCGCCGGGGCACGAAAAAGGACGCGAAGGAGGACTGCTCATGTACGTATGTTTATCCCCTGGAGGCCAGTTGTTGACCCAAGGCGAAACCGCCTGCGACAAGCTGCTGGTCGGCACCGTTGACGGTGTGTTCTCGTTTCACCGCGAGAACGGCTCGTGGCAGCAGGACGGCGTGCACCTGCCCGGCAGGCACGCCAGTTCCGTGATCTTCGAGCCGGCGACCGGGACGCTCCTGGTCGGCACCTACGGCTGCGAGATATACGCCAGCGAGGACCAGGGCGGCACCTGGGAGAAACGGGACAGCGGCATCGGCGACAAGGAGATCTACTCGCTGGGCGCCCAGTTGGTGGACGGCAAGCCCAGGGTCTACGCCGGCACGCAGCCCGCGCACCTCTACTGCAGCGACGACCTCGGCAAGAGCTGGACCGAGCTGCCGGGGCTGCGCCAGGTGCCCGGCGTCGAGAAGTGGACCTTCCCCGCGGAACCGCACCAGGCCCATGCCAAGAGCATCACGTTCCATCCCACCGACCCGAACATCATCCACGTGGCGGTGGAGGTGGGCGGCTTCCTGCGCACCACCGACGGCGGCCGGACCTGGAGCACCATCCCCAACATCAACCCGGACGCGCACCGCGTGTTCATTCCGTCCAACGACCCGGACAAGCTCTACGGCACGGCGCCCACCACCAACTGCGGGCCGGAGGTGACGGCGGGCTTCTGCGTGAGCGGCGACGGCGGCGAAACCTGGAAGAGCATGACGCCGCGGGACTTCCGCATCGGCTATGTGGACCCGTTCTTCGTCCACCCGCAGGACCCCAAGCTGCTGTTCGTGGCCGGGGCCAAGACCGGTCCCGGAACCTGGCGCAAGATCCACACCGCGGACGCCCGGGTAGCGCGCAGCCGTGACGGCGGCGAGACCTGGGACATCCTGGGCGAGGGCCTGCCCGAGCACATCCGCGCCAACATCGAGGGCATGTGCATGGACGCGTGGAACGGCGGCTACGCCATCTTCGCCGGCACCACGGACGGCGATGTCTTCTACAGCGAGGACGAAGGCGAGCACTGGACCACCCTCGCCAAGGGCATCGGCCCGGTGTCCAAGTCGCACCACCACATCAACCTTGCCCTGGAGGGGGACGCGGCGCATCACTAGCGGGTTCTCCGCGTGAACCCGCCAGGACATGGGCAGGGCTCTCGCGGCCGGCTGCGATGCCGGTCGCGGGGACCTGCCGGTCTTGCGGGTCGCCGCTGCCGGACAACACGTCGGCGGGGCGCAGCCCTTGTTCATCCTTTCGTACGTCCGGATCGCGCTCCTGAGCCTGAGGCTGCTGCTGCATCTGTTGGCCGGCGAGGGCTTCAGGAAGCTCCTGCGAGGTCTGCGCAGGCGTGGACCAAACGTGCGGACCCTGACCATTGCCGCCGGCGAGCGGCAAGTGGCCGCCGACCTCTACGCCGTGCGGGACGGCCGGCCGCGTGCCGGCATGCTCATCACCCACGGGGTGCTGGAGACGGGCAAGGACGATCCGCGCCTGGCAGCGTTGGCCAACGAAATGGCTGCCTGCGGGTTCGTTGTGCTGGTGCCCGAGCTGGAAGGGCTGAAGTCCTTGCGGCTGGAAATGGAGGAGGCCGGCGACATCGCGGCGGCCTTCCGTTTCCTGCTGTCGCTGGACGAGGTGGACGAAACCTGCGCCGGCCTGTTCGGCCTCAGCTTCGTCGCGGGTCCGACGTTGAAGGCCGCGGCAGACCCCTCCATCCGGGAACGGGTGAAGTTCGTGGTGTCCTTCGGGGGCTACTACGATACCGTCAACGTGGTCCGCTATCTCACCACCGGCCGGGACGAGTACCGGGGCCACCGGCACGTCCAGCCGCCGGAGGCCTATGCCCGCTACGTATTCGTCAAGAACCTCCTGCGCCACCTGCTGGAAGAGGAAGACCGGACGTTGCTGTCCGGCCTGCTCGATGCCATCGAACGGGAGGCCGACCGGGGCGCGGCCGGCTCGGAGGCGGAGGCGCCGGCATTCTCGCCGGACCGGCTCACGGAGGGTGGGCGCGCCGTTTACGAGCTGATTCACAACCGGGACCCGGCGAGAGTCCAGGGCCTGATGGACGCAACCGACCCTGCCGTGCGGAACTACCTGGAAAGCCTCTCCCTGCGCACGATAGTCCCGCGAGTCGAGGCGCGTCTGCTCATCGGCCACGGCGACACCGACCCGCTGATCCCCTCGACCGAGAGCCTGCGGCTGGCCGACGCGCTGCCGGACCCGAGCCGGGTCCACGTCGCCATCCTGAAAGTCGTGAGCCACGTGGACGCAAGGCTCTCGGTGCGATCCATCCGCGAGTTCCTGACCGCGACCCTGCCGTCCTGCTGCCGGTTCTACGGCCTGATTTTCCGTATCCTGAAGCAGCAACTGGATTAATAGTCACTTGGGGCGCCGACTAAATTTAGTCGCTCGTCTAAATTTCGCTTTCTCGACCCGCGCTTACTTTTCGTGAGCGAAACCCTTAAGATCACCTTCCATCCCGTTTCGACGCGGACATCACCGAGGAGGAAGCCACACCCATGAGCTTTGAACCCAAGACACCGGCGTTCTGGGACAAGGGGGCCCTGCGCAAGGAACTCGATCGCGTGTTCGACATCTGCTACGGCTGCACGCTTTGCCACACTCTCTGTCCGTCCTTCGTGAGCCTGTTCCAGATGATGGACGAGAACTTCGGTGACGCGACTTCCCTGAAGGACGAGCAGATGAAGTCGGTGGTGGACCAGTGCTACCAGTGCAAGCTCTGCGACCCCATCTGTCCTTATGTCCCGCCCCACGAGTGGGACATCGACTTTCCCAGGACCATGATGCGGGCGACCCTGGTGGAAGCCAAGGAGCACGGCGTAAGCTGGGCCGACCGGCTGATGGGGGACACGGACCGGGCCGGGCGGCTGGCGAGCTGGATGGCGCCGCTGGTCAACTGGGCCAACCGGACCCCGCTCGTGCGCCGCCTGATGGAGAAGTACCTGGGCGTGCACCGCGACCGGCTGCTGCCTACGTATCACGGCCAGACCTTCGCTAAGTGGAACCGCAAGCGTGCTGCGGCCGTCAAGGGCAACGGCGGGGAGAAGGCGGCGCTGTTCTACACCTGCACGGTCAACTACAACGAGCCGGACATCGGCAAGGCCGCGGTGGGCGTGCTGGAGAAGAACGGCGTCGAGTGCGCGGTCCCCGAGCAGCAGTGCTGCGGCATGCCGTTCATCGACGTGGGCCTGCTGGATGAGGCGGTGAAGAAGATCGAGGCCAACGTGAAGAGCCTCAGCGAGGCCGTGCGGCAGGGCTACAAGATCGTGGTGCCCACCGCGAGCTGCAGCTACATGCTCAAGCAGGACTACCCGCGCATGCTGCCCACCGACGATACGAAGCTGGTGGCGGAGAACACCCTGGACCTGTCGGAGTACCTGGTGCAGCTCAACGAGGCCGGCAAGCTGGACGTGGACTTTTCACAGGCGGCCGGCAAGATCCGCTATCACCAGCCGTGCCATCTCAAGGCCCAGGACATCGGCTTCAAGGCCCAGGAGCTGATGCAGCTCATCCCCGATACGGAGGTCTCCCGCATGCAGTGCTGCAGCGGGCACGACGGAACCTGGAGCGTGAAGAAGGAGAACTTCGAGGCGTCGATGCAGGTGGGCAGGCCGCTGTTCAAGTTCATGCGGCCGGACGACGCGTGCACGGTGACGGACTGTCCGCTGTCCGCGGTTCAGGTGGAGCAGGGGACCGGCAGGAAGCCGGTGCACCCCATCATCGTGATGGCGCGGGCCTACGGGCTCGAGGTCGAGTCGTAAGCCGCGCGCCTTTCGGATTATCCCCGTTTCCGGGCTACCTCGGGTCGAGGATCCAGCCGCCTTCCTTTTCCATGCCGATGACGAGCTCGTCGTCGGCATCCGAGGGCATCACCTCTTCCAGGTGCTTGGCGTAGTCCTCGTCGGAGAGCAGCTCGCCGGTGACGCTGTAGGGCTGGCCGGCGTAGTTGCCGATGTAGCGGCGGAACTTGTCGCTGGGAATCTCCAGCTTGGGCTGGTCGTCGGCGATGTTGTGGTTCAACGCATCCACCAGCGCCTGCACCTCCTTGAAGAAGGTCGTCCTTGACAGCTCGTTCAGCCGGTCCATGTCCGCCGGCTCGTCGTACAGGTGCTCGTCGTAGCGCCCCTTGAGGCCCCAGACATAGGCCCAGTGGGCCGAGCTGGACTCGTCCTGCCCGAACAGGTCGTAGGCGGTGGAGATCCACTTGTTGAAGTACTTCTGGATGATGGGCATGGGGATCTTGCCGGCCTTGACGATGCGCATCAGCCCGATGTTGCCCTGGGCCAGGTGGTAGGCCTCTTCCTTCAGCATCGGCAGGGTGCTGCGGCCCAGCGGCGCGAAGGCGCTGCGGCTCAGCATGTTGAGCTGGTACTTGCCGTCGCGGTCGATGAAGCTCGTGTAGACGAAGAAGTCGAGCCAGTTCCGCACCGGCTGGTTGAAGGAGTCCAGCAGGCGTGAGCCCTCGGACGCGCGCCGCTCCAGCAGCCGCTGGGACTGGCGCTTGCCGGACTCGCCGAACTGGGTTACCAGCACGTAGGCCATCTGCCAGCCGTGGCGCATCTCTTCGCGGTTGATGCGGATCAGGTTCTTCAGGTCCACGTCGGTGGGAGCGCGCTCGATCAGGTTGGTCTGCTGCTCCACCGAGGCGAACTCGGTGTCGCCCTGGAACTCGATCAGGTGGGCCAGCGCGTCCTGGATCCGCTGGTCGGGAATGTCCGTGACCTTCTCCCACTTGGGCCGTCCCGAGTACTCGCCGAACTCGATCTCGTTGCTCTCCACGTCGTCGAGCTTGGTCTCGAAGGTGTAGTCGCCTCCGATCAGCTCCGTGGGATAGCCGATGTCGTCGTGCCACTGGTGGAAGGCGTCCACCCAGTCGTCGAAGGTGTCGATCCTTTCTTTCTTTATCAACATGTCCCGCTCCTTTCCTAATGAACGCTCGTCCGAATTGCCCGTATCTTAATGCGTGCGGAGGAATTTTGCAAGCCCAAAATGGCAAAAAATCGCTACCCGGCCAACTCTCCGCAGAGCCAGCGGACGATGGTGGGAAGGGTCTCCGGCGTACGCCTCAACCGACGACGGTGATCTCCTCGATGGGAAACTGCGTGGTGACCTGCGGTCCTTCCTCGGTCACCACCAGCATCTCCTCCAGCCGGACGCCCCACTGGAGCGGCTTGCCGTGCTGGGTCTCCAGAGCGAAGCTCATGCCCGGCTCGATCACCACCGGGTGGTCCAGCGAGTAGATGCGCGACACCACCGGGGTGTCGTACTGCGCCAGTCCGAGTCCGTGCCCCCACAGGTTGGCGGCCGCCTGGTCCTCTTCCTCGTAGCCCCAGGTGTCCTTGGCCGACGGCCACACCTCGGCGATGTCCTTGGTGGTGGCGCCCGGCCGCACCTTGTCGATGGCGTCGTAGAGCCACCGGTAGGCGAGGTCGTAGTACCGCCGCTGCTCGTCGGTGGGCTTCTTGCCGACGCAGTAGGTGCGGTACATGCAGCTCTTGTAGCCGTTCCAGGTCACCGCGGCCATGTCGATGATGACCAGGTCGCCGGGCTGGATGATGCGGTCGGAGAAGTGCCGCCAGTTGGGCCAACTGTTGGGCCCCGACGACACGATGATGTCCTCTACGTCCTCGATGCCGGGAATGTTGTAGAGGAACTCCATGGCGAACGCCGTGATCTGGTGCTCCTGCATGCCGGCCACGAGGAAGTGCGAGATAGCCGTATGGCAGGCGTCGCAGATGGCCGCGACGATGCGCATGGCCTCCAGCTCGTCGATGTTCTTGATGGCGCGGGCCGAGACCATGGGCGACATGCCGTCGGTCCACTGGATGCCGTGGGCGTTGAAGGAGTTGATCATGTTGAGGTCGATGAAGTCCACGCCCAGCGGCGCCTTGTCCACGCCGTACTTCTTCATCTCGTCCAGGATCGCGCGGGTGAATTTGGTCACCTGCTGCTCGGCCGCGCCGCCGACGGCGCCCTTGATCCACGAGTAGGCGTAGCGCACGTTGTCCTTGGGTATCCACGGGCAGTGGCGGTTGATCTGGGTGCCGATGTCGCCCTGCTCGAACAGCACCGGCTCCGCCCCCTCGCACAGCAGCGCGTAGCGCAGCCCCGGTTTGAGCCGGCACCATCCCGGAGTCACGGTGCTGGTGACGTAGCGCACGTTCTCGTCGTACATCACGAGCATGGCGCCGAGGCCGGCGGTCTTCATGGCCTCCCGCGCCCGGTTCAGGCGATATTCGCGCAGCCGGTTCCAGTTGATGCGCTGCTGCCAATCGGTTCCCACCAGACCAAAGCTCGATGTCGAACGCTCGACCATGGAAGACTCCTTTCAGGTGCCGTTACTGTCGGCGGTTACGGCCGGTTTGACTGGACCACCTCGCGGTTGATCAGCGAGTAGGGCAGCTCTCCCTTGAGCACGCTGACCACCTGCCCCACGGCCCGGCGGCGCATGTCCGCGCGGGCCTCCTCGGAGAGCCAGGCGGAGTGGGGCGTCAGGATGACGTTGTCGAGGGTGGTGACGGCATCGCCGACCTCGGGCGGCTCCCGTTCCAGGACGTCCAGGCCCGCGCCGGCAATGTCTCCCTGCTGCAAGGCCTGGATCAGGTCCGCCTGGTTCACGATCCTGCCCCGGGCCACGTTGATCAGGAAAGCCGTGGGCTTCATCTTCGCGAACACCCCGGCGTTGATCATGCCTTCGGTCGCCGGCATCAGCGGAACGTGAATGGAAACGTAGTCCGACGCCGCCAGCAGCGTGTCGAGGTCCACAAGCTCCGCCTCCAGCTTCCGAGCCGTGTCTTCGTCCACGTACGGATCACTGGCCAGCACTTTCAGCCCGAAGCCATGCGCTCTGGCGGCCACGGCCTTGCCGATCTGCCCGATGCCCACGAGCCCAAGCGTCTGGCCGCGAAGCCGCCGCAGCACCGGCATCTTGTTCAGGTCCCAGGCGCCGTCCCGGGCGATGCGCCCGGCCGGGAATAGCCCGCGGCCGCACGCCAGCAGCATCGCCATGGCCTGGTCCGCCACCTCGTCGATGCAGTACTCCGTGGTGTTGGCCACCATGATCCCGCATCGGGTCGCGGCATCCACGTCCACGTTGTCGTAGCCGATGCCGAACCGCACGATGACCCGGCAGCGCTCCAGGCTCTCTATGACCTTCGGCGTCATGCGCGCGTAGGTGTTGAGGATGGCGTCGGCGTTGCGGCACAGGGAGATGACGTCGTCCTCGCCCTTGTGCTGCCCGACGACGAGTTCGGTGTCCATCTCCCGGAACATCCGGGCTTCGTCGTCCATGGACGGGAACAGGTGGTCGGTGACGGCGACGGTGTGGCGTGGCATGGAAAAGGTTTCCGAGATCAATCCGGGGAGCCTATAACACTGACTCCGGCTCAGCAATTTCAGCCGGCCATCCGGTGTTCTCGCGCATGTGTGATGTCCGTGCTGCTGACGGGCCTGACCTGGAACGGCAAGACCGTAGCCATTGCGGCCGTATTGCCATCGAGGGTAAGGAACTCAACCTCGAAAGCCTCTCCACGAGGATAGATGTGGACGATCGTCCCAACGTCGCCGGTCTTCAGACGCTGGTCGGGAATGTCGTCCATGAGCACGATACGGTCATGTTCTTTGAGCATCTGGCTATCCTCTGAGCGGATGTGCGGTAACAAGTCGCGGCTCGTCATTGACGTTGTCGACAATCCAGACGGTCCGGATGGTTGGGTTCCGTCCGTCCGGGGATTCGATGATACCATCGACCATGTACCGCGTGCCATAGGCTGATTCTTCGACTCCGATTACTTCATTCGTTGCGCCGTGAGCCCGCAGTGCCTCGGCGAGTTCATGCCGGTGCCCTTGATCAAAACCGAATCGCAGGAAGAACGCTGCCTTGCTCCGGCCATCGGAATGGCGGACGGTTCGACAAGGGATATTCCCAGGTTCTCAGTCCATGCATCTGGCGGGGCAGGGGGTCTATGGCAAGACGCTGGGCATCGTGGGGCTCGGACGTATTGGCGAGGCCATGGCCCGGCGCGCCCGGGGGTTCGATATGCGCGTGCTCTACACCAAGCGGCACCGTCTGGAGATCGAGAGGGAAAGAGAGCTTGGGGTGGAATACGTGCTTTTGGAAGAGTTGCTCCGCAACTCGGATTTCGTTTCCATCAACGCCGCCAGCACTCTCGAAACCCATCACCTCATCGGTGTTGACGAGTTGCGTGCCATGAAGCCCACTGCCTGCCTCATCAACACCGCGCGCGGGCCGCTGGTGGACGAGGTCGCGCTGGCGGTTGCTCTTCGGGAGAAGGTGATCGCTGGAGCGGCGCTGGACGTGTTCGAGCACGAGCCCGAGGTTTATGCGGACCTGCTGGGACGCGCCGATGTCGTGCTCACGCCGCATCTCGGGAGCGCGGTGTCCGAAACCCGAGAAAGAATGGCCTTGATCGTAGCGGAGAACATCATCGCCGTGATGGAAGGGCGGCGCCCGCCCAACCTCTTCAACCCCGAGGCCTATCGACGGGGGTAGGAGAAAGAGTCACTCCGACTTTCTTCTCTGGAGTCGTTCCTGTCGGAGAAGGACGGCGAGGCTCTTTGCATCGATGCCCCTATCTCCGTGGCGCACGTCGTCTTCAGCCGCGTCGAGCAACTCGTACAGCTTCAGCCGCGCTTGGTCCCGTTCGCGGGCTGCCGGTCTCATCACCATCAGTCGTCCATCAGCGCCACCGCCCGGGTCGGTCCGCCGTGCGAGCCCTTGAGCCGCAGGGGGAACCCGACGAAGGTGAAGCGCTTGCCCGCCACCTCGGTCAGCATCAGGTTCTCGTAGTGGGTGATGTGGTGGAAGCGGCACATCATGTGGCACGGGTAGGTCTTGCTGACGGGGTTGTCCGGCGTCGGCGTGTCCACCCCGAAGGTCTTGACGCCCTTTTCCACCAGCCACATGCTGCCTTCCTCGCCCAGGCCCGGAAAGGTCGTGAGGTATTCCGGCTGCCCCACGTAGCGGTCGTAAGTACCGGTGTAGAGCAGCAGGATGTCGCCCTTCCTCAGTTCGTGCCCGGATTTTTCCACCGCGGCGTCCAGCTCGTCGGGCATGATGTCGGTGCAGGGCTCCTTGTGGGATACGTCGATGCACAGGGCCGGGCCGTAGAACAGGTCCAGCGGCATCTGGTCGATGGTGGCCGCGCCGGGGCGCGGGTCCAGATGGCTGAAGGAGTCCACATGGGTGGGGCCGTTGTCGTTCAGCAGGATGCCCGTTGTCTGGAACGAGAAGCCGCCCTCGAACCGTTGCGCCGTTTCCTCGTGGGTGGCGTGCTGGAAGATGACGGTCTTCAGGTGCCCGGGGTAGACGTTCATTCCCTGATAGATCTCCACCGACAAATCCACTAGACGAGCCATCGAATACCTCCTTTGAATTGCTGCGGCCTTAGTACGTCACCAGTCCCGCCGACACGTTCATGTCCTCACCCGTAATCGACCGCGCCCCTTCGGACGCCAGGAACACCACCGCCGCGGCTACTTCCCCGGGTTCCACCAGGCGGTTCAACGGCGAGCCTCCGGCCAGTTCGGCCCGCACCTCGTCGACGCTGATGCCTCGCCCCTCCGCCTGCTTCCGCATCATCCATTCGATGCGCTCGCCTTCCACCGCGCCGGGTGAGATCAGGTTCACGCGGACGCCATAGGGGCCGGTCTCCAGGGCCAGCGTCCGCGTCAGGCCCACCAGCGCCAGCTTGCTGGCGGCGTAGGGCGTCCGTCCCCACAGCGGCCGCTTGCCGGTCATGGAGCCGATGATCACCACCACGCCGGAGCGCCGTTCGATCATGGAAGGCAGGAACGCCCGGCAGCACAGGAAGGTGCCGGTGACGTTCACCGCGAAGGTGGATTCCCAGTCCGCTGGGTCGGTTTCCCACAGGGCCGCGGAGGGGCCTCCGACGCCGCTGTTGTTCACCAGCAGGTCCACGCGGCCGAAATGCTCCAGGATATGCCGCGCCGAATCGTCTACGTTGGCGGCGTCGGTGATGTCGGTGACTGCCACGAGCGCTTTGCGCCCGAGGCTCTTCACTTGGGCGCGAGTCTCCTCGAGCGCCTCCGCGTTCCGGGCCGCCAGCGCCACGTCCGCACCTTCCCGCGCCAGCGTGACCGCGATCTCCCGGCCGATGCCGCGACCGGCCCCGGTCACGACGGCTACCTTGTCCTTCAGCGTCGACGGGCTCAATGGCGGCTCCTACGGCCCCTCCCCCGGCACGTCGTCGAAGCGGCGCGGGTCGAGTCTCAACCGCGCGGTGATGGCGTGGCCCTGCATGTGCTCGGCCTCGGAGATGGCGTCCGCCGCCGGCGCCACCCGGCGCGAGCCCTCGGCCGCGACGCGCTGATAGGTGACGGTCTTGAGGAACTTTCCCACCCACAGGCCGCCGGTGTAGCGGGCGGCGCCGGCGGTGGGCAGCACGTGGTTGGTGCCGATGGACTTGTCGGAGTAGACCACGGTGGCGTGCCGGCCCAGGAAGAGGGTGCCGTAGTTGGTCAGGCGCTCCAGGAACCAGTCGGGGTTCCGGGTTTGGACTTCCAGGTGCTCCGGGGCGAAGGCGTCGGCCTCGCGCACCATCTCCTCGTCGCTGTCGCACACCGTGATGCTGCCGTAGTCGCGCCACGCCGGCCCGGCGATGTCCGCGGTGGGCCATGTCTCCAGCCAGCGGTCCACTTCCCGCGCGGTGGCCTCCGCCAGCTCCCGCGACGTGGTCACCAGCGCCGCCGGAGAGGTGGGGCCGTGTTCCGCTTGGCCCAGCAGGTCCGCCGCCACGATCTCCGGGTCGGCGGAGTCGTCCGCGATGATCAGGATCTCGGTGGGGCCGGCCAGGAGGTCGATGCCCGTCTGTCCGAAAAGCTGCCGCTTGGCTTCGGCAACGTAGGCGTTGCCCGCGCCCACCAGCATGTCCACCGGCTCCAGGTCTTCGATGCCGAAGGCCAGGGCGGCCAGCGCCTGCACCCCGCCGATGCAGAAGATCTCGTCGGCCCCGGACGACGCCATGGCGAAGAGCTGCGGCGGGTGCATTCCCTGGCCCTTGCGCGGCGGCGCGCTGGCGACCACGCGGGGAACCCCGGCCGCCTTGGGCGTTACGAGGGTCATGATGGCCGACGCGATGAGGGGATAGGCGCCGCCCGGCGTGTAGGCGCCCACCGAGCGCACCGGGATCGATTTCTGCCCGAGCACCACGCCCGGCATGGTTTCCCGCTCGAAGTCCTTGAGGCTGTCCCGCTGCAGCCCGGCGAAGTTGCGCACCTGTTCCTGGGCGAAGCGGATGTGTTCCTTGAGCGTGTCGTCGGTCGCCGCCTCGGCCTCGCCGATTCCCTGCTCCGATACCCGGAACGAAGGAGGGCTCCAATTGTCGAAGCGCTGCGAGTACCGGCGCACCGCGGCTTCGCCCTCTTTTTCCACCGCGCGGAGAATCTCGCTGACCGTGGCGCGGATCTGGTCCGTAACCGCCTGGGGCTTGGACTTGGGTGTTTTCAGGCGTTCCGCCATGGTGCTGTGCCTCGTAGGGGCGGGGAGGACACCGGCGTTACTCGAACTCGAGTGTCTTGGCCTCCAGCCCAAGGGCGATCTTGCCTACCGTCTCCATGCAGCGGTCGTTGGCGGGCGGCATGACCACTCCGGCCAGCGAGTCGCGGAAATGGCGTTCCAGGGGCAGTGAACGAAGCAGTCCTCGGCCGCCGGTCAGGCGGATGGCCCGCTCGGCGATCTCCTTGGCAGCCTCCGTCGCCAGGTACTTCGCCTGGTTCAGGATGAAGGTCAGCTCCACCCGGTCGGTGTTGCCGCGCAGCATCCCCAGCCGCTCCACGGCCCGCCGCGCGCTCTCCAGGAGCGTCGCCATCTCGCCGATCTGGCGTTGTATACGGACGTCCCTGGCGAGGCTGCCGCTCATGCCACGGAACTTGGTCTTCTTCACGTAGTCCAGGCAGAAGTCGTAGGCGGCTTCCGCGATGCCGAAATACACGCCGGTGTAGCCCGTGGACCAGATGCTCATGTCCTTGCCGAGGATCGCGCCGGGCTCTCCGATGACGTTCTCCGGCAGGATCTCCACGTCGTTGAAGTTGATGGAGTTGGAGACCGTGCCGCGCATGCCGATGGTATCCCAGTCGTGGATGATTTCGATGCCCGGCTGGTCGGAGCGTATCAGCACGTTCAGGAGGCCGTCGCCGAGACCTTCGGCGCCGTCCAGCAGGCTCCACGTGAAGTAGTAGGTGGCGCCGGTGGAAAGCGAGCAGAAGTGCTTGGTGCCGTTGAGCCTGTACTTGCCGTCCTCGCGCCGGATGGAGGTGCGGATGGCCGCCTTGTCGCGAAAGGAACTGCCGGGCTCGCTGGTGATGGAGGCGAAGATGGCGCCGTCGTCCACCACCGACTTGAAGTAGCGCTGCTGCTGCTCGGGGCTCGCGAGTTGCAGCAGGAAGTCGACGATGGCGCAGTGCATGTTGAAGGTGAGCCCGGTGGAGGCGCACCCTTTGGCGACCCTGGACAGGATCACCGCGTAGGTCAGGGAGTCGGCGCCGATGCCGCCGTGTTCCCGAGGCACCATGAGCGCCAGCAGCCCGGAGTCCCGCAGGTCCTCGTAGTTCTCGAAAGGGAACTGCGCCTCCTGGTCGACGGCCTGCGCCCTGGCGGCGAATTTCTCGCGGCTCAGGGTCTCGGCGAGGTCGACCCAGTTGCGGAACTGTTCTGGAACCTGGAATCCCATTATGAACGCAGAAGAGGCTGGCGTCTCGTCCCCCGGATACATACACCACGATGCACGGGACTTCTCGATGCCGGCAAGGCGCGATGACTGGACACCGGCCCTACCCGCGAGCAGCCTGGTTGCAACGGCAGGTGCCGATCTGGTGCAGCTCGATCATGTTGCCGAAGGGGTCCCGGAGGAAGACCTGTTGCGAGTCGGCGCCCACGAGGCCGTCGATCTGCCAGTACACGACCCCCTGAGCGTCCAACTCCCGGCGCGTCTCCACGATGTCCTCCACCGCCAGCGCCACGTGCGGTATGGTCGGATCTTCCGTGTCGCTGCGCGCGGGAGGCGACTTCCCCGCGGCGCCCATGAGATGGATCTGCGCCGATTGCGGGCCGTCACCGACATCGAGCCAGAGCCCCGGCACACCGGGGATGTCGGGCCGTTGGGAGTCGACGGGAATGCCCAGCACGTTCACGTAGAAGCGCCGGGCTTCGGCCACGGCATCCGCGGTGGGGTCTATGCGGATGCCGTGGTGGTGCAGCTCGAGAACCTTGATGGGCATGATCGCGGTCGCTTGCTCGGCCCACGCGCGGCTCAAGACCGGCTTACGCGGGCCGCTTGACGCTCCGGTCCGCTCCGATCTGCACCCGGTACACGAGGGCGTCGCTGCCCGGTGCCGAGTGGATATTGTGGGGCTCGCCGGCGTCGAAGTACACCACCGAACCCGGTCCGCAGCGTTGCTCGTTCCGCTGGGCGTCGATGCCCAGGCACTCTCCCTCCACCACGTAGTAGATCTCGATGGCGCCGGGATGGCTGTGCAGGTGCGGGCCGGGGGTCTCGCCGTCGCGGAAACAGGCAATGGTGACCGAGCACTTGTCGTTGTTGATGACGCGGTTGCGGATGTAGCCGCCCTCGGCCTTCTCCGAGTAGGGCGCATCCGGATTCTGGTCCGAGAACTTGCCGACGTCCTTGACGTTGAAAACTTCCATTGGGGATCCTTTCCTTCGCTTGCAGGTTAGTCCTTGGTGAGGAACCACGTGACCAGGCTGTTGAACTCCTGCCACTGGTCCAGCCACAGGAAATGGTTGGCCTTGTCGAAAACGTGCATCTGGGCGTCGGGGATTCGCTTGTACAGTTCCAGTCCGGGATCGACGCCCTTGTTGGAGTTCTTGCCCCACACCACCATGGTGGGCCGGTCGATGTCCTGTACGTGGTCGCGGATGTGCTTGCCGTCGAAACCGTACATGTCCGAGTGGCCCACCAGGCCTTCCTTGCCCCAGTACTCCTTGCCCTTGTGGTCCATGTACATCTTGTTCCACTTCTTGGAGAGGTCCATGAGGTAGTCCAGGAACTCCTCCGACACCATGGACTTGTCGTAGAAGAAGACGCCGGCGTATTTCCGCAGCCCCTCCCGCGTGTCGGTCAGACCCGCCTTGGGCATCATGCTGTTGGGCTCGAAGACTTCCTTGAAGTACGGCAGCTCGCCGCTGCCCACCTTCTGCTTCACGCCGTCGATCTCCACGTACTCCGGCGTCTCGGTGTCGTTCTCGGTCTTGAGGGCCGAGCCCGCGGTGCTGCCGCTGTCGATGAGGATGAGCTTCTTCACCAGGTCCGGGCGCTTCAGCGTGATGTAGGTGACGATCCACCCGCCCTGCGACTGCCCGGCGAGGTTGATGGGTCCGATGTCCAGCGCCTCGATGAAGCTGATGACGTGCTCGGCGCGCACCCGCACGTGCCCCAGCATGTCCAGGTCACGGGGCGGGTCGGTGTCGCCGTGGCCCAGCTCGTCGATGGCGAACACGTGGAAGTGCTCGGACAGCGGGATGACGTTCGGGTACCACCGGTAGAGGCCCATGCCCACCTCGATGGAACCGCCGTGCACCAGCAGCAGCCGGTCGGCGTCCTTGTCGCCGGCTTCCACGTAATGAGTCCGATAACCGTCGGCGGTCACGAACTTGCTCTCGAACTTGTCGGGGCTGTTGAACAGGGTCTCCACGGATTCCTCCTATGCTCCTATGCGATTCGCGCGGCGGGTTTCCCCTCCGCGATCAACTCTTGGACAGATACCAGGTCACCAGGCTCACGAAGTCCTTCGGGTGGTCGAGCCACAGGAAGTGGTTGGCCTTGTCGAAGATGTGGAGTTGGGCGTCCGGGATGCGCTTGTACAGCGCCAGACCGGGGTCCACGCCCTTATTGGAGTTTTTGGCCCAGATGACCAGGGTCGGCGTCCGGATCTCGTGGACCCGGTCACGGATGTGCACGCCGTCGACGTAGAACTCCTTGGAGTGCTCCTTCATGCTGGTGTTGTCCCAGAACTCCTTGCCCTTGTGGGTGAAGTAGAGGTCGTTCCATTTCTGGGCGAACTTGTAGAGGTGCTCCACCCATTCGTCGGTGACCATGTGCTTCGCGTAGATGTAGGTGCTGACGAACTTGCGGATGCCTTCGCGGGTGCTGGTGAGGCCCTCCTTGGGGTGCATGGTGCCCTCTTCGAAAACTTCTTTCATGTACGGAAGCACGCCGTCCTTCACGTTCACCATGGCCCCGTCCACCTCCACCTGCTTGGGAGCGTCGGACTTCTCTTCGGTGTCGAGAGCAGAGCCCGCGGTGCTGCCGCTGTCGATGAGCACCAGCTTCTTCACCAGGTCCGGGCGCTTGATGGTGATGTAGGTGACGATCCAGCCGCCGGTGGACTGCCCCACCAGGTTCACGGGGGCCAAGTCCATGGCCTCGATGAAGCTGATGACGTGCTCCGCGCGCACCGTAGGCCGCCACAGATTCTTGGTGTCCCGTGGCGGGTCGGTCTCGCCGTGGCCCAGCTCGTCGATGGCGTAGACGTGGAACTTCTCGGCCAGCGGCAGCACCACCGGGTACCAGCGGTAAAGGTCCATGCCGATGTCGATGCCGCCGCCGTGGACCAGCAGCAGGCTCTCCGGGTTGTCCTTGCCCGCCTCCACGTAGTGGGTGCGGTACCCGTCGGCGGTGACGAACTTGCTCTCGAACTTGTCGGGGCTGTTGAAAAGGGTTGGCGTCTCCATGGGGGTTGCCCTCTCTGGGATGGTCTTGAAATGGCCGGATGGTGGTCGCCGGCCGGACTTACAGCATGCGCGACAGACAGCATGCGCGCCGCCTTTGTTGCCGCGCCAGGGTCAAGGGTACGGCGTCCCGCCGCACCAGCCATTTCGTTTTGCCCCAAGCGCCAACGCGCGTCAAACCACCGGCCCGCGCCGGCTCCGGCTTGACGCGCGTTGTGGGGCTATCGGTTATGGGGCCGTATCCACGCCGAAGCTGCAGGGCTCCGGCGCGGAATTCACGGCAACTATTCCTACTTCTCCAGCCAGGCGTGGGTCACGCCGCCGTCGGACCAACGCACGTCGCCGCGGCAGTTGGTCTTCATGTTCTTCAGATGCGTGCGGGACGCCTGGAAGATCGGCAGGTGCCCCAGCAGCACGTGGGGCAGATCCTGGTTGATCAGGTCCAGAGCTTTGCGGTAGATGACCTTGCGCTTGGCGGTATCCCGAGTCACGCGGCCTTCATCCACGAGGGCGTTGTATTCGGGGTTGTCCCAGGCGGCGTAGTTGTTCCTCTGACCTTTCCGGAAGAACCTGTAAAAAAGGCTGTCCGGATCCGGCGCGTAGGTGAGATGACCGGGGCTGACGTCGAAGTCCTGGGCCCTTTGCTTCTTGCTATGCGCGGCGCGGTCCATCACCTGGAACTTCAGGTTGATGCCGACCTTCTTGAGCTGCGCCTGGGCCAGCGTGGACAGGTTCAGGATGACGGTCTCGTTGCGGACGATCGTGACCAGATCGACGCCCTTCTCGTAGCCGGCCTCCTTCATCAACGCCCTGGCCTTGTCCAGGTTCGCCTCCTTGTAGGGGTCCTTCACGTCGTCGAAGTACCACGCCGAGCCCGGATAGTACATCTGCGTCTCGGCCGTGGCCATACCCCAGGTGATGCCGTCCATCAGCGCCTGCTTGTCGACGGCATAGGCGACGGCCTGGCGCAGGCGGACGTCCTTGAGAGGACCCTTGGACACGTTGAGAACCAGGTAGAACCAGCGTGCGCCGGGTTTGAACGAAGGCGTGATGCCCTTGGGCGGCTTCGCCTTGATGGGCTGCGCCTGCTCGAACGGCACCGTCCAGACCCAGTCCACGTCGCCGGTCCTCAGCGCCGTATAGCGCACGGTGTCGTCCAGGATGGGCCGCATGACGACCTCGTCCACGTAGGGGAGCTGGTTGCCCTTGGCGTCCTTCTTCCAGTAGTTCTTGAACCGTTTCAGCTTCACGTGCTGCTTGGGCTGCCACTCCACGAACTCGAAGGCGCCCGTGCCGATGGGCTTCGGCGGCTTGGACTCGAAGCTGTCCGAGTGCGTGATGAACGCCACCAGGGGACGGAACTTCACGAGGAATCCGGCGTCCGGCGTCTCGAGCGTCATCTTTACCCGGTACTTGTCGACCACCTCGATGCTCTTGATGGAGTTGAAGTTGCCGCGCCGCCGGGACTTGGTTTTCGGGTCCAGGAAGTGGTCGTAGTTCTTCTTGACGTCCTCGGCCGTCAGCTCCTTGCCGTTGTGGAACATCACGCCCTCGCGCAGCTTGAAAGTGTAGGCCTTGCCGTCGGGCGCAATCTCCCAGGACTCGGCCAGGCCGGGCACGATGTCGCATTTCTCGTCGTAGTCCACGAGGCTCTCGGACACCAGAATCCCCATCTGCGCCGTGGGGTTCCCGACGGTTCGGTGCAGGTCGGGCGTGTTCAGATCGGCGTACATGCCCAGAGTCAGGGTGCCGCCGTACTTCTGCGCCGCCGCGTCGTTGGGCGCGGCCAAGCCGAATGCCAGCAGCACCGCGGCTAACGAAAGCGATAGTCTCGTACTCATCTGGTTCCTCCTTTGGTTGCTTTCCTCGACTTCCGAAGTCCGGAAAAAATCCACATCACACAATTTGACCCTCAAGGTCAACCGCCAAGAGCACGCTATTCCAGCGTGATCCTGGGGTTGGCGTACTTGTAGAGAATGTCCACGAAGAAGTTCACCACCACGAAGATCACCGCGAAGATCAGGATGAGCGCCTGCACCAGCGGGTAGTCGCGGCCGTAGACCGCGCCTACCACCAGGCTCCCGACCCCGGGCCAGGCGAAAACGTGCTCGACGATGACGGTGCCGCCGAGCAGCCGGCCGAACTGGAGGCCGATGACCGTGAGCACGGGTACCAGCGCGTTCTTGAGCGTATGCTTGAAGATCACCCGCCGCTCGGCCAGGCCCTTGGCCCGGGCCGTGCGCACGTATTCTTTGCCGATCTCCTCCAGCATCTCCGAGCGGGTCATGCGCGCCACGATGGCGGCCATGCCCGTGCCCAGGGTGATGGAGGGAAGGATCAGGTACGACAACGTCGTCCAGGGAGAGGTGAGGGAGGCCTCGTAACCGGACGATGGCAGGATGGGGAAGTACAGGCTGAAGGCCAGGATCAGCAGGATGCCCAGCCAGAAATTGGGAATCGAGATGCCCAGCAGCGCGAACGACATGGCGGTGTAGTCGCTGGGAGTGTTGCGACGGATGGCCGCGATGACCCCGGCCGGGATCGAGATCAGGATGGAGACGACGGTCGAGAAGATGGTCAGCAGGATGGTGGCCGGGAAACGCTCGACGATCAGTTCCATGTTTGACCGCTGGTAATGGATCGATTCGCCGAAGTCGCCGATCAGGACACCGCCGAGCCACACGAGGTACTGCACGTGCAGCGGTTTGTCGAGGCCGAGGATCCTTTCGAAATCTTCACGAACGGACGGGTCGGTAAGGTCCTCCGTCGCGAAGATGAAGTCCACCGGGTCTCCCGGGATCATGTGCAGCAGGGAGAAGACGATGACCGACACCAGGAAGAGCACCGGAAAGAGGATCAGCAGGCGGTTGATGATGTACTGGCGCAACTCGATACTTCCCTACGTGGCGCTAACGCACGTGGCAGGCCACCTGGCGCCCGCCCGCCTTTCTCTCCAGCGGCGGCTCGATCTCGGCGCACACCGGCTCGGCGATGGGGCAGCGGCCGCGGAACACGCAGCCCGGTGGTCGGTCGATGAGGTTGACCATCTCGCCCTCCAGCACCCGTGGCCGGAACTCCCGGCTGGGGTCGGGCTCGGGGATGGCTGACACCAGCGCTTCGGTGTACGGATGGGCCGGCTTGTTGAACAGGTCCTCCACCGAACCCACCTCGACGATCTTGCCGCCGTACATGACGGCGACGCGCTCACAGAAATAGTCCACGACGCTCAGGTCGTGTGCGATGAACAGGTAGGTCAACCCCTTGGTCCGCTGCAGTTGCCGGAACAGGTTGAGGATCTGGGCGCGCACCGAAACGTCCAGGGCCGACACCGCCTCGTCCGCGATGATCAGGTCCGGCTCCAGCGACATGGCCCGGGCGATGCTGATGCGCTGCCGCTGTCCGCCGCTGAACTCGTGGGGATAGCGGTCCCGGTGCTCGGCCTGGAGACCTACCAGCTCCAGCAGCTCCACCACCCGGTTCTGCACCTGGTTGGCGGGAACGATGTCGTGGAGCTTGAGCGGGTTGCCGAGGATATCCCGCACCCGCATGCGCGGGTTCAGTGACGTGTAGGGATCCTGGAACACCATCTGGATGCGGCGGCGGAATTGGTGAAAGATGGACCGGGGCATCCCGATGATTTCCTGTCCCTCGAAGTGCACGGTGCCGCGGGTGGCGTCCAACAGCCGGGTGATCAGCCGGGCCGTGGTGGACTTGCCGCTGCCGCTCTCGCCCACCAGGCCGAAGGTTTCGCCCTTGTCGATGGAGAAGCTGATGCCGTCCACGGCCTTGAGCTCCGCGCCCTTGCCGCTGAACAGCGAGAAGAACGAAGCCAGCGAGAAATACTTCGCCAAGTCGTCGACTCTTAGGATCTCTTCCCGCATGACGTCACTAAGCCGTGTGGAGGTGACAAGCCACCTGTCTGCCCTTGACCGGCGCGAGCCTGGGATCTTCCTGGCCGCACACGTCCATGGCCTGGTCGCACCGGGGCCGGAAGTTGCAGCCCTGGGGCGGGTCCAGCAGGTTGCAGACCACGCCCGGTATGGGGTCCAGCAGCCGGTCGCGCTCGCCCCGCCGCGGCAGCGCCCGCAAGAGCCCCTGGGTGTAGGGGTGAAGCGGGTTCTCGAAGATGGACTTGCGGTCCGCCAGCTCCACGATGTTGCCCGCGTACATCACCGCGATGTGGTCGCACAGCACCGCGGCCACGCCCAGGTCGTGGGTGATGAAGATCAGCGACTTGCCCAACTGCTCCAGCAGCTCCCGCAGAAGGTCGAGGATCTGCGCCTGGATGGTCACGTCCAGGGCGGTGGTGGGTTCGTCGGCGATCAGCAGGTCGGGGTTGCACGCCAGCGCAATGGCGATCATGACGCGCTGGCGCATGCCGCCGCTGAACTCGTGGGGATAGCTGTCGAGCCGTTCTCTGGGATTGGGAATCCCCACCTTGTTGAGCATGTCCGCGGCGCGCTCGTAGGCCTCTTTCTTCCGCAGCCCCTCGTGGACCACGTAACCCTCCGCCACCTGGTCGCCGACGGTGTAGGCGGGGTTCAATGCCACCATGGGTTCCTGGAAGATCATGGAGATGCGGCTGCCCCGGTAGGAGCGCATCTCCGGTTCCGTCTTGGTCAGCAGGTCCTCGCCCTTGAACAGGACCTCGCCGTTGGTGATCCTCCCGGGCGGCTGCGGGACCAGCCGCATGAGCGACAGCGCGAGCACGCTCTTCCCCGATCCGGTCTCGCCCACGATCCCCAGGGTCTGCCGCTCCTCGAGCTGGAACGACACCCGGTCCACCGCGGTAAGGATTCCCTTGCGGAGAAAGAAACGGGTCTCCAGTCCCCGGACGTCCAGGAGCGGCTCAGGCACTGGACCTCTCCTCGCTCAGGCGCGGGTCCAGCACGTCCCGAAGGCCGTCGCCCAGAAGATTGAGGCCCAGCACGGAGAAGCAGATGGCCACCCCCGGGAAGATGGCAGCCCAGGGGTAGAACTCCATGGTGGATCGGGCCGCGTGCAGGATGCTGCCCCAGCTCGGGGTAGGCGGCGGCACGCCGATGCCCAGGAAGCTCAGGGATGCCTCGGCGATGATGGCGTGGGCGAAGTCCAGGGTCGCCTGGACCAGAACCGGGGCCATGCAGTTGGGCAGGATCTGCCGGAACAGCACGCGCAGGTTGGACTCCCCCTGCACCATGGCCGCTTCCACGTACTCCTTCTCCCGCTCCTTGAGCACCGAGGCCCGGACCAGACGGGCGAAGTTGGGCGTGTAGCGTATGGCCAGGGCGATGCACACGTTGGTGAGGGAGGCGCCCAAGGCGGCCATCAGCGCGATGGCGAGCAGCAGGCCGGGGAACGCCATCACCGCGTCCATGATGCGCATCAGCACGTTGTCCACGGCTCTTCCGGCGAAGCCCGACACCGCGCCCAGGAAGATTCCCGCGGCCAGCGCCAGGGTGACGGAGCCGAGCCCGGCGATGACCGAGATGCGCGCGCCGTAGACCACGCGCGAGAAGATGTCGCGGCCGAAGGTATCCGTGCCGAAGGGATGGTCGGCCGACAGCGGCACCAGCCGCGCCGTCAGGTCCACTTCATCGGGGTCGTAGTAGGCGATCTGCGGAGCGAAGGCGGCGACGACGAAGACGAACGCCACGAACAGGAGCCCGGCCACGGCCATGCGGTTCTCCGAGAACCGGACGAACCAGTCGCGGACCGAGAGGAAGATCCCGCCGACGCGGTCGTGTCCCGTTATGGCTGCTGCTTCAGCACTCGTCCCGTTGGACATGGAAAGCCCCCGACGGCTCTCTGCGCCGACTGTGCCCTATGCTCCATATCGTCTCCGTTCGGCCCCCGTCAAGGGGATTTGCAACCCGTTCACGACAGCGAGTTTCGGCCGATGGGGGAAAACCTTGGGAGGGTCGCCATGAGCGCAGCCGATCCTGGAGGAGTCGCAAACCAACGGATGAATGAAAATCATTCACATGGTGAGTGATTTTCATCCGTTGATATCTTAAAAGACGTTTTATAAGATGTCTGTTTGAGGCTTGAATGTTGTCGTCGCTGCCTTTCGCAGCCGTCGTGGTGCAAGCAACCTGCTTTTGAGACTGGTGGAAGAACGGCGGTTGACGATACTATGCTCTACTCCTCTCTTCCTGGAGTACGAGGCAGTCCTGAGCCGTCCAGAGACGCGGGCAGTGACCGGCCATGGACTTGACGACGTTGAAAGGATCATGAGCACGCTTGCCGCACTCAGTGAACCGGTAGAAATTCTCTTGCACATTCGGCCGTTGCTGCCCGATGCCGGTGACGACATGGTTCTCGAAGCGGCTCTCAATGGAAGGGCAGACGCCATCGTCACGCACAATGTCAGGGACTTCGGCCAAGCGCGTCGATTTGGGATGGAGATTGCACCGCCCAACCAGATTGTAAGGAGGTTGACTGAATGACGAACACGCGGCGCTACAAGTATCCGTTGCAGTTGCCTGTATCCTTGAAGGAAACGGCTATACGTCTTGCGAAGGAGGACGGCGTCTCGCTCAACCAGTGGATCGTCGCAGCAGTCGCGCAGAAGGTCGGCGCGGTCGAGACTGCAAAGTCTTTTCTCAAGGAGCGCGGAGTCGGAGCGGTGGAAGGCGATTTGAAGCGCTATCTCGACAGAGCGCCGGATGTACCTCCCGAGCTGGGCGACGAGGAGTTTTCTTCCTGAGTTGACACCGTGTCACGATGGGATAACATGAGCGTCCCATGCCGGCTTCCAGGTCAGAGAAGATCCGCGCGCGCCTCGGCCACCCGATCATCGACTCCGACGGGCACACGGTGGAGTTGACGCCGGTCTACCTCGACTACCTCAAGCAGGCGGGCGGCGCGGACATCGTCGCCCGGTACGTGAAGGCCACCGCGGCGCGGGGCACCAACCGCTGGCATGACATGACGGAGGACGAGCGGCGCCGCGACTGGACGCGCTGTCCGCCGTGGTGGGCACGGCCGACGCGCACGCTGGACCGCGCCACCGCGTCGCTCCCGCGTCTGCTCCACGAACGGATGGACGAGCTGGGGCTGGACTTCACGGTGCTCTATCCCACCGAGGGCATGGGCGGGCCGCCGGTGTTCCGGGACGAGGAGTTGCGCCGGGTAGCGTGCCGTGCCCTCAACACGTTCCACGCCGACATCTACCGGGACTACGCCGACCGCATGACGCCGGCCGCGGTGATCCCGTTCCAGAACCCGCGGGAGGCCATGGAGGAGATGGAGCACGCGGTCAACGTGCTCGGGCTCAAGGTCATCGTCTTCACGCACCAGCGCCGGCCCATCCCCAAGGGCCAGGGCGGCCCGCCGGAGTCGGCCCAATACGCCTGGCGTCTGGACACCTTCGGAATCGACAGCGAGCACGACTACGACCCGGTCTGGGCCAAGTGCGTCGAGCTGAAGGCGGTGCCGACCTCCCACGCCGGCTCCCAAGGCATCGGCACCCGCCAGTCGATATCAAATTACGCGTACAACCACATCGGCCACTTCGCCGCGGCCAACGAGGCCATCTGCAAGTCGCTGTTCATGGGCGGCGTGACCCGGCGCTTCCCCGGCATCCGGCTGGGCTTCCTGGAATGCGGCGTGGCCTGGGCCTGCGTCTTGTACGCCGATCTGGTGGGCCATTGGGAGAAGCGGGGACCCAAGGGCATCCACAACCTGAACCCGGACAACCTCGATGAGGAAGAGCTGCTGCGGCTGGTGGGCGAGTACGGCAGCGACCGTGTGAAGGAACGGCTGGACGACATCCGCAAGTTTTTCGAGGGGGCCGACGCCTCGGCTATCGGCAACTACCGCAAGGCCCACGAACTGAGACACCCGGACAACCTCGACGACTGGGCGCGGTGCAAGATCGAGGAGGCGGAGGAGATACGGGACCTGTTCGTGCCGCATTTCTTCTTCGGCTGCGAGGCGGACGATCCCACGGTGGTGTGGGCCTTCAACGCCCGGGTCAACCCCTTCGGTGCGCGGCTGAATGCCATGATGAGCTCGGACCTGGGCCACTGGGACGTGGCCGACATGCGGGAGGTGGTCCCGGAAGCCTACGAGCTGTTGGAGCGCGGGCTCCTCACCGAGGACGACTTCCGCGATTTCGCGTTCACCAACGCGGCCCGATTCTACACGGAAATGAACCCCGACTTCTTTGCCGGGACGGTGTGCGAGGACGCGGTGGTGAAGGGCCTTTCCTCGAAGCCGGACATCTGAGCCGTTCTGTTTCCAGACACGGCCAACGGGAGATTCATGGTGATTCGTATCGGCGTCATCGGCGTGGGATTTGGTGCGAAGGTGCAGGCTCCGGCGTTCCAGGACGAAGGATTCGAGGTGGTGGCCATCTGCTCCCGAAGGGAGGAGCGGGCGCGCGAGGCCGCGGCGAGCCTGGGCATTCCGCACGCCTACACCGACTACCGCGAGATGCTGGAACAGCCGGACCTTGACGCGGTGAGCATCGTGACGCCCCCCAACCTCCACCACGACATGACCGCGGCGGCGCTGGACGCGGGCAAGCACGTGCTGTGCGAGAAGCCGTTCGCCATGGACGAGGCGGAGGCCAAGGCCATGCTGGACAAGGCCCGCGGCACCGACCTGACCGCCATGGTCGCCCATGAATTCCGCTTCGCCCCCGCCCGGGCTTACGTCAAGGAATTGTTGGAGCAGGGCTACATCGGCGATTTCCAGAGCGCGTCCGTGACCCTCTTCATGAGGGGCGGTCCGCCCGGCGGGCGTCCCGGTTTCGACTGGCGCCAGCAGTATTCCTACGGCGGCGGGCAACTGGGGGGCCTGGGGTCCCACTACATAGATTGCCTGCGGGACTGGTTCGGAGACGTCTCCAGCGTCAGCGGCCGGGTGTTCACGCCGGAGAACGGCGCCCACGGCGACGACACCTCCGATGACGCCTTCGGCCTGCTCATGACCTTCGCCCGGGGTGGCTGGGCCTCCCTGGCGGCCAACTTCGCCGCGCCCTTGGGCTCGAAGGTGCGCATGGAGATACACGGCACCGACGGGAGCTTGAGCCTGTCTCACGCGGGCCCGAATCCTCCGCCCGACGGCACGGTCTTCGGGGCGCGGCACGCCGAGGACAAGGAACTGCGCGAGCTGCCCGTGCCGGAACGCTTCCACGTAGAGCCGGACGAGCGGGACGCGCGCCTGGGGGCGTTCCGGGTGCTGGCGGCAAGGTTCCGCCGCGGCATCGAGGAGGGGACCTCGCCCACCCCCAACTTCGAGGATGCCTACCGCTGCCAGCAGATCATGGACGCCGTGCGCTTCGGCGGCGCCGGAGAGTGGGCGGACATCGGGGAATAGAAGGAATCCGCCATGGCGAAGAACGGCTTCAAGGTGCTCGACAGCGACATGCACGTGTTCGAGCCCCACGACCTGTACCTCAAGTACATGGACCCCAGGTGGGGCGACCGCATCCCGCGCGGCGAGCCGCGCAAGCGCCACGGGCAGATCCGCTTCACCTTCGCCGACGGCACGCCTGTGCGGCCCGGCGGTTCCGGGCTCCGATCCCCCCGGGGCGCCCAGGAGCAGCGCTTCGTCAAGGTCGCCCCCCACTACCGGAACTCCCTGGCCCGCGACTACGACCCGGTCTCGCAGCTCGACGCCATGGACGTGGAAGGACTGGATGTGGCCGTGCTGTTCCGCACCTTTCCGCTCCACTGCGACGACGGCCTGGAGGCCGAGTACGCCATGGCGCTGTGCCGCGCCTGGAACGACTGGATCTTCGACTTCTGCAAGGAGAACCCGGCGCGGATGAAGTTCGCCGCGCTGATCACGCTCCACGACGTGGACCTGGCGGTGGAGGAGGCCCGGCGCGCGGTGGAGCAGCTCGGGGCCGCGGGACTATGCCTGGTCCCGGAACCGGTCAACGGCAACCACATCCACGACCACTGTTTCGACCCCCTGTGGGCGGAAGCCCAGCGGACGGGAGTCCCCATCTGCTTCCATCCCGCCGGCTTTCCCAGGCAGGAACACGCGGCGCTTCGCTTCGTCGGCCACCCCAACGACGGTTTCCTGGTGAGCACCTACAGCAAGGCGCTGGAGTTGATGATGGCCATCGGCAGCTTCTGCGGCGGCGGGGTGCTGGAGCGCTTCCCCCGGTTGCGGGCGGTGTTCCTGGAGGGCAACTGCAGTTGGCTGCCGTGGCTGCTCTACCGCATGGACGAACGCTGGCGCGACCGCAAGGACCAGCTCGACGAGCCCCTGAGCTTGCCGCCTAGCGACTACTTCATGCGCCAGTGCTTCGTGTCGGTAGATCCGGACGAGGGCCTCGTTACCGACGTCATCAGCCGGGTGGGAGACGACAACTTGGTGATTTCCACCGATTATCCCCACGACGACGCCCACTGGCCCCACGCAATGGAGACGTTCCTGGCCATCGACGGCGTCACCGACGGGTCGCGGCGAAAAATCCTGTGGGACAACTGTGCGCGTCTGTACGACGTGTCCGGCCCGGAAGGCTGACGCGGACGTTCACGCGGTAACCAGCAAGAAAGGAAAGCGCTATGAGTGAGTTGAGTGCACTAATACAGGAGTTCAACGCTTTAGGACGAGAGCATCTTGACTTGGACCACGATAATCCCCAAGCGGTGAACGAATGGGAAAAGAAGTTTCAGGCATGGGAAGAGAAGTTAAAGGAATGGAAGCATGCGCAGGGGATAAGGGACCCTGGGGAGAACTAGTCGCCGTCCGCAACGCCTCATGCTCACACGCTACGCACGCGGCACCTTCAGCGTCGATTGGGAGGACCGTTACGACTTCCCGGCGTTGCGGCGCAAGCGTGTCGAGAAGGCCCAGCGGGAGTTGGCGGATTCCGACCTGCCGGCGCTGCTGCTGTGGAAAGACGAGAACGTCCGCTATCTCACCAGCCTGAGAGCTCAGCTCATCACCGGCAAGACCACCGCGCTCAACGGCGTGTTGCTGGCCAAGGGCGAGGAGCCGATCCTGCTCTGCTCCGGCGGCGAGCACGACAAGACGCGCTTCGGCATGCCCTGGCTGTCCGGCGTCCACACCATCCCCATCATGGAGCAGCGTGAGTTGACGGACGGGTTCGTCACCTCCGTCCTGAAGCCGCTGCTGAGTGACCTCAAGCTCACCGGCGGCCGCCTCGGCATCGACCAGGCGCCGCTCTGCCTCATCGAGTCGCTACGGAACCATCTCTCGGAGATCGAGCCCGTGGACGGCGACGTGGTCATGCAGCGGGCGCGCTGGGTCAAGCTGGACGAGGAGATTGCCGTCATCGAGGAGTCCTGCGCCCTGGGCGACAGCGTCACCCAGCGGGCGCTGGACGAGACCCGCGCCGGGCGCCGGGAATGCGAGGTGGCCGGCGACGCCATGCAGACGCTCTTCCACTTGGGCGGGGAGATGGCGCACGTGATCACGCCCTACGTAGCGTCGGGCGAGCACATGTCGCCGCCCCACCGCATCTGCACCGACAAGATCATGCGCAACGGCGACCTCTGCTTCATCGACATCGGCGCCATGTGGAACGGCTACTTCGCCGACATCGGCCGCACCACCATCGTCGGCAAGCCCACCCGCCGCCAGCAGGAGATATACACCGCGGTGTACGAGGGACTCATGGCGGGCATCGAGCGCATGCGTCCGGGCAACACCAACAAGGACGTGTCCGACGCCATCGTCGCCCGCATCGCGCGCTACGGCCTGGCCGAGAACCTGTTCAGCCTTTTCATCGGCCACGGCATCGGCATGGGCGCCAACGAGCCGCCCTACATCGGCGAGACGCTACCGGGCGCCACCGTGTTCGACCTTCAGCCGAACATGGTGTTCGCCGTGGAGCCGCTGGTGTGGGTGCCGGACGTCCGGGGCGGCGGCGGCGTGCGCATCGAGGACATGGTGCTGGTCACCGAAGACGAGCCGCACATCCTCTCGCGGGTCGAGTACGAAGACCGGCTGCTGCTCTAGCCCATCCGTTCCGCCACCCTGTTTGCCCAACTGGTGTCGACTTGTTTTACTCGACCCTATGCAGCCGGTAAGTATTCGAGCGTGGCGGCGCCCACGGACCGTGTTGCGTGGCTTGGCCTTGGGCGCGCTCGTGGGGGTCTTGTTCGCATCGGGCGCCGTCGCGGGAGAAGGGCGGCTGCAGCTTGCCTACCGCGTGTATTTTGCCGGCGTCCACGCCGGCAATCTCGGTCTCGGCGTCAGCTTCGATGCGGCGGCCTATGACGCCGATGCCGCGGCGTTCGATCTCCATGCGACGGCCTACGCGGTAGACGCACGGTTCAAGACCACCGGTCTGGCCAAGGGGCTCACGCGCTGGAAGACGACGGCCTATTCGCGTGGCACGCTCGTTCTGGGGGACGTCGTGCCGGTCCGGGCGGGGTATCGGAACAAGCAGTGGTGGAGAAAGCGTCTTGTGGAGCTTGGCTTCGACCGGGGGACGCCAACGCTCGTGCGCATGAAGCCCCGCAGGAAGCCTCGGGTCTCCCCCTCCCAGCTCAAGGGGGCGCTCGATCCCGCCGGCGCATTTCTCGCGGTGCTTGCCCGTTTCGACGCCGGGAAGGGATGCGGGCTGCGCATTCCCATCTTCGACGGACGCCGTCTCCGTGAGCTGGTGGGCGAGACGGACGGGGACGGAACCGGGCGGCTTGAGGCCGGCCGGCACTCGCCGTTCGCCGGCCCCACGGTCAACTGCCGCGTCCGGCTCGAAAGGAAGGCCGGGTTCAAGCCGAAAACCGGCGACCAGCGAGAGCGCAAGGACATCGAAGTGCAACTGCGGATGGCGCGCGTGTTCGACGAGATGCCGCCCGTGCCGGTGCGCCTTGCCAGCGACACCGGGTACGGCACCCTGGTCGCATACCTCCACCGCGCGAACCTGGACGCGGGCATACTGAAGCGCGAGTTGCGCCACCGCCACGGCAGGAAACGCCGGCGTTAGTCTGAAGTTCTGGGGCCGGATTCCGGCCTGACAGCCTCTAACTCATTGTATTGGATAGACATTTGGGGATTCAAGGGCAGATTTCAGGCGTAACATGTAGTCACTAAATAGACTTGACTCATTCGGTGATTGTGCTACAATCCCATGTATGCCAAGACGCAAGGCCGCCGTACACGTCGTTACTACCACGCGTCGATACAAAGACCGAGTCTACACCACCCACCTGCTCAGGCGCTCCTACCGCGAAAACGGCAAGGTCAAAAACGAAACCGTCGGCAACCTCTCCCACCTGCCCGATTCGGTGGTGGAACTGGTGCGCCTCGCACTCGGCGGCAAGACCCTGGTGCCGGCCGAGGAGGCATTGCAAGTGTTGCGCTCACGCCCCCATGGACACGTGGCTGCGGTGCTGGGCACGGTCAAGGCGCTGGGGCTGGAGCGGCTGCTGGACTCTCGGCACAGCGTCCAACGCGACCGTAGTGTGGCCTTGATCGTGTCCCGGGTGCTGTGTCCGGACTCGAAGCTGGCCACGGCGCGGGCGTTGGATGCCGAGAGTGCGACGTCCACCCTGGGCGAGGAACTCGGCCTTGAGGCGGTGCAGGCCGAAGAGTTGTATGAGGCCATGGACTGGCTGGGGGAGCGTCAGGGGCGCATCGAACGCAGTCTGGCCAAGCGCCATCTCCACCACGGCACGCTGGTGCTCTACGACGTGACTTCGAGCTATCTCGAAGGGCGGCGCTGCCCGCTGGGGCGCATCGGCTACTCGCGGGACGGCAAGAAAGGCAAGCTGCAGATCGTCTACGGACTACTGTGCAACGCCGACGGCTGTCCGGTGGCGGTGGAGGTCTACGAGGGCAACACCGCTGACCCGAGCACTTTGGCGGACCAGATCCACAAGGTCCGCGAGCGCTTCGGGCTCGAGCGTGTGGTGTTCGTCGGCGATCGGGGAATGTTGACCAGTGCGCGCATCGACGAGGAACTGCGCCCGGTGGAGGGTCTGGACTGGATCAGTGCACTACGCAGCGATGCCGTCGCCAAGCTCGCCCAAGACCAAGGCCCCTTGCAGTCGTCCCTGTTCGACCACACCGACCTGGCTGAAATCGCTCATCCAGACTTCCCCGGCGAACGCCTCATCGCCTGCCTCAACCCCCTGCTGTGCCAGGAGCGTCGGCGCAAACGCCAAGCCCTGCTGGACGCCACCGAGCAGGAACTGGACAAGATCGTCCGGGCCACCCAACGCCCCAAACGACCGCTTCGCGGTGAGAGCGCCATCGCACTGCGGGTGGGCCGGGTGTTGGGCCGCTTCAAGATGGCCAAGCACTTCGACATGACCGTCACCGAGTCCTCGTTCCGCTATCAGCGCAAATCCGACGCCATCGCTCAAGAGGCCCGCCTCGACGGCCTCTACGTCATCCGCACCTCCGTCCCTGAGCCCCTCCTCGATGCCACTTCCACCGTCAGCGCCTATAAACGCCTCGCCGCAGTCGAGCGCGCCTTCCGATGCCTCAAGACCGTGGACCTCCACGTGCGCCCGATCCACCACCGCCTGTCCCAGCGCGTGCGCGCCCACGTCTTCCTGTGCATGCTCGCCTACTACGTCGAGTGGCACATGCGGCGAGCCTGGGCTCCACTCTTGTTCGCCGAAGACGACCCCCAGGACGCCGCTCGCCGCCGCCCCTCCCCCGTCAGCCCCAGCGTGCCCTCCCACAGCTCCGAGCGCAAAGCCGCCACCCGCCGAACCCCACAGGGGCAACCCGTGCACCACTTCCGCGGTCTGCTCCGCCACTTGGCCACCCTCACCCGCAATACCCTTCAACTCCAAGGCTCAAAGCTGACCTTCCAACAACTCACCCTCCCCACCGACCTCCAACGCCTCGCCTTGGAACTCCTCCACCTCAAACTCCCCGTGTAGTCAGAACCCGTACTGCCGTCTCAATCCTATTCCCCCTAAATTCAACCACTTACGCTGTCTTGGCCTCAGAACTTCAGGTTAGTGTCCTGTCCCGCGTGATTCTTTATCGATCTGCTGGTCAGACTTCCCCTCGTCCCCCTCCGAGCCGCGCTCGGCCCATCTCATCGCTACGAAGGCTCCCGCTCCGAAGACCGCGAAAGCGGCAATCTGGGCATACATCGTGCCGTCGAAAATCTGGCCCACGAACGCTCCGAACGGCACCGCGACGAAGGTGGGGAGCGAAGCGACCACCGCCGCTCCCACGCCGGCGATGTGGCCCAGCGGCTCCATGGCGAGGGCGTTGAGGTTGCCGAAGAGGAGTCCGAAGCAGACGAACATGACGAGCAGGTAGGCCATGAACAGCCACAGCGGGGGAAGCCCGTCGAAGGCGGAGGCCGGCGCCCACGCAACCACGGAGACCAGCGTGATGGACAACGCCGCCGCCCTCGTGATCCGGCGCATCCCATACCTCAGCACGAGGCGGGCGTTCATGAGCGAAGCGCCTCCGATGGCCAGCGCCAGCGCGCCGAAATAGACCGGAAAGAGGGCGCCGACCCGGTAGGCTTCCTGGAAGATCTGCTGGACGGTGCTCAGGTAGGCGATGAACGGCGCGAAGGCGCAGGCGGTGGCGAGGATATACCCGCGCGCAGCCCGAATCCTCAGGACTTCCAGGACGGCCGCGCCGACGGTCCGCGGTGAGAGGGATCGCCGGCGGGCGGCGGGCAGGGTTTCCGGCTGCCGGAGCGCAAGCCAGATGAATCCGATGGCGGCTACGGCGAAGAACGTGACGAATATCGCCCGCCAGCCTGCCAGCCACTGGAGGCCCTGTCCGAGGGCCGGAGCGACGGTGGGAACGAGGATGAACACGGCAATGGCGAACGACATGAGGCGGGCCATTTGCCGTCCCTCGTACTGATCGCGCACCAGGGCAATGATCACGATGCGCGGCCCCGCCGCTCCGAAGCCCTGCACGATGCGGCTCGCGATCATCACCTCGAAGACGGGAGCGAAGACGCTCATGAGACAACCCGCCATGTACAGGCCCAGGCCGGCATGGATGGCGGGTTTGCGTCCAAAACGGTCGGAGAGCGGGCCGAAAACGATCTGACCGAGGGCGAGCCCCATGAGCATCGCCGTGATGACGAACTGGACATCGTTCCGGCGCGGCGCACCGAGGTCGTGGCCGATGGCGGGCAACGCCGGCAGCATCGCGTCGGTCGACAGCGCAGGGAGCGACATCAACAGGGCGACGAGGGCCAGGAATTCGCCGGGGCGAAGCGCGGTCGTGCGACTCAATCTTCCTCCCCGGGCGTCACGAACGCTACTCCTTCCCCAGGAACCACGTCGCCAGGTTGTTGAAGTCCTCCGGCTGATCCAGCCATATGAAGTGGCTGGCCTTGTCGAAGATGTGCATCTGGGCGTTGGGGATGCTCTTGTAGAGATCGTAGCCGGGGTCGATGCCCTTGTTGGAGTTGCGCCCCCACATGACCAGGGTCGGCACGCTGATCTTGTGCACGTGGTCGCGGATGTGGGCGCCGTCGAAGTAGTACATCTCGCTGGCGCCCTGCATGCCGTTCTTCTCCCAGTACTCCTTGCCCTTGTGCTTCATGTAGAGGTCGTTCCAGCGGGCCGACAGCTCCATCAGGTGGTCCAGGTACTCCTCGGTGACCATGTCCTTGTTGTAGACGAAGGCGCCCACGTACTTGCGGAGACCTTCCCGTGTGTTGGTGAGCCCTTCCTTGGGCATCATGGTGCCGGGCTCGAACACGTCCTTGAAGTAGGGAAGGTCGCCGCTGCCGTCCACCTCCACCTGCTGGCCGTCCACCTCGATGACCTGCCGTCCCTCGCCCGGCTTGCGGATGCCCGACCCCGCGGTGCTGCCGCTGTCGACGAGGATGAGCTTCTTCACCAGGTCCGGCCGCTTGATGGTGATGTAGGTGACGATCCAGCCGCCCTGGGACTGGCCGATGAGGTTCACCGGCGTCAGGTCCAGGGCCTCGATGAAGCTGATGACGTGCTCGGCTCGCACGCGCACGTGGCCCAGGTCATCCAGGTTGCGCGGCGGGTCGGTCTGACCGTGCCCCAGTTCGTCGATGGCGTAGACGTGGAGGTGCTTCCCCAGCGGCACGATGTTCGGGTACCAGCGGTAGTTGCCCATGCCGATCTCGTTGGCGCCGCCGTGGCACATCACCACGCGCTCCGGGTTCGACTCCCCGGCCTCGATGTAGTGGGTCCTGTAGCCGTCCGCGGTGACGAAGCGGCTGTTCCACTGGTCCGGGCTGTTGAAGATGGTTTCCCGTTCCATTGACTAATCCTCCTTGGTGACGAACCAGAGCACCAGGTCGTTGAAGTCCTGAACCTGGTCCCACCAGCAGAAGTGGCTGGCCTTGTCCAGGATGTGCATCTGCGCGTTGGGCATGCGCTTGTAAAGCTCGTATTGCGGGTCGATGCCCTTGACCGAGTTCTTGCCGGCGATGAACAGTGTCGGGTTCTTGATCCGGTGGACGTGGTCGCGGATGTGCTTGTCCTCGAAGAAGTACATGCTGTGGTGCCCCTTGACGTCGGTGTCCTTCCAGAACTTCCTGCCCCGGTGCTCCAGGTAGTAGGCCGTCCAGCGCTTGGAGAGCCCATCGAGGTAGTCCACGTACTCGTCGGTGACCATGGAGTGGTCGTAGGCGAAGGTTTCCGTGTACATGCGGATACCCTCGCGGGTGTCCAGCAGCCCTTCCTTGGGCAGCATGGTGCCGGGCTCGAAGATCTTCTTGAAGTAGGGAAGCTCGCCGCCTCCCGTCGAGATATTCTCTCCGTCTATTTCCTGAACGTCGCCGACGTCGTTGGCGGCGCCGGTCTTGAGGCCCGATCCCGCGGTGCTGCCGCTGTCCACGAGCACGAGCTTCTTCACCAGTTCCGGCCGGGTGATGGTGATGTAGGTGACGATCCAGCCGCCCTGGGACTGTCCGCACAGGTTGAGGGGCGCCAGTCCCTTCTCCTCGATGAAGCGGATGACGTGCTCGGCGCGCACGCGCACGTGGCCCAGGTCGGCGATGTCGCGGGGCGGGTCGGTGTAGCCGTGGCCCAACTCGTCGACGGCGAACACGTGGAGCTTCTCCGCCAGCGGGAGCACCGTGGGCCACCAGCGGTAGAGGCCCGCGCCCAGCGCCGCGCTGCCGCCGTGCACCAGCAGCAGCCGGTCGTTGGCCGGGTCGCCGGCCTCGATGAAATGGGTCTTGTAGCCGTCGATGGTCTCGTCGTGCTTCCTGTACTTGTCGGGGCTGTTGAACAACGTCTCCACTGGGTTGCCTCCTCTATTCCTTCTCGATGAACCACTCCACCAGCGCGTTGAAATCCCGCCACTGGTCCAGCCACAGGAAGTGGTTGGCCTTGTCGAGGATGTGCATCTGGGCGTTGGGGAACATCTTGTAGAGCAGGTACCCCATGTCGAGCCCCTTGTTGGAGTTCTTGCCCCACACCACCAGCGTCGGCGTCTGGATCTTGTGCACGTGCTCGCGGATGTGCTTGCCGTCGATCTCCAGTTGCCGGCGCTGGCCGGCCAGGGTCTGCTTGGCCCAGTACTTCTCGCCCCGGTGTTCGTCGTAGAGCCGGCTCCACCGGCCCGACAGCTCCATCAGGTGGTCGAGGAACTCCTCGCTGACCATGGACTTGTCGTAGAAGAACGCGCTGGCGTACTGGCGCACGCCTTCCCGGGTGTCGGTCAGCCCCTTCTTCGGGCGCATGGTGCCGGGCTCGAACAGCACCTTCTGGTAGGGCAGCTCCTGGGTGTCGCCGGATATCGCGACGCCGTCCACGTCGGTGGTGGTGGTCTGCAATGACGGCACCTCCGCGGGCCGTCCCGCGGTGCTGCCGCTGTCGATGAGGATCAGCTTCCGGACCAGATCGGGCCGCAGGAGGGTGATGTAGGTGACGATCCAGCCGCCCTGCGACTGGCCGGCAATGTTGACGGGGCCGAGTCCCAAGGTCTCGATGAAGTTCAGCACGTGGTCCGCCCGTACCCGGATGTGGCTCAACTCGTCGAGGTTCCGGGGCGGGTCGGTGTAGCCGCTCCCCAGCTCGTCGATGGCGAACACGTGGAACTTCTTCGCCAAGGGGATGATGTTGGCGTACCACCGGTAGCAGCCCATGCCCACTTCGATGGCGCCGCCGTGCACCAGCACCAGCTTCTGAGGGTTCCCTTCACCCGCCTCTATGTAGTGGGTCTTGTAGCCGTCCACCGTGGCGAACTGGCTCTTGAACTTGTCCGGGCTGTTGAACAGGGTCTCCATGGGGATGCCTCCTCGGGTGAGTTGCATCCCCATGCATATTACCATCCGGCGGTCCGAGGCAACCGGTTCGGGAGGGAAGCGGCGGAGGATCGTGGAAACCACTCAGTTCCGCCATCTCCTGCCTGATGGCCGCCAAGTCTTGCTTGGTAGCGCACACGCCGGCCATATGAATATATGTCGGCTTCAGGCGCGGAAACTTTAGCCCGCTTGCTCCCTGTCCCTTGCGGGTCATGGGAAATACATGGCCTATTGGGATCTGGAATAGCGTTGCGCGCGCTTCCGCAGGGACTCCATGAACGTCGAGAAAAGGTGTGCACGCGCGGCCGGACTTCTGGCCGGGCTGTTGCTGGTCTGCGCCTGTGCCGGCGTTGCCGCGGCCGACCGGAACTTCTCGCAGTATCCGGGCTTCGCCGAGTACTTCGCCGCCAACCCCCCGGCGGGAGCGGCCGGGCCGGCCGACCAGGCGCTGGCACGGCGCCACGCGCCGCGCTTCCATCTACCTGCCGGCCACGAGGGGCCCATCGACTTCTACCGCGACTACATCGCCCACGGTCACCTCGTGACCGGGGACGGCCGCCGCATCGACGGCCCCACCCCGGTGGACCTGAACCGCTACCGCGACGATGTCCGGGCCGAGTTCACCCACGTGCCGGGGACCGCCGCGCCGCGACCCGTGGTCTACGCCGCGGTGGAACGCACCGGCCTGTGGGCGCCGCGGATGCCGGGCCGGACGGCCGAGGAGTTCACGGTGGTCACCTACCACCTGGTGTTCCGGGTGAGCGGCCTGCCGGCGGCGTTGCCCTTGTACCAGGCCCTTCCGCTCCGGCTGGTGGCGGACCTGGACGACTGGCACCAGCTCGACCACTACACCGCCGCGTTCGTCGTGCTGGACGAGGCCGGGCGTCCGGTGGCGCTGACCCTGCAGCAGCACAACTACCTGCGCACCTACCTGGTGGGGGAGTCGGTGGAGCCGGGACCCGACGTGCGGTTCGACATCGACGTCGCCATCCGTTCCAACGAGCTTTATCCGCACGTGCCGGGGCGGACGGTGCGGCGCGCGGTCCGGTTCCTGGACTCCGACGCCAGGGCCTTCATGATGGGGTTCGGCAAGCGGCCGATGATGTCCGCGGACGACGTCACCGACCCGGACCACGCCTTCGACTACCGGCTCGCGTTCCTGCCCGGCTCCGATGCCTTCTATTCCTTCCACGGCTTCCTTGGCGAGCGTCGCCGCTTGCCCGGCCGCGACGGCCCGCCCGGCGCGCGTTACAACACCTTGCCCGGCCTCAAGCCGTTGCCCGCGCAGGTTCTGGACGGCTACTGGCGCGACGGCAACGAAGGCGACTGGGCGCGGTACCGGCGCAGCCGCGAGAATGGCTCCGGCCCCGCCGGCTTCGCCCGCGCCCAGGCCGCGGTGTTCCATCACAACCTCGACTGCATGCGCCGCGGCCGCACGGGGTGCGCGCTGGAGTAGCGTCGACGGTATTCGTTGCGTCGCTTGATGCTGAACAGTTCCGCTGACAACCCGTGACGCGCCGCTCTGGTGGTTGAAGCAATGTAAGTATTGTGCCAGCATAATGCTGGCAGTAAGGAGGAAGGACATGGGCAATCTGACCATCCGCAACCTTGACGACCGGATCATCGAGCAGCTCAAGTTGCAGGCGAAAGCCAACCAGCGGTCGCTTGAAGGGGAACTCCGGCACCTTCTGACACAAATGGTGGAAAGGTACCGAGGCATCGCGGACTTCCGAGACCGCACGGGAAAGCTCGTCTCCCAGGCAACTGGCATCCCGCAGACGGATAGCGTCGAGTTGTTGCGCGAGGATCGTGATCGGTGAAGCTGACGGTCGATGCCAGCGTCGTCGTCAAGTGGTTTGTGCCCGAGCAGGCGCACCGTGAGGCGCGGCTGTTGCTTGCCCCTCGTTTCCAGTTGTATGCCCCGGCCCTCGTGCTCGTTGAATTCGCCAACACGATCTGGAAGAAGGCGGCCAGAGGCGAGGTTGCCGATTCACAGTCGTACTTCGAAGAACTTGCGAGTTTGTCCCGTATCCTTGTCCTCCATGACGATGCCGGTCTCCTTGGCCGCGCTACGGAGATCGCCATCGATCTCGGCCATCCAATTTATGACTGTCTCTACTTGGCATGCGCCGAGGTTACCGGCTCCGACTTGATCACTGCCGACAGACGATTCGCGGTGAAGGCGGCGCGCCGGTTCTCTCAAACCCGTGTTCGCTACATCGGAACGCCACGTGTCGCGCGCTGGATCAAAGCGACGAGGACTGCGCTGTTCATCAAGCGGACAAGGATGGATGAGTTGATCGCCGCCCAGGAGAGGTTCTCTGCAACGGAGAAGTCCGTGCTGGAAGACTATTTCGCGCAACATAGTGGAGGGTTGCGTGTTCTGCCGGGTAAAGCCATGGACTTGTTTCTGGAGAGTCCCTCTTTCCGACGTCTGGTCAAGCTCGTAGAAGCACTGAGTGACGAAGAACGCATCGACCTCCTTGCTCTCGGATGGTTCGGGGCCGGATTGTACCCTACTTGGCAGCGGAGCCTGGAAGCCGCCGAGGCTGCCTTTGCGCGTACGACTGTGGAGTATGTGGTCGGCTATAGCCGTCATTGGCAGACGGGGCACAATCGTGTGACGGGTGGATCGTGACGAGGCAAGGCTCGATCAAGCCGCTGCAAGGCCCTTGACTATCGGGTCGTACACCAATTGGCGCCCTGGCGTCCTGCTATTGCCGGGGCAAAACGCAAGGAATGGAAATTTACTTGAAGCCCCGTTTAGCTATATTGGTCGGCGTCCCGTAGCGGGAAGGATGGGAGACGGACGATGGCGAGTTACGACTACGATCTGGTTTGCATCGGCAGCGGCCCCGCGGGGCAGCGCGCCGCGGTCCAGGCGGCGAAGGTGGGGAAGCGGGTGGCGTTGGTGGAAAAGCAGCGCTTCGTCGGCGGCGTCTGCGTCGACAACGGCACCATCCCTTCCAAGACGTTTCGCGAGGCGGTCCGCAGGGTCTACTCCAGGCCCGGGCTGGAGATGATGGACCCGTTCTCCAGCAGCGGCAGGACCCGGCCCACCATGCAGCAGTTGGTCGGGCACGTGCACCGGGTGATCCAGCGGGAGATCGCGGTGGTGGACGACGCTCTCACGCGGAACGACGTCAAGATCCTCCACGCGCACGGGGCGTTCGTGGACGCTCACACGGTCCGGTTGGAGGCGGATGGAGAGCGGCGGGTCGTCACCACGGACAAGGTCCTGATCGCGGTGGGCACCCAGCCGGGAGAGCCCCGCGGGATGAAGCCGGACGGGCGCACGGTGATCACGTCGGACGACATCCTCGACATCGACGAACTGCCGCAAACCATGGCGGTGGTGGGCGCCGGCGTCATCGGCATCGAGTACGCCTCCATGTTCGCGGCCCTGGGAGTGCGGGTCACGGTCATCGACGCGCGCGAGCGGCCGCTGGAGTTCATGGACTACGAGATCGTCGACGAGTTGATGCATCAGCTCCGCAAGGCCGACGTGACGTTCCGCTGCGGCGACGCGGTAGACGAAGTGGAGATCGTCGAGACGCCGAAGCGCCAGGGGTTGCTGAAGCTCCACTCCGGCAAGTTCCTGGTGGCCGACGTGATCCTCGTCTCCGCCGGCCGGCAGGGTGCGTCGGCCGGGCTGAACCTGGAAGCGGTGGGACTGGAGGCCGACGAACGCGGCCGCCTGCAGGTGGACGAGAACTTCCGCACGCCGGTGGAGAACATATGGGCGGCCGGCGACCTCATCGGGTTCCCCGCCCTGGCGGCCATGTCGTCGGAGCAGGGCAGGGTGGCGGCCTGCCGGATGTTCGGCGTGGATGCGGAACCCATCGGCCACCACTACCCCATCGGCATCTACGCCATCCCCGAGCTGTCCTCGGTGGGGGCCACGGAAGAAGAGCTGACGAGCCGGAAGGTCCCCTACGAAACCGGGGTGGCGCGTTACAAGGAGATCTCCCGCGGGATCATCCTCGGCGACGACTCGGGCATGTTCAAGATGCTGTTCCATCGCGACGACGGCCGCCTCCTGGGCTGCCACTGCATCGGCAGCGGCGCCACCGAGTTGATCCACGTGGGGCAGGCGGTGCTGGGATTGGGCGGAGGCCTCGACTATTTCCTCAAGACCGTGTTCAACTATCCGACGCTGGCCGAATGCTATAAGACCGCGGCCTTTCACGCCGCCAACAAGCTCGCCCTCATCAGCCACGCCAAGACCTTCATCGACGGCAACACGGCCGCGCCCGACTGATTCGCATCGAGCGGACGGGACCGCGGCAACGCCCGGCGCCGCGTCCGGGTGCGTTCGTCCGGTTCGTTGCGTAACAGAACGTCAACGAACATTTCCCCCTTCCGACGCGATACGATTACGGGTGTACCCGGTCAGTCCGCCGAATCGAGGCGGGCGTTGAGGATGTCGCCGTGGAGGTCCACGGCCGTGAGGCCGCAGTAGTCGAGGCTGTAGCCGGTACGCACCTCGATGCCGCCCTCCAGCAGGCGCTGCAGCACCAGGCGCCGGAAGCTGCCATGCCCCATGACGCCGCCCTCGTGCTCCTTCAGGTCGGCTTCCTCGTGGGTGGAGAAGTAGATGGCCTGCTCCGCGGTGAGGCCGTAGTGGGTGGTGAGGGCCTTGAAGCAGTCCGCGGACCAGTAACCGGTCTGCTCCTCGGTGGCCCCGCCAGCGTAGAACTCGGCCACGGTTCCCTCCCACAGGATCGTCCGCTTGAAGTCGATCTTGGCCCGGAACTCGGCCAGCATGGGCTCCAGGTACACCTCGTCCTCGTCGATTCCGAGTGCCTTGGCGGTCTCCAGCACCACGTGGATGTGTCCCGGCGGCTCGGGATGAAGCAGCTCGTCCGCTAGCTTGCGGGCCATGGGCGCCATGAGGTCGCGGTTCTGGCGGAAAAAGGCGATGTGCTTGTGGTAGGACGCCGCCTCCAGCGTGTTGATCTCGATGGTGTAGGACGCCCAGTTCCTGAAGAACGTTCGCAGCGCGGCGCGCGGCAGGCTTCCTTCCATGAGCTGGGTCATGAAGGGCGAGCCGGTCACCCGCTCGCGCCAGCGTTGCGCCACCATGCGGTAGTGTTCGTCGACGCGGGCCTTGGCCTCGGCGGGCTTCATGGCGGGGATGATCATGCGCGTTCCAGTCCTTTCAGCTACGGCGGGGGAGCATGAGGGTGCACCGGCCCGTAAGGATTTGCCGGCCTTCCTGGTTGACGCCTTCCAGCTCGCACTCGATCCAGGGGTCGGCGGGGTCGGCGCTCTTCTGTGTCGAGCGTGCGGCGAACCGCATGGTATCGCCCTCGAAGGTAGAGTACGTGTGCCGGATGCTGAGCTTGCGGAGCAGACCGCGGGGGCCGAGCCAGTCGGTCAGCATGCGCATCAGCAGCGCCTGCCGGTAGGCGCCGCTGGCGATGAAGGTGCGCAGCCCGGCGTGCTCGCGCACCCAGTCACGGTCGTAGTGGAGTTGCTGGGTGTTCTCCTGGAGCCCGGCCCAGCGCACGGTGTCGATGACGGTGAGGGGACCGTACTCGCGGGCCGTGAGTTCCGCACCCGCTTCCACGTCCTCGAAGAATCGCTGTTCGTCCATCGTTGTCCCTGCGCCGGTCATCCTCGCCCGCTCATCGACGCGCTTGCCGCCCCAAGGCCTCATACGGCACCCGTCTCCACCAGTGCCTGATAGTCCGCATCGGAGTAGCCCAGCTCGGCCAGGATCTCGGCGTTGTGCTGCCCGAGCGTGGGCGCCGGCTTCATTTCCTGATCCCGCACGCGGGCGACCGCGCCGCGCGGGAACGGGATGCGGCCGAAGCGTGGATCATTCGCCTCGGTGAGGTAGCCCCGGTCCATGAGTTGCGGATCCGCGGTCAGATCCAGCGGCGTCGACACCGGTGACGACGGGAACCGGCGCCGCTGCCCCTCTTCGACGATCTCCGATTTGGTGAACTGTCTTGACCAGGCCAGCACGCGGTCCATGATGAAGTCCTTCTTCTCGCGCTGCACGTCGTCCGATGCCAGCGAGGGATCGGCCATCAGTTCCGGGTCCCCGATCCACTCCGTGAACTTCTCCCATCGCCCCGGCCGGTTGATCTGGCTGACCACCCAGTGGCCGTCCTTGCACGGCAGCGCCCCGGAGATGGCGGTGATGTTGCCGCGGGTGCCCCGCCGCTCGGTGCGAGTGCCGGAGAAGGTGTACTCGACCATCGCTTGCTCGACGAAGGTCTTGAGGCAGTCCTGCATTGAGATCCGGACACGTTGGCCCTGTCCGGTTTGCCGGAGCACGTGAAGCGCGGCGGCTGTTCCCATGGCCGCCTGGATGCCCGTAGCCAGATAGATCATGTGGCCGCCGAGGAGCGTGGGCCGGCCGTCGCGCTGTCCCGTGAGCGAAAGCAGGCCGGAGCGGGCGTAGGCGCACAGCTCGTCCTCTGACTCCTCAACGTCGGTCCACACGATGTCAGCCTTTGTGTTTTCGTTGTCCATGGGCAGCCGCCGGCTGGTCACCACGGCGTCCGCAGTCTGCACCAGCTCCAGCAAGAGCCGCCATCCTGTCGCGGCCTCCAGGTCGAGGGAGAAACTGCGCTTGCCGGCGTTCAGGAAGTGGTGGAAGGCTCCCTGCTCCGGGTCGGGGACTTCTCCCAAGAACGGGCCGGTCCAGCGTACCGAATCACCGCCCGCCGGATCGATGCGAATCACGTCATGGCCGGACTCCACGAGCAGCCGCGTGGCATAGGCGCCGGCCAGGGAACCAAGATCAATGATGCGCGACATGACTCAATCTGGTCGGGGTCCCTGCCGGATTATGCTTCGCTAATCCGACCTGCTTCTCAATCCTCGGCCTTCCGTTCCGGGAACAGCGCCACGGTGTGGCGCCGGATGAAGACCAGTTCGCCCTCTCCATCATGCACCTCCTCCGTCTGCGTGACGTAGATTCCCACGCCCATCCTCCCCTCGCGCGCCGTGATGTCGACGATATGGCTCTGGCAGGTAAGCGGCTCGCCCAAGTGGACCGGCCCGAGCCACTCGGTCTCGCTGCCCGCGTTGCGCACGTTGGTGTAGGCCGCGGGCACGGGGAGCTGCCGCCGCACGTCGAACGAGGAGCCTTTCCCGTCCTCCGGCTCCTTGAGGCTGAAGGGCGTCCAGCCCACCAGAATGGGGGGCAGGAGACGCCCCCGGTAGCCGGCAGATCGGGCGAAGCCGTCATCCAGCCAAAGGGGATTGGCATCGCCCGTGGCGTCCACGTAGCGGCGCACGTCCGATGCGCTCAACGTCTGCAACGCGCGTAGCGGGCCTTTCCTGCCGATGCAGCGGCGCAGCTCGTCGGTGATGATGGTTTCGGCGGATTCGCTCATGGGCGTGTCGCGTTGGAAGCGTTCCGGCAATTTGCCGTGTTGCAGGGTTCAGCCCGGTCGGAGCACCCTTATACAAGGGCTCCAGCCCGGTCCAGTTCCGCCAACGCGCTCTCCGAAAATTCCAGCCATTCCCGCAGCACTTCCCGCGTGTGCTGGCCCAAGCCTGGGGCGGGCGTCGCCGGCGGCAGGGCGCTTTCGGAAAACTCGACAGGCAGCGCCGTCGTCAGCATCGAGCCCACCCGAGGCTCGTCCATCCTCTTGTAGGCGCCCGACGGCGTGGGGTCCTCCGCCAGGTCCCGGACCCGCCGCATGCGCGCCGCGGGGACGCCGGCCTTCCTCAACCGCGCCTCCACGTCCGCGCTGTCGAGCCCGCGGGTCCAGGCATCGATGCGCTCGTCGATCTCGTCGTGATGGCGCAGGCGCTCCGCCACCGTGGCGAAGCGGGCGTCGCCCGTCAGGGCTGCGTCCGGGACGGCTTCCTCCACGGCCTCGGCCAGCTCCCGCCACTGCCCGTCGTCATGAACGCTGACCGCGCACCACCCGTCCTCTCCCGCGCAACGATAGACTCCCTGCGGCGCGAATCGTTCCGAGCGGTTGCCCATCCTGTCCGGGTTCCCGTGCTTCACCGCGCTGTAAAGCAGCAGCGGCGCGATCATCGACACGCTGCACTCGAACTGGCCCATGTCCAGATGGATGTCCTTGCCGGTGCTCTCGCGCTCGGTCAACGCGCCGATGACGGCGTAGCCGGTATGGAGGCCGCCGATGTAATCGTTCCAGGAGTTGGAGATGGCGGTGGGCGGGTCCCCTTCGGCGCCGGTGACCTGCATGAGCCCCGCGGCGCCCTGGAGGTTCATGTTCATGCTGGTCCAGTCGCGGCGCGGCCCGCTGTGTCCGTAGCCCGACATGCTTGCGAATATCAGTCCGGGGTTCGACTCCATGAGGGTCTCGTACCCCAGGCCCAGCCGGGACATGACGCCGGCGCTGAAGTTTTCCACCACCACGTCCGCGGCAGCCGCCAGACGACGGGCGATGTCGCACCCCGCCGGGTGCTTCAGGTCGATGGCCACCGAGCGCTTGTTGCGGTTGGTGTTGAGATAGGAGGCGTGGCGCCCGTCCGCGTGCCGGTAGGACGACGGCCACGGAAAGTCCGGATGCCTGCTGCTCTCGACCCGCACCACGTCCGCCCCCAGGTCCGCCAGCAGCCGGGTGCAGAACGGCGCCGCCAGCACGTGCCCGAAGTCGAGGACGCGGACGCCGGAGAGGGGAGGCGCACCGTCCTTCACTGTCTTCCCACATCCTCCATGGTAAAGGCCACTATGCCCCAGGAAGGAGCGGTGTCAAGCTGCCCCGCGGCCGAGCCGGCCCGAGCGAAAGTTGACAGCCACAGGCCGGAACCCTATATAATCGCCACGAAATCGCCCCGCGTGACATTTATCGAGGGGCGTGAGCCGAAAGGTCTGAGGTGAACGGAATGAATCGCTTGAACGAATTCGTTGACACCCGACAGGGCCTGCTGGACCGCCAGGTGTTCGTCTCCCAGGACATCTACGAGCAGGAGCTGGAGCGGATATTTGCCCGCTGCTGGCTGTTCCTGGGACACGAGACCCAGATCCCGAATCCCAACGACTTCCTCGCCACCTACATGGGCGAGGACCCCGTGCTGCTGTGGCGTGGCGGGGACGGGACGGTCCGTGCGTTCCTCAACATGTGCCGCCACCGGGGCAACCGGGTGTGCCGGGCGGATCAGGGCAACGCCAGCTCGCTCATGTGCACCTACCACGGCTGGTGCTACGGCAACGACGGCAAGCTCATCGGCGTTCCCGGCATGAAGGAGATCTACAGCAACGAGCTGGACATGACCCAGTGGGGTCTGGTGGAAGTGGCCCAGCTCGACACCTACAGGGGCCTTATCTTCGCCACCTTCGACCCGGACGCGCCGCCGCTTCTGGAGTACCTCGGCGGGCAGGACCAGGAGCTGAGCTTCATGTTCGACCGGCGCGCCGGCGGCACCGAGGTCATCGGCGGCGTGCACAAATGGATCATGAACGCCAACTGGAAGTATGCCGCGGACAACTTCTTCGGCGACGACGGCCACCACACCGTGACCCATGCGTCGGTCCGCCGCGTTCCCGTGGACGTCCGGTACTACCCGCAGACCAACGACGATGCGCGCCCCGATACCGACCGCGGGCTCTCCCGGGTCGCCGAAGGCGTCATACGGGACTATCACCAGGAGCATTTCGACGAGCTGATCGAGCGGATCGGCCCCGACATGGCCGAGCGCCCCGGGCTGGTCACCACCGTGTTTCCCAACCTGTCGCCCAACTTCAGCCGGCACATGATCCGGTTGTGGCACCCCAAGGGCCCGGACAAGACCGAGATCTGGTCGTACTGCGTGGTGGACAAGGACGCGCCCGATGAGGTGAAGACCGCCATGCGCCTGCACCTGACCCAGACCTTCGGCCCGGCCGGGAACCTGGAGCAGGACGACATGAACAACTGGATCCAGTGCACCGACACCGCGCGCGGGGTCATCGCCAAGCGCTACCCGCAGAACATCCAGGCCCATCTCGGACACGAGGACCGCTGCCCGCCCATCGGCGGCGGCAGGCGCCTGCGGGCCTTCTACTCCCGCTGGGAGATGATGATGAAGGCGGAGACCTGGTCGGACGTCGACCTGGAGACCCGGTATTGGTGACGAACTCCCGCTACGCGCAACAACAGAAGGGTGACGCAACGTGACCGACCACGATCTTTGGCATGAGATCAACGACTTCCTGATCCGCGAGGCGCGGATGCTGGACGATCGCGCGTTCGAGGAATGGCTGGACCTCTTCACCGACGACATCGTCTACTGGATGCCGGAGCGGACCAACCCGTGGGAGAGCACCGATCCCGCGGACAGCATGTCCAAGCCCGGCGAGCTGGCGCTCTTCGAGGAGACCAAGGAGACGCTACGGACCCGGGTGGCCCGTCTCGCCACCGGCATGGCGTGGTCGGAAGTGCCGCCCTCGCGCACGCGCCACCTGGTCACCAACGTCCAGGTGGAGTCCGGCGAGAACGATTCGGAGCTGCGCGTTCGTTCGTATTTCATGGTGTACCGCACCCAGCTAGAGCACAGCCAGGACGTGTTCGTCGGCGAGCGGGACGACGTGCTGCGAAAGGTCGGGGACGAGTGGAAGATTGCCCGCCGCACCATCGTGCTGGACCAGGCGGTGCTGCAGTCGCCGAACCTGAGCATCTTCTTCTAGGGGGTGCGGGATGAACCAGTTGAATGATCTCGTCGATACCCGGCAAGGGCTGCTGGACCGTCGCATTTTCGTCTCCAGGGACATCTACCAGCAGGAGCTGGAGCGGATCTTCGCGCGCTGCTGGCTGTTCCTGGGCCACGAGAGCCAGATTCCCAATCCCAATGACTTCCTCGCCACCTACATGGGCGAGGATCCGGTGCTGCTGTGCCGGGGCGGCGACGGCGCCATCCGGGCTTTCCTCAACATGTGCCGCCACCGAGGCAACCGGGTTTGCCGCGCCGACCAGGGCAACGCCGACTCGTTCATGTGCACCTACCACGGCTGGTGCTACAGCAACGACGGCAAGCTCATCGGTGTTCCCGGCATGAAGGAAATCTACAGCGGCGAGCTGGACATGAAGCAGTGGGGCCTCATCGAAGTGGCCCAACTGGATGTCTACAGGAGCCTGATCTTCGCCACCTTCGACCCCAAGGCGCCGCCCTTGCTGGACTACCTCGGCGGCCAGGAGCAGGAACTGGGCGTCATGTTCGACCGCCGCGCCGGCGGCACCGAGATCATCGGCGGCGTCCACAAGTGGGTGATGAACGCCAACTGGAAGTACGCCGCGGACAACTTCTTCGGCGACGACGGCCACCATACCATCACACACGTGTCCGTGCGCGAGGTGCCCGTGGACGACCTGTCCTACCCCCGCACCAACGAGGAGCCCCGCCCCTACGCCGATGACATCGGCTTCACGCGGGTGGCCGGCGGCGTCATCCGGGACTACCTGCTCGACCACTTCGACGAGGCGGTGGAGCGCATCGGCCCCGATCTCGCCCAGCAGGCCGGGCTCGTCACCACCGTCTTCCCCAACGTCTCCCCCAACTTCATCCGCCACATGATCCGCGTGTGGCACCCCCGAGGCCCGGAGAAGACCGAGATCTGGTCCTACTGCGTCGTCGACAAGGAAGCGCCCCCCGAGATCAAGACCGCCATGCGCCGCCACCTCACACAGACCTTCGGCCCCAGCGGCAACCTGGAGCAGGACGACATGAACAACTGGGAGCAGTGCACCGGCACCGCCCGCGGCGTCATCGCCCGCCGCTACCCCCAGAACATCCAGGCCCACCTCGGCCACGAGGAAAAGTCCGGCGCCTTCGGCGGCGGCAAGCGCCTGCGCCAGTTCTACGCCCGCTGGGCGATGATGATGGAGGCGGAGAGCTGGGGGGAGGTGGATTTGGGGACGAAGTACTACTGACGGTCTTTCCCCGATAGTTTCTCGCCAGTTCCTGAATCCGACCGAAAGACTGGAGCCACCCGCCGGACTCGAACCGGCGACCTACTGATTACGAATCAGTTGCTCTACCATCTGAGCTAGGGTGGCTGGGGTTGGGGTGAAGGGAAAACGGCGTACGTCTCAGATTGTCAATCTAACATTTGGCTGCCGATGGCGGCAAGCGACTCCGTCACCGCGCCGCCATCCTCCCCCCCTCCACCGGCAGGTCCGCTCCCGTTATGTAGTCGGCCCACTGGGAGGCCAGGAACAGCACGGGGCCGACGAAGTCTTCGACCTCGCCCTTGCGGCCGAGGGCGGGCGGGGTGAACTCGCCGGCGGTGTGGGAGGGTTCGGGACCCTCGCTGGCGCCCTTGGCGATGGCCTCGTACTCGTAGATGGTGGTGAGGCGGTTGGGGGTGAAGCCGGGGCTGACGGAGTTGACGTTGATGTTGTCGCGGCCGAGCTCCACGGCCATCTGCCGGGTGAGCATGACGACGCCGCCCTTGGCGGCGCTGTAGGCAGAGCCGCCGGCGGTGCCGCGGTGGCCGGCGATGGAAGCGATGTTGACGATCTTGCCGCCGCCCTGGCGTTTCATCACGGGCGCCACGTGGCGGGTGGTGAGGTAGGCGGCCTTGAGGCAGATGTCCAGCACGAAGTCCCACTCGCCGGGCTCCATCTCGACGATGGTCTTGGGCGGGTAGATCTGCACCGCCGCGGCGTTGACCACAACGTCGATCCTGCCCAACCGCTCCACGACCCCGTTCACCATGCGGGCTACGTCGGCGTCGTCGGAGACGTCGCAGCAGGCGGGGACCGCCTCGACGTCGCCGGTGAGCTTGCCGATGCATTCGAGGGCCTTGTCTTCCTTGAGGTCGTTGACGGCCAGCTTGGCGCCGTGATCGGCGAAGCCCTGCGAAAATGCTGTGCCGAGCACGCCGGCGCCGCCGGTGATGAGAACCACTTTGTCCTTGAGTCCGAGATCTCTCATTGAAATTCTCCTGCGCTTCAAAGGCCCGTGGGGGTAGGGCCGCAGAGCCCGCTGCTTCCGCGTCGGTTCCCTACCGCTGGGCCGCCCGAAGCTGTGGCGCGCCCCGCAGCGACTCCACGTGCGCCAGCGCCTCTGCCCGGGTTACCACGGTCGCGTACTTGCTGTTCATCTCGTAGAGGTTCACGAGGTGCGAGAACTGCGAGCGGTCGAAGGTGCCTTCCTCCACCACGAACACGGGGAAGCCGTAGGAATAACCGTCGATGACCGTGGAACGGACACAGCCGGAGGTGGAGGCCCCGGTGACGATCAACGAGTCGATGTTCTTGCGCGTCAGGTAGGTGATCAGGTGGGTGCCGAAGAACGCGCTGGCCCGTGCCTTGTGCACCACGTACTCGTCCTTGCGCGGCCGGATCATCTGCGGGAACTGCACCGCCAGGTCGCTTGAGGTGGTGGGTTCCGCGGCGCGCTTGGTGGCGTTGCCGAACACCGCCTTGAAGTCGGGGTCGCTGGTGGAATAGACGACCGGCACCTTGCTCTTGCGGCACGCGACCAGGAGCTTGCGGATGTGCGGCAGCGCCTGCCACGCGGCCTTGCCGCAGCTCGACCGGAACTCGTCGATGGCGTCCAGGGTCTCCATCGGCCTCGTGCCGGTGAAGGCGGTAATGACGTCGATGATCAGCAGCGCGGGGCGCTCGCCGAAGGGCTGCTTGCCTTTGTAGCCGGCCTTTTCGTAGATCCGGCGGTCGTGCTCCGGAACAATCTTTTCCCAATCTCTCATGGTGTGCCTCCTCGTGGGCTGTAACCATATATCAAACGGTGGAGGACACTCAAATGCGGGTTCGGGTTGGCGCGGGGAATGGTTGTCGGATCAGGTTTGGTCCGACCTATGGGAAGAAGGTCAGCTTGACCAGTAAGGCCAGGATGGCCGGACCGAAGCTGAACACAGCGAAACGCAGGACGGCGATCTGGCTTTCGAGTCTTGAGAACTCTTCCTTGGTGACCATATTGGCTTCAACTTTGGCGAGGCGGGCTTCAAGCTTGGCCAAGGCTTCCTTGGTGGCCATGCGGGCTTCGAGGTTCGCCAAGTCTTCCTTGGTGGCCATGCGGGCTTCGAGGTTCGCCAGGTCTTCCTTGGTGGCCATGCGGGCTTCGAGCCTGGCCATGTCTTCTTTGGTCGCCATGTTCTCGGCTGGTGGTACAGCGCCCGCCGCGGCCTTTGCCGTTTCCGGGGAAGCTCCGGCTTCGATCAGCGCATCGTAGACTTCGGAAACGATCAGGCCCATCATAGCATCTCCGGATGCGTTGCCCGGTCCAATACGGTTCGTTCCAGAACACGACACCAGGAAACGGCGGTAAAGTCAAGAATGGTCATGTAAAGGATAATCGGCGCTTCGCACGCATTCTTTAGCGTGACCTCGCCTGGGCAGGGAAACCGCCGTCACGCCCGCAACGCCGCCAGCATGTCCCGGGCCGCGGCCGCGGGGTCGGGGGCTTCGGAGATGGCGGAGATGAGGGCGATGCGAGCGGTCCCGTGGGCCTTGAGTTCCGGGATGTGCTCCTGTTTGATGCCGCCGATGGCGAACACCGGAACGGTCGCGGAGTCCGTGACGGCCTTTAGCGCGGCAGGTCCCTGGGGGTCGCCGAAGGGGAGCTTGGAGGTGGTGGGGTAGACGGGTCCGAACAGGACGAAGTCAGCGCCCGCCTCGGAGGCCGTGCGCGCCTCGTCGACGGAGTGGGTCGAAACGCCGATCTTCCGGTTTGGGCCGAGGAGATCGCGGGCCATCTCCACGGGTACGGAGTTGGCCGCCAAGTGCACGCCGGCGGCGTCCGCGGCCAGCGCCACGTCCACGCGGTCGTTGACGAAGAACTCGGCGCCGTGAAGGTCGCACAACTGCTTCACGTCGCGGGCCAGCTCCAGCAGTTCCCGTCCGCCCAGGTCCTTCTCCCGAAGCTGCACGGCCCGCACGCCGCCTTCCAGGGCCTGCTCCAGCACCCACGTGAGCTTGCGGCCCTGGGTGGTTTTGCGGTCGGTGACGAGATACAGGTCGAAATCGATGGAACTCAACGGTCTTCCGGCGCGGAGGTCGCGGTGGAGGGCTCCAGGGGGTTTCTACCCGCGTGCCCGGTCAGGTGAGCAGCCCCTCGATGGGGCTGGAAGCCGTGGCGTAGAGCCTCTTGGGAATGCGCCCGGCCAGGAAGGCCTTGCGTCCGGCCTCCACGGCCTGCTTCATGGCGTCGGCCATGAGCACGGGGTCCCTGGCGCCGGCGATGGCGGTGTTCATGAGCACGCCGTCGCAGCCCATCTCCATGACGATGGCGGCGTCGGACGCGGTGCCCACGCCGGCGTCCACGATGACCGGGATGGACACGTTCTCCTGGATGATGCGGATGTTGTAGGGGTTGCGGATGCCCAGGCCCGAGCCGATGGGCGCCGCCAGGGGCATCACCGCGGCGCAGCCCATGTCCTCGAGCTTCTTGGCGGTGACCACGTCGTCGCTGATGTAAGGCAGCACGGTGAAGCCGTCCTCGACCAGCATCCGCGCGGCCTCCAAGGTGCCGGGCGTGTCCGGGAACAGGGTCTTGTCGTCGCCGATGACCTCCAGCTTGACCATGTCGCCGACCCCGGCCTCCCGGGCCAGGCGGCAGGTGCGCACGGCTTCCTCGGGCGTGTAGCAGCCGGCGGTGTTGGGCAGGATGGTGAACTTCTCGGGGTCCAGGTAGTCGAGCAGGTTCTCCTGGTCCGGGTCGGTGACGTTGACACGCCGCACCGCCACGGTGACGATCTCCGCCCCCGAGACCTCGATGGCCTTGCGGGTTTCCTCGAAGTCGCGGTACTTGCCCGTGCCGACGATCAGCCGCGACCGGAATTCCTTCCCGGCCAGACGCAGGCAGTCGGACGATGCCGCCTCCGAGACTTGCGGTGTGGGTTGGGCCATGGCTCTATCCGCCGCCGACGAAGTGGACGATCTCCACCTCGTCGCCCTCCTTCAATTGCGTGGCGCCGTGGGCGTCCCGGGACACGACCTCCGCGTTGAGTTCCACCACCACGCGTCCGGGCCGGATCTCCAGGTCCTCCAGGAGTTGGGCGACGCTCAAGTCCGGCGCCACTTCGTTGTCCTTGCCGTTGATACGGATGATCACAGCAGACTCCCCTGGTCGGAGCCTTACAGAATACTAGCTAACGGGTCCGGACACTACCGCGCCGCGGCGATCTTGATCTCCAGCACGCCGATGCCCTCCACCTCGCCTTCCACCTTGTCGCCGACGTTGAGGAAGATGGGCGGGGTCCGGGCGAATCCCACGCCCGACGGCGTTCCCGTGCTGATGATGTCGCCGGGCTCCAGGGTCAGGCCGTCGGACAGGTGCTCGATGGTCGCGGGAATGTCGAAGATCATGTCGCGGGTGTTGCCGTCCTGCATGGTCTCGCCGTTGACCCGGCACTGGAGCCGGATGTTCTTGGGGTCGGGCATGGCGCTCTTGTGCACGATGCTGGGTCCCAGCGGGCAGAAGGTGTCCAGGGACTTGCCCTTCCACCACTGGAGGTGCGCGCGCTGCAGGTCGCGGGCGGTCATGTCCAGGCAGACGGTGTAGCCGAAGATGTAGTCGTTGGCCTTGGCGCGGGGGATGTTCCGGCCCTTCCGGCCGATGACCACCGCCAGCTCCACCTCCCAGTCGATCTTGCTGGTGGCCGAATGCGCCAGCAGACGGCCCTGGTCGCCGATGACCGCGGTGGCCGGCTTGGTGAAGAACACCGGCACCTTGGGCGTGTCGAGCTGGATACCGCGCGCGCGCACGCCTTCGTCGATGTGCTCCTGGTAGTTGACCCCCAGGCAGATCACGTTCTTCCGGGGCACGGGGATGGGCGACAGCAGCCGGGCGCGGTTGCGCTTCACCAGGATTCCCGCCTGGGCGAGTCGGCGGACGCCCTTGGAATCCAGCCGCTGGACGTAGCGGGCCGCCTTCCTCGCCGTGGTGACCGCCTTGGCGCCGGCGTCGATGAACGCCTGCATACCGTCCAGATACGAAGGGGTGCCTCCCGGCAGATACCGCTTGGCGACCTCCCGGAGATCGACGATCTGGTCGTCGTCCATCATCCCGAGGCGGGTCTTGCTGCTGAAACTGTACGTGACAAAGCGCATCGACGAACTCCTCTCCGCTTCCGGCGAATTCCATCGCGGCCCGGGCCGCTCTCTCCCGATATTTCTCCGATATTTCTGCGGACGTGCGTCGGAAAACGCCATATCCTCATAGAGAAGCGCCGTACCGTTGTCAACCCGGCGTGGCCGTGCCTGGCCATGCCCGCGGAGCCGTGAAATTGCGTGTCCGGGTGGGTGATGTTACCTTCTCACACGTGAAAAGATCCAAGGGACAGCGTAGCGCCATGGAGGTGGGAGACCGTGTCCTGGTCAAGGGCGACATGCGCAAGCAGGTCATGCTGGTGGCCAGGGTGGACGTCCCCCACTCCACCCAGAAGGTCTTCGTCACGCGGTCGGGCGGCGACTTCACGGTGGGCCTCAAGATCTGGAAATCGGACTACTCCTGGAGCGAGAAGAACCAGATGTGGGTCTCGAAACGGTGACGGCCGCGTTGGCGGCCTTTGTGCGGTGCTGACGGATGGCGCAGGATCTGGAAACGCTCCTGGAGGGGCTCCGCGAAGGGAACGGGCCGGCGGTCATGCTGCTCCACGGCGACGAGTTCCGCGTCCGCGGAGCGAGCCGCGCCATTCTGGGACTGATCGCGCCTGATTCCGACCGCGCCCTCGGCACCTCGACATTCGACGGCCGGTCCGCGTCATGGGACCAGGTTGAGGCCGCCCTCATGACCCCCTCCCTTTTCGTTTCCGCCTGCACGGTGGTGGTGGAGAACGTTCCCTGGTTCGCCCCCGCGGAGCGCAAGGTCGATCTGCTGGACAAGTGTCTGAGTCTCTGGGAGGAGGGGCAACGCGACGACGGCGCACGCGCCTTCATGGCGCTGCTGCGGTCGGAAGGGTGGACGCGGGAGCAGTGGCTGGAGGCGGCCGACGCGTCGGCACTGGCGGACACCCTCAAGGACTACCGGGCGCATGCGCGGGAGATCCAGGCGCTCTGGCAGTACTGCCGCGAGCAGAACCTGGTTCCCGGAAATTCCAAGGGCGACGAGCAGAGCCGCATCCTCGAACTGCTGGAGCGGGGGCTGCCGGACGGGTCCCGCCTTCTCTTGCTGGCGCCCCAGGTGGACAAGCGCGGGCGCGCCTACAAGCAATTGGGCCGCCAGGGCTGCGTTCTCGACCTGTCGGTGGAGCGGGACCGGAGCGGACGCATCCGCCGCGAGTCCCTCGCCGCGTTTCTCGACCAGCGACTCCGGCGGGCGGGCAAGCGAATCGATCCGCGCGCGCGGGAGGCGGTGCTCTCCCGGTGCGGGAACGAGCTGTGGGCCGTCCACCAGGAGATCGAGAAGCTGCTGCTGTACGTCGGCGACGCGGATACCGTGGGCGTTGCCGATGTCGAGGAGATCTTCATCGACCAGTCGGAGAGCTGGGTGTTCGACCTGACGGATTCGCTGGGGCAGAAGGACGCGCTCCAGGCCCTGGGCTTTCTCAGGCGCCTCATGGCCAACGGTGAATATCCCCTGCGGGTGCTGGGCGCCATCGCCAGCCAGGTGCGCCGCCTGCTGAGCGCCCGGCAGCTCCTCGACCACGAGCTGGCCAGGGTCTGGCGGCAACGCATGTCCTACACCGAGTTCCAGCAACGGGTCCCTGCCGATACCGAGGGGCTTCCCACCAAGAGTCCGTACGCCAACTACCTCACCTTGCAGCGGGCGGAGCGTTTCACCCTCCCCGAGCTGAAGAGTTTCCTGAGGTTGATCCAGGACACCGACGCCCGCCTCAAGTCCTCCGGCCACCAGCCCCAGGCCGTCATGGAAAGGCTGATCCTGGAGATGTGCCGCCCGTGAACGGGCGGAACGAAGCCAACTTCCTGCCTGCCGCTAAAGATTCCATCCCCCGTGCCGATTCCTTAACTCATGGGGCAAGGCATCGCGACAGGGTTCTTGCGGCGGATTTCCCTCACATGGGCGGTTGCCCTGCTGGGGGCGTTCCTTTCCGGTTTCTTCGTCCATCTCCTGTACGCGCGCTGGGCCGGGCCGGCATCGTGCGAGGAGCCCGTGGCGGGTGTCTCCAAGGGTTCGCCCGGCACGGGTTCGTCCCCCGAGGCCGACCTGCCGGTGGTGGACGTGATCGAAGTGGAGCGGCTCCAGGAGCTTGCGGGCGTGCTGGCGCGGGTCCGGGGCCGGGTCTACCGCGTGGGCCACTCGTCCAGGAGCAACACCTACTTCCTGGACTTCGGCCCCTCGCGGTCCGCCTTCACCGCCGTGATCTTCTCCTCCGCGGTGGATGCTTTCGTGCGGGAGGACGCCCACCCCAACCGGTTCCAGGGAAAGGAAGTGGAGATCACCGGACGGATCAAGGACGACCCCAAGTACGGGCTGGAGATGATCCTGGAGAGCCCGGCGCAGATCAAGGCGCTGCCCTGAACTCACGACGAATACCGGATGAAGGCGCGGGTTCGAATCCGCGCGCGCCCCGGCCGCGCGCGGCGGTTTTGTTGGATCGCTGGACGTTTTCGGTTAAGCTCGGCGACATGGAAAGCCAGCCGGAGGGCCGCTGCATGGTGTGCGCCAAGGTAGCCCCGCTGAACGGCGGCATCTGCCAGCCCTGCAACGAGAAGATTCGCGCCCAGGCCCAGGGTGCCCAGCGGGACATCCGCGACCGCTCGGACCGGGAATTGCGCAAGCACGGGGGCAAGCCGGAGAAATAGCCGCGGTTCGGCCCCGCGCGGGCGGCGCGAATGACAGGGGATCCACGACACTTCGAATCCATCGGCAACCGCCTCGGATTCCGTGCGATACCCTCGGGCGACGACGAGATCCACCTGGTCTGGCGCGGCGGGCGCTTCCCGGCGCTCCTGTGTCTCGGCATCGCCGCCTTCCTGCTGCTGCTCTCGGTGCCCGTGTTCCTCGCCATCCTCGCCCACGGGCTCGACAGCGCGGTGGGAAACCTCTGGTACTTCCCGGCCATGAACGTGGTGCTGTTCAAGGTGGCGGTGTTCCTGCTGACGCTCAAGCGGACGATACGGATCGACCGGCGCGCCGGCGAGGTGCACCTGTCCCGCACGAGCCTGTTCATGCGGCGTCGATTGACGCTCGGGTTCCAAGAGGTCCGCACAGTGAGCGTGGCCGACGACCAGGTGTACAGCGGCTTCGCCGTGGCCGGCTCCACGGCCGGGCAGAAGTCCTTCCCGGCCCGTTCCCTTCGCCTGGTCCTTTCCGGCTCGCAGTCGGTGCTGCTGGACAGGGGCGGCGGCAGGCGGCTCGACGAGCTTGCGGAGCGCATCGGCCGCCTCATGGACAAGCCGGTTGAGGCGGTCCCGCGGGGGAGTCCGGCGACGCCCGGCGGGGGTTGACCGGCTACGGGATTCTTCCTATAAACAGGGCGTCGTTCGGGTATCTTCACCGACCCCGCCAACTAACGAATCTCACGATCGGAGACGGATTTTCATGGACAAGAAGATCAAGTTTCGCGTCAACGGGACGGAGCACGAGATGGAAGTGCCCACCAACCGGCTGCTGGTGGACCTGCTCCGCTACGATCTGGGCCTTACGGGAACCAAGGAAGGCTGCAGCGTCGGCGTGTGCGGCGCGTGCACGGTGCTCATCGACGGCGAGATGGTCAGCTCGTGCCTGGCCCTGGCGGTGTTCGCCGACGGCCACGACGTGACCACGGTGGAGGGCTTGGCCCAGGACGGCGAGCTTCACCCGGTGCAGCAGAGCTTCATCCAGTACGGCGGCTTCCAGTGCGGCATCTGCACCCCCGGCCAGGTGGTGGCGGCCAAGGCGCTGCTGGACCAGAACCCGCGGCCCAACGAGGAAGAGATCAAGGACTGGATGATGGGCAACCTGTGCCGCTGCACCGGCTACTACAAGATCATCGAGTCCATCGAGAAGGCGCACGAGTTCGCCAAGTAAGGGGTTGAGGAATGATCGCTTTTGACTACCGCACTCCCGGAAGCCTCGAAGAGGCCTACGCGGACCTGAAGGAACTCGGCTCCGACGGCAAGGTCATCGCCGGCGGCACCGCGCTGGTCATCATGATGAAGCAGCAGCTCGTGCAGCCGAGCTGCGTCATCAGCCTGCGCAACGTGGCGGGGCTGAGCGGCATATCGGAGAACAACGGCAGCGTGCACATCGGCGGCCTCGTGAGTCACGCCCACCTGGACGCGTCGGACGTGGTGCAGGGCAAGCTCCCGGTGCTGGGCGCCACCTACCACCACGTGGCCACGCAGCGGGTGCGCACCATGGCCACGGTGGGCGGCGGTCTGGCCCACGCCGACCCCAACCAGGACCCGCCGCCGACCTTCATCGCCCTGGGCGCGAGCTTCGATCTGAGTTCTGCGGGCGGCACCCGCTCGGTGGCGGCCGAGGACTTCTTCAGCGACTACTACGAGACCGTGCTCGATCCCGAGGAGATCGTCACCGGCGTGAATGTGCCGCTCATGGCCGCCAACAGCGGCGCGGCCTATCTCAAGTTCCTGCCGCGCTCGGCCGACGACTACGCCACCGTCAGCGCGGCCGCGGTCGTCACGTTGAACGACGCCAAGGACACGATCCAGGACGTCCGCATCGCCATGGGCAGCGTCAACACCACGCCCGTCCGCGCCACGGCTTCCGAGGACGTGCTGAGGGGCCAGCCGGTCAAGCCCGAGGGCCTGCGCGAAGCCGGCGAGAAGGCCAAGGAGCACACCGACCCGGTCAGCGACTTCCGCGGCTCGGGCTCCTACAAGACGCAGATGGCAGCGGTGTTCGTCCGGCGGGCTCTTGAGGCCGCCATCGCCAACGCATCCTGAGCAACGGAGGAATCGAGTGAAATTCAGTCAAAGCGCAACCGTGCCCGCGGGCCGCGAGCCCCTGTGGCAGCTTCTCATGGACATTCCCAGGGTGGCCACCTGCCTCCCGGGAGTCCAGGACGTCGAGCAGGTGGACGGCGAGACCTACCAGGGGACCCTGAAGGTCCGCGTCGGCCCCATCGCCCTCAGCCTGCAGGGCAAGATCGTGCTGGAGGAAAAGGACCAGGAAGCCTGGCGCGCCGCACTCCGGGCCGAAGCCGAGGACCGGCGCGTGGCCGGCGCCATGCGCGGCAAGTCCACCATGGAGCTGAAGGAGTTGAGCGCCGAAGAGACCGAGCTGACCGTGGAGACCGACGTCAACATCCTCGGCAAGATCGGCGAGTTCGGCCAGCCCATCATCCGCAAGAAAGCCGACCAGATGCTCAACACCTTCATCGACAACATCAAGAAGGAGTTGGCGGCGAACTGACCCGAATCCATCATTCCGGGCTTGACCCGGAATCCAGAGTTGAGCGAACGGGCGGCCGGTAGTTGCAACGACTACCGGCCGCCCGTTTGTGTTGGGGCTTGGGTTGTACATGACACCCGGTTCCATGCAACATATACAGTTGACAATTGACATGGCGTCATTTATTTTCTGACTATAAATCAGTTATAAAGTGTATTTGATCATGCTCTTTACGTATCCTGAACTGGACGACGACGAGAAACGGGTAGAGGCCGCCACGGCCCGGATACGGGCCGATCTGCGTCACTACGTCGTCACGCAGCCACATCGCTGGACAGGTCTGTTGGCCCGCATGACCCGGGCTCGCGCCCTCATGGCCTCCAACAGCGTGGAAGGCATCAATGTGTCCGACGAGGACGCCATCGCTGCGATTGACGGTGAAGACCCGGCAAACACTGACCGTGAAACGTGGCGCGCTGTCGTGGGCTACCGCGAGGCGATGGACTACATTCTCCAGCGTCGGCAGAGCACATCTTTCTCGATCACGGAGGACGTGCTCCTGGCCGTGCATTTCATGATCTGTCAGTCGGATTTGACGGCACATCCGGGTCAGTACCGCCCCGGATGGGTCGGTGTCAGGAATACCAAGACCGGTGAGGTGGTGCACGAGGGGGTAGACCGCGACCAACTGGAGCCTCTCATCCACGAGCTTCTGGACTACGTGAACAACGAGGATGTGGATTCAGTCTTCCTGCGTGCGGCCATGACTCATCTGAATCTGGCGCTGCTCCATCTGTTTACGGATGGCAACGGGCGAACGGCCAGGTGCATCCACACCGCGGTGCTGGCGAGCGACGGGATCGTGGCGCCGCCGTTCTCTTCAATCGAGGAATACATAGGCCACAATCAACAAAGCTACTACAACGTGTTGGCGGAGGTCGGCGGCGGCGCGTGGAATCCACGGCGCAACGCCAAGCCGTGGATTCGGTTCTGCCTGGGCGGCCATTACCGGCAGGCGCAGACCCTTCTTCGCCGGACCCGAGAGTTGGAGAGGGTCTATACCGAGCTTCTGAACCTGGTGGAGGCCAGAGGACTTCCCGACCGTACGGCCATGGCGCTGCTCCAGGCAGCCTTTGGCAGCAAAGTGAGAAACGCGTCGTATCGAGTGAGTGCGGACGTTTCCAAGAATCTCGCCAGCCGCGATCTGAAGACGCTTGTGGATGCGGACCTTCTCGCTTCGGAGGGCGAAAAGCGGGGCCGCTTCTATAAGGCGTCGCCAACCGTGGCGGAGATTCGCCGGAGTCTGCGCCTCCCGAAACAGATAGACGATCCCTTCGACCCAGACGAGCAACTTCAAATTTCCACGGGTCAGGCAGATATTTTCCCTGTCAACTGAGTCACTGGTTCAGTCCAGCGCGTCGTTTTGTTGGTAAGACCATCGCCCGTTCGCCCTGAGCGTAGCTCCGCGTCAGCGGAGCGAAGTCGAAGGGCGCCAACTGAATCACGCGATCAACGCCAACATGTCGTCGTGGATGTCGCGCCAATCCTGGGCAAGGTCGATACTGCGGGCCCGGATCGAGAAGCCTTCCAGCCGCAGGTCCGCTGCCACCTGCGTGTCGACTACCGGATAGAGCAGTATTCCCTCGTGCTTTGGCCCTGGCGTTTCGGTGCCCTCGCGATTCCGCAGGTAGGCGAGAAGCTGGTAGAGATGGTCCGAACGCATTTTCGATTTTCCGCCGTACTGGCTCTGCAAAGCCTCCTGATAGAACTTCGCATCCATGATGATCCGCCGGTTCGAGCCTTCAAGGATGACGTCGGCCTCCATTCGCGGAATCCTTGAGCGCTGGTCGTCCGTTGTCCCTTCGGCAACCCACTCGATCCCGCGGCCTCGATGATTGACCCGGTAGCGGTCCTGCTCCCGGCGATAGAACTCGATGATGAAGTCCTCATACAGCTTATCCATTCGCTTTTCGCTGAAGTCGGTGAATCTCGCTTGCCCGGACTGCTCGTCCACCAGCAACTGTTCATGGATGAGGTGGCATACGGACAACAGGAATCGGTAGTACCGGCGGTTGCGGTCCAGTTGCACTTGCTGGAACAGCCGCCGGCTCAATCGCACCTCGGTCACGCCGTCGAGCTTGGTATAGGCATTCCGTACCCCAGCCCGCACGGCCGAGTCCAAGTCGGGGAGTCGCAGGAGGGAGCCGAGGGTGGAGCGCAGGATTCGGTTGTGCAGCACGTCGTGGGACAGCTCCTCGAAGTCGCAGGTGACCCGACTGCGGGCCCGTAGCGCCCGTTTCGCCGTCTCGCCCACAGCGATCTTCCCACGGATGCCGGCGAGGTCCTCACGCACTTCTCGATAACCGCGGTCGATGCCTCTGCGGATCAGGCGGAAGGTTCCCTCGGCCAGCACCTTGCCCAGGAGATCGTGTACTCTTTCCAGCCCTTCCAGCTCCTCCAGCCGCACCACGTCCCGCTCCTCGACGTGGCTCCACGCGTAGCACAGGAGGTAGTAGATGTTGGCGATGGGAATCTTCCGGTCCATCAGCGACGCAACTCTTCGACCATCCTGTCCACCTGTTCAGGGCGGTCGAACCAGTACTCGCGCAACAGGGGTGCGATTTGAGTGTCGATGACCCCCAGGTACCATTGCTCGTCGGCCGAGTCGTCGGGCACGAAGTAGCTGTGGCCAATCCGGAAGCCGGGGCCGAGGTCCTTGTCGTCCCGGATGCGTTCGTTGAGCGCCGACAGATTCCGGTCGATCCGGTCCACGAGCGACAGGTCGACGTCTGCGTTGAGCAGATAGTCCCGGAACTGTCTGGTGCCGTACGCGGGTTCAAGCGTCTCGAAAGCGAACCGGCGGCGGAGCGCGTAGTCGACGATGGCCAGGGACCGGTCCGCAGTATTCATGAGTCCGAGGATGTGTACGTTGTCGGGCACGCTGAACCGTTCGCCGACGGTGCTGTAGGTCAGCGAGATCGCGTGATCCGGGCCACGCTTGTCCGCTTCGATAAGCATGAGCAGTTCCCCGAAAATCCTCGACAGATTGCCCCGGTTGATCTCGTCGATGATGAAGACGAACGGCGTCTCCGGTTCCTGTTCCGCACGCTTGCAAAACTCGAAGAACACCCCGTTACGCAGTGTGAAGCCGCCCGTCTCCGTCGGACGCCAACCCTGCACGAAGTCCTCGTAGGCATAGGACTGGTGGAACTGCACCATCTCGATGGAACTCGGATCCTCGAACCCGATCAGGCACCACGCGATTCGCTTGGCGATGAACGTCTTGCCGACCCCCGGCGGTCCCTGGAGGATCAGGTTCTTGCGCAGGGCGAGGGAGTCGAGAATGCGCTGGAGCTGCGATTCTTCGACGAACAGGTCGGTGAGGGCGGTAGCGATGGTGTAGGGTTTGGCGCCTATCTCCGGAGGCGGCTTTTTCCCGTAGGTCTCTTCGTAAATTTCGCTCAGGTTTCGTCCCTCGAACGTCCATTGTGGGCAGGGGTGCATCCGGCCGACGGTTCTTCTGGTCGCCTCCGTAAGGGACATCTCTTCGCCGAGAAATGTGACCCTGTTCTGCGACGCGACGATCGCTTTTTTGCCGGTTTTCACGGAAACCAGCCGAGATTCGATCGGAATGCCCATCTCCACGAAGTTCAGGTTCGGTCTGCGTCCCTGGTCTTTACTGCCCGCATCGTTGTCCATCAACCTGAAGGTGTCCCGCAACCACTGCTTGTACGGAGTGAATCGGGTCAGCGTCTTGGTGGTAATTGAGTCGTTCAGACTAATGGGTGTGTGGCAAGGATACCACTGGACTGTCCGCAGGTTCGGGAATTCCGCCCGCTCAGGGTCATTCATGTATTCTCCGGTGACCTGTCCCCACCCGAGGACGACGGAGCGGCCTTTCTTCGCTATGACGACGTCACCGATCTTCATTTCATGTGCGAATCCCCACACGTTGAGCGAATGGAATCTTGGATTTTCTCCGAAACCGTTTTCGATCAGTGCATTATGGATAGCTTCCCTGGACTCGTACTCGCCAAGGTCCCCGAGTTCGTCGTATCCGATGGCCGCGATATCGTGTTCAAGGAAGTCTCGCCACAAGCGTGCGCCCTCGCCCGCTGTGATGGCCCACACATCGGCCGTGCCGAAACGACCGCGGTACCACGTTTCATCGCTCACCTTGTCTGTAGGACCGTCTTCCGGTGGTGCAGCGTGTTGCCATCCTTCCTTGAAGGGGGACTCGTAATAGTTGACCGTTTCAACACCACGCTCTTTCTGGAGCCGGGTTCCTACGGCCAGCAGGGCCTTGTCGAGTTTAACGAGGTCCATGTTGTCGATATCCTCAGCCTCGGCGGTTTCATCACGAAAGGCTTTGAGGATGGCCTTCTTGTGGCCTACCGACATGATCGGCTCGAACGTGTTTGGGAACAGCAGGAACAAGAGGGCATGTCGGAATTGACGGCGGCGGCCGTCTTTCTGGCCGTCGACCCATTCCGCAAATCTCCAAGGATCACTCAGCAGCAGTTTGCGATTGTCAGGCACGTGTGAGCACCAGTCATGCATCATGGTGATTATGAAGCGGAATTCACGCCACTGATGGGACAAGTAGGCTATGCCCGGCTCGACAAGTCCGCCGTCCAGAACGTCCTGCAGAGCCCAGTGTTGTTCAGGCAGGGGCTCTCCCGACCACTCCCAGACCGTCCTGATCCTGTCGAGCTTCGTTGCCCGCTTTATGTGTTCCACGATCAAGTAATACAGCCACGTCATTTCCGCCCACAGACGCTTCGCCTCCGGGGGTGCGGGTTGGAGTTGGTGCCGCAGCTTCTCCTCGAACGAATCGGTTCCCGTGTCGGGGCGTTCGACGAAGTGGGTATGGAGTTGTCCGAAGTATTCCCGCGTCCAGAGCCGTTCCTCGGTGAACACCGAGCCGCCGCCGAGCAGACATCGCTGTTTCCATTGCTCGGCGGCGTCGAGGATGAGAGCGGCGCGTTCCAGTCGACTCATGGGACCTCCTTGCAGCAACGATTCTCTCTACATTCCTAAGGGATTGTGTCCGGTGTCCGCAATGGCGGGGCTATGGTTGCAGCTGACGCACGCAGGTATCCGGCTCCGTTCGCCGCTTTACGTCCGATCTGATAACGTCGTTTGCAGGGTCCATGAATCATTCTGCAGCAAACTCTGATGTACCGGTGAAGGTCGGAGCGGATCGAAGAGTGGACGATCTTCCAGGCAAGTTGAGGGAGACGATCCGCCGGGAGTGCTCCGGGAGCGGCCCGCCCGGCATCGTGCGCGTGGAAGCAGTGATCCCCTCCACGGATGCCCTGGCATGGCTCCGAGCACAAGCGTCTTCCGCGGCCAGGATGTACTGGGCCGACCGGGATGGCCGCGATGAGGTGGCCGGTGTCGGCGCCGCGGACCTCCTTGCGGGTACAAGTTCGGACGGCGTCGACTCGCTGTTCGAACAGTTGCGCGGTCGGCTCGAGGCCGGGGAAACGGCGGCGAGGTACTTTGGCGGCATGCGTTTCAACGGGAGCGACACGTCGGATGACGGGTGGCGGGATTTCGGCGGTTATCGTTTCGTGCTGCCGCGATTCGAGCTGAGCCAACGGGGCTCGGACAGTGTGCTTGCGTGCCAGTGGCTTCGATCGACCGATGTGGTCGACACCCTGATGAGGGACGTCGATGCGTTGGTCTTTCCGGCCACCGAGGCTGCCTGTGCGCATCCGGCGGCCACCGCCCGCGAGGACCTGCCGGACAGGGCCGGATGGGAGTCCGCCGTCGCCGGGACGCTGGAGCTGGTCTCCGGGAGCGCCGTCGGCAAGGTGGTCCTGGCCCGGAAATCGGTCTTCGGGTTCCCGGTCGCTCTCGATCCCATCGCCTGCATGCAGGCCCTGTTGCCGGAAGCGCATCGCTGCTACCGGTTCTGCTTCGTTCCAGTGCCCGGCCGGGCCTTTCTCGGGGCGCCGCCGGAGCGGCTGTACTGCCGGGAAGGAAGGCGAATCCTGTGCGACGCCATCGCCGGCACCCGCACGCGCGGCGACGGCGCTTCCCTTGACCGGCAACTCGAACGCGATCTCATGGGCAGCGAGAAGGAGCGGCGGGAGCAGGACTACGTGGTCCGGGGAATCCGGGAAAGCCTCGCCCCGCTGTGCAGGTCGCTGAACGCCGGAGTCGATCCTTCGGTGGTGAAGCTGCGCCAGTGCCAGCATCTCATGAGCAACTTCGAGGGCATGCTTCGGGATGGCATCGACGACGCCGAACTGTTGAAAGCGCTTCATCCGACACCGGCCGTGGGCGGCTACCCTACTGACCGGGCGCTCCGAGAGATCGAAAAGCGGGAACCCTTCGACCGTGGCTGGTACGCGGGTCCCGTGGGCTGGGTGGGACGGGACCGCGCCGAGTTCGCCGTGGCGATTCGCTCCGGGCTGGTGGAGGGCTCGACGCTCGCGGTGTTCGCCGGCGCTGGAATCGTGGCCGGCTCGGTGCCGGGGGACGAGTGGGACGAGCTGGACTACAAGATCAGCCACTTCACCCAGGCCCTGAACCTTCCGCGATGACGCAAGCCCCCAACTTGAACCAACTGTGGGCGACGCTGCTGGTCGAGGAGTTGGTCCGTAACGGCGTCGATACGTTCTGCATCGCTCCAGGATCCCGCAGCACGCCGCTGGTGGTGGCGGTGGCGCGAAACGACCAGGCTCGCAGCATCGTCCACTACGACGAGCGCGGCGCGGCCTTCCATGCCCTGGGTTACGGGCGTACCACCGGGACACCCGCGGCGGTCGTCACCACCTCGGGCAGCGCTCTGGCCAACGTGTGGCCCGCGGTGGTGGAGGCGTCGCTGGAACGCATTCCCCTGCTGGTGTTGAGCGGCGACCGGCCGCCGGAGTTGCAGGACGCCGGCGCCAACCAGACCATGGACCAGGTCAAGTTGTTCGGCGGCTATGCGGAGTGGTCGGCCACTCTCCCGTGTCCTTCGACCGACATCGATCCGGCGGTGGTGCTGACCACCGTGGATCAGGCGGTAAGCCGCTCCGGCGGGCCGTCCGGCGGCGCCGTCCACATCAACTGCATGTTCCGGGAGCCGCTGGCTCCCACGGAGCAGGGCGAGGACTTCGAAGCGTACCTGGAACCGGTGCGGTCGTGGCGCGATGCCGGCCACGCCTACAGCCGTTACGACGGCGCGCCGTCCCGCCCTGAGCCGGAGATGCTGGCGGAGGTGGCGGAGTTGGCCGCGCGCCGTCCGCGCGGCCTTCTGGTAGCGGGCCGGCTGGTTGACGCGGAGGCGCGCGCCGCGGTAGCCGAACTTGCCGACGCGCTGGGCTGGCCGTTCCTCCCCGACGTGACCTCCGGTCTCCGCCTGGACAGCCGCCCCGGCACCGCCGTGCCCTACCACGACGTGCTGTTCGGCTCCGAGAAATTCATGCGGCAACATCCCATCGAGGCCGTGATCCACGTGGGCGGGCGGTGGACCTCGAGAAGGCTCCCGGACCACCTGGAAGCCGCGCGGCCAAAGGACTACGTGGTGGTGGACGACCACCCGGACCGCCAGGACCCCATTCATCGGGCGACCATGCGGTTCCATATCCCGGTGGCGGAGTTCTGCCGAGCCTTGAAGGCCGTGGTTGGGAATTCCCGAGAGGCCGGCGATGTGACGGAAAGTCCCGCAGCCAAAGAAGCGGGAGGGGCGCCGGACGCGGACTGGCTCGCGAGTTGGCAGCAGGCGTCGCAGCATGTCGGCCTGCGTCTGGCCGCCAGTCTTGCCGAGGGACAGACCCTGAGCGAGCCCGCTGTGGCGTGGCTGGTCTCCCGCCATATCGGAGCGGGGGAGGGGTTGTACTTGGCGTCGAGCATGCCCGTCCGGGACGTGGACACCTTTGGCTGCGCGGTGCCGGAACCCCCGGTCGTGGCCGCCAACCGGGGCGCCAGCGGTGTCGACGGCACCATCGCCACCGCCACCGGATTCGCCCGAGCCTTGGGGAAGTGCGCCACCCTCATGATCGGCGACCAGGCGTTTCTGCACGACCTCAACTCCCTGAGGCTTGTGCGGACACTCGACACCCCGTTCGTCATCGTCGTATTGAACAACGACGGCGGCGGGATCTTCTCGTTCCTCCCCATCTCCGGGTTTTCCGACGTCTTCGAACGCTACTTCGGCGCCTCCCACGGCATGACCTTCGAGCACGCTGCAGCGTTGTTCGACCTTGAATACGTCAGACCGTCCACGCAGGACGAGTTCGTCTCCGCCTACGAGCAGGCCCGACGCCGGTCCGGCGCCACCGTGATCGAAGTGCAAACTGCGCGTCGGGAGAACTACGACCTTCACGCGAGCCTGCGACGGACCGCCTTGGAAGGGCTGTAGAAATGGAAATCCGGCCCGGAGCCATCCCCGACGTAGCTCGTCCGTGCGCCGATTGAGCAGGAAGCAAGTACACTTGACATCTCGGCCCAAGCGGTCATGATGGGTGATGTACCTCAGCATGCTCAAGACGGTGATGGCAAAGAAGGGTTATCGGCAGTCCGACGTGGCCAGGGCCGCAGGGGTGAGCCGCCAGGCTGTTTCTCTCTGGTTTGCGCAGGATGACGATTTCCAGAACCTGCACGTTGCCAATCTCATGAACTTGAGCGACGGTCTCGGTATCGACCCGGCCGAGTTGCTCAAACCGCTCGCGTGTATCTCGGACCCCGCCGCTGCACGGCAGCTCTACGCGGAATTCTGCTGGGATCGTTCATACCCCGACATCTATTCCTTCCTGGTCGCATTGGCTGGATCTGAGCCGCGTGCAGTCGCGCGGTTCATTGAATGTCGAGGCATCTACGAGGCGGCGGCGGTCCTGGGCAAGGGGACGTGGCGTGCATACCGCGGCATCCGCAAGCATCTGGCTCCAGCGAGGCGCAGAGAAATCGACACCGTATGGAAGGTTCATCACGATTTGACCCGTCTCTAGCGGATCGGGTCCTGCCGCCTCCGCTGCTGGAATCGCTCAGGCACGTCTTTGCGCAGGGAATCAGCGATTGTCTCCTCGTCGGCGGCACCGCCTTGGCCGGTTTCTATGCGGGGCATCGACGGTCGGATGACCTCGACTTGTTCGCGGGCAATGCCATTTCGTTCAGACAAACCGTTCTGGCCGTTCGTTCCCTGAGGTCCTGAGAGCGGTCGATCTCCACCTTTCGTCCGGGTCGAACAGTGCGCTTCGCGAGGTTGTCCGCAGAATTAGAAAGCTGTAGGTCTCGCTCGGCTGCCGCACCGGAGCATCCGCCGACGTTCAGGAGTTCAATTGGCCGATCCGTATCGACTTCATTACGAGTATCGGGGGAGCGGGCGGGATACGGACCCGGCGCTGCTGTTCCTCCACGGTTTCATGGGCTCGGGACGGGACTGGGTGGAGACGGTGGAGGCGTTGCCGGATTGTCGCTGCGTCCTGGTGGACCTTCCAGGTCACGGCCTGAGCGCGGGGTGCCCGCCCGATCTTTATCCGATGGTGCAGGCGATCCTGGCGTTGCTGTCGGTGCTGGACGACCTGGGCGTCGGGCAGTGTATCCCGGTAGGCTATTCCATGGGCGGGCGGCTGGCTCTGTACCTCGCGTTGACCCACCCGGACCGATGCCGCGCCCTGGTTGTGGAATCGGCCTCTCCTGGGCTGGCGTCGGCGCAGGAACGCGAGAGCCGCCGGCAATGGGACGAATCCAAGGCTTCCGAGCTCGAAAGGCAAGGGCTGGATGCCTTCCTGGAAGACTGGTACCGGCAGCCGCTGTTCCATTCCATCGGCCGGAACGCGGCGCGCTTCGCAATGTTGATGGAGCGGCGGCGAAACAACGATGCGGTGGGACTCACCCGCTCTCTCCACCTCATGGGCACGGGCTCCCAACCCTCCTTGTGGACCCACCTTCCCGGCATCCGGTTCCCGTGGCTGGCCGTGGCCGGTGAACTCGACTCGCGCTACAGAAAAACCATGCAGGATATGGTAAGCCTCTCGGAAAACGGCAGGCTCGTGACCATCCCGGACGCGGGCCACAACACGCATTTCGAGAACCCCGAGGCATTCTCTCGCGCCCTGCGGGAGTTTCTGGCCTGCTGCAGGTGAGCCGCTACGTCATTCCCGCGAAAGCGGAATCCAGGGGACGGAGGGACGCCGCATTCGGCGGCGCTCCGGCTGCATCGCTTCTGGATTCCCGCTTTCGCGGGAATGACGGAGGAGTCGGGAGCGTCTTCGGAATCGAACGAAAGCTAGAGGGCAGCCATGATCGAATGGAACGAGGCGGGACAGTTCACCGACATCAAGTACCACAAGACCGACGGCATCGCGAAGATCACCATCAACCGCCCGGAGGTGCGCAACGCCTTCCGGCCGCTGACGGTGGAGGAGATGATCCAGGCCCTGGACGAGGCGAACAACGACCCGACCATCGGCGTGGTGATCCTCACCGGCGAGGGCAAGGAGGCGTTCTGCTCGGGCGGCGACCAGAAGGTGCGCGGCGATTCCGGCTACAAGGACGCGGCCGGCGTGCACCGGCTGAACGTGCTGGATTTCCAGCGCCAGATGCGCAGTTGCCCCATGCCCGTCATCGCCATGGTGGCGGGTTACGCCGTGGGCGGCGGCCACGTGCTGCACGTCATGTGCGACCTCACCATCGCCGCGGACAACGCCATCTTCGGACAGACTGGCCCCCGCGTGGGCTCCTTCGACGGCGGCTACGGCGCCACCTACCTCGCGCGCATCGTCGGCCAGAAGAAGGCGCGCGAGATCTGGTACCTGTGCCGGCAGTACAACGCCCAGGAAGCGCTGGACATGGGGCTGGTGAACGCGGTGGTGCCCTACGAGCGGCTGGAGGAGGAGACGGTCCAGTGGTGCCGCGAGATCCTCGCCAAGTCGCCCATCGCCATCCGCTGCCTCAAGGCCGCGTTCAACGCCGACTGCGACGGTCAGGCCGGCCTGCAGGAGCTGGCGGGCAACGCCACCATGCTCTTCTACATGACCGAAGAGGGGCAGGAGGGCCGCAACGCCTTCGTCGAGAAACGCCAGCCCGACTTCTCCAAGTTCCCCAGGCGTCCCTGAGGCCCGCGAACTGACGGGACAGGACTGTACCGAACCCGTGGCACAGGACACGCGCCCCGAGCCGCCAGGCGTCGTCTCCGTCTGGCTCCTGGCGGCCAGACCCAAGACCCTCTGGGCGTCCATCTCCCCGGTGGTGATCGGCACCGCCATGGCCTTCGGCGACGGCGGGTTTCACGCGCCCGCGGCGCTGGTGGCGCTGGCGTGCTCGGTGCTGATCCAGGTCGCCACCAACTTCGCCAACGACCTCTTCGACTTCGAGAAGGGCGCCGACACCGAGGCCCGGCAGGGGCCGTTGCGCGTCACCCAGGCCGGGCTCGTGACCCCCGGCATGATGAAACGCGGCATCCTCGTGGTGCTGGCGCTGACGCTGTTCGGTGGCCTTTACCTCATCTGGCGCGGCGGCTGGCCCGCGGCCCTCATCGGCGTATTCTCCGTGATGGCCGGGATGCTCTACACCGGCGGACCCCGCCCCTTGGGTTACCTTGGCCTGGGCGACCTCTTCGTGCTGGTGTTCTTCGGCCCCGTGGCAGTGGCCGGCACCTACTACGTGCAGGCCCTGACCGTCAACGCCACGGTCATCGTCGCCGGCCTGGCCCCGGGGCTCCTCTCGGTCGCGATCCTCGCGGTCAACAACCTCCGCGACGCGGACGAAGACCGCCGGACCGGCAAGCGCACCCTGGCGGTGCGCTTCGGCCCGGGCTTCGCCCGCGGCGAGTACATCGCCGCCGTGGTCGCGGCCTGCCTGTTACCGCTGGTGCTTTACCTCACCTCGGGCCAGCACCCGTACTCGGTCGCCGCCATCGCAGTCGTCGTCGTGGCCGTACCGGCCTTCCGCCGTCTCTTCGTTGCCGAAGGTCCGATGCTGAACCCCGTCCTCGCCTACACTGCCCGCCTGCTCTTGCTTTACAGCGCCGTGTTCTCTATCGGTTGGGTTTTGTGAGGGACCACACGGCCATGGTTTCGGTCCTGACGAGGGTCGCGGCATCGAAGACCGCACCACCAGCGAGCGGGTGACGGCGTGCTGGTGACCCGCCTCAAATTTGCTTGATTCGGCCTTGACCTTCGCAGTAAACTTCTTTGCAGGGCGTCCCCGTCAAGGGGACGGTGAATCGAATCAAGGGGAATATGAGCCAGGAACAGGACATACATGGGAGCGGCAATCCTAGGGATGTCGCAGCATATACCGTGGCCGAGGCAGCCCGGTATATCAGGATTCCCTCACCGACGCTCCGAGCATGGGTCATTGGCTTGGCATATGGTCAACACACTGAACGCGCTCCCTTCCGCCCGCTTATTGCTCCGCCACAGCGCAACCCTTTGCGCCTCTCTTTCAATAACGTCATCGAGGCGTACACGTTACGGGCTTTGAGAACAAAGCATCAGGTCTCAATCGCAGCAGCCAGGGAGGCAATGGATGTAGCGGAGCATGTCTGCAACACTCGCAGGTTATTGCTCTGTCCGGAATTACGTACCAGTGCAGGTGAATTGTTTCTTGAGAAATACGGCGAGCTCGTCAGTCTGAACAAGGCGGGGCAGATCGCCATGAAACTCATGCTCCATGCCAATCTCAGTCGGATTGAACTTGACGAATCAGAAATACCAATCCGGCTCTTTCCCGCTGACACCGGAACAAACGTCATCGTAATGGATCCCCGGGTTGCTTTCGGTCGGCCCATCATTGCTCGTCGTGGCATTTCAACGGCGGTTATCGTTGACCGCATCAACGCCGGCGAGGGTGCGGACGAAATAGCGGAGGATTATGGCCTGGAAACCTCAGAAGTAAACGAGGCGTTAGTTTACGACCAAGCAGCCTAGGGCGTGATCTTCTTTACGGACCGCGACTTGGGAAAAACCTTTCCCCGTACGCTATCCGAAAATGGCCTCCACACGGAGAGACATGACGACTATTTCACAGAACAAACGGATGATGGTATCTGGCTGAGTGAAGCGGGCCGTCGGGGATGGTTCGCAATCTCAAGAGACAAGCGCATCCGTTATAGGCCGAATCAGAGAGATGCCGCGATGCGAGCTGGTGTCGGCCTCTTCCTGATTATCGGAAGCCTCCCTCACAGTACCCTCGCGCACAACTTCGTCGCCAGCATCGGCAATATTGAGCGCTTTGTGGAAAAGAATAGCCGTCCCTTCATTGCAAAAGTCTATCAGCCGCCTTCTGGTGCCAAGAGAAGGGCGGGGCGTGTTGAACTCTGGCTTTCATATGAGGAATGGTCGAAGACGCTCTCCTGCTAAGAGAATGGTTGCCAGTTCGGGCAGCCTTCTGAGTGTCCATCCAACGTGGTCCCGCCCCTTCCGGCGGGAGTTCAAAATCCGGGCAGGGTAGTGATATCAAAGGGGAGTGCAAGGTAACCCCGTGCGTGAAAACACCGGCGGCCGGGGGACCATCGCGAGCTGCCGTATCTTTCGCTATCGCCTGCCGCTGACGGCGCCGTTGCCGCTGGCGGGGGGCGTGGTGCGTGAGCGCACGGGGGTGCTGGTGCGGGTCGATTCGGAGTCGGGCGCGTCGGGTTGGGGCGACGTGGCGCCGTTGCCGGGCTTCAGCCGGGAGAGCATCGGGGAAGCCGAGGCGGAGTTGACGGCGTGGGCGGGGTGGGTCCGAGGCGCTGAGTTTGATCCATGCGGCAACGACCTCGAATCGTGGCTGGGGAGCGAACCGGCGCCCGTGACCTCGCCCTCTGTGCGTTTCGGGTTGGAGACGGCGCTGGCTGGCCTGTCGCGACGGATCGAGGACGAATCGGCGGCCGAGCTGGCGTGCTTCGAAGGCGTCGTTTCCGTCAACGGTTTGTTGGCGGGTTCCCGCGAGCAGGTGCTCGTAGATGCCCGGCGGCTACGGGACGAGGGTTGCCAGGCGGTCAAGCTCAAGGTGGGCAGCCGGCCGGTGGTTGAAGATGTGGAGCTTACCCGGGTGGTCCGTGACGCCGTTGGCGACGGCGTGGCCCTCAGGCTCGACGCCAATCGAAGCTGGACCCTGGAGCAGGCAGTGGCGTTCGGCCGGGAGATCGGCAACAGCGGCGTGGAATACCTGGAGGAACCGTTGCACGAACCGGAGCATCTGCGAGACCTCTTCGATGCCACCGGCATTCCGGTGGCGTTGGACGAAAGCCTGCTGGAGCTTCGGCCGGAAGACCTCGAAGGACGGCGCGAAGTGGGCGCCGTGGTGTTGAAGCCGACGCTGCTGGGCGGCATTGCCAGCGCCAAGCAATGGGTGGCCAGGGCGGCGGCGTTGAACATCCGCCCGGTGGTGAGCAGTTGCTTCGAGAGCGGCGTCGGGTTGCTGGCTCTGGCAGCGTTTGCCTGGGTGTCCACCGGAGACGCGGTGCCCGCGGGTCTCGACACCTATCGTTGGCTCGGCGCCGACGTGGTCGAGCCGCGTATTCCGTTTCGCGCCGGTGCCGTCGAGTGGAGCGATGCCACGGCCCGGGCGCATCGCATCGTCGAATCGAGGCTGAGCGAGATTCGGCATGACTGAGATTCGCTGCCCCCTCGAAGAAGCGGCCGAGCGCCACGGCGACCAGCCCGCGATCGTAAGCGGTGCGCGGGCCGTCTCTTACGCGGAGTTTCATCAGCGCGTGGCGCGCGCGACAGTGGCGCTGCGGCGGGCGGGATGCAATCCCGGCGAACGCGTGGCTATACTCGCACCCAACAGCCCGGATTACCTGGTGTGGTTGCTCGCGGTGCTCCGCCTTGGTGCGGTGTGCTGCCCCATGAACACGCGCCTGCCGAACCGGACGGTGGCGGAACTCCTGCGGCGCGTCGATTGCCGCAAGCTGGTGCTCCCGGCACCGGAGTCGGATGTGGCCGGCGACATTGCGGACGGCGGGAAGGCCGCCGGCGGAAGCGGTCTGGGGGTCCCGGAGCCTGGCCTCCAGATCATCTACGGCCAGGACTTCCAGGCGGCAGAGTGCGGTGGCGTGAAGGCGGCCGTGGAGCCTCCGGGTACGGATGCCCAGGACTCCACCATCCCCCTCGACCGCCCCGCCACCATCGTGTTCACCTCGGGCAGCACCGGCACTCCCAAGGCAGTGCTCCACTCCTACGGCAATCACTACTACAATGCCCTCGGCTCCAACACGAACCTGCCGCTGGCCGCCGGCGACCGCTGGCTGCTGGACCTGCCGTTGTACCACGTAGGCGGGCTCGGCATCCTGTTCCGGTCCCTGCTGGCGGGCTCCACGGTGGTGATGCCCGACCAAGGGGAGACCCTGGACACGGTATTGGGCCGGTACGAGGTCACGCACCTGTCGGTGGTGGTGACGCAACTGCACCGGCTGTTGCAGCAGCCCGAGTCCGTGCGCTACCCTGCGCTCCGCTACATCATCCTGGGCGGCAGCCCGGTGCCGCTGAAGCTGCTGGAGCGGGCCGCCGCCCGCGGCCTGCCGGTGTTCGCCTCCTACGGCTGCACCGAGATGGCCTCGCAGGTGGCCACCACCGGGCCGGGCTCCACCACGGCCCAGGGGTTGACTTCGGGTAGGCTTTTGCCGCACCGAAAGCTGCGGATCGGCGACGAGGGGGAGATCCAGTTGGCCGGAGAGACCCTGTTCATGGGTTATGTCGAGGACGGCAAGCTGCGCCGGCCTCTGACGGACGACGGCTGGTTCGCCACCGGCGACCTCGGGAGGGTGGACGAGGATGGCTACCTGACGGTCATCGGCCGGCGTGACAACCGGTTCTTCTCCGGCGGCGAAACCATCCACCCGGAAGAGATCGAGCGCGTATTGACCGATCACGACGGCGTCCAGCAGGCGGTGGTGGTGCCCATCCCCGACGAGGAGTTCGGCCAGCGCTGCGTGGCGTTCGTGCAGTCGCGCGGGGCTTGTCCGGACGGGCGTGTGCTGGCGGCGTGGCTCGCGCGGACCCTGCCGCGTTACAAGGTGCCGGACGCGTTCTACCAGTGGCCCGCCACCGAAGCCAACGCGTTCAAGATCGACCGGGGGTGGTTCCGCGGTTTGGCCGTGGACGGGCCGAGGGTCCCGTTGGGAGAAAGCGACGAAGCAGGAGCGGGAGGAGATGCATGAAGGCAGCGAAGCGAGGGAGCACGGCGAAGCAGGGGAGCGCCCGCGGCGCGGGCGGCAACGGCAACCGCGAGCTGTTGTCGCTCCTCCGGCGTATGTGGGTGATCCGCGCCTTCGAGGAGAAGGTGTCGGCCCTCTACGCGGCCCGGGAGATCGTTGGGCTGCTGCACCTCGGCATCGGCCAGGAAGCCGTGGCCGTGGGGGTGTGCAGCCTGCTCGACGCCGATGACCAGGTCTACGGCGGCCACCGTTCCCACGGGCACGCCATTGCCAAGGGGGCCGACCTGAACCGGCTCATGGCGGAGCTGGCCGGGCGCGTCACCGGCTATTGCCGCGGCAAGGGCGGGTCCATGCACGTGGTGGCCGCGGAGACCGGCTTCGTCACCGCCAGCGGCGTGGTGGGCGGCACGGTGCCGCTGGCGCTGGGCGCGGCCTTCGCCGCCCGCGAGAAGGGCGCGGGGCGGGTGGCGGTGGTGTTCTTCGGCGACGGCGCCGGCCAGACCGGCCCCTTTCACGAGTCCCTGAACATCGCCAGCCTGTGGCGGCTCCCGGTTATCTTCGTGTGCGAGAACAACGGCTACGCCGAGTTCACGCCGCTCTCGGCCCACACCAAGGTCGAGCGGCTGGCGCAGCACGCCGGCACCTACGGCATCCCCAGTGCCACCGTGGACGGCAACGACATCCTTGCGGTGCGCAAGGCCATGGGCCGGGCCGTGGACAACGCCCGCGCGGGCAAGGGTCCCACCTTCGTCGAGTGTCTGACCTACCGCCTGCGGGGACACTACGAGGGCGACCCCGGCAAGTATCGGGAGCTGTCCCAGTTGGCGGACTGGAAGAAGAAGGACCCCATCGCCCGATTTGTGCGGGTGCTGAAGCGGCGGCAGGCCGCGTCCGCCGAGGACTTTGCCAAGGCGGAGAGCGACGCACGCGCGTTGGTGGAGGCGGCCGCGGAGTTCGCTCTGTCGTCTCCCTGGCCGGAGCCGGAGGAGACCGCCACCCAGGTGTGTGCGTGAGGTGGATGTTTTTGTAAGCGTGAGGTGGATATGCCGGAACTGAGCTACCTGGAGGCCATCCGCTCGGGGCTGTTGGCCGAGATGCGAGAGGATTCTTCGGTCTATGTCTTCGGCGAGGACGTGGCGCTGGGAGGCCCCTTCGGGGTCACCCAGGGGATCGCGGAAGAGCTGGGCGAGCACCGGGTGGTGAACACGCCCATCAGCGAGGGCACGGTCATGGGCGTGGCCATCGGCGCGGCCCTGTCGGGGCTGCGCCCGGTGGTGGAGATCATGTTCGTGGACTTCATTACTCTGGCCATGGACCAGCTCGTGAACCACGCGGCCAAGCTCCACTACATGTCGGGCGGGCAACTGAAGGTGCCGTTGACTGTGCGGGTCCAGTGCGGCGTCCAGGGCAACATGGGCGCGCACCACTCCCAGAGCCTGGAATCCTGGTTCCTGCACGTCCCCGGCCTCAAGGTGGTCATGCCGTCGAATCCCGCCGACGCCGAGAGCCTCATGCGGGACGCCATCCGGGACGACAACCCGGTGCTGTTCATCGAGCACCGGGCGCTGTATTTCTCGCGCGCGGAGGCGTCCGAGGGCGGCAGCGGCCTCGCCATGGACCGGGCGGCGGTGCTGCGGGAGGGCCCCGACGTCACCGTGGCCGCACTTTCCAGGATGGTGGGACCGGCGCTGGAGGCGGCGGAAGCGCTGGCGGACGAGGGGGTTTCCGTGGAGGTCGTCGACCTGCGCAGCCTCGTGCCGCTGGACATCGACACCCTGGTGGATTCGGTCAGGAAGACTTCGCGACTCGTCGTGGTGCACGAGGCCGTGGAGCAGGGCGGGGTGGGCGCGGAAGTCGCCGCCCGCGTCCAGGAGCGGGCCCTCTACTACCTCGACAGCCCGATCCTCCGGGTCGCCGCCCCCAACGCCCCGGTGCCGTGCGCGCCGCCGCTGGAGAACTACTTCGTCCCCGACAAGGAACGGATCGTAGAGGCCGTCCACCGGGCGCTGTCCAGCCAACCTTCCTGATCACTAAGGATTTCTCCTTCTGACAAGGAGAAATTGATCCATATTTCTCCTTTTCAGAAGGAGAAATAACTGCTATATTCTCCTTCCCACAAGGAGAATAGAGACCTGGAAGCGCTCCCGACAACTTTTCGGCAAGTGCTGGCCGAGCAGCTTGCCGTATCCTTGCAAGCACTGCCTCCCTCTCACACTCCCTCTCACACGCCCCGCCGCGTGCACGGGCTCAAGCGGTTTCCCGGCAAGGCGACTGCGGTGGTCGGTATGCGCCGGGCCGGCAAGACCACCTTTCTGCACCAGTTGCGGCATGAATTCCTGACCACGGGCGCCGCCACCTCACGAGCCCCTTACGTTTCGTTCGAGGACGAGCGGCTCACCGGCCTGGAGGGGCGCCACCTGGATCTGCTCCTTGACGAATATCAACGCCTTTCAACGGTGGAGTCGGGCGCATCGGCCGCCATGTGGTGCTTTGACGAGATTCAGTTGGTGCCCGGCTGGGAGCGTTTCGTGCGCCGTCTGCTCGACACGGAGGCCGCACAGGTGTTCGTGACCGGCTCTTCCGCGGCACTGCTGTCTCGCGAGATCGCCACGGCGTTGCGCGGCCGGGCATGGCAGGTCCTCATGCACCCGTTCGGCTTCGACGAGGCGCTACGTCACCAGGGCGTGGAGCTTCCGAAACGGACGGATGTCCTGCCCCGCGGCGAGCGCCTGCGCCTGGAGCGGGCGTTTGCGGCGTGGCTGGTTGCCGGCGGGTTCCCGGAAGCCCAGGGGCTGGACACCGCGCCCCGGCATCAATTGCTGCGCGACTACGTGGACGTGGCGGTGCTTCGCGATGTGGTGGAACGTCACGGAGTCGGGAACGTCACCGGGCTCCGATGGCTCGTGCGCCAACTGCTCGGAAACGCGGGCGGCTCGTTCAGCGTCGAGAAGTTCCACGCGGCCCTCAGGTCGCAGGGCATCGCCATTGGCAGGGACACGGTCCACCAGTTCCTTGGCTACCTCGAGGACTGCTTTCTCGTGCGCGTCGTCTGGATGGAGTCGAGTTCCGAGCGCCAGCGGATGGTCAATCCGCGCAAGGCGTATCCCGTGGATCCGGGCTTGATCCCCGTTTTCGACCGCACGGGCCGCGCCAACATCGGACACGCGCTCGAGACCGCCGTGCTCATCGAGTTGGAGCGGCGCCGGCTCGACGTGACCTACGTTCGCACCCGGCAGGGGTACGAGGTGGACTTTCTGGCCCGCGACGCGGACGGACGCCGGGAACTGATTCAGGTCTGCGCCGATGCGTCGGATCCCGCCACCGCCGAACGCGAGCTTCGAGCCTTGACAGCGGCAGGCGAGCAATTCCCCGACGCCGAGATGCGCCTGCTGACCCTGACCCGTGACGGCATACCCGACCCGTTGCCGGACGGCGTTGTGGCGCAGCCGGCGTGGACCTGGATGCTTGGGTCCGGTGACTTGGTTTGACGTGGCGTCAAGAGGCCGTCTAGCGGTGCAGCCAATTCGGCTTGCGTTTTTCCGCGAACGCCTGGACGCCTTCTTCCACGTCCTCGGTTTCCAGCAGTTCCTTGAGGTAAATCTCCTCGGAACGGGCCAGAGCGACGGAAAGCTCCTTGAGGCCGATCTCCCGCAGGCCCCGGAGGGTGATGCGCAGCACCGCGCGGCTCTTGTCCAGCAACTCGCCTCTGAGGGATTCGAGCGCTTGGCCGAGCTGATCCCGTGGCACAACCCGGTTGACGAGCCCGATGGACTCGGCCTCCCGGGCCGACAGGCGGCGGCCGGTGAGGATCATCTCGGCGGCCCGGTGGTAGCCGATCTGCGAGGAGAAGCGCGCCAGCGCAACCGGTGGAAAACAGCCCACGGTAATCTCGGGCGTGGCGAACGAGCTCTCCTCGGAAGCGAGCACCAAGTCGCAGGACGAGGCCAACTCGCAGCCCCCGCCCAGGCAGACGCCGTCCACCACCGCAATGGTGGGCTGGCGAAGGCTCATCAGCTTCCGTATGACGCCGTGCACCAGGTCGAGCATCTCGGGCACCTGGGTACGGGTATGGTCCTTCACGTCGACGCCGGCGGAGAAGGCGCGTTCGCCAGCGCCGCTGATCTCCACGAGGTCCACCCCGCTGTCCTGGTCCAAAGTGTCCAGGACCTGTCGCAGCTCTCGCAGCAGCGCTAGATTGAGCACGTTCAGCGGCGGCCGGTCGATGACCACGGAAGCCACCCCACCAGTCATTTCCAGAAGAATTCCTGCCATCGTATCCTCCAGAACCCCGCCTCACCCCTCCTGGATTCCCGCTTTCCGGGCTGTGTCAAAACTCCGTCCTGCGTGCGGAAAGGCGACGACACTCGAATCGTCATTCCGGCGAAAGCCGGAATCCAGGGGTGGGGGAAGGCGGTAACGAGCGTACATGGCCACTCCGCCTCTGGATTCCGGCTTTCGCCGGAATGACGACTGCGGCACGCCTCTGCCCCCGGCGGGTTTTGACACAGCCTGTTTCGCGGGAATAAGGGTAGATGGGTAACGCGGGAATGACAGGCCAAGGCGTCAACTCCCCCACATAGGACACTAGAACTGGAACACCAGCGACTTGATGGTGACCGGGACGGTGCCCGACGGTTCCAGCACCCGGCCCAGGTCGATGAAGTCGAAGTCGCGTAGCGTGATGCCGTCCAGGGCCATCACGTCGCCCTTGAGCCCGAAGTCCTGTTTCAGGATGGTGCCCACGAGCCCGGCCATGTCGTGGTCGAACACCAGGTAGATGGGGCGCCCCTGCGCCACGGTCTGTGACAACCCCTCCATCAACCCCCGGCAGAACGCCGCGATGCGGAACGCCGCTGGCGGTCCCTGCCACACGAACACCAGCGCCACCTCGGCTTCGCCTTCGGCCAGGTCGAACGACCGGAAGTGGTTCTGGATGGTCTGCGCCATGGATGCCGGGTCGATGTCGCCGTCCAGGTCCACCGGCGGGCGCAGCACCTGGAGGTTCTTGCGCGGCAGCAGGTCGTCGTCGGAACGGTAGATGGTGTTGCCGGACACCTGTACGGTGTGCTGGGCCGCTCCCATCACCGTGGCCCGGATGCACTCGCGCGCGCTCACCAACGGCCCGGGCAGCGCGCCGTCGTCGATGCGGCGCCGCAACGCCCTGCCCAGCGGCGCACCGAGGTCGCCGTGGGACTCGCGCTCGTGGCCGTAGACGTATTCGCCGACGCCGCCGGAGAAGACTACCGCATCGCAATCACGGGATCCGTTCAGAGGAGGAGTCACCCACAGCGACTCAAGCTCGGGACTCGCGTCGCCGCCGGCGGCCAGGGTCAGCACCACGTCGGCCATGTGGCCGGCCAGCCGCTCGATGTCGTCCGGGCTTGCCCGATCCCCCACGTTCCAGTCCAGTCCCACGTGGCCGGCGAGAGCCTTGCCGCCGGGTTCCAGCACCGTGATGGCGCCGTCCCCGTCGGTGGCCAGCAGGCGCCCGCCCACGTGGAAGGCGGCGGTGCCCACCACCCGCCCGCGTTCGGCCAGCGCCAGTTTGGTGGTGCCGCCGCCGATGTCGATGTTGAGCACGCGGCATCCCTCTTCCGCGGAATGGGCCACGGCGCCGGAGCCGTGGGCCGCCAGCAGGGCCTCGAAGTTGTGGCCGGCGGTGGCGCACACGAAGTCGCCGCGCTGGTCGGCGAACAGGTCCGCGATGGCGCGGGCGTTGTCCCGACGGATCGCCTCGCCCGTGAGGATGATGGCCCCGGTGTTGACGTCATTGGGCGTAAGCCCGGCCTCCTCGTAGGCGTCGTCCACGAGCCGTCCCAGGGCCTCGTCGTCGATGCGTTCGCGGTTGGCGGTGTAGGGGGTGAAGCGGATGGGGGAGAGGTAGAGGGTCTTCCGCTCCGTCACCACGAAGCGGCTCGACAGCTCCCGTCCCAGCCGCCGCAGCACCAGCCGCGAGAACAGGATCTGGGACGTGGCCGTGCCCACGTCGATGCCGACGCTGGTCAGGGTGATGGTGTCGAGCTTCCAGAGAGGGTGGTCTTCCTCTTCCTCCGGCGCCCCGCCGTCGTGATCGTGGTCGTCCCCGATGTCGTGCATGGCCTGGCCGCGCGCCGGTCAGTCGATGAAGCTCCCCTCCGCGTCCGGGAGGTTGCCCTGCTCGCCCGGCAGGTTGCCGTGCTCGTCCGGGAACAGGACCTTGACCGCCTCGGCGCCGCCCACGCCCGTGCACCACGGCACCATGTTCTTCATCCGGCAGGTGATGCCGCGCTTGGCCAGCTCTTCCTCGAAGATCCGGTGGATCTCCGGGTCCTCGTCCTCGTACTCCACCTGGTAGCCGCCCTTCTTGCCGCTGACTTCGCCGGTGCGGAGCACCGTGGACTCCTGCGCCTGCCAGCGGTTGACCGCGTACTTGCGCGACAGGCCCTGGTTCATCACCAGGTAGGTGGCCGGGGTCTCGCCGACGTTGAAGTGCTGGTGCAGCCACAGGCCTTGGCCGGCGCCGGAGAGGTAGAGGCTGCCTTCCTTCCAGTCGCAGCGGACCCGCTCCTCGTCGCCCCGCTGGGCGAGCACGTAGCCCTCGCCCTCGATGATGTAGAGGTGCGCGCCCGGGCCGTGGCGGTGGGACTTCTTGTAGTAGCCGGACTCGAAGCGGGACACGTGGGATTCCATCAGGCCGGAGCCCATGACCATGAACGCGTTGGTGCCGCCGCCGCCCCGGCTCTTCCACTCGTACAGCGGCAGCTTGCGGATGTCGGGGATGAAGTTGGTCTCCCACACCCGGCCCTTGTAGAGCTTGGCCTCGGCGGTGAAGTAGTCCGGCTCGCCCTGGTAGCGGTCGTCGAAGTCGTAGTTGTTGTTGAAGATGAAGTGCTCGCTGTTCCACTGCCGGAAGATCTGCGGCAGGTCGGTGACGGAGAACCACCGGGCCGGCTGGGACAGGCTGGCGTTGAAGAACTGGTGCCAGGCGTTGGTGGGCGGCACGAAATAGCTGCCCGGACCCCACTCGAAGGTCTGCTTCTCGCCGCCCTCGCGCCACACCGAGCAGGAGCCGTGCCCCGACACCACGTAGATGGCCTCGGTGTACATGTGCCGGAGCGGCGCGGTGTAACCGCCCGGCGGCAGCTCGACGACGTGCTCGTCGCCGCCGTTGTCGCCGTCGAGGTAGCACAAGGCGCCCTTGACGCCGTCGCCCTTGCGCGGCCACGGCCCCACCTCCACGGCCTTCATGTCCTCGATGAAGACCCCGCCCACCAGCGGAGCGCCCTCGCGTTCGCGCCACTCGGCGTAGGAATCGACGCGCGTGAGCGCGGGCTGTTTCTCCGGGTCCAGGGGGGTGGTGGGTATGGTCATGATGCGGCCTCTCTTCGGTTGGGTTTTCTTCGTTTTCTTGGCGGGAAGGGTAGGCGATTGGCGGGAGACATGTCAACACGGGAGAACGTTTCGACGACTCTTGACCTGCCGGGAAGGGGAAAGGAGGCGGCAGCAGGAAACGTATGGAAGGGTGTTGCAAACGGCAGGTCATGGGCTTTACAAATACCCGGTCGAATGTGTTATAAATGCCTGGTCAAGTGTGTTACAAATCCCTGGTTGCTTCGGTGCCAGTTCCTCAAGGCTCAAAGCCGCCGGGAGTCTGTCCGTGTAGGGGCGACCGGCCGGTCGCCCCCCCTTGCGGGGTGCGCCGCAACGTAGGCGCCGGGGCCGAGGGTCAGGGCAGGTGTAGACAGGTGTACATTCCCAGAATAGCCGACAAGGAGCTTGCCGATCGGTTGCAATCGGCCGGGGCCGTGCTTGTCGAGGGTCCGAGGGCCTGCGGCAAGACCGAGACCGCTCGTCAGCGGGCCGTGAGCGAGGTCCTGCTCGACGTCGATCAGAACGCGCGTCAGGCCATGGCGGTCGATCCGGCACTGGTGTTGGCGGGAGACAGGCCGCGGCTGATCGACGAGTGGCAGATCGAGCCCGCCATCTGGAACCATGTCCGGCGTGAAGTGGATCGGAGCCGCGGTCCCGGACAGTTCATACTGACGGGTTCGGCCGCGCCCGCGGACGACATCACCCGTCACACGGGCGCGGGGCGAATATCCCGCCTGAGACTGCGCACCATGAGCTCGTTCGAAAAGGGGTTCTCCAGCGGCCGGGTGTCCCTGTCGGACTTGATGAACGGTCGTTTCGAGGGCTGCCCAAACGAGGGCACGGTACTGACGGATCTCGTCTCGCACCTGAGCCGCGGCGGCTGGCCGGGCGACCTGGACCGGTCGGAGCAGGCTTGCCTGACCGCCCGCATCGACTACCTGGATGAAGTCCGCCGTGTGGATATCTCCGGCGTCGATGGCGTTTCCCGAGATCCTGGGAACGTCGGCCGCGTGCTTCAATCGCTCGCGCGGAACGTGGCCACGCCCGTCAGCGCGCAAACCATCGCCGCGGACGCCGGCGGGGGCGACGGCCCGCTGGACGGGGATACCGTGCGCGGCTACCTCGCCGCCCTGCGGCGGCTGATGGTGTACGAAGAGCAGCCGGCGTGGTCGCCGCGGCTCCGTTCCCGGTCCTTGCTGCGGCGCGCGGCGAAGCGCCACTTCGTCGATCCGTCCCTGGCTGTCGCAGCTCTGGGCGCAACCCCGGCCCGGTTGTTGGCAGACCTCAACTTCCTCGGTCTGTTGTTCGAATCCATGGTATACCGCGACCTGTCCGTCTACTCCCGTAACTGCGACGCGAGCGTTTATCACTACCGCGACAACACCAACCTGGAAGTCGGCACCGTGGTGCAGAACCGTCAGGGAGACTGGTGCGCCTTCGAGGTGAAGCTCGGCGCCGGGCAGGTTGACGCTGCTGCGGCGTCATTGTCGAAGTTCCGCGAGCGCGTGGACCGGGCGACCGTTGGCGAACCCCGGATGCTTGGCGTTATCGTAGGCTCCGGCTATGGCTACGTCCGCCACGATGGCATCGCTGTCATCCCCATCGCCGCGCTGGGTCCATGATCCGGCCGGCCGGCCAAAGAAAGGGACACCCCATGTCTGGCCCGCTGAACGACATCCGCGTGGTGGACTTCACCCACGCCCTGAACGGTCCCTTCTGCACCATGCTGCTGGGGCATCTGGGGGCGGAGGTCATCAAGATCGAGCCGCCCCAAGGCGACAACTTCCGGCGCTCGTGGATGGCGCCTGACGCGGGCAAAGACGGCTACGAGTTCCTATGGATCAACGTCAACAAGAAGAGCGTGGCCCTGAACCTCAAGAGCGAGAGGGGGATCGAGTTGGCGCGCGGGCTCATCGCCCGGGCCGACGTGGTGGTGGAGAACTACCAGAAGGGCACCATGGAGCGTTTCGGGCTCGACTACGACTCGGTCAAGGACTTGAACCCGCGGCTCATCTACGCCTGCTCGCGCGGATACGGCGAGTGGGGCCCCTACGCCGCCTACGGCAACACCGCGGCCACAAACAACAGTATGACCGGCTGGACACACACCGCCTGGGAGTACGCCGGCACTGAGGGCACCAAGTCCCTGGGCATCGGCGACGAGGCCGCGGGCGTGAGCATGACCGTGGGCATCCTGGCCGCGCTGCATGCCCGCGAGCGCACCGGCGAGGGCCAGAAGATCGTCGTGTCCATGCAGGAGGCAGTCCTGGGCTTCATGGTCAGCTCCATGCACGAGCACTTCACCGGCAACATGGTGGGCAACACTCCGATGGAGGTGGCCGACGGCTACTTCACGCTGCGGATACCGCATCTGGATGACGATGGGTGGGGCCTGTTGGCGAAGAGGATGGAGCGGCCGGAGTTGACGACGGATCAGCGGTTCGCCGGCGCGGCGGCCCGGCGGGAGAACAAGGACGAGTTGGACCGGATCGTCCGGGATTGGGCCCGCAGCCACACCCGGCAGGAGATCTGGGACGCCGTGCGCGACCTCGGCTACTTCGGCGCTCCCGTCCTGTCCAAGGCCGAAGTCCTCGACGACCCCCACATCAAGGCCCGCAACGCCTTCATCGAGCGCGACCATCCCACTGCCGGTCCCACCACGCTACTGGCGCCATGGATCCACATGTCGCAGACCCCCGCGTCCATTCACGACGACGCCCCCGCCATCGGCCAGCACACCGACGAGGTGCTGGGGGGCCTGCTGGGGCTCGGCGAGGCGCAGTTGGCGGACCTGCGCGCGGTCGGGGCCATCCGCTGAGCCCGCAACGTCACTTCAACATGTCCCAGTCATCTGTCGAATCGGAGTGGACGAGATCGGCATGAATCTTCATGTTGCCCTTCAATCCTCCGAGTCGCTTACCGGAAGGGAGTTCCGTGGGCGTCTTGTCCGGGAACTCGCACAGGTCGGCGATGACGCAGCTCGGACACTCGGGCTTGCGTGCCTTGCAGACGTAGCGGCCATGCAGGATCAGCCAGTGGTGGGCATCCTTGCGGAACTCCGGTGGCGTCAGCCGGGTGAGCCGCGTTTCCACCTCCAGGGGGTTCTTCCCGCGCGCCATGCGCGTGCGGTTGGCGACCCGGAAGATGTGCGTGTCCACCGCGATGGTAGGCTCACCGAAGGCGGTGTTGAGGATGACGTTGGCGGTCTTCCGGCCCACGCCGGGGAGCTTCTCCAGGGCCTCCCGCGTGCGCGGCACCTGGCCGCCGTGCTCCTTGATGAGGATCCTGCAGGTCTTCAGGATGTTCTCGGCCTTGCTGTTGAAGAGGCCGATGGTGCGGATGTAGCGCTTAAGTCGTGTGGCGCCGAGCTTGAGGATATTCTCCGGCGTATTGGCCACCGGAAACAACTCGGCGGTGGCCTTGTTCACGCTCACGTCGGTAGCCTGGGCCGACAGCACCACGGCGACCAGCAGTTCGAACGGGTCGATCCAGTCCAGCTCGGTGGAGGGGCTGGGATCGCGCTCCTGAAGGCGCGTGTAAATGGCGGTGCGCTTCTGCCTGTTCATGGAAGTACTCGGAAACCTTCCAACTCCGCTGCCGATGTCAGCCTCCTGGTCTATCGTTACGATCGGCGGCCAAAGACTCCGAAATGCTCGTGGGACGACAGAGGCTGCTCTTGGCGCGGCAAGAAAAATCTGCAATCATCCAATCTGTACGCCAGAATGGCGCATTTGTCCATTGTCGATGAATGCAGGAGGCAAAATGGCCGAGACAGCCGAATCGAAGCACGCTCGCGTTCACCTGCGCCTGGACACCCGGACCAAGCGCAAGCTGGAACGGGCGGCAGCCTATGAGGAAACGACCGTCAGCCGTTTCGTGCTGACCAACGCCGTGGCCGCGGCCGAGCGCGTGATCGAGTCGCGCGAGAAAATCGTTCTCTCGGCCGTGGACTGGGACGCCTTTCATGCCGCACTGCTCGACCCGCCGGAGCCGAACGCAACGCTGACAGAGGCGGCACGGCGTTATCGCGAGCGCGTTGGTGAATGAGCCGCCTCTCGTCATCGAGCCCCTTGGCTCGCAGCACGACCGCGCGGCTTTCTCGTGCGGGGAACCCGCCCTCGACAACTATATTCGGCGGCAGGCATCCCAGGACGCGCGGCGGCGCGTGGCCCGGATATTCGTCGCGCTCGGCGACACGCCCGGACGCATCGCCGGATACTACACCCTGAGCGCGGCGAGTTTCGAGAAGGACGAGTTGCCGGCGGACTTGGCGAAGCGGTTGCCTCACTACCCGGTTCCTGCGGCCGTGCTCGGACGGCTGGCCATCGACCGCGCCCATCAGGGACGCGGGCTTGGCGAAACGTTGCTGCTCGACGCGATCCGCCGGGTCGTGCGCGCGAGCGCGACGATCGCCGTGTACGCCATTGTCGTAGACGCCAAGAACGACCGCGCCCGCGGGTTCTACGAGCGCTACGGTTTCAGGACCTTTGCCACGTTGCCTCGCCGCCTGTTCTTGCCGATCCAGACCTTCCAAGAACTCGATTTGTAGCCAAGTGATTTGCCGACTCGAAACGCGTCACCGCGGGTCTCACCCGAAACCCTGACGCCGCTTCCCTGTGCCTGATATACTGCAACCATGCGATTCTTCAACACCACCGGTCCCGTTGTTCCGACGGACCACTATTGCCTCCCGCCCCTGGAGCGGCTGGACTTCAACGAAGTCCGAACGCTCATTCACGACAAACGCTACTTCGTCCTGCACGCCCCGCGCCAAACGGGCAAGACTTCCGCGCTCCTGGCGCTGCGCGACCTGCTGAACAGCGGCGCCGAGGGCGACTACCGCTGTGTGTACATCAACGTCGAGGTCGGGCAGGCGGCGCGGGAAGACGTGCCGCGGGCGATGCGGGCGATTCTCAACGATCTGGCCCTGCAAGCCCGTTTTGCGCTCCGGGACGAATTCGTCGCCGACATCCGTCTCGGCGTCCTTCAAGAAGCCGGTCCCTACGACGCCTTCAAGGAGGTCCTGAGCCGCTGGGCACAGGCCGACCCGAGACCCTTGGTCCTGCTCATCGACGAGATCGACGCCCTCGTGGGCGACACGCTGCTGTCGGTGCTGCGGCAGTTGCGGGCGGGCTACGTCCTGCGCCCGGAAGGCTTTCCACAGAGCGTTGTCCTGTGCGGAGTGCGCGACGTGCGTGACTACCGCATCCACTCAGGTTCGGAGAAAGCGATCATCGCCGGCGGCAGCGCCTTCAACGTCAAGGCCGAATCGCTGCGGCTCGGCGATTTCTCGCAGGACGAGGTGCAGGCGCTGCTCGCGCAGCACACGGAGGAGACGGGGCAGGCGTTCACCGGGGACGCGCTGCAACGGGTCTGGACGCAGTCGCAGGGGCAGCCGTGGCTCGTCAACGCCCTCGCCGCCCAGGCATGCTTCCGCAATCCGAGTGGACGTGACCGCAGCCGGCCGATTACGGCGGACGACATCGACGAGGCGCAGGAGCAACTCATCGCGCGCCGCGAGACGCACCTGGACCAGTTGGCGGACAAGCTGCAAGAGGACCGGGTGCGGCGCGTGGTCGAGCCGCTGCTGAGCGGCGGGGACGAGCGGGAGTTCACGGCGCGTGACATCGAGTACGTGCGCGACTTGGGGCTGGTGGCGCTTGACAGCCCCCTGCGCATCGCCAACCCGATATACGCCGAGGTGGTGCCGCGCGAGCTGACGGTCGCGGCGCAGGAAGGGCTGGTGCAGGACGCTGCCTGGTACGTCGATGCCGACGGCGGGCTCGACGTGGTGGCGCTGCTGACCGCGTTTCAGGCGTTCTTCCGGGAGCACTCGGAGCACTGGGTCCGGCGTTTCGACTACCAGGAAGCGGGGCCGCAACTCCTCCTGCAGGCGTTTCTGCAGCGCATCGTCAACGGCGGCGGCCGCATCGAGCGGGAATACGGGCTGGGCCGAGGACGCACCGATCTGCTCATCATCTGGCCGCAGGACGGGCAGACGCGGAAGTTCGTGGTCGAGTGCAAAATTCTGCGCAAGAGCCTGGCGCGTACGGTGAGCGAGGGCATGCAGCAAACCGCGGCGTACATGGATCGCTGCGGCGCGGAAACCGGCCATCTCGTCATCTTCGACCGCGGCGACGGACGGTGGGAGGACAAAGTGTTCTGCCGGCGCGAATCCTTCGGCGAGACCGAGATGTACGTGTGGGGGATGTGAGCACCGACCGCCCGCCATGAAGAGAACGGAATGTGACAATTGCGGGGAGGCAGGAGCCCGGGTCCGTCAGGTCTCGCGGAGCTATGGCTCCGGCAAGGACCTTCTCGTGATGAAGGGATTCCCTTGATCTCTTGCTCGGTTTGCGGTGAAAGCTATCTTACTGCCGATACGCTCCACGAAATCGAACGTATCAGGGTATGTACTTCTCGTCCTGCAAGAATAGCTCGCTTGGAATCTCGGTCCCCAATCCCTTCTCCCGGCAGCGACTGTAGATGAGGTGGGCGACGGCGGTAAACTGCACGCCGTCTCCGCGCAGGACGAGTCCCGTGATCTGGCTGTCGGAGGTGCGGCCGGGGTGGTTGCCGGCGATGATGTCGCCCAGGAGCGGCAGCTTGTCCCACTCGATGGAGGTCGACCGGGTGTACTGGTCCTTTCCGTGCTCGGGGATGGCTTCGGCGCCGCCGATGGCGTAGCGCATCCAGCGCCTGCCGTGGCGGTTCATGGTGAGCACGTCGCAGCGTTCCCATCCCGCGATCTCCAGCTCGACGTCCGAGACGTTGCTGACGAATTGGCCGGACTCCAGCCAGTCGGCCATTACCACCGGGTCCTTGGAGTTGGTGGCCATGTAGACGATGTCGGCGCCGCGGACCGCCTCGCGGGCGGAAGGAGCCGGCACGATTTCGATTCCGGCCTCCCTGGACATCTGCTCCGCGAACCTCTCCTTGTTGCCGGGAGTCGGGCTGTACACCTCGATCCTTTCCAGGTTGCCGAGGGCGGCAAAACAGTGCGCGGCGCCTTGCGCCTGCCAACCCGTGCCGATGAGCGCCATGGTGCGCGAGTCTCTTCGGGCCAGATGCTTCGCGCCCACCGCGCCGGTGCCCGCCACCCGGAACTTCTGGAGATAGCCGTCGTGGATGATGGCCAGCAACTCGCCGGTGCGGGAGCTGTAGACGAAGATCAGGCCGCAGAATCGGCCGTCCTTGCGGCCCGGCACACGCCGCTGGAGCGTTCTTCCGTCCTGCTCGAAATAAGTGATGATGTCGGAATCGATGCGGTCCGTCGTGACCTCCAGCTTGGCGATTGCGCCGCTCAATGAGGTGAACGAATGGTGGGTCGGATCGCCTCCTCCTTCGGGGAACCGGGGATGATCGCGGTAGTCGTCTGGGTCCCTCGGGGTGAAGACCCGGTACGGCGGCGCATTGACCGCGCCGCCGGTGGCCAGCTCCAGCGCCGCCAGCTCCAGTGCGTCGTTGACCTCCGACGGGTCGAGAACCTCCTCCACGGTCGGATTGTCGATGATGAGCGTCATGCAACCTCCTTGGCGTTTCGCGGGCCGCCGTCAGTCGCGCCGCCCCACCCCTCGGGTCCAGGGTCCGATGAGCAGGGCGTTGGTGATTCCGGCGGCCCCCACCAGGCCCAGGAGCAGCCACGGCACATAGGCGTGGGTGTGGAAGTGGTCGACGAGGGCGCCGGCCGCATACGGGCCGACGACGCCTCCCCACATGTAGAAGAAGCTCATGCTGCCGCGGATGGTGCCGAAGCGGCGCCGCCCGAAGTAGTCTCCCACCGCGGCCCAGATGACCGGTATCGATGAGTCCAGCACGCTGAACAGCGTGGCGAACAGCAGCAGCCCCCAGAGCGTGGTGCTCCACATCAGGACCAGGACCGCGATGAAGGAAAGCACCATGCACCAGGCTACCAGGCGGACCTTGTTGGTCTGATCGGCGATCCATCCCATGATGAAGTGCGCGACGATGTTCATGCCGTTGAACCACGACAGCGGAAGCGCCGCGGCGAGAGGCGTCAGGCCTTTCCACTCCATCAAGGGCACGAAATGCACGATGACGGTGGTGTAGGCGGCGGTCCGGGTGGTCATCCACAGGATGAAGAGCCAGAAGACCGGGGTGCGCATGGCGCGGCCGGCGTCGTAGTCGGACTCGCCGCGGGTTTCCGTCCCGTCATGCTCCGACCCGTCCTCTCGCTCCCCGGGCGCCGGCGCGGAAGACGACGCGGTCTCCGAGGATATCTGCAGGCCCATGCTCTCGGGCGACCGGCGAATCCTCAGGGCCAGGGGCGCGGCCACGAACAGGAACACGCATCCCGCGGTGAACGCGGCCGCTCGCCAGCCCCAGAAGTGGACGGCCACCGCCAGCAGGACCGTGACCACGGTTCCGCCCACGGGCATGGCGGCGCTCAGGCAGGTCAACGCCCGCGCCCGATAGCGCCGGAACCAGTTGACGGCCAACACCGCGGGAGCGTGCACGAAACCCGCGGTGAAGGTCAGGGAGATGACCCCGACGTAGATGATGAGGAAGCTCGCGTAGCTGTCGATGAAGGAAAAGAGGACGTAGCCGACGCCGCACATCAGCGCCGCGGTCAGTATCACGGGTTTGGGGCCGAAGCGGTCGATGAGGTAGCCCGCCAGCGGGCCCTCGATGGCGCCCTCGGCCCGGGCCAGGGAGAAGGCCAGCGAAGTAGCCGCGTGGGTGATGCCCAGCTCTTTCTGGATGGGAAGGAAGTAGACCGTGAAGCCGAAGCTGTGGAGGCCGCCGCCGATGGTCCGGACGAGGGCCGTCAGACCGATCATCCGCCAGCCGTAGTAGAGGTCCGACAGCCGGCGGCGGAGACCCTTGATCGATAGCAAGCGGATTCACCCGCCGGGCGGCCCGCTGCTTGACGTTCGGTTCATCGTCAAGCGCAGCAGGCCGCCCGTTCGGAGTTGCGTTACTTCCCGGCTTCCCGGAGCGCCCGCAGCACGTTCTCGGGGCTCAGCGGGAGCCTGCGCACGCGCACGCCGGTGGCGTTGTAGATGGCGTTGGCGATGCAGGCCATGGGCGGCACCGAGCCGATCTCGCCCGCGCCCTTGGTGCCGTAGGGTCCGGCGCCGGGATAGCCCGACACCGTGATGGCCTCGATGCGCGGCAGCATGTTGATGGTCGGCATCAGGTAGTCCACGAAGGTCGGGTTGAGCGTCCGCCCGTCGCTGTCGTGCACCACCTGCTCGCACAGGGCCTGGCCCAGGCTCATGGCCGCGGCGCCCTCGATCTGGCCTTCCACCGCCTTGGGGTGCACCACGAAGCCCACGTCGTGCACGGCCACGTACTTCAGCACCTTGACGTTGCCGGTGTCGGTGTCCACTTCCACCATGGCCGCGTGGGTGGTGAAGGGCTGGGAGCTGCCGGTCTCCCGCTCGTGGGCCTGGGACGCCTTGGAGTCGAAGTAGCCCCGGCCGATGACGTCGCCGATCTCGTTGTGCCCGGCGTTGCAGACCGACGCCAGCGACACCGACCGTGACGGCGCGCCCTTGACCTGGATCTGCCTGTCGACGATCTCCAGGTCCTCCGGGCTCGCTTCGAGCTGTCCCGCGGCCATGCGCAGGATCTGGTCGCGGGCGTCCTCGGCCGCCAGCTTGACGGCGTTGCCCGACACCAGCATCGAGCGGCTGCCCACCGTGCCCGCGTCCCACGGGCTCGCGTCCGTGTCCACGTTGAGCACGGTGACGTCGTCGGTGGGGATGCCCAGCACCTCGGCCACGATCATGGGGATGCCGAACCGCGCCGCGGTGCCGTAGTCCACCTTGCCGATGTGCACCGTGGCGGAGCCGTCCTCGTTCATCTTCACCACCGCGCCGCCGCCGGGACCCGAGCCCTCGATCCAGGCGCCGGTGGCGAAGCCGATGCCCTGGTTCTTTTCGAGCTTGACCTTGCCCCAGCCGATCTTCTCCTTGGCGAGGTTCAGGGTCTCGGCCAGCGAGCTGTCGCGCAACTTGGGCACGCCGACGATGCTGTCGCCCTTCTCCGGCACGTTCTTCAACCGGAACTCGATGGGGTCCATGCCCAGCTCGGCGGCGATGGAGTCCATGTGGGATTCCATGGCGAAGGTGGCCTGGGGGCCGCCGGGTCCGCGCACCGGACCGCACACCTGCTTGTTGGTGTAGACCGTGAAGCCGTCCATGTGGATGTTGGGCAGACGGTACCAGCCGCCCACCATCTGGGTGCATCGGCCGCCGGCCTGGTTGCCGAAGCCCGAGTAGCCGCCGGCGTCGTACACCACCTTGCCCTGGCGCGCCACCAGGGTGCCGTCCTTCTTGACGCCGCTCTTGATCCAGATCTTGCAGCCGGAGCGGATGGTGGTGGAGATGGTCTCCTCGGCCTTGTCCATGACGATCATCACCGGCTGTTTGGCGGTGAGCGCCAGCAGCGCGCATATGGGCTCCAGCGCGGCGCTGGAGGTGACCCCACTGCCCTTGCCTCCGAAACCGCCGCCGATGTCGGTGGAGATGACCCGCACGCTGTTGAGCGGCAGACCGGTCAAGGCGGCGACCTCGGTGCGCACCGGGAACGGCGCCTGGGCGTTGGCCCACACGGTGATGCGGCCGTCCTCCTCGGGCCGGGCCGCGGCGATGCGCGGCTCCAGGTACTGGGGATGGATCATCCTGGTCTCGTAGACCTCGTCCACCACTACGTCAGCTTCCGCCATGCCCGCCTCGGCGTCGCCGATGTTCACCCCGGTGTAGCCGCAGACGTTCTTGACCTGGAGGCCTTCCGGCAGGTTCTTGGGCAGCGGCATGTCCTCGTGGAGGGTGGGCGCCGACTCCTTCATGGTCTCTTCGGGATCCACCACCACCGGCAGCGGCTCGTAGGTCACCTTGATCTTCTTCAAGGCCTCCTTGACCAGCGCCTGGCTGTCCGCCGCCACCGCCGCCACCGGGTCGCCCATGTAGCGGACCTTGTCCTTGGCGAGGATGTAGCGGTCGATGTACGAGCGGCCGTAGCGCTTGTCCGGCGCGTCCGCCGCGGTCACCACCGCGCGCACGCCGGAGATGGCCTTGGCCTCGCTGGTGTCGATGCCGACGATCTTCGCGTGGGCGTACTCGCTCCGCAGCACGCCGCCGCTGAGCGCATCGGGCAGGTTCAGGTCGATGCCGTAGATTCCCTTGCCCACCACCCGCTCGACCCCGCCCATGCGGGGCATGTCGGTTCCCAGGACCGTGTATTCAGCCTTTGCCATGGGTCCTAACTCCTTCCAGTCCGTTTACGACATCTGCTTCGCCGCCAGTTCCACCGCATCGAAGATCTTGGTGTAGCCCGTGCACCGGCAGATGTTGCCGGAGATGGCCTCCTCCACCTCCTCGGCCGTGGGGGTCTTGGTGCGGTCCAGCAACGCCTTGAGGGAGACGATGAAGCCCGGCGTGCAGTAGCCGCACTGCACCGCGCCGGTGTCGATGAAGGCCTGCTGCACCGGGTGCAGCTCGTCGCCGTCGGCGATGCCCTCCACCGTGACCAGGTCGGCGCCCGCCGCGTCCATTCCCAGCACCACGCAGGAGTTCACCGGCTTGCCGTCCATGATGATGGTGCAGGCGCCGCACTCCCCCGTGTTGCAGCAGAGCTTGACGCCCTTGTAGCCCAGCGTGTCGCGCAGGAAGTCCACCAGCGCGGTGGACGGCTCCAGCTCGGCCGTGTGGGTGTTTCCGTTTACCGTCAGTGTGATCTCCAGGCCCATCAGGCCACCTCCTTGCCGGTAAGCGCTTGCCAGCATTGTGCCAGCCCGCGCCGTGTCAGGGCGTCCACGATCCAGCCGCGGTACTCGCCGCTGCTCCGCTGGTCGGTAATGGGGCTCGACTCGGAAGCCGCGCTCGCGCCGGCTTCCTTCACCAAGGCGGCGTCCAGCGCCTTGCCCGAAACCAGCGCCTCGGTCTTGGGCGCGCGGATGGGCGTGGGCGCCACCGCACCCAGGCCGATGCGCACGTCGTCCAGCGCGCTCTTGTCCGCGTTGGCCGTGGCCATCACCGCCACCCCCACCATGGCGATGTCCATAGGGCCGCGCACCGCGTGCTTGAGGTACACGGCATGGCTGCCGTCGGCGGGGAAGGGCACCGAGATGCCGGTCAGCAGGCCCTTGGAGCCGAGGCTGGTCTGGCCGGGTCCCTTGAAGAACGCGCTGAAGGGCTCGGTGCGGGCGCCGTCGGAGAAGGTCACCTCGGCCTCGGCCTCCAGCACCAGCAGCGGCGCCAAGGTCTCGCCGGAAGGAGAGGCCCGGCAGATGTTGCCGCCGATGGTGGCGGTGTTGCGGATCTGCAGCGAGGCGAATTGGTACGCCGCCGACCAAAGGAGCGGCAGCCGCTCGCGCACGAGGTCGCTCTCCTCCAGCTCGTGGATGGTGGCCAGCGGCCCGATGTGGACGCCGCCGTTCTGCTCGCGGATGGCGTTCAGGTCCGGGATGCGCTTGATGTTCACCAGGCACCCCGGCTCGTCCTGGTACTTGATGTCCACCATCACGTCCGTGCCGCCGGCGATGACCTCCGCCTGCTCGCCGTGCTGGTCCAGCAGCGCCAGCGCCTCGCTCACGGTCTTGGGTTCGAAGTAGTCCATGGATTCCTGCTCCCGGCTGTGGTGTTCCGATGCCTTGCGCCCGTGTGTCTGTGGGTTCTCTTAGCTCAGTCACGACACACAAGGCAAGACGCGGGGGATTGGCTCACGATACGCCCGGTTGCGCGTGCTGGCGCCGGCGCTGGCGGCCAATGAACGGACGGGACACCAAGTCCTCGCGCGGAACGTGCAACGGCGGCAAAATTGCGTCTTGATCCCTGTCATATACACACCATAGCGTGGTTAATTTTGACAGGAACGCCGCTTCGGCCATCCACACTCCGCTTAGGCTTTCCCGCAACCCGCGCACGGTGTTATGGTGCGGCGGAAAAGCGTCCTGGAGACGATGCCTTGCGACGGGCCCATTGGAAGGAGTGAGGGAGGAACGGACATGGCGAAGGACAGCACCGAGTATCGCGAGCACTGGGGGAGGGAAGGGTTCGCGGGGACGGGGGTGAACGTCATGCGGACACACCACAGCCCCGACTTCCTTTCGGTGACGGGGCCGCACGTGCCGCACCGGTTGAACGTCGGCGCGGTGGCCTTGCCGGATAGGGAGGATGCGGAAGCGTTGCCGGTCGCAATCGAGTCGGGGCGCACGGGCGTCCGGCTCAGCGTGTCCGGACGCGCCCACCCCATGCCCTTCGTGGTGTCCAACGTGGAGGCCGACGAGGTGCACTTCGTGCAGGAAGGGGAGTTGGAGTTCCGCACCGCCTACGGCACGGTCACCGGCGAGCCGGGCGACTTCGTGGTGATTCCGCGGGGCGTTCCCTATCGCGTCCTGCCGCTTACGGGGCCGAGCCTGTCGGTGATCGTCGAGACCCCCGGCGCGCTCCGTTTCGACCCCTCGCCGTCCTTCGGCGCCGGGCTCCGGCGCGCGGTGCTCGCCGACGACGAAGCCCGGGACGTGGAGACGGTGTGGCTGCTCAAGTGCTTCGACGGCGTCACCCGCTACGTCAAGCCCACGAACCCGCTGGCCACCCAGTCCTTCGCCGACGGCCCCAGCCCGGTGTGGAAGCTGAACCTCAGGGACATTCCCGTCGATCCCAACGGTCCGCCCGTCCAGTTCATCGCCTCGCCCGGCCGGGATGAGCTGTTCTACAACCTGAGCGCACGCAACCGGCGCCGCCCGCCCATCCACAACAACGTCGACTACGACGAGCTGATCTTCTACTTCGAGGGTCCCGGTGCCTGGGGCGGCGTGGACGAGCCCGGCATGTTGACCTGCGTGCCCAAGGGCGTGATCCACCACGGCCCGTCCGAGGACGTGCCCGAAGGGTACTACGCCTGGATGCTGGAGTCGCGCTGCACCCTGCGCCTCACCGACGCCGGCGCCGCGTCCGCGGAGCTCATGGAGACCGATCTGTACGGTCGGCATGTAGATAGGAGACAAGATTCCCGCTGACTCGGTTCCTGGAAGGGGAATTATCAGGAGGACTTTCATGTTGCGTCCGGCCGTATTTCTTGTAGCGTACTTGCTGGTCTTCGCACCTGCTTATGGACATGAGCCGTCTAGCCCCGGAGAAATGCTCAGCCCACAAGAGGCCCAAAGCGAATTCACGAAGATGGCGACTGTGAAGGCATTGCAAGCCGTGCAAACTACGCTCCTAGTATTTTTCGCCGCTACGAATGGGATCGCATTGGGAGACGCCGTGATATCCTTAGCTCGGGAGAAATACCATGAGTCATTCCGAGAACTGCGGGAAAAGGAACTTCGCAAAGCTCGAACGTCACTCGACAGAGCCCGTGTCGTCGAAATCTATAGGATTCTCCAAACTGCCGGTGACGATTACTTCAACGCCTTGCAAGCCAGTATTGATGCGGGGAGGGGGCTAGTTCGGTGACCCCTCTTTGAGTAAGATTGGTATATAATTCCCTGGAAGGCGGGATACTTACTTACTCGAGGACGTCGCCGCTACAGGTTTCGCCGAGGAGCAACGGTTTAATCGAGGGCAATGAGTGAGGCGCCCACTTATGGAACCGAAAAATGCTTGAAACCTGTAGATTATGCCAACAACCGGCTGAACTCTGTCGATCACATGTGATACCAGAGTGGGGATACGAAGGAGCCTATGACGACAACCACAAATATGTTGCATTTGACGTGTTGAACCAGGAGAAAGGCAAACCTCAGCAAAAAGGAGAGAGGGAGAATCTGCTTTGCAAGAGGTGCGAAACGGTTTTTAGCGTCTGGGAAAATTATGCGAAAGCCATTTGGCACCAGAAGATAGGCCAATGGAAATACCTCGACGGTGGCGGACTGCTGGGAACTAGGCTAGACTATCAGAAATTGAGGCTATTTCTACTTTCTCTCCTTTGGAGATTTGACGTCGCCACGGGTGATATCGGGGAAAACGTATGGCTTGGTCCGCACAGCGAAAAAATTAGACAGATGTTGTTGAAAAGAACCGCTCCAAAGCCGACGTTGTATCCTTGTATGATGATGCGAGTTCTGGAAGATAAACTCGATTGTTGCAAAAACCACGGCTGAATTTAAGAGTCAGGCGCGGGGCGTGAGGGCTGCGAGGGCGTGACGCAGTTCTGCTTCGAGATTCGGATTGGTATTCATCGACAGGATGAGCTTGCCGGCGGGGCGAATGATACGTCCGGCTCGTTGAATGAGGGTACGGCGCAGGGTTCCGATTTCGCGGAAGCACCACAGGGCGGGGCGCTTGGCTGTGGTGGAACGCTCACGGGGGTGGATTCGCATCTGGAGTTCGCGGGTGAGGTTGTGAGCGAGGATGCTGGCGAACATGTACAACTGGTTCCCGACGCGTGTTTTGACGGGCACGTAGCCCATTTGGCAGTGGGACTTCAACTCGGCGAAGATACCCTCTTGGGATCCCCGTCCTTCGTGGAAGAGCGCCACGTTGCGTGGGCGGATTCTCTTGTTGGTGACGATGACCTTGAACTCGTACCCATGGGAGACCGGCTTGAAGAGGTCGAGTTGGATTTCCTCCTTGTCCTGGTATCGGACGGGTTTTCTGATGAAGACGAAGCGATAGCGGGTGTTCCAGGACTTGGGCTTCCAGCGGGTCTCGAAGTAGCCGAGTCCATTGGCCATGGGCCGCCATCGTTGTCTGCCTTCGATCATCCCCTTCAGTTCGGCCAAGCGCTCGAAGGGCACCGAGACGGTGAAGGTGACACCCAGGGAGTGAAGCCGGTCGACGATATCCCTGCTGAAGAAGGCGCTGTCCATGCGCACCTCGATCCTGGCCCGGGGCAGGCTTGCGCGCACGGTGCACACACAGCCCTGGATGAAGGCATCGGCGCCCTTGGAGTCATGGACGTTTCCCGGCCGATGGTGCACGTCGAGCACCTGGTCGGTCTGGGCCACGGTGCAAAACAGGGGGTAGTAGCTGCGCGCCCCTTTCTTCTTCTTGTTGAACCCCACCGCGGTGCCCTCGGCGTGGCGCCCGGTGCTCAAGACCGAGCCGTCGAAGTCCAGGGTGATAGTCGCGAAACCTTCGGCCACCAGGCGCTCGATGACCACCGTTCTCGACTCGGCGCGGACGTTGTCGACGCTGCACGCGTCGGCACTCTTCAGCGAGCGGCTCACGGTAGACACGTCCGGCAAGCGTTTCAGCCCAAGCAACCGCCGGACCAGTTCATCATCCCGGTAGTACGCCAAGTCTTGCAACTGTCGGTGTCCGATGATGAGATGCACCACCAGCAGCAGCAACACGACGTGGTGACCGTAGATCGGATTGGCTTTCAGGTGGCGGAAGCACCGCCCCAGCCGCTCCTTGAGACCCAGGTGGGAAAAGAAGCACTGAAAGAGGATGAGCCCCGAATACGATGTCAGTTTCTGCGGCTCGAATCGAACCTCCATGCCCAGCGTGGCTTTACCTCGAACCGCGGTTCTGCTAAGTTTCATTTCGTGGTCTCCGTTTCATCGGGTATTGGGATGATACCAACGATGATTATATCAGTTTCGGAGACCACATCCTTGAGCTCACCTCGTTTTGTTCGAAAAAATGTCGCAACAACCCCCCTCGATTTTATCTCACGGGCGGCTGTGGCTTAGCTTCACAGATGGTGAGCCTGAGCTATTTGCCGTATGACACCGGAGAGCCTTTGTAGGACGGCCTGAGCGGGCTCTTCAAGAGGGCGTTTTGCAACTGACGGGTAAAGAATGGAAGAGGGTTGGATTGAGATGGCCGATCAAGGGACGATGGGATGATCAACGTGCATACTCTGTGGCATTCAGAGGAATCGGATTGCTATATATCGTGGGGAACAGAAAGCTAAAGCCGGAGCAGCAACGAGGATGCATAAGCGTGGATGGAAATATCGTCATGGGAACTAGCCAAGCTGCTGGATGGTCGGGTGGTTTGGGTATGCTACGAATTTGTTGGCCGGCAGAAGACATTATTCAGGTGTAAGTGAAGACCCGTCAGTTGCAAAACGCTCTCTTGAAGAGCCCGCTCAGGCCGTCCTACCAAGGCTCTCCGGCGTCATACGGCAAATAGCTCAGGCTCACCATCTGTGAAGCTAAGCCACAGCCGCCCGTGAGTTAAAATCGAGGGGGGTTGTTGCGACGTTTTTTTGCGGACAAAACGAGGTGAGCTAAAGGATGTGGTCTCCGAAACTGATATAATCATCGTTGGTATCGTCCCAATACCCGATGAAACGGAGACCACGAAATGAAACTTAGCAAAACCGCGGTTCGAGGTAAAGCCACGCTGGGCATGGATGTTCGATTCGAGCCGCAGAAACTGACATCCTATTCGGGGCTCATCCTCTTTCAGCACTTCTTTTCCCACCTGGGCCTCAAGGAGCGGCTGTGGCGGTGCTTCCGCCACCTGAAAGCCAACCCCATCTACGGTCACCACGTCGTGTTGCTCCTGCTGGTGGTGCATCTCATCATCGGACACCGACAGTTGCAAGACTTGGCGTACTACCGGGATGATGAACTGGTCCGGCGATTGCTTGGGCTGAAACGCTTGCCGGACGTGTCTACCGTGAGCCGCTCGCTGAAGAGTGCCGACGGGCGCAGCGTCGACAACGTCCGCGCCGAGTCGAGAACGGTGGTCATCGAGCGCCTGGTGGCCGAAGGGTTCGCGACTATCACCCTGGACTTCGATGGCTCGGTCTTGAGCACCGGGCGCCACGCCGAGGGCACGGCGGTGGGGTTCAACAAGAAGAAGAAAGGCGCCCGCAGCTACTACCCCCTGTTTTGCACCATCGCCCAGACTGACCAGGTGCTCGACGTGCACCATCGGCCGGGAAACGTCCACGACTCCAAGGGCGCCGATGCCTTCATCGAGCGCTGTGTGTGCACCGTGCGCGCGAGCCTGCCCCGGACCAGGATCGAGGTGCGCATGGACAGCGCCTTCTTCAGCAGGGATATCGTCGAGCGACTTCACTCCCTGGGCGTCACCTTCACCGTCTCGGTGCCCTTCGAGCGCTTGGCCGAACTGAAGGGGATGGTCCAAGGCAGACGACGATGGCGGCCCATGGCGAATGGAATCGGCTACTTCGAGACCCGCTGGAAGCCCAAGTCCTGGAACACCCGCTATCGCTTCGTCTTCATCAGAAAGCCCGTCCGACACCAGAACAAGGACGAAATCCAACTCGACCTCTTCAAGCCCGTCTCCTATGGGTACGAGTTCAAGGTCATCGTCACCAACAAGAGAATCCGCCCACGCAAGGTCGCTCTCTTCCATGAAGGCCGGGGTTCCCAAGAGGGCATCTTCGCCGAGTTGAAGTCCCACTGCCAAATGGGCTACGTGCCCGTCAAAACCCGCGTGGGGAACCAGTTGTACATGTTCGCCAGCATCCTCGCTCACAACCTCACCCGCGAACTCCAGATGCGAATCCACCCGCGTGCGCGTTCGACCACAGCTAAACGCTCCGCCCTGTGGTGCTTCCGCGAAATCGGAACCCTTCGCCGTACCCTCATTCAACGGGCCGGACGCATCATTCGCCCCGCCGGCAAACTCATCCTGTCGATGAACACCAATCCGAATCTGGAAGCTGAATTCCGTCTTGCTCTCGCTGCCCTCACCCCTGACACGTAAGTCACAAATTTAGCTGTGGTTTTTGCAACAATCGGGAAGACCCACTCTAGGTCTGTCCCCGATTGACCGCGTATGCGATCTCCTTCGCAAGGCTCCCACCGGCGAAGTCGCCCGTTCTCGAAGCACGAAGACCTGTGCCGGTAGTCCGTTTCTACTGATGGTCGGTCGGCCTGCCGAACGACTTGTCGAGCTTTTCGAGAACGCGCAACCCCTCTTCTACGGAACCACGAGCAGCCAACGCACGGAAGCGCGTCTCCGCATCATGCTGTGCGATGGCGATCGTAGAGAGTTCCTCCACCAGCTTGTTCACGCTCATGTGCCGACTCTTGGCGATCTCCTTCAGTCGGCCATGGGTATCGTCGGGTAAACGGATGGTCACCGTCGACATCCTTCATCCCTCTGTGATCAAGTCACTGGGTGTCAGCACACGCAACCCGGGGAACTGCAGTTCCGTGCGAGAAAAATCACGTTGATTGTGGGTGACGATGACCTCGGCTCCTCCGGCCACGGCAAGCTCGATCAAATGATTGTCCGCTTCGTCCGGCAGATTCGGTCGCCACAGGTAGTACACGCGCACCCAATGGCAACGGCTCGCAAAAGCCGCCCACAAAGCCTCTCTATCCTCTTCGGTGATCCGTGAATGACCGAAGATGTCCGGTCGAGACAACACGGCTTCGTGTTCAAGAAACAGAGCTTGGCCCATCAACGGGTTATATTCGCCTAGCAAGCAACGCCGGACCACTTCCCGGCTGGCACCGTCAGGACTCAACACAGCAGATACCAGCACATTGGTGTCCACGACGAGTCGCATTCTATCTTGCTAGCATATATGCTGTCAACTCGGCAAATTGGACTGCCGTTGAATCCGCCGGTCGAACTGGACTACCCTTGTGGACCGGCTACGGGTCGTTGGGGGAGGGTTTCTTGCGCACGAGGTTCAGCGCAATCGACGCCTACCGACATCGCGGGCACGTTGTCGGCGGGTCGGGAGTGTGCCAGCAGCAGGGGTAGGGGTGCGGTGCGTTTAGGACGGGATGGCAGCCTGTCTTCCCTGGCCGTCCGTGATTTCCGGCTGCTGTACATCGCGCTCATCGGCACGTCCGTCAGCTACCAGCTCCAGCGCACCATCGAGCTGTGGCTGGTCTACGAGATCACGGGCTCGCCGCTGCTGACCGGGTTCACGGGCTTGGTGCGCGGTGCGGCCACCATCGTGTTCGCCTTGGCCGGCGGGGTCGTCGCCGACCGCATCGACCGCCGCCGGTTCGTCATACTGACCGCGTACGTGAACGCGCTGATCACCCTGTCGCTCGGGGCGTTGGCGCTTACCGGGCTCATCTCGGTGTGGCACCTCTACCTCGCGGCCTTCGTGAACTCCACCCTCACCACCGCGGCGGGGCCGGCGCGCACCGCCATGGTGCCCGGCCTCGTGCCGCGGGAGCTGATGGTGAATGCCTTCGCGCAGATCGCGTCGGCGCGAAAGCTCTCACAACTCGTCGGGCCGGCCGCGGGCGGCCTGCTCATCGCGGTCGCCGGCTCCGGCTGGACCTACGGCGTGGCCTGCCTGATCTACATCGTGGCAATCCCGGTGACGACGTGCATCCGCTACGAGTCCGGGCCGCTGGACCGCGAGCAGTCCCCGGTGCAGAGCCTGCTGGAAGGGATCGCCTTCATCCGGCGGAACTCCCTCATCGTCGTCCTGCTGGTGACCGAGTTCGCGGCGGTCTTCTTCGGCAGCTACCGCGCGCTGCTACCCATCTTCGCCGTGGCCATGGGCTTCGGCGCGGGAGGCCTGGGAATCCTCCTGTCCGCGCCGGCGCTGGGCTCGCTCCTCGGCGTGGCGGTGGTCATGTGGCTGGGGAACATCTCGTACAAGGGCCTGTTCGTCGCCTTCAGCGTCATGGCCTACGCCGGCTGCCTGTTCGGCCTGGCGTTCTCGCCGTGGTTCCTCAGCTCGGTGGCGATCCTGTTTGTGGTGGGAATCTTCGACGCGTTGCAGGCCGTGGTGCGCCAAGTGGTAATCCTGGCCCGCACCCCCGACAACCTGAGAGGGCGCGCCGCGAGCTTCCAGCGCATGCTCGGGGTGGGCGCCCCGTCCCTGGGCGAGGCCCACTCCGGCGCCGTCGCCGCCCTCATCGGCGCCCCCTGGACCCTGATGGTCACCGCCGCCGTCTGCATCGGCCTCACCGCGGGCTTGGTGGTGAAGCGGCCGGATCTGCGGGACCGGGATCTGTGAGGGCGGCTTGTGCGGAGGGGGGGAGGTCGTCGAACTGAAGGAACTTTATCGGGCTGTGGCTCTTCTTCAGGGGTGATCAGGCCTGGGACTTGTAAGGAGTTGAGTAACAGACTAAGCCAGACAAACTAAAAGAAAACGTCTGATCAATGGCAGTCGTTCGTTTCGAGTTTCGCCGGTTTGAAACAAACGGCCGAAGACCTGCTCATACTGCGGGAGTTTCCCATCCCTCGTGCCTCTCAGCGAGCGAGACGCAACCCGCTTCGGGTGCCGGGTCGGGATGGCCGCGCTCCTCGGTTGGGTTCATGGCCCCTGAAATCAGCGACTGTAAGGAGAGTCCGTGACGATCCAGCGCTATTCGGTCAATCAACACCCCATCCAGACGCTGCTCACCTGGATCGAGTCCGAGGAAATCGCCATCCCCGAGATCCAGCGCCCGTTCGTTTGGAACGCAGCGAAGGTGCGCGATTTCATCGACTCGCTCTATTTCGGTTATCCGGTCGGTTATCTGATCGCGTGGCGCAATCCGTCGGTTCGGCTGAAAGACGGAAGCGAATCGGCGGGCAAGCGCATCCTGATCGACGGCCAGCAGCGAGTAACCGCGCTTCTGGCTGCCATGCTCGGGCGACAGATCGTTGACAAGAATTACAGGAAGGCGCGCATCGCGATTGCGTTCCATCCGGGCGAGGAACGCTTCGAGGTGACCAATCCTGCCATCCGACGCGACCGGGCATGGCTTGCCGACATCGCCGAGCTGTTCGCACCCGACACGAAACTGCTGCGGGTTGTCGATGCCTACTGCGACGGCAACGTGGAATCGAACAGGGACGAGATATATGAACGGATCGAACGGCTTCGGGGCATCCTCAACAACTCACTGGGTCTGATTGATCTCAATGCCGATCTGGACGTCGAGACCGTCTCCGAGATATTCGTCCGTATCAACTCGCAGGGGGTAGCGTTGAACGCAGCCGACTTCGCCATGTCGAAGATGGCGGCCAACGAACGGTACAACGGCCACCAGCTCCGCAAGTGCATCGACTACTTCTGTCACCTCGCCGTGGCGCCCGAAGCCTACGACGATCTGGCGCAAGACGGCGAATTCGCCCGGACGAGTCACTTCCGGGCCATGGAGTGGTTGAAGCACGAGAAGGAGGACCTATACGACCCCTCCTACACCGACATGCTCCGCGTGGCGTTCACAGCGGAGTTCGGCCGCGGGCGCCTCGATGACCTCGTGGCCTTGCTCTCCGGCCGAAATTTTGAGACCCGCGAGTTCGAGGAGGCGATCGTCGAAGAATCATTCCGCAGGCTCGAAGCGGCGATCTTGCGCTTCATGAAGGAGACGGACTTCAAGCGCTTCGTCATGATTCTGCGCTCGGCGGGGTTCGTGAATGCGTCGATGATCAGGTCGCAGAATACCGTCAACTTCGCCTACATCCTCTATCTGACGTTGCGCGCGCAACACACCAGCCCGGCGCTCATCGAGACGCTGGTCCGACGCTGGTTCGTCATGTCCATTTTGACCGGCCGGTACACCGGCTCGCCCGAGACCGCATTCGGCGTCGACATCCGCAACATCACCGAATACAACGCGCAAGACTACCTGGAAACGGTGGAGCGGGCAGATCTGTCGGAGGCTTTCTGGGACGCGGGGCTTCCCCAGCAGATGGACACTTCGGTGGCCAGCAGTCCCTACTTCAACGTCTTTCTCGCGAGCCAAGTCAACGCGAACGACAAGGGGTTTCTGTCGAAAGAACACACGGTGCATAATCTGCTCGAAGGCGTCTCCCACGTGCATCACGTCTTTCCTCGGAACTACCTGAAGAAGAACGGCCTGTCGCGCAGCCGATACAACCAGATCGCCAACTACGTCGTGATGCAGGGCGAGATCAACATCGCCATCGGCGACGCCCCTCCATCGGCGTATTTCGGTGCGCTGTGGCGCCAGTGTGAGAACGGCAAACCGCTCTACGGCGGCATCACCGATGTCGACAAGTTGCGTGCGAATCTCGAGGCCCACTGCATACCCCAGGGCATGGAGGCAGCCGGGCTCGGCGAATACGACGGTTTCCTGCGGGAGCGCAGGCTCCTCATGGCCAGGAAAATACGCGACTACTACAAATCGCTGTAGAGCGGCGTTCCACTGCGGCCGAATTGGCGGGTCGTCCATCGATACGGTTAACCTTGCAAATCCGGCACGTCATTCCAGAATTGCAAGGTTGGCAGTGTTGGTAGGTGAAATGGGGGAGTCGGTCATGGGCCTTGCAAAATGTTGTCCGTCAGACTAAACTAACCAGACTAAGCTAGGAACGATCATGCGTACCGTCAACATGCACGAAGCCAAGACGCACCTTTCACGTCTCGTTGAGGCTGCCGTCAACGGCGAGCCCTTCATCATCGCGCGCGCGGGCAAGCCCGTGGTCAAGGTGATCGCGGTGGAAGCCTCGGGATCCGGGGCGATGCGCCGGATCGGTTTTCTGGACGGGCAAATAGCGGTGCCGGAAGACTTTGACCGCATGGGTACCACCGAGATCGAGGCGCTGTTCGAGGGCAAGGAGTGAATCTCCTCCTGGACACGCACGTGTTGCTCTGGGCGGCAGGGGTTTCAGGCCGGTTACCGGACGAGGGGCGCACTCTCCTCGAACAGTTGGAGACGCAGCCGTTCTTCAGCGCCGCGTCCATCTGGGAAGTGGCCATCAAGAGCGGGATGGGTCGCTCGGATTTCCACGTCGATCCTCATCTACTTCGGCGAGGATTGCTGGAAAACGGTTACACTGAGTTGGCTGTGACCGGCGCCCATGCGGTAGCCGTGGCTCTGTTGCCGCCACTGCACAAGGATCCTTTTGACCGCATTCTGATTGCCCAGGCACAAGTCGAAGGGATCACGTTGTTGACGGCTGACGAAGTCGTGGGACGGTACCCTGGCCCGATCCGGGTGCTCTGACAGGATCCCGCGGGCCTTGGGTTCTCCCACGCTGCAAGTCCGACTTCATCCACAGATGTAACCAACAGACTCGACCAATAGACCCCTCTCCCCGTCGCCTCCCTTCGGGCTATGAGAACCATCGCCGACACCACCCGCTTGAGAGACCTCCCCGGACTGGCGGCATCAGTGGCCGGTCCGCTGGTGCTGTACACGCTCACGCTACCCCGCACCGTGGTGCTGGAAGACGACGGCTTCTTCCTGATGGCCGGCGCTCACCTCGGCATCGCTCACCCGCCCGGCTACCCGCTCTTTACCCTGATCTGCCATCTGTTCATGCAGCTTCCGTTCGGCACGCCGGCGTTTCTCGGGCACCTGTCCAGCGCGTTCCTGGGGGCATTGGCCTGCGGAGCGGTGTACGTCTGCGCCCGCCTGCTCGGCGCCTCATGGATACCGGCGCTGGCCGCGGCTTGGCTGTTCGGCGCCTCGGAGCACGTCTGGTCGCAGGCGATCATCGCCGAGGTTTACACGCTGAACGCGCTGTTGTTCTTCGCCGTCTATGCGCTGCTGCTCCAGGCTCCGGCGCGGGAGCGGGCGGCCGGAAAGCCGGCGAAGGCGAACGGGTTCTGGGCCGCGGCCGTCTACGGATTGAGCCTTGCCAACCACTGGCCGCTCATGGGACTGGCAACCCCAGGCCTTGCGCTGGCCGCCCTTCCCTCGTGGCGGGCGATGCCGCGCGGATGGCCTGCGCTCCTGGCCGGCTTTTCGCTGAGCGCGGCGCTTCCCTACGCCTGGATGGTGTGGCGGTCCTGGCAGGAGCCGGCCACGAGCTTTCTCGGCCCCATCGACAGTTGGAAATCCTTCGCCGACTACATCGGGCGTAAGGGCTATGCCGGCATCGGTGACGGCCCCAGCGCGGGATGGACGGACCGCCTTGAACTCCTGCAGTGGTTCGGCAATCAGGTCGTGTGGCAGTTGACGTTCGTGGGTTTCGTTCTCGCGCTGTTGGGTCTGACCATGCTGCTCCGCGAACGGCGGTTCTGCGAAGCCGGTTCCGGCGTGCTGGTCTTTCTCGGCCAGAGCGTCGCGCTCATGGTCCTGCTGAACTTTGATTTCGACTACTACTTCGTGACGGTCTTTCGCCCGTACTCTCTCGTGTGCTACGGATTGCTCGCAATCTGGCTGGCTATAGGCTTGCAGTTCGTCACGGACCGCCTCGCCACGAAGATATTACGGGCGGCGTGGCTCCGCGCAGCCGTAGCGGCATTGGCGGGTCTGGGGATGACCGTCTGGTCCGTCCAGTCACACTGGGAGATCAACAATCGCGCCGGCAGCGACGTCGCGGCGCGTCACGCGAACCTGCTGTTCGATCTCCTGCCCGAGAACGCAACACTGCTGGTCTCCGGCGATCTCGAGACCCCGACGCTCGGCTACTACCGGTTCGTCGAGAAACGCCGCCCGGACATCACCCTCATCAACACGAACGGCCTGATCTACGGCAACCGCCTGTTCCCGTCAGGCACGACCGAGGCCGAGCGCGAGGCCATCTTGCGGGCATTCGTGGATGAACCCGGCAGGCAGGTCTTCCTGCTATCCGGCAGTCCGCCCTGTGAACAGTGCACCACCCGCTGGTACGGGCCGTTCAGGGAAGCCATCCAGGGCGCCTCCGGGACAATCGAAGTGCGCCCTGTTCCCGAGGTCGAGCAGTACTTCAAGGAAGCCGTGGAACGGCGGGTTCTCGATGCCTGGGAGTACCTGTATCTGAGCCGGTTCCTCTGGGACTACGGGAACTATCTCGGGTTCATGGTGGTGTCGAACCACCCTGACCTGATGGAAGTGGTGGACCGCATGCAGCCCTACGCGGAGCGGAACCATCACAGCCTGACCGGGATGATCGAGGTCCTGTTGAAGTACTGGAATCCGGAGCATGCGCAACGCGCAGCAGCCTTGCTGGACAAGGCCGAACGCCTGCTTGCCGGCGCGCGGCTCACGACCTTTCAGAAGGGCCGATTCTACTACCTGAAGGGACGTTTGAAGTTGTTGCAGGGCGACGAGCAGGCGGCCGTGAAGTCCTATCGCCGTTCACGCGACCTCTATCCGCATCCCGAGAGGAACGACGCTCTCCGAGCCCTGGAACGGCTCCAGCGGGTACAATGAACTCTGTGCAGTATCCTTGTATTTCTGGAACTGTGTGCCACAATTGCAAGGATGATTGACCGAAGGATGTTGGTCGATCTGCAGTTCGTGCGCCGTCTGCCTCCCTACCATGCCAACGTGCGCAAGCGCCTCGTCAAGTCACCCAAGGTCTATCGGACTGTCGCTCGGTAGCGGCATCCTTCAAGCGCGGACGAATCACCACTGGACCGGCACACAGAGGTAGCAGTCTCAGGGAGGGACCTTGCCATGAATACACGACGCTACCAGCTCCGCATCAGTGGCCTTAACGAATCTGAAGGTCAGATCAGGGCGGTAACCCTTGAGCGTGTCGTCTCCGCTTTGCGGGCAACCGCAGAACGCACAACACGTTTGCTCGCTACTGGCAAGAGTAGTGAAAAGGGACCAAAGCCTAGATGGCTCGACGCCACCACCGACTTCACCATCACTGGCTTGAAGGCAGGCTCCACGACGCTGGAGATGGAGGCGCCTCGCCTTGGCGCGACAGCTCGAGAGGCATTCGCTCAGCAGGAATTCTGGCGCAAGACGCCGAGCCTTCAAGACACTGCTCTCGACCTCGCTGCCTTCGCAATCGAAGAAGTTGGTGCTGATAACCCCTCTGGGGACCGTTTCGACACCGCCGTTATCCAAGCGATCCTTAGGTTTGGGAGCGCAGCAGTCGGAGGCGTCTCCTATGAGCTGAACCCAAAAGGTCGCGCAGGGGGACACTTTGTCCTGGACCAAGAGACACGGAATCGAGCCGCGGGCCAGTTGAAAAGGATTCCGAAGCCGAAAGCCTTCATTGTAAGCGGCAGACTGGATGAAATTTGCCACGGGAGCGCACGATTTTGTCTTGTAACGAGTCAGAACATGCGTCTTCTTGGATGCCTGGACACTACCCAACTGGACACAGAATCGCTGCGTCCCCTGTGGGGAAAACAGACTACGGTGGAAGGGATGGTTCATTTCAAGGCGAATGGCCAACCGCGGTTGATCCAGGCGCGCCGGATAAGTGGGCAGTTGGAAGGAGACAGCCTTTTCGAGGAAATGCCACTACTGGCAATTCCGGAGCCTCATAGGCTCCATAAGGCCCGGCGCGGACCAACCTCGTCTTTCGATCCGATAGATCTCGCCGGTGCGTGGCCCGGTGATGAGTCGATTGAGGATCTGATGGCCGAGCTCGACTGAACCTTCTCCCATGACGCGATGACGCGTTTCCTCCTCGACACCAGCATGCTGCTCGGCTTTATCCGTGAAGCGCCGTGGGCTCTCCGCGCGCGTACGGAGTACGATCTGGCAGATCAGCAAACGATCATTTTCACATCCATCGTCTGCCATGGAGAAATACTGGCGCTTGCGGAAAAGAGAGGATGGGGCAGCAGGAGACGGGATCGGCTTGAAGATGTGCTTGCCACAATTCCGACAATTGACATCGGAAGCCCTGGTATTTTGGCTGCATACGCTCTGGTAGACGCCTGGACGCATGGCAAAGACGTGGCTTCGCCTCGAAACCACCCGCCGCCAAAACCTGCTGTACCGATGTCCAAGAACGATCTCTGGATAGCTGCAACTGCTCACGTGAGCCAGGCTGTGCTCCTCTCGACAGACAACGACTTCGCACACCTGGACAAGATATGGTTCGATTTCAAAAAGGTGGACATGGACGTGTGAGTGGGGACGGTATCCTGGTCCAATCCGGACACTCCGCGATATCCCTCAATCACGGGCCAAGGCTGTGCTCGCCGACCTTCAACGCGACGCTACGGCTCGTGGTCTCGACAAGTTGTCGATGGATGAGATCGACACCGAGATCCAGGCATCGCGCAAGCGGCGAGACCTGGATTGAAGATTGTCATTGACAGTGTAGTTCAGGCCGGCTTCCGCCCAACCCACCCCGCCGCCTGCTCATAGGCGTGCGCCACCTGGAACACCCGGCCTTCGTCGAAACACGCCCCCACGACCTGCAAGCCCAACGGCAACCCCGTAGCCGTGAACCCGCAGCACACGCTCAGCGCCGGCAGGCCCGTGACGTTGAAGGGGATGGTGCAGCGGGTGCCGATGCTGCCGCTGGGGTGGCGGAACGGGACCCGGCGGCCGGCTACATCGGCGAAGCCCTGCTTGCATTCCTCGATGGTGGGGGCGGCGATGCCGACGGTGGGGGCGACGATGACCTGGACGTCTTCGAGGGCTTCCTCGAATTCGCGGCAGATGACGCGCCGGACCCGTTGTGAGGTGACGTAGGCGGAGGCGGGGACGGTGAGGGAGGCGATGTTCCGGTGCAACAGCTCGCGGCTGTAGTCCCGGGGCTGCGTGCGGATGTAGGGCTCGTGGGCGACGAGGTTCTCGCATCGGCTGGTGGCGGTCTGGACGGCGGGGACGGCGTCCATGTGGGGGATGGTGACTTCCTGGACCCGCATGCCCAAGGATTCCAGGGCGGCGAGAGCTTCCCGCAACGACTTGGCGACCTCGTCCACCATGAGTTCGTCGAAGTAGCCCTTGACGACGCCCACCTTCATGCCGGCTACCGGGTTGCCGAGGCTTTCGGTGTAGTCGGGCACGGGCTCGGTTGAGCACAGGGGGTCGTTGGGGTCTTCGCCGGCGATGGCTGCCAGCACCAGGGCGCAGTCTTCCACGGTCTTGGTGAAGGGGCCGAAGTGGTCCGACGAGAATCCGCCGGTGCCGGCGACACCGCCGTAGCGGCTCACCCGGCCGTAGGTGGCCTTGAGGCCCACGGTGCCGCACCAGGCCGCGGGGTTCCGCACGGAGCCAGCGTTGTCGGTGCCGATGGAGATCAGGCACAGGTCTGCGGCCACCGCTGCGGCCGAGCCGCCGCTGGAGCCTCCCGGCACCCGGGTGGTGTCCCACGGGTTGTGCGTGGTGCCGAAGTAGGGGTTCATGGTGGTGCCGCCGCCGGCCCACTCGTGCATGTTGTTCTTGCCCAGGACGATGGCTCCGGCCTGCCGCAGCCGGGTTACCACGGTGGCGTCGAAGTCGGGCCTCCAGTCCGCCAGGATCTTGCTGCCGGCGGTGGTGGGATAGCCCTTGACCGCGAGGTTGTCCTTGATGGACACGGGCACGCCGTGGAGAGGGCCGCGGTAGTTGCCGCCGGCGATTTCATCCTCCGCCCGGCGCGCGTCCGCCATGGCGTCCTGCTCCATGACGGTGCTGTAGGCGTTGATCGCGGGATTGAGGCGCTTGATCCGCTCCAGGTAGCAAGCGGTCACCTCTACCGGCGACACTTCGCGTGAGGCGATGCGCGGGGCTAGGCTGGCGATGGTGAGTGTTGTGGGGTCCAGATCAGGCATGGGGCTTCCTTTAGCGTTAGTCGAGGTCGGCGCAAGCCGGGATGACCTCGCGCCCCCAGAGGTCCATGACCTCGTCGAGCACGCGCATGGGCGGTGTCAGCAGCAGGTGTTTCACGCCGGCTTCGGCCAGCTCACGGACGCGGGTCAGGCACTCCTCCGGGGTGCCGGCGATGGCGAAGCGGCGCAGCATGTAGTCGGTGATGAGCGCGGGGTCCGCCCGTTCCTCCAGGGGCTTGCTGATGTCGAAGCCGGCCATGAAGCGCTGGACCCCGGCCAGTTCCTCGGGCGGCACGGTCTCCGTCGTGAAGCGGAAGTTGTGATGGGCGCGGTTGGCCAAGCGTGCGCGCACCCGTTCGCGGGCACGGGCGCCGTCCTCGTCCACACAGATCATGCCCGCCATGGCGACGTCGATGTCGGACAGGTCCCGGCCGTCTTCACGAGCGCCGGCGGCGATGTGGGCCTGCGCCCATTCCAGCACGTCGAGGTCGAACCCGGTGCCCAGCATGATGCCGTCGGCGTAGCGTCCGGCCACCCGCAGGCTCCGAGGACCCACCGAAGCCACGTACACCGGCACCGGGAGCCTGCCCACGTTGAGGGAGGCCGCGCCGGCGCCTTCGTCGCCCTGGGGCACCTCGATGGAGCGCCCTCCCAGAAGCTCGCGGATGGTGGCCAATCCGGCGGCGAAATCTGCCAGCCGCGTGGCCTTGCGCCCCAGCCGGTAGGTGGAGCCGTCGCCGGTCGCCAGGCCTAGGATGGCCCGTCCGCCCGAGAACTCGTTGGACGTGGCCACGGACAGGGCCAGGGTCGTGGGGTCGCGGTAGGCCATGGTGGTGGCGGCGATGCCGAAACGGAGCCTTTCCGTCCGCAGCGCGCACACGGTCATGGCCTGGAACCCGTCCAGGTTGTTCAGGTGGCCGTCGGCGAAGAAGAGGGCATGGAAGCCCAGAGCTTCTGCGGCCACGGCGCGGCGGGTGATCTCTTCCGCGTTCCGGGCCGGGGCGTGGATCGAGAACAGCACGTTTGTCTTTTCGTTCAGTGCCCTACGCCATCCCGAACAGCCGCATGGCGTTGCCGCCCAGGATCTTCTCCTTGTCCTCGTCGGAGATGCCTTCCAGTTCCTGCACCATCCGCACCGTGCCTTCCTTCCAGGTGCCCGACGGGTCGTTGTGCGGGTAGTCGCTGCCCACGGTCAGGTTGTGGTCCTTCCAGAAGTCGCAGGCGTAGCGGACCGAGGTCTCGGCGGCGAAGGCGGACACCCAGATCTGGCTGAAGAACTCGCTGGGGGCCTTGCCGAGCCGCTTGCGCGCGTCGGGGTCCATGTCCAGGCGGTTCATGAGCCAGGGCACGAAGGCGGCGGAGCCTTCCACGAAGCAGATGCGCAGGTCGGGGAACTCCTTCAGCGCGCCGCGCAGGATCAGGCTGCCCATGTCGACGATGTAGCGGAAGGGGAACGCCAGCAGAAAGGGCAGGGCGTTGTTGTCCGCCTCCAGGAAGAGCTGCTCGATGCCCACCAGCGCGGGGTTGGGATGGCCCTGCCGGTCCGACGCGGTGTCGTGCACCAGGATCGGCACGTCGAGTTGGCACACCTTGTCGTAGAACGGCCACAGCCGCTCGGCGCCCAGGTTGGCGTCCTCAAAGCCGCCCATGAACTTCACGGCCTTGAGCCCCAACTGCTTCACCATCCGGTCCAGCTCCCTGCAGGACTCCTCCACGTCCGGCAGGAACACCCAGCCGACGCCGATGTAGCGCTCGGGATGGGCGCATTCCGCCAGGTCCCGGGCCACCGCGTCGTTGTAGCGCCGGGCCAGCTCGCAGCCGAGGTCGCGGTCCCAGGTGTACAGCAGTTCGCGATTCTCCGGGATGAGCACGTGCTTGTCGAACCCCTCGAAGTCGGCCTGGGCGACACGGGTGTCCAGGTCCCAGCGCCCCTTAGGTGCCTGGTTCTTGATGAGGGTGCCGTCCGGCAAGACGGACTTGACCTCGTCGCCGTTCCGCACCACCCGCGGCGATTCGGGGTACTGGTCGCTGATCCCTTCCAGGAACTTCACCGGGAAGTAGTGCGTGTCGCAGTCGATGTACATCCGCCGTCCTCCGTTACGCATACGTGAAGATCGCCCGCCCCAGGATTCTCCCTTCGGCGAGGTCGTCCACGGCCTCGTTGACTTGGTCCAGGGTGTAGCGGCGGGTCACCAGGTCGTCGAGCTTGAGCTTGCCTTCGCGGTACCAGCGGACGAAGGTCGGGAAGTCGCGGTCCGGGAGGCAGTCGCCGGCGTGGGTGCGGGTGAAGTAGCGGCCGCCGGCGAAGAGGTTGGTGTTGATGAGCGGCGTGGCGCCCGAGGGCGGCAGGCCGATGAGCAGGGCGGTGCCGCCGCGCTCCAGCCCCGGAGCCCCGGTGCGCACCGAGCGCAGGATCTGCTCCTGGGTGGTGGGATGCCCCACCGCGTCCAGGGCGTAGTCCGCGCCGCCGCCGGTCAGCTCGGTGATGGCCTCCACCGGGTCCACCTTGCTGGCATTGATGCAGTGGGTGGCGCCGAAGCCCTTGGCGAACTCCAGCTTCTCGTCGTCCAGGTCCACCGCGATGAGCGGGTAGGCGTCCACCACCGCCGCGGCCGAGACCGCGCACATGCCGATGCCGCCCACGCCGTAGACGGCCACCGACTGGCCCGGCCGCACTTTCAGCGTGTTGATGATGGCGCCCGAGCCGGTGGTGACCGCACAACCGATGATGGAGGTCACGTCCGTGTCCACGTCGTCGTCCATGGGAAGCACCACCCGCTCCGAGGCCACCAGGTGCTCCGCCCAGGTGGACGCCGACGCCCAGATGGACTCCTCGCGCCAAGTGGCCGGGATCGGCGGCCGCATGTTGAGGGCATGGGACACGGGCGGCAGCGGCGACTCGGGGGCGTTGCGGTCCACCCAGGTGGTGAAGACCCGGTCGCCCTCCTTCACGTGAGTGACGTCACGTCCCGCGGCCACCACCACGCCGGTGGACTCGTGGCCCAGGAGCGCCGGCAGCTTGGAGCGCTGCTCCTCCGGCGTGCGATGGATCTGGTGGAGCTGGGAGTGGCAGATGCCGCTGGCGAAGAGCTTCACCAGCACCTGGTCGGGCGCCGGGTCCGGGAAGGTGACCTCGTCCACCACCAGGGGCTTGCGCGATTCCACCAGGATGGCCGCACGGGACTTCGTTGGCATGGCGTTTTCCTTTCCGTCAGACAGCCCCGCGGCCGTGCCGGCTCCAAGGCTGTATCGCCGCGCAAGGGCGGCTACGCATTTTTCGTGAGTAGTTGCCGCCGGGTGGTTTGTCAAGGGATCGTCCGGCCGCGGTTTCCGCTGGTTCCGCGTTCGAAAAGGTGGTATCCACGTCTACGGAATTCAGCGTTCCGTCGCCATGCCCGCGCATCTTCATGCCTTGATTCGCAAGACGGGACGCCAGGAAAACGGGAGGTAACGATCATGTCCATTATCGATGCCGACGCCCACGTCGTCGAGTCCGAGCATACTTGGGACTACATGGAACCGGCCGACCAGAAGTACCGTCCGCTCGTCGTGAGGCCGACCGGCGAGGGGGGCGGCGAGTACTGGTTCATCGACGGCAAGATCCGGGGACTGGTTCGCATCGTCATGACCGCCCAGGAGTTGGGCGAGGTTGCCGAACGCACCGGCCGCGTGATGTTCACGCCGCAGGAAACGCGCGAGATGGAGAACGTCGAGGCCCGCCTCAAGCACATGGACGAGCTGGGCATAGACGTCCAGGTGCTCTATCCTACCATCTTCATCGAGCAGGTAACCGACAAGCCCTCGGTGGAGATTCCCCTCTGCAAGAGCTACAACCGCTGGCTGACCGACCTTCACAGCCGGGGGGACGGACGCCTGCGCTGGATCTGCGTGCTGCCGTTGCTCGACATGAGCACGGCCCTGGAGGAGCTGGAGTACTGCAAGCAGAACGGCGCCTGCGGGGTCTTCATGCGCCCCATCGAGGGCCATCGCCTGCTGACCGATCCCTACTTCTACCCCCTCTACGAGAAGATGAGCGAGCTGGACATGGCCGTGGGCGTGCACGTGGGCAACGGCAACCCCCAGGAGCTGGACCTCGTGTCCCAGTACAACGGCGGCGGCAGCTTCTGGAAGTTCCGCATCCCGGTCATCGGCATGTTCCACTCGGTGATCATGGGCGAGATACCCAAGATGTTCCCCAAGCTGCGCTTCCACTGGGCCGAGGCCGCTGCGCTCTGGGTGCCCTACGTGGTCAAGGACCTGCAGCGCCGCTGGGGCGCGCAGAACAAGGACTTGCCGGACAACATCCTGAAGGAGTACCGGCAATACGTGTCGTGTCAGACCGACGACGACGTGGACTACGTGCTCCGGTATTCGGGGGAGGACAACATCGTCATCGGCACCGACTACGGCCACAACGACCAGTCCACCGAGATCGAGGCGCTGCAGAACCTGAAGGAGTTGGGCAGCATCACCGAGCCGCAGTACGAGAAGATCGTGACGCAGAACCCGAAGGAGCTGTTCGCGCTGCAGTAGTGCCCTAGTCCGCCTTGGTGCGCACGCGCCAGCGCTGGTACTTGGCGCGCCCCTCGTCGCAGTTTTCCAGGGTCAGCCCGCGGATGAGATGCACCGGGCGGCCGCCCCCTCCCTGCCTCGATTCGCCACCCGCCACGGTCGCGCACAGCTTGGGCGTGCTCTTGGTCACGATCTCACCGGTGGCGGTCAGCGAGAAGCCCTGCGCCGCTGATCCGTCGCACTTCGCCAGACCGAGCCGGGCGCCCGCCTGGGACCCGCCCGCGGTCATGCACACGTCGAAGCCCGGCATGTGGAACCGTCCGGCCTTGATGCCGTCGGTGTCGAACCCCTGGTCCACGCCGATCTGCCCCTGATAGCTGTAGCAACTGTGGGCCTGGAGGCCCCTGTCGACCCGCGCACGGTGCTTGTAGCCGCGGATGTCCAGGCAAAAGCCGCGCTGATCGTCCAGGCGGTCAACGAGGACGACCTCCACCGTTTCGCCCGCCTGGGCGGAGTCGGAAAGGGGGACGCCGATAAGCGCAGCCAGCAGAATGAGTCCAGAGACTTTCATGTAACCTCCGTTTTCGCTCAAAGCTCTCTCGAATGTCGGGCTACGTTCAGGCGGTCTCCGTCTCGAAAGCTACCACGTTGCGGCTCTCTCGGCTGAACTCCACCCCGACTAGGTGGACGGGTTGCCCCGAGCTCCGGTACTTGTCCGCGTAGCCGCGTTCCCTGAGCTGCGCCATGGCCGAACCCTCGGGCGCCAGCTCTACTACCTTGAACTCGAACAAGTAAACCTGCTCGTTGAGCCGCATCGCCATATCCAGTCGGCCGCGGCTTGTGCTGTCTTCCAGGACCACATCCAATCCCAGCCCCGCAAACCATGCATAGAGCACGCTGGCATAGTAGCCCTCGTAGCGAGCGATGTCGTTGCGGGTGTGCCACTCGTAGGGAATGCTGGCGAAGAATGCCCGCAGCAGCGCCTCCACGCCGGCGAAGTCGTTGGTGCGCAGAAGCTCCCGCAGCCGCCGGCCCCTGCGCAGTTGGGCGGGAGCGTCCGGCGCCAGCGCCTTCAGCAGGCACTCGTTCAGACTCTTGCGCACTTCATGGTTCGGATAGTCCAGCCGGTACATCGTCTCCCCGTCCTCTTCCTCGACATCCGCGATTGTCAGATACCCGGACTGGAACAGCAGCGCCTCGGTCTCCATGTTGTCCACGTCGAACCGCGACAGCAGATCGTCGTGACTGTAGGCGCCGTCCAGCGACGGGATGGCGGAACCTCGTCTCAGCAGCAGGTCTACGAGGAACGTCGGCGTACCGGTGCCGAACCAGTGGGCGCGGTACTCGCGCTTGTCGAACAGCAGCAACAGGTCGAATGGGTTGTAGACGTCCTCGTCCCCCAGCCAGTTGTAGCCGTTGTACCAGCGGCGGATCTCGTCCCGGTCCAACCCGGCGAGCTCGGGAGCGAACACCCGGTCGAGGTCTGCGTCGGTGTAGCCGCAGATGGCCGAGTAGCGCCGGTCCAGTGTGACGTCGTTGAGGTTGTTGAGGCCGGAGAACACGCTGGCCTGGGAGAACTTGCTCACCCCTGTGAGAAAGGTGAACCGGACGTGTTCGTCGGAGTCCTTGATGGTTCCGTACAGCCCGCGCAGGATGTCACGGTTGGCCCGCGCCAAGTCCGGCTCCTCCAGCGCGTCCAGGATCGGCTTGTCGTACTCGTCCACAAGCACCGCCACCCGCTCACCAGCACTCTGGTGCAGCACCCGAAGCAGGCGACGAAGGCGCCCCGGTGCCGTCGTATGCCCGGAGGGCGACCCCGCCTGTTCTTCGGCGTCGGCCAACTGCTCGATGATGTTCGCTTGCAGGTATCCCGGCTCCTTGAAGTTCCCTGCACCGAAGCTCAAGCACACCACCGGATGGCGCCTTGACCAGTCCCACTTGTCGTGAACGTCGAGACCCCGGAACAATCCTTCGGTGCCCTCGAAGAGTTCCTTCAGGGTATTCAGGAACAGGCTCTTTCCGAAGCGGCGCGGGCGGGACAGGAAGTAGGACTTGCCGCCGTCGACCAACCGCCACGCATAGGCGGTCTTGTCCACATAGTAATAGTCGCCCTCGCGTATTTCACGGAAGGTCTGGATGCCGATGGGCAGCTTGCGCTTCGTCATGGAGGCATTCCGTTCCCGTTCGTCGCGGAATCCGATTCTGCAGCCTTGACCTTTCGCCGACTGGGGATTCAACGGTCCAGTTTGAGCAGCCGGGCAGCCGTACCCCCCAGGATACCCTCTTTGACTCCCTCTTCAAGCTCCAGATTCCTCACCGCCTCGATGTATTCGCGTATGGCCCGGTTACCCTTGCCGGTCTCCGTGCTCACCCCCGTGAAGTTCTGCGGATAGTCCGTGGCGAACACCAGCCTTTCCGGGCGGATTCCCAGCAGGCCGCAACGGAGGGAAGTAAGCCCTCCCTCGAACCCGGACAGATCGAAATAGAGCCGGTCCAGATACTGCTCGAACGGACGTTTCAACGTGCCGAACCGGTGCGCCATGGCCACGAGCCGGTCCTTGAACGCGGCGATGCCGCCGCCGAAGTGGCCGATGACGAAGTCGATCTCGGGGTGCCGGTCCAGCACCCCGCCGGCAATCAGCCGTATGGTCGCAATGGTGAGATCGATCTCCCTGCCGATGATGCGCGGCAGATCATAGCCCTGAATGGAATCGTACCCCTTGGGCACCAGCGCCGGATGCACGAAGATCGGGACACCGAGCCGCGCGACCCGCTCATAGAACCGATCCAGCTCCGGCGCGTCGAGAAAGAGGCCGCCCACTTGGGAGGTGATGGTCACGCCGTGGAGCCCGCGCTCCAGGATCGCCCGGTCCAACTCGTCCAGCGCCTTTTCGCCTTCGAGGACCGGCGCATGCGCCAAGCCGACGAACCGCCCGTGGTACTCCCGCTCCAACTCGGCATAGCTGTCATTGATGACTTGGCAATCATCGAGACTTCCGTCCCATCCCAGGTGGCAGGACAGCACCGACACGTCCACCCCAGCCTCGTCCATGTCCCGGAGTTGCGCCTCCGCGTCATACAGCTTCGCATGAAGTGTCATCCGCGGCACGCCGTCCTCGGTGGCCACGGCGACCTTGTCGGAGTAGAGGCCCTTCTTTCGGGCCAGCTTCTCGGGCATGTAGTGATGCTGGAAGTCGATGACCACGGTTTAGCTCATTGGGCGAAGGCCAAGAAGCATACGCAGGCTTTCCTCGACTTGGCCCATGATTGCGTCGGAAGCTCGTCCCGCCTGCTCGATGAGGTATTCCTTGTCCAAGGTTATGATCTGCGACACGTTTATCACAGACGTCCGGGGCAAGCCTGTTCCTCGCCGGGCAAGGGAGACATTACCGGGTGCCTCGGCTAGTCTGAGGTTGGAGGTGATTGCCAACGCGACCACGGTCCGAATTCGGCTTCGGTTGAAGCCGTCGGATTGAACGATCAGAACAGGACGGCGGTACCCCGGCTCGGATCGCCCCGGAACCGGCAAGTCCGCCCACCAGATCTCGCCACGATTCACCACCCGTCCTCGTCGGCGGGCAACGAGAGGAATTGGAGGGCCTCGAGTCGCTTATCGAGCGCCGAGATCGAAGGGTCTTGGCCGTACACGGCGTTGAGCCGTTCCGTCAACTGGTCGCCAGCGTGCCGCGCAACGAACTCACCGACAGCCTTCGTGTAGAGTTCGCTCCGGGAGATTCCCAACCTCTTCGCCGTACGCTCCCCGGCCTCGAAAACTTCGTCTCGAATGGAAATGGCCGTTTTCATGATTTGCAGTATAACCCAGGTTATACTCCTGCACAATCCCAAGGCGCCTTGCCATCCACCGAAGGACGGTTGATAATGCATGTTCGAGGGTGGAGTACTTCTTTTCCCTGAACGGTTGAGTCGTGACTCATCCTGCCTTGCGGATGGAACAACCTGCCTTGTCGATGGACCTCACCATGAACCGCCGCCGGCTCCCCATCGGGATCCAGGACTTTCGGACAATCCGGGAGCGGGACGGCTACTATTACGTGGACAAGACGCCCCTCATCCGGGAACTGCTGGAAAGGGGGCGGTACTACTTCCTGTCCCGCCCGCGCCGGTTCGGCAAGAGCCTCCTGGTGGATACCTTGCAGGAACTGTTCGAGGGAAACGAGGCTCTGTTCAGGGGTCTGGACATCCACGGGCACTGGGACTGGTCGGACCGTCACCCGGTCGTGGGGCTGAGCTTTGGCGGGAAGTACAACGAGCCGGACGACCTGGAGCGCAGCACGCTCAACCAGTTGGCGATCATCGAGCACGGCGCCGGTCTCGAGCCGGCGCCGGACGCAGGCACCGGACCGGAGCGCCTGCGCAATCTCCTGTATCGCCTGCATCACGCCTCCGGCCGGCCCGCGGTGGTGCTGGTGGACGAGTACGACAAGCCGATCCTTGACGCGCTGGAGACCCCGGACCTGGCGAAGGCGAACCGCGACTATCTGCGGGGCTTCTACGGGATCATCAAGGACAGCGCCCGCCACGTGCGGTTTGTCCTGGTCACCGGGGTGAGCATGTTCTCGAAGGTGAGCCTGTTTTCGGGCCTCAACAACCTGGAGGACATCAGCCTGGACCCGCGCTACGCTACGATCTGCGGGTACACGGATGGGGACCTGGACCGGGTGTTCGGCCCGGAGTTGCCGGGTCTGGATCGGGACGATATCCGGCGCTGGTACAACGGCTATCACTGGCTCGGTGAGGAAAAGGTCTACAACCCCTTTGATCTGCTGCTGCTGTTCCGGCGGCGCCGGTTCAGCCCCTACTGGTTCGAGACCGGCTCGCCCACGTTCCTGTACCGGATGCTGGTGGAAAAGAAAGTCAACCCGATGACCCTGGAGAATCGGGTCACGGATGCAGGGCTGGTGTCAGACTTCGACGTGGACGACATCGGCATCGACGCGTTGCTGTTCCAGACCGGCTACCTGACCATCGCAGGCGAAACGTGGGACGGCGTGGAGACGCTCTACACGTTGGACTATCCCAATTTCGAGGTGCGCCGCAGCTTGAACCAGGGGCTCCTGGAATACGTGACCCGGCGGGGACGGGAGGCCGTGGACCAGGGGAAGGAACTGGCCGGCCTTCTCTCGGCGAACGACTTCACCGGTTTCGGGGAGCGGCTGCAGGCGTATCTGTCGGGGATTCCGCATCAATGGTACGACCGTAGCGAGGTCGAACGATACGAGGCCCATTACGCCAGCATGCTGTACATGGGTTTCCGGGCAATCGGGGTGGACCTTCGTGTAGAGGAGGCATCGAGCCACGGCCGCTCGGACATGGTGGTGTTTCACCACAATCAGGTATTCGTGCTGGAGTTCAAGATGGCGGACGGGGAGGGGGAGGCGGCCTCGGTAATGGACCGGGCCATGTCCCAATTGAGGGAACGCGGCTATGGGGAGAAGTACAGGGACCGCGGGGAGCCGATCCACCTGGTAGGGATGGTATTCGGCCGGAAGGAGCGGAACCTGCTGGGAATCCGGCACGAGCGGGTGCCGGGTGTCAATGGACTAGCGGCAGCAGCGCCATCGGAGTCCTTCGAGCCATGAACAACGCCAACACCATCATCCCCAGCACCTGCTGGGAGTGCAGCGCCCATTGCGGGTCGCTGGTCACCGTCGAGGACGGGCGGGTGACCAAGGTATCGCCCTACCCGGAGCACCCGGCGTCCCTGGGGGCGTTCTGCGTGAAGGGAATCCGGGGCCTGCCGGAGCTGACCTACCATCCGGACCGGGTGCTCTATCCGATGAAGCGATCGGGGCCGCGGGGCGGCGGGCGGTGGCAGCGGGTGTCGTGGGACGAGGCGCTGGACGAGATGGCGGAGTCGATGCTGGCGGTGCGGGAGCGGTACGGTGCGGCGGCGCTGTGCGGGGCGGTGAGCAACGCGCACTTCAGCCGCGGGGTGATGCTGGCGTTGCTGCTGCGCGCCTTCGGGTCGCCCAACTGGATGATGAACCAGGACCTGTGCGGCGGGTGCCGGGCGCTGAGCGACCGGATCACGGGGCTGGCAATCAGCAAGGGCGAGGACATCGACAATACCCGCTGTGCGCTGGTCGTGGGGCGGAATCCCTATGCGGCGGACCCGCCGCAGTGGCAGGCGCTCAAGCGCGCCAAGGCGAAGGGGGCGCGCGTCGTTGTCATCGATCCGGGAGAGACGCCGGCGTCCACCATGGCGGACCTCTGGCTGCGGCCGCGGCCGGGCACGGATGCCGCCATTGGGCTGGCCATGATCCACTGGCTGGTGGAGCACGGCCGCTACGACCGGGATTTCGTGGAGCGCTGGTGCCACGGGTTCGATGCGCTGGCGGAGCGGGCGGCACAGTACCCGGCGGAGCGCGCGGCCGAGTTGACCGGGGTCCCGCGAGCGGACATTGAGCGGGCTGCGGATCTCTACGCCGACGGGCCTTCCTGCTTCGTGAGCGGGCACGGCATCGACGCCTTCAGCGCCGGCGTACAGACCTTCCGGGCGTTCCATTGCCTGGTGGCCATCAGCGGCAACCTGGACCGCCAGGGCGGCAACCGGCGCGTGAAGAAGCCGGCAGGGTTCACCAACTACATCGAGGTGCTGCACAAGCCCGATTTCCGGCTGCCCCTGGAAGTGGAGCAGCGGACCATCGGCGCCGACCGCTTCCCGCTGTGGGCGGGACCTGACGGCTGGCAGACGGCCTGCCACAACCCGTCGGTGATCGAGGCGGTGCTGAGCGGGAAGCCTTACCCGGTGCGAGCCATGTACGTCAGCGGCGTAAACATCGTGGTGACCTATCCCGATACCCCGAAGACCCTGACGGCACTGAAGTCCCTGGACTTCCTTGCGGTGGCCACCCACATGATGAACCCGACGGCCGAGTACGCGGACATCGTGCTGCCCAAGACCACGGGGCTGGAGGACGAGGAGGTTTCGCTGGAAGGCTCGGGGCCGTGCCTGAGCCTGATCCAGCCTGCGGTGGAGCCGCTGGGGGAGGCGCGCGGCGACTTCCGTATCGCCCATGACTTGGCCCGGCACATCGAAGCCCGTGGCGTCGCTGAGGCGCGTCGGTTCATTCCCTGGGAAACCAAGCGCGAGTTCAACGAGTTCCTGCTGGGCGACTGCGGCGTCACCGTGGAGCAGATGCGGGAGAAGGGCTACGCGAACTTCCCCTTCACCTACGGCGACTTCGAGAAGGCCGGGTTCAAGACAAAAACGGGCAAGGTGGAACTCTACGCCGAGCGCCTCGCCGAGTTGGGCCTGGACCCGCTACCCGACTACACGCCGACCCGGGCGGAGCGCGAGGCGCCTGCGGTGCGCGACGCCTACCCGCTGACGCTGCTCACGGGAGTGCGAGAGCGCACCTACCACCACTCGCGGTTCCGCGACCAGGGTTGGGCGCGCAAGGTCTCGCCGGACCCTTGGCTGCAACTGCATCCGGATACGGCGACGCAGTACCGGCTCGCCCACGACGACTGGGTCTGGGTGGAGACCGCCGGCGGTCCGGGCCGCTGCCGCCTGAAGGTCCGTGTCACCGAGGCCACCCTGCCCGGGGTGGCGCGCACCGGCATGGGTTGGTGGTACCCGGAAGCGGAAGCCCCGCACCGCGGCGCGCTGGAGGTGAACATCAACGCCGCCATGCGCTATGATGGGCCGTGGGATCCGGTGACGGGGTCGGCGGACACGCGCGGGCTGCCGTGCCGTATTGCCAAGGTCGAGGCTCTGCAAGAGGGGAGTCAGAGCAAACTCTGATCGATTGAACCGCATCCTTCGACTTCGCTTCTCTACGCTTGGCGTGGGCTTGTCGAAGGGCTCAGGGCGAACAGCATTCAGACGCGAACAATGGGCGGGAACTTCGGAGGTAGACCCATGCTGAACAAAAGCAGACAACCGGCCGTGCTGAGCCAGCCCGTGGTGGATCCGGCGGCCTGGACCGCGGAGGACCTGGACGCCGATCAGAGCTGGATCTACCAGCTCACCGAGAGCGATATCGTGGAGCTGGACGCGGCTGTCGCACAGGTGGAGGAACGCGGGCTCGACATCATGGACATCCACCGGGACGACTTCGTGCTCCCGAACTTGGCGGACAGGCTCGATGAGGTCGCCGACGAGGTGATCGACGGCCGCGGCATAGGGCTCATACGCGGGGTGCCGGTACACCGTTACAGTCGCCAGCAGGCGGCCATCGCCTTCTGGGGAATCGGCACGTACCTCGGCGTGCCCGTGTCCCAGAACGCCAAGGGCCACCTCCTGGGCCACGTGGCCGACCTCGGCTCGCACTCGCTCACGAACCCCAAGCATCGCGGCTACCAGACCCACGACATGCTGCCGTTCCACTGCGACTCCAGCGACGTGGTTGTGCTGATGTGCCTGCACCCGGCCAAGTCCGGAGGGTTGAGCCGCTTCACCAGCGCCCTCAACGTCTACAACGAGATGCTGAAACGCCGCCCCGAGCTGGTGCCGGAGCTGGCCGCACCCATCTACCGCGACCGGCGCGGCGAGATCCCGGAAGGGAAGGAGCCCTGGTGGCAGCTTCCGGTGTTCAACTTCTTTGACGGCTACCTGACCGTGAACGTGGGCGGCACCTACATCCGCTCCGCGCAGCGCTTCGAGGAGTTGCCGCGCCACTCCGAGGCCCTCAAGGAAGCCCTGGACCTGTGCAGGGACCTGTGCGACGAGCTGTCGTATGACATGGAGTTCCTGCAGGGAGACGTGCAGGTCCTCCACAACCACGTCACCTGCCATTCGCGCACCGAGTTCGAGGACTACCCGGAGCCCGAGCGCCGGCGCAACCTGCTGCGCCTGTGGCTCTCCACTCCCGGAGGGCGGCCGCTGCCGCCCACCTACCGCGACCGTTACGGCCATCTGAACGACGGCGAACGGCCCGGCGGCGGCATCGTGGTGCCGGGGACGGTCTACACCGCGCCGCTGTATCCGGAATAGGGGAGATGGGGCTCAGTACGGCCGGCAGAGCCTGTCGCGGCCGCCCCAGATGTCGATGCCGCCGGCGATGACGTCGCGGGCTTCCATGGTCAGCGGGTCGCCGGCGGCGACGTAGGGTGCGCCGGGATAGTTGATGAGTTGCAGCCGGTCGTAGGCGCCCACCACGCGGTCGGCCGCGGGCAGCTCCACGACGATGTCGCGGTTGCCGGTGCTGATCACGGCGTCCGCTTCCTTTTCGTAATAGAGCAGCGGCGCGTCCGCGCCGTCCTTGCCGCCGTACTCGTAGGTGACGAGGACGGTCTTGATGCCTTTCTCCTCGCAGCCCTTCACCGTCAGCATGACCTCAATGAAGGCGTTGCCCGATCCCGTGCGCGTGATCAGGGCGGCGTCGGCGCCCAGGGACATGGCCACCCGCACGGCGTTGTGGGCGGCGATCTCCTTCTCGCGGGAGGTCTCGAAGCCGATGCGCTCCAAAATGACCCCCGCGCACCGGTAGCGCTTGTCGCGCAAGAGCCCCAGGACCAGGGGCTGGTGCTGCCAGTTCCAGGTGATCGGGTGGTAGCTGACGGTGCGGATGGTGCTGGGGGTGATGGCGCCGTCGGTCAGCTCGTTGGGATGGATCACCGTGGACAGCGATTCCTGTACAGGGAAGCCGTAGTAGGCGACGTTGGACGGCCGGTTGTCGGGTTCGGTGAACACGCCGATGATGACCACGGCGCGGGGGAGATCGTCTCCAGCGGCGTCGGGATTGTGGATCTCCACGCCGTCCGGCTCCAGGCCCGTGGTGGTCTCGGCGAGTCTGACCGCCACGCTGAACTCCGCCCGCTGGATGGCCTGATGCGCCTCGTAGGCGGACAGTCCGTCTTCCAACTCCAGGGTCATCACCAGGTTGTTCAGCGAGCTGAACGGCGTCATGTCGGCGCCCGGACCCCACATGTCCAGAATGGCGCTGCGCTGGGCGGTGGTGCCGGTGCGGACGGTGCCCTCGTAGGCGACGGCCGTCACCACCGCCATGCCCGACAGCCGGTGGGTGCGGCCCTGGCCCGCGGGGGCCACCGGCCCCAGGACTCCTGGAAATACCTGCCCCACGCCGGCGGTCTTAACGCGCGGCTCCACCACGTCGCGAATGCCGGTAACGCGGGCCTTCTCGCCGGGGCGCACCACGTCGAAGGTGGCGGAACGCACCCGGGGATACTGCTCTGCCAGGGCCGCGAGCCCTTCGGCATCCACCTCCAGGACGCCGGAGTCATAGCGCGTCTCCCGGCCGAAGCGGATCTCGCGCACACAGTACTCTGCCAGCTCAAGACCGTTCATGGCTGACTTGCCACCGCCCCGCCCCCTGGATTCCGGCTTTCGCCGGAATGACGGATTCGGGCATTGGCGGGCTCTTTTCGCAGCGGTGACCAGCGCGGCGCGGAGCACCGTTTTTCGCACGAGCGTGGTTCACGGCGCGTCAGTGCATGTGCTGGCCGCCGTCGACGCTGATGGACTGGCCGGTGATGAAGTCGCTGTCGTCCGACGACAGGAAGATGACCGTGCCCACCAGGTCGTCCGGGTACTGGTCGCGCTGGAAAGCACGGCTCTTGCGCCGGTTCTCCAGTTGCTGGGGGGTCGTGACGCCGTCCTGGTTGTCGCTGGATATGGTGAGGCCGGGCATGATGGCGTTGACGCTGATCCCGTCGGGGCCGATCTCGCGCGCCAGCGCCCGGGTGAATCCCAGCACACCGGCCTTGGAGGTGACGTAGTGCAGGAACATCGGCGTCCCGCCCAGGATGGTGCCGGAAGAGATGTTGATGATCTTGCCCTTTCCCTGCTCCTTCATGGCCGGATAGACCGCCTGCACGCACAGATGCAGGCCCTTGACGTTCACCGCCATGACCCGGTCCCACTCGTCCTCGCCGATTTCCATGAAGGACTTCTTGGTGAGCGCGGTGTAGAGGGCCGCGTTGTTCACCAGGACGTCGATGCGCCCGTATGCCTTCAGCACCGTATCCGCCATCTCGCGGGTCTTCTCGGGAGATGCGACATCCACCGCGACGGGGATGGCGTCGCCGCCGTCCTTCTTGATCTCCTCCGCCACTTGGCTGGCGGCTTCCACCTGGATGTCGGCCACGGCCACCTTGGCGCCTTCCTTGGCCAGCCCCTTCGAGTAGGCGCGGCCGATGCCGACGCCGCCGCCCGTTACGATCGCGACCTTGCCGTCCAAACGCATGGTTGAGTCCTCCTTTATTGACGCCTGTGCCTCTCTGTCCCCACCCTCCTGGATTCCGGCTTTCGCCGGAATGACGGATTCTGGGAATCGTTGGGATTTCGTATCAGACTATGATCCGCCTGTTGCCTCACAGCCGGTACAACTCCACCGCCGTCTTCCACAGCACCTGCTCCGCGTCCTCTTCCGAGATGCCGCACTCCCTGACGACCTTGAGCCGCGCCGGGTACAGCGGCTCCGGCACCTCGACGCACCGCCAAGTGGGCGACCAGTCGGTGCCGAACATGATGCGATGGGCGCCGATGGTTTCCACGGCCCGGCGCAGGTGCTCCGCCGTCGTGGAAGTCGTATCGAAATACACGTTGGGGTTGCGCATGGCAACGATCAGCGCCGACTCGAAGTAGTGCTGGATGGCGCGCCCCATCTTGGTCAACACGATTGGGACGTCGGGGTAGCGTCCGGCGATCTCGTCCACGTAGATGGGGTCGGCATAGTACATGCGGCCGGGAAACTGGGTCCAGCCGGTGGCGATCAGGAGCGGCACCCGGTAATTCGCCAAGGTTTCCATGATGGGGCGCAGGTCGTCGGCGATCTTCACCGGGTGGGTCTCGGTGGTGAAGGGGCCGCCGTGTGACTCGCCGATGCCCTTGAAGCCCAGCCGCTCGATGCGGTCGGCGATCTGCTCGGGCGCCGCCTCACGGAGCGCCGGAGCGTTCTCCCAGACGCCGTTGCCCGAATAGTCTTCCCCCAGGCTCGCCAGCCCGTACAGCCGGTCCGGATACCGCGCCACCGCGGCCGCGGTCTTGGCGTCCTTCTCGTCGGGGCTGTCGCAACCGCCGGTGGTCATGATCAGCGCCTTGTCCACGCCGTACCGGTCCATGTCCGCGATCAGCTCGTCCACGTAGTCCACCAGCGGCTCGGTGTCCCGGGCCTGGTACAGCTCGGGATGGTTGCGGCGGAAGCCGATGAGGTCCGGGACGCTGCGGATCTTGTCGCGCAGGTCCCGGTAAGAGGGCGGCCCGAACGGGTGGCAGTGGACTTCGACGATCATGTGCGCCCTTCGCCACCTGCCGCGTGTTTCCGCCATGGTGACACCCGCGGGCGGCTGGCGACCGCGGGCAAGGCGGGCCTGACCTCCATCACTGTTTCGGGACCAGGATGCTCCTCAGCCTCTTCATAAGCTCGGCGTCGAGCTGGAAGAACTCGTTCACCGCCTCGGCGACCCGGGGGCCCGGAATGGGATTGATGATGAGCCTGGACTTCTTCGCCTCGGCCAGCAGCTCCGGGTCCTTGAAGGTGTCGGCGAAGGCCTTGCGCAGGAGTTCCACGCGGTCCTTGGGCGTGCCCGGAGGCAGCGAGAAGGCCCGCAGTATCTCGTGAGCATTGCGGCCCACCACGCCCGCCAACTGCCGTTGAGCGTCGTTCTTGGCGTATTCCAGGAGGTTCGGGACGTTGGAGAAGCTGGGGTGTCTTCCGACGCCCACCTGGATCACGAAGTTCAACTCGCCCGCGGGGATCTGCTTCGGCCAGTACGAGAAGATGACGTCGGGGCTCCAGCAACCGCCCATGACCTCGCGTTTCTCGATGGCCAGACGGATCCTGGCGGCCCCGCCGTAGCCCTCGATCAGTTGGAGGGGGACCCCGGTTATGTTTACGAGCAGCCTGGGAATGTCCGAGATGGAGCTGCCCGGCCCCATGCCGCCGAGCTTGAGCGGCTTCTTGGCGGCGAGCCACTCGTCCATGCTGGTGATGCCGCTGTCCCTGGCCACGATGCACGCCGTGTAGCTCGGCTTGGGGACGGTGATCCACTCGAACTTCCGGGCGTCGAACTGGACCCGCTTGTTCCCCAGCACCTGCTGCAGCACCAGCGTCCCCACCCAGTGGCCGATGGTGAGGCCGTCCGGCTTGGCCTTGTTGTACATGTAGTTGGCGGCGATGAGGTTCCCGGCCCCGGTCATGCTGGTCACCAGGGTCCTGGGAGTCCCCGGAATGTGCTTGGGGAGATGCCGCGCCACCAGCCGCGCGTAGGTATCGAAGCCGCCTCCAGGAGCCGAGCCCACGATGATGCGGATGGTCTTGCCCTTGTAGAAGTCCGCGGCGGGGGCCGCGGCGGCGGACATGGCAACCAGGGCAATGCCCGCGGCGAGGGCAATTCGGAGCACGGACGGGGGATTCGGTCTCATGGTCTTTCCTCCTTTGGGAACGCAACGGTCTGGAATGGCCAAGCGGTTGGAGCAGCTTCGCAGCCGGTTTGTCCGGCACCGGCAACCTACGGTTTGTCCCGCATCACCAGCCGGCAATGCACGGCCTCCGCCAAAAGATCGGTGATCAGGAACGCCTCCATGAGGTCGCGGCCGCGTGCGACCGTGCCGTGGCCTTGCAGAATTACCACCGGGTGCCGGCGCAGTTCCTCGGCCACCGGCGCCGGGTCCGTGACCGTCGGGCCGTCGTGGGGAATCACCGGCACGCGGCCCAGACTATACTCCTCTTCGAAGCTCAACGGTACGAATTCGCTCCGGTCCCGGCAGTAGGCGATGATCTCCGGCGGATGGACGTGGACCACCGCCCGGGCGTCCGTGGCCTCGTACACGGCCAGGTGCAGCGGCGTTTCGCTCGAAGGGCTCTGCTTCGGGTTCACGGCGTTTCCCCGGCCGTCGATCTCCACGACGTCCCTCGCCGTCATGAACCCCAGTGCGGCGTGCGAACCGGTGATCAGATACCGGCTCCGGCCGAAACGGCAACTGACGTTGCCGCCCCAACCGCTCACCAGACGGCGATCGAACAGCCTCTGGCCCCATTTGATGATCTCCGCACGCGACCCTTTCGAACGTTCCGCCATGAATCGACCGTCCCGCCTCTTCTAGTACGAAAGCCGGCGGTTCGCCAAACAGCCGGTTACAGCCACTCCACCGCCTTGAGGGCGATCTCGCCGATCCGTTCCTCGGCCTCCAGGAACGACGGATGGCGGAAGCCCAGCCTGCCGGTGAGGCATTCGTCCGAGACCGCCAGGATCGCCCCGGCCCTGGCGTTCCTGAACTGGGCCACGGTCAGGAACGCCGCGGTCACCATGTCGATGGCGGTGATCTGCCGCCGTTCCAGGTCCGCCAGCAGCTCCGGCGTCTCCCGGAACAGCGCGTCGGTGGTGAACACCTGGCCATGGTGGACGGGCGCCTTGAGGCTGTCGGCCGCGCGTGCGAGAGCCTCCACCACGCAGGGGTGAGGGAGGGTGGCGGGTTGGTTGGGAGTCCGGGCAGTAGCGAAGTCTGCGGGAGCAGAACCCTCGGGCACGTAACGCGGGCTGGCGCCGTCGCCGCCAACCGCGCCGGTCGCGATGACGATGTCGCCGACCTTCACCTCGTGCCGGAGCGAGCCGCAGCTCCCCACACGCACCAGCGTCTCCACGCCTCCGGCGCACAGCAGTTCCGTGGTGATGGCCGTATCCGCCGAGTAGCGCCCGCCGTTGCCCACGGTGATGCGGCGGGCGCCCAACGCGCCCGTGTGCATCTCGTAGTCCTGGAAGGCGAGGGTCTTGCGCGGCTCCCCCAGCGCGCGCTGCAGCTTGGCGGCCCGGTCGCGCGGACCGGGGACCAGCGCCACCTTGCCGAAGGCGCCGGGTTCCACCCCCAGCCTGGACAACAGTTTCTCCGCGGTGAAATGGGGCTCGCTTCTCATGGATTCGCGCCGCCGATCTCGGGAGGCACGTCCACCGCGCGGCCCAGCCGCAGAAGGATCAGTCTGAACGCGGCCACGTCCCGGTCCAGGCCGCGCCTCACGGCCTCGGTGTAGACCCGCGCCTGGTGGCGGTAGTCGTGCATGACTCCCGCGATGTCGTCGTCGGTCACCCGGTCGGTCTTGTAGTCGGCCACGTAGAGCCGCCCCTGCCGCTCGTAGACCAGGTCGATGACGCCCTCCATGATCCGGCCGTCCCAGGGCAGGACGAAGGGCATCTCCCGGCCCAGGATACGGGCGCTCCGCAACTCATCGTAGAGCGGAGAGTTCGTCAGGGTGGCCCAGATGGCTTTCAGCTCGTGGACCACCGTCTCTCTCTGCGGCGCCGGCAGCTCGGGTGCGTGGCGTGCGATGGCTTCATCGAGGTCTTCCCCGATCCGTTGTGTGTGGAAGTCCCAGTGTTCGAGCACCTTGTGGGTCAGCTCTCCCAGTATCAGCGCGGTGTCCCGCTGGGGACTCGCGTCGTGTCCCGGACCGTTATCGCGTCTTGCGCCGCCCTTCTTGCGTCCGTAGTCCGTGTCGCGTCCCAGGCCGCCGGCGCGCCGAGCCTCGGTCCTCTCGCTCTCTGCCGCCTCGCCGGCGGCCTTGAGCCGCGTGGGCGTGAGGAAGATCGGGGTTCGGCTGTGCGCTTCGTGCTCCTCCATCCGGCGGCGCCACAGTTCCTCGTACCAGGACCAGTCGGCGGTGTCCGGCGGGGGCGCCGGCGCGAGGCCGCGGTGCTCGTCCGCCGCCTGATCTTCCTCCACCACCTCCACCTCCATCTCTCCCATACCGCACGCGATCGCGGGCGGAACCGCATGGGCAAGGGCGCCGCCGGTCGCCTCGTCGATCATCGACGCCATGCTGTCGCCGTCCTGCCGTCTTTGGGCAAAGGAAAACACGAGTTGCTGACGCGGGCGGGTCATGGCCACGTACAGCAGGCGGCGGCGCTCGTGCTTCTCCCGCTCGCGCTGCTTCGCGCGGAGGAATACGCCGGGCAGGCTCCACAGGTCATCGATGCAGAGCCCCACAAGACCCGTGGCCCAGTCCTGCCGTACTTCCACGGCCGAGGACGGTCTCCTGTTCACTCCGGCCAGGGAATCCGGCAGCACCACCACGGGAAACTCCAGGCCCTTGGCCCGGTGGATGCTCATGATCCGTACCGCGTCCGGGGTCTCTTCCTCCATGGCGTTCTCGGACTCGTCCTCCTCGTCCCGGACCCGGCGCTCCAACTCGGCCACCACGTCCTTGAGGGTGCCGCTGCCGTCCGCGCCCGCATCCCGGGCCACCAGCCGCACCTTCTCCAGGTTGGCGACGGCCTGCTCGCCCGATGTCCCGCTCGCCGCCAGCACCGACAGCGGCAGTTCCCTGAAGACCCGCTCCACCGCCTTTCCGGCTTCCAGGAAGCGCACCTCGCGGTGCAGCCGGAGGAGACGTTGATAGAGGTCCATCACGCTTCCGGGCAGGTCCACCCACCGCTCGTCCGACGCCGAGCGGTAGTCCAGCAGGCGTTGCCGGTCGAGGGCGAATATCTCGGCGTCGTCATATCCGCCCACGGGCGAGCGGAGCACTCCCACCAGCGCCAGCCGGTCGTGGGGGTTGTCCACCGCCCGGAGCAGGTTGACGGCGTCCACCACTACCTGGGCGGCGTAGAAGTCCCGCTCGCCTTCCACCACGTAGCCGATGCCGCGCCGTCGCAATGCTTCCAGGTAGACCTGCACGTTGCTCAGGGCGCGCATGAGGAAGGCGACGTGACCGGGCTCCATCCGCACTTGGCCGCCCGTCCGGTGGTCGAAGAAGGTGCGCCCCAGCACCTCCTCGTCGAGCCAGCGCGCCAGCGACTCGGCCTCCACCCGGCGCGCAGCCTCCGCGCTCAGCACGCCGTCCGGGGCGGTCACCCGGCGCACGCGCACCGGGCTTCGGTCCGGCTCCGCGCTGTCGAGACCCGGCTGGAGGGGAATGTATCCGGGCTGAAGGCCGGGTTCTTCCCGGATCAGGCGCTCGAAGGCGCCGTTGACCACGTCCAGGATCCGGGGGTCGCTGCGGAAGTTTGCGGTCAGCCGGTATTCGCGTCCGTCCTGGGCCTCGATCATCTCTTTGACGACCTTCAGGTAGGCTGCCATGTCGGCGCCCCGGAACCCGTAGATGGACTGCTTGGGATCTCCCACCACGAACAGCTTGCCGGCGGCGAGGCGGATGTCGCGCCAGTTCGCGGCCCGCTGGGAACGCTCCTCGCACAGCCACAGAAGGATCTCGTACTGGAGCGGGTCGGTGTCCTGGAATTCGTCCACCAGGATGGCCTTGAAGCGTGCCTTCAACTCCTCCCGGATGCGCGGGTGGTCGCGCAGCAGATCCCGCGCCCGCACCAACAGTCCGTCGAAGGTCACCAGGCCGCCCCGGGCGAAGTCCTCGCGGAACCGCCGGGCGAACGGCGCCAGCAAGGCGCAAAGCCGGCCGACCTCCTCGGCGTCCACCCGGGCAAGCGCGCGCGCATCCCTCACCAGGTCCCGTGCGGCATCGAAGTCCTCCGGGGCCCAGTCCCGCGGCGCCGACAGCCCCCGCAGGAGCCTCGACTCCTCGTCATCCACCGAGGCGCCGCCGGCGCGAGCGGACCGTATCGCCTTGCGCGCCACGGCCAGCGCCCGCTCGATCTTCCGTTGCTTCGGGTAACGCGCGATGAGATCGGCTGCGGTCTCATCCAGCTCGCCCAACCACCTTCCGATGGCGCCGTCCGCGTCGTCCCGCGCTCCTGCGCCGGTGCGGGGGCGGCTCTCAGGCCCACCCGTGGCGCCGCTCGGATCTACCGGCGTGCCCGCGCGTTCGAGCCCGTCCAGGTCCACGTTTTCGGCGCAAAGAGCCAGCGCAAGCTCACGCAGCCGTTCCAGCGGGAACCGGCTCAGGAGCCGTTTCCACTCCGCCGTCCGGGGACCCGTGCCCGACAGCTCCTCGTCGAGCCACAACCCCCAGCCGGCGCCGAAGCGCCTCCTGAGGAGGTTGCCGTCGTCTTCCCGGAACTGCGGATCCAGTCCGGCCTCCAGCGGATAGAGCCGCAACAGCGAGCCGGCGAAGCTGTGGATGGTGCCGATCTGCGCCCGCTCCAGGTGCTGCAACGCTTTCCCGGCCCGGTCACGGACGTCCTCCAGGGTGACGGCATAGCGCCCACGGAGGGCGTCGGCCTCATCAGGTTCGGAGTCGATACCGTGCCCGGCCAGCGTTTCCAGCCGGTCCCGCAGGCGCGCCTTCATCTCGTTGGCGGCCTTGTTGGTGAAGGTGAGGGCCACCAGTTCCGTCATCTGCACCGGGTCGGGCTCGCGCATCAGCAGGTTCACGCACCGCTCCACCAGGAGGGTCGTCTTGCCGGTGCCCGCTCCCGCGGTCACCACCACGTTGCGGTCGAAGGTCGTGGTAGCCAGCCGGCGCTGCTGCTCGTCTGCGGGAGGTTGCCTCATCAGGTTCGGCTCTTCGTCCGGTATCGCGTCCCGTCAATCGACGTATGGCGTCCGCAAGTCAGTTCCTGGCCTTGCGCATCCGCGCCAGCGTTTCCGCGGCCGGATGACGCGCGGCCCGGAGCGCGGAAGGGAAGTGGTCCTTGCGGCAGATCTCCGATACCTCGCAATAGCTGCAGTATTTGCCGGGCATGATGAAGAACTCCCCGTCGCGGATGCCCCGAAGGAACCGCGCCACCGCGTCGCGGATGCGTTCGCCGGAACGTTCCCGCATGGTCGGGGCGGAGAATTCGCAACGGGCCAGGGGGCCGTCGTCCCAGCGCCGCGCGAGGAAGTACAGGGCCGCTTCCACGGCGGTGTCCGGCGATGCGCCCCTGGCGCAGGCGTGCTCGGCGGCCAGCAGCACGTAGAGGGGCAACTGCAGCTTCTGCCCGCGCACCGCCGCCAGCACCGGACGCATGTCCTCCGTCTGAGGGTTCCGGCCGGTCTTGTACTTGTAGTCGACGACCCGGTAGCGGCCGTCCCGGTCGTTGCAGTCCACGCGGTCCAGGCGGCCGTGCACCGGCAGGTCCCGGAGGTCTTCGGGCCAGTCCGCGTCGAGACGCGCGGTCAGCTCCATTTCGAGGTCCACGGGGCGGAAGCCCGATTGCGTCATCTCGTCCCGGTCCGCCCGGACCACCTCCTGCAGCATGCCGGCCAGCTCTTCCCGGGCCGTTTCCCAGGCCGCGGGGTAGCCGGTGGGACAGTGCTCTTCGAACGCGGACAGGACCTCGGCCGCGGCGCCGTCGAGCCACGCGCTCCAGCCGTCCCCCCAGGCGCGGTCGGCGTCCTGGTAGAACCGCTGCAGGATCTCGTGGCAGATCTGCCCCCATTCCAGGGCCTGGACCGGCTCCGCGGCCTCCGGCCGCTCCAGCCGTTCCAGCCGGAGCACGCGGCGGGCGTAGTACTGGAAGGGGCAGCGGCCGTAGGCCTCCAGCGTGGTGGGAGAGACGCCGTCCTCCAGGATCTTGTTCCACACCTCTCCGAGGGGACCGGTGACGCCGTCCAGCGCCCCCGGTGCTCCCGCGCCGTCCTCCAGCGCGCGGACCGCGGCGGCGCTCCTCCGGAAACTCTCCGAGGAGGCGCCGCTCATGCGCACCAGCGGGGTCGGGTCCCGTCCTCCCAGCGCCTGCCGCACCGCCAGCTCCTCCGGCAGGAGCCACCGGGGGTCGTCGAACGGCGGGACGCGTTGCTTGCCGAGAACGCTCTTGGGAATCGCGCCGGCGTCCATGCCGCGGCTTTGCCCGCGGGAGCCTGCGTCCACCTCGCGGAGGTACCAGGACGGGGCCAGCGGCCGGCCGGCCGCGTCCGAGCGCTGGTAGCTGCAATGGAGGCGGTCGGTGACCGAGCCCGAGAGCAGCGCGAACAGCAGCCTCTCCTCGTCGTAGCCCGCCAGCTTCGAGGAGATCTTGCAGCCCAGGTCGGTCTCCAGCACGCGCCGCGCGTGGTCCCGCAGGAACGGGTCCTCGCGGATGGTGCGCGGGAACACGCCCTCGTTCATGCCCACGAGGAACAGCGCCCGGAAGGGGATGCCGCGCGCCGACCCGGCGTCCATGACCTGGACGCCGGCCGCCACCTCACGGGCCGGCGGCGCCGAGGCCCGCTCCAGGCTCCTGCGCAGGGCGGCGGCGAACGTCTCCAAAGTCACCGTCGGGGTGATCGCCTCCAGGGCCGCCAGCCCGTCGAAGGTCTCGTCGATGGCTTGCGCCACGCCCGCGGCGGCTTCGTCCGATCCGGGGTTGAGGAAGCGGTCGATGACCGCGCGCCAGCGGGCCGCCAGGTCCGACCACGTGCCCTTTTCCGGCAGCGCGCTCAGTTGCTCGTGCAGGGCGTTGACGACCTTCAGGAGCGCGTCGACCTGCCACGGCGGGATGCGCAGGGGCCGGCCTTCCTCGTCGTGCATGAGGCTCAGCCGGAGGCCCTTGTCGAGGTAGCGCTCCAGGCGGCGCCATTCGCCCATGCCGCGGGTGATGCGCGACGCACGGGTGGCGACGTCCCACAGCTCGGGCCTGGGGTCGGCGCCCGGCCCCAGGACGGCCCGGAAGTTGAAGTCGTGGGACGACACGAGGTCGATGATCCCGGCGCGCGGGTAGTCCCGGACCGGCAGGTCCAGCAGCGTCAGCACGGCGCGGACCCGGTTGAAGCGACGGAGAGACTCGCGGGCCGGGGTGTGGAACGGGATCCCGTGTTCGGGAAAGATCTCCTGGATCCACGGCAGGTAGGGTTCCAGCGAGCGCGCCACGACCCCCACGCCATGGAAGTCGAACCCTTCCTCCTCCACCAGCCGGAGCACGCTCTTGGCCACGGTGAGGACCTCGTCCCTGGGCCCGGCGCAACTGGTGATGTCGCGGCGCGGTGAGGGTGCGGTGACGGGTTTCGCTCCGTCGTGGAGCAGGTCCGCCACTTCGTCCGCGCCGGCGAGGCCACGGAGGTAACGGTCGTAGAAGTCCTGGGCGAAAGACCAGTACGGACGGCCTTGGGCCAGGGGATAGAAGAGGGTCAGGGGGTGGTTGCCCGCGACCGCCCGAAAGAGTTCCATCTGGCTCTGGGTCAGGTCGTAGAAGCCGTAGTAGTATACGCGTTCGAACTGCCCGAGATAGGCCGAGCCCGGCGCGTGCCGCGCCACCGCCGCGTCGAGGTCCTGGTGGTCCTGCGCCCGCCACTCCGGGAAGCGGCGCCTCACCTCCCGGTACAACTCGAAGAGGTCGCCCAGCGCGTTCCCGTCCCGGTCGCCGAACAGCCCCTCCCGCAGGGCCTCCAGCGCGGTCTCGGGGTCCACCATGCCGTCCTTGAGGTCGCGCAGGCTTTGCCACAGCGCGGAGCAGGCGCCGTCGTCCTCCAGCATCCGGGCGAACCTGCCGCGGGCCGGGATCACGCGCTTCAGGGACTCTTCCATGAAGGTCTCGTCCCTCAACGTCGGCGCCGCCGGGCCGGCCATCTCGTGGAACAGGTTCAGGCTGAGCTGGAAGAACGTGAGGACGTGGAAATTCAGCAGGGGAAGGCCGTGCTCGTGCGCCAGCAGGACCTTGACGCGCCGGCGCAGCGTCTCCGAGGGCACTACCAGCAGCAGCGGGGCCAGCGGGTCATGCTCCCGCCGCTGCCGGACCTCTTCCGCCAGCGCGTCTTCCAGGTAGGGGTGGTAGGGACCCAGGACGATCTTCATGGGGTAGCGGGAATTGGCGCCCTTCGACTTCGCTCGAACAACGGGAATCTCCGGGAAATTTGGCAGACCCGGCGCGCGTTGCCAAGGTCAACCGGGCACTGTTAACCTCAGCCGCGTGAGAGTCCACTTTCTCGGCTCCGGGGACGCCTTCGGCAGCGGCGGCAGAAACCAGACCGCGTACCTGCTGGAGGACGGCTCGCGCCTTCATCTCCTCGACTGCGGGCCTTCGACGCTGCCGGCCCTCAGGCGCGCCGGCCTCGACCCGGCGGACCTGGACGCGGTCATCCTGAGCCACCTGCACGGCGACCACTTCGGCGGCCTGCCCTTCTTCTTCATCCACTACCTGTACAACGAGCCCCGGAGCCGTCCGCTTGAGGTGGCCGGCCCTCCGGGCACCGAGGAGCGCGTGCGCGGTCTCATGACGCTCATGTACGGCGAGAAGGCTCTGCCGTTCGCGGTCTTTCCGGTGCTGGAGCCGGACACGGTCACCGTCGTGGCCGGGGCCGAGGTTCTGGCCTTCCGGGTGCCGCACCAGACCGATGCCGTCTCCCTCGGCCTGAGGGTCACGCTCGCGGGGCGCACCGTGCTCTTCTCCGGCGATTCAAGCTGGACGGACGAGTTCATCACCCACAGCCGGGGCGCGGACCTGTTCATCTGCGAGTGCTGCCACTACGATGTCCCGTCGCCATCGCACATGAGCTACATGGAGATCGCCGCGCGCCGGGAGCGCCTGGAGTGCGGGCAACTGATCCTCACGCACATGGGCGAGGAGATGCTGGCCCGGCGCGGGTCGCTGCCGGTGGAGACCGCGGAGGACGGACTGGTGGTGGAGCTTTGAAAGCCGGAAAGGGGGAAGTTGCATGAGCAGTCTGGCGAAGGACACGAGGGCGACGATGATTCCGGCGCTTCGGTACAGGGACGCAGCCAGGGCCATCGACTGGCTGTGCGAGGCGTTCGGCTTTGAGCGGCACCTGGTGGTGCCCGGCGAGGGCGGCGTCATCCTCCACGCCCAGCTCGTGTTCGGCAACGGCATGATGATGCTGGGCTCGGCCCGGGACGACGACTACGCGGCGCTTCAGCAGCCCCTGCCGGACCCCGGCGGTCCGGTGTCGCAAAGCACCTACGTCATCGTCACCGACGTGGACGCACACCACGCCAGGGCGGCGGCCGTGGGCGCGGAGATCGTCATGGCCCCGGAGGATCAGGACTACGGGGGCCGGCTCTACTCCTGCCGGGACCCGGAAGGCAATCTCTGGAACTTCGGCAGCTACGACCCCTGGGACGACAACGGGCCATAGCGGGTAGGGTGTGTCGCGGCACGCTCCCGGTGACCTGCCCGCGCTTTCTTGGAGCGGATTTGCGCAGGATCACACGGCCGCGTAGACTTCGTCCTGCAACTTGACATACCGCCGGGCGTTTCCTACAACCCCGCCATGCCTAGAGTCACTTTCATGCCGTTGGGGCAGAGCTTTGAGGTCGAGGACGGCACCACCATCCTGGTGGCGGCCATACGCAACGGCGTCAAGCTGCGCCACGACTGCACCGAGGCCATCTGCGGCACCGACAAGGTGAAGATCCTGTCCGGCGAGAACAACCTGAGCCCCGTGGACGACAACGAGGAGTTGACGCTGTCCATGCTCGAATCGGATGCCGCCGACCGCCTGGGATGCGTGGCCAAGGTGCTCGGCGACGTGATCGTGGAGATACCTTCCGAGTGATGGATGCGGCTGACTAGCAGAGAAACTCGTCCCCGACGACGCTGATCTCGGAGGAAGGTCCTACCCTAATGAATCAGACACCCCGGCTCATAAAGAGATGGGGTCGTGTACGGACGAATTTGTGTGCAAAACCCAAATGGGCGGGCTGAACATCGTGTTGCAGAAGCCGAGACGGGTGCTTCTCAGAAAGCACATGGGCCTAATTCGAGCCATCTTGGAGCGAGTCTCGTGCTGCTCCAGCGTTTGGTTTGTATTTTCTCTCTTCATGAGATGAGATGTTAAGCATTTCAAGGAGTTAGGGGTCTCACACCGTTGGTTTGTGAGCCCCTTATGCATGCCTCCGTTTAAGGATCTCCCCGACGTGCCGAAGCTATTAAAATGTGGCGACACAGAGATAGCGATCTGGTATAAGGGGCCATCTGGCGAGATCCGATAGGGTTCCGGAAGGAATTCAAAAGTGAGTGTTGCGTCAACAAATGTCCGGGCGAAGCAAAGTACTTCAAGACGCTCATCTCAGTCAGCAGTCAACGATTTGGCGGCAAACGAGTTGATTTTTGCTGTCGTGGGCGCAGCAGGGTCCGGTACAAGCGAGATTGCCAAAGCATTGGAGGCTCTACTCCCACAGCACGGCTACAGTCCTACGATGCTAAAGGCGCGAGTCGTGATTGAGTCGTCGATGGGCAATGCCCGGCAATCCTATCCCCACGACACAAGACTTGCCAAGAGCGAGGCATTACAGAATGCCGGAGATTCCCTACGGGAGACGACCGGCGATAACGCTGCCGTCGCTGTAGGACTTGTTAGAGAGATACGCGCCAAACGTGCTCAATATCAGGGAACCGAGTTGGAGCCCAACAAACCGGTTGAGCCCGACGGTACCAAACGGGCCTATATTCTCGATTCCATCCGCCATCCTGCCGAAGTCGCCCTATTGCGTCGGGTGTACCAACAGGCGTTCTGCCTAATAGGTGTTTTCTGCCATGAGGATGAGCGGTTTCACCGTCTAAGCGCTGACAAATATTCGGATGCGAGTGCCAACGACATTCGTCGTTTCATGCGGCGTGATGAGAATGCTCCAGAAGTACATGGTCAGAAAGTGTCTGATGCCTTTCACCTTTCTGACTATTTCGTGGATAACACGCGTCCTCGATTCGTTAGGGTTGGCAACGTTGATACGCCAAATCAGGACTGGGACGTTTCGGATCAACTTGGCCGCCTCGTCGATATACTCACCCGCAATCGTCTGATCCGCCCAAGGCCAAATGAAACAGGGATGTTCCATGCTCACGGTGCCCGAATGCAGAGCAGTTGCTTGTCGAGGCAGGTCGGTGCAGCGTTGTTAGATGAACGCGGAGCGGTTGTAGCAACCGGTACAAACGAGGTCCCCCGTGCCGGCGGGGGCGTGTACGGTGGGGTGCTTCTACCAGTTGGGAGTGCTGATCCCGAACCGGATCAGGATTTCCGTTGTTTCGTTTACAACAAGTATTGCACGAATACTCGGCAACAAAATGAGATCATTGATGAGCTTCTTGGAGTTATCGGTGAAACTACGGGAGGCAAACCACCCGATGAATTGAAGACGCGAATAAAAAGCAGCCGAATTGGACAGATTTTGGAATTCAGCCGTGCCGTTCACGCTGAAATGGACGCGTTGTTGTCGGCAGCAAGAAACGGCATCAAAACTGTGGGTACGCGGCTTTTCGTAACGACGTTTCCCTGCCATAGCTGTGCCCGCCATATCGTGACCGCTGGGGTCGAAGAAGTGCAGTACATTGAACCGTACCTGAAGAGCCAAGCCATTCCTCTACATGGCGACGCGATTGTGACCGACCCGAAGAGTTGGAAGCCGCCTTCAATTCCCGAAACTCCACAAGTCTGTCCCAATGTGTTGTTCCGCGCGTTCATTGGGGTGGCGCCGCGGCTCTACCGTCGAGCTTTCATGAAGGACGGAGAACTGAAGGACGCCGACACTGGTGACATGAACCTGCCCGTGTCGAGTGACTACACGACATCGCCGACGCTAAGGGTGAGCTATGCGGAGGTCGAAGCGCGAATCTCGGCATTATAGCCGCGAGAAATACTGATGAGTGCCAGGGAGCCAACGTCATATCTTCGTCTGGTAGTTCGACGACCACAGGTTGGTTCGGCTGAATCGCCCGAAGTCGAAAATAGACCGAAGCAACTGTCGTTGTGGTACCCTGAACCTTCGGCAATTTTCTTGCTGAGCGTCGCGTGGATGGGTCGCGAAGAATTCACGGCGGTCCTCGGAAGATGCCGACCACAGTGGATCATCGACATTCGAGCTGTTCCAAGATTCGATAGAATTGCAGCGTCCCGCAGTGAGGCGTTCAGACTTTTTGAAAAACTCGGCGCGACATATGTGGACCTTTTCGGGCGGCTAGGTATCAAGTCATATGATTCGGCAGAATCTAATCCAATCAATTGGGGTGGAGCGGTCGTTGACCTGCTAAGGAACACGGGTCGACAGGGACCGTACGTATTTCTGTTGGACAATGAAAAGCTGACAGCCCGAACACGACTGATTCTGCCCGGGGTCGTGGGAGAACTTGTAGGGGACGGGCTACGAATTGAGACTATTGCTCATGTAAAGTGAGTGGTGGAGGGTATTTGAAGATGCCGCGAGACGGAATCATGGCGTATTCGCCAAGTGTCGCGACTTGCACTCTTTTCCACACTCTAGCAGTGTGAGGGGTGGCCTTTTAGCGAGATGGTTGTGAATCGTTATAGAGGTATAAGCTGGAGGCCCCAATGAGTAGAGTCAAGGAAGTGCTCGACCGGCAGGGAACCCTGGTCATGCCGGGAGTGTACGACGCCCTGAGCGCCCGCATCGCCGAGCGCGCGGGCTTCGACGTCATATTCACCACCGGCTACGGCATCTCGGCGACTATGCTGGGCGAGCCGGATTTCGGCATCCTCACGCAGACCGAGATGCTGAGCACCATCTACCGCATCTGCGGCGCGGTGCCGACGCCGGTCATCGTGGACTCGGACACCGGCTACGGCAACGCGGTGAACGTGGTCCGCACCGTCAACGAGCTGATGCGGGCCGGGGCCGCGGGCATGTTCCTGGAGGACCAGGTGTGGCCCAAGCGCTGCGGGCACATGCGGGGCAAGCAGGTGGTGCCGCTGGACGAGTATCTCAAGAAGCTCAACGCCGCGGTGGCGGCGAAGGACGGCGGCGATCTCTTCATCGTGGCCCGCACCGACGCGCGCCAGGCCTTGGGCCTCGACGAGGCCATCCGGCGCGGCATCGCCTTCAAGGAGAACGGCGCCGACGCCGTGTTCATCGAAGCGCCGGAAAGCCGCGACGAGATGCGGGAGATCGCCCGCAACGTGCCGGGGCCGCTGGTGGCCAACATGATCGAGCGCGGCGTCACCCCGCTGATGACGCCGGCGGAGTTGGGAGAGCTGGGTTTCGCGTTGATCGTGTGGCCGGTGGGTCCGCTCTACTCAGCGGCCCAGGCGCTCAAGAACTACTACGCCAACCTCCGGGAGATGGGCACCGCGGAGGCGCTCATGGACCGGCTGCTGCCGTTCGACGAATTCCACCAGATCGTGGGGCTGGAGGAGAAGTACGCTCTGGACGAGAAGTACCGGACGTGAGGCTTTCCCTCAACGGCTCCCTCAGCGGCAGCGGCGTCATGGCCCCGTCGGGCAGTTCCACCAGCATCTCCCTCAACTCTCGCAGATCGACCCGCAGCTTAAGCTCCAGGATCTGCCGTATGAGGTCCGCCATCAGTTCGGTGTCGCTGGCGCGGCCGTCGCGGTAGACCTGGAAGTAGGCCTTTCCCTCCATCAGTCCCACCTTGGCGTGCTGGTAGATCACCCGCACGGGCGTGCCTTTGGGCACCCGCGGGAACAGGTACGCGATGTCCTCGGGATAGAGCCGGATGCAGCCGTGGGTCACGCGGCGGCCGATGGCCCAGGGGTTGTTGGTGCCGTGGATGCCGTAGGTGGTGGCGGACAGCCGCATCCAGTACTTGCCCAGGGGGTTGTCGGGACCCGGAGGCACGACCTTGCGCGGGTGCTCCATCTCCGCCTGGATCGATTTCGGCACGTACCAGGTGGGGTTGGTCCGCTTCTCTCCGATGCGGTATTCGCCGGCCGGGGTCTCCTGGCCCTCGACGCCCACGCCCAGCGGAAAGGTCATGACCCTGGAGTCGGGCAGGTAATGGTACAGCCTCATCTCGGCGATGTTGAGGACCAGCCCCTTCCGGGGACCGCGGGGAAGAATCCACTGGGAGGGGATGTTGATCAGCGAACCGCCGGGCAGCCAGCGGTCCACGCCCGGGTTCGCGCGCTCCGCCTCGCGGTAGCCCAAGTGGTGAAGGCGGGCGATGTCGAGGAGGGTGTCCTCGGATCGCGCAAGGTGTGTGCGCGGGGCGCCGATGATGGTGGATGCGTGCCCGCCTCCCGGGCCGTCGCCGCCCGAAGGCTCCCGATACTCGAACGCGGTGTCGCCGGGCTTCCACTCGTATCCCATGGACGGCGGGACGAGCACCGCCAACCCCACGACCGCCAACACAGCGCACAAAGTGAGTCTCATACGACCGTCCTCGTCATCGCCTTGCCCCCGTCCCGTCCCCGGCGCGGGCGGGATCGGGTGCGTGAATCCGTTTGTAACGGAGGGTCAGTTGAAATTTGTCAACGTGGACTATACCATCTTTTGCCCATACCGTTTAGGAAGGACCGCAAATGCCGTTCGTTGCCGCACTGGCCGCAAGCCACGCACCCAACATGCTGCTCGACCCGGGCGCCGAGTGGGAAGAGTTCATGAAGCTGCACTACCGCATGGCGCCGCAGGCGGCCGGCGCCAAGCCCTCGCTGGAAGTACAGCAGCAATTGCGCACGGACGCGGAGAACGCCTTGTCCGTGCTTCGCTCGGACCTGGAGGCCGCCCGACCCGACGTGCTGATCGTGGTAGCCAACGACCAGTTCGTGAACTTCTTCTTCGACAACATCCCGACGTTCTTCGTCACGCTGGCGGATGAGGTCCGCGGCCGGTTCACCCGCTACAGCTTCCACTATCGGAACCACCCGGAGCTGGGCCGGGCGATCCTCGAGGCCGGGGTGGCGGCCGGACTGGATCTGTCCTTCGGCGAGGACATCGAGTTGCAGCACACGCAGATGGTGCCGCTGCACTTCCTCCTGCCGGAGCCCGACATCCCCATCCTGCCCATCTTCGTGAACACGTGGATCGATCCGTTGCCGACGCCGGCCCGTTGCCACGCGCTGGGGAGCCTCATCCGGCAGGTGGCGGACGCCGCCGCCGACCGAGTGGCGATTCTCGCCACCGGCGGGCTGTCGCACTTCCCCGGCTCGCCCCGCATCGGCGAGATCGACACGAGCTTCGACGAAGGGCTGCTCCGGCAGATGCGCGCCGGCGAGGGCACGGCATTGGCGGAACTCACCCTGGAGCAGTTGCGCCAGTCGGGCAACTCCGAGTTCCTGAACTGGATGGTCACGGTCGGAGCGGTGGGCGATACCCCGGCCTCCGACACCTTCTACATGCCCGACCACGTCGCCACCGGGTGGGGCTTCGTCAGTTGGAAGATCTGATGAGCCGCTACCACCTGAACCGCTTCCTGTTCGACCTGAAGATGAAGCCGGACACGCTGGACCGGGCGCGCGTCGACCTGGACAAGGCCCTGTCGGACTATGAACTCAGTGCGGAGGAGGTCGCGGCCGTCAAGTCCGGGGACCCGCGTCAACTGCGGCCGCTGGGCGCTCACGGGATGCTGTCGCTCTACCTGATGCGGCTGGACCCGGAGTTCGACGACAACATCTATTGGACGCAGAAGTGAACGTTCGCCGGCGCGCCGCCTCGGGGTGAGCCGGGCGAACACCGCAACGCAACGAGGAGCTTCGGATGGATCTGGGATTGGCAGGCAAGGTGGCGCTGGTGGGCGGCGCGAGCCAGGGAATGGGAAAGGCCATCGCCCGGGGTTTCGCCCGGGAAGGCGCGAAGGTGAGCATCTGCGCCAGAGGCGGCGAGGCGCTGGAGCGCGCCGCGGACGAGATCCGGCAGGCGACGGGAGGCGAGGTCCTCGCCACGGTCGCGGACATGTCCAGGTACGACGACATCCGTAATTTCGTGGACAGGAGCGTCGACGCCTTCGGACGCGTGGACGTGATCGTGAACAACGCCGGCGGCCCGCCGTTCGGAGCGTTCGACGCCTTGAGCGAGGACGACTGGATGGCGGCGTACAACCTGAGCCTGATGGGCACGGTGAGGCTCACGCGCGAGACGGTGCCGCACATGAAGAAGGCGGGCGCGGGACGCATCATCAACATCACCTCCTACGGCATCAAGGAGCCCATCCCCAATCTGATCCTGTCCAACACGTTCCGCACGGGCGTGGTGGGTTGGACCAAGACGCTGTCGCGCGAGTTGGCCCCCGACAACATCCTCATCAACACGGTCATGCCCGGACGCATCGACACCGAGCGCCACCACAACCTCAACGTGGCCCGGGCCAAGCGGCTCAACCTGCCGCTGGAACAGGTACAGGAACAGAGCAAGGCCGAGATCGCGCTGGGCCGTTTCGGGCAGTCCGAGGAGGTGGCGGACCTGGTGGTGTTTCTCGGCTCCGACCGCGCCAGCTACATCACGGGGACGGCGATCCTGATCGACGGCGGACTCGTCAGGACGCTCATGTAAGGAGGGACCATGGTAACTTATGTGGTTCAGTGGGACCTGCCGGATCAGAAGGCCAACCTGACGATCTACAGCAACAAGGCCAAGAACGACTGGCTGCCCATGACGCTGGCCGCCCCCGGGGTGAGGGAGATCCGCAATCTTCGCAATCCCCTGGAGGTCAGCCCCCAGGTCGCCATCATGATCGAGTTCGAGACCCTCCAGGCGTGGGAAAGTTTTATCGAGTCGCAGGACTACATCCGGATCATGCGCGAGTTGAGGATCCTGGGATGCACCAACTTCAACGCCCAGGTGTGGTTTCCGTCCCGCCACTTCCCGGAGTCACTGAAGCGGGAAGACTAGGACTCGGCCGCGCAGACGTGCTTGACCGCGCAAACAGATTCGAGATTCTCAGGACCCGAACGCCCAAAACGATTGTTGGAGACGACTTCCGTCCGGCCGCGGTGCTGGCTCCCATTCAGGAGCGCCCCGACGGGGATCATCTCATCCTGACGCTCCGCGCGGATAACCTGAGCTCCCACAGCGGTCAGGTGGCGTTTCCCGGCGGGAGCGTCGACCCGGACGACGACGGTCCGTTGGCTACGGCGTTGCGGGAGACCGAGGAAGAGATCGGCGTCGATCCAGGCCACGTGCGCATCCTGGGCCGGCTCGACCAGGTGATGGCGGGCTACAACTTCCTGGTGACCCCTTTCGTGGGGTTGATTCCCTACCCGTACGAGTTTCGTCCCGATCCGCGGGAGACGGCCGAGGTGTTCTCCGTGCCGGTGGCGGCGTTGCTGCGGCAGGAGGCGCTGACGCTCGATTCCCGCCTGTCGCAGAGGTCGGAACCCATCTACCACTTTCAATATCGGGAATGGGACATCTGGGGCGCCACGGCCCGGATGGTCAAGCAGTTGCTCGAGCTCGTGTACGGCTACGAGGCGAAAGCGGTGAGGCCGTCCTGACGGCTGGCGGAATGTCGAATCGGGTCGCTACAAGGCCGCTAGTCCAGGTCGATGTCCTTGAGGGGCTTCTCGATGGGCTCGTCCTTGGCCTTCTTGAACAGCTCCTGGAACTTGCGGTCCAGCACCTTGCCCTTGTCCTTTTCCGCGTGGAGGATGTCGCGGTACTTCTGATCGCGCTGGGTTGCCTCTTCCCGCAGCAGGCGGCCGGCGTCCTTGAGTTCCGGCGCCTTGTGCTGGGGCGGCGGCAGCTCGTGCCGCAGTACCACGGACAGCGCGGGGTCCACGAACAAGGTCGCGCCGCAGCAGGGGCAGTCCAGCTTGATGGTCGTGGCTTCCTGGTCGGCCATGAGGTTTTCCTCGCTGTGCCGTAACCGGCGGCTTACTAACCGCGCAGTTCGATCTGCTCGCCGTCCGGGCCGCCGAAGACGACCCGGCGCCAGCCTTCCTCCCGCGGCTCCCGCGCCGCGGTGCCGTGGGGCGCCCGCAGGAGCGGCACGCCGCGCCGTTGCAACTCCGCGACGGTCTCGTCGAAGTTGTCGGTCTCCAGGCAGAAATGGAACCCGGTCATGGAGCCGTCGCTCCGATGGGTCAGCTCCAGCACGGTGTCGCCAAGCTTGAGGTACGCGATCTGCATCCCCGCGGTGGCTTGGTGCTGAAAATACTTCCGGAAGCCGAAGTTGTCCTCGTAGAAGGCGATGGTGCGGTCCAGGTCCGCGACGTGGAGCGCTACGTGGTCGATTCTCTTGAACATGGCGATTTTCCCGCCCCACCTATAGCACGATTGCCGTCTCAAGTCCCACGGTTCCTTGCATCCGCTGCCTCGATTCTGCAGCATGGATTCCGCCCATGCCTGTCTATCGGTTGAACCGGAAACTCGCCTTTCCTTCGCCGCACGAAGCGGAGCCGAACGGGCTGCTGGCGGTGGGGGGCGACCTGGGCAGCGCACGTCTCCTGCTGGCTTACTCCATGGGCATCTTTCCCTGGTACAGCGAGGGTCAGCCGATCCTGTGGTGGTCTCCGGACCCGCGGTGCGTCCTCGACCTCGACGACTTCCACGTTTCCAGGCGGCTGCGGCGCGTGTTGAACCAGGAGAGGTTCCGGGTCACGTTCGACGAGGACTTCGCGGGCGTGATCCGCGGCTGCGCGTCGGCCGGTCGGCCGGGTCAGGAAGGCACCTGGATCACCGCGGAGATGGAACGGGCTTACGTGCGGCTTCACGACGCGGGGCTGGCACACTCGGTGGAATGCCGGCTCGGCGAACGCCTGGTCGGGGGGATCTACGGCATCGCCCTGGGCAGGGGGTTTTTCGGCGAGTCGATGTTCCACCGGGAGACGGACGCCTCCAAGGTGGCGCTGGCGCGGCTGGTGGACCGGCTCACCGGCTGGGGCTTCCATTTCATCGACGCGCAGGTTACAACCTCCCATATGCTAAGCCTCGGCGCGAGGGAGGTCCCCCGGAGGGATTTCCTCAAGAACCTGGACGACGCATTGCATTATCCGACCCGGCGCGGAAGCTGGCGGGACGCGCACGAAGCCTGAACGCGGGCACACGAACGACAGAGAAGGGAGGGGCCTCGGATGGCCACGGTCAAGGAAGCGTTTAGCTGCAAATATCAGTCAACCAAGAATTCGGGAATCGAGGAAGCGAGCTTTTCGCCGGGAGACGAGGTGGAGGTGGTGAAGGAGTGGAGCAACGACATGTGCCTGGTGAAGAACGGCGACGGCGTGGTCTTCAACGTGCCGACGAAGAATCTCGATCTGTAAGGCGGCGGCCGGCAGGCCGCGGTCCGTCACGCGCCGCGGAACTCTTCGGGGAATAGCCTGACGGCGCTCTCGATGGGCGGGCCCGGCATGTTGATCAGGCTGCAGAACCCCTTCCCCTTGTTGAAGGCGATCACCTTCCCGAACTGCTCCACCAGCGCATCGTTCCCCTCACCCTGCTGAACCTTCCTGAGCAGGGCGACCAGCATGTTCGTCTCCATGCGGCAGGCCGGGCACTGGCCGCAGGACTCCTTTGCGAAGAAGTCCGCGATGCGCGCCACCTCATCCACCACCGAGTCGCCTTCGGTGAGCACCTTGACCACGCCGCACCCGATGGACGAGCCGGCCTCGCGCAGGGAATCGTGGTCCAGCGGCAGGTCGAGGTTGTCGGGCAGCAGGAACCCCGATGACGGGCCTCCCGGCAGGATGGCCTTGATGCGCTTGCCGTTCTTCAGGCCGCCGCCGCATTCCTCGATCAGGTGGCGCAGGGGGGTCCCCAGGGGCAGCTCGTAGACGCCGGGCCGCTCCATCTCGTCTCCCAGCGAGAAGATCATGGTGCCGGGGCTGTCGCCCGCGCCGAAGGAACGGAACCACTCCGGGCCCTTGGCGACGATGGGCGCGATGTTGGCCAGCGTCTCCACGTTGTTCACGAGGCTGGGCTTGCCGAACAGGCCCTCGGTGACCGGGAAGGGCGGCTTCTGCCGGGGCAGGGGCTCCTTGCCTTCGATCACTTCCAGGGCTGCGGTGTCCTCCCCGGCCACATAGTTCGACGGCGCGGCCACGGTCACGATCTCGAGGCTGAAACCGGAACCGGCGATGTCTTCGCCCCAGTAGCCGGCCTCCCGGGCTTCCCGCATGGCGATCTCCACCGCAGCCGTGGCCGCCTCGTAGCCGTGGTTGATGTAGAGGTAGGCTTTCTCCGCCTGCACCGCGTAGGCCGCGAGGATGATGCCGTCCAGGAGAAGGTGGGGGACGTTCTCCATGAGCACGCGGTCCTTGTGGCTGCCGGGCTCGTCCTCGCCGCCGTTCATGACCACGTAGTGGGGAGTTTCGGGACATTCCAGGGTGAGGGCGAGCTTCCGGCCGGTGGGGAATCCGGCGCCGCCCCGGCCGCGCAGGCCCGAGGCCTCCACCTTGGCGATGACGTCCTGGGGGGACAGTTCTCCCAGACGGCCGACGGCCTCGTAGCCGCCTCTCGCGCGATAGGCGTCGAGCCCCTCGAGCCCCTCCACGACGCCTCGCGGGAACAGGATGCCTTCCATGACGGCTAAAAGACCCCGGTGTCGAGCAACTGGTAGATGAGTTCCTTGAGGGAAGGGTCGATCTTGTCCAGCCGGTCCACCTGCGGTCCGCCGGCCAAGTGCGCGACGATGTCGTCCACGTCTTCGCTCTTCACCCCGGCGTACCAGTACTTGTCGGGGTAGAGGACCATGTTGGGGCCTTCCTGGCAGGCGCCGAAGCACATGTAGGAACGCACCTCCACGTCTTCCAGTCCCTTGGCCGCCACCCGCTCCTGCAGCTCCTTCATCAGTTCTTCGGAGCCTCGGCTCTTGCAGTCGACATTCTGGCAGACGAGGCAGAATCGATTCACAGGGTTTTCCTTGCCGGCAGGACCGGTTCGTCCGAAGAACCCGGTCCTTGTCCTTGAAGTATCGTTCAGGACGGCTCGTCCCCGGCGCCGGGAGGCGCCTCGGAAAGATGTTTCCCATATTCCGACTCGGAGAGCAAATGGCGCGGCGTTCCGTGCCGGATTTCTCCCGTCTGCCCTTTTCTTTGGCCCGGATTTGTGAAACAAACACAGCTTCGATGTCGGCATGCGTCTTGCGACGTGAAAGAAAGCTCAGGAGGCTCGTTATGATCAGTCGATTTCTCCGTGTAGTCATGGTTTCGGCGCTTGTCCTTGCGTTGGTCCCGTCTCTCGCCGCGGGTGCGGATGACTTCTTCAAGGGCAAGACCATCCGTTTCGTGGTAGGGTTCTCGCCAGGCGGCGGTTTCGACACCTACACCCGGTTCATCGCCCGCCATTTCGGCAAGCACGTGCCCGGCAACCCCCGGACGGTGGTTCAGAACCGCACCGGTGCCGGCAGCATGATCGCCGCCAACTACATCTACAACAGGGCCAAACCCGACGGCCTGACCGTCGGCAACTGGATCGGCCCCCTGGTGCTGCAGCACGTTCTCGGCAAGAAGGGGGTCAAGTTCGACGGCCGCAAGTTCAACTGGCTCGGCGTGCCGTCCACCGACGACAACACCTGCGCGCTCACCAAGGCCAGCGGCATCAACAACGTCAAGGACTGGCTGAACTCCAAGCGACCGATCAAGATCGGCGCTACCGGTCCGGGCTCGACCACCGATGACGTGCCCAAGCTGATCAAGGCCGCGACCGACCTGCCGATGCAGATCATCGAGGGCTACGGCGGCACCGCGATCATACGCGTGGCCGCGGAGAAGGGCGAGATCGACGGCGGCTGCTGGGCATGGCAGTCCATCAAGCCGACCTGGCGGCAGGGCATCGAGAGCGGCAACGTCAAGCCCGTGCTCCAGGTGGGTCCCGCCAAGCACGCGGACCTGAAGGACGTGGGCGTGGCCTTCGACCTGGTCAAGGACGAGACCGGCAAGAAGCTCCTGGGGGTGGCCGCCGACGTCTACCGTGGCCTGTCGCGCCCTTACAGCTTGCCGCCCGGAACGCCTGCGGACCGGGTAAAGACTCTTCAGAAGGCGTTCATGGCTACCTTGAACGATCCCGAGCTGAAGGCCGAGGCCAAAAAGGCGAAGCTGGAGTTGAACCCGAACGACGGCAACTGGGTCGCCAAGAAGATGAGCGGGCTCTACAGCATGGATGACGCGACGCTGTCCCTGTTGAAGGAAGTCCTGTTGCCGAAGAAGTAGTTACTTACGCATAAAAGTTACGCGTCATGGGCGAAATGGTTCAGGCCTTCGGGGCCGGTCTCGCACAGGTTTTCACGGCGACCACCTTTACGCTCATGATGCTGGGCATCGTGATCGGCTTCGCCGTGGGCATCCTGCCCGGACTGGGCGGGCCGGTCACGTTGGCGCTGATGCTGCCGTTCATCTTCAAGATGGAGGCAGTGGAGGCGTTCGCCTTCCTCCTGGGCATGTCCGCGGTCACGGCCACCACCGGGGACATCACGTCCATCCTGTTCGGCATTCCGGGAGAAGCCATTACCGCGTCCACCATCGTGGACGGCCACCCCATGGCCAAGAAGGGGGAGGCCGGGCGCGCTCTGGGCGCCTCGCTCATGAGCTCGCTGGTGGGGGCGGTCTTCGGCGCCTTCGCCCTGGCCTTGGCCATCCCCATCGTCCGTCCCCTGGTGCTGGCCATCGGCTCGCCGGAATTCTTCATGCTGGCGCTCCTTGGGGTCACCTTCCTGGCTGCATTGAGCGGTGAGGCCGTCATACGAGGCCTCACCGCCGCCGCCGTCGGGCTCATGCTTGCCACCGTCGGACTCGATCCGATCTCCGGCATCGAGAGGTTCACCTTCGACAACCTCTATCTATGGGACGGCATCAACCTGGTCCCGGTGACTCTCGGCCTGTTCGCCATCCCCGAGGTCATCGATCTGTCGGTCAAGGGTTCGAGCATCGCAGAGGAGAAAATCGAGAAGTTGGGCGGCGTGATGGAGGGCGTCAAGGATACCTTTCGTCACTACGCCCTGGTGCTGCGCTGCAGCGCCATCGGCACCTACATCGGCATCATTCCCGGCATGGGCGGAGCCGTCTCCCAGTGGGTCGCCTACGCCCACGCGGTGCAAAGCTCGCCCGACAAGGAGCGCTTCGGCAAGGGGGCGGTGGAAGGCGTGCTGGGCCCGGGCGCGGCCAACAACTCGAACCTCGGCGGCGCGCTGGTGCCCACCATTGCCTTCGGTGTGCCGGGCAGCGTCACCATGGCCATCCTGCTGGGGGCGTTCATCATCCAGGGTCTCGTGCCGGGACCGCCGATGCTGGAGCCGGCCAGCCGGGGAGGCAACCTCGAACTTACGTTCTCGTTCGTGTGGATCGTGGTGGTCTCGAACATCATCACCGTCTCCATCTGCTTCATCTTCCTCAAGCAGCTTGCGCGCATCACCGAGGTGCGGGGCAGCCTGGTGCTGCCGTTCCTGCTGGTGCTCATCTACCTGGGCGGCTTCGCCCAGAACAACGCCTTCGAGGACCTCATCGTGGTGCTGGCCTTCGGGCTCCTGGGCTGGGTCATGGTGCAGCTCGACTGGCCGCGGCCGCCGCTGCTGCTGGGTCTGGTGCTGGGCTCGCTGGCGGAGAAGAACCTCTTCCTCGCCACCGACAACTACGGCTGGGTGTGGGTGGGCTTTCCCGGTGTCCTGATCATCGGAGCGATCATCCTGGCGGGCATCCTCTATCCGGTCTACCAGCGGCGTCGCGATGACAAAAGGAAGGCCGCCGGAGCCCCGCCCGCGGCCGTCCCCGTACCGGAGGCGGAGGCAGCCGAGGGCCCCAAGACCCTCAGCGCCTGGCATATCGTCTTCACGGCCGTGCTGCTGGCGGGTTTCACATGGGGCGTATGGGAGGCGAGGGACTGGGGCTTCCGCGCCAGCCTGTTCCCCTGGGTCATCGGCTTTCCCGGCATCGTGCTTGCCCTGGCCCAGCTCGAGATCGACGCCGTCGGCTTTCTGAAGCAGCGCAGGGCGGCGGCGCCGTCCGTGGGCCTGAACCCGGTGGTGGTAAGGCGGACATTGGCCATCGTGGGGTGGATCCTCGGCTTTTTCGTCTCCATCTGGCTCCTGGGCTTCTCCATCACGGTCCCGCTTTGCACCTTCCTCTTCCTCAAGGTGGGGGCTGCGGAGAATTGGTTCATCAGCGTCCTGCTGACGCTGTTGGCGTGGGTGGGATTCTATTTCGTCTTCGTCTACTCGCTGAGCCTGCCGTTCCCGCCCGGAACGCTCGTCGAGATGTTCACGGGATAGCAGTCCGCAGCCGGATTCCGCTCCGGTGAATTCCGGGGCGCACGATGATTGACAGTGGCCGAGGGATGGGACTAGGTTAACCGTTCAACTCCGGTGCCCCGTCGCCTGCGCCCGCAAAGGAGATCGATCCTGATGAAAGTGTACAACTTCGACCTTTTGGCCTATCCGGAGGTCCCCGAGGACGTTCCCGGAACACCCGTTCCGAGCTCCTATTTCGATCCGCCTGTGGGCTCGCGCAACTACCGGGAACACCTGGACGAGATGGCCTACTGCGAGGAGCTGGGGTTCGAGGGGGTGGTCTTCAACGAGCACCACTACAGCGCCTACGGCACCATGCCGTCGCCCAACCTCATCGCCGCGGCCCTGAGCCAGAAGACGAAGCACATCAAGATCGGCGTCCTCGGCAACATCCTGCCGTTGCGCCAGCATCCCGTGCGCGTGGCCGAAGAGTACGCCATGATCGACTGCCTGTCCGAAGGCCGCCTGATCGCCGGGTTCGTGCGCGGCATTCCCTCGGAGTACCTCTGGTACAACGTCAAGCCCCAGGAGTCCCGGGGGCGGTTCGGCGAAGCCTTCGACGTCATCATGAGAGCCTGGACCGAGCCGGTGTGGAGCTACGAGGGCGAGTTCTTCCAGTTCGAGAACTGCGCCATCTGGCCGCGGCCGGTGCAGCAGCCGCACCCGCCCATCTGGGTGGCCGCGCGCAGCGCCGAGTCCATCGAGTGGTGCGTCAAGCGCAAGGTCCCCATCGCGCAGGTGTACCAGACCACCGACCAGATCGAGGACACGTTCAACTACTACCGCAAGGTGGCCGGCGACGACGGTTGGGAGAGCGGACCCGACAAGTTCGTGCTCTGCCGTCATATCTACGTGGGCGAGACCGACGAGAAGGCCCGCGCCGAGGCCGAGCCGCCGTTGAGGTATTTTTTCACGTTGTGGAACCGCGGCTTCAACGAGGCCAAGACGGAGATTGCCGCGGACCAGCAGAAGGTCAAGGCAGCCATGGTCAGCGCCAGGTCCGCCAGCTACTTCCGCCCCGGCAACGAGGAACGGGTCAACTTCCACCCCATGAGCTGGAAGCAACTCATCGACAGCGGGTTCGTCATCGCCGGCAGCCCGGACACGGTGGCGCGGCAGGTCAACCAGCAGATGAGCCAGATCGGCGCCGACCACTTCATGGGCATGTTCCACATCGGCAACCTCGCCCACGACAAGGTTATCGATTCCCTGAACCTGTTCCACAAGGAGGTCATGCCGAGGCTGAACGGCGCTTGAGCCGAAGCAGGCCCGCGCGCGCACTTCACGACCCCGCGCCCTGGTGCCCGGAGACCGCAAGCCGTGGCGATTCTGTCAAAGGGTCTTCTCGCAGCCGCACTGATCGCGGCGCTCCCGCCGTTGTTCTTCGCCACGGATGCCTCGGCCCAGGCGGGCAACTTCACTTTCGTGGTGGGCGCAGGCGCCGGAAGCGTCTTCGACCGCTACACCCGCACCCTCGCCCGTTACATCGGCCGCCATCTACCGGACCGTCCCAAGGTGGCGGTGCGGAACCTGGCCGGCGGCGGCGGCAGCGTTGCCGCCGAATATCTCTACAAGGCCAAGCCCGACGGGCGGACGGTGGGCAACTGGGCGGGCGACCTCATTCACAAGCAGATATTCGGCAGAGCGGAAGTGCAGCTCGACACGCGGCGGTTCGGGTGGGTGGGCGCCGTATCGACGCTTCACCCCGTCTGCGTCCTCACCAAGGCCAGCGGCATCGGCGATCTGGCCGCCTGGGCCGGCGCCAAGAAGCCCGTCAAGCTCGGAGGCATCGGCAGCGATGAAGCCGCCTCCAACATGTCGCGGGTGGTCGGCGCCGCCCTGGGCCTGCCGGTCAAGCTCATCGGCGGCTACAAGGGCCCGGTGAACGTGCGTCTCGCCGCCGGCAACCGGGAAGTGGAAGGCGGTTGCTGGTACTGGCAGGCGGTCAGGAAGGCGTGGCGGAAGATGCTGGCCGCCAGGGAAGCGCAGGTGGTGCTGCAGGCCATGGCCAAGCCCCATCCGGACCTGCAATCGGTGCCCAACGCGGTGGATCTGGCCAAGTCCCAGGACGCTCGCACGCTGCTCGTGTACGGCGTCCACGACCCGGCGAAGCTCGCGCGGGCCTATTCGGTTCCTCCCGGGACTCCCGAGACGCGGGTCACCCTGCTGAGAAAGGCGTTTGCCGACACCGTCGCCGACCCTGCGTTCGTCGCCGAAGCCAACGGCCAGGGCCTGGAAGTCCGCCCGGTGGACGGCGCCGAGATCGACAAGACGGTGAAGCAACTGTTCGAGTTGGATCCGAAGCTCATCGTGCAACTCCGCAAGGTGCTCTTTCCCGAGAAGTCCGCGGGCGAAGCGCCGCCACAGAAGTGACTACGCCTCCTTCCCGCGGATCAGCCTTTCCACCGTGTACTCCATGACCGTCTCGCCGCGCTGGTTGGCCACCACCTGCCGGCAGCGGACGATGCCGGCGTTGCGGGACTTGGTCCGGCGGCTTTCGAGCACCTCGATCTCGACCCCGATGGTGTCGCCCACCTTGACCGGCCGGAACAGCCGCATGCCCCGGAGGCCGACGAAAGCCAGCCCCGTGCCGTGGATCATGCCGGTCTGGGTGGTCAGCCCCTCCGCCATGGCGAAGGTGAGGCTCCCCGGAGCGATGCGCCCGCCGTACTCGGTCTTGTCCCGCATGTACTCGGCGTCCATGAACAAGGGTTCCGTGAGACCGGCGAGGTTGACGAACTGCACCACGTCGGTCTCCGTGACCGTGCGCCGGGCGGTTCGGTGGACGTCGCCCGGCCGAAACTCTTCGAAGGTCATCCCGTGTCGCATGCCTGATTCCCTCGTCTAGCCGAGCGTCCCCTTGCGTTGCAGTTCCGCGATAGCGTCGTCGTCCAGTTCCAGCCAGTCCTTCAGCACTTGCTCGTTGTGCTCGCCCAGGAGCGGAGGCGCGAGGCGGATGGAGGCCGGAGTCTCGGAGAACTTCACCGGCAAGCCGGCCATGCGCACTTTGCCCGCGGTGGGATGGTCCACCTCCCGAAGCATCCCGGTCGCCCGCACCTGCGGGGAATCGAACACCTCCCGGATGTTCTGGACCGGGGAGCAGGGCACCCCGGCGCGGTTCAGGACATCGATCCATTCATGACCGGGGCGCGTTCGGAACATCTCCCCCAGGATTCCCAGGAGCGCGTCCCGGTTCTCCACCCGGCGCGCGTTGGTCTCGAACCGGGGGTCGGCGGCCAGCTCCGGCCTGCCGACGCCCTCGCAGAACCGCGCCCAGATGGCCTCGTTGGCCACGGCGACCACCAGGTGGCCGTCCGCGGTCGGGAAGCTCTGGTACGGCACGATGTTGGGGTGCGCGTTGCCCCAGCGGCCGGGAACCTCGCCGGTCACAAGGTAGTTGCTGCCGGCATTGATCAGGCTGGCGATCTCCGCCTCCATCAGGGAGGTCTCGATCCGTTGCCCCTTGCCGGTCTTTTCCCGGGCGAACAGCGCCGCGGCGATGGCGTTGCCCAGCATGAGGCCCGCCACGATGTCGATGATGGCCACTCCCACCTTCGACGGTTCCCCGTCCGCCGGGCCGGTGATGCTCATCAGGCCGCCCCAGGCCTGAATGGCCAGGTCGTAGCCCGGCCGGTTCTTCATGGGCCCGCTCGCGCCAAAGGCCGAAAGCGACGCGTAGACGAGGCGCGGGTTCCGTTGCCGGACCTCCGTTTCGGACAGTCCCCAGCCCGCCAGCGTGCCGGGCCGGAAATTCTCCATCAGCACGTCGGCCTCCAACGCGAGACGGCGCAGCAACTCGATGCCGTCCGGCTTCCTCAGGTCCAGGGTGACGCTCCGCTTGTTGCGGTTGACGCAAAGGAAGTACGCGCTCTCGCCCCCCTGGAAAGGCGGCCCCCAGCTTCGCGTGTCGTCTCCCCTGCCGGGTTGCTCGATCTTGACCACCTCGGCGCCCAGGTCGCCGAGGAACATGGTGCAATAGGGGCCGGCCAGGACCCGCGACAAGTCCAGCACGCGGATGCCGTGCAGCGGGCCGTCGGCTGTGCTCATTCGAACTCCATGCCTTGCTCGCGCAGGATCTCGTCCAGCGTCTCGGCTCCCAGCCACAGCCCGGGCATGCCGCCGGGTATGGCCGACACCTCCACCGCTTCCAGCACCTGGCGCGGCGTGGCGCCGAGCTTGAGCGCCCGCTCGCTGTGGAGGCGCACGCCGCGGGGCCGGTTCAAGGCGCAGGTGATGCCCACCATGATCAGCTCCTTGGTCTTCCGTTCGAGGGCGCCCTCGCGCCCGAAGGTCCCGTCCACGAACAGCCCGGTCAGGTGCCGGGAGTACTCGGGGTCGAGGTCGGCGATGATGTCGTAGGCCCTGTTCGTGGCCCCCAGCGATACGTCCTCGAAAGCCTTGCGCGCGTCGTCCGCCATGTGGAATCTCCTTTCCGGATCGGGCCGATGCGCGTCGGCAACGTGCGCGATCCGTGGTCTCTTGTAGCAGCCTCGCCCGCCTGGGCAAAGGCCCTTGCTCTCCCGCCACGCAACCGCCGCGCGGCCACGCAACCGTCACCCCGGACTTGATCCGGGGTCCAGCGGACGGGCGGGGGGCAGAAAGACTGGCAACCCCCAGCCCCGCCTCCTGGACCCCGGATCAAGTCCGGGGTGACGGAGTGCGGGTCTCCCGGACGCCGGAACAAGTCCGATTGACAGCGTGGAAGCTCATCGTTAGTTTCATTTCGTATTCAGTTCGGAGGACTTAACACCATGACCGGAAGGGAATTCGTCGAATCGCTGTGGAGCCGGTACCACGACGAACTGGAGGGGCCCGTCATCGCCATCCGCAAGGCGCTGGCGGAGCTGGATCCGCGGACTCCGGAGTTCGTCGGCCTGATGCAGCGGCAGGCGAAGAAGGAGCTGGCTCACGGCGTGGCGTTCACCAAGGCGTTGCTGCAATACGGCGAGTTGGAACCTCACGAGCGCGCCCACGTGGCCGAGCAGGCCGCCGACGAGTACAAGCACTACGCGCTCATCAAGGACTACCTCGACGGCCGCAGCGCCGCCGACGATATCCCAGCGGATGCCTACGACGGCTACTTCGGGCAATTCCTCACCGGCGACGTGCGCGCGTTCCGGCTGTGCAACATCGCCGAGAAGTCCGCGGTGGTGTTCATGCAGCACCTGCGGGACGTGACGCCCGATCCGGTGGTGCGGCGGCTCGCCAAGGACATCGTGGACGACGAGGAAGGCCACGAGGATATGGTCATGGAGAAGCTCGCCCGCTTCGCCGAGGACCCGGCCAACCGCGAATTTCTGGAGAACATGTTCGTCCAGAGTTGGGCCAGCCAGAAGGAAGGCGTGATCCGCGAAGGGCGGGAGTTGGGCGTCGATGTGGACGCAATTCTGCGGGAATTCGGCGCCCCTGGACGTCGCCCGACCTGAGCGCACTTCCGGCGCCCGACTTCCCGGCTAGCCTCGCCGCCGGGGCACGTGTCGAGCAGGCCCGGAGACGCGTGTGTCGCCCTCGGGGCTCGCGAGTTGTCGTTCCAGCGCGGTGAATGCCTCGATCAGTTCAGGCGCCTCGAAAGCGCGATTCCGCCGGCCCACGGTGATTTGCGTAAGGACGCCTGCGTCCACGAGCCGGTTCATCGCCTGGCTGGTCGCCTGGAATGACCGGCCGATCAACGCCGCGGCGGTGGAGGTGGTGAGCACTGGCGCCGCGGGGAGGGCGTCGATCAGAAGGCGGGCCGCCGAGTCACGGCGGATGGGTCCGACCCGCTCATGCCAGGAGTCCAGCAGTGCGCGCACCCGCTCCTCGAATCGGCTGGCGTCCCCGACTGCCCGGTGACAGGCGGACGCAAAGAGCGCGATCCAGCGATTGATCCCTGCATGGGCCTCCGCGGAGTCGGCAGCACCGACGTAACGGGTCCCCATCAGGCCGCTGACATAGTCCCGCGACCATGTAGCGAGGACAAGAGAGACCGGAGGGAGGACGCGGAGCCCGACCCCCCGGCGGCGCATCACCAAGTGGAAAAGCACCCGCCCGGAGCGTCCGTTGCCGTCCACGAAGGGGTGGATCGTTTCGAACTGGGCATGGGCGACCGCGGCCTGTGCCAGCGCTGGAAGCGAGTCGTTATTGCAGAACGTGAACAGGTCGTCCAGCAGACCGGCCACGGCCTCTGGCGGCGGCGGCACGAACTCAGCGGAGCAGGGGTTGTAGTCACTGCCGCCGATCCAGTTCTGGACGTCGCGGATTCGGCCCGCATGCGCCGTGAGGCGTGTGCCGGCCAGCAGACGGCGGTGCACCTCCAACAGGGTTTCGATGGTTATCACGCCGCCAGACTCGACGTCGGTCACCCCCCGGACCATTGCATCGATGTTGGCGAGCACCTCGGCGGCCGTGAGGTCGCGGGGCGCCTCTTCAAGTTGCCGTGCGGCATCGGCGCGTAGCAGCCGCCGTCCCCCCACTTCGAGCCCTTCAATGCGGGACGAGGCAACGCACTCGGCGCGTAGCAGGAGCCGGGCCAGCGCCTCGGTGCCGGCGAGCGCGCCCGCAGTGGCGTCGAGCCGCACCAGCGCGGCCTCGGCATCGGCAACGTCCGCGGCAACGTCACCGTCGAGGACGAACGAGCGGCCGGCCAGTGCATCAGGCAGGTAGACCGCGTAGTCGCATGGGCTGCGGTCGCGCCGGGTCAGTCCAGCGGCTTCTCCCTCCCAGCGCCGCTTTTGCGTATGTGCCATGACCCCCTTTCTTTATTTAAGGATAATATATTTTCCTTGAATTAGAAAGGGAGCAGTTCAAGGTTCCTCAGGATATCCCGAGCGGCGTTGAGAGCCGGGCGCCACCTGCGGAGGCAAGACCGGCGCTCGCTTCAATGCCAGAAGCCGTGACGCCGCACCACCTCGATGTAGTCCGCGAGCCCTTTCTCCAGAGTGTACTGCGGCTTGTAGCCGAGAACGCTTTCGGCCGCGGACACGTCCACGCGGGGGCGCCCCTTGCCCGCGCCGGCGCCCTCGGCCAGCTCGACGGCGCGTCCCGGCAGCAGCCGGTGCAGCGCCCGCACGAAGTCCTGGGGACCGTAGTTCCTGCCCACGGCGATGTTGAAGGACTTGCCGGGCGCGTCCTTGGCGGTGCAGGCCAGAGCGATGCCGCGGCCCACGTCCGCGGCGTAGACGAAATCGTTGGGTCCCACGTGCCGGGCCTCGAGCCGGATCGGCCCCTCGCCGACGCACGCGCGCACCAGGTCGTTCATGGCGATGCCGCCGCCGGAGCCGCCGCGATAGTGTCCGGGGCCGTACACGCCGCTGGGCCGGATGCGCACGCACTCCATGCCGTAGTAGTTCTCGTAGGCGTCCAGGAACACTTCGTTGGCCACCTTGGTGGCCGGGTAGAAGCGGTTGCCCCAGCGCGGCGCGTCCTCCCTGACCGGTCCCTTGCGGATGTTGGCCCAGTCGTAGACGCCGAAGGTGCTGACGTGCACCAGCCGCTTGACCCGGGTGATCTGGCAGGCCTCGAAGACGTTCACCGATCCCACGGTGTTTGTGCGGAAGCCGCGGTAGGGCGGGCTCTCCACCTGACCGCCGATGAGCCCGGCGGTGTGCACCAGCACGTCCGGCCTGGCCTGCGACAGGGCGCGAAGCAGGTTGGGCATGTCCAGCAGGTCGCCGCGCACCGTGGTCACGCGTTTCATTCCGGCGATGGCCGCGACGTAGTCCGGGTCGGGACTCAGGTCGTAGAGGTGGACCGAGTGGCCCTCCCGGGTCAGCTCCCTGGCGGTGTTGCATCCGAGCATTCCGGCTCCGGTGATGAATACTTTCATGGGGTTCCTCCTGAACGAAAATTTCCTGTTGACCGGTGCGCTGCCGAAGTATATTTTGGGCGCATCGAGGATCACGAACCATGGCGAATAAAACGACAATCGAGTTGCAAGTCAACGGCGTCAGCCGGACGGCCGAGGTCGAGCCCCGGTTGCTGCTGGTGCATTACCTGCGCGACGTGCTGGGCCTGACCGGGACCCACATCGGCTGCGAGACGAGCCTGTGCGGCGCCTGCACCGTCATGGTGGACGGCGCCGCGGTGAAGTCCTGCACGCTGCTGGCCGTTCAGGCGGACGGGTGCGAGGTCCGGACCATCGAATCGCTCGCCACCGACGACGGGCTTCATCCGATACAGGAGGCGTTCTGGGAGTGCCACGGGCTCCAGTGCGGCTTCTGCACGCCGGGCATGATCATGGCCACGCAGCAGCTTCTCCAGGAGAACCCGAGCCCCTCGGAGGAGGAGATCCGCCACGGGCTCGAAGGCAACATCTGCCGCTGCACCGGGTACAAGCATATCGTCGACGCGGTGCAGCAGGCCGCGGAACAAATGAAAGCTGGGACGTAAGCCATGCCGGTAAGCAAGCTCGTTGGAACCAAGGTCAAGAGGCGTGAAGACCCGCGCCTGGTGCAGGGTCTCTCGCACTACGTGGACGATCTGCGGATGGCCGACGTGATGCACGTGGCCATCCTGCGGAGCCCCCACGCCCACGCCCGCATCAACGGCATCGACACGGACGCCGCCGCGGCGCTTGCCGGAGTCGTCAGCGTGGTCACCGGCGCGGACATCGGCGACAGCGTGGGCTCGGTGCCCTGCGCCGCGGCCAACCCGACGCTGCGCACGCCGCCGCACCCGGTGCTGGCCCAGGACGAGGTGCGCTACGTGGGAGAGCCGGTGGCCGCGGTGGTGGCCGGGGACTCCTACACCGCCCGGGACGCCCTCGACCTGATCGAGGTGGACTATGAGCCGCTGCCGGCGGTGTCGGACCTGGAGAAGGCGCTGGAGCCGGGCTCGCCGCTGGTCCATTCGCAGTGGGACAGCAACCAGGCCTTCACCTTCGAGTGCGGCACCGGGGACATGGACAAGGCCCGCGCCGAGGCCGACGTCGTCGTCAAGCAGAAGTTCATCCACCAGCGGCTCGCGCCCATTCCGGTGGAGACCCGCGGCGTGGTGGCCCGGTATTTCCCCGGCGAGGACGAACTGACCGTGTGGAGCTCGACCCAGATCCCGCATCTGCTACGGGCCATGCTGGCGCTCATGCTCAACTTCCCGGAGCACCGCATCCGCATCATCGCTCCGGAGGTGGGCGGCGGCTTCGGCTGCAAGCTCAACGTGTACCGGGAGGAGGGCCTGCTGGCCCACCTGGCGATGAAGCTCAAGGGCACGGTGAAGTGGATCGAGGGGCGCCGCGAGAACATCCAGGCGACCATCCACGGACGCGGACAGGTGGGCACCGTGGAAGCCGCGGTGAAGAAGGACGGCACGATCCTGGGCGTCACCTACGACAGCCTGCTGGACACCGGCGCCTATCACCAGCTCCTGACGCCGGGCATGCCGCCGCTCACCGGCCTGATGATCAGCGGCTCCTACAAGATCCCGACCCTGAAGTTCACTTCCACCGGCGGCTTCACCAACAAGGTCGCCACCGACGCCTACCGCGGCGCCGGCAGGCCCGAAGCCACCCTGGTGATCGAGCGCACCATGGACCTGATCGCGCGGGAGTTGGACATGGACCCGCTGGAGGTGCGCCGCAAGAACTTCGCGCAGCCCTCGGATTTCCCGCTCTCGGTGGCCACCGGGCTCGCCTATGACAGCGGCAACTACCAGGCGGCGCTGGACCGGGCGCTGGAGATGGTGGGGTATGAGGAGCTTCGCGCCGAGCAGAAGCGGCTCCGGGAGGAAGGCCGCTACATGGGCATCGGCTTCTCCACCTACGTCGAGATCTGCGCCATGGGACCGTCCGCGGCGCTGCCGGCGGGGGGATGGGAGAGCGGCACCGTGCGGCTGGACTTCACCGGCAAGACCACCGTGCTGACCGGCGTTTCGCCCCACGGCCAGGGTGAGGAGACCACCTTCGCGCAGATCGTCTCCGACGAGTTGGGCGTCCCCATCGAGGACGTGGCCGTGCTCCACGGCGATACGGCCGTGGTGCCCAACGGCATCGGCACCTTCGGCAGCCGCGGCATCTCGGTAGGCGGCACCGCGGTGTACATGGCGACCCAGAAGGTCAAGGAGAAGGCCGAGGCCATCGCCGCCAACGTGCTGGAGTGCAGCGCCGAGGACCTGGAGTTCGAGGACGGCAAGTTCTCGGTCAAGGGCGTGCCCGACAAGGGCATCACCATCCAGGAGGTCGCCCTGCAGGCCCACGTGGCCACCAAGCTGCCCGCCGGCATGGAGCCGGGACTCCAGGCGACGTCGGTGTTCGAGCCCTCGAACTTCACGTTCCCCTTCGGCACGCACATCTGCGTGGTGGAGGTGGACACCCAGAGCGGCGAGATCGAGATCAAGAAATATGTAGCGGTGGACGACTGCGGCAAGGTCATCAACCCGATGATCGTGGACGGCCAGGTGCAGGGCGGCATCGCCCAGGGGCTGGGACAGGCGCTCCTGGAAGAGGTGGTCTACGACGAGGACGGCCAGCTCGTCACCGGCAGCCTCATGGACTACGCCGTGGCCCGGGCCGAGGACCTGCCGGAACTGGAGTTCGACCGCACGGAGACACCGTCGCCGGTGAACCCCATGGGTGTCAAGGGAGTGGGCGAGGCTGGCACCATCGGCTCCACGCCCTCCATCGTCAACGCCGTGGTGGACGCGCTGGCCCCGTTCGGCGTCACCCACATCGACATGCCGCTCAAGCCCGAGAAGATCTGGCGCCTGTGCCAGGGCGGCGCGAAGTAAACGGGTAACGAGAGTCAGACAGATAGCGAGAGCCGATCATGATACCAGCAGCCTTCGATTACATCGTTCCCGACAGCCTCGAGGCCGCGGCCGCCAGCTTGGCGGACGCCGGCGACAACGCCAAGGTGATGGCCGGCGGGCACAGCCTGCTGCCGATGATGAAGCTCAGGCTGGCCCAGCCGGGGGTGGTCATCGACCTCAAGCGGCTGGACTCCCTGCGGAACATCCAGGTGGACGGCGGCGCGCTCCGCATCGGCGCCCTGGTGACGCACCACCAGGTCGAGACCTCCGGCGAGGTGAACGCGAACTGCGCGCTGCTGGCCAAGGTCGCGGGCAGCATCGGCGACCCGCAGGTGCGCAACCGCGGCACCATCGGCGGCAGCGTGGTCCACGGCGACCCGGCCGCGGACTGGCCCGCGGCCTTGCTGGCCACGGGCGCGGAGCTGACGCTGACGAGCAGCAGCGGCTCGCGTTCGGTAGCCGCCGGCGACTTCTTCCTGGGACCCCTGACCACCGCCGTCGAGGCCAACGAGATCCTCACCGCGGTGACCGTCCCCGCGGCCGCCGCCGGCACCCGCGCCGTCTACCGCAAGGTCAAGCAGAAGGCCTCGGGCTTCGCCATCGTCGGCATCGCGGTCTGCCTGCAAACGGACGGCGACACCTGCGCCGACATCGGCGTCGGCGTCACCGGCCTCGCCGGCGCGCCGTTCCGGGCCACCGCAGCGGAGGACCAGCTCAGAGGCAAGGCCCTGAGCGCCGATGCCATCACCGCGGCCGCGGCCGGGGTGGCCGAGGGAGTCGAGGCCCTGGACGACATCCACGCATCAGGGGAGTTCCGCGCCCATCTGGCCCGGCTCAACACCGCCCGCGCCATCCAGGACGCCCTCGGCAGCTAGGAGCCTGTCCGAGCAATCGAATTTCAGGGGGCGACCGCGGGCCGCCCCTACACATGCGCCAGCGATGAACCCCATGTAGGGGCGACCCGCGGTCGCCCTGGTTCCGATAGTGAGGCCGGCGGCCTGCTGGCCTCACGCCGACCCCCACAAGGAATGGATCATGCCCAAGGCGCCCAGCGGCCTGATGGGAATGCGCCACATTGCCCTCAACGTGAAGGACATGGAGCGCTCGAAAGCCTTCTACCAGGACGTCCTGGGCATGGAAGTCGTGTGGCAGCCCGACCCTCAGAACGCCTACTTGAGCTCCGGCGTCGACAACCTCGCCCTCCACGAAACCCCCGGCGACCGGGCGCCCGCCGCCACCTCGTCACTCGACCACCTGGGCTTCATCGTCTCCGACATCGGCCGAGTCCAGGAGTTGGAAAAGGAGTTCCGCGCCCGACAGGTCACCATCATCAAGCCCTTCAAGCGCCACCGCGACGGCAGCGCCTCCTTCTACTGCGCCGACCCCGACGGCATCGTCATCCAGATGCTCTACGAGCCGACGCTGAGCAACCAGAGGATCGGCGGGGAGTGAGGGGACCAGCAGTATCTCGTATCAGCAGTTCCCGTCGTTTCGGCTGATCAACCCTGACAGCGTGGTGAACAGCCGTTCGCAATGGCCGCATCGTTGGCGCACCGTCGTGGGGTTAATCCGTTGAAGAAGGTGTCGAGCATGCCGGATCTTGTGGTAGGCTCCCTTCCGTGTCCCTGCGGTGGCGCGAGTCAGACGCTCAGCGACCTCGCGTTTGTCCACTTCCTCAAGATTCTGGTGTTGAGGGAGAGCATTCTCCTGGAAACCCTGACCGTAGTAGCCCCTGAGCGCGACCTTGTCCGCAACGATCCATGTTTCCATTGTCTGAACCATGAGATGAATCCTCTCGCCGTCGATGTCTTGGAGGTCCCATCCATCCCGCATCGTCAAATGATCAACGGGCTCGATGTTGACCGGCGCTTCTGAATCGACCAGAAGAACGACGATCCCTGGTTCACCGTTCATGAGTTCGTTTTGGAAACGTTTGTGTGCCTCGTTGCGCGAACCGCAACAAACCAGCTTCCAGTGCCAGTTCCGGGCACGGCAGGCGTCCTTGATTTCGGCCAGAAATACCTCCATGCCCTCACGCAACGCGGCTTTGGAGTTGTTGCCGTCCCCGCCACCCTCCATATAAATCGCGACGTTCACGGATTCGCGCCCAACTCGCCCATCCGCCACAAGTCGCCGAGGGCGTAATCCTTTAGCCAATCGGCAAGCTTGGCTGAGTCAAGGCGGCGAAGTACGGTTCCGTCTTCGATTCGTTCGCAGGCGACGACAGTGTCTGGTTCGGCGGTCAGGGCGGAAACCAACGCGTCCGAGTGAGTGGCGACAATGAGTTGCATACGTTCGGACGCCTCAACCATGAGATCGGCGACAAGGGAGACGGCGTCGGGGTGCAAACCCAATTCCGGCTCGTCGATGCAGACCAAGGGAGGCGGCGAAGGTGTTAGCAACGTGGCAAGAAGCGCCACAAATCGGATAGTGCCGTCAGAGAGACGAGTCGCCGGCACCGGGGTACGGAAGCCTTTCTCGTGCAGGTAGAACTGGACTGTGCCGCCTGACAGCATGGTAGACATCCTTTCGAAGCGGGGAAAGAAGCGCTTGAGCAGCTTGTTGAAGTCCCGTGAGGCATAGCTGTGTTCGATCTTGTTAAGGATCAAGGCGAGGTTGCTGCCGTCGGGAAGTAGACGATCGTCGGGAAGGTCTGCCGGCTGAGGTTTGCGGGGTGCGGTGTAGCGTCCGAAAGTCCAATCCCGGACTATCTGTATTTTGCCGAACTGGCGACCTAACCAAGTGAGTTCCGGATAGAGTTTCGGGTCCTTGATCTGTGCCAGAACGGATTGGTCCGAGCGCAGTTCATGTCGCTCGATTCTGCGCGGCGATCCGTATATTGCCGCGATCTGGTCCTTTACGTTGATGGCAGGGTCACCCTGCTGAAAGCGGTAATAGAAATATGGATCTTGAAATCCCTGTTGAGGTTTTGTCTCCTCGATAGCTTCGTCGAACACCTCCACGCGTATGTTGTCGGTTTTGAACTCAAGGCGATAACGGAGTGCTCGTTCGGTAGGTGTCGTTACGCCGTCGTAGCTGTCACCGGTTTCCACCTCAATTTTGGCGACCCTTCTCAAGTTGTCTCCCTTCCACAACCACTCCAACGCCCCGCCGCCCTCGCGTATCGCCGCGGCGAAATCGGTCGGTGTCGCGCCAAGGAGTTCGATGGCTTCGATGATGTTCGATTTGCCGGATCCGTTCGGGCCGATGAGAACATTGAGAGCCTGAAGTTCCAGGGGCGACATATTGGGCGCAAACGACAGGAGTCCCTGCATTTTGAGGCTACGGATGAATTGCATGGCTACGGCCTCCCGATTCTTGAGCACATAACCGCCTGCATTGCGTATTGCACGAGTTTACCGCCATAAGGGGAAAAAGGCAGGGGCTTCAGTAATGTTTTCGTAGCCCCTTCCCTGCCATGTTGAGACCCCCGGACGAGAAGGTAGGCCCGGCAACAGAATTTTTGCCAAATATTTCATTGCGAAGGAGCCAACGGCAAAGCCCACGGCTCGTGTCGCCAGCCGAAGCCCCGGGCAACGGATCATGAGGAGAGTTCTTGTGGTGACGCCCCCTGTGCAAGCCTCTTCGCTATCCTTTCCGCCGCGGCTTCGCCGCCTGCGATGCAGTCGGCGATGCCGACCCCGCGATAGCTCTTGCCGGCGAGGGCGAGGGTGGGAAACTGCTTGAGCCGACTCTCGATTCTTTCCACGCGGTCCAGGTGGCCTACATTGTACTGGGGCATGCAGTCGGGGTAGCGGGTGGTGCGGCAGAGGGTCGGTTCGCCGGAGATGCCGAGGAGCCTTTCCAGGTCCTCCCGGACTTGGGCTTCCAGGGCGCCGTCGGGCTGGTCGAGCAGTTCGGGTTGCAGGGCGCCGCCGGCGAAGCAGCGCAGCAGGGCGATGTCTTCGGGAGCCCTTCCGGCGTACTTCACGCTGCTGAAGGTGCACGCCATGATCTTCCGGCCTTCCACGTGGGGGACCACGAAGCCGTAGCCGTCGAGGGGGTGGGTGATATCGCTCCGGCGGTAGGCAAGGTTGACCGTGGCGGTGGAAGAGAAGGGGATCGCTTCCAACTCGCCGGCCAACTCCGCGTCCAGCGTTCTCACGGTATCCGCAGCGGCGGACGCCGGCAGCGTGCAGATGACGGCGTCGGCCTCCAACCCGCCGGAACTTTGGTTCGAACCGGCTCGGCCGGTGGCGACGCGCCAGCGGCGGGCGTCCGGGTTCCAGGACAGCGCCCGGACCGTTTCGCCAAGGCGGACCACGCCGGGACCAAGCGCCTCCTCGATTCGCCGCACGAGCACCTCCATGCCGCCGTCGATGCTGAGGAACAGGCTCCAGCGCGCGCCGGTCTCCTCCTCCGCCTGCGCCCGTCGTTTCTGGGCCCGGCGGCTTCCGAGAATGACGCTGCCGTGGTTGCGCTCCATCTCCGGGAACCGCGGCATGGTGGCGGCCAAGCTGAGGGCCTCCGGGTCCGAAGCGTAGATGCCGCCGATGAGGGGCTGGGCGACGCGCTCCAGGACCTCCCGGCCCAGCCGGCGGCGCACGAACGAGGCTAGGCTCTCGTCGCCGTCCTCGGAGCGCCTGGGGATCAGGGGCTCCATTGCCATGCGGAGCTTGCCGCCGCAGGAGAACAATGGACTGCGCAGCACCGAGTCCACCCGGGTGGGCGCCATCAGCAGGAACCCTTCCGGGAGCGGTTCCAGAGCGCCGCGGTGGACGGTATAGAGCTTCAACCCGGCGGCTTGCTGCGGCGCGATGAGACGGTCTGCGAGCCCCAGACGCTCACAGAGGTGCAGCGCCGCGGGCTTGTCCGTGATGTAGGAATCAGGACCGAGCTCCAGGAGGAGATCCCCGGTATGCTCGGTGGCGATCACCCCTCCGAGACGGTCGGAGGCTTCCAGCAAGGTGACCTGCAACTCCGGGGAACCGGCGCGCCCCAACTCCGTCAGCCGATGCGCGGCCGACAGGCCCGCGATGCCCCCGCCGATGACGATGATGTGTTTGGTCATTCCTGCGACACGGCGCAATTCCGCCAGGGGCGACCGCGGGTCGCCCCTACGGGGTTCATCACTGGGTGTGTAGGGACGACCCGCGGTCGCCCCTATTCGGACAGCCCTCCAGGGTCAGAACTTGTCTTTTCCAGCAAAAGCAACTGGTTTAATTGAAGTTCTCGCTATCCGCTCAGCTCATGCACCGCATCCACCATGGCCCTCACATGGTCCACCGGGGTTTCCGGCAGTATGCCGTGGCCGAGGTTGAAGATATGCCCCGGACGCCCTGCGGCGCGTTGGAGGATATTCCGTACCCGGCGGCGGATCTCGTCCGGCGGCGCGAACAGGGCCACGGGATCGAGGTTGCCCTGGATGGCCACGTCGTGGCCCACGCGGCTCCAGGCCGTGTCCAGGTCCACGCGCCAGTCCACGCCCAGCACGTCGCTGCCGGCTTCCCGCATGAGCTCCAGCAGGCCGCCGGTGGCGGTGCCGAAGTGGATCACCGGGACGCCGGGCGTGACCTCCGCCATCAGGCGGCGCATGTGCGGCAGCACGTATTCGCGGTAGTCGTCGGGGGCCAGGCAGCCGACCCAGCTATCGAAGACCTGGAGGGCGTCGATGCCCGCCTCGATCTGCGCGTTGACGTAGGAGACCGTGGCCGTCACCAGCCGCTCCATCAGCGCGTTCCAGGCGCCGGGATCGGCGTGATACAGCCGCTTGGTGTGGATGTAGTTCCGCGACGCGCCGCCTTCGATCAAGTAGGACGCCAGCGTGAAGGGAGCGCCGCAGAAGCCGATCAGGGGCACGCGTCCGGCCAGCGCGGCGCGGGTGCTGCGGACGGCGGCGTACACGTACGCCAGGGACTCTTCCGGCGTCGGGTCGCGTAGCGCGTCCACGTCCCGGCCCGTTCGCACCGGCCGCTGAATCTTCGGGCCGCCCTCGGCGTATTCAAGCCCCACGCCCATGGGCTCCAGCAGCAGCAGGATGTCGGCGAAGAGTATGGCGGCGTCCACGTTGAGGCGTTCCACGGGCGTCACCGTCACTTCCGCCACGAGGTCCGGGGTCTTGCACAGGTCAAGGAAGCCGACCCTGGCCCGCACGTCGCGGTATTCCTTCATGTAGCGTCCGGCCTGGCGCATGAGCCATACCGGCGTGTAAGGTGTCCTGCTGCGGCGGCAGGCGGTGAGGAACGGGTGCGGTGAAGAAATTTCGGTCATGGCGTCCGCGTGCGTTCAGTTCGAGCGGTTCTTGCCCGCGCCGAGGGTGACGGTCTCCTCGCCGTACTTGTGCCGCAGCCGGTCGATGCCCTTGTAGAGCCGGTCCATGGACGCCCGTTCCCGGTAGTCGAAGATGGAGTCCTGCCACCCCTCGGTGGTGATGCCGCTGGCGCTGATGCCGAGGAGGCGGACCGCCTTGTCCGGCGCCAAGTTCCTCGCCAGCAGCTCCCGTGCGATCTTGAAGATGTCCACGTCGAAGCAGGTGGGCGCTTTAAGGGTCCGCGACCGGGTGATGGTTTTGAAGTCGGAGTAGCGTAGCTTGAGGGTGATGCGCCGCGCCCGGGCCTCCTGGCGGCGCAGTCTCGCCGCCACGTCTTCTACGAGGCCTCCCAGCACCCGCTCCATTTCCACCGGGTCGGTCAGCGATTGGGCAAGGGTGGTCTCGCTCCCGATCGAATGTTCGTGGACGTGGCCGCTCGACTCCGGGCGCTCCAGGTTCAGATAGCGCCGCCCGATCCGGGGGTGGGCAAGAAGCTGAGCCACGGTGGCGACGCCGCGGCCCGTCAGCTCCCGGTGCGTCTTGGGGCCGACGCCGGGGATGATCGAGACGTCGAGAGGACCGAGGAAACGTTCTTCCGATCCCGGCGGCACGTAGAGCAGCCCGCGCGGCTTGACCGTGGTGGCGGCGATCTTGGCCACGGTGGGGTGGGTGGCGAGCCCGCCGGACGACGGCAGCCCCAACTCGTTCCTGATGCGGCCGATGATTTCGTGGGCGACGCGGATGGGATGCCCCATCAGCCGTTCCGTGCCGGTCAGGTTGACCAGCCCCTCGTCGATGGAGAAAGCACGGACGTCGGGCGAGAAGGAACGGAGCAGGTCGAATACCTTTCTGGAGAACTCGCTGTAGACCTTGCGCCGGCCGGGAACGAATATCCCGTCCGGGCAGAGCCGGCGCGCCTGGAATCCGGGCATGGCGGACCGGACCCCGAATTGACGCGCCTCGTAGGAGGCCGAGGTGACCACCCCGCGGCCGCTGCCGCCCCCCACCATCACCGGCTTGCCTTCCAGGGAAGGGTCGAGGACACGCTCCACGGACACGTAGAACGAGTCCATGTCGATGTGCAGGTAGGAGGCCATGTTCTTCTTCCCGAATGTTAACAGTCTTGGCGCCGGGGAGTCCATCTTGCACTCAGGGAACGCGTGCGCCGGGTGCGAGTGGCATTCCTGTTGCTGCCACCCTATGATGAATGGCCGCGAGGGGATCAGGCATGGCACGAGCCAGGGTCGTCTACGAGTGTCAGAACTGCGGCTTCCAGTCGCCCAAGTGGCTGGGGCGGTGCCCGGACTGCGGCCGGTGGGACTCGCTGGTGGAGGAAGCGGTGGCGCCCCAGACCGGCGCCGCCAGGGACGGGGACGCCGGCCCGGCGCGCGCGCCGTCGCCCATGCACGAGGTCACCGCGGACACCGACAGCCGCCTGCGCTCCGGCATCGAGGAGTTCGACCGGGTGCTGGGGGGCGGCTTGGTGGACGGCTCCGCGGTGCTCATCGGCGGCGATCCCGGCATCGGCAAGTCTACGCTGCTGCTCCAGGCGGTGGCGGCGCTGAGCCATGACGGGCCGCCGTGCCTCTACGTCTCCGGCGAGGAGTCGGAACAGCAGGTGAAGATGCGCGGGCGGCGCATCTCGCTGGCGTCTTCGAGCCTGCTGGTGCTGAGCGAGACCTCGCTGGAACGCATCCTGGAACAGGTCAGGATCGTCAAGCCCGCGGTGCTGGTGGTGGACTCCATCCAGACGGTGCACACCTCGGCCATCCCGTCCGCACCCGGGAGCATCGGCCAGGTGCGGGAGTGCTCGGCCGCGCTGATCTCCATGGCCAAGAAGAGCGGCGTCGCCACGTTCCTCGTCGGCCACGTGACCAAGGACGGCGCCATCGCCGGCCCGCGCGTCCTGGAGCACATGGTGGACACGGTGCTCTACTTCGAGGGCGAGCGGGGCCACAGCTTCCGCATCCTGCGGGCGGTCAAGAACCGCTTCGGCTCCACCAACGAGATCGGCGTGTTCGAGATGCAGGAAGCGGGACTGCGGGAAGTGCCCAACCCCTCGCAGATATTCCTGTCCGAGCGCCCCCTGGGAGGGTCGGGCTCGGTGGTGGTCCCCAGCATGGAGGGGACGCGCCCGATCCTGGTGGAGATACAGTCGCTGGTGACACGGTCCTATCTCAACCTGCCCAGGCGCACCTGCATCGGTGTCGACGCCAACCGCCTCGCCCTGATCCTGGCCATCCTGGAGAAGCGGAAGGGGATGAACTTCTTCGACAAGGACGTGTTCATCAACGTCGCCGGCGGCGTGACCGTCTCGGAACCGGCCGTGGACCTGGGGCTCGCCGTAGGGGTGGCCTCCAGCGCGCTGGACCGCCCGGTGGACCCCCACATGATCTTCGTCGGCGAAGTGGGGCTCGCCGGCGAGATACGCACCGTGACCCGCGCCGAGGAGCGGGTGGCCGAGGCCGGCAAGCTTGGTTTCCGCAGGTGCGTGCTGCCCCAAGGCAACCGCCGGCAGCTCCCGCACGTCGAGCAGCCCGAGCTGCTGGGAGTGGCCTCGCTCGAGGAATGCTGGGAGATCCTCTTCTGATATCAACGAGTTGGGGCTGTTGGGGTCAGGTCTTGGACTCACCCGTCAACCCAGCGCCGGCATCACTTTTTCCGAGAAGAGACCCACCGAACGCAGCGCTTCGTCTAGGGAGATGTCGCCGAAGGCGAACTGGCCGACGAGGTAGTTGGCGCCGGCGGTGTCGAGTTGCGACTGAAGGAACGCCCGGACCGTATCCGGACTGCCCGCGATGCCCTGACCCGAAGCCATGACCCCATCGAAATCCGGCGGTCGCGGGTGCCTCGGCGAGCTTCCCCGGAGCCGGAAAAGGAACGTGAAGCTTCGGTGCCAGACGGGATAGGCCCTGCGGGCGATGCGAAGCGCCTCGGCGTCGTCCTCGGCCACCACCACGAAACGCCCGAGACCGATCCGGGGCAGGACCGCCCCATCCTCCCCGTGAACCTCCCGCCACACCTCCCGGAACCGGTCGGTGAAGCTCCGCGTGGGAGCGGCCGGGTCCAGGCTCACGATGTTGAGCCCCCGGCGCGCGGCCCGCTCGGCGCTCTCGGTGGAATGGACGCCGTACCACAGCGGCGGATGGGGCTTCTGCAACGGCTCCAGCTCCATGGGCACGTCCGTGAAGGTGAAGAACTCGCCGGTGAAGTCCAGAGTCTTCCGGGTCAACCCTCGCAGGACGAGGTCGAGCCCCTCGGCGTAGATCCGCTGCGCCTCCTCCGGGTTCTGCCCGTACACCGCCAGCTCGATGGGGGAAGAGCCGCGGCCGAAACCGATGTCGAGGCGCCCGCCGCTCATCTGGTCAAGCATGCAGATCTCCTCGATGAGCCGGAGTGGATGGTAGAGCGGCAGCGCATAGACCATCGGCCCGAAGCGAAGCCGCCGGGTGCGCTGGGCCACGGCGGCGAGGAACACGCTGGGGGACGGCGCCATGCCCAGCGGCGTCGAGTGGTGCTCCGCCACGTGGTAGGCGTAGAACCCTTCGCGCTCGTACGCCTCGATGAGCGTCAGGCGCGCCTCGTAGTAGTCCCTCAACGGCAGGTCGCCGCGGTCCAGATGATCGAATACGCCGAAATCCATGGGTGGGGCCGGTGCCGCACGGGAAAGAGCCGGTTTCGGATTACGACAGTCCGTGGATGCTGTCAACCGGCGTTTCCCCTCGTGCACGTCGTTTCAGAAAGCCGGGGCACGAGGCTTCGGCCTCCCCGGCACAGGGCCTGACGCGTCCTCCTGGACAGCACCGGCGAAGAATGACATAAGTTGAAGGAAGTTCAGCCCGTTCCCGGTCCCGACAGCACCACTTCCCGCAGTTCCTTTCAACGGGTCCCGCTGACGCGGTCGGCAGGAACCACCATGCCCGACATCATCCTGTCCGACATCGTCCTCTACCTCGTATCCGGCGTCGTGCTGGGCTTTCTCATCGGCCTGACCGGCATCGGCGGCGGGGTGCTCACGGTGCCGTTCCTGCTGCTCGTCATCAAGCTGGAGCCCATCGCCGCGGTGGGGACGGCGGGCCTCTACGGCGTCCTCACCAAGATATGGGCCGCGGTCCGGCACTACCGGCAGGGGACCGTCAACCTGGACGTGGGCGTGCGGTTCTTTCTCGCCGCGGTCCCGGGAATCCTGGCGGGCTCACTGGCGGTGAAGTGGAGCCGGGTCTCGCTTTCCCCGAGCGGGGTCGAGACGCTCCAGGACATCGTGAGCTACATGGTCCTGGCGTCCATCTGCTTCGCGCTGGTGGCGCTGCTGTTAGACTACGACCGGCTGGACACCCGCTTCCTCTCGTCCAGGAGGGGGGCCGCGGTGAAGTTCCCGTGCCTGTTTCTGGTGGGCGCGGTGATGGGGATGACGTCCATCGGAGGAGGCATCCTGATCATTCCTTCGCTGCTGCTCTTCTACCGGGAGACGTCCCGCTACGTCGGCACGTCCATCTTCGTGGCGCTTCTCCTGATGACGGTGATGTCGGCCCTTTACGCGTTCATCGGCCGGGGTCAGGGCGTCACCGACGTCGATTTCACCGCCGCCGTCTTCATGTCCGCGGGGTCCTTGGCCGGGGTCTACTACGGCGCCGCGCTGTGCAAGCGGATGCACCCGAGACGGCTTCAGGCCGTGGTGGTCGGGGTGATCGTCCTCGCCGCGGTGATGATGGTGGCCGACCGGTTCTGGTAGCTCCGCCCGGCCCCGGCGCCTCCGCCCGCGGGCCGCGCCGCCGAAGATTTGACCCGAGGCCGCCCAGGAACTATTACAAGTAGATTAAATCAGGCACGACGCGCGTGCCACGCGGGCTCGGAGGTAGAGCCTGCCCCCTTTCATCCTGACAGATGGCGACCAACGACAGGCCGGCAAACGGTCCGGCTTCCGGCAACGGAATCGACTCCGACGTAGGGAAGTACGTATACGCGCGTACGTACGCCGGCATGGCCCTCGACAAGGACCGTGACGCGGGTGACGACGCCGCGGTGGTGTGGCGCATCTTCAAGCTGGCCGCGCAGCGGCGGGTGCGGCTGGCGCTGGCGGCGGTGACGATCGTGGCGGCGGGGTTCTTCCAGCTCCTGATCCCCCAGTACCTGGGCGACGCCGTGGACGGCGCCGTCATGCTGCTGGGGAGCGCGTCGGTCTCCGCGCAAGAAGCGCGGGACGTCCTCTACGAAACGGCGCTGCTGCTGCTGGGCGCCTCGGTCCTGCGCGGCCTGTTCACCCTGACCCACAACTACTGCGGCGAAACGCTCGGGCATCAACTCGCCTACCGGCTCCGGATGGCCTTCTACGACAAGCTGCAGCATCTGAACTTCTCCTTTCACGACCGTGTCCATACCGGCGAGCTCATCACCCGCGGGATGCTGGACCTGGAAGGGGTGCGCTCCTTCATGAACATGGGCCCGCTGCGGCTGCTGCTGTTCTCCGTGCTGATCGGGGTGGGAGCCTACCTGATGCTGTCCACGGACGTGTTCCTGGGAGTCCTGAGCCTCAGCTTCGTGCCGTTCGTCGCGTGGCGCTCCACCACCGCCCGGCTGCGGCTGCGGGAGATGTGGTTCGCCTTGCAGGAGCGCATGGCCGTGCTCGGCCGGATCATGGACGAGAACCTCACCGGCATCCGGGTGGTGCGGGCGTTCGGCGCCGAGTCCCACGAGCTGGACAAGTACCAGGCCGCCTCGGATCACGCGCTGGCGCTGGCGGCCCGGCGCATCCGCACCCGCGTTTCCGCCGCTACTTCCATGAACTTCGCGTTTTTCGTCGCCATGGGCCTGGTGCTGTGGGTCGGGGGATTGCGCGTGATCAACGGCGCCATCACCGTGGGCACCCTGACGGAGTTCATCTTCTTCATGACCCTTCTCCAGCAGCCGGTGCGCCAGCTCGGCATGGTGGTGAACGCGTTCGCCAGGGCGTCCACCTGCGGCTCGCGGCTGTTCGCGGTGCTGGACCTGGAGCCGCCCATACGCGACCGCGACGGCGCGACGTCGCTGCAGGTCACGGACGGTGTCCTGGAATTCGAGGACGTCTCCTTTGCCTATGCGGGCGAAGGGGCGCCGCCGGTCCTCCGCGGAGTCTCGTTCCGGGTGGAACGGGGCAAGACCCTCGGCATCGTCGGCCCTCCCGGCAGCGGCAAGTCCACCATCGCCCATCTCCTTCCGCGCTACTACGACGTGTCCGGCGGGCGCATCACGGTGGACGGCCAGGACATTCGCGGCGTCACCCTCGACTCCCTGCGCCGGACGGTGCGCGTGGTCCAGCAGGATACGTTCCTGTTCACGTCGTCTCTGGAGAACAACATCGCCTACGGCGACCCGTGGGCCGATGACGGCGCCATCCGGGACTCCGCGGCCACCGCCCGGATCGACGGGTTCATCGACCAGTTGCCTGACCGCTACGAGACCCTGGTGGGCGAGCGCGGGGTGTCGCTGTCCGGCGGGCAGAAGCAGCGCGTGGCCATTGCCCGCACCGCGATGTTGCGGCCGGCGGTGCTGGTGCTGGACGATTCCATGGCCGCCATCGACGCGGGTACCGAGCAGCGCATCCGCGAAGCCTTGAAGGAGCACACCGCAAGCTGCGCCACGCTCATCGTTTCCCACCGTCTGGGGGCGTTGCGGCACGCCGACGAGATCATCTTCATCGAGGACGGTCGCGTCATGGAACGCGGCACCCACGACGAGTTGGTGGCGCTGCGCGGGAGATACGCCGCGCTGTTCGCCCTCCAGACCCTGGACGGCCCGCTCCAGGATGTCGTTGACCTTGCGGCCGAAGCCGGCGCCCGGGAGGGGACGGGAGCATGACGCCGACCAGGACATGGGGCGGCCGGACGCGCCCGCCGAAGGCCGTGGTGGGCTCGCAGATCAGCCGCGACGAGGAGATGTTCGGCGCTGCCTTCGACCGTCACGTGATACGGCGTTTCCTGGCCTATGTCCATCCCTACCGGCGGCGTCTCTACACCGCCATCGGCGCCCTGCTGCTCTTCACCGGCGCCCAGTTGGCCATCCCCCTGGTGGTCCGTTACGCCATCGACTACGCCATCGTTGCCGGCGACGCCGGGCTGCTGGGCTTCGCCGTCGCCGTCTTCTTCGCGGTGATCCTCGTGAATTATGCGGCCAACTTCACCCAGGACTGGCTCGTGAGCTTCGCCGGCGAGCAGGTCATCTTCGACCTGCGCCGCGCCATGTTCGCCCATCTGCAATACGTCGCCCTGGCCTTCATGGACAAGACCGAAGTGGGGCGCATGATGTCGCGGCTGCAGGGAGACGTGTACTCGCTCCAGGAGTTCCTGGAAAACTCCATCACGGCCCTGGGCGATCTCCTGCTGTTGTTCGGCATCGTCGCCATCATGCTGTGGCTGGACTTCGATCTCGGCCTGCTGACGCTGTCGGTGGTGCCGGTGCTCCTGCTGGTCCGCATGGTATGGCTGCCGCGCGCCCGGGTTGCCTTCCGCTACGCGCGGGAGACCAATTCCATCGCCAACGGCGCCCTGGCCGAAGGCATTCACGCCGTACGCACCGTGCAGGGCATGCGGCGGGAGGCCGTCAACTTCCATCTCTACGACGAGAAGGGGACGGAGAACCTCAATGCCCACCTGCGGTCGGCCCAGTATGCCCAGGTGCTGGTGCCCATCGTCGATACGTTGACCGGCGTGGCCCTCGGAGTGGTGGTGGTGGTGGGCGGCGCCCTGGTGCTCGACGACTCCCTGGACCTCGGCGTGATGGCGGCGTTTCTGCTCTACGTGCAGCGGTTCTTCGACCCCATCCGCTCCCTCACCATCCAGTACAGCGTCATGCAACGGGCCATGGCCTCGGGCCAGCGCATCTTCGAGGTGCTGGACGTGCCGCTGGCCGTCCAGGACAAGCCCGACGCCATCGCACCCGAGGACGTCGCCGGCCGGATCGAGTTCCGTGACGTCACTTTCGGCTACGAGAAGCACCTGCCGGTGCTGAAGAACGTCAACTTCACCATCGAGCCCGGCGAGACGGTGGCGCTGGTGGGGCCCACCGGCTCCGGCAAGACCAGCACGACGGCGCTGCTGCACCGCTTCTACGACGTGTGGGAAGGGGCCGTCCTGCTCGACGGCCGCGACGTGCGGGACTACGCATCCGCGGCGCTGGGCCGGCACATCGCCATGGTGCTGCAGGACCCGTTCCTGTTCACCGGGACGATCCGGGACAACATCCGCTTCCGCACCACCCACGCCACCGACCGGGACGTGGAGCGGGCAGCGAGGATCGTCGGCGCCCATGAGTTCATCATGCGCTGGCCGGACGGCTACGACACCATGCTCGAACAGGGGGGCGGCAACCTGTCGCTGGGACAGCGCCAGCTTCTGAGCTTCGCCCGCGCGCTGGTGGCGGACGCCCGGGTGCTGGTGCTGGACGAAGCCACCGCCAACATCGATTCCTACACCGAGCGGCAGATCCAGATCGGTCTTGCCGCGCTGCTGGAAGGCCGCACCGGCATCGTCATCGCCCACCGGCTTGCCACGATCCGCGACGCCGACCGCATCATCGTGCTGCAGGACGGCCGCATCGTCGAGACCGGCACCCACCAGGAGCTGACCGCGCGGAAAGGCCTCTACGCGCGGCTGTACGCTCTCAACTACACTTCTTTCGACGACCTGCCGGAGGATCTGGTCAAGGACGCGGTGGGGGAGACGGCCCGTTCCTAGCGGGACGGGGCCCTAGCCCGCCTCGGGCAACAGGTCGCCCGCCTGTTTGATGATGGACTGCAACAGTCCCTGGTCCGGACGGCTGCGCGCAAGCACCAGCATACCCAGGAAAAGTGTGTGGAGGGTTCGCGCCGTGGAAGCCGGGTCCACGGTATCCGAGATCTCGTCGGAGGCCTGCCCCCGTTCGATCGAGGTCTGGAAGAAGTCCTCGACGTCGGCAAACCCGTCGACCACGACGGACCCGATCTCGGGGTCGTGAGGCGAAAGCTCGAGCGCCGTGTTGACCAGAAAGCAGCCGTCGCGGGAACCTTGATCCAGCACCGTCTCGGCGACGAACTCGAACGGGTTCAGCACCGCTTGGCGCGGCGGTTTCGACGACGAAAGATCCGCATAGTAATTCGCGCGCTCCGTGTAGTAGTGGCGCAACGCCCTCATGAACAGGGAACGCTTTCCGCCGAAGGTCCCGTAAAGGCTGCCCCGCCCGATGCCCATACCGTCCACGAGATCCTGTATGGAAGTCGCCTTGTAGCCATGGACCCAGAAGAGCCGCATCGCCTTCATCAAGGCCTCGTGCTCGTCGAACTCCTTTGGTCTACCCATAAACGGTTTCCCTTCACGCGCCTACCTTGTCGTCCAAGGGAATGCACGGGTCTCAGCAGACTAGTCCTGCGACTTCATGCCGTGAAGCGGAGGGTGCGATATTACAATATTGGTATAGCTGAAATCAACCAGTGCAAAGAACAATGATTTCCGATTCGCGAAGGGACAGATACCGCCACTTCGCGAAGTGGCGGATTGCTGATTCACGAAGTGAAGCATTAACTGTTGACGAAAACAAGGACTAAAATGGATAGGGCAGGAGGTGGGTTTCGGCGTTCAGGTCGTGGATCGAGCCGCAACCCAGGAGCCGCATGGTGTCCTCGATCTCCTTCCTGAGGATGGCGAACGCCTTGCGGACACCGGCTTCGCCGCCCGCGCCGAGCCCGTAGACGTAGGCCCGTCCGGCGAGCACGGCGTCGGCTCCGTGCGCGAGCGCAATCACCAAGTCGGAACCGGACCGCACGCCTCCGTCCAGCAGCACCCTGACGCCGGAGCCCTTGAGCGCGGGCGCGATCTCCTTCAGCATGTACAGGGTGGGGTAGACGCGGTCCATCTGGCGTCCGCCGTGGTTGGAGACGACGACCGCGTCCGCGCCATGCTCCGCGGCCAGCAAGGCGTCCTCCGCGCACTGCACGCCCTTGATGACCACCGGCCTGTCCCCGCCCCAGATTTCCCGCACCCACGGCAGGTGCTCCCAGGTGACCGCGGAAGCTCGTAGCTGCGTGCCGATGTCGGTGTACGGCATCGGCGTGCCGTCGTTCAGGATGACGTTGCGGAACTGCATCATCCCGCCGTCGGAGCAGTAGCTCTTGAGCCACGAGCGGTAGCGCACCATCTGCGGCGCGAACCTCAGCTTCTGCATCGGCGTGCCGCCGATGGCCCGGGACGCCCCCATCCACTCGTGGTGCGCGCGGTTGCCGGGGACGGCCGTGTCGATGGTCAGGACGAGAGCCGAGTAGCCCGCGTTCTTCGCCCGCTCGATGCCGCGGGCCGCAACCTCCGGTCCGCCGACGAGATAGAGCTGGAACCAGCACGGCCCCTTCGTGGCGGCCCGGACTTCCTCCAGGTCCGTTCCCGTCAGCGTGGAGAGCGTGCAGATGGTCCCGGCCTCGCCCGCGGCCCTGGCCGCCACCGCCTCGCCGCGGGGCCAGATCATCCGGGGGCTGCCGATGGGTCCGGCGATCACCGGCAGGTCGATCTCGTGCCCGAGAATCTCGGTGCGCATCTCCACCGAATCGAGCCGCACCCCGGACCTCGGCTTGAACCGTTCCCGCCGGAACGCCTCGACGTTGTCCCTGAGCGTGATCTCGTTGTCGGCCCCACCGCGGTAGTACTCCCTGACGATGGGCGGCACGCGCCGCTCCATCACCTGGCGGAGATGATCCACCGTCACGCACCGCTCGACCTCTCTTGCCCAGCGTTTCTCGGCGCGCGCGTGGGCGCGTCTCAGGTAGGGTCCCAGCAGGAACATGTCCGTTCGCCCCTCTTGTCTCCCTCAGCCATCCGGAATCCCCGTGCGCGGGCATCGCGCCGACCGGCCCGGGGCCAGTTCCTCCAGGTCCGGCACCCGCTCGCGGCAGGCGGCTACGACCCTCGGGCATCGGGGACCGAAGGCGCAGCCCGGAGGCATGTCCAGGAGGTCCGGGGGCGCGCCGGGTATCGGCGCCAGCTTGCCGCGCTCGCTGCCGGCATGGACCGTGGAGTTGAGGAGGCCGATGGTGTAGGGGTGCCGCGGCGCGTCGATGACCTCGGCCATGGCGCCGGTCTCCACGAAGCGCCCGGCGTACATTACCGCCACCCGGTCGGAGATCTCGCACGCCACCCCCAGGTCATGGGTGACGAAGATCGTCGCCATGCCCAGCTCGCGCTGCAGCTCCCGCAGCAGCAGCAGGATCTGAATCTGCACGGTGGCGTCCAGCGCGGTGGTGGGCTCGTCCGCCAGCAGCAGCTTGGGCCGGCAGGACAAGGCCAGGGCGATCATGACCCGTTGCCGCAGCCCGCCCGACAGCTCGTGCGGGTAGGCGTCCAGCCGCCGGCGCGCCGAAGGCACCTGGACGAGTTCCAGCATCTCCAGCGCCCGCGCCCGCCCGGTCGACCACGAGATGCCCTCGTGCCACACCACCACCTCCGCGATCTGGTGGCCGACGGTGAACACCGGGTCCAGCGCCGTCATGGGCTCCTGGAAGATCATTGAAACCTGGGTGCCGCGAATGGCCCGCAGCCGGTCCGCGTCCAGGGCGAGGACGTCGACGCCGTCCAGCAACACCGTTCCCCCGATGCGCGCCGTGGGCGGCAGCAGTTGCACCAGGGCGCGCATGGTCACGGTCTTACCCGAGCCGGATTCGCCCAGGAAACAGAGGGTCTCGCCCAGGTGCAGGTCGAAATCGACGCCGTTGATGGCGCGCAGCGTCATGCCCTCGCTCAGGAACTCCACCGAGAGGTCCCGGACCGACAGGAACGTGCCGGCGCGGCCGTCCGCGGGCGTGAGGCCGTCGGTACTCACCGCCGGCTCCCCCCGGTTTCGAGCGCGGTTCCGGCGCCGCGTTCCGGCGCCTGGCCGTGGCCGCTGCCCGGCACCAGCGCGTGGCACGCGGCCAGGTGGGCCGGTTCCGCGCCGAAGCGGTCCAGCACCGGGTCGACGGACGCGCACACGGGCTCCGCCAGCGGGCAGCGGGTGCGGAAGCGGCATCCGGAAGGCGGGTTGATGGGACTCGGGAGATCCCCCGCCACCGGCGGCGCGTCGATGCGCCGGCGCGGGTCCATGCTGAGGCGGGAGGCGATGAGCGCCCGCGTGTACGGGTGACCCGGGTGGCCGTACACCTTGTCCACCGGCCCGATCTCCACCACCTTGCCGAGATACATCACCAGCACCCGGTCGCTGATGAAACGCACCACGTTGAGGTCGTGGGAGATGAAGACGTAGGTAAGGCCCAGACGCTCCTTGATCTCGATGAGGAGGTTCAGCACCTGCGCCTCCACCGACTTGTCCAGCGACGACACGGCCTCGTCGAGAAGCAGGAGGCGGGGATTCAGGGCCAGCGCCCGCGCCACGTTCACGCGCTGCCGCTGGCCGCCCGAAAGCTCATGGGGATAGCGGTCGGCGAAGATGGCGGGTTCGAGGCCCACGAACTCCAGGACCTCGGCGGCGCGCCGGCGCGCCTCCGCCCGCCTGACGCCCCGGGCGGCCAGACCGAAGCTGACCTCCTCGGCCATGGTGTGGCGCGGGTTGAGCGAGGAGTAGCTGTCCTGGAACACCATCTGCACGTTGCGCCGGAGCGTGCGCAGGGACATGCCGTCGCGTCCGCCGACGTCGCGCCCGTCCAGCAGCATCTCCCCGTCATCCGGCTCGATCAGGCGCATGAGCAGCCGCGCGGTGGTGGACTTGCCGCAGCCGGACTCTCCCACCACGCCCAGGGTCTCCCCCGTGGCGACGGTGAAGCTGATGCCGTCCACGGCCTGCACGTACGCCGGCCCGACGCCCCCCGAGCCGCCCCTCAACCGGAAGTACTTCCGCAGCCCGCTGACGCTGAGGATCGGGCGGCCGTCGCCGTGCGGGTCCGTTGCCGCGCGCGCGGGCGGGTCCGCGGTTGCCGGGGTCGCGTTCACGGCTTGACGTCCATGGCCGTGCGGAGGCCGTCGCTCAGGAGGTTGAAGCACACCGAGGCGACGAGGATCATCACGCCCGGCAGCACCGCGTTCACCGGCGCCAGGAAGATGGACTGGCGCAGCGTGTTCAGCATCAGCCCCCAGTCCGCCAGAGGCGGCGATATGCCGAGCCCCAGGAACGAAAGACCCGAGGCCAGCACGATGGAGAGCCCGATGAGGCTCGACGCGTAGGTGAGGATGGGGCTGGCGACGTTGGTCAGCACGTGCCCCACGATGATCCGGGGCGCGGACGCGCCGGTGGCGCGGGCGGCCTCGACGAAGTCCTGAGCGCGTATCTGCGTGGTGGCCGCCTCCGCCACCCGTGTGATGGGCGGGATGAAGACAAGCGAGAGCGATATCAGCACGTTGAACACCCCCGCGCCCAGGGCGCCGGCGAGGCCCACCGCCAGCAGCACCGACGGAAACGCGAAGAAGACGTCGGCCACGCGCATGATCACCATGTTGGTCTTGCCGCCGAAGTAGCCGGCGACGATGCCGAGGATGCTGCCCGCGAGGGTTGCGACGAGGATGGGCAGCAGGCCCATGAGGAGCGAGATGCGCCCGCCGTAGACCAGCCGGGTGAACATGTCGCGTCCGAGCTCGTCGGTGCCGAGGACGAACCCCGGTGTCAGGACCGGTTTCAGCCGGTTGACGATGCTGGAGGTATAGGGCTCATGGGGCGTGATCCAGGGCGCGAGGATCGCTGCGGCGATGATCACGGACAGGATGCCCAGGCAGCCCATGGACACCGGATCGTGCAGCAGCCGCCGGCGCGCCGCCTGCCAGTAGGTGCGCTGGATGCGCTTGTGCGGCTCGACGGTCCGGGCCGGCGCCTCGCCGGCATAGGTTGCTGGGGTGCTCATGTCTCTTGCTGCGCCCTTCACTGCCGCGTCATGCGCGGGTCGAGAAACGGCTGCGCCAGGTCCACCAGGAAGTTCAACATCACGAAGAACGTGGCCAGCACCAGGATGGTGCCCTGAAGCACGGGGATGTCGCGGTAGGCGATGGCGTTGTTCAGGAGATAGCCGGTGCCGGGCCAGGCAAAGACCGTCTCCACCAGGATCGAGCCCCCCACCAGGTGACCCAACTGGATGCCGATGATGGCCAGCACCGTCGGGGAGGCGTTCTTGATGACGTGGAGGAACGTCCGCCGGGGCGGCAGGCCGTTGGCCTGCAGCGTCTGGACGAATTCCTGCTTGCGCACGTCGATGACCGTCGCGCGCACGCTGCGGGCGATGATGCCCGTGGGGATGAGCGCCAGGGTGACCCCCGGCAGGATCATGTGGCGGATGTCGTTCAGGCCGAAGCCGCCGCTGGGCGGCGCCTTGCCCATGGCCGGCAGAAGGCCTAAGGTCACCGCGAGGATGGCGATCAGCACCAGCCCGACCCAGTAGTGCGGCACCGACACGCCGATGATGGCCGTGGTGGTGATGGCCCGGTCGGTCACCAGCCGGCGCGTGTAGCCCGCCAGAAGGCCCAGGCCGATGCCGCCCAGGAGGCTCAGGCCGATGCCGAAGGCGGCGAGCTGGAACGTGTTGACCATGGCCGGGACGATCTCGTCCAGCACCGGCCGGTTGGCCACCTGCGACAGCCCCAGATCGCCGCTCAGCACGTTGAAGAGCCACAGCAGGTACTGCACCGGCACCGGCTTGTCGAAGCCGTAGGAGCGCTTGATCTGCTCGATGACCTGGTCGGAAGCGAACTCCGGCATGACGGCCGTCAGCGGGTCGCCGGGCGCCAGATGGAGCAATGAAAAGCAGACGATGGATACGCCGAGCAGAATCGGCAGGACGTACGCCAACCGCCGCAGGACATACCAGAGCATTGGCTACGCGTCCAAGGTCCGTGTCGTGTCCCGTGCCGGAAATCCGCGCATTTCGATGCGCGGATTCCGGGACGGAACACTCACTACCTCTCGATACGGATCCGCGTGAAGTCCTGGAACCAGCTCTGCGCCTGGATGAACCCCTTGACGTGGGCGGCCAGTCCGCGGGGATTCATGTCGTGCACCACCCACACCCACACCGCGTTGTCCACCAGGTAGGAGTGCAGCTCGCCGAGACGCTTGTTCTGTTCCTTGGTCTCGAAGGCGTCCAGCGCGTTCCGCGCGAGCTGGTCCGCCTTGGCGTCGGCGAAGTGGCCCCAGTTGTAGCCCTTGACGCGGTTCTCGCTGTGATAGGTCTGGCCGATGAGGCCGAATACCGGGTACTGGATCGACCAACTGTAGTTGATGGCGTCCACGCCCTTGTTGAGGTCTCCTTCGGCGCCCGCGAACCGCCTTGAGCGCAGGGCTTCCCAGTCCACGGTCGAGAGGGACATGTTGATGCCCACCTCGCGGAAGTTCTCCTGGATGAACTCGTTCATGGGCAGCGGCTGCATCTGGCCGGAACCCGCCGCGGACATCGTGACGTTGACCTTGACCGGGTTGCTCTTGCTGTAGCCCGCCTCCGCCATGAGCTTCCGCGCGCCGTCCGGGTCGTACTTGACCTTGAAGGTGGGGTTGCCGAACCAGGGATGGTCCGGGGTCACCATGCCCTGCGCCGGCACGGCCAGGCCGCCCAGGAACTTCGTCAGGGTTTCCCGGTCGATGGCCAGGTTGGCGGCCTTGCGGATGCGGATGTCGCTGAAGGGCGAGCTCTTCAGGTGGCTCACCATGTACGGCCAGATGTGCGGGTAGACGTTGGTGGTCACCTGCATGCCGGCCCCCTTCACCGTGGGAACGGCGTCCGGCGGCAGCGCCTCCACCAGGTCCACCTGGCCGGACAGCAGCGCCGACACCCGCGTGTTGGCGTCGGGCATGGGGCGCAGCACCATGCGGTCGTGCTGCGGCACCATGGACTTGTTCCAGTAGTCGGCGTTCCGCACCAGCTCGGCGCGGTTGCGCGGCACCAGCAGCACCAGCTTGTAGGGTCCCGTGCCGGACGGCGCGAAGGCGACCTTGGTCCAGTCGCGCCCGAGCTTCTCCCACTGCCGCGGGCTGGAGTAGAAGATGTTCACCAGCTCGTAGAGCAGGGTGCCGTTGGGCCTCTTCGTGGTGACTTCCAGGGTGAAGTCGTCGATGGCCTTGGCGCTCTTTACGCTGACCAGCCAGTTGGCGGCGTTCCGCGCCTGAAGCCGGTCGTAGTGCGCCGCGTTCGGGTTCATGGACTTCTCGAAGTTCCACAGGACGTCGTGCGCCGTGAACTGGCTGCCGTCGTGGAACTTGACGTCGTTGCGCAGTTTGAAGGTCCAGCGGTTGCGGTTCTTGGGGTCCACCGACCAGCTCGTGGCGAGGTTGGGGAGCAGCCCCGAAGGCTTGTCCGCCTGGGAGAGATCCCACGTCAACAGCGCGTCGTAGATGGACCGGTTGATGAACCGGCCGCCCTCGGCGCCGCCGCTTGCCTGCCCGGTGGTGACCGGGATGTCGGACAAGGTCATGGCGATGCGGAGCACCTTCTCGCCGCTCTGGCCATAGGCCATGCCCCCAGGCCAGGCGAGCGCTCCCGCGCCCACCGCCATCATCTTGAGCAGCGTCCGCCGCTGCAGGGTCCCGTCGATCACGCCGGTGAAGTCCGATGATGCAGGTTCCGGTGAGACGACGGCCATCGACTCTCTGTCACGCAGTGAAGCCATGGTCGATCCTCCTTTATGGCCTGACACGATATGAACACCCTGTGATATCGACTGCGGCCATCATACTCCGATGGGGAGGGCGGTCAAGGGAGTTTTGAGGGGGCTCGCGGCTATCTTTGCTTCGGATCCAGCGCGTCGCGCAGGCCGTCGCCGAGGAAGTTGAGGCTGAAGAGGGTGGCGGCGAGGAAGGTGGCGGGGAAGACGAGGGTCCAGGGCTGGGTTTCCATTTGGGTGGCGCCTTCGCTGATGAGGACGCCCCAGCTCGTCATGGGCTCCTGGATGCCCAGGCCGAGGAAGCTCAGGAAGCTCTCGAAGAGGATGGCGCGGGGGACGGTGAGGGTGGCGAAGACCGCCACGGGGCCGACGACGTTGGGGATCACGTGGCGCAGGACGATCCACGCCGGCGCGGCGCCCATGGCCCGGGCGGCCTCGACGAACTCCCGGCGTTTGATGGAGAGGGTCTCGCCGCGCACGATGCGCGCCATGTCGAGCCATTCCACCATGCCGATGGCGACGAAGATCAGCACCACGTGGCGGCCGAAGTAGACCATCAGCAGGATCACGAAGAACATGAAGGGCAGGGCGTAGAGGATGTCCACGAACCGCATCATCAGCGAGTCGGTGACCCCGCCGAAGTAGCCGGAGACCGTGCCCCAGGCGACGCCCACGAGGACGCTCACCACCGACGCCGCGAGCCCTACCGACAGCGAGATGCGTCCGGCGTAGAGCGTGCGCAGGAACAGGTCCCGGCCGTTGGCGTCGGTGCCGAACGGGTGTCCCCCGGCCAGGGTGGGGCCGGTGCCGATGGCGTCCCAGAAGATATCGTCGATGGCGTAGGGCGAGAGCATCGGGACGGCCACCGAGAGGACGGCGAGGACGCCGAGCGTGGCAAGGCCCGCCATGGCGGCGCGGTGCCGCCCGATCTGGGCCGCGGCGTCGCGCCAGGGGCTGCGGCCGCCGTCGGCCCGACGGCTCCGGGTTCCCGTTCCCGGCTCGATCATGCCGCACCCCACGGCAGGTTCATATCGCTATCCATGAGACCGCACCCGCGGGTCCAGGACGCCGTAGAGCAGATCCACTACCAGGTTGAGCGCGATGATGAGGGCGCCGTAGGTGACCACGACGCCCATGACCAGGGTGTAGTCGCGGTTGAGGGCGCCCTGGACGAAGTAGCGGCCGAGGCCGGGGATGCCGAAGATCTGCTCGATCACCACCGAGCCGGTGACGATGGCCGCGGTGGCCGGTCCGAGGTAGGAGACCACCGGCGTCAGCGCGTTCTTGAGGGCGTGGCGGAAGACGACGCGCCGTTCCGTGAGCCCCTTGGCGCGGCCGGTGCGGATGAAGTCGGCGTTCAGCACCTCGATCATGCTGCCGCGTGACAGCCGCGCGATGTAGGCCACCTGGGGCAGCGCCAGGGAAATCACCGGCAGCAGCAGGTGGCGGATGCCGCCGTCGCCCAGGCCGCCCACGGGCAGGAGGTTCAGGTACACGCCGATGACCAGCGACAGCAGCGGCGCCACCACGAAGTTGGGGACCGCGATGCCGGTCATGGCCACCCCCATGACCAGGTGGTCCGCCAGCGAGTTGCGCCGCTGCGCGGCCCAGGCGCCGAGGCCGACCCCGAAAAGCACCGCCGCGGCCATGGCCAGCACGCCGATCTTGAGCGACACCGGGAACCCGGCGGCGATCAGCTCGGTGACGGTGAAGTCGCGGTACTTGAAGGACGGGCCGAAGTCACCCCGGGCAAGGCCCTTGAGGTAGCGGACGAACTGTTGCGGCAGGGGCTCGTCGAGGTGGTAGACGCGGTTCAGGTTGGCCGAGATCTCGGGCGGGACCACCCGCTCCCGGTCGAAGGGTCCGCCCGGCGCCAGCCGGATCATGAAGAACGCGATGGCGATGATGATGAACAGCGTCGGCACCGCCGACGCCAGCCGCCGTATCACATAGGTCCACAAGGGAGGTCCACGAGGTCTGGCGGGCCGCGCGCGGGGGAACCCGGGGTCCCGCCGGTCAGGGCGCCAGCGACAGGTGCCGGGTCGGGTGCACGTCCATCACGTTGTCCACCCACCCCTTGACCCGCGGGCTCACCAGGTGCTGGGTCGTGTAGTGGTAGATGGGGATGATGGGCATGTCCTTCAGGAGAATGCTCTCCGCCTTCTGCATGAGCTGCGCCCGAACTTCCAGGTCGGCTTCCGTCTCCGCCTTCCGCATGAGGGCGTCGTACTCGGGGTTGGCGTATCCCGCGGGGTTCATGGAGCCCACGGCGCCCTTGAGCAGCTCCAGGAAGGTGTTGGCGTCGTTGTAGTCGCCGATCCAGCCGGCCCGGAGCACGTCGAACTGCATGGCGCGCCGGGTCGTGAGGTAGACCTTCCATTCCTGGTTGAACAGCTCCGTACGGACGCCCAGGGCCTTTTTCCACATGCCCGATATGGCGATGGCGATGCGCTTGTGGTTGTCGCTGGTGTTGTACAGGATCTGCACCTTCAGCGGGTTGTCCCTGGAGTAGCCGGCTTCGGCGTAGAGCTTCTTCGCACGGGCCAAGCGCTCGGCCTTGGAAAGGCCCGCCCACGGAACCTTCGCGCCGGCGTACTGGTTCACGCCCGGAGGCACCCAGGCGTACGCGGGGATCTCGCCCCCCTTGGTGACCTTGCCGGTGAGGATTTCCCGGTCGATGGTCATGGCCAGCGCGTTGCGGAGCCCCGGCCGGTCGCGGAACGGCGCCTTGGTCAGGTTGAGGGCGTAGTAGTAGGTGCCGAGATAGGCGGTGTTGCGGAATTGCCCGGCGAGGTTCTTCTCCACCCACGCAATCTGGTCGGGGGGCACGTCATAGGTGACGTCCAGCTCGCCGCTCCGGAACCGCTTCAGCTCGGTGCTCGTGTCCTCGGTGGGGTGGAACACCACCGCGTCGAGGCGCAGGTTGGCGGCGTCCCAGTAGTGCGGGTTGCGCTCCAGGCGGATGTGGCTCTGGGGCACCCATTCGGCCAGGCGGTAGGCGCCGTTGGAGACCATGTTGCCGGCGCGGGTCCACTTGTCGCCGTGGCGCTCTAGGGTCCCGGGATGCACGGGGTAGGCGTGCGGGTGCGTGAGCATGCCGATGAAGTAGGGCGTCGGCGCCTTGAGGGTCACCTTCAGGGTGTGCGCGTCCACGGCCTCCACACCGAGCCGGTCCAGCTCCTTGATCGTGCCCTTGGTGATCTCCTCGCCGTTGGCGATGGGCCAGAGGATGAAGGCGTAACCCGAGCCCACCGCCGGATCCACGCCCCGCCTCAGCGCGAAGACGAAGTCGTGAGCGGTCACCGGATCGCCGTTGGACCACTTGGCGTTTTTGCGGAGACGGAACGTGTACACCTTGCCGTCGTCGCTCAGGGTCCAGCTCTCCGCCACCCCCGGGATGTGCGAGCCGTCCGCGGCTTCCGCCACCAGGCCCTCGAAGAGGTCGCGCTGGATGCCGGCCGCGGGAACGCCCGACGACTTGTGCACGTCCAGGGTTTCCGGCTCCGCGCCGTTGCCCCGCTGGAGCGTGTTTCCGGCCGCGTGGGCGGGGGGAGCGCCGAGCGACAGCGCCGCGAGGAGGGCGGCGGCCAGCGTCGTGACGGCGAGCGTGCAGGCGAACGTTCCGAGGCGGTGTCTCGCAGGCGGTTCATGCATGTCAGGAGCCTCCCGTGGATTCGGTTCGATCGAGGGCCAGTCTCTATCGAAAGGCTAACACAGCGCCCTCCGGCCGTCCACGCGAGGCCCCGCAACGCACGGTGACGGCCCGTCGGTTCCGTGCGCGCGGATCGGGCGCGCTTGACAAGCCGCCTGCGTATCGAGTCTAATGCCTCATTCATACCAACGGTTTTTCTACCGTCTTGTGCCCGCCATCGCCCCGGCCAATGCGGATACGGTGTCCGCCGCCATCCCGCTCCACACGTCAGAGGGTCACATGGGGCTCCCTTTCAGGCGACAACCAAGCCAGTGGAGACAACCATGCATCATGATTCACGGCAGTCCAGTTACAAGCTCGGTCAGGACAACATCACCCCCTTCGGACTCGACATCCACAATCCGGTATTCCTGATCTCCGGCCTCACCATCGTCCTGTTCATCCTTTACGCGCTGATGCTCCAGGAGCACGCCGCGGCCCTTTTCGGCTGGCTGCGTCCGGCCATCACCAGCACCTTCGACTGGTTCTTCCTGTTGAGCGGCAACCTGTTCGTGATCTTCGCCCTGCTGTTGATCTTCCTGCCCGTCGGCAAGGTCCGCCTCGGCGGCCAGGACGCCACCCCGGACTTCAGCTACAGCGGCTGGTTCGCCATGCTGTTCGCCGCCGGCATGGGCATCGGGCTCATGTACTTCGGCGTCTCCGAGCCGCTGTCGCACTACGCGTCGTCCCTGGGCGGCACCGCGGTGGAGAACGGCGCGCGCACCGACTGGGCGCCGCTGGGCGCCGCCGCCGGCAGCGCCGCGGACGCGCGCGACCTGGCCATGGCCGCGACCATCTTCCACTGGGGGCTGCACCCGTGGGCGATCTACGCGGTGGTGGCCCTGGCGCTGGCGTTCTTCGCCTACAACCACAACCTGCCGCTGACCCTGCGCTCGGCGTTCTACCCGATCCTGGGCGATCGGGTGTGGGGCTGGTGGGGGCACGTGGTGGATACGCTGGCGGTGTTCGCGACCCTGTTCGGTCTCGCCACCTCGCTCGGCTTCGGCACCATGCAGGCGCTGGCGGGCTTCAACCACCTGTACGGCTGGGGCACCGGCGCGGTGGCCATCGTGGTGCTCATCACCGTCATCACCGCCACCGCCCTCGTCTCGGTGCTGCGCGGCCTCGACGGCGGCGTCAAGGTGCTGTCCGAGGTCAATATGGTGCTGGCCTTCCTGCTGCTGATGGTGATCATCTTCGTCGGCCCCACCCTGGATATTTTCGCCACCGCGGTGAGCGGCGGCATCGCCTACCTGAAGGAGTTGATCCCGCTGTCGAACCCCTTCGGCCGCGACGACTCCAACTTCGTCCAGGGCTGGACCTCGTTCTACTGGGCCTGGTGGATCTCCTGGTCGCCCTTCGTCGGCATGTTCATCGCCCGGGTCTCGCGCGGCCGCACGGTGCGCGAGTTCGTGATCTGCGTGATCCTGATACCGACCGTGGTGTGCACCCTGTGGATGGCCGCGTTCGGCGGCACGGCGATCTCTCAGGTCATCGCCGACCCGGCGACGTCGGTGGCCAAGGCGGCCCAGGAGGTCAAGCTGTTCGTGATGGCCGAGCAGTTCCCGCTCGCCGGAGTGCTCTCGTTCATCGGCATCGTCCTGGTGCTGGTGTTCTTCGTCACCTCGTCGGATTCGGGCTCGCTGGTGATCGACACCATCACCGCGGGCGGCAAGACCGAGGCGCCCAAGAGCCAGCGGGTGTTCTGGGCCACTTTCGAGGGCGTGGTGGCGGCGGTGTTGCTGCTGGTGGGCGGGGCCGAAGCCCTGGGCGCGCTGCAGGCCATGACGGTCTCCACCGGACTGCCGTTCACCGTCGTGCTGCTGGCCATGTGCTACAGCACCTGGGTGGGCCTGCAGGCGGCCTCGAAGCAGCTCAGGTAGGCTGGCGCGCAGACGGACCGCGGCCGCCCCATGACGGGAGGCCGCGGTCGAGCCGCGTCCCGTTCAGAAGCTGGCCGCCGCCGGCTTGGGCGTTCCCGGAAACAGCCCGTGCCGGGTGAGGAACTCGATCATGAAGCGGTCGAACAGCCACGGCTGCTCGATCTGGCAGGCGTGCCCGGCGCCGGGCAGCACCTTCATCTCACAGCCGGGTATGCGCTCCTGCAGCGCCGCCGCGGTCGGGTGGGAATTGTCCTCGCTGCCGCTGAGGATGACGACTGGGCAGGCGATGCCCGAGTGATGGCCCTCGGGCTCCGGTTTCTGCATCGCCCGGAACTGGTGCAGGATCGTCTCCACGTCGGCGAAGTCATTGCGCTCCGCGAACAGGTTGGCGAAGAAATGCGCCAGCGGCGTCGCGCGAAACGCCGGGCTCAGGTCCTCGAACGTGTACGCCCAGCGATAGCCGATGCCCTTTTCGCCATAGGCCGCGATGCGCCGCTTCGCGAACTCTTTCTCGGGCGTGTACCCGGTCCCCGACAGGATCATCGCCGCGGTCCGGTCCGGGCGCTGGTGATACATGTACGGGCTGATGGAAGACCCCACCGAGCACCCCACCAGGACCGCGGTCTCTCCGGGCAGCGCGTCGTCGATGGCCTCCCAGCACGCCTCCGCCATGTCATCCATGGTCAGCCCGGCGGCGGCCTTGGGCGATCGCCCGTACCCCGGAATGTCGATGGCGATGCACCGGTACCAGGTCGACAGGTGCGCCATCTGGAAGATCCAGCACGACTGGTCCATCGGGTTCGGATGGATGAACGCCATCACCGGCCCCGTGCGCCCCATGCGCTCGTAGTAGAGCGGTCCTTCGATGTGGTTCGCCATGTCAAGCCTCCTTCTTTATGGTTCAGTACCTTGCGTTGATTTCCCTTGACCAGTCATATAGTCTGGTCACATGAGAGAAATCAATGCCTCGGAATTCAAGGCAAAATGCTTGGCCATCCTCGATGAAGTCGTACAGACGGGACAGGCGGTTACGATCCTGAAACGCGGCAAGCCGGTGGCCCAGCTCGTCCCGCCGGTCCCCAGGCAGCACCGCTACCCGCAGCATGCGCTCTTTGGAACGGTGGAGGTGCACGGAGATATCGTGGGGCCGGTCCTGGATGCCGACTTCTGGGAGGCCGAGGCGGGGAAGACGGGGTGAAGGCGCTCCTCGATACGCACATTCTGATTGACTGGATGGGCGCGGACCGCCATCTTTCGGCGGAGCAGGAAGAAGTCCTTCGACAGGCCGCTCCCGAGAATCCGCTGTGGGTGTCCGACATCAGCCTGTGGGAGATTGCCACGCTGTACAATCTCAAGCGGCTCTCCTTTCATTTGCCGCTGAGGGAGTGGCTCGAGGCCGCCACCGCCCCGCCCCTGGTGCAGCGGGTCGGCATCTCACCCGCGGTTGCCGCGGCCGTGGCCGCCCTTCCCGCGGCCTTTCATCGCGACCCTGCTGACCGGGTCATCGTCGCCTCGGCGCAGCTTCTCGGCGCAACCGTGCTGACACGCGACGCCCGCATCATCCAATCCCGGCTCGTCCCGACCCTGTAGGGATTCTCAGGCCCGGGTGTCAACGGTCTGCGGGAACCGCGTCCGAATAAACGCGTCAGCGTCCGCCTCCGACAGCCTGACGGTCCCCGGACCGCTCCGCACGAAGAAGTCTCCGTCCGCCGCCGCTTCAACCCCCTTCCACCTCAACAACACCGGCTCCGGGCTCCGCTGGCAGCTCACCACGCATACGCCTTTGCCCTCCACGATCTGGACCTTGGGGTCGATGCAGGTGCCGGCGCGGGGGCCGAGGCCGTTGCGGACGGCCTGGGCCAAGTGGAGCATGAACTTGTCGTCGTTGTCGAGGCGGTCGCGTTCGATGCCGACCACGGCGCCGTCGTCGGCGACGCCCAGGAGGAGGTCGCCGCCCTCGGTGTTGAGGAACGCGGCGATGGTCTTGAGGGCGGCGTGGGTGATCTGCTTGTCGTCCTTGCGGTCTTCTTTGAGGTTCCAGCGGAGCGTGGACTTGAACTCCAGGGTCTTGGACTCGCCCTGCTTGATGAGGTCCTCGGCGCTTCGGTGGCCGCGCAGGTACTGGTCGAAGAGGAAGTCCTTGACCACGTCGCCGAAGGCGCGGTCGTCGGTGATGCGCTTGTACAGGTCGAAGTTGGAATCGACGATCTCCTGGATCACCTGCTCGACCTTGTGGTTGAAGGTCAGCCGCACGTTCTCGCGCGTGTTCACCCGCGCCGCGGCGTCCAGGGCGGCGTCGCCGGCGAGCCGGTCCATCATCCGGCCGAGGGTGACGCGGTGTTCCGGGCCGAGGTTCAGGCCGAAGCGCTCGTTCAGCGCGGCGATGATGCGCGACAGCGTCTCCAGCTCTTCCGGCGCCGGTCCCGCGGGGTCCTTGGGGCCGATGGGATCGAGCACGCCCGTGCTGCGGTCGAGGCCGATCCTGCCGCTCCCGGTCTGCTGCACCCGGTACGACTCCATGTCGATGTTCCGCTGCACCTCGCGCGGCAGTTCGTCCCGGTCGGGCGGCAGCAGGCGGCGCAGGTGCCGCGCGAAGACGTAGAGCTTCTCCAGGTCGGCGTCGGCAAAGGGCAGTATCTGTGAAAGGAAGGCGTAGAGCCGCTCGTAGTCGGTGAGGTGTCCCCGGAATTCCTGGCGCTGGTCCCGGTGGAGGTTCTGAAAGCGCTCCACCACCGGCGCGAGCGCGGCATGGAGCCGGTCCTGGGAGGCCTTGGCGTTGAACCAGACCCTGGCGAAGCCGTCCACGTCGCTTTGCGCATAGACCGGAAACTCGCCCAGCCGGGTCTGGATGCCGTAGAGCAGGTTGGGATCGGTGGCTTCCGACAGGAGCGTGGTCTCGTAGTAGGGCTGGAAGCCGTCCCTGATCGCGTCCGCCTCGTTGGCGAAGTCGAGGACCACCGCGCCGTGTTTCTCGGGGTGCGTGCGATTGAGCCGGGAAAGGGTCTGCACCGCGTTCACGCCGCCGAGCTTCTTGTCCACGTACATGGTGTGCAGCAGCGGCTGGTCGAAACCGGTCTGGAACTTGTTGGCGACGATCAGGAACCGGTAGTCCTGTCCCTCGAAGGTGCTGGCGGTCTGCGTCTCCCGCACCCCGTTCATCCCGGCCTCCGTGTAGGAGGCGCCGCCGTCCCTGACCGTCCCGGAAAACGCCACGAGCGCCTTGAACGGATAGCCCCGCTCGGCCAGGTATTCGTCCACCGCCAGCTTGTAGCGCACGGCGTGCAGGCGCGAGCGGGTGACGATCATGGCCTTGGCCCGGCCGCCGATCCGGTCCTGCACCCCCTCGGCGAAGTGCTCCACCATGATGCGCACCTTCTCGCCGATGGCGTGGGGATGAAGCTCGACGAAGGACTTCAGCAGGAACTCGGCCTTGCGCTTGTCGTAGCGCGGGTCGTCCGCGATGGTCTTGAGCAGCCGCCACTGGGCTTCGTAGGTCGTATAGTTTGTCAGCACGTCGAGGATGAACCCCTCCTCGATGGCCTGGCGCATGCTGTACAGGTGGAACGGCGCGAACGAGCCGTCCTCGCGTTCCGTCCCGAAGAGTTCCAGCGTCTTGTTCTTGGGAGTCGCGGTGAAGGCGAAGGTGGAGACGTTGGGCATGCGCCCGCGCTTCTGCATCTCCGCGAGGATCGTGTTCTCGATCTCCTCCTCGGGCGTCTCGGCCTGGGATTCCTCGCTCTCGGCCTCTTCGAGGGACGCCGGCGACAGCACCGCCTTGAGGCTCTTGGTGCTCTCGCCCGACTGCGACGAGTGCGCTTCGTCCACGATGAGGCCGAAGCGCTTGCCGGGCAACTCGCCGATCTCCTGGGCGATGACCGGGAACTTCTGGAGCGTGGTGACGATGATGGTCTTGCCCGACTCCAGCGCATCCTTGAGCTGGCGCGAGGTGGTGTCGATGTTCTCCACCACCCCCAGGGTCTGCTCGAACTGCCGCACGGTAGCCTGGAGCTGCCGGTCGAGCACCCTGCGGTCGGTGATGACCACGATGGTGTCGAAGACCCTGCGGTCATCCGGCCCGTGCAGCGTGGAGAGCTGGTGAGCGAGCCAGGCGATGGTGAAGCTCTTGCCGCTCCCGGCCGAGTGCTGGATGAGGTAGCGGTGTCCGGCCCCCATGACCCGCGCGTCGGTCACGAGCCGCCGCACGCAGTCGAGCTGCTGGTAGCGCGGGAAGATGAGGGAGCGCTTGCCGGTCTTGCGGCCCTTGTCGTCTTCCTCCTCGACCTCGTGGACGAACTGGCGCACCAGGTCCAGGACGCTGTCCCGCGCCCAGGTCTCTTCCCAGAGATAGCCGGTGGCGTAGCCGTCCCGGGTCGGCGGCACCGGCGGGTTCCCGGCGCCGCCGAACTTGCCCCGGTTGAAGGGCAGGAAGCGCGTCTTGGCCCCGGCCAGGTGCGTGGTGACATAGACCAGGTCCGTGTCCACCGCGAAGTGGCCGAGGCAACGGCCGTAGGCCAGCAACGGCTCCCCGCGCGGATCGCGGTCGGTCTTGTACTGGTGGATGGCGTCCTCGACGGTCTGGCCGCTGAGCGGGTTCTTGAGTTCGGCGGTGAAGAGCGGGATGCCGTTCAGGAACAGCACCAAGTCCAGGCTCTTCTCGTTCCTCGTGCTGTACCGGACTTGGCGCGCCACCGCGAAGAAGTTCGCCGCGTACAGCCGCCGGGTCTCCTGGTTGAGCCCGCTGGCCGGGCGGAAGAAGGCGAGCCGGAACGCGCACCCCATGTCCTTCACGCCGCCCCGCAGGACGCTCAGCGCCCCGCGGCGCTCGATCTCGGACGAGAGGCGCTTGAGAAACCGCTCTTTCACCCGCGCGCCGTAGTGCTGGGACAGCTTCTCCCATTCCTTGGGCTGGGTGGCCAGGATGAAGTCCACGACGTCGGCGGGCAGGAGGCAAAGTTCCCGGTCGTAGTCGTCCGTACGCCGCCGGTGATAGCCGCCGGGCTGCATCCAGGGGTCGCCGAAGGATGTGGGTTCCTCGGCGATGGCGGGTTCGCCCGGGACCTCGTCCGGGCCGTGGCGGAGGAGGGCCGCCTCGATGGCGTCCTCGAAGGCGCGTTCGGAGACGACGGGGGTCATGGGGCGACTCCGGGTGTTGGGTCCGCTTCGTCCCTGACATCGATCTTGCCGGTGACGGCAGCGGAGATGAGGGCGGCGCGGAGTTCCTTGAGGCGGTCGATGGCCGCACGGATTTTGTCTATGAGGGCATCAATTCGGGTAGTTTCATGGTCGAGGAAAATGGCGATGGCTGCTTGTTCTTCTGAGGGAGGGAAGGGGAAGCGGTAGTGCGAGAGCTGGATTGCCGTAAGGTGGTCTATCGTATTCGGATTCCCTCCTGCCACGAAGACGCCGCCCTTGGCCAGCGCGTACATGACGTAGTAGAAGAAACGGGGAATATCTTCGTTTGAATGCGGCCTTACACGATGCAGAGCCTTCTGGTAGAAACAATCTCCGACATTCCCTTCCCAGATAGCTGTTCTACCGACGTCACCACCTTCGCAAACGAGCAAGTCGCCTGCTTCGAGTTTGTAGCGGTCTCGTTCTTCCGGACTGAAATCCATTTGGGGTAGGTCGTCCGTGTTCACAGAGTCCCATTGGACGTCAATGTTTCTGACATACTGTCCCAGGTAGTTTCCACTGATCCGTTTCGCGTCGAGCATCTTGCCGAGCGCCACCTTGTAACGCGTGTACACGGGAGCGACCTTCCAAGCGGCTGGGATCTTTCCTAGCCACTCAACTCCGGAATCCTTCATCTTGCCGTCAGGGTCGAGCCCCTTGGTGACAGCCCGTGTGATGAGGGCAGTGCGCTTCTCCTGGAGCAACTCGATCAGCCGCTCCTTCTTCGCCACCAGCGCATCAATCTTTGCCGTCTCGCGGTCGAGGAAGGTCGCGATGGCGCGCTCTTCCCACAGCGGCGGCAGCGCGATACTTAGGTTCGCGACACTTCCTACCGTCACTGCGTCATATGTGCTGCCCGTTGCTTGGGACCTGAGGCCATCGCGGAGCACCAATAGCAAGTAGTAGGTGAAGCGCGACTCCAGAACTGAGGTAGGATGGATTGCACATAGGCCACGACCGATGCGGTAGACCTGATCGGCAATGTTTATCGCACCGACTGGCGCTCGAACGGAGAGTAGAATGTCATCCACCTGAGCCGTTTTAGGTGCCCCCTCACACGCGAGTTGGGGCATCGGGTTGATACTTCCGAACTCAGCGTTTCCCTGTAAAAAGGGAAACCTATTCGAAAACGTAGATACGACCTCAGACGGAGGAGACTGTCCGGCTATGATGTCTGCTGCGAATTTTAGCCGTTTGACCTCCCAGTGGACTGGTATCTGCCCCAACCACTCGACTACGGAGTCCTTGTAGTGTGGGTAAGGTTTCGAGCACTCCACCAAGTTGGGATATTTGTGCTCTTGTTGATGAGTCACGTAGCCTCCGTGGCCGCGAATTCGATTCAAGAATGGCGATGGACCATGGGGTCTTGTACGGAAGCCGGTTGCCAAGGTCCACCAGCTTGCCAATGCCACTCAAACCGTGAGCCCAGCACAATGTTTTCAAGGACCGGCGCTACGAATTGCAGTACTCGGTCTCCAATGACCGAGAATGCCTCGGGCGGTGGTGCCAGGAGCGCTTTCTCTTGTCGATAGCGCTTCCAAAGGTCGTCCCGTTTGGTGTCGGAGTAGAATTCTGGGGTCAGGGCATCCGGGGTGTGCGGTGGCCAGACGGTGCCACGCCGCGCAAGACATGCCTGGATCGCCTCGTGCATTTCTGCGCCGTTGAAGTCAAACGTTTCCGAGAGCGCCCAGATGTCATGGAAATCCTTCATGCGACTGTTGAGTTTCCCCGTCAGTTGCAAAACGCCCTCTTGAAGAGCCCGCTCAGGCCGTCCTACAAAGGCTCTCCGGTGTCATACGGCAAATAGCTCAGGCTCACCATCTGTGAAGCTAAGCCACAGCCGCCCGTGAGATAAAATCGAGGGGGGTTGTTGCGACATTTTTTCGAACAAAACGAGGTGAGCTCAAGGATGTGGTCTCCGAAACTGATATAATCATCGTTGGTATCATCCCAATACCCGATGAAACGGAGACCACGAAATGAAACTTAGCAGAACCGCGGTTCGAGGTAAAGCCACGCTGGGCATGGAGGTTCGATTCGAGCCGCAGAAACTGACATCGTATTCGGGGCTCATCCTCTTTCAGTGCTTCTTTTCCCACCTGGGTCTCAAGGAGCGGCTGGGGCGGTGCTTCCGCCACCTGAAAGCCAATCCGATCTACGGTCACCACGTCGTGTTGCTGCTGCTGGTGGTGCATCTCATCATCGGACACCGACAGTTGCAAGACTTGGCGTACTACCGGGATGATGAACTGGTCCGGCGGTTGCTTGGGCTGAAACGCTTGCCGGACGTGTCTACCGTGAGCCGCTCGCTGAAGAGTGCCGACGCGTGCAGCGTCGACAACGTCCGCGCCGAGTCGAGAACGGTGGTCATCGAGCGCCTGGTGGCCGAAGGTTTCGCGACTATCACCCTGGACTTCGACGGCTCGGTCTTGAGCACCGGGCGCCACGCCGAGGGCACCGCGGTGGGGTTCAACAAGAAGAAGAAAGGGGCGCGCAGCTACTACCCCCTGTTTTGCACCGTGGCCCAGACCGACCAGGTGCTCGACGTGCACCATCGGCCGGGAAACGTCCATGACTCCAAGGGCGCCGATGCCTTCATCCAGGGCTGTGTGTGCACCGTGCGCGCAAGCCTGCCCCGGGCCAGGATCGAGGTGCGCATGGACAGCGCCTTCTTCAGCAGGGATATCGTCGACCGGCTTCACTCCCTGGGTGTCACCTTCACCGTCTCGGTGCCCTTCGAGCGCTTGGCCGAACTGAAGGGGATGATCGAAGGCAGACAACGATGGCGGCCCATGGCCAATGGACTCGGCTACTTCGAGACCCGCTGGAAGCCCAAGTCCTGGAACACCCGCTATCGCTTCGTCTTCATCAGAAAACCCGTCCGATACCAGGACAAGGAGGAAATCCAACTCGACCTCTTCAAGCCGGTCTCCCATGGGTACGAGTTCAAGGTCATCGTCACCAACAAGAGAATCCGCCCACGCAACGTGGCGCTCTTCCACGAAGGACGGGGATCCCAAGAGGGTATCTTCGCCGAGTTGAAGTCCCACTGCCAAATGGGCTACGTGCCCGTCAAAACACGCGTCGGGAACCAGTTGTACATGTTCGCCAGCATCCTCGCTCACAACCTCACCCGCGAACTCCAGATGCGAATCCACCCCCGTGAGCGTTCCACCACAGCCAAGCGCCCCGCCCTGTGGTGCTTCCGCGAAATCGGAACCCTGCGCCGTACCCTCATTCAACGAGCCGGACGTATCATTCGCCCCGCCGGCAAGCTCATCCTGTCGATGAATACCAATCCGAATCTCGAAGCAGAACTGCGTCACGCCCTCGCAGCCCTCACGCCCCGCGCCTGACTCTTAAATTCAGCCGTGGTTTTTGCAACAATCGAGTTTCCCCAGTCGCACCATGGCATCGATCTTTTCGGCAATGCTCGCAACCAGTGGATATACTTGGAGGGAAGGTGCGGGCAGGCCGTCGAGCAGCGTCTGCATTCTGGCTTCTCGCGGGCCAGGTGTGATGGCATCGCCGAAGCCGAAGTCGATCTGGGTGGGGATTCGTGCTTGTCCGAGGCGGCAGACCAGCTTGACGCGCTGGCCCTGATAGGGTTGTCCTGGGCGGATGGACGAAACCCGTATGCTATTCAGGTCAAAGATCAAACCATCCTCGGCACAGGTGACTGTGCAGATGGCAGCCACAGTCTCTCGAATGGACGTCTCATCGCTGCGACAGAAGGCCAACAGATCGACGTCACGGGTGCCGCGATAGGGGTCCTCCATCCAGACGGACAGTAGAGTGGCTCCCTTCAGGATGCACCGGTCACGCACCGGCGACACGCCGAGGCGGTAAAGGAACCTCTCGCAGGCGTACCGGGCAAGGAGGAGTTGGAACTCCTCACCACTTTTTTTCGACTTGTTGTACAAGCGGGCTCTGATCGATGCCGCAACGTCGTTGCTCATTCGACGCCGACCTCCAGGGCGGTGCTCAGACGGCGCGAAGGTAGTTCCTCAAGTGTTCGGAACAGCGAATCCACCGTAACCTTTTGTTCCCGCAGGGCGTCGCGCAGGGCTTCAAGCGCGGTCTCTCGCCCGATCAGGTGTTCAAATCGGAAACAATCGACGATCGTGCGAGCCGGAGAGGTGATGCGTGCCGGAACCCCCTCGAACACGGTGTTCTGAACCCCATAGGTCCAGGCAGCGCCGCTGAACCGGACGAGGCGGGTACGGAACTGCGGCAGCCTGGGAGGTCTCGCCTTGTGGTGAATGGCGATCCAGACTTGGTGTGGAAGCTGGGTGCCGATCTCGTAGATGTTGAGTGCCGTAAGCAGGCAAACGACGGCGTTGGGCACACGAGCACAGACCGCGGCTACGGTAGCGTATTCGGTCGGTTCAGCGCTGGCGAGCCTGTAAAGTCCGCGTTGGATCCGCTCGACGGCCCCCGCCTTGACCAGTTGGTCGAGTTGGTCGAAGGTAATCCCCAAGTCGGCGATCTGGCTCGGACGGAAGAAGACACCGAGGCCAGCCTTCTGAAGGCGGTCTTTGTCCAGGTCAATGATGGTCATCGTCTAAAAAGTCGGCATTTTATTTCAAATTGCCGACATTATACAGGCATGCGGTAGGGTCTTGCAACCGAAATCTGACGCGGAGGGCGACGAGCGTTTTGTGCGAAGGGCAACTACAGAGCCATCCCATAGGATGGATGCTAAAGAATGTCAGGGGATTTACAGCATTTCATGACGCTTTTCGACCAGGAATCGTGCGGCGTTCGACTCCATCCACTGACGCAACAGAGCCGCGTTGTATTGGTACTCCCCGAGCTTCGCGCCGGTCATCTTGTCGAACCGATCGATGAAGTCTTTCCGAACGCCTATTTTGATATGACTTGGCATGTCGCGGGTCGCTGGCGCGATATAGGCGTCAACGATAGCACCAGCACCGAGGTAGTCTACGGCTGCGGCGGTAGCGTCGCTCTCATCGGTCGAATCCCGTGGCGGTTGCGTCTTGAGCGCTCGCCCAAAGAGCCTCCGGACAAGTGCCCAAGGCCCCGTCAGGACTATAGGATAGCTCGTTATTAGAATCGTCAGAAAGAAAAGAGCCGCGCCAGTGAACCAAATCCCTGCTGGTACCTCTGGCCACATTTGTTCCGCACCTCGTTCTGCAAAAAGGCTGGTGAAGAACCCCAGGAAAGCCCGAATATGCTTCTCCTTCTCCATCCGGTCATCGTAGCACACACGCTATTTGGGCACTATTGCAAGGGCTTGTACGTCTCCGCGCCTACGATCACAAAGACTGAACCAGTTCAGGAGTGCTTTGGCGTGCGGGCTAGCGCCCTCAACGCGCGCTGGATCAGTCCGTGTCAGCAACGCGAAGGAGACGCTGCCCTTGGAATACTGCACCTCGCCGTCGCCTTGCGAAGGGCGTCGAGCACGGTTCCCTTGGGTACGTGCCCCAACTCGGCCCATTTCCCAAGAGCATTTTCCGCGAAGCGTGAGCCGAAGTATTGCCGCAACGCATCGTGATCGGCCAGGAACCAAGTTTCCATGACTTGGACCATCAGGAAGGCATCTTCACCAGCGCCGACGGGCTTGTTCCAGCCGTCGTGGATTGAAGGTGTTGCCAAGCTGAGTGACCAGCCTTGACCGGGCTTTCGCTGTCTACGAGGAGAAGAGGAACAACACCTGTACCCCGTCCCGCGGCATCTCTCTAAAACGGTTGAACGTCTGTGTCCGTGAGCCGCCTCGCACCACTTTGGGCATGCGGCCGGCAAGTCCAGCCCGTCCAACCCTTACGAAAATTGCGCGTCCAGGCGCCGGTTGTCTCCTCCGCCCTCGATGTAGAGCGTTGCTGTCACCAACGGTTTCCTCCCAACTGGCCGGAACTCCAGAGATTGCCGAGTGTGTAGTCCGGCGGCCACTTGGTGAGATCATCCTTGTCAAGCCGTCTCATCTCGGTTTGTCCGTCGTGCTTTTCGCAGACCACGACGCTCTCCGGTGTGTCGGTCAAGGCGTCTACAAGCACGTCCGAGTGGGTCGTCACGATCAGTTGACTGCGTTTGGATGCCGCGACCAGCAGGTCGGTCAACGTCGGCAACAAGTCCGGGTGGAGCCCGAGCTCCGGCTCCTCGATCACGATCAGCGGCGGCGGTTCAGGATGCAGGAGGATCGCCAACAGACAAAGGTATCGGAGTGTCCCGTCCGACAGCCGCGTGACGGGTATCTCCCGGTTGTCGGATTCCTCCAGGAACAGGGTCACCGTACCCCCTACCACCGGGCACTTGATGTCTACGATCCCGTCGTAGAGCTTTCTCAAAGCTGCAATGAGTTGCCTCTTGCTGTCGCTGGGAAAGTTGGACAGCACGGGTGCCAAGTTGGTGCATCCTTCGTTGAGGAAATCGGAGCGCTCGTGGGCGCTCGCCGGTTGGCGCAAGCTCGTGGCAAGGCCGAAGGACCAACGCCGGTAGAGGCGGATGCGTTCATACTCGCCTTTCAGATGCCAAAGGGCCGGGTATTCGGGAGTTGCAGCCCAGGCCAGGAACGACTTTTCCGGTTCAACCTCGCTCGCGAAGTCCACGGCGCCTGGGCGAAGTCGTGAAGCAACACGCGGGGTTGACCACTCACCGGGGCGTTGTTTTCGCTCGGCGTCCTTTCGTCGCGCCTCGGCGGTTGTTTTTGCGATCTCCGAGGCAGTCGCCGCATCCTGAGGAGGGCGGTAGTAGGACAAGCCGGCGCGTTCGTCGGTTTGGGTCCCCGACGGCTCGACCCGCTCGTTCGTGACCTCCGAACGGCCGTTTCGTCCGGCAATCGTAAGGGAATGCTTCAGGGTGCCGGAGGGCGGATAGCCGACGGTGGTTTCCATTGTGATGGATGACGGCGCATTGGGACCGCTCCACAACCACTCCCGAAATCCGCCGAGACGTGAGATCGATTCCGTAATGCTGCGCGGTGCGGTTTGCAGGAGTGCAACTGCCTCCAGGAAGTTGGACTTCCCCGATCCGTTCGGTCCGATGAGGACGTTCAGCGGTTCCAAGGGCAAATCGACGCCCACAGGTCCGAATGACAGGAGACCGGCGACGTTCAATCTATGGATCAGCATTTGGCTCTATTCTGTCCGCACCTTTACGATTGCACCTGGGGCATCATCTCGCCAGTGCGTAAAGGTATGGGTCAATGACCGTCTGCACGCGGCAGACTTCGGCAGCGCGCACGATTTCACTCACAGTCGTGATGTTTGAGCGAACGGCATCGTGTAGCGCCTCCATGGCGATGTCGAGACCGAACTTGTTTCTGTAGCGAAAACAGTCCACCACCGTTCGGGCCGGTGAGGTGATTCGGAACGGCACGCCCAGCGCCGACCTGTGCATCACGCCGTATTCGAGCATCGCACCAGAGAAGCGAAGGATGCGAACCTGGGCGGGAGGATGGGTGGGCTTGCGGGCCTTGCGGTCGATGGCGATCCAGACTTGATGAGGCAGTTGGGTCCCGATGTCATGAAAGAGAAGCGCCGTCAGCAGACACATGATGGCGTTGGGGACGGCTGCCGCTACCATCGCGAGGGTCTCGAGCTCCGTTGGTTCGACCTCGGAGAGTCTGTAAAGCCCGTGCCCGAAGTTCTCGACGAGCCCCCTGGAAACCAAGTTCTGGAGTTGGCGATGCGAGACTCCCAGCGATGCAAGGTCTCGCGGCCGGAAGAATGTGCCGAGACCCGCTTCCCGTAGCTGGTTGGTATCGAGTTGATCGGCCATCTGCGTAGGATAACAGATGTCGGCATAGCCTGCTAACTGCCGACAGTTGCTATTAGCGGTATCGCCGCAAAATCCGCTTCACAGGAGTTGAGGGCAAGGGGGCTGATTTCGGGGCACAGGGGGTGCAAGGCGAACAACGCCATTGCGCCGGAGGTTCGAGCGGAGATGCTGGCGCTGGTGCGGGAGCGTTACGAGGATTTCTCACCGACCCTGGCAACGGAGAAGCTCCGGGAAGTGTACGGCCATCGGGTGTAGGCGGAGACCCTGTGCATGTGGATGGTCGAAGAGGGGCTGTGGTGGACACAGAGGGGCCGGGGGATGCGGGTGCATCAGAGCCGCCCCCGGCGCCAAGCACTGGACGAGTTGGTGCAGATCGACGGCTCTCCGCACCGGTGGTTCGAGGACCGGGGGCCTTCCTGCACCCTGATCGTGTTCATCGACGACGCCACCAGTCAGCTCATGGCCCTGCGCTTCGTCGACAGTGCCCGGACGCTTCAGCACAAGCACCCCAAACACAAACCCTCCCCAGACGACTCCTGGAACCGCTGGAAACGCCTTCTCCCCCACAAACGTCCCGGCTCCCCCTGACCCATGCCTCGGCTGGTTGGGTACTTCCTCAGTTTGAATCTGCCCTGAACAGGCCGACTGGTATACTGCTCTTTCGAGGACTGGGGAAAAACGGAGAAACTGCCTGGATGGAAAACTGATGGAGAACCGCAGATCCGCTACGCTCCACCGCTAGGTGCTGGGCCGGAGAGTTCAGGTTCAGGAGGGCAAAAAAGGGCGTAGGGGGTTGACCTCCGGTTTAGATTTAGCTAAACATATGTATCTTGGGTACGAGGCGAATATGTTTTGAGTGCGGGTGATCTGGTTGCAGCAGAAGGTGAGTGGGGTAGGGTCGTTTGGGCGACGGACGATTCCGGTAAAAGCCCTGCCCGGGAATTCTTTTTGCGGCAAAAAGATCAGGACCGCCACAGGGTTCTGGCTCTCTTCCGTCGGTTGGTGAAATTCGGGAATATCAAGAATCGTGACCGATTCAAGAAGCTCGACGATGTAGATGGGTGGGCTCTGTTTGAGTTCAAGTCCTACCAGCTCAGATTCATCGGGGCTTTTCGTCCAGGCGGGAACTTCATCATTGCCCATGCCCTTCGCAAGAAACAACCCAACCATAGGCGAAGGGACCTGGAGACCGCGGCGAGAATACTAGAAGACTACACAGCAAGGAGGGATGCCCATGCGTGAGCGCGATAACGAGTCTGAACGCTTGATTCAGCAGGAAGAGTTGATCCTGGATGTCACGGAGACGATGGTTGAGGTCTTGGAGGAAGTCGGCGTGACCAGAAAAGTACTGGCGGAACGCCTGGGCTGCACTCTCGGCTACGTATCCCAACTGCTGAGTGGAAAGAATCTCACCCTTCGGACGATTTCTGACGTTGCTTTCGTTCTCAATTTGAGGCCGTCTTTCGTCTTGACGCGGGAGGGTGCGGGGGAGGGTGCGGAAAACGTGCCGGTCGAGGCGCATACGGTGTGCTTGCCTGATTCGCGGCCACCCACTCCCTGTGAGTGAAGGCCGGCCAGTCAACTACTGGCCGGAAGTCCAGTCCGCATGTCCTCCTGAACCGCCCCGGGTTTACCGGAGACTCCAATCTTGAGAGGATGGGCTGGGTCGGGATTCTTACGACAATGCCCCGGGCCGGCAGCCAACAGGCATTTCAATCTCAGTTCAAGTGCAACACCAAGGTTGAAGTGGCTAACTGTCTTGAGCGACTCCCCATATAGACTGAAGAAGGCTTCTCAACTGGTTCCTGGCGAACGCGGGGGTGGCAGCGTGGTCCAGCCACCGAACCGCAACTTCCTCGGCTTGGGCAAACTGCTTGGCCTTGTAGTGCAGCGAGACCGCGCTCACCACAGAGATGCCGAGCGTCCGCGTTTTGGACGCGTCCAGGTCGGCAAGGGCACTTACCTCGGCATCGGCGGCACGGGCATACAAGTCGAAAGCTTCTTGCTTCCGACCTTCGCGCAGGGCCGCTTGTGCGTCAGAAGCCAGACGCTCACTGACCTCGTGGTGTTCGATCCAGGACATTGAGCTTGCTGATGGTGTTGTAGAAGGCGAAGCCCGAGGCCGTGCGAAGCGCTCCGTCCGGGTCATGCAGTCCGCGCTGGTTCAACTCCGCCTAGCGCTTGAGCGCCTCCCCCTTGGGGTCCGCCAGCACGCAGTCGAGCCGGCGCAGCACTGTCAGCGGCAGGATGACGTCCTGATACTTCCTGCGCTTGAAGCTGTCGCGGATCAGGTCCGCGACGCTCCAGAGGAAGCTGACGATCTCGCTGTGGTTCATGGGGCTACTCTTTCACCTGTCTTTCTCTGCGGCGGCTGCCTGTGACTGCTCGCCAAGCACACTGAGCCCCCAGACGAAGTCATGGTACCGTAGCCAGTGCGACAAGCGCAAACGGGGGCGTCAGAAAATTGGCACCTAACTAGAATCCTTGATCGACAGGATCTTGACTCAGGAAGACAAGATATTTGAACTGGACTTCGTTCGTACATGAATACTATCGTAGGCCATCGCGAGTTGTAACGCTCGGTAGTTTAAGCGACGAGCTTCGCCTCATCGCAAATGGCATCGAGGTTCCTGGTGATGGCGGCAAAGCGCCGATGGGTCTTGGTATTGCCGCTCACGGCGTCGGGCGCAAGATGGGCCAGGCCGGGGCGAAGGATGCGGTTGTAGACACGCGTGTAGAACATCGCCACCTTGAGGCCGTGTTCGGTCAAGTGGTAGCGGTAGGCGCCGGGGATGCGCTCGATCAGGCCGTGCAGGCGCAGGCGTCTCAGGTCGTAACTCATTCGGCCCGGGCGCATTGGACTGGGATCGAGGCCCAGGAGTGCACCGAGGTGCCCGCGCAGGTCGCGGTTGGAGAAGCCGCGGGCCGAAAGAGTGAACAAGAGCAGGGCCTGCATCAGAGCCTGCACGCGCTCATCGGCGAAGCGCAGGGCCGAGGCGCGTTGTCCGTGGAACTCCAGGCCGCGTTGATGGCGTTGGAGTTCGTCTTCACCCAGGGCACAGTCGTGGCTGATGGTTTCTATCTGCAACAGACGACGGTTGGCTGTGAAGCCGACCTGGCACAACGCCGCCAGGTTAGACAGCCGCCGGCCCAGGGCGAAGTCATAGGTGTCGTTGACGGTGGTCTCGGTGCGCAGCGCCTGCCCTTCCTTGTGGTACTGCTTGATGCGCGAGTGCTTGTAGTCCACGTGCAAGGAAGGGGTGACGCCTGCGGTGATGACCCGGGTACGGAACCGACCGGGGGTGCGCCGGGTGACCCGGCGCTGGAAGATCAACTGCACCTGGCTGGGGCGACCGAGATCGAGGTTCTCGCGGATCACGTCCTCGAAAAAGACGCGGCCCGAGGCCGGGCGGTCGAGCACCTGGGTCAGGCTGAACTCCGCTTGCAGGATGGAGATGTCGTAGCGCAGACCGGCGCGACGGTCCTGAGGCGTATACGGATGCGGCAGGCGATCGAACCACTTGCGCGCCAGTCTGTCGATGAAAGCGGCATCGAAGCCTTCGCAGATCTGTTGCAGCGCCTCGGGGTCTCCGCAGCAGCGCACGCCGTTGTCCAAAGCCTCGAACGGGATGCCGCGCTCGCGCAACTGGCACTTGGCGTACTCGTTGCCGTTGAGGCACAGCTTGCCGTTGTACGGGAAGTAGGTGCAGAACTTGATGAAGAACGGCCCCGCCTGTTTGTCCACGCAATAGAAATACACATGGTTGACCATCGCGGTAGACGAGACCACCCACGGATAGGTGACCCCGGTGTCCGGGTTCCGGCGCCGCTCGGTGCGCATCACACGGGCCTTCTCCTGCGCTATCCCGATGTACAAAACCCCTTCGGTTCCCTTGAACCGCCCCAGGTACTCCTGCGTCACCTCGTCCTTGCGCTGGCCCTTCTTGAAGTGCACCACCTCGATCTGCTCCCGCTCCGCAAAGTCCTTCACCGCCTGCACGAACTCCCGACTCTTGGGCGCCAGCGCCACCGTCGACGCAAACCGCTGGCCATGGTGCTTGTGCAGATACCCCACTACCCCGCCCACGCTCTGCAACTGCGGCACATACAGGTTCAAGTACAGGCGATCCACCGACTCGTATTCCAGCGTCACGTGATCGCGCAATACTTCCGCTACGGTTTGTGGTAGGCTCATGTCCGGCTCCGGTTGCTTCGGGCTTTTATGCCCATTTGACCCTTTGAGGTCCGACCTTGCAAGGTCCCATGACCAGGGATTCAATCCCTGCTACAAGCGACCGGAGCCAATCCCCTTACCCCCTCGTCGGTCTGAGGCGAAGCCTCGCTAGTTGATTTGACATGTAATTTGGGAATTATAAAGAATACTTGACAGCCCCTCCGTAATCCTGTATGCTCATTACATCAACTCAAGGGAGCACGGCAATGGGCAAACAGAAGGCACCGGGCAAGAGTTACCGCAAGGGGTTGTCGGTATTCGAGCTGTTCGAGATGTTCCCGGACGAGGCGGCGGCGCGCCGCTGGTTCGAGGGCGTCCGGTGGGCTGCTGGCCGGTACTGCGGGCACTGCGGGTCCGACGACACGCATGAGGTTCCCAACGAGAAGCCCATGCCGTACCGCTGCCGGACCTGCCGCAAGTACTTCAGCGTGAAGGTCGGGACCCCGATGGAGTCCAGCAAGCTCCCGCTCCGCAAGTGGGTGGTCGCCATGTACCTGATGACCACGAACCTGAAGGGCGTCTCCAGCATGAAGATTCACCGGGACCTGAAGGTCAGCCAGCCCACGGCCTGGTTCATGATTCACCGTATCCGTGAGACGTGGAACGCCGAAGGCGGCAAGCCGTTCCGTGGCCCGGTCGAAGTGGACGAGACGTACATGGGCGGCAAGGAGAAGAACAAGCACTCCAGCAAGAAGTCCAAGGCCGGGCGCGGAGCCGTGGGCAAGACCGCGGTGGTTGGCATGAAGGACCGCGACACCAACACCGTCAGCGCCGAGGTGATAGAGAGCGCCGATGGACTGACCCTGAAAGAGTTCGTGCTGGATCAGACCGGCCCGAGAACGCGCGTGTTCACGGACGAGCACAAGGGCTACCAGGGGCTGCCGAACCACCAGACCGTCAAGCACTCGGTCGGCGAGTACGTGGACGGCATGGCGCACACCAACGGGATCGAGTCCTTCTGGTCGTTGCTCAAGCGTGGCTACAAGGGCACCTACCACAAGATGAGCGCCAAGCACCTTCAGCGGTATGTCAACGAGTTCTCCGGGCGGCACAACGTCCGGTCCAGGGACACCCTGGAACAGATGGCGGCTATCGCCCGCGGGTTCACCGGGAAGCGGCTCCGGCTCCAGGACCTCACCGGCGCGCCGGACAAGGACGTGCCGGTAGCGGATGCTGGCAGCGATGTGTTCTAAGCTCTCGTCATCTCCGCGCGCGCCTTCGCCTTTTCGTGCTCCCATGCTTCATGTAGAAGCTCCCACGCAACAACAACGCGCGCCAGTCCGGTTAACGGACTCGGCTGTTCGTTGGGAGCGGCCTGCCTCTGGATGGCCGTGCTGTAGCGGTCATCCGCCACATCCATGCGGTAGTTGAACTCGGCTTCCGTGAACCACGCCATAAGGCACCTCCGCGTCTAGTTGTGGAGGTGGTTGACAGGGTACACGGGATGCGTTACAAGGGAGGGGTCACGCCATGACACACCTCGCCTTGTAGGCACCTCCCTGCCAACTCCCTCGGTTGACAAGGACGACATAGAGCCCCTGGTTGCAGCCGGGGGTTTTGTCGTTCTGGCCAGTGTATCACGGCTCTCCAGTTCCGCAAGTTTCTCCTTGCCATCCGGCCCGTTCCGGTCTAGTCTCGCACCCGACCCATCATTCAGCGCAGGTCCCTGTGTCGGGTCCTTCGCGGAATACAAGAGCCCGTCCATGGTGCGGAGTAGCTTCCCGCACCTGGGTGAATACGCGGAACATTCACCAGCCTGTGCTGATGATGGGTCAACGGCCCGGCAATCCCGCCGGGTCGCGGCTCAGCAACGGCGCCTTGCCCACCGGGATGGATTCAACGGAACACCCACCGGGTTCCCCGCCAAGGAGGTGTTCCATGCGCGCCCTTCTCGCCACCCTCACGGTGGTCTTGTTCTCGTATGCCTCGGCATTCGCCCATACGCCGCAAAAATGCGTGGCGCTGTTCCACGAAGCGGCGAAGATCAACCAGGACGCGGTTGACTGGGGCGAGCGCGTGCAGGGGACCAGCCTTGAAATGCTGGACAGCCGCGTCGGCTCTCACCGCGACCGCTACCGCCGCTACGACAGCAACCGCGTCGAAAAGCATGCCGATCTGCTCGCTCAGTTTTGGGGACGGCTCACGAAGCGTGACCTAGCCATCGCCGAAGCGGTGAAGTGCGTGGACGGGCAAGGCGCGACACCGGCCAAGGCCAAGGCGCCCGACTACCGTGCGGAGATCATCGAACACGCCATCGAGCCATGCCTTCTGGCAAAAGTTCGGCAGCAGGGACTGGACAAGACACTGGGGGAAGCGAAGGCGCTATCCCTCATGAAGCTGATGACGAAGAAATCCACGGAGAGGTCCGTCCGGGCCTTGGAGCCCATTGTCCGTGGCAAGAACTGGAAGAGTCGAAAGGCTCTCTACGGCCAGAGCGCGGCAATCTGCGCCAAGTCGAAGTGAGGTTCCCATGCTCATTCTCGTCTTGCTGTTGTCGTCAGGCTTGGCTCACGGCGCGGGGATCGAGGTTCCGGCCCGCGTCGTGAGCGTCTACGACGGCGACACGGTGAAGGTGGAAGCCGCCATGTGGCCCGGCATGACCTGGAACGGCAGCGTTCGCGTCCGCGGCGTCGATACCCCGGAACTCCGTGGCAAGTGCGAAGCCGAGAAGGTCAAGGCCAAGGTGGCCCGCGACTTCGTGCGCGTCCGGATCGGCAAGCGGGTGGTACTGACCGACGTTCAGAAGGGCAAGTACGCCGGACGCGTGGTCGCGGGAATCAGGCTGGCGGACGGGTCCGACCTGACAGCCTTACTGATCCGGCAAGGCCACGGACGACCTTATGGCGGCGGACGGCGGCGCGGGTGGTGCCCATGACCCAAGGGCGGTTTTAGCTGCGAAGGCTTTCCAGGGCTTCCTGCCCCGTCCACGTCAGGCTGCCCACTTCGTAGCGCGGGAACCGTTCCTCGGCACCGGATACGACCTCCACATCATCGAGGTATCCGGCCTGATCGCACAGCTTGATGTGGTAGCTGATCTCTTCGGGGGTGAACTTCTTGCAGACAGGGAGCGGCGCGGGCGAGAGCGTGGTTTTCTGTTCGACGTGCTCCAGAATCCAGCGGATCAAGGACATGTTGCGTTCCATCGGGCTCCCCTTTTCCTCCCATCCTATCACCCGGAACCCGTTGCTTCCAGTCTCCGCTTTCTGGTAGTGTCGCCCGATGCCTACAAAGCCCGCCAAGAAGCCGAAGCCCGAACACCGCCCGATGCCGGAGGATGCCCGCGACTTGGCGCGGGCGATGTTCCGGGCGGCGGATCGGAAGTTGAAGAAGGAAGGGGCAGCACAGAAGCCCGCTGCCCAGGGGCGCTAGGTTCGCCCCTCCAGCCTACCGGCGCGAATCGGCGCCGTCAACTATTCTTTATAATTCCCTGTAATTTTGAGGGGACAGGTTGTCGCCAGATGCTTGTTTCGGCTGACGGACTGCTGTAAGGTATCAAACGGTCAGGAATGGACAGCCGTGAGAATCGTCAGCCGGAAAGCGTTGAAGGAATTTTGGGAGCGGCCCAGCCGTAGCGATGCTGAGGGTCCCCTCCGTTCATGGTACAAGGAAGTGGAGAAGTCCGACTGGGCGACGCCGGCAGACATCAAGGCACAGTTTCGCTCTGCGAGCTTCCTCGCAAACAACCGGGTGGTGTTCAACATTGCCGGCAACAAGTACCGGCTGATCGTATGGGTAAACTATCCCGCCCGTTTGATGCTTGTTCGTTTTATTGGCAACCACAGGGAGTATGACGGGATCTCGGACCCATCGAAGATATGAAGTACGAGGCAGACTATGGATCTTAGACGGATCAAGACCGAAGCGGATCATCGGGCCGCTGTCGCTGAAATTGAAGCGCTGATGGGCGCTGAGCCGGGTAGCGAGGCGTTCGGCCAGCTTGAACGGCTCGCGAAGTTAGTGGACGCTTACGAGGCCAAAACTCACCCAATAGCGGCACCGGAACCGATTGACGCATTTATCTTCCACCTGGAGCAACTTCGGGACCCTCGCGTCCAGATTTCCAACTACCCCAACGTTTCAAGCAAACTGAAGGAGTTGGGCTGCTCGCCGCCCAAGGGCATTGGTATCCTACCCGATCGGTTTGACACCCTTACATCCAAGGACGCCTTCGCACGGGTATCTTTGACAGGCCCGGTAGTGAAACTGCTCAAAGAGAACAAGATACCAGTTTCGATAATTAAACGGGAAGGGCAGACACTGCCGACCAGTCGCACTGCCTCGTCCAAATGGGTCGCGCCGACCCTCCTGGTATCTGCTGCGCTCTGGTTGCAGAATCCTGAGGCTGTCTCTCTTGCCCTTGGCGTAGTCGCCAACTATTTGGCCGACCGATTCAAGGGGACAAAGGCCGAGTTAGATATAGTGCTCCAGGAGGACGGATCAAGGCCGTGCAAGAAAATCAGCTACAAAGGACCCGTTGAAGGACTGAAAGAACTGCCTGAAATTATCAAGTCGGCAAGCCGTCCTTCGCGTTGACAACCCTGAGCCGCGTGATGGCCCGCCGGTCCTGACATGGGGTTTTCAAAGAAACCCGCGAACACACGGGTCAGTGTCGTAGTTGACCGGCCCGCATGTCCTTCAACATCTCCAGGATGTCATCCTCGATAGCCTGGATGTCCGCCTCGATCTCCGCGATGGGCCGGGGCGCCTTGTAGCGGTAGAAGTAGCGGTTGAAGTTGATCTCGTAGCCGACGAGTCCGACCTTGGCGTCCCGGTGGTCCCGTTTCGACGTGTCGATCCAGGCGTCCGGGACATGGGGCTTGACCTCGTGCTCGAAGAACGCCCGGACGCTGGCGGGCACGCCATCGGCGTCCGCGGGGTCCTCTCCCTCCGGGAGCGGCACGCGCTCGGTGTCCCGAAGCTCCGGGTCGGGTTCCGGCCTGCCGTCCGCGTCGCGACAGATATCCGCCTTCTCGTCGCGTTCGGCGAGGGCCGTGAGGATTGCCTTCTTCACCGGCGCCGGCAGCTTGATGCCGGCCTTGGTGGTGGCCGTCGTGAGTGCCGCAAGAAAGGCCTCGCGGTCCTTGCAGATGGTATCGGGCATCCGCTTGAGCATGGTGCGGATGGCTTCCTGCCGCGCGCGGCCCTCGGCCTCCTCCCTGGCTCCGGCGTCGCCGCGCCTCCTCGATTTCGCCAGGTTCTGAAAGCCCTTCTGCTCGTCCAGACGGGCGATGCGCTCGGGGCTTGCGTGGAAGTTGAGCCGTAGCGGGCGCTCGACGGTGATCTTGCGGAAGCCGAACCGGGTGGTGGGAAAGATGCGGCTGACGGTCACTTCCTCTTCGTTCCCGTCCTCCGTGCGCGTGCGTGTCTCGCCGTCCTTGTGACCGGACCGGAGACTCAGCACTTCCGCGGCCATTTCCGGCGGTATCTCGCGCCGCTTGTCGCCGAGGCTCCGGCGCATGGGCGACCAGAGGGAAGTGGCGTCGATGAGCTGCACCTTTCCCCGTCGTTCGGGCGTCTTGCGGTTGGTCAGGAGCCACACGTAGGTGGCGATGCCCGTGTTGTAGAAGAGCTGCTCGGGCAGGGCGATGAGCGCCTCCAGCAGGTCGTTCTCCAGGATGAAGCGCCGGATCTCGCTCTCGCCGCTGCCGGCGTCGCCGGTAAACAGGGGCGAGCCGTTCATGATGATGGCGATGCGCGCGCCGCCCTGGTCCGGCGGCCTCGCGTGCGCGAGCATGTGCAGCAGGAACAGGGTCTGCCCGTCGCTGATACGCGGAAGGCCCGGCCCGAAGCGTCCGCCCGGACCGCGCTGGTGCTCCGTCTCGACCGTCTCCTGGTCCCGTTTCCAGTCCTTGCCGTAAGGCGGGTTGGCGATCAGGTAGTCGAAGGTCTGGCCGGGGTGGCGGTCGTTGGACAGGGTGCTTCCGAAGGCGATGTTCTCGGCGTCGCGGCCCGTCGGGTCCTTCATGAAGATGTCCGACTTGGACACCGCCCAGGTCTCCGGGTTCACTTCCTGTCCGAAAAGGTGGATGTCGGCCGCGGCGTTGATGGCGGGTCGAAGCAGGTCCGTCCCGGTCGCGCCGCCGTTTCGCCGCACTCCGACCGTGACGTGTTCCTTGGCGATCATCAGCATGCCGCCGGAGCCGCAGCAGGGGTCGTACACGCTGCGGATGGCGCCCGGAGCGGCGATGAGGCTCTCGTCTCCGGCCAGCATGAGGTCCACCATCAGGTGGACGACGTCGCGGGGCGTGAAGTGCTCGCCGGGGTTCTCGTCCAGCGCCTCGTTGAACCGTCGGATCAACTCCTCGAAGATCGTCCCCATGGTCGGGTTGTCGATCCGGTCCGGGTGCAGGTCCACGTTCTTGAAGCGCTCCAGCACCTGGAACAGCAGGCCGGCTTCTTCGAGCTTGCTGATGGTGTTGTCGAAGTCGAAGTGCTCCAGCACGCTGCGCATGTTCCCGCTGAAGCCGGCGATGTAGTTCCGAAGGTTCGCCGCCACCTGCGGCGCGTCGCCCAGCAGCTTGTCGAAGTCGTAGCGCGAGGTGTTGTAGAAGGCGAAGCCCGATGCCGTGCGCAGCGCCCCGTCGAGGTCGTGCAGCCCGCGCTGGCTCAACTCCGCCTGGCGCCTGAGCACCGCCTCCTTGGTGTCCGCCAGCACGCAGTCGAGCCGGCGCAGCACCGTCAGCGGCAGGATGACATCCTGGTACTTCCCGCGCTTGAAGCTGTCCCGGATCAGGTCCGCGACGCTCCAGAGAAAGCTGACGATCTCGCTGTGGTTCATGAGGCTACTGACACAAGGGCCGGGGCCAAGGCTCAAGCCTCTCGGTCAGCGGCGAATGCCAAGCAGGCGTGGATGTCGGCACGCTCGAGATCCGCGTCTACCCCGCCCGCATCCCCGCCAGCGCGTCTACGATGGCGTCCGCGTCCAGCCCCATCTCCAGGATCTCGATGTTTTCGGCGTACTGGTCGGGGTCGATGGCGGCTTTCACGTGGGGCTCGAAGACGTGGTAGGCCGGGAGGCCGAGTTCGATGCCGGCGAGGGGTCCGGCGTAGGAGGGGTCGCCGGTGGTGACGGTCTCGAACTGAACCTGGCTGCTCTCGGTGGTGGGGGCGCCGAGCAGCACGACGATGCCGTCCTTTCCGAATTCTTCCGCGAGTTCCTTGATTCGACCTTGATCCTCAAGGTCCATGGCCCCAGCGGCTGTTCAGACGAAGCACTGGGTGGCGGCGTACGCGACCTCGCCTCCCAGTCCCGCGATGGCCTGCTCGATGACCGGGGCGGGGACGCCGTCCCGCTCTCCCAGGATGATCAGCTTCTTGCCGTTGAGGGTGATGGGTTGTGCGGTCATGGGTTTCTCCTCGCTTTTCGTCTATCCCCCGTTCCGTTCGATCAGCACCGACATGCCGTCCGTCAGTTCGGTCATCTGGCCCAGGAACAGGCTGGCGCGGGCCACCAGCATGCAGTTCCGAATCGCGCCGGCGGCCATCTCCCGGAGCGCGTGGGGCACGTAGACGAAGCCGGAGGCGATGTGCCCCTGGGTGGGGGCGTAGCCGCATACCCCCTTGGCGCGGGCGAAGCTGGCGATGTCGCTCCGGTCGATCTCCTTGGCCATGGCCAGCATGGCGGCCATCATCTTGTAGTTGCGGGCGGCCACGTCGCCGGCCTTGGCGGACACCGTGATGTCCGGGTTGTGCAGCTCGGTCACCACCCGGTCGAGCCGGTCCACGCCCCATTCTAGCCGCCGCAAGGGCTCCAGGACAAGCTCCCGGAACTGCTTGTCGAGGGCGGCCCCGGCCTTGACGGGATGGCGGCCGACGGCCTGCAGGTTCACCGTCGGGCTGCGGCCGTCGTCGCGGCCGATCCACACGGCCACCGCGGACAGCGCGTCCTCCAGCACCGGGATGCCCTGCTCCAGGTGGTAGAGGGACTTCATGCCGAGCTTGGGGAGCGACCCGCCGCCCACCACGACGACGTTCTCGAATACGCCGCTCTCCACCAGCGAGGCGCCGATGACCATGGCGGGAATGGGCGCGGCGCAGAAGTCCTTGATGTCGATGCCGGTGCCGAGGTCGCATCCGGCGAACTCGGTGATGGCCTTGGCCATGTTGCCGCCGCCCCGCTGGTAGCGGTCGCCCACGGCCTCCTCCGAGCAGCTCAGCACGAGGTCCACGTCGCTCACGCCCAGGCCGTCCACGTGGTCCAGCAACTCGTGCACGGCCAGAGCGCCGGAGACCTTGCAGCAGAGGTTCTCCAGCAGCACCGCGGCCGACAGCGCCTCGTCCTCGGAATGGCCCGTTTTCACCACCCCCACGGGCGCGCCCTCGCCGCCGGCGAAGAGCGGCAGGCTGCCGGAGGCTTCCAGCGCAACGTCGAGCTGCGCGTCGGTGAGCAGTGCCGGCGCCGCCGACGCCAGCGGCGCCGTAAGCGGCGATTCCGCCAGCACGGGCCCCATCTCCTCCCAGAACCGCTCGCGTAGCAGCACGTGCTTGAACGGATCCGCGCAGGCAAGCAGGGCGAGGAAACGGCGTTCCTCCATGATGTGCCCGAACGGCGCATCGCCGCCGTCCGCCTCGGCCAGCTTGTCGAACCAGGGCTGCTCCACCTCCCACAGCCGCGCCGGCGACTGGCTGCCGATGAACACCTGGTTGGGCAGGTAGCGGCAGGCTTCGTCGTAGCCCCACAGGCCACGCGTCAGCTCGGCCAGGAACTCCGGGCGGGCGTTGGCTTCCCGGAACGGCTTCGAGCCGTAGCGGACCAAAGTCGGAGTGTGCGCGAGGGAGGTGGCCGCGCCCCGGATGACGGGTCGATTCGTCGGCATGGGAGGGAACTTATAACGTCCGGAAAAGGTGGGCAAGGGCGCCGGGCGCGCCGTCCGCGGCCTGAATGCCCGTTCGAGTTGCGCAAGACCGGCGAGCCTCAAAGCCTGGATACCGGGTCAAGCCCGGTATGACGCGGAGGAGGATACCGGGTCAAGCCCGGTATGACGATTCGGGCATCGGCGACGGTTACGGTGGCACGCCAAACCCCGATTTCCGTTCTCTCGACTCGCCGCGTTCCTTGTAATAAGATCCGCGAATGCAAATAGGGCCGGTCGCCGGAACCGCCTCACGCGGCACCGGCCAGCCGCACCCGCGGGAGGAAACCATGAACGATTCGAAACAGAAGCAGTTCGCCATGGACGCCGTCGAGGAGAACGGGACCAACATCGCCCTCCTCGGCGACAACATCTTCTATTTCGCCGAGCTTGGGATGCAGGAGTTCCGCACCACCGGGCTCATGACGGAGATACTGGAGCAGGCGGGCTTCGAGATCGAGCGGAACATCTCGGGGATTCCCACGGCGTTCATCGCCACCTACGGGTCGGGCAAGCCGGTGGTGGCGCTGCACACGGAGTTCGACGCCACGCCCTCCAGCTCGCAGATGCCGGGGGTGGCGGAGCAGAAGCCCATCATCGACGGCGCGCCGGGGCACACCGAGGGGCACAACGTCAACGCCGCGGTGATGATCGGCGCCGCGGTGGCGGTCAAGAAGACCATGGAGCAGTTCGACATCCAGGGGACGCTCCGGGTCTACGGCGCCCCGGCCGAGGAGCAGCTCGTGAGCCGCCCGTATTTCGTGCGAGACGGCTATTTCAAGGACGTGGACGTGGCGCTGCACGACCACATCGGCTCCAACCTGGGAACCGTGTACGGCCTGCGGCAGTACGCGCTCATCTCCGCGGAGTTCACCTTCAAGGGCGAGAGCGCCCACGCCGCCACCTCGCCCTGGAACGCCCGCGACGCGCTGGACGCCGCGGTGCTCATGGACATCGGCTGGGACAAGCTGCGGGAGCACCTGGAACCCTCCCAGCGTAGCCACCGGGTCATCAGCAACGGCGGCGACCAGCCCAACGTCATCCCCAACACCGCCACCATCTGGTGGTTCTTCCGCGAGGCCACCGCGGAGCGCGCCCGCGCCCTGTTCGAGAAGGCCAAGCGCGTCGCCCAGGGCGCGGCCACCATGACCGACACCTCCTACTCGGTGAACGTGCTGAGCGCGGTGGCGCCCACCCGCTGCAACCGCGTGCTGGCCGAGGTGATCCAGCAGAACATCGAGGCCGTGGGCATGCCGCAGTGGAGCGAGGACGAGCAGAAGCTCGTCACCGACGTGCAGTCCAAGGTCAACGTCAAGGCCACGGGAATGCCCACGCAGGTGGCCCAGCTCCGGGAAGCGGTGCAGTCCGTGTCCGCCAACGACTCCGGCGACGTGTGCTGGGTGGTGCCGTCCGGCGTGGTGAACTTCCCGTCCAACATACCGGGCATCGCCTACCACCACTGGGGCGCGGGCGTGTCGCTGGCCACCTCCGTGGCCCACAAGGGCGCGGTGGCCGGGGCCAAGACCATGGCCGCCTCGGCCGTCGACCTCCTGATGGACCCGCAACTGGTGGCGCGCGCCAGGGAGACCTTCAAGGAAGAGATCGGCGGCGTGGAGTACCGCCCGCTGCTGCCCGACGACCAGCAGCCGCCACTGGAACTGAACCGCGCCATCATGGAGCGCTACCGCTCGGCCATGGAAGCCCACTATCCGAAGGAGAAGCCGGCATTCAGCTAAAGCTGCCCGCGCGGGCCGGGTCTGTGGCCGGCAACGATCCGTATCCCAGGGAGGAATCCGCATTCGGCTAACGCGGTCGCGTCCCGTGAACCGAAGGCCGGGCAGGTCGCGAAGCCGGAAAGGAGGACTCCGCATTCAGCTAACGCTACCGCTCCAGGGGCCGGAAATCCGCCTGCGCGCGCTGCTCGACCGCGTCACCGCGGGCGAGAGGGTCCACCGCCGGCCCCGCCTCCGTCCGTCGCTGGTGGACAAGGTGCTGCGGGACCCGTTCTGGGTCTGGTGCCAGTACCACGCGCCCAAGGCAGAGGCGGTGAACGAAATCGGCCGCTACGAGCAGATGCGCTACCGCCGCGGCGTCGAGCACGAGGACGCCTGGGTGGCTGCGCACTATCCCGACGCCCTGGCCATCAGGCCCGACTTCGGCCACGAGGCTCTCGTCCGTACCCTCCGCGCCATGCTCGACGGCGTTCCCGCCATCCACCAGCCACAACTCTGGGACCTGGGCCGCGACGTCTACGGCCGCGGCGACCTGCTGGTGCGCGACGACAGCCACGGCTCGGACCTGGGCCCCTACCACTACCGGGTCATCGAGATAAAGCGGGCGCGCAGGCTCAGGGACGGGTACGCGCTCCAGGCGGCCTTGTACAACCGCACCGTGGGCGCCATCCAGGGCTACACGCCGAGCCACGTGACCGTGGCGTTGCGGCACGAGGTCCAACCGGTGGACGTCGCCGGGCTCGGGAAACAGATGGACGACGTGGTAGCGTGCTGGGCCCGGCTGCGGGACGGCGCCGTGGAGCAGCCCGAGACCCGACGGCCGCCCGAGGTCACCGACTCGCCCTGGCGGGTGTACGGCAACAAGCTCGTGCACGAGCGCCGTGACCTGGTTCTGCTGGCCGGAGTCCGAGCGCCGGAGCGGGCGAAGCTCAGAGCCGCGGGCATCCGCCGCGTGGACGATTTGTGGAGCCGCTCACTCGAAGAGATCAACGATATCCTGGGTCCGCACCACGGCGCCACCGCCTGCAACGTGGCGCAGAGCTACAGGACCGGACAGCACGTCCCAAGGCCGGGCTGCGAGCTGCGCATCCCCCGGGCCAAACGGCTCTTGTACTTCGACTTCGAGACCTCCGACGACATGCATCCCGCCATGCCGCCCCACGTCTACCTCATCGGCTGCTGGGACGGTTCCCGCGACCAGTTCGTCAGGTTCCTCGCCCGCGGCCCCGAGGACGAAATGGAGATATTCGAGGGGTTCCTCGACTACGTGGGGGACGATATCGAAGCCGTGCGCCTGTACCACTGGACCGACTACGAGGTCTGGCAGATGAAGGCCGTCATGCGCCGCTGGCCGCGGCTGGAGTGGCGGCTGGCGCGGCTCATGGGCTCCTGTGTCGACCTGAAGCAGTGCATCCAGGACGCCGTCTACCTGCCGGTGCCCAGCTTCTCCATCAAGAGCGTCGCCCCGGCCCTGGGCTTCCACTGGCGGCAGCAGGGATTCGGCGCCTACGACGCGTTGCTCTGCTACTGGGACTCCCTCGAAACCGGCGACCGCTCCCTGGCCGAAAAGGCCGTCCGCTACAACGAGGACGACTGCCTCGCCATGTGGCACGTAGATCAGAGGCTCACCGGGGGCGCATAACCGAAACGTCTGGACCCCGGATCAAGTCCGGGGTGACGGATTCGCGGATCAGGCCCGGGGTGACCGATTCACGAGTCCAGCCCGGGTGACGGATGAGGGTAAGGTCACCCCGGTCCCCCATAACGTCACCCTGGTCCCCTATAACCTCACCCCGGTCCCCCATAACGTCACCCCGGACTTGATCCGGGGTCCAGGAAGGGTGGGCCGGCGGGGCTATCCCTTCCTGGCAATCATCCGGGCCTCGTCCAGGTCCCGGCCGCCCGTCCGCCGCAGGATCGCCGCCTCGTACCCGTCCATGAGCGGCGTGACGATGCCGCTTTGCTTCGCGTCCATGAGGTAGCGGATCCCGTCCCTCCCCGTGGCGCCCGATGGCGCCCTGGCGCTCGCGATAGCCAGACGCGCCAGCAGTTCGGGCGTCGGCTCCTCGATGTTCGCCCGCAACGCCGCGTGGAACACCACGTCCAGCCCGGCGAAGCCGTCCAACCGCCCCAGGAAGGCGCTGTCCGGATCGGACGGGTCCACGTCCGCGTAGCGGTCGCCGCTGCCCACCCGGTTCCGTTCCCGCCGGTAGAGCATGTCCTGGGCCGCGGTCTCGGAAACCGAATCGTCCAGCACCAGCACCACCCCGGCGACCCGCGCTCCGCCCCGCTCCACCGGCACCAGCGTCGGCGCCCGGTCGCGCACGCGGCTGCTGCGGGAGAACTCCACCCGGAACGGCGTCTCCACGCCGCCGATGCGGCGCACCGTCACCGGCCCGATCTCCGCCCCCGGATTGGGTATCAACGAACCATACGCGAGAATGCCGATGGTCATGAGGGTTCATTCTCGCAGTGCGCCCGTGGCGCTGCAAGGTCGGATTTCGCTCGACGTAAGGAGAGCCGAAGCCGGGAATTCTTGGAAATACGGAGTCTCAACTACTGAAATTCAGGAGTCTGACTTCCTGAATTGTCGAAACACAGTGGAGTCCATTCTTGCATTCCGCAATATGCAAGGCTATACAGAAAGCCAACCATGACTGCACATCAAATCGGTTCCAGAATAAAGGCCCTGCGCGAAGACCGTAACCTCTCTCAGGAGGGTCTCGCCCGTTTGCTTGGGTTCAAAGACCGGCAGACCATTTCGGCCATCGAGACCGGCATACGGCGCGTGACCGCGAAAGAACTCCTGCTTGCGGTCGAGAAGCTCGACGCGCCCCTGGAATACTTCACGGATCCTTTTCTACTGGCCGGCGAGGGACGGTTTTCGTGGAGACAGTCGGGTGTCGAGGCGGGACAACTCGCGGAGTATGAACGTGGCGCCGGGCGTTGGATCGCCGCGTTCCGGGTGCTGGCTTCGCAAGTCGGACGGCACGCCCCGCTGTTGCGCCGAGCGCTGGGCCTCACCCGCCATTCCCGTTTCGAGGACGCGATGCAGGCTGGCGAACGGTTCGTCAGCGAATTGGCGTTGGGTCCCGTGCCGGCGTTGCGTTTGGCAGAGGTCATGGAAAGAGAGCTCGGCATTCTCGTTCTCATGGTCGATGCCTCGGAGGGGATTTCAGGCGCAGCCTGCCGTTTACCGGAGTTGGACGCGGTTCTGATCGCGCGCCGCGAAGTGCCCGGGCGTCGGCACTTCGACTTGGCCCACGAGTTGTTCCACATCCTCACATGGGACGCCATGCCACCAGACCACGCCGAGGAAGCCCTTGATACCGGCGGCAACCGAGTGGAGCAACTTGCCAACAACTTCGCGGCTGCGGTGCTCATGCCGGCACACTCGTTGGCACCGTTCGGCAACTGGTCGGACTTGGCCGAGGCAGATATGATCCAGCGCTTGAACTCCGTAGCCGACGAACTCCACGTGACCTCCTCTGCCTTGAGATGGCGGCTCGTCGCTCTTGGGGAGTTGACGGCGGCGGTGGCGCGTTCATTGCCGGAGCCGGCATTGCGGAACAACGGGCATGAGGCGGTGAACACGCCGGCGCCGCCTTTGTTCTCGAAACCGTTTGTGGAGGTGCTCGCTCTCGCCATTGACGAGGGCTTGGTTTCGGTGCGGCGCGCGGCCGCTCTTCTTGATACGACTGTCGAGGACCTTGGCGATCTTTTCCGGATGCACGAGGTCGAAAGTCCGGTCGAGTTGTGAGGTGCCATGGCGCGACACTCGGGTCCCGTGCTCGTCGACACCAATGTCATCCTGGAAGCACACCGGGTAGACGCATGGCGTGCGCTTACTGGCGGTTATCGCGTGGAAACTGTCGAAGATTGCGTGACCGAAACGCAGACCGGATTCCAGAAACGTCGTCCGGAGCAGCAGATTGACGAGAGGAGACTACGCTCCTCTCTCACCGCAGTCCATTCCGTCGGAAACCGCGAGCGCGCCGAGTTGGCGGTCCAAGCGGGCGACATAGCGTTGGACACCGGCGAGGCGGCGCTCTGGGCGCACGCTCTCTACCGGGAGGACGCCTGGGTCCTGTGCGGACCGGACAAGGCCAGTCTTCGTTGTGGCGTTCACCTTGGGTTTCGCGAGCGGCTGGTGTCGTTGCAACAGCTTCTTGAGGAAGTCGGCCACCGTCCAAAATCGTCGCTGCGGACGGCCTACACCCGACAGTGGCACGAAAGGACGCTTTCACAGATCGTCCTGGTCGAGCGCCGTGGAGGCAAATAGTGATATGCAAAGTGTCCCTACCCGACGAAACAGCGTCGGCTCGATAACACGCACTCGGAGAAGGTGCACGGCCGACGACGAAACCAATGTCCCTTGCATCTTGCTTTGTAGTTGAGCTATACAGTCCAATATCAGGTTTTCTACTCGAGACATGATAATGACTGCAAGTTCTTCTACAAAAAATGGGGAAAGAGGGTAGGTAGTATGCCTGAAGGAATTGTATATGTCCTGACGAATGAAGCCATGCCGGGATATATTAAGATTGGAAGGACCGGTGAAGATTTACTGAAGCGGATGCGGGACCTCGATTCCACCGGGATACCTCTACCGTTCGCATGCTTTTTCGCGAAACAAGTAGCTGATGCGGAATTTGTAGAGAAGAAATTGCACGAAACGTTCGCCGATGTTCGTGTGAGACACAAGCGCGAGTTCTTCACCATCGACCCTCTACGTGTTCGGTCGGCGATGGACTTGGTTACGGGCCAAGAGGTCACCCCGAAGGATGACGTAGTTCAAGATGATGACGATGAAAAGTCGTTAGAAAAGGCACGAAAAAGAAAGGCAAACTTTAACTTCGACATGGTCAATATCCCGCATAGTTCCGAACTGGTTTTCATTAAAGACCAGCAGGTGACTTGCACCGTCATCGACAACAAGAAGGTACTGTTTGAGGGTGAAGAGACAAGTCTTTCCGCTGCAGCGCTGACCGCGGCGAGAAAACTGGGTTACAACTGGCCGAGTGTGGCAGGGCCGAATTATTGGACTTACGAGGGTGAAACCCTTGACGAACGTAGGCTCCGCATGGAAACAGACGGCTGACGAACGACACAAGAATTTTGCTGAGTGGTTGCGAAGATATCTTGACAACAGGCGGCTGGCCCGGAGATTTCATACCCCCTTGGTCTCGATGCCAAGGCGATGGCTGTCCGATGGTTTCTCTTTGTGCCATCTTCCCATTCTGCACAAACCTCTGAACCGTTCCGGGTTTACCGGAGATGCCCAGCGGGCTGATCCTCATCAATGCGCTGTTGACTTGGCTATTCGGATTGGGGCGCGCCGCGAGGCCGCTGTAGACCGTACTGCCGCAATCGAAGGGGTCCGAGTCGAGCCAAGTGGGATAGGCCGTTCTGGCCTCCTGGGGATCGTATCGGCCATGGTTGACGATCATTCGGGCGAGCGACAGCGCCATCTCCGAGTCGTCCGTCGGTTGACCGGGATGGTTTCCCAGGTGCCGCCGTTCGCCAACTCTCGGACGTCATGGGGTATCCTGAGTCACTCGACCCGTCCGGCCTGACTGACACAAACCGTACGGCGCCCCCTGTAGGTTGTATTCGATTCCCGACGAAGAAAGTCTACCAATTGGACTGATTTCCCTGCTTCACCCGCCACCGCACTTGGGTTTAAGTTGACCCGCTTCCTGTCAAAGGTTGCAATCAGTAGCCTATGCGCTACCATACGGTATGGGTGAAGCACGTCCCCGACAGGTTGTGGCGTATGTGACGAGGGATGGGATCACCCCGTTTGCGGATTGGCTGCGGAGCCTCGGGGACCGAAAGGCGCGAAACGGTATTCGGGTCAGGATTGCACGGCTTCGTTTGGGCAATCTCGGTGATTACAAGCCTGTGGGCGGCGGCGTGTTGGAACTGCGTGTGGATGTTGGACCGGGTTATCGGGTGTACGTTGGACGGGATGGACCCCGTTTCATCCTCTTGCTGTCTGGCGGAACGAAGAAAACTCAGACGGAAGATATAAGAAAGGCTCAGGAGTATTGGGCTGACTACCTCGGAGGGTAGGCGTATGGCGAGACGAACGGTTCCTTACGAAGACATCCTCCATCGGGACCTCCAGGACCCCGAGGAAGCGGCGGCCTATCTGACCGCTGCTCTTGAAGACAGGTCCGAGAACGGATCGGATGTGTTCCTGCTGGCCCTGCGCGATGTTGCGAAAGCTCGTGGAATCAGGCAACTCGCTAAGGATACCCACTTGAGCCGTGAGAGCCTTTACCGGACGCTTTCGCGGAAGGGCAATCCCCGGTTCTCCACTCTTGACGCCGTGCTGGAAAGCTTGGGGCTGAAGCTGTCGGTGGAGGTCATAGCGAATGCCAAGGTTCCGCCGGGCAGAGCCGGTACGGCGCTGTGAAATGGCGTGAATTGTCAACGACGGCCGTAGAGGCTATAAATCCCGCCATTCCCGGCCCGTGCTTTGCCGGGGCTCCGATCCGCCATGACCATTCCCGCTTTCGACCTGCTGAAACCCGGCTCCGTGGCTGAAGCCAGCGAGATGCTGCTTGAGCACGGCGACGAGGCGCGGCCCATTGCCGGGGGCACCACGCTGGTGATCCTGATGAAGCAGCGGGCGCTACGCTTCTCGCACCTGGTGGACCTGCAGTCGATTCCGGGACTCGAACGAATCACGGACAACGACGACGGGCTGAGCATCGGGGCGCTGGCCACCCACCGCTCGGTGGAGCGCTCGCCGCTGGTGCAGCGGCGGGCGCCTGCCCTGGCCCAGGCGTTCAGCCACGTGGGCAACGTGCGCATCCGGGAAACGGCGTCGGTGGGCGGCAACCTGGCGCACGCGGACTACCGGCTGGACCCGCCGCCGGCGCTGCTGGTTCACGGCGCGGAGGTGGTGCTGGCGAGAGCCGGGGGCACCCGCGTGGTGGCGTTGAAGGACTTCTATCGCGGCATGTACGAGACGGCGCTGGAGCCGGGAGAAATCCTGGTGGAGGTGCGGGTGCCGCATGTGGCCCCGGCGGCCCGGACGGTTTACTCCCGGTTCAGCTCGCTCTCGGCCAACGACTGGCCGTGTATCGGGGTCGCGGCGCTTCTGTCCCTGGACGGTGGAAGTGTCGGTGAGCTTGCACTAGGTCTCAGCGGCGTGGCGGAAGCGCCGCTTCTGGCCGCGGGTCTGGACCGGTTCCAGGGCGAACGCTGCTCCGAGGAACTCTGGGACGCGGTGTGCGACGCCGTCGACGAACAGATATCTCCGGTGTCGGACCTGCGCGGCAGCGCGGACTACAAGCGGGAGATGACCCGGGTGTGGGTCAGGCGGACGCTCGGGGAGCTGGCGTCTTCGTGAGGTGAATCCGTGGCGGATTATTCCATCGTCGGCAAGCCGGTCGACCGGCGGGACGCCGTCCAGAAGGTGACGGGGCGGGCGCTGCACGTGGGCAACATGGAGCCGCCCGGGCTGCTGCACGTGGCGGTGCTCAGGAGCCCGCATCCGCACGCGCGTATCGTCCGCATCGACAAGTCCCGGGCCGAGGCCCAACCCGGCGTGGCCGCGGTGCTCACGGGCGCGGACATCGCCGCCATGCCGGGCATCACGCCCTACCACGGGCCGGCGTTCGCGGACCAGCCGGTGCTGGCCATCGACCGGGTGCGGCACGAGGGCGAGCAGGTGGTGGCGGTGGCCGCGGAGAGCCGGCGCGCCGCGGAGGAGGCGCTGGAATCGGTGGAAGTGGCGTACGAGACCTTGCCGGTGGTGCTGGACGTGCTCGACGCCATCAGGCCGGACGCGCCCATCGTCCACGACGAGATACGGCCTTCCGGGGCTTTCGCGGACCTGGCCCACGTCAAGGCCGGCGACCGTTCCAACATCTGCTACCACTACAAGCTCCGCAAGGGCGACGTGGACAAGGCGTTCGCCGAGGCGGACCGCATCTTCGAGGACGTGTTTACGGCGCCGCCGGCCCAGCACGTGCCCATGGAGCCGCACGTGTCGCTGGCCTATGTGGACGAGAGCGGACGCATCAACATCCACACCGCCAGCCAGTCGCCGTCCTTCGTCCGCGGCGAGCTGGCGCGCATGCTGGGCGTGCCCATGAACCGCATCCGGGTGCGGGTGCCCTACCTGGGCGGCGGCTACGGCGCCAAGCTCTACAACAAGCTCGAGCCCATCGTGGCGATACTGGCCATGAAGACCGGCCGGCCGGTGAAGTACAGCCTGAGCCGCGAGGAGGAGTTCCAGACCGTCACCAAGCACGGCGTGGTAGTGAAGCTCAAGACCGCGGTCAGGGGCTCGGCCATGACCGCGCGCAAGTGCGAGGTCTACTGGGACACCGGCGCCTTCGCCGAGATCGGCCCGCGCATCGTGCACAAGTCGGGCTACACGTCCTCCGGCCCGTACAAGATCCCCAACGTCTCCATCGACTCCTACTGCGTCTACACCAACAAGCCGCCGGCCGGGCCGTTCCGGGGCTTCGGCGTGCCCCAGGTGATCTGGGCCTACGACTCGCAGATGGACATCGTGGCCCGGGGCCTGGGCGTGGACCCGGTGGAGTTCCGCCTGGAGCACGCGCTGGAGGAAGGGGACCTGTTCGTCACCGGGACGCCGATTCACGCTTGCGGCCTCAAGGAAGCGGTGCAGCGCGCCGCTGACGCCGTGGAGTGGGACAAGCCCAAGGAACCCGCTTCGGGAACGAAGCGCCGCGGCAAAGGCATCGCCTGCGGCGTGAAGGCCGTGCTCACCCCCTCCATCTCCGGCGCCATCGTCATCCTCAACGCCGACGGCAGCGCCAACGTGCTGAGCAGCACGGTGGAGATGGGCCAGGGCTCCGAGAGCCTGCTGGCGCAGATCGCGGCCGAGGAGCTGGGGATATCCTTCGACAAGGTCCACGTGGTCCAGCCCGACACCGACGTCACCCCCTACGACACCATCAGCGCGGGCAGCCGCTCCACTTACCACATGGGCAACGCCGTGCGCACGGCCGCGGCCAACGTCAAGGCGGAGCTGTTCGAGGCCGTAGCGGGCAAGCTGGAGATCGACGCCGCCGACCTGGAAGCGTGCGACGGTCGCGTGTTCGTGCGCGGCGCCGAGGAGCGCGGCATGACCGTCACCGAAGCGTTCCTGGCCAGGTTCGGAAGCCTCGGCACCACCATGGTCGGGGAAGGACTGTGCCAGCCGGTGGTGACGCCCATGGACCCCGAGACCGGCATGTCCGAGAAGTGCACCGAGTACTGGTTCGCCTCGGCCAGCGCGGTGGAAGTGGAGGTGGACCTGGAGACCGGCCGCCTGGAGGTGCTGCAGTTCCACGCCGCCGGCGACGCCGGCACCGCCATCAACCCCAAGTACTGCGAGCAGCAGCTCGTGGGCGCGGCTACCATGCACTTGGGCCTGACCTTGTTCGAGCAGATGGTTTTCCAGGACGGACAGCTCCTCAACGGCTCCCTGCTGGACTACCAGATCGCCTCCATCAAGGACGTGCCCGCGGCCTGCAACCCCATCGTGGTGCAGGTGCCCCACAAGGACGGCCCCTTCGGCGCCAAGGGCATCGGCGAGACCGGCGCCCTGACCGTGGCCGCGGCCGTGGCCAACGCGCTGGAGGACGCCGTGGGTGTGCGCGTGCGCGACATTCCGCTGACCGCGGAGCGGATATATGAGGCACTCAAGGCGGCGGGGAAGGTGAACGGTAGCGAGTAACGACTCGTCATTCCCGCGAAAGCGGGAATCCAGGGGAGTGGGGCGGGGAAGCTCGGCCATGGCCCCCTCCACAGCCCCTGGATTCCCGCTTTCGCGGGAATGACGTGTTATGGGAAATGCGTGAAGGCCTGACAAGGTTTCACGGAGCCGGGTTTATGGAACGTAACATCAGCCTGACGGTGAACGGAGAGCAACACGAGCTGCAGGTCAACGACGCCGACACCCTGCTGGAGGTTCTGCGCGACAGCCTCAAGCTCTGGAGCGTGCGGGAGTCCTGCGGCGTGGGCGCCTGCGGGAGTTGCACGGTGCTGCTGGACGGAAGGCCGGTAAGCGCGTGCTTCCTGCTCGCTGCGCGCCAGGACAGCCGTACGGTGGAAACGGTCGAGGGACTGGGCAGCGATGATGCCCTTCACCCCATCCAGCAGGCGTTTCTCGAAAACGACGCCGCCCAGTGCGGCTACTGCACCCCCGGCTTCATCATGGCCGCCAAGGCGCTGCTGGAGGAGCACGGCGACCCCAGCGACGACCAGATTCGCGAGTACCTTTCCGGCAACCTGTGCCGTTGCGGCGGCTACCCCAACATCATGCGCGCGGTCCGCGCCGCGGCGGCACGCATGGGCGGAGGTTGAGGCCAAGGAGGCCCGGGTCAGTTGGAGAGGGCATCCTTCGACTTCGCTTCGCTACGCTCAGGACGAACGGAACAGGTTTCCAGGACAACCATGGATACTGCCCCCAGCCTAGACGGCCTGACAGCCCTGCTGAAGCCCCGCAACATCGCCCTGATCGGCGCCTCGGAGCGGGCGCCCCACGCGGCCGCGCTCATGCGCAACCTGTTCCGGTTCGGCTTCCCGAAGGAAAACATCTACCCGGTCAACCCGCGCTACGAGCAGCTCTTCGATCTGCCGTGCTACCCCTCGGTGGACGCGGTGCCGGGGGACGTGGACTTGGCGGTCATCGCGATCCCGCGCGACGGCACGGTGCAGGTCGTGGAGGAATGCGCCGCCAAGGGTGTGCGCGCCGCGCTTACCGTTGCCACCGGTTTCGGCGAGTTCGACGAGACCGGCCGGGGCTATCAGGCGGAGTTGACACGCATCGTGCGCGAGAGCGGCATGGCGCTGGCCGGCCCCAACACCTTGGGCTACGTGGCTCTCGAATGCGGCGCCGCGCTATGGTCGTCGCCGCTCCCCGAACACCTCACTACCGGGCCCGTGAGCGCGGTGTTCAGCAGCGCCGGCCTCCTCAACCTCTTTCTCAACACCGCATCGGACCGCTGCCTGGGGTTCCGCTACGCCATCGCCCCCGGCAACCAGGTGGGCGCCGGCTTCACCGATTACCTGCGGGCCGCGGTGGACGACGACGGCACCCGGGTCATTGTCGCGGTCATCGAGTCCATGAGCCGCCCGCAGGAGATGGCGGGGCTGCTGGACTTGGCGCGGGAGCGTGAGAAGGTGGTGATCGCGCTCAGGCTCGGGCGCTCCCAGAAGGGCGGACGCGCGGTCGCCTCGCACTCGGGCAACATGGCCACCTCCGGCGCGGTGTGGGACGGGCTGTTCCGGCAGAAGGGCGTCATCCCGGTGGACAACCTCGACCAGATGCTGGAAGTCACGGCCCTGGCCGTCGGGACGCCGGAGCCGTTCCGCATGGCCGGCGCCGCGGCGCCTGCGAAGTCCGGGGCGGGTCCCGCGGCAGACCCGCAGCCGTACCGTGCATCCGGTCCGGGCGGCGTCGGCATCGTCACCATCTCGGGCGGCGATTGCAGCTTCCTGGCCGACATCTGCGAGCGCAACGGCGTGGACCTGCCGGAGCCTTCCGGCGCCACCTACGAGGCGCTACGCAAGTACTTCGACAAGGAGAGCTTCAACGGCAACCCCCTGGACATCGAGGAACTGCACTGGGCGAACCGCTCCGGTTACCTCGAATGCCTGGAAACCTTCATGGCCGACGACAACTTCGCGGTGGTCTGCTGCCGCCTGAACCTGCCCAAGAGCCCCAGCGACCGCTTGACGGAGTTGTACCGGGAGTCGACGGCAGCGCTCCGGCGCGGCGGCAAGCCGTTCCTGTTCCTCTCCCGCGCCAGCGAGCAGCTTGACCGCTCCTGGTTCGAGTTCTTCCGGGAGTTGAAAGTGCCGCTGTTGCTGGAATACGAGAAGTCGCTCTGCGCGGTGCGCGATGTCCTCGCATTGTCGCGGCGAAGCCCCTCCGCGGACCGCGCTGTTCCGCCTGTCCCAGCGCCGGCCCAGACCGCGGGGCCGTCCACTACCGCAGCCGAGGTCGTGGCTCCGGCGACAGCCCCGACGGAGGCCGCAACGCCGGGAACGGCTTCGGTGGGGATGGCGCTACGAGCGGATTCGGCAGAAATCGACGCGATGCAGCGGCTGTTGGCCGGGGGCGACGCCTCTTACGCCACCGTGCGGCGGCTGCTCCGGGCTTATGGCATCCCGGCAGCCCCCGGACAACTGGTCCGGTCCCGAGAGGAGGCAGTCGAAGCCGCCGAGGCCATCGGGTTCCCGGTAGCCCTGAAAGTTGAATCCGCGGATCTGCCCCACAAGACCGAGGCGGGCGGCGTGCGGCTCGACTTGGCGAGCGCCGACGAGGTGGCGCAGTCTTACGACCGGCTGCTGGAGGAAGTGGGGAAGAAGGCGCCGGATGCCCGCATCGACGGGGTTCTCGCGCAGAAGATGGTGCAAGGGGTGGCCGAAGTCATCATCGGCACCTCGCGCACGCCGGACCTGGGCATCTGCCTCGTGTTCGGCCTGGGGGGCATCTACACCGAGGTGCTGAAGGACGTGGCCTTCCGGCTGCCCCCGCTGGGTCTCGCCGAAGCCCACGACATGATCCGGGATATCCGCACCTACCCGTTGCTCACGGGTGTGCGCGGCCGGCCCAGGGCCGACGTCGCGGCCCTGGCGGAGACCATCGTGGCGCTGTCCCGGCTGGCGCTGGACTTTCGTGAGGAAGTGGACGAAATCGAGTTCAACCCGCTGATGGTCCTGCCGGAGGGGCAGGGGGTGCTGGCCGTGGACACGCTGATCCGATGTGTCGGGGCACAGGACTCTGAAGGAGCGCCAACATGAAGATCACGGACATACAGCTCGAAGCTCTGGAGCTGCCGTACAAGAAACCCCTCATCACCGCCACCAACCAGTTCTACTCGTCCAACGGGTATCTGGTGAGCGCGGAGGCGGACTCGGGGCACACCGGCTACGGTTACATCGACGTGTTTCCCAGGACCGGCGAGACCCCCGCTTCGGTCCGCTACGCCATCGAGGAGATCATGCGCCCGCTCTTGGTGGGACAGCCCATTGAGGAGCTGAACCGGCTGAACCAGCTCATCAATTTCCGCATGGTGGACAACCGGCGCGCCAAGGGCGGCATGGACATGGCGCTGTACGACCTCTTGGGCAAGTGCTACGGCGCGCCCCTTTACGTGCTCCTGGGCGGGCTGGTGCGCAAGGAGATCACGGTCATCAAGATGGTGAGCGTGGGGTCGCCGATGGAGATGGCGAGGGAGTGCCGCGAGCTGGTGGGCGAAGGCTACCGCGCGCTGAAGCTCAAGGTCAGGGGCGAGGTGGGGCTGGACCTCGCGCGGGTGACCGCTGTGCGCGACGCGGTGGGACCCGACATCTACATCAAGGTGGACGCCAACGAAGCCTTCGACGCCAAATCCGCCATCCGCATGGCCGCGGGCATGGCCGAGCTTGGGGTGTCGGTGTTCGAGCAGCCGCTGTCACGGCACCATGACGTGGCGCTCGCCGAGGTCAAGGCCCAGTCGAGCATCAAGATCGAGGCCGACCAGTCGGCAAGCGCGGTGCACGATGCCTTCAGGCTCATCCGTGACAACGCCTGCGACTCCATCAACACCGGCATCCTCAAGGCCGGCGGCATCCAGCAGGCGCGCCAGATCACCGACATGTGCGCCCTGACCGGAACCGAGTGCGGCCTCAGCAACATCGCGGCCTGCATGGTGGGCGACGCCGCCCTGCTGCACTTGGCCCTCAGCTCTCCCGGCGTGTCCGAGTTCTGCGAGATCGGCGAGTGCGAGGCCCTCACCGGCGACCCGTTCACCGGCATCAAGGTGGTGGACGGCAAGCTCGGGGTCCCGGAAGGCCCGGGGCTGGGCGTCACCCGGAACTGACGCGCTTCACTTCCGTACTTTCGAGAAACAATCGGTGGAAACGCGGTTTGACAAAGCGGTAGGACGCGCGGAACTTGAGGAAATCCGCACTGCCCTGATCGAAGCGGAGGAAAGCGGCAAACCGCAGCCCTTTGATGGCGAGCTGTTCAAACGGGAAGCGATGAGCCGACGTTCCGATGACGGTCGGACGCCCTTGGCCAATCTGGCGCCCCCCGGATTCGCTCCCCGCTTCCCGTGGCTGGGCGGCGACTTGCAGACGCTCCGTTACTATTTCTTTCCTTGCAGCGAGGATTTGTCAGCTTGGCCGTCGGAACGCTTGAGCTTCCCCGTTCCGGGTGAGGAAGGCGACACGATGCTTGCCATGTTGCATCGCCCGAAGCGCCCGACGGACCGCCCCTTGGTCATCCTCGTGCACGGCCTCACCGGGTGCGAGGGCAGCTCCTACATGTTCGAGACCACGCGCTCGTTCCTCACCCTCGGATATCCCGTCATGCGCCTCAACCTTCGGGGCGCGGGCCCGTCGCGTGACACTTGCCGCAGAAGCTATTGCGCGGGCTCCGGAGACAACGTCGCAGCGGTGCTGTCGGCCCTCGACATCGAGGAGGCCCGCCGCGGAGTCGTGCTGATCGGGTTCTCCATGGGCGGCACCGTGATCCTGCACTGTCTGGCGCGGCTGGCGCGCGGAGTCTCGCCTATCTGCGCGGTGACGGTCTCGATGCCGCTCGACCTGGCGGCCGTCATCCGCAGGCTGATGAGCCCCCGCAACGTGCTGTATCATCGGTGGCTGCTGGCGCGCATGAAGGAGGCGGTCATCGGCGGCGCCTCCGAGATTTCCCCGAAGCAACAGGCGGCCGTGCTGGACGCGCACAGCATCCGTGATTTCGACAACGCTTTCACTGCGCCTCACCACGGCTTCGCGGACTGCGACGACTATTACACGCGCTGCTCCGTCACCGGATTGCTGGAGCGCATCGACACTCCGTTGCTGCTGCTTCACGCCAGGAACGATCCCTGGATTCCGGCCGATCCCTACGAAGACATCCGCCACAACACGCCCTCCAACGTGACCCTGCTGCTCACCGACAACGGCGGCCACGTGGGTTTCCACGACCGCCGCAACGCCACCCCCTGGTACAACACCGTCATCCAGGCGTACCTGGAGCGGCTCCTTCCTTCCATCTGAAACACGGACGGTTGCCGTCGTGTTTCGTGCGAGAATATCATTCCCGCGGAACAGGCTGTGTCGAAATTCGTGGGGCAGAGGCGTACCGCATTCGTCATTCCGGCGAAAGCCGGAATCCAGAGGCGGAGTGGCGATGTAAGGCCGTTACCGCCTTCCACCACCCCCTGGATTCCGGCTTTCGCCGGAATGACGAATGCGGCATGACGCAGCCTCCTCATACCCAGGACGCGGAAGAGGGAATCCAGGAGGGCCGAGGTGGGGAAACACGGAGGTACTACCGGCTCAGGATGATGGAGATGGTGCCGGTCATGACCGCCAAGGTGCCGGTGACGGTGCGGGTGTTGATGCGCTCGAGGCCGCGCAGGAAGACGACGGTGAGGATCAGGGTCCACAGGGGGCTCGAGGCGACGATGGGAGACACCACAACGACACGGCCGAGGCTGACGGCGATGAGGGACAGCAGTGAGCCGGCGGATTCGAAGAAGCCAGAAAGGATGAACGGGGGCACCGCGCTGCGGTTGAGCACGAACTGCTCAGACCGGAGACGAACCTGGACGTACGGGCCCAGTGAGACGAAGGACACGATGGCCAGGATGGCGGCGAAATAGAGGGGTTCGTTGGAGATGTCGAAGGCGATGCGCCTGATCGGGAACGCGATGCCGGCGAACAGGGCCGCGGTGAGCGAAAAGATCCCCTCCCACCAGCGATAGCGCAAGCCCGATTCCGCCGGTTGCCAGGAGATCAACGCAATGCCGCCCACCACTAGAAGGGTGCCGGCGATGATCCCAAGGCTTGCATGCTCCCCCAGGAAGACGATGGCGATGACGGCGCTCCACAGCGGGTAGGTGTTGCGCAGGGGTTCGGCCCGTGCCGCTCCCAGCCGGTGGATGCCGGTCAACTGGAGCAGGCTCGTGGCGGTCTGCAGCACCCCCAACCCCACGAACAGCAGCAGCGGCGTCCACTCGACGTGGGGTATCCCGCCCATCAGGAACACCCCGCTCCAGAACACCACCGTGCGCAGGCAGAGCAGCACGCAGGCCGCGGTCAACGGCGAAGAGTGGTGCATCCCCATGCGCGCGGTGATGGAGCCGCAGGAATAGAAGATGGCCGCGGCGAGAGCGATGAATTCGGGTCGCATGGGCAGCACCTATCGTGCCCCATGCCCCAGGTTGCATCAAGCCCGCGCGTCTCAACGGCGTATGCGGCTCACAGCAGCGGCAGGATGGCGCCGAACAGCACGCCTTCGAACAGCGTCCGTTGCAGCACCATTTCCAGGCCCACGTACACCAGCGCCCACACCGTCACGGCCGCCACCGCGCACCGCGTCCACGAGAGCCGGGCGAAGCTCCGCAGGAACAGCAGCATGTAGATGGGGATGGTGGGCTGGAAGCCGATGAGGATCACCAGCACGCAAAAGACTCCAAGCCAGGCTACGATGGGAGCGGCTTTGTCCCAGGGCGCCACGTCCACGGTGTCGTCGGGCGCCGCGCTCGGGGACAGCAGCTCTCGTCCCAGGCAGAACAGGACGAACGCCAGGGTCGGGATACCCAGCACCAGCGGCACCAGCCCGCCCTGTCCCTCGAAGCCGAAGGACGGGATGACCACCACCAGCACCACCGCCAGGTAGAGCAGGTTGACGATCACGTAGCTGTAGTTCACACGCTTCATGGCGTCGGGGTCGGGCGCGTGCGCAGCCGCGTGATCAGCGGGATCGCCACCATGGTCAGGATGAGGATCCACGAGATCACACTGTTGAAGAAGCCGAGATAGCTGCCGTCGTGGATTCGCAACGTCAACAGGAACGACTTCTCCGCCAGGTTTCCCAGCACGAAGCCGATGACCAGAGGCAGGATCGGCACGCCCGCCCGCCGCATGGCGAAGCCGAGGATGCCCAGCAGCACCACCAGCACCACGTCCCAGATGTTCTCCCGCAGGATGTAGGTGCCCGCCAGCGCCACCACCGCGATGATGGCGGAAAGGTAGTGTACCGGCACCCGGGTGATGATGGCCAGGTAGCGGGCCGCCAGCAGGCCGAAGATGCTGGCGAAGGCGTTGGACACCACGTAGCCGTTGAGCAGGGTCCAGATGAAGATGGGGTTGTCCAGGATCAACTGCGGACCGGGCGAGACCCCGTGCATGATGAAGATGCTCAGCAGCAGCGCCATGGCCAGGCTGCCGGGGATGCCGAAGCTCAGGGTCGTCAAGAGCGCGCCGCCGTCCTTGGAGTCGTTGGCGGCCTCGCTGGCGATGACGCCCTCGGGATTGCCCGTGCCGAAAGTGTCGGGGCTTCTGGACGACTGTACGGCCACGGTGTAGGCGATGAGGTTGGCGGTCTCGCCGCCCACCCCGGGGATGATCCCCACCAGCGTGCCGATGGACGAGCTGCGCAGCAGGCAGACGGCGTAGCGGAAGTTCTCCATCACCCCCTGCCACGCGCCCCGGATGCTGGCCTGGATGTTGTCCCGCGCGATGGTGCCGCCCTGGGCGGAGTAGTTGATCAGCTCGCCGATGGCGAACAGCCCCACGAAGAACGGGATCAGCGGAATCCCGTCCCACAGGTACTCGCTGCCCATGGTGTAGCGGATGAGGCCGGTGGGCTCGTTGAGGCCCACCAGCGACAGCAGGATGCCGACCCCGCCGGCGATGAGCCCGTTCAGCAGCGAGCCCTGGCTGACGGTGGCGGTGGTGACCAGCCCGAACACCACCAGCCAGAAGATCTCCGGGTGGCCGAAGGCGATCACCAGCGGGCGCATCACCTGGATCAGCAGCGCCAGGATCACGAGCCCGAACAGGGCTCCCAGCAGGCACGCTCCGGCCGACAGCCCCAGCGCCCGCGCGGCCTCGCCGCGTTTGGCCATGGGGTAGCCGTCGAAGCAGGTGGCGGCGTTCACCGGCGTGCCCGGGGTGTTGAGCAGAATGGCGCTGATGGAGCCGCCGAAGGAGCTGGCTCCCATGATGCCCGAGAACAGGTAGACCGCGGTGATGGCGTCCCAGGTGAAGGTGAACGGCAGCAGCATCGACATGGCGAGGATGCCGCCGAGTCCCGGCACCGCGCCGAAGATCAGTCCGATGACGCTGCCGAAGAACAGCGTCAGCAGGACGTGCGGCTCGGCGATGGTGGCCAGCGCGCCGCCGAATCCCTCAAACATGAATACGGGTGTCCCAGGTCACGACGGCGCCACGCCACGGCGAGATGTAGGGGCGGGTTTCAAACCCGCCCGCGCCAATCTCATGCGACACGGTCCCGGCCCGGCGGGGACCGTGTCGCAAGCAGGCACCCGAATCACTTGATGTACTTCTTGAGCAACGCGGAGTTCTTCTGCACCAGGGCGAGCATGTCGCCGACGAGCTTGGTGGTGTCCTTCTTGCTCAGGGGCGCGACGATGTTGCCGTTGGCCTCGATCTTCTCCTTCAGCGCCGCGTCGTTGTTGGCTTTCACCAGGGCCGCCTCGATGACCGAAGCGATCTCGGCAGGAGTCTTGGGCGGCAGCGCGTAGAGGTTCTGTCCCACCAGCGAGGACGACCCCAGCTCCGGGAAGCCCTGCTCTACGCCCGTGGGGATGTTCGGGAACTTGGGATGCCGTTTCGGCAGGTAGACGACGATGGCCCTGGCCTCTTTCGACTCCACCGCGGTGGTCCAGCGCTTCACCAGCGGCAGGTTGGTGATGGAGAAGTCGCCGCGGATGATGCCGGTGATCAGCTCGGGGCCCTTGAAGCCGGCGATGAACTCCACCGGGAAGCCCACCAGGTTGGCGGTGATGACCGAGATCGGGAACGTGTTCCCGCCGGTGCCGGTGATGCCCGCCTTGATGGGCTTCTTGGCCGTCTTCATCTGCTTGAGCGATGTCCACTGGTCCTTGCCCGCCTTGGTGGTGGCCTGCATGAAGTACGGGTTGGACACTTGGCGTCCGATCCAGGTGAAGGTCCTCAGGTCGGGGTCCATACCCCGCGCCGCCTGGTTGACGGCCTGCCCGGGCAGGTTGATGGCGGCCATGGTATGGCCGTCGGGCTTGGACCGGTTCAGGATGGTCACGGAGTTCCGGCCCCCCGCGCCCGGCACGTTGCGGATCACCACGGGTACGCCCAGAGCCTTCGACATCACCTCGGCCTGGAGCCGCGCCGCGGTGTCCATGGCGCCCCCCACCGAGAATCCCACCAGGATGGTGATGGGCTTGCTCGGCTTCCACGCGGCGGTCGCCGGCGCCGCCGCCAGCGCCAGTGACATGGCTACGAGCACCACGAGAAAGGCTTTGAACAACGATTTCGGAATTCGCATCACGGGCTCCTTTCGGTTTGACAAGGATCTTTTTCAGGAAAACACTTTCCAGACGATGGCCATTGTGAAAGCGAGGTTGAGGCCGATCATCCATTTCAGCAGTAGCAGGTCCCTTTCGAGGCGCTGAGTGTCGGCTTTGGTCGCCAATTGCAATTTCGCGGTGTCCGGCACGTGGAAAGTCTCGCACTCCTTCGATTTCCGGTCAAGGGAGCAGAAATCTATCGCAGCAGCGAGCAGTCGAAGGGCTCCAGCAGCCCTTCGATCCGCACGTCCCGCACGGCGGCTTGCGGCGGCCGAGCCCGCTGCGGATACTGCACCGGCGGCGCCGGCTTGGTGGCGTCCATTATCATGACCGCGCCCATGACCGGCTCGTGGGCGCCGTCCGGGGTGTAGGTCCAGTTGGACGGCAGCAGGTCGCCGGGGCCGTTCCAGTCCGGGATCGTCAGCACGTCCTTGTCCGGGCGCATGCGGGTTCCCACCGCCCAGGTCACCTCCGGCTCGTTGAACACGTTGATGTCGTCGTCCACCACCACCACGCAGCGGAGGTTCTCCGGCTCCGTGGCGATGGCGGCCAGCGCCGCCCGCTTGACCTCGGAGTCCCGGGTCTTGCGGATGGAGATGTAGCAGTGGGTGCGCGCGTGGGCCGGCACGTTGACGTTGACCACGCCGGGGACCGCCTCACGGACCCTGCGGTAGATGGTGCCCATGCGCGGCAGGCTGCCCAGCACCAGGTGCTCCTGGCCCGCGGGGAAGACGTCGTAGTAGATGGGGTTCCGGCGCATGGTCATGGCCGACACGTGCATCACCGGCTGCGCGCCCACGCTCACGTAGTAGCCGGTCCACTCGCCGAAGGGGCCTTCGAGCCGGGTCTCGTCCGGCAGGAGCCGGCCCTCGATGACGATCTCGGCGTGGGCCGGCACCATGAGGTCCACGGTCTCGGCCTTCACCAGCTCGATGGGCTCCTGCAGGAGCGCCCCGGCCTCGGCGAACTCGCCGCCGATGCCCGGCAGCCGCGACACCGCCCCGAGCATGAAGGTGGGGTAGTGCCCGATGACCAGGGCGAACTCGGTGGGTTCGCCCCGCTCCGAGTTGCGCCGGTAGATGTAGCCGCCGTGGTGGCTGCCCTGGATGTAGACACCGAGGGTGCGGGGGTCGTGGACTTGGTGGCGGTAGAGCCCGGCGTTCTGGGCGCCGCTGTCGGGGTCCCTGAGGATCATGACGCCGCCCGTAATGTAGGGACCGGAGTCCAGCTCGTTGTGGAACGGGATGGGCAGGGCCGACAGGTCCACCGCGTCTCCCTTGAGCACCACCTCCTTCACCGGACCGTCGCTGACGGTTTCGGCCTGGATGGGGTTGGCCTGCCGCTCGCCGTAGACCCGCGCCATGTCCGGGACGCTCGTGCCCAGCGCCAGCGCCAGCCGCTCGTAGGTGGCCGTCAGGTTGATGACCAGCGGCATGGATGACCCCTCCACGTCGGTGAAGAACAGCGCCGGGAACCTGCCGTCCTCCCCCAGCCGCTCGGCAATGGAGGTGATGTCGAACCTGCGGTCCACCCGCCGCGTAACCATGTGGATCTGGTCCGGCGACGCCGCGGCGAGTTGTTGGATGAACGTGCGCAGGTCCTTCGCCATGGATGTGTCCTTTCGTTGTCCTTGGAAGGGCCGTTGGCCCCATCCATAACACATTCCCGTGCGTTCGCCCCTCCCCCCCTGGATTCCGGCTTCCGCCGGAATGACGAAGAGGGAGGCTGTAACCGTGACGGTCCTTGAAATCGCGTGGCCTATGTCATAGACGGTAAAGTTTTCGAGAGACCTGCCATGGGAACCTATCTGCTTCGCCGCCTGATCGGCACCATTCCGGTCATGGTGCTGATCAGCATGCTCGTCTTCCTGTTGATCCAGTTGGCGCCGGGCGACCCGACGCTGATGCTGCTGGGCGAGGACAGCACCCAGGAGGACATCGACCAGGCCACGAAACGGTGGGGCCTCGACCAGCCCATCTACGTCCAGTACGTCAAGTTTTTCATGTCCGCGGTCCAGGGGGACTTCGGCCGCTCCTTCAAGTACGACGAGCCGGTGCTGGACGTGATCGTCAACCGGATCCCGGCGACCCTGGAGCTGGCCACCGCCTCGGTCATCATCGCGGTCATCTTTGCCATACCCTTGGGGGTGTGGGCCGCGGCCAAGCCCAACTCCTGGGTGGACAATACCGGCACCACCTTCGGCCTGTTCGGCATCAGCATGCCCAGCTTCTGGTTCGGCATCATGCTGATCCTGCTGTTCGCCGGCATACTCAATATTCTCCCGTCCGCGGGACGGGACACCTACGGCATCTCCGGGGAGCCCATCACCGGCTTCTACATTCTCGACAGCGCGCTGCAGGGGAACTGGGCCGGGGTGCGCGACGGCGCGGAGCACGTGTTCCTGCCGGCCCTGGCGCTGGGCTCCAACATGCTGGGGATCCTCATGCGCGTGACCCGGTCGTCGGTGCTGGAGGTCATGCACGAGGAGTACGTGACCACGGCCCGGGCCAAGGGACTGGTGGAACGCAAGGTGCTGTGGCGCCACGTGGTGAGCAACGCGCTGATCCCGGTCATCACCGTGGTGGGGCTGGAGTTGGGCACGCTGCTGAGCGGCTCGATCATCGTGGAGACGGTCTTCTCGTGGCCCGGCAGCGGCAGCCTGCTGGTCACCGCCCTCAACGCCCGGGACCATCCGCTGGTGACCGGCCTGGTGCTGGTGTACACGGCGGCCTTCGTCGCCATCAATTTCCTGATCGACGTGCTCTATGCAATCATCGACCCCAGAATCCGGTATTAGTATCGGCGACATGGGCCAGCCGGAGTCCGGGACCACACGGCGCGGCGGCCAGTGGTGGCGCCGGTGGATGCGGACCAAGGTCTACATCGGCGGCTCCATCGTCCTGATGTTCATCATCGTGGGCGCCCTCGGGCCGCTGGTGGCGCCCTATGATCCCAACCACCAGAGCCTCGAGACCATGCTGTGGGCGCCCCAGTGGTTCTGGGGGCCCCATTTCCTAGGCACTGACAACCTCGGCCGGGACATCCTGAGCCGCATCATCTTCGGCGCCCGGGTCTCCCTGCTGATCGCCTTCGCCGTGGTCTTCATCTCCGGTTTCGTGGGCGTGATCCTGGGAGCCACCTCCGGGTATTTCGGCGGCAACATCGACTTCACCATCCAGAAGTTCGTGGAGGTGGTGTGGGCGTTTCCGCCGCTCCTGTTGGCGCTCAGCATCATGGCGTTCCTGGGACAGGGGCTGGGCAACCTCATCCTGGCGCTGGTGGCGCAGCGCTGGATCCAGTACTGCCGGGTGACCCGGGGGCAGAGCCTGTCCCTCAAGGCCCGGGAGTTCGTCATCTCGGCCAAGTCGCTGGGCGCCAGCGACACCCAGATCATCGCACGCCACATCATCCCGAACCTCATCCAGGTGTCCCTGGTCATCGGCACCTTCGCCATGGCCTCGTCCATCATCTCCGAGGCGAGCCTGAGCTTCCTGGGGCTGGGCGTGCCCCCGGAGATCCCCACCTGGGGCACCATGCTCGCCGACGGCCGCATCTACATCAGCACCGCGTGGTGGCTGGCGCTGTTCCCGGGCCTGTCCATCTTCGTCACGGTGCTGGGGATCAACCTCCTGGGCGACGCCCTCCGTGACGTCCTGGACCCGAGGCTCAAGCGGGCGGGAACCGGCATTTGACATCGTCCACGCCACGGCTCGGCATGGTGCTGTACCACGGCATCGACAGCGGCGACGAGTTGCGGAACTACGCCCGCCTCGCCGAGGAGGCCGGCTTCGATTCCCTGTGGGTGACCGAGCGCTACTTCCACGAGGAGACCTTCTCGCTGCTGGGATTCCTCGCCGCGGCCACCACGCGCATACGGCTCGGCCTGGGCGTCACCAACCCATACACGCGGAACCCGGCGCTGCTGGGCATGAGCGCGGCGACCCTGGACCGGATCTCCGGGGGCCGCTTCCTGCTGGGCCTGGGCCGGAGCGACAAGTGGGTGATCGAGGGCCGCATGGGCATGCCCTACCAGCGGCCGCTGGAGCACATGAGGGAAACGGTGGCGCAGCTCAGGCAGCTCCTGGCCGGCGAGCGCGTCAGCGGCGCAGGCGCGTATTGGGACCTGAAGTCCGTGCGCTTGGCGGTCAACCCCGCGCAGGAGAACCTGCCCATCTACCTGGCCGCCATCGGCCCCAAGGCGCTGCGGCTGGCGGGTGCAGTGGCCGACGGCGTCCTGCTCAACGCCTACGTCCCCGCGAGCTACGTGCGCTACGCGGTCCAGGAGATCGCCGCCGCGGCCCGTGAGGCCGGCCGCGATCCGGCGTCCATCGACATCGCCTGCATGTTGATCGTGCGTCTCACCGACGATCCCGCGCGCATGATGCCGGCCCTCAAGGAGCGGATGGTGCGGCTCGTGGCCGAGCCCTTTGTGGGAGAGGTGCTGCTGGAGCGGGGCGGCTTCGATCCCGGCATCCTGCCGTCGTTGCGCGCCACCGCCGAGAATCAAGGCGAGAAGGCCGCCGTGGGCCTGATCACCGACGCCATGGTGGAGGCGTTCTACCTGCTGGGTGACGCCTCGGAGTGCCGCCGCCGGATTGCCGAATACCGTGAAGCCGGGGTGGACCATCCGCTGCTGCTGCCCCGGCTGGAGGACTACGAGCGCGCCGTCGAGGCCCTCGGGCCGCGCCTGTAAGGGACGGGCCGCCCCGTGCATGGCCCGACAGCGACACAAAACCACCTGTCCAGATGATAAGACTTTAACATTCATATGATAAACACCGACCCTCACGCGCCGCACCCGCGGCCCCGCAACCCGCTCAACGTCCGGTTCTTCTACGGCTGGGTCGTGGTGGCGACGACCTTCACGGCGTCGCTTCTGGCCGCGGGCATCCGCGCCGCGCCCCAGACCTTCGTGCGCCCGCTGGAAGCGGAGTTCGGCTGGGGGCGCGGAGCGATAAACGCCGCCGTAAGCATCAACCTGGTGCTCTACGGCGCCATCGGCCCATTCGCCGGGCGCGTCCAGGATCGCCGGGGGCCGCGGGTGGTGATGCTCGTGGCGCTGGCGCTGCTGGCGTTGGGGGCGGGGGCCACCGCGTCCATCAACCGCCTGTGGGAGTTCTTGCTGGTGTGGGGGTTGATCGTCGGCACCGGCGCGGGCGGCATCTCGTCGGTGCTGGCCGCCAGCGTGGCCCATCGCTGGTTCGTGCGCCATCGCGGCGTGGTGCTGGGCCTGTTGAACAGCGCCGGCTCCACCGGGCAGCTCATCTTCATCCCGGTAGTGCTGGGCATGGTCGTGGCCTGGGGCTGGCGCGTCGCCGCCATGACCCTTTCGAGCCTGGGGGTGGTGGCCTTCGTGCTGGTGTGGTGGCTCATGCGCAACGATCCGGCCGAGGTCGGGGACGAGGCGCTGGGCGAATCGGAGGCCAATGCCTCCGCGGCGGCGCAGCCGGGCGGCGTCCCGCCGGTCACCGCCACCACGGTGCGGGACGCGGTCCGGACGCGGACGTTCTGGCTCCTGGCCGGCGGCTACGCCATCTGCGGCGGGACGTCCAACGGCCTCATCGGCGCCAACATGATCCCGCACGCCCTGGACATCGGCATCAGCCACCAGGTGGCCAGCGTGACCGTGGGGATCATGGCCGGCCTGAACTTCGTCGGCACCATGGGGGCCGGGTGGCTCTGCGACCGCATGGACCCGCGCAAGGTGCTGGCCTGGATCTACGCTCTGCGGGCGGTGTCGCTGTTCATCCTGCCGTCGGTCACCGGCCCCGCCGGCATGTTCGTCTTCGCGGTGATCTACGGTCTGGACTGGTTCGCCACGGTGCCGCCGGTGGTGGCCATCGCCGGCAACACCTTCGGCAAGAACTCGGTGGGCAGCATCTACGGCCTGATCTTCCTGGCGCACCAACTGGGCGGCGCCGCCATGGCCCAGGGCAGCGGCATCGCCTACGACGTGTTCGGCGACTACGTTCCGTCGTTCCTCACCGGCGCGGTGCTGGCCGTGCTGGCCGCGGGCATGTCGATGGCCATCGCCAAGGACCCGCCACGGCCGACGTTGTCCGCGCCTCAGCCGGCGTGATGGAGAACCCCATGTCTTGTGATCCCGACTACCTCAGCTTTTCCGGTGCCGAGTACCAGCGCCGCAACGCGGCCGTGCAGGCGCGCATGGACCGCATGGGCCTTGACGCCGTGGTGTTCTACGGCAGCCGCACGGCGCCGGACATCCACTACCTGTGCAACTGGCTCACCACCAGCGAGGCGTATTTCATCTACCCGCGCCGGGGAGAGCCCACGCTCTTCGTGCAGCTTTCCAACCACCTGCCCAACGCCAAGCGCATGGCCGTCATCGACGACGTGCGCTTCGGCGGCTCCAGCCCCACGGGCTCGGTGGACTCGGTGCCGCGGGTGCTGGAAAACCTGAAGGACCGGGGCCTGGAGAAGGGCTCGGTGGGCCTGTGCGGCAGCGTTCCCTACCGGCACTACCTGCGGCTCGTGGAGGCGTTGCCCGGGGTGGAGTGGAAGGACTTCAGCGCCCAGATGCGCGATCAGAGGCAGGTCAAGAGCGCCGAGGAGATCGAGCGCCTGCGCGCGGCCGCGGCCATGAGCGACGACTCGGTGGCGGCTCTGAGGGAGCGGGCGCGCCCCGGCATCCCCGAGCACGAGCTGGCCCGGATCGTCGAGGACGTCTACCTGGGCAAGGGCGGCATAAACGGCATCCACTTCATGATCACCACCTCCATGCACGACCCCAGGGGCGGCGTGCCGCAACAGCACCTGTCCAACCGCGTCCTCCAGAAGGGCGACGTGCTGGTCACCGAGATCAGCACCAACTACGCCGGCTACACCGGGCAGGTCCTGCGCACCTTCACCATCGGCGAGGAGCCCACCCCCGAATACAAGCGCCTCCACGACGCGGCCATGGAGGCCTTCGACCGCATCGCCGGCGTCATCAGGGCGGGCGCCGGAACCGCGGAGGTGCTGGAGGCCGCGGACGTGGTCCACGAACGGGGCTTCACGGTCTACGACGACGTGGTCCACGGCGCCAGCCAGTTGCCCCCCATCCTGCGGACGTCCAGGACCAGCCGCGGGGCGCCGCCCGACTTCCGCTTCGAGACCGACATGTGCCTGGTGATCCAACCGAACGTGGTCACGGAAGACGGCCTGCGCGGCGTCCAGTTCGGCGAGATGATGCGGGTGACCGGCGCCGGGCTGGAGAAGATGCACGACTGCCCGCGAGAGCTTATCGTGTGCCGCAACGGCTGACCGTTCGCTTAGTGAAACGCTCTCAATGCTTCTGCTTTATCGTCTGCAGCTTGCTTCAAATCACTCAACCAGCGAATCAACCGCTGGAAACTACCGTCGATCAGATCAATCAAGAGAAAAATCGGATAAAGAACCGTAAATGCCCAAAAAAGCGGCGATCGCACTAGCATATGACGCAATTGGACCTGGATTGCCTGGGCGTAGATAGCTTGTAGTTGTGTCCTGAGTCCCTCATTGTCGATCTCGTTGATTTCATCGCCAAGGGTCCTTGTCTTCGGCACAGCACCCCCATTGGCGATCAACATAGCGATCATGTCACCGAAAAGATTGACGTGTGCCCACCGTATTCGGTTGTTCAACCATTCCCGCAACGCTCGGTAGAGTGGATCATCAAAGCTGATATGACCATTCACGGCGAGCATAAACAGCCGGTTTCTGAGTTCAAAATGCCGGTGTCTGGCAACGTCCATACAGAATGTCTGCCAGGGATGGGCAAAGAACCAGATAAGCACCGCCACGACAAGCAAGAACTCAACGGCATAATAGAATTCGTCAGGTGCCATAGCTATAGGTCCTTTGGGTTAGTCTGCCCGGTCGGCAATAGGCCGCTTGAGGTACGCTCAGGGTCTATAGACTTCTCCAGCTCTTTTGTATGGCCTTGCATGCTGCTCATATTCTTTCGGCGTAATATCCGCTCACCGATAGCCCATATCAAGAAGATTACAGTCGTAACCCATGGTAAGCCACGAGCCGACTTCACAAACGAAAGCGATGCCCATATACCTGTTTCTCTTCCCGCAAGGGCGTCGATCGACAGAAAGGCGCAATACGCAATGGCGACCCACATCACTGCCGAGATGAAGCGGTTGATAGTCCTGAATACCAGACTCCAGATGTAAACCTTGTTGGGCTCCAGAGAAGTATCGCCCGCATCGCCTTCGCCGTCATGTTGTGGCATTGGCTACAACCTTGCGCTTCCAGCGGGTTCGGCGGGTCGGTGCTTCATGGCGTGTTTCCCTCCCCGTAAGCTTAGCAGGTAGCGCGATAAATTCCCGATTGTCAAGGCTCTGACATTTTTCAAACTGAGCCACTACCGGGCGAGACGAAAACCCCGCTCCTATATCTATAAATCGGCGGGATAACTCAATCCTAAAGCCCTGCCCTGAATTAAGTCAATGCCCGTAGAGCCGTCTCGGTGGCGGCGCTGAGGGAACGGGCGCGTCCCGGCAGCATCTGTCCAACCGATCTGGAGAAGATGCACGACTGCCCGCGAGAGCTTATCGTGTGCCGCAACGGTTGACCGTTCGCAAGCTGTCTGGCCCGCGGTCCAGGCGTTGTCCCGCGCCGGTGGGGTTGCTATGATCGAAGCATGGCCGAGGCTATCGCTTTCGACAGTCATCGCTTCGTCAAGCGCCTGACCGAGAGCGGCTTCACCGAGAAGCAGGCTGAGACCCTCGCCGAAGAGCACGTCGCCCTCCTCAACGCCAACCTCGCCACCAAGGCCGACATAGCCAGGGTCGAAGCCGGTATGGAAGCCCTGCGGCACGAAACCACCGCAGCCATCGAGGCAGTGAAGGCCGAGCTTGTGAAATGGCTGTTCGGTGCGTTGATCGCCCAGGGCGGCCTGATCGTCGCCCTCGTCAAATTTCTCTAGGCTCGCGCTTATGGCGCCAGCCGACCGTATCCCCCACCGTTCGTCCTGAGCGTAGCTCCGTGCCAGCGGAGCGAAGTCGAAGGACGCCATTTCATACCTGACCGGCCCAAGAAGTGTTTCAAAGTGAGAATCGCGTCTCGAAATGAGAAATTATTTCCTGTTACTGCAATTATTTTCCATAACTATTGAGAATATATGAAATAGATCGAGAATTTCTCCATATGGCAGATGCCGTCCTGTCGCGTTTTGCGACATATGGGGCGAATACGCTCGATTCAGGTCATCAGAAAAAGTCCATTAATATTAAGAGGTTATATGATTTGACGCTTGTTGGCACGGTGAGTGCTCCATAGAAAGCGACGTTGCGTGGCGCTGACCCGCTACGCCGAGTCTGCTGAGAGAGGGCAAGCACATGACCGATTCCATCCAAGCGTTGACGACCGTTGCAAGCCGGAAGCGAGCATCCGCTTGCTGCTGCGACCCCGCAACCGCAACCCGGGGGAGCGCCCGCCTCCCGCGATGGGTGCTCGGGATGCGTTTCCCGCGCATCGCCGTGGCCCTGTTCGCCGCTCTCGTGGCGATCGGTCTGACGGCAGTCCCTGCTGCGGCGCAGATCACCGTCAACCTGTCCACGAGCGTGACGAGTTGGAACGAAGGGGCAGGGGCGACCCAGGTGACGGTGACGGTCAGTTCCGACTACAGCTTTATTGTGCCCATGGTGACGACGGTGTACGTGGGCTACAACACCGACGGTGCTACGGAGGGCACCGACTATAACACGGTCAACAGCTTCGCGATCACGATCCCGGCAGACAATAATACCAAGAGCGCCACGGGCACGTTCACGCTGACGCCGAAGCAGGACGCTCTGTTCGAGGGGGACGAGACGATCAAGGTCGGTGGCGTGACCAACCAGAGCGACATAAGCGTGAACAGCACAAACATCACGCTGACCGACGATGATGTTCGGTTGACGGCGAGCGTGGCGAGCATGAACGAGGGGGACGCCGCGCGTACGGTAACGGTGACGGCCACTGCGGGCACTGCAACTTCGGCGAAACGGGGGATTGGAATCTACATCGGCGGCAACAACGACAGCGCCACCGAGGGAACCGACTACGCCACCGTAGCCGAACACACCATCAACATCGAGGCCAACCAGACCACCGGCTCGACGAGCTTCACCCTGACCCCGACCCAGGACAACTCGGCGGAAGGCGACGAGTCGCTCTCCATCACCGGATGGTTTGCGGGCGGCGGCTCGACGGTTGGAACCTCTATCGCCATCTACGACGACGACTACAGCCTGTCGGTGAACCCGTCGAGTCTGGACGAGGATGCGGGGACGCGGCAGGTGACGGTGACGGCCTGCTGTGGTACGGCCGCGGGGGCGCGGAGCGTGCGGGTCAAGGTGGGCCAGAGCGGCGACTCCTTCAAGGAGGGCACGGACTACGAGACGGTTCGCGACTTCGACATCACGATTGCCGCCAATGCCACAAACGGCACGGGCACTTTCAACCTCGCGCTGCAGGACGACGGCGTTTACGAGTTCACAAAAACGATCACGATCGCCGGCACCAGCTCGCACGGATCGGTCACGGGCACGAGCATATCCATCCACGATGACGACGCCGACCCCGCCGTCAGTCTGGAGTTGGCTGTGACGAGCGCGAGTGAGGCTGGCGGAGCGAAGACGGTGAAGGTGACCGCGTACAACCGCCTGGACACCTACGACAGCTCGTGGGAAGTGGACGTGGAAGTGGGCAAGACCGGGGACAGCGCCACCGAGGGCACCGACTACGCGACGGTGGCCGACTTCACCATCAGATCCGCCAAACCCGGCGATACGTGGGCTTCAACGTCATTCACCCTGACCCCGACCAATGACACCGCAATCGAGGGAACCGAGAGAATCTCGGTGACAGGCACAACGCTTATTGGAAACGCCAAAGTTGGAACCGCGTTCCTCAGCCTGACCGACGACGACGCGACTTCCATTGCCCTGTCGGCGAACAAGTCGAGCGTGAGCGAGGGCGCCTCGGCCACCACCGTGACCGTGACCGCGACCGCGGCCAAGAACCTGTCGGCGGCGGCGGCGGTGACGGTGTACGTGGGCGATTCCGGCACGGCCGACTACGGCATCGACTACGCCAAGGTGTCGGACTTCACCATCAATATCGCCAGCGGCAGCAAGACCGGCACCGGCACCTTCACCCTGACGCCAACCGACGATTCGGCGGTCGAAGGGAACGAGACCATCGGCATCGGGGGCTCCGTCACCGGCCACTCCCTGACCGGGACCAGCCTGACCCTGAGCGACAACGACACCCATGCGATTACGCTGTCGGCGAGCCCGACCAGCGTGGCCGAGGACGCCTCCGCCACCTCGGTGACGGTGACGGCCACGGCGGCTTCGGCGATTTCGTCGGCGCGCACGGTGGCGGTGGCGGTGGGCGGCAGCGGCACGGCCACGTCGGGCACGGACTACGCCGCGGTGTCCAACTTCGACATCACCATCGCGGCCAACGCCACCAGCGGCACGGGCACCTTCACCCTAACCCCGACCGACGACTCGTCGGTGGAAGGGGACGAGACCATCGGGATTGCGGGCAGCGGCACGAGCCTGACGGTGACCGGCACCAGCCTGACCCTGAGCGAGGACGACACCTACGCGATTACGCTGTCGGCGAGCCCGACCAGCGTGGCCGAGAACGCTTCGGGCACCTCGGTGACGGTGACGGCCACGGCGGGTTCGGCGATCTCGTCGGCGCGCACGGTGACGGTGGCGGTGGGCGGCAGCGGCGACGGCGCCACCGAGGGCACGGACTACGCCACGGTGAACGACTTCACCGTCACCATCGCGGCCAACGCCACGAGCGGCACCGGCACCTTCACCCTGACGCCGACCCAGGACACCTCGGCGGAGGGGGACGAGACCGTCGGGATCACGGGCAGCGGCACGTTGATGACCGTGACCGGCACCAGCCTCGCGATCACCGACGACGACGTGCGGACCATCTCGCTCTCGTCCAACAAGTCGACCGTGGCCGAAGGCGCCGGGGCGACGACGGTGACCGTGACCGCGACCGCCAACTCGGCAGTGACCGAGTCGACCACGGTGACGGTGTCCGTGGGCGACAGCGAAGACGGCGCCACCTCGGGCACGGACTACACGGCGGTCGACGACTTCACCGTCACCATCGCCAAGGACGCCACGACCGGCACCGGCACCTTCACGCTGACCCCCACCGACGACTCCACCTACGAGGCCGAGGAGTCGGTCTCGGTGAGCGGCAGCAGTTCGCCACACACGGTGACCGGCACGAGTCTCGCCATCGGCAACAACGACGGCATCGGCATCACGTTGTCGTTGAGTCCCACCAGCGTGGTCGAAGGCGCGGGATCGACCTCGGTGACGGTGACCGCTACCGCCACGAAGACGGCATTGGCGGCGATCACGCTGGACGTGCAGGTGGGCAAGACCACCGACAGCGCCACGGAGGGCACGGACTACCCGACGGTGAACGACTTCACACTGACCATCGCCAAGGGCAGCAAGACCGGCACCGCCACCTTCAAGATCATCCCGAACGCCGACAAGAAGACCTCGGAAAGCAACGAGACGATCTCGGTGGACGGCACGGGCTCGCCGCACACGGTCACCGGCGCCAGCCTGACGCTGACCAACGCGACGGCCAGCAACCCGATCACCCTGTCGGTGAGTCCGTCGAGCTTGGGCGAAGCGGCCGGCGAGACCACGGTGACGGTGACCGCGCGCATGCAGACCTCCTTCAAAGGCGCCGGCGACGTGACCGTGACGGTGGGCGGTAGCGGCAGCGCGAAGTCGGGAACCGACTACGCCGCGGTGTCGGATATCGAGTTGAGCTTCTCCGCCGACAGCCCCACGACGGCGACCGGCACGTTCAAGCTGACGCCGACCAACGACTCGCTGGTGGAGAGCAACGAAACGGTGTGGGTGGACGGCTCCTCCGACTACGGGCAGGTGGTGGGCGCCAGCGTGACGATCAACGACAACGACGGGGCGGCGGTCACCCTGTCGGCGAACAAGACCAGCGTCAGCGAGGGGGCTTCCGCAACGTCCGTGACGGTGACGGCGACCGCCAGCGCGGCAAGTTCGAATGCGCGGACGGTGACGGTGGCGGTGGGCCAGAACGGCGACGGCGCCATCGAGGGAACGGACTACTCGGAGGTGTCGAATTTCGCCATCACGATCGCGGCCAACAAGACGAGCGGCACGGGCACCTTCACCCTGACGCCCACGCAGGACGACGTGGTCGAAGGCAGCGAGAGCCTGACGATTTCCGGCAGCGGCTCGCAACTGAACGTCAGCAGCACCAGCATCTCCCTGACCGACGACGACACCGCGCCCGCCGTGAACCTGAGCGTGAGTCCGGCCAGCGTGACCGAAGGGGCCAGCGATCCCCTGAACCTGGAGGGCGGCGGCAAGACCGTGACGGTGACGGCGGCGTTCTCCCCCGCCAAGACCTACGCCTACGACCGGACCGTGGCGGTTTCGGTGGGCGGCAGCGGCAGCGCCACCTCGGGCACGGACTACGACGCGGTGTCGAACTTCAACGTCAAGATCAGCGCCGGCCAGAAGAGCGGTACGGCCACGTTCGACCTGAAGTCGACGGACGACAGCGACTACGAGGGCGACGAGACCATCGGCGTGGCCGGCACGTCCACCGGCCTGACGGTCAATTCGGTCAACCTGACGCTGGCCGACAACGACAGCGCCGCGGTGACCGTGAACGACGCCAGCGCGGAAGAAGGCAGCAGCATGACCTTCACGGTAACGTTGGACAAAGCGGTGCAGGGCGGGCTGAAGGTGACGCCGAGCTATACCAACGTGACCGCTGCGGACGCCGATTACACGGCGAACACGACCGCGCTGACCTTCAGCGGCACGGCCAACGAGACCCATACCTTCACGGTATCGACCGTTGACGACGAAGTGGTTGAAGACACCGAGACCTTCACGGTGGGGTTGAGCGTTTCCGACGCGCCCTCCGGCGTGACGTCCACCGACACGGGCACGGGCACGATCAACCGGGTCGCCGGGAGCGGCGGCGACACCGCGGCCGTGACCATCAACGACGCCAGCGCGGAAGAAGGCAGCAGCATGACCTTCACGGTAACGTTGGACAAAGCGGTGCAGGGCGGGCTGAAGGTGACGCCGAGCTATACCAACGTGACCGCTGCGGACGGCGACTACACGGCGAACACGGCCGCGCTGACGTTCACGGGCACGGCCAACGAGACCCGGACCTTCACGGTCTCGACCGTTGACGACGACGTGGTTGAAGACACCGAGACCTTCACGGTGGGGTTGAGCGTTTCCGACGCTCCCTCGGGCGTGACGTCCACCGACACGGGCACGGGCACGATCAACCGGGTCGCCGGGGGCGGCGGCGACAGCGCGACCGTGACCATCAACGACGCCAGCGCCGACGAGGGCAGCAGCATGACCTTCACGGTGACGCTGGACAAAGCTGTGCAGGGCGGCCTGAAGGTGACGCCGAGCTATACCAACGTGACCGCTGCGGACGGCGACTATACGGCGAACACGGCCGCGCTGACTTTCAGCGGCACGGCCAACGAGACCCGGACCTTCACGGTCTCGACCGTTGACGACGACGTGGTTGAAGACTCCGAGACCTTCACCGTGGGGTTGAGCGTTTCCGACGCTCCCTCGGGCGTGACGTCCACCGACACGGGCACGGGCACGATCAACCGGGTCGCCGGGGGCGGCGGCGACAGCGCGACCGTGACCATCAACGACGCCAGCGCCGACGAGGGCAGCAGCATGACCTTCACGGTAACGCTGGACAAAGCGGTGCAGGGCGGGCTGAAGGTGACGCCGAGCTATACCAACGTGACCGCTGCGGACGGCGACTATACGGCGAACACGACCGCGCTGACCTTCAGCGGCACGGCCAACGAGACCCATACCTTCACGGTATCGACCGTTGACGACGAAGTGGTTGAAGACACCGAGACCTTCACGGTGGGGTTGAGCGTTTCCGACGCGCCCTCCGGCGTGACGTCCACCGACACGGGCACGGGCACGATCAACCGGGTCGCCGGGAGCGGCGGCGACACCGCGGCCGTGACCATCAACGACGCCAGCGCGGAAGAAGGCAGCAGCATGACCTTCACGGTAACGTTGGACAAAGCGGTGCAGGGCGGGCTGAAGGTGACGCCGAGCTATACCAACGTGACCGCTGCGGACGGCGACTACACGGCGAACACGGCCGCGCTGACGTTCACGGGCACGGCCAACGAGACCCGGACCTTCACGGTCTCGACCGTTGACGACGACGTGGTTGAAGACACCGAGACCTTCACGGTGGGGTTGAGCGTTTCCGACGCTCCCTCGGGCGTGACGTCCACCGACACGGGCACGGGCACGATCAACCGGGTCGCCGGGGGCGGCGGCGACAGCGCGACCGTGACCATCAACGACGCCAGCGCCGACGAGGGCAGCAGCATGACCTTCACGGTGACGCTGGACAAAGCTGTGCAGGGCGGCCTGAAGGTGACGCCGAGCTATACCAACGTGACCGCTGCGGACGGCGACTATACGGCGAACACGGCCGCGCTGACTTTCAGCGGCACGGCCAACGAGACCCGGACCTTCACGGTCTCGACCGTTGACGACGACATGGTTGAAGACTCCGAGACCTTCACGGTGGGGTTGAGCGTTTCCGACGCTCCCTCGGGCGTGACGTCCACCGACACGGGCACGGGCACGATCAACCGGGTCGCCGGGGGCGGCGGCGACAGCGCGACCGTGACCATCAACGACGCCAGCGCCGACGAGGGCAGCAGCATGACCTTCACGGTGACGCTGGACAAAGCTGTGCAGGGCGGCCTGACGGTGACGCCGAGCTTCACGGACGTGACGACGGACAAGAGCACGGACTACACGGAGAACACGGCGGCGCTGACCTTCACCGGCACGGCCAACGAGACTCGGACCTTCACGGTCTCGACCATCGAAGACACGGCACTGGAGGGCAACGAGACCTTCACGGTGGGGTTGAGCGTCTCGGGCGCGCCCTCCGGCGTGACGTCCGCCGACACGGGCACGGGGACGATCAACAACGACGACGGCACGACGGTGACGCTGAGCGACGCGAACGCGGGCGAAGGCGAGTCCATGACCTTCACGGTGACGCTGTCCAAGGCTGTGCAGGGGGGTCTGACGGTGACGCCGTCGTACACGGACGTGACGGCGGTGGAGGGCACGGATTACGGCGCGAACACGACGGCGTTGACCTTCACGGGGACGGCGAACGAGAGCAGGACGTTCACGGTCTCGACCACGGAGGACACAGTGGTGGAGGGGGACGAGACCTTCACGGTGGGGTTGAGCGTCTCGGGCGCGCCCTCCGGCGTGACGTCCACCGACACGGGCACGGGGACGATCAAGGACGACGACAGCACGGAGATCACCCTGACCGTGAATCCAGCGAGCGTGGATGAGAACGCCGGGGCGACGGCGGTGACGGTGAAGGCTGCCACCGACGGGGACACGTTCAAGACCGCCCGCACGGTGACGGTGAGCGTGGGCGACAGCGCCGACAGCGCGGATTCGGGCACGGACTACGCGGCAGTGAGCGATTTCACCATCACGATCACCGCCGGTCAGACCGGCGGGACGGGGACGTTCACGCTGACGCCGACGGACGACACGGAGATCGAGGGTGACGAGGCGATCACGGTAGCGGGCGCGTCCACCGGCCTGACGGTCAACGGGACCAGCGTGACTCTGGCGGACGACGATTTCGACATTTCGTCGGCGGCGACCTTTGCGGACGCCGAGGCGGTGGAGGGGGAGCCCCTGACGTTCACGGTGACGCTGAACAACGGGGTGAAGAACGGGTTCGAGGTGACGCCGGTGATCACCGGGGGGACGGCGACGTCGGGGCAGGACTACAAGACGGAGTTGAGTCCGTCGCTGCTGGTGTTCGCGGGCACGGCTGGGGAGCAGCAGACGTTCACGGTCACGACCATCGACGACCGGGTGGTGGAGCACGAGGAGACGGTGACGGTGAGCTTCACGGTATCGGACACACGTGTGAGCGGGGTGCCGGATTCGGCGCTGGGATTGATCGTGGACAACGACGTGGCGAGGCTGAAGATAAGCAACGCTCGTGCGGAGGAGGGGGATTCACTGACGTTCACGATGACGTTGAGCAACACGGTATCGGGAGGATTCAAGGCGCGGCCGGTTTTCATGGACGGGACCGCGGTTGAAGGATCGGACTACCAGGGGAACCGACCGACGCTGGAGTTTTCGGGGACGTCCGGAGAGAGCCGGTCGGTGACGGTTCCGAGCCTTGAGGACGGTGTTGTGGAGCCCGAGGAGTGGTTCAACATAGGGCTTTCGATATCGGGGGCGCCGGGGGGTTTGCGTGTAGGAGCTGGGGTTGGAGTGATCGAGGACGACGACGAGGCGGTTCTGACGGTATCGGATGCGCGTGGGGAGGAGGGAGAAGGGCTGGTATTCACGGTGACGCTGGACAACGAGGTCCAGTCGGGCTTCACGGTGCGGCCGGTTTTCACGGACGGAAGCGCGGAGGAAGGGTCGGACTACCGGGAGAACCGTCCGGCGTTGGAGTTTTCGGGGACGGCGGGAGAGAGCCATACGTTCGAGGTGTCGAGCCTTGAGGACGGTGTGGTGGAGTACGACGAGGACTTCACGGTGGGTCTGGATACGACGGAGGTTCCTGCCGGGGTCAAGGTTGTGAGCGGGGTAGGAGTGATCGAGGACGACGACGAGGCGGTGTTGACGGTTTCGGACGCGAGCGCGAAGGAGGGGGAAGCGCTGGTATTCACGGTGACGCTGGACAGTGCGGTTCAGTCGGGCTTCACGGTGCGGCCGGTGTTCACGGACGGGAGTGCGGAGGAAGGGGTGGACTACACGGAGAACCGTCCGGCGCTGGAGTTTTCGGGCGTGGCGGGAGAGAGCCGTACGTTCGAGGTCATGAGCCTTGAGGACGCGGTGGTGGAGTACAATGAGGAGTTCACGGTGAGTCTGGACCTGACGGAGGGGCCGGGGGGGTTGCAGACGGGGGCGGCGGGGACGGGGACGATCGAGGATGGGACGGAGACGGTGGTGAGGGTGTCGGACGCACGGGCGGAGGAGGGGGAGGACCTGGTTTTCACGGTGACGCTGGAGAATGCGGTGGTGGGGGGTGTGACGGTGACGCCGAGCTACGCGGACGGGACGGCGTTGGAGGGGACGGATTACACGGAGAACGTGGCGGCGCTGACGTTTGCGGGGACGGCGGGTGAGAGCCACGCGATAACGGTGTCGAGCTTAGAGGACGGGTTGGTGGAAGGGGACGAGACGTTCACGTTGAGGGTGGGCGTGACGGAGGCGCCGGCGGGGGTGAAGGGTTCGGAGGGGACGGGCACGGTGGCGGACGACGACCGCGCGGGAGCGGGAGTGGAAGTCACGGTGACGGACGTGACGGTGGAGGAGGGCTCACCGCTGGTCTTCACGGTGAGCCTGGCGCAGGCGGTGCCGGACAACATCGTGACGCTACGATACGCGACGCATGACGGCACGGCCCATGCAGGACAGGACTACACCGCGGTTTCGGGCACGTTCACGTTTGCGGCAGGGGAGACGAAGAAGACGGTGGAGGTTGCGACGTTGGACGACGAGTTCGATGAGGGCTCGGAGACGATGGAGTTGCGGCTGAGCGATGCAGTGAACGGGAAGCTGGAAGACCCGGTAGGGGTGGGGACGATCGAGAACGACGATCCGTTGCCGTCGGCGTGGCTGGCGCGGTTCGGGCGGACGGTGGGAGAGCACGTGATGGGGGCGATCGACGCCCGGCTGCACGGGGACTCGACGGGCTCACACCTGACGGTGGGGGGAGTGACGGCGCAGAAGCCCGAGGAGGGCGAGGGCCGGCGGCCGGTGGGACCGTCCGGGCCGTCGGGGGCCGGAGAGTGGGAGGGCCTGGCGAGGGGCGAAGGGAAGGGAGCCGGCTGGCCAGGGCCTCTGGGGGACGGAGCGTTCGGGTCCGGTACGGCCGGGTTCGGTGCAGCCGGGTCCGGAGCGAAGGTGATGACGACACGGGAGTTGTTGGCGAGCAGCGCGTTCCGCTGGCGGCTGGGCGGGTCTGAGGAGGGCTCGGTTTCGGGCATGCGGTGGACGAGTTGGGGGAGTGGCGCGGCGACGCGCTTCGACGGACGGGAGCGTTCGGTGTCGCTGGACGGCGAGGTGGTTGGGATGACGCTGGGTGTGGACGCGGAGTGGGGCCCCTGGACTGCGGGGATGGCGGCTGCGTACAACGACGGCCGCGGCTCGTATGACGACGCCAAGAGCGGAAATAGCGGCAAGACCTGGAGCACGCTGACGAGTGTACACCCGTACGTTCGCTGGCAGAAGGAGGGTCTGTCGGTGTGGGGTTTGTTGGGTCACGGCCAGGGAGAGTACGCAGTGGCTCCGGGGGAGGGGGATGAGACGGTTCGGACGGACATGGGGATGAACATGGCGGGAGTGGGTGCTCGTCGGACGCTGGCGCCGGTGTCAGGGGGAGTGGAGTTGGCGTTGCGCGCGGACGGGATGTTCGTGTGGATGAACTCGGACGCGGTAGCGGGGCGGTTGCAGGAGACGCGGACGGAGACGCGCCACCTTCGGCTGCTGCTGGAGGGGAGCCGGAGTTTCGGGGTGGGGAATGGAGGAGTGCTGACGCCGACGCTGGAGGCGGGGGTTCGCCACGACGCGGGGGACGCGGAGAGGGGATTCGGGTTGGAGGTGAACGCTCGGGTGCGCTACGAGGACGTGGCGCGGGGGCTGACGGTGGAGGCCCGGGGCCGCGGCATGTTTGCGCACGAGGTGAAGGGTTACGAGGTTTGGGGAGCGAGCGGGTCCGTGGTCCTGGATCCTGGGTCCGACCGTCTGGGGCTGTCGTTGCGGGTGCAGCCGTCGTGGGGAGAGCCGGAGAGCGGTGTGGAGAGCCTGTGGGACCAGGGAGCCTCGGAAGACGGGAGTCCGGCCGGAATCGGGACGGGAGTGCGTCTGGACACGGAGTTGGGCTACGGCCTGCCGGTGCTGGAGGGACGCGGGGTGTTCACGCTCCAGACCGGGTTCGGTATGGACGACGGCGGCGCGCACAGGTTGCGCGTGGGCGGTGTGCTGGACACCGACAACGGGTTCGAGCTGAGCCTGTCGGGCGAACAGACGGTGCCGCACGAGGGTGAGCCGGACTACGAGGTCGTGCTGAGCGCCCGCTTCGCCTTGTAGAGAACAGCCTGAATCCTGGCGTCCTCCGCGCCCTCCGAAAGCACTGGCGCCGAACTCTCAACCGGTGATACCATGCTATGTTGGTGAGACACAACGTTCGACGCAACAAGGGATACGTGGCCGCCAGCTTGGCGCTCACGCTATGGGCGGTGGTAGCACTTTCCCCAGCCGCCGCGGCGGACGACCCGGTAGCGCGGGGCAAGTACCTTGTCCGGGCCGGTCTGTGCGTCGCCTGCCACACCGATTTCAAGAACAAGGGCGCCGAGCTTGCCGGCGGTTACGCCATCGAGGTGCCCTTCGGCACCATCTACAGCACCAACATCACGCCGGACCCGGAAACCGGCATCGGCGATTGGAGCGACGAGGAATTTCTCCGGGCCATGCGCGAGGGCGTCGGCCGCCGTGGCCAGCACCTCTTCCCCGCCTTTCCCTACACCTCCTTCACTCGCATGACCGACGAGGACATCCTGGCCATCAAGGCCTCCCTGTCCACGGTCAAGCCCGTGCACAGGGAGAACCGGGAGCCTGAGCTGACCGTGCCTTTCAACTGGCGTTTCCTGCTGGCGGGCTGGAAGTGGCGCTATTTCGAGGAAGGCCCGTGGACGCCAGACCCCGGCAAGCCGGCGCAGTGGAACCGGGGCGCCTATCTCGTCCAGGCGGTCACGCACTGCGCCGAGTGCCACACTCCGCGCGATTGGGCCGGAGGACTGGACCGGGAGCTTCTGATGGCGGGTGCCGCCGACGGACCCGAGGGCGAGACCGCCCCCAACATCACCGCGCACCCGAGGACCGGCCTAAGCGACTGGTCCGTGGAGGACATGGTGGAGCTGCTGAAGAGCAGCTACAAGCCGGACGGCGACAACGTCCAGGGCCTGATGGAGCGCGTCATCATCCACGGCTACGAGCACATGACCGACGAGGACCTCACCGCCATCGCCGTCTACCTGCGCTCGCTGCCGCCCATCGACAACCGGATCGATTGAACGGAGACCTTGCCCGCGGCGAGCGGTTCGTCAGGGTCCCGTGGGTTTCCCTGCCTGCGCTGTTCATCTTCCCACTGCAACGCGGCGTCCCGTGTCGTGCGCAGGCCCACTTGCAGGATGTGCCCTTTTTCCCAACCGTCTTTCTGCCTGTGCTCGGCTTCTCGACGATCGATGCCGTCGCTGATGTTCGGATTGTCAGAAAGTGCCACTCAAATGCGACCTCCCTCCGCCAACAGACAGCGATCGTAATATATCGTATGATCCAATAAACTGCAACCGCAGAGCCTTGGACTCGCCTCCTCGCACACCTACCCTCGGCCTCGACGGAAGCGGCGTTCCCAGGTGCCACTCCGAACCCAGGAACACATAGGCAAGCAAACCGCTTAGGCTCCTAGTGCCCCGGGTCGTTACCCAAGCCCAGGAGCCGTGCTGCGTTTCCCCCGCAAACCGCGTCGGAGCCGCCCAGCCCGGCCTGCTCCAGCAGGTCCAGCGGGTCGCTTTCACCCATGTCGTAGGGATAATCGGTGCCCAGCAGGAGCCGTTCTTCGCCGGCGAGGTCTCGCAGGAAGGCGAGCATGCGGGGGTCGTGCAGGATGGTGTCGAAGTAGAAGCGGCGGAAGTACGTCTCCGGGTCGCCGGGGACCGCGCGGGCCGCCGCCACCGCGCCGTGGCCGTGGACCACGCGGCCAAGAAGGTAGGGGAGGGCGCCGCCTCCGTGCACCAGGCAGATGTTGAGGGAGGGGTGGCGCTCCAGCACGCCGCCGAGGATCAGCGATGCGGCGGCGATGGCGGTGTCCATGGGATTGCCCACCAGGTTGTTCATGTAATACCGGCTGAGCCGCTCCGGGGCCGCGACCCGGTGCGGATGCAGTTGCACCAGCACGCCCATGTCGGCGGCGCATTCAAAGAAGGGTTGGAACGCCTCGTCGTCCAGGTTGACCCCGTTGATGTGGGTGCCGATCTCCACCATGCGGATGCCCAGGACATCCACGGCGTAGCGGAGTTCCTCCACCGCGGCGCGGGCCGACTGCATGGGAATCGTGGCCACGGGGATCAATCCCGGCTCGCCTCGCGCGGCTTCGGCATTGGTTTCGTTGAAGAGCCGAGACACCGCCTGCCCGTGAACGCCCTCCAACTGATACGTCACGATGGTCATGGGCGGCGACAGCACCTGCCGGTCCAGCCCACGCTCCCGCATGGCGTCGAGGCGTGCCGGCAGGTCGGATAGAAACGGCTGCAACGACGCCGGACGGCCTTCCCCCACCCGCAGCGTCAACCCGCCGGAGCCGTCCTCCTCGATATGACAGCCGTGCCGGGCGCCGTCCCGGCGCATCCCCTGTATCCACTCGGGCGGGGTGAAGTGGGCATGGATGTCGATGACTGGCATGGGCATCTTCGCTCTCCCAAGGGCGATTTATTCCTTCTTGGCCATCACGTCGGCAGCGGCCAGGTTCTCGCCGACCCGGTGGAACGGACGGCCCGAGTCGCTGATGGCGAGGACGACCACGATCTCGTCAGCACGCGGGGCGTCGGGTACGGAGACCTGCATCGAGTCAAAGTGGCTGAACTTCCAGACGTCGTCCTTGTGGTGCAGCGGGCAATCGATGGCCGTCCCCGGACCCCCGATCTTCGTGGTGGAGGGCATGACCGAACTGGCCGGCCCGACGATCTCGCGCACCGGCCGGCCAAGCCGCGGATGCATCACCGCGGCGGCGTGCTCCCGCTCTCCCTTCTCGCCGACGATGGCCGCCTTGCCGTAGCTGTGGACGGCCGCGCCGTCGATGCCCAGCGCGTCGATGGCGCGTTGGGCCAGAAGGCCGCCGAGTTCCGCGCCCGCCTTCTGCAGCTCTTCCAGCTCCTCGTCGTAGACCCCGGCATAAGGGTTGGCGATGACGGCGATGGCCGCGGCCTGACGCGACGCGGGCTCCACCGGCCGGTCGATTTCGCGCCGGGTCTCCTCGACTATTGTGACGAGCTTGCGGATCTCCATGCGGCTCCCTCCTGGTCGTGACACGGGTTTACGTCACTATGCCATCATCGGTTCCCGTTGCAACGTCTCGCGCGACGACCTCTCAAGTTCCCGGTTTGACAAGGACCCCCCGATGTTGTTTCTTAGGGAACCCCGAAAAATCGGGCAGATACGGCATTTACGCACAGGAGGACGGTTATGAGAAAGTGGGTTGCCATCCTGGTGTTGCTGACCCTGGTGGCGTTTGCGCAAGCGGCCACCGTCGCGGCCGCGGACTTTCCCAAGAAGAACATCACCATCATCGTCGCGGGGTCTCCCGGCGGTGGTTTCGACCGGCTGGCCCGGGGCATCGGCAGGACCATGCGGAAGTACCTGCCCAAGGGCGTCCATCTCGTGGTCAAGAACATCACGGGCGGCGGACTGGTCATCGGCACGGTGGCCATGTACAAGGCCAAGCCCGACGGCTACACGTTGGGCCACCTGTTCACCGACGGCATGCTCGGCAAGCAGTTGATCAGCGGCGTGGCCAAGACCGGCTACGACGTCACCAAGTTCACCTACATCGCACGGGTCGGAGCCGAACCCTACAGCCTCATCGTGGGCAAGAACTCCAAGTTCCATTCCCTTGAAGACCTCCAGAAGGCCAAGCGGGTGAAATGGGGCGTGGAGGGCATCGGCGTGTCGCGCTGGATACCGACCTTCGTGACCGCCAAGGAGCTCGGCATCCAGATGGACGTGGTGTCGGGCTACCGCGGCACCAGCGAGGGCATACCGGCCATGATCCGGAACGACTTCGACGTCTACCTGCAGCCCATCGACCACCCCACCACCGCCACCTACATCGCGTCGGGCGACGTGAGGCCGATCCTTCACCTGCACAGCGAGAGGCCGGTGAACGCTCCGAAGACGCCGACGGCCGTGGAGAAGGGGGTCGACCTCCGCCTCTACGTGGGCCGCAGCATCGTGGCGCCTCCGGGCCTGCCCGATGACCGGAAGAAGATCCTGGAAGACCTGTTCATGAAGGCCATGACCGATCCGGAGTACAAGGAGTTCCTGGCCAAGTCCAAGAGCCCCATCGTCCCCGGCGACTCCAAGGTGGCGCAGGCCGACCTGGAAAACTACGTAAAGAGCTACAGCAAGTACACCCAGGCCATGCGCGACGCGTTGCCGAAGTGACGGCGTTCTAGCCGCAATCGCGGAACGGGGATCCGTCTTCGGAGGGATCCCCGTTCCTTAGCTCCCACGGAAAGCGAGATCGGATGGATCATCCCGTGAGCCCGCAGGCGCAGTCGCGTCCGCCCATACCGTTGCCGTTCCACTATGCCTGGCTCATCGTCGCGGTGACCTTCTTCGCCAGCTTCAACGGCGCCGGCATACGGGTGGTTCCTACGGTGCTGATCCATCCGCTCGAGGCAGACTTCGGGTGGGCTCGCTCGGCCATCACCTTCGGGATTTCCCTCAACCTTCTGCTCTACGGCGCGGTCGCTCCGGTGGCGGGCTGGTTTCTGGACAAGGTCGGGCCGCGCAGGGTCATGCTCACCTCGCTGACGATGCTTTGCACCGGCCTCGTGGCGACGACTTTCGTGACCGAGTTGTGGCAGTTCTGGTTGACGTGGGGTGTCCTGGTGGGGCTGGGGGCGGGCGGCATGTCCGGTGTCCTGTCCGCTTCGGTGGCGCATCGCTGGTTCAACGCCCGGCGCGGGCTGGCGGTGGGCATACTCAGCAGCGGCAGCTCCACGGGACAGATCGTCTTCATCCCGTTCATGCTGTTCATCGTTGCCTACGTCGGCTGGCGTATGGGTTCCTACGTGCTCGTTGCCTGCACGGCCACCGCGGTGGTGCTGGTCTGGCTGCTCATGCGGGACAAGCCCGAGGACATCGGTCTGGAGGCATACAACGAGGGACCCGGAGCGCAGACGGCGCCCGTGGCTGGCAAGCCGGCAGCCGAGCCGGGGGAAGCCAAGCCCGCGACGCCGGTCATGGGCATCAAGGACGCCGTCAAGACGCCCACCTTCTGGCTCCTGTGCGGCGTGTTCTCCATCTGCGGCGGCACGGCCAACGGGCTCATCGGAACGCATCTGTTACCCCACGCCCTGGAGAACGGGTTCGACAATGTAACCGTGGCCTTCGCGATCGGACTCATGGGGACCATGAACATCCTCGGAACCCTGTTCTCCGGTTGGCTGGCTGACCGTGTCGATCCCCGGAAGCTGATCGCCGTGGTGTTCACGTTCCGGGGGTTGTCGCTCTTCTATCTGTTGTGGGTGGACACCACCCTTGGACTCCTCGCCTTCACCGTCGTGTACGGCCTCGACTGGTTCGCCACCGTTCCGCCGGTGGTGATGATCGCGGGCCAGACCTTCGGCAAGCAGTCCATCGGCCGCATCTACGGCTGGATCTTCCTGTCGCACCAGATCGGCGGGTTCGCCATGGCCAACGCCGGCGGCCTGCTGTACGACTACGTTGGCAACTACGAGATGGCGTTCTTCGCCGGCGGCTGGATGGGGCTGATGGCCGCGGCGTTCGGGCTCAGCATAAGGCCCAAGAAGACAATGCCGCCGCTCGCGCCGACGCCCGCGGGCGCGGCCGCCTGAGCGAGCGCTGACGGCGCCGGCGTTACGACCGTTTGTCTTTTCCGCCGGCGGACTCGTAGTCGTACACGTACTGCCAGGGCACCGAGCAGTGGGCCCAGACGAGGGGCTCGAACTTCTCCCACCATTGCAGATCCCGGCCCTCCATGCTCAGGACCCGCACCATGCGCACCATGTCCTGGATCTGGTACTTCTCCAGGGCGGGCTCGAACGCGGGCATGATGCCCTTGCCCTTCTTGATGACTTGGCGGATCTCGAAGATGTCGCGGTTTTCCACGGTGTGGCGGAAATCAGGCACCTTGGCGGAAAGCGCCTTGGCGATGGGCCCGTCGCCGCGCCCGCCGGGGCCGTGGCAGCTCGCGCAACGCTGGGCGTAGACGAGCCGCATCTCCTCTTCCCGGATGCAGCCCGATAGGACCACCACGCCCAGCAATACCAGCCATGCGGCGAGGACCGGCGTGCGCCGGCGGGAGTTCGTCAGCATCACCTTTCCCTCCTACCATCTTCGATGCGCGAACAAAACAGAACGGTTTCGGGAGGTTGAGCCCGCGCAACGGTTGGCTTCTTTCCCGGAACCCTATACGCTTGTCCGCAACCATCCGGCATGAAAAAGTTTCCTTGAGATGGCCATCAGGATAACGCGCGTGTACACCCGGACGGGCGACGACGGCACCACCGGCCTTGTGGGCGGGAAGCGGGCGCCCAAGGACTCCGCCCGGGTCGAGGCCTACGGCGCCATCGACGAGTTGAACGCGGTGGTGGGTCTGGTGCGCGCCTGGAACGAGCAGGGGAAGGGCGAACGCGAGCTGCACCTCAAGCTCGACGCCATGCTCCAGGAGATCCAGCAGGAGCTGTTCGACCTGGGCAGCGAGTTGGCGACCCCCGAGGACTTCGGCTACGACGGCATGCACAGGATGAGCGGGGACGAGGTGGCCCGCATCGAGCGGGTCATCGACGAGTGCCAGAAGGAGCTGCAGCCGCTCAAGTCGTTTACGCTGCCGGGAGGCGGCCCCATCAGCGCGCAGCTCCACCAGTGCCGCACGGTGTGCCGGCGGGCGGAGCGGGAGATCCTTAGGCTGTCGCGGATCGAGAGAGTCGGCGAGTGGCCGCTCAAGTACGTCAACCGCTTGAGCGACCTGTTCTACGTCCTGGGGCGATGGGTGGGCAAGAATCTCGGCGAGACCGAGTACCTCTGGCAAAGGGGACTGGCGAAGGGTTCGAAGCAGGACGCGTGATGCGTCCCCGCGGGTTTCGCCGCCGGGAAGTCGTTGACGGGAGTCGGAGATGTCGGGAATCCTTGAAGGCAAGAAGGCGCTGATCTTCGGCGTGGCCAATGACCGCAGCATCGCCTGGGCGGTGGCGCAGGAACTGCACGCCCAGGGGGCGGAGTTGGCCTTCACCTACGCCGGGGAAGTGCTGGAGAAGCGCGTCCGGCCCCTGGCCGAGGGCATCGGCTCGAGCATCGTGCTGCCGTGCGACGTCACCCGGGACGAGGAGATCGAGGCGGTCTTCGAGGCCGTCGGGCGTCAGTGGGACGGCCTCGACATCCTGATCCACGCCATTGCCTACGCCAAGAAGGAAGACCTGTCCCAGCCCTACGTCGAGACCGGCCGCGAGGGGTTTCACACGGCGCTGGACATCAGCAGCTATTCGCTGGTGGCGCTCACGCGCCACGCCGCCCGGCTCATGAAGGGACGCGGCGGCGCGGTGGTGACGCTGACCTACATGGGGTCCGAGAAGGTGGTGCCCAACTACAACGTCATGGGCGTGGCCAAGGCGGCCCTGGAAGCCAGCGTCCGCTACCTCGCCCACGACCTCGGCCCGGAGGGGATACGGGTCAACGCCATCTCGGCCGGCCCGGTGAAGACCCTGGCGGCCGCCGGCATCGCCGGCTTCCGGGACATGCTCCGCTACGCGAGCGAGCGAGCGCCGCTCAAGCGCAACGTCGAACCCGCGGAGATCGGCCGGACGGCGGTGTATCTCGCGAGCGACCTGGGCAGCGGCGTGACCGGAGAGACGCTCCACGTCGATGCCGGCTACAACGTGATGGGCATGTGAGAACGCCGAATTCTCGAATCCGTCTGAAACCGGGCCCCGGTTCCGGCTTGGCCATGAAGAAACTGTAGGGAGAGAGACCGTGAAGGAGATTTCGCCGCAGGAAGCCTACGATACCATGCAGCAGGACGCCGAGGCCGTCTACATCGACGTGCGCACGGTGGAGGAGTTCGCCGCCGGCCATCCCGAGGGCGCGGTCAACGTCCCCATCGCGTTCCTCGACCCGGCCCAGGGCATGGTGTTCAACCCGGACTTCGTCGAGGTGGTGGAGAAGCATTTCGCCAAGGACCGGAAGCTGCTGCTGGGCTGCAAGGCGGGTCCCCGGTCCAACAATGCCGCGAACGTCCTGGAGCAGCAGGGCTACCGGGACGTGGCCAGCGTGCGCGGCGGCTTCGGCGGCATGATCGACCCCTACGGGCAGGTGCTGGCCGAAGGCTGGGAAAGCCTGGGCCTGCCGGTGAGCCGGGACAACGGCGCGGGCACGAGCTACGAATCGCTGGCGGCTGAAAAAGGGTAACTCATGGACACCTTCCACTCGTTCTACATCGGACTGGCCAACATCCTGCCGTTCTCCGCCGCGGGGCAGGACCCGTTCCTGTTCATGCTCATCGGCATCGCCATCGGGTTCGTCGTGGGCATCCTGCCGGGGCTCGGCGGCGCCACCACCCTGGCGCTCATGCTGCCGTTCATCTACAAGATGGACCCCACCACCGCGTTCGCGTTCCTGCTGGGCTCCAACGCGGTGACCGCCACCACCGGGGACATCACCTCGATTCTCTTCGGCGTGCCGGGGGAGGGCATCACCGCGGCCACCATCGTCGACGGCCATCCCATGGCGAAGAAGGGAGAGGCCGGCCGCGCCCTGGGGGCCGCGCTCATGAGCTCGCTGGTGGGGGCGGTCTTCGGCGCCTTCGCCCTGGCCCTGGCGATTCCCATCGTGCAGCCGCTGGTGCTGTCCATCGGCTCCTCCGAGTTCTTCATGCTCGCCCTCCTGGGGATCACCTTCGTGGCCTCCCTGAGCGGCGGCAACATCCTCAAGGGGCTGTGCACCGGCGCCTTCGGGCTGGTCCTTGCCACCATCGGCCTGGATCCCATCGAGAGCGTCCCGCGCTTCACCCTCGACCCGCTGATCGGCGAGGACGCGGCGCTCTTCCTGTGGGACGGCCTGTCGCTGGTGTCGGTCACCGTGGGCCTGTTCGCCATTCCCGAGATCATCGACCTGTCGGTCCAGGGCTCCAGCATCGCGCGCCAGAGCACCGGCAAGCTGGGCGGCGTCATGCAGGGCATCATCGACACCTTCCGCCACTGGAAGCTGGTGCTGGCTTGCAGCGCCATCGGCTCCTACATCGGCCTCATACCGGGACTTGGCGGCGGACCGGCCCAGTGGGTGGCCTACGCCCACGCGGTGCAGAGCTCGCCGGGGGACAAGGACCGCTTCGGCAAGGGCGCCATCGAGGGCGTGCTCGGACCCGGCGCGGCCAACAACTCCAAGGAGGGCGGCTCGCTGGTCCCGACCATCGCGTTCGGGGTGCCTGGCAGCGTCTCCATGGCCATCCTGCTGGGCGCCTTCATCATCCAGGGCATCGTTCCCGGGCCCGACCTGCTCGACCCGGCCAAGCACCTGGACCTCACGTTCTCGTTCGTCTGGATCATCGTCGTCTCCAACATCATCACCGTGGCCGTGTGCCTGCTGTTCCTGAACCAGCTCGCCAAGATCACGTTCGTCAAGGGGACCTTGCTGATCCCGTTCCTGCTGCTGCTGATCTACCTGGGCGGCTTCGCCGTCAACAACGCCTTCGGCGACATCGTGATGGTGCTGATCTTCGGCGCGGTGGGATGGCTGATGGTGCGCTTCGACTGGCAGCGGCCGCCGCTGCTGCTGGGACTGGTGCTTGGCGGCATCGCCGAGAACAACCTCTTCATCGCCACCAAGGTCTACGGCGCCGGATTCGTGCTGCGGCCGGGCGTGCTGTTCATCGCGCTGCTGATCGTCGCCGGACTGTGCTACCCCCTGTTCCAGGCCTGGCGGGAGAAGAAACGGGCCGAGCGGCACGAGGCGAGGTTCGAGGTGCCCGGCGTCACCAAGACCATGGAAGCCGTCTCGCGCAACGAGCGCGTGGCCAGCGGCGTCTTCGCCCTGTGCTTCGTCGCGCTGTTCGCCTACGTGCTGCGCGAGTGCTTCTGGGGCTTCGGCGCCGACGAGGAGCGCGCCGCGCTGTTCCCGGTGATCATCGGCCTGCCGGCCTTCGCCATCAGCATCGCGGTCTTCGTGAAGGAGATCGCCACCACCTCGAAGGTCGTGGTGCACGGCGAGGAGGGCGTGGAGGACGCCGAGGAGATCTCCCCCGAGGAGACCCGCCGGCGGACCCTGGCCATCAGCGCCTGGGTGGTGGGATTCTTCCTCTCCATCTGGTTGATCGGGTTCGTGTGGTCGTCGCTGGTGGCGACCTTCCTCTACCTCAGGTTCGGCGCCCGCGAAGGCTGGCTCATCACCGTCATCCTGACGGCGGCGGCCTACGTTTTCTTCGCCGGCATCTTCGACTGGCTCCTGGTCCTGCCGTTCCCGCCCGGCGACCTTTTCGTCTGGCTGGGGCTGGATTGAGGGCGGTGGGGCGTGCATTGACCCCGTCCGGGGCGTCGGATAGGATTTGAGATATGCGGAAGGCCCTTCACTGCCTGGCCGTGCTCCTGCTGGCATGCTACGCTGGCGCGCTTCTCGGCGTACCTTCCGCCTACGCCCTTTCCCAGGACGAGGAGATCCGCATCAGCCGCCAGTTCCGGCGTGAGGCCCGCCAGCGCCTCAAGTTCATCGAGGATCCCGAGGTCGAGCTGTACGTCGCCCGGATCGGCCGCCGCATCCTCGACGCGGTGGGCAACACCCGGTATCCGTACCGCTTTTTCGTCATCGAGGACTCATCGATGAACGCGTTCGCCGTGCCCGGGGGCAGCATCTTCGTCCACTCGGGACTCATCAAGAGGGTGGAGACCTCGGACGAGCTGGCCTCGGTGGTCGCCCACGAGATCGTCCACGTGAACGCGCGGCACTTCGCCACCCTGTCTTCCGCGAGCGACACGACCATGCTGCTCGGAATGCTCGGCGTGTTCCTGGCCCCGGTCCTGGGGCCCGCGGCCCTTGCCGGCCCCGCCGTCGCCATGACCCAGCAGCTCGAGTTCAGCCGGCAGATGGAGGAGCAGGCGGACAACCTGGGCGTGGGCTACCTGGCGCGCGCGGGCTACGACCCCGACGCCGCGGTGAGCTTCATGAAGCGGATGTATCGCGAGCGGATTCTCAACCCCGTGGGAAGACCCTCCTACCTGCTGACGCACCCCCTGACCCGGAAACGCATCGCCAACCTGACGGCATCCATCCGGGCTCTCGGTCTCACGCGCCCCCGTTTCAAGGACGCCGACAGGATCGAGCGGGTCAAGCTGTTGATCGAGCTGCGGAACGAGCCGGAACGGGTGGTCGAGCGGTTGAGGAAGGCCCATGAGCGCCGTCCGGAAGCGCCCGGCCCGGCGCATTCGCTGGGCCTCGCCTACGTCGCCACCGGGCGATGGATTCGGGCGCGGGACATGCTGGAACGCGCCGCCCGGTCGAAGGCGGCCCTCCCGGACCTGGATCGGGACCTGGGACGGGTGTACCTCCACACCGAAGAGTTCGCCAAGGCTCATGCCTCCTTTGATCGAGCGCTGGACCGGGAGCCGGACGATCCCATCACCCACCTCTACCGGGGACGTCTCCTCGAAAAGGAGTCCCGCTTCCGGCAGGCGGCGCGTTCGTACCTGAGGGTGCGTCAGCTCGCGCCGTTCTGGCCCGAGGCCGCCCGGCGGCTGGGCTACGCCTACCGCAAGCTGAACCAGCCCGGGAAAGCACATTACTATCTGGCGCAGTCGTACCTGCTTCGGGACGAGACCGGCAAGGCCGTGGATTCTCTCGAGCGCGCAGCCCAGCAATACGAGCCGGACTCGCCCAGACGGCGGGTGATCAAGGACGAGATCGCCGCCATACGGGCCGGAAGCCTGTAGGCTTCAGTCGTCGAGGACCTTGCGCAGGCGCTTGCGCGCCTGCACGTAGATCTGGCAGATCCTCCCTTCCGTCAGTCCCAACCGCTCTCCGATCTCCCTGAACTTGAGGTCCTGGTAGTGACGCAGGGTGACCACGACCCGTTGACGTTCCGGGAGCCCCGCCACCGCCCGTTTCAGCTTCTCCACCAAGTCCCGGCGCTCCACGCATACGGTGGGGTCCTCCTGGTAGAGTCTCCGCGCCGCCTCGACCCCTTCCAGGATCGCGTCCGGCCCGCCCCAGGACGGGTCGTCGAGGCTCAGCGACCCGTGTTCCCGGATCCGGTAGTTGATCTTGTGATAGGTCGCCAGCGGCAGCCCCAGCTCCTTCGCCATCTCCTCGGAAGTGGCCTCGCGGCAGAGGTGGTCGCAGAGCTGCCTTCGGGTGGCGGCGACCCGGCGTCCCCAGGCCCGGATCGAACGGCTCACCCAGTCGAGGGAGCGCAGGCACTGGATCATCTCCCCGTAGATGCGGTGCCTGGCGTAGACGTGGAACGAGACCTCTCGCTCGGGATCGTACCGCTCCAGGGCCTCCAGCAGGCCCACCACGCCGGAGTTGACCAGCGCCACGGGGTCGTGGCCGGCCGGCAACCGGCGATGGAGCTGATGGGCCAGGCGTTCGACGAGCGGCAGGAACTTGGCGACGACGTCTTCCGGAGAGTCGTCCCGCTCCACCACCGGCCAGGTTGCCGGTCCGGCCCCGGATGGCGGCTCCTTCATGAACGGACATGAAGGCAACAGCCATGCCAGCGGCGGGAAGGGGTCGAGAACCGAGAGACCACCGGCACTTAGCGCGGGCCGGAGGAAGGGACCCGCCGCCGGCGGGTGTCAACAGGCGGGAACGGCCGTCAACCCGCCGCCGGTCGCCGGTCGGCGGTGCGCCCGTCAGCGGTAAAGCTCCATCAGCTCCACCAGGCCGAGGGTGCGCATCTCGCTGAAGAGATAGCGCTTGATCTGATCGACCCGGTCCATCCCCAGGGCCGTCCGTCCGATGGCGCGCGCCCTCTCGTAGCTCACGGAGCGCACCAGCTTTCGGACCACCGGAATGGACAGGGACTCCATGCTGAACTCCTCGAGGCCCATGCCCATCAGCAGGAGGGTGGAAAGCGGGTCTCCGGCCATCTCCCCGCACATGGCGACGCGTTTGCCCTTGTCCTTGGCCGCCCGGATGACCTGGTTGAGCGCCGCCAGCACCGCCGGGTGGAAGGGCTCGTAGAGCGACGCCACCTTGCGGTTCCCGCGGTCGACGGCCAGCAGGTACTGGATCAGGTCGTTGGTGCCGATGCTGACGAAGTCCACTTCCTCCATCAGCCGGTGCGCGGTCTGGACCGCGGAGGGCACCTCGACCATGATGCCCAGCTCCATGTCGCCGTCGAAGGGTATGCGGTTCCGGGCGAGGTCGGCCTCGACTTCCCGGAGGATGGCCTTGACCCGGAGGATCTCCTCCAGACTCGACACCATGGGGATCAGGAGGCGCACCGGCCCCAATGCCCCGGCGCGCAGGATCGCCCGGAGCTGCATCTCGAAAGTCTCGGACGCCTCCAGGGAGACGCGGATGGAACGCCAACCGAGGAACGGGTTGGGCTCGGAGCGGGCGATGCTCACGTAAGGGGGATACTTGTCCGCGCCGATGTCGAGGGTGCGGATGGTGACCGGCTTGCCGTCCATGCCCTCCACCACCTTCTGGTAGAGGGCGAACTGCTGCGCCTCGGTGGGGAAGTCGTGATAGGCCAGAAACGGGATCTCGGTGCGGTAGAGGCCGATGCCTTCCGCGCCGTGGGTCTGCGCGAACCGGATGTCCGTCAGCAGCCCCATGTTGGCGAACAGGCGGACCCGGTGGCCGTCGGTGGTCTCGGCCGGCAGATCGCGCATTTCGTCCAGCTCGCGGTTGACCGCGAGGTAGTGGCGCTCCATGCGGTCGTACTCGCCGATGATGTCCTGGTTGGGGTTGACGAACACGACCCCGGAGTTGCCGTCGACGATCAGCGAATCCTCTTTCCGCACGCTTTCCAGCAGCCCCTCCGCGGCCACCACGGTGGGAATCTCGAAGGACTTGGCCAGGAGCGACGCATGGGAGGTGACGCCGCCGGTGGCGAGCACGATGCCCTGGAAGCGGTCGCCTTCGATGAGCGCCAGGTCCGCGGGCCAGAGGTCTTCGGCGACCAGGATGGCCCCTCCCTCCGGCGCCACGAGCCGCTTTTCCTCGGCGCCCGAGAGGTTGTCCAGCAGCCGCTGGGCGACGTCGCGGATGTCCGCGGTGCGCTCCTTCAGGTACCGGTCGCCGACTTCGCTGACGGTCCGCATGTGTCTGCGGAAGGTGCTGCTGACGGCGTAGTACGCGGTCAGGTGTTCCTTGAGGATGCGGCTTTCGATCTCGTTCTGCAGCACCGGGTCGTCCAGCACCATCCGGTGCACGTCGAAGATGGCCCCGGCCTCGTCGGAGATGAGGACGCTCATGCGCGTCTTGATCTCTTCCACCTGGGTCACGGCCAGCCGCACCGCGGAACGGAAACGATCGAGCTCGCCCCGGGGATCGCCGGTGTGGGCCTTGCGGACGGCGTCCAGGTCCATGCGCCGGTGCATGAGGTGGGCCTTGCCGTAGGCGAAGCCGGGGCAGGCCGCGAGCCCGGTCAGGCGGCTGCGGAACTTTCGCTGGGGCTCGCTGGTGCGTTCCTTTCCCCTGCCCTCGTAAGAGCGCAGCCGCCGCAGCGCGGTGACCATGCGCTGCCGCGACTGCTTGCGCTCGCGCTCCTTGTCCTTGAGAGAGTCCACCAGCCGGGCGTGCACGATGATGGTGGCGACCTGGGCGGAGATGGCCTTAAGGAGACGGGCCTCCTCGGGCGTGAACTCGCGCGGACGGGAGGTCTGCACCACCAGGACGCCGATGGGGGTCTTGCGGGTGCTGACCGGGACCCCGAAGAAGGAGTGGTAGCGTTCTTCGCCGGTCTCCGGGAAGTACAGGAAGCGCGGATCCGACGGAGCGTCCACGACCATCACCGGCTCGCCGGTCTCCACCACGAACCCCGCCAGGCCCTCGCCCACCGGTATCGAGACGCGCCCCACGGCCGCCGGTTCCAGGCCCCGGGTGGCGCTGAGCGTCAACCTGCCGCCGTCGGCGTCGAGGAGATAGACCGAGCAGACCTCGGTCTGCATCCGTTTGGCCACGATGCCGGCAATGCTGTTGAGGCATCCCTGCAGGTCGCCGGCTTCGTCGACGAAGCGGCTGATCTCTTCCAGGGTGACGAGGTGGGAGGCGTCGTCGTCGGCCGCGATGTCGGGTACGTGGAGCATGGTTTCATTCCAGCACACTATCGGTTTGGGGGTCAATCGCAGCGCCGCGGCGGCGTTGCGGAGGCCGATTTGACCCGCTTTGGGGCAGATGTTACGTTGCCCCGATGTCCGTTCAAAGCCTTGCCGAGAGCGCCGGGAGACCGGCGGATTCCCTGGAAGCGCACGTGAGAGCCATCCTGGCGGCGGTCGGGGAAGACCCCGACAGGGAGGGCCTGGAGAAGACGCCGGCGCGGGTGGCGGCGGCCTGGAGATATCTGACCAGCGGCTATGAGGAGGACCCGGCCGACATCATCAACGGCGCCCTTTTCACCGAAGACTACCAGGAGATGATCGTCGAGAAGGACATCGACTTCTATTCCCTCTGCGAGCATCACATGCTGCCTTTCCACGGCAAGGCCCACGTGGCCTACATCCCGCGCCGGCAGATCGTCGGCGTTTCCAAGCTCGCACGCCTGGTGGACGCCTACGCGCGCCGCCTGCAGGTCCAGGAGCGGCTCACCAACCAGATCGCCAATACCGTCATGGAGCGCATCAACCCCCTGGGAGCCGCGGTGGTGATGGAGGCCGAGCACATGTGCATGCGCATGCGCGGCGTCCAGAAACAGAACTCCACCATCGTGACCAGCTCGCTGCTGGGAGCCTTCCGCACACAGGAGAAGACTCGCGCCGAGTTCATGAACCTCATTCGCGGCAACCGCTTCTGAGCCACGTTCATGGAAATCAAGCTGAGAGAGATCGCCCCCTCGCGGGTCCGCACGGCCCTGCTGGCGGTGCCGGTGACGGACAAGGTTCTGGGAGAGGGTCTGGCGCGGCGTCTCGACCGCCAGCTCAAGGGCCGGCTGGACGCGCTGGTGAAGCGGAGCGGCTTCGTCGCCAGGCGCGGGACGTCGCTGCTGGCGGCGACCCACGGCGCGATGCCGGCGGGCCACGTGCTGCTGGTGGGACTGGGCAAGCACGGCGAGGAGGGGCCCCATGCCTGGCGCTTGGCCGGCGCCGTCGCCGCCAGGGAGGCCGGGCGGATCTGGGCCGACGAGGCGACCTTCATGCTGCCCCCGGACCAGCAGACGGAGTCCGTCGCGGGCGCGGTCGCCGAGGGCGCCCTGCTGAACGCCTACCGCTTCACCAAGTACCGCTCCAACGGCAACCAGGCGGGACGGCTGCGCGCGCTGGTCCTCGGGCGCACGGCGTCGGGGAGGAGCGCCGCGTTGAACCGGGCGGTGAAGCGCGCCCGGCTCTCGGCGTCGGCGGTCTGTCTCGCCCGGGACTTGGTGAACGAACCGCCGTCCACCGCCACCGCCAGCTACCTGTCGGAGCAGGCCGCGGCTCACTGCCGCGGCGAGGGGCTCAAGGTGGAGGTGTGGGGCAAGCGGAAGATCGAGCGGATGAAGCTGGCCGGCCTGCTGGCGGTCAACCAGGGCAGTCTGGAGGAGCCGCGTTTCATCCACATGCGCTACCGGCCCGGGGGCCGCCCGCAAAGGAAGGTCGCCCTCATCGGCAAGGGGATCACCTTCGATTCCGGCGGCCTTTCCCTCAAGCCGGCGCGGTCCATGGAGACCATGAAGCTGGACATGGCGGGGGCGGCCGCGGTCATCGGCGTGATGAGCGCGCTGCCCGAGCTGGCGCCCGACGCCGAGGTGCTCGGCTTGGTGCCGGCCACGGACAACCTGCCGGACGGCGGCGCGCAGAAACCCGGCGACGTCATCCGGTACCCCAACGGCAAGACCGTCGAGGTCATGAACACCGATGCCGAGGGGAGGCTCATCCTGGCGGACGCCCTGACCCTGGCGGCCCGCGAGAAGCCCGACTGCATGATCAACCTGGCGACCCTGACCGGCGCCTGCGTCGTCGCCCTGGGCAACGAGCTGGCGGGGCTCTTCAGCAACGACGGCGATCTCGCGGAGAAGCTCATCGAATGCGGGCGCGGCGCCGGCGAGACCCTTTGGCGGCTGCCGCTGGCGGCCGAGTACCGCGAGGACATCAAGAGTCACGTGGCCGACATCAAGAACGTCGGAGGGAACGGCGCCGGGGCCATCACCGCGGCGTTGTTCCTGCAGGAGTTCGTCGACGAGGTTCCTTGGGCGCACCTGGACATCGCCGGCCCCGCGTTTGCGGCCAAGGACCACGTCACCTGCCCGAAAGGGGGGACGGGGTTCGGGGTGCGGACCCTGTTGAACCTTCTCTCCGAAGGCTAGCCGGATCGGAAAGGGAGGCACGTCTCGATGGAAATATCCCATGTAGCGGACAGCGAGTTCGAAGCCGAGGTCATTGGCGCGTCCACACCCGTGCTGGTGGACTTCTGGGCCCCCTGGTGCGGCCCCTGCAAGTCCATCGCGCCGGTGCTGGAAGAGCTGGCGCGGGAATACGACGGCAGGCTCAAGGTGGTGAAGATCAACGTGGACGAGAACCCGGAAACGCCCAGCCGCTACGGCGTGCGGGGCATCCCGAACCTGATGATCTTCAAGGAGGGGGGCCTTTCGGGCCAGATCGTGGGCGCGGCCCCCAAGGCCAGGCTTGTGAGCGAGATCGACAAGGCCCTGGGCTAGGGCGACCGCGGGCCGCCTCAGGGCCCCTATCGCGTGTCGCGTCTCATGCTGATGCTGATCAGCAGGCCCACGGCCACGAGCGTGGTGACCAGGGACGACCCGCCGTAGCTGATGAGCGGCAACGGGATTCCCACCACGGGCAGGAGGCCGGTCACCATGGCGATGTTGATGGTGAACTGCCAGAACAGGATGGCGGTCATGCCCGTGGCCAGCAGCACTCCGAAACGGTCCTGAGCGCGCCCCACCACCCGGAGCGCGAGCAGGATCAGCAACGCGTACCCCGCCAGCAACGCCACGCAACCCGAGAACCCCCACTCTTCGGCGAATACGGAGAAGATGAAGTCCGTGTGCTGCTCGGGGAGAAATTCGAGCCGGTTCTGGCTGCCCTGAAGATATCCCTTGCCCCAGAGACGGCCCGAGCCGATGGCGATCTTGGACTGGCCCACGTGATAGCCGGCGCCGAGGGGGTCCGACTCCGGGTTCATGAAGGTCCAGATGCGCGTTTTCTGGTACGGCTTCAGGAACTGCCACCCGGCCGGCAGCGCGGCGATGGCGGCGAGGGTGAAGTACGCCAGGGAGCGCACGCGCAGCCCGGACATCACCACGACGCCCATGGCGATGAGGAAGATCAGCACGGCCGTCCCCAAGTCCGGTTGCAGCAGCACCAGCGCAAGCACCGGCGCGCACAGCATCAGGGGCACGCCCAGGGCCGTAAGCGAATATCCGGGCTCGTAGTAGCACAGCGTCTTGGCCAGCACGATCACGATCACGAGCTTGGCCAGCTCCGAGGGCTGAAACGAGAAGAAGTGAAGGTCCAGCCATCGCTGGGAGCCCCCGCTGATGACGCCGATGACCAGCACCAGGGCGAGCAGGATGACCACCGCGGCGTAGATGGGGTAAGCCCAGCGGTTCAGGCGCTGGTAGTCCACCGAAAAGGTCGCGACCATCAGCGCGAAGCCGATGGCGAGCCAGTAGGACTGCCGGGTGGCCAGGTAGCGCGAGCACTCTTCGTCGGCGCTGCAAGTGGCGCTGTAGATGGTCATGATGCCCAGCAGGGCCAGCCCGATGGACGCCAGGAACAGGGGCCAGTCGAAGCTGGTCACGAGCCGGCGGTCAATTTGCATGGTCCACCCGCGCGCGCCTCCAGTCGATGGGCGCCGCCGGCGACTCGTGGTCCCCGGTGTCGGCGCCTTTGGCGTGAAAGTAGGCCTCGATGACCTTCCTGGTGATGGGCGCCGCGGTGGCGCCGCCGTGTCCGCCGTGCTCCACCAGGGTCGCGACCGCGACCTCCGGCTCCCGGGCCGGAGCGTAGGCCACGAACCACGAGTGGTCTCTGTCCCGGTAAGGCAGGTCTTCGCTCTTGACGGTTTCGCCGCGCATTTCCACCACCTGGGCGGTTCCGGTCTTCCCGGCGATGGCGACGACCTCCGAGCGCGCCCGCTTGCCCGTGCCCCGCTCGCCGTGGACCACGTCGAAGAGTGCCCGGCGTACGACGGCCAGGTTCTCCCGTCTCAGGTCCACGGCGCCGGACCGGACCGGGCCGTATTCCTCCATGACCGCGCCTTCGGGCGACAGCAGCCGTTTCACGAACCACGGGCGGTACACCGTGCCGCCGTTGGCCACGGTGGCGACCATGCTGGCCATCTGCAGCGGCGTCACTCCGAGGTAACCCTGTCCGATGGCCACCATGGGGGTTTCGCCGCGGTACCAGGGATTGCCGAGGCGCCGTCTCTTCCACGCCCGGTCGGGAACCAGGCCTGGGCTTTCGCCGTCCAGCCCGATGCCCGTGGGCGCGCCGAGTCCGAAGCGCCGCGCGTGCCTGGCGATCCTGTCGACGCCCAGCCGGAGCGCCAACTGGTAGAAGTAGACGTCGCATGACTGCACCAGGGCCTGGTGCATGTCGACGTGGCCGTGTCCGTGCTTTTTCCAATCCCGGAGCTCGCGGTCGCCCACCTTGTACGTGCCGCCGCAGAACAGCTTCTCGCCGGGGGAGATGACGCCTTCCTGCAACGCGGCCAGCGCGGTGACGATCTTGAACGTCGAGCCCGGCGGGAAGTGACCCTGCAACGCCCTGTTGTGCAGCGGGGTTTCGTCGTCGGTGGTCAGCCGGCGCCACTCCTCCGGCGTCATGCCGCGCGCGAACGAGTTGGGGTCGAACGCGGGAGTGCTCACCAGCGCCAGCACGGCGCCGGTGTTGACGTCGAGGACGACGATGGCGCCCTCCTTGTCCTGGAGGGCGTCGTAGGCCACCTGCTGGACGTCCATGTCGAGGGTCAGCACGACGTTGTGGCCCGGGGTCGCATCGCGTCGATCGATGGTGCGGACCTTGCGGCCGGTGGCGTCGACCTCGACCCTTTCTCCTCCGCTCCGGCCGGCCAGGCGCCCCTCCCACCTCTTCTCCAGTCCGGTCTGCCCGATCTCGTCCCCGCGCCGGTAGCCCTTTCGGTGGAGGCGCCGCAACTGCTCGGCGTTGATCTGCCCCAGGTAACCGAGCAGGTGGGCCGTCATCCCCTCGGTCAGATAGCTGCGCCGCGCCTTGACGCTGACGTAAACCCCGGGGAGGTCCAGCCGATGGGTCTCCACCGCCACCACGGACGGCCAATCCACGTCGCGGACGAGCGTGACGCCTTTCGATCCCTTGCCGTGCCGGACGGCGTCCAGGAACCGTTCGCCGTCGCCGTCGACCATGGCCGCGAGGCGTTGCAGGGTGACTTCCCGGTCACGGGAGTCGCCGGGCAGGTAGCGCAGGTCGAAGGACGGCCGGCTGTTGATCAGAAGCCGGTGTTTCCGGTCGAACACCATGCCGCGGACCGCGGGGATGCGCTCCAGGCGGATGCGGTTGTCTTCGGACATGACGGTGTAGCGGTGGCCCTGCAGGATCTGCAGGGTCCAGAGGCGGTACGTCAGGAAGGCGAAAACCAGCAGGACCAGCAGCGCGAAGAAGCGCGTTCGCCCGCGGAACTCCGTCAGGGTTCGGGAGTTGGACCTACGAGGGTGCATTGACGAGGGAAGACGGCTTTCTCACGGTTTCCATGCGCGTCTGTATGGAGCGGAGCACCAGGAACAGCAAGGGCGCGATGCACGCGGAGAACAGGGCTTCCCGGAGTATGGCGTCGGCAACCACGACCCAACTGCCTGCGGACAACTCGAACAGCGGGGAAATGACGATCAACGTGGCCACTTTCAGCCACACGGCGACGAACACGGTCAGGGCGCTGACCAGGGGCCCGCTGGCCCATATGTAGCGGAAGACCACGTATACCGCCAGGAAGACCGCGGAGAAGGCGAGGGCGTTCACACCCGGTTGGGGGCTCGAAAGGATGTCGATGGCGTATCCCAGCAGGAACGTCGCCCAGACGGCTTCCGCCCGAGGGTGGTTGAGCGCCCAGTAGACGCACAGGATCAGGGTCAGGTCGGGGATGATGGGCGTCCAGCTTGCCAGGTGCAGGACCGTGGACTGCAGGACGACGAAGACCAGGCCGATGCCGAAGAATACCAGCGACACGTTCATGGCGTGGGCGTTTTCTCCAGGCTCTCCCTCCGCACGGACGAAACCGCGGGTCGCGGTCTGTCGGAGATGAAGAGCACCTCTTCCATCACCAGCGGGTCTACGGCCAGTGAGACGCGAACCCGCTGGAAAAGCCCGGGACCGTCATCCGCGACGTCCACGACGGTGCCCACCAGAAGCCCCTTGGGAAACGTGCCGTCCAGTCCCGAGGTGATGAGCCGGTCGCCGGGACGGACGTCCTCGTTGCGGCCCATGTACTTCACGATGGGCTCTCCGTCCACCGACCCGGAGACGATGCCGCGCACCCGGGTCCGTTGCGTGATGATGTCGAGCCCGCTCTTGTGATCCGTCAACAGCATCACCTTGGCGGTGTCGTCGTCCACCGAGACGACCTTGCCGACGACGCCTCTCGGCGTGATGACCGCCATGCCCTGGTGGATGCCGGCGGCCGTGCCCTTGTCCACGGTGATGGTGCGGAACCAACTGCTGGCGCTGTTGCTGATCACCGTGGCCGCCACGGACTCCCTCAGTATCCGCGTTCGGATCTCCAGAAGCTCGGTCAGGCGGTCGTTGGCGAGCTTGGCTTCGAAGAGGCGGTTTCTCTCCGCCTCGAGGACGGCGACCTGCTCCTTCAGGGCCTGGTTCTCGTTCCAGAGATCCTGGAAGGCGACGTAGTGGAGCTGCAGGTTGCGTATGGCCGCGCCCAGGGCGTGGAGCGATATCTGAAGCGGTCTGACGGATTGAGACAGGAGCCTGGTAACCGCGTCGCCCTTGTCGGGAGAGGTGGACGAGACGGTGACGACGTAGAACGCCAGGCCCAGAGCGCACAGGCAGTGGACCGGGATCCGGTACCGCCGCAGCATCGTGGCGGCCACGAACCGGACTTTGCTCGACCGGGTGTCCGGCGGGTTGGACTTGGAGAGTTGCTGCGTCGACCGTCGCGAGTCCGCAGTTCTCCCTGTTCTGGCTGCGGGCACGTGTAACTTGTCCCTTTCAGTTGATGGTTACATCCTTGAGGAGGTCAAGCTCGTCCAGCGCCTTGCCGGCCCCCAGCACCACCGAGGTCAGGGGGTCGGTCGCCAGCGTCACCGGAAGCCCGGTCTCTTCGCTGATCAGCGAATCCAGGTTCCTGAGCAGCGATCCGCCGCCGGCCAGCACGATGCCCCGGTCCACGATGTCCGAAGCCAGCTCGGGAGGCGTGCGCTCCAGAGAGACGCGGACGGCGTCCAGAATCTGGTTGATGGGCTCGAGCAGGCAGTCGCGGATTTCTTCGTCGGAGATCAGCACGGTCTTGGGCACTCCCGCCACCAGGTCCCGTCCCTTGATCTCCATGGTGCGGATCTCTTCGCCGGGATAGGCCGAGCCGATGGTGATCTTGATCAGCTCCGCGGTCCGCTCCCCGATCATCAGGTTGTGGCGCCGCTTGATGAACTGGACGATGGCTTCGTCCTGCTTGTCGCCTCCCACCCGGATCGACTTCGAGTAGACGATGCCGGCCAGGGAGATCACCGCCACCTCGGTGGTCCCGCCGCCTATGTCCACGATCATGTTCCCGGTGGGTTCGGTGATGGGCAGCCCGGAGCCGATGGCCGCGGCCATCGGCTGCTCGATGAGGTAGACTTCCCGGGCCCCCGCTGATTCCGCGGATTCCCGAACCGCGCGCTTCTCCACCTCGGTGATGCCGAAGGGAACCCCGATGATGACCCTCGGACGCACCAGCGAGCGGCGGTGGTGCACCTGCTTGATGAAGTAGTCGAGCATCGCCTCGGTGGTCTCGAAATCCGCGATGACGCCGTCCCTCAAGGGACGGATGGCGACGATGCTGCCGGGCGTGCGTCCCAGCATCCTCTTGGCCGCGGTGCCGACGGACAGGATCCTCTTCTCGCCGCGTCCGTTCTTCTGCACCGCCACCACCGAGGGCTCGTTGCACACCACGCCTTCGCTCTTGATGTAGATCAGCGTGTTCGCGGTGCCCAGATCGATGGCCAGGTCGTTGGAAACGAGGCCATAGATCTTGTCGAGAAACTTCATGGGACTCCTGTTGCGCGCAAAATGCGGAACCGCATCAGGATATCAGAAGTCGAATGATGGTACAACAAACCGGAGATGACGCGCCGCCCCTGTTCGGCGGGGTCGCCGCCCTTCACTTAATCACGACGGGTACCTATAATGGTGTCCGGTTCGCAACCGTGCGCGGGCATGGTTGCGAACGAGAGCCGTGCATCGAGGAGCGTTCGAACATGCTTGACGTGCTGCGAAAGAGAAAACGGTCGTGGATCGTGCTGCTGTTGCTTGGGATCGGCGTGCTGGCCTTCGTCATGGTCGGGGTGGGCCCCCAGGGAGGACAGGAGCGGGTGGTGACCATCGCCGAGGTCAACGGGGAGAAGATCACCTACACCGAGCTGGAGCGGCAATACTACCGGATGCTTCAGACCTACCGGCAACTGGCCGGGGGGCGGCTCTCGCCCGCCGACCTGGAGGCGCTCAACCTCAGGGGCCAGTTGCTGGAGGAGTTGATCCAGCAGCGGCTGTTGTTGCAGGCGGCCCAGGAACTGGGGCTCCACGTCACCGATGACGAGCTGGCGCAGGGGATCGCGCGCAACCCCGCGTTCCAGTCCGGAGGCCGGTTCGACAGGAACGTCTACGAGTATGCGCTCCGGGGACAGGGACTGACGCCCGGGGAGTTCGAGGCCCGGCAGCGCGAGGCCCTGACCATCCAGAAGCTCCAGGACCTGATCCAGCACTCCATCCCGGTTACGGCCGCGGAGATCGAAGATCGCTACCGCGTGGACAACGAGGAGATCGCGCTGGATTTCGTCAGGCTCAAGACCGATGACTTCGTCGAGGGCGTCGAGGTCGGCGACGAAGAGATCCAGGCCTACTACGACGGCAACGGCGCGCTCCTGCGGGAACCGCTCAAGGTAAAGGCGCGGTACGTGGCGTACCGCGTGGAAGATTTTTCCGCCGGCGTCGAGGTTTCCGACGAGGACGTCCAGGCCTACTACGACGTCTACCGCGACCGCCGGTTCCGCCGGCGGGAGGCGGTGAGGTTCAGCCAGATCCATCTCCCCGCGCCGGAAGGGACCGCGCCGGAGGACAGGGAGGCGGCGCACAGGCAACTGGAAGACGTGCTGGAGCAGGCCCGGTCGGGCGCCGACTTCGCCGAGCTGGCCAAACGGCACTCCAGGGACGAGAGCGCGGCGCAAGGCGGCGACATGGGATTCGTCACCCGCGGTCAACTGGTGCCGTCGCTGGACGCGGCGCTCTTCGCGCTGAAGGAGGGCGAGGTGAGCGACGTCGTCGAGAGCGCGCTCGGGCTGCACCTCTTGAAGGCGGTGGAGAAGCAGGAGGACGAGGTCATGGACCTCGAGGAGGTGAAGGAGCAGATCGTCGAGGCTCTCAGGCGTGAACGCGGCTCCGCCAGGGCGGCGCGGGCGGCGGAGGAAGACCGCGAGAGTGTCCTGGACGGCGCGCCGCTGACGGAGGTCGCGTCGAAACGGGGGATCGGGTTGTCGGAGACGGACCTGTTCAGCGCCGGGGAGACGCTCGACGAGATCGGCGACGTGGAGGACTTCTACCGCGCGGCCCTGTCCCTCAAGCCGGGCCAGGCAGGTCCCATCATCGCGACCCCCGACGCGCTGTACCTCATGGACGTCGTCCGGCGGATCGAACCCGCGGTGCCGCCCCTGGAGGACGTGAAGGACGGTATCCGGGAGACCCTGGTCCGCCGCAAGGCGCGGGAGCGCGCGCAAGAGAAGGGAGACGAGCTTCTGGCGGAGCTCAAGGCGGCGCCGGACCTCGCAAAGGTGGCGGCGGCTCACGGGCTCAAGGTGGAGGACACCGGACTGTTTCCGCGCGGCCAAGCCGGGATTCCCGAGATCGGGCTTCTCCCCCTGCCCCTGGGACGGCTCACCGTGTCCGAGGAGAAGCCGGTGGTGGAGACCGCCTACCTCCAGGACGACGCGGTCTACGTCATGGTGCTGAGGAAGACCGTCGAGGCCGACCCGGCCCACTTGGCCGGGGAGAAGGAAGATTTGGCGCGGCAACTGCGCAACGAGAAGGGGCAACGGGCTTTGAGACGGTTGATCGAGAACCTGAAGGCCGACGCCGAGATCGAGATCCATCCGGAATTCATCTGACGCGCCACATGCAGATCTTCCTGCTACGTCACGGCGAGACCCGCTGGAACCGGGAGGGCCGATGCCAGGGGAGCTCGGACATCGAGTTGAACGAGGCCGGCCGCCGGCAGGCCGGCGAAGTCGCCGCGCACCTGAGCCGCGGCCGCATCGATGCGGTCTACTCCAGCCACCTTCGGCGCGCCCATGAGACCGCGGAGATCGTGGGCGAGCCCCACGAGGTCGCGGTGAACGTCGAGCCCGACCTGCGCGAGCTGGACCACGGCGAGATGGAAGGCATGACCTTCGTCGAGGTGCGGGAGAGGTTCGCGGGGCTGATCGAACTGTGGCGCTCGCAGCCGTTGGCGGTGGTGCTCCCGGGAGGGGAGCGCCTGATCGACGTGGACCGGCGGGCCTGGTCCGCGCTCAACCGCATTGTCGAGAACCACGACGAGGGGGACCGCGTCGTCGTGGTCAGTCACACCTTCCCCATCGTTTCCATATTGTGCAGGATCAGCCGGACCTCGCTGAACCATTACCGCACCTTTCACCTGAAACCCTGCGACTTCAGCCACGTGAGCTTCACGCGGGCGGGGGGCTGGGAGATCCGGGAGGCGGTGGCCACACCCTCGCAGGTTCGCGAGTCGGCGTGAGAAAGGAGGATTCCATGAGAATCGTTCACACCATGATTCGGGTCAAGCACCTCGACGAGAGCCTCAAGTTCTATTGCGACGGATTGGGGATGAAGGTCCTGAAGCAGAAGGACTACGAGTCCGGGCGCTTCACCAACACGTTCGTGGGTTACGGCTCCGAGGAGGACAGCGCGGTCATCGAGCTGACCTACAACTGGGACACCCACGAGTACGACCTGGGCGACGGCTTCGGCCACATCGCCATCGGCGTGCCCGACGTGCACGCCACCTGTGACGACCTGCGGCAGAAGGGGGTCAAGATCACGCGCGACGCGGGTCCCATGAAGCACGGCGGCGGGGTCATCGCCTTCATCGAGGATCCCAACGGCTACAAGATCGAGCTGACGACGCGGAAGGAGTAGGGGGTTTGAGGCCTCTTCGGGTAGGGGCGACCGGCCGGCCGCCCCTACGTGCGTCTACCGCGGCTTGAAATTCTATATCCGAAGCAGCTTGCGCGAGGTCCGCTCCTGGGCGGAGCGGACCTCCGCCGCGTTCTCCTGCTCGTCCACCACCGCCAGCGCCCTCTTGAGAGGGCCGAGTCCGCCGCAGTAGTCCGAGCCGAAGACCACGCCGCCGGAGCCCATCACGTCGGTGAGAAAGGGCAGGGCCTTGGGCCTGACGCTGGCGGTGTCGATGAGGAAGTGATCGAGGAAGATGTCGGAGTAGCGCTTGTCGCCGTCCGGTCCCCTGTGCTTCCAGGACATCCTCTGCACCAGCAGGGGGATGCCGCCGCCGCCGCTGCGTATCACTACGTGAAGGTTCGGATGGCGGTCGAAGACGCCGCCGGCGATCATGCGCATCACGCACTCGTTCACGCTCGCGTCCGACAGCACGGCGTAGGACACCCCGGCGCCGCCGTCCTCCAGCCGCTGGAGGGTCGGGTCCTTGGCGTTGCCGCTGCCGTGCAGGAACAGCGGCAGGCCGAGTTCCGACACCTTGGCGAAGATCGGGTCCAGCTCCGGCAGGTCCACCTTCATCTCGCCGTCCACCCGAGGGTAGATGAGCACGGCCTTGAAGCCGCGGGCGGCCATGCGCTCGATCTCCTCCACCGAGTCTTCCACGTTCTTGAGCGATAGCGCGGTGATGCCGCCGAACCGGTCCGTGTGGCCGCCGATGCGCTCCGCCAGCACGTCGTTGGACAGGCGCGCCATCTCCATGGCGTCCGCGGCCTCGAGCTGGTCGGCGTCCTCGCTGGCGCCCTGGCAGACGAGTTGGTAGTCGATGCCCGCCTCGTCCAGCTCGGTGAGCCGCTTGTCGAAGTTGGCCGAATCGTAGTCGTCGACCTTCGGCGCCTTCCCGGCCTTCTGTCGAAACGCGTTCACCAACTCCGGAGCGGTGTGGTGTGAGTGCCAGTCGATGAGCATGGGTTCCTCCGTGGCGCCGGCCCAGTGGTCCGGCGATGTCCAGGCGGGGATTATAGGCCCCGATAGCGGAGCCGGTCAATGATCGTAGTGCGGAATGGCCACCCACCTGCCGGCGAGTGGCGCCAACGCGGGTCGATTTGACTGGTTTTCGCCGTTGGGCTAATCGTGGAGCAACATCACGCAAGCCCGGTAAACGCACGGTGTGTGCGCGCCGACGGGCTGTCCGGGAGGAACTTTCATGCCCACCGCTTCCATCGACGGTATCGAGATATACTACGAGACCTATGGCTCCGGGACGCCGCTCCTGATGCTCGCGCCGGGAGGGTTCGACTCCACCATCGAGAAGTGGCGCGTGGCCAGCGCCTGGACCGGCATTGACGCCCTGGCCAGACTCGGTACGGAGCATCAGGTCATCGCCTACGACCGGCGCGAGGCGGGGCAATCAGGCGGGCGGGTGGAGCGCTTGACCTGGACCGCGTACGCCCGCGAAGGCAAGCAGCTCCTGGACCATCTCGGCATCGACTCGGCCTTCGTCATGGGGGGATGCATGGGCTGTTCGGTGGCCCTTTCCTTCGGCGTCAACTATCCGCAGGCGACCCGCGGCATGATCCTCCACTGGCCTGTGGGCGGGTACCGCTGGAAGACGGCGAGCCAGGCGCGCTTCGCCGCGCACCTGGACTTCGTGCGCGAGAACGGCATGCAGGGCGTGGTGGACCGGGCCTCCAAGGGGACCACCTTTTGGACCGACCCCGAGTCCGGCCCCTGGGCCTCGGTCATCGCCCGGGACGGCGCCTTCGCCGAGCGGTTCGCGGCCGAAGACCCCGAGCGCTACATGGGCATCATCGCCACCAGCGGCCCCGACCTGTTCGATCGCGACACCGCCACCGGCGCCACGCCCGAAGAGGTCATGGGCATCAAGGCGCCGGCCGTCATCATGCCCGGCGACGACCCGTCCCACGCCACCTCGGGCGCCCACTACCTGCGCGAGTGCCTGCCCAACGGCGAGTTCTGGAACGTCATGCCGCCGGAGCAGACCACCGAGAACGTCTGCGACCGGGCGCTGGAGTTCACCCGGGCGCACGGGTGACGCTCGGTGCCCGGTCCCCCGGATACGTTGACGCGTTGATGGGACCGGACGCCAGGGGGCCGCAACTCATGGCGTTGTTCATCAAGGCCGAAGATCTCCAGGGCCTCATCTCCATCACCGAGGCCGTCGAAGCCGTGGAGAAGGGCTTCGCCTCACAGGCGGACCATCCCATCTTCAGCCTTCCGCGTCAGCGGATGCTGGCGGACAACCGCCGCATCACGGTTCATTCCGGGGGATGCGTGCCCCTGGCCGTGGCCGGGACCTTCGTGCACTACGAGCGCCACAACTACACCGCCGATGACCAGAGCTACGGCGCGGTGGGGAAGCGGGTCTACGTCGCCTACGACAGCGAGACCGGCGCGCTGCTGGCCATCATCGCCGGCTGCCCGCCGTTCTACCGGCGCCATGCCGCGGAGGACGAGTTCGCCACCGAGACCGCCATCACCAGCGCGGTCGGCACCCGGCGCATGGCCCGGGAGGACGCCCGGGTGCTGGGTCTCTACGGCACCGGCCGTCAGGCCCGGCGTCACGTGGAGGCCATGTGCGCCGTCCGGCCCATCACCGAGGTCAAGGTCTACAGCCGCAGCGCCGACAACCGGCGCGCCTTCTGCGAGACCATGCAACCCTTCGTGGACGCGGAGATCAGGCCGGTGGAGCGGCCCGAGGACGCGGCCGGGAACGTGGACCTCATCGTCTGCGCCACCGGCAGCAACTTCCCGGTGGTGTTCGGGCAGTGGCTGGAGGAGGGGGTCCACGTGACCTCCATCGTGGGCAGCAACAAGGAGTTGCTGATGGAGGGGCTGGTGAGCCGCCCGCGGCGCGAGCTGGACGACGAGGTGCTGGCCCGGGCCGACGTCATCGTGGCGACCCTGGTGCAGCAGGGCATCCAGGACGAGCAGGGCGACCTGCTGGAGCCCGTCCGCAACGGTGTGATCGCCTGGGACGACGTCAAGGACCTGAGCGCGCTGGTGACCGGGAAGGTCCGGGGACGCCGGAGCGACCGCGACATCACCCTGTTCAAGCAGAACAGCGACCAGGGCGTGGGATACATGGCTTTGGCGCGGCTGGCCCACGACAAGGCCCGGGCGGCCGGCATCGGGATGGAGTTCTGATGTGGCCTGGTCCGCCCTCCGCACCGTCTCCACGCATCTCTTGAGCGCCGTCGTTTTCTATCGCCGCCCAGCATGTTATCCTTGAGCGGTCCGTTCGCGGCTTGCCGCTCATCAAGGGAAGCGAGGCGCTCGATGCAAAGATTCCTGGTATCACTCGCCGTTCTGATCCTGTTCACCACGCTGTCCGTCGTCCCGTCGGGCGCGGCGGACCGGGAGAAACTCGCGCAAAGAGTGACCAAGGCCCAGTTCGCGTTCCGGGACTTCCAGAAGGATCCCCGGATGACCTGGTTCCACGAGAACGTGCGTTACGCCAAGGGGCTCCTGATCATGCCGACGTGGGTCCGGGGAGGGTTCTTCGTAGGCGGGTACGGCGGCAACGGCGTGCTGCTGGCGCAGGACAGGGACGGAAGCTGGAGCCATCCGGCGTTCTATGACGTCCTCGCCGGCTCCTTCGGCCTCCAGTTCGGCATCGCCGGCGGTCAGGTCATTCTCATGATCATGACGGACACGGGCTTGAGACGGTTCCTGGGCCACAAGTTCCACCTCGGCGCCGACGCGAGCATCGGCGTGGGCCCGGAGGGCATCGGCGCCAAGGTCGAGCTTTTCGACATCTTCTCGTTCGCCCGCGTCAAGGGGTTGTACGGCGGCCTCACCCTGGAGGGCGGGGGCGTGATCGTCAACAAGGAGAACAACCAAGCATACTACGGCGACACCAAGGTCACGCCCACGGACATCCTGATCCGGAGAAAGGTCCGCAACAAGCAGGCGGACGACCTCATACGGACCCTCACCGAGGCGTCGCGGTAGTTTCCCTCGAACACGTGCCGCGACGGGCTATCCCGCGGGCGCGAACTTGTAGAGCGTCACCTCGTCGGTGACGTCCTCGAACACCACCTCCACCGGCTGGTCGCATTCGAGCCTGTCCGGCGACTCGTTCACTACGTTGCTCACCATCCGCGGCCCTTCATCCAGTTGGATGACCGCGAACACGTAGGGGATCTCCCCTTCGAAGCCCGGGTGGTACACGCGGTGGTAGACGCCGAACGAGTGGATCCTGCCGCGGCCCGAGGCCTTCTTCCAGTCCCACTCCGTGCTCCAGCAGTGCGGGCAGGTGGAGCCCGGAGGGAACCAGTAGCCGCCGCATTGGCGGCACTGCGGCAACAGCAGCTCGTGGCGCTTGCAGCCCTCCCAGAAGGGCTCGGACTCCACCGTGGGATACGGCAGGGGCTTGGCGTACTCGCTCATGACGCCTCCCTTGCGAGGACCATGGCGGACTGGCAGGCGGTGTTGCCGCCGTGGCCACTCACCAAGGCGATCTCGCAGTCCTGCACCTGCCGGTCCGGGCCGTGCTCGCGCCGGACCTGCCGGACGCCCTCCACGATCTGGAGCATGCCTTCGGTATGCCCCTCGGAGAGCTGCCCGCCCGAGGTGTTGGTGGGCAGCCGGCCGCCCAGCCGGAGCGCTCCCGAGGCTGCGAAGGGGCCGCCCTCGCCCTTCTCGCAGAAGCCGTAGTCCTCGAGCTGGAGCAGCACCATCTGTGTGAAGCAGTCGTAGAGCTGGGCCGTGTCCACGTCCCCGGGGCCGATGCCGGCCATGCTGTAGGCCGCCTCGCCTGCCTCTTTGGCCCCGGTGGTGAGCATGTTGCTTTCCTCGAACCATCCGCTCAGCCGATTGCCGAAGCCGAAGCCCATGACGTAGGCCGGAGGGTTCTTCAGGTCCCTGGCGCGCTCCGCGGAGGTCACCACCACCGCGGCGGCGCCGTCGATGTAGATGCTGCAATCGTAGAGGCACAGCGGATCGACGATCATCCGGGCGTTCAGGTACTCTTCGATGGTCAGCGGTTTCTGGAAGAAGGCGTTGGGGTTGCGGCTCGCGTGCTCCCGGAACGCCACCGCGATGTGGCCAAGCTGCTCCTTGGTGGTGCCGTAGAGCTTCATGTGGCGCCGGGCCGACACCGCGTAGTTGGACGGAGCGCCGAACCAGCCGAACTCCGGCCCGAACTCGCCCTGGTTCTGGATGCCGATGTTGACCCGTTTCCGCGCCGCCTCGGTGCGGTGCGTCCGCGACCAGGTGTCCCGCCCGAACCCCACCACCGCCGTGGTGCACAGCCCCGCGTCGATGGCCATGCAGGCCATGGCCACGCCCAGCACTTGGCTGGCGCCGCCGTTGTCCGTGGACGTGCTGTAGGTGACGTTCAGTCCCAGCGCCGCGCCCACCCGCTGGTGGTGGCAGTAGACGTCGTCCGGCCCCCGCGTGATGAGCCCGTCCACGTCCGCCTTGGTCAGCCCGGCGTCCGCGATGGCGTTCCGCGCCGCCACCGCGAACATCCCGATGGGTCCCATCTCCGGCACCTTGCCGAGCCTGCTGTGCCCCACTCCCGCGATGGCGTACTTGCCCCGAAGGTTGTTGCTCATGGAATTCCTCCTGGTGGTCCTCGGACCGGTCCGTCGATCCGAGAGCCACGATACACGAAACCGGAGGGTTCGGCGAGGGTCGCGTAGCCATTGCCCAACTGCGAGTGCTATGAAAGAAAATGCGGAAACCAAGCTGAGCAACCCAGCCATCCGTACCCCATGAAACTCGAAGACCTCCAGCCCAACACCGCGGTACGCGGCATCCTCACCGACGGCATCGTCACGGTGGTCAGCGTCCAGTGGTTCGGCTCGGCGGCGCTGGAGCTGACCTACAAGACGCCGACCGGCAAGGTCGCCAACGAGCTGCTCTACCGCGACGACGAGCCGCGGCTCGATGTGGTGGAAGTCGGGCGTCCTTGGAGCTTTGACGGCGACGGTGCGCTGTTCCGCCTTGTTTCCGAGGCGCAACGCATCCGCTTGGCGCACCTGTTCGATCCCGTGCTGGCGGTCCACACTTCGGTCGTGGAACCGCTTCCGCACCAGATCACCGCCGTCTACGAGGCGATGCTGTCGCGCCAGCCGCTGCGTTTCCTGCTGGCGGACGACCCGGGGGCCGGCAAGACCATCATGGCGGGCCTCCTCATCAAGGAGTTGATGGCGCGAGGCGACCTGGAGCGTTGCCTGGTGGTCTGTCCCGGTAGCCTGGCGGAGCAATGGCAGGACGAGCTGTACCGCCGGTTCCATCTCCCTTTCGATATCCTCACCAACGACAAGCTCGAAGCAGCGCGCACCGGCAACTGGTTCCTGGAGACGCCTCTCGTCATCGCTCGCCTGGACAAGTTGTCGCGCGACGAAGACGTGCAGGCCAAGCTCAGCGCCCCCGATTGCGGCTGGGACCTCGTGGTATGCGATGAGGCGCACAAGCTGTCAGCCACCTTCTTCGGGGGCGAGATCAAGTACACGAAACGCTACCGGCTGGGGCAGCTCCTGTCAGGTCTGACACGGCACTTCCTGCTGATGACGGCGACGCCGCACAACGGCAAGGAAGAAGACTTTCAGCTATTCATGGCTTTGCTCGACGGTGACCGCTTCGAGGGCCGATTCCGGGACGGCGTCCACGTCACTGACGTCTCCGACCTGATGCGCCGCATGGTCAAGGAGCGTCTTCTGAAGTTCGACGGCAAGCCGCTCTTTCCGCAGCGGATCGCTTACACCGTCCCTTACAGACTGTCGGATGCAGAGGCCCGTCTTTACACCGACGTCACGGACTACGTGCGCGAGGAGTTCAACCGCGCAGAGGCGCTGGCCAACGCCAAGCGGGCGGGCACGGTGGGCTTCGCCCTGACGATCCTCCAGCGACGGCTCGCCTCGTCGCCGGAAGCTATCTACCAGTCGTTGCGCCGGCGGCGCGAGCGGCTGGAGAGCCGCCTGCGCGAGTTGGAGGTGCTGCAGCGAGGCCGACAGGAAACCTTCGTTCCGGCGTTGGACGGGCCACAGTTCGATGCGGAAGACGTCGAGGATATCGACGATGCGCCGGAGCAGGAGGTCGCCGAGGCGGAGGCCCATATCCTGGATCAGGCGACGGCCGCCCGCTCCATTTCAGAGCTCAAGGCGGAGATCGACACGTTGAGAGGGCTGGAGTCGCAAGCGTTGAGCGTGCGCCGAAGCGGCGGAGACACGAAGTGGCGGGAGTTGGCGAGCCTGCTCGGAGAAATCTTCACCCCGGCCGGACTTGCCGACCGGGTCCAGGACGATGCGGCGCCGTACGGTGCGGGTCCGATCCCGCCGCCGGTGCCGTCCCCGCGACAGAAGCTCGTGCTCTTCACCGAGCATCGCGACACCCTCAGCTACCTCCGGAGCCGCATCACCACCCTGCTGGGGCGTGAGACCTCGGTCGTGGTGATCCACGGCGGCATGGGCCGGGAGGACCGCCTCAAGGCGGAAGAAGCGTTCCGGCACGATCCCGAGGTTCAAGTGTTGCTGGCGACGGATGCGGCAGGAGAAGGCATCAACCTGCAGCGCGCCCACCTGATGGTGAACTACGACCTGCCCTGGAACCCCAATCGCCTGGAGCAGCGATTCGGCCGCATCCACCGGATCGGCCAGACGGAAGTGTGCCACCTGTGGAACCTGGTGGCGGACGAGACACGGGAGGGCGACGTCTACCGCAAGCTGCTCGACAAGCTGGAGCAGGCGCGAGAGGCGTTGGGTGGGCAGGTATTCGACGTGCTCGGCAAGTTGGAGTTCGAAGGACGGCCGCTGCGCGAACTCCTGCTCGAAGCCATTCGGTATGGGGAGCAACCGGAGGTTCGGGCGCGTCTGGACACCGCGGTGGATCAGGCGCTGGATCGTCGCATGCTTCAGGACCTGCTGGAAGAGCGACAGTTGGTCCACGACGGCATGGACGCGGGCCGGCTCCACCGGATTCGTGAAGAGATGGAGCGGGCCGAAGCGCGCCGCCTTCAGCCGCACTACATCGAGTCGTTCTTCCGGGAGGCGTTCGAGCGCCTGGGCGGCTCGGTGCGGCAACGCGAGCCTCGCCGTTACCAAGTGACCCACGTCCCGGCGTTGATCCGCAACCGCGACCGGTTGATTGGCGTTCGTGAGCCGGTGCTGCCTCGCTATGAGCGCATCGCTTTCGAGAAACATCTGGTGGCGCCCCCGGGCCAGCCCCAGGCCGCCTTCGTTTGCCCCGGACATCCGTTGCTGGATGCGGTCATCGACCTGACCCTGGAGCGCCACCGCGACCTCCTGAAGCGGAGCACGGTGCTGGTGGACGAGGGCGACGGCGGGACCACTCCCCGCATGCTCTTCTTCGTCGAACATGCCGTGCAGGACGCGAGCCTCACCCGCACCGGCGAGCGGCGGGTCGTGTCGAAGCGGGTGCTGTACGTCGAGCTTGATGCGGACGGAGCGACGCGCCACGTACACTATGCGCCGTATCTGGACTACCGGCCGCTGGCGGACGATGAACCGGGGGTCGAGGCCATCCTCGACCGTGAGGAGAGCGCGTGGATTCGCAGGGACATGGAACAGACGGCGCTGGCGCATGCCGTCGAGAACGTCGTTCCCGAGCACCTGAAGGAAGTCCGCGACGCCAAGCTGGGCCTGATCGCCAAGACCGAGGCCGCGGTCAAGGACCGCCTGACCAAGGAGATTACCTACTGGGACCACCGGGCCGAACAGCTCAAGCTCCAGGAGCAAGCCGGCAAGACCGGTGCACGGCTCAATTCGGGAGAGGCGCGGAAGCGGGCGGATACTCTCCAGGTGCGGTTGCAGAAACGGCTGGCAGAGTTGAAGCTGGAAGCGCAGATCTCGCCATTGCCCCCGGTGGTGCTGGGAGGATTGCTGGTCCTTCCCATCGGCTTGATCGAGGCTATGTCTGATGGCGTCCCGGCGGCTGTCAAGTCGTCGAAGGATACCCAGGCGTCCGCTGCGCGTGCTCGTGCCGTCGTCATGGATGTGGAACGGGGCTTGGGGTTCGAGCCGACGGATCGCGAGTTCGAGAAGCTGGGGTACGACATCGAGAGCCGGGTGCCGGAGACCGGCAAGCTGCGGTTCATCGAGGTCAAGGGCCGTGTCAGCGGGGCCGCCTCCATCACTGTCACGCTCAACGAGATCCTCTACTCCTTGAACAAGCCCGACGACTTTATCCTCGCCATCGTCGAGTTCCTGGAGGACGACGGACACCGGGTCCACTATGTGCGACAACCGTTCCAACGAGAGCCGGACTTCGGCGTCACCAGCGTCAACTATGACTTCGGGGAGTTACTGGCGCGGGCGGAGGAGCCGAAGTAGAATGGATGACCGATGGCCAAAGCCAACATCTTGAACACGCGGACGATCAACTACCTGGAGTTGATCGGCAACGGCAAGTCGTACCGGGTGCCTCCCTACCAGCGCGATTACTCGTGGTCGGAAGAGGAGTGGGAGGACCTTTGGAATGACATTGTCGAGTTGCAGCCCGACCCGGAGTCCGTCCATTACATGGGCGCCCTGGTGGTCGAGGGAAGCAATGACCGCGAGTTCCTGATCATCGACGGCCAGCAGCGGCTTGCCACGCTCAGCCTGTTGGCCCTGGCCGTGATCGCCCGGTTGCAGGAAATGGCCGCGGCCGGCACGGACCCCGAGGCCAACGCCGCACGGGCTCAGGGCCTTCGCGACCGTTTCGTCGGCGAAAAGGATCCCGCATCGCTTACCGAGAGCAGCCGACTCTACCTGAATGCCACGGACGACGCGTTTTATCAGGACTACCTGGTGCAACTACGGCAGCCATTGAACCCGCGCGGACTGCCGAAATCGAACCGACTCCTGTGGAAGTGTTTTGGATACTTCGCGGAGCGACTCGACGAGATGGAGGCGTTGAAAAACGATGGCCAGGCTCTGGCAAGCCTGTTGTCGGAAACAGTAGCCCGCCAACTAGCCTTCATCCTGATCACCGTCGACGATGAGCTTAACGCCTACACCGTGTTCGAGACTCTCAACGCACGCGGTCTGGAGCTGACCACGACGGATCTGCTGAAGAACTACCTCTTCTCCCGGGTCCGCGTGCCCACCGACCTGGATGCTCTCCAGCGTCGCTGGCAGCAGCTCATCGCCACCGTGGGACAGGAGCGTTTCCCAAGTTTTCTCCGTTACCATTTGCTGTGCGAACAGCCCAGGGTCCGAAGTCAGCGGCTCTTCAAGATGGTGCGCGACCAGACCAAGTCGGCCGCCGACGTGTTCGCCCTGCTGGACCAGTTGGAGAGCCGCGCAGAGCTCTTCGCCGCGGTCCTGGACCCAGGTCACGGCTACTGGATCGAATTACCCGCTGCGAGACAGTACATCCATGAGATTAACTTCTTCCGTGTGCAGCAGATGATGCCGCTGTTGTTTGCGGTTTGGGAGCGCTTTTCAAAGGCGAATTTCGTGCGGGTCTTGAAGCTCGTCAGCGTGATCTCGTTCCGGTACACGGTGGTCAGTGGGCTCAACACCAACCTGCTTGAGCCGGCCTATCACCGGGCCGCCAAGGCGGTGTTGGACGGCGAAGCGAGAACCCCTGCGGAGGTTTTCACGCTCCTCAAACCCATCTATCTTGACGACGCCAGGATGAAGCAGGACTTTGCTCTGTTGATCGTTGACACTGCGGGGCGGCGGGGCAAGCTCACCAAGTACATACTGGCCCGGCTTGAAGGCGACGCGTCCGGCCGCCTATGTGACCCCGACACCGATCCCGGCACCATCGAACATATCCTGCCCAGGAATCCCATAGACGCTTGGGGAGAGTCCTTCCCTCAAGGGTTGTGGGAAGAGTCCATCTACAGACTCGGCAACCTGACCCTTCTGGAACCGGGCTCGAACCGCAACATCGGCAACGCTGTCTACGGCGAGAAGCTCGCGGCCTATGGCCGGAGCGGCTATACCTTGACCCGACGCATTCCCGAGATCGCCCCAGAGCAGTGGACCCCGGCGTTGCTGGACCAGCGCCAACGGCAACTCGCGGAGCGTGCCGTGCATCTGTGGAGGGCGGATTTTGCGTGATGGGCGTGGAATAGGCGTGTCAGATAGCCTCTCTTTCAAGTAGTTCCCGCCCGTTGGCCTCCGTTGAGAGCGGGTGTCTCAGAAAGTGGTTGTCAAGCGCAACACGGATAGCCTTCTCCTTGGCGTTTTTCGCGATTTGCGACACCGCTTGTCCGTCCTTCCAGTCGATGGTCGATTTCGTTCGCCGGTGCTTTTCATCCCGGAGCTTTGCCAGAGCATCGCGCGTGAACGTGCCCGTTGTCCAGAGTTCAAACGAGTGCTGCGCCTCTCGAAACTGGTCGTGGTTCCTCAGGTAATCACGAAACGTGGGAATACGGGCGAACCAATCCTCAACCTCGTCGAGTGTGACCTCACCACCAGGGCTCTTGGCCTTGCATTCGATGCAAATGCACTTTGCCTTCGACCGGACTTGCAGAACATCGATGTCGGCGGACTTCCCCGAACTGCGATCTCTCGCCGTGATCGCCATGTCCACGGAACGAGCGTCGAGTCTAGCGAGATACGCCACAATCAGTTCAAACAGGACACCACGGAGGTTCCCAGCCGCACCTTCTATCTCTGTCAGATCGTCCATCAATTCCGCCAGCTTGGCGGGGTTCGAAGCTGCGACTGCTGCTGCGTTTTTCAGGACCTGGATGAGAGACTGAAGAGCTCCCCCAACTCGACGGCCGAACAAGTTGGTTAGGGTGGCCATCACCAGCCCCACCGTCTTGCCCGTCCGCAGGGCAGCGTTGGAGAACCCTTCCGCGATTAGAATGGGTAGGACGTGGACCGGGACCGAAGCCTTCAGAAGTTCAGCCTTGCGTATGAAGTAGCGAATATCGAACTCGTCCAGAACAGTGTCGACGAACACATCGGCAACTACAAACCCGGGCCTTCCTTCGCCACGTTTAAGGGGCAGGAGATAGCTGGGTGCGGTGAGGTCCCACTGAAATTGGCCGACAGTCCGCTTTTTCTTGTCTCCGCGAATCGCTACGGCGTTGTAGCTGACCATGCCGATCTTGCGCATCCACTCGCGCGCCCCATCCAGGACAATTCCCTCAGCAAGCTGCTTAGCGCGGAAGCCATCTCGGTCAGGTGCTCCAAGCGCCCAGATGTCGGTAATGACAGAATCTCCGATGCCCAAGTGGTTGCCTCGCGTGACCATCCCGGCCTTGATCAAGGTGTCGAGCAGACGATCTGCAGCAATCTGGCCCTTCATTGCCAAGGGAGCGCCGCTGATAGTGGCGAATTCTTCAACGGGTATCACTCCACCACGGGCTACCAAAGCGTCAGTCGCGTGGCCGTATACCGAATTCGTTTCCCGAAGTGCGCTTCGAAATGCTGTCCAGAATGATTCGGACGTGCGCTGCTCTTGGAGGTAGAGAAAGCCCTCTCCTTTCGGGAGAAGCTGGATGGGAAATTTTCGAATGGGTGGTCTGGTTCTTGAAATTCTCTTGCGAGCAGCTTCGGGCGAGATACTCAACTCTGTTTGCAGCCATTCGGCTACCGCGCCTGACCGCATCGGGCCTTTGTTCTTGAGGAGACTGGCTATCGGATTCATGATGTCACGCTACTTAATTTATAATAGTACTACCATGTCGCCCCTCCCAGTTCGACAGGTGACTAGAATCCTTGATCGACAGGATCTTGACTCAGGAAGACAAGATATTTGAACTGGACTTCGTTCGTACATGAATACTATCGTAGGCCATCGCGAGTTGTAACGCTCGGTAGTTTAAGCGACGAGCTTCGCCTCATCGCAAATGGCATCGAGGTTCCTGGTGATGGCGGCAAAGCGCCGATGGGTCTTGGTATTGCCGCTCACGGCGTCGGGCGCAAGATGGGCCAGGCCGGGGCGAAGGATGCGGTTGTAGACACGCGTGTAGAACATCGCCACCTTGAGGCCGTGTTCGGTCAAGTGGTAGCGGTAGGCGCCGGGGATGCGCTCGATCAGGCCGTGCAGGCGCAGGCGTCTCAGGTCGTAACTCATTCGGCCCGGGCGCATTGGACTGGGATCGAGGCCCAGGAGTGCACCGAGGTGCCCGCGCAGGTCGCGGTTGGAGAAGCCGCGGGCCGAAAGAGTGAACAAGAGCAGGGCCTGCATCAGAGCCTGCACGCGCTCATCGGCGAAGCGCAGGGCCGAGGCGCGTTGTCCGTGGAACTCCAGGCCGCGTTGATGGCGTTGGAGTTCGTCTTCACCCAGGGCACAGTCGTGGCTGATGGTTTCTATCTGCAACAGACGACGGTTGGCTGTGAAGCCGACCTGGCACAACGCCGCCAGGTTAGACAGCCGCCGGCCCAGGGCGAAGTCATAGGTGTCGTTGACGGTGGTCTCGGTGCGCAGCGCCTGCCCTTCCTTGTGGTACTGCTTGATGCGCGAGTGCTTGTAGTCCACGTGCAAGGAAGGGGTGACGCCTGCGGTGATGACCCGGGTACGGAACCGACCGGGGGTGCGCCGGGTGACCCGGCGCTGGAAGATCAACTGCACCTGGCTGGGGCGACCGAGATCGAGGTTCTCGCGGATCACGTCCTCGAAAAAGACGCGGCCCGAGGCCGGGCGGTCGAGCACCTGGGTCAGGCTGAACTCCGCTTGCAGGATGGAGATGTCGTAGCGCAGACCGGCGCGACGGTCCTGAGGCGTATACGGATGCGGCAGGCGATCGAACCACTTGCGCGCCAGTCTGTCGATGAAAGCGGCATCGAAGCCTTCGCAGATCTGTTGCAGCGCCTCGGGGTCTCCGCAGCAGCGCACGCCGTTGTCCAAAGCCTCGAACGGGATGCCGCGCTCGCGCAACTGGCACTTGGCGTACTCGTTGCCGTTGAGGCACAGCTTGCCGTTGTACGGGAAGTAGGTGCAGAACTTGATGAAGAACGGCCCCGCCTGTTTGTCCACGCAATAGAAATACACATGGTTGACCATCGCGGTAGACGAGACCACCCACGGATAGGTGACCCCGGTGTCCGGGTTCCGGCGCCGCTCGGTGCGCATCACACGGGCCTTCTCCTGCGCTATCCCGATGTACAAAACCCCTTCGGTTCCCTTGAACCGCCCCAGGTACTCCTGCGTCACCTCGTCCTTGCGCTGGCCCTTCTTGAAGTGCACCACCTCGATCTGCTCCCGCTCCGCAAAGTCCTTCACCGCCTGCACGAACTCCCGACTCTTGGGCGCCAGCGCCACCGTCGACGCAAACCGCTGGCCATGGTGCTTGTGCAGATACCCCACTACCCCGCCCACGCTCTGCAACTGCGGCACATACAGGTTCAAGTACAGGCGATCCACCGACTCGTATTCCAGCGTCACGTGATCGCGCAATACTTCCGCTACGGTTTGTGGTAGGCTCATGTCCGGCTCCGGTTGCTTCGGGCTTTTATGCCCATTTGACCCTTTGAGGTCCGACCTTGCAAGGTCCCATGACCAGGGATTCAATCCCTGCTACAAGCGACCGGAGCCAATCCCCTTACCCCCTCGTCGGTCTGAGGCGAAGCCTCGCTAGAATTCTTGTCTTTTCAGGAGGTTAGGGGCGGGTTTTGCCCGATGACACGCATCCGTGCGTCCGGACCAACGCAAGAGCTACGGTCAATTCTGGTGCGTGGGGGAGTCGGATCTGGCGGCTTTGCGAGAGGACCGACCTCAGAAACAGTCCTTAGTTCTTCCGTGTGCTGAGGCCACGGTGCAGCCGTGGTCGGATGCTGGGGCTGGTCACGCGCTCACGATTGCGATTGACTCCTCTACGCGGCGGGCGAGGCGGTTCTGCTGGTGCCTTGCGGTATCTGATTGTTTCCGAGTTCGTGGTAACGGGTGGGGTGATGAGCGATTCGAAGAGGTTGATCGAGGTATCGCTGCCTTTGGAGGCCATCAACAAGGCGGCGTCTCGGGAGAAATCGATCCGGCATGGGCATCCGAGCACGTTGCATCTGTGGTGGGCGCGACGGCCTTTGGCGGCGGCACGGGCGGTGATTTTTGCACAGATGGTGGACGACCCGTCGGAGTATGTGGATGTACTGCTTTCGGACACGGGAAGGAAGCGAGTTGCGGAGCGCGAGTTGAAGGAGCGTCTTGCGGACCACGAGAGGAAGCGATTGATTTCGGGAGAGGATGGGTCGGCGGGGCCGGAGTTGACGATTGAGGCGGTGGCAGCGGAGTTGGAGCGCAAGCGGCTGTTCGGGCTGATCGAGGAGTTGGTGAGGTGGGAGAACACGACGAACGAGGAGGTATTGGAGCGGGCACGGTCGGAGATTTGGCAGAGTTGGCGGCGGGCTTGCGCGCGGAACGCCGATCATCCACGGGCGAAGGAGTTGTATGACCGCCACAAGCTGCCTGCGTTTCACGATCCATTTGCAGGGGGAGGTGCGTTGCCGCTGGAGGCACAGCGGTTGGGGCTGGAGAGCCACGCCAGCGATCTGAATCCAGTGGCGGTTCTGATCAACAAAGCGATGATCGAGATTCCACCCAGGTTCGCAGGGTGGATGCCTGTGAATCCAGAGGCGCGACAGGGTAGAGGGGCAGACAGGCCGTTGCTGGCAGAGCATGACTGGACGGGAGCGCGGGGGCTTGCTGAAGATGTCCGTTACTATGGCCGATGGTTGAGAGACCAAGCGGAGAAGCGTATCGGGCATTTGTATCCAAAGGTCGAGGTTACCGAGGAAATGGTGCGGGAGCGGCCCGACCTGAAACCGTACAAGGGCCGCAAGCTTACCGTGATCGCATGGCTGTGGGCGCGCACGGTGAAGAGCCCGAATCCGGCGTTTGCGGATGTAGAGGTGCCGTTGGCGTCCACGTTCATGCTCTCGACGAAGAAGGGGAAGGAGGCGTACGTCGAGCCGGTGATCGAGGGGGCTGGGTACCGATTCACGGTAAAGGTGGGGATGTCGGAGGATGGGGTTAGGACGAAGATGGGCACTAAATCGGGGGGAAGCGGCAAGCCGTTTCTCTGTCTTATGTCTGGTACACCCTTGCCGTTCGACTACTTGAGGTCAGAAGCCAAATCCGGTCGCATGGGTGCGAGGCTGATGGCGATAGTCGCTGAGGGCAATCGGGGTCGAGTTTATTTGGCGCCGACACTAGAACACGAAGCTGTCGCCAGAGAAGCGGAACCGCTATGGACGCCAGGCACGAAACTACCAGAACGGGCGCTCGGTTTCCGCGTACAGGAATACGGCATGACGACGTGGAGTGACCTCTTCACCGCCCGCCAACTGGTCGTGCTGACGACCTTCTCTGACTTGGTGGGGGAGGCCATTGAGCAAGTCAAGAAAGACTACGCGGGAGCGTCCCACAGCATCGCTGACGACGACCGCGCCCTGAGGGACGGAGGCCTTGGACCCCGTGCATATTCCGAGGCGGTGGGGGTATATCTGGCGTTTGCATTGTCAAAGGTTGCAAACATCGGCTCATCGTTGGTTTCTTGGATGAACGATCGTGGCGCATTGCGAGAAACTTTCGCTCGACAAGCGATACCAATGGTGTGGGATTTCGCTGAGGCTAATCCGTTCGCAGACACCGGCGGCACCCTAAACTCGATTGTTGCAAAAACCACGGCTGAATTTAAGAGTCAGGCGCGGGGCGTGAGGGCTGCGAGGGCGTGACGCAGTTCTGCTTCGAGATTCGGATTGGTATTCATCGACAGGATGAGCTTGCCGGCGGGGCGAATGATACGTCCGGCTCGTTGAATGAGGGTACGGCGCAGGGTTCCGATTTCGCGGAAGCACCACAGGGCGGGGCGCTTGGCTGTGGTGGAACGCTCACGGGGGTGGATTCGCATCTGGAGTTCGCGGGTGAGGTTGTGAGCGAGGATGCTGGCGAACATGTACAACTGGTTCCCGACGCGTGTTTTGACGGGCACGTAGCCCATTTGGCAGTGGGACTTCAACTCGGCGAAGATACCCTCTTGGGATCCCCGTCCTTCGTGGAAGAGCGCCACGTTGCGTGGGCGGATTCTCTTGTTGGTGACGATGACCTTGAACTCGTACCCATGGGAGACCGGCTTGAAGAGGTCGAGTTGGATTTCCTCCTTGTCCTGGTATCGGACGGGTTTTCTGATGAAGACGAAGCGATAGCGGGTGTTCCAGGACTTGGGCTTCCAGCGGGTCTCGAAGTAGCCGAGTCCATTGGCCATGGGCCGCCATCGTTGTCTGCCTTCGATCATCCCCTTCAGTTCGGCCAAGCGCTCGAAGGGCACCGAGACGGTGAAGGTGACACCCAGGGAGTGAAGCCGGTCGACGATATCCCTGTTGAAGAAGGCGCTGTCCATGCGCACCTCGATCCTGGCCCGGGGCAGGCTTGCGCGCACGGTGCACACACAGCCCTGGATGAAGGCATCGGCGCCCTTGGAGTCATGGACGTTTCCCGGCCGATGGTGCACGTCGAGCACCTGGTCGGTCTGGGCCACGGTGCAAAACAGGGGGTAGTAGCTGCGCGCCCCTTTCTTCTTCTTGTTGAACCCCACCGCGGTGCCCTCGGCGTGGCGCCCGGTGCTCAAGACCGAGCCGTCGAAGTCCAGGGTGATAGTCGCGAAACCTTCGGCCACCAAGCGCTCGATGACCACCGTTCTCGACTCGGCGCGGACGTTGTCGACGCTGCACGCGTCGGCACTCTTCAGCGAGCGGCTCACGGTAGACACGTCCGGCAAGCGTTTCAGCCCAAGCAACCGCCGGACCAGTTCATCATCCCGGTAGTACGCCAAGTCTTGCAACTGTCGGTGTCCGATGATGAGATGCACCACCAGCAGCAGCAACACGACGTGGTGACCGTAGATCGGATTGGCTTTCAGGTGGCGGAAGCACCGCCCCAGCCGCTCCTTGAGACCCAGGTGGGAAAAGAAGCACTGAAAGAGGATGAGCCCCGAATACGATGTCAGTTTCTGCGGCTCGAATCGAACCTCCATGCCCAGCGTGGCTTTACCTCGAACCGCGGTTCTGCTAAGTTTCATTTCGTGGTCTCCGTTTCATCGGGTATTGGGATGATACCAACGATGATTATATCAGTTTCGGAGACCACATCCTTGAGCTCACCTCGTTTTGTTCGAAAAAATGTCGCAACAACCCCCCTCGATTTTATCTCACGGGCGGCTGTGGCTTAGCTTCACAGATGGTGAGCCTGAGCTATTTGCCGTATGACACCGGAGAGCCTTTGTAGGACGGCCTGAGCGGGCTCTTCAAGAGGGCGTTTTGCAACTGACGGGTGAAGGCAGCCGTCGACAAAGGGGCAATGGTGATTGATGCGTTCCCTGCACGGAGCATGGGATGGGGTGGTCAACTCGATGCGGCACACCAAACGCTTAGTACCGACACGCTGGTGTCAACTGATCCACCGTACTACGACAATATCGGTTATGCGGATCTCTCCGACTTCTTTTTCCTCTGGCTACGCTCTACGGTGCGGTTGATCTATCCTGACCTCTTCGCCACTCTCGCTGTACCAAAGGCACAAGAGTTAGTCGCCGATCCGTTCCGGCATGGAAATAGGGAAACTGCCAAGGCATTCTTTTTGGCCGGAATGGCGGAGGCGATGCGCAGCCTCGCTGAGAGGGCTCACCGTGGCTTCCCGGTGTCCATTTACTATGCGTTCAAGCAGTTCGAGACCAAGGACGAAACCGACGCGTCCAGTACTGGTTGGGAGAGTTTCCTTGACGCGTTGATCCGTGCTGGCTTTTCCATCACGGGCACGTGGCCAATGCGTACGGAAGGTTCTGGAAAGGATCCGAGCAAAAGGTGCCAACGCCCTCGCCTCCAGCATCGTCCTTATCTGTCGCCGACGACCGGACGACGCGCCTTTAGCCACCCGTCGCGAGTTTGTCGCCGCGCTCAAAGCCGAACTGCCCACCGCCCTCGCTCAACTACAAGCCAGCAACATCGCGCCGGTAGACCTTGCCCAAGCGGCCATCGGGCCGGGCATGGCGATCTACACCCGCTACGCCAAGGTCCTGGACGCTGAGGGCAATCCGGTTCCGGTGCGGGATGCTCTGGCGCTCATCAACCAGACCCTGGGCGAAACCCTTGCCGAGCAGGAAGGGGAGTTTGACGCGGATACTCGCTGGGCGTTGGCATGGTTTGAGCAGCAGGGCTTTGGCGAGGGTGAATACGGCGTGGCGGAAATGCTTTCCAAGGCCAAGAACACGAGTATCGCTGGCATCGCCCAGGGAGGTATCCTGGTGTCTCGTGCGGGTAAAGTGCGGCTTCTGCGCCCGAAGGAATTGGCTGACGACTGGGACCCGACTGCCGATTCGCGACTCACCGTATGGGAAGTGGTCCACCAACTTGTGCGCGTTCTGGAGAGCGGGGGCGAGACGCGGGCTGCGGCCTTTCTCAGGCGGCTTGGAGGGGTAGGGGAGACGGCGCGTGAGTTGGCCTATCGCCTCTATTCCATCGCGGAACGAAAGGGTCGTGCAGCGGAAGCGTTGGCCTACAATTCTCTGGTCCAGAGCTGGCCAGAGATCATTCGCTTGGCCCGCTCCCCGGAAGAGCCGGAGCTTTTCTGAGGGCAGAGACGCTGCCGGGGAGAGGGGAACTTCGGTGACTCAATCCGAACTTGTTCGGAAGATTCGGCTTGGCGAGGACTCGATGCTGAGTCTGGAACCGGTCGTGCTTGAAGACGGCCGTGTCGTCAGCCCAAGCCGCGATGATTTTGCAGATGAGCTGGCGGCCTTTGCGAACGCCTATGGCGGTAAGTTGATCTTGGGGGTCGATGGCAGGACCAGACAGGTGCACGGGATCGCCGCTGATGCGCTGGAGGCCGTAGAAGGCTGGGTCAGACGAATATGCAGTCACTCTATTGCCCCAGCCCTTGCCCCGGAGTTTTTTTGCTTCCGGTTGGATGGCGTTGATGGACGAGTCGTTCCGGTGATCGGGGTGGACATCCCACGCAGTCTGTTCTTGCACAAGAGCCCGGGAGGCTATTTCCGCAGGCTTGGAAGTGCCAAGCGTGAGATGTCGCGCGATTACCTGGCGCGCCTGCTCCAGCAACGCAGTCAAAGCGGCATCGTGCGCTTTGACCAATCCTTGGTGCCGGGTACGTGTACCGCCGAACTGGAATACTCGTTGACGCGCCGATTCTTGCGTGGGGACTTGATTGACGAGGGTGTCTCGGAGAACGCGGCGCGTAAGCTCAGGCTCGTGGTCGATGACAAGGATGGTATGCCGCGGCTCACGCTGGCCGGTGTTCTGCTATGCACCCGCGAACCGCAGCGTTGGCTGCCCCACGCTTACGTGCAAGCGGTCAGTTATGCGGGCGAGCGGACGGACGTGAACTACCAGACCGATGCGCGTGATATCGGCGGTCCCCTCGACGAGCAGGTTGCCGAGGCGCTGCATTTCGTGCGCAAAAACATGCTGGTGCGCGCGACGAAGACCACGGGCCGGATGGATAGGCCACAGTTCAGCGAGCGGGCCGTGTTCGAGGCTTTGGTCAATGCGGTTGCTCACCGGGACTATTCGATGGCGGGTTCGCGTGTGCGGTTGCACATGTTCGGCGATCGTCTTGAGCTGTATGTTCCCGGCCCACTGGCCAACACCCTCACTCCCGACACCCTGCACCTGCGGCAGGCCAACCGGAACGAATTGATCGTGTCACTTCTGGCGCGCTGTCCTGCCCCCGCCGGCCTCGGTCGTGTGAATCTGATGGACCGTCGAGGGGACGGAGTACCCGTCATTCTGAGAGAGAGTCTGGAACTGTCAGGACATCGCCCGGAGTACACGGTGATCGACGAGAGCGAGGTCCGGCTCGTCATATGGGCAGCGGAATAGGGGGCGGCGACCGGAAGGAACGGACCACGAGGGGCGCCACACGCACCGTCGCGGACCACCAGCAGCAGGACATGGACGCCGCTGTCAGTCGCGTTCTCACCATCGGCCATTCCGTTCATCCTTTGGAGGCATTCGTTGCCCTGTTGAGGCGTTACGAGGTCGCCAAGGTGATGGACATTCGTTCGACGCCGTACAGCCGCTTCAATCCGCAGTTCAATCGTGAGTCGCTGGCGCGCAGCCTCGCGGAGTGCGGGATCGAGTACGTGTTCTTTGGGATGGAGTTGGGCGGCCGATCCGATGATCCGTCCTGCTACGAGAACGGGCGCATCCGCTACGACCGGGTCGCGGCGGCGCCGTCCTTTCGGCGGGGATTGGACCGTGTCGTACGGGACGCCGGTGGTCGAATCGTGGCGCTCATGTGCGCAGAGAAAGAGCCGCTGAACTGTCACCGGACTTTGCTGGTGGCACAGGCGCTCGCGACCTGCGAGGTCACGGTCAGCCACATCCTGGCGGATGGCGGATTGGAAACCCACGAGGCGTCCATGAAGAGGCTGCTTGCCATTCACGGCGGCGCGCAACAAGGGGAATTATTCGCCTCGCCCGGTGGCGTTGTCGAGTGGGTGGTCGCCAGGCAGGCGGAACGCGTTGGATATAGAAGGCGAGAACAGCAAGGAGAATCACGAAAGCGTGACGTCGCGACGCGGAAGAACGGTGTTCGTGGTAAATGATGACTCGGAGCTGTATCGCTATACTGGAGTTGAACCGAGGGACTGATGGCAATCACCAATCACGAACGGGTCGGTAAGGCGATGGACCTCCTCCGGGAAGGTCTTGCGCCCTTTGTCGAGCGGGAGTTGAAGGGCAAGGACGTAACCGATGGAGTTCCCGCTTCCACCAAGCCTGTATCCGAGCAGGACGTTGCGGGGCTGCTGAAGCTGATATGGGAAAACTGGCAGTTGGTGTTCCGGAACATCCTGGGGAACTCGGAACGGAGCCTCGTATCCGAATTGCGTGGGTGGCGCAACAAGTGGGCGCATCAGGAAAGCATCTCAAGCGACGATGCCTACCGCTCGCTGGACTCGGCGAGCCGCCTGCTGGCGGCTGTCTCAGCGCCTCAATCGGAAGAACTCGACAAGCTCAAGATGGAGCTTCTGCGCGTCCGTTTCGACGAACAGACACGAGGGGAGCGCCGCAAGCAGGTGGGGGCGGCCATCGAGAGCGCCGTGGCGGCCGGGCTCAAGCCGTGGCGCGAGGTGATCACGCCGCACGCGGATGTGGCCAGCGGCCGTTATCAGCAAGCCGAGTTTGCCGCCGACCTGTGGCAGGTGCACCTGGGCGAGGGGACCGCCGAGTACAAAGACCCGGTGGAGTTCTTCCGCCGTACGTATCTGACGGAGAGCCTGAAGCGGCTGCTGGCGAGAGCCGTGCAACGCTTGGCCGGGGAGGGCGGCGACCCCGTGGTGGACCTCCAGACCAACTTCGGGGGTGGAAAAACCCATTCCATGCTCGCGCTGTACCACCTGTTCTCCGGTGCGGCCACCAGCGACCTGATGGACGTAGAGCAGATCATGCAGGACGCCGGTTCGGACCGCCTGCCGTCGGTCACGCGCGTCGTTCTCGTGGGCAACAAGATCTCTCCCGGCAATCCTTCAATCAAACGCGACGGCACGACGATCCGGACCTTGTGGGGTGAGTTGGCTTGGCAACTCGGCGGCAAGAGCGCGTTCGAACGGGTCCAGGCCGACGATGAGAGGGCTACCAGTCCGGGCGATGTCCTGCGGGAGCTTCTCAACGAACACGGCCCTTGCCTGATCCTGATCGATGAGTGGGTCGCCTACGCGCGCCAACTCCACGATCAGAGTGACCTGCCCGCCGGAAGTTTCGAGACCCAGTTCACCTTCGCCCAGGCCCTGACCGAGGCAGCCAGGGCGGCGGAAAGCTGCCTGCTGGTAATCAGCCTGCCGGCGTCGGATTCCGGCGGCTCACCCCATGTGGACGACGCGGAGGTGGGCGGCCAGCGAGGCCGCGAGGCCCTCGACCGGCTGCGCAACGTGGTGGGCCGTGTCGAATCGTCCTGGCGCCCTGCCAGCGCCGAGGAGGGTTTCGAGATCGTGCGGCGGCGGCTGTTCGAGCCTCTCGTCGATCCGGCGCGGTTCAAGGACCGGGACGTGGTGGCTCGGGAGTTCGCCGACCTGTACCGAAACCAGCACCAGGAGTTCCCGGTTGAATGCCGCGACGCGGATTACGAGAAGCGCATCCGTGCAGCCTATCCCATTCACCCTGAAATCTTCGACCGGCTCTATACGGACTGGTCCACGTTGGTGAGCTTCCAGCGCACCCGTGGCGTCCTGCGGCTGATGGCGGCGGTGATTCACAGCCTGTGGGAGAAGGGCGACCGAAACCCGCTCATTCTGCCGGCCAACGTCTCGATCGATGACAACCGGGTGCAGTTCGAACTCACGCGCTACCTGCCGGACAATTGGGTGCCGATCCTCGAAAAGGACGTCGACGGCCCCAACTCGTTGCCGCTGCGAATCGACGGGCAAACGTCCAGTCTGGGCAAGTTTGCGGCTGCGCGCCGGGTGGCCCGCACCGTCTATCTTGGCTCGGCTCCCGCGGTGGAGACCGCAAACCGTGGCCTGGAAGACCGCCGCGTCAAGCTGGGCTGCGTTCTGCCGGGCGAGTCGTCGGCGGTGTTCGGGGATGCCTTGAGACGGTTGGCAGGAGCGGCCACGTACCTCTACCAGGACGGCAATCGTTACTGGTACTCGACACAGCCCACCGTCACCAAGCTGGCCGAAGACCGCGCCGAGCAACTGAGGCGCGAGCCGGACAAGGTCGTCGCGGAGTTGCGGGACCGCCTCGGCGCGGACCTGAAGCAACGGGGTGACTTCAGCCGCATTCATCCCTTGCCGCAATCCGGCCAGGACGTGCCGGATGACCGGGACGCACGCCTGGTGGTCCTGGGAAGCGATCAGCCGTACAGCCGGGAGGGCGACAATCCGGCACACGCCGCGGCCGCGTCCATTCTCGAATCACGCGGCAACGCGCCCAGGCTGTATCGCAACTCACTGGTTTTCCTGGCAGCCGACAGGACGCGCCTGCAGGATCTCGACGAGGCGCTACGACGCTATCTGGCGTGGGAATCGATCGTGGCCGAGCGTGAGCAACTCGACCTGTCACCGCACCAGGTGAAGCAGGCCGAGACGCAAAAGGACGCGGCCTCCAGCGCGGTTACGGCGCGCCTGCCGGAAACCTACCAGTGGCTGTTGGTGCCGGTACAATCAAGGCCGCAGGATGCGATGGGCTGGCAGGCGATACGGTTGACGGGGCCGGACGCCCTGGCCCTGCGAGCAAGCAAGAGGCTCAAGAACGAGGAGCATCTGGTCACGGCCTTGGGCGCCACACGACTTCGGATGGAAATGGAGAGGATACCCTTGTGGCGCGGCGACCACGTGGAGGTCCGGCAGATCGTCGACGATTTCGCCCGCTACCCCTATCTGCCGCGTCTCAAGGACCCCGATGTCATATTGACGGCCATCGGCGGTGGAATCGGACTCCTGAGTTGGCAACAGGATTCATTCGCCTTCGCCGAGAGCTACGACAAGGACACCCAGCGTTATCGTGGCCTCCGAGCCGGCCAGATGATCGCGCTCCCCGACGGCGATTCCCCCGGCCTGTTGGTAAAGCCGGACGTCGCCCGCCGTCAGCTTGACGCGGAGAGCACCGAGGCAAAGACGCCAACCGGACAGCCAAATGGGGCGGAGACCGCCGGCGAAACTACAGCCACTCCCTTTGGGACCGAGCACAAACCACCCGACACACCAGCCTCCGCTCGGCCAAAACGTTTCCACGGCACCGTGTCCCTCGATGCGATGCGGGCCGGACTCGACGCCAGTCAGATCGCCGACGAAGTCATCTCCCATCTCGTGGGCTTGGTCGGCGCCAAGGTCAAGGTGACGCTGGAGGTCGAAGCCGAGATTCCCGACGGCGCCCCGGACCATGTCGTCCGCACCGTCACCGAGAACAGCCGCACGCTGAAGTTCACCAGCCAAGGGTTCGAAGAGGAATAGCGGTAGGACGGACCAGCTTGGCACGCTGGATCGCGATGGAAAGTAGGGACGTGTGTGAATAGGGAATTGGTGGAGCCGATGGGGATCGAACCCACGACCTCTAGATTGCGAACCTAGCGCTCTCCCAGCTGAGCTACGGCCCCACGCTGCTTGCAGTCTTTATAAGCTAGCATTCCTCGCTCCGCGTGTAAACGCAAAGCGCAAGTGAGGACGGTCAGGGGCATCATCCCGGCGGCCGTTCAATGTGCACCCTTGACACGCCACCGGCGAGTTTCGTACGCCTGCCTACACCATGAGGACCGCGTACTTCGATCTCGTCTCCGGCATCAGCGGGGACATGACCGTGGCGGCGTTGCTGGACCTGGGGGTGCCGCGCAGGCGGCTCCAGGAGGAGCTGGACAAGCTTTGGAGCGTGGACTTCCGCATCCGTGTGGGCAGGAAGACCGTCAACGGCATCCGGGCGGCCCGGTTCCAGGTCGTTGTCGGGAAGGGACAGCCCCGGCGGAACTGGTCCGGCATTCGTAGGCTGATCGAGCGGAGCCGGCTCTCCGCGCAGGTGAAGGACTGCAGCCTCGCCGTCTTCTCGAAGCTGGCGGAGGCCGAGGGGAAGATACATGGCGTCGCGCCGGAGGACGTCCATTTCCACGAGGTCGGCGCCGTGGACTCCATCGTCGACGTCGTGGCCGCGGCCGTGGCCGCCTGTCACCTGGAGATCGACCGCTTCGCCTGTTCCGCGGTGCCGCTGGGACGGGGCCTGACCCGCTCGCTGCACGGGGTGCTGCCGGTTCCGGCGCCGGCGACCCTGGAGCTGCTGAAGGGGTTCCCCGTCGAGGACGCTGGCCTGGAGGCAGAGAACGTGACGCCCACCGGCGCCGCCATCCTCTCGGCTCTGGTCACGGAGAAGGGCGGCGCTCCGGCCATGCGCATCGAGCGGACGGGCTACGGCGCGGGCACGCTGGAGTTCCCGGACCGGCCCAACGTGCTACGGATCGTCCTGGGAGAGAGCGAGCCGGCCGTGGTCCGCGACCGGATGATGGTGATGGAGACGCAGATCGACGACATGAACCCGGAGATCTACGACTACGTGATGGAGCGGCTGTTCGCCGCGGGGGCTAGGGACGTGACGCTTTCGCCGGTCCAGATGAAGAAGAACCGGCCGGGCACGCTCATGCGCATCCTCGCGGAGCCGGAGTTGCGTGACGCCCTCGCCGGGATCGTGCTGCGCGAGACCACCACCCTCGGCGTGCGCTGCTACATGGTGGACCGGCTGACGTTGCGGCGTAGCACGCTGAAGCTCAGGACCCGTTTCGGTACCCTCACCGTCAAGGTCGCCGAGGAGCCCGGAGGCGGGAAGAGGGCGACGCCGGAGTACGACGAGGCGCGGAAGATCGCTACGTCCAGGAAGGTGCCGTTGAAAGCGGTCTACGACGAGGTGACGCGCTGCTTCGTCGGTGCCGGGTCGGGGTCTTTGCCGCTCACATGATCTGCCGCAGGTAGTCGAGTTGCACGTGCCGCTCGAACAGGCTGCCGAGGTCCGGGCGGGTCTCCTGCGGTCCGCCCGCCCCCGACGCTCCAAGGAAGGGAATCCTGCCCAGGCACGGCACCCGGGTCATCTCCTGGAGGGTGTCGGCGTTGGTGGCGGTTGCCGGGGTCCTGTCGCTGCCGATCTCGTTCAGGATGTAGCCGGTTACGTTCAGTCCCAGGCAGGCCCCGTGCTCGATGGTCAGGACGGCATGGTTGATGGCGCCAAGGCGGTTGCCCACCACCACCAGCACCGCCAGGCCCAGCTCTCGGGCCAGGTCGGCGTAGGTGTAGTCGGCGACCAGCGGGACCATAAGCCCGCCGGCCCCTTCCACCAGCATGAGGTCGTGGACCGCGCCCATGTCGCGGCACAGCCGCACCAGGAAGTCCGGCCGGATGCGCACGCCGGCGTGGGCCGCGGCCACGCTGGGGGCCACGGGAACCCCCAGCCGGTAGGGGCAGATGCGCTCGATGGACTCCTCGCTCCCCGCCGCGGCCTTGAGGTAGGTCGCATCCTGAGGCACCAAATGCCCCTTCTCGTTCCGGCAGCCGGACTCCGCGGGTTTCATGACCCCGACCTTGAACCCGGCGTCCTTGAACGCCGCGGCCAGGCCGCAGGCCACCAGGGTCTTGCCCACGCCGGTGTCGGTGCCGGTGATGAAAAAGCCGCGGCTCACGAATCTCCCGTCACGCTGTCAATGGTTTCGCGCCGGACATGACTTCGGGGCGGATGCCCGCTCAGTCATGCCTCCAGTGCTCCCGTTACGCTGTCGATGGAGTCCCGCACCACCTCCACCAGGGTCGCCAGCTCGGCGTCGCTGATGGTCAGGGGGGGCAGCATGATGAGTGTGTCGCCCAGCGGACGGACGATGACGCCCCGGCGCCGGGCTTCCAGCACGACCTGGTTGGCGATCCGTATGCCCGGGTCGTAGCGTTCCCCGCGCGCCTTGTCCTTCACCAGCTCCGTGCCGGTCATGAAGCCGCGCTGGCGGATCTCGCGCACGTGGGGCAGGGTGAGGATGTCCTGCCGGAGCCTTTCCTCCAGCCACGCCATCTTCGCGGGAACCTTCTCCATCAGCGCCTCGCGCTCGAAGATGTCGAGCCCGGCCAGCGCCACCGCGCAGCCCAGGGGGTTGCCGGTGTAGGTGTGGCCGTGGAAGAAGCTCTTGAACTCGCCGTACTCGCCCAGGAACGCCGAGAAGATCTCCTCGGTGGCGAAGGTGGCGGCCAGCGGCAGGTAGCCGCCGGTGATGCCCTTGCCCACGCACATGAGGTCCGGGCTGACGCCCTCGTGCTCGCAGGCCCACATACGCCCGGTGTGGCCGAACCCCGTGGCCACCTCGTCCGCGATGAACAGGACGCCGTTGTCCTTGCAAACGTCCCGGATCGCCCTGACGTAGCCGGCGGGCTGGGGCCACATGCCCGCGGCCCCCTGCATGACCGGTTCCATGATGAAGGCCGCCAGCCGGCCCTTCTCCCGGCCGACCGTTGTGCGCGCCTCCGCAACGGAACGCTCCATGGCCTCGGCTTCGCTCAGGCCCTGCTCCCGCTGGTAGGCGTAGGGCGGCTTCACCGACAGCGCGGGAAACAGCATGGTCCGGTGGTAGTGGTGGAACAGCTCGCTGTAGCCCACGCTCATGGCCCCTACGGTGTCCCCGTGATACGACTCCTCCAGCCGCGCAAACAGCGTCCTCTCGGTCCGGCCCAGGAGCTGCCAGTATTGCACCGCCAGCTTGAGCGCCACCTCCACCGCGGTGGCGCCGCTGTCCGAGTAGAACACGCGGGTGAGACCCTCCGGGACGAGGGCCGTGAGCCGGGCGGCCAGTTCGATGCCCGGCACGTGGCTGAGCCCCAGGAAGGTCGAGTGGGCGATGCGGTCGGTCTGGGCCTTGAGAGCCTGGTCCAGCTCCGGGCGGCGGTGGCCGAACAGGTTGCACCACAGCGACGACACCCCGTCCAGGTAGCGGTTGCCGTCCACGTCGATGAGGTAGCTGCCCTCGCCCTCGGCGATGATGCAGGGGTCTTCGCTCATCCACTCCTGCATCTGGGTGAAGGGGTGCCACAGGTGCGTGTGGTCCATGCGCTTGAGGGTGTCGTATTCGTTGCTCATGTGTTCATCCGGAAGCTGGTCACCATGTCTCTTGCCTGCGTGAAGGCGTCGAGCGCGTGTTCCATCTGCTCCGAGGTATGGGTGGCCATGGTGGTGACCCGCAGCCGCGACGTGCCCGGCGGCACCGTGGGCGGACGGATGCCCTGCACGTAGAGGCCCGAATCCAGGAGCCGCGCCGCAAGCTGCATGCACGGTTCCTCCTCCCCCACCAGGACCGGGATGATCTGGATGCTGCCGGCCACCGTGTAGCCGATCCGCTGCAAGCCGTCCCGGAGTTGCCCGGTGTTGCGCTGCAGCGCGCACTGCCGTTCCGGCTCCTTCTCCACCAGCCCTATGGCCGCGCCGGCCATGGCCATCACCACCGGCGGCAGCGAGGTGGTGAAGATGAAGCTGCGGGCGCGGTTGATGAGCAGCTCCTTCAGCCTGGCGCTGCCGGCGACGTAGGCGCCGAAGGCGCCCAGGGCCTTTCCCAAGGTGCCCATCTGCACCAGCACCCGGTCGCCGAGTCCAAGCTCCGCCACCACGCCGGCGCCGTTGGGTCCCCGCACTCCGGTGGCGTGGGCCTCGTCCACCATCACCATGGCGCCGTGGCGCTCGGCCAGCTCCACCATCTCCCGTAGCGGCGCGACGTCGCCGTCCATGCTGAAGACGGACTCGGTGACGATGAGCTTCCGCGCGCCGTCCGGCGCATCCTTCAGCAGGCTCTCCAGGTGGTCCATGTCGCAGTGGCGGTACACCGCCACCGCCGCCCGCGAGAGCCGGCAGCCGTCGATGATGCTGGCATGGTTGAGCGCGTCGCTCAGCACCACGTCGTCCCGCTCCATCAGCGTGGCGATGATGCCCACGTTGGCCTGGTAGCCGCTGTTGAACACGAGCGCGGCCTCGGTTCCCTTGAAGCGCGCGATGCGCTGCTCCAGTTCCTCGTGCGCGGTCATGTTGCCCGAGATCAGCCGGGAGGCTCCCGATCCGCAGCCCCAGCGGTCCAGCGCCTCCCTGGCGGCTTCCTTCAGGGCGGGATGGTTGGCCAGCCCCAGGTAGTTGTTGGAGGAGAGGTTCAGCACCTCCCGGCCGTTGAGGCGGACGGTGGCGTCCTGCTCGCCGTCCACGACCTTCAACTGCCGGTAGAGGTTGCGGCTGCGGATATCCTCCAGTCGCTGTTCGATGAAATCCGTCATTCTCACTCGCCGACGGTGAGCGAGCGTCCGTTGAGGGGCTGGGCCGGGCGGTAGCTGTTGCGCAAGATGCCGCCGTACCTGGCGATCTGCGCCGCCGACACCGCAACCGGCTCGGTCATGACCACCCATGAAACACCCTGGGAGCAGGGCGGCGTGGTCAGCGATCCTCGATAGCGCCACGCCGTCCGCCTTTCGGGCAACAGCTCGGTTGCGTCGATGCTGGCCGGGATCGCCTTGGCCGGGGCCGGTCTGGCCGGCAGGCGGCGCCACAGAGGCGCCAGGACGAGGTTCTCGCGGCCCTCCTCCAGGAACACCCCCACCACCGCGAGCGCGCCTTCGTCGTTCCGGTGCACCAGGTGCAGCTCCATCGGCAGGCGGACGCCGGCCACGGTATGCTCGCTGCCGTGGTGGAAATGGAACTGGAGCAGCTCGTAGCGGACGCCGTCGAGGATCATGCCGCTCCCCGGAGCATAGTTTACCTGAACCGCATGTCCGTTGTTGAGAAGAGTGATGGGACTCGGCGCGTAGTCGAACTCGATGCGTCCCTGTTGGCGCGTCTCCGCGTCAACCAGGTCGATGGGCGACTGTTCGAGTCCCTTGGCGCAATCGGAGAACGCGGGGTCGAGCGACCCCCAGTGCGCCGGACCCCTGTCCCCCTCGTAGCTCCACGGAATCGAATCCGAAGCGGCCGCGCCCGAAAACATGGCCGTGCACAGCGCCAGGGGCAACGCGGCGGGTACTTTCATGTCACCTTCCTTCCGTGGGGCCGGTGCGCGGCGCGCCTCCGTGCCTTGGGTGAAATGCAGGGCTTTCCATAACGCGCGAATCCGGTGCCGGTCAAGCGAGCGGCCCGCAAGGGGTACGCAACGGTTGGGACACGCCCTGCGGGCCGCGTTGACTTTGGCGATTCCGTACCTAGATTTTGTTAAGGCTCCCCGCGGGAACCGGGAGGAATCATGGACATCAATCGCTTGACCGAAAAGTCGCAGGAAGCGTTGCGGCAGGCCCAGACCCTGGCGGCGCGGCGCAATCACCAAGGGGTGGACGTCGAGCACTTGCTTTCCGCCCTGCTGGAGCCGGCCGACGGCATCGTCACCGCGCTGCTGGCCCAGACCGGCGTCTCCGTGGCCGCGGTGAAGAAGGGTCTGGAGCAGGAGCTGGACCGCATTCCGCAGGTCACCGGGGCGGGAGCCGCGGCCGGGCCGGAGCAGCTCTACGTCACCCAGCGGCTGTCGCGCCTGTTCACCCGGGCCGAGGACGAGGCCCGGAGCCTCAAGGACGACTACACCAGCGTCGAGCACCTGCTGCTGGCGATCCTCGAAGAGGGCGGCAGGGCAAGCCAGGTGCTCCGGGCCAACGGCGTCGGCCGCGACACGCTGCTGGGCGCGCTCCAGAAGGTGCGCGGCCACCAGCGCGTCACCAGCCAGAACCCTGAAGGAACCTACCAGGCGCTGGAACGCTACGGCCGGGACCTGACCCAGCTTGCCGCCCAGGGCAAGCTCGATCCGGTCATCGGCCGGGACGAGGAGATCCGCCGGGTGGTGCAGGTGCTGTCGCGCCGAACCAAGAACAACCCCGTGCTCATCGGCGACCCCGGCGTGGGCAAGACCGCCATCGTCGAGGGCCTGGCGCTCCGTATCGTCGCGGGCGACGTGCCCGAGGGGCTCAAGCACAAGCGCATCGTGGTGCTGGACATGGGGCTGCTCATCGCCGGCGCCAAGTACCGCGGCGAGTTCGAGGAACGGCTCAAGGCCGTGCTGAAGGAGGTGCAGGAGTCCTCCGGCGAGGTGATCCTGTTCATCGACGAGTTGCACACCGTGGTGGGGGCCGGAGCCGCGGAAGGGGCCATGGACGCCAGCAACCTCCTGAAGCCCATGCTGGCCCGGGGCGAGCTGCACTGCATCGGCGCCACCACCCTGGACGAGTACCGCAAGCACGTGGAGAAGGACCGGGCGCTGGAGCGGCGCTTCCAGCCGGTGACCGTGGACCAGCCCACGGTGGAGGACACCGTCTCCATCCTGCGCGGGCTGCGGGAGCGCTACGAACTGCACCACGGGGTGCGCATCAAGGACGGCGCGCTGGTGACCGCGGCGGTGCTGTCGCACCGCTACATCAGCGACCGCTTCCTGCCCGACAAGGCCATCGACCTGGTGGACGAGGCCGCCTCCAAGCTGCGCACCGAGATCGACTCCATGCCCGCGGAGCTGGACCAGGCTTCGCGGCAGGTGATGCAACTGGAGATCGAGCGCGAGGCCCTGCGCAAGGAGAGCGACGACGCCTCGCGGGAGCGCCTCGCCAAGCTCGAAGGCGAGCTTGCCAACCTCAAGGACGAGGCCAACAAGCTCAAGGCGCGCTGGGAGATGGAGAAGGGCGCCATCGCGAAGTTGCGCGCGCTCAAGGAGGAGATCGACGAGACCCGCCGGGCCATGGAGCAGGCGGAGCGCGAGTACGACCTGAACCGCGTGGCCGAGTTGAAGTACGGCAAGTTGAGCGATTTGGAGCGCGAGCTTGCCGGGCAGGAGGACGGCCTCAAGACCGAGGACGGCGGCGTGCTGCTGAAGGAGGAGGTGGACGAGGACGACATCGCCGAGGTGGTGTCGCGCTGGACCGGCGTGCCGGTGTCGAAGCTGCTGGAGGGCGAGCGGGAGAAGCTCCTGCGCCTGGGCGAGCACCTGCACAAGCGCCTCATCGGCCAGGACGAGGCCGTGTCCGCGGTGGCCGACGCGGTGGTGCGCGCCCGCTCGGGGCTCAAGGACCCCAACCGGCCCATCGGCTCGTTCATCTTCCTGGGCCCCACCGGCGTGGGCAAGACCGAGCTGGGCCGGGCGCTGGCGGAGTTCCTGTTCGACGACGAGGCCAACATGGTGCGTCTCGACATGTCCGAGTACATGGAGAAGCACACCGTGGCCCGGCTCGTGGGCGCGCCGCCGGGATACGTGGGCTACGACGAGGGCGGACAGCTCACCGAGGCCGTGCGCCGCCATCCCTACTCGGTGGTCCTGTTCGACGAGGTGGAGAAGGCCCATCCCGACGTGTTCAACGTCATGCTGCAGATCCTCGACGACGGCCGCCTGACCGACGGCCACGGCCGCACCGTGGACTTCAAGAACACCGTGGTGATCATGACCTCCAACATCGGCAGCCAGCTCATCCTGAACCACAGCGGCCGGGGCGACGACAGCGGCTACGAGGCCATGAAACGGGAGGTGCTGGAGGTCCTGCGGCGGGAGTTCCGGCCGGAGTTCCTGAACCGGGTGGACGACATCGTGGTGTTCCATGGCCTCACCCGTGACGACCTCCGGGAGATCGTCGAGATCCAGCTCGGCCACCTGCGCGAGCGCCTGGACGAGCGCCACATCCGCCTGGAGCTGACACAGAAGGCCAAGGACCACTTCGCCGACACCGGCTACGACCCCGCTTACGGCGCCCGGCCCCTCAAGCGGCTGATCCAGAAGGAGCTGGAGACCGCCTTGGCCCGGAAGCTCCTGGCCGGCGAGGTCAAGGACCACAGCCGCGTGGTGGTGGACCACGACGGCAGCGGACTGACCGTGGCGGCTTCAGCGGTGGCGGACGCGGCGTAACCGGCCTTGATTTGCAATGGCCGCGGAGGCTGGCTAGAATCTCCCAATGCAGTCCCTTCTGAGAAAAAACATCGAAGATCTGGAAGGTTACACGCCGGGAGAGCAGCCCAAGCGGGCCGACCTCATCAAGCTCAACACCAACGAGAACCCCTATCCGCCGTCTCCGCGGGTGTCGGCCGCGGTCCGCAAGGAACTCACGTCGGCCCTGCGCCTCTACCCCGATCCCGTGGCCTTGGAACTGCGTCAGCGCGCGGCCGTCCTCTACAACGTCCGGCCGGAGAACGTCATGGCGGGCAACGGTTCGGACGAGTTGCTGTCCATCCTCATGCGCTGCTACGTAGGCGAGGAAGACACCGTCGCCTATCCGGTCCCTACCTACAGCCTGTACGAGACTCTGATCGCCATACAGGGCGGGCAGAGCCTGACGGTTCCGTATCCCGACGACTTCACCGTCCCGGCGCCGCTCTACTCCCAGTCAAGCAAGGTGACGATCCTGTGCAACCCCAACGCCCCTTCGGGCACGCTGGAGCGGGTGAGCGAGATCGCCCGCCTGGCGCGTTCGGTGGCCGGGCTCCTGATCGTGGACGAGGCCTACATCGACTTCGCCGACACCGACGAGAGCGCCATCGCGCTGGTCAACCGCTTCCCCAACCTGGTGGTGCTGCGCACCTTCTCCAAGGCCTTCTCGCTGGCCGGCATGCGCGTCGGGCTGGCCTTCGGCAGCGAGGACATCGTGCGCAACCTGCTCAAGGTCAAGGACTCCTACAACCTGTGCCGCCTGAGCCTCGCCGCGGCAGTAGCGGCGCTGGAGGACGTGGAGTGGATGCGGCGGAACGTCGGGCGGATTCAGCGCACCCGCAAGACGCTGATCCGGGGTCTGCGCAAGCTGGGCTTCGAGGTACAACCGTCCCAGGCCAACTTCGTGATGGCGCGGCTGGGCGCGGACAATATCCGGTGGCTGCACGACGGGCTCCGGGACCGGGGCATCCTGGTGCGCTTCTTCGACACCCCCGAGCTTCGGAACATGATCCGGGTGACGGTGGGAACACCCCAGGAGATCCGGGCGCTGCTCACGGAGACGGAGGCCCTTCTCCAGGGCCGCGGCCTGATACGGAAGGCGTCGTAGCGCCGAGCCCTACACCGCGGCGTTCAGGCGCCGGTTCTCCTCCACCCGTATCTTCACGATCCTGCGTCCCTCCACGTCGACGATGGTGAGCCGGTGGCCGTCGGTCTCGATCTTCTCGCCGCCGCGGGGAATCCGTTTCAGCTTGGCCAGCACGAAGCCCGCCAGGGTGTGGTAGTCCACCGACTCCTCGAAGGGCAGGTCGTAATCCGACTGGAGGTCCTTGAGCGGGGCGGAGCCCGACACCACCAGCGAGCCGTCGGGCAGGCGCTCCACCGGGCCGCGCTCCTCGGCGTCGTACTCGTCGCGGATCTCGCCGACGATCTCCTCGATGATGTCCTCCAGGCTCGCCAGCCCTTCCACCTCGCCGTACTCGTTCACCACCAGGGCCAGGGCCATGCGGCGCCGTTGCAGGTCCTTCAGGAGCTGGCTGATGGGCAGCGAGCTGGGCACGAAGAAGGGCGGGTGCAGCATGTTTGGCAGGTCGATGGGCTCGTTGGCCTGCATCGCCCGCAGGATGTCCTTGTTGTAGACGATGCCCAGGATCTGATCCAGGTCGTTCTCGTACACCGGCAGGCGGGAGAAGCCGCTCTCGACGAAGTTCCGCAGGATGTCGGCCGGCTCGGTTCCCACGTCGATGGCGTGTATCTCGGTCCGGGAGATCATCACCGCCCGCACCGGCGTGTCCACGAAGTCGAAGACGCTGTGGATCAGCTCCTTCTCGGTCTCGTCGAAGATCCCCTTGGCGGTGCCTTCCCGGATGAGCGACTTGACCTCTTCCTCGGAGATGAAGCTGGCGGTGCCGGTCTCCTTGCCGCCGAAGACCCGCAGCACCGCGTTGCTGGAGCGGGTCAGTATCTGCACCAGGAAGGACGTGCTCCTGGAGATGGCGTCGATGGGCAGCGCCACGAAGAACGCGATGCGCTCGGAATAGCGCAGCGCCAGGGACTTGGGCACCAACTCGCCCAGGACCAGGCTCAGGTAGGCGATGGGCAGCACCACGACAAGGATGGCGGCGTAGTTGCCCCAGGTCTCGGCGTAGGGGATCGGCAGCGACTGGAGCTGAGGCTTCAGGAGCTGGATGGCCCCGGCGCCTCCGATGGCGGAGGCCAGGGTGCCGACGAAGGTGATGCCGATCTGGACCGTGGCCAGAAACCGGTCGGGCTCCTCCTTGAGCCGGCCCAGGGCCGCGGCCGAGCGAGAGCCGCGGCCGTGCACCTGGTCGATACGCGTCCTGCGCGTGGCTATCACGGCGATCTCCGCGGCCGCGAAGAAGCCGTTGGCCAGGATCAACAAGAGTATGACGGCTCCACCGAGCCATAAGCTGTCCAACATTGAATCGATCTCCCGTCCGGAATGCCGGGACGCAGAAAGGCACTGAGGAATCCCGCTCCCGGACGAGCCGGGCGCGGAAAATTCCCGCGGACGTTCAGGTCAGTCTAGGGGCACATGGGTCCCGGTGGAGCAGGTGATACTTGGAGGATGGCTGGCAGGACGATGGGAGCCTTCAGGAGCGAAATGCGCGACGGAGGCTTACTGTCGTCTTGAGGGTCATCTGACATCGATGGACTCCTTGTCTCCGCTACGCCGGAGACGGGCGTTGGACTGCGGCCCGACTCGGGCCACGAGAAATTTCCTTCATCTGCCGAGAAAATGCAAGACCCTGGATGCCCGCGTTTCGAAGCACCGGGCTTCCCGGCGTCTGGTTGACCTGAACACCCTTATCCGTTATGCAAACCCTTTTGAGCGTTTGGCCAATGACGACGCGCCGAGTCCCACGACTGCTGCAGGAACGTCTTGACGGCGGGACCTTAGCGCCGGGCGACGCCCTTCTGCTGTCCAGTGTCGAGGGAGATGAGTTCACGGCGCTGCTTCGAGCGGCCGCGGCATTGCGCGACCGCCACAAGGGCCGCACCGTCACCTTCTCCCCCAAGGTCTTCATTCCGCTGACCAATCTCTGCCGCGACTTCTGCGGCTACTGCACGTTCCGCAAGGCGCCCGGCGAGGACGGCGCCCGCACCATGACCCTGGAAGAGGTGCTGGAGACGGTACGGCGGGCCGGGTCGATGGGATGCACCGAGGTGCTGTTCAGCTTGGGAGACAAGCCGGAGGCCATCTACCCCGAGATGCGGGAGTTCCTGGGGCAGCGCGGTTATCGCAGGACGCTGGAGTACCTGTACGACGCCTGCCGTGTCGTGCTGGAGGAGACCGGGCTGCTGCCCCACGCCAACCCCGGGCTCATGGCCCGCGCGGACCTGGAGCGGCTCAGGCGGGTCAACGTGAGCATGGGGCTCATGCTGGAGAACGTGAGCGACCGCCTCATGGAGCCCGGCGGGCCGCATGCCGATGCTCCGGACAAGAAGCCGGCGGCGCGGCTGCGGACCCTGGCGGAGGCGGGCCGGTTGGACATCCCTTTCACCACCGGGATACTCATCGGCATCGGCGAGACATGGGAGGAGCGCATCGCATCGCTGTACGCCATCCGCGAGCTGCACGAGCGCTACGGCCACATCCAGGAAGTGATCGTGCAGAACTTCCGGGTGAAGCCGGAAATTCCCATGAGCGGGCACCCGGATGCGGACTACGCCGAGGAGGCCCGGACCATCGCGCTGGCGCGGCTGATCCTGGGCGGCGACATGAACGTCCAGGCGCCGCCCAACCTCACGCCGGAATGCTACGAGTGGTATCTGAACGCGGGCATCAACGACTGGGGCGGGGTGTCGCCCGTGACCCGCGACTTCATCAACCCCGAGGCGCCCTGGCCCGAGCTGGTGGAGCTGGCGGAGCGGACCGAGGCCGCGGGTTTCACGTTGAAGCCGCGGCTCCCCATCTATCCCGAGTACATCGCACGGGCGGAGCGGTTCATCGCGCCCGAGCTGATTCCCTACGTAGAGCGGCTGTGCGGCGAGGACGGCCTGGTGTCAAGTGCGGCTGGAGGAAATCATGAGCCACATCGAAGCGATGTTCGACTATGACGACGGGGCCGAACGGCTGAACGGGTTGTTGCCCCGCGTCGAGGATCGAGTCGCACGGATCCTGGAGCGGGCCCTGGAGGGGCGCGAGATCACGCGGAAGGAAGGGCTGGCGCTGTCGGAGGTGAGCGGCGACGAACTGGCCGCCCTGGCGGTCACGGCGGACCTGATGCGGCAGGCCAAGGTGGGCGACCGCGTCACCTACGTGGTGTGCCGCAACATCAACTTCACCAACGTGTGCTACGTGGGCTGCAAGTTCTGCGCGTTCCACACCGGCCCCAACAAGGCCGGTAGCTGGGACAACTCGCTGGAGGAGGTGGCGGACAAGGCCGAGGACGCCTGGAACCGCGGCGCCACCGAGATCTGCATGCAGGGCGGCCTGCCGCGCGGCATGACGCCGTTCTACTACCGCGACCTGCTGCAGTCCATCCGCTCGCGCGTTCCCGGCATCCACATCCACGCCTACTCGCCCATGGAGATCACCTACGGGGTGGAGTTGACCGGCATGCCCGTGGACGACTACCTGCGGATGCTGCGCGACGCCGGCCTCGACAGCGTGCCGGGCACGGCCGCGGAGATCCTCGACGACGAGGTGCGCATGGTGCTGTCCAAGAACAAGGTCAGCACCGAGCAGTGGATCCGGGTGATCCGGACCGCCCACGAGGTGGGCATCTTCACCACCTCCACCATGATGTACGGCCACCGGGAAAACGGCAGCCACTGGGTCAACCACATGCTTCTGCTGCGGGACATCCAGAAGGAGACCGGCGGCTTCACCGAGTTCGTGCCGCTGGGATTCGTGCACGAGAACACCGCGCTCTACGCCCAGGGGCTCGCGCGGCCCGGCCCCACGGAAGAAGAGGACATCCGCGTGCACGCGCTGGCGCGGGTGCTCTTGAATGATGCCATTCCCAACGTGCAGGTCTCCTGGGTGAAGATGGGCCGGCGCATGTCGCAGCTATGCCTGCGCTCCGGCGCCAACGACTTCGGCGGCACGCTCATGGAAGAGAGCATCTCGCGTCTGGCGGGCTCCACCGAGGGGCAGATGATCTGGCCCCACGAGTTCCGCTCGCTGATCCGCGGGATCAACCGGGTGCCTGCCGAGCGCTCCACCGGCTACGAGATCCTGAGGACGTGGGAGAACGAGTCCGAGGTTCTCGCGAGCGCTCCCGCGCCCGCCGTGGGCGCTACGGACCAGACGGCCGCCGGCCTGTAAGGCGACAGCGGTGTCCAGGGACTTCAGTTCCAGGACACTGGTCCTCCTCACCGGAGGCACGGGCGGCGCCAAGCTCGTCCTGGGCTTTCACGAGGAGACGGCGCCCGAAGACCTGGTGGTGGTGTGCAACACCGGCGACGACTCGGTGGTGCACGGCCTCCACGTATCCCCGGACGTCGACACCATCGTCTACACCCTCGCCGGCCTCATCGACCCCGCCAAGGGCTGGGGCGTCCGGGACGACACCTTCACGGTGCTGGACCAGCTCCGGCGCCTCGGCAACGAGACCTGGTTCCACCTGGGCGACCGGGACATCGCCACCCACCTGACCCGCACCCGCCTGCTGGCCGAGGGCCAGCCGCTGTCGCGCGTGACCGCCGGGTTGTGCCGCGAGCTTGGAGTTCGCTCCACCGTGCTGCCCATGTCCGACCACCGGGTGGAGACACGGCTTTCCACTTCGGCGGGGGAGCTTTCCTTCCAGGAATATTTCGTCAAGGCGCGCTGGCAGCCGGAAGTCCTGAGCCTGCGCTACCGGGGCATCGAAACCTGCGGTCCGTCGCCGGGGCTGCTCCAGGCCATCCACGGCGCCGCCCTGGTGGTGGTGTGCCCCAGCAATCCGGCCACCAGCATCGGCCCCATCCTCGCGGTGCCCGGCGTCCGCGAGGCGTTGCGGGAGACGCCCGCCAGGGTGGCGGCCGTCAGCCCCATGGTGCAGGGGCGCTCCTTCAGCGGCCCGGCCCACAAACTGATGGCGACCCTGGGCGTGGAGGCGTCGGTGGAAGGGCTCGCCCGTGCGTACCGCGATTTCGTGGACGTCCTGGTCATCGACACGGAAGACCGGGATCTGCAATCTGCCATCGAGCAGCTCGACGTCGAGGTCCGCGCCACCTCCATCCGCATGGACACCCTGGACGACAAGAAGCGGCTGGCCCGGGATCTGCTGCAACTCTCTGTGTAAGGGAGAAGGCGTCGAACCACTCGTCCGTCATTCCGGCGAAAGCCGGAATCCACAGCCTGTTCCGCGGGAATGACGGGAAGCGTGCGCCGGCAAGTTTCAAAATTTGCCGGGCAGGTGTTATGGATTTGTTCGATCATGAAAGTTGGCGCGCTCATTCCGGTCAAGGGATTTCAGGGAGCCAAGCAGCGGCTTTCCACGCGGCTCAGCCCACCCGAGCGCTCGGAGCTGATGAAGGCCATGGTTCACGACGTGCTGGCCGAGGTGACCCGGGCCACGGGCCTCCACGAAACGTACGTCGTCACCGGTTCCTCAGAGGTCGTCCAATGGGTCTCGGCCTGGAACGTGGAGGTCATACGGGAGCATGACGAGACCGGTGAGACCGACGCGGTTCACTTCGCCCTCGACGTGATGAAGACGGCGGGCATGGACGCCGCCCTGATTTTGCCGGGGGACATCCCGTTGCTACGGGCCTGGGACGTGGAGTCCGTGCTCGAGGCCGTGCCCGCCAACCCCGAGCCGCCGTTTGCCGTCCTGGTGCCTTCCCACGATCATATGGGCACCAACGCGCTGCTGCTGGCGCCGCCGGACGTGCTACGTCTTCGCTTCGGCCACGACAGCTTCCGCTATCACCTGAACGAGGCGGCCGCCCGCGGAGTCCCGGTCAACGTGATCGAGAATTCGCGGATCGCGCTGGACATCGACGAGCCTGCAGATCTTCAGCAACTCCTCCCGCGGCTGGAGGGCGGACGCACCCACGGTTGCCTTGCGGCCATGAGGGACAATGGCAGCAGCTTCTTTGCCAAGGCGGGTTGAGAGCAGGCGGCCTGCGCCGTCACCGTGTCCCTTCATGCAGTGTGCGAGTTGATGCGGCGTCTCGAGATCATCGGCGTGGAAGGACTCGGCGAGGTCGGGCCGGGCGATCCGCTGGGACGGCTCGTGGCGGAGGCGTGCACGCGCCGGGGAGTCGCGTTGCTCGACGGCGACGTGCTGGTGGTGGCGCAGAAGGTCGTCTCCAAGTCCGAAGGCCGCGCCGTGGACCTGCGCACCGTCACCCCGTCCGGTGAGGCTTCGCGGCTCTCGGCCGAGCTGGACGGCAAGGACTCCCGCCTGCTGGAACTGATCCTGCGGGAGAGCCGCCGCATCGTGGCCAAGGGACGCACCACCATCGTCGTCGAGACCCATCACGGCTTCGTGTGCGCCAACGCAGGCATCGACCTGTCGAACGTGGGCGTGGACCGGGCCCTGCTGCTGCCCAAGGACCCGGACGGTTCCGCCCGGCGCATCCGGGAGGAAGTGCAAGAGCTCACCCGGAAAACCGTGGGCGTCGTCATCACCGACACCTTCGGACGTCCTTGGCGGCTCGGCACGACCGACGTCGCCATCGGCGTTGCCGGGTTCGGCCCGCTGATCGACTACCGCGGCGGGACGGACCCTTACGGATACGAGCTGAAGGCATCGGTCACCGCGGTGGCCGACCAGATCGCCGGGGCCGCGGAGCTGGTCATGGGGAAGACGAGCGGCGTGCCCGCGGCCATCGTCCGGGGCCTGAGTTTGGCGCCGCAGGAGGGCTCGGCGCGAGATTTGATTCGGCCGGCGGAGGATGACCTGTTCCGTCGCAGCCCGTAGCACGTCCTTCGACTTCGCTCCGCTACGCTCAGGACGAACGGTTGGTCCCGTGAACCGTCACCGTTCGCCCTGAGCGCAGCTCCGCGCCAGCGGAGCGAAGTCGAAGGGCCGTTTATTTGTAGCACCCGGCGCGAACGTGCTATGAGCCTTCCCATGCAAGATTCCATTTCAATCGCAATCGTGGGAGGGACCGGCAGCCTGGGAATGGGCTTGGCGGGACGCTTGGCGCGGCCGGGCGTACGGGTCCTGATCGGTTCGCGGGACGCCAAGCGCGGCGCCGACGCGGCCAGGGACCTGAACGAGAGGCTGGGCACGGACTTCGTGGAGGGCATGCTCAACGCCGACGCGGTCCGGGAAGCGGAGCTGGCGGTCATCTCGGTGCCCTATGAAGGGCAGGAGAAGATGGTGGCCGACTTGGCGGACGAGTTGCGTGGCAAGATCGTCATCGACGCGGTGGTGCCGCTGCTCAAGGGCCGGCCGTTCGTGCCCGAAGCCGGCTCGGCGCTGCTGGAGGCGCAGAAGATCCTGGGCGACGAAACCCCGGTCATCGGCGCGCTGCACAACATCTCGGCGCTGGACCTCGGCGCGCCGGACGAGCCCCTGGGCGACGTCCTGGTATGCGGCGACAGCAGGGAAGCCAAGGAGCGGGTCATCGAGCTGCTGGAGCGCATCGGCGCCACCGGCCTGGATGCCGGCCCCGCGGCCAACGCCTACGTGGTGGAAGGGCTCACCGGCGTGCTCATCGCCCTCAACCGCCGCTACAAGTCGAAGCACGCCAGCGTCAAGATTACCGGAATCCACTAGGAGCCCGTCCGAGTAGCCGGGAATCTACCGCAAGGCATGAAGATGTGCGTGTAGGGGCGACCCGGCGGTCGCCCACGGGCCAAGCGACTCGATTACTTGGACTGACACAAGATCCGGAATCAGGGAGGAACCCATGAGCCTGCCCGTCATCGACGCCGACGGCCACGTGATCGAAGACGAATCCATCGTCGATTACATCGAGGAGCCCTATCGAAGCCAGGCGAGCAAGCGCATCCTGACGCGGGTCTTCCCCTCTCTGGACCACCATCACCTGGGGCTCAAGTACCTGAGCGACGGCGCCTTCGGCGGCGGCGAGCCCGTGACCCCGGAGGACTGGCGGTCGTTCGTGGAAGAGGCCGGGTTCGAGTGCAGCGTGCTGTATCCCACCTGGGGCCTCGCCATGGGCAACATCAGCATGCCCGACTGGGCCTGCGCCGTAGCCCACGCCTACAACAGTTGGCTCTACGACCGCTACCTCAAGGACAACCCGCGGCTCAGGGGCATGGCGCTGATCCCGTTGCAGGATCCGCAGGAGGCGGTGAAGGAGTTGCGCCGCGCAGTCACCGAGCTGGGCATGCTCGGGGCCATGCTGCCCTCGCGCGGGCTGCCCATGGACCTGGGGCACAAGACCTACTGGGATGTCTACGCCGAGGCCGAACGGTTGGGCTGCGGGCTCGCGGTGCACGGCGGCTGCCACCACGGCATGGGGCTCGACACCCTGGAGGCGTTCGTTCCCATCGCCGGGCTGGGGCATCCCTTCAGCCTGATGATCGCGTTCTCGGGCATGGTCTACCACGGCGTCTTCGACCGTTTTCCCAACCTGCGGGTGGCCTTTCTCGAAGGGGGCGCGGGGTGGCTCACCTTCTGGATGGACCGCATGGAACGGTCCCACGGCTTCTTCGGGGAGTGGAACTCCCACGGCAACTACCACGGCCCCGATCCGGAGCATGGGCCCAGCCAGTACGCACTGCTGGACAACGTCTTCGTGGGCTGCGAGGGCGGGGAGAACGGGCTCGACTACCAGGTCCAGCGGGCGGGCAACGAGCGGTTCCTGTTCGCCAGTGACTTCCCGCACGAGATCGGTCCCGGCGACATCGGCCACGAGATCGCCGAGGTGGCCGAGCACCCGACGCTCAGCGACGAAGCCAAGGCCGCCATCCTCGCGGACAACGCGCGCCGCTTCTACCGGCTGGGGCAGTAGCCGCCCGTCATACCTACAGGACGCCGGCGTCGTGGACCACCTTTCCGCCCACCACCGTCAGAACCGACGTGATGTGCCGGACGTCGGCGTCCGATACTACGTCTGTGTCGAAATAGTCCCGGTCGAGGACGGCGAGATCGCCGAACTTGCCGACGGCGATTCCACCCAGGTGGGCGTCTTCTCTGCTGAACCAGCCCTGCGCCGACGTCCATAGCCGTAGCGCCTCGTCGCGGTCGATGGTCTGGTGCGCATTGATGGCTTCGCCGGCAGAGTTGATGCCGGTGAGCGCGTAGTAGATCATCAGCCACGGGTTGATCGGCGCGATGCGCGCCCCGTCGGAACCGCTGCCCGCGGGGACGCCGCTGTCGACGATCAGGCGGAACGGCGGATTGCCCATGGGCAAGGCTTCCCCCTCCAGGTAGGGCGAGCCGTGGGCGCTGATGCCGATGCCGAGTTCCTTGCAGCGGCTCAGGATCGTCTCGTCCATGCCATAGCAATGGTCGATGGACCAGTGCAGGCCGGCGATGGGAATGGACCGGTTGACGGCCTCCCAGACATCGAGATGAGCGCACTGCTCGGGCAGCGTGATCATGTGCTGCTTGTAGATCCAGCCGCGCTCGGCCACTGCCCGGGCCGATGCGGTATAGAATTCAGGCAGCGGCTGCAGCCGTTGCAGCCGGCTCGGTATGAGCCATTCGCCGAGGCCGACGACGCGCAGCATGTCGTTGCCGAACTCGTTGAACGTGTTGTCCAGGCGCGCCGTGAGCTGGGGCAGCGAAGCGGCATCGTCCTGCACCGGCAGGAACAGCCGGAGGCGCAGCGGCAGGCGGCCGGCGCGCATCAGCTCCAGTATCGGAATGTAGCCGGTGCGGGGATCCAGGAAACCGCCGGCGGGGATGGTGCCGCCCATGTCGAACAGGCACACCAGACCGAGGCTCAGCGCGTGTTCGATCTCCCGCATCGTCTGTCGCCGTACGTCCGCGGGTGAGCGCATGCCGCTGAGCGCCTCCCAGGCGGCGTAGGTGGTGTTCCCGGGCGCGACCGTGCCGTCTTCGCCCACCGGCACGCCTCGGGTTTTCAGCAGGTCGCGGGCAAGGGTGTTGGCGGCGCCGGGTCCTAAGTTCGAGACGGACAGGTAGACCGGGTGACGCGGCGCCGCGGCGTCCATCTCCTTCAGCGTGGGATAACGTTTCTCCCGGAACTGGTTGGGATGGATGCCGCCGAGGGCGCTCAGCAACTCGCCCTCCAGGACCGCGGATGCGCGGGCGGCGATGCGCGCGAGCGCGTCGTCGAGCGAGAACGCGGTCTCCAGTTCGCGCATGTCGTGGCCCGGCAAGAGCCCCATGCGCAGGAAGTGGACGTGGTTGTCGATGAGGCCGGGGATGACCGTGCAGCCCTTGAGGTCGATGGTGCGCGCGTCCGGGCCGCGCGGTCTCAGGTCGTGGCCCGTCGCGGCGATCCGGCCGCCTTCGATGGCCACCGAGGAGACCACGGTGTCGTCGTCATCCATGGTGTGGATGTCGCCGTTGACGAGGATGAGTTCGTCGAGCATCGGTCAGGTCCATTGCGCTTGACAAATTTCTCAACCATGCGGTTGTATGGGCCGCGAACCGTGCTGTCAATGGCCGCATGAATGTGATGGCTTTACACGCGCCGAGCCGGTGCGGAAGCCGGTCACCGAGGAGGACCCGCCATGTCGAACGTGTTCGGAAAATCCATCGGCCGCCTTGCGCTGGCGGCATTGGCGCTGATCGTATTCGCCTCCACCGCGGATGCGCAGTACTACAAGGGCAAGACGATCCAGATCATCGTCGGTTTCTCGTCCGGCGGCACCGACACCACGGCCCGCATCGTCGCGCGCCGGCTGTCGAAGTACATCCCCGGCAATCCCTCCGTCGTCGTCAAGAACATGCCCGGCGGCGCCAGCCTGAAGGCTCAGAACTTCGTCTTCGAGCGGGCCAAGCCCGACGGCACGACCCTGAGCTTCAATCCGTTCCAGGTGATGGCGGAGATCACCGGACGGGAGGGCGTGCGCTTCAGCTATCCCAAGTTCACCTTCGTCGCGGGCGTCAAGGCGCCCTCGTTCGTGGCCGTGGCGCGCAACGACCTGGCGCCGGGCGGGCTCAACAAGCCGTCCGACATCGCCAGGATCACGCAGGCGCTCAACTACACCGGCCGCAACCCGCTGCACTCCATCGACGTCATGTCCACCTTGGGGTTCGACTTGTTGGGGATGAAGCACAACTACGTCCGCGGCTTCCGCGACTCCGCCTCCATCACGACATCCATCGAGCAGGCGGAGACACACATCACGGGCGTAGGCTCGGCCACCTGGAACACGCAGATGAAGCCGCGGTTGATCGACACCGGCAAGGTGAAGGCGCTGTTCCAGTTCGGCGTATTCCAGCCCGACGGCTCGCTGACCCCCGACCCGGCCTACCCCGGCGTGCCGCTGCTCGACGAATTCTACGTCGCGGCCAAAGGTTCCAAGCCGTCCGGCCCCCTGGCCGCGGCCTACGATTTCGCCAAGCGGGCGCAGGGAACGGCCAACTTCCTGGCCCTCGGTCCGCCCAACATGAACCCGGAGGCGACCAGGCAACTGCGCGCGGCCTATGAGAAGGCGATGGCGGACCCCGAAACCATCGCCGAGGCCAAGAAGGCCCTCAAGGCGGCGCTCCGCCACATCAACTATGACCTGGCGAAGAAGGTGATGGACAGCCTCCGTGACGCCGACCCCAAGATGGTGGCGTTCTGGAAGGATCGCACCGCCCGCCAGGCCGGCGCGAAATAGGCATACCGCTTTCCTCTTTTCGGGCGGTGGGACCGGCCGGCGCCGGTACGTCCCGCCGCCCCGCACCGTGAATCGTGGGCGGGATGTTCGAGGCCTTCGTCCAGGGACTGATCCTCATCTTCCAGTGGCCGGCCATCGGCTTCCTGCTGCTGGGGATACTGATCGGACTCTGGCTGGGCGCGGTGCCCGGCCTGGGCCCCATCATCGGCCTCGTCCTGCTGCTGCCGTTCACCTTCGACATGGAGCCGGTGCCGGCCATCGCGCTGCTGCTCGGCATGTTCACGGTGACGTCGACGGCCGACACCGTCGCCTCGGTCCTGCTCGGCGTTCCCGGCACCGTGGCGTCGCAAGCGACGATCCTCGACGGCTACCCGCTGGCGAAAGCGGGGCACGCGGCGCGGGCGCTGGGCGCCGCGTTCACGGTATCCGCCTTCGGCGGCGTGTTCGGCGCGCTGGTCCTGTCGGTGTCGTTGCCGCTGGTGCTGCCGCTGATCCTCGCCTTCTCGAAAGCCGAGCTGTTCATGCTGGCCGTGCTGGGGCTCACCATGGTCGGCTCCCTCACCGGCGGCTCCGTCACGAAGGGACTCACGGTGGCGCTGTTCGGCCTGATCATCTCCACCGTGGGCTACGGCGACATCCAGCCGGTGCCGCGCTTCCATTTCGGCATCGACTATATGCTGGACGGTCTGCCGCTGATTCCGATGGTGCTGGGGCTGTTCGCGGTCCCAGAACTGCTGGAGCTGGCGGCCAGCAACACGTCGATCTCGCGGGTGCCCCACGGCCAGGCCAAGGGCGGCGGCCTCCTCGACGGTGTGCGCGACGCCTGCCGCCACTGGTGGCTGGCGGTGCGCTGCAGCGTCATCGGCACCTATGTCGGGCTGTTGCCGGGTCTCGGCGGCCAGATCGTGGACTGGGTCGCCTACGGCCACGCGGTGCAGAGCGCCAAGGACAAGTCCCGGTTCGGACAGGGGGACATCCGCGGCGTGATCGCGCCCGAGGCCGCCAACAACGCGATCCGCGGCGGCGCGCTGGTGCCCACCATCGCCTTCGGGATTCCCGGCAGCCTGGGGGCGGCGATCCTGCTCGGCGCGTTCCTCATCCAGGGTCTGCAGCCCGGCCCCGACATGCTCACCCGCAACCTGCCCATCACCTACAGCCTGGTGTGGACCATCGTCGTCGCCAACCTCATCGGAGCGGCGATTCTGATGGCGGCCAGCCGGCAGATCGCCCGGCTGGCGTTCATTCCGGGGCACCTGCTGGTGCCGGGCGTGCTGGCGTTCGTCCTGATGGGCTCCTGGCTGTCGCGCACTTCGGTGGGAGACTGGGTCACGGTGATCGCCTTCGGCCTCATCGGCTACGTCATGAAACGCGGCGGCTGGCCCCGCCCGCCCTTCGTGCTCGCGCTCATCCTGGGCGGGCTCATGGAGCAGACCTTCCAGATCAGCATGGCCGCGCACCGCGGGCCGAGCTGGCTGTGGGAGCGGCCGATAGTGATGGCCATCGCCGGGCTGTGTGTGCTGACCATCTTCTTCGCCGCGCGCGGCATCGCGCGGAACAGGAAGCTCGACGATCGGCAGGCCGGCGGCGAGGGGACCGAAGTCAATCCCGTCGTGTCACTGCCGCTGTCGCTCTTCCTGTCGGCCATTTTCGTGTACGCGGTGTGGGTGTCGCCGGGCTGGCCGCCCAGCGCGCGACAGTTCCCGATGGCCATCGCCCTGCCCGGCGTCGCCTTGGCGTTGGGGACGCTCTTGATTGACGTCCGCCAACTCTTCGCGCGCCTCAGCGAGTTGGGCGGGCTGACCACGCTGTTTGAGGAAACGCGCGAGAACTTCCAAGTCCGGCCGGCCGCGGCCTTCTTCGGCTACCTGGTGGGTGTCCTGCTCCTGACCGTGGCGCTCGGCCAGAAGATTGCCGTGCCGATCTTCATCGCCGGCTATGTCGCTCTGTGGGGTCGTTATTCCTGGCGGCTTTCAGTCTGCTACGCCTTGGGCGGGTGGGCCGTCCTGGTCGCCTTCTACGACCGCATCGTCCACCTGTTCTGGCATCCCTCGTGGCTGTCGGGCTGGCTGCCGGAACTGCTGCCGGCTTGGCTGCCCGTCTGGCTGCTGATCTGAGGGGGCGAAGTAGCCTGGGAGCCCATCCGAACCGTCCTTCGACAGGCTCAGGACAGGCGAGGTCGAAGGACCCATTTCACTGCCCTTGGGAATTCCCGGACAGGCTCCTGGTCCCGCGGTCACTCCTTCTCGGCCGCGCTCGCCGCTGCGTCATCCAGGGCGTTGCCGCGCTGGTATGCTTCGCGTCCGCTGAGCCGCGACCAGTAGGCCTCGAAGGCGGGGCGCTTTTCGATCGTGTCGTATTGCATACCCCAGCCGATGTGAGACCCGACGTACACGTCGGCGGCGGTAAAGGCATCGCCGGCGACGTAACCTTCGCCCCCGACGGCTTTCTCCAGGGTGTCCAACACCGTGGCATAGTTGCCGTAGCCCACCATGGATTCCTTGTCCTCCGGTACGGCGAAACCGAACATGCGGTTGGTGACCGCGGCCTCCAGCGGACCGGCGGCGAAGAACAGCCAGCGGTAGTAGGCGCCGCGCTGTCCGCTGGGCGGCGCCAGTCCGGCGGCAGGGAAGGCGTCGGCGAGGTAGGCGCAGATGGCCGCGCACTCGGTGACGACCGTGTCGCCGTGGCGGATCGCCGGAACCTTCCCCATGGGGTTGATGGTCAGGTACTCCGGCGACTTCATCATCGGGCCGAACTCCACCACCTCGGTGCGGTAGGGGACGCCCGACTCCTCCAGCATCCAGCGCACGATGCGCCCGCGCGACATCGGGTTGGTGTAGAAAACCAGTTCCGCTGTCATCGTTATTCTCCTGTCGGTCCGAAAACCGTCCGCGGGCTCACGCGTCCTCCGCCGGCATGTATTTCCCCTCCTCGTCCAGGGTGATCTGCCTGCGTTCGTTGAGGCGCCCCACCAAGGCCATGACGGTGGCGAACCCTTCGTCCGAGAAAGCGTCCAGCAGCTCGCTGAAGGTGAGCCGCTTCTCGCCCAGCATGGCCAGCGCCCGTTCCGCAAGCCGCTCGATGGCGTCGTCGTCGGCAGCCGGCGGTTGTGGCGCGGCCGGCGACTCGCCCAGGTAGTCGTCCAGTGCCGCCTTGCCCTGGTTGTGGTAGACGATGCGGTTGTAGCGGTAGCGCGGCACGTTCTCCGGAATGGTGGCGTCGATGCCCATCTTGGCCGTGGTGGGGACGCCGTTGGCGCTCGGCGGGATGGACGGGTCCAGGGGCTTGGAGCGGGCATTGGACAGGATCACCGTGTCGCGGTCCGCCTGCACGCGGGTGGCGATGGCCCACTCGACTTCCACGGGGTCGAAGATGTCGATGTCGTCGTCGGTCACCACTACGTACTTGATGTCGGCGATGGACAGCAGCGCGGCGATGGCGTTCTTGCCGTCGCCCGGGCTCTTCTTGATGGACGCCACGATGTGCCAGTGGCAGCAGCCTCCCGGCGTCACGTTGATGGCGGTGACCTGCACGCCCGTCTCGGCCATCACGCGCCACGCCGCCGCCTCGTAGATGGGCGCGCTCATCCACAGGTTCTCCCAGGGCATGTGCAGCGCGTAGTAGATGGGGTCGCGGCGGTGCAGCACGGACTTGATGTGGACGTTTGGGTTCCGGTGGGTGCCCCCGACCAGGCGCGAGAACTCGCCGAAGGGGCCTTCGGGATGCACCCAGCCCTCGGGGGGTATCTCGCCCTCCAGGACGATTTCCGACCCCGCGATGAACGGCACCGGTCCGGCGACTCCCGGCGTCAGCTCCACCGGGCGCCCGCCGAGACCGCCGGCGAAGCCCAGCTCGTTGGTGCCCAGCGACGCCTTGAAGAGCGCCCCCATCAGCTCCCGGGGGTGCACGCCGATGGAGATGGAGATGGGCAGCGGGCGGTTCTCCGCCAGCGCCCTCCTGGTGAAGTTGTGGAGGTTGTTGGGGGTGACGATGTCGATGCCGGTGACGTTCCGCTCCTTGAGCATCAGCCGGTAGCAGCCGGCGTTCATGCCGTACTCGGGGTCCTCGGAGATGACCACCGCGGCGGTGATCATGGGCGCGCCGTCCAGGGTAGAGAAGATCGGCACTGGCAGCTTGAACAGGTCCACGTCGCCGCCCAGTTGCATGAACTCCTTGACCGGGGCGTCTTCCACCAGGACCGGGTCGATGGAGTTGGACATGGCCCACTGGAAGCGCTTGTGGATCTCGGGGTAGGGTGCGTCCAGGGCAATGGCCAGGCGCTCCCGCTTCTGGAGCATCCCGCAAGCCACCGGCATGGAGTAGCCCACGGGATTCTCGAACAGCAGCGCCTTGTCGCTCTGGTCCGTGAGCGCCGCCACGTCCCGCAGGTCCACCGGCTTGCGTATGTCCAGCAGCTCGTCGTTGTCCCGCAAGAGATCGATGTACTCCCGAAAGGTCCCGTTCATGGCTCTTTCCACCTCCAGACGGGCAACATAGCCAAGAGATCACACCGCATCAACCGGGCCGCGATTGACACCCGCGGGACGGCGGGGAATATTGGAGCATGTCCGGCAGGCTTTATCGGAGAGGCGGGAGGCAAGCGTGATCGACCGGCAATTGCTCGACATCCTGGCATGTCCCGAGACCCATGAAGCGGTGTCATTGGCAGATGAGACCCTCATCGAGAGTCTCAACCGGAAGATCGAAGCCGGCCAAGTTGTGAACCGTGCGGGCGAGAAGGTGACCGAAACCATCGAAGGCGGACTCGTGCGGGAAGACGGCCGGTACCTCTACGCCATCCGCGACGGCATCCCCATCATGCTCGTAGAGCAGGCGATTCCCCTGGAGGGCGTTGCCAGCGAACGCTGACGGTCGCGTCGACCTTGACCTCTTTTCCCCCATGGGCTAGTCAATTCTTCTCCGTGCCGGAGTGGTGGAATTGGTAGACGCGCTGGACTCAAAATCCAGTAGGGGCAACCCTGTGGGGGTTCGAGTCCCCCCTCCGGCACCATGAACCATAATTCCACGGAGGTCCCCATGAGCATCCAACTGTACTACGCCCCCGTCACCTGTGCGATGGCGCCCTACATCACGCTGACCGAGGCGGGAGCCGACTTCGAGGTCAAGGCGCTGAATTTCCGGGCCGGGCAGAACCGCACCGAGGAGTACATGCAGCTCAACCCCAAGCACAAGGTGCCGCTCCTGGTGGTGGATGGGCAGACGCTCACCGAGAACGTCGCCATCCAGGTCTGGATCGCGCGCCGCTTCCCGGAGGCAAAGCTGCTGCCGTCGGATCCTTGGGAGGAGGTCAAGGCGATCTCGATCATGTCGTGGTGCGCGTCGGGCATCCACCCGTACCTCAGCCGCATCAATTCGCCGGCCAAGGTCAGCGACGTGGCGGGAACCGAAGAGAGCGTGTCCCGCATCGCCGCGGAGTTCCTGGCCGAGACCAACGGCATCGCCGAGGCAATGCTGGAGGGGCGCGAGTACTTCTTCGACCACTTCACGGCGCCGGACGCGCACTTCTTCTGGTGTGTGCGCCGCAGCACCCAGTTCGACATCGACCTGGAGCCCTACCCCAACGTCCGGGCGCACTTCGCGCGCATGCAGACGCGTCCGAGCGTGCAGAAGCTGCTGGCCTTCGAGAAGGAAACCCAGCAGTCATTCGCTGCGTGAGGGTACTTCGGCCGGCTTGGCCCGCACCAGCCACGCGCCCAGGGCCGGCAGCAGCACCACCGCGGCGATCATGTTCACCAGGAACATGAACATCAGCACGATGCCCATGTCGGCCTGGAACTTGAGCGGAGCGACGATCCAGGTGGCCACGCCCGCGGCCAGGGTGAGGCCGGTGAGCACCACGCCGGCGCCGGTGACGTTGAGCGTGCGCTCGTAGGCGTCGGCGAAGTCGAGGCCCTGGTCGAGGTGGGTGCGCAGCCGGCCGTAGATGTAGATGGCGTAGTCCACGCCGATGCCCACCCCCAGGGCCACCACCGGCAGGGTCGAGATCTTGAGGCCGATCTCCAGGATCGCCATGAGGCCGTAGGCCAGCAGCGACACCGCGGCCAGCGGCACGATGATGCACGCCGTCGCCGTCACCGAGCGGAACGAGATCAGGCACAGCAGGATCACCCCGGCGAAGACGTAGCCCAGGATCGGGAACTGGGAGGCGTCCACCTCCTCGTTGGTGGCGGCCATGACGCCCACGTTGCCGCCGGCCAGCCGGAACTTGATGCGCTCCAGGGTGTTGCGGCGCTGAAAGTCCTTGGTGGCGTCGACGACGCGCTGGATGGTCTCGGCCTTGTGGTCGGTGGTGTAGATCAGTACGGGCATTACGCTGCAGTCGTTGTTGATCAGGCCGCTGGCGGTGGGCACCGGGGAGACCGATTGCACCAGGCTGTAGCGGTTCCGCGGCAGCGTGCGCCACTTGAGATTGCCCTCGTTCCAGCCGGCGTTGAGGTTGCGGGCGACGCCGGCGAGGCTCAGCACCGACTGGACGCCCTCGACGTTGCGCACGTGCCACGCGAACTCGTCCAGGGTGGTGAGCACCTCGTAGTCGATGCAGCCGTCCGGCACCGTCTCCGCGAACACCGTGAGCACGTCGACGCCGATCTTGAAGCGGTCGGTGATGACGGCGATGTCGCGGTTGTAGACGGACTCCGCCCGCAACTCCGGCACCCCCTGATGGCGGTCGCCCACCTCCACCTGCACCGCGTAGTGCGCCCCCGCGGCCACCAGCACCGCGGCCAGGCCCACGGTCACGGCCGCGGGACCCCGGCGCGCCAGCCGCGCCGTACGCGACCACAACGGCTGCAGCACGTTGTCGCGTCCGGCCGCGGCCCGCCGCTGCGCGTCGCTCATGCGGATATACGACAGCAGCACCGGCAGCAGCGCCAGGTTGGTCAGGATGATGGCCACGATGCCCAGGCTGGCGGTGATGGCGGTTTCCCGGATGACCTGCACCTCGATGAGCGAGATGGTGATGAAGCCCACGGAGTCGGAGGCGAGCGCCACGGAGCCCGGCAGCAGCAGGCGCCGGAAGCTGGCCCGCGCCGCGTCCAGGCCGGCGGCCCCGGCCACCACCTCGGCGCGCACCGCGCTGACCATCTGCACCCCGTGGCTGACCCCCACCGCGAACACCAGGAACGGCACCAGGATGGACATGGGATCGATGCCGAAGCCCAGGGCGGTGACCGTGCCGAGCTGCCACACCACCGCTACCAGCGAGCACACCAGCGGCGGTATGGTGAGACGCACCGAGCGGGTGTAGAGGAACACGAACAGCGCGGTGATCAGGAACGTGATCCCGAAGAACGCGATGACCCGGACCGCGCCCGCGGCGACGTCCCCCACCAGCTTGGCGAAGCCGATGACGTGCACGTTCACGGCGCCGGTTGCCTCCGCCTTGGCGCGGATATCCTCGAGCTGGCGCGCCACCTCGATGTAGTCCAGCCGCTCGCCGGTATTGGGGTGGAACTCCTGCAGCCGGCCGCTGACGATGGCGCCGCTGAAGTCGTTGGCCACGAGCCGGCCGACGACGCCGGCCTTGATGGCGTTCTCGCGCACCCGGGCCAGATCCGCCTGTGTGGCCCGGAAGTTCCCCGGCAACACGTTGCCGGCGGTCACGCCGTCCTCCACCACCTCGATGTAGCGCACGTTGGGGGTGAGGATGGAGTAGACCTGGGTGCGGTCGATGCCCGGCAGGAAGAACATGGCGTCGGTGACTTGGCGCAGCACCTCGAAGAACTCGGGCGTGAACATGTCGCCCTCGCGCGCGGTGATGGCGATCACCACCCGGTCCGCGTCGCCGAACGTCTCCCGGTGCTTTAGGAAGGTCTGCATGTACTCGTGCTTGAGGGGCACGAGCTTGAAGAACCCGGCATCCACCCGCAACTGCGCCGCGTACCATCCCATCACCAGGGTGATGAGGGCGAAGGCGGCGAGCACGAGCGCGCGGCGGCCGAACAGGCAACGCTCGATGCAGGCCGCGAGCGGGTTCGGCGGGGAGGTGTCGGGTGCGTCCGGCATGGGCGGTCCTGGGACGGCGAGCTACTCCGGCAGGGGCAGCCGCCGGACGCCGAACTCTCCGGTGAGCAGCACGCTGCCGCCGGCCAGGGGCAACGCCGACGTGATGCCCTGGCGCGACGGAAGCCGTGTGGCTGACACGCTGCCGCCGCGGTCCCGGCTGGTGAGCAGGATGCCTTCGAGGCCGGTGACGAGCACCCCTCCGTCCGGTAGACGGACGGCGTTGGTGAGGGTCGCGGTGGTGCCGGTGGCCACCTGCGTCCAGCTCTCGCCCGCGTCGTCGGAACGGAACAGGTGGCCCCGGAGCCCGTGCAGCAGGATACGGCCGCGGTCGAGCACGAGGGCGCCGTACCATGAACCGGTATACGGGGAGGAAAGCTCGCGCCAGCTCTCGCCCGCGTCGTCGGAACGGTACAACACTCCCGCCTCCGCCGCCATGAACAGCCGCCCCGCCCCCGCCGGCACGATCTCGTTCAGGTGGAAGTCGTCCTTGCTGATGGCGCGGGAAGCCCAGGTCCTGCCGCCGTCCCGGGTGGCCAGGAAATAGCCGTAGGCCCCCACCGCGAAGCCCGTCTCCTCGTCCCGGAACCAGACGTCCAGCAGGGGGCGCTCCTCTTCGGGCGCGCGGTGCATAAGCTTCCAGGTGGCGCCGCCGTCGTCGGTGCGGAGGATCACCGCATCGTGGCCGACGGCCCAGCCGGTCTTTTCGTCGTGCATGTGCACCGCGGTCAGCAGCGCCCGGGTCGGGACCCGTGCCTGCTCCCAGGTGGTTCCGCGGTCGTCGGAGAACAGGATGTGGCCGCGCTGGCCCACTGCCAAGATCCTTGGGCCGGCCGCGGCAGTATCCAGCAGCAGGGACTGGACGGCCAAAGGCGCCTCCACCGCCGGTTTGGCGTCCGCGGAGGCCTGGACGGCGAGGCAGAGGATCAGGATCGGCAGCAGGGCCGCCGGCTTCACCGCCTGCCCGCGCGGCGCAGGGACGAGGGCTTGAAGTCCCTGGACTTGAAGTTGACGTCGTAGGTGCACATCGGGAACTCGTTGTCGAGGCCGAGGGCGAGGTAGCGTCCCGCCTGCAGGTCGTGGTGGATTTCCAGGGTCGGCCAGCTCAGCGGCTTCTCGTAGTAGTTGATGACGTGGCCTTCGGACACCCGCCAGAGCTGGTCGCGGTTGTCGTAGATGTCCACCAGCAGCACTTGCCAGGAATCCTCGTCGATGTAGAACGTCCGCCGTTTGTAGAGGTGGCTCGCGCCTTCCTTGAGTGTCGCGTCCACGATCCAGACCCGGTGCAACTCGTAACGCAGGTGCTCCGGGTTGACGTGCAGCGGCTGGATGATGTCGTTGAAGGAGAGCTTGTCGCTGTGCGCCCGGTAGGCGTTGTACGGCACGTACATCTCACGCTTGCCCACGAGCTTCCAGTCGTAGCGGTCCACCGCTCCGTTGAACATGTCGAACTGGTCCGCGGTGCGCAGCCCGTCCGAGGTGGTGCCCGGGTTGTCGTAGGCGATGTTCGGCGCGCGCCGCACCCGGCGCTGGCCCGGGTTGTAGGTCCAGGCGCTACGCGGCTGGCGGGCCTGGTTGATGGTCTCGTGCACCAGCACGATGTCTCCGGCAAGCCGCGCCGGCGCCGTCACCCGCTGCTTGAACAGGATCATGGTGTTGCCGAGCTTCTCCACGGTCATGTCCGGCAGCGAGTAGCGCACGCTCACGTCGACGGCGTACTTGACCAGCGTGTAGTCGCCGCCGCGGGTCACCGCCGCCTGCCCCAGCGTGCAGGACACGGTCTCGCCCCGATAGCGCAGCAGGTGGTTCCAGATCACCTCCAGGCCGTTCTTGGGGATGGGGAACGGGATGCCGACCACCGCGCCGTCGACGCCGTTGCCGTCATCCACCAGCCTGGCGGTGGCGGCGATCTTCCGGGTGGCGTCGTAGATGCGCTGAGGGACCGAGGCGCTGCGCCGGGTGGGGTACACCGTCAGTTTGTACGTCGGGTAGGTCTCCAGCATGCGCTGGTGCCCCAGGGAGAGTTTGTCCCGGTACTTGTCGAGGTTGCTCTTGTCGATGACGAAGAGCGGCTTGTCGCCCGCGTAGGGATCCCGGTGGTGCTCGCCGAGCTGGTAGCCCGCCGGCGGCTGGGTGATCCCGCCCGTCCACTCGGGGATGGTGCCGTCGGCGTTGCCGGCCCGCTCCGCTCCGAGCGGGGTCAGGTCCTTGCCGAGCCGCGCGATGTCGTCCGCGGAGATCTCCGCGCCTGCGGAAGAAGCCAGTGCAAACGCCAAGGCGAGCGCTGCGCCGAGTCCAAGAGCCAGTGCTTTCATGTTGGTCATATCAGAAAGAGTATTTGATCGTGGCCGTGATGAAATCCCGATCGGCCAGTTCATTCTTGCGGCCGGCGTACCGCGTGTAGCTCAGGTCGGTCTGCCAGCGGCTGAGATAGTCGGCGCGCACTCCAAGGGTCAGCGCGGTCAGGCCCTCCACGAACGAGCCGCTGGGGGACGGGCTGTCGCCCTGGAAGTCGTGCCGGAACTGGACGTACGGGAACAGGTTCACCGCGGCGATGACGTTGCTGTAGTCGAGACGTGCCGCCATCCGGTAGCCGAACGAGGTTGAATCCGCGGCGACGTCGCCGTCCGCGGGAGTCTCAAGCTTCAGTTCGGTCAGTTCCGGCAGGTCGTGCACGTACATCATGGCCACTTCGGTAATGAACGCCAGACCGTCCGCTCCCAGCATCGGTCCGAACACTTTCGTGGCGGTGGCTTGTATCTGGCTCACGTCGCGCCTGATGTAGCCGGGGACATCCGAGTCGAAACCATGGGTGCCCGGGGCGCCGGCGGCGATGCAGGCTTGCGGGTTCGGGAGGCAGCCGAGAAACGGAGCCAAGCCGTCCTTAATCACCTGGGCTTCCTGTATCTGCAGCGGCGAATCCTGACGGAACGTATATTCCCCTTGCAGCGCCCACCCCAAGGTCCCGAGCTGGGTGTTGAAGCTCAGGCCGAAAAGCTGGATGTCGTCGGGATACTCGACGAAGTAGTAGCCCTCGTCGATGTAACGGTCGATGCCGTAGATCACCGCAGCCTTTCTCGCCTCTGTCTCGGCATCTTGGGGAGGCAAGCCCGCGGCGATGAACCGTCGGACGAGGTTTGGCACCGCCGCCTGAATGGCCCCCACGCCGGCTAGGGTGCTTTGCACGGTTCCGGTGTGCGCCCGCACGGTCGGCAGGCGGCTGTGGTAGTTCATGTAGTAGAAGCCGAATTCGGTGTTGTTCAACTCCTCGGCGAGGTAGCGAAACGCCATCCCCCACTGGCCCGAGCCACGCGGGTTGCGGTCCGCGCCGCGTGCCGCGTCCAGGAAATTGGGGTCTTGTCCCAATACCACTCCGGCTGCCGCAAGCGCGGGGTAGAGGTTGGGGTCATCGAGAAATATCTTGTCTGCGCCCGCGCCCACGTAGTCGGTGGTCGAGAAGTAGCTGCCCACGGGGTCGATCTCGGTCTTCTCCCAGCCGAGTTGATAGAAGCCCTCCACGGACAGGTTGTAGGGCAACTCCACCACCGCCGACACCAGCGGAACCGCTACCAACGCCTCGCGCAACTCTGCGCCCGGAACCCTGAGCTTGCTCACGTCGAACGGGTTGACGGCGTTGACGCCATTCTGGATGAACGTGCTCTCGCCCCAGTTCAGAACGTGTTTGCCCGCGCGGATGTCCACCGCGGCGCCGCCGAGGTCGAAGGTTGCCGTGCCGTAGGCGTCGAGCAGGTCGATGTCTTTGCCGACTTTGGCCACTGCGGCGTCGGAAAGCGGCTTGTGCGGGCGGTCGCCGTCTGCGTTCTCGATGTCGTAGAAGCCGCTGGCGCGAAGGAACAGGCCGAAGTTGCGGTAGGCGACATCCAGATCACTGGTGAACTTGGCGGCGTTGCTGACGATCCCGCGGTCGTAGTTGAGGTTGCCGTCGTTGCCGTTGAGTTCCTCCGACAGTTGCGGCTCATGCTTGCCCACGCGGTAGAGCACGCCGTATGACAGTGTCGTGTCGAAGCTCGCCTCGACCTCGCCCGAGCTCAGGTCGAGCGCGGCGGCTGGCGCCACCCACAGAAAGGCACCCATGGCGAACGCCAAAGCGGAGAGAACCACAACCTTGCCGATGTGCTTGAGAATCATGCGTAGGCGACTATCACTTTACGATATCGGATGTCAAGTCGGCCCCCACGTGGTCCGGTGACGCCGCATGTCAATTTCGGTATCATTGGCGCCAGAAATCGGCATAGATGGATGAGAAGGATTCAGGTCATGTCGTATCGGCCTCAAGACGGGTTCTTTCGCAAGGCCAGGCGCGAGGGTTACCGGTCGCGGGCAGCCTACAAGCTGCTGGAGATCAACCAGCGCTTCCGGGTCATCCGCGCCGGTCACGTGGTGGTGGACCTTGGCGCCGCGCCCGGCGGATGGCTTCAGGTTGCCGCCGAGCTTGCCGGCCCGAGGGGCCGGGTGCTGGGCTTCGATCTGCAACCGATACAACCCCTCCCCGGAGGGAGCGTGCAGGCGTTCGAGCTGGACGTCCTCGCGCAGGACGCCGCGGAGCGCATCGGCGCGCACGCGGGAGGGGCGGTGGACTGCGTCCTCTCCGACATGGCGCCGCGCCTTTCCGGTATCCGCGACGCGGACCGCCGGCGCGCCCTGGAGCTTGCCCTCGGGGCTTTCGAGATCGCCGGGTCGATTCTGAGACCCCGCGGCGCGTTCCTGTTCAAGACTTTCGCCGGCACGGACATCGACGCTCTCCTGAAGGAGATGTCGGAGCGTTTCCAGGCGGTGCAGCGGGCGCGCTCCGCGGCCACGCGCAAGGGTTCGTCGGAAGTCTACGTAGTGGCCAAGGGCTTCAGGGGCTGAGGAACGCTCCGGGAGATGAGAAACTACTCCACGGTGACGCTCTTGGCGAGGTTGCGCGGCTGGTCCACGTCGGTGCCCCGGTGGACGGCAATGTGATAGGCCAATAGCTGCATCGGGATGGTCATCACCACCGGCGCCAGGTGGTACGGGACCTTGGGGACCACGAGCGTGGACTTCGAGGCCAGGCTCTCGTCGGGCTCGTCGGTGACGACGACCAGGTTGCCGCCCCGCGCCTCGACTTCCTTCAGGTTGCTGACGGTCTTCGGGTAGTAGTGGTCCCTGGGCAGGATCATCACCACGGGCATGCTTTCGTCGATGAGGGCGATGGGGCCGTGCTTCATCTCGCCCGCGGGATAGCCCTCGGCGTGGATGTAAGAGATCTCCTTCAGCTTGAGGGCTCCTTCGAGGGCGATGGGGTAGTTGATGCCCCGGCCCAGGTAGAGGACGTCGCCGGCGTGGCTCAGTCCGTGGGCCAGTTCGGCGACCGGCTCCTCGAGCTTCAGCGCCGCCTCGATCCATCCCGGCAGCCGCGCAGCGTCCTCCAGCAGCCGGGTGGCGTCATCGGCCCCGAGCTGCCCGTTGAGGCGCCCCAGCCGGACGGCCAGCAGGTAGAGGGCCGTGAGCTGAGTGGTGAACGCCTTGGTGCTGGCGACGCTGATCTCCGGGCCGGCGTGGGTGTAGAAGACGCCGTCGGACTTCCGCGCCAGGGACGAATCCACGACGTTGCAGACGGACACGGTCCTGGCGCCCTGGCGGCGTCCCACCTCCAGGGCCGCCAGCGTGTCCGCGGTCTCGCCCGACTGGCTCACCAGGAGCAGCAGCGAGTCCGGTCCCAGCAGCGGCGTGCGATGGCGGAATTCCGAGCCGTAGTCCACCTCGGCCGGGATGCGCGCCAGCTCCTCGATCAGGAACTTGCCCACCAGCGCCGCGTGCCACGCGGTCCCGCAGCCCACCAGGTGTATCTTCCGGGTGCTCGCCAGTTGCTCCTCGGTGAGATGGAGTTCCGCCTCGTTGACGCCGCCGGATTCGAGGGCGATGCGCCCGCGCAGGGTGTCGGTGACGGCCTGGGGCTGCTCGTGGATCTCCTTGAGCATGAAATGCCGGTAGCCGCCTTTTTGCGCGGCCAGGGCGTCCCAGGTGATCCTCCTGGTCGCCCGCGTCAACGGCCGCGCCCCGGCGTCGAGGATGCGGAAGCCGCCGGCCCGGACCTCGGCGATCTCGCCGTCCTCCAGGAAGGCCACGTCCCGTGTGTACTCCAGCAACGCCGGGACGTCCGAGGCGATGAAGGTCTCGCCGTCGCCTTCGCCGATGACGATGGGCGAGGCGTTCTTGGCCACGATGAGCCGGTGGGGGTCACGCCGGCTCAGGAAGACCAGGGCGTAGGAGCCGTGGACTTCGCCGATGGTTTCACGGACGGCGTCGAGCAGGTCCATTCCCCGCGCCAGCCTGGCCTCCACCAGGTGGGCGACGAGTTCGGTGTCGGTCTCCGAGGCCAGCTCCGCGCCGCGCCCGAGCAGCGCTTCCTTGAGATCGAGATAGTTCTCGATGATGCCGTTGTGCACCACCACCGTGTCGCCGGCCCGGTGCGGGTGGGCGTTGGCCTCGGACGGGCCGCCGTGGGTGGCCCAGCGCGTGTGGCCGATGCCGGCGTGGCCCCGGACGGCCGCATCGGCCACGAGGGCCTCGAGCCTGGCGAGCTTCCCTTCCGCGCGCCGCAGCGAGATGTCCCCGCCGTCCAGGACGGCGATGCCGGCGGAGTCATAGCCGCGGTATTCCAGCTTCTTCAGGCTGTCGATGAGCACCGGGGCGGCGTCTCGGCCGCCGATGTATCCTACGATTCCACACATGGATGGCTGGTTGCGTGTGCCCGCGCGGGCGGATCTGAAACGGCCTACCGGCTCTTCCGCGCCCGGTAGTCCGCCACCCAGTCCTGGTAGTGCTGTTGCGGCGCGCGGCTCACGGCCAGGGCGCCGGCGGGAACGTCCTTGGTGATGGTGGAGCCGGCGCCGATGTAGACGTCGTCGCCGACCACCACGGGCGCCACGAGCTGGGTGTCGCTGCCGATCTGGACCCGGTCGCCGATGGTGGTCCGGCTCTTGTTGAAGCCGTCGTAGTTGCACGTGATGGTGCCGGCGCCGATGTTGGATTCCCGGCCGAGCTGGGCATCGCCGATGTAGCTCAGGTGGCTGGCCTTGGTGCCCTCTCCCACGGACGAGTTCTTCACTTCCACGAAGTTGCCGATGTGGACGTTGCGCTTGAGCACGGTCCCCGGCCGCAGGTGTGCGAAGGGGCCGACGCTCACTCCCTGCTCGATGTCGCAGTCGTCCAGCACCACCGAGAAACGCAGGTGGACCTCGTCGGCCAGGCGCACGCCGGTGAGGTAGGCGCTGCCGTCGATGCGGCAGCGGGCCCCCACCACGGTACGGCCCAGCAGGTGGCTGTTGGGGCCGATGACCGTATCCTCGCCGATGACGGCCTCGGCGTCGATGTAGGTGCTGTCGGGATCCTTGAGGGTCACGCCCCGCTCCATCCATTGGCGGTTGATGTCCTGCTGCAATGCCTTTTCCATCCAGGCGAGCTCCTCTCTGTTGTTCACGCCCCGGCATTCGCGCGGGTCGTCAAGGGTGACGCTGCCGATGCGGGCCTCCCTTTCGGCGGCGAAGCGGGCGATGTCCGGGAGATAGTACTCTCCCTGATCGTTGTGGTTGTCCAGGGCCGCCAGGGCCGCGCGAAGGAAGTCCGACGATGCCAGGTAGAGGCCGACGTTGATCTCCCGCACCGCCCTTTCCGCCTCGGTGGCGTCGCGTTCCTCCACCACGCCGGTGACTTGGCCGTCCGGGCCGCGCACGATCCGGCCGTACCCGGTGGGATCGGCGAGGGTGGCCATCGCCAGGGTGAGGTCGCAGCCCCCCGACCGGTGGGCCGCCAGCATCCCGCGCAGGCTCCGGCGCGAGAGCAGCGGCACGTCACCGTTGAGGACGAGCACGTCGCCGACGAAATCGCCGAGGGCGCCGGCGGCGCACCGGGCCGCGTGGCCGGTGCCCAACTGCTCGCGCTGCAGCACCCAGCCGCCGGGGTCCAGTCCCGGCAGAGCCTCCCGGATGCGCTCCGCGCCGTGGCCCACCACCACCAGGAGCCGGTCGGGCTCGAGCGCCGCGCAGGTTTCCAGCACGTGCGACAACAGCGGCTTGCCGCCCAGAAGATGCAGCACCTTCGGGGTGGCGGACCGCATCCGCTTGCCCTGGCCCGCGGCCAGGATGATGACGCCGAGCCCCCCCATACGCAGGAGCAACTATAACCCAAGGCCGGTTCTCTGGCCAGAGACGCGCCGTGCAAGACGTGGCCTCCCGGCCCGCTCCGATCCGCCCCGTTCATTGACAAGCACGTGAATTTCCAATAACTCTTACCGTACTTCGCTAAAGGTGGTCGAGTTCGTATGGAAGAACAGTCCGGCTGGTATTATTTCATGGAGATCGTGACCAAACCCGACAACATTCCCATCGTCGGGATGCTGATCCTCGTCCTGTTCTTTTCCTGGGTCGGCCTGCGGCAAGCTCTCAGGAACGACAGGCTGATCGATGAGGGCCGAGAGGACGAAATCCCTGAAAAGATGTGGAAGTAGCGGTCGGGGCCTGCGGTCCCTGGCGGTCCTGCTCACGGTTGCGGTCCTGGTCGTTTGCGGGGAGGCGCGTTCCGCGCTGGAGGAGGAAGAGTTGTGGCGGACGGGCCGAAAGGATGTGGCCGCGAGCAAGTTTGCGGATGCCGGGGAGAAGTTCGGGAAGCTGCTGCAACGATACCCGGATGAGTTGGACCTCCTGCAGATGGCGGGCCTGACGGCTCTCAGGCGGGGCCAAGTGGAGGCCGCCTGGACCCATGTGAACAAGGCCGTGGCCTTGGCTCCGGACAACACCGAGGCGCTGACGCTGCTGGGCTGGCTCCACCTGGAGGAGGCCGGCGACGTCGAGGCGGCCCTTGCGACCTACCGCAAGGTGGTTGCGCTCAAGCCCGATTCCTACAAGGCGCACAACAACCTGGGCGTGGCGCTCAAGCGCAAGGGCGATCTGGAGCCGGCCGTGCGGAGCTTCTCTCGCGCCCTGGAATTGAAACCGGACTTCGCCCAGGCCGCCGGCAACCGCGGCTGGGCGTACGTGGAGCAGGGAAACTGGCGGGCGGCACAAGCCGACTTCGAAAAGACCCTGGCTCTGCAACCCGAGGACGAGGGCGCCCTCTACGGCCTGGCGCGGGTGCGCAAGGAGTTGCGCGACTATTCCGGCGCCCAGGAGGCGCTGGCCGGACTCAGCCGCCAGTCCGGGAACTTCGTCTACTGGCTCGAATGGGCTACGGTCGGCCTGATACGTTACTACTGGGTGTTCCTGTTGCTGGTTTTGGGTATGTTCTTCTACTTCCGGTACAAGGCAAGGAAAAGGGTGAAGGTCGATGGCTGAAGCTGCAAAACGCAAGGGCACGGCCCTCCTGGCCGTGATGAACGAGAACTGCACCAGTTGCGCCGGGTCGCCGCTGTGCGAGGTCCACTGCCCGGTGGACGACTGCATCAACCTCCTCTACGAGGAGATGCCCGGAGGCGGCCTCAAGCCCTACCGGGTGTGGGTGGACAACGAAAAGTGCATCGGCTGCCAGATGTGCTACAGCGACGACCTCACCAAGATCCACGAGCACAAGACCACCGGCGTGGTCTACTTCGAGTACGGCAACCGCATGTACGACGCCAACAAGAAGCTCCTGGAGAAGGAGCAGGAGCCCAAAAAGAGCGAGCTCCAACTCATCGGCACCGACTCCGAGGACCGCCTCGACAAGAAGATCTGCCCCTGGGACGCCATCAGCATGGTGGAATACGAGGACGCCCTCGAACTCTCCAAGCTCTACTACGACCCCGCCCTCATCTCGACCGAAGACGGCGTCTACTCCATCGACGACAAGGGCAAGGAAGAGCTGGAGGATAGGCAGATGGAGGGGTTCTAGACCTCTTTCATCCCTTGCACGTCCGCTGCTGCCAGGCGCCCACCTGATTCGGGTGGACCTTGTGCCGCGTGGCGATTTCCTGGATCGTCTTTTCCCCGCGCAAAGCTTCCAGGGCCACCTTCGCCTTGAAGTCCCCGCTGAATCGTCGCCGTGTGCTCATCGCGTATCCCTCCTTCTGTCGGTGGAATACAGCTTAGCAACCTGTCCGATTTTAGGGGACCACCTCACTCGCCGATGGCCACGGGTGTGGACCGGGTGTGGCTCAGGGTGGTGCGCCCGGCGCCGGTAGGACACGGAGTGGCGCAGGTTGTAGAGATGTCCGTTGGATATCCCCGCCAGGCGCTCGAAGCGCCCGTCCCCGAACACCTCGTACTGCCGCCGCATCAGCGCCCGCGTCGCTGGCCCTGACATCTGCCCCAACGCCGCGTCCACCTCCGCCAGCAACTCGATGTCCTCTCTCCGATAACGACGCTCGAACGGTACTGCCGGCGCCTTCCCCCGCCCATCCTCCACCCGCCCCGTCTCCCGATGCTGCCGTATCCGCCGCGTCACCTGCGCCCGCGACATCCCCGTCACCTTCCCCATATAGGCCCGCAACACTCCCTTCTCCGCCTTCCCCAGCCCGTGATATCCAAACTGCACCAACGTCCGCCGTATGAACCCGTGCGCCGACTCCCGGTCCGTTAACTCGAAGTTCACCTCCCCGCTCCCCTCCACGAATCCTCGAACCTGTTCCAACGTCTCCAGCCGTTCCGTCTCCATCGCCACGATCATCCTCCCTTTCTCCCACATCCCCCGTCTTCAGGCTCACCTCTCCTTGGATTCCACCTCCTCCTTCAGGCTCATGTCTCGTTGGAAAACTCTCCGAGTTGACTTCCAGGGCGTATCCGTCCTACTCTCACCCCCGCAACGACTACGCGGAGCCCGTGTGTCGGGTCATCCGTGAAATACAAGAACCCTCGCACGGGCACGGGGTAGCTCCCCGTTCCCTGGTGAATACGCGGAACAACTCCAACACTCCGTTGTAGTCGTTGCACTGGCCCGGCAATCCCGCCGCGCCACGGCTCAGCAACGGCGCTCGCCCATCGGGATCGATTCAACGGAACACCCACCGGGTTTCCCGCCGAAGGAGATGTTGCCATGTGTGCCTTTCTTGCCACCCTAGCGGGGTCTTTTCTACTTTTCATCGTTACCGGCACTGCCATTGCCGCTTGCTCTGACCGAGTGGACGTTTCCAAGGTTACGGGTATCGACGCGGCGAAGCTTGTCGAGGTCATTTGCAGTGCATCCGTCATGCGCGCGGTCCTGGAATCGGCCGAAGTACGGAACAGCATGATCGGCCCGAACGGCGAGGACCTCTTCGCCAAGCGGCTGGCCGAAGTCAAAGCGGGCAAGGGCGGGTCGGATGAAGAGACGGTCTGGGCGCCTTCGGCAAAGTCGGTCAGAATCGACTTCCGCGCCCGTGGAATCTGGGCCTCCTCCAACGAGAAGCTTCGAGAGAAGATCGAGCAGTACATGGCGGAGACATATATCGCCCTTTTCAGCCAACCAGTGGCCTTGTGGTCCGTGAAGATCGCGGCGCTCTATCCGCTGGAGGACGGGAAGGAAGGCATCGTCTATGGGACACATGTCTTGAATCGGGAAGGTCGATTTGGCCCCGGCTCGCTGCCCAAGTCCTGGAAGGTCTGGCACATGAACCGTTCCTTGCGCGGACGCTAGGGTTACGCGTGGACGGACGGAAGCAGTGATCATTCTCATCCTGCTGTTCCTATCGGGGATGGCTCACGGCGTGGGGATCGAGGTTCCGGCCCGCGTCGTGAGCGTGTACGACGGCGACACGGTGAGGGTGGAGGCGACCATGTGGCCGGGTCTCACCTGGAATGGCAGCGTTCGCGTCCGCGGCGTCGATACTACGGAACTCCGGGGCAAATGCGCGGTGGAGAAGGTCCGGGCTCAAGCGGCCCGTGACTTTGTGCGCGCCCGGATCGGCAAGCGGGTGATGCTGGTCGATGTCAGGAAGGGAAAGTACGCCGGCCGCGTGGTCGCGGGAATCAGGCTGGCGGATGGATCAGACCTGACCGACTTGCTGATCCAGGAAGGCCACGGCCGCCCCTACAACGGGGGGCGGCGACGGGGGTGGTGCTTGTGACCTTGAGCTGACTTCTGGTAGGGTTCCCCGATGTCTACAATTCCACTTGATCCGTAGCGTCCTGGCTGCCTCCTATGTCGGTTTATCAGCGGTTGAGGGTACCACGTTTGCGATAGAACTACTTCCAATCGGTGACGATCTTGTCTCGGAAAATCGCAGTTCTTGAACCGCGAGAAAGATATTCGATTACTCCAACGAGTTCTTTGGAGGCGTCGATGTTCAGAGTTGTTTCTATAGGCGGGGAACGATAATATTCCACTTCATAAGAAACAATTTTCAATTTCAACCCGTCGCCTCTCAGGTATGCATTCTCAAATGATTCCGAGTGTGTAAACTGGCCGTAGCTACTTTCTAGCGTGTCGAGCCGATGAGCTAGCTCGTATAGAGAATAGCTTTCTTTCTTCGCCAAGTCGTCAACAAAGGTTTCGGTGTTGAGACCAAAGCGGCTGTCGATATTGTCTTGTTTCAGACCCGAGTTCTCTTTCAGCCAATTGGCGTCAACGAATGGGCGGAAACGCGTTATACGGGTGGGTACTTCCATGTGAAGGTGGAGATTAATCTCCCGGATCCTGTCTTCCCAATCATCAAGGCGTTGCTCACGAACAATCAATAGCTCAATGCCGTTGCTTTCAGCCTTGTTCTTTGCGCCTTTCTGGTAGCCGGTTTTGGTGGCGAACACAGGTTTTAGGTCAGGGATGTCATGGATATTCCCTATCAAGGCGTCAATTTTCTCCAGTGATATGGGGGTAGCGTAGTCCTTACACTCAATTACCGTTTTGTACGTGACCCCAGCGAGCTCATATTCCCAGTACAAATCGAACTCTCGGGTATTCCCGGAACGGTCGATGATTTTCTTCCTGCGCTCTACGACTATGTTCTTTTGTTGCGTGAGCGGTTCTGAGTCCAGAAGTGCCTGTTGGAGCCGTTGAACGAAAATCTCATATTCTGTTCCGTCAGACATATTGGGCTCCTGCTACAAGGTGATGTCGAGGCACAAAACTGGAAGCATGATTTAGCGAACCGCGTGCGACTCCAAGTCACTGCTCGGTAAAGCCGAGTCATCCGGGCGTGTGTCCCGTCAGGCTTCGGTTACGAAGCTAGCGCTCTGGCGAGAGCCAGAGGATTCTTCGCCGCAACCCGCAGCAAGGCGCGGGCTGGTCCATCGGGTCGTCGGCGACCTTGTTCCCAGTTCTGAAGAGTTGCCACGCTGACGCCGATCATCAAGGCAAACTCCTGCTGGGACTTCTTTAACTGGGCTCGAATCGCACGCAAGTTTTCGGGATGGAAGTCGGTAACGCGGCCAGGGTTGAGTTGCCCTCGACGGATTTTCCCGGCCTGCTTGACGCTTTCCGTCAACCGGTCAAAGTTCTTTTGTCTCACTTGAATTCCTCCCGAACCAGTCGTTGGAGCGTTGCAGCTTGCTTAGGTGTGAGGTCTTCCTGGTCATTCTTGCGATACACGGTTAGCATGTAGAGTGTCTCGGAAGCGACTTCCCAATAGTAGATTACCCGCAGACCGCCACGCTTTCCCCCGCCCGCCCTACGCCAGCGCACTTTGCGCAAGCCTCCGGAACCCCGAATCAGGGCTCCCTGGGTGGGCCGAAGCAGTAAGGCCAATTGCAGTTGCCTGTATTCGTCCAACGACAGTTCATTTTCGATGTTCCTCGGTGAAGACGGGTGTCTCGACAAAACGCACCTTATCAAGATACGCCAATGGCGTAGCGAAGGCAAATCCTGGTATGTGTTATCGTGTGGGAATCTACAAGCGTGGCGGAGAGGATCCTCCCAACGAGGCCCGGCACAATGGCTGTGTTTCGGATGCCTCGCGGATTGTCGGAAACCCGTCAAAGGCTTAGGAATTCCCGCTCAGATCACCTTGTTCAGTGGATACTCCACGATTCCCACGGCGCCGTTGCGCGTCAGCTCGGGGATAAGCTCGCGCACCACGTCCTCGGCGATGATGCTTTCCACCGAGAACCACTTTTTTCCTTTCAGTGCCGGGGTGTCGTAGAGGGTCGCGACGGTCGGCGCGGTGACGCTGGGGATCAGTCCGATGATCTTCTCCAGGTCATCTTCCATCACGTTCATCTTGATGCCGACCTTGTGCTCGGCGGCCAGGGCGCCCTGGAGCAGCATGCTGATCTGCTCGATCTTGGCGCGTTTCCAGGGGTCCTGCCAGGCGGTCTTGTTGGCGATGAGCTGGGGCGCGGACTCCAGCAGGTCGGTGACGATGCGGAGACCGTGGGCGCGGATGGTGCCGCCGGTTTCGGTCACCTCGACGATGGCGTCGGCCAATCCCTCGGCGGCCTTGGCCTCGGTGGCGCCCCAGGAGAACTCCACGTCCACGGGCGTGTCGTGCGCCTCGAACAGCCGCCGGGTGAAGTTGACCATCTCGGTGGCGACCTTCTTGCCCTTTAGGTCCTCGATCTTCTGCACCGGCGAGTCGTGGGGCACGGCCAGCACCCAGCGGGTGGGGCGGAAGCTCGTCTTGGCGTAGACCAGCTCGGTGATGTACTCGACCTGGGAGTCGTTTTCCTGGATCCAGTCCCTGCCGGTGATGCCGGCGTCCAGGGTGCCGTCCTCCACGTAGCGGGACATCTCCTGCGCGCGCACGACGCTGCAGTTCAGGGTCTTGTCGTCGATGGAGGGGAAGTAGCTCCGGTCCATGCCGGTGATCTTCCAGCCCGACTTGCGGAACAGCTCGATGGTGGACTTCTCCAGGCTTCCCTTGGGAAGCCCCAGCTTGAGTTGACTCACTTGTTGTAGACCTCCTCGGGGTCGAACACCTTCTCGGCGCAGATCTCCCAGTCGGCGCCGGCGTCGTGGCGGAAGAAGCAGGTGCGGTAGCCCAGGTGGCAGGCGCCGCCGCCCTGCTGGTCGATCTTGAGGATCAGCGTGTCGTTGTCGCAGTCCACCAGGATGTCGTGGACCACCTGGAAGTGGCCCGACTCCTCGCCCTTGAGCCACAGCTTGTCGCGGGAGCGGCTGTAATAATGGGCCTTTCCGGTCTCGCGGGTAAGGTTGAAAGCCTGCTCGTTCATGTAGGCGAGCATGAGCACGTCCAGGGTCTCGTGGTCCTGCACCACCACCGGGACGATCCCTCCGCCCTTGGCAAAATCGATGCTCTCCATTCGGGTCTGTACCCCTTTCTCAAGTCTGTGTTCGGGAATGCGCTGGTCACCAGGAGCCCCGCATGGCGGGAGTGGTCCGGCTGGTCCGCACTATGCAAGAAAGGAAATAAAACATACAAAGGTTGGGCGCGCAAATGGACGCTTGGCGGCCCTGTTTTCAGGGAATCGGGAGCGGGGACATGAGTGAATTCCTGGTCGTCTACATCACGGCGTCGGGGGAGAACGCCACGGATCTGGCGAGCGCGCTGGTGCGCGAAAAGCTGGCTGCCTGCGTCAACCGCATCCCCGGGGTGGAGTCCACCTACACCTGGGACGGCCGGGTGGAGCGCGACACCGAGGACCTCCTCATCGTCAAGACCCGCGCCGGCCTCTTCGACCGTCTGAAGGAGAGGGTCCAGGCCCTCCACGCCTACGATGTCCCGGAGATCATTGCCGTCCCCATCGTCGAGGGGAACGAGGGCTACCTGGAGTGGATGACCGCCTGCCTGTTGAAGGAGTAGGGTCTGTGGAGATTGGTGAAAGCGGCGGCCGGACGTATTCCGAAAATGCCAGACAGTTCGGTTGTTGGGATTGCTACCCGCCGTTCGTCCGGTCCCTGCCGGTCTTGGCGACTCTCTTATTGAGGCGACGACCCTTGAGGGCGATCCCGGCTTCGGTCAACACATAGGCTTGGTCCGGATGATTGGGCTTGTATGGACGGGTCATTCGGAGTACGCCGCTTCGCAACAGCGGCTCAAGATGGGCGCGGCGGAAGAAGGTGCGGTGCGCGAAGCCGAGTTCGACCAGGATGTCCGTCAGGGAGCGCGGTTCATCGCAGAACATAATGACTTTCCAGGCCGCCTCGTCGAGATATTCAGGTGCGGGAACTCGGTCAGTGCCCAACCTTGGTGGTCCAGGACTGACTTGGTCAGTGACCAACCTGGGCGGTCTTGAGCCGACTTGTGCAGTGGACAAGTTCTCCCGTCCGGACCGGGGTTGGTCACGGACCGGGTCCGATCGTTCGGTGGCGGTTCGATCATTGGCTTGGTCAGTCCGGCCTGGCCGTCCCTTAAGTCGTGTAGCAATCTCGAAGACCGGCGCTTCCTCCGGCAAAGCGTCGGACCAGTCCCGGCGATGCCACTGCCAGTCCACGACCGGGCGGGGCAGCATCTGGCGAACCGCACGCTCAACGCCGAATAGAAGGACCGACGCGCGCGTCGGCAGCAACCGGCTGCCGATTTCGACGACGAGGCCCCAATGATACAGAAACTCCAGGTGCGAGAGCGTCTCGTCGTGGCGACCGGGATTTCGGTCGTCGAAACGCTTCCGATACCAACGTAGAGAATCGTCGTCAAAGCATTGTTCGGGAGCGAGGTCCAGCGGCTCCCCATCGTAGCGTTCGTCTGCCGCGTCGCGGAGCAGTCGCTCGAGTTGTATTTCCGTGCATCGCTCGTCGCCCGCCCCCCGGCGGATGAACGACTGCCGGATATCGCCGCCAAGGTAGACCGGTTTGTCCTGCCTGCGCGCCTCGGGAATATGAAAGGCGAGAAGCGCCTTGCCATCCTCCTCGATCAACCGTTCCTTTACGGCGATGACGCGGTTCAGCTTCTGACCGGAACGCAAGACGCTAAGGAAGTCGTTCTGGACCTTGTCTACCTCCTCGACTCCGACGATCTCGAAGCCGCCCGCAACGTCCCGGACGCCGAAGATCAGCCATCCACCCTCTGTGTTGGAAAAGGCGGAAACCGTTTCGTAGGCGGACGCCGGTACGTTCCGTTGAGCTCTCTTGAACTCGACGTCGTTCCACTCGTAGTAACCCTTGAGGCGTTCGATGAGTTCCTGCCGATCCATGATTCATTTTACCAACTGCCGAGGGAGGTTACCAAATGGCCAGGATGGCGCACTACAGGACGGATCGGAACAAGATGATCCTCGTGTAGATTTGGAATCCTTGCGATCAATTCCGCTTTTGTCTACGAATACTGTTCGAGGCCGGACGGGTCAGCGCGGAATCATGCGCCTCCTTCCGAGCCTGAGTTCGCCAATCAGCCAGGGAGTACAGACCATGAGAGACCTCCAGGAATTCATTGCGGCCGAGGAAGCGCGGCGCCCGGGCGACCTGATCCGGGTGAAGGACCCCATCGACCCCAACAAGTGCGAGACCATCGCCTTCCTCAAGCACCTGGATGACCGCGGGCTGGAGAAGATGGTGCTGTTCGAGAACGTGACGACGCTGGAAGGGAAGCCGTCGCCTTTCCCGCTCTTCTATAATCCGTGGGTGAGCCGGCAGTTCTGCGCCGACGGCATCGGCATGGGCGACCTCAAGTCCAAGATGGAGTTGAGCCTGGAGGTTTCGCGGCTGGAGAAGGAGAAGGGCGACACGGAGGTGGTCGCCCCCGACGCCGCGCCGTGCCGGGAGGTGGTGGTCCGGGGTTCCGACGTGGACCTGGCCAAGTACCCCATCCCCATGCACCACGACCTCGACGTGGGCCCCTACTGGACCATGGCCTGCGTCATGAAAGGGGAGTCAGACCCCTTCTACGACATCACCTTCACCAAGAACCTCTATTACGACGGCCGGACCATGAGCTTCTCGGCCCACAAGCACCACCACCTGGAAGCCATCGTCAGCGAGAACGAGGCCAAAGACCAGCGCGCGCCGGTGATCATCGTGATGGGGCACCACCCGGCGTTCTACTTCTCGTCCTGTTGCATGACCCCCTACGGCAACGACGACTACCAGAGCGCTGCGGCGTTCATGCGCGAGCCGTTGCGGCTGACCCCGTCGGTGACATGGGGCGAGGACTTCCTCGTGCCCGCGGACGCCGAGATGATCATCGAGGGCGAGGTTCCGCCCAACGTACGGCGCTCCCAGAATCCCTTCGGCGAGGTGCTGCGCTACTACCAGGTGACCATGGACGTGCCCATCATCGAGGTCACCGCCGTCACGCATCGCAGGAACGCCGTGATGCAGGACATCTGGGCCGGCCAGAAGGACCACTGGAACTTGGGTGGTATCACCAAGGAGGGCAGCGTTTACAACTCCATCAAGCGCAACATCCCGGGCATCAAGGCCATCAACCTGCCCCACTCCGGATGCGCCCGGGTGATCTGCTACATCTCCATCAAGAAGGAGTTCCCCAACGAGCCCAAGAAGGCGGCCTTGCAGGCCTTCGCCGACATGCCCAACCTCAAGCTCTGCGTGGTGGTGGACGACGACGTGGACGTGTTCAACGAGCGCGACGTGCTGTGGGCGGTGGGCACCCGCACCCACTGGGACCGGGACCTGGACGTCATCCGCGAGGTCCAGAACTTCCGCGGCTGGCTCGGCGACAGCGTCGCCGTGGTAGATGCCACCCGCCCCCTGGAAGGCGAGTTCCCCATCAAGAACGAGGTGCCCATCGAGGCCATGAAGCGGGTGGACGTGAGCAAGTACGTATGACGTGATCGAGAGGAAGCGGAGAGAGGACCAGGAAATGGCCAAGCTGAAATTCTACTACAAGAACACCTGAACCACCTGTCGCAAGGCAAGAAGTTTCTTGCAATCACAAGGGGCGGAGCTGGAGGAGCGGGAGTACGGCAAGCAGCCGTTGACCGAGAAAGAGTTGGGATCCATCATCGGCAGCGAGCCGGTGACGGATTTTCTCAACACGCGGACGCCGCTCTACCGCGAGCGGAAGATGAAGGACAACCCTCCCACCAAAGAGGAGGCCATCCGGCTGATGCTCGGGGACCAGAATCTCTTGCGCCGCCCGGTCACCATCAAGGGCAAGCGCAAGGTCGCCGGCTTCGACGAGGCCGCGCTCAAGGCCCTGCTCTGACCCGAACCCCATGGGCCAGATCACCTTCGACGACTTCCTGAAGGTCGACGTGCGCGTCGGCACCATCACCCGGGTGGAGCCTTTCCCGGAGGCGCGCAAGCCCGCCTACAAGCTGTACGTGGATTTCGGTCCCGAGATCGGCGAGCGCAAGAGCTCGGCCCAGGTCACGCACCACTACACCGCGGAGGAGCTGGTGGGCCGGCAGGTCGCCGCCGTGGTGAACTTCCCGCCCAAGCAGATCGGCCCGTTCCGTTCCGAGATCCTCGTGCTGGGCTTTCCCGACGCCGGCGGCGAGGTGGTGATGATCGAGCCCAACCGCCCGGTGCCGAACGGCGGCCGGCTGTTTTGAAAAAGCCGCCTGCTCCGTATACGGCGCAGGCGGCTTTCGTGCAGGATGACTTGGCGCTTCAGGCGCGCCGTTTCTTACCGCGTCGCCTCCTCGTCCGCATCCACCGTTTGGTATATCTCGCTGCCGGATTTCTTGAACTCCTCAGCCTTCTCCTGCATGCCCGCGGTCAGCGCCTGCTCGGCGGCGAGGCCCTTTCCGGCGGCGTAGTCGCGGACGTCCTGGGTGATCTTCATGGAGCAGAAGTGGGGGCCGCACATGGAGCAGAAGTGGGCGACCTTGGCGCCCTGGGCGGGCAGGGTCTCGTCGTGGAACTCCTGGGCGGTGTCGGGGTCGAGGCTCAGGTTGAACTGGTCTTCCCAGCGGAACTCGAAGCGGGCGTCGCTCAGGGCGTCGTCGCGGATCTGGGCGCCGGGGTGCCCCTTGGCCAGGTCGGCGGCGTGGGCGGCGACCTTGTAGGTGATGACGCCGTCCTTGACGTCCTTCTTGTTGGGCAGGCCCAGGTGCTCCTTGGGGGTCACGTAGCAAAGCATGGCGGTGCCGTACCAGCCGATCATGGCGGCGCCGATGGCGCTGGTGATGTGGTCGTAGCCCGGCGCGATGTCGGTGGTCAGGGGCCCCAGGGTGTAGAACGGCGCCTCGTGGCACAGCTCTAGCTGCTTGGTCATGTTCTCCTGGATCAGGTGCATGGGCACGTGGCCCGGCCCCTCGATCATCACCTGGACGTCGTGCTCCCAGGCGATGGTGGTCAACTCGCCCAGGGTGGCCAGCTCGCCCATCTGGGCCTCGTCGTTGGCGTCCGCGATGCTGCCCGGGCGCAGTCCGTCGCCCAGCGAGAAGGCCACGTCGTAGGCCTTCATGATCTCGCAGATCTCCGCGAAGCGGGTGTAGAGGAAGTTCTCCTGGTGGTGCGCCAGACACCACTTGGCCAGGATGGAGCCGCCGCGGGAGACGATGCCGGTGCGGCGCCTGGCCGTGAGCGGCACGTAGCGCAGCAGCACGCCGGCGTGGATGGTGAAGTAGTCGACGCCCTGCTCGGCCTGCTCGATCAAGGTGTCGCGGTAGATCTCCCAGGTCAGCTCCTCGGCCTTGCCGTTGACCTTTTCCAGCGCCTGGTAGATGGGCACGGTGCCGATGGGCACCGGGGAGTTCCGCAGGATCCACTCGCGGGTCTCGTGGATGTTGGCGCCGGTGGACAGGTCCATGACCGTGTCCGCGCCCCAGCGCGTGGCCCAGATCATCTTCTCCACCTCCTCCTCGATGGAAGAGGTGACCGCCGAGTTGCCGATGTTGGCGTTGATCTTCACCAGGAAGTTCCGCCCGATGATCATGGGCTCGGTCTCGGGGTGGTTGACGTTGCAGGGGATGATGGCGCGTCCCCGGGCCACCTCGTCGCGCACGAACTCGGGGGTGACGAACGAGGGGATCGACGCGCCGAAATGGTTGCCGGCATGGTGCCCGGCGCCCTCGCCGTTGAGCGCGGCCTCGCGCCCGATGTTCTCGCGGACGGCGATGTATTCCATCTCCGGGGTGACGATGCCTTGGCGGGCGTAGTGCATCTGGCTCACGTTGCCGCCGGGCCTGGCCCGCAGCACGGGCCGGCGCGCCATTTCAGGGAAGCGCTGCGCGACGTCGTCCTTGCCGTTGGGCCGGTAGTGGGACTCGGTCTCCACCGTGTCGCCCCGGGCCGCGATCCAGTCCAGGCGCAACGGCTTGAGCCCCTGACGCACGTCGATGTCCGCCGAGGGATCGGTGTAGGGGCCGGAGGTGTCGTAGACCCGGAGACGCGGGCGTTCGGCGCTTCCGTTGGCGCCGTTGCCGCCATGCCCGTTGGCGCCCGTGGCGCCATGGCTGATCTCGCGCATGGCGACCCGGACCCCGTGGGAGCCGGCGCCGGAGACGTAGACCTTGCTGGAGGCAGGGAACGGATCCGTGGTGATCTCGGTATTCTGGTGGACCTCTCCGTTTTGCTTGGACATGGCTTGCCTCCCTTCCGGGGCTCACGAAGTTCCGTATTGCCTGTACGGACCTCGATGCAAGGGGATACGGTGTTGGAACCCTTCACTTCTATCGCAACGAGGCTCACGGCGTCAAGGTAGACGGCGGCGGGGTGGACGGGCGGGGAGTGCGTCCGGGGGCGGCGGCTATTCCGAATCGTACTGAATGAGCGAGAACAGCTCTTGCTGGAGCTTCTCCCTCGGCTTGAGGAAGCTCAGCTCGATGATGCAGGCGTGCTCGAGCACGGTGGCGCCGAGCTTCTCCACGAGGTCGGTGGCGGCGACCGCGGTGCCTCCGGTGGCCACGAGGTCGTCCACCAGCAGCACCCGTGCTCCGGGGGCCAGGGCGTCGCTGTGCACTTCCAGGGTGTCGGTGCCGTATTCCAGCTCGTAGGTGGCCGCCAATGTGTCGTACGGAAGCTTGCCGGGCTTGCGGATCATGCACAGGCCCTTGCCCAGACGATAGGCAAGGGCCGCGCCGATGATGAAACCGCGGGATTCGACGCCCACGACGGTGTCCACCGGGGAGGCTTCGTACCGCTCGGCAAAGAGGTCGATGGTCTTGCGGAACAGCGGTCCGTTGCCTACCAGCGGCGTGATGTCCTTGAACACGATGCCGGGCTTGGGGAAGTCGTCGATGTCGCGGATGATGGCTCGAATCTCGGCGATGGTGTCGGTGTTCCGGGTGCTCGTCATGGACGCTTCAGCTAACACAGTCACGGCAAATAGGAAAGCGGGTTCCGGGCGACGTTGTTCCTGCGGATCTCGAAGTGGAGGACGGGGGTGGTGACCCGGCCGGTGGCGCCGACCTCGGCGATGACCTGCCTGCGGTTCACCCTTTGTCCCTGCCGCACCAGGTTCCGGCGGTTGTGCGCGTAGACCGACGCGAAGCCGCCCCGGTGGCGCACGATGATGAGGTTGCCGTAGCCGCGCAGGTGGTCGCTGTAGATCACCCGTCCCGCCAGCGTCGCCCGGACCGGGGTGCCCGAAGGCGCGGCGATGTCGATTCCGTCATTGAGGCTGTCGAGCCGTGAATCGAACCTGGCGGTGATCTTCCCCTTCACGGGCCAGGCGAAGCCTTGTTTCGCCGGTGGCCGCCGCCTGGCTCGCTTCCGGGCCGCCGGCGTCGAGGGCCGGGCGGCTCGGGCGCGCGGGGTTTGTCTGACCGCGGCCTTGTTGCGAGACGGTTTCCCGGGCGTGGCCTTCACACGAGGCGGTGGCCGCCGGGGCTCCTTGATCGGGGTGATGATCTCCACGGGCAACACCCGTGTCGCGCCGGGTATGAACAGCCGTCGCCCGATCCGGATGTCGCGGGCATCGGCGATGCGGTTGGTGCGCGCCAGGGCCTTGTGATCGATGCCGTACGCCTTGCCGATGCGGTAGAGGTTCTCGCCTTTCTTGACGACGTGGTGGATGCCGGCTTTCGCGGGAGCCCTTCCGGGCGCGCGGCGGGTGACATCGCGGTTGTCGTGGTAGCTGCAGCCGGCTGCGGCGAGGATGATCGGAAGGCAGAGCAGTCCGAGAGCGCGAACGGCTAATCCGGCCAACCGTACCTCCCCATAAGCTTGACGAACCGACATCCTCCAAGGTCCGTTTCTTCGAGGCCGGTGGGGGTCCGGGCCATGAGCTTGAGGTTCTGTGACTGGTCGTCGCCGATGGGAATGATGAGCCTGCCGCCGCCCGCGAGTTGCTGAGCCAGCGGCGCCGGCGCTTTCGGCGCCCCCGCGGCCACGACGATGGCGTCGTAGGGCGCGTGCTCGGACCATCCGAGGGTCCCGTCTCCCAGATGGATCGCCACGTTGTAGTAGCGCAGCTCGTCGAGGATCGTCCGCGCCTGCACCGCCAGGCTGCGGAGCTTCTCCACCGAGAAGACGTTCGCGCACAACTCCGCCAGGAGCGCCGTCTGGTAGGCGGAGCCGGTGCCGATCTCCAGGACGCGTTCGGTGCCCTTCAGCTTGAGGGCCTGCAACATGTACCCGACGATGTAGGGCTGGGAGATGGTCTGCCTGGCGCCGATGGGCAGCGGGTCGTCGTCGTAGGCGCGGTTGACCAGGGCCGGCTCCACGAAGAGATGGCGCGGCACCTTGCGCATGGCCTGGATCACGCGCGGGTCGTGGACTCCCCGGTCGAGCAATTGGGACTGGACCATCCGCTCCCTGGCGCCCTCGAATCCTGCGGCACTGCGATTGTTCGAACTCACGGCCATTGATCGAGGCGGCGGCACGGGCTGTCTGCGGTCCCGGCAAGAAATGGTCGGGGCGACTGGATTTGAACCAGCGACCACACGCACCCCAAGCGTGTGCGCTACCAGGCTGCGCTACGCCCCGACACTACCTGAGAACTCTTAACACTCAACCGGGAACGGGTCAATTCTGCCCGGCCGCTAGGAGATCATGTCGCGGAGTGAGGTCAGATCTTCCTTGATCCTGAGGAGGGCTTCCTTGTATTCCGGGTCCGGCCACGGGCTCGGCGGCGGCTCGTCGCCGCCCGGCTCGCGCTGCTTGAGCTTCTTCCTGGCCCCGTCGATGGTGTACCCCTCGGTGTACAGAAGCTGCTTGATCTGGAGCAGCAGCTCGACGTCCTTGCGCCGGTAGAGACGGTGGCGGGAGGGCGCCTTGCCGGGGTTCAGGAGGTCGAACTCGGTCTCCCAGTAGCGCAGCACGTGGGGCTTCAGCTTCAGGAGGGAGCTGACTTCGCCGATCTTGAAGTAGAGCTTGTCGGGAATCACGACCGCCATGGGTGCCATGATATCACGAAACGATCACGAAATGGCGATGCCGTCGGTATCCTGGAGTTCGGCGGGACCGGAATTCATGTTCTTCTTCAGGGTCTGGCTGGGCTTGAAGGTGAGCACCTTGCGGCCCGCGATGGTGATCTCCTCGCCGGTCTGAGGGTTCCGGCCCTTGCGCGGCTGCTTTCCGTGGATGACGAAGTTGCCGAACCCCGAGATCTTGACCTTGTCGCCTGCCTCCAGGCGGGATTTGATGATCTCGAAGGTGGCTTCGACGACGTCGGTGGCCTCCTTCTTGGAGAAACCCACCCGCTCATAGATCCGGTTGATGATGTCGGCCTTGGTCATGGTTGCCCTCCTCCGCGACGCGTGCTCGGACACCGCTACCGCAGTGTGGCGTCGAACGCGGCACAGAGCCGGCGGGTCAGGTCCTCGTGCACGGCGTTGACCTCGCGGTCGGTGAGGGTTCTCTCCGGCGATCTGTAGAACACCTTGTAGGCGAGACTCTTCCGGCCTTCGCTGATGGGAGCGCCGGTGTACTCGTCGAAGACGTCCACTCTTTCGATGAGGTCCCGATCCAGCCCCCTGACCCACTCGATCACCGTCCGGCTCGGGAAGTCTTCGGCCACGACGATGGCGAGGTCCCGCTCAACCGACGGGAAACGGGGAATGGGGCGCACCCTGAAATCTGGCCGAGCATAGTGAACGACGGTGCTGAAGTCAAGCTCGAACAGGAAGCAGGGGGGCAGGTCGAATTCCTCGCGAACTCGCGGACTTATCTCGCCAACGTAGCCCAAGGGGGAGGTCCCGGCGAAGACCGCGGCGAACCTCCCCGGGTGCAGGACGGGCGGCGCGCCGTCCGCGGACCAGCGGGAATCGGCGCAGCCCAGGCCTTCCAGGAGGTCCTCCACGATGCCCTTCACGTCGGCGAACGCGAAGGCCCGGCTCTCCACCTTGAGGCCGCGTTGCGGCCGGTGGCCGCGGATCAGTCCGGCGACGTTCATCCGTTCGGTGTAACCGCCGCCGTCATCGAGCGAGAACACCTTGTTCAGCTCGAAGATCATCGAGCTCCCGCTGCGGCGCTCGGCGTGGTAATGCAGGTTCTCGACCAGCCCGGGCAGCAGGCTCAGGCGCATCTCGTCGGTTTCCTGGCGCAGCGGATTGGTGACCCGCACGGGTTTGCCGTCCTCGCCCCACAGTCCGGGAAAGGCGCCGTTCATCTTCGGCGAGCAGAAGGGCAGGGTCACCACCTCGCTCAACCCCGCGGTGGTGAGCAGCGAGCGGATCTTGCGCATCCAGCGCAGGAGCGGGTCGCCCTGTCCGTCGCCCATCCGCACCGCCGGCAGCGTGGCCGGTATGTTGTCGTAGCCGTGAACCCGCGCCAGTTCCTCGACGATGTCCGCCTCCCGGGTGAGGTCGAACCGGAACGAGGGCGGGGACGCCACGAGGTCGCGCTCGGAAGAGCGCTTCACCTCGAGCCCGAGGGATTCGATGATGCCGCGAATGCGCTCCCGCGGCAGCTCCACCCCCAGGGCGCGCTTGACGCTGGCGTGCCGCAGCGTGATGTCGGGCGGTTTGCGGGCGCCGGGATAGGCGTCGGCGAACCCCGGCGCCACCCGGGCCTCGCCCATTTCCTCCCACAGCGCCGCCGCCCGGTCCATGGCGTAACGCGTCCCTTCGGGGTCGACGCCCCGCTCGAACCGGTGGGAGGCCTCGGTATGCATGCCCATGCGCTTGGCCGTCCGCCGGATGGTCAGCGGGTCGAAGTGGGCGCTCTCCAGCAGCACGGATTCCGTTTCCCCGGTCACCTCCGAGCCCGCGCCGCCCATGACGCCGGCCAGGGCCGCCGGGGTGTCGCCGTCGCAGATCAGCAGGTCGTCGGGATGGAGCGCCCGTTCCGATCCGTCGAGGGTGGTCAGCGTGCTCGACTCCCCGGCGGTGCGGACCACGATGCGCCGGCTGGTGATCTGTCCCGCGTCGAAGGCGTGCAGGGGCTGGCCGGTCTCCAGCATGACGTAGTTGGTGACGTCCACGATGTGGTTGATGGAGCGGATGCCGCAGGCTTCGAGCCGGAAGCGGAGCCACGGCGGCGACGGCGCCGGGCGGAGCCCGTGAATGAGCCGAGCCGAGTAGCGCGGGCACAGCGCCGGGTCCGCGACCTCCACCGACACCGGTATCGTCGGCGGGTGTTGGCGGAGGTGGTCGGGGATGGCGGGGACCCGGAGCCTGCCTCCGGTCAGCGCGGCGATCTCCCGGGCCAGGCCCAGGACGCTGAGGCAGTCGCCGCGGTTGGGCGTGACGCTCACCTCCAGCATCCAGTCGTCCAGGCCCAAGTACTCGTGCAGCGGCGCGCCCGCGGGGGCGTCGCCGGGCAACTCCATGACGCCCCGGTGATCGTCGGAAAGCCCCAGCTCCTTCTCGGAGCAGAGCATGCCCTCCGAGGGGACTCCCCGGATGGGGCGCCGCTCGATGGCCTGCCCGGACGGCAGCACGGAGCCTACCCGCAGGAACGCGGTCTTCAGGCCCGGCCGGACGTTGGGCGCGCCGCATACGATGCGCAACGGTTCGCCGCGGTCGTGGACTTCGCATACCGACAGCCGGTCGGCATCGGGATGGGGCCGGACGTCGGTCACCTCGACGACCACCGCGCCGGCGTCGTCCGACAGCGGCTTGACCGCCTCCACCTCCAGGCCCGCGTGGGTCAGCCGCTCGGCCAGCTCGTCCGGTCCGAAGGATCCGCCGCCGGCTGCGCCGGGGACCTCCACCCACTCCATCAGCCAGTTGAAAGTCAGCTTCATGGTCGATTCGCGAGGCAGGACGCTAGGGCGGGAACTGTCTCAGGAAGCGGATGTCGTTCTGGAAGAACATCCGGATGTCGTCCATGCCGTACTTCAGCATGGCGATGCGCTCCACCCCCATGCCGAACGCGAAGCCCGAGAAGGTCTCGGTATCGTACCCCACGAAGCCGAACACGTTGGGGTCGATCATCCCCGAGCCGAGGATCTCCAGCCAGCCTGACCCCCGGCACACGCGGCAGTGGCCGGCGTCCTCGCTCTGCGGACCTTCGGTCCGCATGCTACCGCGGCACAGGATGCAGCCGATGTCCACCTCGGCGCTGGGCTCGGTGAACGGGAAGAAGCTCGGGCGGAAGCGCACGCGCACCTCGTCCTGGAATATCCGTTCGAGGAAGTGGGTCAGCACCCCCTTGAGGTCCCCGAAGGTGATGTCGTGGTCCACCATGAAGCCCTCCACCTGGTGGAACACGGGCGAGTGGGTGGCGTCGTCGTCGTGGCGGTAGACCGCGCCGGGCGCGATGATCTGGAGCGGCGGCCGGCGTTGCTCCATCACGCGGATCTGAACCGGTGAGGTGTGGGTGCGGAGCACGTGGTCGTCCGACACGAAGAAGGTGTCCTGCATGTCCCGGGCTGGATGATCCCTGGGAATGTTGAGCGCCTCGAAGTTGTGGTAGTCGTCCTCCACGTCCGGCCCGCGGGCGATCTCGAACCCCATGCCGGTGAAGACGTCGATGATCTCGTCCGTGACCCGGGTGAGGGGATGCACGCGGCCCCGCTCCAGGCGGTTGCCGGGCAGCGTCACGTCGAGCCGGGGGCCGCCGTCGAGCAGGCTCTCCCGGCTTTCCCGGAGATCCTTGAGGCGTGAGTCGAGAAGCCCTTCCAGTTCCGCCCGCCGCCGGTTCAGCTCCTGGCCGGCGCGCGGCCGCTCCTCGGCCGGCAGCTCCCCGAGCCCGCGCAGCAGCGCGGTGAGCCGCCCGCCCTTGCGGCCCAGGTAGTCGATGCGGACCTGCTCCAGCTCCTGCTCCGAGGCGCACCGCTCGAGGCGGCCGACGACTTCCTCATGGAGCTTCTCGAGGGCTTCGATCATGGGTCGAGGCGGGGTCTCAGGGGTTGGACGGTTCCGCCGGATCGGGGTCCGGAGCGGCTGCCGGCTCGACGTCGGCGGCGCCTCCGCCGTCGGCGTCGAGGGCCTGCCTGGCGCACCGGGCGAGCTGGTCGAACACCGCGGCGTCGGTGGCCGCGAGATCGGCCAGGATCTTGCGGTCCAGCGCCACCCCGGCCTTCTTCAAGCCGTGGATGAGCCTGCTGTAGGACAGTCCGTTGACCCGCGCGCCGGCGCTGATGCGGACGTTCCACAAGCCCCGGAACGTTCGCTTGCGCACGCGCCGGTCCCGGTAGGCGTAGGCCAGTCCGCGCTCGACGGTCTCTCTGGCGACGCGGTACAGCCGGCGTCGGCCGCCGACGTACCCCTTGGCCAGTTTCATGATCTTTCTTCGGCGCCGGCGGGAAGCCGGTCCGCCTTTGACTCTGGGCATGGCGTGTGCTCCTTGAACGAATATCAACGGGACGCTGCCGTAGAGGGCGCGCCCGAGCGCTTCGTCTGAACGGGTGTTGATGCGGAGGGTCCGCGCGGCTGTCCGCGGGACGTGAGTCGCTGCCCGGCCTCTCCCTACGCGTAGGGTATGAGACGCCGCATGGTCTTCGCTTCGTAGCTCGATACCGACTCGGCCTGTCTCAGGCGGCGTTTCCGCTTGCGGCTCTTGGTGGAAAGGATATGGCTCTTGAAACCGCGCCGTCTCATGACCTTTCCGGTCTTGCTGACCTTGAACCTCTTGGCCGCTCCCCTCTTGGTCTTTATCTTGGGCATCCTCTGTTCCTTGTCCCGTCTGTGGATTCGTTGTCCGTGTCCGTCAGGCGCTGGCCTTCGGCGTCAGAAGCATGGCCATGCTGCGCCCCTCCAGCTTCGGCGACACGTCCAGCTTCGCCAGGTCCTGGACCTCGTCGAAGACCCCGTTCAGCATGGCCCTGCCGAGTTCCGGGTGGGTGATCTCCCGGCCCCGGAAGAAGACCGACACCTTGACGCGCTGTCCCCGTTCGAGGAAACGCCGGATGTTCCGCACCTTGAACTCCCGGTCGTGCTGGTTGGTCCGGGCTCCCATCTTGACTTCCTTGACCGCGACGAAGGTGGCGTTGCGTTTCGCCTCCTGCGTCTTCTTCTTCTGCAGGTAGCGGAACTTTCCGTAGTCCAGCAGCCGGCACACCGGAGGCTGCGCGTCCGGAGCCACCTCCACCAGGTCGAGTTCCTGCTGCTCCGCGATTCCCAGCGCCTCATGCAACGGCATGACTCCGAGCTGCGCGCTGTCGGCGTCGATGACGCGGACCTCGCGCGCCCGGATCTGCTGGTTGATTCTCGTCGGCCGCGCTATAAAGCACCTCCTGCTGGATTGCGCGCATGACGCGCGCTCGGCGTCACTGGGCCGGCTCCGTTTCCTGCCGCACGTCCTCCCGGAGCCTGTCGAGGAACGAGTCTACCGGCGTGGCCGGGAGGTTCTCGCCGCCGCGTTTCCTCGCCGACAGAGTCCCACTCTGCACTTCCTTGTCGCCGACCACCAGCGCGTACGGTATCTTGGCCAGTTGGGCTTCCCGTATCTTGAAACCCAGCTTCTCGTTGCGGTCGTCCAGCTCCACCCGCCATCCGTCCGCCAGCAGCCTGTCGCGCACGGCCGCGGCGTAGGGCTTCTGCTGATCCGTGACCGTCACGATGCGCGACTGCACGGGGGCCAGCCACAGGGGGAAAGCCCCCCCGGTATGCTCGATCAGCAGGGCCATGAAGCGTTCGATGGAGCCCAGTATCGCCCTGTGGATCATCACCGGCCGTTCGACCGCTCCGGTGGGTGAGATGTAGCCAAGGTCGAACCGTTCGGGCATGGAGAAGTCGAGCTGGACCGTGCCGAGCTGCCAGCCTCGTTTCATCGCGTCCTTGACGACGAAATCGATTTTCGGGCCATAGAAGGCGCCGTCGCCTTCGCTGATCTCATAGGCTACGTTCCGTTTCTCCAGCGATGCGGCCAGTGCGGCCTCCGCCCGTTCCCAGGTCTCCAGAGCCCCCAGGTACTGGTCCGGCCTGGTGGAGAGGTAGACTTCCAGATCCTCGAAGTTGAACCTATGATACACCTCGCGAAGCATGTCAAGCAGCGAAGCGATCTCCTCCTCGATCTGCGATGGAGCGCAGAAGATGTGGGCGTCGTCCTGCGAGAAGCTCCGCACGCGCGTGAGCCCGGCGGTGACGCCGGATTTCTCGTAGCGGTGCAGCCGGCCGAAATCCGCCAGCCTGAGCGGCAGGTCCCGGTAGGAACGCTTCTTCGAGGCGTAGATGAACGTGTGGCTCGGGCAGTTCATGGGCTTCACCCCGAACTCGCGCTCGTCGACGTGGGTGAAGTACATGTCGTCCTTGTAGTGATCGTAGTGCCCCGAGCGGCGCCACAGGCCGGCGTCGAAGATCTGCGGCGTGATCACTTCCTCGTAGCCGTAACGCACGTAGAGGCTTCGCATGTACTCCACCAGCGTGTTGTAGACGAAGGCTCCCTTGGGGTGGAAGAACGGGCTCGCCGGCGCCGCGGGATGGAAGCTGAAGAGGTCCAGCTCCTTGCCGAGCTTGCGGTGGTCCCGCTTGCGCGCCTCCTCCAGGAGCGCCAGGTGTTCCTTCAACTGCTTCCGGGACGGGAACGCGGTGCCGTAGATGCGTTGGAGCATCTCGTTCCGCTCGTCGCCGCGCCAGTAGGCGCCGGCCACCGACGTGAGCTTGAATGCCTGGATCAGCCCGGTGCTGGGCAGGTGCGGGCCGCGGCAGAGGTCCACCCAGTCTCCCTGGCGGTAGAGCGACACGGTCTCGTCGGGAATCCCGGAGAGGATCTCGACCTTGTAGTCCTCCCCCATGCCGCGGAACAGCTCGACGGCTTGGGCCTTCGGCACCTCCTCGCGCACGATGGACAAGTCCTGCCCCGCCAGCTCGCGCATCCGTTCCTCGATCTGCTCGATCTCCTCGGAAGAAAACGGCTTGTCGCGCTTGAAGTCGTAGTAGAAGCCGTCACGGGTGGTGGGGCCGATGGTGACCTGGGTCCCCGGGAACAGGCCCTGGACCGCCTGGGCCATGAGGTGGGCGGTGGAGTGGCGCAGGACGTCGATGCCCTCGGGGCTGTCGAGGGGGATGGTCTCGCCCCCGGCTACGGTTACGCGAATCTTGCTCATCCTATTCCTGTTATAGTCGGCAAAGAGCGACGGTTCTTTAGGGCAGGCAACCGCGGGGAATGGTAGGCACGGGCGGGATTGAACCGCCGACCTCTTCCGCGTCAAGGAAGCGCTCTCCCACTGAGCTACGTGCCTCGATGCACCTTTGCAAAGGTCTGATTTTACTACCAAACGGAGGGGTCTCTGTCAATGGCGGGGCGGCCTGCGGGAGGCCGGGACGGCGGCGTCGAGCGAGGCGGCGGCGAGTTTCCTGAGCTGCCCCGAGACCTTGGCCGTCACCAGCGCGGTGATGCGCACGTCGTCCGCGCCGTATTCTTCGTGGAGCACCTGCCCCCGGGCGCGCAGGAACGGCACGATGACGGTCTCGGACTGCGGCAGCGTCAGGTGGATCCTCTGCTTCCCCCGGTCCAGCAGTCCGGCGATGGTTTCCAGCAGGCGCTCGACGCCCGCCCCGGTGCGGGCGGAGATGGGACAGAGGCCCTCGTGGCCGCTCTGCGGGTAGAGAGGCAGGCCCTCGGCGGCGTCGATCTTGTTGGGCACGATGAGCCGGGGGATCTCGGCCGCTCCGATGTCGTCCAGCACCGACTCGACGATGGCGAGTTGCCGTTCGGCCAGCGGGCTCGTGGGGTCCATCACGCAGAGCAGCAGGTCCGCCTCGTGGATTTCCTCCAGGGTGGCCTTGAAGGCGTCCATGAGGGTGTGGGGGATCTTGTTGATGAAGCCCACGGTGTCTACCAGCATGACCCGTTCGCCGTTGGGGAGGCGCAACGCACGGGTGCGCGGGTCGAGGGTGGCGAAGAGCTTGTCCTCCACCAGCGCCCCCGCCCGGGTGAGGCGGTTCATCAGGGTGGACTTGCCGGCGTTGGTGTAGCCCACCAGCGCCACCGTGGGATAGGGGACGGACTCCCGTTCCTTGCGCTGAAGCCGCCGGGTCTTGGCGACGCCGTCGAGCCGCCGCTTGAGGCGGCCGATGCGCTCCCGGATGCGCCGGCGGTCCACCTCTAGCTGGGTCTCGCCCGGACCGCGCGTGCCGATGCCCCCGCCCAGCCGGGACAGGTGCGCCCACAGCCGGGTCAGCCGGGGAAGCAGGTATTCGAGTTGGGCCAGCTCCACCTGGAGCTTGCCTTCGCGGCTCTGGGCGCGCTGAGCGAAGATGTCCAGGATGAGCTGCGTGCGGTCCACCACCCGGAGGTCCAGCGCCGACTCCAGGTTCCGTTGCTGGGCCGGGGTGAGGTCGTTGTCGAAGATGACCAGGTCGGGTTTGTGTTCCTCGGCGAAGGCGCGGACCTCGGCGACCTTGCCCGAGCCTACCAGCGTGGCGGTATGGAACCGGGCCGAATTCTGGCTGAACACGCCGATGACCCGGGCGCCGGCGCTGGCGGCGAGTCCCCGGAGTTCCTCCAGGCTGTCCTCCAGCGGCACGCCGTCGCCGGAGGCCGGCGTGTCGGCGCCTACCAGCACGGCGCGCTCGGTTTGTCCGCCCAAAGGGTCCCGTTCGCCATTCCTGAACGTCATGGGGAAAGCCGGCCTCTTCTCGACCTGTCGCTGCTGCAACGCTTCCGATCCGGCCGGGGCATCGGTCAGTGCGTCCTGTGCGAAATCCGTGCGCCGAACTTCCGGTGCACGGTGTCCAGCAGCCTTCTCGATGGGTTTATGCGGAAGTCGGCGGGTCCGACGACCTTGGTTTCCCGGGCGGCGGTGGTCATGTGCAGATAGACCGAGGCCGGCCCCTGCTCCCGGGCGATGAGGTCGTGGAACACATGCAGTTCTTCCCGTGTCACCCCGGTCAGGAAAAAGTGAACTTCCCGGGGAACCTTGCTCGCAGGGGCGGCGATGGCCTGCGCGCACGCTTCCTCCAGCGGAAGGATGTCGTTGGCGATCAGCGTGACGCGCTCCTCGCCCACGTCGAGCCTGCCCTTGACCCGGATGGGGTCGTCGCGTCCGATGCTGTCCGCGGTCTCCCGGTAGGTGTCGGGCCACGCGATGGTGTCCACGAACCCGGTCTTGTCCTCCAGGTTGAAGTTGGCGTAACGCTCCCCCTTCTTGGTGTTCTTGAGCTTCAGCGCCGTCACCACCCCCACCATGGTCACCTCGCCGTTGTTGCCGTGTCCCCGCACCCGGTTCGCCGGCAACACCCGCAGGCGCTTGAGAGACTCCTCGAACCGGTCCAGCGGATGGCCCGTGATGTAGAAACCCAGGGTCTCCTTCTCGAAGGCCAGGAGCTGTCCGCCGCTCCATTCCTCGACGGACTCGTAGGCGTCCATGGGGTCGCTGGCCGGCCCCTCCAGCAGGTCGAACATGCCGAACTGGGAGCTGTCCCGGTCCCGCTGGGACGACTGCCCCGCCTTCAGGGCGTCGTCCAGCGCCGCCATGAGGCGGGCGCGGTACACGCCGGTGGAATCGAAGGCGCCGCACTTGACGAGGCTTTCGGCCACGCGCCGGTTGACCACCTTGAGGTCCACGCGCCGGCAGAAGTCCACCAGCGACTCGAACGGACCGGTCCGTTCGCGGGTCTCCTGGATCACCTCCACGGCCTTTTCGCCGACGTTCTTGACCGCGGAGAGGCCGAAGCGGATACGGTCGCCCACCACGGTGAACCGGGGGCCGCCCTCGTTGACGTCCGGCGGCAGCACCTCCACGCCCTGCTCGCGGCACTCCGCGAGGTTCTTGATCACCTTGTCCGTGTCGCCCATCTCCGAACTCATCAAGGCCGCCATGAACTCCACCGGGTAGTGCGCCTTGAGCCAGGCCGTGTGGTAGGAGACCAGCGCATAGGCGGCGGAATGGGACTTGTTGAAGCCGTAGCGCGCGAAGGTCTCCATCTGGTCGAATATCTCGGTGGCCTGGTCTTCCCGTATACCGTTGGCCTGGGCGCCTTCGATGAACCGCTGCCGCTGGCTGGCCATCTCCTCGGGGTCCTTCTTGCCCATGGCGCGGCGCAGGATGTCGGCGTCGCCGAGGCCGTAGTTGGCCAGGGTCTGGGCGATCTGCATGACCTGCTCCTGGTACACGATGACGCCGTAGGTGTCCTTCAGGATGGGCGCCAAGTCGGGATGCAGGTAGGAAACCTTCTCCTTGCCGCTCTTGCGCTTGATGTATTCTTCCGCCATCCCGCTGTCGAGCGGCCCCGGGCGGTAAAGCGCGAGGATGGCCACGAGGTCCTCGAAGCAGTTGGGCTTGATGCGCACGCTCATGTCGCGGATGCCCGTGCTTTCAAGCTGGAAGATTCCGGTGGTGTTGCCGCTGCCTACCAGGCGGTAGGCTTCCTCGTCGTCCAGGGCCAGCTTCTGGAGATCGGGCGCGGCGCCGCGGCTTTCCCGGACCAGGTCCAGGCAGTCGTGGATCAGCGTCAGCGTCTTGAGCCCCAGAAAGTCGAACTTGATGAGCCCGATCTTCTCCACGCTGGACATGTCGTACTGGGTGACGATGTTGCCGTCCCGGTCCTGGTACAGGGGCAGGCGGTCCACCAGCGGAAGGTTGGAGATCACCACCCCCGCAGCGTGGGTGGACGAGTGCCGGGTGAGGCCCTCCAGGCGTAGCGCGTGGTTGATGAGGCTGGCCACGCGCGGGTCCTCGTCCGCGAGCTGGTTCAAGCGAGGCTCCTGCTTGAGGGCTTCGGTGAGCGGGCAGTCGAACCCCTGCCGGGAAGCGGGCACCAGCTTGGCGATGGCGTCGGTCTCCCCGAACGAGAGCCCCAGGGCGCGTCCCACGTCGCGGATGGCGGCCTTGGCCTTGAGGGTCCCGAAGGTGGTGATCTGGGCCACCTTGTCGGCGCCGTACTTGTCCTTGACGTACTGGATCACCTGGTCGCGGCCGCGGATGCAGAAGTCCACGTCGATGTCCGGCATGGAGCGCCGTTCCGGGTTCAGGAAGCGCTCGAACAGCAGGTTGTGCCGGATCGGGTCGAGGTCGGTGATGCGCAGGGCGTAGGCCACCAGGCTGCCGGCCGCGGAGCCGCGTCCCGGCCCCACCGGGATGCCCTCGTCCTTGGCGTAGTTGATGAAGTCCGCGACGATGAGGAAGTAGCCCGGGAACTGCATGTCCTTGATCACGCCAAGTTCGTAGTCGAGCCTGTCGCCATAGGCGTCGCGGTCGACGTCGCCGGCGTCCTTGAGCCGCTCGTCCAGTCCCTTGCGGGCGCACGCATCAAGGTAGTCGTCGAGACTCTCCGAGTTCGGCGCCTCGTATTGCGGGAAGTGGTACTTGCCGAACTCGATCTCCACGTCGCACCGTTCCGCGATGGCGACGCTCTGGGCCACGGCGTCCGGCACGTGCGCGAACCCCTCCAGCATCTGGCCGGTGGACTTGAGGAACAGCTCATCGGTGTCCATCTTCATCCGGTTGGGGTCGTTGTGTCCCTTGCCGGTCTGGATGCACAGCAGGATGTCGTGGGCCTGGGCGTCCTCGGGGTCCAGGTAGTGGCAGTCGTTGGTGGCGACGATGGGCAGCGAGAGGTCCTTGCCCAGCTCCAGGATGCCGGCGTTGACCTTCTCCTGGAGCGGCAGCTTGTTGTCCTGGGCCTCCAGGTAGTAGCGGTCGTCGAAGATGGCCCGGTAGTCCTCCGCCACCTTCCTGGCCTGGTCCATGGAGCCCAGGGTCAGGGCCTTGGCCATCTCGCCGCTCAGGCAGCCGCTCAGGGCGATGATGCCGGCGTTGAATTCCCGCAGAAGCTCCTTGTCGATGCGCGGCTTGTAGTAGAAGCCCTCGGTGAAGCCGTGCGTGACCAGCCGGCAGAGGTTCTGGTAGCCCTCGTTGTTCATGGCCAGCAGGATCAGGTGGTGGTTGTATTCCTTGTTGCCGCGGTCGACCCCCTGACGCTCGTAGCGGCTGCCCGGCGCGACGTAGACCTCGCAGCCCAGGACCGGCTTGATGCCGGCCTCCACCGCCTTCCGGTAGAACTCCACCGCGCCGAACATGTTGCCGTGGTCGGTCATGGCGATGGCCGGCTGCCCCAGGGCCTTGGCCCGCTCGATGAGCGGATCGATCTTGTTGGCGCCGTCGAGCAGGCTGTACTGGGTGTGGCAATGAAGGTGTACGAAGCTGTGGTCGCTCATGAGCCTGTGTCCCGGGCGGACCGAAGGGTCGCGCCGTTCATCCTGTTTCTCTATCGTCGCGTCATTCCCATTCGATGGTGGCCGGGGGCTTGGACGAGACGTCGTAGACCACCCGGTTGATGCCGCGCACCTCGTTGATGATGCGGTTGGAGATGCGGCCGAGCAGGTCCGGGGGCAGCGGGACCCAGTCCGCGGTCATGCCGTCCTGGCTTTCCACGGCCCTCACCGCCGCCACGTTCTCGTAGGTCCGCTCGTCGCCCATGACGCCCACGGTGCGGATGGGCAGGAGGACGGCGAAGGACTGCCAGATGCGTTCGTACAGCCCGGCGTTGCGCACCTCCTCCACCACGATGGCGTCCGCCGCCCGCAGGATCCCTAACCGCTCCTCGGTGACGTCGCCGAGGATGCGGATGGCGAGGCCCGGCCCCGGGAACGGCTGGCGGTGGATCCACTTGTCCGGCAGGCCCAGCTCCCGGCCCAGTTCGCGGACCTCGTCCTTGAACAACTCCCGCAGGGGTTCCACCAGCTCGAACTTCATGCTCTTGGGAAGCCCGCCGACGTTGTGGTGGCTCTTGATGAGCGCGGACGGGCCGGCATGGGGCACCGACTCGATGACGTCGGGATAGAGGGTCCCCTGGCACAGGAACGGGAAGTCGCCGAGCTTGCGGGTCTCGTCCTCGAACACGCGGATGAAGAGGTTGCCGATGCGCTTGCGCTTCTCCTCCGGGTCCTCCACTCCCTCCAGCACGTCCAGGAACCGCGGGGACGCGTCCACGTATCGGAAGCCTTCACCGAAGCGTTGCCCCATGACCTGGGACACCGCTTCCGCCTCCCCCTGCCGCAGCAGCCCGTTGTTGACGAAGACGCATACCAGCCGGTCGCCGACGGCGCGGTGCACCAGGGTGGCGGCCACCGACGAGTCGACGCCGCCGCTCAGCCCGCACAGCACGCGCGCGTCGCCCACCTTCCGGCGGATCTTCTCCACCGCGGCCGTGGCGAAATGCTCCATGTCCCAGTCCGCGGCGCACCGGCAGACGCGGAACAGGAAGTTCTCCAGGATGGTCCGTCCGTTCCGGGTGTGCACCACCTCGGGATGGAACTGGAGGCCGTAGAACCGCCGCCGCCCGTCGGTGAAGGCGGCGATGGGGGAGTTGCCCGTATGGGCGATCACCGACCAGCCGTCGGGCAGGGACGTCATCCGGTCGCCGTGGCTCATCCACACGCCCTGGCCGCCGTCCGGATCGAGCCCGGCGAACAGGTCCGTGGCGTCGTCGATGGTGAGGTCGGCGAGCCCGTATTCCCGCTCGGCGGCCTCGGCCACGCCGCCCCCCATGGCCTGGTTGATGATGCCCATGCCGTAGCAGATGCCCAGGAAGGGCGCGGGCAGGCGGAACAGCTCCGGGCCCACAGTGGGCGCGCCGCGGCTGTAGACGCTGGCCGGGCCGCCGGACAGGATGACGCCGGCGGGCTCCAGCCGCGCCAGCCGTTCCACGGGGGTGTCGAAGGGGTGTATCTCGCAGTAGACGCGCGCTTCGCGGACGCGGCGCGCGATGAGCTGGGTGTACTGCGATCCGAAGTCCAGGATGACGATCATTCTCTGCGGTAGTTGGGCGCTTCGTTGGTGATGAAGACGTCGTGGACGTGGCCTTCGGTAAGGCCGGCGGCCGTGACCTGCATGAACCGGGCCTTGGTCTGCAGTTGCTCAATGGTGGTGCAGCCGACATAGCCCATGCCGGCGCGCACGCCGCCGATGAGCTGATAGACGTTGGCCGCCAGCGTGCCGCGGTAGGGGACCTGGCCTTCGACCCCTTCCGGCACGAGCTTCACCTCTTCCTCGACGTCGTCCTGGGCGTAGCGGTCCCTGCTGCCCTCGCGCATGGCGCCGATGGAGCCCATGCCGCGGTAGACCTTGTAGGTGCGGCCCTGGTAGAGCACGGTTTCGCCGGGGCTCTCCTCGCAACCGCCGAACAGCGTGCCGATCATCACGGAGTTGGCGCCCGCGGCCAGCGCCTTGGTGATGTCGCCGGAATACTTGATGCCGCCGTCGGACACCAGCGGGACGCCGGTGCGGGCGCCCACCCGGGCGCAGTCGGCGATGGCGCTCAACTGGGGGACGCCGACGCCGGAGACCACCCGGGTGGTGCAGATGGAGCCCGGCCCGACGCCGACCTTGACGCCGTTGGCGCCGGCGTCGATGAGCGCTTGAGTCCCCTGGGCCGTGGCCACGTTGCCGGCGATGAGCTCCAGCTCGGGATAGTCTGCGCGGATCCGCGCCACCGTCTCCAGCACCTTGGCGGAATGCCCGTGGGCGGTGTCCACGGCGACCACGTCAACCCCGGACCGCACCAGCGCCTCCACGCGCTCCTCCCGGTCCGGCCCCACGCCCACCGCGGCGCCCACCCGCAACTGGCCGCGGTCGTCCTTGCTGGCCATGGGATGGCGGGTCTTCTTCTCGATGTCCTTGACCGTGATCAGCCCCTTCAGCCGGTAGTTGCCGTCCACCACCAGCAGCTTCTCGATGCGGTGGCGGTGCAGGAGCTCCTGGGCCTGGTCGAGGTCCACCCCGTCCGGCACCGTGACCAGGTTCTCCTTGGTCATCAGCTCGTCGACGCAACGGTCCGGGTTCTTCTCGAAACGCAGGTCACGGTTGGTCAGGATGCCCACCAGACGGCCGCCCAGCGTCACCGGCAGGCCCGAGATGCCGTGCTGCTCCATCAACTCCCGCGCCTGGGCGATCTTCTGGTGCGGGCTCACGGTCACCGGGTCGGAGATCATGCCGCTCTCGAACTTCTTGACCTTCTCCACCTCCCTGGCCTGCGCCTCGACCGGCATGTTGCGGTGGATGAAGCCCATGCCGCCCTCCTGGGCCATGGCGATGGCGGTCCGGGCCTCGGTGACGGTGTCCATGGCGGCGCTCAGGAGCGGGATGTTGAGCTGGACGCGCTCCGTCAACCGGGTGGAAACGTCCGTGTCGCGCGGCAGAGTCGACGATTCCGCGGGCACCAGCAACACGTCGTCGAACGTGAGCCCAATGGGCAGGACTTCCTGGTCGAGCATCCTTCACCTCGAAGCGAACGGCGCTGAAACGGCACAAAAAAAGCCCAGACTTCCGCCTGGGCTTCCCGGTCATTTCAGCGTCAACATGTTGTGCATGACACGTCCTAGCAAGATTTCCCGGTGCTTACAAGCCGGTTTCCGCCGGTCCTGATCCGGCCGAAGAACCCGGTACCTGGAGGTCAATGATTTCAGGTGCTTGCCGTTCTCGTGTCCGGGGCGGGCTTAAGTTCCGGGCCGACCCGCCGATAAAACAATAGAGCATGCTTGCGAGAATCTACGGGGCGTCGCTTCACGGCATCGACGCGCTCAAGGTGACGGTGGAGGTCGACATCGCGTCGGGCCTCCCGGAACTGGCCATGGTGGGCCTGCCAGAGGGCGCCGTGCGCGAGAGCAAGGTGCGCGTAAGGGCGGCGTTGAGGAACTGCGGCTACCCGTTCCCGCCGCAGCGGATCACCATCAACCTCGCACCCGCGGACGTCAAGAAGGAAGGGTCGGGCTACGACCTGCCCATGGCAGTGGGGATCGTAGCCGCCCAGGGCGTCGTGCAGCCGTCGCGCCTCACCGACTACCTGCTGGTGGGGGAGCTTTCCCTGGACGGCGCGGTCAAGCCCGTGCGCGGCGCGCTGCCCATCGCCGCGGCCGCGAGGCGGGAGGGGTTGAAGGGCCTGATCCTGCCCCGGGCCAACAGCGCCGAGGCCGCGGTGATCCGGGATATCGACGTGTTCGGCGTGGAGAGCCTCGCCGAGGTCGTGGAGTTTCTAAATGGCGACCGGGAGATCGAGCTGACCCGGGTCGACCTCGACCGCCTGTTCCGCCGGCACGCCGTCCATGACGCCGATTTCAGCGACGTCCGCGGGCAGCCGCACGTGAAACGCGCGCTGGAGGTGGCGGCCGCGGGCGGGCACAACGTCCTGCTGATGGGGCCTCCGGGCTCCGGGAAGACCATGCTGGCCAAGCGCCTTCCCACCATCCTGCCTGCCCTCACCCTGGCGGAGGCCCTCGAGACCACCAAGATCCACAGCGTGACGGGCGTGCTGGATGGCCGGGCGCTGGTGGCGGTCAGGCCGTTCCGGGCGCCGCACCATACCATCTCCGACGCCGGGTTGGTGGGCGGCGGCACGGTGCCCAAGCCGGGAGAGGTGTCCCTGGCCCACAACGGCGTGCTGTTCCTCGACGAGGCGCCGGAGTTCCGCCGCAACGTCCTGGAAGTCCTCCGCCAGCCCCTGGAGGACGGCCGCATCACCATCGCCCGGGCCGCCGGCGCCATCGACTACCCGGCTGCGTTCATGCTGGTGGCCGCCCTGAACCCCTGTCCCTGCGGGTTCTTCGCGGACCCGCACAAGGAATGCCGTTGCACCCCGATGCAGGTCACCCGCTACCGCTCCCGTGTGTCCGGGCCGCTGCTCGACCGCATCGACATCCAGGTGGAAGTGCCTGCGGTGGCCTACGAGGCGCTGGCGTCCCGGGCGCCGGGCGAGCCCTCCGAGGCCGTCCGGGAGCGGGTCAACCAAGCGAGAAGGGTGCAAGTCGCGCGCTTCGGCGCGACGGGGATCCACGCCAACGCGCGCATGAGCGCGCGCGACGTCCGGCGCTACTGCGGGGTGGACGCAGCCGGGGAACAACTCCTGGAGACCGCCATCAACAGGCTCGGACTGAGCGCCCGCGCCTACGTGCGGATCCTCAAGGTCAGCCGCACCATCGCCGACCTCGCCGGCGCCGACGAGATCCGTCCGCCGCACATCGCCGAGGCCATCCAGTACCGCAGCCTCGACCGGCCGCCAGTATAGCCAAAATCTGTCAGAATCTGATATTATTGGATATACGGAGGATGGGTAAATGCCGAACGTTCACCTTACGGCACCGATGGAAGCCTACGTCAAGGGACAGATCGAATCCGGCGCCTATGCCAACCTGAGCGAGGTGGTGAGGGCGGGGCTCCGGCTGCTGATGGAACGGGACGGCGCGCGCCAGTTCTACGCGCTGAAGGCTGAGCTTGAGCACGCCGTGCGCGAAGCGGAGGCGGGGGCATTCGACGACTTCGATCCTGACGGCTTCGATCCGGAAGCCTACCGCTGGCGTTCCAGGGCATGACCATCCGGCTATCCCGCTTGGCGCGACAGGATATGGAGGAAATCCGCCGGTACACGCTGGACACTTGGGGCCGCGAACAGTGGGCGAAATACTATCGGGGATTGGTCCGCGCATTCGAGGACATCATGGCCAATCCGGATCGCGGGCGCGACCGAAGCCTGTTCGGGGCGGGCATGCGCTCAGTCAACTACGGAAGGCACGTCATCTTCTTTGCACGAATCAAGGCGGCTGGTAACGACCCGGTCATCCTGCGGATCGTCCATCAGCGCCGCAATATGCCCGCCCTGGTCTACTTCGAGGATCTGGACGGCTGAGTCCCCCCGTTGGGGGAGGCGATCTCCGACACGTGGCGTACTCCGTGCCGGAAGGAAGCGGGGAACGACGGCTACGGATCAGCCCGCTTCATCCAGTGCCTGCTGCGGCAATACCGTTTGGGATCCGACAATGACGGGCTGTTGCACCGCGTTCGGGCCAAAGTCGATCCTGCAACCGGCGAGATCGCCGTCCAGCCTGACCTTGCCGCTGTTGACGAGGTGGATGACGACCGCCTTCAATTCGTCCGGGGTCGCCGCATGTTCGCCTACCGCGTTGATGACGTCCAGGAGCGTGAGTGACTTCATCGTTGGTTCCTCATTCCAGGGAGATGTTTCTTCGTCCTTGAGACGCAAACAACGTGCCACTCCCTCCGCCACGCCAAGTTGTTGAAATGACGTGTTTTCCAGGACTCTCCGGCCGTCATGATCGACGGTATCGTCGATTCGTGACGTTCTCGTCGACGGTTTCGTGTCGTCCGGTGAGGCGAGCAACGAGCGACGTCGTATTCGGAAGAGCGCGGATGCAAAAAACCCCTCGGTGGCCGGTTACGGCTCGATCCCGAGGGGGATTGGCTGATGCGTCAGCAGAACAGCCCAAAACTACTACGGATCGGGACTCGATGTCAACAGGTTTTACTTGCGCGCCTTGATCTCTTCGATCAACTGGGGGACGACCTTGAAGACGTCGCCCACGATGCCGAGGTCGCACATCTGGAAGATGGGGGCGTCGGCGTCCTTGTTGACGGCGACGATCATCTTGGAGTCCTTCATGCCCGCCAGGTGCTGCACCGCGCCGGAGATGCCGCAGGCGATGTAGAGGTCGGGCTTGACGGTCTTGCCGGTCTGGCCGATCTGCAAGGAATAGGGCACCCAGCCCGAGTCCACCACGGCCCGGGTGGCTCCCACGGCCCCGCCCAGAAGGTCCGCCAGCTCCCGCAGCATGTCGAAGTTTTCTTCCGCGGCCAGCCCGCGTCCGCCGGCGACGATGACGTTGGCGCTGTCGAGTTGTGGACCCTCGGCCTTGGCGGTGACCTTCTCCTTGAGCCGGACCTTGCGGAGTTCCGCGTCCTCCGGGGGCGCGACCTCCTCCACCACCGGGGTTTTGGGATTCGGCGCGGGCTCGAAGGCCTTGGGCCGAACCAGCAGCAGCTTGACGTCGTCGTGCACCAGCGTGGCGGTGTTCCAGTAGCTGGCTCCCAAGGCGGGGATCTTCGCCTCGACGGTCCCGTTGGTCAGGGTGAAGTCGGCCACGTCGGTGATGGCGCCGCAGTCGAGGCTGGCGCTCAGGGCCGCGGCCACGTCCCGGCCGCCGTAGCTCGACGCCAGCAGCACCGCCGCGGGCTTGTGCTGCCGGATGAGGGACTCCACCACCGCCGCCGCCGGCAGCGTCAGGTAGTCGCGGAAGACCGGGTCCGCCGACCGGTAGACCTTGCCGGCGCCGTGCCGGCCCAGCAACTCCACCGCGTCGTCGGGAGCCGGACCGAGCAGGATCGCCTCCGCGGCGCCCACCGCGGCGGCCTTCGTCACCATCTCCAGCGTCGTGGAGGTGACGGCGTCATCCACCACCTCGCCATAGACCCAAATGATATCCGACATCTAAATGACCTTGGCCTCGGCCAGAAAGTCGGCGATGCGCTTGCCGCCCTCGCCGTCGTCCTCCACCACCTCGCCGACCTCGCGCTTCGGCGGCCTGCCGACCTCCAGCACCTTCTCCCGGGCGCCCTGCTCGCCCACTTCGTCCGCCGCAAGCCCGAGGTCCTCGACGGACATTTGCAGGATCTCTTTCCGCTTGGCCGCCATGATGCCCTTGAGCTGCGGGTAGCGGGGCTCGTTGATGCCGCTGGTGACGGTCACCAGCGCCGGAAGCTCCGCCTCCACCACGTCGTAGCCGGTCTCGCTCTGGCGCTTGATGGACAGGGTCGAGCCCTCCACGGTCATCTCGTTGGCGAAGGTCACCGGCGGCACCCCCAGCAGCCGCGCGAGCTGGCCGGGCACGATGCCGGAATAGCTGTCGCTGCTCTCGGTGCCGCAGATGATGAGGTCGAAGGGTTTCTTGCGGATGGCCGCGGCCAGCGCCTTGGCGGTCGCCAGGGCGTCCGACCCCGCCAGCGCGTCGTCGAAGATATGCACCGCGGAGGTGGCCCCCATGGCCAGGGCGGTGCGGATGCCGATGGTGATCTCGTTGAACCCCATGGTCACGAGCGTGACCGTGCCGCCTGCCTTTTCCATCAGCCGCAGGGCCTCTTCCACGGCGCTGGCCGCGGCCGGGTCCAGCTCGTGGGCGACGCCCTTGCGGATCATCCGCTTGGTGGCGGGATCGATCTCGACGGTGACGGTGCTGGCAGGGATGATCTTGCCACAGACCACGATGTCCAAGGGAGGAACCTCCGGTAAGGGTAGTGGGGCCGGCAGCGCCGGTTATGACGTGGGTTCGAAGAAGACGGCGGGAGCGGGTCGGGGTTCTGGCGCGGTCACTCCAGCCACTCGGAAACCTTCCCCTCCATCACCAGGTCCAGGACCTCCCGGCAGTCCTGGAGGGCCTGGTCCACGATCTTGTCGTCCTTGATGTTGGGTATTGCCAGATTGACGGCGCCGTGGACCGCGGTGATGCAGTCCTTCAGGTGCTCGTCCAGTTCGACGGTATTGGGTGCCTGTGTCATTTCCTGTACAGCCTCAGGTGTAGAGCCGTCCCTCGTTGGGGTCGGGGATCTCGAGTCCCATGTCCGTGATGAGAGCGTTGATCTCGGCGGTGTACTCCTCCCGCTGCTGGCGGTTGGTGCGCCTCTTGAGCCCCCAGTAGCGGTAGCGCTCGGAGCGTTTCGAGTCGGACTTCCCGAACATGTCCAGACCCTTGACGTACCAATAGTTGACGGATTTCTGGACGCGTTCCTTGGACTCGTCTCCTTTTTCAGCCATCTCCCGGGTCAGGTTGGTGCCGAAGGCGATGTGGGCCGACTCCTCCAGCTCCATGGTGGGAAGGATCTCCGCGAGAGGGGTGTAGCTGCAGTCCTCGAACTCCTCGAGCTGGAAGCGGCCCACCCGGTCGATCAGGAAGCCGAAGACCGCGAAGTCTTCCCAGGTGGTGATCTTGCCGCGGAAGGCCTCCACGTAACGCTTCTGGTTGGGCCAGTTCAGCACGTACGACACGTCCTCGCCGATGTCCCCTGCCAGACGAGCCATCTTCCGGTAGTGGTCCACCTCCTCGGCCGCGGTCCGCGCCACCACGAGCTGGTACAGTTTCGTCGGCGCGTTGGGGAGCATGTCCTCGATGTAGAGATGCGGCCCCCCGATCTCGCAGTCGCACTGGATCGCGAGAACCCGCTTCAGCAGATCCTGGTACTCCGGATCCATCTTTTCGAAATCTTTCAACTCGACCTTGTCGGTGAACATGGGCATGTCTCCTTGGTGAAATACCAACTGAATTCCGGTTAGCATGGGGCTACGCCGAACGCAAGCGGAAGTGGGGAGAAGGCTTTACTCGCGGATGGCCGCGTCATAAACTGACCTCTGTACACGGTACCAGGGGTATAGGGGAGAGATGTCGGACAACGTGCTCAGCAGTGTGACGGTGCCGAAGAACTCCGGCCGCGCCTTCACGGTGAGAACTGGCCAGTGCATCCGGGTGGCAGGCCGGTCGATTGTGGATTTGGTCGCCTTCAACCTGCATGACCTGACCGAGCGGTTCGATCAGGCCAGGACCAAGACCAACCAGTGCAAGATCTTCATCAGCACCGGCGATCAGCTCCTGTCGAAGGACAACAATCCGATGCTGACCATTGTGGCGGACACGTTCGAGGAAGGGCGGCACGACCTGCAGAAGGGCATGTGCAGCCGCAAGCGGTTCGAGCTGGTGGCCGCGGGACTGTCCCGGCGGATATTCATCGAGGGGGTGGACCCCAACCCGAAGAAGCCGGAGGACCTTCCCACACACGGGTGCTATGAGAACCTGTCCGAGGCCGTCCGTCCGTGGGACATCGCCCCGGTGGACGTCCCCAGCCCGTTCAACATCTTTCAGACCATGCGCATCGATCCTGACACGGGCGCCCTGCTCGACACCTTCATCCGCCCGAAGGATGAGGCCCACGTGGACTTTCGCGCGGAAATGGACTGTCTGGTGGCGGTCAGCGCCTGTCCGGAGTCCGGGCGGGGGCAGGCGATTCGTGTGGAGATATTCGAACCGGAGGGCGGATGACCATGGATGTGCGCGAAGCCTTCCACGTGGCCGATGAGCACGTCGATAATGCCGAGCTGGACGCGCTGTTCACCGAATTGCTGCGGGTCCCGTCGGAGCACACGGAGCGCATGGAGTCCGATCCGGCGGTGACGGCGTTCATCGCCGACGTAGTGGCGCCGAGGCTCCAAGCCCTCACCGGCGTGGCGCCGCGGACCGACGGCATGGGCAACCTGCGCTGGGAGCACGGCGGCGCAACGTCGGATCCGGCGGAGGGACTGCTCTTCATGGGCTATGCCATGACCTACCCGGCGAGCACCATGCCGGAGCCGTTCTCGGGAAAGGTCGTGACCGGGGAGCCCCACGGGCTCGAGGGACCGTGCGTGTGGGGCCGGGGCGGTTGCGAGCAGAAGGCCGCGCTGGCAGCCATGCTGGCGGCCGCGGCCGCGATAACGCGGTCGGGCCGGGAGTTGACGCGGCCGCTTTCGCTCGCCGTGAGCACGGCTGGCGAGACCGGGCGGCACGACGCAGCCCGGCACATGCTGGAGCAGGACGGGCTGGCGGCCCGTTACGGCATCGTCGGGCTGGGCACTACAAACCGGGTCTGTCTCGGCAACAAGGGCCGCATCGATGTGGAGGTGGTGGTGCACGGCAAGTCCTGCCACAGCAGCACGCCGTGGGCCGGGGTCAACGCGGTGGACGGCGCCCGCGCGGTGCTGGAGCGCCTGGACGGTCTGGTGGACGGCCTCTCCCACCCGGAGTTAGGGGAGGCGAGCCTGGTGGCCACCCACATCGAGAGCGGCCCCGACATCCTGCACACCATCCAGGACCGCTGCCGACTGACGCTGGATCGGCGTCTACTGCCGGGCGATGACCCCGGTGAAGCGCTGGCCGCGATCACCAGGGCCCTAGCCGACCTTGAGCCCTGGGAGGTGGAGGTCACTCAGGGCAACTTCATGTATCCCGCGGAGGTTTCGGAAGAAAGCGCGGTGGCGGCGGCTCTGGAGGCGGCGCGCGGGCAGGCAAGGGAGACCGGTCCGCCGCTCTGGTTCCCCGCGGCGCTGGACGCGGGCTACCTGAACGAGAAGGGCATCGAGACCGTCATGTTCGGCCCGGGAGACCTGGCCTTCGCTCATACCGACGCCGAGGTGGTGCCGCTGGAGCAGGTGCGCCGGGCGGCCCGGGTGTACGCCGCCGCGGCGCTGCAACTGCTTGCGTGAAAGGGACCCTCCCGATGTCCCGCGACATCGAGAGGGTCCCTTCCTCGCATTTGGTGACGGCGCGAGCCGTCGATCCTGCTTCTATCCTACTTCTTCCACCCCTGGTTGTTATACCAGGCCAGGGCCTTGTCGTAGAACTCCTGGAACATGATGTCCTTCATCGGCGGGATCTTGGTGTCCTTGGCGATGGACTTGGTCCAGAAAGCCGAATCGATGTACGCCTTGATGCCCCCTGCGGTCGCCTGACAGCGGTCGGGGATGGATTTCGCTTCCACCACCTCGATCTCGTACATCTTCTTGGCGATGTGCGGCTTGTTGCGCATCACGTTCTGGTAGACGTTCAGCACCTCTTCGGCGTTCTTGGGGTCGTTAACGAAGGCGCATCCGCGAATGAGCGTGCCGAACAGGGCGACGGACTTGTCGGGGTTGTCCTTGATGAAGTTCTTGTTCATGGCGAGCTGCAGGAACGCATATTCCTTGACGAACTGTTCCGCGGCGCCGAGAACGGTCAACCCCGCATCGCGTGCCGCCAGCATCTTGCCGAAGGTGAGCGAGCCCACGTCGATCTTGCCGGCCTTGACGCCTGCCAACCGCGCGGACGATCCGCCGACCTTGACCAGACGCACGTCCTTCTCCGGGATGCCCGCGTTCTGCAGCAGCTTGAGGGAGACGTAGACGTTGCCGGACGTGGGAGAGCTGATGCCCACCTTCACCGGCCGCGGCAGGTCCTTGTAGGACTTGACGTGCTTCCCGCCTACGAGCCAGTAGGGCAGGGTGTTCAACTCGGTGCCGACGATGCGGATGTTGCTGCCCGGCCGAATGGCCAGCGCGATGTTGTCGTCCGAGCCGAAGAAGGGGAGCTGACCCCGTTCCAGAGCGAGGACCGCGGCATTCTCACCACCTGATACCGAGTAGACCCTGGCGTCGTAGCCGATGTCCTTGAAGAAACCCTTGTGGATGCCCACCTGCTCCACCAGCGACGTGGTGGAGTTGGTCTGCGCCACCGGAATGCGGAGCTTCTCCAACGCGAGCGCCTGACCGCCCCAGAGCAGTAGCGCGCCCAACAGGGCGGCGACGACCCCCTTGACGATGCACTTCTCCCTCATGCGTTTCCTCCTTGGTTAAGCGCTGCGGCGCAGCGCATGAAAAAAGGCCGCCTCCGGCACCGTGGCGCCGGAGGCGGCCCGTACTCCGTTACTTCTTCGTCCAGCCCTTGTTCTTGTACCAGGCCAGGGCGCGGTCGTAGAACTCGGGGAACATGATCTGACTGGCCGGCGGTATCTTGGTGTCCGCCGAGATGGACTTGCTCCAGACGGCAGACTCGATGTACGCCTTGATAGCCGACTCCGTGATCTGGCACCGGCTGGGTATGGACCCTCCGGCCACCTCGATGTTGTACATCTCTGCGCCGATGTCATCAGGGTTGCGCATGACCTTCGTGATCACGTGCATCACCTCTTCCTTGTTTGCGGGGTCGTTCACGAAGGCACACCCGCGGATCAGGGTGCCGAACATGGCCTCGGCCTTGTCCGGGTTGTCCTTGATGTAGTTCTTGTTCATGGCGAGCTGCAGGAATGCGTATTCCTTGACGAACTGGTTCGCCGCGCCGAGGATCGACAGGTCCGCCTTCTTGGCGCGCAGCATCATGCCGAAGGTCAGCGAGCCCACGTCGATCTTGCCGCCCTTGACGCCCGCCAGCCGCGCCGACGATCCGCCGACCTTGACCAGCCGGGTGTCCTTTTGGGGGATGCCGGCCGCCTCGAGCAGCTTGAGGGACACGTAGACGTTACCCGAGGTGGGAGAGCTGATCCCGACCTTCACCGGCCGCGGCAGGTCCTTGTATGCCTTGACGTGTTTCCCGGCCACGAGCCAGTACGGCAGCACGTTCATCTCGCTGCCAATGACCCGGATGTTGCTGCCCGGCCGAATGGCGAGGGGGATGTTGTCGTCCGAGCCGAAGAAGGGGAGCTGGCCCCGTTCCAGGGCGAGGACGGCGGCGTTCTCACCACCCGATACCGAGTAGACCCTGGCGTTATAGCCGATTTCCTTGAAGAAGCCCTTGTAGATGGCGGTCTGCTCCACCAGCGCCGTGGTGGTGCTGGTCATCGCGACCGGGATGCGGAGATCCTCCATCGCGAGCGCTTGGCCACCGAATAGCAGACCGGCTCCCAGAAAGGCTGCGGCGATTGTTTTCCAAATGCGCTTGGATTTCATGAGTAGTCCTCCTTTGCTACTTTTTCATCCAGCCCTTGTTGTTGTACCAGGCAAGGCCCTTGGCGTAGAACTCGGGAAACAGGATCTGGTCGATGGGCGGAACCTTGGTGTCCGCCGGGATGGACTTGGTCCAGAAGGCCGAATCGAGGAAGGCCTTGATGCCCGCCTCGGTGCCCTGGCAGCGGTCCGGGATGTGCTTGCTCTCGATCACCTCGATCTCGTACATCTCCTTGGCCAGGCTCGGCTTGTTGCGCATGACCTTCGTGAGGACGTGCATCACCTCTTCCCTGTTCTTCGGGTCGTTGACGTACGCACACCCGCGGACGAGGGTGCCGAACATGGCCGTGGCCTTGTCCGGATTGTCCTTGATGTAGTTCCTGTTCATGCCGAGTTGCGTAAAGGCGTACTCCTTCACGAACTGGTTGGCGGCGCCGAGGATCGTCAGTTCCGCTTCCCTGGCGCGCAGCATGTTGCCGAAGGTGAGCGACCCCACGTCGATCTTGCCCGCCTTGACGCCCGCCAAGCGCGCCGACGACCCGCCGACCTTCACCAGGCGCACGTCCTTTCTGTGGATGCCGGCGGTCTCGAGCAGCTTGAGGGACACGTAGACATTGCCCGAGGTGGGAGAGCTGATACCTACTTTCACGGGCCTTGGCAGGTCCTTGTACGACTTGACGTGTTTGCCGCCCACCAGCCAGTAGGGCAGCGTGTTCATCAAGGTGCCGACGACCCGGATGTTGCTGCCGGGACGAATGGCCAGGGGAACGACGTCGTCCGAGCTGAAGAAGGGGAGTTGACCCCGTTCCAGGGCCAGCACGGCGGCGTTCTCGCCGCCCGACACCGAGTAGACCGCGGCGTCGTAGCCGATCTCCTTGAACCAGCCCTTGTATATGCCCATCTGCTGCACCAGCGCGGTGCTCGAGTTGGGGGACGCCACCGGGATACGCAGCTTCTCCAGGGCCAGCGCGTGGCCGGCGAATAACAGGCTTGCTCCCAACAGGGCTGCGGCGACTCTTCCTGCGACAAGTTCAGTTTTCATCGGCTTCCCTCCTTGTTTGTGAGACTCAGCCCAGAACTTCGCGTCATTGCCGGTGCATAGGAATGGCGCTCGCCTGGCGAACTGCAGACTATTCCTCCATGGCCTTGCGGGCTTCGTCCGCCAGCAGCTCCCAAATGTCGTGCTTGATCTGCAGGAACTCGGGTTCTTCCTTGACTCGTAGTGTGCGGGGGGTGGGGAACGGGACCTTGATCTCCTTCATGATGGTGCCGGGCCGGAAGCTGAAGCAGAACACGATATCGGAAAGGAAGACGGCTTCCTCGATATCGTGGGTGACGAAAATCACGATCTTGCCGGAGTTCTTCCAGTCCACCATGCGCTGGAGCTCTTCCTGCATGAGCAGGCGCGTCTGTGCGTCCAGCGATGCGAAGGGCTCGTCCATCAGAAGGATTTCGGGATTCACGGCCAGTGCCCGGGCGAGGTTCACCCTCTGCTGCATGCCGCCGGACAGTTCATGGGGGTAGTGGCTCTCGAAGCCGCGCAGGCCGACGATCTGCGTGTACTTGTCGCAGATTTCCATCTTCTCCGTGGCGCTCTTGGTGCGGTCGTTCTCGATACCGAACTTGATGTTGTCGGTCACGTTGCGCCAAGGCAGCAGCAGGGCCTGCTGGAACACCACGGCCTTGTTGGGCGTCGGGCCGACCACCTCGTCCCCGTCCAGAAGGATGCGGCCCCGGGTGGGCGGAAGCAGTCCGTGGATCATGTGCAGCATGGTCGTCTTGCCGCATCCGCTGGGACCGACGAACGAATAGAACGTCCCCGGCCGGAGATCCATGTCGATCCCGCCCACGGCGTGGACCGTCTCTCCGGTGGGTTTCATGAATGTTTTGTGGACCTGTTCTACCTGAATCGATGACGACACGGACTACTCCTGTAGTTGGGTATCACGCCAGGGCGCCATGCGGCGCTCGATCATGAGGATGACCTGGTTGAAGATCACGCCGGTGCCGGCGAGCATGGCCGCGCACGACATCATGAGCGGCATGTTGAAGGTGTCGAGCCCCTTGAAAAGCTGATAGCCGAGGCCCGCATAGGCGCCGAAATATTCTCCCACGACGACGCCGACGATCCCGCGGGAGATGCCCAGGCGCAGCCCCGTGACGATGTACGGGAGCGAACCCGGAATCAGGATCTTGTAGAGGATCTGGCGCTGGGGGATGCAGAACGAGTTGGCCAGGGTCTGGAACTCCTTGCCGACGCTCAGCACCCCCGTGTAGGTGTTCAGGACGATGGGGACCACCGCGGTGATGAGGACGATGACGATCTTGGCGGTGAGGTCCACGCCGAACCAGATGATGATGAGCGGGGCCAGGGCCACCGACGGGGTGGCGTAGATGGCGCTGAGCCAGGGATCGAAGAACTCCCGGAACACCCGGCTGATGCCGAACACCATGCCGAAGCCGATGCCCGAGGCCGCGGCCACGGCGTAGCCCCAGAAGAACTCGATGCCGCTGATCTGAAGATCGTCGAGGATCTCGCCGCTGGCGAAGAGCTCGTAGGTGTAGGTGACGACCCGCCACGGGCCCACGAAGAACAGCTCGCTGCCCACCTGCCAGTCCGCGAACTGCCAGAACGCCGCAACGATGGCGAAACCGAAGAAGGCGTTCAGCCACTTGCGCTGCTGCTGATAAAGGTTTGACAAGGCTTCCATGGTCCTGCTTCCGGCTCTTTCGACCTACACCAGGGTCTTTCTGTAAGGCGTGGCCCAGCGCTCGACGAACTTCAGCGCCTCGTTGCCGGCGATGCCCATGATGGTCAGCAGCGAGATGCCCACCATCATCTCGGCCACGTGGAACGTCTGCGTGGCGTGGTCGATCATGTAGCCGATGCCGGCCTCGGCGCCGAACAGCTCTGCGACCATGATGGTGACCACGGACCGGGAGTAGCCGAGCCGAAGGCCCGCGATCAGGAACGGCATCGATCCCGGCACGATGATCTTGGTCAGCATGGCCCAGAAGGAAATGTTGAACGCCCGGCCCAGCATGCGGAACTCGCCCTGGACGTTCTTGATGCCGGCCTGGGTGTTGATGATCACGGGGAAGACCGAGGCCAGGGTGATGACGCCGACCTTGGAGGCGATGCCCAGCCCCAGCCAGATGATGAACAGCGGTGCGGCCACCGAGCGCGGCGTGGCGTAGAGACCCACCAGGATGGGGGAGAACATCTCGTCCAGGGTCCGGCTGAAGGCCACCCCTGCGCCGATGACCACCCCGAGAAACGTGGCCAAGGCGAAGCCGTACACGAGTTCGGTGCTGCTGTAGCTCACGTGCTCCCAGAAGCGGGGCTCGTAGATCAGCACGGTGAACTCGATTGCCACCGCGACGGGGCCGGTGAAGAAGTCGGGGTCGTCGAAGATGAAGTCGATGAACTCCCACGTCAACAGGGCCAAGACCACGGACAGGCAGAAGTTGATGCCGATGCGGTGGCGGTTGTAGGCGGCTCTCACCGACGCTGCAAACGAATCGTCGGTGTCTTCGAGGGGTATCTCTTGTGTCTTGCTCATGGAATTCGATGGGCGCGGGAATGGGGCTCCGATTCGGTCAAGCCCTGCGTCTTACGGGTATTGCGAACATATGTCAAGCGGTTTTGGATGCCCGTTTTCGGCAATTTTTCGGGCGAATTGCGCGCTGCTGACTCCGTCTCGACACCCGCCGGACGAAGGGCCTACACCACGACCACCTCGTCGGCTTCGTCGATTTCCGCGACCCTGACGCGCACGTCGCCGCCCTTCGACACGTCGACCTCCTTGCCCACCAGACGGGCCTCGATGGGCAGTTCCCGTCCGCCCCGGTCCACCAACACGGCCAGGAAGATGGCCTTGGGCCGGCCCAGGGCCATCAGGTGGTCCACGGCGGCGCGCACGGTGCGGCCCGTATGGAGGACATCGTCGAACAGGATCAGGGTCCTGTCGGTGACCTCGAACGGGATGTGGGTAGCGTCGATGCGTCCCTTGGGGAGCAGCGTGTTGAGGTCGTCGCGGTAGAGGGTGATGTCCAGTTCGCCCACTGGCACCTGCAAGGCGTGCCGTTGCCCGAGGATATCCGCCACCCGCCGGGCCAGGGTCGGGCCCCGGGTGCGGATGCCGATGAACGCCAGCGAGCCGGAGTCCCGGTAGTCCTCGGAGATGCGTCGGGCAAAGCCCGTGAGGACCCGTTTGATCTGCGCCGCGCTGAGCACGCGGGTGGTCTTGGCCGGCCTAGATTTCTGCATGAGCGGCTCTCAGGATGGCTTCCACAAGGAGCTGGGTTCCGAGGCAGATGTCCTCGGGGTCGGTCCACTCCGTCGGGTTGTGACTGACGCCGTTGGTGCTGGGAATGAAGATCATGCCGGTGGGCGCGACCCGGGCCATCTGCATGGCGTCGTGCCCAGCCCCCGACGGCATCACCTCGAAGGGAACGTCGCGTTCCTCGCACATGCCGCGGATGAGCGCGATCACGCCCGGGTGCATGGCCACCGGCTCCTCGTCCCGGATGGTCACGATCTCGGCCTTCACGCCCCGCTCCCGGGCGATCTGCCGGGCCCGCTTCCGGATCAGCCCGGCCACCTTGCGCTTGGAGGCGGAGGTGATGCTGCGCACGTCCACCTGCAGTTCCGCCCGGCCGGGTATGGCGTTGATGACCCCCGGCTCCACCTTGACCGCGCCCACCGTGCCCACCACCCGGCCCTTCTCCGTGGCGGAATGTTCCCGGCAGACCTCGTCGATGTAGGTGATGAGGTATCCCGCGGCCACCAGCGCGTCCTTGCGCATTTCCATGGGGGTGGTGCCGCTGTGGTCCGCCTGCCCCTTGAAGACCACCCTGAACCGGCTCGGGGCGGCGATGGCCGTGACCACGCCGATCTTCTTCTTCTTCGATTCGAGCACGGGTCCCTGCTCGATGTGGAGTTCGAGGTAGGCCTTGACCGTGTCGGGATCCCGTTTCAGCGAGTCGAGGTTCTCCCGGTAGATGCCCAGGCTCGACAGCACGTCCTCGAGCCGGTTGCCGCCCGCGTCCACGGCGTTGGCGAAGTCGTCCATGGTGACGTCGCCCGCCACCAGGCTGCTGCCCAGGGTGGCGAACCCGAAACGGCTGGATTCCTCGCCGACGAAGCAGACGCTTTCCAGCGGCGCCGGCAGGGAAACGCCGCTCTCCTTGATGGTGCGCACCGCTTCGAGGGCGCCGATGACCCCCACCGGGCCGTCGTACCGCCCCCCCTGGACCACCGAATCGAGGTGCGACCCGGCCAGCACCGCCGGTCCTTCCCGTGCCGCCGCCAGCCGCCCGAAGATGTTCCCCGCCGCGTCCACGTGCACGTCCAGGCCGGCCTGGTTCATCAGGTGGACCAGCAGTTGCCGGGATCGCAGCTCGTGCACCGAGAACACCAGCCGCGTGACCGCGCCGCCCTCGCCCAGGCCGATGCGCGACACCGCGTTGAGGTCGCGCAAGAGCCTGTCTCTATTGATTTCGGGGACTTCCATCCGACGACTCGACCGATCGGGAGAGGAAGCATGGTAACAGGAAAGGACGGACGTAAACAACGTCTGGCAAAGGCTCATCCGCCGTGATAAGAACCGCATCCATGTCCGAGACCGGAAAGAGAATCGCCGAGTTGCTGCTGAGCACGCAGTCCATCCAGGTGTACGACGAAAGACCCTTCGTGTTCGTCTCGGGCCGGGTCTCGCCGGTCTACATCGACTGCCGCCGTCTGCTGTCCTTCCCGGAGGCCCGGGACGAGATCCTGGAGGCGCTGGCGCAGATCGCGCGCCGCGACATCGGCCTCGACAACATGGACGTGGTGGCCGGGGGCGAGACCGCGGGCATTCCCTATGCCGCCTTCGTCTCCCACTACCTGCGGAAGCCCATGATCTACATCCGCAAGAACCCCAAGGGCTACGGGCACACCAACCAGATCGAAGGCGTCCTTGGCGAGGGCCAGCGGGTCACGCTGGTGGAGGACTTGGTGACCGACGGCTTCAGCAAGCTCCGCTTCAACATCGGGGTCCGCGCCCAGAAGGCGCGCATCACTCACTGCCTCTGTGTCTTCGAGTACAGCTCCGACAATCTGGACATGCACGAGGGAAAGAAGAACCTGGGCGACCACGACATCAGCCTGCACACCCTGTCCAACTGGGACGACGTCCTGGACGCCGGCGAAGAGACGCAGTTCTTCTCTCAGGAGAACCGGGACCAGATCGTCGATTTCCTCAAGGACCCCTCCAACTGGGGCCGCCGCATGGGCTTCGAGTAACGGCCGCTGCCGACAATGCCCGAACCCGTCATTCCGGCGAAAGCCGGAATCCAGGCGGGGCGGGGAGCGGTAGGTCTGCCGTCACTCCTCCTCGTAGATCTCCACATCCACCGGCTTTCCCCCCACCGGCATGTCCGGGCACGCGCTGAAGGCCGCCAGAAGGTCCCGCTCCGCGCGCATGTCCACGTTGGTGGGCGCCGCAGGCCGGATGGCGGTGTGCTGCATCAGCCCGGTCTTGCCGTCGATGATCATGTGCTGGAAGAGGTTGAAGGGGCTCGGAATATCCTCCGGCGCGATGTCGTAGGGCGCCAGCGCCCCGGACAGGTTCTCCCAGCAGCCGTGGTCCGGGATCTCGTCGTCCCGGTAGTCCCGGTGGTAGTACTCCCGCAGCCGCCCCTCCTCCTTGGCCAACTGGAAGCGGCGTCCGCTGCACATTCCCTTCTGCAGGTCGTGGGTGCCTTCCTCGAAGGTGTCCGCCACGATGGTCATGAAGTGTTGGTTGTCCCGGGACATCAGCTTGTCGCCGGTGCTCAGGAAGATTTTCCCGTTGTAGACCTTGGTGCGGGCCTGGTCGAACCGCTCCCGCAGGTTGTCCCGGTCCAGCACCAGGAAGTCCACCGTGGACATGGCGATGATGCGGATGATCTGCCCCTCCTTGAGGTCCCCGGACCAGCCGCTGTTGGCGGCGACGTGCTCGCTGGATATCTTTTTCATGTCGGCCTCCTTCGCAGCCGAATGTGGCCCGGCGCGCGGGGATTTTCAACACCTCACCGTATCGCGGTGATCAGCACCACCCCCAGCACGATGAGACCCGCGGCCGCCACCTTCCTCACGGTAATCACCTCCACTTCGCGCAGGAACACCGCTGACAGCACCAGGCTGTAGAGCGGGCTCAGGCTCGCCAGCGGGGCGACGATGACGACGTCCGACAGGTGCAGGGACATGAACACGCTGGCGACACCCAGGGTCACCGCGCAGCCGGCGAGGAGGAAATAGCCCAGGGAGCGCCGGTCGAAGCGGACCATGGACCAGTTGCGCGAGACGGTCAGCGACACGGCGACGGCGACCAGGGAGGTGCCGGTGGTGGTGGCGGCCCCCAGGATCGGCAGGGTGATCTGCGCCAGGCCGATCTTGCGGATGACCTGGGTGGAGCCGGCCACGAAGGCGCTCAGGAGCGGCAGGGCGACCAGGATGTTCATCCACGCGCCGGTCTTTTCCTCGCGCAGGCTGAGCAGGGTGATGCCGAAGACCACCAGCGCCGTTCCCGCGCCCACCGCCGGCGTGAGCTGCTCGCCCAGCACCGCGATGGCCATCAGCGACGAGAACAGCGGCGTCGTGGCCCGGAGCGGCGCCGTCACCGCCACCCCGACCTTCTCCACGCTCAGGTAGGCCAGGTAGCGGGTGCCGCCGGGCTGGATCAGGCCCACCAGCACGAAGATAAGAAGCTCCGGACGCAGGATCCGGTCCCACGGCAGCACCGCCAGGACGAAGCTCCAGAACGACACCACGTTGATGGCCAGGGAGATGACGATGGCGGTGACGGGGTTGCCGTGCGCCAGCCCCTTCTTGAGCAGGATCAGGTTGATGGCGGTGAAGAGCCCGCAGGCGAGGGCGAAGGCTTCGGCCGGGACCACGTGGAGGGAGGCGATTCCGCGGGAAGGACGGTCAGAACCGGATGACTGCGGCGCCCCAGGCGAAGCCGGCGCCGAAGGCGTTCAGCAGCACGATGTCGCCGTCGGCGATGCGCCCCTCCCGCCGCACCTCGTCGAGGGCCACGGGGATGGACGCCGCGGACGTGTTGCCGTACTTGTGCACGGTGACGATGACTTTTTCCATGGGGATGCCGAGACGCGCGGCCAGGGCGGTGATGATCCTGCGGTTGGCCTGGTGGGGCACCACGAGGGAGACGTCGTCCACGCACAGCTCGGCGTCGTCCAGGACCCGGCGGCTGATATCTTCCATGGACCGCACCGCCACCTTGAAGACTTCCTTGCCGTTCATGAAGATGGAGTGCTCCCGTTTCTCCACGGTCTCCGCCGTGGCCGGCTTCCTGGAGCCCCCGGCCCGTATGTAGAGCGTCTCGGCATAGGAGCCGTCGGTCTGCAGCCGGCTGCTGAGGATGCCCCGGCCGTCCCCGTTGTCGCTGGCGCTGACCACCGCGGCGCCGGCGCCGTCGCCGAACAGGATGCAGGTGGTGCGGTCCTGCCAGTCGAGGAAGCGGCTCAGCACGTCGCTGCCCACCACCAGGGCGTTGCGGATCCGGCCGGAGCGGATGAACATGTCGGTCACCGACAACGCGTTCAGAAAGCCCGAGCAGGCGGCGTTCACGTCGAAGGAGAACACGTCCCTGGCCCCCAGCTTGGCTTCCAGCACGCAGGCCAGGCTGGGGAACTGGTAGTCCGCGGTGCAGGTGCCGACGATGATGGCGTCCAGATCATCGACGGCGACGCCGGCGTCCTCCAGCGCCCGCTGCGAAGCTCGCAACGCCAGGTCCGAGGCGGCCTGATCCTCCTCCAGCACGCGCCGTTCCTTGATCCCGGTGCGGGTGGTGATCCATTCGTCGCTGGTATCGACGATCCTGGCGAGGTCGTGGTTGGTGACCACGGTGGCGGGAACGGCCGAGCCAGTGCCCCGTATGACGCTTCGCGGTGCTGTCTGTGTCATGTCGCCTTCCTGAGCAGGATGCACGCGTTGGTGCCGCCGAATCCGAAGGAGTTGGAAAGGGCGACTCCGACGTCCGCCTGCCGCGGTTCGTTGGGCACGTAGTCGAGGTCACAGTCGGGGTCCGGCGTCTCGTAGTTGATGGTGGGCGGCAGCATGCCGTGCTGCAGCGCCAGCACGCTGTAGATGGCCTCCACGGCGCCGGCCGCGCCCAGCAGGTGGCCGGTCATGGACTTGGTGGAGCTTACCGCGACGGTGCGGGCGTGGTCGCCGAAGACCGTCTTGATGGCCGCGGTCTCGTTGGCGTCGTTGTACGGCGTCGAGGTGCCGTGAGCGTTGATGTAGTCCACGGCGCCGGGCGCGACCCCGGCGTCCTCCAGGGTCAGCGCCATGCAGCGGGCGGCGCCCTCGCCTTCCGGGGCAGGGGAGGTGATGTGATAGGCGTCGCCGTTGGTGCCGTAGCCGATCATCTCGGCATAGATCCTGGCGCCCCGGCGGACGGCGCGTTCGCGCTCCTCCAGCACCAGCATGCCCGAGCCTTCGGACATGACGAATCCGTCCCGCTCCTTGTCGAACGGCCGGCTGGCCAGCTCCGGCTCGTCGTTGCGCGTGGATAGCGCTTTCATGGCGGCGAACCCGCCCAGTCCCAGCGGGGTGGTGGCGGATTCGGTGCCGCCGGCGATGACGGCGTCCTGCCGCCCGTCGCGAATCAGGTGGAAGGCCTCTCCCAAGGCGTTGTTGCCGGACGCGCACGCGGAGGTGGGCGTCCAGTTGACCCCCTTCAGGCCGTAACGGATGGCGATCTGGCCCGGCGCCAGGTTGGAGATGACCTTGGGAATGAAGAACGGAGAGATCCTGCGCGGACCCTGCTTCATGTACACTTCGTGGTAGTGCTCGATGGTGGCGATGCCGCAGAAGCCCACGCCCACGATGGATCCGGCCCGGAACGCCTCGTCGCCGTCCACCGAGAAGCCGCTGTCCTCGACCGCAAGCTGGGCCGCGGCCAGGGCATACTGCATGAACAGGTCCATCTTCTTGACTTCGCGCGCTTCGATGAAGTCCTGGGGATCGAAACCCTTCACCTCGCCGCCGATGCGGCTGGAGAACGATTCGATGTCCTCGATGCGGGTGATGGGGCCGATACCCGAACGCCCGGCCTGGACCGCCTCCCAGTTGGCCTCCACCCCGATGCCCAGGGGGGTCAGCATTCCCATGCCGGTAACGACCACTCTGCGTCCGCCGTGATTTCCCATGGTGTGTGTTCTGGAATGAGCCGGTTGCACCCGTTTCCAGGGGCTCTACCAATACTTCTCGTGGATTTGAAGCACCTCCCGGATGCGCGGGGCGATGCGTTCGCCGCCGGGTTCCAGCGGCGCGGCTTCGGCCGACTGCATGCGGTCGAGCACCACGGCCACGGAGTTGCGCAGGGCGGAGAGGTCGTAACCGCCCTCCAGGAGAAAAGCGATCTTGCCGCCGGTGTGCTTGCGGGCCAGCTCCAACATCGCGCCGGCCATGACGCCGAAGCCCCCTTCGGTGACCCCCATGGCCGCCAGCGGGTCGTCGCGGTGCGAGTCGAAGCCGGCCGATACCAGCAGCCAGTCGGGCTCGTAGCGCTCGATGGCCGGGACGATGATCTCCCGGAACACCGCCAGGTACTCGGCGTCGCCGCAGCCCGCCGGCAGCGGCACGTTCACCGTGTACCCCTCTCCCTTGCCGCTGCCCACCTCGTCGGCGGCCCCGGTTCCGGGATAGTAGGGGTACTGGTGCGTGGACAGGAAGAGCACCGAGGGATCGTCGTAGAAGGCGTCCTGCGAGCCGTTGCCGTGGTGCACGTCCCAGTCCATGACCGCCACCCGGCGCGCGCCGTGGGCCTTCTGGAGATACCGGGCGCCGATGGCCACCGTGTTGAACAGGCAGAACCCCATGCCCCGGTCTCTCAGCGCGTGATGTCCCGGCGGCCGCACCATGGTGAAGCCGTTGGCGTATTCGGCCGCCGCCACCGCGTCCAGCAGTTGCAGGAACCCTCCCACCGCCATCAGCGCCACGCCGAAGGAGTCGCGGCAGGTGACGGTATCCCCGTCCAGCGCGAACCGGTTGTGCCCGGAGGTGGAGCGGACCAGGTCGATGTAGGCCGCGCCGTGGCACAGCTCCAGCTCCTCCTGGACCGCGGTGCGCAACGGCAGAAGCTCGTAGGCGCCGCCGCTCTCCACGACCTCGCCGGCGAGATCGAGGAGGGTCTTGAGACGTTGCGGGCTCTCGGGATGATACGGGCCGGGCTCGTGCTTCAGGAACACCGGATCGGTCACAATGGCGGAACGGGGCATGTTCCGCGCAATGTACCACCGTGCAGGACGCGGAGTCAAAGAACGGCCGTCGCCTCCCGGAGACCACACACTTGCATCGGTTCAAGCGAAGAAAGATAATGATTGGAAGGCAACAAGGGGGTCCGAGCATGAAAGTCTTCATCAGCCACGCGCAGACAGATGACTCATTGGTCAGGAAGGTCGAAGCAGGCTTGGAAAAGGTCGGCTTGGAGGTGTGGGACGCCAGCCGCGAGATCCTGCCTGGCGACAACTGGGCCGACAAGATCGCGGAGGCGTTGAAGGAGTCGGAGGCCATGGTCGTTTTCCTCACCCCGGATGCACTGCGGTCGCCTTGGGTCCGTTGGGAGATTGAGTATGCTTTAGGCGAACGCCGTTATCGCGAACGCCTTGTCCCGGTTCTTGCAGGGAAACCGGACGGAAACGTCCCCTGGATTCTTCGGCGCCTTCGCATGATCGACATGGAAGAGTTCACCGAGGAGGAAGGGATCAACCAGATTTCACAGGCACTTCTGAAGACGGCTCAATCCCCGGCTTCGGCAGAGGAGACCCCCTGAGGTCATGCTGCCGAAGGAGATTTTTGTATCCCATTCTGACCGTGACCGACCGTTTGTGGCGGACTTGGTCTCCGTCATGCGGCGCCATGGTCTGCCTGTCTGAGTTCTTTGACTCGCCCCGGCAAATGCCTTAGCCTAGTGTCCTAGCGTCTGGGAGTCGGAATGTTTGGTATCGGAATGCCGGAGCTGCTCTTGATCCTGGCGGTGGCCCTGATCGTGCTGGGGCCCAAGAAACTGCCGGAGATCGCGCGCGCCCTGGGACGGGGGCTCGCCGAGTTCCGCCGGACGACTGACGACGTGAAGCGGGAGATGCAGGCCGCCGCGGACGAGATCGACACCCGTCCCGACAGCGAAGACACCGCCGCTGCCGAGCCGACCGGAGAAGGCGCGCCGGCCAATACCATATCTCCGGCGGGCGATCCCACCAGGAAAGAGTGAACGCGGACGGAGGAGCGAGCGGGGAGGGGGAGCGGCTGGCGGACGACTCCAGCATGCCCCTGACCGCGCACCTGGAGGAGCTTCGGTCCCGGCTCATCAAGTCCTCTCTGGCCGTGTTGGCGGCCTTCATCGCCTGTTACCTGACCGCGGACCGCCTCATCACCTTCATGACCGCGCCGCTGCTGCGGCTGGAGGCCTCCGGCCTCACGGTCATCGGCACCGGCGTCGCCGAGGCTTTCTTCGCCAAGCTCAAGGTGGCGTTCGTGGCGGCCATCTTCCTGGCGTTGCCGGTGCTGCTGTGGCACGCGTGGAAGTTCGTGGCGCCTGGCCTCTACAGCCGCGAGCGGCGCTACACCAAGGGTTTCGTCTTCTTCGGCACTCTGTTCTTCCTGCTGGGAGCCGGCTTCTGCTACGTGGTGATCTTCGACATCGGCTACCGCTTCTTCCTGGAGCAGTACCAGCAGCTCGACATCCGCCCGGCGATCCGGGTCAGCGAGTACCTGTCGTTCTCTGCCAAGCTCATGCTGGCCTTCGGAGTCGTCTTCGAGCTGCCGGTGGCGGGGGTGTTCCTGGCCCGGGTGGGGCTCATCGATCACCGCATGATGATGCGGCAGTTCCCCTACGCGTTTCTGGGGATGGTGGTGCTGGGCGCTGTCCTCACCCCGCCCGACGTGATCTCGCAGGTGCTGCTGGCGCTACCGTTGACCGCGCTCTACGGCCTCACCATCGTGCTGGTCTACTTCATGCGGCGGAAGGACGGCGTGAACCGGGAGGAGGACGGCGGCTAGCGGGATGCACGCGGGGTCCGCCTGCCCGCGGCCCGGCGCCTCCGCGCCTATTCCACGATCACGAGCACCTGTCCGGATTCCACCGACTCCCCGGCCTTGACGCGGATCTCCTTGACCTCGCCGTTGCCGGGCGCCCGCACCTCGTTCTCCATCTTCATGGCCTCGACGATCACCAGTCCCTGGCCCTTGGCCACGGCGTCGCCCTCGTTCACCAGCACCGCCACCACCTTGCCGGGCATGGGGATCCTGACCTCCTGCCGGCCGGACACCTCGACCCCGGACTGCCGTCCGCCGACCCGGACCTGCCGTTCGTCGGACATGCTGATGTGGTAGGTGCGGCCGTCCAGCAGCACCCGGTACTCGTCCTCGGTGGTGTCCACGTCCACCTCGAAGGAGCGGTTGTCGATCAAGAGCGAGTAGTTGTTGCGGCCGGTCCGCCTCCCGTCCACCATGAACTCGTGGCCGTCCACCACCACCTTGTACAGGGACTTGTCGGTCTCGGTGATGCGCACCACCGAGGTCTGGCCGCCGAGTTTGGCGATGAACGCCATGAGGCTACCAGCCGCGCCCCGCGCCGGGCGCGCCCGAGTGGCGTTGCAGCGCCTCGCGCCGGCCGGCGTCGCGCCACTCCGATTGCTCCGCGGCGCCTTTCTCCACCATCCGGAGCGCCCGCTCCTGCTCCCGGTGGAGCGCCACGATGGCGGCGGACGCCAGCGCCACGTGACGGTCCGGGTAGACCTGCTCCATGGCCATGAACCCCCGCTGCTCGTCCACGAACCCGGTGTAGACGTCCCCTTCGATGAACTGGGGGTGGCGCAGCATCCACTGGTGGAACGGGATGTTGGTCTTGACGCCCCGGACCTGGTACTCGCGCAGGGCGCGCTTGAGGCGCCGGATGGCCTCGGCGCGGTCCTCGCCCCAGACGATGAGCTTGGCGATCATGGGGTCGTAGTGGATGGGGATCTCGGCGCCCTCGTAGACGCCGCAGTCGTTGCGGATGCCGAACCCCTCGGGCAACCGCAGCCCCTCGATCTTTCCCGGACAGGGCATGAAGTCGGTCTCCGGGTCTTCGGCGTAGATGCGGCATTCGATGGCGTGCCCGGTGGGCCGGATCTGGCGCTGCGACCAGGACAGGGGCGTTCCCGAAGCGACGTGGATCTGCGCCTTCACCAGGTCGATGCCCATGACCCGCTCGGTGATGGCGTGCTCCACCTGCAGGCGGGTGTTCATCTCCAGGAAGTAGTAGTTCTTGTGGCGGTCCACCAGGAACTCCATGGTGCCGACGCCGGTGTAGCCGAGCGCCTTCGCCCCCTGCGCCGCGGTCTTGCCCATGGCCTTCTGCATGCGGAGGTCGATGGTCGGCGCGGGACATTCCTCGATGATCTTCTGGTGGCGGCGCTGGATCGAGCATTCGCGGGTGAACAGGTGCAGCACCCGGCCGTAGATGTCGGCGAGGAGCTGGACCTCGATGTGGCGGCAGCGCTCCAGGTACTTCTCGACGTAGAGCCGGGAATCGCCGAAGGACGAGGCCGCCTCGGAGCGCGCCGCGCGGTAGGCGGAGCGTATTTCGTCGCTGGACTCCACCCGCCGCAGCCCCTTGCCGCCTCCGCCGGCCACGGCCTTGAGGACGCAGGGGTAGCCGATGGCCTCGGCGGTCTCCATCACCTCCTCCTCGGAGCTGAGGATGTCGTCGGAGCCGGGGATCACCGGCAGCCCCGCCTTCTTCATCAGCGCCCGGGCGTGGACCTTGTCGCCCATCTGCTTGATGACTTCCGGCGACGGTCCGAGAAAGACGATGCCGGCCTCGTCGCAGGCGCGGGCGAACGCCGGGTTCTCGGCGAGGAACCCGTAGCCGGGGTGAATGGCGTCGGCCCGGCTCTTCCTGGCCGCGTCGATGACCCGGTCGATGCGGAGGTAGCTCTCCGTGGAGGGGGCTTCCCCCACCGGATAGGAGTAGTCGGCGTACTTGACGTGAAGAGCCTCGCGGTCGGCCTCGGAGTAGATGGCGACGCTCTGGATGTCCAGCTCGCGGCACGCGCGTATGATGCGGACGGCGATCTCGCCGCGGTTGGCCACCAGGATCCGTTTGAACATCTCAGGCGATCCCGTTATGCGCCCGCCCTCATAGCGGGATGTTGCCGTGCTTCCGGGGCAGGCTGTTGTCGCGCTTCTTCTTGAGCATCTCGAGGGAACGGATCAGCGTGGGACGGGTGTCCTCCGGGACGATGATGGCGTCGAGGTTGCCCAACTCCGCGGACCGGAACGGGTTGGCGAACATCCGCCGGTAGTCGTCCACCAGCTTCTGCCGGGTCTTCTTCTCGTCCTTGGCGTCCTTGAGCTGGTCGCGGAAGACGATGTTGATGGCCCCCTCCGGGCCCATCACCGCGATCTCCGAGGCCGGGTAGGCCAGGTTGATGTCGCCCCGCAGGAACTTGCTGGCCATGACGATGTAGCCGCCGCCGTAGGCCTTCCGGGTGATGACCGTGATCTTCGGCACCGTGGCCTCGGCGTAGGCGAACAGGAGCTTGGCGCCGTGACGGATGATGCCGTCGTACTCCTGGTCGGTGCCCGGCAGGAAGCCGGGAACGTCCACGAACGTGATCACCGGGATGTTGAAGCAGTCGCAGAAGCGCACGAACCGGGCGGCCTTCACCGAGGCGTCGATGTCCAGGCACCCGGCCAAGTGGGCCGGCTGGTTGGCGACGATCCCCACCGTCCGTCCTCCCAGCCGCGCGAACGCCACCACGATGTTGGGAGCGAAGTCCTTGTGGACCTCGTAGTAGTAGCCTTCGTCCACCACCGCGCCGATGAGGTCCTTCATGTCGTAGGGCAGGTTGGGGTTCTCCGGCACCACGTGCTGCAAGCGCTGGTCGCGCCGGTAGGGGTCGTCCTCGGTGGGGCGGAAGGGCGGCTCCTCCAGGTTGTTGCCGGGCAGGAAGCTCATCAGCTCGCGCATCATGAGCAGGCAGTCCTTGTCGTTGTCCGCGGAGAAATGCGCCACGCCGCTCTTGCGCGTGTGGGTCTCGGCCCCGCCCAGCTCTTCCTTGGTCACCTCCTCGTGGGTCACCGTCTTGATGACGTCGGGGCCGGTGATGAACATGTAGCCTGTGGACCGGGTCATGAAGATGAAGTCGGTGATGGCCGGCGAGTAGACGGCGCCGCCGGCGCACGGTCCCATGATGGCGGAGATCTGCGGCACCACCCCCGAGGCCGTGACGTTGTTGGCGAAGATGCGGGCGTAGCCGTCCAGGCTGACCACGCCCTCCTGGATGCGCGCGCCGCCGGAGTCGTTGATGCCCAGGATCGGAGCGCCGTTCTGCATGGCCAGCTCCTGCACCTTGCAGATCTTGTCCGCCACCACCCCGCTCAGGCTGCCGCCGAACACGGTGAAGTCCTGGGCGTAGACGAAGACGGTGCGGCCGTCGATGGTCCCCGACCCCGTGACTACGGCGTCGCCCGGGATCTTCTGGTCCTGCATGTCGAAGTCGGTGCACTCGTGGGTGCGCAGCCGGTCCAGCTCCACGAAGCTGCCCTGGTCCAGCAGGATTTCGATGCGTTCCCGCGCCAGCAGCTTGCCTTCCTTGTGCTGCCGGCGAATGCGCACCTCGCCGCCGCCGAGCTCCGCCCGGCGGTCCAGCTCCTTCAATCTGAGAAGACGATCCTCTACAGCCATCAACGCCCCTTGCCTGCCGCCTTCCGGTGAGTTACGCCCGGCCTCATGGACGCCCCGGCGCCGGGGCTCGGCGCGCCGGTCCGGTGCACGGCTCCGTCTCTTGACCCGGGAAGGTCGCCGCGGTTATCAATGTCGGTGGGTTCCAGTGGTTCGTCACACAAGAACAACCCGTGGATCATAGGCCCCGCGGCGCAAAAATTCAAGGATTGCCCCGGATTCCCGTCCCTTCCTCGAACCGCCGAGCGATGACAGGATCGTCCTCATACCCGTTCTTCTCGGACCCGCCGCCGAGGATCGCCGGACATCGCGGCGCCGCCGGCACCATGCCGGAGAACACCCTGGCGTCGTTCCGCCGGGCGCTGGAGGAAGGGGCGACCTTCGTCGAGATGGACGTCCACGCGACCCGCGACGGCGAGATCGTCATCATCCACGACGACACCCTCCAGCGCACCACCGACGGCGCCGGCGCGTTGCGGGACACGGCCCTTGCGGACCTGAAGCCGCTGGACGCCGGCTACCGGTTCACGGCCGACGACGGCGCCACCTACCCGTTCCGGGGCCGGGGCATCCGGGTGCCGACCCTGCGCGAGTTCTTCGCCGAGTTTCCCGAGGCCAGGACGACGGTAGAGATCAAGGAGTTGCCGGCGCCGGCCGTCGGGACGCTGTTCGACCTCATCGAGGAGTTCGGCAACGCGGAGCAGGTGCTGGTGGCGGCCGAGCACGACGCCACCATGGCCGCGGCGCGCGAAGTCATCCGCGGGCGCGGCCTGTCCGTAGCCACGGGGTTCTCCACGGGTGAGATCCGCGCCTTCATGGCCGCGCTGACGGCAGGACGGGAGGCGCCGCGGGAGGCGCCCGGCCGGGCGCTCCAGATCCCGCTACGGTACCAGGGCGTGGAACTCGTCACCCCGGCGTCGGTGGCGGCCGCCCACGGCCTGGGCGTCGAGGTCCACGTCTGGACCGTCAACGAGACGGACGAGATGAAGGAACTGCTGGCGCTCGGCGTCGACGGCATCATCACCGACTACCCCGCCCGCCTGCGGGACGTGGTCCGGCAATCCGAAGCGCGTTGACGCGGACCTCGGCCTGCCATGCCAAGACGATCCTGCGCATCGCCCGCGTCTCCGTAGACCCGCATGACGGACACGGCGCCAGACCCGCGCATGGAGCCGCTGCTCGACGCGCTGGAGGAAACCGACAAGGGGGTGGTCCGTCGCGCGGTGGAGGAGTTGGTGACCCTGGCCGCGGCCGAGCCAAGGGTTGCCGAGGCTCTCGCCCGGCGGCTGCAGGCCGCCCCGCGCTGGCCCGTCGCCTATGCCCTGGGGCAGATCACCCGCCCGTCCCCGGCCTGCCTGGAAGTGCTCGTCCGGGGCCTCGGCAGCGGCGACCAGGACGTGCGCTGGGCCACCCAGCTCCTGGTCACCGACCTCGGCAAGCGCTATGCGGAGGTCGGATCACGCCTGGAAGCGCTGCTGGGCGGCGGCTCGGCCACCCAAAGGAGAATGGCCGTCTACTGCCTGCGGGATATCGGCGCGGCCGGCGCCGGGTTTCCGGCCGCGTTGCTTGAGGCCCTGCGCGACCCCGAGCCGCTGGTGCGGGTGGCGGTGGCGACCAGCCTCGCCAAGGCCCCGGCGGCGGGGGCGGACGCGCTGGATGCGCTCAGGAGCGCGGCCGCGGAAGATCCCGACGTCCGGGTGCGGAACGCCGCGGCCTTCGCCGTCAAGCGTCTCGCTGAGCCCACGTGAGCGGGTCCGCGCGAAAGAATTTGACAAAGGGAACCGCCTCCCCTAAGATGTCCGCCAGCAGAGAAAGGAGGTGGTCAAAATATGAGTGACATATGTAGCTGCGAGGTGACTGAGACCTAGGCTCTCGAGCCTTTTTCGGAATTGAGGGTCTTGGTCAATTCCGACAGTACACCGAGCCCTGGCTGGCCGACGCGTCAGCCAGGGCTTTTGTTTGTTTGCGCCGTGTTTGTTTCCGCCCAGCCGATGAAGCTCGCCTGGCGTCCGGTGGCGCCGTCGCCGGCCGCGGCCTCCCGGCGGTAGGAAAAGAACTCCGCGGGATGGCACGCGGTGCAGGGGCCCGCCGCGGCGATCCGTTGCGCCGGCACCCCCGCCGCGGCCAACAGCGCGGCGTTCAGCCGTCTCAGGTCGAGCCAGGTCCTGCCCTCCCGGCGCTCCAGGGCGGCTTCCGCCTTGTCGCCCCATGCCCCGATCAGCGGTTCCGAGACGTCGGGACCGATCTCGTAGCAGCAGCCTCCGATGGCCGGACCCACCGCGCACCACAGGTCCCGCGGCGCCGTGCCGTAGCGGTTCTCGATGTGCCGCACCGTTTTCGCGGCCACGCCGGCCAGGGTGCCGCGCCAGCCCGCGTGGATCACCGCGGCCAGCCTTCGTTCCGGGGTGCGCGCCCAGCAGAGGACCGGCACGCAGTCCGCGGTCAGGACGCCGAGGTAGACGCCGGGCGCGTCGGTCACCATGGCGTCGCCCTCGCCCGCGTCCTTGCACGGCCCGGCGACGTCGATGACGTGATCGCCGTGCCGTTGCCGCATGGTCACCAGCCGCGTGCCCGCCATGCCCGCGGCGCCCTTCACGGCGCAGTAGTTGTCCTTGACGTGCTGAGGGTCGTCGCCCACGTTGAAGGAGACGTTGAGGCCCGCGAACGCGCCCCGGCTGTGGCCGCCGGTTCGGCCCAGAAATCCGTGCCGCAGTCCGGGCTGCGCTTCCCACCCGGGAACGCGGTAAACCGTCAAGTCCATCACAACCGTTCGTCCTGAGCGTAGCGGAGTGTCAGCGGAGCGAAGTCGAAGGACGCAAGCTCACGGGACACCACACTAGAACCGCGACAGCAGGCTGCCGAAGCCGTCGAGCCGGTCCGACAGCCCGTTCTGGCGCAACGCGTACCAGTAGATGGCCGTGTTGATGGCGATGACCGGCTTGCCGAGCCGGCTTTCCGCTTCGCCCGCCAGCCGCGCCATGACCAGGTTCGTGCCCACCTGCACCACCGCGTCCACGTCGCCGCCGTCCACCTCCTCGATGGCCGCCTCCAGGGTGTCCGCCTGCACGTGGGCGATCAGCACCGGGCTCTCGCACTTGAGGCCCTTGAGGCGCGCCACCTCGTAGCCGCAGTCGGTGAAGAACCGCACCACCTGGGCGTCGCCCACGGGCATGTACGGCGTGATCACCCCGATGCGCCGGATGCCGCCGTACGCCTCCAGCGCCGCCTCGCAGGCGTAGGAGCCCATGGCGACCCGCACCCCCGCGCGCCGCTCCACCGCCTCCAGAAGCCGCCGGCTGCCCTCGGCGCCGTCCCAGAAGGTCTCCGAGGACATGCCCATGATCAGGTAGTCGGGCCGGCAGGTCATCACGCGGTCGATGGCGTTGTCCACCTCCGCGCGGATGTTCCGCATCAACTGCTCGAAGTCCGCGTCGTCGTGGATGGGGTCGTCGGGAATCCAGATGCGCGCGAAGTGGTTGGTCACGCCGTCCGGCCTCATGTCGTCGAACTCGGGCTGCACCGACGTGTTGGTGGAGGGGGCGATGACCGCGAACTTGCGCCGCCAGCCCAGGGCGTCAACCATTCATCGTCCTCCGGCGGCTTCTCACGCGGGCGTTCCGCGCCGAGGTGGTTGGACTCGCGTTCATGGCCCAAGGTATAACACCAACGTTCTGCGGTTTACTATTGTCTGCGCCGGCGCTCTTGCCATGGCGCATCATTGCAGGCGCTGACGATTCCCGGTCTCCGACCCCCGCTTCTCCCGGGAGAGGGCAGGGGCGAGGGCCTCCCGCGGGTGGAAAGGACGACATGGCGATACCGGAACGCTACAACACGGGCTACAACGTCGGCGTGGGCGGAGCGGTGGTGCGGGACGGACGGCTGCTGTTCGTGCGGCGCGCGTCGCGCCGAGGGCGCGGCAACTGGCAGGTGCCCGGCGGCTTCATCGAGCCGGACGAGACCATCGAGGCGGCCGTGGTCCGGGAAGTGGCCGAGGAAGCCGGCGTGGAGGCGGAGGTGGAGGGGGTGCTGGGCGTGCGCAGCCGCTACGATGCCGAGTCCGGCAACAGCCTCTACGTGGTGCTGCTGCTCCGGGGCCTCACCGCGGAGCCCACGCCCGACGGGAGGGAGGTGGACCGGGCGGTCTACCTTTCGCTGGAGGAGATCCGCGCGCTGGACCCGCTGCCGCAGACCAACTGGGAGGTCGCGCAAAGCGCCTTGGCGCCCGTGCCGCGGCTGCTGACGCCCAAGACGGTGTCGAACCAGCGGGGCCAGGTCTTCAACCTCTTCATCGGATAACCGTTCGCCCTGAGCGTGGCTCCGCGCCAGCGGAGCGAAGTCGAAGGGCGCCGTCCCGCGGAGCCGCATCGTGTCGTCCGCGGCGAAATGTTTGCAAGTCCCCACCCCCCATGTTACACGAAAACCCCATGAACAACGTGGAACCGAGGTACGCGGATCTCGCGGAAAAGTCGCTCGCCGGGGAGCTTCTGTCCCCCGCGGAAATGAAGTCGGTCATCCACGGCGCCGACGAGAGGCTGCCGGAATTGCTCGAGGCCGCGTTCCGGGTCCGCCACCACTATTACGGCAAGAAGGTGCAGATCCACGTGCTCATGAACGCCAAGAGCGGGCTCTGCCCCGAGGACTGCGGCTATTGCTCGCAGTCGTCGGTATCCGGCGCCGAGATCGACAAGTACCCGTTCCTTGCCAAGGAGGAGCTGGTGGACGCCGCCATGAGGGCCAGGGAGGCGGGCGCCATGCGCTTCTGCCTGGTCAACAGCGGCCGAGGCCCCACGCTCAAGGAAACCGAGAAGATGGCCGAGGCCGTGGCCGAGATCAAGAGCAAGGTGCCCATCAACATCTGCGCCTGCATGGGGCTGCTCACCGAGTCCAAGGCGCGCATCCTCAAGGACGCCGGCGTCGAGCGCATCAACCACAACCTGAACACCAGCAGCCGCTATCACCCGGAGGTCGTCTCCACCCACACCTACGACGACCGGGTGGCGACCCTGGAGAGCGTCAAGGCCGCGGGCCTGTCCACCTGCTGCGGCGGCATCATCGGCCTGGGCGAGCAGGACGACGACGTCATGGACCTGGCGGTGTCGCTGCGGGAGCTGGACGTGGACTCCATCCCGGTCAACTTCCTGCACGCCATCCCCGGGACCCCCATGGAGGGGCGTTCGAACCTGACGCCGCAGTACTGCCTCAAGGTCCTGTGCCTGTTCCGCTTCGTCAACCCCAGCAAGGAGATCCGCGTGGCCGGCGGCCGGGAGGTCAACCTGCGCTCATTGCAGCCGCTGAGCCTCTACCCGGCCAACTCCATCTTCGTCAACGGCTACCTGACCACGTCCGGCCAGGCCGCCTCCGACGCCCACCGGATGATCGAGGACCTGGGCTTCGAGATCGAGACCGCAGAGCAGGAAGAGCTGCCGGAGCGGCAGCAGAGCATCGCTTAGCCGCCTGCCGAAGGTCACTAAAGGGAGAACGTTCCGTGGCACGAATTACCGTCGAAGATTGCCTCAACGAAGTTACCAACCGCTTCAAGCTGGTGATGCTCGGCTCCCAGCGCACCAAGCAGCTCCTCAAGGGCGCCAAGCCGCTCGTAGACGCCGACAACCGCGAGATCGTCGTAGCCCTGCGCGAGATCGCCGCGGGGAAGGTGCGGGAGGCACAGCCCGAGGTGCCCGACACCGAGTGATCTTGCCGGCCCAGTGTCGCGCTTTAGCCGGTTCCCGCGCGCGGGAGACGAGCCGTGGCGGTCACCTACTCCGATCGCGAACTCGAAGCCATGCTGGCGGACATGGAGTCCGACTTGGTGGAGTGCAAGGAGTCGTTGAGAGGAGACAGTCTCGGCCGCATTCGTGAAGCGGTTTGCGCTTTCGCCAACGACCTTCCCGACCACCAACGCGCCGGAGTAGCGTTCGTAGGGGTGGCCGACAACGGTAGCCCCGTCGGTCTCCCGATCTCGGATGAACTGCTACGCCAACTCGCCGACATCAAGACCGACGGCAACATCGTGCCGCCGCCAACCCTGACAGTCGAGAAGCGTGTGCTCCGCGGGCAGTCGGTGGCCGTGGTGACCGTCCAGCCTGCCGACGCGCCGCCGGTGCGCTATCGGGGGCGTATCTGGATTCGCGTCGGATCTCGCCGGGATGTCGCCAGCGCACAGGATGAACGAATACTCAACGAGAAGCGCCGCTATCGCGACCCCCACTACGACGCCCGTCCGGTACGTGACGCCACGCTCGCCGACTTGAAGGTCGCGTATTTCGAGCACGAGTACCTTCCGGCAGCGGTCGACGCCGAGGAACTCGCCGCCAATGATCGGACCACGGAGGAACGCCTGGCTGCCGCGAAGATGATCGTGGCTGTCGAAGATCCCGTGCCGACCGTGGCCGGCATCCTGGTGCTGGGCAAACGCCCGCAGGACTTTATTCCCGGCGCCTACGCGCAATTCCTACGAGTCGCGGGGAACGAATGGGGCGACGAGGTCGTTGACGAAGCTCGTAGCGAAGGACCGATCGGAGACGTCGTCCGGCGCGTGGACGACAAGATCATCGCCCACAACCGCACCGCCGTGGATTTTCTCTCCGGCCCGGTGGAAACGCGCACCTCGACCTATCCTCTGGGGGCTCTGCAACAACTGGTTCGCAACGCGGTCATGCACCGGACCTACGAGGGCACGAACGCACCCGTGCGCGTCTACTGGTTCGACGACCGCATCGAGATCATCAGTCCCGGCGGCCCGTATGGCGCGGTCAACGCCGAGAACTTCGGGCAGCCCGGCGCGGTGGACTATCGCAACCCCATCCTTGCGGAAGCGATGAGGGTTACCGGTCTGGTGCAACGGTACGGGTTCGGCATACCGGCCGCGCGACGGGATTTGCGGAACAACGGGCAAGAGGGACCGGAGTTTCGAGTGGAACCGACCGCGGTCTTTTGCACGGTCAGGGCCAGGAAGGGACCATGAAGCAGAAAACGGCTCTTCAGTTCAGAATAGAACTCATGGGTATCACGCCGATGATATGGCGACGTATTGAGGTGCCATCGACCTACAGTTTCTGGGATCTGCATGTCGCCATACAGGACTCGATGGGATGGTTGGACTATCACCTACACGAGTTCAGCATCGACCCGCGACGCAACGCGAAGCCGATTTCGATCGGTCTTCCAGAGGGCGAGCTCGACACCGAATTCCTGCCGGGTTGGGATGTGCCGGTTTCGCGTTACCTTGGCGAGCCCGGTGACGAGTGCCTGTATATGTACGACTTCGGCGACGGCTGGGAGCACCGTGTGGCGTTGGAAGATATCCACCCACAGCAGCGCGGCGTGAAGTACCCCGTTTGCACCGACGGCGAACGAGCGTGTCCGCCGGAGGATTGCGGCGGAATCGGGGGATACTACAATCTCCTGGAGATACTCGCCGACCCCGAGCATGAAGAGTACGAGAGCATGGTTTCCTGGCTGAACGAGCACGCCCGGAACTACTGGCCCCATGACCCGGCGCGTTTCGAGCGCAGCGAAGTGAAGTTCGACAATCCCAAGAAAAGGCTGAAGTTCGTGACCGGGTGATTCTCGGATTTTGCTGGAAATTTGATCTGATGGAAGACGCAACCATCCTCGAAACGCGACTGGCTGATGTGACGGCAGAGAAGTACCGGAGCAAGGGATACGTTGTGTCCCGCGATGAATTGCTGGACGTCCTGCCCGGTTTCCGCGCGGACTTGGTCGCCCGGAAAGGCGACGAGGTAAAGGTGATAGAGGTAAAGTGCCGGTCTACGCTGACAGCCAGTCCCCAAGTGAGCGAGGTGGCGCACCTGCTCAACACAAAACCCGGGTGGAACTTCGAGTTGATTCTGGTAGGTCAACCTGAGGAACTGGAGTCACCTCACGGCGCAAGGTCGATGGAAGGAGACAGCATCCTTCAGCAGATCGAACAGGCCGAGAAAGTCCTTGAAACAGGTTTCCCTGCGGCTGCGTTCCTGCTGGCCTGGTCGGCCCTCGAAGCCATGTTGAGAGCGATGATCGAGGAAGATGGGGTCTCGATCAAACGGGTCACGACGTCAGGTTACGTTCTCACCATGGCAGTCATTCACGGTGCGATCTCGAGGGACGCCTATAAGCACTTGGCCGGCATGATGAAATACCGCAACGCGATTGCCCATGGGTTCAGCGTCGACGAGTTCGACGCCGATCTCGTAAGAGACCTGATCAAGACCACTAGGCATTTCCTGGTTTCCGATGCTCGCCGGAGATTGAGTTAACGGGACTCTGGCGGCATGATGATCTTACGTTCGGAATACACCTCATCCGTGCCGCCTACTTGTCCAACAGACCGGGACCACTTCAAGTCGAACCTTCGCTGACGACGTGATGGTTGGTGACGATTTGCCCATCGCGGTTGATGACAAAGCCGGTGCCGCCAACCAGACCCTTTGCGGTCTCGGTCACCACGCGGACCAGCGCCTCATCCAGCATTTTGACGTCCGGCGCCGGGTGCGCCGGCTGAGGAGCCAACAGCAGCAGAAGAACGATGCCAAGCTTCAGGCCCCTGACCGAGGAGTGAGGATCGGAACAGGTGATTTCTGGCTGGATTGATTGCAACGCCTTGCCGGTTCTCTCGGGAACCGCCGAGTTGCGGCTACCGGGTCAGGCCCTCTGCGGCTCGATGATGACCTTCAGCGAATCCCTGGCGTTGGCGACGAGTTGAAAGCCCTTCCCCGTTTCGGCGAGGGAGAGACGGTGGGTAACGAGTTCGTCCACGCTGACCTTGCCGGTCGCCAGAAGATCCACCGCATCCTTCAGGTCCTGCGGGCTTGCGCCATAGGAGGTGACGAGGCCGATCTCGTCGCGCCACATCTCGTACAGCGGCATGGGCACCTCGTGCCCTGCGGGAGTGGAGGCGAAGAAGAGGAGCTTGCCGCCGCGCTCGACGCTCTGGAACGCCTGGCGAATGGCCGAGGCGGCGCCCGTGCACACGATGACGAGGTCCGCCAGCCGTCCGCCGCAGGCTTCGCGCATCCGCGCCGGCACGTCCTCGGTGGCGTGGAAGGTGTGGTGTGCGCCCAAGGAGCGCGCCAGGCGCAGGCGTTCGTCGTTGATGTCGGTGGCGACCAGGGTCCTGGCGCGGCGGCTCCGGGCCACCTGCACGTGCAGCAGGCCGGCGATGCCGGCGCCGATGACCAGCACGTTTTCCTGCATCGGCGCGCGGGCGTGGTCCTGCGCCCGGACCACGCAACCCAGCGGCTCAACGAAGGAGCCTTGCTCGAAGGAAAGCGTGTCAGGAAGCAAGAAGGTGCCGGCGTCCACGTTGACCTTGGGCAGCCGCAGGTACTCGGCGAAACCGCCGGGGTCGAAGTGGGTCTCGCGCATGAGCTGACACACCGAGGCGTGGCCAGAGCGGCAGTGGTGGCAGTCGTTGCAGGGCACGTGGTGGGTGGTGACGATGCGGTCTCCGGGCGTGAAGCCGGTGACGCCGGCGCCCACCTCGGTCACCTCCCCGGTGACCTCGTGGCCGAGCACCCTGGGTGCCTGTTTGCGCCGATACCATTCCAGCACGTCGGTGCCGCAGATGCCGCTGGCCTGCACCCGCATCAGCAACTCGCCGGGGCCGGCCTTGGGAACCGGCAGCTCCTCCAACCGGACGTCGTCGTTGCTGTAGTACATCGCGACGCGCATGGCTCGTTCCTGAAGGCTGGCGGGATGGAAGGCGCCGGTCGGGAAGGGTGGCGCAGGCCACGGGCGGTCTGCGCCACTCGAACCGCCGGCAAGGCGCGCGTGCCCGCTAACCGGCCGCGCGTTCAGCCGCCGACGGTCTCGACGCCTCGTATATCCGGTAGGCTTCCTCGACCGAGGCGCCGCCGTGGACGATGGCCCGCACCGCCTGGATCATCCCCGCGGGGCTGTCCGACTGGAAGATGTTCCGGCCCATGTCGACACCCACCGCGCCGTGGTCCACGGCGTTTTTGGTAAGCTCCAGGGCCTCCATCTCCGGGGTCTTCTTGCCGCCGGCCACGATGACCGGAATCGGGCAACTGTTGATCAGATTCTCGAAGCCCTCACAATAGTAGGTCTTGACGATATGGGCGCCCAACTCGGCCGCGATGCGGCACGAAAGACTCAGATAGCGCTCGTCCCGCGCCATGTTCGTGCCCACCGCGGTGACGGCCAGCACGGGAATGCCGTACCGCTCGCCCTCGTCCACCAGCTTGGCCAAGCTCACCAGCGTCTCCTTCTCGAACTCCGAGCCCACGAAGATCGACAGCGCCATGGCCGAGACGTTGAGCCGGATGGCGTCCTCGATGGACACGGTGACGTCCTCGTTGGAAAGCTCTTTCAGGATGCTGGTGCCGCCCGACACGCGCAGCACCACCGGCGCCTGCATGTCGGCGTCCACCGCGTTGCGCAGCACGCCCCGGGTGAGCATGATGGCGTCCGCATGGGGCAGCAGCGGCTCGATGGTCTCCCGCGGCTGCTCCAGCCCGCTGGTGGGGCCCAGGAAGTAGCCGTGATCCACGGCCAGCATCACGCAACGCCCGTCATCCGGCTGGATGATGCGCGCCATTCTGTTCTCCATACCCCAGTGCATATGATCCCTCCTGCTTCCAGGCTTCTGGTTTGGATTCCGTCCGAACTGAGAAACGACCTATCACATACCGCGGCGAGCCGCGAGTCCGTGCCGCTGCGGATGCCTATCCGGCAATGCCGAGGAACAGCAGAATGGCGCGGTCTATTCGTCGCATATCCGCGGCGGAGAGAGAACCGATGCGTCGGCTCAGGCGTTCCCGGCGGACGGTCGTGATCTTGTCGACCATGACGCGACAGACCTCGCGCAAGCCGTTCTCGGGGCCGGGCAGGAGATCCGTCCGAAACAGCGGTGCATCGGTCGGATCGCTGGTCAACGTGCAGACGGTCACGGAACTCAAGTGTTCGAAATGGTCGTTCTGAAGGATTACGACGGGCCTGGGCTTGCCGGTATAGTCGCCCCCTCCCGCTACCACCCACAACTCACCCCGTTTCACCGGGAGTCCATCTCGCTGACGGCATCGATGAAGGCCTGATCGGCCTCGGCGTATTCACTACCGGCCACTGCCAGTGACTGTTTCCACGCCTCCTCCGAGAAGCCCTGCAAACGGGTGTCGGGCACCCATATCTGCAAGGGCCGGAGGCCCTGCTCGCGCAATCGGCTGCGATGCCGACGAACCTTGTCGTCTACCGTCTCAGAAGTCTTGGAATATCTTCTCACGAGCGATTCCTCCCATGGTTACATGTAACCTACGCCTCTTGATTCCGCGACGCAAGACGCCAAGGGGCGTCGGGTCTGTGCCGTTGCCGTCAAGTTGACAGGTATAGGCCTTTCGGTTACGCAGGGGTCCGTGAGTACCCTTCCCGACCTTCCGCCAGGCGTGAGCCGGCACTACGTTCAGGTGGGCCAGATCCGCACCCATTACCTCGAAGCGGGCGCCGGCCGCGGTCCCACGGTGGTGCTGATCCACAGCGGCGAGTTCGGCGGCCGGGCCGAGTTCAGTTGGCGCTACAACATCGCGCAGTTGGGTGAGCATTTCCACGTCTACGCGCCGGACCTTGCCGGCTTCGGACGCACCGATCTCATCTACAGCTTCAGCGATGCGGTGGGCTTCCGGCTCAAGCACGTCGACGGGTTCCTTCGGACCATGTGCCTCGGTCCGGTGCACCTCATCGGTAATTCCTTTGGCGGCGGCTTCTGCCTGCAGATGGCGACGGACCCGCGCTTCGACGTGGCCTCGGTGATCGCCGTGAGCGGCGGCGGCAAGGCGCCGGACAACGACGAACGCAAGATACTCACCGGCTACACCGGCGAGCGGGAGCAGATGCGCGACATCCTGCGCGTGTGCTTCTACAACGAACGCTGGTGGGCCGACGACGTGGTGGAGGAACGCTGGCAGGCCAGCCTGGAACCCGGGGTGTGGGAGGCGTGCGCTGCCGCGCGGCTGGCGCCTTCGGGACAGCCTCGCGGCTTCCGGCCGGTGCGGCCCGACTACGGCCAGATCCGCTGCCCGGTGCTGATCGTGGCCGGGGCCCAGGATCCGCTGCGGTTCCCGACCTACGCCACCGACCTTCAGGCCGAGATACCGGGATCCGAGGTGAAGGTGTTCGAAAACTCGCGGCACTGCTCCCACGCGGAGCACCCCGAGGAGTTCAACGCTTTGGCCATCGATTTCATCAAGCGGCACGCGGGCGATGCACAGGGTCACGCGGGGGAGGCGCAGGGTTCATGACGTGGGTCTCCGAGACCATGCAGGTCGATGGCGTGAAGCTGGGAGTGCGCCGGCACGGGGAGGGCGCCCCGGTGGTGATCCTCTACGGCGACCAGCTCGAGACGCCGGCGCCGCCGTTCGACGAGGCGCTGGCCGGGCGTTTCCAGGCCGTGGTGCCGTCCCTGCCCGGGGTGAACCGGTCGGAGTTGCCCGACTGGATCGACACCATGGAGGACCTCGCCTTCCTGGGGCTCGACCTTGTCGAGGGCCTGGACGCGGGTCCGGTGGACGTCGTCGCCCACGGTTTCGGCGGCTGGGTGGCGGCGGAGATGGCGGTGCGCGCGCACCAGCAGATCCGGCGCCTGGCGCTGATCGATTCCGTGGGCATCAAGGTTTCGGCTCCCACCGTGCGCGACGTGCAGGACGTCTATATCTACACGGTCCAGGAAGTCGCCGAGCTGGCATGGCACGACCCCGCGGCTGCCAAGGCGCTCCGGTGGCCGGGCATGGAGGGCGTGGAGGGCGACGAGCTGCTCACGCTGCTGCGCAACCGCCAGTCGGTGCTCAAGTTCGCCTGGCGTCCCTTCATGTACAACCCCAAGCTGCTGCGGCGATTGGCCCGGGTGCGAGTCCCGACGCACCTGTTCTGGGGCGAGAGCGACCGGGTGGTGACCCCGGACTACGGGCGTGCGCTCCAGGAGGCCATTCCCGGCGCCGGCTTCACGGCGATACCCGCCGCCGGCCACTACCCGCAGTGGGAGCAGCCGGACGCCTTGGCCCGGGCGGTCACGGAGTTCCTGGAGAGTTAGAGAGCCAAAGGAGGATCGGGAGATGCTGGCCTATCATTTCACCGAGATGCCCTATCCGTTTCTCCCGGACGATGCGGAGGAAACGTACGGGGCCATGCGCGTGACCCTGCCCAACCGCTACTGCGACCCCAAGATCGCCCACGACCTCTACAACCGCTACCTCGACGAGTACGAGTACGCCGACGAGCTGGGCCTGGAGATCATGCTCAACGAGCACCACGCCACCGCCACCTGCATGGCGGCCAACGTCTCCATCACCGCCGGCACCCTGGTGCGGCGCACCAGGCGCGCCAGGATCCTGGTGCTGGGCTTCCCGCTGGCGCACCGGAGCCCCATCCAGGTGGCCGAGGACGCCGCCATGCTGGACGTCATCTCGGGCGGCCGCCTCATCGCCGGCTTCGTCCGCGGCGTGGGCACCGAGATCCATCCCGCCAACACCAACCCCTCTGACACCCGCGAACGGATGCAGGAGGCCCACGACCTCATCATCAAGGCGTGGAAGACCCAGGACGTGTTCAACTGGGAGGGCAAGCACTACCACTACCGCTACGTGAACCCGTGGCCGCGCCCCTACCAGCAGCCCCATCCCCCCATCTGGATCACCGGCAGCCAACCCGCGGCCGTGCCCTGGGTGGCCGACCACCACTACACACTGGCCACCGTGCTCACCTCCTACGAGCAGACCGAAGCCCTCTTCGGCGCCTACCGCAAGCGTTGCGAGGAGATGAACTACCCCGAGCCGGGCTCCGAAAGGTTCGCCTATTGCGCCCTGACCTTCACCGGTGAGACCGACAAGAAAGCCGAGGAGGGCGGCCGCAAGCTTCTCTGGTACCTCAACAAGCGCCGCCCCGTAGGTTTCTTCGCCCCGCCCGGATTCGTCCCGCCCCAGGGCCTCACCCGTTTCTTCGACCCCAAGGGCAACGCCCGCTACAACCGTACCTACGAAGACCTCATCAACCAGGGCGTCATCATCGCCGGCACCCCCAAGAAGGTCATCGAGAAGGTCAAGTACCTCCACGACCGCTGCGGCGTCGGCCACCTGCTCATGATGAACCAGGCAGGGTTCATGACGCACGAGGAGACCAAGCGCAGCATGGAGCTGTTTGCGACGGAGGTTTATCCGGAGTTGAAGACGTGGCAGTGAGGCGGGGTGGAACCGGCTGAGCATCACCGCCGTTGCCGCCGGAGCCATGACGGTTACCGCCAGACGAACTCGTAGCTCGTGCTGCGACCTCGGGCCTCGCCACGGACCAGGATGCCGCGATCAATCAGATCGCGGATGTCTCGATTCGCCGTGTCCTGGGAACAGTGGTTCATCGTCGCCCACTTCGACGAGGTGAGTTTTCCTTCGAAACCGTCCAGAAGCCGGTTGAGGATCTTCACTTGCCGCTCGTTCAGCGAATGGTGGGAATGGGCCTCCCAAAAGCGGGCCTTTGCCAAGACGGCGGCGAGGGTACGCTGCGCGTTCTCGATCGCCCGCGTGAGGCATTCTAGAAACCAGATCTGCCAATCGGTGATATCCAAGCCGCCCTTCTGAGTTGTTTCCAGGATGTCGTAGTAGGTTTTGCGCTCCAGGCGGATTTGAGCGGACATGCTGTGGAAACGCTCGGGGCTCTCTTCCGACCGAGCCAGCGCCATGTCTGCGATGGCCCGCGCGATACGTCCGTTGCCGTCATCGAAGGGATGAATGGTGACGAACCAGAGATGGGCGATGCCGGCGGCGAGCACGGGTTCCATCGACTGTGTGCCTTCGAACCATTCCAGGAACCTGGATATTTCGTCCGTGAGGCGCTCGGCCGGCGGAGCGGTATAGTGAACGCGCTGGCGGCCGACCGGACCTGAGACAACTGCCATCGGCCCGTCCGCGTCGTCGCGCCACTGGCCGACGCGAATCCGGCGCATTCCGCTGTGCCCGGTCGGGAAGAGGGCGGCGTGCCACGAAAACAGCCGCTCTTCGGTCAAGGGCGCGGCGTAGTTCCGGGTGGCGTCGAGCGCCATTTCGACGGCGCCGTCCACGTGTCGATCCACCGCTGGCAGGCCACCGATATCAAGGCCGAGGCGGGTTGCAATCGACGAGCGAACCTGTTCGGGGGCGAGGATTTCTCCCTCGATCTCGTTAGTCTTCACGACATCCTCGGTGAGCGTGCGCAACGTGGCTTGGCTGCGCATCTCGAAGCCCAGGGCCTCCATGCGGCCAAGCAGTTTTCCCTGGATATGGCGTGCGTGCGCGAGGTGCTTGGCGAGCCGGGCCGTATCCTGCTGGAACCGCGGCCATTCCGGGCGTTGCCAGATGTACGCAGGAGTTTCTCCGTACAACATGCGGAGAATATAGCATCCATTCTCCGCATCGACAAGCTAATCTCCGCTTTACTTGCGGAGATAAAGGGTTTCATTCTCCGCATGATTACCTCCCCCGACGGAATGGAACACCTGCTGGGGGGCCATGATCTTACGCGTAGGACTGTTGCAATTGGTCAGTTTTAGCATTATATTTCTGACAACCACGGTTGCTGCGAATCACCATGCCAAGCCTTGCCAGACAAATCACGGAGCACGCCAACCCGCTTCCGGAGGGCACGCCGATCTGCGCGGGCGCACTGCTTCATCTCGGTAGCCGAGCCGCGATCGATCAGGCTCTCTCGCGCCTCGCGCGTTCCGGGATGTTGATGCGGATTTGCCAGGGGATCTACATGCAACCGGTCGAAACCCGGTTCGGGCGTTGCGCGCCGAGCATCGACAGGGGGATTAAGGCACTCGCGGCCCTTTGGGGCGAGACCATTGTCCCCTCCGGTGGTGCAGCGGCGCATGTTCTCGGCCTCACGACGCAGATCCCGGTGCGGTCGGTCTATCTCACATCCGGCCCCCATCGGCGTTTGCGGTTCGGTAGTCTGGAAGTCGAATTGCGGCATGCGCCGCGCTGGCAGCTCGCGGCTTCTTATCGCAGGGCCGGCGACATCATCCGGGCTCTCGCTTGGCTTGGGCCGACCGAGATCCAAGACGGACTGAAATCTGTTCTTCCGAGCCTCTCTCAGGAGGAGACGGAGGAGCTTGCGAAGGCGCGGGCAACCATGCCGTATTGGATGGCGGAGCCCGTAAGTGCCTTGATAGCCAATGGCTGAGCTGTCGTTCCAGTCGTTGGTGCCGCGTGAAAGGCGGGAGGCGCTCAGAGTAGCGCAAGAAGCGTCCGGACTCCGGGCTTTCCTCCTGGAAAAGGATATCTGGGTCGTCCAGACGTTACGCGTCTTGTTCGACTTGCCGTTCGGTGCCGACGTGGTGTTCAAAGGCGGTACATCGCTGGCAAAGGCATACCGAGCAATCCGCCGCTTCTCAGAGGACATCGACGTCACCTACGACATTCGCGCGTTCGCACCCGACTTGGTGACCGGTGCCGGCGCCGAGGCGCTGCCACGGACGCGAAGCCAAGAGCAACGCTGGAGCAGATCAATCCGCTCGCGTCTCGCCGAATGGGTCCGGGACGAATGCCTCCCGGCAGTCGGCGAGGCTCTTGGGCGTGCAGGCTTTGCAGCCAAGCTCCACGCCTCGGGAGACCAGTTGCTCGTTCGTTATGAGTCGTTGTTCGATGAGCCCGGATTCGTCAGGCCCGAGGTCATGGTTGAGTTTGGTGCACGTGGGACCGGCGAGCCGCACCAAAAACGTCCGGTGGCGTGCGACGCGGCGCCTCATCTCCCTGGTGTCGTTTTCCCAACCGCTTCTCCCTCTGTCATGCTGGCCGAACGTACATTCTGGGAAAAGGCGACGGCCATACACGTGTTCTGTCGCCAGCAGCGCCGCAGGGGTGAGCGACTGTCCCGACACTGGCATGACGTGGTCCGGTTGGACGTGGCTGGATACGCCAACAACGCGCTTGCCGACCACGCGCTTGCACTTTCGGTGGCCCGACACAAGGCGGCCTTCTTCCGCGAGAAGGGTGCTGCCGGTGAGTGGATCGACTACGAGACCGCCGTTTCGGGAGGGTTGCAGTTGGTCCCGGACGGCTTCGCTCGGGACACGCTCGCCGAGGACTACGACAGGATGGTTTCCGACGGCATGCTGTTGGGCGATGCGGAAGCGTTCGATGCGCTCATCGAACGCTGCGCCGACATTGAGGCCAGGGCCAATCGGCGCTGAACCGGATGCTGTAGCGACGTAGCGTTCACCCCGCAAAGTGAACGCTGCGGAGATAATCAGCTCTTTCTCTGGTCGTTTTCCGCTTCGTCGTCTTGCCGTAGCGCCTCCCGGTCGTAGTCGGCCGCGATATCTTCCAGAATGCCCCCTACGCAGCGAGCGCTGCCGGGGTGGACTCGTACTGAAGCGAGGGAGGAGCGGCAAAAGATGAGGGTCGTCATCGACTGCAATGTCAATGACCCCGACGATGAAGTCTATCTGGCAACCGCGATGGTTGGCGGCGCTGTTCTCATCACTGGCAACAGGCGCGACTTCACGAAATCGCGGTACGGGCCCGTCGAGGTCATCTCTCCTCGTGCATTTCTGGATCGAACAGAATGAGAAATGGCAATGTGCAACAGGCTGAGAGCCGGCACGGCAGGTCCTGTGAGCAATCAACTCGACTGCGTTACAAGGCTTCCTTGCTACGCTGAGGCGCTCGGCCGCCTTTACGCCTTCCGCCCCGCTCCCTACGAAGCCGGGCGATGTCGGCGATGACGTCTTCCATGATCTCGTCCTCGGAGCGCCCGGCGTCCTCGGGCGAGAGCTCAATGCGGGTGAGGATGGATGCAATTTGGTCGGCGGCCGCGTTACGGTCTACCACTTCTTTGGGACGAAAAAGGATGCCATCTCCAACCACGGTTGCCTCCAAAAGATCGCCTTCATGCAGATCGAGCCCTTTGCGCAGCTTGGCCGGAATGGTGACCTGGAATTTCGGCTTTACGGTGACCAGAGACATGGCGAGCCTCGTGTAAGAAAGTAGTAAAGTTGTCCTATCACGGGATGCGTGGATACGCAATATCGGACCATCCGACATGTGGTCAGGGCTCGCCCTACGGCTTGGCTAGGAGTCCGGCACGAGCACGGGCTTGAGCGCCTCTCCGTCCCGGATGAGTTCAAACCCGCGCGGCGCTTCGGACAGCGGCAGGACGTGGCTCCGGACCGGGGCGAGGTCGACGGCGCCAGCCGCCAGCAATTCGGTGGCACGTTGCCAGGTCTGCCAGATCTGCCGGCCGTGGATGTTGTGCATCACCGGGCATTTCAGCAGCCAATAGGTGAAGTCCACGGGGATGGCTGACGGCGGCGCGCCCACCAGCCGGAAGTCGCCGCCCTTGGCGAGGGAGGTGAAGACGGCGTTGAATCCGGCTTCGGTGCCCGATAGCTCCATCCCCACGTCGGCACCAGCGCCGCCGGTCATGTCGCCCACCACGCCCGCCAAGTCCTCGCTGCCGGCATCCACCGCGCGGTCGGCGCCCATGGTCTCGGCGGCGCGGAGACGGAGCGGGTTGATGTCGCAGGCGATGATCCTGCCGGCGCCCAGGGCGCGCGCCACCGCCACCGCCATGAGCCCGATGGGTCCGCATCCGTTCACCAGCACCGACAGCCCTGAAACGCCGGCGCCCGCGAGGCAGGCGTGGACGGCAATGCCGAACGGCTCCAGCATGGCCGCGGTCTCGTGCGGAAGGCCGGGCGGATTCACCCAGGCGATGGAGGCGGGGACGGTCAGGTACTCGGCGAACGCGCCGTCGATGTCGATGCCCGGGTAGCGGGTGTTCTCGCAAAGGTGGGCGCGTCCGAGCCGGCAGGAGCGGCAATTGCCGCAGAAGATGTGACTTTCGAGGCTGACCCGGTCGCCCGCCGCAATACCTTCCACCCCCGGACCGGCGGCCTCGACCGTGCCCGAGACCTCGTGACCCAGGACCCGCGGCAGGACCATCCGGCGCGCCATGCGCGGCGCCCAGTTGTAGATCTGCAAGTCGGTGCCGCAGATCCCGGCGGCGCCCACCCGGATCAATATCTCGCCGGGGCCGGGTTCGCGCGGCTCCGTCTCGCGGAGCGCGATGCCGCCCGCCTCGGGAGCGATCTTCTGAAGGCTCAGCAAGGGAGCTCTCTACAAGTGGCTACAGGTGGTAGATGTCCACCGGCCCTTCGAGCCGGTCGTCGATGAAGGTGATCTTCTTGCGCGCGATCCTGAGCGCGCCGTCGATGCGCCGGAACGCGAAGTCGTAGCGGCTGCCGCGGGTCGCCGCCCCCTTCTTGCCGTAGACGTGCACGAGGCAGTTGGCGGTGGCCTCCACCGCGTCTCCCTCCGCGCTCTCCACCAGCACGTTGCCGATGACGTGCACTGTGCGGTCGAGGGGAAGCGAAGCCCAGGACTGGCGCGACTCGATGCGGAACACCCGGTCTTCGAGCCGGCCGCGGTCCTTGAGATAGATCAGGTTGAGCTGGGTCTCGGGATCGGTGGTGGTCTCTTCCTCGCTGGCCCAGGCCGGCGCCCAGTACACGGCATCCTCGGCGTAGAGTTCGAGCCACTCCTTCCAGCGGCGCCGGTCCAGCAGCATGGCCTCGCGGTTGATCAGCGCCGCCACCTCCCGCTCCAGCCCGGCGTCGATGCCGTTCGTGCTCATCCCGTCCGTGCTCATCCAGCGCCCGTCCCGTTCTCCAGCCGATCGAGCCAGGCGCGGTAGAAACCGAGGAACATTCCCTCGTGCTCCCAGTCGGGGCAGGACGCCGCCGGCTCGAAGCCCAGGTCACGGGCGTCGCGGTCGGGGCCGGCGACCATGTCGGACAGGCCGCGGGTCATGTCGTTCCACTGGCTCGGCGGTCCCGAAGAGCCGTCCTGGACGGCTTCGAGCGCGGCGGCGTCGTCCGACGTCGCCATCCCGGCGGTCAGGTAGAAGTCCTCGAATTTCCTCAAGCGCGCGGCCCGCGCCGCCGGACTCTCTCCCCTGGGGGCGATGCAGTAGACCGAGACCTCGGTCAAACCGGGCGAGACGGGCTTCACCAGCCGGATCTGCGTCGACGGGTTGTCCATCAGCATGACGTTGGGAAAGAGATACAGGTTGCGGCCCCTGTTGAGGATCCAGTCCACCTCCGCCGGCTTGAGGTTCTCTTCGAGCCACCCCCGCGCCTCGTAGATCGGGCGGACGTGCGGCGTGGTGTGGAGCGCCCACAGCCCCATGTGCCCGTTGCCCATGTCGTAGGTGCCGCTGGGCACCTTGCCCTTGATGCGCCCGGACTCGGTCCGCCCCATCCCGGCCGTGCGGTCCCGAGCTTCGCGTTGGGCCGTGGTGGAGGCGAACACGCTGTGGAGGGTGGTCACGTGGTAACCGTCAACGCTGTTCTCGGACTGGAGCTTCCAGTTGCCGTGGACCACGTAGGTGGAGCAGCCTGGCACGACTTCCAGCCCGTTCTGCGCCTGGTCGGCCAGCAGGTCGATCCAGCGCGCCGCGGCCGCCAGGTGGTCCCGGAGCGCGGGCACGTCGCTTCTCAGGCTCCCGAACACGAACCCCTTGTACGAGTCCAGGGCGCCGATCCGGCGGAGGTCGAAGCGTCCGCCCGAGCGTTCCGTAGCTGCGTAGCCCAATTCCTCGTTCTTGATCCGGGTGCATCGGCCGCCGCGGTCGTACACCCAGCCGTGGAAACGGCAGGTGAGGACATTGACGTTCCCCTGCTTGAGCGGGGTCAGCACCGCGCCCCGGTGGGAGCAGGCGTTGATGAAGCAGCCGAGCGACCCATCCGTCTGGCGCATCACGTAGACCGGCTGTCTGCCAATTTCCGTCGCCCAATAGTCGCCCGGCTTCGCCACCTGGCTCTCGTGGCAGAGAAACACCCACCCACCCTCGAAGATGCGCTCGATCTCCGCCTCGAAGACCGCCCCGTCGGTGTAGACCGCCCGGTCGACACGAAAGACTCCTTCGTCGACCCGGTCATCCAACAGGTGTCGGAAGCGGCTTGGTTCTGCGGTGCCGTTCATCACATTCCTCGTTCGACGAAAACTATAGGAGGTCGTCAGCCGAATCAAGGACCGACTCGATTGACGCCGGTCAGCGTCAGGACGCTCAGCGTTGGCTGGAGAATTATTCTACTTTGATAAGGTGACGGAAAAAGCTACTTTGTTGGAGTCATGTATGCTTCTACTGCCCCCCGTGCTCGCGACGTAATTGCGGACTTGGCAGCCGGTGGCCGGTATCACTTTACCTTGGCCGAGTTTCGATTGACGCTGGGCGTCTCCGAAAACGCGGCGCGACAGGCGTTGAGCCGCCTGGCGGCGAGGGGCGAGATCGCAAGCCCGGCGCGCGGGTTCTACGTCATCGTGCCGCCCGAGTACAGGCGGCTCCACTGCCTGCCGGCGGATCAGTTCATTCCGGCTCTCATGGAACGCCGGCGGTCGCGGTACTATGTAGGGCTCCTGTCGGCTGCACAATACCACGGCGCGGCTCACCAACGTCCGCAAGAATTCCAGGTCATCCTTGAGAAGAACCGGCCGGCAATCACGTGCGGTTCTGTCAGGGTAGCCTTCGTCGCGCGCCGGAACATGGGTGTCGTGCCGGTGCAGAGCTTCAACAATCCGCGCGGACCGGTTCTTGTCTCGACCGTCGAAGCGACGGCGGTGGACCTTGTCGGATACATGCTCCGTGCCGGCGGATTGGATCGGACCGCCGGCGTTCTCTCGGAACTCGGCGAGGACATGGACCCGAAGCGCCTCGTCGACGCATCGAAGACCGCGTCGATCCTGTGGGCCCAGCGTCTGGGCTACCTCCTCGAACACGTCGGAGCCGGAGACAAAGCCGTTCTGCTCAAGGACCACGTGCAAAAGACCGCGCGGAACTTCACGAAACTGCTGCCGGGTGTAAGTGCAGATGGTGCACCGCGGTCGAATGACTGGCGGCTTCACATCAACGCCGATGTCGAGACGGAAGCGTGATCCCGCGAGACTACATCACCGAATGGCGGGGGCGGGCGCCATGGAGCGAGGATTTCCAGGTCGAGCAGGACCTGATCATCAGCCGTGCCTTGGTCGAGATATTCTCCGATCCGATCCTGGCCGGAGCACTGGCGCTCCGAACTCCATCTCGCCCGCCGCCGCCACCGCGACCTGACAAATGGACCGCAACCGGTGATGACATTCTCGCCAAGAACCAAAGGGCTCGAAACAAGGTGGCCGAAGTTGTGGCCTCATGATAAATTCAACCCATTTGTGACGCTGATATTGGCATTCGAATGGTAGAAGCTCGTCCGTCGCTCCAAGGCCGAGCCTTGCCGTGGGACCTCTGACGGAATGGCGGAACTGATCGATCAAGTAGAATTCACCAGCCTTTTTTGTGCGCGGCCGCAGAACTTTGCTTGGTTCCTGGGCGCAGGAGCGTCGCGATCGGCAGGATTGCCCACAGCTACGGACATTATATGGGATCTGAAGCGTCGTCACTATTGCCGGGAGGAAAATCAGGAGATCGCGCGACAGGACATCCAGAATGAGGCGGTTCAGGCACGTATCCAGAGCTTCATGGATGCACGGGGCTTTCCGGCTCAGTGGGCGGAGGACGAGTACGCGACGTATTTCGAAAAGATTTTCGGTGCCGACAAAGAGCGTCAGCGACGTTACCTGAAAGGTATCCTCTCCGAGGAGCGAGTTTCTCTTTCAGTCGGCAATAGGGTCCTCGGCGCGCTCATGTCATCAGGGCTAACCCGGGTTGTCTTTACAACCAACTTTGACAGCGTTGTCGAAAAGTCCGTCGCGGAAGTGGCTGGGATGTCGCTTTCGGCCTTTCATCTTGACGGCTCTTGTGCTGCCAGTCAAGCGTTGAACAACGAAGAATTTCCGGTCTATTGCAAACTGCACGGCGATTTTCGATACGACAGTATCAAGAATCTGCCGGTTGATCTCGCCCAGCAGAGCGCCGAACTTGCGGCGTGCATGGTCAACGCGGGAGGGCGCTTCGGTTTTGTCGTCGCTGGCTATAGCGGACGCGACGCCAGTATCATGAAGCTGCTGCGCAGAGTACTGGACGGTGGCAACGCATTTCCACATGGCCTGTTCTGGACGGGCATCAAGGGTAGCGCGATTCCACATGCTGTTGACCAGCTTCTGCAAGAAGCCGGACAGAAGGGGGTCAACGCACGCTATGTCGAGATCGAGACATTCGATGCGCTGATGCTCCGTCTATGGCGAAACATCGACCAGAAGCTTCCCGACCTCAACTCGAAGGTGCAGAAAACAGGTTCGACTTCTGTGAATATCCCGTTGCCAGCAAGTGGTCGAGGCCAGCCACTCTTGCGCTTCAACGCGCTGCCAGTCCGCAGGCTTCCGGGGCGCTGCTTTTCCCTTTCGTTCAAGAGGCCAAAAGAATGGGCCGATCTGCGGGAAGCGCGCCGCGTGTCCAAGGGGAGGCTAATTCTAACGAAGGCGGACGCCGTCTGGTGCTGGGGGGAGAGGGAGAAGATCACCGCACAGTTCGGTGACGATCTTGTTTCGATATCGGAAACGGATGTTCCGTCAGATTTCATGACGCCGGGAAACCTGCACATAAAGGGCTTCTTGGAGGAAGCAATCTGCGCTGCGATTACACGAGAGCGGCCTTTGCTGTCCCGGGTCTCGCATTCTCGCGCATATCTCATTGCAGATTCGCGTGGTGAGGTTGCAGCACTCGGTCCGCTGTCTCGCGTTGTCGGGAAGACCTCCGGTATTGTCCGCGGATTGTTTTCGACCGTCACGGACGAGCATCCGCGGGTTGAACAGGTCCGCTGGTCGGAAGCCGCACGCATTTCGATCGACATGAGAAACGGAGCGGTTTGGCTATTGGTCGATCCGGATGTGTGGATCTGGCCAGCCAGATGTCGGCAGGACGCGACGGAGTTTCTGGACCAGCGTCGCCGCGATCGGTTCAACAGCAAATACAACGACCTGCTGACCGCGTGGGTGCAGATCATTCTGAACACCGACAGACGCGGCGTTGACGTTGAACTCTCCGCGCCGCATGGCGCTGACGGTGCTGGGAAATCGGTCTTTCTTGTGGGCGGTCGGACGGCTTTTGCACGGAGGCTTGGTTCATGAGCGGCGGCGCTGAAGAGTTGTCCGGCTATACCAAACTTGCAGAACCTCTCCTTCTGTTTGCCGAAAAAGGCAAACATAAGCACCCTTTGTTGGGGCTGTTAAAGCACGGTCCGTACGGGCTGCAGTTGGGCGCGCCAACCACGCTTCGATTCGCCCTAGTCGCACTCAAGCGCGATATAGGGAGACTTCGCAGTCTTGTCGAAGAATTGGACCAGCCGGCGTCCCCCAAAGAGGCGAAGAACTACTACCCGGAGTACCCGGGCTTCACGCAGGCATTCCGCACTCCGATTGCAACTCTGGATGAACGCGTTCAGATAACTTTGCCGGAAACCCTGGACGCCTATGCGCAGAGGGGTGAGAAACACGAGCTTGGCCGTGAGTTGTTCCAATGCGTCTCGCACTTGAAGGCCGTCCGGGGAAGTTTCGATCTTGCCCTCGTTTACTTGCCGCCCCACTGGTCCTCGTGCTTTGAGGGAGAGAACTTCAATTTACATGATTTCCTAAAGGCCTACTGCGCACCATCGAACATTCCCGTTCAGATCGTCAGGGAGAACAGCTTCGATCGCAAGTGTCGTGCAAACGTGATGTGGGGACTGAGCGTCGCCGCATATGCCAAGGCGGGTGGGGTGCCGTGGAAGCTGACTGGGCTAGGCCAGGACGAGGCCTTCATCGGCATCAGCTACGCACTCAAGACCGACCACCGCGGCAACCTCTACAGCACCTGTTGCAGCCAGGTTTTCGACCCGGACGGAACCGGCTTCCGTTTCGTCGCCTATGACGCCCGCGAGTTCACTCAGGACGCCCGGCGCAACCCCTATTTGTCCTATTACGAGATGCAGTCAGTCCTCTCGCGCAGCCTGGAAATCTATCAGAGTGGGCATTTTGGCCGAACGCCAACGAAAATCACGGTTCACAAGAACACGCCCTTCAAAGAGGAGGAGATTCTGGGAGCACTCGACAGTTTCCGAGACGGAACTGAAGTGGAACTTGTACAGGTCGTTAAGGATACCTCTTGGAGAGCGATACGCTTCGATGTGCGAAAGCCGCCCCAGCCGTTCAACTATCCCGTTGAGCGTGGCACGTACATTCCCATAGGAGGGAATGAAGCCCTTCTATGGACGCAGGGCAGCGTCGTCGGAGTGCATGTCGATAATTCAAACTACAATGTCTACAAAGAAGGCCCGTTGAAGCCGACACCTTCCCCAATATTGCTCCGCCGTTTTACAGGCACTGGCGGCTGGCACGAAACCTGTGCAGCCATTGTTGGACTCACAAAAATGGACTGGAATAACAATACGCTTTATAAGAAGCTGCCAGCCACGCTGGTATACTCCAAGTATTTTGCTGACATTGTGCAACAGAACCCGGACATCGTCGATACAGTTTACGATTTCAGGAACTTTATGTAGATCACCCAAGGGTTGATGGCGTGTCGTGGCCTGGGCCGACGAAGCGAGTAGTGGTGCCTGCTCAGGGCGCGTGAAACGCACGCTCTATCGACACGATAAAGTCGTCGACGTCGTTCTCGTCGACAACCTTGGTTGCAAAGGGCGCATGTTCGAGGATGGTCTTGGCGATTTCGTAGGCGCCCAAGAGTGAGCTGTCCTGGGGACGGCCCAGCAGAAAGTAGAGTTCGATTTCCTCGCTCGTACCCTCGGCGACGGCCGCCAGATGGCCGCGCCACAGACGTGCCTTGTCCTTGATGCCGTCGGCATCGGCCATGTCCAGCGACACCGGCTCGTAGGCATGCCACCGTCCATTTTGCCAAGCCTTCTCGAACTTGATCTGGTCTTGGGTACCCACCACGGCCTTGGGCTTGAACGGGACATTGACGCCGCGCTCCAGAAGCTTGTCTCGGACAGGTCGCCAGACGTCCTCGTCGGACCTGCGCTTGATTGGTGTCGAGTCGTATTGAGCGACGTAACGTTTATAGAGGCGGTCCAATGTCCAGGCAGGGTCAGTCGTCAGCCCGGTGCCTGTTGGCGACCATTGCAAGGCACTGTCGTCGTCGGGCAGTACCTTCAAGGCGTGAGCGCGGGCATCGGTATGGGCGTCGAACAAGGGCATTTTACCGGCCTGCTTTGCGACGGTAGAGAAGCCGTGGCGGACCGCCCGCATGGCTTGGGCGAAGGCCTTGCGGTCAAGATCGGGGAATGCCTGTTTCAGACGCCCCATCGTTGTGCGTGTCCTAATCTCCAGGAAGCTGGCCGCGGGCGCGTGCATTACGACGCCGACATTGAGCGCCTCTCCGGAAACCACGTCATGGACGTAGCGGAGCACGGTATAGCTGTAGGCTTGTTTCTCGGTCATTGCAGTACCCGCCTTATCTCAGCGATGACGCTGTCCAAATTGTCTCTTGCATTCCGAACCCGGTCAAGCGCCTCTTCCACGGATGGATGGGCCGCGTCCCATTCTGGCGGTATGGTTTGGCGGTATTCCAGCAGGCGGTCGTCGGAAATCCTGGCCCACAGCGTACGGAGGGGGCCGAAGTCGAGATCGCGCTTCTTGAGTTCGTGGCAGAAGATGTGGCCATCAGCCCGTCCAAGCCAGTCCAAGGCGCCAACCTGCCAGGGCGGTCGCCAATCGAGTAGTCCGGACGTTGAAGGGAACGCCAGCTCATGGTCAATAAGGCGAAAGCGATCCTGGGCCACGAGGCAGTTTGGGTTCGATGGCCTTCTATCAAGATTGTCGATGACGGCATCAAAGACCAATGCCCCCAACGCTGACGGCAGCATGGCATCGGTTATGCGTTTACCCGAGGTCCACACACTGAACTGATTCCCGACCTTCACGGAGCCGAACCCGACGGGTGAGCTGGTCTTGAGCCGCTCCCTGATGTCAGGGTCCGTCACCACCGAGGCCAAAGCCGAGGGTATTTCGACGAGGTAGGGTGTCGGCACAGGTAGATTCAGATCGGTCGCAAGGCAGCTCGCCACAACTTCTCGGGCCAAATTAGTCACTCCCTCGAAACAACCTGCGGAGAGTTTGCAAAACACCTCGATGGCTCCATCAGTATCTGCCTCGCAGAGCATCAGAACCGGTTTCGTGCGTCCCGATGTTGCTTGGCGTAGGATCTCGTCGGCGGTCACGCGACTGAGCATCCGGTCTCCCTGCCGAACACTTCATACAGCATGGCCGGGATGAGTGTGTCCAATCTTGCGGCAGCCTCGTTGCGGGTCCTGCGCAACTTGCCCACTTTCGCTTGCAACTGATTGAACCAATGTTGTTTTCTGGTCGATGGCACTGGCACCGTTATCGTGGCGAGCTTCTTCAGGCCGAGGGTCCGGTTCCGTCCGGCGCCGCCGGGGGATGCCTCACGGAGGCATTGCAGACCTTCCCGACTGAGGAAGTAGTACAGCAGGAATTCGGCGTTTGGGGCGCCGGGTTTCGGGATGCAGGTCAGGAAGCGATGGGAACCAACCCTGCCTTCGTCTTGGTCCCGGGCGATCGCTACCGCGCCTTCCCATGCAAAGACAATGTTGAACACGAGATCTCCCGGAGCGATCCGGTAGAGCTTTTTGCTGCCGACGGTCATTCCGTCCAACAGGGGTTTGTGAAAGGTGCCCCGCCCGAATGACCGGACCCCGAGTTCCGCGTAACTCCCTCCCGGTTCAACACTGACGGGCCTCCTCACAAGCGGAGCGACTTCTGCCATCGGCAGATAGTCCGCACCCTTGACCACTCGCTGAAATGCGTTGTGAAGGAGCACGTCAACGTCTTGATCGGCAACCGCCAACGCCTTCCGTCGTTTTTCGATCAACCGCGCTACACGATCCAACCGCGCGACGATGCGTCGCTGTTCGTTAAGTGGCGGAAGGGGAGTCCTAATTGCCAGAAGGTTATCTTCCTTCAACCGAACGCGGTTGGTAGATCCCTCACTAGCTCGTCTGCACAGTTCCACGAAGCTGTTCGTCTTCGAGTACCACTCCAAGTACCGGGGATGAGCTTGAGAATGATCAACATCGAAAGCCGGAAAGTCACCACTCACAAGCGCCCCATCCAGATCGGGCGGTACAAGTCCAAAGGCTCCATGGCGTGCGTCGATACGGGACAACAAGAATTGACCCTTGCGTACCTGCACCTGTCGGCGGGCGGCGATCTTGGAGCCGTATACCTCGCCTCTAAGCGTGAGACCCTTACCCCAAAGCCGTACCGTGATCTGCTTGTAGATTCGGTCCGGCTGGGGCTCCGTCCAGTTGTTGGATCGGGTTAGGAACCTCCCGAATGGAACCGAACGCCAAGCCATCATACAGGCTCTGCCAACGTCGCCTTGATCTCGTCCATGATCTCCAGGATGCGGCGTTCCTGTGAGATGATGGCCTCAACGATCTCGGTCGGCGGGCGGTGGTCTTCGATGTCTTCGGAATGCGGGTTTTTGAGGTCGAGATTACAGGCCGTTACGCGCCCGTCGTCGTCGCGTTGGACCAGCGCGGCTGCATCGACCTGCCACGCGCGCTCGTTCGTTTTCCGATCCTTCCACCAGGCGAGGCACGGTGCGAACTCCTCGAAAGTGAGCGGGGCCGTCTTCGAGTACTGCCGGCGGCCCTCCGGCCGGGGCTGCTCATAATACCAGATCGATCGCGTTGGCCCGGACGTGTCGAAGAAGATCAGATTGGCCGGAATGTCGGTATAGGGCGCGAAGACGCCTTCTGGCAGGCGAATGATCGTGTGCAGGTTGAAACTCTCAAGGAGGTCGGCCTTGATCCGCGCGGCGATACCGTCGCCGAACAGGATTCCGTTGGGAACAACGACGGCGGCCCGACCCTGGCCGCCACGCTTGAGCCGTCGCATGATGACCTGGAGGAACAGGAGCGCGGTTTCAGCGGTCCGTCGGTCGTCAGGAAAGTTGTTGAGGATCCCGGCCTCCTCCTCGCCACCGAAAGGCGGGTTGGTGAGGATGACGTTGACCCGCCGGTCCTCGCCGATCTCGGTCAGGCGATGGCGGAGCGCGTTGCCGGGGTCGATTCGCGGCGCATGGAGGCCGTGCAGAAGCAGGTTTAACTGGGCGAGCAGGTACGGCAAGGTCTTGGCCTCCTCTCCGAAGAGGCTGCGCTCCTGAACCGTCTCCCCGTCGGTTTCGGTCTTGGCTTGGCCCATCAGGTGGTCGAAGGATTCCGTCAGGAATCCCCCGGTGCCACAAGCCGGATCGAGCACGGTTTCCTGCAATCGGGGGTCCGTCACCTCTACCATGAGGCGGACCACCGGTCGCGGCGTATAGAACTCGCCAGCGTCGCCGGCGGCGTCGCGCATCTCCCGAAGCAGGGTTTCGTAGAGTCGCCCGATGGTGTGGACTTCCTCGGAGACATGGAACTGAATGCCGTCGACTAGGTTGACCACGTCACGCAGAAGGTAGCCGCTCTCCATACGGTTGGAAAAACCCTGGAAGACCGTGGCAACCACGTCGCGCCGCTCGCGTCCACTGCCATCGCCGCGCAGATTCCTCAGATAGGAAAACAGGCCCGGTCCTCTGGAGCCGTCAGGACGCTCGGCTTCCTCGTTTTCCAGGAACGCGAGAAGATCAGGACCCGTCAATCCGTCGGCTGGGGCGGCCCAGTCACGCCAGCGATAGGGCGGACTTATGACAGCTCTGTATTCGGCTCCAGCAAGCTCCGCCTTCGTTTCTTCGAGATGCTCCATGTCGTCGAGGAACTTGAGGAACATGATCCAGGTGAGCATGGGCAGGCGGTCCAGGTCGCCGTTCAGCCCCTTGTCCTTGCGCATGATCTTGCGCACGGATTTGATGATGCGATCAAGCCGCTGCGCCGTCGTCGGTTCCTGTGGCACCGACTTCGTACCAGTCCTTCTCGCCATAGCTCGCCCCAAGCTCATGCGGCGTAGAGCCGCTTCTGCATTTCGGCAACGGCTTCTCGGATGCTTTGGGCGCCGCCGAATTTCTCCGAGATCTCGATGACATTCCCCCATTCTGAAATCGGCGGAATCTCCAGAATGTCCGGCAACTTGAACTGAACGCTGCCGTGGTCGGCGTACTTGTCGAGCATCGCGTCGAGAATCCCGCGTGCGTCCGGCCCGTATTGCTCGAAGAATGCGGTTTCGTCCTGTTTCACACGGGCGACGCGTTCGCGCCGCGTCCTCAGCGGTGCATTGAACGCCAAGTGGCACAGCAGGTCGAAAGGGTCCGCTTCCGGCTTGCCGACAGCCTCCGCAAGGGTTTCCATGTCGATCCCCTTCTCCAGGAGCCTGTCCACGATCTCTGCCCGGCGCTCGGCGTCTAGCCAGTCTTTACGAAACTCCGACGGATTAGGGAAAAGCGTTCGCACCTTGTCGGCCGTGTAGTCGGTCAGTTGGCGGCAGGCGAGCTTCCTGCCCTCCGAGTCGAGCTCGTAAACCAGGTGCTTCACGATCTCGACCTCTCCGCCGTCGACATAATATCTCCGAGGCAGGCCCTCGTCGTCATCGTCGAGTGTACCCGCAGGCAGAGCGTCGTCGACATCCGGAAATGAGCAATACAGATCATCGGGCTCAGGCTCTCGAATCTGCGGCTCCTGGACGATCTTTCCGTCCTCGTCGATGATGTCTTCCTGTTCGTGCAGGGGGGCACCGTCAAAACCAGGGTCCGCAAATTTCTCGGTAGCGGTACCCGTGTAGTCTATGATGTTGAACGCGAGCTTGTCGTAGTCGGTTCGCAGACGTGTCCCGCGTCCGATAATCTGCTTGAACTCGGGCATGGAGCCGACCACCCGGACCAGCACGACGTTCTTGCATGTCGGGGCGTCGACGCCGGTGGTCAGCAGTTGCGACGTCGTCAGGACGACGGGGGAACGTGTCTCCACGTCCTGGAACTTGGCCCGGTGAGCGCTACCGATATCGCCCTCGTCCGCAGTCACCCGGCACACGTAGTCGGGGTATTCCTTGACCAGATCGGTGTTGAGTTCGGCGAGAGCGCTACGCATTTCCAGCGCGTGCTCCTGGTTGACGCAGAAGATGATCGTCTTTGCGAAGCGGTCGGTCTGGCTCATGAACCCGGCGAGGTGCTGTGCAATGGCCTTGGTTCGCGCCCTGATGGCCACCAAGCGCTCGAAGTCGGACGTGGAGTACTCAGTGTCGGGTATTTCGCGCCCGTAGCGGTCAACCTCGCCTTTGCTTGGGCGCCACCCCGTGGCGTCGTAGTCGGTGACGACACGATGCACACGGAAAGGAGCGAGGAAACCGTCGGAGATGCCTTGGGCAAGGCTGTATTCGTAGATCGGGTCGCCGAAGTAAGTGTAAGTGTCGATGTTGTCGTCGCGTCGCGGCGTGGCCGTCATTCCGATCTGCGTCGCGGAGTCAAACCACTCAAGTATTTCGCGCCAGTTGCTGTCGTCTCGGGCGCTGCCGCGGTGGCACTCGTCGACAATGATGAGGTCGAAGAAATCGTGTGGGTAGTCACGGTACAGGCCCGGCCGACTGTCGTCGCGCGCGATGCTCTGATAGGTCGAAAAGTACATATCGCGAGCCTTGGACGTGTTGCCCCTCGCGATCTTGTGACGGGCGTCTCCAAAGACGCTGAAATCCTTGGCCATCGGGTCGTCGACAAGGACGTTACGGTCGGCAAGGAACAGTATCTTCGGTTTGCGTTTGGCGCCCTTGGTGTTCCAGCGGGCGGACCAGAGCTTCCAGGCGATCTGGAACGCAATGGCGGTCTTGCCCGCTCCGGTGCACAGGGTCAGAAGGATGCGCCTGCGCCCGGAAACAACGTCCTGGACAGCCCGGTTGATGGCCGTTTCCTGGTAGTAGCGTAGCGGCCTCGCCGGGTCTGGATGCATCGGCATCAGCAGTTGCTGAACCACCGTGTCATCGATCAGGCCAGCGGCCTGCCGTTGCCGACGCCAGAGTTCTTCGGGTGACGGAAAGGTGTTGACGGACTTTTCGGCGCCGGTGATGTAGTCGATCTCGATGATTTCCCTGCCGTTGGTTGCATAGGCGAAGTTGAGTCCGAGTATCTCGGCGTAGTCTTTCGCCTGCTGCACTCCTTCGGCGGCGTGCTTGTACCGCGCCTTGGCCTCGACGACCGCGATGGGAAAATCGGGTTGGTAGCGCAGGATGTAGTCTGCGCGCTTCTGCCTTCCGCGTCGCGCCTTTCCGCCGGCGAAGACGATACGCCCGTCTGTGAAGGTCCGCTGCTCGTTGATCGCGTGAGGTGCATCGTCCCAGCCCGCTTTCTGGAGCATGGGGACGACAAACTTGCGACAGGTGTCGGCTTCGGTTTCGGTCATCGGAGTATCCTTGTCACCGAAGCGGTCATACTTTTGGTCGCAGTCTCGTCTTACAAGCCCTGCCGCGTGGCGTAACGGCTTGGTGCTTACCCGGCGCCGTACACTGCCTCGATCGCCCCCACCGCATCCTCCACCGCCACGTCCGCCCCCTCCTCCCTCAGAATCCGCCCCAGCGCCTCCACCAGCGCCACCACGTTCTCCTTCCGGCTCGACTCGCCCATGAGCCCGATGCGCCAAGTCTTGCCGGCGAGGGCGCCGAGGCCGCCGCCGATCTCGATGTTGAAGTCCAGCAGCAGGCGCTTGCGGATGGCGACGTCGTTGACGCCCTCGGGGATCTTGACGCTGTTGAGCATCCACAGGCGGTGGCCTTCCTGGGAGGCCAGGGGGATGCCGAGGACCTCCAGGCCGGCCACCAGGGCACGGTGGTTCAACTCGTGGCGTGCGAAACGGGCTTCCTCGCCCTCCTTCTCGATCTCGCTCAGGGCGGCGTGGAGGCCGTAGTTCATGGAGATGGGGGCGGTGTGGTGGTAGGCGCGATCCTCGCCCCAGTAGCGCTCGATCATGGTCAGGTCCAGGTACCAGCTCTTGACCTTGCCCTTGCGCCGGCCCAGCTTGTCGCGGGCGGCCTGGTTGAAGGACACCGGCGACAGTCCGGGAGGGCAGCTCAGGCACTTCTGGGTGCCGCTGTAGGCGGCGTCGACGTTCCAGGCATCGAGGGTCACGGGACAGCCGCCCAGCGAGGTCACGGTGTCCAGCACCAGCAGGGCGCCGGCGTCGTGGGCGAGCCGGGAGATCTCTTCAACCGGTTGCCACACCCCGGTGGAGGTCTCGGCGTGCACCAGGGTGACGATGTCCACCTTCTGGTCCTTGAGGGCCTGCTCCACCTGCTCGGGCCGGATGATCTCGCCCCAAGGGGCCTCGACCTTCACCAAGTTCCCGCCCAGCCGCTCGACGATGTCCGCCATGCGGGTGCCGAAGACGCCGTTCACGCACACCAGCACCGTGTCGCCCTCCTCGATGAGGTTCACGAGGCAGGTCTCCATGCCGGCGCTGCCGGTGCCCGACACCGGAAAGGTCAGATCGTTCCCGGTGTGGAACAGCCGGCGCAGCATGGCCTTGCTCTCTTCCATGACCTTGAAGAATTCCGGGTCCAGATGGCCGACCACGGGGGCCGACAGCGCCTCCAGCACGCTTGGATGCGGGGTGCTGGGGCCGGGTCCGAGGAGGATTCTCCTGGGAGGGTTCAACGGTGATGCCATGCGCTTGCTCCTGTTGGCGATTTCGCTGGGGTCTGTTGGTTTGTGAGCGGCTCGGGTGCGGTGTATCCTGATGTTTTTCAAGGTAATAGCACCCGCGGAGCGGGGCGACAAACCTTCCTGCCTCCATGAGCCTCGATACACATTTGGCGGAGACCCTTGTCCGGGACGGCCTGCTGGCGCCTGGGGACGCCGTGCTCGTCGGCGTGTCCGGCGGTCTGGACTCCGTGGCGCTGCTACATCTTCTCCACGAGATCGGCCCGTCCCTCCGGCTGAGCCTGGAGGTGGCCCACGTCGACCACGGAATCCGCGGGGACGAGAGCAGTGACGATGCCGAGTTCGTCCGGGGCATCGCCGCCGGCCTGTCGCTGCCGTTCCATCTCGCCCGCCTGGACTTGGCGCGGTCCGGCCGGGAGCGCGGTTCGGGAAACGTCGAGGCCCTGGCCCGGGAGCGGCGCTACCGGTTCTTTGCCGAGGTGGCGGCGAAACGGGGAATCGGCAAGGTGGCGGTAGGCCACAACCGCGACGACCAGGTGGAGACCATGCTCATGTGGCTGCTCCGGGGCTGTGGTCCCGAGGGGTTGCGGGGCATGCCGGCGGTGCGGCCCCTGGCCGGGGACGTGGCCGGCGCCGGAGGGGCGGTATTGATCCGCCCGTTTCTGGAGGTTTCCCGCGAGGACATCCTCTCCTTCCTGGGGAGCCGGGGCCTCACGCACCGGGAAGATCGCACCAACCGCGACACCGGCTACCTGCGGAACTGGATCCGCCTGAACCTGCTGCCGGGACTCCGGGAACGGAGCGAAGGCGGCCTGGAGGAGCGGCTCGTCCGTCTGGGCGGCATGTTGCGGTCCGACAACGCGCTGCTGGATCGGTGGGTCGCCGACGCCTACCCGCGGGTCGCCCGCGAAGACGTGCTGGACCGGGCGGCCTTTCTCCGGGTCGAACCCGAACTCCGGCCCCGGATGGTGCGTTTCTGGCTGGGCCGCGGCCTGAGGACGCTCCGGCGCCTGGGTTTCGTCCACGTGGACGCCGTCCTGAAGGTCATGGCCGCCGACCGGCCCCACGGCAGGGTTTCGCTACCGGGGGGCTGGACCGTGGTCCGGGAGTATGATTCCGTGCGGCTGGTCCGGTCGGCCAAGGGAGCCCGGACCGATATCCCGCGGACGGACGGCTACTCCTACCCGGTGCCGCTGGAGGGCGACGTGGATATCCCCGAGGCCGGCGTCCGGTTGACCTCCTGGTGCTCTGCCGGCCGCGAGCTGCCGGAAAGCGGTCTCGAGGCGGCCTTCGACCTCGACGCCGTGAGGCGCGCCGAGGGGAGTCTCCACCTTCGCAACTTCCGCCCCGGCGACCGCTTCCGACCCCTGGGCATGGCCGGCCACAAGAAGCTGAAGGACCTCTTCATCGACCGGAAGGTCCCGCGCTCCCGGCGCCGCTCGGTGCCGCTGCTGCTGGCGGGGGGGGATATCCTGTGGGTTCCGGGCTGCGCCCGCAGCGATTTCGCCAGGGTCGAGTCCGGCACCGAGGCGGTCTGGCGGGTCAAGCTCTCGTAGCGGCGTCTCGTAGCGGCGCGCCGAACGTTGCCCGGCGGCGCGCCGGCGGCCCTCGGTTGACTTACGCCGCTCCCGTTCTTATTGAATTGAAGTAGCCCTACCCGTGTGTTAACTTTTTCCGGGGTAAACGAGGTTGGAAAGGCCACCTTTGAATCAAGCGACGAAAAACCTTGCCCTGTGGCTGGTCCTGGGGTTGATGTTCCTGCTGTTATTCAACGTCTTCACGCGGCAGCAGGGCAGGGAGCCAGAGATCATCTACAGCGACTTCTGGTCCGCGGTGGAGCGCGGCGACGTCCAGGAGGTGACGATCCAGGGCCGGCACGTCCAGGGCAAGTACCAGAGCGGCGAGCGGTTCCGTACCTTTTCGCCCAGCGACCCGGGGCTCGTGAAGACGTTGCGGGAGAAGAACATCCGCATCGCCGCCAAGCCCGAGGACGACTCGCCCTGGTACTTCGTGCTGCTGGTGAACTGGTTCCCCATGCTGCTGCTGATCGGCGTCTGGATATTCTTCATGCGGCAGATGCAGGTGGGGGGCGGCAAGGCCATGTCCTTCGGCAAGAGTCGGGCGCGCCTCTTGAACGAGAATCAGGCGCGGGTCACGTTCAGCGACGTGGCCGGGGTGGACGAGGCCAAGGACGAGCTGCAGGAAGTCATCGCGTTCCTCAAGGACCCCAAGAAGTTCACCCGCCTCGGCGGACGCATCCCCAAGGGCTGCCTGCTGGTGGGCCCTCCGGGCACCGGCAAGACCCTGCTGGCCCGGGCCATCGCGGGTGAGGCCGGGGTGCCGTTTTTCAGCATCAGCGGCTCGGACTTCGTCGAGATGTTCGTGGGCGTGGGCGCCTCGCGGGTGCGCGACCTGTTCGTGCAGGCCAAGAAGCAGGCGCCCTGCATCGTCTTCGTGGACGAGATCGACGCGGTCGGACGCCAGCGCGGCGCCGGACTGGGCGGCGGCCACGACGAGCGGGAACAGACCCTCAACCAGTTGCTGGTGGAGATGGACGGCTTCGAGGCCAACGACGGCGTGATCCTCATCGCCGCCACCAACCGCCCCGACGTGCTGGACCCGGCGCTCTTGCGGCCGGGCCGGTTCGACCGCCGGGTGGTGGTGCCGCGGCCCGACGTCAAGGGACGCGAAGGCATCCTGGCGGTGCACAGCCGGCGGGTGCCCCTGGAGCACGACGTGGACATCCGGGTGCTGGCCCGGGGCACCCCCGGTTTCGCCGGCGCAGATCTCGAGAACCTTGTCAACGAGGCGGCTTTGCTGGCGGCGCGGAACGACAAGGAAAAGGTCAACATGAATGACTTTGAGCTGGCCAAGGACAAAGTCATGATGGGGACCGAGCGCAAGAGCATGATCATCAGCGACGAGGAGAAGCGGAACACCGCCTATCACGAGTCCGGCCACGCGCTGGTGGCCAAGATGCTGCCGGGTGCCGACCCGGTCCACAAGGTGACCATCATCCCGCGCGGCATGGCCCTGGGCCTGACCCAGCAGCTCCCAATGGACGAGCGCCACAGCCAGGACAGGCAGCACCTCCTGAACAACGTCACCATCCTGTTCGGCGGGCGGGTCGCGGAGGAGCTGGTCCTCGACAACATGACCACGGGCGCCGGCAACGACATCGAGCGCGCCACCGAGATCGCCCACCGGATGGTCTGCGAGTGGGGCATGAGCGAGAAGCTGGGCCCCATGACCTTCGGCAAGAAGGAAGAGCAGATCTTTCTCGGCCGGGATTTCACCCAGGCGCAGGACTACTCGGAAAACACCGCGGTCGAGATCGACAGGGAAATCCGGCACATTATCCAGGAGTGTTACAGCAAGGCCAAGGAGATCCTGACCACGCATATCGAGCTCCTGCACCGGGTCTCCAAGGAGCTGCTGGACAAGGAAGTGCTGGACGGCGCGGAGATCGACGTCATCGTCAAGGAATACATGGGAGACAGCGGTCCCGACCTGCCCACGACACCCGTTCCCGCCAGCGCCTGACAATATGGCGTCCTTCGACTTCGCTTCGCTACGCTCAGGACGAACGGAAACAGTTTCCAAAACCGTTCGTCCTGAGCGTAGCGAAGCGAAGTCGAAGGACGCCATTCTGCTTACTCGGACAGGCTCCTAGGCGGGTCCCTCGCCGTGAAGCGGCTGCCCGGTCGCGAGAGCCGTGACCTGTATCATACTGATGCCTAGCAAGCGAAACCGGCCCGAACCGCTATCGTTCGACGACGCTGGTCCGCGATCTGGTTTGGTGCTGGCGACACGCCATGGCGACGTGGACATGCGTTCCCGCACCGCGGTTATGGGCATCCTGAACGTCACCCCCGATTCCTTTTCCGACGGCGGACGGTATCCCGATGTCGAGTCCGCGGTGGCCCGGGGCGTGGAGATGGCGCGGCAGGGCGCGAGCATCGTGGACGTGGGTGGAGAATCGACGCGCCCGGGAGCGGTGCCGGTCTCGGCAGCCGAGGAGTTGGAGCGGGTCATCCCGGTCCTTCGCGAGTTGCGGCGGCGAGTCGACGTACCCATAAGCATCGACACCTGCAAGGAAGAGGTGGCCCGTGGGGCGCTGGAGGCCGGCGCGGACATGGTGAACGACGTCAGCGCCCTGCGGTTCGATCCCGCCATGGTCGGACTGGTGGCACGTGAAGGCGTTCCCGTGGTCCTGATGCACATGAAGGGCAGGCCTCGGACCATGCAGATCGCGCCGCGCTATCGCGACGTGGTCGGGGAGGTAACCGCCTTTCTTCGGGAACGCGTCACCTTTGCCGTGGGCAACGGCGTTGCCGCAGAACGCGTCGTGGTGGATCCCGGCATCGGCTTCGGCAAGGACCTGGACCACAACCTGGCGCTGCTGCGAAGCCTGGACACGTTGGCGTCCCTGGGCCGGCCGGTCCTCGTGGGTCTCTCCCGGAAGTCGTTTCTCGGCCGTTTGCAGGAGACCGCGGGACCGGAGAGCCGTTTGGCGGGAAGCCTTGCCGGAGCGGCCGCGGCGGTGCTGGCCGGAGCCCACATGGTGCGGGCGCACGACGTGTCCGAGACCTGGAGAGCGGTGCGGGTAGCGGATGCGATCCGGGGCCCCGTGAAACCCTAAGGCGTGGCCGCTGTTCTCTGGAAGGGAGCCAATGACGTCGGATGGACCACAAGTCGTTTCGGGCCTGCGCCGGCTGTTCGGCACCGACGGGATCCGCGGCACCGCCAACCAGGAGCCCATGACCTCGGAGACGGCCCTGAGGCTGGGCCGGGCCATCGCCCACGTGGCCGGCGGCCACGGCGGGGGAAAGGCCGCGCGCGGCGCCCTGGGACGGAAGCGCACCCACCCGCGACGCATCCTCATCGGCAAGGACACCCGCCTGTCGGGCTACATGTTCGAGACCGCGCTGGCGTCCGGGATCTGCTCCATGGGGGCGGACGTGCTGCTGGTGGGTCCGCTGCCGACCCCGGCGGTGGCGTTCCTCACCCGCAGCATGAGGGCGGACGCCGGGGTGGTGATCTCGGCGTCCCACAACCCGTACCAGGACAACGGCATCAAGTTCTTCTCCGGCGACGGCTTCAAGCTCCCCGATGCCTGGGAGCGGCGCATGGAGACGCTGGTCCGGGACGAGGAGTACGGCCCGCACCGGCCCGCGGCCATGGACATCGGCAAGGCGCACCGCATCGACGACGCCCTGGGCAGGACTATTGCCTTCCTCAAGAGCACGTTCCCCGCGCATCTGTCCCTGGAGGGCCTGAAGATCGTCGTGGACTGCGCCAACGGCGCGGCGTACCGGGTGGCGCCGGACGTCCTGCGGGAGTTGGGGGCCGAGGTGATTCCGGTGGCGGTGGAGCCCGACGGCACCAACATCAACCTGGACTGCGGCTCGACGCACCCGGAGAAGGCGCGGGCGGCGCTCCGGGAGCACCGCGCCGACCTCGCCGTGTGCCTGGACGGCGACGCCGACCGGGCGCTCTTTATCGACGAGAAGGGCGGGCTGGTGGACGGCGACGAGGTGCTGGCCATGTGCGCCATCGGGATGAAACGCGCCGGTCTGCTGCCGTCCGGGGCCGTGGTGGCGACGGTGATGAGCAACATGGGGCTCGACCTCGCCCTCCTAGAGCACGGCATCGAGGTTCTGAGGACGAACATCGGCGACCGCTACGTGGTGGAGCGCATGCGCGAGGGCGGGCACAACCTTGGCGGCGAGCAATCCGGCCACCTGGTGTTCCTGGACCACAACACCACGGGCGACGGTTGTCTCACGGCGCTGCAGGTGCTGGCGCTGATGATCGGGCAGGAAAAGCCCCTGAGCGAGCTGCGCCGGATCATGGGCAAGCTGCCGCAGGTGATGGTGAACGTGCCGGTCCGGGAACGGCAGCCGCTTTCCGAGCTGGATCAGGTCCAGGCGCGCATCGCCGAGAGCGAGCACCTGCTGGACGGCCGTGGCCGGGTGCTGGTGCGCTACTCCGGCACCGAGCCGCTGGCCCGGGTGATGATCGAGGGCGAGCCCGAGGACGAGATACGGCGGCTGGCCCAGGGGATCGCGGACGCGATCCGATCGAAGCTGGGGGTCGAAGGATGATGCGTCTCGGAGTCAACGTGGACCACGTGGCCACCGTGCGCCAGGCCCGGATGATCGACATCCCGGACCCGGTGGAGGCGGCGCTCCTGGCCGAGCAGGCCGGCGCCGACGTCATCACCGTGCACCTGCGCGAGGACCGCCGCCACATCCAGGAAGACGACGTGGCCCGCCTGCGGCGGCGGCTGACCGCCGCGCTTAACCTGGAGATGGCCGGCACCCCGGAGATGACCCGGCACGCCATCGCGCTCAAGCCCGACGACGCCTGCCTGGTGCCCGAGCGGCGGGAGGAGCTGACCACCGAGGGCGGCCTCGACGTGGCCGGCCACAAGGAGCAGCTCGGGGACGTGGTGGCCCGCCTGCGGGATGCGGGGATTCGCGTGAGCCTGTTCGTGGACCCGGACCCGGCGCAGATCGAGGCCGGCCGGGAGTTGGGCGCCGACGCCGTGGAGATCCACACCGGCACCTATTGCAACGCCACCGGACCGGGGGTGGAGCAGGAGCTCGAGACGGTGCGCCGGGGTGCGGCGCTGGCCACACGCCTGGGCCTGGAGGTTCACGGCGGCCACGGCCTCAACGCCGGCAACGTCAGGCCGATTGCGGCCATCGAGGAGATCGTCGAGTTGAACATCGGGCACAGCATCGTCGCCCGCGCCGTCATGGTCGGGATGGCCCAGGCGGTGAAGGAGATGAAGGCCCTCATCGACGAAGCCCGGAAGGCAGGCGGCTGACCCATGCACGTGGTGACCGCAGCCGAGATGCGCCGCCTGGACCATCTCACCATCCATGCCCACGGGGTGCCGAGCCTGACCCTCATGGAGCGCGCGGGGCAGGGGGTGGTGGACGTCATCCTCAAGCGCTGGACCCAGTTGGCCAAGCGCGGCGTGCTGGTGGTGGCAGGCAAGGGCAACAACGGCGGCGACGGGCTGGTGATCGCGCGGCTGCTGAGAGAGCGGGAGTTCCCGTGCGAGGTGGCCTGCGTCGCCCGGGCGCAGGAGCTGTCGCCGGACGCCGCGGCCAATCTCGACCGCTATCGGTCGGTAGGGGGGACCTTCACGGAGATCCCCCCCGGCGACGTCGAGAGCCTCGACCGGCACATCCGGGACAAGGGGCTCCTGGTGGACGCCCTTTTGGGAACCGGCCTGCGAAGCCCGGTGGAGGGATTCCTGGCGGACGTGGTGGAGCTGATGAACGCGTCCGGCGTTCCCATCGTCGCGGTGGACACGCCGTCGGGCCTGGACTCCGACCGCGGCGTTCCCCTGGGCGCCGCGGTCCAGGCCGAGGTCACGGTGACCTTCGGCTTCCCCAAGACCGGGCAGGTGGTCTACCCCGGTGTCACCCACTGCGGCGACCTGGTGGTGGCCGACATCGGCATCCGGGAGGAAGCGGTGGCCGAGGTGGCCCCGTCGGCGGAACTGCTGGATTCGGCCGACGTGGTATGGCTCCTGCCCAGGCGGGCGGACGACTCGCACAAGGGCAGCTACGGCCACCTGCTGGTCATGGCCGGATCGCGGGGCAAGACCGGCGCCGCGGTGCTCGGTTGCCGGGCGGCCATGCGGGTGGGCACCGGCCTGGTGACCCTGGCGGCGCCCCGGGGGCTCAACGAGATCCTGGCGGGCGCGCTGGCGGAGCCCATGACCGAGCCCTTGGGGGAGCCGGGCGAGGACCGTTGGCCGGCGCTCGGCTCCAGGGATTGGGATACCCTGTCCGAGCGCAAGAGCGGGGTCCTGTTCGGGCCCGGCTTGGGCGTCCATGCGGCCGCCCAAGGGACCCTGGACATGCTGCTGGAGCATTGCAGCATGCCGTGGCTCATCGACGCCGACGGGCTCAACAACCTGGCAGCGGACGTGAGCCGGCTTCGGGACGCCCGGGTGCCGCCGGTGCTGACGCCGCACCCCGGCGAGATGAGCCGCCTTGCCGGGATGGATACCGCGGAGGTCAACGGCGACCGCGTGGGCGTCGCCCGGGCCTTTGCCCAGGAGAACCGTTGTTACCTGGTTCTCAAGGGCGCGAGAACGGTGATGGCCACCCCCGAGGGGAGGGTGTCCATCAACCCCACCGGCAACGCCGGTATGGCCAGCGGGGGCATGGGCGACGTGCTCGCCGGCATGGTCGCGGGGTTCCTGGCCCAGGGCCTGCCGCCGGAAGATGCGGTCCGGCTGGGAGTGTACCTCCACGGCCGCGCCGGCGACCGGGTGGCGGACGACCGCGGCGCCGTCGGGCTCATCGCCTCGGACCTGGTGGAGGATCTGCCGCGCGCCATCAAGGAGCTGGGGCAGGTCAGGGAGTTGATACGGTCGTGAACGCCCGCGAATACCATGTCACCACCGGCTCGCCGGAGGGGACCCGGGCGCTGGGACGCGCGTTGGCCGGACTGCTGCGCGGCGGAGAGGTCCTGGGGCTCTCGGGCGATCTGGGCAGCGGCAAGACCTGCTTCGTGCACGGATTGGCCGAAGGGCTCGAGGTGGGCGGAAACAGTTGGGTGCGGAGCCCCACCTTCACGCTCATCAACGAGTACGAGGGGCGGCTGCCGCTGGTGCACGCGGACCTCTTCCGCGTGGCGCCCGGACCGGAGATGGAGGACCTCCACCTGGAGGAGTACTTCGCGTCCGGCAGCGTCTGCGTGGTGGAGTGGTTCGAGCGCCTGGATGACGTGGGCGTCGACGAGTACATGGGCGTGACCTTCCGCTACGTGGACGAAGAGCGCCGGGAGCTGCGCTTCACCGCGCACGGCCGCCGCTACGAGGAGATGGTGGCCAAGCTGAAGGGTGCGACCTTCCGTCATTCCCGCGAAAGCGGGAATCCACGCGGGGCGGCCGGCCGTGAGCAGGCGTGAACGTATGGCGCTGATCGTGCAGAAATACGGCGGCACGTCGGTGGGCATGGTGGAGCGCATCCGCAACGTCGCCCAGCGCGTGGCGTCCACGCGCGGGCAGGGGAACGACGTGGTGGTGGTGGTGTCGGCCATGTCGGGGGAGACCAACCGGCTGCTGAACCTGGCCAACCAGGTTTCGTCACACGTGGACGACCGGGAGATCGACGTGCTGCTGGCCTCCGGCGAGCAGGTCTCCTGCGCCCTGCTGGCGCTGGCGCTCAAGGACCTGGGACTGCCGGCGCGCTCGTTCCTCGGCCACCAGGTGCGCATCGCCACGGACAGCGCGCACGGGCGCGCGCGGATCAAGAGCATCGACTCCACCCGCGTTCGGCAGTCGCTGAAGCGGAACGAGGTGGTGGTGGTGGCGGGCTTTCAGGGGGTCGACGAGGCCGACAACATCACCACCCTGGGGCGCGGCGGCTCGGACACCAGCGCGGTGGCCATGGCCGCGGCCCTGGACGCGTCGGTGTGCGAGATATACACGGACGTGGACGGCATCTACACGGCCGATCCCTTCGTGTGCCCGAGGGCGCGCAAGCTGGACCGGGTCACCTACGACGAAATGCTGGAGATGGCCAGTCTGGGAGCCCGGGTGCTGCAGATCCGCTCGGTGGAGACGGCCAAGCGGTTCGGCGTCCGGGTGCACCTGCGCTCCAGCTTCAGCGACGGCGAGGGCACTTGGCTGGTCGAGGAGGAAGAGCAAATGGATTCGGTTCTGGTTTCGGCAGTGACCTGCGACAACGACGAAGCCAAGATCACCATCCGCAGCGTGCCGGACCGCGCCGGGCTCGCCGCCCAGATATTCGGCCCCATCGCGGAGGCCAACATCGTGGTGGACATGATCATCCAGAACGCCGGCGCTGACGGCACCACCGACGTCACCTTCACCGTGCCCAAGAAGGACCACCCGAAGGCCATGGAATTGATTGAAAAAACCGCGCCCTTGATCCATGCTGAGGGAGTGACCTCCGACACGCACATCGCCAAGGTGTCGGTGGTGGGGGTCGGCGTGAGAACGAACGCGGGCGTGGCCGCGAAGATGTTCCAGACGCTGGCGGAACAGTCCATCAACATCGAGATGATCTCGACCTCCGAGATCAAGGTGTCGGTGGTGGTGAACGAGAAGGACAGCCGCCGGGCGGTGGATTCGCTGCACGCTTCGTTGATCGAAGGCAGGAGAGGGCATGAGTGACTTGTTGTTGTACGATACGACGTTACGGGACGGGTGCCAGAGCGAGGATGTCTCCTTCAGCCTGAAGGACAAGCTGCGGGTCGCGGAGAGCCTGGTGGACCTGGGCATCCACTACATCGAAGGCGGCTATCCCGGCTCCAATCCCCGGGACGCCGAGTTCTTCAAGGAAGTCCGGAACCTGAATCTCAGGAAGACACGTGTGGCGGCCTTCGGGACCACCCGCCGGCCGTCGGTCAAGCCGGCGCAGGACGCTAGCCTGAAGCTCTTGCTGGCGGCCAAGACCCCGGTGGTGACCCTGGTGGGGAAGACCTGGGACCTGCACGTGCGTGACGACCTCCGCATCAGCAAGAAGGCCAACCTGGAGGTGATCGGCGATTCCATCGCCTTCATGAAGAAGCGCGTCGACGAGGTGATGTTCGATGCCGAGCACTTCTTCGACGGCTACCGCAGCAACCCGGAGTTCGCGCTGGAATGCCTGAAGGCGGCCGAGGCCGGCGGCGCCGACTGGATCGTGCTCTGCGACACCAACGGCGGCAACATGCCGGGCGACATCGGCGCGGCGGTGGCCCGTGTCAAGGAGGCAGTGAAGACGCCGCTGGGGATCCATTGCCACAACGACTGCGAGCTGGCGGTGGCCAACACCATGGTGGCGGTGGAGAACGGCGTCCGCCAGGTGCAGGGCACCATCAACGGCTTCGGCGAGCGTTGCGGCAACCTGAACCTGTGCTCGGTGCTGCCCAACCTCCAGTTGAAGCAGGGCTACAAGTGCGTGCGCGCGTCGCAGTTGCGCCGGCTGCGGGAGATCTCGCACCTGGTCTACGAGCTGGCCAACGTGGTGCCGGCCAAGCGGCAGCCCTACGTGGGCGAGAGCGCGTTCGCGCACAAGGGCGGGCTCCACGTGTCCGGCATCATCAAGAACCGCGAGACCTACGAGCACATCGAGCCGGAGCTGGTGGGTAGCCGCCAGCGCGTGCTGGTGTCGGACCTGTCCGGCCGCAGCAACATCGTCTACAAGGCGCGGGAGTACGACATCGACCTGAACGGCCAGGACCAGGCCGTGCACCAGATCCTCAACCGGATCAAGGAGCTGGAGAGCCAGGGCTACGAGTTCGAGGCCGCGGAGGCGTCCTTCGAGCTGCTGATCCAGGAGGCGCTGGGGAGGAAGAAGCGCAACTTCCGCCTCGACGGCTTCCGGGTCATCGACGAGAAGCGGGTGGAGGACGAGCCGCCGCTGTCCGAGGCCACCGTTAAGGTGGAGGTGAAAGGCGTGATGGAGCACGCCGCGGCCCTGGGCAGCGGGCCGGTGCACGCGCTGGACCGCGCCCTGCGCAAGGCGCTGACGGGGTTCTACCCGTCCCTGGAGGAAGTGGAGCTGCTGGACTACAAGGTCCGGGTACTGTCGTCCGGGGAGGGCACCGGCGCCTCGGTCCGGGTGCTCATCGAGTCGGGCGACGGCCACAGCCAGTGGGGCACGGTGGGAGTGTCCCACAACGTCATAGAGGCGAGCTGGCAGGCGCTCGTGGACAGCATCGACTACAAGCTCTACAAGGACAGGAAGAGGAGGGGGCACGCGGCCAAGGCGCAGGCCGCGTCCTGACCGCGGCGTCAGCCGCGTCTTCCTGCGAGCCGGCCGCCCATGTGGAGTATTCTGAAAGAAGACGTCCGGGTGGCGTTCGAGCGGGACCCCGCGGCGCGGAACCTGTTCGAGATCCTGGTCAGCTATCCGGGGGTGCACGCGCTCCTGTTCCACCGCTTCGCCCACCGGCTGTGGCGCCGCGGCTGGAAGAACTTCGCGCGTTTCTTGAGCCACCTGAGCCGCTTCCTTACCGGCGTCGAGATCCATCCCGGTGTCACCGTGGGACGGCGGTTCTTCATCGACCACGGCATGGGAGTGGTCATCGGCGAGACCGCGCAGATCGGCGATGACGTGACCCTGTACCAGGGCGTGACCCTGGGCGGCATCAGCCTGCGCAGGGAGAAGCGCCACCCCACGGTGGAGGACTGCGTCATCATCGGCGCCGGCGCCACCGTGCTGGGCCCGGTGGTGCTGGGGCGGAACAGCAAGATCGGGTCCGGATCGGTGGTGGTGAAGGACGTGCCGGCGAACTCCACGGTGGTGGGCGTGCCGGGAAAGGTGGTGGAAGGGGACGGCGTGCACCGGGACCCGGTGGAGCACCAGATCGCCCTGGACCACGACCGGCTCCCCGACCCCATGGCCAAGTCCCTCAACAACCTGGCGGAATACATTCAGCGGCTCGAGAAGCGGGTGAACGAGCTGGACGCCAAGCAGGGCGGCCTGGAGGCGCGCCATCGCGAAGAGGTGGAGGAGACCCGCCGATACAAGAACTGAGCCGAAACGGTGAGGGCAGCAGCGGAAAACAGAGTGGTGGTGGCCATGAGCGGCGGGGTGGACAGCTCGGTGGCGGCCGGTCTCCTGGTGGAGCAGGGGTACGAGGTCGTGGGGGTGTCGTTGCGCCTGTGGGAGGGCCGGAACCTGGGGCCGCGCAACTGCTCGGATCACAGGGGAGCCGCGGAGGTGGCGGCGCTGCTGGGCATCCCGCACACGGTGCTGGACGAGCGGGACGCTTTCCGCAAGGCGGTGGTGACGCCCTTCGCCCAAAGCTACCTGGACGGGACCACGCCCAATCCGTGCGTCGCCTGCAACCGCCAGTTCAAGATCGAGAAGCTGCTGGCCTGGGCCGAGGCCCGGGGCATCCCCCGCGTGGCCACCGGCCACTACGCCCGCATCGGGTGCGGCGGCCACTCGCTGCTGCGCGGATCGGACCGCAACAAGGACCAGTCGTATTTCCTCTTCGCGCTGTCACGGCGCCAGCTAGAGCGCACCGTCTTCCCCCTGGGGGAGCTTCACAAGGATGCCGTTCGCGCCAAGGCCCGGGAGATGGGGCTTCCGGTGGCCGAGCGGCCGGAGAGCCAGGACATCTGCCTCGGCGATCACCGCGCGGTGGTCGCGTCATTGGCCGGGCCGGACCAGCTCGGCGCAGGGGAGATCGTGGACACCCGCGGGAAGGTCCTGGGGCGTCACAACGGGGTGCATGGCTTCACCGTGGGGCAGAGAAAGGGCCTGGGGATCGCGGCGTCGAGGCCGCTGTACGTGCTCCGCATCGACGCGGAACGGAGACGGGTGGTGGTGGGCCCGCGCGAAGAGCTGGCCATGCCTTCCTTTACGGCGAGTCGCCTGCACTGGATCGAGCCGCCGCTTGGCGAGGAAAGCGCCGCCGAGGTGCAGATACGTTACCGGTCGCGACCGGTGCCCTGCACCTTGCGGCCCCTGAACGGCCACGGCGTCGAGGTCCGACCCGACGAGCCGCTGGCGTCGGTGACTCCGGGGCAGGCCGCGGTGTTCTATCGTGGTGATCGGGTCCTGGGCGGCGGCTGGATCGACCGGCAAGGAAGCGTCCGTCCAACCTCCTTGACCCCACCCTACGTGGAAGAGGCACGTACTCCGACCCTCTCTCCCTCTGGTAGAGGGTTGGGTTGAGGGTCTCCCGAATGTCCATGCGCGTCGCCATCAAGACCCTGGGTTGCAAGATCAACCAGTACGACTCCGCGGTGATCCAGGAACGTCTGGCGCGGGAGTCGTGCTCCTTCGTCCCCTTCGAGGACCCGGCCGACGTCTATGTCCTCAACACCTGCACCGTGACGGACCGGGCGGACTGGGAAGCGCGGCAACTCGTGCGCAAGGCCCGGCGGCGGAGCCCGGCGGCGCGGGTGGTGGTGACCGGCTGCTACGCGCAGGTGAGTCCGGAGGAAGTATCGCGGGTTCCCGGCGTCGATTTCGTGGTCGGCCTGAACCGCATGGACGAGCTGGTCCGTTACGTCGGCGACGGGGAAGCCGGCGCCACACCCGCGGTGCCGGCGGGCAATCCCCGGGACGCTCGCGCGGGAGGCCGTCGAGCCGGATCGGGAGGCGCCGCGGTGTCCGTCGGCAACCCCCGGGACGAGCGCGGCGTGGCCGTCCTGGGCGCGCGGCGTTTCCTGGGCCGCACCCGGGCGTTCCTCAAGGTGCAGGAAGGGTGCAACTTCGCCTGCAGCTACTGCATCATCCCCACCGCTCGCGGCCGCAGCCGCAGCGTGCCGCCGGAGCGGGTGCTGGAACAGGTGCGCGGACTGGCGGACGCGGGCTTCTCGGAGATCGTCCTCACCGGCATCCACCTCGGCGGCTACGGCTACGACCTCTCGCCCCGGCTGCCCCTCAGCGGACTCGTGCGGCGGATCGCCGAGAGCGGACTGGTCTCCCGCCTGCGGCTCAGCTCCCTGGACCCGCGGGAGGTGACGGACGAGCTGCTGGCGGTGATGGCCGGCTCGGAGGTGATCTGCCCGCACCTGCACGTGTGCGTCCAGGCCGGCGAGGACGGCATCCTCAGGAAGATGCGCCGCAACTACGACACCGCCTACTTCGCCCGGTTGATGGCTCGCGCGCGAGGGAAGCTGCCCCGGGCCGCCCTGGGCACGGACGTCATCGTGGGATTCCCGGGGGAGACGGAACAGGCTTTCGGGGCGTCGCTGGATTTCCTGGCGGACCTGCCGCTGACCTACTTCCACGTGTTCCCGTACTCGGTCCGCCGCGGGACCCCGGCCGCGGACATGGCCGATCAGGTGGCGTCGGCCGAGAAGAAGGAACGCTCGCGCCGGGCGCGCGACCTCGGAGCCCGGAAGAAGCACGAGTTCTACGCGAGCCAGGTGGGACGCCGGGTGTCGGTCCTGGTGGAAGAGCCGGCCGCGGGTGAGCCGGGCGGGCTCAAGGGCTACAGCCGCAACTACCTGCCCGTGCTCCTTTCAGGCGGCCCCGACCTCGTCCACCGCGAGGTGTCCGTGAGGCTCCAGGAGTGGTCGGGCGGACGGCTGTGGGGGGAGGTCGAATGCTGACCGGAGCCCCCTCCGAACTGGAACGGCTCCAGCACGCTCTCGGCTACCGCTTCCAGGACGCCGCGCTGCTGGAGCGCTGCCTGACCCACGTATCGTGCGGCGGCGGCATGGACGCACACAACGAATCCCTGGAGTTTCTCGGCGACGCGGTGCTGAGCCTCGCCATCAGCGACCTGCTCATGCGCCGGTTCCCCGAGCGGAGCGAGGGCGACCTCTCGCGCATGCGGGCGTCGCTGGTGAACGGCCGGGTGCTGGCGGAAAAGGCGCGCCTGCTGCGGGTCGGCGAAGTGCTGCGGGTGGGGAAGGGCGAGGAGCGCACCGGCGGCCGGCACAAGGAGTCGATCCTGGCGGCGGCGCTGGAGGCGTTGCTGGGCGGCATCTACTGGGAGGCCGGGTACGACGCGGCGCGGCCCGTGGTGGAGGCCCATTTCGCCGCCGACCTGGACCACGGCGGACTGGGGCGCGACGACTACAAGACCCGTCTCCAGGAGGTGACCCAGCGTCTCTACCGCGTTCCGCCCACCTACCGGCTGATTCGGGAGTCGGGTCCCAGCCACGACAAGTATTTCGAGACCGAGATCCGGGTGGACGGCAACCTGGTGGGCCAGGGAGAGGGCCGGAGCAAGAAGCAGTCCGAGCAGGAAGCGGCGCGGCGCGCCCTGGAGATGCTCCAGGGGCAACTTCAGGGTCAGCAGTAGCGTTCGAGCCCGCGGTCCTGTCCCGGGAACCTGCTTGCGGGACGGGCTGTCGGCGGCTCGTGTTTCAGTCATCTTCAGTCATCCATGGCGAAGCTCACGTACAAGGACGCCGGCGTGGACGTGGAGGGGGCGAGCCGGCTGGTCCGCTCGGTGGCGTCGCTGGCCCGCGGAACCGCGCGGCCCGGCCTCCTGGGCGGCATCGGCGGGTTCGGCGGGCTCTTCGACCTCACCCGCATCCGCGCCCGCCGGCCCGTGCTGGTGTCGTCCACGGACGGCGTGGGCACCAAGCTCAGGATCGCGTTCATGGCCGGCCGCCATGACACCGTCGGCATCGACCTGGTGGCCATGGGCGTCAACGACATCGTCACCCAGGGCGCAGAGCCGCTGTTCTTCCTCGACTACTTCGCCACCGGCAAGCTGGAGCCCGCCACCTTCAAGGCGGTGGTAGCCGGGGTCGCGGAAGGCTGCCGCCAGGCCGGGTGCGCGCTCCTGGGCGGAGAGACCGCGGAGATGCCGTCCTTCTACCGGGACGGCGAGTACGACCTGGCGGGTTTTTGTGTCGGCGTCGTCGAGAAGGACCGCATCCCCGATGCCCGCAACGTACGCGCCGGCGACGTGATCATCGGCCTGCCGTCCAGCGGGCTCCACAGCAACGGCTATTCGCTGGCGCGGAAGGTGCTGCTGGAGACCGCGAAGCTCAGGTTGAAGTCCCGGATGGCGGAACTGGGAAGGCCCCTGGCCGACGAGCTGCTGGAGCCCACCCGGATCTACGCCAGCCTGATCAAGGGGCTGACGGCGCGCCACCGCATCAAGGGCATCGCCCACATCACCGGCGGCGGCATCGTGGAGAACCTGCCGCGGGTGCTGCCGCCCGGTCTGCGGGCGTGGGTGCGCCGGGGAAGCTGGCCCGTGCCGCCGATCTTCGATCTCATCGCGCGGCTGGGAGGCGTCGCCCAAGGGGAGATGGACCGCACCTTCAACACCGGCATCGGCATGGCGCTGGTGGTAGGGGCGGATGCGGTGGACGGGGTCCGGCGGGCGCTGCGCCGCCGGCGCGAGCCCCATGCCGTCATCGGCGAGGTCCGCAAGGGCCGCCGCGGCGTCTCGTTCATCAAGTAGCGGCGGGTTTCAATATCTGCCGGCGCCCGTCATCGCGGCGCAGAAAAAGTGAGTCTCCTATGAACCGCAAAATCCCCATCGGCGTCCTGCTCTCGGGCGGAGGCACCAACCTCCAGGCGATCATCGACGCCATCGAAAGCGGCAACCTGGACGCAGACATCCGCACCGTCGTCAGCAACCGCGAGAACGCCTACGGCCTCACCCGCGCCCGCAACCACGGCATCCCCGCCACCGTCATCGACCACCGCGGCCACCCGTCACGGGAAGCATACGACCGGGTGGTGGTGGAGCACCTCAAGGGACAGGGCGTGGATCTCGTGGTGCTGGCGGGCTTCATGCGCTTGCTGTCGCCGCTCTTCATCCAGAGCTTCCCCGACCGCATCATGAACATCCACCCCGCGCTGTCGCCCTCCTTCGCCGGCCTCCACGGCCAGCGCCAAGCCTTCGAGTACGGCGTCAAGTTCTCCGGCTGCACCGTCCACTTCGTCAGCGAGGGCTGCGACGAAGGCCCCATCATCATCCAGGCCGTCGTCCCTGTCCTGCCAGATGACACAGAGGAAACCCTCGCGCACCGCATCCTGGTCCAGGAACACCGCATCTACCCCCAGGCCATCCAGCTCTACGGCGAAGGCCGGCTCGTGATCGAGGGCAGGAAGGTGAAGGTGACGGGGGAGAATGGGGCTGCCGACGAGGATAGTGCGCTGGTGAATCCGCCCATTCCTGGACGGTCCGAGACGCGTTGATCCGGTACTTGACCGAGACCCACGATCCGGGTATATCCCGGTAACGTTTCCGAGGAGGTGCAATGGCTAGCCAACCGGAACAAGAAGGATCGAACCGGCGGGTCATCCGACACCGTGTACGGGTGTCCGCCGAAGGGTTGAGGCGGGTTGAGGTGACCGTGCCGGCAAACGACTCTCAACTCGTAAAGGCATTGGCAGGCGTGCTTCGTGCGGGGGGCGATGAGGCGATGAGGGTGCGCGAGGCCTTCATGTCAATGACGGCTACGGAACCCGTGCGCACTGGCGCCGAGCTCCTGGTTTTCCTACGCACCTCGCCGCTGGTGGGTGAAGACCTGACAATCGAGCGTGACAAAACCACGGGCCGCACGGTCGACCTCGGATAATGGCTTACCTGATCGACACGAACGTGATCAGTGAGACTTTCAAGCCGCGACCCGAACGTCGCGTGGTCGATTGGATTGGTCGCCAGATGGCAAGTGATCTGTTCCTTGCGTCGATCAGCCTTGGTGAACTGGTGCGCGGCGTCCGCCGCATGAGGGAGCAGGCCAGGAGAGAACGCTTTGAACGGTGGATTGATCACGATCTGGCCGCCCAGTTTCAGGGGCGCATCCTTCCCTTCGACCATGAAGCAGCGGTGATTTGGGGTGAGATCATGGGCGACGGCGACCGGACCGGGCGGCCGAGACCCATGGCCGACGCGCAAATTGCCGCCGTCGCCCGACGGCATGGTCTGACGCTTGTCACCCGCAATATCCGCGACTTCGCAAAGATGGAAGTGGAGATGTTCGACCCTTGGGGGTCAGCCTGACTTCGTGAACGAACTGGTGCCACATGCCAAAACTTGACGGCGATGGGAACTTGGCAACGAAGCCGGTATTGCCGTTCCTCAAATGGCCAGGTGGTAAACGGTGGCTCGTTCCCATCCTACTGACAACTATTCAGCCGACGAAGTTTAAGACGTATTACGAGCCATTTCTCGGTGGTGGTGCGTTCTTTTTCGCGCTGAATCCCGCAAGTGCTGTTCTTTCAGATGTTAACTCGGACCTAATTAACACCTACCGACAAGTCAGGTACCGTCCTTCCGTCTTGATTCGTCAACTCCAAATGTTACCCGTGACAAGGCAGACCTACGAGTCACAGCGCAGACACTCGCCCAAGCGATCTCTCGACCGAGCAGTCCGTTTCCTGTATTTGAACCGCACCGCTTTCGGTGGTATCCATCGCCTTAACCAGAGGGGCGAATTCAACGTCCCGTTTGGCGGCGGCGAGCGAACTCCGAAACCCCTTTGGCAGTCTGGTTTGTTACAAAGAGCCGCACGAGCTCTTCGATCAAGCACCCTTAAAGTTTGCGACTTTGAGCTCGCGATTTCTGAAGCTGATTGTGGCGATCTGGTCTACTGCGATCCAACGTATACTGTCGCGCACAACAACAACGGCTTCGTTCGATACAACGAGAACAATTTTTCCTGGGCGGATCAGCGGCGACTTGCCAAGTGCTGTCGTCAGGCGTCGCGAAGGGGTGCGACGGTCATCGTCAGTAACGCGGCTAGTCCGGATGTTCTTGAGCTATTCGATCCCCCACGGCATTTTACTGTGAGTCGATCTAGCAACCTCTGTCCCAGAGTAGAGTATCGGCGTGCAACAGAGGAATACTTGTTCGTTTTCTCCTCGGACACGACAGCCCGAGTTGGATCGACCGAGTGAGCTTGACGATGAAGAGCGAGTTTCTAGTTGTGGCCAAGAAGCTCATGGAGAGTGAGAGGCACCCGATGTCGGCTCGAGAGTTGGTTAAACTGGGAATGGATCGGCAACTCTTCTCGGATAAGATCGCGGGAGAAACTCCTCACCAAACGATGAAGGCCAAGTTGAGTGTTCACATCCGCCGGTTGGGTGAAAACAGTCTCTTCATCCGTACAGAACCAGGACGGTTCTTTCTGCGACACCTACTTGATAGTAACAGGGAACCGTTTGACGCCAAACCGATCGCACCTGTCGCGAGCACAGAGCGTGTCTGGGTTTACCGAACCACGGAACTCGACGGGCTAACGACATGGCAGGGGTTGTCGTCAGCTTGGAAGAAGGTAACCCTTGCCATGTTTTCTACGCTTCGGTGTGATGTTCGAGAGCGCCTTGAGGTTGAGGAAGACAACGATTACACACAGCTTCTGACATATGTCTTGGTCACAAGAGGTGAGGCCGTTTTGGCATACAGGCGAGGGACCTACAACCGAACTGAACGATATCTGAGAGGGTCGTTTTGCGTCGGTTTTGGGGGTCATGTGATAGAGGGCGACTTTGATCTCTTTCATGCGGGAGTTGAAGGGATACTTGAGAGTGCATCACGGGAGTTAATGGAGGAGCTGTCTCTTCCACCAACCGACATCGGACGACTACGGCGACACGATGACTTGAAGATTGTAGGGATCATCAACGACGATTCTTCGGAGGTGGGCAGACGGCATCTAGCGTTCGTCGTCAACTACGAGGTTAGCGGTGATAGGTACTGGGACCGTCCCGAGAGAGGGGAGAAGGCGGTCACACAGTTACACTGGATTTCCACCACCGGAACGGCTCAGGTTTCCTTGTGGAACTTTGAATACTGGTCACAGCTTTGTCTCCGGCAGTTCAGGCCACGTTTGGTGCGGGAGCGTGCAGCATACCGGCTACTCCGGCGGCGGTCACTGCGGCCTCCGCACATCTTGTGCATGATTGGCCCGGTTGGCAGCGGGAAGACGATCGCCACAGAGGTCTTGAGAAAGGACTTTGGTTACCGTGAGATCAATTCGGGGAAGGTCCTAGCAGGTATACTCAAGATTAAGCCGGTATCTGCCGCTCGTAGGCGACAGTTTCAACAGCGGGCGTGGCAATTCATCTCGCAGGAGAGTGGTCCCATGCAACTTGCGAAGAGGATCGTCGAGATCGCAAATGGTTTGAACTCGGACAGAATCGTCGTCGATGGAATACGACAAGGACGCACTGTCGAGTCATTGAAGTTCCTCCTTGGAAGTAGACGACTTGGAGTTGTATTCGTGCAGACGCCTGTGGATTTGGCCTTCAAGTTTTTCGTCGATCGTTTTCCAGAGAATGCGACGATGGCCGACTTCTTGGCTGCTAGAGACGCACTGGTCGAACAAGAAGTCGAAGAACTCATCTCAAAGGCCGACGCGGTCCTGTACAACTGGACCGGAACCCCTCAATATCGTGAAACCATTCGCGCCATGATGAGACAACTCGGAGTTTCCCGGGGGATTGGACGATGAGCGGGGGTTACGACGAAGGATATCGACGCTGCCCTTGTTTTTGGGGCACTAGTCCAGGTAGTTATGTTAAGATTTTAACTCGTTATGTCCGTTCGTTTGACGGTCTCAAGGTCCTCGATGTGGGGTGTGGCGAGGGGAAGAACGCCGTTTTTTTGGCTGGCCTCGGTGCCGTGGTTGACGCGGTTGACGTTTCACCAGCAGCAATCGAGAACGGTACCAGGATGTGGGGGAAAGTGAGCAAGGTTTGCTGGATGGTCGCGGACATCCGTGAGTTAGAGTTGAGTCAGGAGTACGACATAGTAGTAGCGTATGGTCTCTGCCACTGTCTTAACGACTCTACGGAGGTGTCAACTGTGGTGGCAAAACTGCAGGCCGCAACTGCAAGGGGAGGGTACAACGTACTGTGCGCCTTCAACGACCGTGGTCAGGACCTCCTTTCTGCACACGCTGGTTTTGAGCCATGCCTATTAGGACACAGCGACTATCTGTCACAATATGCATCGTGGACAGTCCTTGCGGCGTCTGATTCGGACCTAACAGAGAGGCACCCGCATAATGGAATCGACCACACACACTCGCTAACGCGCATTTTAGCAAAAAGAAGACATGATGTCGGTTGAGGATCTAAAGAGGTTGTATCGCGACGGACGGCTACTACCGTTCATTGGCGCCGGTGTGTCAGCGTCCGTGGAGTGGAGCGATGCGATGGGTTTACATCGCGGACCGACATGGGACGAAGTCGTGAGGCACGCGACGCATGAGCTAGGATTTGAAAATGCGACGTTACTCCGTGCAAGGGGGACTGATCTGCAGATACTAGAGTACTTTAAGCTACAGCATGGCTATGCTCCACTAACGAACTGGTTGGTTCGAGAAATGAACCCGCCAGACGACATTCTTAATAGGTCCATGATTCATAGCGAGCTTGCGAGGATGACTAAATGTTCAGTCTTTTATACCACAAATTTTGACGACTTTATCGAACGGAGCTTTAAGCTCCACGGGCGCAAGCATAAGAGGGTTGCGGTCGAGAGAGACATGGGGTCTCAAGAGGGAGTGGCGGAGGTCGTGAAATTCCACGGAGATTGGGGCCATCCGGAGCAAATGGTCCTGACGGAGTCAGACTACGAAAGACGGATGGAATTTAATGCACCCATGGACATGCGATTGTGGAGTGACCTACTAAATCGGACGATTCTCTTTATTGGGTACAGTTTTCGTGACCCAAACGTGGCCTACCTTTTTCGACGCGTTAAGGAGCGATTCGCGGAACTGCCGGATACGGTCGATGGCTACCGGGCACACATAGTAGTGCAAGAACCGTCTAGGTTTGAGCGGAGGTTGTTTCAAGAACGCAATATTCAGGTGATCCCTATAGACAGTGGTGACCTTACGCAACAGGTAGCGGCGCTGCTGGACGAAATCCGGAGTTAGGCTATGGCACAGGCAAAGAAGACACGTGTTGTTTATGTAACCAGCAGTGCATTTAAGCAGGAAGAGAACGCAGTATTCGTTGAACACTGCCGGTTGGATGACGGCAGGGTCGTTGGTGACGTTTTTGAGTTCGACATTCGGAGAGTGCCGATACAGGAAATCCTAAACGTGGACCTTAGGGTGATGGTCGCGGCTGAGGTTGTGAGTGCGTACAGTCAGCTTAAGGTGCCCTGTATCGTCGAGCACGCCGGTCTCATATTTGAGGAGTACCTCGATGCGTCTTACCCAGGCGGGCTAACGAAACCGATGTGGGACACGCTGAAACAGGGTTTTGTGGATGAGACCAACTCGGCGAATAGAAAGGCTATCGCAAGGGCCGTTGTTGCATACTGCGACGGAATGACTGTCAAGACGTTCGTCGGGGAGACGAGGGGGACCATTGCGGAGCAGCCTCGTGGTGACCGGGAATTCTATTGGGATACAGTATTTGTTCCGGATGATCCGTCCGGCAAGGCAACGGGGATGACGTACGCCGAAATCGCTCAGACTCGGTCACTGGGGCTACAGTATAAGGTGACGGAACTCTCGCAGTCGTCGGTGGCGATGAAGAGCTTTCTTCGCCACCGTATCGAAGTGGGTGATCCCGCGCTCTGGCGGTAGCGTTGAGTTGGTCGTCACAAGTGCCAGCGGCGACTGTCGCCTAGTCCACCTTGCCGTTCAGCAGGCTCGAGAGTGTCCCGTGTTTGCAGCCCAAGCGGGGCCGCCTCAGGGACATTTCAGCCGGTCTCTTCCGTGCCCTCGTGGATCAGTTCGCCCAAATGTGGTAGATTCAGCATAGGGCTTACACGTTTGATATCGTGGGCGCTCATCGTCATTACTCCCTTCCCGTCAGTGATAGTCGATCAGGTCCAGGTCCACGGCTTCGCCGCCCACGAACCTGAACACTGCACGCCAGTTGCCGGATACACGAACACTTTGACGGCCAGCCCGGTCCCCCTTCAAGATGAAGCCGGGCGCGTCGCCACTACTTGGATGTGTTGCCTCTTGCAATAGGATTCCTTGAAAATTGACCATTGACAGCGTAATATTCAAGGAAATGCCTTTCATCGAGCGAGACGCAATAGAATTCCAGGTCACCCGTGCGTTGCGACGCAGCAGGGGTGTGGTGCTACTGGGTCCCCGCCAGTCGGGCAAGACTACCGTGGCGCGCCGCATCGCCAGCGGTCAGCAGGGCGAGTATTTCGATCTTGAGGATCCGTCCGATGTGGCTCGTCTGGAGGCTCCCAGGCTGGTGCTGGAACGCGCGCAGGGTCTCGTCGTCCTGGACGAGATCCAGTTGCGGGTGGATCTTCTGCCTTTGCTGCGCGTGCTCCTGGACCGGCAGCCGCTTCCGGCCAAGTTTCTGCTCCTGGGCAGCGCGGCGCCTGAAATCGTGCGGGGCGCTTCCGAGACCCTCGCAGGCAGGGTAGAGATGGTCGCCATGGCGGGTTTCCGCTTGGCCGAGGTCGGCGCTACCGGTCGTGACAGGCTGTGGCTGCGCGGAGGCTTCCCGCCGTCGTTCCTCGCCGATTCCGACGAGGACAGCTTCGCTTGGCGCGACAGCTTCGTACAGACGTTCGTCGAGCGCGACCTCCGTCGCTGGGGTTTCGAGATGGCGCCCGCGGCCATGCGCCGCTTCCTGACGATGACCGCCCATCTCCACGGGCAGCGCTGGAACGCCTCGGCCGTAGGCTCTTCGCTTGGAATCTCGCAGAATACGGTGCGGCGCTACCTGGACCTTCTCACGGGCGCCTATCTGACCCGCCAACTGCACCCGTGGTTCGAAAATGTCGGCAAGCGGCTTGTCAAATCACCGAAGGTCTACGTCCGTGACAGCGGTGTGCTGCATGCCCTGCTGGGCCTGGAGCGTCAACGCGAGGTGGAGTCCCATCCCGGGCACGGCGCTTCGTGGGAGGGCCTCTGCGTCGAGGAGATCGTCGCCGTTCACGGCGAGCGGAACTGCTGGTTCTGGGCCACTCACGGCGGAGCCGAACTGGACGTGCTGGTGCTCGACCGCGGACGGCGCATAGGCTACGAGTGCAAATTGACGGACACCCCGAGAATGACCAAGTCGATGCACGTGGTGCTGGCCGATCTCAAGCTCGACCATCTGTTCGTCGTCTATCCCGGGGAGCTACGGTTCCCGCTCGCGGAGCATGTGACTGCAATCGGGCTGGCTGACATCGGGCGCGACCCGGCCTGAACTGTGTTCAGGACGCCGCCCGCTCCTATGCCTTGTGGTTGGTCCCCTTCACTACCGTGTAGAGCGAGAAGCGGGAGAAGCGGTAGGACGTGCACTCGGTGAAGCCGGTTTCCTGGAGGAAGGGCCTGAGCTTGAGGTTGGTGCTCCAGCCCAGCCGGCGGGTGATGGGGTCGAGGGACTTGGTGATGGGACCCCAGAAGCGGGACTCGGTGGTGAAGTGGTTGACGATGACGATGGTGCCGCCCGGGCGGCAGACCCGGCGCATCTCCGCCATCATCCGGACCGGATCGGGCACCACCGTGACCACGTGGAACGCCATCACGTAGTCGAAGGCGTTGTCGGCGAAGGTGAGGTTCAGGGCGTCCATCTCCATGACTTCGAGATGGCGCCAGCCGTTCTTGGCGATCTTTTCACGGGCCTGGGCCAGCATGAGGGGCGCCTGGTCGATGCCGACGACGTGGCAATCACGCGGGTAGGCCGGGAACGACGCGCCGGTGCCGACGCCCACTTCCAGAATCTCCGCCCCCGCGGCAATATCCACGTCCTGGATGACGTTGCGTTCGCGCGAGTAGAAGAACTTCGCGAACGTCTTGTCGTAAAGCGGGGCCAGATCCGAGTACAGCCTGCTCTGGTGTGGCGCTTCAAGCTCGGCCATGTTCGTGGTCCTGCTCGTGCTCTTTCGTCCGCCGCTGTCCGGCGGTGGCGCGTCTGTCATGGAACTGAGAAAAAAGCTATCGATTTCAAGGGAAAAACCGAACGGACAATGCAATTCGGATATCAATTCAAGGTGGAACTGTCAAGGTGAAGCCCCCTCCCTGGCGGTCGGGGACGCGATTGGAAATCCGGCCGCGCCTTGGCTAAATTGGGATGGAGCGCCTTTGCGGCGGCCCACCTCCCGCAAGACGTACAACTACCCGAATTATCAGGGGGTCCGTTTCTTCCCATCATGGCCGGCATCGGACGGTTGATTGACTACCTGTGGCGCTACTGGCGCCGTTACGCGGTGGGTGGAGTGTGTCTGATCGGCACCACCAGCCTGCTCATGCTGGTTCCCTGGTGGGTGCGGGCGGCCATCGACGTCATCGAGCGCGGCGACCCCGACTCCGAACTGGGCGGCTACGTGCTGCTGATCGCCCTGGCCGCGGCCGGCGGCGGGCTCCTGCGGGGGGTCTCCCGCTCCATCATCTTCAACGCCGGCCGCAACGTCGAGTACGACCTCCGCAACGACCTCTTCGCGCACCTGGAGAAGCTCCCTCTGGGCTACTACCAGTCCCAGAAGACCGGCGACCTCATGTCGCGGGCGGTCAACGACATCAACGCCGTGCGCATGCTGCTGGGCCCCGGCTTCCTCAACCTGGTGAACACCCCGCTCTACCTGGTCTACGCCGCGGTGTTCATGTTCGCCATGAACTGGCAGTTGACGCTGGCGGTGGGCGCGTGCCTGACGCTGCTGGCGCTGGTGTTCCGCCAGTTCCGCGGGCGCATCCAGCGGGCGTCGCTGCGGGTCCAGCGGCAGATGTCGCGCATGAGCGCCCACGTGCAGGAGAACCTGAGCGGCATGCACGTGGTCAAGGCGTACGTGCAGGCGGAGCCCCAGACCGCCGGCTTCGCCGCGATGAACGACGAGTACCAGGTGCGGAGCCTCGACCTCGCCCGCTGCCGCGGCCTCATCAACCCCATAATGGTGGCGCTGCACGGCCTCACGGTGCTGGTGGTGCTGTGGTACGGCGGCTGGCTCATCATGCGCGAGCAGAGCGGCGTGGCCGACCTGGTGGCGTTCATCCTCTACCTGAACGTGCTGGCGTGGCCCATGGCGGCCTTCGGCTGGATGCTCTCGCTGCTGGAGCGCGGGCGCGCGGCCATGGAACGGCTGGAGGAGATCTTCGAGGTGGAGCCGGCCATCGCCGACCCCGAGCATCCGGCGCCGCTGGCGGACAAGGCGCGTGGCATCGAGTTCGACCGCGTATCCTTCGCCTACAACGGCGACGCGGTGCTCAAGGACATCAGCTTCGAGGTGCCGCCGGGGCGCAAGGTGGCCATCGTCGGGCGCACGGGTTCGGGCAAGAGCACGTTGACGCACCTGATCCCGCGTCTCTACGACGTCACCTCCGGCGCCATCCGCATGGGCGGCGTCGACGTTCGGGCGCTGTCCCTGGAAGAGCTGCGCGGCGCCATCGGCTACGCGCCGCAGGACCCGTTTCTCTTCTCCACCTCCATCCAGGACAACCTCAAGTTCGGCGACGCCGGCGCCAGCGAGCAGGAGGTGCGCCGGGTGCTCGGGGTGGCCGACCTGGAGAGCGAGGTGGAGGTCTTCCCGGACGGTCTCGACACCCGGGTGGGGGAGCGGGGCATCACCCTCTCCGGCGGCCAGAAGCAGCGGGCGACCCTGGCCCGCGCCATCCTGGCGAATCCCGATTACCTGATCCTGGACGACTGCCTGTCGAGCGTGGACGCCCACACCGAGCAGCGCATCCTCGACAGCTTCGAGAGCGTGCTCAAGGGCAAGACCTGCATCATCATCTCGCACCGCATGGCGGTCATCAGGCAGGCCGACGAGATCCTGGTGCTGGACGACGGCCGCATCGTCGAGCGCGGCGACCACGAGTCGCTGCTGCGCGCCGGCGGACTGTACGCGCAGATGTACCGCCGGCAGCAGATGTCGGACGAGCTGGAGGAGCTGTAGGACATGCGCGCCGGCGGAGGTTTCAGGAACAGCGCGGCCATGAACGCGCCGGAAGAACAGGAGAACATCTCCGGCAAGGCCTACGACCTGGCGCTGGCGCTGCGCCTGTGGCGGTTCCTGCGCCCGCACCGGAGGGTCTTCTTCCTGTCGCTGCTGCTCCTGCCCGTGCACCAGTGCTTCAACCTGATCCAGCCGCTGCTCCTGAAGGCCGGCATCGACGCAATCAGTGCGGGCGACGGCCTCACGCTCATGACCACCGGCCTGCTGTTCGCCGGCGCGCTGGCGGCGGAGGCCGGGGCGTTCTTCTTCCAGTACTACCTGGCCATGCTGGTGGCGCAGCGCTGCCTCGCCGACCTGCGCGTCGCGCTGTTCTCCCACGTGCAGCGCCTGCCCATGAGCTACTTCGACCGCAACCCCGTGGGCCGGCTCATGACTCGCATGACCACCGACGTGGAGGTGCTCCAGGAGATGTTCGTCGCCGGCGCCATGAACCTGGTGGCCGACCTGGTCCTCATTGCGGCTATCGTGGCCATCATGATGTCGCTGCACCTGGAGATGGCGCTGGTGTCGCTGGCGCTGATCCCGTTCCTGCTGGTGGGCATCAACGTCTTCCGCCTCAAGGCGCGGCAGACCTACCGCCTGATCCGCACCCGCATCGCCCGGGTCAACGCCTACCTCGGCGAGGCCATTCCGGGCATGGCCGTGATCCAGCTCTTCAACCGGCAGGCGCGGAGCTTCGAGGAGTTCGACGGCCTCAACCGGGACCACCGTGACGCCATCAAGCGCTCCAACATCTACGAGGCGTCGCTGTTCTCCATGGTGGAGGCCGCGGGCTCCCTCAGCATCGCGTTGCTGCTCTGGTTCGGCGGCGGCGAGGTGCTGCAAGGCGTGGTGGGCATCGGCACCTTCGTGGCCTTCAGCGAGTACATCCGCCGGCTGTTCGTGCCGCTGCGCGACTTCAGCAACAAGTACGCCGTGATCCAGGCGGCCATGACCGCGGCCGAGCGGATCTTCGAGCTGCTGGACACGCCGGTGGAGGCGCCGGGGCGGGTCGCTGCGGCGACTGCTTCCGCCGCTGATTCGGCCGTGGCCGCGCCTGAGGCCGCGATGCCGCAGGCCGCCACTTCGTCGGCCGCGGCGCCCCCGGTGATTGATCGGGCTCGCGGCGCGGTGGAGTTCGACGACGTCTGGTTCAGCTACCGGCCCGGCGACCCCGTGCTCAAGGGCGTGTCCTTCAGGATCGAGCCGGGCGAGCGGGTGGCGGTGATCGGCGCCACCGGCTCCGGCAAGACCACCACCATCAAGCTCATGAGCCGGTTCTACGACGTGGATAGCGGGGTGGTGCGCGTGGGCGGCCGGGACGTGCGCGACTGGGACCTCGACGCCCTGCGGCGCCACATGGGGGTGGTGCTCCAGGACGTGTTCCTGTTCTCCGGGGACATCCTTTCCAACCTCAAGCTCGGCAACCCGGACGTTCCCGAGGACCGCATCCGCGCGGCGCTGCGCAGCGCCAACGCCGAGGGTTTCATCCGGCGCATGCCCGGCGGTTTGCAGGCCGCGGTGCGCGAGCGGGGCAACAACCTGTCCGCGGGACAGCGGCAACTCCTGGCGCTGGTGCGGATGTTCGTCGTTGATCCGGAGATATTGGTGCTGGACGAGGCCACCTCCAGCGTCGACACCGAGACCGAGTTCCTGGTGCAGGGCGCCTTCGAGAAGATCATGGCCAACCGCACGTGCCTGGTCATCGCCCACCGCCTCTCCACCATACGGAACGCCGACCGCATCGTGGTCTTCCACCGGGGGGTGATCCGCGAGATGGGCTCCCACACCGAGTTGATGGAGAAGCGCGGGGTCTACTACCGGCTTCACCAGTTGCAGTTCCAGGGGGAGGGCGGCGTCGCGGCGTCGCCGGGCGCCCGGGAGTTGGCCGCAGAGCGCTAGGCCCCCGGCTCTTGCGCCGCCGGCAAGAGGAACAACCGTGCTCGTTGCCTTCAAGACATTGCTATGCGGCCTGCTGTTGCTGGTCCTGTCCGGCTGCTCGGCGGAGTACTACCTCCGGGCCGCGTGGGAGGAGGGCCGCATCCTGTGGCGGCGCACGCCCATCGAGGCCATGCTGGCCGGCGACGCCCTCGCGCCGGACGTCCGCCGGAAGCTCGAGATGGTGCTGCAGGTCCGCGACTTCGCCAGGGACGAGCTTCGGCTGAACGTCGGCGGCAGCTACGCCGCCCATTCCTACGTGGACCGGCGGGTGCTCCTCCACGTGCTGACCGCGGTGCCCAAGACCTCCTTCGAACCCCACACCTGGTGGTTCCCGTTCGTGGGGCGGGTCCCCTACAAGGGCTACTTCGACCGTAACGACGCCCAAAGGGAGGCCGACTCCCTGGCCGCCCAGGGATACGACACCAACATCCGTCCGGCAGGCGCCTTCAGCACCCTGGGGTGGTTCGACGACCCGTTGCTCGATCACCTCCTGCAACTCGACCGGGTGACCCTGGCCGACGTCGTGCTGCACGAGCTGCTCCACAACACGCTGTACGTGCCCGGCTCCGTGGCCTTCAACGAAAGCCTCGCCAACTTCGTCGGCAAGCGCGGCGCCATCGATTTCTTCACCCGGCGGTACGGCCCGCAAAGCCCGGAAGCCGGGGCCGCGCGCCGGGCGTGGCGGGAAGAGGTCGAGTTCTCCGGTCTGATGATGGAGCTGGTAAACTGCCTGCGCGAATTGTACGGCGGACAGCTCCCCGAGGCGGAGAAGCTGCGCCGCCGCGAGCAGGTGTTCGCCCGAAGCCGGCGGCAGTGGGGGGAGGCGCTGCAGAACAGGCCGGACCACCGGTACGCCTTCTTCAGCCAGCGACCCCTCGACAACGCCGTGATCCTGCAGAGTCTGCTCTACGTCACGGACTTGGCGCAGTTCGAGGAACTGTACCGGCGCGAGGGCGGGCAGTTGACAAGGACCATCGAGGCCGTGCGCGCCGCCGCGAAGGACGGGGGCGATCCGTTCGACATTCTGCCTTCGGCCGCCGCTCCGTGAGGGCGCATGAGAAAGCTCCTATCCATCATCCGGCTCCGTTGCCCCCGTTGCGCCGCCGGCCCGATCTTCGCGAGCCTCTTGCGGATGAATCCCCGGTGCCCGGTCTGCGGCCTTGAGTTCGAGCGTGAGCAGGGTTACTTTGTCGGCGCCATGTACTTCAGCTACGCTTTGGCCCTCGCCGCGGTCCTGCCCGTCGTCGTTGCCATGCTGCTGCTCGGCTTCGGGGCCGCCCCCATCTATGTCGTGTCGTGCTTGGTGCTGGTCGTTCTCGCGCCGTTCCTGTTCCGGTACTCCCGGGTCATCTGGATACATCTCGACCAGGTGATCGATCCGAGGTAGGAGGCGAAGAGAGGAACATGGCAATGGTTGAGCCCGCGAACGGCCCGCTGAGATTCGCCGCCGACAAGATGCTCGGCCGCTTGGCCAAGTGGCTCCGTATCATCGGGCAGGACGTCATCTACGGGCACCACCTCTCCGGACAGGGCTTGGTGCGGGCGGCGGCGCGCGAGCGGCGTGTCATGCTCACCCGGGACCGCAGGATCTGGCGCTGGAACCGGGAGCAGAGCATCTTCATCCGGGACGATCACTTCCGGGGACAGTTGAGACAGGTGGTGGCGGAATGCGGGCTGGACCCTTTCGAGGGTCTCCTGACCCGGTGCGTCGAGTGCAACGAGGCGCTCCAGCCCATCGCCCGGGAGCAGGTCAAGGAGACCGTCCCTCCGTACGTCTTCGAGACGCAGGAGGTCTTCTCCAGTTGTCCGGGCTGTAGCCGGCTCTTCTGGCCCGCCACGCACCAGAAGCTCATGATGGAGGAGCTTGAGCGCCTGGGATTCGCCGCTCCTGGAAATTGAAGCGGCCGTGTGCTAGGTTCCGTGTGTCAGGTCTGTCAGGTCTTACCAGCCGTTCCCGGGTAGCTCAGTCGGTAGAGCAGGTGGCTGTTAACCACTTTGTCGGGGGTTCGAGTCCCTCCCCGGGAGCCATTCTTCTACCGCCAGACTGCTCCAACTCCAGGAGACGCGATATGGCGGAAACAACAGTATTCGAATCGGGCGGGTATCGTTTCGTGCGGGGACGGTTTCAGTACTCCGGGGGCGTCTCCGCGGAGCCGGGATTCGTCATCGAACGCGCCCGGTTCCTGCGACCCGTGCCGCTCGACGAGGGGTTCCGACGGATCGAGGCCTATCTCGGCGCTCTCGGGCGGCCGCCCACCGCGTTCTGCGCTTGTGAGCTGCGCTCGCCCGGCCAGTTCACCGAGGAAGGCTTCGTTGCCTTCAATCGGCGCTATGTGGGCACGCTCGAACGCTGGGGCATCTTCAGGGACGAGGAGAACCCCGTCGCGCGATCCAACGTATGTCCCGAAATCGATCCTCCCGCCGAGCCCAGCTTCCATGCCTTCTCGTACACCGTGCCGGCCGAGGCGGGCCATGCCGCGGGAGTGAAGAGCTTCGTCATAGCGGGCTCCGGCGAAGCGCCCGAGGGACCCGGAGGGTATCGGGACCGGATCATCCGTCTCGGTGACACTGCGCCCGATGCCATGCGGGAGAAGGCGCAGTTCGTCCTCGGCGCGCTGGAGCTTCGGATGGCTGCGCTGGGCCTGACGTGGGCGGACGCCACCACCAGCCAGGTCTACGCGGTACATGATTTCCATGGGCTGCTCGCCGACGAGATCGTCCGCCGGGGCGCGGCGCCCGACGGTGTCACATGGACCTACGCCCTGCCGCCGGTGGAAGGATTGGCTTTTGAAATGGACGTACGAAGCGTGCCGGTGGAGCGGGTGATCGGCTGATGCCGGGGTCCTGATGTCCCGGTTTCGCGCCGCCGGAATCCCCGGTCAAGACAAGACCCCGATGGGAGAACCCATCGGGGTCTTGTCGTCTCCGGCGTCGTGGAACGGGTGTCTGTTTCAGGACCCTTCGGGCCAGACGAAGTCCGGGCGAAGCCCTTCACAGACCGGGCGGCCGTCGTCCGGTCTCGGCACGCCGGTGGCCGGATCGTAGAAGGCGTGATAGGTCGCCGGCATGCTTTCCGGGTCAAAGCCCATCAGGTTCGGCGCGACCGCGCGAATGCGCTTCTGCTTGTCATCGAGCATGATGGGCGCGTCGCAGTTCTTGCAGGTGCAGAGCTCCAGGGGGCCGTCCGGGTTTTGATCGTTGAACGGCTGGCGGTTCAAAAGGTCGGGGTTGTCCACGCTGAGGTCGCCGTGATTGAAAAATGCGACATGGGTCGTGGGTTGTCCCGTAACGCGCTTGCACACGGAGCAGTGACAGGTGTGGACGTCGATCGGATCGGCCTCCGAGCTAGTGCGTATACACTTGCATCCTCCGGAATAAGCCATGATTCCCCCTCCTTGTTTGCGCCCGCCAGTGTCGCCCACGATGAGCCCCTTCACCGTGTACATGCCCTCGATCGCGCCGAATATTATCCCAAGCGGCCCTTCCAATGCAATAAATATCTTGACTTTGTGTCAGGGTTATATCAAATGATAAGTCATTATCATTTGATATAACCATTTGATATGGCGTTATCATTTAATATGATACAGCCCGAGAGCGGCGGCAAGGGCGTGCTGTACCCGTCGGCCCGCTAGTCGTTACGGCCGCTTTTGCTCGTTTGTCGAACGGGGTACAAATAGCTGACCGACGAAGGGCGAGTGACCGGAATGCCGACCCCCAACCAGACCCCCGAGCAGGCCGCGCGGGACAGGATCGACGAGATGCTGTCCCGCGCGGGATGGGTGGTTCAGGACAACAGGAAGATCGATTTCAGCGCCAGCCCGGGGGTCGCGGTCCGCGAGTACCAGACCGATGTCGGCCCGGCCGACTATGTTCTGTTCGTGGACAAGAAACCGGTCGGGGTCGTCGAGGCCAAGCCGGAGGATTGGGGCCAGAAGATCACCACGGTCGAGGAGCAGTCCTCGGCCTATGCCGCGGCCAAGCTCAAGTGGGTGAACAACCGGGAGCCGCTGCCGTTCGTCTACGAGTCCACCGGCGTGTTGACCCGCTTCACCGACGGTCGCGATCCCAAGCCCCGATCCCGCGAAGTGTTCGGCTTCCCCCGGCCGGATACGGTGCAGCACTGGCGCGCCCAGCCGGCTTCGCTCCGCAGGCGGCTCCAGGGGCTTCCGGCATTGGATACGGCAGGCCTCCGGGCGTGCCAAGTCAACGCCATCGAGAAGCTGGAGACATCCTTCAGGGATGACCGTCCGCGCGCCCTCATCCAGATGGCCACGGGTTCGGGCAAGACCTATACCGCCATCACGTCGATCTACCGGCTCCTCAAGCACGCCGACGCCAAGCGGGTCCTCTTCCTGGTGGACACCAGGAACCTGGGCGAACAGGCCGAGCAGGAGTTCATGGCCTACCTGCCCTGCGACGAGAACCGCAAGTTCACCGAGTTGTACAACGTCCAGCGCCTCAGGTCGTCCTTCGTGGCCAGGGACAGCCAGGTCTGCATCAGCACCATCCAGCGCGTGTATTCGCTCCTGAAGGGCCAGGAGATGGACGAGTCCGCGGAGGAGATCAATCCCGCGGAGATGGTTCAGCCCAGACAACCCATGCCGGTGGTCTACAACGACAGGATTCCGCCCGAGTTCTTCGACTTCGTCATCATCGACGAGTGCCACCGGTCGATCTACAACCTCTGGAGCCAGGTCCTGGAGTACTTCGACGCCTATCTCATCGGCCTCACCGCCACGCCGGACAGCCGCACCTACGGGTTCTTCAGGAAGAACGTCGTCAGCGAATACGACCACGAGCAGGCCGTGGCCGACGGCGTCAACGTGGGCAATGAAATCTACATCATCGACACGGAGAAGACGCGCCAGGGCGGCCAACTCAGGGCGGACCAGCAGATCGAGAAGCGCGAACGCCTGACGCGCCGGAGGCGCTGGACGGTGCAGGACGAAGACACCACCTATGCCGCCAACCAGCTCGACCGTAGCGTCGTCAACCCGGACCAGATCCGCACCGTCGTCCGCGCCTTCCGCGAAAAGCTGCCGGAGATATTCCCCGGCCGCGGGGAAGTCCCGAAGACGCTGGTCTTCGCCAAGACCGACAGCCACGCCGACGACATCATCCAGACCGTGCGCGAGGAGTTCGGCGAGGGCAACGAGTTCTGCAAGAAGATCACCTACCGGGTCGAGGAAGACCCGAAGTCCCTCCTCGCCCAGTTCCGCAACGACTACTACCCGCGCATCGCCGTGACCGTGGACATGATCGCCACGGGCACCGACGTGAAGCCATTGGAATGCCTGCTTTTCATGCGTGACGTGCGGAGCCGCAACTACTTCGAGCAGATGAAGGGCCGCGGCACCCGCACCCTGGGCCACGACGATCTCAGGAAGGTCACCCCATCCGCTCTCACCGCCAAGACCCACTACGTGATCGTGGACGCCGTGGGAGTCACGAAGTCGCTCAAGACCGCCAGCCGGCCGCTCATCACCCAGCCGTCGGTCCCGCTCAAGGACCTCGCCATGGGCGTGATGATGGGCGCCCGGGACGAGGACACGGTGGCGTCCCTGGCCGGCCGCCTCGCCCGGCTCGATCGACAGCTCGACCACGCCGAGAAGGAGCGGATCAAGGCGAAGGCCGGGGGCACGGAACTGACGCAGATCGTCGGCGATCTCCTGGCGGCCATCGACCCGGACCGCATCGACGAGAAGGCGCGCGAGATCGAGCCCGTGTCCGAAGGCGCGAAACCGTCGCCGGTGGCCTACGACAAGGCACGGGAAAAGTTGGTCGGCGACGCCGCGGCCGTCTTCAACGGCGAGTTGATCGAGCTGATCGACTCGATCCGCCGCGACAAGGAACAGACCATCGACCACGAAAGCCTGGACAAGGTCCTCCGCGCCGAATGGGAAGGCGACGCTCAAGAGAACGCCGAGGCCATGGTCCAGGACTTCCGGAGCTACCTGGAAGCCCACCGCGACGAGATCGAAGCCCTCACAATCTTCTACGCCCAGCCGCATCGCCGCCGGGAGCTGACCTACGCCATGATCCGCGAGGTGTTCGACAGGCTCAAGAGCGACCGGCCACTGCTGTCCCCCTTGCGGGTGTGGCAAGCCTACGCCCTGCTGGATGAATACAAGGGCGGCCAACCGGCCAGCGAGTTGACGGCGCTGGTCGCCCTGATCCGCAGGGTGTGCGGCATCGACGCGACCCTGTCGCCCTACGCCGAAACCGTGCGCCGCAACTTCCAGAACTGGATCATGACTCACCACAGCGGCGGCGGCGAGAAGTTCAACGAGGACCAGATGGAGTGGCTCCGCATGATCCGGGACCACATCACCCACTCCTTCCACCTGGAACGCGGCGACCTCGACATGGCGCCATTCGACGGCAAGGGCGGGTTGGGCAGGATGTACCAGTTGTTCGGGGAGCGGATGGACGGCGTGATTGATGAGTTGAATGGGGTGTTGGCGGGATGAAAGACCAGCCAACACCGGACGTGCCCATCGGTTGGGAATGGGCGAGCCTTGACGCGGTCACGGAACTGAACCCACGATTCGAAATCGCCACCCGCACGGACAATCCGAATGTGTCGTTTGTACCTATGCCTGCCGTGGAGGCCGGTACGGGCATCGTTGATGTCAGTCGTACACGACGCCTTGAAGAGGTGAGAAAGGGCTACACTCATTTCAGAGAGGGCGACGTGCTTTTCGCCAAGATCACGCCGTGCATGGAAAACGGCAAGATGGCGGTCGTCCCGCCTCTGGAGAACGATCTTGGTTTCGGATCGACCGAGTTCCATGTGCTGAGGCCATACCGAGGAATTAGTCCACAGTACATCTACCACTATGTCTCGTCGCAACAGTTCCGCAGCCGAGCGCAACACAACATGACCGGCGCCGTCGGTCAGCGTCGTGTTCCGGCTTCCTATGTGGCGGATCAATCTGTGCCGATTCCACCGAGTTGTGAGCAACTACGCATCGTCGCCAAGATCGAAGAACTCTTCTCGGAACTCGACAGGGGCATCGAGAGTCTGAAGACAGCGCGCAGGCAGCTTGATGTCTATCGACAATCTGTCCTGAAGCACGCCTTCGAGGGGAAGCTCACGACACAATGGCGCGAAGAGAACAAGGACAAGCTTGAGACGCCAGACCAGTTGCGCGCCCGCATCAGGCGGGAGCGGAAAGAACACTACGAGCGGCAGCTTCAGAAGTGGAAACAAGCTATCAGCGGGTGGGAGGAGGCTGGCCAAGCAGGTAAGAAGCCGAGGAGGCCTGTGACTGTCGAGAGACTAACGGAAGAGGCCAATGCTAGATCGGAAGGACTTCCTGTCAACTGGACGTCGTTTTGCGCTGATTCACTGGGAGTCATTCAACTTGGTCGACAGCGGTCTCCCAAGAACAGATCGCGGGACTATCCAACGAAGTACATCAGGGCGGCAAACATCACGGAACGGGGTTTGGACTTGGACGATGTCCTTGACATGGATTTTCGTCCCGATGAAGTCGACGCATACCGGCTTGAGAAAGCGGATTTAGTGCTTTCGGAAGCCTCGGGGAGCCCAGCGCAGGTTGGAAAGCCGGCGATTTGGGCTGACCAAATCCCGAATTGTTGTTTCCAGAACACGGTTATAAGACATCAACCGCATCGTCGAGAACACGCTCCATATCTTTATTGGGTGTATCGCTTCTTCTACTTGAACGGGAAGTTCGCACAAGTTGCTGGGGGTGTTGGGATCAACCACTTGAGTGCATCCAAGTTTAGCCGGATGGTCGTTCCTCTGTGTTCCCTTCCAGAGCAAAGACAAGTGGTCGGTCTATTGGAGCAGCTATTCTCCGAGATAGAGCAGAACGAGCGCGAGATCATTACCGTCTTGGAGCAGGCCGAGGTGCTTCGCCAGTCGATTCTCAGGAAAGCATTCTCCGGCCAACTGGTCCCCCAGGACCCGGATGACGAGCCCGCTTCCATCCTGCTGGAGAAGATCAGGCTCGATAGGGAGAAGGCTGTTAGAGGCGCTCCAACCGCCAGACGAAAAAGGAAAACAACGCCTGTGGAATGAACACCGTCGTCCGGTGGCGGGTTGAACTATCTTCGACTATTCTTGGTCTACGTGATGGCGACACAGGAAGAAGCGGCGGCGCAGGCTTTCGACGCAGCGTTGCGCAGCCACGGCCGGGAACACGGAGGAGAGATCATGTCCTATGCCCAGCAACTCCTGGAGGAAGGCCGGAAGAAAGGTCGGAACCAAGGTCGAGTGGAGGGCGCACGACAAGGAAAGGTAGGAGTGGTTGAAGGTCTTCTGAGGGTCGGAGTGTCGTGGGAAGTGATCGAGTCGGCGACAGGGCTGAACGAAGCCGGTTTCCATGCCCTCAAGGAGCAGTTGTCGGCGTCCGACCGGTCCGACGGGCAGGGGGTGGAGTAGAGGCCGTAGCGGGGCCACGGCATGACCGGCGAGCTTCCCATTAACCTCCACGAGCTGCTGCGCCAGCGGACCATCGAGGGTGAACGGGTAGAGTAAAAGGCCGGCTGTCCCATCGGCTTAACCAGGAGTTTCTGCGGGATATCAGCAGCGATCTGGCTTCTGAAGCAGCCGGCCGTTTCGGGAAGAAGGGCTAGCCAGAGATGTCTCGAACTCCCGTTCAGTTCCTCGTAGCCACTGATCAAACATCCGCGCGGTCCGTTCTGTCCGATTCCCACCCAGTGCACATTCCCAAATTATCGCCACTCGCCACCCGCCTTCCAACAGCTTCTGTCGTACGATTCGGTCGCGCTCCACATTGACCATGAACTTTGCCTGCCAGTATTCCCAGCGAGTAGACGGGTCCGTCGTGCGACGGCAACCGGCATGGCGGTGCCAAAAGCAACCATGAACGAAACACACCGCCCGGAATTGTCGGAATGTGAGATCGGGCGTGCCGGGGAGGCTCGCAACATGAACGCGGTACCTGAGGCCACGCCCGTGTAGAGCCCTTCGCAACGTAAGCTCTGGTTTCGTGTTCCTTGTACCGATCCGCGCCATGCGCAGCCGGGTTGCTTGATCTACGGAATCAATCATCCTAGCTTGTGCCAAAATTTTGACGTGCGACGAGGCGAAGCTATTGATTTTTTGGGAGAAATGCAAGGAGATGGGGCGGCTAATGGGCATGGCCCAGATGGAAGCCGAGGAGGCGGCAAGCTCAGGCATGCGACCCGCCGGTCGAGCCGTGATCGGCCCCCTCCGATTTCCCGCCCGCCCGCAACCCGTCTACCGCTGAACCACTAATCATGATATCCTGGTTTCATCATTGTCGAAGGGAGCCGTTGGTGGAAGCGACAAAGGGCGAGATCTCTGACCTAGATTCTGAAGAGGTGCCACTCCAGGTCACCGTCCCGCCTCGGATCAAGCGCGAGCTCGACATCCTCGCTGCTGGCGCCGGCCGTACAAAACGATCCATGGTCCTGGAAGCGCTTCGGGCCGTGGGGGTGAACGCTACCGACGCGGAAATCGCCGGTCGCCGACCACGACGCAGCCCAAAGAGCATGTAGGCCGCTGATGGCTGACGACAAGTACAAGATGACCATCTCCCGCCTGACCGTCGACAAGTTGGGGGTCAAACTCTATGACCGCGTGTCGGCAGTGATTGCGGAGCTTGTTGCCAACGGATACGACGCCGACGCTGAAACGGTAACGGTTGAGGCCCCTATGGGAACGTATCTCGCGACGGTCTCGCAAGGGCAGATTCAGGACGCCGGCCATCGAATCGTCGTGCAAGACGACGGGTGCGGAATGTCTCCTGACGTCATAAACCCGTTTTATCTCAAGGTTGGCGCAGAAAGGCGCAATGATCCCGAGCGTGGCAACAAAAGCGCTAAACATGGACGCTTGGTAATGGGCCGTAAGGGTGTGGGTAAACTCGCCCCCTTCGGCATTTGTAACCAAATTGAAGTCATCTCCACTGGAGGCGACCTGACAGAGCGTTCTGAAAGCGGCAACGTCATTAGCGGCTACCGTACCGCCCATCTCATCATGAGGAGGGACGCGATCCTCTCTGATGTTGACGAGGAGTATGCACCAACATTGGGTGACTTGGATGAGACCCTTCAGCCTGATCCGGGCACACGCATCATAATGACGGAGTTCATCAATCGTATGGTACCGGAACTGGAGACTTTTAACCGGCAACTGGCACAAAGATTTGGAGTTAAATCAGAAAATTGGCAGATAAGGCTCGTTGATACCAACCTTGTCTCCGGCACGACGGGCCGAGAAGTGGTAGTCGGAGATTTTGCGATACCGACGATGCCGAGTACGCGTATCTCACTTCAAGGCCCTACATCTGAAGTTGTCGGTCACTCCCGTAAGGGAGAATTCCGCGCAATCGACGAGGATGGCAACGAAGTACCTGGTGCTGAGGCCGGGTTCACGTTCCACGACGGCAGATTCTATCCTGTCGTCGGTTGGGTTGCCTACGCGAGAGAGTCCTATCGCGACGAGTTGATGGCCGGTGTGCGCATTTACTGTCGCGGAAAAATCGCCGCGCAGACGAGCGTCTTCAATCGAAGATCAGGCTTCACCGGCGAATTCAACATACGAAGCTATCTTGTTGGCGAACTGCATGTAGATTGGTTGGATGAGGACGAGGACCTCATCCAAACAGACCGTCGCGACATCCTGTGGTCCGATCCTCTCGGCCAAGCATTTGAAAAGTGGGGCCAGAATATCGTCACGCTCATTGGCACAAAGTCCCGAGAACCGATGAAAAAGAGGATCTGGGAGCAGTTCCTTGAAGTCGGGGACGTTGCGGAGCGAATCGACGAGGCCTATCCCGGCGAACGTTGGAAACCTGTTCGGGAAACAACATTTCGGTTAGCCAAACTAATGGGCGAACGGTTGCGAGAGGACGAGGTCAAGGACGCAGAACATGTAGAATCTCTTGTCCAGCTTAGCCTCATGTTGGGACCGCACGTCCAGCTTGACGAAGCGTTGCGCGACGCCGCAAATGAGGAAAAGGCACCGATAGGCGTGATGGCCGCCATTCTTAGGACAGCCCGTGTCGCCGAACTCTCCTCTTATGGAATGATCGCTGAAAAGCGTGTCCAGGTAATCGGAAGGATCCTCGGACTTACGGGCACAGATCAAACTGATGAACAACAACTCCAGGACGCGCTTTTCGAAGCACCTTGGCTAATCAATCCACTTTGGTCCCCCATCACCGCAAACCAATCCCTCTCAACCCTTCGCGACAGATTCGAGACGTTCTTCAAGGAGCAGACTGGTCAGGACATTTCGCTGGCCAGGTTTTCTGAAAGCAAGAAGCGACCGGACTTCGTTTTGTCGAGTGACGATTTTGGGTTGCAAATCTTTGAAATCAAAAAGCCCAAGCATAAGCTAACGAACACTGAGTGGGAAAGGGTGCAGGTCTACATCGACCAAATGCAGGCGTTCCTGGACGCTCAGGGCAATCAGGAATTCAAGGAGATATTCAAACGTTTCACGGTGACGATAGTATGTGACCAGATCGGGTTGTCAGGGTCCCAACTAAAAGCATTCCGGGCTTTTGAAGGAGAAAAGCAAGTCGAACACATTACGTGGGATGGTTTTCTGCTTCGGACGCGTCGGATGCACCAGGAGTTTCTCGAGGAAGCTGAGCGTCAGCGAGCGCTGGAGATTCAATGATGCCGGCACCGCAGTTGCTCGCAGTCGAGGCATTCGCAGGGGGGGGCGGTCTGGCCGTTGGTCTGCGAGAGGCCGGCATTCGGACGGTTGCGGCAATAGAGATTGAGCCACATGCGGCCGCGACGTTCAAGGCCAATCATCCTCATGTACACGTATTTCGGCAAGATGTTCGGGAGGTCTCCGGCAAGGAGTTACTGAAGTTGGCCTCGGGGGGAGTCCATGTACTTGCAGCCTGCCCGCCGTGCCAGGGGTTCTCAAGCCTTACGTCAAAATGGCGACGAGACGATTCGCGAAACGAACTCGTGTCCGAAGTAGGTCGGTTGGCCCGGGAAATGCGGCCGCAAGCGATCATGATGGAAAATGTTCCCGGGTTGGGACAGAAGGGCAAGTCTTTGCTTGATGCCCTGATCTCAGAATTGAAAGTGCTAGGTTACATGTTGAACTGTGATGTGCTCCAGGTCGCAGACTACGGTGTTCCGCAACGCCGTCGCCGACTCGTGCTTCTGGCCGGACTGGGCTTCCACATTGACATGCCGGAACCCACGCACTCCAGGACCGGAGCCAACGGCCTTGAAAAATGGAGGACCTTACGCGACGCAATCCACGGGATGGAGGGACCTCTCACATTTCGCGAAGCCAAGAGTCGCGGTGGCGCTCAACTGTTCGGCTGGCATGTAGTACGCGACCTCGCTCCGCAGAATCGCCGTCGATTGCAAGCGGCGAAGCCGGGTGGTACGTGGTCAGACTTTTCGGAGGACCTGCGGGTTGACTGCCACCGAGGCGAATACAGAGGATTCTCCAATGTTTACGGACGGATGGTGTGGGATGAGCCATCGGTAACGATTACCGCCGGTTGTACGACCTTAAGCAAGGGACGTTTTGGTCATCCAGATGAAGACCGAACCATTTCGTTGCGGGAGGCCGCCACGCTGCAGACGTTCCCATCAAGTTACATTTTCGAGACCCCGTACTTTGAACGCGCATGCGAAATTGTTGGAAACGCACTCCCCTGCCTATTCGCTAAGGCGATCGCGCGACGCGTCAAAGAAGCAATGTTGGATGCGAGCGCTTGACGCTCCGCATCATCAACGCAAGGCCACCTGAGCCGGAAGGCGGGGGCGTCGCGTTCCACCTGCCCTTAGCGCCCCGCCGGCGTCTCAAACTGAACACGGAGGAGAGATCATGTCCTATGCTCAGCAACTCCTGGAGGCAGGTCGGAGCCAAGGCCGAGAGGAGGGCGCAAGACAAGGAAAGGTAGAAACCGTTGAAGGTCTTCTGAGGGTCGGAGTGTCGTGGGACGTGATCGAGTCGGCGACAGGGTTGAATGAAGCCCGGTTCCACGCTCTCAAGGAGCAGTTGTCGGCGTCCGACCGGTCCGACGGGCAGGGGGTAGATAGAGTAGAGGTCGCACGGCATGACCGGAAACTTCACGGTCCGCACCAAGGGCCAAGACGAGCGCGAGTTGCTAAGCTTGACAGCCACCGTGTCCTTTGATGATCGATATCGCCAAACGGCTTCGCTCGATGACCTGTCCCATCGCCTTATCCGGGAATTTCTGCGGGATATTGGCAGCGACCTCGCGTTCGAAGCGGCGGAGCTTTCCGTCGAGGACTTGGGCAAGCGCCTTAACATCGTCGGCGGTCCACCCGAGGCGTTGTTTCCGAAGAACGTCGGGCTGCTGTTCTTCAATGACAGCCCGCACGACTTCTTCCCCGCAACACAGATCGACGTCGTGTGGTTCCCGGACGGCCCGGGTGGGGACCAATTCGAGGAGAAAGAGTTTCGAGGTCCCCTGTCGATCATACTCCGCGAGGCCCTCGGCTTCATCGAGAGGAACTATCTGAAGGTGACGGTCGTCAAGTATCCTCACAAGCCGGAAGCGGAGCGATTTTGGAACTTTCCCATAGAGGCCATCGAAGAAGCGGTGGTCAACGCCATCTATCACCGCTCATACGAGGAGCGGGAACCCGTGGAGGTACGCATTACCCCGGAAGAGATGGTGGTCCTGAGCTTCCCCGGCCCCGACCGATCCATCCGCATGGAAGATTTCAAGACAGGGCAAGCCGTCAGCCGCCGCTACCGCAATCGCCGGATTGGAGAGTTTCTCAAGGAACTCGATCTGGCCAAAGGCAGGTCAACCGGAGTACCCAAGATTCTGCGGGCCATGCGGGGAAACGGCTCTCCGGCCCCGGTTTTCGAGAGCGACGAAGATCGCACTTGGTTCCTGGTCCGGCTTCCGGTGCACGAGCCACCGGCAATCAAGAGGAAGAACGCCCCTAAATGAACACCGCCCCCATCGTCTCCAAAGTCTGGAGCTTTTGCACGACCCTGCGCGACGACGGCGTCAGCTATGGCGACTACCTGGAGCAGCTTACCTACCTGATCTTCCTCAAGATGGCCGACGAGTACGGGAAGCCGTTGCGCAACCGTGACGTGGGCATCCCGGCCGAGTACAACTGGTCGAGCCTGAGGTCGAAGCGGGGCGCGGAACTGGAAAGCCACTACGTCACGCTGCTTCGCGAGCTTGGCGCCAAGACCGGCATGCTGGGGCAGATCTTCACCAAGGCGCAGAACAAGATCCAGGACCCGGCGAAACTGTACCGTCTCATCGACATGGTGGACGACACCGAGTGGGTCACCATGGGCGCCGACGTCAAGGGGGACATCTACGAGGGTCTGCTTGAGAGGAACGCCGAGGACACGAAGTCGGGCGCCGGGCAGTATTTCACGCCTCGCGCCCTCATCCGCGCCATGGTGGAATGCTTGCGGCCGGAACCGGGAAAGCTCATCGCCGACCCGGCCTGCGGCACCGGCGGGTTCTTTCTCGCGGCCTACGACTTCCTCAACAACCGGGACAACTTCAACCTGGATCGGCAGCAGAACGCCTTCCTCAAGCACGAGACGTTTCACGGCAACGAGATCGTCGCCAATACCCGGCGCCTGTGCCTGATGAACATGCTCCTCCACAACATCGGCGAGATTGACGGCAGCGCGCCCATATCGCCCAATGACGCGCTGGTGGCCGATTCCGGGCAGCGCTTCGACTACGTGTTCGCCAACCCGCCGTTCGGCAAGAAGAGCTCCATGAGCTTCACCAACGAGGAAGGGGAGCAGGAGACGGACGAGCTGACCTACAACCGGCAGGATTTCTGGGCTGCCACCTCCAACAAGCAGCTCAATTTCGTGCAGCACATCCGTACCATGCTCAAGACCGACGGCCGCGCCGCGGTCGTGGTGCCGGACAACGTGCTGTTCGAGGGCGGCGCCGGCGAGACCATACGCAAGAAGCTGCTGGACAGCACGGACCTGCACACGATCCTGCGCCTTCCCACCGGCGTGTTCTACGCCCAGGGGGTCAAGGCCAACGTGATCTTCTTCGACAACCGCGAAGCCAGCCCCGATCCCTGGACGAAGCGGGTCTGGTACTACGACTACCGCACCAACATTCACCACACGCTCAAGAAGAAGCCCATGCGCTACGAGGACCTGTCGGATTTCGTGAAGTGCTACAACCCGCGGAACCGGCATCGGCGCAAGCCCACCTGGGACGAGAACGCCGCGCCGGAGGGCCGCTGGCGCAGCTACAGCTACGAGGAACTCACCGCCCGCGACAAGACCAGCCTCGACATCTTCTGGCTCAAGGACAAGAGCCTGACCGACCTGGACAACCTGCCCGAACCCGACGACTTGGCCGAGGAGATCATCGAGAACATCGAAGCCGGCCTCAACAGTTTCCGCGAGGTGCTTGCCGGGTTGCGGCAGGCGGGCGGTTAAGCAGCCAAACGTGCCTACTATAGGCCGCGAACACCATCAGAGGTGCCCGGGTTGGAGTGGGGCTACGTGTTTCGATGGGGCTCTCACTGGCCCCTGGCTTTTGCAATCCACCTCCCGGTATTGTATGCTTGATTCCTACCTTCGGCCACCCCGGCTATACTGTATATAGGGGGGCCGAACTACAGAAGGCCCCTGCGGGGGCCTTCTCACTTTGGGGGGAGAAGCGTATGTCACGGGCGGCGATATTTGTCGATGCCGGGTACCTGTTTGCCCAGGGCTCCACGGCATCAGGACTCACCAGGAATGAGTACCAGTGAACCCGATCATGATGACCGGAGGATGCTGACGGACTTCATCGAGCGATTCGTCAATGAGCTCAGCGATGACCAGATCACCAAGCTGAGGGAACACTGGGCCAGGGCAGATGACGTTCCTCCAGAATATGACGGCAAGTTGCTGGCGACAGGGCGTTCCATTCTAGGGCGCAAGTTGGATCAGGAGGAACGACGGTTTCTCCGAGGCACATTCAGAGAGAAAGTGAGTTCGCCTGTGTCGAGCGGGGCGAGTTGACGCCTGCTTCAGGAGGTCAGCGTGAGATGGAGACCGCACGGCATGCGGCCCGCTATACGTTCAATAAGACCCGGAGAGTCAACCTGCCGCTCACCGAGAACAGATAACTGGCGTCAATCCCGTGAAGGATTGGCAGCAGGAAGTCGGTAGCGCATTGGCGCTAGCGCCAGCCTTCCTCCAGCATGGACTCACCTGCAACAGTCCTCGTCACCGGCGCCACCGGCTACATCGGCGGTCGTCTGACTCCGCACCTCCTTCGAGAAGGCCATCACGTACGCGTCCTGGCTCGCAGTGCCGCCCGTGTCCGCTCGCGTTCCTGGGCGGAGCGGGTTGAGATCGTCGAGGGCGACGCGCTCGACCGGGACACGCTGTCGCGCGCTCTGGCGGGCGTCGATTGCGCCTTCTACCTGATCCACAGCATGGGCAGCGGCGCGGGGTTCCACGAGATGGACCTGGAGGCGGCGCGGCTTTTCGGACAGGTTGCCCGCGAAGTCGGCGTCCGCCGGATCGTCTATCTGGGAGGATTGGGCGACCCCAAGGCCGACCTGTCGCAACACCTGCGCTCCAGGCAAGAGACGGGGCGGGCGCTTCGCGAAGCGGGCGTTCCGGTGACGGAGTTCCGGGCGGCGGTGATCGTGGGCTCCGGCAGCATCTCCTTCGAGATGATCCGCTACTTGGTGGAGCGGCTGCCGGTGATGGTCTGTCCCCGCTGGATCTACTCGCGCGTCCAGCCCATCGCGGTGAACGACGTGCTGGACTATCTTGCCGCGGCAGTGACCAACGCCGCGTGCGGCGACAAGGAGATCGAGATCGGCGGCGAAGGGGTGACCACGTACAAGGGAATGATGCTGGGGTATGCCAGGGCCAGGGGTCTCCGGCGCTGGCTCGTGCCGGTGCCGGTGCTCACGCCGCGCCTCTCGTCGTACTGGGTGCACTGGATCACGCCGATCCCGTCCAGGGTGAGCGGCCCGCTCATCGAGGGGCTTCGGAACGAGGTGATGGTGACCGGCCGTCTGGCGCGGGAGCTGTTCCCGCAAATCCAGCCGCGGGACTACGCTGCGGCCATCGCGGAGGTGATCGAGGACCTGGAGCACGGACGCATCGAGACCGCCTGGAGCGACGCCCACGGCGCGCCCGCGTCAGCGGATTCGTTCTCCCGCGTGGAGTCCCACGAGGGGATGATCTTCGAGCGCCGCGCACGACAGGTGGCGGCGCCGCCCAGCGAAGTGTACCGGGTGTTCACCGGCATCGGCGGCGACCGGGGCTGGTTCCATGCCGACTGGATGTGGCGCGTCCGGGGCAGGTTCGACCGCCTGCTGGGCGGCGTGGGGCTGCGCCGGGGACGCCGGCACCCAGACGAGTTGCGCGTGGGCGACGCGCTGGATTTCTGGCGGGTGGAGGCGCTTGAGCCGGACAGGCTGGTTCGCCTGAGGGCGGAGATGAAGCTGCCTGGCCGCGCTTGGCTCCAGTTCCGGGTGTCGGCGACCGGGGACGGGAAAACCCGGCTGGAGCAGACCGCGGCCTTCCTTCCCAAGGGCCTGGGCGGCCTGCTTTACTGGTACGGCCTGTACCCGGTCCACGCTCGCATCTTCGACGGAATGGCGCGGGAGATCGCAAGGCGCGCCGAGGCGGGCGGGGAACGGACGCCTGGATTCCGGCTTTCGCCGGAATGACGGAAAGATCGGAGGTTGAGTAAAATGCGTTTTGGTATTGCGTTCGGGAGCTACCCTTCCGACCTGGACCGGGCGGGCGTCGTCCGCGACTTCACGGCCCGGGCGCGGGTGGCCCACGCCAGCAACTACGAGGCGCTGTTCGTGGCCCAGCATTACTCCACCGGGCCGGACGCGGCCATGCTGCAGTCCCTGCCGCTGCTGTCCTACTTCGCCGGTCTGACACCGGGCATGTACCTCGGGACGGCGATATTTCTGCTGCCCATGCACCAGCCGCTGATGGTGGCGGAGTACACGGCCACCCTCGACAACCTGTGCGACGGCAAGTTCCTGTTCGGCATCGGCCAGGGTTATCGCGACGTCGAATTCACCTCCATGGGCGTGCCCATGCGGGAGAAGCGTCCGCGGCTTGAGGAGAGCATCGAGGTGGTGAAGCGGCTGTGGACCGAGGACGAGGTGCGCCACCAGGGCGGTTTCTACCGCATCGACGGCGTCACCATCCACCCCAAGCCCTTGCAGAAGCCCCGGCCGCCTATCCTGCTGGGCGCTGACACGGTTCCCACTGTGGAACGGGTGCCGGAGGTGGCCGACCACTGGATAGCCAGCCGCCGTCACACCAAGACGTTCCTGCGCGAAGCCGTGCCCGCCTACAAGCGCGCCTTGGATGCCCACGGCAGGCCCTTCGAGGGCCTCTACATCTTCCGCGACCTCTGCGTCGCCGACAGCCGCAAGCAGGCGGAAGACCGCATCCGCGAGGGTTACGAGCGGCGCTACGAACGTTACCAGCGCTGGGGCCAGCCCGGCGAGCGCTACGACCTGCCCTTCGAGCAGTTGCAGCAGGACCGCCTCGTCCTCGGCAGCCCCGCGGAGGTGGCCGAGCAGGTGCTCTCCTACCACCAGGAGTTCGGCGCCGAGATCATGTGGTTCATGGTGGACTGGCCCGGCATGGATTCCGCCATCACCCTCGAAACCATCCAGCGCTTCGGCGAGGAGGTGATACCGGAGTTGAAGCGGCTGACGCCGGAGTGCCGGTTGCCGTAGTGGTCGCAGGCTTCCCGGTGTAGAGCTCGACTTCACGCATGGGATGGAATCTGCCACGGCCGGGCCGGACAGGGAAGGCCATTCACTCCAGGACAGACAGGAGGTGTGATTGGGGTATTTGCAGGACGGCGGCCGTTATTGTAGATTGGGGCTATAAAATACAATAGCGAGCGTCGTTATTGTAATTGCGTTCAATAGGGAAGCCCTGCCATGGAGCGCGGAGAATGCGGGCGCTATCAGGTGACTCGCGTCGGCGAGGAGAGCGTTCGCGCCTTCGTGCCGGCGCCACTGCCGCCTCAACCGCCTTTGGTCCTGGACGCTTCGTTGCAACAGGCTTTGGAATCGGCGGTCTTGGCTCTTGGCCGTCTCGACGGTGTCGCGACGCTCTTGCCGGACCACGAACTGTTCCTGTACGCCTACGTCCGCAAGGAAGCGGTGCTCTCGTCTCAAATCGAAGGTACGCAATCGTCGTTCTCCGATCTTCTTCTCTTCGAATTGGAGGAAGCCCCGGGAGTGCCGGTCGACGACGTGGTTGAGGTCTCGAACTACGTGGCGGCACTCCACTACGGGTTGAGCCGCCTTGGGGACCAGTTTCCGCTCTCGAATCGCCTCATCCGCGAGATCCACGCCGTCCTGTTGTCAGGGGAACGGAACCGCTCCATGACGCCCGGTGAGTTTCGTCGTTCACAGAACTGGATCGGCGGCTCCCGGCCGGGCAACGCTGTCTTTGTTCCGCCACCACACCAGGCCGTTCCCGGCTGCATGTCGGCGCTTGAACGTTTCCTCTACTCCGAGGAGTTGCCGGTCCTGCTGCGGGCCGCGCTCTCGCACGTGCAGTTCGAAACCATTCATCCTTTTCTGGACGGGAACGGTCGTGTGGGGCGTTTGCTGATCACCCTGCTGCTGTGCGACGCCGGTGTGCTGCGCCAGCCGCTCCTGTATCTCAGCCTTTTCCTGAAGCAAAACCGGAGTACGTACTACGATCTTCTAAGTCGCGTGCGCAGCACCGGCGACTGGGAAGCATGGCTTGACTTCTTCCTTGAAGGGGTGAAACTGACGGCCGACGGCGCGGTAGGCACCGCTCGACGCCTGTCCCGGATGTTTCAGGATGACCGGGATCGGGTCCAGACCGTTGGAGGTCGGAGAGCGGGCACGGCGCTACGCGTTCACGAGGCGCTCAAGTCCCGGCCGATCCTGTCGCTGCCCGGCGTGTGCCGTGATACCGACCTTACTTTTCACACCGTCGCTTCGGCCATGGCGCTTCTCGTGAGCCAGGGAATCGCCCGGGAGATTACCGGGAAGCGGCGTCACCGGCTGTTCGCCTACGATCAGTATCTCTCCATTCTCAACGAAGGGACCGAGGCGCCGTGACAGCGGCGCGGACGGAGCGAGACGTCATGAGCAAAGACTCCCCATTCCACGACCACGCGCACGCCGCCGAGTTCGACAGGCGCGCGGCCATGTCGGACATCCGCGGGCGGCTGGCCGAGCGGCTGATCGAGGCCATGGAGTTGCGCGGCGACGAGACCGTGCTGGACGTTGCCACCGGCACCGGGCGGTTTGCCCGGCCGGTTTCGCGGCGGCTGGCCGGCGGCAACATCGTCGGCATCGACGAGGCGCTGGCCATGCTGCGGGTGTCGCGGGAGCCGGACGCGGCGCCGATCTCCCGCTATGAGAGGATCGCCGCCACCGCGGAGCGCCTGCCGTTGCGGGCCGGCACCTTCGATCGCGCGTGGGTGGCGTTCAGTCTCCATCACTTCGTCAGCGCGCGGGACATGGTCAAGGAGGCGAGGCGCGTGCTCAAGCCCGGCGGCCGTCTGCTGATACTCGATCCGGTGATCCTGGCGGCGGACGACGCGCTGGACGCCGAGGTCGGCGGACTCATCAACGAGGTCTTTCAGCGTTCCCACGGCGCGGGATTCCGTTTCTTCACGGTGGAGGAGGTCCGCGCGTTGATGACGGACGGCGGGCTGGAGGTGGTGCGCGCAGACTGCCACACCTACAGCGTGGACCAGGACGGCACCGAGGGCATCCCCACGGGCCGCCATTGGCTTGAGGTGGCGGACCAGTTGGAACAGCGGCCGGCGGAGTTGCGGGAACGCTTCGCCGAAAGGTACTTTCGCTACGAGAAGGCCGGCGACCGGCTTCACATCAGCGGCGGCTTCCACTATGGTCTCATCGCCGGAGAGAAGCGGCCCGGCGCCGCCGGCCGGCAAAGGATTCGCGGAAGGAGCACCCCATGAAAACGCCATCGTCACTCATCACTCTGGGCACGTCGGGCGGGCCGTCGCTCACGCCGCATCGAGCACAGACGTCCCATCTGCTCACGGTCAACGGCACCTACTACGTGGTGGACGCAGGCGACGGCGTGGCCCGGCGCATGGCCCGTGCCGGGGCCGACGTGCGCAGGGTGGGGATCATCTTCCTCACCCACCATCACGACGACCATACCGCGGGCCTCGCCACCCTCATGGCCCTGGCCTGGGACGGCCAGCGCACCGAGCCCATCAACGTCTACGGCCCGCCTCGGACGCAGGAACTGGTGGACGCCACGGTGAAGTACTGCAGCATCAGCGCCGACATCCGCATCGCCGACGGCGGCCGCAGCGTCCCGCTCGACAAGGTGTTCTTCGGCCACGACGTGGGCATCGGCGAGGTTTACCAGGACGGCAACGTGCGCGTGAGCGCGGTGGAGAACACCCACTTCAGCTTCCACCGCGGCGTCGCCGAAGGCCGCTACAAGTCCTACTCCTACCGCTTCGAGACCCCCGACCGGGTCATCGTGTTCACCGGCGATACCGGCGCCAGCGCCGCGGTCACCGCGCTGGCCAGGGACGCGGACGTGCTGGTTACCGAGACCTCCTCCTGCGACGAGCGCAAGAACGCCATGATCAAGGACGGCCGCTGGGAGGCCATGAGCACGGCCGAGCAGGAAGGCATCATGCGCCAAGCCACCCAGGGGCACATGGGCCTGGAGAACATCGCCACGCTGGCGACGCAGGCCGGCGTCAAAAAGGTGGTGCTGTCCCACCTCACCCGCCGCGTGGACTCCACGGACTACGAGCCCTTCGCCGAAGAGGTGCGCAAGGGCTACGCCGGCGAGGTGGTCATCGCAGAGGACTGTATGGAGTTCTAGGACCCGTCCGAGTAGTCGAATTTCAGGGGGCGACCGCGGGTCGCCCCTACAAATGCCCTAGCGATGAACCCCATGTAGGGGCGACCGGCCGGTCGCCCTCTGGACAACGAGTTTCACAAAGCAGCCATGAACATCATCGGCACCGCTGCCGCCCGCGTGGACGGCGTGGCCAAGGTCACCGGCCAGGCCGAATACGCTTCGGACATCACCGTGCCGGGCATGCTGTGCGGCAAGATACTTCGCAGCCCCCACGCCCACGCACGCATTCTTTCCATCGACGCGAGCGCGGCGGAGCGGATTCCCGGGGTTCGCGCCGTCCTCACCCGGAAAGACTTCCGCGACCGGAACCCCTGGTTCAGCGGCAGGATTCAGGACCATCCCATCGTGGCGCTCGACCGTGCGCTCTTCGCCGGCCAGCCGGTGGCCGCGGTGGCGGCGGACGACGAGGCGGTGGCAGAGGATGCGCTCCGGGCGCTGGCGGTGGAGTACGAGCCCCTGCCCGCGGTGGTGGGCATCGAGGAGGCCATCGCCGGCGGCGCGCCGCAAGTCCACGAGTCCGCGCCCGGCAACATCTGCTTCAGCGACCGCCTGGAGAAGGGCGACGTGGCGGCCGGGTTCGCCGAGGCCGACACCGTGGTCGAGGACACCTTCACCTTTCCCATGGTGTACCACTACGCCATGGAGCCCCACGTGGCCATCGCCAAGGTGGACGCCGACGGCGTCACTGTGTGGAGTTCCTGCGCCCATCCCTTCGGCGTGCAGCTAGAACTGGCGCACATCTTCGACCTGCCGCTGTCCGCGGTGCGCGTGATCATCCCCTACGTGGGCGGCGCCTACGGCAGCAAGTCCGGCGCCAAGATCGAGCCCCTGACGGTGGCGCTGGCGCAGAAGTGCGGGCGGCCGGTGCGGATCGCGCAGAACGTCTCCGAGGCCATGATGACCGTGAGGCGCCACTCGGCGCTGTGCCGCGTGCGCACCGGCGCCAGACGCGACGGCACGCTGGTGGCGAAGCAGGCCGAGGTCTTCCTCAACACCGGCGCCTTCGCCGAGCTGGGCCCGGTGGTGACCAGCCGTACGCTCACCCGCATCCTCGGGCCGTACCGCATTCCGCACATCCGGGTCGAGTCCCACTGCGTCTACACCAACACGGTATCCGCGGCGTCGTTCCGCTCCATCGGCGGCCCGCAGACCGCCTGGGCCAACGAGTCCCAGATGGACATGCTCGCCGACCGCCTCGGCATGGACCCGCTGGAGTTCCGCCTGAAGAACCTGCTGCACCGGGGCGAGGAGCTGAAGCCCGGCGGCAAGCCCCTGGACGCCGACCTCCGGGAAGGCCTTGGGCACGTCACCCGGCGCATCGGCTGGGACGGACCCGTGTCCCGCTCCGGCGCCGGCCGGGGACTGGCCTTCGGCGTCACCGACCCGGGGGCGCCGCTGGCCTCCACCTCCACCGTGCACGCCCTTTCCGACGGCAGCGTCGTGCTGCTCATCGGCACCTCGGAGATCGGCCAAGGCTCCCGTACGGTCATGAGCCAGATCGTGGCCGAGGAGCTGCGCGTGCCCCTGGACAAGGTGCGGGTGCGCCCGCCGGACACCGCCTACACCCCCTACGACCGCTCCACCGGGTCGAGCCGCTCCACCACGGTGATGGGCAAGGCCACCCAGTTGGCCGCGGCCGACGCCCGCGAGCAGATCCTGGAGCTGGCCATGGAGCACTTCGAGGCCCCGCGCGAGGCCGTGGAGCTGGCCGACGGCGAGGCCCGTGCGGGCGGCCAGGGCGTCCCCTACGGCGAGTTGATCCGCCGCCACTTCGCCATGCAGGGAGGCGAGATCGTGGGCCGCGGCTACGCCCACAGCGGCATGGCCGCGACCCCTTCCAACCCGCTCTTCTGGGAAATCGGCATCGGCGCGGTGGAGTTGGACGTGGACCGGGACACGGGCGAGGTGCGGCTCCAGCGCTACATCATGGCCGCCGACGTGGGCAAGGCCCTGAACCCGCTCCAGTGCGAAGGCCAGGACGAGGGCGCCGCCATGATGGGCATCGGCCACGCATTGATGGAGTCCATCGAATACGGCGACGGCCAGATCCTCAACCCGAACCTCGTGGACTACCGCGTGCCCGGCTTCGAGAACCTGCCCGCCACCTTCGAATCGATCCTGGTGGAAAACGGCGACGGCCCCGGCCCCTACGGCGCCAAGGGCATGGGAGAGGGCGGCATCATCCCGGTGGCGCCTGCCGTGGCCAACGCGGTGTTCCGCTGCACCGGCGCCCGCGTCAAGGACCTGCCGCTGACCCCCGAGAAGGTCTGGCGGGCCATGCGCCGGTCGGGGTGAGCCAAAAACAAAGGGCAGGTCCGGAGACCCGCCCTTGCTCATTCAAGCGACGTAACCCCGGCCCCTACAACCCGTAAAACACCCGCGAATTGGTATTCAGGATCTTCTCGGCCTGCTCGGTGTCGATCCGCCCCTGGTCCACCCAGTTGTGCACCTCGTTGAGTCCGCTCAGGTTGGCGGAGATGTCGGTGTGACTGTAGTCCGTGCCGATGATCAGGTTGTCCTCGGTGTGGAACTTCAGGAGCGCCTCCACGTCGTCGATGGGGTCGATGGTGATGTAGGTGCGGTTCTTGCGGAAGATCTCGGGGTCGAGGTCGCACAGTTGCGGCAGGGTGGTTCCCGTGCCGCGGAGCGCCGCGCGCTTGGTCGCGCCCAGTTGCGACAACACGTAGGGTATCCACGACGCCCCCGACTCGATGAACCCGAACCGCAGGTTGGGGAACATCTCCGGCACCTTGGAGGTCACCAGTTCGGCGAAGGCGTACATGATGGGGAAGCCACGGTCCCACTCGCGCGACGGCAGCGGATGGCCCGTGTGGAAGCACAGCGGCATGTCCAGCCGGTTGGCCTCCTCGTACACCGGAAAGAAATGCGGGTCGGTGACCTTGCGGCCGATGTCGAAGCCGCGCTTGAAGATGCCGCAGGCGCCGTGCTCTTTGGCCCAGCGCAGCTCCTCGATGCCCATTTGGGGATCCAGCCACGGCAGCACCGCGGCCCACTGCAACCGCCCGTTGGTGGGCTCGCACTTCTCGGCCAGCCAGCGGTTGTAGGTGGTGGTCAGCGCCCACTCGGCCTCGGCGTTCTGGGTGTTGTGGCGGATGAAGAAGGTCGGGAAGATGACCTGGATGTCCACGCCCATCTCGTCCATGTGGGCCAGGCGGCCCTCCACGTCGTCCAGCTCCCGCCGCACCCGCGGCGGATGGTTGATCTCGTCCCGCACCGCGCGGTTCTGGAGCCTCCCCTCCACCACCCAACTGCGCCGGGTCGTGGTGTTGAAGCCGGCCCGGTTCGCCTCCTCGTCGGACATGTGGACCGTCACCGGCATGTACTTCGCATAGGGCGTCCCCTCCAACGCGGCCCAGGTGGCATCGGACTCGTCGACATGGGTATCGGCATCGATCACGGACATGGCAAACCTCCTCGCTGGCGGCGCCCGGCCTCATTGAGCTGGCGCTATCGAGACGGATCGAAATTTTCAGTAGCCTACCAGCAATCGAGCATTGCGGCAATTTCCCGGCATTGTTTTCCGTTCGTGGTTCAAGACCCGGACGACGAGCGTCGGCGGGTCGCGTCCTCGCGTCTCCGGGGTGCTTGCTGAATGCGGTCAACGCTGTCATAATGCTTTCGTGACGGTACAGATCACCATCCGAGGGGTTCCGGAACATGTTCGCGACGAGTTGGCGGTGCGGGCGGCGTCGCAACGGCAATCCATGCAGGAGTATCTCCGTTGCGAGTTGGAGCGCATCGCCTCCCGTCCCTCCCTCGACGCATGGCTCCGAGACGTTCGCGACCGCAAGGAAGCGGCGGGCTCCCGCGTTGGACCTTCGAGCATCCTGCGTGCCCGTGACGCGGACCGAACGTGATCGTCCTCGATGCATCCGTGTTGGTCGCGGTGCTGGTGGACTCAGGCCACGAGGGACGGTGGGCGGAAACCGTCGTTGCCGACGGGGACTTGGCCGCCCCCGAGTTGGCGTTGGTCGAGGCCACCAACATCCTGCGGCGGCTGGAACAGTCCGGCGCGATTTCACGGCTGGAAGCCAACAGTGCGCATCCGGATCTATTGCGGCTGAACCTGGACCTGTTCCCGTTCGCGCCGTTTGCCGGCCGCGTATGGGCTTTGCGGGAGAACCTGACGGCTTACGACGCTTGGTACGTCGCGCTGGCCGAAGCGTTGGGCTGCCCGCTGGCGACCCTTGACCGCAAGCTAAGCCGCGCCCCCGGTCCCGCCTGTGAGATCATCGTCCCGCCCCGCGCGCGGTGACGGAACATTCAGAGAGGCGGAATTGCCAAACGAGGTTGTTGACCACATAATACCAGTCCTGTCAGCAACGATGATGATCATGCCGAGGTCACAGTAAGGAATGAGTTGCCGTGGATCCTGTTGATAAAGCGCTTGAGCTATCCTCCGGCTCGGCTTTTCATCGCTGTGCACTCCAAGTGAACACGCACCACTATGGCAGCAAGTTTCGTGGTCAAGCTGTCGAGGGCGATGCACGATCTCATGCTGAGGCCATCATCGCAAAGGCGGCCGAAATCGGGGTTTCGGTGCTGGCTGTCACAAACCACAACGACGTCAGTGAAGTGCCCGTCTTCCGAGACGCCGCTGCGTCCTGTGGGATCACCATATTTCCGGGCTTTGAGCTTTCCTCTTCCGAAGGCATTCACGTTCTGTGTATTTACGCGCCCGATACCACCGAGGATCGACTTGGACGGTTCCTCGGTGAGTTCGGGATACGTGACACAGCGCCGTCCTCAGACCTGTCAAGTGACTCATTCGAAGAAATCCTTGCGAAAGTCCGAGAACAGGGAGGCATCTCGGTTGCCGCGCACGTAACGAACGAGAAAGGGCTCTTCAAGGCTCTTGATGGGCAGGCGCGAATTCAGGCTTGGACCGCTAAGGATCTCTTCGCGATTCAGATTCCTGGGTCCGTCGAGGATTTGCCCCAGGATGTTCGCCCGATTGTGGAGAACAAGAACCCCGATTACCGGCGACTTCACCCAGCCGGCGAGAATCTGGCCGTGGCAGTTGTTAATGCCAAGGACGTCGTGCAGGCCCAGGATTTGGACGATCACTCGGCCACCTGCTGGATCAAGATGTCCGAGGTGAGCGTCGAAGGGTTGAGACAAGCGTTCCTGGATCCGGGATCGCGTATCCGTCCCAATCCTAAAGAAGGCGAACTGGAATCGGAAGAGCACGCCGAGATGCTTAGTCTCGCCTGGGAAGGCGGATTCCTTGATGGCGTGGCGATGCACTTGAACTCCAACCTCAACGTCCTAGTGGGCGGGCGCGGGGCCGGCAAGTCCACGATAATCGAAAGCTTGCGCTACGTGCTGGGCTTGGAACCCGTTGGAGAGGAGGCACAAAAGGCCCACAAGGGAATCGTCGGCCAAGTGCTCCGGAGCGGGACGAAGGTCTCACTTCTCGCGCGTTGCTATCGTCCGGCAAAGCGCCAATACCGGATCGAGCGCACCGTGCCGAACCCGCCGGTGGTTCGCGACGAAAGCGGCCAGGTGTCAAGCCTCCTCCCGGGCGAGGTCCTCCCTCGCGTCGAGGTTTACGGTCAGCACGAAATTTCCGAACTCACCAGGAGCAGCGAGAAGCTCACCCGCCTTCTCGACCGATTCGTCGAACGCGACCAGTCTCTGGCCAGACGCAAGGCTGATGTCCGTCGAGACCTTGAGAAGACGAGGCGGTCGATTCTGGACGTGCGGGCCGAGCAGGAGCAGATCGGGGAGCGTCTGGCGACTCTTCCGGGTCTGGAGGAAACCTTAGAGCGCTTTCGGGAAGCTGGGCTGGAAGACCGTCTGCGCGACCGGAGTCTTATCGTTCGGGAGGAGCGGGTACTCGATTCGATTCCCGAGCGCTTGGAGCCGTTGCGTGAATGCTTGGATAGACTCCGTCAGGAGATCCCCATTGACCGCGTGTTTCTCTCGCCAAAAGCGTTGGAGGAGTTGCCGGGTAAGGATATCCTCGCAGAAGCGGACGGGATCCTCGATACCCTGAGCCGGGAGATCGAGGAGTTGGTGCGGCAGTTAGAGGAAGCCTTGGTGCGAGCGGACGAGAGAATTAACGACATCCGTTCCCGTTGGGACGAGCGCAAGCGCGAAGTCCAGAAGGCTTACGAGAGAATCCTGCGTGAGCTCCAGAAGTCATCAGTGGACGGGGAGGAGTTCATCCGCCTGCGGCGTGAGATAGAGGGCCTCCGCCCGTTGCGGGAGCGAGAGTCCCTGCTGCAGCGCCTGGAAAATGAACACCTGGAGCGACGGCGCACTCTTTTGGCCGAATGGGAAGACCTGAAGGCGGAGGAGTTTCGGCTCCTCGACCGGGCCGCGAGGAAGGTAGGCAGAAAGCTTCGCGACCGCGTCCAGGTGGAGGTAACCGCAGCCGGTAATCGAGAACCGCTATTTGACATGCTCAAAGAAGAGATTCGAGGTCGCCTTTCCGAAGCACTCGATCAAATCAAGCAGTCGCCGGACCTATCATTGCCGGAGTTCGTCAACTGTTGCAGGGATGGTGCAGAGGCGGTGAAAAAAACCTACTCAATTCCACCCGCTCAGGCAGAACGTCTAGCCAAAGCGCCACTTGAGACTTTGATGCGGATTGAGGAGTTGGAATTGCCTCCTACGACCGCGGTCCGGCTCAATACAGCACCTTCTGGAGAGCCGCCGTCATGGCACGCGCTCGAAGATCTTTCGACAGGCCAGAAGGCGACAGCGGTGCTCCTGCTCCTGCTGCTGGAGTCAGACTCCCCCTTGATCGTGGATCAGCCGGAGGACGACCTAGACAACCGCTTTATCACCGAAGGTGTGGTTCCCAGAATGCGAGAGGAAAAGCGCTGCCGACAGTTTATTTTCTCAACCCACAACGCCAATATCCCGGTGCTTGGCGACGCCGAGCTTATTCTCGGGCTCACCGCAGCAGGCGGAGCGGACGGGGGAAAGGCGCGTATTGCCCCGAAACACATGGGCTCCATCGACAAACAATCGGTGCGGGAGCTTGTCGAGGATATTCTGGAAGGCGGAAAGGACGCCTTTGAGACGAGGCGGCTGAAGTACGGGTTCTGAGAGCTTTCGATGAACAAGGCCGAATTGATCGAGCTAATCCGCAATGGTGAGAACTCGGGCGTCGAGTTCAAGCGCGACGATATCACCGCGGAGAAGTTGGCTGGAGAGGTGGCAGCCCTTCTGAATCTGGAGGGAGGACACATTATCCTCGGCGTCGAAAACGATGGAACCGTCACGGGCCTTACTCGGCATCACGCGAAGGCCGAGGAATGGGTAATGGAAACGGCTCGCACGCACCTTCAACCCGCCACGATTCCGTACTGGGAGAAGATCAGTTGGGACGGGGATAAGGTGGTCGGCATCGTGTCGCTCCCCGCAGATGCGCCGGACAAGCCCTACAAAGCAAAGCGTCGCTCGTTTTGGGTCTCGAAGGTGCGAGTCGGAACGACGACCCGCGACGCAACACGCGAAGAAGAGCAACGGTTGTATCAACAATCCGGGCAAATCCGTTTTGGGCTGAAACCTGTTCCCGGAACCACTCTTGGTGCGCTTGATCGCCGGCGTTTGTGTGATTATTTTGTCCGCATTTTGGGTGGTGATGTTCCGGCCGAGGGGGACGTTGAGGGATGGCAGAGACTGCTCCACAATATGGACTTGGCCACGACAACTGCGGGGCGCGTTGCGGCAACCGTAGATGGTGTCATCATCTTTGGCCAGAACCCCGATCGTTTCCTCCCACAATCGGGCGTCCGAGCCGTCTGTTACCCTGGTCAGGAGCCGGATTATGCAACCCGTGCGGACGAAGATCTGAGGGGACCTCTGGTTCCGCTTGGCGCCCGCGATGGTTCGCTGGTTGAACCAGGGTTGATCGATCAGGCATGGGACTTCGTGCGGCGAAATACCATTCCGTCAGCTCGGCTGGAAGGTGCGCGACGGATCGACCGCTGGGACTATCCCGAAGCAGTGGTACGCGAGGCCGTCGGCAATGCCTTGGTTCATCGTGATTACAGCATCGCAGGCACCGACGTCATGCTGGTCCTCTTCTCCAACCGTCTCGAAATCGTGAGTCCGGGGCGTCTGCCAAACACGGTTACGCCGGAAGGGATGAGGTCAGGGATGCGCTATGCCCGCAACCAGACCTTGGTCAATGTCATGCGCGATTACGGGTACGTCGATGCCCGCGGAATGGGGGTGCGGAACAAGATCATTCCTGGAATGCGTGCACATAACGGCACGGAGCCCGATTTGATCGAGGAGGAGCACCGCTTCACTGTCCGTTTGTGGAAGGAGAGTTGACTTGTTCTAAGCGTTCGCATGAACAGAAGCCGGACAAGGAGCCAGAGCTACGCTCAAAACTGGTGCACGGGCAGAGTTCGAGGAGGCGGCGCAACTCTGCTGAAATGGGGTTTGAAGACCAATGTTGCAGCGAGAAAGGAAAAGCAAATAGGAAAACCAGTAAGGTTTACAGGGTTCGCCTACGCGTAAAGTGCTGCCTTAAACCCCCAAACCGGAAGCCCGCGGGCACCCCTGCCGGTGCCATAGCAGCCCTACCGTCATGTCCCGGCAGTCAGCAGGGGTGCCTTGAGGTTTTCGACACAAGGCAATCCAGCACCCCTCCACCGAGTTGGGAGTTCAGCTTCCAGTCAAAGTCGCCTGGGGCTTGGAAAAGTACATACAGATCAAACACTCCTGACCTCACCCTTTCTCCCCAACCCCCTCCCGCGTCTCCTCCACCACCAGGTCCACCACCGCGCGTAGCGCCTCCGCGTCGGTGTCTCCTTCCAGGCGGCGCAGGCGGTACAGGTCCACTTGGCGGTCGGCGGCGGCGCCTTCGCGGATGATGGCGAGGGTGTGGCGCACTTCGGCCTCGCAGCCCAGGGCGCGAGCGTCGTCGGCCAGTTCTTCCACCAGTTCGGCGGCGAAGTCCGCGACGTCCTTGCGGCCTCCGTGCTCGGTGTCGCCGTGGAAGCCGAGCACGCCATATCGTTGGGCGAGCCAGCGGTTCTCGGCGATAATCTCGGTGGGCGGTTCCTGCGGCAGGGCGCCGTCGCGGTCGAGGCGCGACAGGCGTCGGATGAGACACGCGTACAGGGCGGCGATGCACATGGCATCGTCGATGCGCGGGCATATGTCGCAGATGCGCAACTCGATGGTGGGGAAGCGCACGGACGGGCGGATGTCCCACCACAACTCGGTGCCGTCGCCGATGAGTCTCAGGCGCTGGTAGTCGGCTACAAGCTGATCGAATTCGGCCCGGGACCACAGGGGACCCGGCACGCCGGTGCGCGGCAACGCTCCGAGCAGTGTCAGCCGGTAGGACTTGAACCCGGTCTCCCGCCCGCCGCTGAAGGGCGACGAACCGGAAAGGGCGTGCAGCAGCGGCATGTAGCGCCGCATGGCCGTCATGACGCGGATGCGCGAGTCGGCGTCGCCGAAGCTCGCGTGGATGTGCATGGCGCTCACCAGGAACCGGCGCGCGTCCTCCTGGAACTGGTTGGCCAGCCGTTGGTACCGTTCCTTGGGGGTGTGCATCTGGGATTCCCACGCCGCGAAGGGGTGGGTCGACGCGGCCATCACCGCGGCGCCGTGCCGGCGCGCGCCCTCGGCCGCGATGGCGCGCGTCTCTTGAAGCGCGCCGCGCAGCTCGGCCACCGACTCGCATACGCGCGTGTTGCATTCGATCTGGGAGCGAATGAACTCGTGGACGAACAAGTGGGGCCCGCGGTTCTTCTCACACCAGTCGAAGATCCCGGGATCCGGGTCGGCGATCATGTCCCGGGTTTCCGGGTCGACCAGAAAGAACTCTTCCTCGATGCCGAAGGTGATGTCCATGAGTTCACCCGATTTGGTGCTGGTTCCGTTGCCTTCCCTTGCCCGACCGTTGCTTTCCTTTATCCTATCTTACCATAACCGCGATGTGGCCCGAGTTTCCAGGTTCCGTTTCACTTTATCTTCTTTCGAGGGTCACCCAATCGCAACAACGGACGGCTAAGGATGAACGTGTGGTCGCCCTCGGACCTTCTCAGAAACCGAAACAGTACGAAAAGGGAGGACAGTCATGGCAGGCACCGCCGAAAGGCACGAAGCATCAACCGACGAGTTCGACGAGGCTCGCGATTCGCAACCCGCGGAAACCGATTTCGCCAGGCTGGCCGCCAGGGCCGTCTCCCGGCGCGGTTTCCTGAGCGGCAGCGCCGCCTTCGCGGCCTCCGCGTTCGTCATGAGCACCGGGGTGCTGAAGCCCCTGGCCGCTCTCGCCAGCAACAGCCGCTTCGGCTTCGAGGCGGTGGCGGCCAATACCCTGGACACCGTTACGGTTCCCAAGGGCTACAGTTGGCACGTGGTGGCCAGGTGGGGTGATCCCCTGTGGTCGCGCGGCACGGATTTCGACCAGGTGACCCGCGGCACCGGCGCCAGCCAGGAGCTGGCCTTCGGCGACAACAACGACGGTATGGCGCTGTTCAACCACCGCGGCCGGAACGTGCTCGCGGTCAACAACGAGTACGTGAACCTGGGCATCATCTTCGGCGGCAAGGGTTCGGGCAAGCCCGCCAACGCCGACGACGTGCGCAAGGGCAAGGCCGGACACGGCGTGTCCGTGCTGGAGATCGCCCGCAAGGGCGGCCAGTGGTCCATCGTCAAGGACTCTCCGTACAACCGCCGGATCACGCCGGATACTCCGATGGAGATCACCGGGCCGGCCCGGGGCCACGCGCTGCTCAAGACCGCTGCCGACCCTGCGGGCGCCCGCAGCTTCGGCACCTGGAACAACTGCGGCAACGGCCGCACCCCCTGGGGCACCTATCTCGCGTGCGAGGAGAACTTCCACGACTATTTCTCGTCCAGCGATCCGGACATCAAGGTGTCCTCCGAGCTCAAGCGCTACGGCGTGGGCGCCAAGGACGAGGGCTACGCCTGGGCCGCCACCGACGAACGCTTCGACATCGCCAAGCATCCCAACGAGCCCAACCGCGCCGGCTACATCGTCGAGATCGATCCGCTGGACCCCAAGTCCACCCCGAAGAAACGCACCGCCCTCGGCCGCTTCAAGCATGAGAACGCCGAGGTGGTGCTGGCCGCCAACGGCCAGGTGGTGGTCTACATGGGCGACGACGAGCGCGGCGAGTTTCTCTACAAGTTCGTGAGCGAAGGGCGCTACGCGGAGGGCGGCAACAACGCCGACCTGCTGGAAACCGGCAAGCTCTACGTGGCCAAGTTCGCCGACGGCGGCCGGGGCCAATGGCTGGAGCTGACCCCCGAGGCCGCGGGTATGGCTTCCATGGCGGAGGTCTGCATCCATACCCGCATCGCCGCCTCCGCGGTGAAGGCCACGACCATGGACCGCCCCGAATGGGTGGCGGCGAACCCGAGGAAGGCCGAGGTCTACTGCGCCCTCACCAACAACAAGAACCGCGGCAAGAAGCCCAACGCCGGCGGCGACCCGACTCCCGTGGGCGGGCCCAACCCCCGCGCCGGCAACCGCTACGGCCAGATCGTGCGCTGGCGGCCCGACGGCGGTAACCACTTGGCCACCGGGTTCGCCTGGGACCTGTACGTGATGGCGGGTAACCCCGGTGTCCACAGCGACGCCAACGCCGGCTCGAAGAACGTCAACAAGGACAACATGTTCAACTCCCCCGACGGCCTCGCCTTCGACCGCAACGGCATGCTGTGGATCCAGACCGACGGCAACTACTCCAACGCCAAGCGTTTCGCCGGACAGGGCAACAACCAGATGCTGGTGGGTGACCCGGTGACCGGCGAGATCCGCCGCTTCCTGGTGGGTCCCAGGCAGTGCGAGGTCACCGGCATCGCCTGGAGCGCTGACCGAAGGACCCTGTTCGTCGGCATCCAGCATCCCGGCGAGGAGGGCGACAGCCACTTCCCCGACGGCGGCGACACCGTCCCCCGCTCGGCCGTGATCGCGGTGACCCGCGACGACGGCGGCCTGATCGGCTGAGCCGCCGTTCCGTGGAGTGACGCCCCTCCACCCGTCATTCCGGCGAAAGCCGGAATCCAGGGGAGGAGGCGTGTGGCGGCTGTGCTTCCCCCGGCCCCACCCCTCCTGGATTCCGGCTTTCGCCGGAATGACGGGGGCAGGGCCTTGGCGAGGTGTTCGGTGACAAGGTTGCAGACGGGAACCCGACGTTGTATATGGGCGGTCTGCGGTGAAGCGATTCACCGGTCCCGACATCCGGGCATCGGATGGGATCGCCGACGTGAGCATGATCACGGCCAATCAAGCAATCCTTTCCCTCCTGGCCTTGGCGTTCTCCCTGACCCTGCTCCACTCCGATGGCTGGGCCTGCACGAACGCCGGAGGCGCGAGCGCGGAAGCCGACTGCAAGCAGGAAGAGGGCGCCCGATCCCGTCAGGACCACGAATCCCCGGTCCGCGACGACCCCGGACGGATGGTCCACATCGAGCGGATGACGTGCCAGGACGGGGCGGTGGCCCGGTGGCACCCCGTGGACCGCGACGTGGTGACCTTCAGGGTCAACGATTGGGCCGGCGTGTCCCTCGAGGTGGCGCTGGCTGTGCGCCGCGGCGTGCTGCAGTGGAACCGGGTGCAGCCGTTCTATGCCATGTGGGAAACGGGGAACAAGGAGGCCGATATCACCATCGAGTTGTACGACGACGTGTTGCCCGGGATCGTAGGCGCCACCAAGGTGAAATGCCGCAACGGCCGGGAAGGCATCCGCAAGGCGTACGTCTACCTCGGGCTCCGGGGGGTGGGCGCCGTGGAGGCCCAGAACATGACCGCGCACGAGATCGGGCACGCCATGGGGTTGGGCCATTCGAACCGCAGCCACGACCTCATGGACGCCGAGCTGGCGGAGAAGGACATCGACGAGCGGATGATATGCCCCAGCAACCTCAATCGGGCGGGACTGATCGCGGGAACGCACTCCTACGCGATTCCCGAGAAGGAGTGGGCCGAGGTGGTCGACTGCTGGGGACGGACCAGCGGATGAGGCCCGTCGACTGCACCATCCCGTCCGCCTTGACCGATTTTCCTGACATCGAAAAGGCTCTGGAGGGCAGACCGGCCGCCGTGTTCCTCGACTACGACGGCACGCTGACTCCCATCGTGGACACGCCTGCGCAGGCCGTGCTTTCCGAGGCCATGCGCGAGACCGTTCGCCGCCTCGGCGACCGTTGCGTCACGGCCGTGGTCAGTGGACGCGCGCTCGATGACGTGCAGGAACGGGTCGGGCTCGACAATCTCTTCTACGCCGGGAGCCACGGTTTCGATATCGTCGGGCCGGCGGGTTCCGGCATCCGACACCAGGTCGGGCAGGAGTTCCTCCCGGCGATCGAGGAGTTGGACCGGCGGCTCCACGGCGCCCTCGCGCAAGTCCCGGGCGTGTTGCTGGAGACCAAGGGCTACTCGATATCCGTTCACTACCGGCTTGCGGAAGAGGCTGCGGTGCCGGAGGTCGAAGCCGTGGTCGACGATCTCCTGCAAGACTCCCCCAGGCTCCGCAAGAACCATGGCAGGAAGGTGTTCGAGATCAGGCCCTGCTTCGCTTGGAACAAGGGCAAGGCGGAGGAGTGGATCCTCCAGGTCCTTGGAGGCGGTCACGTACCCTTCCACCTCGGCGACGATACCACCGACGAGGATGCCTTCGAGTTCGTGGTCTGCAGGGGGGTGGGGATCCTCGTGGCGGACGAGCCCAGGCCGACGGCGGCGCGTTACCGTCTCCAGGACCCCGCCGCGGTGGGACGGTTCCTCGAACGCCTTGCGCGGGCGGTCCATGAGCCCGGGTGACACCGGCCCGGGTGGGATGCCGGCGCGGACGTGCGCCGATCCATGATGGAGGACCGGCGCGAACAGTTCTGGAGCCGGCTTCGGGCCGCGGGAATCCCCGGCGTTCCGGACGAGTTCTCGGTGACCTTCGCGCACCAGGCGGTCCCGGCCGCGGTGCTGGCGGAGATCGACGGCTTCATCCGCGTGTTCGAGGACGTCACCACCCGGCCGGTCTGGCGGGAGAGCGTCATCGCCTCGTCCGGACACGGCCTGCCGGCGCAACGGCCGGAGGTGTGTTTCTTCAGCGCCTGGGACTTTCACCTGCCTCCCGACGGGCCATGGCAGGTCATCGAGTTCAACGACAACGGCTCCGGTCTCCTGTACGCCGGCCTCATCAACGAATCGTTCCACGCCCTCATGGAGCCTGCTTCGCAGGCGTCCCTTGAAGCCCCCCCGGCCGCCGCCGATCTCGGCCGCCGCATCAAGCAGATGGTGCGCCGGGAAGCCGAGGAGTTTTTCGGCGCCATGCCCGACGGACTCTTCCTCATCCTCGATGAGCCAGAAGCCCTGGAGCGGGGCAAGTTCGGCGGCGAGATGGAGATGCTGCGAGAACTCTTCCGGGAGGAGGGGTGGCCCGCGGACGTGACCTCGACCGCCGACCTGCGCTGGGACGGCGAGCGGCTTTGGCGCCGCGGAGAGCCGGTGTCGTTCATCGTGAACCGTTCCACCGACTTCTTCCTGGAGAAGGAGACCACCCGCCCGTTGCGGGATGCCTTCCTGCACGGCTGCGTGTACGTCGCGCCCAATCCTTTCACCTACGCCACGCGGAGCGACAAGCGGCTGCTGGAGTTCCTTTCGCTCCCGTCGTGGGACCGGGAGCTGGGGATCGAAGCGGGCGAGCGGGAAGTGCTCAGCCGGCACATCCCCGAGACCCATCTGCTCAGGGCCGACAACGTCGAAGCCATCGTCGAGGACCGGCACCGGTTCGTGTTCAAGCCGATCCGCAGCCACGCCAGCCGGGGGTTCCTGCCCAGCGCGCGGGTCGGGCGTTCGCGGTTGCAGCGGCTGGTGCGGCGGGGCGAAGGCTACGTCGCCCAGAGGAAGGTGGGGCGGCCCGAGATCCAGCTCGACGACGGTTCGTCCGTGTGGGCGGACCTCCGGGTATGGGCCTACCGGGGCGAGCGCGTCCTCCTGTCGGGGCGCACCTCCGTCGCCGAGGATTCGCTGGACCTGAGGCCCCCCGCCGGGTGGCTTCCCACCTTTGCCGCAGGGTCCGGTTGAGCAGTTGACCGCCCCGGCGGCGTGGTCTACCAATGGACGAGTTTCGGGAGCCGGCAGGACAGCCTCCATGTGACTTCGTCTCCCGACCCCCATTCCGGCGCCGATGCCGGTGAACTTGCCGAACGGAGGAATCGAACATGATCGAAGTCAACGGACTCACGGGCGCGGAGGCGTTCCTGCGCGTCCTGTCGGGCATGGGCGTGGAGCGCATCTTCGCGTCGCCGGGCTCGGAATGGTCGCCGGTGTGGGAGGCGCTGGCCAAGCCGGACGAGAGCATGCCGGTCTACCTCAGCTCGCGCCACGAAGAGATCGCCCTGGCCATGGCCAGCGGCTACGCCAAGGCCACCGGCAAGCTGCCCGGGGTCATGATCCACACCACCGTGGGGGCGCTGCACGGCTCCATGGCGCTGCGCGGAGCGCTCCACGAGCAGGTGCCCATGGTGGTCTTCACCGGCGAGTCCCTCGCCTTCGGCGAGGACGACGGCCCCGACCCCGGCGGCCAGTGGATGCGCTTCCTCTCGGACGTGGGCGGCCCGGCCCGGCTGGTGGACCGGTGCGTCAAGTGGAGCTTCGGGGTCAACGACAAGCACATCCTGGTCTCCACCATCCAGCGCGCCTGCCAGATGGCCATGAGCTCGCCCCGGGGGCCGGTGTTCGTGTCGCTGCCCATGGAGTACCTGTTCGACAAGGTGACGCGGGAGGCGCCCTTGAAAGTGTCCATGCCCACCATGCCGAGCCCCGACCCCGAAGGGATCGCCGAGTTGGCGGGCCTGCTGCGCACCGCGCGCAATCCGGTCATCGTGAGCGAGAACGCCGGCAGCAGCACGGCCATCGTGGAGCGCATGGTGGAGTTGGCGGAGCTGCTCAACGCGCCGGTGGTGGAGACCCGCAGCAGCGGCTATTTCAACTTCCCGCGCGACCACGATCTGCACGCCGGCTTCGAGCCCGGCGAGTTCATGGCCGACGCCGACGTGGTGTGCCTCATCGGCGCCACCCAGCCGTGGCATCCGGCCTCGGCGGCCATCGCGCAGGGCGCCAAGGTGGCGGCGCTGGACGAGGAGCCCCTGCACATGAACCTTCCCTACTGGGGCGTGCAGGTGGACCTGAGCATCGCCGGCGAGCTGGAGGCGTCGCTGAGCGCGCTGCTGGAGCGGCTCCGCAAGGACGGCGTGGAGGGCGCCGGCGCCGCGGAACGGCGGGCGAAGCTGCGCGAACAGGGCGCGGCGCGGCGGGCGGCGTGGGCCGAGCAGGCGCAAAGCCTGGAGTCGAAGGAGCCCATGGACACCAACTGGGTGATGTACCAGCTCAACCAGGCGCTGCCCGAGGACGTCTACCTGGTGGAGGAGACCATCACCCACCGCATGGCGCTGCACCAGTACCTGGACCGGGTGAAGCCCGGCAACTTCTTCAGCGGCTGCATCGGCGGCCTCGGCACCGGCTTGGGCACCGCCCTGGGCGTCAAGGCCGCGCACCCGGACAAGCCCGTGGTGCTGGTCATCGGCGACGGCTCATTCAACTACAACCCCGGCATCGCCGGCTTCGGCTTCGCCCAGGAATTCCGCATGCCGATCCTCATCGTGCTCATGAACAACCACGGCTACAAGTCCATGAAGCGCGGCGTCCCCGCGTACTACCCGGACGGCTGGGCGGTGCGCACCAACCAGTTCGTGGGCACCTCCATCGCCCCCGCACCGGACTACGCCGCCATCGCCCGGGCCTTCGACGGCTTCGGCGAGCGGGTGCAGAGCCCGGCCGAGGTCAAGCCGGCCCTCGAACGGGGACTCCAGGCCGCGCGCGACGGACGGGTGGCCCTGGTGGACGTGTGGCTGGAGCCGGTGAACGACTAGGGGCATCGTCCATGAAGATTCTTCGCTTCAATGATGACCGTATCGGCGTCCTCAAGAACGGCGCCAACGTCGTGGACGTGAGCGGCATCATCCAGTACCGTGTGGAGAAAGGCCCTCAGCGGGTGATGGAGGAGGTGATCGCCAACTTCGACGACTATCGGAAGGAGTTCGAGCGGCTGTGCCGCGAGGGGTCGGGCTTCCCGCTGAGCGTGGTCAAGCTGCTGGCGCCCATCCCGCGGCCGAGCAAGTGTCTGGCCGCCTTCGTCAACTACCTCGATTCACCCGAGCGCACCCCCGACACCCTGCCCATCGAGTTCTTCTACAAGGCCCCCGAACTGCTGGGGCCGGAAGGCGCGGTGGAGTTGCCCGACATCCCTGCGGTGGCCGTGACCCAGCCAGAGGCCGAGCTGGCCTTCGTCATGGGCCCGTGCGGGCGGAACGTCTCCGAGGCCGACGCCATGGACGCCGTGTTCGGCTACGTGCCGTTCTTCGACATCTCGAACCGGGGCATGGTGCGCCGCACCCAGTTCCTCCCCAAGGGGCAGGGCACCCACAGCCCCTGCGGCCCCTGGATCACCACCGCGGACGAGGTCCCCGACCCCCACGACCTCACCGTCAAGTCCTGGGTCGGCGGCAAAGCCCGGCAGGACTACAACACCCGCCACATGGCCCACAAGATCCCCGAGCTGGTCTCATGGCTGTCGCGTTTCGTCCAGCTCCAGCCCGGCGACGTCATCGCCACCGGCACCTACCACGTGGGCCTCGGCCCCATGAACGACGGCGACACCCTGGAGATCGAAATCGAGAAGCTCGGCAAGGCCCGCTTCACGGTCAAGGCCGACGGCCCGCGCAAGGACGTGGAGTGGATCCCGGGCAAGTCGCAGCCGCCCGCCGGGGGCGGGATGTCGAAGGTGTAAAAGGACCGGCCGATGAACCCCATGTAGGGGCGCCCGCGGTCGCCCTGGCGGCGTCCTGCTAGTCCCGTTTCATTTCGGTCAGCTCGGTCCGCAGTGCGCGGATCTCGGCCTGCAGGTCCGCGAGTGTGGGTTCGGGGGTGGACGCTCCGGGTTTCTTGGCGTCGAGTTCTCCATGCCCGTGCGTCTGCATCGCGTCGACGATGATGCCGATGAACAGGTTCAGCACGGCGAACGAGGTGATCAGGATGAACGGCACGAAGAAGAGCCAGGCGTGCGGAAACACCTCCATCACCGGTCGCACGATGCCCATCGACCAGCTTTCTAGGGTCATGATCTGGAACAGGGTATAGGCCGAGCTGCCGATGGTGCCGAACCAGTCCGGAAAGCGGTCGGCGAACAGGTTGGTGGCCATGACCGAGAACACGAAGTAGATCACCGACAGCAGCATCACTACCGAACCCATGCCCGGCACCGCGTGGAGCAGTGCGCCGACCACCCGGCGCATGGAGGGCACGGCGGAGATCAGCCGGAAGACCCGCAGAATCCTGAGGGCCCTCATCACTGAGAGGAACTCGGTGGCCGGTATCAGCGCGATGGTGACCACGATGGTGTCGAAGTGGTTCCAGGGATTGCGAACGAAGTCGCGGCGCTGGCCGCTAGCGTCCATGCAGTGGCGGAAGGCTGGGGATGGGGAAAACGATGTCGAAGGCGTTGGTCGACCGTGATCGCCCAGGGGTGTGGCGGGCGTAGCCACGAAGCTAAACTCACATCAGCTCTTCGATGTCTCTTCGTTCAAGGCCAACTACTGCATTGCAACTGGACCACATCGCCTCGTTCACCATTCCTGCGGTAATGCCCGTTTCTCCCGGAATGTCGTGATGTACTACAGTTCCTGAGTTTCCTAAATGGATATTTCCACCAAGAATGTGGTTGACCTGTTCTTTTCCCTGTAGACTGACCGCAACTTTCGGATCCAACGGGAACAGGAATACCCTGAGCTCTCCGTGCTCTACCCAGCACCCACCCCTGCTTCCAATAATGAATCTTGAGTTGTCTACGATCCTCCATGCCGTGACGGTAAACTCCGGATTGCGTTTTCTGAAAATCTCATCAGCTAGCGCTCCCGTTTGTGCACGGTTGTGTCGCTGGTAGACGTATAGTAGTTCGTCACTAGGCGTTAGAGACTTCCCCAGTTCTGTCTCGATCCATTCTTGCAAATCCCGTTCTTCGCTTTCTTGTAGCCTGCGCCACAGCTCGTGCCCAGCTTCTTCCGACCGAAACATGGTTCTCAAGCAATAGTCAACTATAGCTTGCACCCATTCTTCCTGCTTATGTGGACCGCACTTTACCGCAACGAAACGAGTCCGATTAGTCGAGCTTCTTGACCCATTTGATCATTCCCTTGATGGCCCGAGCCCATTCATTCTCAAGCTTCTGTAAGGCTTCTGCGGTCACTTCGGTCCATTCTGGTTCACTTGCAAGTATCGCTGTCTCTCCCCGCTGTCTCAGCTTTGGAGGTTTGGCAAGGACCCTTTCACCATGGTCCTGGAAGAGAATATCCCTAACGGGCATTAGCCGGATTACTGCATTGCCCTTCTCTGCGAAATGCACCTTCCCTCGGTCGGGTTTTCGGAATCCCTTCAAAATGAACTGTGGGATGTAGTGGTCTCGGCGAAGCCTCCCGGTGGTCACTTCCGGGGCTTCGGGATGAAGGACACGTCCACGGGGCGTGTCAACAGGCGGGCCATGTCGTCCGGCGTCTTGCCTTCCATGTCGGAGAAGTCAATCTCCGCCTCCTTCTCCGCCTTCGTCGGCTGATAGCGGTTGCTCACCAGTTCCACTTTGTCCGGCTTCGGCTTGGTCATGTTCGTGCTCCTTGCTGTCGCAGACCTTCCCGCACGAGGACCGCGACGAATTCGTCCTGGCTCCGGGCTCCCTTCATCGAATTGCAGGCCGCACATAGTAGCTGAAGGTTGGTTATGTGGTCGGTGCCACCCTTGGACTGCGGAACCACGTGGTCCACGGTCATGTTGCGGAATGGGAACATGACGCGGCACCCGGCGCACGTGCCTTCCTGGACCCCGTAGAGGGTGTGCTTGTGCGTCCGGTAGTCCGACACCTTGCCCTGATCCAGGCGGCGAGGGATGTCCAGCCGGTGGTGTACGTCGTAGAATAGACCCATTTCCTTCCGAAGCCGGAGCTTCACCAGGTCGGCAGCTTTCGAGGGACAGGTCAATCCCTACCCACTGGCGTCCAAGTTTCTCCGCCGCAACGCAGGCCGTGGCACAACCCGCGAACGGGTCTAACACGATTTGCCCCTTGTCGCTGCTCGCCTTGATGATCCGCTCCAGCAGCGCAAGGGGTTTCTGTGTCGGGTAGCGGTGCGCTCCTTGGCATGAGGCTGTATTCCTCGAATGTCGGTCTATACCGTGTCAACCGGAGTGCCTGGCATTTGGTCGAGGTAGCGTTTGAAGGCGGGGACCGCGCCCGGCTTCCGTTGTATTACCAAACCCTTCTGGTAGGCGTCTTCCATGCGTTCCCGTGTCCAGCGCCATACGCGGGTTACCCCGAGGAACTCATAGGTGAGATTCGGGCGGTCCTTGTTGGGGTTTGCGAGATTGTCAAGCCTATATCGCCGACCCGTGCCCGGTTCGACATGCCGGTAGAACTTCTTCACATAGCCCGGATCGTGCGGCGCAAAAGGCGGATTCCAGATATAGCTGTCAGAACCGCTGTAGTAGAGCAGATTGTCGGCGCTGTTCGGGTAGCCCTTGAAGGCTAGCCCCTTTGCGGTGGTCCGTCGCCACGTGATCTCGCTACGGAAATGGCGAGCCTTGAAAATCGCGTCGATGAGGGTCTTGAGATAGTGCGACGCGGTGGGGTCACAGTGCAGATAGATGGAGCCGGCTTCCTTCAGGATGCGCCGCATTTCCAGCAGACGGACGGCCATCATGATGAGGTAGGACTTCATGCCCTTGCCGTGGGCGAGTCCGGCCGCGGCGATGATAGCGTACAAAGTGGGGTCCCGGTCGGCAATCTCCCCGTGCCACGCTTCGTCTACGTCGTCAAGGGTCCACGTGTCCTTGAACTTGGCCCCGGCAGCTTCGGAGCCTATCGGCGCCGCATAGTCGCGGTTGGAGTTGAAGGGCGGGTCGAGATAGATGAGGTCAACCGACTCGCTGTTCATGCCGCGCATGATGTCCAGGTTGTCCCCGGTCCAAAGGGTGCGGTTGACCCAGTTGGGAGTCGCCATCAGAACATTTCCGATCCGGTTTGCGGGACGGGCTTTTCCGGTGCGGAGATCAGGTCCGCATAGCGGAGCCGCCTTCCGCCCATGTACGTCTCATCGACTTCCACAGGCCCGGAGAACTCAACGCCGTTCCGGGACCGCAACCCTTCACGGAGCCGGTGCGGCAAGTGCCAAGCGGACTTTTGGGCGATCTTGAGGTTCCCGTGAAGCTTCATGCTGGCATTGGTATTGATCAGGTACAGCGCAATGGCCCATTTCGGGTAGCCGAGGTTCGAGGATTTCATCGCGGTCCCCATCTTGACGCTGAACTTCTTGTTGCAGGCGCGGCACCGAAGGGGCATGGTCTTGTGCTTGGCCCCCGTCTGCACGTTATCCGAATCGCATCGGATACAACGCGGGCCTTCGGGCCAACGCTGTTTCTCTAGCGCTTTCTCCTCCGAGGCCACTGCTGGGCTGCGTGCAGGACACGAAGAATCGTTACGGCTTCTGTGTCCTCTGTATAGACCACAACATAATTCGAACGCACGAGCATTTCGCGGGTGCCTTCCAGCCGGCCCTTTCTGTATAGTCTCGGGTTCTCCGGCAAGCGGGAGACCTTGGTCTCGATATCTTCCTTCAAGGCTTGGGCGGCATCTGGATTGTCGTCCGAGATGTAGTCGACAATGGCCATGAGGTCAGCGACTGCGGTCAACTTCCACTCAAGACCGCGCACGGCGCTTTCCGTCGATCATCGCTTGGGCCCTGTCCATGGCCTGTTCGTGCGGAATGGCAGGACGCGGATCGTCCAAGGCTTCGCGTACCTTGGCACGGAACCATTCGTCATGGGCTTCGGGATCCGCGGTGAGACCGGCAGGCAAGCCACCCTCCGCCGCAACACGGGTCAGGAGGATTCGTACGGCATCCGAAAGCGTCAGGCCGACGCTAGCCAACGTGTGGGCGGCCTTGTTCTTGAGTTGATTATCCACGCGGACGTGAAGCATCGAAGTGTGGGCTGGCATTGACTTCTCCTTTCACCGCACCAGTGTACGCATCTCAAATGAGATACGCAAGCGGCGAGGTGGACATCCCGACCGGAGTCTTCCTGCTAGTCCCGTTTCATTTCGGTCAGCTCGGTCCGAAGTGCGCGGATCTCGGCCTGCAGATCCGCGAGTGTGGGTTCGGGGGTGGACGCTCCGGGTTTCTTGGCGTCGAGTTCTCCATGCCCGTGCGTCTGCATCGCGTCGACGATGATGCCGATGAACAGGTTCAGGACGGCGAACGAGGTGATCAGGATGAACGGCACGAAGAAGAGCCAAGCGTGCGGAAACACCTCCATCACCGGCCGCACGATGCCCATGGACCAGCTCTCCAGAGTCATGATCTGGAACAGGGTATAGGCCGAACTGCCGATGCTGCCGAACCAGTCCGGGAAGCGGTCGGCAAACAGGTTGGTGGCCATCACCGAGAACACGAAGTAGATCACCGACAGCAGCATCACCACCGAACCCATGCCCGGCACCGCGTGAAGCAGTGCGCCGACCACCCGGCGCATGGAGGGCACGGCGGAGATCAGCCGGAAGACCCGGAGAATCCTGAGCGCCCGCATCACCGAGAGAAACTCGGTGGCCGGAATGAGCGCGATGGCCACCACGATCGTGTCGAAGTGGTTCCAGGCGTCCCGGACGAAATCGCCGCGCTGTCCCACTACCTTGAGCAGGATCTCCACCACGAAGATCGCCAGGATCACCCGGTCGGCCAGCTTGAGGAAGCTCCCGGCCGCGGCCATGGCCGCCGGGCTGGTCTCCAGCGCCAGCACCAAGGCGTTCAGCACGATCAGGGTCGTGATCCAGCGTTGCGTGGCGCGGTGCTCGACAAATGAGCGGATACGGTCGGTCGCTCCCATCGCCCTCTTGATCAGGAAAGTAGCGGATTTCGGGTCGGAAGGCCGGGGAAACGACTGAAATCCCGGTCGGCCGTCCACAACTCCGTGACGCCGTGGTCGATACAGATCGCGGCAACCCTCGCGTCGTGGACCAAGGGTCCTCTTGCCTGGGCTGTCTGGAGTTGCCGCTTCAGTTCATCCCAGTGTGCATCGCCTTCGTGCAACAACACGGCAACGGGCGCTTCGAGCCATGCCTCGATCTGACCCACCGCGTCGGTCAGGGTCGACGGCGGGTCGTAGATCCTGGGGTGGGTGGCGATGGCCAGGAACTCGTGGACACACGGCCAAGGTATGCCCCACGCCACGCGCCCCTCCGCCAGACGTTCGATGCAGGATCTGGCCCGCTCATGCCACTCCGAATCGGCCCGGTGCGCGTAAACGAGGATGTTGGTATCGGTGGCGATCAACTTCCCCGATCCTTGTACACCGCCTCCCTGATGCGGGACCAATCGGCGTCACGATAGTCGGCCTGCAACCCCCCGCCGCCAACGCTCGCGTTCTTCAACTTGAAGCCGGCTCGCTGCCGGTCCGCGCGCATGACCTCACGCAATCCGCGTTCTACCAGCGACCTCAACGTGATTTTGTGTCGGGCCGCATACGCTTTCGCCGTGTTGGCCAGATCGTCGGGAATCTCGATGGTCGTCTTCATTGTGTCTGCCTGTATTAATAAATATGGGTAACCCTACCAAGCCATGCAAATTTTGCAACGGATATCGCCGTGAAAGCGCAGCTCAGACTTCCGCCGGCTCGAACACCAACTCCGGTACTGCCACCTCCCATGTTTCGCACTTGAGTGTGTCGCGGTACTTGGGGTCCGATGTCTCGCGGCTCCACCGTACGATGGCCAGCACCGTGGCTGACCGGCAGCGCATGCCTCGCGGCGGCTTGAATTTCTTCGCGAAGCGTCCCACTGTCGCCTCCGTGGGTCCCAGCAACTCCCAACGACCTCCGCTCACTTCCCGCGCGACCAGCGGATCGCCGGGCGACAGTGCGGCGATGGCCCGGTGCGTCCGATGACCGGCTTTGCGGCGTCCGGCAAAGCCCAGGTCCACCTCCCGCAGGCTCGGCTGGACGTGGCGGTATCGCAGCGCCGGGGGGCAGGGCGGAAGCGCGGCCGGTTCCCGGCGGAGCACCGAGGGAAGGGCGAACAGCGCGTCCTGGAACGGGTGCCCCCCTTCGAAGCGCGCCAGCGCAAGGGTCTGTCGGGCCCGGGTCATGGCAACGTAGTACAGCCGCCGCGGAGCATCCCGGTCTTCGCCGGAGCCGACGCGCCCCCAACCGCCGTCCAGCACGGCCACGTGATCGAACTCCAGTCCCTTGGCGCGGTGGGCAGTGAGCAGAAGGAGGCCGTGCTGGCGCCGCCGTATCTCGCGGCCCCATTCGGCGAGCCACTCGATGAAGTGGTCGACCGGGATTTCACCGCCGCCGGTTTCCAGCGCCTGTTCGGCGATGGCCTGTTGCAGAAGTTTGTGCCAGCGGTTGGACGGCTGCGCTTCCGCCCACCGGCGCAGAGACGCGCCGTCCACGAGACCGCTGTCGCGTTGGCGCAGCCAATCAACCAATGTCCGGGTCTCGCGCAGCCGCCAAAAGCTGGGGATCTCCTCGTTGCCCATCTGCACCGGGATTTCGTTGGCCTCGCAGAACGCGCGCACCGGGACCAGATAGCTCCACTCCCGCGCGATCACGGCGCAACGCGCCCAGTCCCAGTCAGGCGACAGCTTCTCGAGTCGTTGCAACTCCTCCATGACGACCCGCGTCTGCGCCACCGGGTCACGTGGAGCCGCCAGAATCTGCACCCGTCCCTGCCCCACGGGGTCCAGTTCCTCCCACGTCCCGCCGGGCGCGTCCTCGGTCCGGGCGGCATTGACGTGGATGGGATGCTCGGCCTTCATCCGCTCGCGCGCCGGCTCGATGACGGCGTTGGCCGCGTCAATGATGTGGTCGGTGGACCGGTAATTCTCGACCAGATGGATGGGCTTTGGCCCGTAGTCCTGCTGGAAGCGGCGGATGAACTCCACCGAGGCGCCGTTGAAGGCGTAGACGTTCTGGTCGTCGTCGCCCACGGCGAACACGGTGAGCTTGCCGGCTTCGTCCTCGAGGGTGCGGCCGGCCAGCGCGGAGATCAGATCGTACTGGTCCGCGGCGATGTCCTGGTACTCGTCCACCAGGATCCAGCGGAACCCCGCCAATAGCCGTACGCGCTGCTCGTCGGCGTCTTCGGACGGCAGCCCGTGGCCGCGCAGCAGATCCACCGCGCGCCGCATCACTTCCCGGAACACGTCGTCATCGGGCCGCTCCGCGCGCCCGGTGAAGCTGGCGCCCGCCAGCCGCATGGCGAGGGCGTGGCAGGTGAGAACGGTCACGCCCCTGGCGTCGTCGCCGATCAGCTCCCCGAGCCGGCGGCGGATGTCCACCGCGGCATGCCGGTTGTACGCCAGCGCCAGGATGCCGCGAGCGTTCTCGCGCCGGACCCGGATCAAGTAGGCGATGCGGTGGACCAGCACGCGCGTCTTGCCGGAGCCGGGGCCTGCGAGCACCAGCACGTTGGTCTGCTCGCGGTCGTCGGCGACGATGCGCTGCTGCACGGGGTTCTTGAGGTCCTCGACGATGGCGGTCCACGACGCGGGAGTGGTCTGCCGGCTGATCTCGCGGCTGCGTCCCGGCAGCCAGCGTTCCAGGAACGCCTCCTGCTTGAGGGCGAAGTAGTCCAGAGCCATCCGGGTCGCCTCCGCCACGGCCTCCAGGCCCCGCTGGGCAAACTCCACCATCACGTGGATCTGCAGGACCTGTCCCCGGTAGTGAAGCGCAAGGGGCTCGAAGTCGGCGTTGGTGAAGCCCCGCCGGTCCTGTTGCAGGCGGATGGTCATGGCCGGCCGGAACACGGTCAGTCCCTTGTTGAGGCGGAGGACTTCCAGCTCATGCAGCCACAGCAGTGCGCGGTCCAGCAGCCTGGCGGGGTGACGGATTCTGCTCTTGATCTCCAGGTCGGACTCCATCGCGTGGGTGAGTCTGCCCAGCGTGGTTTCCGCCAGCAGGTCCGTGCCGCGGGCGCCGGACGGCAGGCAGGCCAGGAGATGCTCCAGCAGAAGTCCGGCTCCTTCCCGCCGGAGTCTCGCGGTCTCCTCCAGCGCTCCCCATTCGCGGTGCAGCGTCACCCGCGCGATTTCCGCATCGAGCTTGCGCACGGTCAGGCTGCCGGCGGCGCCGTCCTCGCCGCGGCCGTCGTAGGCGATGCCGCGGACGATGCGCCACAGCCGTTCCGGGAGGGGGTCGGCCACGCCCTCGTCCCGCAGCACCTGAGCCGCCACGCGCAAGTGCAGCGACGACGTGCCGCCCTTGCCCAGGTCCGGCGCCGCCTCGCGCATGTGCCGTATCAGCGCAGTCTCCAGTTGGGCGGCGGCCTCCAGGCGCTTGACGGAGGAATGCTCCACCCCCTGGTGGACGAACGCGGTCAAGGCGGCGTCGTTGCTGGCGATGCCCAGCCGTTCCAGGTCGTAGAGCACGTGGCGCACGCCCTCGGGGCTCAGCCCGGACGCGCCCATCAGGTCGTCGGTCGAGAGTCCTTCGTCCGGCCTGGCGTCGATCAACGCCGCGGCCACGCGCTGCAACTGGTCGCGATAGGCGTCCGTGATGCGTGTCTGACGGAGGCGGTCGCGGACTTCCTCCGCCGACCGCACCCTCAGCGACGACGGGAACACCTGCACCCGGTTCTCCTCCCGGGTCAGCAGCGCGGCTTCCTCCAGCCATGCCACCGCGGTCCGCACGCGGGTGTCGTCGGTAGAGGAGTCGCGCTCGAACACTTGCTCCTCGTCCTCGCCGAGGATCTCGCCCGCGGTAGCCACCACCTTGCCGTCCAGGCGTTTCTTCCGATCCAGGTTGCGCAGCGCCCGCAGGATGCCGTGGATCTCCGTCCGGGTGAGGCGGGAGCGCGCCGACATGCCGAACTGCCGCTCCACGTCGTCCGCGGCGTACAGCAGCACGCAGCGCGCCGCGGCCCGGTCACGGCCGGCGCGGCCCGCCTCCTGGAGGTAGTTCTCGAGTGAGCCGGGGATGTCGGCGTGGATCACCAGCCGCACGTCGGGCTTGTCGATACCCATGCCGAAGGCATTGGTGGCGACGATGGCGCGCAGCTCGCCGTCGATGAATCGTTGCTGCACGTCCTTCTTGGTCTCCGGCGGCAGACCGGCGTGGAAATGGCCGGCGGCTACGTCCTTCAGTTGCAGGAACTCAGCCACCTCCTCGCTCTGCCGGCGCGTGGCGCAATAGATGATGGCGCCGCCCGACGTCTGCGGCGGAAGGTACGATGTCAGTATCTGGTAAATGTCGGCGAACTTGTCGGACGCCGTCGTCGGCATGACCTCGAAGGTCAGATTGGACCGCTCCACGCCCCCGTCGATCACCGCCAGCTCGATGCCGAGACGGTCGCGGAAGTGCCGGGTGATGTCGTCCACCACGTCCGGCTTCGCGGTGGCAGTCAAACACAGTACGGGCGGCACGGGACCGTCCCCGGCCTTCTCCCGGATGAAACGGCCCACGTAGAGGTAGTCGGGCCGGAAGTCATGTCCCCAGCGCGAAAGACAGTGGGCCTCGTCCAGCACCCATGCGCCGATCTCGCGCTGGCCCAGGGCGCGGCGCAGGGACGGCGACCGGAGCTGCTCGGGAGAGACGAGCAGGATGCCCGCGTCTCCCAGCCGAACCCGGTCCAGAGCGTCGGCACGCTCCGGCATGGACAGAAGACCGGTGACCGCCACGCAGCAACCTATGCCGCGCGCCTCCAGCCCGGCCACCTGGTCCGCCATCAGCGCCACCAGGGGAGAGACCACCACCGTGAGCGCGCCGGTCTTGTCGTAACGCGACAGCGCCGGAATCTGGTAGCAGAGCGACTTCCCCGTGCCCGTGGGCAGGATCCCGAGCACGTGCCGCCCCGCCATGGCCGCCTCGACGATGGTGCGCTGCATCGGGCGCCCTTCGTCGTCCACCGGCTCCGGGCGGAAGTCGTCGAAGCCGAACCAGCGATGGAGTTCCTTGCGTGGGTCGTGGCGCTCCCGGCACCATTCGCAGGCCGCGTCGGTGCAGGGCGTGTCCCGCAGCCGGCGCACCAGCAGGCCCGCCTCCGGGAACTGATGCCTTACCCACGGCGGCATCACCGAGTTGCCTCCCGCCACCGACAGCCACGCCAGCGCATAGGCCAGCGCCCACCTGGTGTCAGGGGACGGCGTCGGAGCGAGTCCGCCACGATGGCCGGATGCCTGCGCGTAGACGGCGCAGCCGGTGTCCTCCAGCCGCCTGTGAATGGCGGCCCACGCTTCGGCGTCCGAAGGGCGGTCCGCGCCGCGGATTTCCGAGAAAAGTGTATCGAGAGCGTGGTCGGCGCCGTCCGGCTCCGGCGTGACCAGCCAGTGCCACGCCGCCAGGAGATCGGGCTCGGTCTTCACCAGAGCTTCGCGCTGGTCGCCGAACACTTCCAGCGCCAGGCGTGCATCCAGCTCAGGATCGTTCAACTGCCGGCGCCGGAGCCCGCCGTCCTGGTAGTGCTTCACGAGGTGGTGATAGGGGTTGCGCGGGAAGGCCAGCGGGCTGAGGCGCAGGGTGTCCACCGCCGGCAGCCGGAGCAGCCGCAGGTCCGGCTTCGCAGCGGTCAGGTGGGTCAGGTCGAATGCGATCAGGTTGTGGCCGAGGATGAAGGATGCGCCGTCCGCGAAATCATCGAGTTCCTTGAGCGCCCTGTTCAGTCCGCCCCCCGAATGGACCTTCCTTCGTTTGGTGTCGGCGCGTATCGCGCCGAAGGCATGGATGCCCCCATCCTTCCTGCCGACCTCCAGGTCCAGCGCGAGGCAGCCCGAGAGGGGATCGTCGCGTCCGTGTGTCTTCCGCATCGGCATTCCGTTCGGCGCCCGTGCTTGTTTGTGTTGACAATGTTGCGACTATGTCAATGAATTTCTGGATAAATTAATTTCTTGGTATGGCACGATGGCCTGAAGGGATCTGCAAGTTCAGCATTGGAGTCATTGCTATTAGCCAAAATTCGCGTAAAATTGGCATCCATGTATGCCAGATTACTGAAAACCCCTACTCGTTCGGCTTTTCTTTTCGGTCCTCGAGGCACTGGAAAATCGACTTGGATTCGACAGCGATATCCAGAAGCGCCGCTTTACGACCTGCTCGACACGGGCGAAGCTCTGCGCCTCGCCGCGGACCCCCAAGCCCTCTATCGGGAACTCGCGAATCGCCCCACCGGCAGTTGGGCGGTGATCGACGAGGTGCAAAAGGCGCCGGCGCTGCTCAACGAGGTGCATCGGCTGATCGAAGGGAAGGGTCTGCGCTTCGTTCTCTCGGGGTCAAGTGCCCGCAAGCTGCGGCGCGGGGGCGTTAATTTGCTCGCCGGACGGGCCATCACCACTAACCTGTTCCCGTTGACCTCTGCCGAGCTGTCCTCTGACTTCGACGTGGAGCACGCCCTGCAATTCGGCACCCTGCCGTTGGCCGTTGACGCCGACACGGCGCAGGACTATCTGCGCAGCTACGTGGAAACCTATCTGACCCAGGAAGTCCAGGCCGAAGCCCTGACCCGCAACGTCAGCGCCTTCGCCCGCTTTCTCGAAGTGACCGCGCGGCAAAATGCCCAAACCACCAACGCCACCGGCATTGCCCGCGACACCGGCGTCCATCGGCGCACGGTGGAGAGCCACTTCCAGATTCTTGTGGATACCCTGCTCGGCCATTGGCTGCCGGCTTGGCGATTGAAGTCGTCCAATCGGCAGTTGCAGCGCAGCAAGTTTTATTTCTTCGATTGCGGCGTCGCCCGAGCGCTGACGGGACGGCTGCCCTATCCGCCCACCGCCGAAGAGTTGGGTCCGCAAATGGAGACCCTCGTCCTCAACGAGTTGCGCGCTTACCTCGCCTATTCCAAGCTGGGCTACGTTCCCCACTACTGGCGCTCCTATGATGGCGCCGAGGTGGACTTCCTGATAGAAACCGCTCAGGGTTTCATCGCCATTGAGGTGAAAGCGGCTGGTAGGTGGGAAAAGCGCTTCAATCGGGGTCTAAGGCGCGTCGCCGATGAATTGGGGCGAAGCAGAACCACCTGCTACGGCATCTACTCCGGCGAACGCACTGCCCTCTGGGATGATGTACAGGTGTTGCCCGTGACGGACTTTCTGCAGAGCCTTTGGGGTGGAGAGTTCATGGCCTGAAACAACAACATCTTCCGGCGGGCACTAAAAGCTCAGCGAGATGTCCCGGTGGTGCGACAGGCAGGCTGCCACTTCTTTCGCCACCGGGGTCGGCAGCCGCTCGAGCTGCCGTATTCCGATGGTTCCGCGAAGGGCGTCCTCGTAGGCGGTCAGACCGGGATCGAGTTCCCGGGCGGCCCGCGAGCGCCATTCCAGCTCTCGCTCGAACAGGCCGACCGCTTCGTCCAGGCGGGTCGCGGCGCGCTTCCGGCCGGAGGCGCCCCGCCTCACGTCGGCGCGCGCCTTCGACAGGGAGTTCCGCAGATCGTAGGTTCCGGGGACCTTTCGGAGCGACCGCTCGGCGTCGCGGATGACGGCGCCCGCCTCCTTCGGCGCCTGCGTTCGAAGGACTTCTGGCAGCGCCTTGATCTTCGCGCCGGCGGCCTCCAACTCCGGCACCTTCGCCAGCATCTCGCGTACGGTCCGCACGGAGCCGGCGGCGTCGTCGACATTGCGCCGGTAGTTGCGGCGGGCGGTGTTTTCCTTCTTCTCCAGGGACAGGTAGCGCTGGCGCAACTCTTTGGCGCCCTCCGGGCGTGTCGCCTCCACCCGTTCCCTTCGTTTCGTCAACTCCTCCACCTCATGGCGCAAGTCCGCCACCACCTCGGGGCCGGCGTCCCGTCCCAGCCGCCGGATGGTGGTCCGGATCTCGCGGATCTCCCGGTCGATGCGACGTTCGTCCGCGTTGATGCGCCGGACCACGGCATGGGTGGACTTGTAGGTCTCCCCGAACGCGCTTCGTTCCGCGTCGGTGCGGCGTACCTCCGCAACCAGGTCGAAGGTGCGGGCCGCCTTCTCCATGCCGCCCGTGAGGCTGCGGCGGAGCTTTTCCGGCAAGTAGCTCGTGTCGAGGGCCTGCGCGGTCCGGATGCTCGCCAGGATGGTCTGGCGGTCGCGGTCGTACTGCTCGAACAGGTGCTGCTCCAGGCAGCGCTGGAGGCGCGGGTTCCGGGGCGGCGGCGCGGTCTCGCCGGTGAGAGACGTGCGCGCCGGCAGGTAGTTCACGAGCGGAGGATAGAATCCGACGATGGCCAGGGCCACGAGCTGCAGCACGATGAACGCCACCACGCCGCGGTAGATGTCGGTGGTCAGCACCGAGGGCGGCGCCACCCCGCGCAGATAGAACAGCGCGAAGCCGAACGGCGGCGTCAGGAAGGAGGTCTGCATGTTGACGCCGATCATGACGCCGAGCCAGACCGCGGTGATGTTGGCCGATGGGTCCGACAGCAGGATGGGCGCCACGATGGGCACCACCACCACCGCGATCTCGATGAAGTCGAGGAAGAAGCCGAGGATGAAGATCACCGCCATGACCACGATGAACTGGGTCCAGAAACCGCCGGGCAGGGTGGTCAGGAACTCCTTCACCAGCTCCTCGCCGCCGAAGCCCCGGAAGGCTGCCGTCAGCATGGCCGCGCCCAGCAGGATGATGAAGACCATGGCCGTGGTCTTGGCGGTCTCCACCATGACGCCGGCGAGCATCCGCTCGGTGCGGTAGGCGCGCCAGCCGCTCCAGGTCACGGCCACCAGCAGCCCGGCCACCGCGATGGCGGCAAGGCTCACGCCCACCGCCTCGTAGGCGCCGTGAACGGTGCGTATGTTCAGGTCGAAGGTCGCCAGCAGGACGGCGAGGGCGAGCAAGGAAACGCCCGCGATGATGGCCGGCGTGAAGCACCCGCGCTGTCCCTCCCTGAGCCGGTATCCCGCCATGATGGTGGCGCCGACGGCGCCGATGGCGCCGGCTTGGTTGACCGTGGCGATGCCGGCGATGATGGAGCCGAGCACGGCCAGGATGAGCGCCAGCGGCGGCACCAGGGCCAGCACCACCCGGACGGCGAACTGGCGGTCGAAGCGTCCTTCCATGGGGATGGCCGGCGCGCTGCCGGGCCGGATGAGCGCCACCGCGAGGATGTAGATGACGTACAGCCCCACCAGCACCAGCCCGGGCACGATGGCGCCCAGGAACATGTCGCCGGCGCTGGCCGAGGTGATGTCGAACTCGGTGGGCATGACGAAGTTGCCGGTGGCGGCCTTGTAGTCCACCTGCCGCAACGTGCTGGCCTGGTCGGTGGCGTTGGAGAGCTGGTCGGCCAGGATGATGAGCACGACGGAGGGCGGAATGATCTGCCCCAACGTGCCCGCCGCGGAAATGGTACCGGTGGCGAGCTGGCGCGAGTAGCCGTTGCGCAGCATGGCCGGCAGCGAGATCAGCCCCATGGCCACCACGGTGGCGCCGAGAATGCCGGTGGTGGCGGCGAGCAGCGCTCCCACCAGCACCACCGAGATGCCGAGGCCGCCGGGGATCGGCCCGAACAGGCGAGCCATGGTCACTAGCAGATCCTCGGCGATCTTGGAGCGCTGCAGCATGATGCCCATGAACACGAACAACGGCACCGCGATGATGGTGTCGCGCTCCACCTCCCAGTAGACGCCGCGGAAGTTGGTGACGCCCGCGGTCAGCCACTGGACCGGCCCGTCCTGGGCGAAGAACGAGCTGGCGTCGCCGGTGAAGACGTAGCCGGCGAGCGCCGCGAGCCCGATGGTCAGGATGGCCGAGCCGGGCAGCGCGAAGGCCACCGGGAACCCCGATGCCAGGGCTCCGGCCATGGCCAGGATCAGCAGTGCGAGGAAGAGATGCTCCACGGTCAGGACGGCTCGGGTGTAGCTTGGTCAGCGGTCTGGCCGCGAAGCACCGCCATGGCGTCCAGGAAGTAGGCCAGGAACTGGGTCATCATGGACACGGCGTACACGGCGAGGAAGCCCGCCATCAGGTACTTGACGTAGAGGCCGAACCCGCTCTGCGAGGTCTCGAAATAGAGCAGCGGGCTGTTGATGACCGACGCCTTGCCCGCCATGCCGACGGCCAGGATGGTCCAGCACAGCGGCACGCCCAGCACCATGGAGCCCCAGGCGTTGACCAGGGCCTTGCGCTTTTCACTGAAATGGGTGAACAGCACGTCCACACGGACGTGGCCTTCGGCCACCAGGGTGTGGGCGCTGGCAAACAGGAACAGCGCGGCGTACCAGAAACGGACCAGGTCGCCCATGAAGGCCTGCTCGTAGGAGAAGATGAAGCGCGCGATGACGATCTGAAATTCGGCCACCACCACCAGCAGCGAGAGCCAGATGAAGTCGAGCCCGCGCTTGAACCAGGCCACCACCGCCGCGGCCAGGATCAGCGGGATGTGGACGTAGGCGCCGCGGAAGCTCGACACGCCCAGTCGCTGGGCCAGCGTCTCGCCGAAGACCGGCGGGAGCAGCCCTTCCACGCGCAGGAACGACAGGACTCCGTCGACGATGCCGATGAAGAACGTCGCCCAGAAGGCGGTGGCGATGATGTAGGCGGTGACGGCGCTGAGCAGCGCGGCGTCCGATGCGAACGGCCGCTCACGGGTCCGCAGCGTGATGACGACGATGCCAGCCACCGCCAGGACGTAGCCGGCGAACTGCAGCCATGCCTGGACAATAGCGGTTACGTCGAGCGGCGCCGAGCCGAGGATGCTTCCGGCGCCGGGCCAGCCCTGCCAGAAAGTGAGGTAGTTGTTGAGGAGAAAAACGAACGTCGTCGCGGCCAGCGACAGCGCCAACGCGCGGTAGAGCGCATCCGCCGTGCCGTGCCGTCTCGCGCCCGCATCCAACCGAGCCCCCGTCACCGTGGGAAACCGTAGCGGCCTGCAGGATGACGGGTCGGCGTCTGGCGCGACGCCGGCCCGTAGTCCCGGATGTTTAGCTGGACACGCCCAGCACGCGGTTGCGCTGTGCCACGTAGGCCTGGTCGGAGAGGTTCGACCAGCCGCCGATCTCCCGGCGCGCCTTGTCGAAGCTCTCGTGAATCCGCCGGGCGAGCTTGCTGTGGGTCACCACTCCGGCGAAGACCTCCTCGGCCGCCTTGCCGAACGAGTCGTAGATGTCGTCGTTGAACTTGCGCACCTGGACGCCCTGGTCGCGCGTCAGCCGGGCCAGCGCCGCGCCGTTCTTGGCGTTGTACTCGGCCATCATCACGTCGTTCTCCGTGGCGGCCGCGGCATCGAGCAGCGCCTGATCCGACTTCGACAATGAGTCCCAGAACTTCTTGTTGAAGCCTGCCGACAGCATCGAGCCGGGCTCGTGCATGCCCGGATAGTAGTAGTACTTGGCCGCCTCGTAGAACTTCATGACCTCGTCGTTCCACGGCCCCACCCACTCGGTGGCGTCGATGGCGCCCGAGACGAGGTTCTCGTAGATCTGCCCGCCCGGCAGGGACACCGGCGAGGCGCCGAGCTTGGCCATGACGTCGCCGCCCAGGCCCGGGATACGCATCTTGAGGCCCTTGAGGTCGTCGGCGCTGTTGATCTCCTTGCGGAACCAGCCGCCCATCTGGACGCCCGTGTTGCCGCACATGAGACCCTTGAGACCGAACTCGCCGGCCAGCTCGTCCCACAGCTCCTGTCCGCCCCCGAAACGCATCCAGCCGTTCATCTCGGTGTAGGTGAGGCCGAAAGGCACCGACGTGACGTAGGCCCAGCCGGGATGCTTGCCCTTCCAGTAGTAGTCCGCGGCGTGATAGGCCTGCGCGTTGCCCGAAGCCACCTCGTCGAACGAGTCGAAGGCGCCGACGCGCTCGCCCGCGGCGAAATAGCTCACCTGGATGCGGCCGTCGCTCATGTCCTGGATGCGCTTGGCAAAGCGCTGAGCGCCGGTGCCGAGACCGGGGAAGTCGCGCGGCCACGTGGTGACGATGGCGATCTCGACGCGGTCCTTCATGGCCGCGGGAGCCTTCTGCGCCTGGACCAGTTTGCCGCTCGACAAGACCGTGGCGGCCGTGCCCACCGCGGCGCCGGTGATGAAGTCACGACGTTTCATGAGGGTCCTCCTTGTTATGGGTTTCTCCAACCGCCGATACTACGACAAGGCGGTTTCCGGCGCAATGGAAATCTCAAGAGCGCGCAACTTGAATCGGTTGAGAATGCCTGGCTTCAGTTGCGTTCGCGGACGCTGGTCACGAGCAGGCCGAACGTGGCGAACGCGAGCCCTGAGCCCAGCAGCATGGCCAGGGTCATGTTGTCCAGCCACGTGATCAGCAGTCCCATGGCCACCGGAGTGGTCTGGGCCGCCACGTAGTGCATGGACATGATGAGGCCGCTCGCCTCGCCCACCCGGCCTTTGGCCGCGGAGTCCTGCGCCAGCGCCACCACCAGCGAGGGCACCGGCGACTTGGCCAGCCCCAGGAGACAGATGCCCGCGGCCAGCGCCAGCGGATGGACCAGCCAGCCGTAGACGGCCAGCACCACCAGCACGCCGGGAAAAGCGCCCATGAGGATGATGCGCTTCCGTCCCAGGCGGTCGGACAGTATTCCCAGCACCAGGGCGCCGAGGATGGGAGTGGCGCCCCAGGCCGCCATGACCAAGCCCGCCTCGTCGAGCGTCAGTTCCACGGCCTCGCGCAGAAACGTCGGGGTCCAGGAAGAGGTGATCCAGAACACCGCGCCGCCGAAGAACTGCGCCACGGCCAGAAGGATCATGTTCCGGTTCATCATCCGCGGCTTTCCGGTGCTTGCCGCGCGAGGCGCGGCTTGCGGCCGGACCGGTTCCCTGACCCGCAGCCACTGGATCAATGCGATGGTGGCGGCAATGCACCCCACGGTGGCGGTGGCCCCGCGCCAGCCGAAACGCTGGATGATGGCCGCGGCCACGATGGGGCCGCTGACGCTGCCCAGGCCGTAGGTGGCGGAGAGCATGCCCATGCCCAGTCCCCGCCGCGACGGCAGGAGGTCCGACACCAGGGACAGGACCGCGGCGGTGATGGCGCCGTATCCCAGGCCGGCCAGAGCCAGCAAGGCCACCGCGGCCCAGTAGCTCTGGATGGTGGACACCAAGCCGAAGCCGGCGCCCAGGGCGAAACCGCCGAAGACCAGGACCCTGCGCCGGCCGAGACTGTCGGAAAGGCGACCGGCCGACCAGCTCGCGCACGCCGCGACCACGAAGATGGCGGTAAAGAGGGTGCCCGCCCAGACCTCGGAGAGATCCAGGCTTGCCCGGATCTCCGGCAGGCCGATTCCCAGAACCGCGACCACCATGGCCGGGCCCACCGCGGAGAGGGCCGCGGCCAAAACGGACCCCCAGTCGGTGCGGGTGGACTCGGGAGTCGCGGTAGCCGGCACGGTTCAGCGGTCCCGGGGTGAAAAAGGGTACGGCCCCGCGGGCGGGGCCGTACGGTGGGTGTGGATGGTCAAGCTACGCGCCGAGGGCGATCTCGTTGATGCACGGCAGCCCGCTGGCTATCGTGCGGCAGCTCGATTCCTCGACGATCATGATGTCGCCTTCGGAGGTGGCGGCGATGATGCCGGGGCCGTCGGGGTCGGGCACCGTGTCCATGATGCCGCCGGGGAGGTCTTCGGCCAGGGTCCTCCAATCGGAGGCCCCGTGTTCGCTACGCAGGATGGCCGCGCTGGCCCGCACCTTGCGCACCCAGGTGTTGGGCCGGCCCAGCGTGACTCCGAGGTACAGGCTGCCGTCGTCGGTCTCGGTGACGGTGGTGCCGTAGGTGCGGACATCGGACGGGGTGATCTCCTCCCAGTGGGCGGCGCGGTCGCGGCTTCGGAATATCCCCTCGCCGCAGGCCGCCACCACCAGCTCGGGCTCGTGCTTGCAGTGGTGAAGCTGATGGATGTCACGGTCCCACAACCCTTCGTTGGCCGTGCGCCAGTCCTCGCCGCTGTCGTCGCTCACGAGCAGCCCGCCCACCTCGATGCCGGCGTAGAGCCGCGAAGGCGAGGAAGGATCGGTGGTGAGATACCGGGTCCGGGGCGCCTGGGCCGGGTTCGGCGGAAACACTCCGCAGGCGCCGCCCTCGCGCACGCCCGGCAGCTCCTGCCACCCCTTTCCGGGCGCCCCGTGGAAGAGCGCCGCCGGCCGAGTGCCGACGAACAGGGAGCCGGGAAGGGCCCACAGCGAGAAAATGTCGAGATGGGGTACGTTGGGGCTGGACCGCGTCCAGGACTCGCCGCCGTCGTGGGTGTAGAACAGCCCCGAGTGCTCGGTCCCCCCGTACACGGTCAGCGGGTCCTCCGGATCGACCGCGATGCAGCTCAGGTTCCAGAACGTCAGGTCCCGCTCCACCTGTTCCCAGGAACCACCGTTCTTCTCGAAGCGGTACCACCCGGAATGGGTCATGACGTGAAGCGCCTTCGTGTGACCGTTCGTGTCGCTCATGGGGGTCTCCTCCCGCGGGGTTGAGTGCGGAGTGGACAAAAGTATGTGCACTGGAAACTAGCCGACCACTATCAGCCTTGTAGCCGGAGTGTCAAGCCGGCTCCCGGCCGTTCACGCGTCGGCCAGCAGCGGGTTGAGCTTGCGGAAGAACTCGCCGATCTCTCCCTGGTAGCTGTAGTCCGCCAGGGATTCGATGTGGGTGGCTTCGCGGTTGACGATGGCCAGAAGGGTGCCGGCCTGCTTGGCGATGACCGGGAAGGACGCGGCGGGCTGTACCACCAGCGACGAGCCTACCACGATGAAGACATCCGCGGCCTCGCTCCAGACCTGGGCCTGTTGCATGGCGGCCTGCGGCATGGGCTGGCCGAAGGAGATGGTGCCGGTCTTGAGCAGGCCGTCGCACGCGTCGCAACGGGGCGAGGAGAACTCCTCGCCCAGGCTCGCCAAGACCTCGTCCGGATCGAATTCCTTGCGACAACTCAGGCACACGACGGTGCGGTCCGAGCCGTGGAGTTCCACGATCTTGTCGTCCGAGACCCCGCCCCGGCTGTGCAGGCCGTCTATGTTTTGAGTGATGAGCCCCAGCAGCTTGCCGCGCTTCTCGAAGTCGCTGATGGAGGTATGGCCGATGTTGGGCTTGACCTCCTTGTAGAGGTTGTAGCTTTCTTTTTTCCGTTGCCACGCCTGGACGCGGGCCTCCTCGCTGTTGACGAACTCGTCGAAGTAGACGGGCCTCATGCGGGTCCACTTGCCGCCTGGGCTTCTGAAGTCCGGGATACCCGATTCCGTGCTGATGCCCGCGCCCGTAAAGAAGACGATGTCGTTGGCGCGCCGGAGTCTTGCAGCGAAGTCGTCGAGATTCATAGATCGCGTTCCGCCTCGGCCGAGAACTCAAGACGGTACGCCATGGCCCGGCGCTTCTCCGAGATCATTTCCGCCAACCGGCCGTCCATCCGTTCCGCACTTACAAAAGCGCCGTCGCGACGGCGGGTGAGAATTTCCCGCAACGTTGCAAGCTCCGACTCTTCCGCCATGTGAGGTCCCCTTTACGCGAAAGGTGCCACTCGGTAGCACCATTGTCAATGGCGACAACGGCACATTGACTCGGTCCATTCGGGGCGATATGGCATAGTTGCAGGGGAACTTGGGCTCCTCATTGTTGTGCAGTCGAGGATCAACCGGCAACAGCGGAAGACGCACCATATCACCGAGGTAACCAATGGCGACAGACAGGATCGTGGGCGTTCCCACCCCCCGGGTCGAGGGGGAGGGCAAGGTGACGGGCGAGGCCGTGTACGCGGTGGACGTGACCCTGCCGGACATGCTGTGGGGCAAGGTGCTGCGGAGCCCGATTCCGTACGGGAAGATCAGGCGCATCGACACGAGCAAGGCGGAGCAGGCGCCGGGGGTCCGGGCCGTGGTCACGGGCGCTGACGTGGCCGGGCTGAAGATCGGCCGGCGGCTTTGCGACATGTCCATCCTGGCGGAGGACGTGGTGCGCTTCGTGGGCGAGAAGGTGGCCGCGGTGGCGGCCGACAGCGAGGAGGCGGCGGAGCGTGCTGCGGAACTCATCGAGGTGGAGTACGAGGACCTCGATCCGGTGCTGGACCCGCTGGAGGCGGTGAAGCCCTCGGCTCCCTTGATCCATCCCGACGTGATGAACTACGACGGCCTCATGGCCCCGCTGGATTCGCCCACCAACACCTTCGTGTACCTGACGTGGGGCAAGGGGGACATCGACAAGGGTTTCGCCGAGGCCGACGTCATCGTGGAGAACACGTTCTACACCCAGCCGGTGCACCAGGGCTACATCGAGCCCCACTCCTGCGTGGCGAGCGTAAAGGAGTCGGGAGAGGCGGAGATCTGGTCCTGCAGCAAGACCCCGTTTGCCTTGCGCCAGCAACTCGCCAAGGCGCTCCGGGTGCCGTTCGAGAGCCTGATGGTGCATCCCTGCTATATCGGCGGCGACTTCGGCGGCAAGGGCGACTTCATGGACGTGGCGGTGGCCTACGTGCTGTCGCGCAAGAGCGGGCGTCCGGTGAAGATGGTGATGGACTACGACGAGGAGCTGATGGCCGGGAACCCGCGCCACGCCTGCACCATCAAGGTGCGCACCGGCGTCAAGCGCGACGGCCGCATCATGGCGCACCACCTCGACTTCATCTTCGACAGCGGCGCCTACGGCGCCTTCAAGCCCATCGGCTTTCTCTTCGGCGCCCAGGAGGCCGGAGGCGCCTACAACATGCCGCACCACCTGAGCGAGGAGCGGGTGGTGTACACCAACAAGATCCCGTGCGGGCACATGCGCGCGCCCGGCGACCCGCAGGGCTTCTTCGCCACCGAGAGCCAGATGGACGCGGTGGCGAAGGAGCTGGGCATGGACCCAGTGGAGTTCCGCAAGATCAACCTGATGCACGACGGCGACGAGTCGCCCACCGGCCACGTGCTGCACCACATCAAGGCCGAGGAGACCCTGGACATGGCCATCGCCGAGTCCGGCTACCGGACGGCCAAGGGCGCCAACACCGGGCGCGGCGTGGCCGTGGCCCAGTGGCTGCCGCTGGGGGGCGAGTGCTACGCCTTCGTGACCATCGACACCGACGGGACCATCACGGTCTCGTGCGCGGCCATGGACCAGGGCAGCGGCACCTACACGGTGCTCCGGCAACTGGTGGCGCAGGAACTCCAGGTGTCGCTGGAAGCCGTCAACCTCGAGACCCTGGATTCTACCCAGGTGGAGAAGGACCAGGGCCTGGGCGGCAGCCGCGGCACCCGCATCTACGGCAACGCCGCCTATGAGGCCGTGACGGCGCTGAAGGAGGAGCTTCTGAGCATCGCGGCCGAGGCCATGGGCACGGAGGTAGACAAGGTCGCGGTGGCCGAGGGCGGGGTGACGCAACTCGACGCGGAACGGCGCATGACCTTCGCGGAGCTGGCCCAAGCCAAGGGGTCGGCCATCAAGGGAGAGGGCCACTACAACAACACCACCATGGGCCCGGAAGCCTCCATGTGCGCCGAGGTGGCGGAGGTGGAGGTGGACCCCGAGACCGGCCAAGTGGAGCTTCGCAAGGTGACCGCGGCCCTGAACACCGGCACCATCATCAACCCGCTGATGCACCAGGGCCAGATCGACGGCGCCATCGTCATGGGGGTGGGCTACGCCCTCATGGAGGACGTGCAGTTCGACGACGGCAAGGTCACCACGGCCAACCTCGGCGACTACAAGATACCCACCATCCGCGACCTGCCCGAGCTGCGCACGGCGCTGATCCAGTCCGACACCGGTAGCGGCCCCTACAACAGCATGAGCATCGGCGAGACCCCCATCATCCCGTTCGCCGCGGCGGTGGCCAACGCCGTGGCCGACGCCACCGGCGCGCGCGTGCATTCGCTGCCCATCACCGCGGAGAAAGTGCTGTCGCGGATGTCGGAGCCAGCCGCGCCGGCCGCCGGAACCGCCCGCCAGGGTCTGGACAGCGTCCTGCCGCCTCGGAACTAGCGCCCTGTCCGCAAGCTCGAAACGCCGGTCATGAGGCAGGGCACCAGGTTCACGTCCCGGGGCGCCAGGTTCGTGTCCACCTTTGGGGTCGCGTTCGCCGGCTCCTTCGCGCACGCCGTCAGTACCGGCCTGGCCTACTTCGGCCTGAGCGCCTACTTCCCGTCCTTCGAGCGGGAGTTCGGCTGGAGCCGCGGCGCCATCTCGGGCGCGTTCGCCATGGCCCGCGTGGAGTCCGGCCTGCTGGGACCGGCCGAAGGGTACATGACCAACCGGCTCGGTCCCAAGCGGGTCATGTACCTGGGCACCGTGATCTGCGCCCTGGGCTTCCTCGGCATGAGCCTGGTGAACACCCTGCCGATGCTCTACGTCACCATCGTCGTGGGCATCGTGCTGGGTTCCAGCGTCGGGTTCTACATTCCCGTCAGCGTGGTGGTGGCGACGTTGTATCGCGCCCGCCGGAGCCTTGCCTTCGGCATCTTCCGCATGGGGCCGGGCCTCTCCGGTTTGATGGTGCCGGTGGTGGGCTTCATGATCGTGTGGTGGGGCTGGCGCGCGGCGTCCGTGGCGTCGGCGGTGATCATCGTCGTCATGGGCTTTCCCCTGGCCCGGGCCATCGGCAACGCCTACGAACGGGACGCCGGTGTGACGGAACCGGCGTCAGACACGCCGGGAGGCGGCGCTGCCGCCAAGGCCCCACCGCCGGAGGTCTCGCTGACGCTCAAGGAGACGCTGCGCACGCGGTCGTTCTGGCTCCTCGCCGCGGTCATGGGGCTGCGGCAGATGGTGACGGAGGGTATCTCGGTTCACCTCGTGATCCTTCTCACGGACAGGGGCTGGCGGCAGGAAGTGGCGGCCTCGCTGCTCGGAACCTCCGCCCTCATCGGCGTCCCCGCGCGCCTGGCCTTCGGCTGGATGGGGGATTTCATCGACAAGCGCCGGTTGATGATCGGCCTCCTCGGCTCCCTCAGCGCCTCGGTCCTGGTCATGGCGCTCACCGACTCCTCCGCGTGGTTCATGACGGCGCTGGTGGTCTACTCGCTGTGCTACGGCGGCCTCGCCTCGCTCCAGGAGCCCATCCGCGCCGACTACTTCGGCATCCGTCACTTCGCCAGCATCCAGGGCTACAGCCGCCTGTTCGTCACCGCCGGCAGCGTCATGGGCTCCATCGGCGCCGGCGTCCTCCACGACCTCACCCAAAGCTACACCGTGGCGCTGATGATCTTCGCCGGCTCCGCCTTCACCTCCACGGTGCTGATGTTCTGGACGCGGCCGCCGGCGCGGCCTGCTTCTGATTGAGCATTCGTCCGAATTTGGAGAGTTCCCCTGGTCGTGGTAACCTGGCTGGGGGAATATAAAGGTAGATAAGGGAGTATCAATGAAACCAAAGGCGAATACCGATGGTCATGAGATACTGACCTTGGGGGAGGCTGCGGCACTCATTCGTGTCAGCGAGAAGACCCTCGGAGAGATGGCTCGGACGAGACGTGTGCCGTCTCAGAAGGTTGGACGCGAATGGCGTTTCGTGCGTGCCCGACTGGAAGATTGGTTGGCTGGCAATACTTCCGATGCGCCGACAACCGGAGTTTCCAACAGTTCCACAGACGGTGGCGGTTTTGTCTCGGAACCGGCTGCCGAGGCGGGCGTACAGTTTGATCTCCTTCCTTCATCGGGTTTTCGCGACACCGGATTCTCCGAAAATCACGGCCGAGCGCTCCATCGTTGGGTGCCGTGGATTGCCGGCTTTTCCGGGTCTTTTGTGGCCGGGGTGCTCGACGCCGTTCGCAATGGGAGGCGCAGGATGCGCGTGCTTGACCCATTTGCGGGAGTCGGTACGACGCTGATCGAAGCGCTAAAGCAAGGCGACGACGCCGTTGGTTATGAAATCAATCCGTATGCGGCACTGGCGTGCAAGGTGAAGGCCCAGGCTGCCGAGTACGACCTCTCCACTCTGGAGACGGTCATAGCGCGGTTCGAGGAGTACGGCGATGATGAGTCCTGGCTGCACGAGAAACCAGCTACAGGACAACCAAAGGGTTTTCGCAGCCGAGTACCGTTCTTCAGCGAAGCTGTGGAACGCCAGACTTTGGCGTGTCTGGACTTCATTTCCAGGGAAACGACCGATTGGGTGAGGGACCTGCTGCGCGTGGCGTTCGGTTCCGTGATGGTGAGCTTCTCCAACTACTCGTATGAACCCAGCCTCGGTACGCGGGCAGGCGCCGGAAAGTCCAACATCGACCACGCGGATGTCTTCGGCACGGTCCGGCGCAAGTTGCTGGAAATGTACCAGGATATCGCCGAGTTCCAGGGTTGGCTGGACAAGCACCGCGTCAGGCCGCAGGCAACGGTCCACCAGCGCTCCTATCTGGAGCACGCGGCTCTGACCGAGGGACAAAGCATTGACGTGCTGGTTACGTCGCCCCCCTACCTCAACAACTACCACTACGTCAGGAACACGCGCCCGCACTTGTTCTGGCTGGGAATGGTGGAAGAATCCGGCGACCTCAAGACCATCGAGCATCAGAGTTTCGGCCAGTTCTGGCAAACCGTACGTTCGGGTCCCGAAATCGTCCTGAAACCGGTTCTGCCCGATCTGGCTGGGCAGCTTCAGCTCCTGAGGGCGCGCCATCCTGAGAAGGGGGCTTACGGAGGTCCGGGATGGGCCAATTACGCGGCAGCCTACTTCAACGATTGCCAGAGGTTCTGCGCGGTGACCCGCCCGCTCATGCGCCCGGGCGGCACCGTGGTCGTCGTGATCGGAAACAACATCCTCCAGGGTATTGAGTTCCAGACCGACAGGCTGTTCGCGGAGATTGCGGAATTGGAAGGGTTCGAGGTCGTAGCCCTGCATGAAGTGCGCAAGAAACGCACGGGCAACAGTATCGTCAATTCATCGGTGCGGGTTGGTGAAGTGAAGCAGACCGTGCGACTGTACGAGACCGCCGTCGAACTCCGTGCTCCTTGAATCAGTTCGCCGAAGGCAGCGACGCGATAATCTCGGCTTCCGTTTCCTCAGCGTTCAGCGCGTTGGCCCACGGCCGTCCGGGATGCACCACGTCCCAACGAGGCCGGCGCATTGCGCGACGCCCTCGTCCCGGGTCGTGGTTGCCGAAACCATCGATCACCGTGTTCCATACTGGCTTGAAGTGGTTGATCAGGAATCGTTCCGCGAGCGTGATCCATACAGGTTCGACGACGAGGAAACGGCAGCGAAACTCGTCCATCCGCAAGTTCTCTGCCTGCTGGATGGATTTGGCATGCTCGCCAAGCCGTCGATACAGGGCGCTGTTCGCCTCCGGTACGTCGGTGGCGCTGCCTTTCCTGCTGCCCGACGGTACCGCTTTGCCCACATAGATCGGGGTCTTGAGTTCCTCCGACGCGAGGAATGCGTAGTATGGAAGCGGCCCGATATAGTACAGGGCATAGACCCCTGAGCCGGAGAACGGCTCTGGGGGCGGGAGTTCGGTGGCTGCTCTCTCCAGCAGAGCACGCACGACGCTTTGGGCCAGATTCTGGTAGTCCAGAGGGTTGTAAGGGACGGTCATGTCTTGGGTTGTCTCGATCGAACCTAATCCATTCGTCGCTCTCTGCGCCAGCGGGCGGATGGGGCGCGACGCGCCTGCAGGCGCTTCAACCGCACCGCGGGAAGCCGCTTCAGCCGCTGGTTCACGGGGTCGACCTCGACGCCCACGGATTCCAGGGCGGTTACGCCAAGCAAGGGTTCGGCGTCGGGGTCGCCGAAAATGAGGACGCCCGCGGTGAATTCCCCCATGAACTCGATGTCGCCGGTGGTGACATCCATCTTGACTTCCCGGCCGTCGGTCGTTTCATACACGCGCTGCCCCTTGGGTGCGAGACCGATGGCCTCCAGGCCGGGTCGCGGCACCAGCGAGTCCGCCGCGCCGGTATCGACCAGGAACAGTCCGTCCCAACTCTTCGACGGTTCCGCGGGATTACGGATGGTGACGGTGACGTGGACGGCGCCCATGGTTCGACTCCTTCGCTATTCCTTCAACGGTATCAAGTGGCCGCCGCATTGCAACACCCATCCCCAGAACGACAACAGCTCCACGCTCGACGGCAAGTTGCAGCACACTCGCGTTCATTGTACTCGTGAAGGGCCATGGAACCATCCGAGTTCAGCGTCCCCAGAGAGAAGCGGTACTTCGAGGATTACCTGCCCGGCTCGGTGCACGAGTTCGGGCCGGTGAGCCTCGACGAGGACGAGATCATGGAGTTCGGCAGGCGTTTTGTGCCGCAGCCGTACCACGTCGATCGCGAGCTGGCGAAGAAGACCATTTACAAGGGGCTCATCGCCAGCGGCTGGCACACGGCCGCGGCCATGATGCGGGTCTACTCGGACAATTACCTCTCCGCGGTGGCCAACCTCGGCTCGCCGGGGGTGGACGAGCTTCGCTGGAACAAGCCGGTGCGGCCGGGTGACTGCCTGACGGTGCGGGTGACGGTGCTGGAGACGCGGCGGTCGAGTTCCAGGCCCGACCGGGGAATCGTCAACTCGTTTCTGGAGACCCTGAATCAGGACGGGGAGGTGGTCATGAGCATGAAGATGATCAACTTCATGACGGCCCGGCAGGCACCCGCATAGCCGCCTCGGGCGAGCAACGCGCAACGGGCGACCGCGCGCGCGGAGCAAGGAAAGCGTGATCTACGACATCGAAATCAATTCCGCGGCCCACTATCCGGCGGCGGACGTGGTGGGCTTGGTGGAGCGGGCCGAGCAGGCCGGGTTCGGGGCGTTCTGGAAGGGCGAGTCCAACAGCACCGACCCCATGGTGCTGATCTCGGCCGCGGCGAGCCGCACCAGCGCCATCAAGCTGGGGACGGCCATCTACCACATCTACGGGCGCAGCCCGGTGACGCTGGGGTTGCAGGCGGCGACGCTCCAGGACCTCTCGGGCGGACGCGTGCTGCTGGGCCTGGGCGTGGCCAACAAGGCCATCGCCGGGTGGCACGGCGGCGTCTTCGACCGCCCGTTGCGGCGCGCGCGCGAGTACATGGACATCGTGCGCAAGGTGGTGGCCGGAGAGCGCGTCGAGTACGAGGGCGAGATCTACGGCACCGGCAAGCGCTTCCAGCTATCGTGGAAGCCGCGGCATCCGCAGATGCCCATCTACCTGGCCGGCCTGGGGCCGCAGATGACGCGGCTCGCCGGCAGGATATCCGACGGGGTCTTCATCAACATGGCGACCCCTGAGAAGATACGCGAGATTGCCGACCGCACCCAGGCCGCGGCCACGGCCGCGGGACGGGGCCCGGTGGATGTCATCGGCAAGGTGCGCGTGTCCCTCAACCCGGACCGCGAGGTAGCGCGGTCCAAGCTGCGCCAGGCGCTGACCTTCTACAACATCGCGGACCACTACAGCGACATGCTGCGCGAGCAGGGGTTCGTCGCCGAAGTGGACGCGGTTCAGGAGGCGTTCCGTAGCGGCGGCTTCAAGGCCGCCATGGGCGCCCTCACCGACGACTACATGGACCGGCTGCCGGTGATCCCGGCCACCTCGGTGGCGGAGATCAAGGACCGGCTGGCGCCGTACGTCGAGGCCGGGGTCACACGGATGGTGGTGCCCTACGTTCCGGTGAGCGAGCCCGCGGCCGGGGATGCCGAGCGCTTCATCACGGCTTGGGGGCGGGGGGCCGCCGGCTGACCGCGGCAGGTCGATACGACCACGACAATACGAACACGGAAAGCGAGGACAACTCATGTGTGATTTCGCAGCAGACGCCGAGGCCGCCGGCATCCTGGTAGGCCGCACCCTCACCGTGGAACGCGTCCGTCAGCTCAACGCCAAGGACTACTTCTACCAGATGCTCAAGGACAACCCCGAGATGCTCAAGATCTATCCGGGCATCGAGGACGAGTTGTTGGAGAACGCCATCGACTGCCACATCCACGCCTATCCCGATTTCGTCCACCGCTCCCAGGACATGATCGAGATCGCCATCGACGCGTCGAAGGCGGGCATGCGCGCGCTGGCCTTCAAGGACCACTGGAACGTCAGCGCCAACGCCTGCTACGTGGTGCAGCGCCACGTCGACCACCTCGTCGAGACGGGGGAGCTGGAGCACCGGGTGGAGGTCTACGGCGGCTGCGGCATGTGCTACGGCATGAACCCCGAGTACGTGCGGATAGCGCTCCAGTACCCCAACGCCAAGATGATCTGGTTCCCGACCTTCACCTCGTTCGGCTTCTGGCGCAGCGCGGGCCATCCGGAGAAGGGCGGCGTGCGGCTGGTGAGCGAGGAGGGCGAGGTGCTGCCGGAGGTGGTGGAGATCATGAAGATGGCGGTGGAGAACAAGGTAGGCATCGGCTTCGGCCACACCGACTTCGAGGAACTGCTGCCGCTGTGCAAGAAGGCCCGGGAACTGGGCGTGCGCGCCACCCTGGACCATCCGCTGCTGGAGCTCAACAAGCTGCTGCTGGACGAGATGAAGGAGCTGGCGGACCTGGGCGTGTACGTGGGCACCTACTGCCAGCCCATGATACCGAGCCTGTACCAGCCGGTGGCCGACCCCATGGAGACGGTCAAGACCATCGCCGAGATCGGCCCGGAACGCTGCATCATCGGCAGCGACTTCGGCCAGGTGCTGCACCTCAACGCCGTCGACGGCATGCGCGTGTTCATCCGCGCGCTGCTGGGCTTCGGCATCACCAAGGAGCAGATATCCATCATGCTCAAGGACAACCCGGCCAGGCTCATGTGGCTGGACGACTGAATGCGAGAAGGAGCGGACAGGAAATGGCTGAACCACTGAACCGACACAGCCGGACCATCACCCAGGGGCCGGACCGGGCGCCATCCCGGGCCATGTTCAAGGCGGTGGGGTTGACGGACGAGGACCTCGACCGGCCGCTGGTGGGCATCGCCAACACCTGGATCGAGGTGATGCCGTGCAACTTCCACCTGCGCCGGCTCTCGGCCAAGGTGAAGGAGGGGGTGCGCGCCGCCGGCGGCACGCCCATCGAGTTCAACACCGTGGCGGTCTCCGACGGCATCTCCATGGGCACCGAGGGGATGAAGGCCTCGCTCGTCAGCCGCGAGGTCATCGCCGACTCCATCGAGCTGGTGACCCGCGGCCACCTGTTCGACGCGGTGGTGGCGCTGTCGGGGTGCGACAAGACCATCCCGGGCACGGTCATGGCGCTGGCGCGGCTGGACCTGCCGTCGCTGATGCTCTACGGCGGCTCCATCATGCCGGGACGGTTCCAGGGGCGCGACGTGACCATCCAGGACGTGTTCGAGGGGGTGGGCGCCCACGCCGCCAAGAAGATGACCGACGCCGAGCTGCTGGACCTGGAGAGCAACGCCTGTCCGGGTCCGGGGGCGTGCGGCGGGCAGTTCACCGCCAACACCATGGCCACGGCCTTCGAGATCCTGGGGATCTCGCCCATCGGCAGCGCCAGCGTCCCGGCCATGGACGACAGCAAGGACGACGTCGCCTACCGCGCCGGCGAGATGGTCATGGAGCTGGTGCGCAAGAACCTGACCGCGCGGCGGGTGATCACCCGCGCGGCGCTGGAGAACGCGGTTGCCTCCATCGCGGCCACCGGCGGCTCCACCAACGGCGTGCTGCACCTGCTCGGGGTGGCGCGCGAGGCCGAGGTGGACCTGCGCATCGACGACTTCGACCGCATCAGTTCCAACACGCCGTTGATCGCGGACCTGAAGCCCGGCGGCCGGTTCGTGGCCAACGATCTCTACCGGGCCGGCGGCATTCCGCTGGTGGCGCGCCGTCTGCTGGACGCGGACAAGCTCAACGGCGACTGCCTGACCGTCACCGGGAAAACCCTGGGCGAAGAGGTCCGGGACGCGCAGGAGACGCCGGGCCAGGAGGTGGTGCGGCCCGTGTCGGAGCCGCTGAAGCCCACCGGCGGGCTCGTCATCCTCCGGGGCAACCTCGCGCCCGAGGGCTGCGTGGTCAAGGTGGCCGGCCACAAGCGCACGCGCCACAGCGGGCCGGCGCGGGTGTTCGACCGCGAGGAGGACTCCTTCAAGGCCGTGCAGAACGGCGAGATCAACGCCGGCGACGTGGTGGTGATCCGCTACGAGGGTCCCATGGGCGGTCCGGGCATGCGCGAGATGCTAGGCGTCACCGCGGCCCTGGTGGGCGCCGGCCTCGGCGAGTCCGTGGCGCTCCTCACCGACGGCCGTTTCTCCGGCGCCACCCACGGCCTCATGGCCGGCCACGTGGCCCCGGAGGCGGCACGGGGCGGCCCCATCGCCGCGGTGCGGGACGGCGACAGCATCACCTTCGACGTCGACGCCCGGCGCCTGGACGTGGCGATCTCCGAGGAGGAGATGGACAAGCGCCTGCGCGAGTGGCAGGCGCCGGAGCCGCGCTACGCCAGCGGCGTCATGGCCAAGTACGCCCGGCTGGTGTCGTCGGCGTCGGAGGGCGCGGTGACTCGGTAATTTGCAAGGAGGTGCACAATGGCCAAGTTCAACAAGATGTCCATGCCGGTGAAGGACGTGAAGGACAAGGAGTTCCTTTCGCGCAGGCTCAAGTGCGAGGGGGTCGGTTTCGGCATCGTCCGCATCAAGCCGGGCAAGGGTGCGGAGTACGTGCACCAGCACGAGGTGCAGGAAGAGGTGTTCATGACCCTCAAGGGCGACGGCACCATCATCCTGGACGGCCGCCGGATTCCCATGCCCGAGGGCACGGTCATCCGGGTGAGCCCGGAGGTCAACCGCGCCATCGGCAACGATTCGAAGCGGGACGTGGTGTTCCTGTGCATGGGCGCGGTCCCGCCGAAGAACTTCCCGCTGGGCGGCCGCACGCTGTTGGGCGACGGCATCCCGCACCGGGACAAGGTGCCGCGCTGGAAGAAGGCGTAGAAGTGCGTTGAACCGCCGGCGCCGCCGTACTAACATGTGCCCTTGCGGTTGAGTATTCGGGAGACCCGTGATGAGCAAGCGCGAGCACGACCTGGACCGCGACGTCGCCGTCCAGACCGAGAAGAAGCTCAAGCGGCCGTCGCTTTTCAAGGTGCTGCTGCACAACGACGACTACACCACCAAGGAATTCGTGGTGCAGATCCTGGAGTACGTCTTCAACAAGGACAACACCGAGGCCGTGCAGATCATGCTGCACGTGCACCGGAACGGCATCGGCGTGGCCGGGGTCTATCCCTACGAGGTGGCGGAGACCAAGGTGAAGACCGTGGAGGGCCTGGCGCGGCAGTACGAGTATCCGCTCAAGTGCTCGATCGAAGAGGAATGAGCTTCGGAGAGGGATGACGTGATCACCAAGAACCTGGAAGCGGTGCTGAAGGCGGCTTACGACGAGGCCAGGAACCGCCGGCACGAGTTCATCTGCGTCGAGCACCTGCTGTGGGTGCTGCTGGAGGACAAGAGCGCCCGCGACGCCATCCTGAACTGCGGCGGCGACATCGACCGCTTGCGGCGGGAGCTGGAGGAGTTCTTCGAGTCGCGGCTGGAGACCTTGCCGGAGGGGGCGGACAAGGAGCCCGAGCAGACACTGGGTTTCCACCGCATCGTCCAGCGCGCCTTCATCCACGCCCAGTCCTCGGAGAAGGCCGAGATCCAGGGGAGCGACCTGCTGGTGGCCATGTACCGCGAGCAGCAGTGCTACGCGCGCTACCTGCTGGAAGCGCAGGACATCAGCCGCTTCGACCTCATCAACTACATCTCCCACGGCGTCTCCAAGCTGCCGGAGGAGGAGCCGCAGCAGACGCCCGGGGCGGAGGAGGACGAGGAGGGCGGACAGGCGCCCCAGCGGAATCCGCTCGAAGCCTTCACCACCGAGCTGGTGGAGAAGGCGTCGAAGGGGCTCCTGGACCCGCTCATCGGCCGCAACAACGAGATCGCCCGCACCATCCACGTGCTGTGCCGGCGGCGCAAGAACAACCCCATCTACGTGGGCGACCCGGGCGTGGGCAAGACCGCCATCGCCGAGGGGCTGGCCCTGCGGATCCATGAGCAGAACGTCCCGGAGGCGTTGCAGGACACGCGCATCTACGCCCTGGACATGGGCGCGGTGCTGGCCGGCACCAAGTTCCGGGGCGAGTTCGAGGCGCGGCTGAAGGGCGTCATCACGGCGCTGAAGGACAAGCCCGGCGCGGTGCTGTTCATCGACGAGATACACACCGTGGTGGGCGCCGGCGCTACCAGCGGCGGCTCGCTGGACGCCTCGAACATCCTCAAGCCGGTGCTGGCGTCGGGCGAGATCAAGTGTATCGGTTCCACCACCTACCACGACTACCGGAGCTACTTCGAGCGGGACCGGGCGCTGTCGCGGCGCTTCCAGCGCATCGAGGTGCCGGAGCCCAGCATCGACGAGACCGTCAAGATCCTGCAGGGGCTCAAGCCCCACTACGAGAGGCACCACGGCGTGACCTACAGCCAGCCGGCGCTGCGCACCGCGGCCAAGCTCTCGGCCAAGCACATCAACGACCGCTTCCTGCCGGACAAGGCCATCGACGTCATCGACGAGGTGGGCGCGTCGGTGCGGATTCAGCCCGCCGAGAAGCGCAAGAAGACCATCGGCCCCAAGGACGTGGAGCAGATCGTCGCCACCATGGCGAAGATCCCGCCGCGCAGTGTCTCCAGCTCCGACCGGGAGCAGCTCGGCAACCTGGACCGGGATCTGAAACTCGTGGTCTTCGGCCAGGACGAGGCCATCGACGCCCTGGCCAGCACCATCAAGCTGTCGCGCTCCGGCCTGGGCCAGCCCGAGAAGCCCACCGGCTGCTTCCTGTTCTCCGGCCCCACCGGCGTGGGCAAGACCGAGGCTGCCAAGCAATTGGCCCAGATCATGGGCATCGAGTTCCTGCGCTTCGACATGAGCGAGTACATGGAGAAGCACACGGTGTCGCGCCTGCTGGGGGCGCCGCCGGGGTACGTCGGGTTCGACCAGGGCGGGCTCCTGACCGACGCCATCCGCAAGACCCCCTACGCGGTGCTGCTGCTGGACGAGATCGAGAAGGCGCACCCGGACCTGTTCAACGTGCTGCTGCAGGTCATGGACCACGCGACGCTGACCGACAACAACGGCAAGAAGGCCGACTTCCGCAACATCATCCTGATCATGACCACCAACGCCGGCGGCCGGGAGATGAGCGGCACCGCCCTGGGCTTCGCCCACAACTCCAACGTCGGCAAGGGCAAGGAAGCCATCGAGAAGATGTTCAGCCCGGAGTTCCGCAACCGCCTGGACGCCACCATCTTCTTCAACTCCCTGAGCCCCGTGGTCATCGAGAAGATCGTCGACAAGTTCATCACCCAGCTCGACGCCCAGTTGAACGAGCGCAAGGTCACCATCCAGCTCGAGCCCGCCGCCCGCACCTGGCTCGCCGAGCGCGGCTACGACCCCCAGTTCGGCGCCCGCCCCATGGCCCGCCTGATCGACAACGAGATCAAGAAAATCCTCGCCGACGAGATCCTCTTCGGCCAGCTCCAGAACGGCGGCCGCGTCCGCGTCGACGAGAAGGACGGGGAGCTGGTGTTCGAGTACGAGGGATAGTCCCACGGATCGCCGCGGTTTTCTCAAGGGGGCCGGCGTTGCAGCCATGGCGGCGGCGGTCGGCGCGGCGATTCCCTTCCACCGGAACATGCCGGCCGGTTTCAGTCCGGAGGCTCTTGCCGCCGATCCGCCGGGAATCGAGGGCAAGGACGGTCTCATCGTCCTCGGCCGTCGGCCGCTGAACGCCGAAACGCCGGCTCATCTGCTTGATGACCCGGTCACGCCGACGGCCCGGCATTTCATCCGGAACAACGGCATCGCTCCCGAGGAGATGGACCCCGCCACTTGGCGTCTGCGGATAGACGGTCTCGTGCACCGGCCCATGACGCTGAGCATCGAGGACCTGAGGGAGCGTTTCGAGGTCGTGACGCGGCGGCTGACCATCGAATGCGGCGGCAATGGCCGGGCATTTTTCAGCCCGCGGGTGGGCGGCAACCAGTGGACGCTGGGCGCGGTGGCCTGTTCGCAGTGGACGGGTGTCCGTCTCGCCGACGTTCTGAAAGCTGCCGGCGTCAAGGAGAACGTCGTCTACACGGCTCATGTCGGCGCCGATACACATGTGTCCGGCGAAAAGGGGAAGCTGCCGCTTTCCCGCGGGGTGCCTATCGAGAAGGCGATGGACCCCGGCAACCTCATCGCCTTCGGCATGAACGGCGGGCCGCTACATCCCATGAACGGCGCGCCGCTGCGGCTGGTGGTCCCCGGCTGGTCGGGCTCCTGCTCCCAGAAGTGGCTTACTCGGATCTGGCTGCGCGACATGGTGCATGACGGGGCAAAGATGACCGGCGGCGCCTACCGCGTCCCGGAATACCCCATCGAGCCCGGCGAGAAGGTGCCGGACAGCTCGATGGCCATCATCGGTTCCATGCCGGTGAAATCCCTGATCACGACTCCGAGGACCGGGCTTTCCGTCACAGGCCGGGACCTGGCGGTGGCGGGGCACGCGTGGGCCGGTGACAATGAGGTTGCGCGGGTCGACGTTTCCATCGACTTCGGGGCTTCCTGGCAGAAGGCCGCGCTCGCGCGTCCGGCCAACCGCCATGCGTGGCGGCGGTGGTGGGCGATGCTGGAGTTTCCTCGAAAGGGCTACTACGAGGTCTGGGCTCGAGCGACCGACGACACCGGGACCAGCCAGCCCTTCGCCATCGCGTGGAATCCCAAGGGCTACCTCAACAACTCGATGCATAGGGTCTCGGTCCGCGTAAGGTGATGGCCGCGATGAAATAATCTCCGCTGCCGAGGCACCACGCGGACTTGCTCGTCCCCTTTTCGATGGCCCCCCAAGCAGACACTCCTGCCGGGCCTGGGTTTCCAGGCGCCACGGACAGGCTATTTGTCATCGCTCCGGCAAGATAACCTGTAAACGGTTCCAGTGTGGGTCGTTGGGTGTGATTCTCCATAGCCGGCGAGTCTTCAGCCAGTTCTGGAAGGCCTGAATACCGACCAAGTCCGCCACGATTTTCTTGCGGCACTGGTCGGGAAGGTCACGTTGGTAGGGGCCCACCGCAAGCATTGGTTCGAGGTCCGCGAATACTTGGTCCACCGTACCGCACAACACGTCCTCCTGCACAATAAGTTCGTCCAGCGCACTCCTTGTCGGGGTTCCCTTGACAGCAAGCCCTCCCAGGGCGCTGACCGGGCGCAAACTCGGCAGGATGCGACATAGCAAGGTTTGGTATGCGCTTCCGCCGAAATGAAGCCATATCGGCCCATCGGGGGAATCGAAAAAGGGTGCGTCGAGTTCTCCTAAACCCAAGCCGCATCGCACATGTCCGGCGTACTCGAGGCTGGTCGGGGCACTTCTGCTCGCATACTCAAAGCCTTCCCTAACGGGGCCAGCGTCCTTGGCTTTCAACAAGAACTCTCCATCAACGTATGAGACATCCCAGCGTTGTCCACCGAGCGCGATATCCTTGGTCATGTCGGGCTGTCCGCCAACACGAGCGATGACCTCGCCCGTGCCGGCATCGACCACCGGTACGCCTCCAGATGTTCTTAGATTGGCGTGCATACCGTGGCCGCCTTGATCGAAGGCATCGGCCCAGGATTCTCCAAGGATGAATCTTCCCTGATTCTCGACCAGATTTTCGACTTCAAGAAGATGATCAAGGACGACGTTGGCCGTTTCTCCTGGCCAAACGTCTTTGGCCAAGGCGAGCAGATCTGAACGTCTGCGTCCGCGCGGCCGCCCTTGTGCCACGAAGCTGGCTGTTTGCTGCACGAATACCGACCACCTGTGAGCGTATCCCTCTGATTCAAAGGCACCGTCTCGTGCGGCCAGCAACATGCTTGCTAACGCAGCTTGCTCAATCCCAGTCCGAGGAAGGCCCAGCACTCTCGTCCGACCGATTCTGCGTCCCGCGCGCCCAATTCGCTGCAATAGCGAGCGTGTACCGGGCGGGGCACCGACAAGGGCGACCAAATCTACATCACCGATGTCAACACCGACTTCCAGGGTGGTTGTTGCGACCAGCACGGCATCGGGTATCGAAGCAAAAATCCTTTAGGCTTCTTCCCGGCGCTCCCGGGCCAAACTACCGTGGTGGGCCAGCACCTTGAGATTTCGCCGACGTGGCAAAGCGTGGGCAAGATGACCGGACAGCATATCGCACAGCTTGCGAGTCGGCACGAATATAAGCGCCTTTCGCATCGAGACACTGCCACTCCCCGACAAAGCTTGCCATATCCGACGTTCCGCTCGGTTGTGAAAGCCCGCAGTGGGGGCGAGCTCCAGTCTCTCGCGTAGACTGGTCACGCGGAGAGACGGCGCAAGTGGGAACCAGACGGGATTGTCTGATGTCCCGAATACGTCGATTTCTCTTGTCCCCGCAACTCTCACCACCAACGCTCGTGGTCCGAGCAAGCGACGTGCAAGGTCATCCGGGGCGCCTACGGTGGCGCTGCCCGCGCATGCCTGGATCGAGCCTTTCTGTGATGTTGCATCTAGCTGACGCAGACGTCGAAGACGACCGAGCAACCAACACAGTTGGTCGCCACGAACGGTACTGTCGAACAGGTGTGCTTCGTCAATGAACACTGCCGAGACCCCGGCAAGCAGGTGGTCCGTCACCTTGCCGGCCTTCTGCTGCGCGTCACGTACGAGCATGGAATCAAAGGACTCCGGCGTAGTGATCAGCACGAAGGGTGCTTTGTCCTTGTCCCTGTGGTCGCTGGTCTGGCGTCCGAGAGTCAAACCCAGTCTCGTTAGCGGGGCTTCAAGCCTAGCCGCCAAATCGTTGACGAGAGCGCGAGTCGGGGCGATCAGGAGTATGCGAACACGAGGAGGCCCTCCGGCACTCGTGTCCATGACCCTTGCGACAAGTGGCGCGATAATGGCTTCTGTCTTGCCGGACGCGGTGGCAGATGCCACCAAGATGTTCTCGCCCGAGAGGATTGAGGGTATCGCACGACGCTGAACCTCGCGTAGGGTCCGAAATCCTCCAAAGAACGCCCTGCCGACCGTACCCAGAGTCTTGACGATGTCTCCATCGGCCGTCATTTTGACATATCCGTCGTCATCCACTTTTCGCGGTACTTGCCCTCTCTGCAACGATGTCCAGCCGCTCGATTGTCCCGCGCACGAAACCGCGGGTTGTGGGAGGCAGGTTCACCTCTTCGTAGACCTCCGCGAAATTGGTGATCAGTGTCGTGACCTCCTGCTGGTCCACTTGAGAGAACAGTTCCGGGTATGCCCGTGTATACAGACGTTGGAGTCGACAACCCAACTCGCGCATCTGTTCAAGATTTGGCTGAGGAGCGTCGATCTCATCCATATGGTGGATGCGCTGCTTCAGATCAAGGACGGCATCGTTCGATATCTCCACGTCGTCGCTCGTCGGCGCGCTTCCAAACGCAAGCAAAAGCGGAAAATTCCCGTGCGGGCCGATAATCTGGCCCAACATGTCCAACAACCGCGTTCGCCGTTTCCTATTCTCCCTCTGCTGCATCGAGTCTCCGAGCGTACTTCCGTATTCGACATCCACTTCGTCGAGAACGACGACGAGCCCCTTGGCGCCTGTGGCTGCACAGAATTCTGCCCAGCATCTCAAGAGTTCACCAAATCGTTCCACCCGCTCGTCAACTCGCCATGCCTTCAATTTTGGGGGATAAAATCCGCCGTAGCCAAGCCGCCGAAACTCGTTTTTTGCTTGGGTGGTGGAAAGTCCCAAACAGAAATAATCCTCAAGAACATCTACAACCTCGGGTTCGTCGAAAGCGCCCAGCGGCATCCGAAAGACTGCCTCTGCAATCAGTCCAACACGCTGCTTTACAAGAGAGTGATCGCTACACCGACGTAATCTGGCAAACCGTTGACTGATGCGACACGGAGCAGCTTCTCCGGGATAGCGAAGTGAGCCAAGCAGCGTCTCTATGAGCCCCATGGGTTCACATAGCGTGACACCTTCACCGTCCAGAGTTATCGACGCCGAGGCAAGCCCATGTCTGGAAGCCAGAGCCGCCAACATTGTAAGGAGGTGTGTTTTCCCACTACCGTAGGAACCCTTGAACAATATGCTGCGAGTTTCGCCACGGGCAACGGCGACAACCGCATCCCTTAAGGATTCTTGGATGAAGGCGGTGCCAACGCTCAAGTCAAGCACGTTCTCTTCAAGCATCTGGCCAAGTCTGAGCGCAACAATGGCGCGCCTTGCATCGACGACATCTAATGCCAGCCTGGGCAGTGCTTCCGGCTCGGGCGGATCCGCCTCAATACTGGACGGGTCCGCAAGGCCGAGTTCTGCCGCCGACACCCATTCCCGCATGTAGCCGAAGTCTACCTCGGCGCCCGACTCGCCTCCACGCGAGGCCACGACCACAACGACGCCGTCCCCCAATACCGGGTGTCGAACCGCATCGCCGGACTTCACGGCTCGACACCCTCGGGCTCTTGTTCCCTCAATGATTCAAAGGTACCTTGGTAGCGGCTAGCCAATTCGTCGGGACGGAATTCCCGTTCACGATACCTCACCTGCTCGTCAAGCAAGCCTACCCATGTCTTCACGAACATGCGGCGAGCGCCCACATCAAGGTCCCGTTCAGCGGCTACTTTCGCCAATTGTTGTGCATTCCGACGTTGCAGTTCCTTGTCGAAGGAGCAGCCGGTGGCAGACTCTCCTACGGTAATCAGCTTGTGGCCGATTGCGGTCAGCAACGTCTCTTGCGTCTCGACGTTTTCCAGTGGCAACTGCACGGCAAGATCGTTGCCTGCATCAAATGGGGCTCCCCGTACCGCGATGCGTCCCGCCAATGCTCCATATTTCTTATCAATTTCGTCGATCACCTCCGGCACAGCGGAGAAAAGGCCGAAAAGCGGAACCCCGCTGGGAACGCCTGCAGGGCTATCGAGAAAGACGCGCATTGCGGCGAGTATGCGGAGCAGGGCTTTCCCCTTTGCGGTAAAAAGGGTCTCCACCTCGTCCATCAGAAGGACCAACCCGTGTACGCCTGCCTCCGGCAAGAACTTGACCATTGACATCAGTAGATTCCTACCAAAGCGCCCTCGCTCTTTGGATGGAATTCTTGTGAGCCGCAACTGCTGCGTCTCATCTTTCGTAAGGGTATCCACGTCTCCCTGCAACCAACGGAATGCGGCATCACCGATATCTGATCGCTCGCTATCTTCCGCGTGGAGCGCCGCAACCATCACTCGTCCAAAAGCGTTCTCTGGGTCACTGCTGTCCCACAAAAATACGAACGGGGGAGGACCTGAAGAGCTCGCCTGTGTTATGATGGAATGATCCAAACCCCATCAACAGGGAGGTTCAGGTCCATGGCATACAATCATACCGTACTGGGGCAAATACTCAAGCTGGTGCCGAGACATGAATTTGAGAGGGAGGCGCGGGAGCACCACGAGGGGCGGCGGCTGCGGAAGATGACGCGGTGGGGGCAGTTCGTGGCGATGGTGCTGGGGCAATTGGCGGGGCGGAGCAGTCTGCGGGACATCGTGGGGAACCTGGAG
>CAXXXA010000001.1:0-5333 GCA_963666515.2 Binatia bacterium
ACACAAGGCACCCGGAAAGTCCCATCGGAGGGCATCAGCCTCAAGAAGCTGATGGCGATGTTCCCCGATGACGAGGCCGCGCGGGTGTGGTTCGAGAAGCGCATGTGGCCCGACGGTCCCTACTGCCCCCGCTGCGGCACCACGAACGTCCAGGCTGGCATCCCGGCACAAGACGATGACGCACCGCTGCCGCGACTGCGAGGGCAAGCCGCGCTTCTCGCTCAAGACCGGCAACATCATGGAAGGGTCGAAGCTCGGCTATCAGACCTGGCCCATCGCGCTCTACCTGGTGGCGACGAACCTAAAGGGCGTGAGCAGTATGAAGCTGCACCGCGATCTGGAGATCACGCAGAAGTCGGCGTGGCATCTGGCCGCACCGCATCCGCAAGACGTTCGAGAGCGGCAACCCGCTGTTCTCCGGCCCCGTCGAGGCCGACGAGACGTACATCGGCGGGAAGCGGAAGAACATGCCCAAGAAGAAGCGAGCGAAGCTGACGGGCCGCGGAGCGGTTGGGAAGGCCATCGTGGTCGGCACCAAGGACCGGGACACCAACAGGATCTCCGCACGCTCCGTCGAGAGTACGGACGGGTCGACGCTCAAGAGCTTCGTCGCCGAACACACGGCGCCGGGGGCCAAGGTGTTCACGGACGAGGCGAGGCCTACAAGGGCATGGACTTCGTCGACCATGAGACCGTCAATCACAGCGCTGGCGAGTACGTGCGAGGCAGGCTCACACGAACGGGATTGAGTCGTTCTGGGCCATGCTGAAGCGGGGCTATCAGGGCACGTTCCACTGATCCTCCCCATCGAATTGGTCCACCCTTGGGTTATGGAAAGAGGAGGACCGACGATGGCAAGGAAGCGTTACAGGCCTGAGGAGATCGTGAGCCTGCTGAGGCAGGCAGAAGTCCTGCACGGCCAGGGCCTGTCGATGGCGGACGCGATCCGTCAGCTCGGGATCAGCGAGGTTACCTTCTACAGGTGGCGCAAGGAGTACGCCGGGATGAGCGGCGATCAGCTCCGTCGCCTCAAGGAGCTGAGAAGGAGAACGAGCGGCTGCGCCGTGCGGTCTCCGACCTGACACTGGACAAGCAGATCCTGAAAGAGGCCGCAGGGGGAAACTTCTAAGCCCCTCGCGCCGGCGGGCGTGCATCGATCATGTCTGCGGCCGGCTCGGGGTCTCGGAACGCCGTGCTTGCCGGGTGCTGGGGCAGCACCGCTCGACCCAGCGCCGCATCCCGCGCGGCCGAGAGGACGAGGACCGCCTGGTCGCAGACATGATCGAGCTGGCCCGCAAGTATGGCCGTTACGGCTACCGGCGCATCGCGGCCTTGCTGCGCGACGCCGGCTGGCAGGTCAACGACAAGCGGGTCGAGCGCCTGTGGCGGCGCGAGGGGCTGAAGGTGCCCGGCAAACAGCCGAAGCGGGGCCGTCTGTGGCTGAACGACGGCTCCTGCATCCGGCTGCGGGCCGAGCGGGCAGACCACGTCTGGTCTACGACTTCGTGCATCACCGGACGTATGACGGCAGGGCCTTCCGCATGCTCAATGTCCTGGACGAGTTCACCCGCGAGAGCCTGGCGATGCGGGTTCGGCGGAAGCTCACCTCGATCGACGTCATCGACGTGCTGACCGACCTGTTCATCCTGCGTGGCATCCCAGGCTACATCCGTTCCGACAACGGCCCGGAGTTCGTTGCCGAGGCGTGCGGCGATGGATCACCGCAGTCGGCGCCCGCACCGCCTTCATCGAGCCGGGCTCGCCCTGGGAGAATGGCTATATCGAGAGTTTCAATGCCCGACTGCGCGACGAGCTCCTGAACGGGGAGATATTCTACACCCTCAAGGAAGCCCGGGTTCTCATCGAATCTTGGCGGTGCCATTACAACGCCGTGCGGCCACACAGCAGCCTAGGATACCGGCCGCCGGCTCCGGAGACGATCATCATGCCAAGCTGGGTGCCCGCTCCGCTACGCTCCGCCGGCCACCCAGCTTGGCCGGCAAACCCGCAATGCACTAACATTCGACTTGGACCAGTCAACAGGGGCAGGTCAGACCGCGAGGCCGATACCGCCGATCAGATGGCTCACATGGCGAAGGGTATGGTAGGAAAGAGGCTTAGGTACGAAGACCTGATTGCCTAGCCGTACCGCGAAGCTCTTGGCGGGAAACGCGGGAACGGCCAGCTCTCTCGACTCCTATAGCCGAGAGAGCTTTGCCATGTCTACTTACAAACAGATCGGTGGCGGAACGGATCGCTTCACGCTACGGCGTGAACCAGATGGCGTTTATCGCGTCGATGGGCGGACGATCCCATGTGGTGACGATGCCTCCGGAGGCATTGATGACCGCAAGGCGGTCGTTGGCATCCAACGCCGGGAGCGACATGGGCGTAGCCCGACTTCCGCAACTCGGGGGTCACGAAGATGCTAACCCATTGATAATCCGAGATCGGAACATTAAAGGTCGGCACTACAGAGCGCCGAACGGAAGGGGCGGTTGGAGCGCTGTCAGGCGCAGATCCGCGGCGCGGGCTGTTGTGGCAGGGTCATGCCAAGCTGGTGCAGCAGAAGCTCGAGCTCCTTGTTCGGCCGGGTGTGGCGCGGCAGGACCAAGTGCCGGCCGTCGGTAGTCGGCAGATGGACATCCACCATCTGGATGGCGGCGAACGCCTCGATAATGGCGTGGGGGGGTGAGGCCGTTGGCCCGAGGCCGGGCGAGGTTCTTCAGCGTCACCAGCAGGCAGTAGGCGATGAACGAGACGAAGATGTGCGCCTCGATCCGTTCCTCGCGCTGATGGAAGATCGGCCGGATCGCGAGGTCGTGCTTGAGCTCCTTGAACGCCTGCTCGATCTCGATGAGCTGCATGTACAGTCGCCAGAGCGTGGCGGGGTCCTCGGCGACCATGTTGGAGCGCAACAGGTAGCGGCCCTCGCGTCGGCGGACGCGGCGCAGCCGATCGCGCCGCAGGTGGAATGAGAAGCCGTTGGCGGCGAGTTCCCCGTCGGTCTCGGGCACGCGGATGTCGACCAGGCTCCAGGCCCGGCCCGCCTCCTTCTTGGCGGCGCCGAGCTTGAGCATCAGCTGATCCCGGCTGTTGGACTGCCGCCGCAGTTCGCCCAGGCGTCGCCACAGCTTCTTGAGCCGCCGCCGGCGCATGCCGCGTTCCTTCAGCATCCGCCCTTCCGAGCGCACCAGGACGTAGAGCTCGCCGTCTTCCACCAGCAGCTTCACGTCCACGGACTGGCGCACCTCCTGCCAGGGACGGTCCAGGAACGCCTTCTCAAGCCGCGTCAGCCGGCCTTTGGGCGTGCCCACCAGATAGCGCACCGGCGCGTCGCCCTCGCGCATCAAGGCCAGCGTCTCCTCGGTGGGGATGCCGCGATCCATGATCCAGATCCGGTCGGAGCGGCCGTATTGCCGTTCGATCTTCTCAAGGAACGCCGCCAGCGTGGTCTGGTCGGCGGTGTTCCCCGGCATCACCTCGTAGGCCAGCGGAAAGCCCTCGGGCGTGACGATCAGCGCGATCACCACCTGTACGCAGTCAGGCCGCCGGTCCCGGCTGTAACCGAAGCGGCGCTTGTCCTCGAACGGCGGATCGCTCTCGAAGTAGGTCGAGGTCAGGTCGTACAGCAGTACGTCGAAGCGCGCGTCGAACAACGCCGCCCAGCGGGCGCGCAGGAACGAGAAGAAGTCCTGCTTGTGCGACAGCAGCCTGTCGAGACAGCGATAGAGCGTGTCGTCGGCGATCGCCCGATCACTGCCCAGCAGATCGCGAAGCGCGCTGTGCTCGTACCAGTGGCGGTGAAGGCGCCACTCGCTGCCCGGATCGATCAGCCGGTAGCAGGCCTGGATCTTCAGGATGTCCAGCCACCGTGTGCCTTGCCGGCTCGGCAGCAGGCGCGGCCCCCAGAAGCGGTCCAGATCCAGGCGCTCCCACAAGGCCAGGGCCAGCCAGCACGCCCCCCACTGGCGCGGCTCGTGCAGCGACACCTCCGCGACGTTGATCTTGACCACCTCGCAGTTCAGCGCCGGCGCCTCCCGATCCTCGGGGAACAGCGCCATCTGGCGGGACTGGGACTTGCCCTCCACCACCTCGATCGAGCGGCACCACGCCGCGCGCTGGCTGTCGTTGATCTCGCCGAGATAGAGGACATGGCGCTGAACGACCCGGCCGCCGCGGACCCGGACGTTCTCCACCACGCTCCAGTAGCGATGCTCCTTGCCGTCCTTGAAACGTTTCTTGCAGCGCACGAACATGCGCAAAGGGTCCGGCGCTTTGCCAGCCCGATCAAGGGGGTAGGTCGGCACTACACGCGGTTCTGGAGAGGCAAAGCCCGGAAATCCGCCACTTTCCCGGCCGAAAACCGTCAAATTAGCCGAATCGCGTGCCGAGTTGCGGAAGTCGGGGTAGGCCTGCTGGGGAGTGAAGCTGGTGTGGACGTAGACCAATGACAATTGGAACGGGTACCATGTCCCCAGTTCCTTAATGCGGTCTCTCACAGCCTCATAGTTCTGACCTGGCTTGTACAAGTCGTATGCGATGAACAGGTTGTATGCCACGGCTCTTGCATCCTTCTCGTCGAAGGACGGGCGCGCTTGACGGCTCACGGGAGGAGGTTTAAGGTGCCTCTCGCGATTCGGTACCGTCCCGCGCCCGTCTAGGTTCACGCGGGGCCACCACATCAGCAAGAGGTCGGGTGGCTCCCGGCCTCTTGTGTTTGGTGGCCGATGTTGTGGATTTGTACCGCGGGGCCTCTAGGTATAGTCAAGGAGGCATAGATGGCGGTAGTGTCTCAGTTTGAAATAGGTTAAGCGTTCTGAACGGCCCTCTCGAAATTATCGGCCGTTGGGGGTTCCATCGCGAACCAGTCGTAGGCGAACACTCGGTCCCGATCCCGGTTGACGTCATCAAGCGTTGTCAAGCCCGAGCCCGGCCGACGGGTGCTCTTGTTAACGACGAGAACTGTCAAAGGGGGGATGCGCTTAGCCTTGCAATAGCACATGATCGGATGGAGGAATTGCCACATTGCCCTTGCGGCACCGACTTTCATCCCGAGCGTGGACGCGAGTTCCTCATAGGTGTACGTTTTGCGGCCTCTGGCAGCACAGACGAGCAGTGACCATACCTGCCGCGCTCTCTCGAATCTCGTCATTGCTGTTAGTGCTCCTTACAACCTGAAGCCGCAGGCGCGGATCAGCCAGCGAGCTTGGGCGAGGGCGTTCTGACGTCGCTCGTAGGCGCGTCGAAGGCGGAAGCCTTCCCAATCCAGAAGGGCTCACGGCCAACGGCTACGCGCTCGAAGCCTGTGAGGTTCCACCTGTCATCGAAGC